>JADJVM010000001.1 GCA_016710595.1 Niastella sp.
GTAAAAAATAGATACTTGTCAATTTCTGCCAATTATATTACCATTACAAATAATTTTTTAAATTATCAAATAATGCTGACCAATTAATAAAAGGATAAATAGTGCGTACAAAGTAAAAACAAGGGAGAATGAATTTGCATTATTGTTTAAAATGGATACCCAATTTTAGGGTGCAAACGCTTACTACAATTAAAAATGCAGAAGTACTACTGAAAGTTTCTTACCATCCAATATGGGAAATTTAACTCAGGATACGATTATCGTCCGCTTTTTGTGTGAAACAGGGGGAAACCAACGGGTGGCAGGTTTTATAGAAATAGAATTAAACTAAGGAGACGAGTAATGATTTTAGATACACGAAACTGGGAATACAAATTATTAAATTATAATGTAGAAGCGCTAACTTTAACAGCAGAAAATTAGCAAAGCCTGGGTGCCATTTCGAAAAATGATCTTTGGTTATAATGAATTTAAAATTTCGAATTACAATCTATTCAGGCAACAGGCTGCTGATAACTACGCTTTGTTTGTTGATATTTCAGATTCGGCAAGCGGGCAAAGTTTATCGCAAAAATAATGTAGCTCACTATATACCAGTTTGACAACTCACAAGTATATAGAAAGCTGGAGTTATAATAATAAATTTTAATATTACCGTTCCCGGCTGTGGTATATTTTTTCCTACTATTAATTGTTATATAGGTGGTATTGAGGTGGGGGATGATGGTGGAAACAACGGGCGGTGGGCCGGAGATTTACCTACAACCGGTGGAGGTTCCAGTGGGAATACCCTATCTTATTACCTGTGCAACCTGCTGGCGATTTTCAAACCAATAAGGTAGTACGGCCGGAAATTTACCTGATTGCCCCGCCGGCAAACGAAAGATCCGGGGTGGGATCCTTTGCCTATGGATGATCCTGCTCCCCGGTTCCTTTGCGATCCGTTTATTCAATCACTCAATCAAAATGCAAGTTTTATGTAACTATCTTAAATACTTAGACTCCACGCCTATTAAACTCAGCCTTGCAAACTGGGTTTGCCGTTACTTTTTCCCGATCGTTATCAGTTTAAACAGAGGGCAGTTATAATGGTGCATCCATTACCTGGAATAGTTTAAAAGTAGGTCCTTTGTACCATTGTCACTATAAGTGATTTGGCGGGTATATTTACCAGATAATATTGTTTTTAATAGCTCAGATTTATGTTGGAAGTATACTCAAGATCCTAACAACTTATTCTTTGCACTTACCACCCACAACGGGCAACCCAATAATCATGAAAGTAAAAAAGACCGGTGGCTAAACAGGGCATTTAGCTTTAAGTATAGTAGGCGATGGAGTGGGTGGATGGGATGATATTAAAAATGGAACAATTTGAACATGATTATGCCGATAAATTTGAAGCCCCAATCAAAAACATATATAGTCGCTTTGAGATATGCTGAAAGAAAGAATACGGATAATGCCATTAGCCTTTATCAAGTGATAAAAACTGTATAAACTGGAACCTCCCTCACAGCTTTACCCAGGAAGTTTACAGGTTTGCCCCCTGACAATAATTATATTAAAATTAAAAAACAAATTTATGAAATACTTTCTCATACTATTATTTACCGTAATTACTGGCATTGCAAGTGCCAACTCCACGCTCCCGAAATGATGCTGCAATACATTACAAACAATATAAAATTTGAGTGGATGGATGCCAACGAGCACAGATACTTTACGCATTTATTTGAAGCCTGTAAGAACATACGAAACCAAGTGTACAATAATATTAAAGACAATTTATGGGGATGGATAGAAGTATACGGGGCAATAATATTGTAATGAGTAACTATGCCAACCGAAACCTACCTGTTTCTAATGATTGGCTGTATATGTTTAATATTACAAATCTAAGGATAAAAAATATGGATGCAATTCTGAACAATTAGTAGGTAGGTTTATAGATTTTAATCACCATCGTGGAATGATAAACTGGTCAGCAGATATTATTGTAAGCCCTACTGATGTAAAATGAATGTTTTGCAACAACGCACTCCATATTATAACTTAAATTTAAACGATACGACAATGACACTGCCCAGCAGGTTTACGCTTATTAAGCAATAATATTTTGTTGTTCATCCCTCCGCCGCAGTTCGTGACTCACGAAACGCAACATAAGACAGCACAACGAAGGGGTTTTCACACACGCACCTGAATGATTATTTAGTAAATTCAGTGAATCCTGATGGAGTTGAAAAAGTGAATTAAAACAACCCGTCCGTATATTTACGCCTGCAGATGTGGATGTATTAATGAAGGTTATCAATATAAACCGCAACTCCGGCAATTTTGCCGATTACTATGTTACCATGGCGGCATCCAATGGCACCTATACACTTAAATTTACCGGCACTTCTGCTGATATAAGAGTGGGATATGGAACAGATGAATGGAAAGATCATTTTAATGATTATTGTAAAACCTGGAAAAAAAAATATGGTTTTGAAAAAACATTTTTAACCTACTTAAGAGACGTAATGCAACTATCGGGGATAAGCTTATATAAAATAAACAGCAATGATACCATTGACCAGGTAACGCTTACCGTAAATAATAAAATTATTAAAACACCCTGCCCTTAAAACTTTTGTATATGAAACATTTAATTATTATTGCTTTTTTATGCTGCTTCAATACAGCAAAAGCACAATCTGTAATATCATTAGAGCAGGCTGCCACTTATAAAGGAGACAGTCTTTTTCCTGCAACCGTAAACTATGTAAAAGACATCAATCACAAATTAGACCCCTTTATAGGTACCTGGAAAGGAACTAAAGCAGGGAGATTGTATGAAGTTAGATTTATTAAAAAAACTGAATGGGATTATGGCCAACAATGCTCCGGATGCATAAAATGGGATTGCTTAGTGGGCCGTGTTTTAATTAAAGATTCATTAACCAATCAAATAATTTACAATACATTAGACAGTGCGGACAATAAGACTTATTTCAAAGGTGACAACTTCGGCACGCCAAATGTTTATAATATGTATTTTGGAGTAAACTCGGGGTGTTATGATGTGGGAGATGTAAATATTTCTATAAGCACACTTGACAGTTCTAAATTATTTTTAATCTTTAGAAGAGATGTAGAATGGATTGACCCAAGCACATGCCCGGGTGGGTATGCAAATTATAAAACCCTTTTCCCCTTGCTGAATGGCTGACATTAACAAAGCAATAAAAATTTGCCCGATTAAATTTTCGTGCTGCCATTTGCAATTAGTAGAACTGAGCGTAGCCAATGAAGCTACATAAAAGAGATGCAGCCGGTAACCTAATAGAAAAAGCAGCCTTGCGGCTGCTTTCCTACTTGTGGGGAAACTATTAGTTGAATTTAGTCCATCCTTTCCACCAGGTATCGCCTACGGTGCAAGCGCCGCGGTAAGTAACTGCACTGAAGCCGGTACTTAATTTTACATGGCTAAAGCTAGCGCCGGAAGTAGCGGCAGAAGCAGCTGTGGGGTTGAAATCGGGGCTTGCATAATTGAATGGAGCACCTAAACCAACATCGGTATTGTTTTGCAAAATACTATTACCATAAGCAGGTGTATTAAACCAGGTTAAAATAGTTTGTGTGGTATTGGGCGTTTGCGGAGTATTGGTATTACCGGTGATGCTATATTTTACCGGCTCTGCACAACCTGCAATGATGCTGTTTTGGATAAACAATGAATAAGGAATATTATTATCTACCGGAATACCTTTTGTTGCATCGATGTAAACACCAACGGGCCAACCCATGATCACTGAATTAAATAAAGACAGGCTTGAATTTCTACGAATCTGCGCTGCGGCTAAATAATATGCGTTGCCTACATTAGCTGCAGTAGCCCTTGGGCCAATCACGGTGATGTTTGAAAATACAGGCGCTGTTTGAGGCGTTAATGAACTACCGGCTGCATCGTTATCACTTTCAAATCCCTCAACTTTCGAAATATCAGCAACACCTGAATCTCTTAAGATAATACCGAACTGAACCCGGCCATTGTAACCATTGTCTGTATCAAAATCATCATCCAGGGTTTTGTATGCAATCAGGTATTTGCAATTCACAGTACCACCAAACCATTCGATGGCATCATCGTTTGAATAGCTGATCTGAATATGATCAATGACTGTTTGGCTACCAACGCCGCCAAGGGTTAAGGCGTTAATTTCTTTATCGGGTAAAAATGCATACCCTGCATATTCAATACGTACATATTTTAAGATACCGCTATTATCGGCGGGGTTTTGTTGCTGTGTTGCAGGCGTACCATATAAACCCAGGCCATCGCTGTTGTTTACACCACCTTCTACTTCGCCTACACCTTGTACACCATTAAAAGATGCATTGGTAGGCGCATTACCCAAAATAACGATCCCGGCCCAATCACCTCTTTGCGGATTGGTAGATTCTGAAGTAAATACAATGGGTTTGTCTGCGGTTCCTTCTGCTTTAATTTGGCAACTGCGGGTAATGATTAAACCTCCATTGCGGCCGTTTTCTCCTACGATCTTTGTACCCGGCTCAATGGTTAAAATAGCACCATTGGTTACATATACCAAGCCTCGTAATTTATAGGTGTACTCTGCTTTCAGGGTACGGTTGGCCGAGATGCGCCCTTCTAAAATAATGTTCTCTGATGTGGGTGGCGGATTGGTAGAACCACCTCCGTTTGAATCGCCATCTACTTCTATTTTACGGCAGCTCAATGCTGTGCATGCTATTAAAACACCGTAAATAATTAGCTTTTTCATTTTGTTGTTATTTTTTTTGTTATGATGATTTTATAAATTATAGCTAAACGAAATGCTGATATTGCTGCCATATTTTCTGCGGATGGCAAATACATCTTTATCCTTATCATATTTTTTGTTATGATTTAGATCGTTGTAAAAGATGGCTGTTTTGTTAAGGATATCGGCTATGCTAAGTTTGATGGCGCCTTTTTTATCCAATATTTTTTTACCTACCTGGAAATCCAGGAGTGGACGTGGGTTTTCCCAAATTGCGGGCTGATCGGTACCGCCTACAAATGCGATGCGTCGGCCAATTTGATTGAACAATAAAGTAGCGCTGTAGCCTTTTACTTCTTCATCATATTGCAGGCCCAGGTTAATGAGGTAAGGACTTTGGCCCTGCATGGGACGATTTAAATTAGTGGTTTTAGAAGTAACCCGGTTGTAGATATAAGAAATATTACCCTGTAAAATAAAGTTCTTGAAAGCAGGCGTAAAGTCCAGTTTTTTACGGAATTCAAGCTCAGCGCCAAAGCTATTGGCTTCATCGGCATTAATAAAATTATAAGTGCTTGAACCGCCTACGCCCGGATTAAAATAAGCTTCGATGGGCAGTTTGAAATATTTATAAAATACGGCAAAAGTGATGAGCTCAGCAGCACCGGGATAGAGTTCATAACGCAGATCGAAATTAGAAACCTTGGTGCGTTGCAAATTAGTATTACCAGCTACTGTAGCACCCAGATCGAAATCATAAAACTGAAATGTACTCAACTCTCTAAACTCCGGACGGATCACCGTTTGCGAAGCAGAAGCACGCAGATTGGTATTATCTTTTAATTTATAGGTAAGGTTTATACCGGGTAAATAATCGATCAATTTGCTATGCACATGGCGTGGATCTTTAGCCTTCATGCTACCTACTACCTGATCAAAATGCTCAACCCTTACACCCCATACGGCACGCAACTTATCGCTAAACTGATTGTCTAGTTGTAAGAATCCTGCTTTTAAAATACTGTTGGCAATATAGCGATAGCTATCTCCTGAAAGTTCGCTGAAAGCAAAATGATTATCGGAACCATTGCCAAAATTCTCAGGATTAAATACCTGGCTTAAAGGCAGGCGGCGCAGCTCTTTATAGTCGATCGGTAAATAAATAGCAAATGGCCTTGAGTTGAACAAACGATCTTTCACTTGGAAGAAATAACCCCCTTTGATAATTTGTGTGCGTTTTTTCCAGTTAAAGTTTTTTGCCAGGTCGGCGCCGGCAGTGTACACATAATCGTTCAGGAAACCATAATAGCGACTACCCGATTTTTGCGATGCATTAGAAGCACCTACCAGTAAGGCATAGGGAGAAGATGGATTGGTTGGATCTTCCTGATTGTACTGTACCCGGCGCTGATCGGGGATGTATTGATCTAAAATATTGAAACTACCAAACCAATGCAATTTTAAATCGGCTGCAGCTATTTGGTGCTCACCCGAAAGCTGCGTATTAAAAAATGTATTGGCTTTAAATGCCAGTTCAGACGCTCGGATATTATCCCCGAGATCAGAATTAGATTCATAATCTTTACCGGTACGTAGCGTTACATAATTACTGGTATTTACATTTAAAATATTACGGAAAGAGATCTTATTTCTATTACCCAATTGCAGCGTAATATTCCCTAAAGCAGCAGCCAATACTTCTTTATTGTATTTGCTGTTTTCATAATCGAAACTCAGGCTGGCCATATCATTTTGAATCATGTTTACCTGGTTCTGATAAATCACTCTTTTATTACTGCGGTTGTAGCTGAGTGCAAAAATGCCCGCCAGCTTACTATCTTTTATTTTTTTATTGAAGCCGCCGTTCACTAAAAAAGTTTGGTTAAGCGCCAGCAGGCCCGATCCCTCTTTTTTTGAATCCCATATATTTTCAAATTCTTTGCCCCACTGCGTTTTTTCTTCCCGGTTCAATTGCGCAAATGTTTTTTTAGATGGAAACCCATTGGGTAATGCTCTTGCCCCATTATCGTAACCCAGCCAATCGGTATTGCTACCCTGGTAACCATAAAATTCTTTTCCGATGGTTTGGGTATTGAAGCCTGTTCCTATTTGCACGGTAAAGAAATTTTTTGCCGGTACATCTTTTGTGTTCACCTGTATCAGGCCACCAGCCCATTCACCCGGCAGTTCAGGAATAAAAGATTTATTGATAATAATATTATCAATCATAGCCGAAGGAATAATATCGAAACTGAAAGTTTTGCGATCGGGCTCGGTACTATTTAATAATATACCATTCAGCATGGCTTGGTTATACCGATCAGCCAGGCCACGCACTACCAGGTATTTACCTTCCTGGATGCTGGCGCCGGGCACCCTTTTTAAAACTTCCCCTGTATTTTTATCCGGGCTGCGGCGGATGGCTTCCGCACTAATTACCTGCGCTACCACGGGTGCATTGCGTTGATAAGCTATTAATGCAGCAACTGTTTCCTGGCGACGGCCCGAAGAACGCACGACTACAGCTTCCTCTGTTTTTGACGACTCGTTCAGTAATACATCAATATTAAGAACCTGGTTTTTTTCTACAGTGAGGTCAGTAATTTCTTTAGATGCAAAATTTAAATGAGTCAGTTTGATGCGATGTGGTTTACCGGCTTCTACGGTTAGAGAAAAATATCCGTCAGCATTACTGGTTGTACCCTTTGCCTGTCCATCGATGGTAATAGAAACACCATAAATAACCGCTCCATTTGAAGCATTACTGATCTTGCCCTCGATGGTTCCGGTTTGGGAAAAACAAATTGAACTTATACTTAATAAAGCAGCTAAAAAAATAAGGATGCGCATGTCTCTTTTATTTGCGCAAAGGTATTTCTACCATATTACCAGGATGTAAACTAAAGTTTAAATAAATGTTACCCTACTGTTACGGAAATATTACTTACTTAAAATTTAAATTGCAGGCGTGTGGTTAGTACATTATCTCTTACATCTTTTGTAAAACCGGGCAGGCTGCTACTTTCATTTTTTACGTTTGCATAATAAAGCATAAGCTTTATATTTTCTGAAAAATTATAATTATACCCGAAGCCCAGGGTATTGTATTTTATATCTGCCAGCGTAAATCCTGCACCGAGCCGGCCTATTTCCTTACCCGATACCCGGGTATTGGGATCGTAAAAATCATACTTAATAACCAATTGGTGTTTTAGAGAAAATATTTTTTGCAAAAAATAAAAAATAAGCTCCCTTAAAATTGCGTTTGTAAAATCCATCATAACCCGTTAGTAAAGCTTCGGGTGTTGCTGAACTAAATGCAGTGGCGGTTTGTATGCCCTGCACCCACTCTGCCCTAAGTTCTATATCGCCAATGCGATTTTTTATTTTAATCTGTACATCGGCCCCTATATATTTTCGGGGGCTGTAACTCCCTAAATTTTGAATGGAAGAATCTTTTACCTGCATGCGTGTTCCGTTTTGCAAAACAGTGTTAAAAACATAACGGGTATTATTTTGTATTCCGCCCAATAATGCAGAAACAGAAGTGCCAAGGCATATATCATTTGTAAGCTGAATGGGTTTTAAAGAAATACGGCCAATAAAATCTTTTCTATTATCAATATCACTTTTTACTCCTGAACCCGGGCCATTAAAAAGGCCGGCATCCATTTTTAATACATCTAAAAAACGAATTTGCTTCCGGGCATCAAGGCTTATCATCACACCCAGGTCTCTTTCTCCTTTTAATAAAGTTTGGCTCATCCTGCCCCTTTCGGGTGTTTCTCTGTCGCTGCTGCTATAGTTTACTTCAAACCCAAACGGCCTCACAAAGAGGCCGGTAGTAAGGGAGAATAACTTCCAATTATTTTCTTGTATGCGTCCCCAAATATCTTTTATATTAAACCCTCTCTCGCTGGCATCAAATTGAAATGCGAAATGCATGCCCGGATTCTTTTGCAGTCCATTCAAGATATACTCTACTTTTACCCGGCTGCGCCTTAGCATGAATCGGTTGCTTACCCCATCGGCAAAATCGCCACCTTCAACTGTTCTTACTCCCTTTTGTTGTGCAAATTGAAATTGCGGTTGTATATAACCACTCAGGATTAGCCCCTCTTTTTTCCCGGGTAATAAACAGAATCTTCCTTTGTTATGGGTAGCTGGGCTTCCACGGTGCCGCTAAAACCCAGTAAACACAAGGCATGTAACGCTTTTTTATTACCATAAGGAATTCAATTTCCAAATATAAACTGAATAAAACTGCTGTTTGTTAAGAAATTATTACTAATTTTTAATTGTACAAGTAAAGGTTTAATAATTATATTTTTGTGAAAATTTAAATGGCATGTCATTCAATTCTATTTTAAAGATTTTTCTTCCCAAAGACAGGGTCTTTTACCAGCTTTTCGAAAGTGTATCGGCCGAGTTGCTTAAAATGGGTGAAACACTTAAACAAATTATAGGTGAACCCGAGTTTGAAAAAAAGAGCCGTTCTTATAAAACAGGTGGAAGAAATGGAACATGTGAATGATGAGCTTACGCATAAAATATTTACGGAACTTAGCAAAAATTTTATTACTCCCTTCGATCGGGAAGATATACATGCATTGGCTACTTCATTAGATGATATTGCTGATTACATTTATGCATCTGCCAAAAAAATAAATTTTTACCGGGTAAACCCGGATGATATTGGTATCCAAAAGATGGGGGACCTGATTGCCATGGGATGTGTGCAGGTACACAAAGCCGTTACAGAATTACGTAACATGAAAAATATGCGGCAGATTACCGATGCCCTGGTTGCCATTAACAGCATAGAAAACCAGGCAGATGATATTTTTGATATGAGTATTGAACGCCTGTTTGCAACAGAACCCGATGCCAAAGAAGTAATTAAAAAAGAGAGATTTACCAAATCATGGAAGTGGTAACAGATAAATGTGAAGATGCCGCAAATGTAATAGAGTCTATCATTATCAAATACGCTTAAGCATACTGTTTTTATTACCGATCAAATAATCTAATGGCAACCATTTTAATTTTAATCATTTTTCTAGCATTGGTATTTGATTTTATAAATGGCTTTCATGATGCCGCCAATTCTATCGCAACCATTGTAAGTACCAAGGTACTCACCCCTTTTCAAGCCGTTATTTGGGCCGCCTTTTTTAATTTTGTTGCTTTTTTTGTATTTAGCGATCATGCAGTGGCAAATACCGTTGCAAAAACCGTAAAGCCCGAAATTGTGAGCGGGAGCCATGGTATGGTTATCATCTTGTCCGGTTTGCTTGCTGCAATATGCTGGAACTTACTTACCTGGTGGTATGGTATCCCTTCTTCATCTTCCCATACATTGATAGGTGGTTTTGCAGGCGCAGCCATAGCAGCGGCCGGTTTTAGCAGTATTGATAGCGCAATGATCATGAAGACTATCATTTTTATTTTACTTGCTCCGCTTATTGGAATGTTCATTGCGATTTTTATCACCTTAGTAACCATTCAACAAAAATTTTGGCTCAAAATTTCAATCATTGTTGTATTGGTAACTGCTTGTGTTTTATTTATCCCTTTCAAAAAAGAATTTGAACGATGGGGCTTACTGGCATTGGGGGTAATATTTGTAGCTGCCTATTCAATTAATCATTTACGTGGCGAAACTGCCGCCAGGACCGGAAATATGTTTAAAAAATTGCAACTGGTTTCTTCTGCTGCTTTTAGCATTGGGCATGGAGGCGCTGATGCACAAAAAGTAATGGGTATTATTACGGTAGCATTAATTGCCGGGGGGCAAATAAATCAATTTAGTGAAATGCCCGATTGGGTACCATTAGCATGTTATACGGCAATTGGTATTGGTACTTTAAGTGGCGGATGGAAGATCGTAAAAACCATGGGTACAAAAATAACCAAGGTAACCCCATTAGAAGGCGTGTGTGCAGAAACAGCAGGAGCCATTACTTTATTTACTGCAGCAAACTTAGGTGCACCAGTGAGTACCACACATACCATCTCGGGCGCAATTATGGGAGTAGGGGCTACCAAACGGCTCAGTGCTGTTCGCTGGGGCGTTACCGTAAGCCTGATATGGGCATGGATACTTACCATACCCGTAAGTGCATTATTGGCAACCCTCTTTTATTTTATATTGAATCATTTCTTTGGTTAAAGCCATCTGCTTTTAAAATCATTTTAAGATCACTCTGTATATGAGTGATATTTTTGTTTTCTTTGCAGGATTCCAAACGGTTATTATGAATAAAATTTTAGTTACCGGAGGATGTGGTTTTATTGGATCACATACCCTGGTAGATCTTATTGAAAATGGTTATCAGGTAATATCGGCCGATAATAATAGCCGCAGCCATATTCAAATATTAAATGGCGTAGAAAAAATTACAGGGGTAAAAGTAAAAAACTACGTAGTGGACCTCTGCAATTTTGATGACACCTGTGCCATCTTCCAGGAAAATCCCGATTTAAAAGGAATTATTCATTTTGCAGCATATAAAGCAGTGGGCGAATCAGTAGAAAACCCATTGATGTATTATGAAAACAATTTAAACTCATTACTTAATTTATTGCGCTGTGCCAATGATTTTAAAATACCACATTTTGTATTTTCTTCTTCCTGTACGGTATATGGTAACCCCGATGAAATTCCGGTAACAGAAAAAACGCCTTTTAAACCGGCAGAATCACCTTACGGAAATACCAAACAAATGGGTGAAGAAATTATACAACATACCATTCATGCGCATCCAAATATTAATGCCATATTACTTCGCTATTTTAATCCAGTAGGCGCACACCCTTCGGCAGAAATAGGTGAAATCCCTATTGGTAAACCGGCAAATTTAGTTCCTGCTATTACACAAACTGCCATTGGAAAACTTTCGCAAATGAAAGTATGGGGCAATGATTATCCTACCCGTGATGGAAGTTGCATAAGGGATTACATTCATGTATGTGATATAGCACATGCACATACACTGGCACTTAATTTAATGCAGCAAAGCAGGAATTCGCTGGATGTTTTTAACCTGGGCACCGGCAACGGTTATACCGTTTTAGAAGTAATAAATAGTTTTGAAAAAGTAAGCGGTAAAAAATTAAATTATCAAATTTCTTCCCGCAGGCCGGGAGATGTAGTGGCCATTTATGCCAATAATGATAAAGCAAAAAACATTTTACAATGGGAACCCCGCTATTCTTTAGAAGATATGATGAAGACCGCCTGGGAATGGGAAGTAAAATTAAAAGAAGATGATAATTTATTTGGCGCTGTAAAAGCAGCGCTAAACTAATAAGCAACATAAATAAATTAACTTGCGCCACATAAAATAAATTACATGAGTTTACAAGACATAGCAGTTACCGGAAAAAAAGATACCCGTAGCGGTTTTGGAGATGGCATACTGGAAGCCGCCCGTGAAAATGAAAATATCGTGGCCCTTACGGCAGACCTGGCAGGATCTTTAAAGCTGGGTGGTTTTATGAAAGAATTTCCTGAAAGGTTTATACAATGTGGAATTGCAGAAGCCAATATGATTGGAATTGCTGCAGGCCTTACCATTGGCGGAAAAATTCCATATACTACTACATTTGCCAATTTTAGTACCGGCAGGGTGTACGACCAAATAAGACAAAGCGTAGCCTACAGTGGTAAGAATGTAAAATATGTGCATCACATGCCGGCCTTACCCTGGGTGAAGATGGCGCTACACACCAGATATTAGAAGATATTGGTTTAATGAAAATGTTGCCGGGCATGACGGTGATTGTGCCTGCAGATTATAACAAACAAAGGCCGCAACAAAAGCTATTGCCAATTTTGAGGGCCCTGTTTACTTAAGATTTGGCAGGCCGGTATGGCCCATTTTTACCAAAGAAGAAGATTTTAAAATAGGAAAAGTACAGGTACTGAATGAAGGAAAAGATGTAAGTATTTTTGCCTGTGGCCACTTGGTATGGAAAGCCGTAGAAGCTGCTAAAATTTTAGAAGCAAGAGGTGTAAGTGTAGAATTAATAAATGTACATACTATAAAGCCATTGGATACAGAAGGTATTTTAGCATCTATTAAAAAAACGGGATGTGCCGTTACTGCCGAAGAACATAATATTTATGGAGGCCTCGGTGATAGTATTGCACAAGTGGCTGCCAAAGATTTTCCCATACCCATTGAATATGTAGGTACACAGGATACTTTTGGAGAAAGTGGTAAGCCGGAAGAACTGCTGGTAAAATATGGGTTAGATACAGATAATATTGTGGCGGCCGTTGATAAAGTAATGGCCCGGAAAAAATAATACGATACAAAAAAAATAAAAAACTCAGCTCCGTAAAAGCTGAGTTTTTTTATTCAATAAGTTTACAATTATAAAAAATAAATACCAGATGTTTATCGTATTTCTGCTGCCGGTACTTTGGGTATTGTAAATCCTTTTGTTTTTATTAATTCCATAACGGTTTCAATTGCTTTTTCTAATTGTGGATCTACTCCTTTTGCCATGGCGCCTAAATCTTCTGGCACATTAATATCAGGGTCTACGCCATGCCCTTCTTTAAACCAGCCGTTTTCATCAAACATCCTAAACGAAGGAACGGTAATGCTTCCACCATCAATGAGCGAGGGCGCTCCAGAAATTCCGATGAGGCCACCCCAGGTGCGTGTACCTATCAGGGGTCCTAATTTTCCTTCTTAAAATAATAAGGAAATGCATCTCCACCCGAGCCACTCCAGCCATTGATAAGCATTACCCGTGGGCCAAATAATACATTGGGCGGCCAATGCCAGGGATGGCCATCACGGGTAGCCCAGAATACGAGGGGTTTACGATTGAGTAATTCAATAAACCGGTCGGGAATTTGGCCACCGTTATTAAATCTTTCATCTACAATCAATGCTTTTTTATCGCTGAGTGCATTTAGCTGCCTTACCAATTCATTTTGTCCATCAATGCCCGTACTGGGTACAAATAAATATCCCACTTCGCCATGTGTGGCCTCATCTACTCTTTTGCGCATACCATCAATCCAGTTGAGATAGCGCAACCTAAATTCACTGCTTAGCGTATTTACAATTGCTGTTTTTGCATCTTTAAAATCAGGTTTCGTATTATACGTAATCTCAACGGTTTTATCAGCCAGCATTGCAAATGCGGCATAAGGTTCCTTATCTGTTTTAATAGGAATTCCATTTACCGCTAAAATATAATTTCCTTCAGGAATATTAATCCCTGAAATATCAAGGGGAGAATGAACTTCGGCATCCCATATCCCGGCACGAATGATTTTACCTACTCTATAATATTCACCATCGGCCTGCCAATTGATGCCGAGGTAGCCTACATTGCTCTTACGCTGACGTTCCAGGTCGCCGCCACCTTGATAAGTATGAGATGAATTTAATTCCCCAATCATTTCGCCAATCAAATAGTTTACATCTTCACGGGTGAGTGCGCTTTCTAATAGCTTGCCATATTTTTCTTTTACCCCTACCCAATTCACGCCATGCATATTGGCATCATAAAAATAATCCCGTTCTAACCTCCACACATCGTTAAACATTTGTTTCCATTCCTGCTTTGGGTCTATTTGCATTACCATATCTGCCACAGGCACCATTTTATCAATCTTAGCATTTTCAGAAACAGGAATTACTGCATATTTACCTGCAGCATTTACCAAGGCCTTATCGGTATTATAATTTAATATATAGTTATTTACCTTACTCATTACTTTTTTGCAGCTTGTTTTAATTCTGCTATGCCTTTTTCTTTTTTCTTTTTTACCACTTTTGCAGAATCTGCTTTTGGCAATTTCTCTTCTTCGGTAATTTTAAAAGTTACGGTATCATTTTTAGGAGCCAGTACATAATCGGTACTTTTCTGCAGGCTTATTACGCCCAGCATTGTTGTATTGGGATACACAAAAGTATTATCCAGATCAGAGTAAACGGGATTAAAATTTTGGCCTGTTAACAGGTATAAATATTTACCACCCGGATCGAACACAGGATTGGTTGCAGTATAAAAGCCGGAAGTAACGGTATGCGATTTTTTTTCATCTGCATCATAAATAAATATGCCTTCATGTTGATTTTCTAAATCCCTGTGATATGCCAGGTAGCGGCTATCGGGCGACCAACTGGATTTAAAATTCTGCAATTGCCCATCTGCCCAGCGCAAGGCCTGATCCACCTTATCAATTGTTCCATTGCTAAGGGTAATAATCTGTATTACACCTGCCTGGTCAATGCAGGCAATTTTTTTACTATCCGGCGACCAAAAAGTATGATACCTGAAACCGTTTTTATAATTGGTTATTTTTTTAGCCGGTAATTCATTTTTCAGGTCTTTGATATAAAGCTGGTATTCCCCTGTTTCATCACTCCACCAGGCCAGTTTGGTACCATCCGGCGACCAGGAAGGATCCCGATCTGCTGCATTGGAACTGGCTGTAATATTTTTTTACAAAGCCTTCTGTTGCCGGCAAAGAAAAAATATCGCCCCTTGCTTCCATTAAAACCCTGTTACCATCGGGGCTGATGTTAGCATTAAAAATAAGGGATTGTACATTTTCTGCTCTGTTTCGCACCGCCATTTCATCGGTTGCTATTTGAATATCTACTTTTTTATCGTTGCCCGAAGCAATATTAAACAAATGAATAAAGCCGCCTTGTTCATATACAATATCGGCGGGGCCGGAAGCTGGAAATTGAATATCGAAGTCAGTATAGTATGTTAATTGTTTACGGCTACCATTGTTCAAATCGTAACTCCACAGGTTCATCCGGTTTTCTTTACCACGGTCACTTATAAAATAAACGTTACCTCCAACCCACATTGGGAATTCTTCACCTGCATCGGTATCGGCAGAAATATTTTTTGATGTGTTGGTTTTAAAATCAAAAATATAAATATCAGCAGTAGTGCCGCCCCGGTAGCGTTTCCAGTTACGAAAAGCCTGAGACCGGAAAACTATGGCAAGCTGGCTTCCATCGGGAGAGTAGGAACCATATTCGGCATAGGCTAAAGGAAGTTTTGTTGCCGGGCCACCATTAGGATGAATGGTATAAAACTGGTTAAATCTTTCTTTACCACTTTCCCGACCAGAAGCAAATAATATATTTTTGCCGTCTGGCGTCCAATCAACCACCCGGTCGGTACCGCCAAAATAAGTTAGTCTTACGGGTAGCCCTCCCAGGATGGTAGTGCGAAACACATCAAAATTACCATCGTAGTTTGCGGTAAATGCTACATTTTTCCCATCAGGAGAAAACCTGGGAAATGATTCCTGGCCCGGGGGTGAACTGATTTTATATGCTTGTCCGCCGGTTTTAGCAACTACCCACAAATCATTTGCATAGCTAAATACAATTTCTGAGGCAGATACATCGGGGAATCTAAAAAGGCCCGCATTGTTTTGAGCATTCAGATCTGAACAAAAGCATAAAATTAATATCGATAATATAAACTTCATAAACAAAAGTTTGATTCTATCAGAAAGGTAATTATTTAACTGTTCACAAAATCAAATTTTTTTGTGAATGGAGGTTAGAAAAAGATTGTAGTCTTTGAATTTGGGATTATAGGTTTAGTATAAAATTTATACCATAATAATTTATTGATAAATAACCAACGGGGAAAAACCCCATAAAAACGGGAAATATCCCCATAAATAATTTTACTGGTTACCCTAATTTGCTAAAACAAAGCACTTTTATGAAAATGAAAAAATCCCCCCCCCGTAAAATATACGGTATTATTGTACTGGCCTTAGTATTCTTTGCTGCTTGTAAAAAAATGGACAGTATTTCTACTCCTGAAATTGATAATAATAAAACAGAAAATAAATTCTTTAACACTCACCGCACATCGGATACAAGGGAACAGGTACTTGTAAATTATTTACAACGAATAAACGAGCAAACTCCTTTTGTTGAAAAAACAGCCACCTAAATTGGGTATCCTCGCTGGGATAAAGCATTTACAAATAAAAAGAAAATGGGGTTTTTACTGCTCGAAATTTATTAGGTGATTCTATTCAAACTTACTATATACCTTTCGTGAGAGATTCACAAAATTATGTGAATGCCTCTATGATTATTCAAATTTCACCAACAGATACTTCCATTTCGTATAAATGCGATTGGCAATTTGCTCAAATGGAAAACAACCCGGAAACAGCAAATGGAGCTGCTGAACATTATGCAGTATTTTTTATGGCAATGGATAAGTTGGTATTTGGCTATACTAAATTTAATATTACTGATAGTAATTTATTTAGGACTGCTGAACATGGCAAGGCGCTTCAGGTAAAAATAAGTTCTAATTCAAGCAATAATAACCTTTACGATATAATTGAGCTTTGTGAAGAAATGGTTATATGGTACGAAGACTGCCAATATGCAGATACCGATGCTTGCAGTTCAGGTTGTGACCGTTGTCAACTCTGCATGCAATCATTTGTTATGGATTATTGCTGGGAAGAATACGTGTGGACAGGAGGAGGTGAAACCGGTGGTGGAACAGGAAGCACTGGTGGTGGTGGTACTCCTACACCGCCTAATCCCTGTAATGGTACGCCTGATAACCCACAACCTTTTGCAAGAGGAAATGTTGATGAAAGTAACATTGTTGATCCATGCAATGGCGGTGGGGGTGGAATTCCTATTATTCCAATTGATGATAATCCCACTATTTTTGATCAAATTAGTATTAAATTAAGCCTTTCTAATGAAGAACAAACTTGGTTACATGGGAATCAAATTATAGCTGAAGAAATTTTAAACTTTCTTGAAGAAGCAAAAGCAAATGAGAATCCATTAAATTTCAAGGCTTATAATTTATTTGAGGATCCTCAAGCATTGATGGCCGCCAGAGCAACATTAAAAACTGCTCAGGCAGGTTTGATTAATTCTGGATTCAGTCAAACTCATTTTAATTTTATAGTTTCAAATTTACCTACTCCTGCTAATAATACAAATTATAATCCTCTTTTTGATATATGGTTTACTATATGTTGTATAAATACTAAATTAGAACATCCTGAATGGTCTAATGCTAGAGTTTATTTAGCTGCCACACTGGAAGTAGTACACATACTATTAGATGTGGGAGGTATGGTGCCGGTTATTGGAGAAGTTGCTGATTTAACAAATGGTGTTATATATACAATTCAGGGTGATGGCGTAAATGCTACTTTTAGTTATTTTGCAGCAATGCCTATTACCGGATGGGCTTCAACTACATCAAAATATGCACGTAAACTAATAATTGCAGTTGATGGCAGTAAAAGAACATTAAATTGGTTTAAGGATGCAGCAGGTATTATAAGTTTTGGCGATCGGGGATTACTTAGAAAAGTATTAGGTTTGGCAAAAGGAGATGCACGGGTTGCTCATCATTTAATACCATGGGAGCATTGTGACAAAGGAATTATACAAAAAGCTGCAAAAGGAGATTTTAACATGAATGAATTTGTAAATGGGATCCCTTTAACTACCACACAGCATAGTGGTAGTCATGGTATATATAATGATAAACTAAGAGATAAACTGCAAAGTTTATTAAACCAATCGGAATTGTTAAATTGGAATAATAATCAATGTGCAATTGCTGTAAGGAAGCTTGCAAATGATTTAAAAAACTGGATAGTTGCTCACCCAAATGAATCTATAAATAATATTGTAATACCATAAATATGAAGTTTTGGAGGTTATATAACAGTGCAGAAAAAGAAGTAGGATTTGTGCCACAAATAATTCAACCCATTTTTCAAGGCCAATATTCGGATCAAAATCAATTATGGAATGTATATACAGGAAAAATTGATGATTCTACCATCATCCCTAAAGGCCATTTACATAAGCGTGCAAATTTTACAGATTTAATGTCGGATGGGTTTTTAAATAATCAAAGATTTGTCTCCAATAAATTAAGAAGTATAATTGAAAAATACCCGGCTGAAGGTATTCAGTTTGTGCACAGCGAGATATTTACTAAAAAAGCTGAAAACATACCGGTAAGTATTATACATCCATTTCAAACCAATCGCTTATTTATTGATATGAAACGAAGTGAATTTCAAATAGCCACTGTTTTCGGAGAAATAATTGAGGAAAAAATAAAATTATCTACTATAAATGAATTTTTAGAAATAAGAGAAAACCATATCAATGAAAGTAAAATGTATGAGGATATCAGTTTGCACAAATGGATATCGATATCGAAATTAGTTTTCAATGAGAAAGTAGATTTTGAAATTTGTTCAGTTTTTGATGTAATGCATGGCGGCGGCGTGGGATATTATGTTTCTCAAAATTTGAAAGATGATATTTTAAATGCCGAATGTACAGGGGTTATTTTTAGAGAAATAAATGAAAGATATCCAAATTAAAAAATAAGATATGTTTGAATTAAGCAAATTTTCAAAAGAGCAACAAGATTGGCTGAAAAGCCACCCAACATTGCATATAGATTTGTTCGAAGAGTTTGAAGACCAGACCAATCTTAATCCATTGGAGAACGGAGAAAAAGATTTACGTTACGATGAAATTACAATTACAGTAGTAAAAACAACGATATCAGCTGCGGGAATGAACATTATTGAAGGTCCATATGATAATTCCCACTTTCAAATGATAAAAAGGTATTTCAATGACTTGCCCGTATCTGAGAAAAAATTTTGGGAACTTTTCAGCATCAATTGCGCTTTTAAGAACGACGAAGGAGAATTTTCAAAAGAACGGCTATATATGCACGGGATCTGTGAAATTGTAAAGCCATATATTGTTGACGATGAAGTTGTAGATGAATGTATAGGAAATACCGAACTATATGATTTGGGTTCTGAAAAGGCTATGGAATTGAAATTTGAAGGAGTTGATGCTAAATGGGTATAAATAAAATTCTGATAATACAAACTCACCTTATTAATTCCTACTGGCGCAGATATGCAGGGTAGGGAAATGGGCGTGTCGTATCTGTGCCTTTTTACATAAAACATCGGCACAGATACGACACGCTACAAGGCAAAGCTGCATATCTGCGCCAGTAGGAATAAAAACCGGGAAAAATCCCCAAAAAATAGGGGAAATATCCCCATAAATTATTTTAACTGAACCGATATTTTTGCCAAAACAAAACACTTTTATGAAAATGAAAAAATTTCCCACACCACTCCGCAAACTTTTTAGCTTTACTGCCTTTGCCTTAATATTCTTTACAGCGTGTAAAAAAATGGATAATATTTCAGGTACTGAAATTATTGTAACAAATATTGAAGATAAATTCTTTAACACTCACCGTACATCTGACCCAAGGGAGCAGGTACTTGTAAATTATTTACAACGAATAAACGAGCAAACTCCTTTTGTTGAAAAAACAGCCACCTAAATTGGGTATCCTCGCTGGGATAAAGCATTTACAAATAAAAAGAAAAATGGGGTTTTTACTGCTCGAAATTTATTAGGTGATTCTATTCAAACTTACTATATACCTTTCGTGAGAGATTCACAAAATTATGTGAATGCCTCTATGATTATTCAAATTTCACCAACAGATACTTCCATTTCGTATAAATGTGATTGGCAATTTGCTCAAATGGAAAACAACCCGGAAACAGCAAATGGAGCTGCTGAACATTATGCAGTATTTTTTATGGCAATGGATAAGTTGGTATTTGGCTATACTAAATTTAATATTACTGATAGTAATTTATTTAGGACTGCTGAACATGGCAAGGCGCTTCAGGTAAAAAATAAGTTCTAATTCAAGCAATAATAACCTTTACGATATAATTGAGCTTTGTGAAGAAATGGTTATATGGTACGAAGACTGCCAATATGCAGATACCGATGCTTGCAGTTCAGGTTGTGACCGTTGTCAACTCTGCATGCAATCATTTGTTATGGATTATTGCTGGGAAGAATACGTGTGGACAGGAGGAGGTGAAACCGGTGGTGGAACAGGAAGCACCGGTGGTGGTGGTACTCCTACACCGCCTAATCCCTGTAATGGTACGCCCGATAACCCTCAGCCCTTTGCAAGAGGAAATGTTGATGAAAGTAATGTTGTGGACCCTTGTGGAGGAACAGGAGGAGGTTGGGCACCAGTACCACTGGAAGATGATCCCCCATGTAATATAATTTTAGAAAATAATTGTATAACTTCTTCTAATTACCCAGGGAAAGAATTAGGTTATCCATATATGTGGTGGACAGATAATACTTGGTTAATAAATAATTTCAGGTTTAGCTCTATAGCACCAACCGAAAATTTAACTCCAGTAGAACTTATATTAATTAATTATTTTCCTTTTGCTGCTTTAAGAATAAAAAGTAATGCTTCAAAGGCTGAACTAGAAACTATTAATAGATTTGGCTCAAATGGTTTAAATGATAAATCTGATGCATTTCGGCATGCATATTGGCTAGCCTTAAATACCAAATATGTAGGTGCAGAAAAAGCTAAATTATTTAGCGATGCACATGAAACTCAGGTTCCTTTAAAATTCATTCTAGAAAAACAAATGGATTTACACAATAATGCTGTAGGTATTTCTTTATGCCCACAGGATGCTTTAACAGAAGCTTACTTATCACAAACAGCTTGGCAATCTGTATTGAATGGAGAATTAAATTATCTTTCTCCGATTGATTATAGTGACACATGCTACTGGGGATGTCAGGGAAATACTTCAGGTACTCATGGTATTACTTCATCCACACAAATTAAACCAACAAATCAATAACATGAAAACACTATTATTTTTAATATTTTTTTTTATTTTAAATAGTTGCACAAATACTATATCTACTTTAATTATCGTAAGTAACGATTCATCAAATGAGATTGATAGTGTAATTGTAAGAACTAATGGAGTTAAGGAAATATTTTATAATGTGAGTTCTATTCCGCAAGAACGAAAGATTTATATAAAGTCTGAAAAAAATATGGTAGGAGGATTTACAATTACAATATATCAAAAAGATTCTATCTTAAATTCTACCAGCTTTGGATATTATATGAATGTAGAAAGTATTAAATCATTATATAGCGTAAAAATCCTAAAAGATTATACAATTAAAGAAGAAAATAAATAGACAATTATTCTTGAAAATTTGAATAAATGCTTTTCAAGAGACGATTTGGAATTCTAATTTCACCGCAACAGATTTATTTTAATCGTTGCGGTTTTTTAAATAAGTACTTTGTTTATTTTTTCATTAGCTTTCGCATATCAATATTTCAAAAATGGGGAAATAACCCCATAAATTATTTTAAATGAACCGATATTTTTGCGAAAACAAAACACTATTATGAAAATTAAAAAATTTACCCCCCCCCTCCCTCGTAATTTATTAGGCATTTTTGTATTGGCTTTAATATTTTTTGCTGCATGTAAAAAAATGGAAAGCATTTCAGCGCCTGATATAGATATGAATAAAACAGAAGATAAATTTTTTAATACGCACCGTACATCGAACCCCAAGGAACAGGCAATTATAAATTATTTGCAAAGGGTAAATAAAAAGACCCCTTTTGTAGAACAAACTGCTAAACAAATTGGATATCCTAGATGGGATAAAGCAATATATAGTAAACACAATGTAAAAAATAATACTTCTTCGTTTAGCCAATTCGGAGTAATGGAAGAATTAGATGTTTTTTTAATACCTTTTGTAAGAGATTCTCAAAATTTTGTGAACTCCAGTTTAATTATTCGTGCCGGAATGAATGATACAACCATAAGTTATAGATGTGACTGGCAGTATGAGAACAAAATTCATGGTTCTCCACAAACAGATAGTACGGCAGAAAACCATGCAATATTTTTTATGATTCTCGATAATATAACTTTTGGGTATACAAAATTCAATTTCACTGACACTACTCTATTTCCTTTAAGTGTTACAAAGTCAGGTAAAAAAAGTTTAGGTATAAAAAATATTTCTACAAGTAGCAGTCAAAATAGTTTTATGATTTATCATGAAGTCTGTGTTGAATTTTATTTTTGTGGAAACCCTGAATATTGTGCAGCTCATGGTGGATGTGACTCCTACTGGCGCAGATATGCAGGGTAGGGAAATGGGCGTGTCGTATCTGTGCCTTTTTACATAAAACATCGGCACAGATACGACACGCTACAAGGCAAAGCTGCATATCTGCGCCAGTAGGAATAAAAACCGGGAAAAATCCCCAAAAAATAGGGGAAATATCCCCGGCGATTAATTTAGGTGAAAATTTATGTTTGCTGAAACAAAATACTTTTATAAGAAAATGAAAAAATTTCCCACACCACTCCGCAAACTTTTTAGCTTTATTGCCTTTGCCTTAATATTCTTTACAGCGTGTAAAAAAATGGATAATATTTCAGGTACTGAAATTATTGTAACAAATATTGAAGATAAATTCTTTAACACTCACCGTACATCTGACCCAAGGGAGCAGGTGTAAGTGCATCGCAATTTTCCATGGTAATGAATAACTTATTAAGCCATGAAAACGATACTTACAATATATCTTATAATAATTGCACTACAATTGCATTAAACACATTTAATTTACTAATTAATCCGAAAATCACTTTTGAACCATTTATTGTACAAATCCCTTCCATTACTTCACAGGCTCCGTATATCTTTATGGAATCGCCTCAAAAGTTGTATAAGGCGATTGAAAATTTTCCTCAGGCATTGATGGCCGCCAGAGCAACATTAAAAACAGCTCAGGCAGGTTTGATTAATTCTGGATTTAGTCAAACTCATTTTAATTTTATAGTTTCCAATTTACCGGCTCCTGTTAACAATACAAATTATAATCTTCTTTTTGATGTCTGGTTTACTATATATTGTATAAATACTAAATTAGAGCATCAAGAATGGTCTAATACTAGAGTTTATTTAGCTGCTACACTGGAAGTAGTACACATACTATTAGATGTGGGTGGTATGGTGCCAGTAATAGGAGAAGTTGCTGAACTAACCAATGGCGTTGTGTCTCAACCATTGAAAGATAGAATTCTCGAAGAAAATTGCACTGGCATAATAT
Source organism: Niastella sp. (assembly GCA_016710595.1). GTDB lineage: Bacteria > Bacteroidota > Bacteroidia > Chitinophagales > Chitinophagaceae > Ferruginibacter. The sequence goes on from JADJVM010000001.1 coordinate 23,835, forward strand.
TTAGAGAAGTGAACGAAAGGTATCCATAGGTAATTTTAGATGTACTTAATTTTTAAAATAGAACCTCGCCAGTGCAAACGCATTGATAAATAACCAAATAATGTTATAAAAAATATGAAGTTTAAAGACTATAAAATATCGATGAAAAAGAAGTAGGGTACACTTCTCAAATGATAGAACCAATTTTTGAAGGTTAGTTTGACGATAATAACCAACTTTGGAATTAGGATATGCGTAAAGTAGGGAAAACTTTATCAATTTCAAAAGCCACATCTATTAAATAATAAAAATCCTGTGAGCAAACACAGGATTTTATTTAAAACTATAAAAAATTATTTACTCAGGTGCATACTTCTTTCTTTATACAATTGCCGAAAGTATGGGTCTCTCAGGTCTTTAATAAAACGGATTGCTTCTCCCGTACTTTTCATTTCGGGGCCTAATTCTTTATTTACACCGGGGAATTTATTAAAAGAAAATACAGGTTCTTTAATCGCAAATCCTTTTAGGTTTTTTTCAAAAGTAAAATCTTTCAACTTTGCTTCACCCAGCATTATTTTGGTGGCAATATTCAAATAAGGGATTTGGTAAGCCTTGGCAATAAATGGTGTAGTGCGGCTCGCCCTGGGATTGGCTTCAATTACATATACAGTACCATCTTTAATTGCAAACTGGATGTTAATGAGCCCCAGAATATTAAGCGACCGGGCTATTTTTTCAGCATGTTCTTCCATGGTTTGTACAATTAACGGAGAAAGATTAAACTGTGGTAATACCGCATTGCTATCACCGCTGTGAATTCCTCTTAAGCTCAATATGTTCCATCACTCCCATAATATGAAAATCTTCTCCATCAAAAATGGCATCAATCTCGGCTTCCTGGCAACGGTCTAAAAAATGATCAATCAAAATTTTATTTCCAGGCAAGTGTTTCAATAAACTTAACACTCCTTTTTCCAGTTCTTCATCATTCAATACAATTCGCATACGCTGGCCGCCCAATACATAGCTGGGCCTTACCAATACGGGATAGCCTACCTGGTGCGCCACTTCAATAGCATCATCGGTATTAAACGCTGTGCCATACCTGGGATAGGGAATATTTAATTCTTTCAGCATATCGCTAAAGCGGCCACGGTCTTCGGCAATATCCATATTATCGAAACTGGTACCATATATTTTAATACCTTTTTCATGAATTAATTTGGCCAGTTTTAATGCGGTTTGGCCACCCAATTGTACGATCACACCATCGGGTTTTTCATGATCAATAATTTCACGGATATGTTCCCCAAAATACGGGTTCAAAATAAAGTTTATCAGCAATATCAAAATCGGTAGATACTGTTTCGGGGTTACAATTTACCATGATGGCTTCATAACCGCACTCTTTAATAGCAAGTAAACCATGCACACAACAATAATCAAATTCTATACCCTGGCCAATGCGGTTGGGCCACTACCCAGTACAATTATTTTTTTCTTTTGTGATGGTATGGATTCATTATGCTGTAACCCATCTTTTTTAAAGATTTGTTCGGTAACTCAAAACAAGAATAAAAATATGGTGTCTTTGCTTCAAACTCTGCGCTGCAGGTATCTACCATTTTATAGTCCCGCATCAGGCCCATCTTTTACGCCTTTCATATAATGCATTTGCATCTTCTTCCATCATGATGCGTACAATCTGTTCATCGCTAAAACCCAGCATTTTGGCTTCGGTTAAAAGATCATCGGGAAGGGTTTGTAAATTATATTTTGAAATGGCTCTTTCGCAATCGCAAATTTCCTGAATTTGATAAATAAACCAACGATCAATTAATGTGCTTTCACAAATCCGTTTTACGCTTGCGCCCGCCATCAGCGCATCTTTTATCCTAAATATGCGGTCCCATTTTGGGATCTTGATATATTCAATCAGTTCATCGGCATGCATGAGGCTTTTGCCATAATAACCCAGGCCCACGGCTTCGTTTTCTAAACTCTGACAAGCTTTTTGTATCGCTTCGGCAAAGTTCCTACCAATTCCATTACTTCTCCTACACTTTTCATTTGAAAACCGAGGGTATCATCAGCGCCTTTGAATTTATCAAAATTCCAGCGGGGTATTTTTACAATTACATAATCCAGCGCCGGTTCAAAATAGGCAGAAGTAGATTCTGTGATTTGGTTTTTAATTCATCTAAATTATAACCAATAGCCAGCTTAGCTGCAATTTTTGCAATGGGATATCCGGTTGCCTTACTTGCTAAAGCAGATGAACGGCTTACCCTGGGGTTAATTTCCACCACAATAATTTCTTCAGTTTGCGGGTTCATGGCAAACTGTACATTACAACCCATAAAGCAAAATTTCCCAAATTACGCATCATATCAATGGCTGTATTGCGCATGAGTTGATATACCGTATCACTTAGCGTCATCGCAGGGGCTACGGTAATACTATCGCCGGTATGCACCCCCATGGGATCAAAATTTTCTACCGTACAAATAATTACTACATTATCATTATTATCCCTTAATAATTCCAGTTCAAATTCCTTCCAGCCAAGTACTGCTTTTTCTACCAGCACTTCATGTATGGGGCTGGCTGTAAGCGCCCGGTTCAAGGCTTCATCTAACTCTTCTTTTTTAAATACGATACCACCGCCTGTGCCACCCAGCGTAAATGATGGCCTCAGCACTAAAGGAAAACCAATTTCCTGCGCAAATTCTTTTCCTTCTAAAAATGAGTTTGCAATTTTTGCAGCACATACAGGAATACCCATTTGAATCATCCATTTGCGAAACTTTTCACGGTCTTCTGCTTTTTTCAATGGCTTTTATATCTACACCAATTAATTTTACCCGGTATTTTTCCCAGATGCCGAGTTCATCCACCTCTTTGCAAAGATTAAGGGCCGTTTGCCCGCCCATTGTAGGTAATACTGCGTCAATATTATTTTCTTCCAATATTTGTTCAATACTTTCCACGGTTAATGGCAACAAATACACCCGGTCGGCCATCAGGCTATCCGTCATAATAGTAGCTGGATTACTATTAATTAAAATCACTTGAATCCCTTCTTCCCGTAAGCTACGGGCAGCCTGTGTGCCGCTATAATCAAATTCGCAGGCTTGCCCAATTACAATAGGGCCTGAGCCGATAATAAGTACCGATTTTATGGAAGTATCTTTTGGCATTGATCAGGAAATTTTTGATGGCGTGCAAAAATACTTTTAAAAAGGTATGAACAGGAGAATTTACACGCTTTTAATGCACAGTAAAATGAAAGTGAGTAAAAAATAATAATTTTACATTTATTTTCATTAAATAGACCAATAAAAAAAAGAATCGCTTAAATATTGCAGATTTTTCATTAAGATTTTTTTTACTTGATAATCTTAAGCTTTATACAACAGCCCTTTCAGTACGTTTCTCTTATTTTTGCCTGAATTGATATGAAAAAAAATATTCCCATACGATTCATTGCCCTGGTATTGGTTGTGGCTCTCCCTTTTATTTTGCAAGCTCAATGGCTCCCTCAAAAAAATTATCCTAAAAATTATTTTGGCTGGCCGGTAAATGCAATAAAAGCGATTGTAGCCAACTTTGGCGAACTCAGGCCCAATCATTATCACATGGGGTTAGATTGCCGAACCGAACAGGTACAAAACAAACAGGTACTCGCCGCTGCAGATGGGTATATTGCTAAAGTAAAAATTGAACCCTGGGGTTTTGGACGGGCCATATACATAAACCATCCCAATGGTTTGACGACTTTATATGCACATTTAAATAATTTTAAACCCGAACTGGAACAATATGTTCGCCAACAACAATACCGTTTACAAAAAATGGCAGGTGTTATTAGATATTCCGGAAAATATGTTCCCGGTAAAAAAGGTGAGTTTATTGCTTATAGCGGAACAACCGGTGGCTCGCAGGGCCCACATGTACTTTTGAAATAAGAGATACAAAAACAGATAAAGTATTGAACCCACTTTTGTTCAATATGCCGATCAGCGATAAAAATTGCGCCGGATATTATTCGTCTTGCCTACTATGACCGCAACCGGAGCACTTATGAACAAATCCCAAAATATGTTGCCATCAAAAAACAAGTGGTATTTATGGCCCGCATGGCGGCGTGCTAAAAGTAAATACAGGTAAGGTAAGTTTTGCTATTACTGCTTTTGATCGCTATACCGGTTCTACTAACCACAATGGCATTTATGAAGCTGTGTTGTACGAAAACAATAATCCCGTTTGTGGATTCCAGATGGATAGCATTCGTTATGATGAAACCCGGATGCTGAATGCACATATTGATTATAAAACGAAAGCCAGTGGTGGCCCTTATTTACAACATCTTTCCCGATTGGGCGGTACAGCAAACATTATTTATAAAACCAACGAAACAAACGGGGTGATATCATTAGAACCCGGAGAAACCAAAAGGAGATTAAAATTGAAGTGTATGATGCCGACTTAAATAAATCGGAACTAAAATTCACACTCATAAGAAGCCTCCCCGATGTTGCCTATCAGGCAGAAACAGGTACCCTAGTTTGTACCGCAAGCCATCAATGTATTTGAAAATGAAGAAGTGAAGTTTTATTTACCTGAAAACAGTATTTACGATTCATTTTATTTTAAGTACAATAAAATAAGTGTGAATATGGGCAAGCCCGTTCATCAACTACATTATAATACGGTGCCTGTTCAAAATTACTATACAGTTCAAATAAGAGATAATATTCTTTATACGCCATCAAACAAAATGGTAATGAAAATGGTTTGCTTAAGCAGTAAAAATAGTTATAAAAAGGCAGTACCCGTAATTACAGGCCCGGAGAGAGGTTGGTACAGCGCATCATGGCGGGAATTTGGAAATTTCAATTGATGGAAGACCTGGAACCGCCGGGCATTACGCCTCTGGGTTTTACTAACGGCATGAATACAGCCAGGCTTAAGAAAATATCGTTTTTTGCCGTAAAGATAATACTGAAGAAATTGAAAAAATTTACGGGCTTGCTGGATGGTAAATGGATTTTATTCAGCAATGATAAAGGCCGGGTTTTTGTATATGAATTTGATGAACAATGCGGCCCCGGCGAACACGAATTAAAATTGATGGCAGAAGA
>JADJVM010000002.1 GCA_016710595.1 Niastella sp.
AATAAAACATCAGACGGTTACCCACGTTCATCAAAAGGGCTTGCAGACTGGACTTGGCAAAATTTTGGTAAACCAAAGATAATGTCTGTAGAAACTTTTCAAAAAGAATTATTCCGGCCAAACAGGTCTTTTTTGAAAATGCAAATCCTGGATATACTTCTCATATAGACTTGTGGAATGCAGAGCTACAGGCTCTGGATTTTATACAGTCAGTTATAAAGAAATATGGTTTTGGCCTATTAAATAATTTGGATATGAAAAAAATAATAAAAATCGTACTTTTAATAATATTACCCTTGACATTGTTAGGTCAAAGGAAACAAACTATTATTTACTGGATTCCTGAAAAATATATAGATAGCTTAGTTTTAAATGTACCAAAAATGAATATAAAAACTATCTTAAACCAATAGAAGCTATAGCGAATGAAAATGGCAAATGGCTTATAGGAACTTATAGAGGAATGTTTCAGCCACTTATTCCCAGCGGCAAGTCAATGCACAAAAAATCCCAATCAAGGAACTTTCTTTAAATCTTAATGTTTTACCAAGGAAGAACAAGATTCGATTAACCAAATAAAGTATTTCATCAAAACTTATACTGATTCTCTAATATTAGAAGCATATAGGGGAAAACAATCTGCTTGAAAGTAAAAAATACATTAAGGAATTCAAGGGCTACAAGTTTGAATATCTTGGAAAACGGATAGAGTTTTATTACTACAAGGCAGATATGATATTTATAATTCTAATGGGGAAAAGATTGAATCTGAAATAGAAATTGCACCGGACGGTAATGTAAATGGAAGTCAGGTATTGGATTCGTATGATTTAAAAAAAGGTATTAATTCTGACGAGCATAATAATTTCTATGATCTTATTGAATTTCATTTGAAAGATAAAACAATTAAAAAACTAGCAATTATCTATGACGAAAAAGAAAAAAATTGGATTGGATACGATTATCAAATTAAAAATGATAAATACAAAATACATATTTTGCCTAAATTTATTTTTCGTTTGCAGAAAATATAGTCTTATGCATTTCTTGAAAACTATGTCGATGTTGTAATATTACAAGACGCATTTGAGAAAAACTATAGTAATAGTACAGGACTTATGTATATCGACGCCACCAGGAGGTGTAGGTCATATAGATTTGTTTAATGCCGGCACAACCGGTTCAGGATATTACTTAGGAAGTCAAATATGGTTTTGGCCTATAAAATAAACGGACATGAAAAATATTCTTCTTCATTTGTTTTTTGGTAATATCCTGCAATATTTTATGTACGTCAAAGAATAAAGCTAACCTTCTCCAGAAAATAATCACCCTATCCTGCCGAAATTGTGGATAGTGGTTTACAAGATTTGTTTGATGAAGCAAAATGGCAATTATTTTGTTTACATTGCGATACCCGATTGATTTTTTACAGCCAGATGAATATTGCAGATACCCCCTTTTGCCGGTTCATTGGACTTAAAATTTGATCGAATAAAAGAAAACACGATACAACCGAATTGGTATTTTATTTTTACTACAAAGATACTATTCAATGTGATGCTGCTACTTTAAAAATTACTTTGATATAGATCTTGGTGTTGCATTCAGAGGATCAAATAGGATAGCATTTTGTATTTTGTGTCAGGCGCAACGATTACTTTTTCGAGGGGAGAAAATATGAATTTGCGTTATGACAATGTACTTCAACCGGATGTAATTTCATTTATAGATAAAAATCGTAAATTATTAAATCCCTGGTTTTATAATGAAGCAATAAACAGAAATATTATTAATGAACATTAAATTCCGCCGATGTAGGTAACCCGCTATAGCTTCCACCATCTGTAAGTTGACGTCAGCTCAGGCTTCGGCCGGCAACAGTAAGTTTATTACAATTCAAAAAACTTTCCCCTTTGGCGCAAGTGTTCGGCGAAGCCGGCCATGATAGTTGAAATCTACCCGATTGTATCGGGAGTTGTGAAACGAAAAGTTTATTAAATTTGGATAAACATATTATTTCCCCTATGTCATTTAAATTCTTTGACAATTTAAAGGTAACGCATACCGCCGGGCATATTCTGGAAGAGACCCATTATTACCCATTTGGTTTGGCTATGGCGGGTATAAGTACTAAGGCGCTGATGGGCGCTGCAGAAAACCGCTACAGGTATAATGGCAAAGAAGAACAAAGCCATGAGTTTGCCGATGGGTCGGGTTTAGAAGAATATGATTACGGTGCCCGCTTATATAATCATCAAATTGGGCGCTGGCAAAACATTGATCCCTTAGCCGAAACAAGCCGCAAATGGACACCTTATAATTATTGTTACAATACCCCTTTAAATTTTACTGATCCGGATGGGATGAAAGCTACAACAAATACTAAAGGCGACATACATTTAACAGGCTCAGATGCACAGGAAGCATTTGGATTATTGTCTGATACATATTCTTTAGATGGAGGCTTTGGTGTTTTGAGTTTTTGGAAAAACTTTTCAACTGATATGTTAAGTGTTGCAGGTAGTGGTGGAGACGACATGATATTAGCAGTTGAAAATTATCATTTGCAATGGGGAGTTCAGGCTAAAACCTATGGCGGAACTGGAGGATTTAATAATATTATAAATAGAATAGAAAAAGCAGGAGGTAGAAAAATGGATTATGAAAGTTTTGGCTTTTTTAATTTAACTGCAGCGGAAACGGTTAGGGAACAGGTGTTTAATAATAATTATGAAGATGCTTTAGAAACAATATTGAATGCTTATGACGATGTATTTAAGAGTTTCGGATTGTATACTCATTCATCTGATTTTTTGAACGAATATAAATTTACAACAACCGCAAATCAAAGCACAGGAAATTTAAGAATACATATTTCATATGCAAAAAGTGCCTTTATTGATTTTGCTTATTGCAAACAAACTAAATTTCAAAATTTTAGTTTATTGACTAGAATGATATATCACGAATATCAACATGGTTGGGATTTCTCTGGATCAAATGGGCACTCTCAAATAGGTTATCCAAATACCATTCTCGCAGAATTTAGAGCTTTTTATAATATGGTGAATCCAGCAATAAGGCTTCCTCAATTAACAACAATTCAGAAATATAAATTTTGGTCCCAGATTCCTAATCATTTTCAATATGGAAACTTATTCGAGGGTTTGAAAAATTACAATATTTCTGAACAACAAATGAGTGAATATAGAAATTGGTACAAAACTGTAACTAATTACCTAAATATGCTATAAATATGATAAATAAAACATTTTCGCTTACTTTACTTATAATAAATTTATTATTTTCTCAACATGCTTTTGGTCAATGTAATTTTCAAATAGGGCTTGGTTTTGAATCACCATTACCAGATACCATTAATATAACCGTTTCAAAGAGTGGATGGATTACCTCAAATTCTCCATTAATTAAAATTTTTATTTTCAATGAGAATTTTTGCAAAATTGGAATTAATAATATTCCATCATCCAATATTACTTTTAGGGTAGAAAAAAAGGAAGGGGAAAGATTTATCTATGATTCTATTTGTAATGGAAGTGTTGAAGATTTAGTGCTTCCTGAAGAGGGTTTACAAAAATACTATACTTCAGAAAAACAATTTTACCAAACAATATTTTATCCTAACTCTTGTATTAATATTCATGCATCAGGTGAATTTAGGATTAAATATTATTTTTCATTTGAAGTAAATTCTACTGCAAAAACATTAGAAACCCCTTGGTTGTATTTTTATTTGAAAAGATTGGATGAATAATGGAATACTTCGTCATTGTTTGTTGACAGCCTCTGTTCCTGGCGCAAGTGTTTCACATGCCGTTGTTGGTATGCAGCATAGGTAAATGTGTGTATGGATACCAACAACATAGCCTAACTGAGGCAGTAACAAGTATAATGTTTCCCTGATTTTACCAGGAAATTGAAAAATAAAAACTGAGTAACTTTAAAAACTCTAAATTAAAGTAACACTAAAATATAGGGAGCTTCCAAAAATACTTAGGGTGTATCAAAAAATATTTTTAATATCTCTTTTATATTTTCATAGGTGTTGGCAACCGGTTTTTTTATATCTTTTGTTTTAAACCATTTTATCTCTGTAATATCTTCTTCTGTTTGGGGCTTGGTTGCTTGTTTTTTTACTGTAAAATAAAACCAATGTGTTTTCTTTAAATAATGTTTGCCAAATGCCTCGTATGTATGCCAGGTATCTGTGATTTTATTTTTTAAGACCAGTTTTTTCAATCCTGTTTCTTCTTGTATTTCCCGGGTGGCTGCTATTTGTGGAGTTTCTTTCTTTTCTATTTTACCTTTTGGTAAATCCCATTTGCCTGAGCGATAGATAAATAATATTTCTTTGTCTTCATTCTGAACCAAACCGCCTGCCGCTTCTATGAATGTAAATTGGCGTGAAAACATTTTTTGTAATTTTTCTAAATCATTATCTAATAAAATACCGGCATGAAATGTATCTTTTTTTATTTCGTGTAATAAACTATGTATTGCGGCGGTGCTGGTTTCATCAATAAAAACAGTATCGGGGTGCTTACATAATTCTTTTAATTCTGGTGTGAGTGTATCGCATAGATATACCGGCTTTTCTCCAAAAAATATTTTTATTTGCATATCCCCTGTTTTCTTTGTAAAAATAAGATTTGTAATGGAATAATGGCGCTGAAAGCAAAGCTGTTGCCATATTGCTACTGTTGCAGTGTGCGACGCCACCGCAATTGAGTAAAGAACTGTTGCCGGCTACCAAAAAAATAAGAACTGTATGTAGAGCCTGGCCAATATCTTTGTGCAGAAATAAAATGAAAAAATATGACGAATGAAGCCGCCATTGCCGAAAAGCTTTTGCATATAGGAGCCGTAAAATTAAATACTGAAAAGCCTTTTACCTGGGCCAGCGGTTGGGAAAGCCCCATTTATTGCGACAATAGAAAATTACTTTCTTTTCCGTATGAGCGTGACTTTGTGAAAAGTGAATTGTGCAGTGTGATCTTTGAAGAATTTATGCAAGCCGATGCTTTGGTGGGTGTGGCAACTGCGGGTATAGCATGGGGCGCCATGGCAGCTGATCAGCTAAAACTTCCTTATTTATATGTGCGGCCAAAACCCAAAGAACATGGATTGTCAAACCAAATAGAAGGGAATTTACAGAAAGGCCAAAAAGTGTTGTTGATTGAAGATTTGATATCAACTGGCAAGAGTTCTTTGCAGGTATGTGAGGTTGTAAAAAATGCAGGCGCCGAAATTTTGGGTGTTGTTTCTATTTTTAATTATGGGTTCCCGCAAGCGGATGAAGCATTTAAATTGGCTGGCATACCTTATCGTTCTTTAAGCAATTACCAGGTATTGATTAAACTTGCACAGGAAAAGGGTTACATAACTGATGCAGCGTTAAAATCGCTGTTAAAGTGGAGGGAAAACCCTGCAGAATGGCATGGTTAATGTAGATTTGAAGATATTAAATGAAAAAAAAATTTATGAAAAAATCGCTCCTTATCATTTTTGCACTGTTTGGTTTGGTACTGTTTGCTGCTGCACAAAAAACAACTGATAAAGCTGTGATAAAAACACCTGCGGCACAATGTGATGTTTGTAAAGACAAAATTGAAAAATATTTATTTAGGTCGCAAGGCATTACTTCTGTAAAGGTTGACATCAAAAAAAGAACAACTACGGTTACCTGGATTAAAGACAGGACAAACCTTGAAAATATAAAAACTGAAATTGCAAATATTGGCTTTGATGCTGATGATGTAACCGCAGAACCCAGCGCCTATGCTAAGCTGCCTCCTTGCTGTAAAAACACTGAACCCAGCGAAAAAGTAAAAGAATAATACTGGTTAACCATAAAAGTATATAAAATAAAAAAGCAACTTTACAGGTTGCTTTTTTAGTATTCTTTTATTTTGCTGCCGGTACGTTTTTCCAATTCTCACCCCGCTTAATGCGTAATACCTGTGTTTCTGTAATATTAAACTGATTGGCTAAAGGTGCCAGTGACCCCGGCTTTTTTAATAATTTCTTTAATTTTTTTACATCATTTACCGTTAGCTTGGCGGTATTGGTTAAATCCCGCTCACGGGTGCGCCTTAAAATTTTATCTTTTATTACTAAGGGGCTTTTCTTTTGATGTTCGTAGTTCTCAGCTAAAGTCATCCATTTTAGGTTAGATGCCCGGTTGTCCTGTTTAATGTGGTTGTTGTGTGCTACCACTTCCTGCTTTGCAGAGGGCTTAGGTAAAAAATATTGTGCTACCAGGCGGTGTACTAAAAAATGATGATTGATGGTGCGTTCTTTTGCATTGGATTTAAAAAAATCTTTTAATTCTTTTTTCTGCTGGTGCATGGCCGAACGTATTTCTTTAAGTTCTTTAGCGCTTGCTTTATGGTTGTGGAGAGTTTTTAGCTTCTGGCTCATTTGGGCCATTTGCTTCTTCATTTTAGCAACCTGCTTTTCTTCTTTATCAGTTCGGGGGGCATATAATTTTAACCTGATTATTTTATAACCATTCACCGTGGAACCTTTAAGTATGTTGCCATCAGATTGTTTATTAAAGGACCGTACCCTCCCCAGGTTTGATACTTCCAGGCGGAAGGTATTGGTAAAATCGAAATTGAATTTTACTTTTTTCCAGGTTTCAGGTTTGTTTATTGTAGCCATAAGGATGCTTTTAGTGAATAACGGGTATGCTAACACTGTTGATACATATACCCATGATATAATAAAATAAGAACAGGATAGATTTACATATATTTAAATCTATATAAAACTATGCCATAATAAATCAAAAAAATGAACTGGGGTATATTATTTTTTATAAAAATATAAAAAACCCCTTTAGCAGGGGTTTTAAAAAATATGGAATGCCTGTTTAATCGAATGACTGGTTGTTTAAATGCACTTTTGTCATTTCATAAAAGTGGTTTTGTAACACATGCACCGGGATAGGTTCCATGATATGTCTTTTTTCGTCACGGTACCACAGTTCAAAATGTGAAAAATCACCTGCCCTGGGAATCAGCATCCTGAAAGCTCCTTTGCTGTATTTTACCGTTCCATCGTCGTTTTGCTGCTTATTAAATTTAAGATTGCTTAATTCCTCATCGTTTATTTCGAGGGGAAAGAGTTGATTGGTTTCATACCAAAAATCCTGTACGCCGTTATTTAAGCATACCTGTTTTTCATCTCCATTCAAATCGGTTACTTCGCCCCGGCGAAGGTCCCCTTCATTATCGGCTACTAAAAAATCACCTTTTTTAATTTCATTGAATTTAAGCATAACGATATTCCATTTTAAAATGATTAATGCATCAATTTAAGATTTTTTTGGATTCATAAAAAAAATCTTATTCGGCCCAGCTCATAATATAATTTTTGTCTTCTATCCCTATTGCATATTCAGTAAGCTTTAATGGCCTGAAGGTATCTACCATTACGGCGAGTTCTTTTGTTTCTTTGGCGCCAATACTTTTTTGTACGGCACCGGGGTGCGGGCCATGTGGAATGCCTGCCGGGTGCAGTGTAATCATGCCCCTGCTAACATGTTTACGGCTCATAAATTCACCATCTACATAGTACAATAATTCATCGCTGTCAATATTACTATGATTGTATGGCGCTGGTATGGCATCGGGATGATAGTCATATAAACGGGGAACAAAAGAACACACCACAAAGGCATCGGTTTCAAAAGTTTGGTGTACGGGTGGCGGCTGATGCACCCTGCCGGTGATGGGCTCAAAATCATGAATTGAAAAAATATAAGGATAACAACAACCATCCCAACCCACCACATCAAAAGGATGTGTACCATAATGAATGCCATACAACCATCCCTGTTTTTTTGTTTTAATAACAAAGTCACCTTTTTCATCAAAAGACTGTAAGTTTTCCGGCGTACGTATATCCCTTTCGCAATAGGGTGAATGTTCCATTAGCTGCCCATACCGGCTCATATACCGCTTAGGATACCGCATGGCGTGATGCGACTCTACAATGAACAAACGGTTGTTTTCATCTTCAAAATTAATTTGATAAATCGTGCCTCTTGGTAACATGATATAATCACCATAACCAAAAGCTAATTGGCCATAGCAAGTGCTTACAACGCCTTTACCCTCATGCACAAAAATCATTTCATCAGCATCTGCATTTTTATAAAAATAATCTCCCGTTCCTTGCCTGGGTGCAGCGAGTATCACCTGGCAATCATCATTTACCAATATTGCTTTACGGCTATCTAAATAGTCATTTTCGGGTTTTATCTGAAAGCCGTCAAAGCTGCGGTGTTTCAGCATTTTTTCTTCGGCAATCCTGGGCATTACCGGGATGGGGTCATCGCATTTTACAATTTGTGTGGGCGGGTGTGCATGGTACAAAATAGAGTATTCTGTTGCAAACCCTTCGGTAGAAAATAATTGTTCTGAATATAAACTGCCATCTGGCTTTTTAAACTGAGTATGACGTTTATGAGGAATTTTTCCAAGTTTATAATAATGTGGCATCGTTCTTTTTTTTTAATAAAAAATAATATGGCTCAGGATCGTTACAGCAACAATGATCAAGGACGCCCCGATAGGTTGAGTGTAGCAAGCAGGAAAATATATTTCCACTTTCTTTTATCTATCCAGTATGTAAAATTGCGGTACAATAGCATAATTCGTAAATCATATTATCTTCACACCAAATTTACAACTTTTATAACCACTTTACTTTCCCGGTAAAGATCTCATGATTTGAAACAAATAGGATTAATATCAGATACGCATGGGTTTTTGGATGAAACTGTTTTTCAACATTTTTCACAATGCGATGAAATATGGCATGCAGGGGATTTTGGCAGCCTTGAACTGATCAGGAAATTACAGGCTTTTAAACCCTTAAGAGGCGTGTATGGAAATATTGATGACAGTTCCATAAGACAAATTTTTGGGGAAAAACTTTTTTTTGATTGTGAAGAATTGCTTGTGTATATGCAGCATATTGGAGGTTATCCCGGCCGGTATGCCAAAGGCGTGAAAGACAATATTATGGCTCACCATGCCAAAATTTTCATCAGTGGCCATTCACATATTTTAAAAGTTATGTATGATGAAAAATTAGGTTGCCTGCATATAAATCCAGGCGCAGCAGGTAAGCATGGCTGGCATACCAGGCGAACGATCATTCGTTTCCAGATAGATAAGATGGATATAAGAAATTGTGAAGTGATTGAACTGGATGTTTCATAAACTAATTTTATTTATTAAATTTGCAGAATGAGTTGGAATGAAAACCAATCTATACGTGTTGCAATTTTAGACCTGTACGAAGGATTTGAAAACCAGGGAATGCGATGCTTACGGGAAATTTTAAATCAATTTGCAGATTTCCATCACCTCAATATACATAAGGATGAGTTTGATGTGCGCTTAAAAAATGAAGTGCCGGGCCTTGATTATGATATTTATATTTCAAGTGGCGGACCGGGAAGCCCGCTCGAAAGTGAAGGCAGTGATTGGGAAAGAGTTTATTTTAATTGGCTGGACCGGGTACAGGAATACAATCGAAGTGATGCACACATTATTAAGAAGCAAGTTTTTTTTATATGCCATTCTTTCCAGTTGGCTTGCCGGCAATTGAAAGTTGGTAATGTAACTCAAAGAAAGAGTACTTCGTTTGGTGTTTTTCCTGTGCATTACCTGCCGGGAGCCGAATCTGAGCCGGTATTTGCCGGTTTAAAAGATCCTTTTTATGCAGTTGACAGCAGGGATTACCAGGTAATACAGCCAGATCATAATAAGATTACAGAAATGGGTGGCCAAATTCTTGCCATTGAAAAAGCTCGTCCGCATGTACCGTACGAAAGGGCGATGATGGCGCTCCGTTTCAATGAAAATATGATTGGTACCCAATTTCATCCCGAAGCCGATGCCATTGGTATGAGCCTGCATTTACAAACACCTGAAAAAAAGAAAACGGTAGTGGATAATTATGGTTTGGAGAAATGGCAAAACATGATTGGCAACTTGAATGACCCGGATAAAATAATGCATACCTATGCACATATTTTGCCCAACTTCTTAAATGAATCCATTGCTAAAATGCAACCTGTAGAAATATAAGATCAGACTCCCGTATAATTTTGTGGACTAATTGCTTTTAATTCTTTTTTGAGAGCAGTACTTATTTTTAATGTATCAATAAAAGTGTGGATGTCTTTTTTTTGAATACCGGCTTTACCTCTCGTTAATGCCTTTAGCGCTTCGTAAGGTGCCGGGTAATGTTCCCGACGTAGTATGGTTTGGATGGCTTCTGCTACTACCGCCCAATTTTTCTCAAGGTCATCGTTGATGGCGAGAGGGTTTAAGATTAATTTGTTCAATCCTTTTTCAATAGCATGTAATGCAATGCAGGTATGGGCCAATGGTACACCAATAATCCTGGTTACGGTACTATCGGTAAGGTCCCGTTGTAGCCGGGAAATAGGGAGTTTGCCGGATAAGTGCTCAAATAAAGCATTTGCGATTCCCAGGTTTCCTTCTGCATTTTCAAAATCAATGGGATTTACTTTATGTGGCATGGCACTGCTGCCAATTTCATTCTTTTTAGTTTTTTGTTTAAAATAATTCATGCTGATATAAGTCCACAAGTCACGACAAATATCTATACCAATTGTATTGATTCGTTTTAATGCATCAAAATGGGCAGCCAGCATATCATAATGTTCTATCTGCGTAGTATGTTGCTGCCTTTGTAATCCTAATTTTTTGTCAACAAAATCATTGGCAAATTTTACCCAATCTGTTTTAGGAAATGCTACCACATGGGCATTAAAATTTCCGGTAGCGCCACCAAATTTTGCCATGAATGGGATATGAGAAAACAACTGTACCTGGTTTTGTAATCGTTCAACAAACACCCTGATTTCTTTTCCCAAACGGGTAGGCGATGCGGGTTGGCCATGGGTACGTGCCAGCATGGGTATATCTTTCCATGATTTGGCAAGCTGGCTCAACTGCTGTTGCAGGGTAAGTAATAAAGGAAGGTATTGCTGTTCCATGGCATCTTTCCACATAAGCGGAACGGCGGTATTATTAATATCTTGCGAGGTGAGTCCAAAATGCACCCATTCTTTTAATTGGGGTTTGCCCCATTGCTCCAATTTATTTTTAAGAAAATATTCTACTGCTTTCACATCATGATTGGTGATGGCTTCTGTTGCTTTTATTTCTTCGGCCATGGCCAAAGAAAATTCAAGTACTGTTTTTCGTAATTTATTTTTTAGTGAAGATGAAATAGAAAAGAATTTTTTCTCCCCCAGGAAAATAAAATATTCTACTTCTACAAAAAGCCGGTAACGGATAAGCGCTTCTTCTGAAAAATATGCCGAAAGGGGCTGGGTAATATGTTGATACCGCCCGTCAATGGGCGAAATAGCCTGGAGTGTAGATATTTGCATGGTAATAAAAATGTAAAGAAGTAAATTTGTACAAAATTAATTGAAAGCAGTTGGACAGAAAAATAAGGGTTGGAGCCGTAAGTTACCTCAATACATTACCGCTGATCTATGGATTTAAAGATAAGGCGCTACAAAATGAGATGGATTTAATAGAAGCCTACCCGGCACATATTGCCGGAATGCTCATAAGCAATGAAATAGATGTAGGGCTGGTACCGGTTGCGGTGATGCCCAAACTTAAAGAAGCACACATCATTTCAAAATATTGTATTGGTGCCAGTAGCCCGGTTACCAGTGTATGCCTATTTAGCGATGTACCCATTGAGGAAGTAAAAGAAGTGATGGTAGATTATCAAAGCCGTACCTCTGCCGCATTACTAAAAATATTACTACAAAAATACTGGAAGCAACAGCCATTGCTTATAGATACCCAATCGGGTTACGAAGATACATTTGGCGGCCATACCGCAGCTCTTATCATTGGCGACAGGGCCTTGCAACAGCGTCAGCACAGTAATTATATCTACGATCTGGCAGAAGCATGGATGCAAATGACGGGCCTTCCTTTTGTATTTGCAGCCTGGGTAGCCAATAAACAATTGCCCGAATCTTTTATCACCCGTTTTGATGAGGCAACGGGTTTGGGCTTACAGCATATTGATGAAATTGTAAAAGCAACTTCTTATCCCATCTATAACTTGCATACTTATTTTACAAAAAATATTGATTACCGCTTAGATGCAAAAAAATTAGAAGGGCTGAATTTGTTTTTAGAGATGTTGTAAAAAAGAAATTAGCGCATCAGGATGATACTTCCTTTTCTCATAAAGTATCCACATTCCGATATGCCAGACATGTAGTAGATATAAGTTCCTGTATCGGCATCTGTATTTTTATATTTACCATCCCAGCATTTTGATGGATCGTTAGTACTAAATACCAAATTACTCCAGCGATTGTAAATAATGAATTTAAATTCTTTGATTTGATTTCCTGTAACCTTCAATCCAAAGCAATCGTTTTTTCCATCTTTATTAGGAGTAAAAATATTGGGCATATAAATATCCCCATCTGAGGGACTATTATTTGTTTTTACCCATACGGTATCAGTATTTGAACAATTCTTTAGATCCGTTCCAATTACGGTATAGTACATTGATCTTTCGGGATGAGCATTGGTTGTTGCAGCAGTAGAATCATCCAAACTATTTCCCGGGTGCCATATATAAGAATTAGCGCCCGATGCAGAAATAGTGATCCCAAGAATACTGCATTTTGTATCATTAAATGATTTTGCAATTACATTGGGCAAGGGATTTACAGTAACAGGTACTATAAAAGTTTTGGTTTGAGGACAAATGTGGTCAGTTATAATTACCTGGTAATTTTGATTATTTACAGGAATGGCAGTTGGGTTTTGTAAGGTATCATCATTTAATGTAGTTGATGGGCTCCATTGATAACTAATCTGTGGACTATTCCCATTTGCTCCATTTAAAATTACACTGTTGCCCTGGCAAGTTTCTTTTGCTGGAGGTTGTACAAATGTTTTAATTTCATTTGATGTAATTTTTACAGAATCTTTCCCTTTGCACCCATTGGCAGCGGTACCGGTAACAATAAATAAAGAGGACCCTACTGAGCTCCCTGTAAATACCGGGCTAGCTAAATTTGGGTTATTTAATCCTGATGCCGGGCTCCAGGTATATGTGTTTGCCCCGGTTGTGGTAAGCGTTATTGATTGTCCGTTACAAATGGCAGTATCTGGTATTGATTTTACAACGGGAATTGCTTTTACGGTAACGACGATTGTATCTTTTGCATTGCAGCCATTGGCAGCTGTACCGGTAACAAATACAGTTTGTGAAGTATTCCCGGTAAAAATTGGGTTTGCAATACCCGGGTTATTTACAGCAGTGGCAGGTAACCAGCTATATGTTTGGGCACCGGTAGTGGTAAGTAAAAGTAATTGACCATTACATATAGAAGTATCATTTATACTTTTGACGTTCGGCAATGGGTTTACCGTAATTTTCACACTATCTATAGCGGCGCCGCTTCCCTGTAAACTGTGTATTACGGTTGTATTACTGCAAAAACTGGTATCTGCTCCTGCGTTTGCAGTAATGAGAGATACATTTAGTACCCTGCTAAAACTATCCTTGCAGCCATTAATATCGGTAGTAATTAATTTTATGGTATAGTTGCCACTGTTGAGATAAGTATGTGAAGTGTTTTGAGTATTAGCAGTGCCCCCATCTCCAA
Organism: Niastella sp.; assembly: GCA_016710595.1. Taxonomy (GTDB): domain Bacteria; phylum Bacteroidota; class Bacteroidia; order Chitinophagales; family Chitinophagaceae; genus Ferruginibacter. The sequence continues at coordinate 13,733 of JADJVM010000002.1, forward strand.
AATACCACTGCCAACTTATGCTGCCAATAGGATTAAAATAAACATTCCCGTTAAAGTTAAACGTATTACAGGATTGCGCACTTGAAGTAAATCGTACAGAATCTATATTGGGCGTATAAGCAACAGAAGAAACAGGAAGCATTAGGTTAAACAAAACATTCCCAGGGTTTCCTGGCAATGCGCCATTTGCAGTATTACCATTATTTGTATTTATACCATTAAGCCCGCCATTAATGGCAGGAATTATATTTGCCGGGGTAGTTGCTGTTTTAAGCCAGATTGCGCCGCCGCCACCGCCGCCACCCGGGCCAAGAGCGCCCAGTGCCTCCCCGGTCATATTGGCTCCTTTGCCACCCTGTGCAGATACATGTGTATTGCCAGCAAAATTTTGAGTATTTATTAAAATAGTTCCACCAGCACCACCGCCTCCCATGCCTTCATGGCAATAATATTGAGCCTGGCCCGAGGGATCACAGTCTTTTCCATTATCGCCATTAGAAATAATGTCGTGGTTATTTGTAATAAGGTGATTGCAATTAATGATTATAATTCCACCCCCATTGCCACCATCAGAATTAAAACCTAAATTATTACAATGGCCGGCGCCACCACCACCGCCTAAGAATATTTTATTTTGTAGGGTTGAATAATTTAATAGGTTCCCGCCAATACCTCCATTTTGACCGGGGCCGGGGCAAGTAGCCCATTGATTTCCTCCATTACCGCCCTGGCCAAAATTACCCCCACCGCCACCACCGGAGTTGTGGTCTAATCCGCCGCCACCCCCATTGGCAGGAGCGCCACGGCCACTGGCTCTTAATAAGGAATAATCTGCAATTCCCTCTCCTTTTAATGCTGCTAAAGTAGAAGAACTTGGTAAATAATAATCTAAAATATTACAGACATAAGAATTGAGAAGGGTATTAATTCCTTTGCCTCCTTTAAATCCATTTCCACTGGTGTTGATATCAGCGCTTAAGGTTAAAGTGTTTTGAACATTGAAGGCTAATACACCACCTTTACTACCATCCCAGGGTAAGCTGGAAAGCGAAGCACTTGTGCTGTAATTACTAAAGTAAGGAACCCTCACAAATTGAACTTTGCCATCGGGAATATCGTAAGGCCTTAATAAATCATTTTTTAGTTCAAGGGTATTACCAACTTTTGATTTAATATAATTGTATTCGTAATTCCCACTATTTTTATAGTTTGTAATTGTTCCATACTGGTTCGTATTGGTACTGTCAATCACAGCGCCTTTCATTTGAATGATGAGGATGGTATCGCCCACCTTAAAAGCAGTTGCATCTTCTACTTCAAATTTGTTTGAGCAACTTATTTTACTGACGACAGGGGTATAATCATTTATAATATTTGAATCTGGTGGAGTTACTATGCAACTATCTACAATTAGTGTACATTGGGGGTTCGTAGAATTTATAGTTGCACTCCCGGAAAGTGTTCCGTTGTAAAGAGTATTCCCTTGCTTATTGATCAAATTATCAAAAACATAATACGCTTTAAGCCCCGTTTGTGTTGTGGGATTGGGCAGGGAGTTGGCCATATTAGCCCTTATTTCTGTTTGTGTTCTTGCAACGTTCCAAATGCGGACTTCATTGATGTAACCGATAAAATTTTCATGTTGTAAGGTCGAAGTGAAGTTTCCAATTGAGGTATTCAAATCATTTAATTTTAAGTTACCTGATGCATTTACCTGGCTCATCAAAAATCCGTTTCGATAAAACTTTAAGGTTGAGCCATTATAAACTAAGGCATAATGGAATGTTTTATTAAGTGTTATATCACAAACATTTGGAGTCGAGAAAAAACCATTGGTAGTACTAATTTGTGCTCTAGTGGGTCTTAAAATATAATTAGCATCCGATGTATTAGAATTTTTTGATACTAAATAACTTTCAGCATTAACACCTCCTGAAAGCAACGATGTGCGATTTGCTATGGCTTCAACGGTTATTTGATTTCCAGATACATCTAAGTCACCGATATTAACTGAAGATGGCTCGGATGGATTATTTAACCAATTTCCACAAGTAGGGTTTGAAAATTGGTCACATAAAGCAGTAACTTCAATACTATTTAATGCTCTGTCATAATATCGAATTTCATCCATTTTCCCTTTAAACCTGTAATGGTCATTTTGCCACCAATCACCAATAACAAAGTAAGTATTTGTACAATAAGCAGCATTTAATACGGAAATTGTTTGTTCTTTTACAAGGCTACCATCTAAAAAAATACGCTGAACCCCATTATTAAAAGTGTTTACAACACAATGCCATTGATTTAATTGTACGCTATTGGGGGATGTGATTGTATAATTAAATGTTGCAGGTATATTGATATTGCATTTCCCATCAGCAGCAATTGTTGCATAATAGCAGTTCAGAGAACCTGGTTTTATGCCAGAATTATAAGTAGCGCCGTTTCCATCATCATAGTTAATTTTTCCAATACAATTTTGGAAACTTGTTGATTCTGTCATGAAATAATATACCAAACTGTAAGACGGGGTTGAAAGTGCTCCATTATCATATACGATTATTTTATCGTCAATGCCATCAAAATAATAGGCACTATTTGGATTTCCAAATCGGTCAGTGGTTAGTTGAATATTTCCAAATGTTACCCCATTTAAATTATTTCCCGAAATATCATTTGCATTTCCTGAAAATGTATAATGTGCTTTTAAGCCCAGACTAAGATTAACTTGACCTAAAATTTTGGAATACTTTCCAAAGAGAAAAAAAGTTATAAGTAGAATACGAAGTTTCATAAGCAGTACATGAATTCTATATTATAAATATACAATAATGAGCTAAAGTTTACCAAATTTATTTACTTTGAAATGGTAATATCCTTTTATAAATAATCTCATCGTTTGTATGGGAGAATTATATAAAAAACTATTTTTAAATTTATTAAACAAAGCCTTACGATATTCTTTTCTTTTTTCAGGAAAATATAATTTATATTTATGAGACAGGAATAAGTAGTTTCTTGTCATATAATATATCCTTGTTGGAGAATGTAAGTTTCTTGTGGTTAGTTTTCCAAATTTCAACTGTTTAACTTTTTTGTTTTCACCGAGGTTGTGACTTAAATATATATTGGGTAGAAGTAATACTTGAAATTTTCTGAGAATTAAATTAAAGCAAAATTCATCATCAACTCCATCAATAAATAAATCCTTATTAAAGCCCCCAATCTTACTCCATGCAGATAGATTTACAAATGTACCTGATGTTATAACATTATGCACAATTTCAGATTTACAATAATCTGATTTAAGTTTTTCGATATAATTAATTCCAATACAACCTATATTTGATTTGTTAATACTACTTAAACAATTAATATAATTCTCAATAGAATTAGTTTCAAAGAAGGAATCCTGATCCATTGTCATAATCCACTTATAATCTAATTCTTCTGCCATTTTACAAGCAGTATTTAAAGCGGCACCTATACCTATATTCTCACCATTCTTTATTAAGATTATTTTTTTTAAATTTTCAAGTGAGTTATAAAATTCCGTCTGGGGAGAATCTGAATTATCAACAATTATTATTTTATTGAAATAGGGGTAGTAACTTTTTATATTTTCAAGAACATTGCTCATGGGGTAATAAGTAATTACTGCAGCAATAATTTCGTTCTGCATTTCTTAATTATTTTGGGCTAAAATTATTATATTATGATACATAATACCAGCATTGATAATATTAAACCCGGCAGTTTGTACTATTGTAATTGCAAGGTTTTTGTCAAATACGTGATGATGAGCACATCTATTAGTAAAGTTATTCTTGATTCTTTCTGTTAATTCATTTTTATTTTTTACTCCAGGGTCTCTACTTAAGTCATGAAGGTTTAAAATCTCATCAAAATGGGTATTGTCTCTTTCATCAATATTCAGATTGTAATCTTCTAAAATATGCTCAATCGAAGTAACTGGTCTTTTGTGGTCAAATGTTTTTTCTTTAAACGGTAAAACCATAATTAGGTATCCATTTTTTTTAAGAATCCTTTTCCACTCAAATAATGCTTTCAATGGATTGGCAAAATGTTCCAAATTATGTGAGGAAAGTAAAAAATCATACGTTTCAGAATTAATTGAGGTAAGATTTGATCCTTCAGATATAAATTGAGTGCCTGGTTTTTTATGCTTTGAGTATTGATAAGTTTCTCCTGCTTCCAATTTACCTTCCCAGACTGTTGTGGTACTAAAATTACAACCATCTAAAATACTAATCTTTTTATAAATTGGGATAAGGCCACTATTTGAGAATATCTGGCTCGGGCCACCAATTTCAATCCCGTATTTGTCCTTAGTAGCAAGAATATATTTTTGTCTAAATTTGTATTTTTTGGGAAAGTAATTTCGAAATGCCTTCTCAAGAGATTTTATCATACTTTTTAACCAAAACTACATCTTTTGAATACGAAAATTGAGGAAATTTCAGAAATGTTTAATCCTGGGATTAACCACCCCGCTTACTTACTTCGAAATAGGCTATTAAATGGGATTGTTAAATATGTAGGATTTCTGAATGGTAAAATGTTAGATTTTGGTTGTGGGGCTAAACCTTATAAGTCATTGTTCAAAGTAGAAGAATATATTGGAATTGATTTTCAAGGTGAAGGACATTCTCATGAAAACGAACAAATTGATATATTTTACGATGGAAAAAAATTGCCTTTTGAAGATGGTACTTTTGATAGCGTATTTAGCAGTGAAGTTTTTGAGCATGTTTTTAATCTGGAAGAAATAATTATTGAAATTAAAAGAGTAATGAAACCTGGTGCTATTATCTTGGTTACTTGCCCTTTTGCTATAGCAGAACATGAAACTCCAAATGATTACGGAAGATATACATCGTTTGGATTAAAATATTTGTTTGAAAAGAATGATTTTAAGGTAGTTTCATTCGAAAAATTGGGAAACAATTTTGAGACATTAATGCAATTGAGAATAATGTATTTACATATGTATTTGCTTCCCAAGTTCACCAAATTAATTTTCGTGAAACCAATATTACAATTTCTACTTTATCCAATATTAAATCTATATACGAAAATTTTCACTAAAATTTATCCAAATAAGCAGGATCTGTATATGAATAATTTAATTGTATGTGAGAAGTTATAAAAATAAAACCATTAATTATTTAAACCCTAATCTTTTTTTGATTGTTTTTAAAATCGGTCTTACATCAGGTGATATATTTCTAGAATAAATGATAATTATAAAAAAAATAATGAAGAATAAAGTTCGCCCTATTAATCCACTAAGTCCAAAAATATTATTGAAAATATAGTAAGTTGTTATATATCCTATAAAAGAGAATATAATTATTTCCAATGTTTTTATAGTAAACGGTTGCAACCTGAATTTTTTCCATAAAAATAAATAACGAACGGTATTATATACTGTAAATGAAACCAGGTTTGCAAGCGCTGGGCCTATAATACCATAACTCACGGTAAGTATATAACTCAGGGGAATAATTAATGCGGTGAGCAACACACTCGTCCAAAGTTCAAATCGCCAATATACCGATGTGCCAATAATTTGCGAATTTACACCGGTTCCCATTTCAATGATGGTTACCATGCCTACAATAAAAAACACCCATTTACCTTCTAAATATTCAGGGTTAATATTAAAGAAACGGATTGCATCTTCATAATTTAGCCAAATACAAAAAAAAGTAAACAAAGCAAAGCATAGTAAATTAATAGAAGATCTTTTATAAATCTTACTGATCTGGTGATGGTCTTTATCTTTCCAGGCACGGGATAAAACCGGGATGGTAATGGCAATAATACTCCGGTAAGGCGCTTGTAGTAAGGAAACCAAATAAATTGAAAAGGCAAAAATACCGGCTTTTGCAAGATCTAATTTTGAGGCAAGTACCAATGTATCAATTACCGATCTTAAGACGCTTACAATAACTACAAAAGAGGAAAGGAGCATAATGCTGAATATTTTCTTCCGAAATTTATGCGTCACCCTGCTTTTTTTAAAACTTAACCAAAGCTGCCCGTTTTTATGTAATATAAATGCCAGTAATAGTACAATAAACCCATATTGAAGGATGAATAAGAAAACGAAAGTTTCAAAATTGATGATGTTTAAAACTTTTAAAACAATTACGGCTAATGTGAATACACGTAATGCACATTCTCTTAAAAAGCTCGTCAATACACCCTTTTGAAATGCATACGAATAAGATTCCAGGATATTAAAAAGTAAGATCGTAAATGCCATGGGTAATGTATAGTAAAAATATTCTACTAACATTTTTGAGTTTGTACTAAACTTACGGATGATTAATGGCTGCATTAAATAAAATACCAGGCAAGTAATAATAAATCCACCCATCGCCACTTTAAGCGCCAATACCAGGGCATCATTATCCCGTGGTAAGGTATGGTCCTGGTAATAAGGAAAAAATTTTATGAGGTAAGAAGTTACCCCAAAAGTAGAAAAAGCACAGATCAATAAACTGATTTCCCTTAACGATGTAGTAAGGCCATATTGTTCAGGCGTAAACCAATCATTGTGGGTGAGCAGGTACACATTCAGGGCGCCAATGAGAAAACCCAGGTAAATCCACCAGGTAGCTTTTAAACTACTTTTCCTTATTTGCGACATGAATTAGTAATTAGTTAAGTGTGTTTATTAACTATTTTGCGAAATTATACGAAATAAGGCCTAAATATAATGCATTGATAATAGTTTGCTTTATTTTGAACTTAAAACTATGTTATGAAAGTGGTGATATTTGCAGGCGGGTTGGGAACACGTATTGCTGAAGAAACCGGTTCACGCCCAAAACCAATGGTAGAAATTGGCGGCAAGCCGATCTTATGGCATATCCTGAAAATGTATAGCCATTATGGTTTTAATGAATTTATTATTTGCCTGGGATATAAAGGGTATGTAATAAAGGAATATTTCATGAATTATTTTTTACACAATGCCGACTTCACCATTGATATCGCTAAAAATGAAGTGGAATTTCATAGCCGTACCAAAGAAGATTTTAAAATCACTTTAGTTGATACCGGTTTAGAGACCAAAACTGCAGGCAGGCTTAAAGCCGTAAAAGAATATATCGGTAACCAGGATTTTATGCTTACTTATGGCGATGGTTTAAGTGATATTAATTTACAGGAACTTTTGGCATTTCATAATTCACATGGCAAGCTGGCAACGGTTACGGCAGTGCAGTTAGAAGCCCGTTTTGGTGGCATGGATTTAAGTAAAGATGATGAAGTGCTTGCCTTTAGAGAAAAAGCAAAAGATGAAACCAAATGGATCAATGCAGGTTTTTTTGTTTTAAAACCACAGGTATTCGATTTGCTTGAAGGCGATATGAAAAATACCATGTGGGAAGATGACCCCCTGGAAAAATTAACGAACCGGGGAGAATTGCAGGCATTCCGCCATATTGGATTTTGGAAATGCATGGATGCATTAAGAGATAAAATTGAGTTTGAAGAATTGTGGGAAACCGGTAATGCAAAATGGAAAAAATGGTAAACCAGGATTCATTAAAAAAATATTATTCAGGCAAAAAAGTATTTATCACGGGCCATACCGGGTTTAAAGGGAGTTGGCTTTCGTTGTGGTTAAAAATACTGGGCGCTCAAATTAAGGGTTTTGCCCTGGCACCCGAATATAGCGGTGGCCTCTATGAACAGGCCAATCCATTTTCACCGGTATTGGATGTAATTGCCGATATCAGAAATAAAGAAAAATTAACTTCAGAAATTTTATCGTTTCAACCGGATTTTATTTTCCACCTGGCAGCACAGCCATTGGTGCGCCGTAGTTATCGGATGCCTGCTGAAACTTTTGATGTGAATGTAACAGGTACGGCAAACCTGCTGGAAGCCGTGAATGCACTTCAAAATAAATGTACGGTCATTATCATTACTACCGATAAAGTTTATCTGAATAAAGAACAGGATATTTTGTACACAGAAGAAGATGCACTGGGTGGTTATGATCCGTATAGCGCAAGCAAAGCATGTACTGAATTAACCGTAAGTGCCTTTAGAAATTCTTTCTTTAATACAAACGATTACCCGCATCATCAAAAAGCAATTGCTACGGCAAGGGCGGGCAATGTAATTGGGGGCGGAGATTTTAGTGAAGACCGTTTAGTTCCTGATATTATCAGGGCCATTGTGGCAAAACGGGATGTGGAATTACGAAGTCCGGCATCGGTGAGGCCATGGCAACATGTATTGGAACCTTTGGGAGGTTACCTGCTTTTAGGCGGGTTGCTCCATGATGATATTCAATATTCAGGGGCATATAATTTTGGCCCCGAAAAAGAAGATCATCTTACGGTACAGCAATTGGTAGAAGAAGCGATCACCATTTTAGGAATGGGGCAATGGAAAAATACCGGAGATATAAACCAACCTCATGAAGCCGGTATATTAAAACTGAGTATAGAAAAAGCAAAACGTACATTAGGCTGGCAGCCAAAATTAAATGCCCGTAAGGCAATTGGCTTAACCATGAACTGGTATAAGAATGCAAAAAACCAGGTAGCTGATTTTTCTACCAAACAAATTATTGATTACATGCAAAAATGATATTTACCGAAACGATATTACCAGGAAGTTATATAATAGAACCGGCATTATTAGGCGATAGCAGGGGATGGTTTATGCGTACCTATTGTAAAGATGAATTTGCCGCCATTCAACATACAAAAGAATGGGTTCAAATGAATCAATCGTTCACCAAACAAAAAGGAACGATCAGGGGAATGCATTTTCAACATGCCCCTCATGCCGAAATAAAACTGGTGCGTTGTATTGCCGGGTCTATTTTTGATGTAATTATTGATATGCGAAAAGATAGTAAGACATACCTGAAATGGGTAGGTACTATCTTAACTGCCGAAAATAAAAAATCGTTTTATATACCCGAAGGTTTTGCGCATGGCTTTCAAACACTGGCAGACAATACTGAAATTGTGTATGCGCATACTGAATTCTATAATCCCGCATTTGAATCCGGGATTTTATACAACGATCCCAAAGTGAATATTGAATGGCCTTTAGCGGTATCAGAATTATCGGTAAGAGATCGCAACCACGCCCCAATAAAAGATTAATTTATGAATTGTAGATTTTGCAAAACGCCTTTACATAAAGTTTTTATTGACCTGGGGAATTCCCCGGCATCCAATTCTTTTTTAAATGCAACAGCTTTAAATGAACCCGAAACTTTTTATCCTTTAAAAGTATTTACCTGCCCGTCCTGTTTCCTGGTACAGGTAGATGAGTATAAAAAATCAGACGCCATTTTTGATAATACCTATGTTTATTTTTCTTCGTATAGTACAAGTTGGCTGGCACATGCAAAAAAATATACTCAAGAAATGCAGCAAAGGTTCCTGCTTGATAAAAATTCTCTGGTAGTTGAAATTGCCAGCAATGACGGTTACCTTTTGCAATATTTTAAAGAAAAAAATATCCCGGTATTGGGTATAGAACCTACTGCTAATACAGCACAGGTGGCCGAAGAAAAGGGTATCCCATCCGTAGTAGATTTTTTTTGGTGTCCGGTTGGCAAAAGATTTAGCCGCAAAAGGAAAAATGGCTGATCTGTTATTGGGTAATAATGTGTTGGCGCATGTTCCGGATATTGTTGATTTTGTAGGCGGCATGAAAATTATTTTAAAATCTCATGGCGTTATAACCATGGAATTTCCCCACTTGCTGCAATTGGTAGAAAAAACCAGTTTGACACGATCTACCACGAGCATTTTTCTTATATATCTTTTACCACAGTTTCTAAAATATTTGAAGCTGCAGCTTGCAAATGTTTGATGTACAGGAAATACCCACGCATGGCGGATCATTGCGGATATTTGCAAAGCATACAGAAGATACCACTAAGAAAATTGAACCCGCTGTACCCGCCTTGTTACAAAAAGAAAATGAACACGGCATGTTGAATATGGAATACTATGATCATTTTCAGCAAAAGGCAATGCAGGTAAAATTGGCCTTATTAGAATTTTTGATCAACCAGAAAAAAGCTGGTAAAAAAGTAGCCGCTTATGGCGCTGCTGCAAAGGGAAATACACTGCTTAACTACTGTGGCGTAAAAGCCGACCTGGTGGATTTTGTAATTGATGCCAATCCGCATAAGCAAAATAAATTTATCTTAAGCAAGCCACATCCCTGTATTTGCAGAACAATATTTAAAAGATCAAAAACCGGATTACGTAATGATCTTACCATGGAACCTGAAAGATGAGGTAATGGCACAACTTGATTACATCAAAGCATGGAATGGTAAATTTGTAATACCTATTCCTGCTTTGCAAATTATTTAATATGTCCAAGAAGATACTGGTTACTGGCGCTACAGGTTTTATTGGCCATTATGTAATTAAAAACCTGTTGCAAAAAAGAAATAGAAGTTATTGCAAGCTCACATCATCAGGAGAAGGCGAGACTGATGCCCTGGTATCAAAAGGTAAAATATATTCCTTTCGATATTCATTCTGATTTTTCATTGCTTAACTTGTTTGAATGTTTCGATAAGCCCGAAGCCTGTATTCATTTAAGCTGGCAAGGATTGCCTCATTATAAAGAACTGTATCATATAGAAAAGAATTACCGGTACAGTTTCAATTTTTATCAAACCTGCTGGAGCATGGGTTGAAGAATTTATCGGTAACAGGTACTTGTTTTGAGTATGGTATGCAGGAGGGAGAATTAACTGAAGACATGGCAGTGAAACCGAATAATAATTATGCAAAAGCAAAAAATGAATTACGGCTGATGCTGGAATCAATGCAACAAAACTATTCATTTTCTTTTAAATGGCTGCGTTTGTTTTATATGTATGGAAAAGGACAAAACCCAAAATCACTATTTTCGCAATTAGAACATGCGTTATGCCGGAATGATGAAGAATTTAACATGAGTGGCGGTGAGCAGGTAAGGGATTTTCTGCCTGTTGAAAAGGTTGCTGCCTATATTGTAAAAGCAGCATTACAAACAGAAGTAAATGGAGTGATTAATGTGAGCAGTAATAAGCCCATAACAGTAAAACAATTTATAGAAAACTATTTATTGGAAAAACAAAAGAACATTCAGTTAAATTTGGGCGTTTATCCTTATCCCGATTTTGAGCCTAGAGAATTTTGGGGGAACAATCATAAATTATTATCTATTCCCGGATGAATAACCATGGTAAGATTTCTGACAATCAATCCCGGATTTATGACCAGGCTAAAGATGCCAATAGAAAACTCATGACTAAACTTGCATGGGCGCAATGAAAAAATACTCGATCATACTACCGGTGTATAACGGAGGCGAACTCGTAAAGGAATGTGTTCAGTCTGTTTTATCTCAAACATTTGCTGAATTTGATTTTTTGCTGTTAGATAATAATAGTGATGATGGTACTTATGAATGGCTTAGTAAAATAAACGACCGTCGTTTGAGAATTGTTCGCTCTGCTAAAACCATCTCTATGTCACAAAACTGGGCCAGGATATGTGAAACCCCCAAAAATGAATTTTTAACCGTAATTGGCCATGATGATATTTTGTACCCTCATTACCTGCAAGTAATGCATGATCTCATTCAGCAATTCCCGGATGCATCACTTTATCAAACTCATTTTAATTTTATAAATATAAAGGGGCACATCGTAAGGAAATGTAAAGCCATGCTAGGCAAAAATGGATGATGCCGCTTTTTTTAAAAGCCGAGTTCTTACAAACCATGGATAGCATGGGAACAGGTTATATGATGCGCTCAAACGATTTTGATATGTTGCATGGCCTTTCCATAGCGTATCCAAACCTGATATTTGCTGATTACCAGCTTTGGGTACAATTAACGGGTAAAAAATTACCTGGCCATATCTCCTGAAACCTGCTTTGGATACCGGTTACATCAAAGCCTATCCATTACCACTGCAGCAGAAAACTACCGGCTTGCCTTTGGAAAATATATCCAATTTTTAAAAGAATATATGGTTGGTAAGCCAGCAGTAAAGAAAACCATTGAGGAATATGGCTATTACTTTTTAATGTATTTCTGCCAAAGTTTATCACATCGGTTATTAAAATCACCAATTGCAAACCGTATTACCGTAAATGAATTTATTCATGAGTGTAAGCAGTATGCTCATTCACTGGGTATAAAGCAGAATTTTGAACCCGGTAAAAAAATAAAGATATGGTCTGCGATTCAATTAGATAAAAAAAACTGGAGCAGAAACCTGTTCCAGTTTATTCGTAAAAATTTTTAATTCTTATTTCAGTGAAATTAATTCTGCTGCCATCATTTCTTTTATCATCATCGCCAAATCATACTTTGGCAACCAACCCAAATTATTTTTTGCTTTAGATGCATCCCCAATTAATATTTCAACTTCGGCAGGCCTGTAATACCTGGCATTGATACCGATAACCTGTTGCCCTTTTGGTAATTGATACTCTGGGTTTTTGCATGAAACAACAAAGGCTTTTTCATTTTCATCTTTTCCTGTAAACTCAAGGCTTATGCCCACTTCGGAGAATGCCATTTTTATAAAATCTCTTACTGAAGTGGTAACGCCGGTTGCCAATACATAATCATCGGGTGTATCTTGCTGAAGCATGAGCCACATGCCTTCCACATAATCTTTAGCATGTCCCCAATCTCTTTTGGCATCTAAATTACCCAGGTATAGTGTGGTTTCTAAACCTTTTGCAATACGGGCTACACCCATCGTTATTTTACGGGTTACAAAAGTTTCACCACGCAATGGGCTTTCATGATTAAATAATATTCCATTTACCGCATATAAACCGTAGGCCTCCCGGTAGTTTACCGTAATCCAATATCCATAAAGTTTTGCAACCCCATAAGGTGAACGTGGATAAAAGGGTGTTTTTTCATTTTGTGGGATCTCCTGTACTTTACCATATAATTCAGAAGTAGAAGCCTGGTAAAAACGGGTTTTCTTTTCGAGGCCTAAAATACGAATGGCCTCCAGCAGCCGGAGCACACCCATCGCATCGGAATTGGCTGTGTATTCAGGAGTTTCAAAACTTACCTGCACATGGCTTTGGGCACCCAGGTTATAAATTTCATCCGGTTGTGTTTGTTGGATGATGCGTATGAGATTGCTACTGTCAGTAAGGTCCCCGTAATGTAAATGAAAACGATCGGAATATGTTTTATTGTAAAACATATCATCTATTCGGCTTGTATTAATAAGTGAGCTACGTCTTTTTACACCATGCACATTGTATCCTTTTTCTAACAATAACTCAGCGAGGTAAGCGCCGTCCTGGCCAGTAATACCCGTAATTAAGGCGGTTTTCATTTATCGTTTAATTTTAATTATTTTCGCAAATGTAGCGCATATAACTTTTTGAAAATAGTTTTTAACCTGCATATTCTATTCCGGTTGTTCAAAATACATTCATGAAAATAGCGATTAACTGCTGGATATTAAGAAATAAGAATCCCGATGGTATAGGCAATGTAATTATTGAAACGATACCCCTCCTTATCAGGAATCATCCCGAGCTCCATTTTATGATCTTGTGTGATAAGAATTTTAAAAATTTTTATTTTGATTTTCCCAATGTTAGTCATCACTATATCTTTCCTCCCTTTCGCCACCCGGTGTTATATATGTGGTATATGGATTTTGTATTACCGGGCTTTTTAAAAAAACAAAAGGCAGATATTTTTGTAGGTATGGATGGTTTCATTTCTCTGCGAAGTAAAGTGCCACAGCTTGGTATCATACACGATCTTAATTTTGAGCATTATCCTAAAGATTTGCCAATTCGTAACCGGTTGTATTATAGATTTTATTTTAAAAGATTTGCCTGCAAAGCAAAACATTTGCTTGCTGTATCAAACTTTACCAGGAATGATATTATAAAGACTTATCAAATTCCGGCTGAAAAAATTTCTGTCCTCACCCTGGGTGCAAAAAATGTTTTTACGGCATTATCAATAAACGAAATAGTACATACCCGGGATACCTGGAGTAGTGGACAAGCCTATTTTTTCTTTGTAGGCTCCATGCACCGTCGTAAAAATATAGTACGTTTATTACAGGCCTTCGATGCATTTAAAATAAAAAATCAATCTAAAACAAAATTGATTTTGGCCGGTAATATCATGTGGCAACATGCCGAAATTAAAAATGAATTGCAAAGGTTGCAATTTAAAAATGACATCATTTTTACTGGCCGTGTTCCCGATGAATCATTAAAACTTTTGTTGGGCTCCGCCAAAGCCCTTGTATTTGTACCCATATTCGAAGGCTTTGGGCTACCCATTGTAGAAGCTTTCCAGGCAGGAGTTCCCGTTATTTGCAGTAATACCAGCTCTATGCCCGAAGTGGCCGGTGATGCTGCATTATTGATAGATCCCTTTGATATAAATGATATTGCAGGGGCGATGTACCGCATAGACAATAATGAAGAGCTGCAACATCATCTTATTGAAAAAGGCAATGTACAAAAATTAAAATTTAACTGGCAAAATACGGCTGATGAATTATACCAGGCAATTTTAAAAACAGTTGGCGTATAAGTTCAATGATATTTCAATATATCAACTGCATGTTCTGCAATATGCCCCCAATAAAAATGGTTGAAAAAAACAGTATTGAGTTGATCAGTACCTGTCGGTTGCATGATGGCCCTTGCAAAAGCATCCCAATCCCCATCTTTTATTTTAATAAGCCGGGTGCCTGTAATTTCAATAGGTATGCCAATAGCGCCTGTTTCAGTACTGATACATTCAAGGCCATAACCCAGCGCTTCTACTAATTTTGTTTTTATACCGCCGCCTTCTATTACAGGATTCAGGAAAATATCGGACCCCATAAAATAGGTATTGATATCATCTACAAACCCTGCATATATGATATTTTTATCTTTAAAGTTCTCCAGGTTTTTATAAGATTCCGGTAACCCTTTTCCGCAAATGATGATCGTGTAATTATATTTAGCCTGCATCAATATTTTATTAATTTTCCCGGTTAATACATCCAATGCCCTTAAGTTAGGTTCATAACTTAATGTACCATTAAAGAGAAGTATTTTCTTGTTTTCGGGCAGTTTGTATGTATTTATTAATTTCTTTCGGCATTGTTGTACCAATTTAGGGTCTGGCAGGCTTTTGTGTTCAAAGCCATAAGTAACTGTAAAACATTTTTGGGAATCTAATTCATAATGTTTTATTGCGTAATCCTTATCTTCCTCGGTAATAAAAAAATTATAGGCCGCTTTTTTATGTACGCATTTTTCATACACCTGTAAAATACGCCACCAAAATTTCCCTGTAGTTTTAAAACGTACACTTTCTATATTTTGAGAATGTACAACCAATGGCAATTTATAGATCCATTGTAATAAAATGCCCAGCCAGCCCAGGTAAGGGTGTACAATGATTAAATGAGAAAAAGAATGTTTCTTTAAAATACCGCCAACTTTAAAAATTAGAAATGGATTAAAGTAACGGAAAAATGAATTTCCCAGTGCCGGGAAAAACCTGGCATTTAAGGCAGGGGGCAACACATTGTTTGCTGTAGAAATAATGGATACAGGAATTAAATCGGCGAGATAGCGATAAAAAAATGCCACACTTTTTTGTCCACCCATTTTTGCAGGATAAATGGCGTATGGAACAATTACGGCAATGTTTATGGGCTTTTCCAATTCAATATAAAAAGCATAAGCATCCCGGAAATTTTTATTTTCCGGAATGATTATTTAAGCTTGTTTTTTATTTTTTCTAAATTCAAGATAAAGGGCCATTAAAAGCATCAGTATAAAAATAGCCGAACCAATATGCGAAGCCGTGATACTTTTATTATACACATCCGGCACAAACTTAAATTCTATTTTGTGTTTTCCGGGCGGGATTAGCATGGCTCTTAAAACATAATCGGCTTTAAAATAATCGGCTGGCTTATCATCTATAAATGCTTTCCAGTCTTTGTAATAAATTTCACTAAATACTGCTACATGCGGCTTACTGCTATTTGATTCATAAATCATATCATCATTATCAAAAGAAGTGAGTTTGATGCTTGCACTGCTATCAGCAGGTGTATAACCTGTAGTTAATGATTTATATTGATTATCTACCACAGCGGTATCTTTAGGATTAAAGCCGGTTAATGCTTTCATTTCTTCTGAAGGGCCATTTACAAATTCTACCGCTTTTACAAACCATACATTGCCCAATGCGCCGGGGTTTAGATGTGCTTCGGGGCCTTTATCTCCATTTTGAATAACGTATTTTGTATTGAGCATATCCAATACGCCAATATTTAAAGAACCCGATAATTGGTATGCCGTTAAATCATCGTAAATGCCCAGTTTTGCTGCATGGTACCCACCAATTGATTTATGATAATAAGATGTTTTTGAATCCTGGAATGGATCTCCGGTGGTTAAATTTAAAACCCGGTAATTGGGATCTTTATCCTGCAGTATTTGCCTGTCAGCATTCGTCATAGGGAATTCTGATTCCTCATACTTTTCTTTGCTGTCAAAACTTTTGTCATTCAGGTATTTCATATCAATCTGCAAAAGATCAATCAGTGCAACCAATGTTATGCCGGCCAGCATGAGATTGTATTTCAATTTATTTTTTAGGTAAAGGGCTATTAAACCGCCACCTAAAACAATGAAAAGAAGAGAACGTAAAATATCGTTCATAAACAGCGATGCCCGGTCTTGCCTCAAAGCATTTACAAATTCTCTTGCTGTTTTTTGTGCAGCCACATCTCCTTTAAGGTTTTGCACCATATTTTCATAAATCTGGTTGTCTTTTTGTGGTTTAAACTTATTGTTTAAGTCTTCCATTTTAGCAGTGCCATTTGGATCGGTGATCGCCTGGTTAAATGCAGCAGTGCGTTGCCTGTTTTCACTGCTAAAATCGGTAGTGAAATAATAGCCTAATGCAAATACAAACAAAATCCCGGTTGCCAGCAATCCTTTTTTAAAACTTTTCCAGGCATAGGGATCGGTATGATTGGTTGTGCGTAATTTATCCATTACCAATACAGCAATAACAGGCGCCAGCATTTGCGGAATTACCAACGCCATGGTAGGAACCCTGAATTTATTATACAGCGGGAAATAATCAAACATAAAATAATTAAACCCTGCCAGGTTATTGCCCCATGCCAGCATAATGCTAAAAACGGTTGCTGCCAGTATCCACCATTTATGTTTGTTATCTAAAAAAAACATACCAAACAAAAACAGGAAACAAATAATTGCGCCCAGGTAAACCGGGCCATTTGTAAATGGCTGATCGCCCCAATACAATGAAGTACTCATTTGCATGGCAATCTGGTCTGCATTGGCATCTGGCACCTGTAAGGTTTCTTTTAAAAACTTTACGGTATGGGAGTTTTCGCCCAATTGCGGAAATAAATAAGGTTCGCCATCACGTTCTGCATAATGGGTTCCATAACCTTTAACGCCGGGAAACATGAGGCTTAGAGTTTCAGCTTTTCCATAACTCCACATAAATGCATAATCTTTACTAAGGCCGGTGGTTTTTCCATCTTTTACATTTTCATTTGTTTTACCATCATTCATTACCAATTGGCCGCCCCGCTTTGAATATTTTGCATAATCGTAGGTTGGGAATAAGATCACTGCATTTAAAGCAAGCGCCAACCCGGCGGCAGCCAGCATCAATCCCAGGGTTTTGGCAAGATGTGCCAGTTCTCTTTTTTTAATGTATTGAATACCCAATCCAATCGTCATGAAGAGTAATACTAAAAACAGGTAGTAACTAATTTGCTGGTGATTTTTATAAATCTGCAAAGACGTAAATAAGCTGGTAAGCACAAACCCCCAAATATATTTTTTATCGAAGAGCAGCAAAACGGCGCCAATTACGGCGGGCGCATATCCAAGCGCATACATTTGGGTTTCATGGCCTGCCGTAATAATAATCGGCGAGAAGGTACAATAGGCATAAGCGAGTGAGCCCAGGATACCGGCATATGGTTTTACTTTTAAGCATATCGTAAGAATATAGAAACCGATGCAGGCAAGAAAAAACCAATTCATGGGTTTGGGCAGCCACAATTGAAATAGCCCATCTAAGTAATGCATGGGGGTAGGGGTACCATCAATAGCTATTTGGTAAGATGGCATACCGCTAAACATACTTACTGACCACATCGGAAAATGGCCATGCGTTTCTTTATACTCTTCCGATTGTTTTACCATACCATGCCAGCCGGTAAGATCAGATTGCTTAAGAATCGTATCGCTTTGAAATGCCGGTTTTGAAATAATAAAAGCAACCAGTAAAAAAATACCAATAGCAATTAAGTGTGGTACTAATGATTTGAAACTGAAATTTTTCATGTATTCATGCAGTTATATTTGGCAAAATAAAGCTAAAATACCAGTTTATAAAAAGGAAGATTTTGAGAAAGGCCATTCTGCCGCAAAAGCATAAAAATATGGATTGAAAAAATGTTCAAACTAAAATTTAAAAAACTTATTAAAAAATGCAATGTAATCTTTTTGTGGGCGTATGTATTTTGCCTATTTTTGCTGCCGGTTTACAAAAAATGGTAGCCATAGCTCAGCTGGTTAGAGTATCAGATTGTGATTCTGAGGGTCGTGGGTTCGAGCCCCATTGGCTACCCAAAACCTCCCCATTCGGGAGGTTTTTTTATTTTGCTTACCGTTCATACATCAATTTTAATCTATATACTGTTTAACAAAACATTATTGTGCACATTTCGTTATAACTGCATTGCACTACTTGATTTGTATTATTTTTACGGTATGCAAAAAATTGCAAGTTTTATTATGAGTAAAAAATTCTTACCTATTGTTTTTGCGTTAACCGCAATTAGTATTTTTATTGCTTCCCGTACCCAGGGCAGCACCGAAAACGAAGAAAACCCAAAAGCTAAAAATGAACGGATATTAAGAAACGTTGGCATTTTACTGGAACAGGGCCATGTACATCCACGGGCTATTGATGATGCTTTTAGCAAAGAAGTAATGAAAAAATACCTGAAGGATATGGACGGCGATAAAAATATTTTTATACAAGCCGATCTTGATGGGTTTAAAGTATTCGAAAACCGGATAGATGATGAAATAAAAGGCGCTCCCTTAGAATCATTTTATGCCATGAATACGGTGTACTTAAAAAGGGTAAAAGAAGTATCTGAATTGTATCCCATTTACCTGGCAAAGCCTTTCGATTTTACCAAAGAGGAAACCCTGGAAAAAGATGCCGATAAGCTATCTGCCCCTGCAACGATTGCAGAAAGAAATGATCGTTGGCGCAAGCAATTGAAATATTTGGTACTGGACCGGTATGTAAGTTTGCAGGAAGACCGGGAAAAAAATAAATCAAAAAAAGATTTTGTTGTAAAACCGGATAGCGCATTAGAGAGAGAAGCAAGGGACATTATTCGTAAGCAAATGGATCGTTACTTTACTACTAAAATGAACCGGGAGACCGAAGATGCCAATTTTAGCGTGTTCATTAATTCCATTACAGGTATCATGGATCCGCATACTGATTATCTTCCTCCAATTGACCTTCGTACTTTTAAAGAATCAATGAAAGGTTCATTTTATGGAATTGGCGCTTTGCTTAAAGAAGATGACGGCAAAATTAAAATTGCCAGTTTGGTAAGCGGGGGCCCGGCCTGGAAGAGCGGGGAGCTTAAAGATAATGATGAAATATTAAAAGTTGCACAAGGTGCTGAAGAACCCGTAGATGTAACCGGTTATGGCGTACAGGATGCTGTAAAAATAATTAGGGGATCCGAAAAAGGATCTGAAGTACGACTTACGGTAAAGCATATTGATGGCAGCATTAAAGTAATTACGCTTAAGCGTGATGATATAAAACTGGAAGATACTTTCGTAAGGTCTGCCATACTAAATGGCGAACATAAGATTGGCTACATTTATTTACCTGATTTTTATGCCGATTTCGATAAGGCCAATGGCCCACGGTCAGGAGAAGATATTGGTAAAGAAATTAAAAAGCTAAAAGCAGAAAATGTTGATGGAATTTTGATTGACCTTAGAGGTAATGGTGGCGGCTCATTGTACGATGTAATACAAGCGGTAGGATATTTTGTGGGTAGCGGACCAGTGGTGCAGGTAAAAGGCCGTGGAGACAAAGTACAAGTGTTGCCAGATAATAATAAAGGGGTTTTATATACAGGCCCATTGGCCGTATTGGTTGATGAAACCAGTGCCTCTGCTTCTGAAATATTTGCTGCAGCCATCCAGGATTATAAAAGAGGAATTATTATAGGCAGTACCTCTACCTATGGTAAAGGTTCAGTACAAAGAAATATTGCATTGAACCCCGAAAGGGAGAATTCCATTTTTGGTAATTCAAATACAGAAGACCTGGGTACCGTAAAACTTACATTGCAAAAATTTTATCGTATCAGTGGCGGATCTAACCAGCTTAAAGGAGTAATACCTGATGTGGTAATACCAGACAGGCTTGAATTTGTAAAATTCAGGGAAAAGGATAACCCTTATTCTTTAAAATGGGATGAAATAAAAAAAGCGGATTATAAAGAATGGATGGACCCCACAGCAGAAAAAACAATTGTAACTGCAGCCAGGGAAGAAGTAAATAAAAACCCCACTTTTAATAAAATAAAATCAGAAGTGGACTGGTTAGATAAAAATGCGAACCGCTCTTATTCTTTGAACTACGAAAAATTTAAACAGAATCAAAAACAACTGAAAGAAGTTTATAAAAAAATTGAAGAGCTTTATAAACTTCCAACCCCCATGCAAGTTCATAATTTAGTTGTGGATACTGCTGCTATCAATACAGCACAGGATAAAATTGATAAAAATAAAGTTTGGTTAAAAGCAGTGAGTTCAGATATTTATATTGATGAATCTACCCGGGTGCTTAATCGTATGATTCAAAACGGTAGCTTGGTAAAGAAGGATTAAAAATATTTTCAACTTCATAATAAAGCGGCTTGCCGCTTTTTTTATGTAAAGAATAACAGGTAAATATAAAAGTGATGGATGACCTTGATTTAATGAACCCGGCATATTGGGATTTCCGGTATGCAAATAACCAAACCGGCTGGGATGTAGGCTATGCCTCACCGCCTCTTTCAAATTATGTGAAGCAAATTGAAAATAAGGATATCGCTGTTTTAATTCCGGGTTGTGGTAATGCATATGAAGCGGAGTACCTGCTGCAACAAGGGTTTACCAATATTCATTTACTTGATTTTTCATCTGAAGCGGTAAAGCATTTACATTCTCGTTTTGAAAAGTATAAACAGCAAATAAAAATTATACAAGCAGATTTCTTTGCCCACCAGGGACAATACGACCTGGTGCTGGAACAAACATTTATTACAACGGTTTCTCCCGAAAGGCGAAAATCATTTGCCCAAAAAATAGCAGGCCTTGTAAAACCGGGTGGTAAATATGCTGGCGTATTTTTTAATTTGCATTTTGAAGTGAACCCACCTTATGGAGGTTCGGCAGATGAATACATCGCATTATTTTCTGAAAATTTTACAATCAAAACGATTCAGCCCTGTTATAATTCAATAATGCCCCGAAAAGATGAGGAGCTTTTTTTTATTTTTACCCGTAAGCATTAAAATTAAAGTTGCAGGATATATTTACCCACCAGGTATGTGGCAAGGCTTACAAGTATTCCTATAAGCAATGGATGTATTTTATCAATATTTTTAGATTTGCCGGTAATAAAACTTTTATATACCCCATATATCAGCAGCATCAACAAACTACTAACGATAGAAAAGATAAATGCATAACTGGGATTTAATAAAATATAAAATGGTAATAATGGGATCATCCCTCCCACAAAAAAAGATAAAGCAGTAATCAATCCTGCATAAGCCGCTTTGTTTGGTGTATTTTCTTTAAGATTAAGTTGCGATACAAAAAGTTCCCATTCCACATCATCCTTTTTTTGCAAAGTCATGGCATCCTGCTTCATTTGCTCTGTAAAACCAAATGCTTCCATTATTTCCTGCAAATGGTCTTCCTGCCTTTTATTTTTCGATTCACTGTTTTCATGCACCTGCGTAAGCCAGCTACTAATACCCAGCAACAATGCCCCAATAATGCATACTATTAGCCCCACATTAAATACCTGTAGATTTGTATAAGAACTACTGGTAAGAAGGGCAATCAAAGAAAGAGGTACGATAATACCATCGCCAAATCCAGTAAAAAAATCGCCAAAAAAAATAGTTTTCATCAGCAATTTAGCTTTAGTAATGGCAAAGATACTTTGTGAAATGTAAACCCGATTAATTTAAATGTGCTGTTTTAAAAAAATCTTTATCTTACCCGTTTTGCAGTATTAAAAATACCCAGTATGTATATAACTGACCTTTCCATTTTAGAAAAAGAAGCTGCAGATAAAGAAGAGGAGAACCTGCAATTCCGAAATCATTTATCTGCATGGAATCATAAAGATTTGGATAAACTGGTTTTTGAATTGAATGAAGAAGTAACCGCTGCCATTGATTGTACTTTATGTGGTGCATGTTGCCGGTCTTTGATGATAAATGTTACAGCAGCAGAAATACAGGATGTATCCCGGAAATTAGAAATGCTTCCCGGCGATTTTAAAGCAAAATATATTGAAGAAAGCTCGCAAGGGAATTTTATCATCAATCGTATTCCCTGTCATTTTTTATCGGGTAACAAGTGTAGTATTTATACCGATAGGTTTACGGAGTGCCGTGAGTTCCCACACTTGCATAAACCCCATTTTAAAACCAGGTTATTTGGTACACTGATGCATTATGGCCGCTGCCCCATTATCTATAATGTAATAGAAGAATTGAAAAAAAAAGTAAACTGGTGCATTACAGAAAATAAAGCCAGGATTAAATAAAAAATACCCGGGACCAGGAAACTTTTTTAACAAAAAATCGTCTTTAAAACATTAACTTAGCCATTCCCAAAATTTACAAATGAATCTTGATCTAAGCGGAAAAACGGCGGTGGTATGTGGGAGCACCCAGGGTTTAGGCCTTGCTGCTGCTAAGGAATTAGCTTTATTGGGTGCAAACATTGTGCTATTTGCCCGAAATGAAGAAAAATTAATGGCTGCATTACAACAACTAGATCTTTCTAAAAATCAAAAACACAGTTACCTCGTTGCAGATTTTACCGTTCCCGGCCAGGTGAAAGATAAAATAAACAATTTTGTTTCTCAACATACAGCTCAAATTTTAATAAACAATACAGGTGGCCCTGCTGCCGGACCTGCTTTGAACGCTACGGTTGAAGAATTTACACAAGCTTTCAACAGTCACTTGATTTGTAACCACATCCTGGTGCAAGCGCTTGTTCCGGGCATGAAAGTTGATGGATATGGAAGAATTGTGAACATCATTTCTACTTCAGTTAAACAACCCATTGCTGGCCTTGGGGTAAGCAATACCATTCGGGCTGCTGTGGCCAATTGGAGTAAAACGCTGGCAACTGAATTAGGATCGTTTGGCATTACCGTAAATAATGTGTTGCCAGGCCTCACCCAAACGGTACGGGCTGCCTATGTGGTGCAAAAAAAAGCTGCCGAAACCGGGAAGCCGGAAGCTGAGATAATGAATGAAATGTTGTGTGATATTCCTGCAAAAAGAATTGGGCAACCCGAAGAGTTTGGTGCGGTTGTTGCATTTTTATGTTCTCCTGCAGCTTCCTATATAAATGGGATAAATTTGCCGGTAGATGGAGGGCGCCTGGGAACTTTATAAAAAAATTAAATTAATTATTCGGTTACTTTTTAAAATTAATAGAATATAAACTTGCTGAAAGATTTCTAAAAGATATTTTTCAAATTTTGAATCATTATAAAAAAAAAACAACAACATGAAACTGACAAAAGTATTTCTGGCTTTACTGGTAGCCGGAACGGTAAGCTTTGTAAGCTGCAAACCAAAAGACGCTGATGTGAAAGCGGCAATTGATAAAGTGCTGGTAGTAAACCCTGATTTTACAAACGCAACAGTAACCGTTACTAATGGTGTAGCTACTTTAGCAGGTGAAGTAAAAGATGATGCAACCAAAACTGCTTTAGAAGATGCGGTAAAAGCTGTAAAAGGAGTAAAATCAGTTGTAGATAATACAAGTGTACCGGCCCCGGTAGCACCTCCCGTTATTGCTGCCGATGATCCGCTAACATCTGCAGTAAAAGATGCAACAAAGGATTATCCTGGTGTTATGGCAACAGTGAACGATGGTGTAATTTCATTAACCGGTACCATTGAAAAATCGAAACTGGTTAAATTGATGCAAGCCTTAAATGGCCTGAATCCAAAAAGTATTGATAATAAATTAACCGTAAAATAAAAACTGGAGGAAATAAACAATGACACTTACAGAAAAATATAAACCATTAACTGATGCCGCTGCTGCTTCAGGTGTATCTGACCTCCTGGTGAGGGAACAAGATAACGTATTGTATATTGATGGCGTTGCTCCCAATGGAGAAGTAAAAGATCAGCTTTGGGCAAAATATGGAGAAATAGATCCAAACTTTACCGGTGGCGACCTGGTGATGGATATTAAAACTTCTATTGATGCAAATGTTACTAAAGTAAAAGTAACCACTGAAAGCAGCAACCTGAATATTCGTAAAGGCCCCGGTACCGATCAACCAATTGTAGGTAAAGCCGCTCATGGTGAAGTAATTACTTTGGTGAGCCGTGCCAACGAACAATGGTGGCAGGTACGTACTGCAGACGGAGAAGAAGGATATGCTTATGCGCAATACCTTACTCCGGAAGCTTAATATTTTTTAAGAGATTTTCAACCGCCTTATCACAAGGCGGTTTTTTATTTTACTTTCTTAAAAATGCGATTGTAACAATAACTCCATATTGTAGGATGATACCACAATGCTGATTGAGTTTTAGATTCTTTAATCTGAATTTCATTTTTAAAATAATCTTCAACTGCTTTTTTTAATAAAGGAAGGCCGGCCGCCAATTGCAACATAGGGTAAGTAATAAAATTATCTTGTGCAGTAGGTAATACGTTTTCCTGGTAAATTATATTGCCGGTATCTATTCCTTCGTCAATATAATGAACGGTTACACCACTATTTTCAATATCCCGGTTTACCAATGCCCAATACATACCATGTACACCACGGTATTTTGGGGTAATGCCTGCGTGGGTATTTATCATTTTACAATCCGCTGCCTGAATCACTTTTTTGCTGATAATGCGGGTGCCATTTACAATCACGAGATCGGGGTTTATTTTTTTTATCAGCGATATGGTCTCTGCATGGTTTACAGAATGTACAGCATGTACGTCTGCTGCCGGAATGGGGGAATCATCCATGCCATTTTCTTTTAAAATTTCGGCTACCCGCTTTTGTGAAAATAAAGACATTGGTTTGGCTATGCAAACCTGGAAAGCCATTTGCCCTATTACTTTACCCCATCCCAATCTCCTGATGCGCCTTTGCAAAAATTTTTTTGTATTTTCTTTTTCTTCCAGGATCACATCAATACCAGTAAAATATTTTTGTAAATAATGAAATACAATATTTGTGGCCTGGTGTTTACCGGCTAACAATAAAATTTTTTTATTTTCCATCCCTTAACTTTTTAGCTAAACCCGTCATGGTGATACTTTCAAACTGAAATTCTTTATTTAATCTGTCATAATGATTTAAAATTTTTTCGAGAAAATTAAAATTCTCCTCTTGCTCTGTACCAAAATTATGCGGGTGCCACCATAGGTGATAGGTCTTATTATTTTTGGCAGCATAACTCATCCCTTTTAATATTCTTTGTAACCGGATATTTTCGAATGACTTTAAAGAGGGGATATAAGGCCTCAAAAAACGACTGGAAGGGATATTGACAGGAAATTCAGCCGCCATAAAATCATCTGAATAAACATTGTGTCCCGAAATATTGATATAAGCATCTGCCAGCCGAAACATCCTTCTGAAAAGATTTTCTTCTTCTGCATTTTTGGCTTTATAGATCCAGGAATGTTCGTTTCCCCGGTAACTGGAAATGCCTAATCCGGCACAAACTTCAAGGTATTGTTTATTAAACTGGTTGCGTGGAAAAATAAGAGATTCCAGCTTGATGCCGAATTTTCCTGCAACGGTAATAGCCTCCTGCAAGTCAGCTTTAAAGGCCGCTGGTGTTTGCCCGGGTTCCAGGCAGTAATAATGAGAGTATGTATGCGTACTTATTTCATGGTCGGGACATTGCTGTATTAATTTTATTAGTTGCGGGGCAAAATGATAAGGATCTATTGTTGCAACATCTTCCACCTGGTTAATATGGCCCAGGTAAGGGCTTAGATTTTTATCGGTATAATCGGGTAAAACATCCGGAATATGCTGGTTGAACTGGTCTTTATTTTCTAAAAATAAAAAACCAACAGTAGAAAATGTAGCTTTTACCTGGTGATTTTCGAATGTTTTTAGTAAACCGGGTATTACAGTATGAACGCCGAGGATATTTTTACCGTAATTATCTTTATTTTTTTTATCTCTTACACCCCACATCAATTCAAAGTCGAGAGAGATTACAAATTTTCCGTTCGCCATTTATTTTTTTTAAGCATTTGCGTTTCACAAAATGAATCAGCGCAATGAAAAGCAAATATAGCGCAGTTAAATATATTAGATAATAAGCCGGTTCTTTAATAATTTTGAATATACACGGTAGGTTTTAATATTCATTTTATGAAAAAAATTGTTACGGCATCCCTGCTTACTTTCTTTTATTTGTTTTTTTCCTTTGTAGCAACCGGCCAAAAAATAGAAAACGTAAATATTACGCCAAACCGGGTAAACTCTCCCTTACAACAACAAAAGCCTTACCTGTTCATTATTTCAATAGATGCTTTTCGCTATGATTATCTCGATAAATATGCGGCTCCATTCTTACAAAAAATGGCATCGGCTGGGGTAAGGGCAAAAAGTATGTATCCTTCTTTCCCATCAAAAACTTTTCCAAACCATTATACCCTGGTTACGGGTTTATTGCCTGCCCATCATGGTTTGGTGGGTAATAAAATGCTAAACCGCATTACCGATGCCAGGTATAAAATGAGCGATTATGAGCAGGTGCATGATGCTTCCTGGTATGGTGGAACGCCTATTTGGGTCTTAGCAGAACAACAGCGGATGCTTACCGCCAATTATTTTTGGCCCCTTACCGATGTGAAAATCCAGGGAATTTTGCCCTCTTATTATTTTCATTATACGGAGGCAAATACTTTTCAAAAACGGCTGGATGATATTGTTGATTGGATGAGATTACCCGATTCTACCCGCCCGCATTTAATAATGCTTTATTTTCCACAAGTAGATCATGCCGGCCATCGGTTTGGCCCGGATGCCCCGGAAACAGGAGCAGCAGTTACCCAGGTAGATAGTTTTTTACATGTAATGTATGATGCAATTGCAGCTACAGGATTGCCCGTAAATTTTATGCTTATGTCAGATCATGGAATGAAAGCGGTTGATGTAGCGCATCCTCTCCAAGCACCCGAAATAGATGGTTCTGTAGGCGATATGGTGGTAGATGGATCTACGGTAAACTATTATATAAAAGATGATACAAAAATAGATTCTATCTATACTTCGTTTCTCATGCAAAACAACAATGGGTATAAAATCTATACTAAAATGAATATTCCTTTAAAATATCATTATGGGCAAGTGGATGATTGGTATAGCAGGTTAGGGGATATTATTTTGTTAGCTAAAACACCATATTTTTTTGGAAAAAAATTAAGTACAGGAGAGCACGGATTTGATCCTTATGAAGAGCCGGATATGCGTGCTACCTTTATTGCCTGGGGGCCAGCCATACGGTCAGGTAAAAAAATAAATGCATTTAAAAATATTGAAGTATATCCTTTGGCTGCTAAACTACTGGGGTTACAAACCCATGCACCAATAGACGGTAAAGGGATATTGATAAAAAAAGTACTCCGATAAAAGACAATGTATTCATTAAAAAAATAAAGCCCGTATTATAACGGGCTTTATTTATATTTTTCACAAGAAAATATTAGTACCTGTACATATCGCTTTTATAAGGGCCTTCGGCAGGAATTCCCAAATAAGCAGATTGAGTAGATGTTAACTCTTCTAATACCACACCAATTTTTGCAAGGTGTAAACGGGCTACTTTTTCATCTAAATGTTTAGGTAGTACGTACACTTCATTTTTATAGTTACTGGTATTGGTCCATAATTCAATTTGAGCAAGTGTTTGGTTAGTAAATGAATTGCTCATTACAAAAGATGGGTGGCCTGTTGCACATCCCAGGTTTACTAATCGGCCTTCGGCCAAAATGATGATATCTTTTCCATCAACATTATAAAGATCTACCTGAGGTTTAATGGTATCTTTTGTATTGCCGTAGTTTTTGTTTAACCAGGCCATATCAATTTCAATATCAAAGTGGCCAATATTACAAACGATAGCTTTATCTTTCATTACTTTAAAGTGTTCGCCGGTAATTAAATCCCTGCAACCACTTGCTGTAACAATGATGTCTGCTTCTTTTACTGCATCAATCATTTTTTTCACTTCAAAACCATCCATTGCAGCTTGCAAAGCACAAATAGGATCTATTTCGGTAACGATTACCCGGCAACCTGCACCTTGTAAAGAAGCTGCGGAACCTTTGCCCACATCGCCATAGCCACCAACTACTGCAACTTTTCCGGCAAGCATTACATCAGTAGCACGACGAATGGCATCTACCAATGATTCCTTACAACCATATTTGTTATCGAATTTAGATTTGGTAACTGAATCATTTACATTGATCGCCGGAATGGGTAATGTACCATTTGCCATTCTTTCGTATAAACGATGTACCCCGGTTGTGGTTTCTTCACTAAGGCCTTTAATGCCTGAAATCAATTCAGGGTATTTATCAAAAACGATGTTGGTTAAATCACCACCATCATCCAAAATCATATTTAAAGGTTTGTCGGCACTACCAAAAAACAA
The DNA here is from genome assembly GCA_016710595.1 of Niastella sp. Taxonomy (GTDB): domain Bacteria; phylum Bacteroidota; class Bacteroidia; order Chitinophagales; family Chitinophagaceae; genus Ferruginibacter. The sequence goes on from JADJVM010000002.1 coordinate 42,822, forward strand.
AGTTTGTTCAATACACCAATCAGCTTCTTGCTGAGATTGTCCTTTCCAGGCATATACACCAATTCCGGCAGCAGCAATGGCAGCAGCAGCCTGGTCTTGTGTAGAAAATATATTACAAGAACTCCATTTTACTTCGGCACCCAGGGCTACCAGGGTTTCAATTAATACCGCAGTTTGAATGGTCATATGCAGGCAACCTGCAATACGGGCGCCTTTAAGAGGTTGACTAGAGCCGTATTCAGCACGCAGGCTCATTAAGCCGGGCATTTCAGCTTCGGCTAATTTAATTTCTTTACGGCCCCATTCTGCAAGGCTCATATCTTTTACTTTGTAAGCCAGTTTAAAATCAATGGCGTTGTTAGTTGCTGTTGACATAATTTTATTTTTAATCTTTTTAGGCAACAAAGATAAATTATATAGAATAAAATTCTAAGTTATTTATAATATTCAGGATAAAAGTGTATAATTATATATATTTGTAGAATAATATTCTATTCTATGGCTAAAATATCCAATCAAAAAGAACAAATACAAAGTGATGTAGTATTAGATGCCAGCGATTTGGCAATATTAAAATTGTTGCAACAAAATGCCCGCATCACGGTAAAAGAAATATCAGAAAAAATTCACCTGAGTACCACACCGGTTCATGAACGCATAAAAAGGTTAGAGCAAAATGGGGTGATAAAACAATATGTTACATTACTGGATTATCAAAAAGTGAAAAAAGGATTGATGGTTATTTGTTATGTTTCTTTAAAAGAACATAGTAAAAATGCCGGGAGCAAATTTATTAAAGCGATTCATGAACTCAATGAAGTGATAGGCTGCTATAATATTAGCGGTCAATTTGATTTTATGCTAAAAGTAGTTTGCGAAGACATGAATGCCTATTATGATTTCCATGTGAATAAATTGAGCCAAATGGAAAACATGGGAAACCTGCAAAGTGTGTTTGTAATGGGGATCCTTAAGGAAACACAACAATTAGTGTATTGATATCTTTAATGATTTAATGTATGAACGATCTTATCTAATGCTTTATTCAAGTTCACTATGGATTCTTTTAATTTCCATTTTTCTTTTTTTCTTTCTCCCACATAATTACTGATGGCCCGTAATTGTAAAAATGAAACTTTTTGCTGCAGGCAGCAATAGTGAAAGGCAGCTCCTTCCATGCTTTCAATATCTACATTATATTTTGAATGCAGTATGTCGTTATATGCTTTTTCCTCATGGATGGTATTGATGGTAATGGCTTTTACTTTTGGTAAATCTACGGTATGTATCATGGGCGTGTTATTGTCGAGCCAGCCTTCCCGGTAAGGATATATGTTGGCATCGGCCAGCTTCATATCATATACATCTTTATAACCATCGGCCTCCATGGCGCCGGTATCTGCAAAGCGATCGGTACTCACTAAGGTTACTTGTGATAAAGGAAACTCATCAGTAAAAGCGCCTGCTATTCCTGCTTGTATAATAAAGTCATAATGCTGCTGAGATAATTTCTGGTGTAATGAAAAAATAGTGGCAGGAACGGTAACACCTGTAATGAGGACCTCCGTTCCGGGATGATGCTGAACAAATGGGGAAATCTCTTGGGCTGTTGCAGAAATAATTAAAACGTGCATGTTACGAATTTCGTTAAACTATTTTATATAATAAAATTGTTCCTGTTAACTTTGCCTTTTATTTATGATGATAATTGTGAGAAACTGGTATTACCACGGCAATATTGTCTTCATAAAAAAAGGGTATGAAATTGAGAAACCCGGCATAAGAGTGAGGATGCAAGTATAAAATAAAAAGCAGGAAATTATGAAAACAGCAGTTTACCGGAAAGAACATTTTAATGCAGCGCACCGTTTACACAATGCTGACTGGAGCGAAGCCACCAACGATAAAGTATTTGGGAAATGCAATAATCCTCACTATCATGGGCATAATTATGAAGTGGTAGTAAAAGTGGTAGGAGAAATTGATCCTGAAACCGGTTTTGTGATGGATGTAAAATTACTCAGTGACCTGGTGCTTGAACATATTGTTGAGAAATTTGACCACAAGAATTTAAATGTAGATTGCCCGGAATTTAATACATTGAACCCGACTGCAGAAAATATTGCAAAAGTGATTTATGAAATTTTGCGGCCATTCATCGCCACTTCATTAGATCTTAGTATTACTCTATATGAAACACCCCGAAATTTTGTGCAATACCCCGCATAAATAATTATTACAAATAAAACTACTATGGCATATCAAAAAAAGGAAATTTACGACGAAAAAGTAACGGCAGGCTTAATTGAAAATTATAAGAATGTGATTGCTCTTTTAGGAGAGGATTATAACCGGGAAGGTTTATTAAAAACACCCGAACGAATGGGCGAGGCGATGCAATACATTACGCAAGGCTATCAAATGGATGCAGTGGCAATTTTAGACTCTGCCAAATTTCATGAAGATGTGAGTGAAATGGTAATTGTAAAAGATATAGAACTGTATAGTTTGTGTGAACACCATTTACTGCCTTTCTTTGGCAAAGCCCATGTGGCTTATATTCCTAATGGTTATATTACGGGGCTTAGCAAAATTGCCAGGGTAGTAGATGTATTTAGCCGCCGCTTACAGGTACAGGAGCGTTTGACAACCCAAATTTTAAATGCTATTAAAGATTCACTTAACCCTTTGGGAGTTGCTGTAGTAATAGAAGCGTCTCATTTATGTATGATGATGCGGGGGGTGCAAAAGCAAAATTCAGTAACTACTACTTCTGCTTTTTACGGCCAGTTTGAAAAAGATGAGACCCGGAGTGAATTTATGAAATTGATCAGCGCAAATTTGCATTAATCTTTTATCTTTAATTAAATTATTCTTACAAATTTTTTATTCATCATGATGCATGCATATATTTTTCCAGGGCAAGGCGCACAGTTTAGCGGAATGGGTAAAAACCTTTACGACGAAAATGCAAATGCAAAAAAAATATTTCAGGAAGCAGATGAAATTTTGGGTTTCCCAATTTCTGAAACCATGTTTACCGGTACAGAAGAAGCTTTAAAGAAAACCAATGTAACCCAACCTGCTATTTTCATTCATTCCATTGCAGCATTTTACAGCATTGATCATGCGATGCCACAAATGGTGGCTGGCCATTCGCTGGGAGAATTTACAGCGTTGGTGGCCAATAAAACACTCACATTTGCCGATGCCTTAAAATTGGTATCAGTACGGGCCGAAGCAATGCAAAAAGCTTGTGTAATCAATCCTTCTACCATGGCGGCCATCCTAAACCTGCCAGATGAAAAAGTAGAAGAGATTTGTGCATTGGTGAGCGAAGAAACAGGTGAAGTTGTAGTGCCTGCAAATTATAACTGCCCTGGCCAATTGGTAATAAGCGGAAGCGTACATGCAATTCAAATTGCCTGTGAAAGAATGAAAGAAGCGGGCGCTAAAAGAGCGCTTGTATTACCGGTAGGGGGCGCTTTTCACTCTCCTTTAATGTTGCCTGCCAAACAAGAATTAGCAGCAGCTATTGAAAATACTAAATTTGAAAACCCACTATGCCCGGTTTATCAAAACGTAGTTGCCAGAGCCATTACAGATCCTTTAGAAATAAAGCAAAACCTGGTAGATCAACTTACCGGCGCTGTAAAATGGACGCAAAGTGTACAAGCCATGATTCTTGACGGAGCATCAAGGTTTACTGAATGTGGCCCGGGAAAAGTATTACAAGGCCTGGTACAAAAAATTCAAAAAGATATGGTAGTAGATGGTGTGAGTTAAAATAATTCCTGTACCCCATGGCAATATTTTGCTTCATGGTCCAGGAGCCATTTTTTTCTCCAAAGACCACCGCCATAACCTACTAATTTCCCCTGGCTTCCAATTACACGATGGCATGGTACAATGATGGCAATCGCATTGGCTCCATTAGCGGTACCTACTGCCCGAATCGCTTTTGGATTTCCCAGGTTTTTACTCAATTGCAAATAACTATTTGTTTCCCCCGGGTTTATTTTAAGCAATGCATTCCAAACGCTTTGTTGAAATGGTGTACCATCTTGTTGCAAGGGTAATTTAAAATGTAATTCTTTGCCTGAAAAATATTGATCAAGTTGCTGTATGCAGGAATTTAAAACAGTATCTGTAATATTCCTATTATTAGATATTTGAAAATCCTCCCGCATAAATCCGGCTGCAACGATATATCCGTCTTTACTTTTAATCTCCATCACGCCAATGGGGCTTTGGTACCAATAGGTATATAAATCCATAATTAAAAATACAAATAATATGGCTACTAACAGGATACCCGTATCTTTGCAAAAGTGAATATAACTTTAGAAAATACCGATAAAGCGTTTATAGAAAAAGCCATGTCTGCTGTGGCAGATGCATATCGAATGAGTATCTTACAACAGATTTTGCAAAAAGGATATATTCGTTGTTGTGATGTAGTAGATCTCACTGGTTTATCTCAACCTACCTGCAGCCACCACATTAAATTATTGGTGGATAGTGAACTGATAGAATGCAGGAAAGAAGGAAGGAATAATTTCTTTACTTTAAATAGAGATAATTTTAAAAAACTCAGTGTTTTTATAGATCAGTTTGCGATGGTTTAATCATCTGATTTTTGCTCCATTTGGCACCGGCATACCCGGGTGTAACAATACTACTTTATGATCTTGTGCATACACCCCTAATACCAGGCATTCACTTAAGAAATTTGCAATTTGTTTTACCGGAAAATTTATGATGGCAATTACCTGGATGCCAATTAATGATTCGGGTAAGTATAAATCGGTGATTTGTGCAGAAGAATGTTTTATACCCAATGCGCCAAAATCTATCTTTAATTGGTAAGCAGGTTTGATGGCTTTCGTAAATGGAACCGCTTCTATAATGGTTCCTGCCCGAATATCTATTTTCTCAAAATCTTCCTGGCAAATCATGATGTATTAAATGTGGTTGATCAATCATCCAGCATGGCGGATAACGATAAGAGTTCATCCATTTTATAATTGTTCCTGGTATTATCAAAACACTTACTCAGTTCTTCTAATAAAAATTGAATTACTTTCTCATTTTTCTGCGGCCTAAAGTAAGATGATGCCGGGTGCACTGATAATTTTTTAAAATAAGCTTCAATGTCTTTATGTGCATACATTTGTCCGCTTAGCGCATCAATGTAAAATTTTATTTGTTCAGATGAATGCCCTTTTTGATTAAATGCTTCAAACTCATTATCCATATATGCTAAAATAAACTGCCGGGGAATATTAATGGCTTTTACAGGCAGATCCAGCAATTCACATAATATTAAATAAATAATGCCATTACCAATAGCATTCCCTTTATGTGTTTCTAATGTTTTATTAATGAGAAAATGATCCGGATTATCATAACTCATTTCCACTCCTTTTTGCTTATAGTAATTAAAGAAAATACTATTTACCACATTCACCTGTTCCATCGGTGTAAGATAACTGCTCAGTTCCAGCCAGGTATTTCTGCGAATTTTTTCAATTTCCTGGAGTACTACATTCTCTTCCAAATCAGGATAATGATAGCGGGCGGCCAGTAATGCACCTTGCATTAAATTCCCTTTTTCATTTTTCCAGTTAACAAAGCCGGAACTCAGGTCCCTGAAATGAACCCGGTGTATCAGCATTTCAATACGTTCCTGGGTTTCTTCGTTGTGGATGGTTTCCCATAAATTTTCAAGGCTTGGTATGATTTCTTTTCCCAGTGACACTAATTTCTCACTAACGGTATTGTACACATATTCATCCGGATCATCTATAAGACGCAATAAGGCTGATATTTCAGTATTTTTTTTCAATTGCAATACAATTATAATAATATAGACAAGAAAATGCGATAAAATTCTGCATAATTTTTTAAAATTTTAATGGTATCATTTATTTCTTGCATATTAACGCCGGTCGTTATCCGAAAATTTATGCACCCTATTTACCAAACATGCTGTCTATACTTATGCGACCCGGCCCTACAAAAAGCAATACTAAGAAAGATCCCAGATAAAGTGCAGCCATTTCTCCATCACCAAAAAAATCGCCATTATTTGCTTTAAATAATGCTACGCACATGGTAATGATTACCGGAATTGCGGCCAGACGGGTAAATAAACCCAGTAAAACAAACAAGGCACAAAAAAATTCAGCAAAAGTGGCAAAGGTTAATGAAAGGGTAGAACCCATCCCCAGGAAATTCATGAACTTATTTTTCATGCCCCCAAAATTTACCAGTTTATAATAGCCATGGTGCATCAGCAGGCCACCGGCGATAATGCGTAATAATAAAATGGCAATATTAAATGAAGTGTTATTGTATTTTGTAGAGAGTAATTTTCTCATCAATAAAAAAATATTTTAGGTTAGGAATTAAAGAATCCTTTTTATGTTTCCTTTAACAGCAAGTTGCAAAAATAATCAGTTTGTTTACAGGGAATGTTATCAACATATCCACAATTGGGTATTTGGTGCAACCTGTTGGATTTATTTTTGTAAATCTAAAAAATCAACCCCCAAACTGATGCATAAGCTGATTTTATTGTGCTGTACATTTTTTGCAATAACAAATATTATTGCACAACCTACACATGCTGTAACCGACAATGAGAAAGAATATAAAAAATTAAAAAATTTTATAGCCAATGAAGACTATGCTTTTGCATATACCCTGGTAAAAGAATTAAAAGCAAAGTACCCTGAAAATGATGCTTCTAATTTTACTTACATTCACGATGATATTAATTATTATGATGTACTCTGCGCCATCAAGTTGATGCAACCTGCCGCTGTAGAGCAAGCTGAAGATTATATTGCAAGGATCAATAATGAACCCCGGCGCCAGCAAATGAGTTTTCACCTGGCGCATTATTATTTCCTGAATAAAGATTATTCAAAAGCGGTTTATTATTTTAATCAGGCGGGTTTCGAAAACCTGGGCAATGAGCAGATTGCAGATGCAAAATTTGAAAAAGCATATGCTTACTTTAACCTGAAACAATTTGGAGAGGCCAAGCCTTTATTCAATGAAATCCATCAATTGACTTCTCATAAATATTATGTACCTGCCAATTACTATTATGGATTTATTGCCTATTACGATAAGGAGTATGACGAAGCGCTAAAAGCTTTTAAAGTAGTAGAGACAAACCCGGAGTATAAAGGTGTAGTGATGTATTACATTACCGAAATCTATTACTTTAGAGGAGAGAAAGAAGAAGCGCTAAAATATGGTGAGGCCGCCCTGGCTACCCATGAAGTGTTGTATTATGACAAGCAGTTGAAATTGCTGATTGGTCAATTGTACTTTGAAAAAAAGAATTACGAAAAAGCGCTGCCATTGCTTGAAGATTATGTAAACAATACTGATAAAGTGAGCAAAGAAGTATTGTATGAATTAAGCTATTGTTACTACATTCAAAATCAGGATGCCAAAGCAATTGAAGGGTTTAAACAACTGAGTAATGAAAAAGACAGTATGGGGCAAAACAGTATGTACCTGTTGGGTGGGTTGTACCTTAAAACCAATCAAAAAGAAAATGCCAGGAATGCATTTCAATACAGCGCTTACAACAGCAGCAATGCAAAGCAACAGCAAATTTCAAGATTTACATATGCAAAACTCTCTTATGAATTGGGCTACCAGGATGTAGCCTTAAAAGAAATGCAACGATATCTTACAGATTACCCGGCTTCTTCTTATGATACAGAAGCCAAAGAGATATTAGTGAACCTGCTTACGAATAGTAATAATTTTAAAGAAGCGCTGAGTCTTTACGAATCATTTCCTAAACCTACATTGGGGATGCAAAAAGCATATCCCCGCATCTTATATGGCAGGGCTATTGAATTTATAAATGACCAGCAGGTAAACAAAGCAGATGATTTATTTACTAAAATTCTCTCACTGCCCAATGCCGGGCCGGTATTGCCTTATGCCAATTTTTGGAAGGGTGAAATTGCTTATCGTTCCGGCCAGTACGATGCGGCCATAAGATATAGCAACGCATTTTTGCAAGCCAATGTGCCTGCGCAAGGTGAAGCCAATAACAATACGGCACGCTATAATCTTGCCTATAGCTGGTTTCAAAAAGAAAATTATACGGAGGCTAAAAATAATTTTGAATTAATTACAAAAACGGTAACTGCCAATTCGGGTAGTACAGAACAGGATGCATATTTGCGAACTGCAGATTGTTATTTTATGCTCAGGAATTTTTCGCAGGCATCTGCCATGTACGATAAAGTCATTCAAGCCGCTTTACCGCAAGCAGATTATGCACTATATCAAAAATCATTGATAGCCGGTATAAAAAGCGGCACTGAAAAAATAAGATTACTCAATAGTTTGCAAAAGCAGTATCCTGCCAGTAACTTGTTGCAGGATGCAAATATGGAAATTGCACAAACTTATATTGCAGATGAAAAATTTGCAGATGCAATTCCATACCTCGATAAAATATTGGTATCGGCCAATGAAGGCTTAAAGCCAAAAGCATTGCTACGGAAGGGCCTGGCATATTACAACAGCAACAATAATACTGAAGCATTAAGCAGTTATAAAGAATTAATGAAAACCTATCCGCAATCGGCAGAAGCAGATGAAGCGATTATCATCATGAAGGATATTTATGTGGAAGAAGGCAAGCCTAATGAATATGTACAACTGATGAAACAAATGGGCAAAACCGTTTCAGCAACAGAAGCCGAAGAGCTGAATTATAAAGCGGCAATGCAAAAATATACAGCCGGCAATTGCGATGCCTCCATCCCTGCGCTCAGCAATTATATCAATGCTTATCCGCAGGGTTTGCATATCCTGGAAATTTATTATTATCGCAGTGAATGTTACCGAAGCCAAAAAGATTGGGCCAATGCTTTAAAAGGATATGCTTACCTGAATGCTGCCGGCCTAAATAAATATTATGAAAATGCCACGCTGGAAGCAGGCCGCATCAGTTATTTTGAATTGAAAGATTATACCGCTGCTAAAAAATATTTTCTGGATTTGCAAAAAAATACTGTAAACCAGGATAACCTGCTGGAAGCCTTACGGGGGCTGGTTCGCAGTTATTACCTGCTGAAAGATTATACCCAGGCAAATGATGCTGCCAAAGAATTACTGGCTAAAAAAGGAATAAATACCGATGATAAATCTATTGCTTACCTGGTACTTGGTAAATCACAGCAGGTGGTTGGGGATTGCAATGCTGCTGTTTCTTCTTTTAAATCGGCAGCACAAATAAATAAATCTGCCTGGGGCGCTGAAGCACGCTACGAAATGGCCAATTGCCAGTTTACCACGGCTAATTATAAAGCTGCTGAAAAGTCTGCCATGGCCGTAATAAAAGAAACCGGTTCTTATGACCTCTGGGTAACCAAAGCTTATATTTTACTGGGAGATATTTTTATGAAACAAAAAGATTATTTCAATGCAAAAGCAACATTTGAAAGTGTATATAAAAATGCCGCTATCCAGGAGTTGAGGGATGAAGCAAAAAAGAAATTAGACAATGCCATTGAGGTAGAAAAACAAGAATCAAAAATTAACTAAAGCCGATTTTTAAAATTCGCAATATGCAAAACAAAATATTTTTTATCACTCTGGGTTTATCGTTTTCATTTGCTGCTATGGCGCAGCGGGATACTACCCAAAGCATTACCATTACTTCTTCTTATAAGCCGGTACTGCGTTATGCCAGTAAAATAAATTTTTCTGGCTCACCCTTACAGTCAGATACTGAGAAAAATGTAGCACCTTATAATATCCCGGCGCAAAATCTTTTTTATGCTTACCGCCCAATCTCTTTAAAACCATTGGCATTGCAAATGGATACCAATCTTTACCTGGGCAATCGAAATTATGTGAAAGCTGGTTTTGGCAGTTATTCCACTCCTTTTGCCGATGTAGGCTTTAGCCTGGGCGATGGCAAACAATACCTGCTTAACCTTACTGGTAATTATATCGGGTCAAAAGGGAAAGATATTGAACAGCAGGATTATTCCAAGATGAACCTTACAGCAGCAGGCAGTTATTTTTTAACCAACCAGGAATTGTATGGCAGCTTATCTTTTACTAAAAATGATTATAACCTGTATGGTTATGATCATAGTTTGTATCATTATGATAAAAATGATATTGCCCAAAAATTCCAGGATGTAACCATCAAGGCAGGTGTAAAAAATAAAACTGAAGGGCCGTATGGAATTAATTATGATCCCAATATTGAACTTAGTTTCTTTTCTAATATTGATCATGTAAGAGAAAGGAATTTAAAAATAAACCTGCCGGTTCAAAAATATTTCAATGAAACATTTTCTGCCAAACTGGAAGTAAATGCCGATCTCAGCAGCTACACTACCAGGGGCATTATTCCAAATAATTATACTTATGATAATAATGCCATAAGTTTTTCTCCTTCTATCCAATTCACAAAGCCCTTTTTACATCTGAATGCAGGGGTAACCCCAGTTTTTGCAAAAGGTAAATCCACCATTTTACCCAATATTTTTGGGGAGATCAATGTGCAGGATAATGCCTTCATCATACAAGGCGGCCTGGTGGGTAATTATATAAAAAATACGTATCAATATTTAAGTTCTATAAACCCTTATTTATTAAATGCCAATACCCCTCATAATACTATTGAAACAGAAGTATATGGCGGAATTAAAACAAGCGCCGGAAAGCACCTGGTATTTAATGCAAAACTTGGGTTAGTTACTTATAAAGACCTTGCCCTTTTTATAAATGATACTGCTTTCGACAATAAAGGATTTTTAGTATCAAATGAAAAATCAGTAAATAACCTGCGTATTCATGGAAGCATAACTTACCTGCAACAAGATAAGTTTAGTATGAATGCAGCACTTACGCTGAATGGTTATACCGGGTTAAAATCAAATGCACGTGCATGGGGAACCATCCCGATGGAATTTAAAGGTGATGCCCGCTGGTGGCCCATAAAAAAGCTTATGCTAAAAGGTGATTTCTATATGTTTGGTCTTACCAAGTATTTAGAAAAAGGGAATATTCCTAAAGAAGAAGAAGGGGGTAGCGACCTGAGTTTTGGAGCTGAGTATAAAATAAACAAGCAATTTAGTGCCTGGCTGGATGCCAATAATGTTTTCAACGATAAATATCAGCGCTGGCATGGGTATCCTGTGTATGGCTTTAATGTAATGGCCGGCATTTTAATACGCTTTTAATCTTAAGTTTGCAGCATGGAGAAGCATTTGTCGGCTTATTTATTCAATTATAAATGTTGCCCTTTGCCTGGCATAGGCTCGCTGCAAGTGCAGGATGGTGGTGCTTTTGCATCAGTATCAGAAAAAAAAATGTATGCGCCCGTCCCTTCTATTCATTTTAGCAAAGAAGAAATTCCGGAAGCTAAGTGCATTCATTTTTTAGCAACAGCAGCCCGGGTACCGGAGGCTGAAGCAAAGCAATGGCTGGCCCAATATTGCCAAACTTTACAAATAGAAAATGAGGGTGATGAAATAGCATTGGCCGATGCCGGTTTTTTTTATATCAATTCCCATGGCCGGCTTTCATTTCGACCGTTGGTAATCCCACGCATTTTTAACCCCGATATTGATGCTGATCGTGTTATTCATCCCAATGAAGCACATAATATGCTGGTAGGCGATACCCATACTACCAATACGGCAATGCATGAATATTTTGCCAATGATGAAGAAAGTGAAAATTCAAAATGGTGGATCGGTGCACTCATATTAGCCGCACTGGCAGCCATTTTAATGATTGTATATTTTACAGGAGGCCATGCCAATGCAAATAGCGGCAATGGGAATACCGTTACACCAGAAAATTACAGCAGACCTTATCAACAACAATAAAATGATTCATTTATCCGTGGTATTAAAGAAAGTACAAACTTCATGATTCATTATACGCTTTGCCCAATTTGTGGTGCCCATCAAATAGAACCCTTTTTACAAGTAAAAGATTTTACAGTTTCTAAAAAAATATTTCCTGTTTATCGTTGTAGCCAATGCAGTGGCATGTTTACCAATGATATTCCGGATGAACAGGAGATTGGCCCTTATTATGCTTCTGAAAATTATATTTCTCATACAGAAACACAGCAGGGCATCATCAACCGGTTATACCATATTGTGCGCAACCATACTTTACAATCAAAAAGAAGACTTGTACAAAAGGAAACCGGAATGTTAACCGGTAGTATTTTAGATGTGGGTTGTGGTACCGGGGCTTTCCTGGCAACCATGCAACAGGCTGGCTGGCAAACCTGCGGTGTAGAACGGGATGATGTGGCACGCCAAAATGCAAAACAATTGCATCAAGTTGTGGCCTTACCGGCAGAGGATCTATTTACAATCAACCAGCAATTTGATGCCATCAGTTTATGGCATGTATTAGAGCATGTGCATGATTTGCAAAACTACATAGAGCAGCTAAAAAAGTTATTGAAGCCTAAAGGGGTTCTCTTTATTGCAGTGCCAAATCCAAAAAGCGCCGATGCTAAAACCTACAAGGAATATTGGGCGGCTTATGATGTACCCCGGCATCTTTATCATTTTACGGCAAAGAGTATGCGCATCCTTATGGAATCACATGGCTTACAGGCAGAGAAGGTGTATCCCATGTGGTTCGATAGTTTTTATGTGAGTATGCTCAGCGAAAAATATAAAAGGCATTCCATTGCGGCAATAAGAGGAGCGGTGGCAGGCTTATTTTCTAATTTGAATGCACTGGCAAATAAAGAAAATTGCAGTTCCCTCATTTATATTTGCCGAAAGAAAGGGTAATCAACTTTCGTGTATAAAATTATCCCGGCAGCAAATTATTATTTCAGAAATTTGAACGGATCTCAATGATAAGAAGAAAATATGGCGAAGAATAAGAATAAAGCAGAATATGAACATAGCTCTACCGGCGTAAGCGGCCAGTATAAAACCTGGTTTTTAGATTATGCCAGTTACGTAATATTAGAGCGGGCGGTACCTGCGGTAGAAGATGGATTAAAACCGGTACAGCGGCGCATTTTACATGCCATGAAAGAAATGGATGATGGCCGTTTTAATAAAGTTGCCAACATCATCGGGCAAAGTATGCAGTACCATCCACATGGTGATGCCAGCATTGGCGATGCATTGGTAAACATGGGGCAAAAAGACCTTCTCATAGAAACCCAGGGAAACTGGGGTGATGTAAGAACCGGTGATGAAGCTGCAGCTCCACGTTACATTGAAGCAAGGCTGAGCAAGTTTGCCCAGGAAGTAGCTTTTAATGCAAAGACCACTACCTGGAAATTAAGTTATGATGGCCGTAAGAATGAACCTGTAACCCTGCCGATGAAATTTCCCTTAGTGCTGGCACAGGGTGCAGAAGGTATTGCCGTGGGCCTGGCAACAAAAATACTACCCCATAATTTTTGTGAACTCATAGATGCATCCATTAAATATTTAAGAGGTAAAAAATTTGAGTTGCTGCCAGATTTTTTAACCGGGGGCAGCATGGATGCGTCTCAATACAATGATGGTAAGCGTGGCGGCAAAATAAAAGTGCGGGCTGATATTGCTGAGCAGGATAAAAAAACACTCATCATCACCAGTGTGCCTTTTGGTATTACTACTTCGCAACTCATGGAGAGTATTGTAAAGGCAAATGATCAGGGTAAAATAAAAATTAAGAAAGTAACAGATCATACGGCTGCGCAAGTAGAGATTGTGGTAGAACTGGCAGCAGGTATTTCTCCCGATATTACCATTGATGCCTTATATGCATTTACAGATTGTGAAGTAAGCATATCACCCAATGCCTGTGTTATTGAAAAGCAGAAACCAGTATTTATGGGGGTGCGGGATTTGCTGATGCAAGCTACCGATGCTACCAAAGAACTTTTAAAAAGGGAACTGGAAATAAAGCTTGGGGAACTCCAGGAAAAACTGCATTATACTTCGCTTGAAAAAATATTCTTCGAAGAAAAAATCTATAAAGAACTGGAGAAGAAATATGAAACCTGGGATAAAGTAATTGCAGCCATTGATAAAGCTTTCGATCCTTTTAAAAAACAATTGAAACGGGACATTACCCGTGAGGATATCCTGAAGCTTACTGAAAAACCGGTTCGCCGCATTTACCGGCTGGATATTGATGAGCTGAACGATCAGATAAAGTCTTTAAATGCCGAAATAAAAGAAGTAAAACATCAACTGGCCAACCTGGTAGATTATGCCGTGGACTATTATACCAACCTGCTTAAAAAATTTGGAAAGGGAAGGGAACGTAAAACAGAGATCAAATTGTTTGACACCATACAAGCAAGGGATGTAGCCATTGCCAATATAAAATTATATGCCAACTATAGCGATGGTTTTATTGGCACCGGCTTAAAGAAAGATGAACTGGTGACCGAAGTATCTGAACTGGATGATGTAATTGCATTTACCCGTGCCGGTATTATGAAAGTGGTAAAAGTGGCTGATAAAACATTTATTGGGAAAGATATTTTGCACGTAGCCATATTTCAAAAAACGGATGACCGTACTACATATAATATGATTTATGTAGATGGGAAATCCGGTGTTAACTATGCCAAGCGGTTTAATGTAACCGGAATTACCAGGGATAAAGAATATAATCTTACCAAGGGGGCCGATAAAAGTAAAGTGCATTATTTTAGTGTAAATCCCAATGGCGAAGCAGAAGTAGTAAAAATTGTTTTGAGCCCTAATTGCAACGCCAAAAAGAAAGAACTTGAATTTTATTTTGAAGAATTAGAAATTAAAGGTCGTGGCAGTATCGGCAACCAGGTAACCAAGTATCCAATTAAATCAGTAAAGTTTAAAGATGCAGGACGTTCTACATTAGATGCGAAAAAATTTTGGTTCGATAATAAATTTGGCCGCCTCAATACAGATGAAAATGGGGAATACCTGGGTAAGTTTGAAGCCGAAGACAGATTGCTAGTAATTTACCAGGATGGTTATTATGAAATAGTAGGGCAGGAACTCACTCAAAGGTTTGAACCCGATAAAATATTATTGATCGAACGATTTGATCCTGAAAAAATAATTACGGCGGTATATCTCGATCATGAAAAACTGCAGTTTAATATCAAGCGTTTTAAAATAGAAACTTCTACCCTTAATAATAAATTCATGTTTATAAAAGAAGGTAAGAACAACCGGGTAGAAGCCGTTACTACCGAAGAAAAGCCGATTTTAAAAGTACGTACCGGCCGGGGGCAGCAGGTAAATAATGCAAAATATAAAATTGCACAGTTTGTAGAAGTTACCGGTTGGAAAACTGTTGGTAGCAAGTTGGTTGATTTTTCAAAAGCGGTTGAAATGGAGTGGGAGCAAAAAGAAGGCAGTTCACCACAGGCAAGCCTTTTTGAATAAAAAATAAGTTTACTCTTTTTTAAAAGCCCGATAATTCAGGGCTTTTTTTATTATCCATGTGATGTGGGTAGATATTTCTTTAAAAAAGAAAAAACATTCAAAATAATTGATATACATTTATATAGATTAAATCCCCCGAATATGAAAAATGTATTATTAGCCAGTACTTCAACTTTATATGGGGGCCAATACCTCGGTTACCTGCAAAATGAAGCCAGGAATTTATTCAATAATATAAAAGAAATATTATTTATACCTTATGCAAGGCCATCGGGTATTAGTTGTGAAGCTTATACTTTTAAAGTACAGTCATTTTTCAATATGTTAGATATCCGGGTGAATGGCTTAGAGCGTTTTGATGATCCTTTAAATGCATTACAAAATGCAGAGGCTGTTTTTACCGGTGGGGGCAATACTTTTTTATTGGTAAAAAAACTTTATGAATACAATTTGATGTCCACATTAAAATCAAAAATAGAAAATGGGATGCCATACCTCGGTGCGAGTGCAGGAACCAATATTGCAGGCATTAATATGAAAACTACCAATGATATGCCGATTGTATATCCGCCTTCCTTTGACTGTATGGGTATTGTACCATTTAATATTAATCCGCATTATTTAGATCCAGATCCCCGATTGCAGCATAATGGTGAAACAAGAGAAACACGCATCAAAGAATTTTTAACTCAAAATGATATCCCGGTTATTGGATTAAGGGAGGGAAGTTGGTTGCGTCTATTACACGGAAGTATAAAACTGGAGGGCTATCATAGCTGTCGTGTTTTTGAAAAACAAAGTGAACCCTATGAATTAGAACCTGGGTTGCTTCCATTTATATAATGCTTTATTTTTCACCCGGTATAAATGAAAAACCCCGGTCGTACCGGGGTTGTGTGGGAGTTGACGGGGTCGAACCGCCGACCCTCTGCTTGTAAGGCAGATGCTCTAAACCAACTGAGCTAAACTCCCATTCCATTAAAGGACGGCAAAGATAGGGCTTAATAGGAATTTGCAAAATAATTTTGTGAAAATCAGTATAAAAAATCATCCATTATTTTTAAAAACAGGAGGAAATTGTAAATTTGTACCCAATGGAGGATTTAATCATGGCAAATCAAACTTACAGTTCACCGGCATTTAATACTGATACACTCACCGAAAACGATCCCGGTTATTCACTCACCGTATGGAATGATGATATCAATACATTCGATTGGGTAATAGAAACCCTGGTAGAAGTTTGCGCACACTCCACCGAACAGGCAGAACAATGTAGCCTGCTCATTCATTATAAAGGAAAATGCATTGTAAAAAAAGGGGAATTGCATGTGGTACAACCCATGTGCGAAGCTATCCTGGATCGTCATATCAATGCCACTATTGATGCGTTGGTATAAAGTTTTTCTTCCCGCTATATAATTATACTTTTTATTTTGGAATGCTACCTCCAGGAGAATCATTTTAAATGCTCACGGGATTTATTCCATGCTTATTACAGGTAGCCTGCTTACCTTTAATGTGTATTTAAAATCATTTATATGAAAGCATTATTATATTTTATATTGGTTGTTTTTGCAGGTAATGCAAATGCACAAGATTCAGCCGATGTAATGACTACCAAAATAGGTAATCTCAGTATTCAACCCATTCATCATGCCAGTTTAATACTTACCATTCCATCGCTTACCATTTATGCCGACCCGGTAGGTATAGATTATTTTAAAAATGAAAAGGCACCAGATATTATTTTAATTACTGACATCCATGGAGATCATTTTGATATTAAAACCATCGAAGCTTTAAAAAAAGAATCTACCTTACTCATCGTACCACAGGTAGTGGCAGATAAATTACCGGAAGCAGATAAAACTAATTTGTTGGTGATGAAGAATGATCAGCAGGTAACAAAACCTGGGATCAGCATTCAGGCAATACCCATGTATAATTTGCCGGAAAGCCCTGCGGCCATGCATACAAAAGGAAGGGGCAATGGTTATGTACTTGGCATAGGAGAAAAAAATATATACATCTCCGGCGATACGCAAGGCATACCAGAAATGCGTTCATTAAAAAACATAGATATCGCATTTGTGTGTATGAATTTACCATACACCATGGATGTGAAAGAAGCGGCAAATGCCGTACTGGCCTTTAAACCAAAAATTGTGTACCCGTATCATTATCGTGGTAAAGAAGGGTTTAGTGATACCACTGAATTTAAAAAAAGAGTAGAAGCCGTGGATAAAGATATAGAGGTACGACTACGCAACTGGTATCCTGAAAAATAAATTTACTGCAGCATGAATCTTATTATATAGGTACACTTACCAATTAACTTTGTTAAGGAACAGCATTCTCTCACTCCAAATTATTTTATGGATACAAGAAGAGAGTTTTTAAAAAAAGCCATCATGGTATCTGGCGCAACCGGCATGGCCTCAGTAATTCCGCCATCCATTCAGCGTGCACTTGCCATCAACCCTGCTGCCGGCAGTACGTATTTAGATGCCGAACATATAGTGATATTGATGCAGGAAAACAGGTCATTCGACCATTGCTTTGGATCGCTACGTGGCGTGCGTGGTTTTAATGATCCAAGAGCAATAAGATTGCCCAATGAAAATTTAGTATGGCTGCAAACAAATAAAGATGGAGATACTTATACAGCATTTCATTTTGATATTAAGGATACAAAAATTACCTGGATGGGTTCCGTTCCGCATTCCCGTTCCAGCCAGGTAGATGCATATAATGATGGCCGGTATGATAAATGGCTGGATTCAAAAAGATCGGGAAATAAAAAATATGCTCACATGCCATTAACGCTGGGGCATTATACCCGTAGTGATCTACCCTTTCATTATGCAATGGCAGATGCCTTTACCATTTGTGACCAGCATTTCTCTTCAGCTATGACCAGTACATGGCCCAATCGTTTATATTTATGGGGTGGAACCATCAGGCAGGAAAAAGATATTGATGCCAAAGCTTTCATTCGGAATAACATTCCCTGGGGAGAAGCTACCTGGAAGACTTTTCCTGAATTACTTGAAGAAAATGATATTTCATGGAAAGTATATCAAAATGAATTGAGTAATGGTGGTGGCTTTGCAGGTGAAGAAAAAGCATGGCTTGATAATTTTGGATGCAACCCTATGGAGCAGCAGGCACAGTTTAATTCACGGTTCTCATCAAGATATGTAAATGGTTTGCGTACCAGGATAGAAAAACTGCAAAAAGAATTAAATACACTCGAAACCCAATTGGCGGCTATTACTGAAGCCGATAAAGATTTTGAAAAAATAAAAAAGGAGATTGTTAAAAAAAATGAAGTGCTTTTTGATGCACAAGGGCAATTGGTGCTTTGGGGGACTGAAAATTTTGAAAACTTATCTGCCCGTCAAAAAAATCTTTTTCAGAAAGCATTTACTACCAACATCGGCGACCCGGATTATCTTTCTTTAAGTTCCTTATCTTATGAAGATCATGGAGAGCAACGGGAAGTTTTAATTCCAAAAGGAGATGTATTATCCCAGTTTCGGAAAGATGCAGATACCGGTAACCTGCCTACTGTTTCCTGGATTGTGCCTTCACAAAATTTATCTGATCATCCCAGCGCCCCCTGGTATGGCACCTGGTACACTTCGGAGATATTAGATATCCTTACAAAAAATCCTGAAGTATGGAAAAAAACTATTTTCATACTTACCTATGATGAGAACGATGGGTATTTTGATCATGTACCCCCATTTACTGCCCCCGATTACCGTGACCCGGGTACCGGCAAGTGTTCTGATGGCGTAAATGCCAATGGGGTTGAATATATAAAATTAGAAAATGAACTGGCAGAAGGCATTAAAAAGAATGAAGCCCGGGGCGGCCCGATAGGCCTGGGTTTCCGTGTGCCGATGATCATTGCGTCGCCCTGGAGCCGTGGCGGTAAAGTATGCTCACAGGTGCTGGATCATACGTCTTCTATACAATTTTTAGAAGATTTTTTAAACAAAAAGTATAAAAAGAAAATAAAACAAACCAATATCAGTGAGTGGCGGCGGACTATTTGCGGAAACCTTGTAAATGTATTTAGTTTGTACCGGGGAGAAAAAACCGGGGCTTTACCATTTCTTTCCAAAGACCCCCTTATTGAAAAAATTTACAATGCAAAATTCCAAAACGAACCGGTGGGATTTAAGAAATTAAATACTGAAGAGATTTTACAAATCAATAAAGCACCTACTTCTTCAGTTTATTTACCACAGCAAGAGCCGGGCATCCGTGTGGCTTGCCCGCTTCCTTATCAATTGTATGCTGATGCAACATTCAACAATCAAAAAAAATCAATTGTTATTACCATGCATGCCGGTAATGAAATTTTTGGTAACAATTCGGCAGGATCGCCATTCACAGTTTATGCCATTGGGAATTATACAGCCAAAGGCGGAAACACAAATAGTAAATATGCTGAACCCCGCCGGGTATGGCAATTTGCTGTAAAAGCAGGAGACAGTGTGATGTATGAATGGCCTTTACAGGATTTTGAAAACGAAAATTATCATCTTAGGTTGTATGGGCCCAATGGTTTTTTTCGGGAATTTGCAGGAACTAAAAATGATCTGGCTTTGGTGCTGAAATGTGATTATCAGCGAAGCCGGGTGTTAAAATCAAAGCTCAATGGTAATATCGCATTACAAATTCACAATAACGATACGGACAATGCCGCTCTCATAAAAATTGTAGATAATGCCTATCATGCAAATACAAAGATGATAACAGTAGGGGCTTCGGGCAATGAAACAATCAATCTAAACCTGGAGAAAAGTTTTGGTTGGTATGATTTTACAGTTTTTATAAAGGGGCGTGAAACTTATATAAGGCGCTATGCCGGCAAAGTAGAAGCTGGTAAAGAATCTTATAGCGATCCTGCAATGGGGAACATGAAAATGTAGTTAATAGGAACAGCTAATTCATGAAATGTAAGATCATTTATTTTGGTTCAAATAAACGCACATTTTTATGCATCATTTGAATTTTATATTCAAAATAGGTCTTGCTTCGCATCCCCGGTGAAAGAAGTATAAATAATTATTTTTAAAAAATCAGTAAAAAAATTTGTGAAACCAAAAAGTTGCACATATATTTGCAACCGGACAGTTTCATAAAAAGTATAGAATATGAGAAGAGATATTTTCCAGGCAATTGCAGATCCCACACGGCGGGCAATTATCGCCCTGATTGCCGTACATGCCATGACACCCAATGCCATTGCTGAAAACTTTCACACAACCCGACAGGCGGTTTCCAGGCATTTACGCATCCTCACAGAGTGTGAACTGGTAAAACAGGAATTTCAAGGCAGGGAAATTTATTATTCACTTGAGATTGACAAAATGAAAGAAATTGACAATTGGCTGAAACAATACCGTAAAATCTGGGAAACCCGTTTTATTCAACTTGACCAAATATTATTAGCAAATAAAAAAAAGAAAAAATGAAAAATGATTTATTATTTGATTTTATCGTTGATAAATTAGCAAAAACGGTTACTATTACCCGGGAGTTTGATGCCAAATTATCGTTGGTTTGGGATGCTTTTACCAAGGCAGAACTTCTAGACCAATGGCTGGCGCCAAAACCCTGGACAAGCAAAACCAAGTACATGCATTTTAAAGTAGGCGGTAAAAGGTTTTACGCCATGATAAGCCCGGAAGGGATAGAGCGTTGGGGGATTCAGGAATACACTTCCATTACCCCGAAAACAAATTTTAAAATGTATAATGCATTTGCAGATAAAGATGAAAACCCTGAATTGCCCGGTTCAGAATGGGACCATTATTTCAGCGAGCAAAACGGAACAACAAAAGTGAACATATCAATTTACAATGAATCACTCGAAAGGTTAGAACGCATACTTGATGGATTTACACAGGGTATGAAGATGTCTTTGAACAACTTAGAAAACCTATTGGCTACATTATCAAAAAAATAATTTTCATTAAAAAATATTCATTCAAATAACAATTTTAAAAAATAAAATTATGGCTCTCATCAATCCACACATTAATTTTAATGGAAATGCCGAAGAAGCATTCAATTTTTACAAATCAGTATTTGGCGGGGAATTCTCAAAACTTGTGCGCTTTAAAGACCTCGCCGGCGCAGGGTTTCCTATAGCAGAAAATGAAGCAAACAAGATCATATACATTGCGTTGCCTATTGGAAAAAATATTTTAATAGCCAATGACGTTCCTGAAATTCTGGGAAAAACAAATGAAAACGAAAACAGGTCTAAAATATCTGTGAGTACAGAAAGTAGGGAAGAGGCCGATACCTTATTCTATGGCCTTTCTGCAGGCGGCCAAATTGAAGGCCCCATTGGGGACAGTCCCTGGGGTACTTATTTTGGATGCTTTAGGGATCAATATGGTATTGAATGGATCATAGATTTTAACCCCAATAATAAATGATAAATTTTTGTTGGATGCATCATTACCTTTCCACTTATTTTGAAAACAAAAGAATGATTAACCCATAATTTTATGAACATTCAAAACCAGGTGAAAGAATATATCAATTGCCTTCCTGATCAAAAGCGAAGCGAAATGCAAGCTTTGCATCACTTCATCTCAAAAATAATGTCCGAAACTAAATTGTGGTTCTTAGATGGTAAGAACGAGAAAGGTAAAACAGTTTCCAATCCCAATATTGGTTACGGCTCACGAACTAATAAATATAAGAATGGTAAAACCAACGAATTCTATCAAATTGGGTTAAGCGCAAATACAACCGGTATTTCTGTTTACATCATGGGGATCAATGATAAAACATATCTTAAAAAAAAATTTGGAGATAAAATTGGGAAAGCAAATGTAACCGGGTATTGTATAAAATTTAAATCATTGAGGGATATCCACCCGGATGTGCTGGAAACGGCAATACGGTATGGGATAAAGAATGAAAATTAATTAATCAAAATAAAATACATTTGACCAGGCTATACGCTATTTAATAATGAATTGCCACAGGCTTGTTTTAAAAAATAATGAATTTATACCTTGCACTTACTTTATTAATTTGCCTTTCATCGGGATTTGCGTATGTGAACCAGCGCTTTTTAAAACTTCCCTTTGTAATAGGCTTGTTTTTACTTTCCACCATCCTTTCATTATTTGTAATTAGCTCAAGGCTTTGGTTAGATATCCCGGTTGATAAGATCAAAAGCTATATTGAATATGTCCATATCGAAAAAATTATCCTGAATGTATTACTGGGATTTTTACTTTTTGCCGGCGCATTACATACAAATTGGAACAATCTTAAAAACCAAATAAGGCAAATTGCAACTTTTGCAGTAGGAGGTGTATTGCTATCAACCATAATTATTGCATTTATTTTTTTTGGTATTACCCGGCTTTTTAATTTAGAGATTGATTTAGCGTATTGCTTTATTTTTGGCGCTTTAATTTCACCAACTGACCCCATTGCCGTTTTAGGAATATTAACGAAAGCCAATGTACCCAAAAAGACAGAATATACCATTGTGGGGGAAAGCTTATTTAATGATGGTATTGGGGTTGTGGTTTTTATTGCCTTATTAGATACTTTAAAAACCGACTCTTTTAGTTTTTCTCAATTTGGTATCTTGTTTTTGCAAGAGGCCATTGGTGGTATTGTTATGGGTTTGATTTTTGGCTATATCCTTTATCTATTATTAAAATCAATTGACCATTATGAGACAGAAATTTTATTGACCCTTGCCTTTGTAATGGCTGGTTATGGATTGTTTAATTACTTTCATATTTCTGGCGCACTGGCCATGGTGGTAATGGGGTTAATGGTTGGTAATTTCAGGCAGGATAAAGCCATGAGCGATGTTACACAGGAATATGTACACAAGTTTTGGGAGTTGGTTGATGTAGTCCTGAATGCTATTTTATTTATCATCATTGCTTTTGTATTGATTGTGATAGACTTCAATACGAAATATATATTGGTAGGCCTTATTTCTATTTTTATTGTATTGCTTGCAAGAATCATCATTGTTTACCTGCCACATTTGTTGAGCCCTAAACTTTTAAAAATGACAAACAAAGAAGCCGGCATAATTAGTTGGGGTGGTTTACGGGGTGGGCTTTCGCTGGCATTGGTTTTATCTTTACCAAATAATGAAACAAAGAATTTACTTTTAGTGGCCACTTATTTTTGTGTATTATTCAGCATCTTAATCCAGGGGCTTACCATTGAAAAGCTTGCAAAACGGTCTTGATGGTGGTACAGCCCAAAAAGGGTTAAGCATCATCACGAATAAGCTATTTAAAATTTAGAAATAATAATACAAATTATAGTAATTGCAATAATTCCTATCCTAACATTAAATACTTGAATAAAGGCGAATAATCTAAATAAATTTTAGCAATCGGAAATAGTATGGCACGCTTCTTTAAGAATTTTTATAAAAAACGTAATACACTGGCACATACATTGTTGTTTCCATACTTTCGTTATTACCCGATGTTCAATTGAAACTTCTATTGATCAACACTCGTAGGAATACTGCCAAGAATCTGTTACTTTGAATTATGTGATTTAATAAATACTATATTTATATTCTCTAATTCCAGATAAATAACTTAAATCTTGAAAAATGAAAAATTTAATTTCAACTATTTTAGTTGTTTTGGCATTCATTTGTCCAATTTCTATTTTCGGACAGGATATTGTGGGAAGCAAAGACCATTCATTAATCACTCGTTATCCTGGTTCTGTAATAGGTTACTATGAAGAACAGAACTATCAAAAATATAATATAGCCACTGGCCCAGAGACAGGGTATAAACAAATTGATAAGTGGATTGATGCAGAAGGTAAGTTTACAAGAATTTATTATATAGTAAAAGGAGAAACAACTCTTACCGAAGTATATCGAAATTACAAAACTGCATTAAGTAAAGCTGGATTTAAGACACTTGCCGAAGGAAGTAACCCAGTAAGTGGAGTTTCAAAAGAAATTGGTGGGTGAGGGTTTTTAAATACATTTTATGCAAAAAATCCATATCCTACCAATGCTGGTATTAAAATTAACACAGGGTCATCGTCTTCGGCAGGAGCCTGTTACATTGCTGCACAAATAGAAAAGCCTGGGACTAATATTTTTGTTGTTATTGGTGGCAGTCAATACTCCTCCGTAGAAAAAGTTTTTATTGTTGATATTATTGAACAAACCATTATGGAAGATGACTTAATAAGTGTAAATGCAAACCAAATGTTTAAAAGTTTGAAAGACAATGGTAAAGCTACCTTGTATGGTATCTATTTCGATTTTGACAAAGCAACGATAAAGCCAGAATCAAAATCAACATTAGAAGAAATATCAAAACTTTTAAAAGAAAATCCTTTATTGAATTTGTATGTTGTAGGGCATACTGATATGAAAGGCTCTTATGAATACAATATTACACTTTCAAAAAACAGGGCCATTGCAATTGTAAATGAGTTAGTAAATAAATATGGAATTTCTAATTCTCGTTTATCATCAGGTGGAGTAGGCCCTCTTGCACCTGTATCCTCGAATGAAACAGAAGATGGGAGAAAGCTGAACAGGCGGGTAGAATTGGTTATGAAATAAATTTAATGAATCAAAAGCGGAAAGTAAAGATCTTCGGTATTTCTTTTGAAAAAACAGCTTCACCCATATCTTTCCAAAACATGATTTCTATTTAAATAAATATATTTTGATTAAACACACAACCTAATTGAGAGTCCTATAGTTTATATATGTATTTCCTGGTCGTAAATACGGTTCTAAACTATCTGTAAAATCAAAAATAAACATGATGAGGAATAAACTGCAACACATTTTTATTTTCATTTGTTTTACAATCATGTACATTTTTACAACCCCTTTGTATTCACAAAATTGTTCAGTAGATAGTACCGGCTTGATTCCTATCCCTGACTTAGCAAATGGTACGTACCAGGGCTATCAGGGCGGCCTTTATTTTGGAACGAATACAAAACCTGTTCATCATATCAATAACCTTAACAATGCCAATTCTAAAATTAAACCATTAAACAGCTTGGGCGTTCCTGACAGCAGTATGGGCAAAATTGTTTTTTTATCAATTGGTGCATCAAACCCAAAAACAGAATTTGAAAGTTTCCAAACTATTACGGATACTTTTAGTTTATTGAATCCATATCTTAAAATAGTGAATGGTTGTAAAGGAGGTAGTGGGATACAAAAACTATTGGATACCACCGATAATTACTGGCATTATGTAATCAATCAACTGACTGCAAGTGCTGTGAACCGGAACCAGGTTCAATTAATTTGGCTCGAAGAAGAAAATACACAAACCAGTAATATTAATTTCCCGGGCGCACCGTTAGCGTTAATGGGCGAATTCAAAAAATTATTTAATATCCTTGTTCAATTTTATCCCAACCTGCAAATTTGCTATTTAACGGCTCGTGGTTATTCCGGTTATTTGGATGATACCAGTTCTGCAGGCAATGGTCTGCGGCACCCGAGAGATTATTATAATGGTTGGGCAATGAAGTGGCTGATTGAAAATCAAATTTCAGGTGATACTTCTTTAGCATTTACGGGTGCAAACAGGAGAGCGCCCTTATTAGACTGGAGCGCATATTTGTGGGCAGACGGTAAAAATCAACGCCAAGATGGGCTTAACTGGATTTGCCCTGTGGATGTAAAACCGGGTGACGGCCTTCACTGGTCTCCTACCGGGAATGTAAAAGCAGGCATAGCGATATTTCAAAAATTTTATTTAGATGCAGAAGCAGGTAAATGGTTTATGAAAAAACAGGTAACAAATGAAGATGAAAACCCCGAAACAGGAATATTATTAATTTATCCGAACCCTTCCAAAAATTATTTTCAAATAAAAACAACTGGTATTGAAAAATTTGACGTTTTTATCTACAACAATTTAGGGCAATTGGTAATGATGAATCACAATGCCGGGGATGGTGATATGATATATCATAATCTTACAAATGGATTATATTATTTGAAAATAAAAACCGGGAATATGGTTGTAAAAACAATAAAATTTTGGGTACATAAATAATTGTTGTTATTTACACATTAAACCTAAAATGCATAATATCGCCATCCTGCACCAAATATTCTTTTCCTTCTATTCTTAATTTCCCGTTTTCCCTGCAGGCAGCTTCAGAACCATATTGTACAAAATCGTTGTAAGCAATTACTTCTGCTTTGATGAATCCCTTTTCAAAATCAGTATGTATTACGCTGGCGGCCTGTGGCGCTTTCCAGCCTTTATGAATCGTCCATGCCCTTACTTCCTGTACCCCGGCGGTAAAATAAGTGGAAAGGTTCAGTAATTTATAAGTGGAATGTATCAACCGGTCAAGGGCAGGTTCAGCCATTTT
This sequence comes from Niastella sp., assembly GCA_016710595.1. Classification (GTDB taxonomy): domain Bacteria; phylum Bacteroidota; class Bacteroidia; order Chitinophagales; family Chitinophagaceae; genus Ferruginibacter. The sequence goes on from JADJVM010000002.1 coordinate 69,665, forward strand.
ATATTCTTCCATAAACAAGGCTTTGTCTTCAGGGTTTTCAAATTCTGCAATTTGAGCTTCAATCGCATTGGTCATAATAATTACCTGGTTGCCTTCATCTTTTACCGCTTCTATAAGCGCCTCAGAATATTTATTCCCTGTGTGCATGCTGGCTTCATCTACATTGGCTACATATAACACCGGTTTATCAGTAAGTAAAAATAAATCAGCAATTGCTGTTTTATCTTCTTTGCTTAAACCCAATGAAATAATATTTTTTCCTTTTTCCAATTGTTCTTTACACTTAAGCAGTACTTCGTATTCAGCTTTTAATTTTGCATCTCCGGTTTTTGCCAGTTTTTCGGTTCTTTGTATTTTTTTATCTACACTTTCCAGGTCTTTTAATTGCAATTCGGTTTCTATTATTTCTTTATCTGCAACCGGATTAATGGGTCCTTCTTCTCTCAATATATTCTCATCTTCAAAGCAACGGATCACTTGAATAATGGCATCAACCTCCCTGATGTTAGCCAAAAATTTATTGCCCAATCCTTCTCCTTTACTGGCACCCCTCACAAGCCCTGCGATATCTACAATTTCAATTTGAGTAGGAACTACCCGGTTTGGTTTTACCAATGCTTCTAATTTAGTAAGCCGTTCATCGGGTACATTTACCAGCCCGGTATTGGGCTCAATGGTACAAAAGCGGTAATTGCTTGCTTGTGCTTTTGCGCTATTGCTTACTGCATTAAAAAGGGTTGATTTGCCCACATTGGGTAAGCCTACGATGCCTGCCTGGAGTGCCATGCTAATTCTGTTTTTTGTGAGTACAGCAATGGGTGCTGTTTTAAAATTGGCTGCAAAGGTAAGCCTCAACAACCAGTGTTCCAAAGGTTTTACAAGTATTAAAAGCCATTGTTTTTTAACATTGTCTATCTCCTGTTGATGGTGGCTTCATCATATTTTAGTACTTTCAACACTCTTATATAAAAATGTATGGCATTAAGCAGGATATGGTCGGCTTTTATCATAGTAGCCATTTTAGTGGCGAGTATTAAATTGGTTTTCTTTAGAGAAAATAACAAATCGGTTTTTAGTGATATGGTAAGCGGGCGCTCCGGCGATAGCATCCATATAAAAACAATGGATGCGGCACATACAGATGCTACTGTGATCGCTTATTTAGATTCCACTCCCTTATTACAAAAAGGTGATATCATTACCGTAAAAACAAGTGCCGGAGTTTATGAAACCTATAGAATACAACATTCGGATGGCATTATAGAAACCTGTAAAACAGCGGTGAATTTAAGTATTGGTTTAATTGGCATTATGGCTTTATTCATGGGCATTATGGGTATTGCTGAAAAAGCCGGCGGTATCAATTTGCTCAGCCGGATTATTGGGCCGTTCTTTTCAAAAATATTTCCCGAAATACCAAAAGGCCACCCGGCGATGGGCCACATGATGATGAATTTTAGTGCCAATCTTTTAGGGCTTGATAATGCAGCGACTCCATTTGGAATAAAGGCTATGGAAAGTTTACAGGAAATAAACCCCAATAAAGCGGTTGCCTCAAATGCACAGATCATGTTCCTGTCGCTTCATGCATCAGGCCTCACATTGATCCCGGTAAGTATTATCGCATTAAGGGCAGCGGCCAGGGCTGCAAACCCAATGGATATTTTTGTGCCCTGTATGATCGCTACATTTGCTGCCACCATTGCGGCCATGCTGATTGTTTCATTCAAGCAAAAAATAAATGTGTTGCAACCGGTGATCCTGTTATGGATCGGCGGTATTTCTGCAATTATAGCAGCGCTTATTGTTTATATTAAATCATTAAACTCCGAAGGCGTACAAATTTTTTCATCTACTTTAAGCAGTGGATTGATCTTACTTATTTTTATTCTAATTGTACTGGGTGGTATTTATAAAAAGATAGATATTTTTTCTGCTTTTATTGATGGTGCAAAAGGTGGTTTTGAAACTGCCGTAAAAATTATTCCTTACCTGGTGGGTATGTTAGTAGCCATAAGTTTATTGCGTACCAGTGGTACGTTTGACAGTATCATTGAGGGTATAAAAAGCCTCTTTGCGTTCCTGGGCACCGATACCCGTTTTGTAGATGGTTTGCCCACAGCACTGGTGAAACCCTTTAGTGGCGGGGCTGCCAGGGGTATGATGGTAAGCGCTATGGATACTTATGGTGCTGATTCTTTTGCAGGGAGATTGAGCAGTGTGTTACAAGGCTCTTCGGATACTACTTTTTATGTGATTGCAGTTTACTTTGGAGCGGTATCCGTAAAAAATACCCGGTATGCAGTAGGCGCCATGTTGTTGGCTGACCTGGTAGGTATCATTACTTCTATTCTTTTAGCTTATTTATTCTTTGGATAAAAAGTTACCGGAATAAAAAAAGCTGCTTCTTATCAGAAAGCAGCTTTTTTTAAAATTACCAAACGAACTATCGAATCAACATGAAAGAAATATATGGTTTACGGGTATCCGTAGCACCTTTGTAACCCGATGCAAAAGCGGTATAAACTTTTCCTTTAGTAATAGTAGAAGCGCTGGAATACGTGGCCAATGCAGTAGAGCCGGGAGCCGATCCTGACTGCCTTATTGCCCAGGTAGATTGCGGCGCTAATGGCGATACCCAAAAAGTAGTAGAACGATCTAAGTACGCAACATTTGAAGCAACCAATATAGTACCATAATACAAATCAATAGCCGGTACATTGGGCATCATATTCACAAATGTAAAAAGTGGTCGTGAAGTATCATACGCTTCGGTGGCTTCCTCAAATGTTACCGCCTTTACCATGGCCGCAGTATCTGTAATGTGTACAGTATAATGGTTGCGGCCTTCCGGCGTATTGACCACACCTGAATATAATATTACAGAATCTGTATTGGCCCCTTTATTGGGGATAGATACACTCAGGTCATTTAAACCTCTTCTTACTGGCAGAAAATCGGGATAGTTGCCTCCACCTGTATTATATCCGCCCCCGGGAAAAGGTGTACGGGAAGTAATTAAATTACTTACTCTTACTCCATTCACACTTATTTGCACAGAGGGGTTGGCCTTATAAGCCGAAAGAAAATTTATTTTTAAATAAGCGGTATTACCAGAGGATGAATAATCCACATCGGCAATAGGGTCTGCGTAATTTGTTTTTTTACAGGAACTGAATATCATAAATAATGCAAGCCCTGTGATTAATATTCTTTTCATATCTTTTTATTAAAAGGTTATGGTTGTACGATCCAAAGTTTTTTGGTGTGATAATTATTTGATGTAGCGCCTATACGTTGCAGTTCATAAAAGTTCCACACTCTTTCAGCATTATACCTGGGGTAATAGCGGTAAATATATTCTCCATTGTTATCTGCAAATAAGGTGGGTACTTGAAAATCTGTATAAACCTGGTTTCCTGTTTCAGGGTCAAGGTCAGTATAATGATACCGGCGCATATCCATCCAGGTTTCTAATACTCCATAACCATACATGGCAATATATTTTTGCAACATGATTTTAGATAAGGTTAAATCATTGGGATTTGCAGGAACTACATCCGGTAAAGCAAGAAAACTGGCTTTAATGGCAGGCGTAATTTCTTTGCCTGCGGGTATGCTTAGGTTATAATTGGTAGTAAGCATATCAAAACTCGCACTGATACCTTCCTGGTAAGCAGTTAATGCATTTGATTTATGGCCTAACTTGTACTCTGCTTCTGCAATAATGAATTTCATTTCTGCAGGTGTCATTACAGGGTAGGGTGCATCATTCTTAAAAATATACCTGCAATTATTATCATTGGCGGGGGCAGTATTACTGGCTGTAACCTGGCTTACGCCCCAAAAATTCTCGGGGCGGTCATTGGCGGCTAAAGCAGTTTGACCTACCACTGGAGGAACTCCTTTAATGGTTCCATTGGCATTTCCTCTTAGCATATACCATGCTCTTGGATCGGTTACACCTGGGAATGCTGCATTTCCACCAGTCATCAATTTGGCAATAAAATCACTTTGCCTTACGGCTGTAGGAGCTGCTGCTGATGCACCGCCCAGGTTACCCCTGCGTGGGCCATAAAAATTATTTGTGGCAGATAAGGCATTGCCGATAAATTTCACACTGGCAATTTCATCTACGGTTTGCATTGCGGCTTTGGCATAATAAATAGCAGAATCTGGTTTATAATCGGCTTTATTACTAAAGTGATTGTAGTAACGTGCTAATATGCCATTGGCAAATTTCTTCCATTTATTTACATCGCCATTGTAAAAATAAGCATCTCCCGATGCCAGGTAGGCAGCATCCACTTGCCCATCAGTACGGTTCAAGTTTGCCAGGCTTTCCTGGCATAGGCTTAAAATGCGGGCGTATGCTGTATCTTCCCGGTTAAATGCAAAAGTGAGCATACTGGTATTGAAAGCATTTTCTACAATGGTTTCACCATAATAATCTGCAACAAGCATCCAGCCCCAGGCTTCAATTGCTTTTCCTACGCCTACATAATCCCATCTTTGTTCTTCGGCAGCCCATTGCATCATTCTTTGATTGTTTTGGCCAATATCATAGTAGTGCGTACGCCAGGTGCTTTGGGCCACATCTCCGGAACCATTGTTATAACCCATCTGGTCAAAATAACTATTGGTAGAATAATATTGCCAGCTTTGAATATATGCACCAGCATACCGGGCATCATTCATGGGACCATGGCCGGCATAGTTTGCTGCCATTGCTGAAACAATTTGAGGTAATAATGTATTAACCGGTACCCGTACAGGTGCATTGGGGTTTTGGTAAGCTTCGTCAATGCTTTTTTTACAAGACGCCCCCAGGAGTAGCAAAGAGCCCAGTAACGTTATTGAAAATATCTTTTTCATATAATTTTTTTTATAAAATTTTTCAATTAATTAAAATCCTGCACGAAATCCGAGGTTAACACTTAAGGGTAAACCCAGGTTTCCATAATCCATTCCAAAACCGCCCACACCCCGTGTGCCGGCTGTGTTCCCATTCACTTGAGGATCGGCTCCTGAGTAATTGGTAATTAATATCGGATCGTTAATAGTTACAAAAGCAGATAATGTTTTAATGAATTTTACATTTTTAATAGCGCTTGAAAAATTATAGCTGAATGTAACATCTCTCAACCGGAACCAACTGATATTTTTTTCAATAAACTCTTCTTCCGGCATTGTAGTATAATAGCTATTATTGTAATAAGGCGTAATGGATATATGGTTTTGAGTAGGCGTAGCCGTATTTTCAAGGCCATCTGCCAACACACCATTTACAACAATGGGAACTTCTCTCAGCTTGGTACGTAAGCTGCGGCCCATACGGGTTAAGTATAGGTCTGTTGCATTATAAATATCACCACCTACTTTAAGATCCCATAACATACTTACGGTAAAGTTTTTGAATGAAAAATTATTATACCATCCCAATGTAAAATCCGGGTTGCGGTCTCCATGTACTTTAAAAGTGGCATCTATTAATGGTAAACCAGTAGAAGGGCTTACTAAAATTTGACCAGCATCATTACGCTGGTATCCGTAAGAAGTAAAAGTAGTGGTAGAGCCTCCTTTTACCATACCACCTCTTACATTATAAGCAAGCCAGGTATCGCTGATGTAAAATTCAGGTAAATTATCTGGCAATGAAAGTACTTTGTTCCACATTTTATTAAAGTTCATGCGGGTACTCCACCTGAACTTGGGATTGCGAACCACATCAAAATTAGCAGCTACTTCTACACCCTGGTTGCGGGTTGCGCCATAGTTTAATGTATTTAATACAAACCCGGTAGCATAGCTTCCTCTTGTGTTTTCTACAATCAGGTTCTTATTTTCAGTATTATAATAAGTAGCATCAATACTAAAGCGATTATTATACAACCTTACTTCAGTACCTACTTCATAGGTTTTTTGACGTTCGGGAGTAAGATTGGGGTTATTGTTGGTGAACCCGTAATAGAACCCACCACCACTACCGGTATTTTGGTTAAATACTGATTGATTGGCATAAGGAGAGCTCGACCTGGCGGTATTCGCCAATGAACCACGCAGTTTCCAGAAACTCAAAACCTTGCCTTTTAAACCCGGGATCATATCACTTACAATTAAACTTAAACTGGCAGCAGGATAATTATAATCCCTTGATTTGGCCGGGAAAATAGAAGATGTTTCAAAACGGTGAGAATAGGTAAGGTATATAAATTCATTATACCCGATCATGGCTTCACCAAAAAATGCCAATTGCCGGTTGATTGAATAATTTGGCAAACCATTCAATGCATTTGACAATCTCACACGGGTAACGGGGTCTATATTGCCGCTGTCTGTTCGGTTTTGACTTTCCAGGTTACTCCCGGATACTGCATATTGTTCCGTCTTATAATTCTGCCACATATTACCCACCATTAAGCGGGTACTAATTTTATTAAAATCTTTTACTGCAGTTGCAGTAATGGTGTGGTTATATCCATAATAATCCCTGTAATAATTATCCTGGTATCCTTTCTGCTGGCGGGTTACATAATAACTCATTGAGTCAAAACGGGTATATCCGTCTGTACTGTACGTATCATATCCAAACCTACCTGCAAAAGTAAGCCAGTTAAATGGTTTAATATCTATACCCATTGTGGCAATAAGCCTTTTGGTTTTATCTTCACTTGGATTTTTATAAACATTAAAAAATGGATTATCTAATTCTCCGTTTGGATTGGCAGCAAAAAGTGGGATTTTAGTGCCATCTGCATTTGCATAATCCCTGATATCATCGAAAGAAGGCCATACCAATAAATTTAATAAATAAGAACTTGCTCCCCTCAATACTTTTTGATTTTCAGAAGAAGAATAAGTTACTGATGGGCGAATAGTAATGTACTTGCCAATTTCTGTATAATTAGAAATGGTGGCATTATACTTTTTGTAATCATTATTTGGGATCACACCTTTTTGATTGAAGCTTGCGCCCGATACCCTAAAATTACTTTTATCTGTACCGAACTCTAAAGCCAGGTTATGGGTTTGTGAAAAACCATTCCTGAAAAAATAATCTTCATTTTCAAATACCGGTGTATTAGGGTCGTAGGCAGGGCCAAATGCTGTGAAAATGTCTTGTGGCGCTCCGTTTGAGCCACCTGAATATTTACTGAAGTTTTCCACTTTCCTTATTTGTTTTGAAACACGGAAGCTATTATCGTAATTTATTTTTAACCCTTTGCTGGTGCGTCCTCTTTTGGTAGTGATGATGATAGCACCTGAACTGGCCTGGCTACCATATAAGGCGGTAGCTTCGGGGCCTTTCAGTACGGTGATGCTTTCAATATCATTTGGGTTAATATCTGCCATCCGGTTGGTATAATCATTGCCCCGGTTAGCCCGGTTAGATGCCAGGCCCAGGGCGCCCCCATCGCTGGTTTCATTAGGCGTAGAGTTATCGGCAATAATACCATCAATTACAAAGAGGGGTGAGTTATCAAGCGCCAGTGAATTAAATCCCCGGAGTACCACCTGGCTACCGGCACCTGCCACACCGCTTGTTGCATTTACGGTAAGGCCGGCAATTCTACCCTGTAAAGCATTGATGAAGTTCTCTCTTTGTGTTTCTTTAATATCGGCACCTTTTTCGGTTTGTACCGAATAACCCAATTCTTTTGCATTTCTGCGAATATCCATAGCCGTTACTACCACTTCCTGCAATTGGGTATTTGACGGTGTCATTTGGATATTAATCGTTTCGTTTGCTTTTACCCGGTGTGTCCGGGTTTCGAAACTTACATGAGAAAATACCAGCTCCTGGCCAGGCTCAGCCTGGATGTTAAAGTGCCCGCTGGCATCTGTTTTGGTGGCTCGGTTGCTGCCTTTTACCATTACCGTTACCCCTTCGATGGGTTGCTTGCTGTTTGAACTGATAACACCGCTTACCATTTGCTGGGCCATGGCATCATGAGTCCAAAACAGGAATAGCAAAAAACACGCAATAATCTGCATCATTTTTTTCATAGCACTAAGTTTTGTTTTTGAATAAATTGTTCGTTTTGGTTTATGATATAGTTGTTTATAAAATTGTAATTCCTGCATCTTTAAAAGGTTTAAGCAATTTGTTTCCGGGATCCAGTTCTGTAATCAGGCTGTCAATTTTATTAAGCCCGCATACATGAATAGGCTGTACTGTATTTATTTTTTCTGAAATCGTCAGGCAAATTGTTTTATGTGATGAAGCAATCATTTGTTGTTTTATTTGTACTACATCCCAGTCATTGTCTGTAACCCCATTCTCTGTATCTATCGCATTTATGCCCAGGATACATAAGTCGGCTTTTATATTTTTTATCCGGTTCACAGCATCGGCCCCTACAGTTATTCTGGATGTTTTAGATAATTTATCTCCCAATACAATGATTTCAATATTGGGATGATTCATATATTCTGATATCGCAGGAATACTGCCTGATATAAAAGTGGCTTTTAAAGTAGAGGGCAAGCACCTGGCAAATTCTAATATGGTAGTGCCACCTCCTGTTAAAATAAACATCCCATCTTTTATTAAACTGGCTGCTTTGTTCCCGATTATTTGTTTATCCGTTTGGGCATATACATTTGATTCAATTACCGGGTTGTCGTAAAAGGCTGCAGACAGGGCGCCACCATGTACTTTTACCAGTTTACCTGTTTCTGAAAGCTCTTGCAAATCCCTGCGTATCGTATCTTCAGAAACCGCAATCTCTGCACTTAATGTAGCAGATACTACTTTGTTATGCAGGTTTACCTGGTGTAAAATGTAGGCTTGTCTTTCTTTTTTAAGCATGGCCTTTAAAGCAATCAGTTAAGTTTTCGAAAAGTAAATGTTAACTAAAATTAACATAAATCTTGCATTAAAACGCAAAAGTAAATAAATAATATCCACATTTAAGTGAGAGATAAGTGGATAATGCAGGTAATTGCAGGTTTATTTGCGGATTCTTTAGTGTTTTTTTTCGGGAGTATGATTCTTTTTCTTTGTAGAATCCTGGCTTTCAGATTTTGAACTGTCAGCAATGGCTTGTTCCGTTTCTTCATCTGCCGGTGCGAAATAAGATGCAAAAATATTAGCTAATTGATTGGCATGATATGTAGCCCTTGTAAAACGGTTATTCACTGCAATAATGGTAACATCTTCATCTAATAATCTTATAAAAACAGAATTGTTTCCATGCCACCATCCATTGTGATAAATCATTTTTTTATGATTATCATAAATATTTAATCGCCACCCCAGTCCATAATTTCTTATACCCGGTTTTTCATTGCTATAACCGGTATAGGCCTGGTTTAATGTTTCTGCTGTAAACAAAAGCCCACTGCTAAGAAAGCGGTCCCATTTTAAAAGATCACGTGGCGTACTGTAAATATCTTTATCACCATATACAAAATCTAAAAAGTTGAGATTCATTTCCCTGCCCCGCCAATCATAACTGGGGGGTACTTTGCCAGAATCTGCCAGGGTAAGTACATAGGTATGCGTCATATTTAATGGCTCAAAAAAATGTTGCTGTATGTATTGAGGGTAAGGCAAACCTGTTATTTTCTCAATCAGCAAAGCAAGCAGGGCATAGTTGGTATTGCAATAAGAAAAGTGGGTATCTGGCGTGCGGATATCTTTTAAAATATTTTTTTTTGAAATGAGCTCATTTAATACATCCCGGTTGGTTGCTTTCTGCTGAATATTCCAACCCGTGTTTTCAAGAAAATAAACATAGTTTGGTAAACCGCTGCGGTGATCCAATAAATTTCTGATGGTTACGCCGGGGTAATTAAATGCCGAAAAATATTTACTAAACTCATCATCTAAGCTTATTTTCTTTTGCTGCCAAAGATCAAGCACTGCCATGGCTGTAAAAGTTTTTGAAACTGAAGCCAGGTGAAAAGGAGTAGCATCTGTAATAGTATCTTGTTGATCCAGGTGCATGGTACCTTTATATTTTTCAAAAATGATATTTCCTTTTTGAGCAACCAGTAAGCCTCCATTAAAAACGGTATTTCCCAGGGCGCTGTCAAACCAATGGCTGCACGCATCATGCAAGCGCTGCATTTCTACCTTATTCAGATTACCCGGTTTGGGCAATTCATACAGCAACCCTGTGCTATCGCTATGAGCGGCAATATTGCCGGGTTTAGAAACAGCATTACAACCCATTAAAATAATAGAAGATAATACAACAGCAATGATGAGGTATCTGCCCCGCTTTGATTTTTTCATTGAATGAATGTGGATATAAGGATTAAAGGTATTAATTTTTGATGGGATATATTTGTGCAAAATTTTAATAGCAGTAACAGGTATGAAACAGGTAAAACCAACAAGTTATCCTAAAGAAAAAATAAACATTCTTTTTTTAGAAAATATCAGTGATGCGGCTGTTCATTTTTTTGAAGAGAATGGGTATGTGTCCATAAGAAGGATAACAGGTGCATTGAGTGAATCAGAATTAAAAAAAGCAATCAAAGATGTTCATATTTTGGGCATCCGCAGTAAAATGAAAATTACTGCTGATATTCTGGCCGAGGCAAAAAAACTCCAGGCAATTGGTTGTTTTTGTATTGGAGTGAACCAGGTAGATCTATATGCGGCTACCGCACAAGGCGTTGCAGTATTTAATGCCCCGTACAGCAATACCCGTAGCGTTGCAGAATTGGTAATTGGTGCTTCAATAATGCTGGTACGTAAAATTATTGATAAAAATAAAGCGGCCCACGAAGGAAAATGGATGAAAGATGCCAATGGGAGCCACGAACTAAGAGGTAAAACAATTGGCATTGTTGGGTACGGAAATATTGGAAGCCAGGTAAGTGTGTTGGCCGAAGCAATGGGGATGAAAGTTTTGTTTTATGATGCCGAAACAAAACTCCCTTTGGGAAATGCAAAAGATAGTAAATCATTAAAAGAATTATTAAAGCAATCAGATGTTGTTACGTTGCATGTACCTGAATTAACTTCTACCAAAAATTTAATTAATAAGAGTAATATCAAGAGCCTTAAAAAAGATGCCGTTTTAATTAATTATGCCAGGGGCGAAGTAGTAGATTTGGATGGTTTGAAAGATGCTTTGCTCCAGGGCAATTTGGCAGGTGCAGCCATTGACGTATTTCCTGTGGAACCAGAAAAAAATGGTGATGATTTTAAAAGTATTTTACAGGGCTTACCCAATGTGCTCATCACACCGCATATTGGTGGCAGCACCCAGGAAGCTCAAAATAATATTGGCGTAGATGTAAGTCATAAATTATTTAACTACCTGGAAAAAGGAATTACACTTGGTTCTCATACCATACCAGCGCTGGCATTGCCCCCACAGGAAAATACGCATCGCATATTGCATATCCATAAAAATGTACCCGGTGTACTCAGCCAGATCAATACTTTATTAAGTAAAAATAAAATTAATATCGTAGGTCAGTATCTTAAAACCAATGATAACATTGGGTATGTAGTGTTAGATGTTGACAGGGGATTGAGTAAAACAGCTCTTGAATTGCTAAAAAGTGTTCCCGAAACAATTAAAGTAAGGATGCTTTACTGATTTGGGAATAATATTTTCTAATGTTTCAAAAATAATTGAAAATTCATATCTTTGTACCCAAAATCCGAGGATATGAAATTAATCATAATAGGTGGGGGGTTTGGCGGTTTGCGGCTTGCACGCAGGTTAAGTAATAAAAAAGGAATTTCCATTACCCTAATTGATCAATTTAACCATCACCAGTTTCAACCTTTATTTTACCAGGTAGCTACGGCTGGGTTAAATGCCAGTGATATTTCTTTCCCTTTGCGCAAAGTATTTCATAAAAGTTCCAATATTAATTTTAGGATGGCAACTGTACATTCAATAAATGAAACAGCTAAGAAAGTAATTACGGATATTGGTGAATTTGATTATGATCGGTTGATCATTGCAACGGGTGCCGGTACCAATTTTTTTGGGAATGCAGAAATTGAAAATTATGCCATACCCATGAAGAGTAGTATTGAATCACTTCATTTAAAAGAACGTTTGCTTTGTAATTTTGAACATGCACTTACTTCAAATGATGAGGAAACCCGGCAGCGCCATTTAAATATTATCATTGTTGGTGGTGGACCCACTGGTGTAGAATTAAGTGGGGCTATTGCAGATATGCGGCATTATACATTGCCCAAAGACTATCCCGAAATTGATTTTAAAAGGATGAATATTTACCTGCTGGAAGGTAGCCCACGCTTATTGTCTGCAATGAGCGAAAAAAGCAGCGCAGATGCACAGCGGTATCTCGAAAAACTTGGTGTAATTGTAAAAACAAATGCATTGCTTAAAACCTACGATGGTCATACCGCATTTCTTGCCAATAATGAACTTATAGAATCTGCTTTATGTATTTGGGCTGCAGGTATTAAAGGAAATATTCCACAAGGTATTGATGCTTCTCTCATTGCTCGTGGAAACCGTATAAAAGTGGATCCCTATTGTAAAGTATTGGGTAGCGAAAATATGTACGCCATTGGTGATATTGCTTATATGGAAGTTGCCGCCTATCCGCACGGCCATCCGCAACTGGCTTCGGTAGCCATTCAGCAAGCAGACCTGCTTGCCAGTAATTTTACAAAAGAAGTTAAAGGCAAAAATGGCAAAAAAGAATTTTCGTACAACGATAAAGGCTCAATGGCTACCGTAGGCCGGAACCTGGCTGTAGTAGATATCCCTAAACCTAAATTACACTTCGGAGGTTTTTTTGCCTGGTTTATTTGGATGAGCTTGCATTTAATGCTTATATTGGGCGTAAAGAATAAATTTTTTGTATTTCTAAACTGGTTATATAGCTATTTTACACATGATCAAAATTTGAGATTGATTTTTAGGATCCATGAAAATCAAGCCACACCGACGCCCAACACCTAATTTTATATTTCTTTTCTCCAGGCTATCATATTCTGCTTCAAAAATTCGTTAATTGGTTTAATTTTGCAGCTTGTTTATCAGTAAGACATTATGAATAAAAAATATTTATTACCCGGCGGCCCTGAAGATGAAATGGATTTTATGCCAATCATTCCCTTAAATGAAGAAAATGATGGCGCCGATGATCAGTTGATCCCCGAAGAAATTCCCATACTTCCTCTAAGAAATACAGTTCTGTTTCCCGGGGTAGTGATCCCGATCACAGTTGGTAGAGATAAAAGTATAAAGGCCGTGAACGATGCTTATAAAAAAGATAAATTAATCGGCGTTTTAGCACAAAAAGAAAGTAGTATTGAAGAGCCCACTGTGAGCGATCTTGAAGATATCGGTACGGTTGCTAAAATGATCAAGCTTATTAAAATGCCAGATGGAGGCACTACCCTCATACTGCAAGGCCGAAAAAGATTTAAGTTAGTAGAAATCGTTTCGGACGATCCTTATTTTAAAGCACGCATCAAGGTACTGGAAGAAGAAAACATACAAGGTGATAATGATTTTGAAGCGATGGTAGGAAGCATCAAAGATATTGCTGCTCAAATTATAAACCTGTCACCTAATTTGCCCAGTGAAGCAGCCATAATTTTAAAAAATATTGAGAATCCCTCTTTTTTAATTCATTATGTAAGCAGTAACTTAAATAGTGATTTGCAACAAAAGCAACGCTTGTTAGAAATCAGTAACCTGAAGGCCCGTGCCGAACTCCTGATGAGTTTAATGCACACAGAGTTGCAATATGCAGAATTAAAGAATAAAGTTACCAATAAAACAAGGGCAGAGCTGGATAAGCAACAAAAAGAATATTTTTTGCAACAGCAAATGAAAGCCATCAAAGATGAATTGGGTGGCGATAACGTAGCAGAAGTAAAAGAAATGCAGAAAAAAGCAGAGCAGAAAATTTGGCCTGCTGCTGCAAAGGAAATGTTTACGAAAGGCGTAGAAAAGCTGGAGCGTATGCATCCATCTACACCAGATTATTCAGTGGTATATAATCACCTGGACCTGATGCTGGATTTACCCTGGGGAGATTATACACAGGATTTGTATGATCTTAAAAAAGCAAAAAAAATACTGGACCGGGATCATTATGGAATGAATAAAATTAAAGAACGCATACTGGAATACCTGGCCGTTTTAAAATTAAAAGGAGATATGAAGAGCCCCATTCTTTGTTTTGTGGGCCCTCCCGGTATTGGTAAAACCAGCCTGGGAAAAAGTATTGCAGCGGCTATAAACCGTAAGTATGTAAGGGTGAGCCTGGGTGGTTTGCATGACGAAAGCGAAATACGGGGGCATCGTAAAACCTATATCGGCGCCATGCCCGGCCGTATTGTACAATCTATCCGAAAAATAAAATCGGGTAACCCGGTTATGATCCTTGATGAAATTGATAAAGTAGGAAGCGATCACCGGGGTGACCCTTCTTCGGCTTTACTGGAAGTACTGGACCCCGAACAAAACAGTACTTTTTATGATAATTATTTAGAGCTGGAATATGATTTGAGTAAAGTATTATTTATTGCAACTGCAAACAGTTTAAACAATATTCAACCTGCTTTAAGAGACAGGCTCGAGATCATTGACCTGAGTGGCTATGCCGTAGAAGAAAAAATTGAAATTGCCAAACGGCATTTGTTACCACGCCAAAAAGAAATGCACGGACTGGCCGACCAGGGTTTTAAAATAAGTGATACCGTTTTAGAAAAAATTATTTCTGATTATACCAGGGAAAGTGGAGTGCGGGAACTAGACAGGCAATTAGCGAGCATCATGCGTTACCAGGCAAAAGAGCTGGTAATGAAAGGTAAATTAAAAGCTACTATTAGCAGCCTGGATGTAGAAAAAATATTGGGGCGTGCCAGGTATAACAATGAAATTTATAAAACTGCGAATATGGCCGGCGTAGCAGTGGGCCTGGCCTGGACCTATGTAGGCGGCGATATCCTTTTTATTGAAACTCAGGTAAGCGACGGCAAAGGTGAATTAAAATTAACCGGTAACCTGGGCAATGTAATGAAAGAAAGCGCCAGTACAGCCTACACGTGGTTGGAAGCCAATTATAAAAAATTAAATATTCCACAAGAAACATTTCATAAAAAAGATGCACATATCCATGTACCCGAAGGGGCCACTCCTAAAGACGGGCCGAGTGCAGGAATTACCATGATGACATCTTTAGCCAGTGCCTTTACCGGGCGTAAAATAAAATCGCACCTGGCCATGACGGGTGAAATTACTTTACGTGGACAGGTATTACCCGTAGGTGGCATAAAAGAAAAAGTTTTAGCAGCTAAAAGATCCGGTATAAAAGAGATTATTTTATGCTGGCTCAATGAAAAAGATGTAAGTGAAATTAATCCTCAATTTATAAAAGGGATTAAATTTCATTATGTAAAAACGGTGCAACAGGTTATTGATATTGCATTATCATAACTTTTGGCTGTAGATGACTGCCCTACTAAAAAAAAATTCATAAGAATCTATTTTGTATGGGTTCCAGGAGAAATCTTCATGGAATAATGAAGATTTTTTTGTCCTAACCAATTTGGTAAAATAAAATGTAGTGCCGGCTGAAAATATGTTTTTCATAATTATCTTATATTACATTTGTATCGCACCAAATAGTTTATTACCCTTTTGTTGTACTGGCCTATGAGAGAAGCAATGTTTATTAAAAAAAATGTAGAGAAATGGGAATCCTACCAGTATGAGCAACCTGCAAGCCCGGATGAAACTGCCGACCGCTTTATTACACTTATTGATGATCTTTCCTATGCCAAAACATTTTATCCAAAAAGCAAAGTTACCAGGTGGATAAATGGACTCACCGCTTCCATGTATCAAAATGTATATCGAAATAAAAGGCAAAAGTTTTCTCGCCTGTTCGAATTCTGGAAGTTTGAGTTGCCGTTACTTTTCAGAAAATACCATCCCATCTTTTTATTTACGGTGTTGTTGTTTTGCTTCTTTGTATTTATTGGATTGTATGCCGCTGCCCGTAACCCGGAATTTATCCGCAGTATTTTGGGGGATAATTATGTAAATCATACCGAAGAAAATATTGCCAATGGAGATCCATTTGGTATTTATAAAGACGATAACTATTTTAATATGTTTGTACGCATTGCCTTCAATAATATTAAAGTAGCCTTCATCACTTTCCTGGGAGGCCTAACACTGGGAATTTTTACATTTAAAATTTTATGGAGCAATGGTTTGATGCTGGGTAGTTTTGAATATCTTTTTTTTGAACATGGCCTGGGCTTAAAATCAATATTGGTGATATGGATACATGGTGTTATAGAAATTTCATCAATTGTAATTGCCGGTACTGCCGGTTTTATACTGGCCAGGGGATTTATATTTCCAGGTACCTATAGCCGGTTGGAATCATTTAGAAGGGCCGCTTCTGATGCAGCAAAAATTATGATATGCCTGGTACCTTTCTTTATTATTGCCGCTTTTCTGGAAAGTTATGTTACACACCTTATGAGTACCACTTTTGATACCACTAAATCTGCCGGCTTGCCGATATGGGCAAGTGTACTCATATTGGCAACATCGCTCTACCTTATCATTTGGTATTTTATTATTTGGCCCAGGCAATTGCACAGGCAGGGATATTATATTAAAAAGAATGGAATCGTTAACCGGGTATTAGATGCGGAATAAAAAAACTTTAATTGCCTGTTTTTTATTGGTCAATACAGCTCTTGGCCAGCAGCCCCGGCAAGAAGATACGATGGAGTATATTCAACCGCCTGAAACGATCAATGACAGCGAAAATTATTCGCATCATAAAATTTCGGATGCAGCCGATACCGTTTTGTACCAGCATCCCATTTTTATTGCAGGAGATAGTATTTTATCTTTAAAGAAGAAGACAGGGTACCTTTATATCCAAAACTTAGATAGCTTGCTTCGGGTCTGGAAAAATTCAGTACAAGAGGCGCCTGGTAATAGCAGGAGCATGAGCCTGTTTGAAAGGATTTTGAGTAGTGGTTTTTTGCAAATTTTAATGTGGATGGCGGCCGCCATATTTGTTTTTTACCTGCTTTATCGTTTCTTTTTAACAACTGGCGTATCCCAATTTAAGAAATCAAAACCAATTGCACCGGATACTCCCGGGCCGGAAGAAATTTTGACTGCTGCAGGATATACATCGCTTATTGATAAATGTATTGTAGCAGGCGATTACCGCTTAGCTACCCGGTATTATTTCTTAAAAATTTTGCAACTTTTAAATGAACGGCAGCATATCCATTTTTCTACTGAAAAAACGAATGCTGCTTATCTATATGAAATGCCGGTATCCTTACAACAATCATTTTCAAAAATAGCCTTGCTTTATGAATATGTGTGGTATGGTAAAAAGGCGATTGATAAAAATAGTTTTTCAGAAATTGAAAATACCTGTAAAGAATTTGTGTCACACATCTAAAAATTTGAAAAAGATAACCGCCTATATTGCCCTGGTCCTGGTTTTAGCCGCTTGTAGTGCAAAGAATGAATTGCCATCTTTGAGAGAAACCTTTGCGTTAAAAGATGATATCCCATTAGGAACTTCTATGGCTTTTTCATTAACGAAAGCAAGTTTTCCAAATGCTGACATTCAGGTATCTGGCCGTACTGCATCAGAAACATTAGGCTGGACGAGTAATACAGGATCTTTGTATATAAGTATTAGCCATTATTTTTTTCCAAAAGAAGCCGACCTCAATGCTATTTATAATTATGTGGCCAATGGCAATACTGCATTCATTTCTGCCTTACAAATGGATAGCTCATTCCTGGCGGGTATGTATTGTAAAATGTTGCATGGCGAAATATTTTCACACATGATGCCATTATCATTAGGTGAAACAAATATTCATCTAAAAGATACATCTTTGGCAAAAAATAAATATTCTTATTATTATTTACCCTTTGCTTCTTATTTTTCTGCAACCGATTCTATCATTTCCCGAACGTTGGGTTACAATCAATTTAATAAACCCAACTGTATTGTAATTTTTTGGGGGAAAGGCAGGTTGTATTTGCATTGCGATGCCCGTGCCTTTAGCAATTATTTTTTATTGTCAGGAAATAACCAGGAATATTTCACAAGGCTCATGCAATGGATGCCCGAAAAACCTTCTGTTATTTATTGGGATGATTTTTACCACCGAAATAGTTTTGCCAGCAAAGAAGGTTCAGGCAGTGGTTTGGCATTTTTATTTACATTACCGGCATTGGCTATGGCATTGATCGTATTACTTCTTTTATTACTTATTTATATGATTGTGGGGTCTAAAAGAAAGCAGCGTATTGTACCTGTAATAAACGCACCGGAAAATGCTTCGGTTAAGTTTGCTGAAGCCATTGCTGGTTTATATCTCAACCAGAAAGACAATCAAGCTATCGCTGATAAAATGATCCTGTATTTTAATGAGTATGTCAGAACTAATTATTTTATACAGGCCAATACAAATACAACCGAATATACCGAAACGCTTAGCCGAAAAAGTGGCGTGCAAAAAGAATTGGTACAAAATTTATCTTTGCACATTCACAAGTTACAAAATGCATTCCAGGTTTCTGATAGCGACCTGTTGATATTAAATGACCTGGTTCAAAAATTTTATAAATCAAGAAAATAATTATGGAAGAAAATATTTTTCTGGAGAACATAGAAGTTACAGCGCTAAATAAAAAATTAAACGACATCAGGGCGCAGATCGGTAAAGTAATAGTAGGGCAACAGCAGGTTGTGGACCTGGTAATGACCGGGCTTTTATGCGATGGCCATATTTTATTAGAGGGTGTTCCCGGCGTTGCCAAAACACTCCTGGCAAAACTCTTAGCTAAAATTATGGATATCAATTTTAGCCGTATCCAGTTTACACCCGACCTGATGCCCGGTGATGTAATAGGCACTTCGGTATTTAACCCCAATGCTGCAAATTTTTCATTCAGGCCAGGCCCGATATTTGGCAATATTGTTTTGATTGATGAAATTAACCGTGCCCCGGCAAAAACACAATCAGCCTTGTTTGAAGTGATGGAAGAAAGGCAGGTTACATTTGACGGTACCACTTATCCGATGCAATATCCTTTTATCGTTTTGGCAACACAAAACCCGATAGAGCAGGAAGGTACTTACCGTTTGCCGGAAGCACAACTCGATCGTTTCATTTTTAAAATTATTATTAATTATCCCAGCCTGCAGGAAGAAGTAAGCATTTTAATGAGCCAGCAGGGCAAGCAACAGGCAGAACTGCTTTTAACAGTAGATACAATTTTATCTGCTGCAGATATTCAGCATTACCGCTCCATTGTACAAAACATAAATATTGAAACAAAGATCATAGAATATATTGCCGGCATTATTAATGAAACCCGCAATAATCCTTCGCTATACCTGGGTGCATCCACTCGGGCTTCGCTAGCCTTGCTTAAGGCGGCAAAAGCTACTGCTGCATTGCGTGGAAGAGATTTTGTAATTCCTGAAGATGTAATAGAAATGGCACCCCCCGTATTAAGGCACCGCATCATGCTTACGCCGGAAAAAGAAATGGAAGGGATAACGCCTGATGATCTTATAGAAAATATAATTAAAACAGTGGAACTACCCCGCTAAATTTTGTGACGATCATTAAAAAATATATTGGAGACCTGTATATTGGTAACCGTTTTTATTGGGCGGCCGGCGGTTGTATCGCTTTATTTATTCTGGCATTTTATTTCCCTGGTTTGTATGAACCCGTAAAGGTTGTTTTATATACATTCATCGTTTTGATTTTGGTAGATTATGTGTTTCTTTTTTTTATTGGTAAGCGCCCCGTTGCAGATCGCCAATTACCAGATAGGTTTAGCAATGGAGATGAAAATCCAGTAAAACTATTTGTACAAAACAAAAATAATTTTGGAGTTCGAATAACCATTATTGATGAATTGCCATTTCAATTTCAGAAAAGAGATTTTGAAATAGACCAGTATTTTGCACCAATAAAATCGCACTGGATCAATTATGCATTACGGCCGGTAAGCCGTGGTGAATATGAATTTGGGAACATTAATTTATTTATGAGAAGTATGCTGGGCCTGTTGGAACAAAGAACCCAAATACAAACAAATGCAAAAGTAAAAGTGTATCCATCATTTGTGCAGTTGGGCAATTACCAACTATTGGCAAGCACGCATGTAGTTGCTGAAACCGGGAATAAACGGATGAATAAAATTGGCCAGAGTATGGAATTTGAACAAATAAAAGATTATGTGCCGGGAGATGATATACGAACCATTAACTGGAAAGCGACTGCAAGAAAAGGCGGATTGATGGTAAATAAATATGTAGATGAAAAATCGCAACAACTCTTTTGCATCATTGATAAAGGCAGGTTAATGAAAATGCCGTTCGACGAACTTAGCCTGCTGGACCATGCCATTAACAGTGTGCTGGCGCTTAGCCAGGTTTGCATTAAAAAACAAGATAAAATTGGGTTACTTAGTTTCTCAAATCAAATGGGAACCATACTGGCAGCAGACAGGAAGCCAATACAAAGAGAAAATATAATGATGGCATTATATAATGAGAAAACTGATTTTAAAGAACCAGACTTTGAATTGTTATACACCCGGGTACGCCACAAAATAAAACAACGCAGCTTACTCATTTTATATACAAATTTTGAATCGGTAAGCGGCCTCAAAAGGCAGTTGCCTTATTTACGTTCTATAGCCCGCCATCATTTATTATTGGTGATTATATTTGAAAACAGTGAACTCAAAAAACTATCACAAGCGAATGCTGAAAATATAGATGATGTTTATGTAAAAGCGATTGCCGAAAAATTAGTTTTTGAAAAGAAATTAATTGTAAAAGAGTTGCAGAAATATGGCATTAACACGCTCTTATCTACTCCCGAAAATGTTACGGTGAATGCCATAAACAAATACCTTGAAATAAAAGGCCGCCAAATTTTATAAACCTTTTTTATTTTGTACGGTTTATCACAATAAGCTGCCTATTTTTGTACGGATGTCAAAAAAAGAATCATACTGGACAAAGCATAAGCAAAAGCTTAAAGAAACAGGAGAAGGCATAACGTTCACAAAACAAACCATACTTATTAGTGATGAAAAGAAGGCCACTTTTGAAGAAGGTAAAATATTACTTATTGATAAGCCCTTGCACTGGACCTCATTTGATGTAGTAAGAAAGATCAGGAATGCCATCCGTATAAAAAAAGTTGGCCATGCCGGAACACTCGATCCATTGGCTACCGGCCTCTTAATAGTTTGTACCGGTAAGTTCACAAAAAAAATCAATGAGATTATGGCCGATGAAAAAGAATACACCGGCAGTTTTACATTGGGTGCTGTTACGCCCACTTACGACCTGGAAAGTGAACCCACCGATTTAAAATCTTTCGATGGCCTTACATTAGAAGATATAAAAAAGGCAATCGGCTTTTTTAGAGGAGATATTATGCAATTCCCGCCCATTTATTCTGCCATAAAAAAAGATGGTGAGGCGCTGTATAAATTAGCAAGGCGTGGCGAAGAAGTAGAACTTAAAGCCCGGCCGGTACATATCCGGATTTTTGAAATGACTCATTTTGATTTGCCGGTAGTTTCCTTTAAAGTGGTATGCTCTACCGGTACTTATATCCGGAGCCTGGCGCATGATGTGGGGCAACAATTGGGCTGTGGCGCTTATTTAAATTCACTCAGGCGGACACGCATTGGAAATTACCTGGTAGAGGATGCGCAAACGATTGATACCTTTCTGCAATCTTTGGTTTAAGGAATTTAAAAATATTTTTTTAATTTTTCTTTGAGTTCGTCGGGCATGTTTATTTTCTTCATACCGGCAGCCTGCATAAAATATAGTGTTACATCTCCCACATTCAATAATTCATTTTGCTCATTGTGGATCTCACTGTGAAAAACAATTTTATGATGAAGCGGGATTTCCCTTAACGTAGTAGTAACCGTAATTAAATCATCATATTTCGCAGGTCTTAAGAATTTACTATGGATATCTACCACTGGTAAAATAATTCCCATCGCTTCAATATCTTTATAAATATATCCCAATGAACGAAAGGCTTCTGTACGGCCAATTTCATAAAACTGTGCATAATGCCCGTGATATACAACTCCCATTTGATCAGTAAGGGCATAATGGATGCGAATCCTGGTTTTGTTTGTAAACATGCCTAAAGATAAATATCCTTCTTATAATTTGTTCAATTTTGTTCCTCTTCAATTGAAATGGCAAGACACATTCACCGAAAAATAAATGTAATTTTGCAGGAATAATTTTAAGCAATTGAAAAATTTCAGGCACCAGCACCACCGGCCAAAGAAAAGTTTATTGATCGTAGGCAGGGAAGCAGTGATAGAGGCATTAACAGCCGGTAAACAATTAGAAAGAATTTATGTACAGGCAAATGTACATGGCGAACTCATTGATGAAATTAAGCGGCTGGCAACTTTGCAGAATGCACCCATCAATAAAGTGCCGGTTGAAAAATTAAATAACCTAAATGTAAGTAACCATGAGGGTTGTGTGGCCCTTATTTCAAAAATACAATACCAGGATTTGCAGCAAGTGATTTCTTTTGTGGTAGATAATGGACAAACACCACTTTTTGTAATGCTTGATGCCGTTACTGATATTCGTAACATTGGTGCAATTGCACGGAGCGCTTATGCCCTGGGTGCCCAGGCCATCATCATACCCGATAAAGGCGTAGGCACATTAAATGAAGATGCCATCTTAACCAGCGCCGGCGCACTCGAAAACATTTCAGTATGCCGGGTACAGAGTTTAATGAAAGCGGTAGATCTGCTTCACCTGAATGGCATTAAAGTTTTTGCTACAGAAATGACAGCTAAGAAATTAATTTATGATTGCAACCTATCGGAACCCTCTGCCATTGTAATGGGAGGTGAAGAAAATGGAATTTATCCGGCCTTACTTAAAATTTGCGATGAATCATACAGTATTCCCATGCCGGGAAAATTCGAATCGCTGAATGTATCAGTAGCTACAGGTATATTTTTATATGAAGCAGTAAGGCAACGTTTAAAGAAATAAAATGAAACATCAAATGCCAACAGGTAAAAAAGATTTCCAGTTTGTAGAGTGCCCAAGAGATGCAATGCAGGGTTGGCCTCATTTTATTCCTACTCAAATGAAAATTGAATATTTACAGGCACTTCTAAAGGTTGGCTTTCATACTTTAGATTGCGGAAGTTTTGTTTCTCCAAAAGCCATTCCCCAAATGGCAGATACCAAAGAGGTGTTGAGTAAACTTGATTTAAAAGATTCTAATACAAAATTGCTGGCAATTATTGCAAACCTGCGTGGCGCAATAGATGCAGTGAGTTTCGATATGCTTTCTTACCTGGGATTCCCATTTTCTGTTTCAGAAACATTTCAAATGCGAAATACGAACAGCAGTATGAACGAATCGCTGGTGAGGGTAGCAGAAATTCAAAATTTATGTGTACAGAAAAATAAATCTTTGGTTATTTATCTTTCAATGGGTTTTGGGAACCCTTATGGTGACCCATATAGCGAAGAAATTGTTTTTAGCTGGGCTGAAAAAATGGCTGAGATGGAAATTAAAATAATTTCTGTGGCAGATACAGTAGGCCTGGCACATGCAGATCAAATAAACAGGGTAATATCTTATTTAATAAAAGAATTGCCAGCCGTGCAGGTAGGCGTGCATCTTCATTCTGCGCCCATGCATTGGAAACAAAAAATAGAAGCTGCATGGCAGGCAGGTTGCCAAAGGTATGATGGAGCCATGAAGGGAATTGGCGGTTGCCCAATGGCCGATGACGTTTTGGTAGGTAATATGGATACGGAACGGATGATACCTTTTTTTAAAGAGAAAGAACAGATGAACCAAATTAACGAAACTGCATTGGCAAATTGCAGTGCTATGGCTGCATCTATATTTATATAAATTTATTGATTACATACATGGTTTTTCATTTAGCATTCACTCCTAAAAAAATGCCGGATAAACTAAATTATCGGCAACCTATCCTCTTGCTGGGTAGTTGTTTTACTGAGAATATGGGAGAAAAATTAATGCAACATAAATTTAATGTTTTGCAAAACCCAAATGGTATTTTGTTTAATCCCATTAGTGTAAAAGAAGCCGTTGAAAATTATATTGGCAATAAGCAAATTGGTGAAAATGATATTTTCTTTTTGCAGGAGGGCTGGCATAGTTGGCAGCACCATAGCCGTTTTTCTTCGCCTGATCCACAAAAAGCAATTGAACAAATTAATTGTTCTACCCAACAGGCCCATCATTTTTTAAAGTCAGGCGCTGCTGTTATTATCACTTTAGGCTCTGCCTGGGTATATGAACTTACAGAAAAGGCGATTGGGGCATTGCCGGGTAAAGTTGCTGCTAACAATCACAAAGCGCCTGCAGATTGGTTTCATAGAAGGTTGCTAAACGTAGGAGAATTACAGGAAATTTTGTTGCAGGTCATTAAAAAATTGCAGGCTTTTAACCCATCGCTAAAAATTATATTTACCATTAGCCCCGTCAGGCATTTGCGTGAAGGGTTTGTAGAAAATAACAGGAGCAAAGCTTTGCTGATACATGCGGTGCATGAAGTAGTGGAACAGTTCAATCATCTTTATTACTTTCCGGCTTACGAACTGGTGATAGATGACTTGCGGGATTATCGCTTTTATGCAGAGGACATGGTTCATCCCAATTATGCGGCAACTCAGTATGTTTGGCAAAAATTTATAGACTGTTGTATTGATGAGTCTTCGCAGTTATTTATTCAAAAGATAAACGAGATCAATGCTGCAAAAAATCATAGGGCGTTCAACCCCGAATCGGAGGCGCATAAAAAATTCCTGGTGCTTACACATCAAAAACTACTTTCGCTGAAAGCACAATTTCCTGAAATTAACCTGGAAGAAGAATTCAATTATTTTAAAACCTGAAATGTTCTTTAAGAAATTTTCATTTCCATTACATAGTCGTTCATAAAATAACCATTCCCTATATCTATATCTTCTTCTTTAATTATTTTAAATCCCATCTTTACATAAAAATCAAGTGCTTTATTATAGCGGTTTACATTTAGTGTAAGTGAAATAGTATTTTCCTGCTTAGCCTCTTTCAAAACATAAAGTAAAAGTTGTTTTCCAAAACCCGTTTTTTGTTGCTGTGGTAAAATATATATCTTATCTAATTTACATTTTAACCCATCATCATTAAATATGTGATAAGCTGCAAAAGCAATCGGGATGTTTTTTTGATAACCAATAACATATTGGTATGTGTGCGACTGAAACTGCTGCTTAAGTTCATCAGCATTGTATAATAAATCCAGCATATACCGGATTTGGGCCTCACTTAAGATGGCAGAATAAGCACTTGGCCAGATTTTAAAAACCAGCGAACGGATAATTTCTATATCTGCAATGCCTGCCTTTTTAATGATCATTATAAGATCGTAAATTTTATATCGGGCGCATACATAACATGGCCTTGTCCATCTTTCACAATGATATCGAAGAAGTAAAGTTCATCACCTTTCTTAATAAGTTCCTGGATAGATTTTATCCAAATGGCGCTCATGGGCGTTTGGGTAAATGATTCTGCTGACATGGTATAAGAAGGGATCATCATTCCCGTTTCTTCGTCTTCTCTTACACCAAATTTTTTAAAGCTCACCTGGTAATGTATTATTTTATATGCTTGTTTTTTTGCATCGGTTACTTTTATTGGTAATCCTACAATTGAGGCAGCAACCTGTGCGCTAATAGCAGTAGAATCTTTATATGTTGCAAGATAAGTTTGCAGTGCGGGTACTTTGATTGGCTTTACTAGTGCAGGCTTTTGTGCAAAGCTATTGCCGGAAATCAAGATTAGCATTACAGCCAATAAGCGGATGATCTTCATATAATGTAAGTATTTAATCTACGAATCTACAACGATATTATCAACCGGTATATTACTTTAACAAAATGATCGGTTCATTTTATAAGTCACTTAAACTACCCTCAATGATCCTGATCCTGGCCTCCGCATCAGATTTTTTCTTTTGTTCCAACGCCAATACTTCGGGCCGTGCATTTTGTATGAACTTTTCGTTGCTAAGTTTTTTCTCAACCTGGGCTAAAAATCCTTTCAGGTGGTTTAACTCTTTTAGCAAGTCATCTTTTTGATGCCCCCTATTTAGTGGCTGAGGTGTTTCAATATAAATTTTTTCTTTTCCAAATACAGTAGTTATACTTGCAGCCGGAGCCGTAGCAGAAAAAATGATAGAATCAGCATTTACCTGTTTAGATAAAAGTGAAATCAATTTTTTGATTGTTTCCTCATTGGCCGTATCAATCGTTAAGCTGATTGCTTCCTTTGGTTTTACCTGTTGTTTATTACGTACATCCCTGATACCTGTAATTAATTCTTTTAATTTTTTACCGCTTTCTAAAGTATCCATATTTGGTTTTGTTACTTCTGCAAAGGGTAATAAGCAAATATCATTATCCCGGGTAGCCAGTTTATGATAAATTTCTTCTGTAATAAATGGCATAAAAGGGTGGAGTACCTGCATCAGTTCTGTAAAGAATTGAATGCTTCGATCATATACATTTTTATGTAAATCTTGCTCATAGCCCGGTTTCACCCATTCTAAATACCAACTGCAAAAGTCGTCCCAAATGAGGGAGTATAATGTTTTAAGCGCCTCGCTAAGTTTGAACTGTTTCATGAGGCCATCTACTTCAAGCCGCACTGCCGCCAACCTGTTTTGGAACCAATCCATGGCAAATATAGCGCCCTCATCAATTTCAATATTATGATCAATACGGTTCTCCCACATTTTTACCAGCTTTAGCGCATTCCACATTTTATTGTTGAAGTTGCGCCCTTGCTCCAGTGATGATTCATCAAAAAGTAAATCGTTACCTGCGGGCGAAGCAATCATAATACCAAATCGGACTGCATCTGCTCCATAATTTTCAATAAGCATAAGTAAATCCGGGCTATTGCCCAGTTGCTTACTCATTTTGCGGCCTTGTTTATCTCTTACCATACCGGTAAAATATACGTTGCTAAAGGGTTTTGTATTTGTATATTCATACGCTGCCATGATCATCCTTGCTACCCAAAAGAAAATAATATCCTGCCCGGTAACGAGTGTAGTAGTAGGGTAGTAGTATTTAAAATCTTCATTTCCCGGGTGGCTGATACCTTTAAATACTTCTATCGGCCATAGCCAGGAAGAAAACCAGGTGTCTAATACATCTTCATCCTGTTTAATGCGGGTGTTATCCTTTCCGGGGTGTTCCGAAGCAAATTTTTCTTTGGCATCTTCCAGGTTTGCAGCAACTACGTAATCCCCTGCACCGTTATACCAGGCAGGTATTTGCTGTCCCCACCAAAGTTGGCGGCTGATGCACCAATCCTTAATATTCTCAAGCCAGTGGTTATAGGTGTTTTTTAATTTACCCGGGTGAAATGTAATCTCATCTTGCATTACAGAGCTTAATACTTCAGTATTGCCGGCCAAAAATTCATTCATATTGATGAACCACTGCATAGAAAGTTTATGTTCTATTACAGCGCCGGTTCGTTCACTCGTTCCTACCTGCCCCTTATATTCTTCGGTTTTTGCGACCTGGCCCATGGCACTTAAGTCTTCAATAATTTTTTTGCGTAATGCAAAACGGTCCATGCCGGTATAACTCATTACTTGATCTCCCGGTTTTTCATCCATTAATTCTGCAACTGTAAATTTGCCGCTTTCATCTAAAGTATCAATTGCTTTTAGTGAATGTTTTTGGCCCAGCATATTATCATTCTTATCATGTGCCGGTGTAATTTTTAAAGCGCCTGTACCAAAATCAGTGGTCACATATTCATCCGCAATTATGGGTATTTTTCTATTGATGATGGGTACCATCACTTCTTTGCCGATGAATTTTTTATACCTGTCATCATTTGGATTTACGCAAATGGCTACATCTCCCAATATTGTTTCCGGGCGGGTGGTAGCAACGGTTATAGCGTTGCCGCTATCGTCTGCAAATAAGTATTGAATAAAATATAATTTTGAATTTACTTCTTTAAAGATCACCTCTTCATCACTTAAGGCGGTATGGCTTTCAGGATCCCAGTTTACCATTCTTTTTCCGCGGTAAATAAGCTTTTTATGGTAAAGGTCAATAAAAACTTTTATTACACTTTCATAATAATCCGGATCCATGGTGAAGCTGGTGCGGTTCCAATCCGGGCTGCATCCTAATTTTTTTAATTGCTCCAAAATAATACCGCCATATTTTTCTTTCCATTCCCAGGCATATTTTAAAAATGCTTCCCGGCTTAGGGATGATTTAGTAATACCTTTTTCACGCAACATGGCTACTACTTTGGCTTCGGTAGCAATGGAGGCATGATCGGTACCGGGGACCCAACATGCGTTTTTACCTTGCATCCTGGCAGTGCGGATTAAAATATCCTGGATGGTATTATTGAGGCAATGACCCATGTGCAATACCCCTGTAACATTGGGAGGTGGTATTACAATGCTGTAAGGTTCCCTGCCATCGGGCTTACTGTTAAAATATCCTTTACTTAACCAATGGCTGTACCATTTTGCATCTACGGTAGCGGGCTCAAAGTTTTTACTCAATTCCATGGATCTTTTCCTGTTTTTTGGTGGGCGAAGTTACAAAATAGTTTATGGAGCCAAACTGTAAATAATCATTACCATCAGGCTTTACCCGTAATGCGGTAAACGCAGTAGCCCACCCATTCTCTCATCAACTTTTCCCAGGCATCTATAGCGCCTGCACTTGGGATCATGGCATCTAAAAAGGATTGTCCATGGGGTAAATCGTAGTAGTTACAAGGATATGGCCTTACACTATAACCAGCTTTTTTAAATACAGCTTCGGCTCTTTTCATGTGCATGGCCGAAGTAATAAGCAAATAAGGCCCATGTAACTGCATACTATCTAATATTTTTTTGCTGTACATTGCATTCTCAAAAGTATTCCGGCTAAGGTTTTCTGTGATAATATCAGGGCCCGGTACCCCCATTTGCAATAAAACATTTTTTACATAATCGGCCTCTTTAAATTCCTGGTGAAACAAACTGCCACTACCCCCTGTGATCATTATTTTTTTTATATGTCCGGTTTTATACAGTCGTAAAGCCTGTATGAACCTGTCTGAAGCCGAACCAAAATACGCATCGCCATTTTTTTTATCAAAAGAAATAAAGCCAGCCAGTACAATGCCCGTTTCAAAATTTTCGTTTGTGGCCAATTCCTTAAAAGGCTCCTGCCATTGTAAATTAAATTGGTGAATGATGAAGGGATTAGAAAAAATAAGAAAGCAAACTACACAGAGGTGAAATAGTTTTTTCTTCCATCCTTTATTTTTTATAAATACTGCTGTGATAAGCAGGATCAACATCCAGTTGAATGGTGCAAATAAGAAACTAAAAATTTTTGAGAATATAAAAAACATCGGTGCTAAGATAAGGGGTTTCATATATGAATAAAATTCCCGGCAATTAAAAATAGGATTTTGGAGTTTAAAACTAAATTAATTAGTATATTCGTTACCTTATTTTATGTATGTAACGCCGGTATGGAAAAAGATTTGTATGCCATTGTAGATATTGAAACCACGGGAGGTTATGCCGCATCGCATGGCATTACAGAAATTGCCATTTTTATACATGATGGCGAGCAGGTGATAGAATCTTACAATACCCTCATCAATCCACAGCAGCAGATCCCATTGCATATTACAACGCTTACGGGAATTAGTAATGAAATGGTACAGGAGGCTCCTTTATTTGAAGATGTTGCAGATGAAATTTATAATTTATTGCATGATAAAATATTTGTAGCCCATAGCGTGAATTTTGATTATTCATTTGTGCTGCATCAATTAAAATATTACGGGTATGATCTCAGGGTGAAAAGACTTTGTACCGTAAGGTTGAGCCGGAAAGTTTTCGCAGGGCTTCCCTCGTATAGCCTTGGAAATTTATGCCGGAGCCTCCACATTCCACTCAAAGACAGGCACCGTGCTAGTGGAGATGCGGCTGCTACTGTTTTATTATTTGAGAAAATATTACAAAATAACGGGATCGTTCACATTGGGTCCATGCTAAAAAGAAGCTCGGCTGAGCAATGGATCCCTACACAATTAGAAAAAGAAAAGATTAATCTTTTGCCTACCGGTCCGGGTGTATATTATTTATATGATAAGAAAGGAAAAATCATTTATGTAGGCAAGGCCATTAATATTAAAAAAAGAGTCAGCAGCCATTTTACGCATAATGATGCAGGCAGTAAACGGCAGCGCTTTTTACGCTATGTGGCAGATGTACGTTATGCTTTATGCGCCAGCGAATTGCATGCATTGGTTTTAGAAAGCGCCGAGATTCGCAGGTTGTGGCCAAAATATAATTCCAGCCAAAAACAACCGGTGCAAAAATTTGCACTGTATTGTTACGAAGATAACAGGGGTTATATGCGATTAGCCATTGACAAAAAGAAAAAGAACCTACCTGCTTTGTATCGTTTTAATTTATTGCACGAAGGAATCAGTATGTTGCGCAAGATGGCAGAAACATTTGAGTTGAATGAAAAATTATGTTTCTTAGATAAAGAGCCATTAACAAAAAATGATTTGGCTTTTTTAGAAGAACCCATATTCTATAATGGCAAAGTAAAAACGGCGCTTGCATCCTTAGATGAAAAATTACCCAGTTTTGCGTTGCTGGAAGAGGACAAGGCGAGGAATGAAACTTTATGTATGCTGATAGACCGGGGAAATTTTTGGGGCATGGGATATATCAATCTTGCAAAAAAAAATATCAAAAAATCGATGCTTAAAGAAATCCTGGAACCTTACCACGATAATGATTTTATTCGGAATAGTATTTATTCATACATATCCTCACATCCGGAAAAAATGCTGAACTTAAAAGATTAATACGGCCCGTTACTGGCCTTTTACATTTTTTAATTTTTCATTCATACCATCTACCACTTCTTTGGTGATATTGAGCGATGAGTCTTTATATACCATATAGTCTAATCCTGTACCGGTAGTAAGGATGTACATGTAATTTTTATCCTTGTTATAATCGTTTAAATAATCTTTCAGGTGTTTCTGTATATCTTCCATAAAGCTTAAGCTCTTTTGACTTAAGCGTTGGGTAGCATTTTGTTTTTTCATATCAATTTGTTGCTGCTGTTGCAACAATTCATTTTGAAATTTTTCGGCTTCTTCCTGTGTAATATTATTGCCCTTTGCTTTTATGAAATTATTTTTTTTTGCTTCTAATCCACGGTAACCATTTTCCCAATCGTTTTCAATAGCTTTTTGTTCTGCTTCCAGTTCTTTTCGTTTACTCTTTATATAAGTAATATTCTCATTTAATGAATCGAGCTCTACATAAGCAATAGGAGGACGGGAAGTATTTTCTGAAGGGCTAACATTTTTTGCTGTATGGGCAGGAGCGGGAGTTGTTTTTTTATCGTTAAATACTTTATAATATAAAAATCCAACGGCCAATATGAGTATGGCATTTAATAATAGGGAAGCATTCTTCATTCAGTAAAATTTTTTCATTGAAGCGGCAAGATAGCTATAAAGCTTTATTTCACCATCAAATTAAACCTACATTTAGGAAAGGCTTAACGCCTTTGTAAAATGAGCTGAAACGACTTTATAAAGGAATATTCCCATGTTTTTTCCTGGGCCTTTTGGCCACTTTATTTTCCAGCATGGCAAAGGCTTTTATTAATTTACGGCGTGTTTCCCTGGGTTCTATCACTTCGTCAATATAGCCCCTTTCGGCTGCCGTATAGGGGTTCGCAAAAAGCGCTGCATAGGCGGCTTCTTTTTCTTTTAATTTTTTCTCCGGGTCGGCACTTTCTGCAATTTCTTTTTTAAAAATAATTTCACTCGCTCCTTTAGCGCCCATTACGGCAATTTCAGCAATGGGCCAGGCAAAGTTCAAATCTGCCCCAATATGTTTAGAGTTCATTACATCATAAGCACCGCCATAAGCCTTACGGGTTATTACGGTACAGCGGGGTACCGTTGCTTCGCTGAGTGCATATAATAATTTTGCACCGTTAATGATGATGCCATTCCATTCCTGGTCGGTACCGGGTAAAAACCCCGGCACATCTACCAATACCATTAAAGGGATATTAAAACAATCGCAAAAACGGGTAAACCGGGCGCCTTTTTTTGAACTTTCAATATCCAGCACCCCGGCAAGAAACATAGGTTGGTTTGCAACAATGCCAATGCTGCGGCCAGCCAGTCTTGCAAATCCTACTACAATATTAGGGGCGTATTGTTCATGCAGTTCAAAAAAAGAATCGGTATCACAAATACCATCAATTATTTGCCGCATATCATAAGGTTGATTTGCATTTTGCGGAATAATGGTTTCTAATTTTTCACGCATTTCATCTTTCAGTTCATAAGCTAATTTAGGAACTACATCTTCGCAGTTTTGTGGAATATAACTTAACAGTTTTTTTAATTTATTGATACATTCCACATCATTGGCAGCGGTAAGATGCGTAACCCCCGATTTGGTAGAATGAGTTGAAGCACCTCCGAGCTCTTCTGAAGTTACTGTTTCATTGGTTACCGTTTTTACCACGTTAGGCCCGGTTACAAACATATAACTCGTGTTTTCTACCATGATCGTAAAATCTGTGATGGCAGGGGAATACACTGCGCCACCGGCACAGGGCCCCATTATGGCTGACAATTGAGGTATTACGCCGGAGGATTGAACATTCCTGTAAAAAATATCGGCATAACCACCAAGCGACCTTACACCTTCCTGTATGCGTGCCCCACCAGAATCATTTAAGCCAATCATGGGTGCGCCATTCTTCATTGCCATATCCATAATCTTACAAATTTTTTCAGCATGGGTTTCTGATAAGGCTCCACCAAACACTGTAAAATCCTGAGCAAATACATATACCAATCTACCATCAATAGTACCATAGCCTGTAACTACACCATCGCCATAATATTTTTGTTCACCCATACCAAAGTCAATGCTGCGATGTGTAACCAAAGCACCAATTTCTTCAAAGGAACCCTCATCCATTAAACATTCAATTCTTTCCCTTGCAGTTAATTTCCCTTTTTTGTGTTGTTGATCTATTCGTTGTTGGCCGCCACCTAATTTTCCTTCCTTAAGCTTGGCTTTCAGTATTCCTGTTTTTTCTTTCATAATTGGCTTCGGTTATTTTAGTTGAAGTTACGTAACCCAAAGCAGAGATAGATATAGAGATTCATAAAAAAAAGCCCAATCTTCATTGAGCTTTTTTATTTTTTTTGTAAAACATTATTCTTCTACGAGGTCTAATTCTACTTTAAGATTATCAATAATAAAATCCTGGCGGTTGGGCGTATTCTTACCCATGTAATATTCTAAGAGTTGTTGTACATGATCGCCCTGTTCTAAGATTACCGGTATTTTGCGCATATTGTTTCCAATAAATCCGGCAAACTCTTCTGGGCTAATTTCGCCTAAGCCTTTAAAACGTGTGATTTCAGGTTTGCCGGTAAGTTTATGAATAGCTGCTTGCTTTTCAGTTTCAGTGTAGCAATAAATTGTTTCCTGTTTATTACGTACCCTGAATAATGGGGTTTCCAGAATATAAACGTGTTGATTTTTTACCAGGTCAGGAAAAAATTGCAGGAAGAATGTCATGATCAGCAAACGGATATGCATACCGTCAACGTCAGCATCTGTTGCTATCACAATATTATTATACCGCAATCCATCGTAACCGTCTTCTATATTTAAGGCATGTTGCAGGAGATTAAACTCTTCATTTTCATAAACAATTTTTTTAGTGAGGCCAAAGCAATTCAATGGTTTTCCCCTCAGGCTAAAAACGGCCTGGGTATTTACGTCACGGCTTTTGGTTATAGAACCACTGGCACTGTCACCTTCTGTAATAAAGATGGTGGTTTCTTTTTGTTTTTCTAAAACATGGTCTTTGTCTTTACCACTTAGTTCATCATTATAATGAAATTTACAATCCCTGAGTTTCTTATTGTGGAGGTTCGCTTTTTTTGCCCTTTCATTAGCTAGCTTTTTGATGCCGGCCAGTTCCTTTCTTTCTCTTTCATTTTGTTCTATCCTTTTTTTAAGCGCTTCGGCAGTGGTAGGATTTTTATGTAAATAATTATCTAATTCCCTGCTTAAAAAGTCGCCAATAAAATTTCGCATACTGGGCCCTTTATCATACACATTTAAAGAGCCGAGTTTTGTTTTTGTTTGACTTTCAAAAATGGGTTCCTGTACTCTTACCGAAATAGCAGCACAAATACTGCCCCGTATATCGGCTGCATCATAATCTTTTTTATAAAATTCCCTGATTGTCTTTATATATCCTTCTCTAAAAGCTGCAAGGTGTGTACCTCCTTGAGTAGTAAACTGGCCATTTACAAAACTGTAGTACTCTTCACCATACGTATTTTCGTGGGTAATGGCAAGTTCGATGTCTTCTCCTTTTAAATGAATGATGGGATAGCGCAATTCATCATCATTGGTTTTGCGTTCCAATAAATCGAGTAGCCCATTTTTACTTAAATATTTCTTTCCATTCAGGTTCATCACCAGGCCGGCATTCAGGTAACAATAATTCCAAAACTGATTATCTAAATACTCCTGAACGAACTTAAAATTTTTAAATATTTCTTCATCGGGGTTAAACACTACTAAGGTTCCATTGGCTTCTTTGGTAGTGGTTTCTTTAAATTCTTTAATAAGCACACCTTTTGAAAACTCAGCAGTTTTTTCTTTACCATCTCTAAATGCGGTAACTTTAAAAGCGGAGCTTAATGCATTTACCGCTTTGGTACCCACGCCATTTAAGCCCACGCTTTTTTGAAATGCTTTACTATCGTATTTGGCGCCTGTATTCATTTTACTCACCACATCTACTACTTTACCCAATGGTATGCCACGCCCGTAATCTCTTACCGTAATGTTTTTCCCCTGAATATCCACATCTATATGTTTACCAAAACCCATGGTATGTTCATCAATACAATTGTCTATCACCTCTTTTAATAATACATAAATACCATCATCCGGGCTGCTACCATCGCCTAGTTTACCGATATACATACCCGGCCGCAGCCTGATATGTTCTTTCCAGTCTAAACTGCGTATATTATCTTCGGTATAATTCATTTGTTCTTTTTCTAACATATTTCTTTTTCCTTTTTATGCAATTTGTACAAATATAAATAAGGGGGTTTACAATATTTGCCAACTGTTTTTAACATCTGTGTACAAATAATCAAATTCAGGAACTTCATATTATTTCTTCTTAATTTTACACTCATTCATAAAACCCGGCATGCACTAAATATAGAGGGTGCTTAAACCATCAAAAAAATGCATTTAATTCCTGTTTCC
The DNA here is from genome assembly GCA_016710595.1 of Niastella sp. GTDB lineage: Bacteria > Bacteroidota > Bacteroidia > Chitinophagales > Chitinophagaceae > Ferruginibacter. The sequence goes on from JADJVM010000002.1 coordinate 105,124, forward strand.
AATAATACATTCATGAAAAAATTTTTGGAAATGCCTGCCTTTATATATAAAAACGATCCTCATTATATACGGCCGCTGAACAAAGATATCCTGGATGTTTTTGATGAGAAAAAAAATAAGGCTTTCAGGAATGGGGAAGTTGCACTTTGGCTTTTATTGGATGATAAAGATCAATGTATTGGCCGTATCGCCGCATTTGTAAATAAGAAATATAAGAATAAGGGAGATGATCAAAAGACCGGTGGTATTGGTTTTTTTGAATGTATCAATAACCAGGAAGCGGCGAATATGTTATTTGATAAAGCAAAGGAATGGTTACAACAAAGGGGCATGGAAGCAATGGATGGGCCGATTAATTTTGGTGAAAGAGATCGTTGGTGGGGATTGGTGGTGGAGGGTTTTAAACCTCCTATTTATTTAATGAATTATAACCCGGCATACTATAAATCATTATTTGAAAACTATGGGTTTAAAAATTTCTTTAACCAGGTTTGCTGGGAATTAGATGTACATACTACTTTAAGTGAGAAGTTCGGGGTATTGAATAAAAAATATGAAGATGATCCCGATTTTTCTGCCAGGTATGTTCGTAAGAATGAAGCGAAAAAATTTGCCCGTGATTTTTCAATAGTGTATAATAAAGCCTGGGCAAGCCATGAGGGAAATAAACAAATGAGAGAAGATGCGGCTTTAAAATTATTTCAATCACTAAAACCCGTAATGGATGAAAAATTAATTTGGTTTGTTTACTACAAAGAAGAGCCCATTGCTTTTTGGTTGAATTTGCCCGAACTAAACCAGGTCTTCAGGCATTTTAACGGTAAGTTTGGCCTCATTGAGAAAATACGTTTCCTGTGGATGAAGTGGAAGGGCAAGAATGACCGGTTTACAGGAATTGTTTTTGGGGTATCACCCGAATACCAGGGCATGGGGGTAGATTATTTTATGATCATGCAAGGAGCTAAAGTGATGCAACAGCAAACGGGATATAAAGTACTGGAGCTTCAGTGGCAGGGTGATTTTAATCCTAAAATGCTTAATATTTCAAAACATATTGGAGCCCATCAAAGCCGTTTACTAACTACATACCGGTACCTTTTTGACAGAAGCAAAGAATTTAAACGGCACCCTGTTTTGAATTAAAATGAAGTAAGGATTGTTTTTAATTTTCGTAATTTTTATTCTTATAATTCTCTTTCATTTTTGTATTTTAATTAGTAGAATAAAATTCCCATTTAATTATTTTATTTTAGTGGCTTATCTATTAAAAATCGTTTGGCATGGTTTTACCATAGTTCTGGATGTATTTAATTTTTAATTAAAACCACTTGTATGAAAATAATATTCAAACGAATGTCAATTTTTTTATTGACCAGCTTTTTAACTTACCAGGCTTTTGCACAGGAAAAAGGCCTGGATATAGATATTGACATTAATAAAAAGGAACCGGAATGGTACCGCCAACCATGGGTATGGGTAGTAGGCGGGGCTGTATTTATTTTATTGCTGGTAGCCTTGCTAAGAGGCGGAAAGAAAAGCTAAGAATGATCATTATAAAAGGTACTTGATTAGCAATATCTTAAAAAGAAGGTATAAAAAAAGAAAGAGGCGAGCCTCTTTCTTTTTTTAAATGAATCAATAATTGGTAACATTCATTTCTGTTCGCCGGTTTTTAGCCCTTCCGGCTGTGGTATTGTTATCTGCAATGGGGTTTTCTTCACCATGCCCAATAGCGGTAATACGGCCCGCATCAATTCCTTTTTGTAACAAATAATCTTTTACTGAATTCGCCCTTTTTTCAGATAGCAGCTGGTTCTTAGTTTCATCGCCTTGTGCATCCGTATAGCCATCTACTTGTAATTTTAAGGTAGGGTCTTCTTTCATTAGCGCCACTACTTCATCTAAAGATTTGTATGATTTGGGCATCAGCTTGAAACTACCGGTTGCATAAAAAATATTTCTTGCGGCTACGTTTATTTTTTCAAGTACCTCTTTTTTAATTTCAGGACATCCCTGGTTTTCTTTGGTACCTGCTCTGTCGGGGCATTTATCTTCTTCATCGTTAATACCATCTCCATCGGTATCGGGTATGGGGCAGCCATTGTATTTAGCTAAACCAGCTACAGTAGGGCATTTATCCTCTTCATCGTTAATGCCATCGCCATCGGTATCGGGTATGGGGCAGCCATTGTATTTGGCTAAACCAGCTACAGTAGGGCATTTATCTTCCTCATCGTTAATGCCATCTCCATCGGTATCGGGTATGGGGCAACCATTGTATTTGGCTAAACCAGCTACAGTAGGGCATTTATCTTCTTCATCGTTAATGCCATCGCCATCGGTATCTACAATTTTAGGAGCTTCTGCAATGGGGGCTTCTTTTACTTTTTTCTTTTTTTGCAGCATGCCAAAACGTAAACCGGTATGTATATCCACATGTTTGGTTTTGCCACTTATTAAAGTTGAAAGAATAGAACCAGATCCAATAAAAAATGGCCCTCCTCTTAATGAAATGCCTGAATTAAAACCGGAAATATTATTATAACTTATGGGCAGGTAAGCGCCAAAACTTTTCCCCTCATATCGTGGCGTTACCATAATATAATGTGCAGCATGCGTTTTCCTGGCATTGCTGCTACCCTGGTTTACAGCGAACATGCCGCCCAGGTTTACAAAAAAACCTTTATTGAAATTATAATCAAATGAAGCAGTGATAGAAGTAGGTAAACTAAAAGTATAACTACTGCCATCAGAAGATGTTTTTGTGATCATCGGGCTGGCCGCATCCAGTGCATGAGAAATGTCAGAGAAATCACTAATGTCTTCAAAACGGTTTAGCATTAAAGTGTCTTGCCCATTCGGGTTAAGCGCTGTATTTAAAGTATAGGAGCCATGATCTTTACTGTTTTTATATTTTATAGAACCCAGGTCGTGTACAGCCAGTTCTAATTTATATTTATATTTATTTAAATCTTTTCTAAAACTGTTGTCTGCATTATTATAAGATCCATAGTCTGGCCTGTATTCATACACAACACCAAGATCTGCACCAATACCTGATCCGTTTGCTTTAATTTTAAAATCATCATAACTACTTAACCCGGCAGAGCCATAAGAAATGTTTCCAGTGGTACTTCTTAATATTTTATCTTCAAAAAAGTTTTCATCTAATGTGCCTTTCAGGTTCGATAAACCAATATACCCCGACCCGGCGCCCATTAAATACTTTAATGTAATTCCGCCCTTAAAAAAATGTTGTTTATTATTTGAAATTACATGGCCAAAACTCAACCCGAATTCTGACCATAAATTTGAAGAGATGATGAATTTGTCCTGGTTTAATGCTGTAGGATAAGTGATAGGGCTATTATCATCTTCCAACGCATTTAATAAGGTGCCTGGTAGTTTATCAATATTAATCATGGAGCGGGCTCTTGTAGTAATGGCAAAACTATTTTGGGAATTTATATTGAACATAAACGAAGGGCCAAATACATCAAAATCTGCCATGATGTTTGCATTCTTACCTACCCGGCGGTCAAGAAAGGCATCCAGGCTATCGCCATTTATTAGGCTGGAAAGACCTTTTACCTTAAGGGTAGCATAATCATTGGCCAGCGTAGCATTTAGCGATACCAGGTTAACATCCCACCGGTACCGGCTGTCTGCAATATTCGCCGGATTAAAAAACACCCCGTTTATACCTGTGAAATTTCCGGTACTGTAACCGGCATAATTTTGAGCATCTGCACTTATTGCAAATACCATAACGGTAATGAATGAAAAGATTTTTTTCAACATTGAAGTTTTCATGAATTTAGTTTGAGGTTTAATTTTCTTTTGTTGTTTTATCTCCTGTAAACCACTGTTCTTTATTTTTAAAGAGAACATTAAAAGTGGTTAAGGATCCATAGCAACGGGTTATGTATTGTTGTAAGTTTACTTTGTCTTCGTCTGAAAGTTGCTTATGGCTGTTGATGTTTTGCTCCAACACTCTTAGCCGGTCCCTGAGCATAACTATTTTATGAAAGAAATCTTCAATAGGGAGATCTTTTGGTTTTAAATTTTTATCGGCAGGTTGCAGGCTAAGGGTTCCTCCCGTCCAGCGATCGCCCAACGCAACATCTTCCTGAATGCCTCCCCAAAGCCGCAAAATTTTTAATAATGATTTTTCAGCTTCAGCAAGGGTCTCTATTTCTGCTGTAACATTTTCAGGAATAATCTCATCTAATTGTTCATCTGTTTTATCAATTTCTTTAATGCCTATATTAATAAATGAGATTAAATAACTGGCATACCGAATACCAACAATTACACCGGGGCCATAAAGGGTATGTTGTAAACGGGTGCCAATACCTAAAGTAGTTTGGTCCATTTGTATAAATTAATTATTAATCAAATATAAGATTGATTAAATAAAAAGATTTGTATTATTTTTTTTAATAAACTGGTAATGCAGTATTTTATTGCCTGCTTATTTTAATAAATAATCCCGAATCGGTAATGGTATATACGGCTCCATTGGAGGATGCCAATACATCCCGGAACCTTTCATTTTTGTCGGCCAGAAGCCGCTCTTCACCAATCACTTTATTATTTTGTATTTGAAGTCTTATAATATGCTGGCCACTCAGGCAACCAATAAACAAGTTGTTTTTCCACTCGGGAATTTGATTGCTGCTGTAAAAGCTGCAGCCACTGGGCGATATAGAAGGGTCCCAGTAATAAACAGGCTGTTCCATTCCCTGCTTTTGTGTGATCGCTTCACCAATTTTGTTTCCATTATACTCAAGCCCATAAGTGATGGTAGGCCAGCCGTAATTATTTCCGGCTTTTATAATGTTTAATTCATCGCCACCATAAGGGCCAAATTCAGTTTCCCAAAGTTCACCTGTTTGAGGATGTATGGCCAGTCCCTGCGCATTTCTAATACCATACGCATAAATTTCGGGCAATGCTTTTGTATCATTTATAAATGGGTTACCCGGAGCAGGGTTGCCATCCTTTGTAATTTTAAAGATTTTTCCAAGGCCACTTGTAAGCCATTGTGCCTGTTTGCGGCCTTCTAAAATTGATCGCTCACCGGTGCTTACAAAAAGATTTCCTGTACTATCAAATACTAAGCGGGAGCCAAAATGTAAATTACTTTTTAAAGAAGGATACACCCTGAAAATAACGGTTACATCCTCCATCTTTTTTTCATCTGATGATAATTTTCCTTTTGCTACAGCAGTGTGATTCCCTTTTTCATCAGCTTCAGAAAATGACCAATAAATCATCCTGTTTTTTTCAAACTGCAGATCAATTGCAATCCCCAGCAGCCCGCCTTGCCCTTTATCATCTACCGGCGGAATCCCATTAATTTTTTGTAGCTGCATTCCATTTTCAGCCAGCAGGTAAATGAATCCTGATTTTTCTGTAATCAGGAAGCGCCCATCGGGTAATTGCGCCATTCCCCAGGGACGCCCCAGGTCCTTTGCCAAAATTTTGGATGTATAAGCTGTGTGGGTTTTTATTGAGCTAACCCTTGTTTGGTCTTCAAAAGCCGGGCTGTAAGTAGTATTGTGAGGCTTTGTTTCTACCGGGTTGTTTGGAAAGGGCTGTTTTTTGTTGGAAGTAGCTGCCTGTTTTTTTTGTGTAGTTTGTTGTCCACATCCCATGATGCTGATAAAATAGATAAAAATAAAACAGGGGTACCACTTCATAATTAATTAATTGTAAAAGGCCTAAGGATAATCCAACCAAATGAAAAATATTTTATAACCCAAAATATATTTTAAAAATTTGATGATTTTAATAATGTTACCATATCGGTATGGCTTGTGATACCCAGGTAATCCAGGTCAATTAAAGAACTACTTTCAATCAATCCGTAGCCGGGTGCATAATAACTTTGAATATTACTGGTAAGGCTATTACTGGGAATAGCAGAAGCTGAAACAGTGGTTTTAATCTGTATCACATGCGAATATGCTTTTCCAAGAACGGTACGGCTAAGTTCGGTTCCTACCACGGTATTATTTAATGTTGCAGTAATGGGAACCCCTGAAAAATTAATATTAAAATTTTGATCCCAACCGGAACCAACGGCTACATTCGTTTTTAAATAAAGTACTTCTGCGAGGCTACCACCTAATTCGGTAGGTAAGGCACGCAGGTTGTAATAATCATTACCCGAAACAGCATAATATTCTGAACCCTGGGTAGCAGAATTGATAAATACATGATAATTGCGGCTGCTTACACTACTATCCCGGTTGGTAGAAGTAATGGTATATTCAGTAACAACCGGTGTACCCGTACTATTATCTGTATTTTGATAAGTTCTTGCCTCATTTGCATTGAGAGACATATAACTGCCTGGTGTTTGATTTTGTGGGGTATCGTCCTTTTTTGAACAGGATGATGCTGCAAAAACGGTTAGAGCGAGGATTAATATTGACTTTTTCATAAAATATTTAATTTTTAGGCACTAATATCCGCTTTTTTTGCGAATAAATTAAATATTTCTCCCTATCTTTGCGCTCCGAAAATTATGGCTAAACAGGCATTAATCAAACAAGATGGTACGATAATAGAAGCATTGAGTAATGCTATGTTTAAAGTAAAACTGGAGAATGGCCACGAAATATTGGCCACCATTTCAGGAAAAATGAGGATGCATTACATCCGTATTTTACCTGGCGATAAAGTAGGGGTAGAGATGAGCCCTTATGATTTAACGAGGGGCCGGATCATTTTCAGGTATAAATAAAAAATATTTTTTTAGATAACTAAAGTATAACAAGTAAAACAGAAATCATGAAGGTAAGAGCTTCAATAAAAAAACGCAGTGTAGATTGCAAGATTGTGAGGAGAAAGGGGCGCCTGTATGTAATCAACAAAAAGAATCCACGCTTTAAACAAAAGCAAGGGTAATTGTAATTTTTAAATTATTTAATCTTAATATTTAATATGGCTCGTATTGCCGGTATAGATTTACCAAAAAATAAAAGAGGAGAAATTGGGCTTACTTATATATATGGTATTGGCCCTTCTACTGCTAAGTATATTTTAACCAAAGCAGGAATTGATGTAAATAAAAAAGTGAACCAGTGGAATGATGATGAGCAAACGGCCATTCGTAACATCATCAATAGTGAGTTTAAAACAGAAGGCGCTTTAAGGAGTGAAACCCAAATGAGCATTAAGCGTTTACTTGATATTGCCTGCTACCGGGGTATCCGCCATCGTAAAGGATTGCCGGTACGTGGCCAGCGTACCCGTACAAACAGCCGTACCCGTAAAGGAAAACGTAAAACAGTTGCGGGTAAAAAGAAAGTGGCTAAAAAATAATTTGAGTAATGGATTTTTACTTTGGCTTTGCCAGGAATATAAATCCATTTTCAATATACGGCTTGATTTTTCAGCACCAGCGCCGGATCGTGTAAGCCCACAGGAGGGTTGGTACTGTTCGATAGAAATATCGGGTTTATTTTTAAAGATTACCTATTTATTAAGTTATGGCAAAAGCACAAGGCGCTAAAACAGGAAAAGCAGCCGCTAAAAAAAGAGTAGTAAAAGTAGATGCACATGGCGATGCACACATTGTAGCCAGTTTCAACAACATCATCATTAGTTTAACCAACAAACAAGGCCAGATTATTTCATGGTCTTCTGCCGGTAAAATGGGCTTTAAAGGAAGTAAGAAAAATACACCTTATGCAGCTCAAATGGCAGCAGCAGATGCCGCTAAAATTGCATTGGATGCAGGGTTAAAAAGAGTAGATGTATTTGTGAAAGGCCCCGGCAGTGGCCGTGAAGGTGCTATCCGATCACTATCTCAAAACGGTATTGAAATATCTTCCATTAAAGATATTACGCCAATGCCACACAATGGTTGCAGGCCTCCTAAAAAGAGAAGGGTATAATTTTTCTGCAGCAATGCAGTTAACAACATATTGAATCGCCATACGATTCATTTTAACAAAGGGTGGACAATTCATTTTTTACGATTTTTTACTGATTGTTTCACCGTTACAAAAAAAATCGAAATGATTAAATTATGGCACGTTACACTGGTCCAAAGACCAAAATCTCCCGCATATTTGGGGAGCCTATTACAGGGAATGGGAAATGGTTAACTAAAAACAGTAACCCTCCCGGACAGCACGGGGCAACCCGCAAACGTAAAACCTTAGGTGAATATGCTTTACAGCTTAAAGAAAAGCAAAAGGCAAAATACACTTACGGGTTATTGGAAAAACAATTCCGCAGAACATTTGAAGAAGCCAGCCGCCAAAAAGGTGTTACCGGCGAAAACCTCATTAAATTATTAGAAGCACGCTTAGATAATACCGTTTTTAGAATGGGTATTGCACCTAGCCGCCAGGCAGCACGCCAGTTGGTTAGCCACAAGCATATCACGGTAAATGGCGATGTCTTAAACATTCCATCTTACAGTTGTAAGCCCGGAGATGTGATAGCGTTTAAAAATAAAAGTGCTGTAAACAGTTCTCTTACTAGTGCTGTAAGAGGTAAAAATCCAAAATTTAATTGGGTTGACTGGAATGAAACTGAATTGAAAGGTACTTTTATTACATATCCCGAAAGAGAAAGCGTTCCTGAAAATATTAAGGAATCACTCATTGTGGAATTGTATAGCAAGTAATTTACCGGCAGCAGCTTATAGTTGTTGCCCATAGCATCACATTTAACACTCAAAAAACTAAAAATTTAATATGGCCATTTTAAATTTTGTAAAACCCGATAAAATTGTTCTTCAAAAAGCAAATGACTTTGAAGCCCAGTTTGAATTTCGCCCGCTAGAACCGGGGTATGGTGTAACGATTGGTAATGCGCTTCGCAGGGTATTGCTGAACTCCTTAGAAGGATATGCCATTACGGGAATCAATATTGCCGGTGCAGATCATGAATTTGCTACCATCAAAGGAATTACCGAAGATGTAACAGAAATAATCCTTAACCTGAAACAGGTTCGTTTTAAATCGAAAGTAGAAAATGAAGTAAGTAATGAAAAGATTTCACTTTCTATAAAAAATAAAACTGAATTCACAGCAGGTATGATAGGAGAAGCATCACCTGCTTTTGAAGTGATGAATCCTGAATTATTGATTTGCACTTTAGACAATACAGCAAAATTAGATATCGAAATTACCATTGGCAAAGGCCGTGGTTATGTACCAGCCGAAGAACATAAAGAAAAAAATACCCATTTTGGATATATTCCGGTTGATTCTATTTTTACCCCCATCAAAAATGTACGGTACATTATTGAAAATACGAGGGTGGAACAACGCACCGATTTTGAAAAATTGGTGATGGAAGTTATTACTGATGGTACCATTCATCCTGAAGAAGCAGTAAAACAGGCCAGCCGGATTTTAATTCAGCACCTGATGATCATTACAGATGAGAATATCACTTTTGATACTAAAGAAGATAAAAAAGAAGACCTGGTTGACGAACAAACCTTGCAATTACGCAAAATGCTGAAAACACCATTAGAAGATCTTGATCTTTCTGTACGTGCTTTCAATTGCTTAAAAGCAGCTAAAATAAATTCATTGAGTGAACTGGTTCAATACGAACAGGAAGACCTGATGAAGTTCCGAAACTTTGGACAAAAATCACTGAGTGAAATAGACCAGGTATTACAAGAAAGAGGTTTAAGCTTTGGAATGGATTTAAGCAAACTTAAATTAGATGATGAATAAGGTCTTTTTGATCTTTCAATAAAAAATATATTTTATCAAGTACCTCACAATTCCTGACCCGGTGTGAGGGAATAAAAACTAAAACGTCATGCGTCACGGAAACAAAAAAAATAATTTAAGCCGTACAGCTTCTCACAGAAGAGCTTTATTGGCAAACCTGGGTAGCCAGTTAATCGAACACAAAAGGATTACCACTACATTGGCTAAAGCAAAAGCTTTACGTACTTATATTGAGCCATTGATTACGAAAACGAAAGCCACTAGTAGCGCTGCCGTTATTTCTCATAATCACCGTATCGTTTTTAGTCATTTAAACGATAAGGCAGCAGTAAAAGAACTGTTTACTGTAGTAGGACCTAAAGTTGCAGCACGCCCCGGAGGTTATACCCGCATTATTAAGCTGGGTACCCGTGTGGGCGATAATGCAGAGCTGGCAATGATTGAACTGGTTGACTTTAATGAAATTTATGGTAAAGGTATTAGCACAGAAGTTACACCTGCTAAGAAAACACGCCGTAGTAGTGCCAAAAAGAAAGCAGAAGAAACAGAAGAAGCTACCGTAACAACAGAAAAAGTACCCCGTAAAAAAGCCGCTAAAGGCGACGACCTGAAACTGATAGAAGGAATTGGCCCTAAAGGCGAAGAAGTATTACACGAAGCAGGCATCAAAACTTTTGCTGACCTGGCAGGAACTTCTGCTGAAAAAATTAAAGAAATTCTGGATGCCTCCGAAGGCCACTTTAATGCAGCAGATACCACTACCTGGGCACAACAGGCACAAATGGCCGCAGATGGCAAATTTGATGAACTGAAAACCTGGCAAGATGAATTAAAAGGGGGAAAAGAAGCTTAATGAAAAATGAACTTTAATATAAAAGGCAAACTATTTTAGTTTGCCTTTTTTTTGTGATGTTGGTAAACGGGGTAAAACCCAATGCAACAAATTATTTTCTTTGTAATAATTTTGAAGATATGAATCAACAGCAGCAAGCCATATTATTATTGGCAGATGGAACCACACTTACCGGCAAGGCATTTGGTAAAATGGGGACCTGTACCGGCGAAATTTGCTTTAATACAGGTATGACGGGATACCAGGAAGTATTTACAGATCCCAGTTATTACGGCCAAATTCTTATTATGAATGCTGTACATGTAGGCAACTACGGCGTAAAGCCCGAAGACGTGGAAAGTAACAGTGTAAAAGTAAAAGGTGTTATTGGTTGCAACCTGGAAGAAAGGTATAGCCGCAAATTATCTGATAAATCATTGCAAGAATATTTTGAAGAACAAAATGTAGTGGCCATTGACAGGGTAGATACCCGGGCACTCGTTTTGCATGTTAGGAATTTTGGCGCTATGAATTGTATTATTTCTTCAGAAATTACAGATATCAAGGAGTTGCAAAATTTATTAAACCAGGTTCCTTCTATGGATGGCTTAGAACTGGCATCGGAAGTAAGTACTACCAGTACTTATACCTTGGGCAATCCAGAAAGCGCTTACCGGGTTGCTGTTTTGGATTTTGGGATCAAAAAAAATATTTTAAACTGCCTGGTCACCCGGGGAGCGTATATAAAAGTTTTTCCTGCAAAAACAAATTTTGAAACACTTGAAACATTTGAACCGCATGGTTATTTTATCAGTAACGGGCCCGGCGACCCGGCACCTATGGACTATGCCATACAAACAGTAAAAAAGATATTAACTACCAATAAACCATTTTTTGGTATCTGCCTGGGACACCAGTTACTGGCTTTGGCAAATGATATTCCTACATTTAAAATGCATCATGGCCATCGTGGATTAAATCATCCTGTAAAAAATATAATAACGGGTAAATGTGAGATCACAACACAAAACCATGGGTTTGGAATACAACCCGATGCCGTAAAGGCCAATCCTAATATTGAGATCACGCATGTAAATTTAAATGATAATAGTATTGAAGGCATCCGCATCAAAAATAAAAAAGCCTTTTCTGTGCAATATCACCCCGAAGCCACACCCGGCCCGCACGACAGCCGTTACTTGTTCGATGAATTTATTGGGATGATGGGGTAGGGTTATGTTTCAGATGATGTTGTTAAGTTTATAAATCAAACGTTGCTAACTACTGCAGAATGAATGATGCTGTATTTTTGCAAGAATTTATGACCATTAGAGATACCAAAATCGGCTGTTATCTAACTTATATTTTCCTTTGTTTTTAATCAACCAGTGTTTGCATGCGATTATCAGGCTTGTATCAAGTGCACCCTCCATCCAATCAAAGGGAATAGCATTAGCTAGCTGTTTAAAATTTTCATTTTTTATTAATCTTTTTAACTCTGCTAATAAGGGATATGCCATTCTAACGCTCGGTTTTCGTCCTGCAATTATTGATATAGTTAAGCTTGTATCCAGCCAGTTGTGCAACTCAAAAATGCTTTCTTGTGTTGCAAAATAAATTAAGCGGCGTCCTGCAAAGTGTAATGATTAATTACTTCCCAGGATCGTCTCCATTAAGTGACGTTAAGTTATTGTAATTGAAAACAAAAAAATCTGAAATATATTTTTTCAAGAGTGCAATACCTGTGAAGATGACCTATACAGGATACCGGGAGCAAAAAAAGAAATATTGTGGAATGATACGCAACGTCCTATTCGAGAGACAGTGCCGTGAAATCAAATATTTATTACAAACCCACTTTTTAAATTATACATTCTACATTATCAATTATACATTAAACAAAAACATCTTCCCTATTTATCGAAATATTTTTCAGTTGACCATATACATCCATCAGGCGCAGTACGGCTTTGTGACCGGTGGGGCCCAGGTTTTTTGAGTAATCGTTTACATAAAGTTCTATATGTTTTCGCATAACATCTTCACTCATTTCCTGCGAATGGTTGCATATATAATCATTCAGTTGCGGCCAATTTGTATGGGCAATCTCAATGCTTTTTTGTATGAGCCGGTCAATTTTTAGTTGTATTGATTTGTCTATATTTTTTGAGACCACAATGCCGCCCAGTGGTATGGGCGCTTTTATTTGTTGTTCCCAAAAATCGCCGAGGTCTATTATTTTATGTAATCCTTTTTCAGCATAAGTAAACCGGTTTTCATGAATGATAACCCCAGGCCCATTACCGGACTGTACATATTCTTCTATTTGATCGTAACGTAAAAATATTTTGTTTTTATGATTTGGATATGCCAAAGAAAAAAGAAGATGTGCCGTAGTATTTTCACCCGGAATCGCAATGGTTTCTAATGCTAATGCAGCATCGTTTTGTTTATTTTTTGTAATGAGCAATGGCCCCACACCATTGCCCAAAGCACTACCACTATTTAAAACTTTATATTGCGAAGTTACTAATGGTAACACGCCATAGCTAATTTTTGTAACGGGTAATTTGCCTTGTATTGCCCATTCATTAAGGGTTTGTACATCTTCCAGTACCGGTAAAAAATGTATTCCTTCGGTATCTATCTTATTGTTTACAAGGGCATCAAAAATAAAAGTATCATTGGGGCATGGAGAAAACCCGATGGGTATATTCATTTCATTTGGTTTAAAAGAACAATGCAAATTTACAACATGGCCGGTGGATTTTAATTATGAGGTTTGCGAAATCATATATGGAAAGCTAAAAAGATGATGAATGTTATTTAACTTGCAAATAAAAAATATCATGTCCGTACAAGTAGGGGTCATTATGGGGAGCCAAAGTGATTTGGTTGTAATGCAGGCAGCAGGAGATATCCTGAAACAGTTTGAGATTGAATTTGAAATCTCAATTGTATCTGCCCATCGTACGCCTGATAGGATGCGCAGCTATGCTACAGAAGCGTATGCAAGAGGCATCAGGGTAATTATTGCCGGTGCCGGTGGTGCTGCTCATTTACCGGGTATGATCGCCGCTTATACATGTTTACCGGTAATTGGCGTGCCGGTAAAATCATCGAACTCTATAGATGGATGGGACTCTGTACTTTCTATATTACAAATGCCGCCTGGCGTACCCGTTGCAACTGTAGCTTTGAATGCAGCTAAAAATGCAGGCATTTTAGCTGCTCAAATTTTAGCAGGAGCAGATGATAAAGTGTATCAAAAATTGCTTCAATATAAAGAACAATTAAGGGCCGATGTAATGCTTATGGAAAATCAAATAAAATCTAATTCCTAAGTTTTTTCAATTTTAATGAAGCTCCGGCTGCAGCTGCTAAACCCGCTACAACAGCACCAATAAAGCTGGTGACCAGGATTAGCATAAAAGGGTTATCCGTTTGTAAAATAATTTGTGATACTTTATGTGCTAGTATATCTTCATTTTTTGAACTGATGTACTGGCTTAATGCAAACCATAAAATAAAGACAGCTAAAAATCCACTTAAAAATGCCCAACCTATTTTTTGAGAAATGAGTAAGGCAACTAAGAATGCAGCAATGGCGATTGACCACCAGGGTAAAAACAAGCAGGCTGAATAACTTAATAAAGCAGTAAGTATAAGTGATGTTATAAATTTCATGAATATCTTTTGTGAGGGTTAAGCTTTTTTGGAACTAAAATGCATCGTCCATTTTATCCGTGCGTCCTTTACTTCTTCTTTTGTCATCATCCACAGGCTATAGTATTTTCCCGCAGCCCATTGGTCAATAAAATTATCATAGAATTTACTGCCCGGGTTCCCGCTTTGCCCACCGGGATACACACCATACGCTTCGGTTTGCGGGGTAAGACTTACCACCATCCGCCAACTGGGGCCATGATTTTTTTTGGTTGCATTTATAATATGTTCCCCACCGCCAATGGGAATGTTTAGCCTGTTTAAAGCCGGTATTACTTTGGTTAAGTGATCTATTTCTGTTGCTTTATATAATGCCCAGGGTAATTCTTTTGCAATTTCAATGGTGCTTAATTCTTTTCCAGCCGCTAAAAAAGCTTGCGTAGTAACATCGCTGAGCGTTTCTTTTTGCACTGTATTTATGTTATCTATAAACTTATAAGAACTATCTCTTAATATAGCTTCTTCCAATGTGCTTTCTTGTGGCTGCAATACGCCATCCGGTACTTTTGCAAATTCATCGCCAAAAACGGCAGTCTTAAACTTATTCCAAAATATATAAAATACGGTTGCACCTTTTGAATCAGCATCATTTCTTAAATCCCAATTTCTTAAAATTTTCAGGTATTCCTGGTCTTTGCCGGTAAGGGTGGTAGCATCTATATTTTTTAGGAGTACGGGCATTACTGTTTCGGCAAACACATTGTAGTTATTATTTTGCATCTGCATCATATCTTGTGGGGTAATTTGCTCCATGCTACGCAATAAACGGTTTATTATAATACCTCTTGACGAAGGATAATTGCGACCCAGGTAATAGGGATAATCATCCTGGACGGGGCGCTGATTGGCGCTACTAATAAAACCCCTTTCAGGATTGTATTGATATGGAACTTCAGCTTGCGGAATAATACCCTGCCACATATAACTACTGTCTTGCCCCGGCATAATAAAATCTCCCTGGCCCGTCCATTTTGCAGGCCAGGCACCCTGGGTACGAATTGCAATATCTCCATTTTTACATGCAAAGGCAACATTCTGTCCTGGCACTTCAAGTTTCATGCATGCTTCCTTATAATCTTCATAATTTTTTGCACGGTTCAGTTTATTAAAAATGAGCAGTTCATTGCTTGCATCATGGGCTTTCCATCGTACTGCATAATTTTTTTTGCTGCCATCTTTTTTCCCGGCAAATGATTTGTCATACATTACCGGCCCAAAAATAGTGTAAGCCACGGTATCGTAGAAATTAGGCTTACCTGCAATTTTTATTTCTTCTATTCTAAAAGTTGTTTTTTTCCATTCATTGTTAAACCAATATTCCTGGCGGCGATCGTCTTTAAATTTTATTTCATAATAATCCCTTACATCCCGTCCTCCATTGGTAAAGCCAAATGCACAACTATCATTATACCCAATGATAACACCCGGGGCGCCAGGAAAACTTACTCCATAGGCATTAAATTCCGGTGTGCTTATTTGTATTTCGTACCACAATGAAGGAAGGTTTAAACCCAGGTGCGGATCGTTGCATAAAATAGGGTATCCACTCTTTGTTTTTTTTCCGCTCACGGCCCAGTTGTTGCTCCCGTTGGCAGGGTTTGGTTTTTCATTTTCAATCACCTGAACATCTCCTTTAAGATAAACAGAATCTACATTTGCCGGGGCTTTCACATGGATGGAGGGTTCGGGGAATATGGTTCCTTTTGGAATGATAGGGTCTGCTGAATCCTGTAATACAGGGTACAATAAATTCATATCTGTAGAATCAAAATAACTACGGGCATGTTCCATTTCAAAATCTGTTTCAGAAGAAGCGAGATCGTAACTCATATATTTTAAAAATAATGCAGAGCGTAAATTACTCCAGGCACGGGGTTTAAAACCCATCAGTTTATATTCAAATGGTAAACTACTTTCTGTAAGTGAATTGATATATTCATTTACGCCGGCTGTATAAGCATCGCAACTAGCCCTGGTAGCTGGGTTTGCTTCCATTTCTTTCAATGCATTTTCTGCACCATATACCATGCCCAATCGCCTGAATTCCCGATCGTGTGCCAAACCTTTTTCTCCAATTACTTCACTCACTTCACCGGCGGCAGCACGGGTTTGCAGGTCCATTTGCCATAATCTGAACTTTGCATGCAAATAGCCCTGTATAAAATAAGCGTCATTTTCCTGCTCCACAAAAATATGTGGTACCAGGCGTTCATCTATATAAACAGATGCATTTCCTTTTAATTGCGGAAAACTAAGGTCTTCAGAAAAATTTTCATTTACATCTTCAGCATTTTGCCAAAGCCCCGATTGCGGAGCAAGAAGTTTACCCAATGGTGCAGGCAATACCCATTTTGTATTTAATATGATAATAAAACCAATGGTAAGGATACTGAATAGTAAAAAAGATATAATTCTCATAGCAATATTTAAAACTGTAAGATAGCAAAATTTGAAAGATGGATTATGCTATTTTTACAAGATGGAAAAATCGCTTGTCAATAATGATGTAAAGAATATCCTGGGGCTGCAATTACCTACTGATCCCCGTTGGGTAAATCTTGCAGCTATTAGCCTGGCTGAAATATTAACCGATCATGCTTATTGCGAACAAAAAGCAGCAACCACCTGCATTTCATTAATTCAAAAAAATCCAGAAAAAAAAATATTGGTTGAATCCCTAAGCCCAATTGTTACAGAGGAATGGGGGCATTTTAGAATGGTGCTGGCAGAAATTTATAAACGGGGCCTTATCCTGGGCCGCCAAAGAAAAGATGTATATGTAAACAAACTGTTAGATTTTCAAAAAAAAGGGGGTAGCCCTACAGAAAGATTTTTAGATCAAATGCTTATTATGGCATTGATAGAAGCACGCAGTTGCGAACGTTTTAAAAGATTAAGCGAAGGTATGGAGGATGCATACCTGCGTAAATTTTATCGCCGGTTTATGGAAAGTGAAGCTGGCCATTATACTTTATTTATTACCCTTGCCGAACATTATATTGATAAGCCTACGGTTCGTAAGCGTTGGAAACAATGGCTTGAATATGAAAAAGAGCTCATGAAAAGCGAAGCCGTAAGGGGAGACCGCATTCATTAAACAATCTATTTTTTACTTAAGATCAGAGCTACCAAAAGAAAGTGGGAGCAGGAACACCGCTTTATCTAATACGATCACTTTCCCGGTTTTGCCGGTAAGGATTAACCGCATTGGCTTACCGGTGCGGTCTTCAAATTCTTTTAAAGCCTGGCGGCACATGCCACAGGGGCTAATGGGGTGATTGCTTTCTCCATTTTTGTTATCATAGCTTATGGCCATTGTTTTAATGGGCATACCCCGATACATAACGGCAGCAGTTCCTAATAACACTCTTTCTGCACAAGTACCTACCGGGTAAGATGCATTCTCCTGGTTAGTTCCTTTAATGATTTGCCCGTTTGATAATATCGCTGCTGCGCCAACAAAAAAATTACTGTAAGGGGCATAAGCATTTGCAGTAATGGCCCGGGCTTCTTCTACCAATTTTTTATCTTCTTCTTGTAAAGCTTCAGAAGAGTCAAATATTTCGTAAGCTAATTTTAGTTCTTCCTTCATAACATACATTCGTTAAAAAATGCCGGGGGTACCGGCTTGCTTTAATGTTGTAAATTAACGATAAATCATGAATATCAGCAAAAATCCATTTAGGATACTTATGCGGATATCGTAGCTTTGTATTTCTGTCAGCCGGTTACCGCTTTTTTAATTAAAAGAGGAAAGTCCGGACAGCATAGGGTAGCATACCGGTTAATAGCCGGCCTCTTACGAAAGTGAGGGGAGATAGTGCCACAGAAAATTACCGCCGCACAGCAATGTGGGGTAAGGGTGAAAATGTGAGGTAAGGGCTCACAGCATTTTCCGGTAACGGGTAATGGGGGTAAACCTTCTGCGCTGAAATGCTATGTAAACCGGCCTTTGAGGGTAGCCCGCTCAAGCTTCAGCAATGAACAGGCCGGAGGGTAAGCAGCTAGATTGAAACAGCAATGTTTCAACCAGATAAATGGTAACCGTTCCGGTGCAAACCGGGATCACAGAATCCGGCTTATGGCTGACAGAATTTTTATTTTACCCGGCTTAAAAAAGTGGATGGAATAATTCATTACACGACGAAATTTTTATATGATCGAATACAAGAAGAATACTATAAAAGACGCAGGATCAGTATTTATAGTAAGTGAGTCGAGATGGATCAATTTATTTGTTGGCATTTTTTTATCCATTCTTTCTTTAATAACTGTTTACTACAATAATTTTAATTTTAATGTGGGGATAGAAATTTATATTTTATACCTTTTTATTTTGCCTGGCGCATACTTTATTTATAAGGCTATTGTAAAAAAGCAAATCATTGTTATAAATAAATATGGCTTTTTCTATCATGGAAAATTATTAACCAATTGGCAAAACTTTATTACTGCCCGGTACGACCAGGAAGAAAAAACCTGGACCATACAAGATAATTTTGTGTTATTTATTGAATATTTTAAACCTGGGTTTCCTAAAAGTTTTATTTCAAAAATACCTTTAACGAATACACAAGATAAAAGCGAAGAAGAAATAATTGCAGCGATCCGTTTCTTTGTAACAAATTACAAATCTTGAAGCACCCCCGGCGCCGGTTAATATCATTGTGTAAAATGAGTTAACTTTCCAATATAAAATACAAGGATGAGTATAGAAAAGAAATTATGGAAAATACAGAATGGGGATTTTGTTTTTTCATATTCAGAAGAAGATTTAAAGAATGCAAATGTGGTTGAAACCGAACCGGGGTTATACCATGTGCTTAAAGATAACAGCTCAAAAAGTATCCGTATCATATCTGCTTCAGGAAGCAACATCCGGGTAGAGGCCGATGGCGAACGATATGATATTATTATTAAAAACGAATTTCAGCAAATGCTGGAAGCGCTTGGTTTCAACAATACCCAGGTAGCACAGGTAAAAGAAATAAAAGCGCCGATGCCGGGGCTTGTATTGCAAATTTCAGTAACAGAAGCTGCCACGGTAAGCCCGGGTGATAAACTCATTATTTTGGAAGCCATGAAGATGGAGAACAGTATCCTGGCTCCGGCAGAAGCCAAAGTGAAAAAGATTCATGTAACCACAGGCATGAGTGTAGAAAAAGGCCAATTACTTATTGAATTTGAATAAGTAAAATTTTTTTGCGATGCTAAAAAATAATTTAAATGAATAAAATACTGGTAGCCAACAGGGGTGAGATAGCATTACGTATTATGAAAACCATTCGGAAAATGGGGATTAAATCAGTTGCTGTTTATTCTGAGGCAGACAGGCTGGCCCCGCATGTTATATTTGCTGATGAAGCTGTTTGCCTGGGTCCGGCGCCTTCATCGCAATCTTATTTACAAGCAGATAAAATAATAGAAGTATGTAAAATGCTTGGCGTAGATGGGCTGCACCCCGGCTATGGTTTTTTAAGTGAGAATGCCGATTTTGCTCAAAAAGTTGAAGATGCAGGAATTAATTTTATTGGACCTTCAGCTTCGTCAATGCGTATTATGGGTTCAAAACTTTCAGCAAAAGAAAGTGTGAAAAAATATAATATTCCCATGGTGCCGGGTATTGACAAAGCCATAACGGATGTAACATTGGCAAAAAAAATAGCTGCAGAAGTGGGTTACCCCATTTTAATAAAAGCATCTGCAGGTGGTGGTGGCAAAGGCATGCGAACGGTAACAAATGAAGGTGAATTGCAGGAACAGATGGAGCGGGCCATTAGTGAGGCTGCATCCAGTTTTGGAGATGGATCCGTTTTTATTGAAAAATTAGTAACCCGGCCCAGGCATATTGAAGTGCAGGTGTTGGCCGATAAAAAAGGGAATACGGTTCATTTATTTGAACGGGAATGTAGCATTCAGCGCCGGCATCAAAAAGTGATAGAAGAATCACCTTCGTCAATACTTACCCCGGCATTAAGAAAAGAAATGGGAGAGGCGGCAGTCATGGTGGCCCAATCTTGTAATTATACCAGTACAGGCACAGTAGAATTTTTAATGGATGAAAAATTAAATTTTTATTTCCTTGAAATGAATACTCGTTTGCAGGTTGAGCATCCCGTAACTGAAATGATCACTGGTATTGACCTGGTAGAACAACAAATACGAATAGCCCGGGGTGAAACTTTATCATTTACTCAAAAAGATTTATCTATCCATGGCCATGCGCTTGAATTAAGGATCTATGCAGAAGATACAAAGAATAATTTTTTACCATCTACCGGTACTTTAGAAGTTTATAAACCACCAAAAGCTGATGGCATCCGGGTAGATGATGGTTATGTGGAAGGGATGGATATCCCTGTGTATTATGATCCTATGATAGCAAAATTAATTGTGCATGCAGCCGATCGGAAAGAAGCCATTGAAAAAATGTTAGAAGCAATAAAAAATTTCCCGATAGAAGGCGTATTAACAACAAAAGAGTTTGGAAAATTTGTTTTTGAACATGAAGCTTTTATTTCGGGAAACTTTACAACCCAATTTGTTCCTTCATATTATACAGCGCAGGCCATCAGGGAAGCCGGGAAACCAATGGCAGAAGCTACTGCCCTGGCTGCTTTGGCTTATTATTTAAAACAAATGAGTATATTAAAAGTAACTACCCACAAAGCAACAAGTTGGAAGCGCCGGCTGGCTCAATAATAAATGTAGATGAGTAAAATAAAATATAGACTTATATGCCAGAAAATGCGATAAAAAAAGAGATTAAATTTTTAGAAGGGCCACATAGCCGGTTATCAGAATTTTTGTTTACCCTTTCTGTTTTAATTGAATTTATCAGGGGCTTTAGGCGTTTACATTTTGTAGGCCCGTGTGTTACGATATTTGGCTCTGCCCGTTTTAAAGAAGACCATAGATATTATAAACAAGCAAGAGCCATTGCATCAGAAATTGCGAAACTGGGATTTACCATTATGACGGGTGGCGGTCCGGGTATTATGGAAGCGGCGAACCGGGGCGCAAAAGATGTGGGCGGCAGGAGTGTAGGATGTAATATTATTTTACCGCATGAACAATCAAGAAATAAATATCTTGATAAATGGGTGGATATTAAATACTTTTTTGTTCGTAAATCACTCATCATAAAATACTCTTATGCATTTGTGGTAATGCCTGGTGGCTTTGGCACTTTGGATGAATATTTTGAAGCCTTAACCTTAATTCAAACGAAAAAAATAAGCGAATTTCCAATCATTGTCTTTGATACCGAATACCATAAAGATATCATGGCACATATTGAAAAAATGAAAGTAAACGGCACCATTTCTCCTGCCGACCTGGAGCTTTGTCTCTTCACCAATTCTGTAGAAGAAGCCATTCAACATATTAAATTGAAAAGTATAAATCATTTTGGCTTAAAAAATGCTGAATAATATATTAAATGATTTAAAAATGGAAACAAAAAAATATTCAAATGGCGAAGTGACAATTGTATGGACGCCATCAAAATGTATTCATTCAGGAGTTTGTGTAAAACTGTTGCCCGGCGTTTATCATCCTAAAGAAAGGCCATGGATTACTCCCCAACATGCGAATACTGTAGAAATAATTAACCAGGTAAACCAATGCCCCTCGGGTGCATTATCTTTTTATTTGAATCATGAACCATTATGAATATAATCCGATCAACCAATAAAACGCCTGAACGTTTTGAAGCCTTAGACGAGGAGAATGTAGCTGGTTTTATGGCCTATCATTGGGAACAACCTGGCATCATGATTATTGATCATACCGAAGTGAATGCAGCTTATGGTGGACAAGGGGTAGGAAAAAAATTAGTCATGGCGGCAGTAACCGATGCAAGAGAAAAAGGTTATAAAATTTTTCCTGTTTGCGAATTTGCAAAATCAGTTTTTGATCGAAAACACGAAATACAGGATGTACTCAGTAAAAAATGAAATACGGGTAACTTAACCTATATTAAGTAATATTTATTTTAATAGCCGGAAATTTGCCCTATAAAAAATATATTATGGCAAATACTACAAAATGGCTTATTGATCCGGCACACAGCGAACTAATGTTTAAGGTTCGCCATCTCAAAATTGCAAATGTAAAAGGTGAGTTCAGAAAATTCTCTGCTGAAATTTTATCTTCTGGCGATGATTTTAACCAGGCAGTGGTAACTGCTCAAGTAGAGGCTGCCTCAATATTTACAAATGACAATAACCGGGATACACACTTAAAGAGCGCCGATTTTTTTGATGCAGAAAAATATCCAACCCTTTCTTTTAAAGGAACATCGTTTAGTAAAACCGGGGATGATGAGTTTACACTCACCGGCAACCTTACGATTAAAGAAATTACAAAGCCTCTTAGTTTACAAGTAGCATTTGGTGGTGTAGAAAATGATCTCTATGGAAATCACAAAGCCGGTTTTTCTTTTGAAGGCAAATTAAATCGTAAAGAATGGGCCTTAAACTGGAATGCTGCCTTAGAAACAGGTGGTGTTTTGGTAAGTGATGAAGTAAAACTTAGCGGGGAGCTTCAATTTATAAAACAAGCATAAGCAAATTAGTCCCATCAAAAAAAGCCTGCAATTTGCAGGCCTTTTTATATTCATAACTAAACTCCAAACATTAATTGTCATCAAAACTTATAGGGTATTCATATAACCCTTCGTAGCCGGGATAAAATCCGCTGATGGTAATTTGTTTATTATTTCCAATCGCTTCATTTAAATCACTCACACTCGTAACATCTTTATTATTTACTTTTAAGATAATAAAATTATCCCGCATCCTGGTTTGGTCATTTAAGATTCCATCTTTTATTTTTTTCACTACTACACCACCGCTTATTGCGTATTCTTTTGCTTTTTTAGGATCCAAGGTTTCCAGGTCAGCACCAAGAAGATCAACTAATTTTTCCTTTTTTACAATTTCAAGATTGCCTACTTTATTTTTTAAGGTAACCGTGGTGCTGATATCTTTACCATTGCGGGTGTACACAAGCTGTACCTTATCACCGGGTTTATATCTGCTCACTTGTTCCTGCATTTCTGCGCCACTTGATAATGTAACACCATTTATACTTTTGATGATATCACCTCTTCGGATGCCCGCCTCATAAGAAGCGCCGTCTTTAGGAACGTCCTGTGTATATATTCCCCAGGCGCTTTCAGGAATGCCATTTGCTTTTTTCTCATCGTTATTCAGGCCACTTACATCTAAATATGAAATGCCCAGAAAAGCTCTTTGAACGGTACCATATTTAATAATATCATCTACCACTTTTTTGGCAATATTCACCGGGATGGCATAAGAATATCCTGAGTAAAAACCGGTAGGCGAAGCAATTGCAGAATTAATACCCACTAATTTTCCTTCAGTATTAATTAATGCACCACCACTATTACCCCTGTTTACGGCAGCATCGGTTTGTATATAGGATTCTACCGCAGAAGCTCCAACTTTACTTTTATTTAATCCTAATTGGCGGGCTTTAGCGCTTACAATACCTGCTGTAACCGTAGTTTCTAAATCCAGCGGATAACCAATGGCCAATACCCATTGACCTATTTTTACATCATCGCTATTGCCATACAATAAAAACGGAAGGTTCGTGGCATCAATTTTTATAACTGCCAGGTCGTAAGAAGCATCTCTGCCTATTACTTTTGCCGTATATGTTTTTTTGTTACTCAGTGTTACCGTTACTTCATCGGCATCTTCTACCACGTGGTTATTCGTTACAATATAACCATCGCTGCTAATGATAATGCCGGAGCCAGATGCCCGTTGCTCGGGGATCACATTATTTCTCCTTCCAAAAAGTTGACTGAGCATATCATCATCAAAAAGATCACTAAATGGATCCTGGCGACGGCCCAAATTATTGGTTACTTGCTTGGCATTTGTTTTTGTACGTATATGTACCACGGTAGGGATAGCTGCTTCTGCAGGTATCGTAAAGTCAACCGGGCCGGGGGGTAAGCTGCCATCGTCATTATAACCCGCATATTTATAATTGCCGGGTAGTTGCGTTGCTTGTTGTCCGCCATATAGATCTTTTTGATTCCATTTTCCATAGCCCCAAATCATACCAAAAGTAGTGAGGGCGCTAATAATTACGGTTGCTAAAACCTGTTTTAATTTCATGATTTTATTCTTTTTAAATTGTTCTCACTTTACTCATTTCAATTCTACAAATGCTGTGCCTGCCTCACAAAGTAACGATGACCTGTCAAAATGTGGTGATACTACTGACAGGTTTAACATTAAATTAGTAAGACTTTCGTACTTGCGATAAATGTACCAGGAAATCCATTGTATCTACGCCATCTGCGTACTGTGTTAAGCCGGGTTGCTGTGCCTGCCCGAAAGGAATAAAATCTTTACCGATAATACTTTGTAAATCTCCATTTTCTTCAAGTTGTTTGGTAAGTAAACCGGCGTCCCAGTAATATTCATAATGTACGGTACTGATGGGTGAAAATACATTTTTATTTTCCGTAAGCAAAGTACATCCATTGGTCATATAAAACTGGTGGTTCAAGAGCAATAACGATAACTGGTAGTCGAAATTATTTTTGTATTTATGATGGTCTTCAAAATATTTGTACTTATCCATTGCTTTTATAAGTGGCACAAAATCATATTCTTCCGGTACATAAATCTTGGTTACATTTCGGCATCCCAATCCAAAATAGAGATGTATATCATCTGATAATTTTTCAAGTTCACCTTTATTTTCATCTCCCTTTAAAATAGCAACAGAAGTACGGTTACAGCGAATAATGTGTGGGTATTTTCCAAAGTACTGCTCAAAATAACGGCTGCTGTTGTTGCTGCCAGTGGCAATGTATGCGTCTAACCCGCTTAACCGGTCTGCAAATATCACTTCATTTTCTACATCCTTATTTTCAAGAATCATTTGTTGCATCAGGTAAGGAAGTAATACATCATCTTTAGATGATAATTTTATCACTTGCTTATGGCCACTTATAAAGGCACATAAAAAATCATGAAAACCTACAAGCGGGATATTGCCTGCCATTACAATGCCCACTTTTTTTTGGGTTATATCATTTGTAATGGAATATGAATTTGCCCATTTCTCTAAAGCATCTTTTTGCAAATAATGAGTAGCAATATGCCGGGCAGATAATTCAATAAATTCCGGCGTAAACCAGGTGTTTTTTTGATAAGCCTTTTGGATGGTTTGCTCCCATTCATCAACCTTATTTAAAATATGATGTCCCAGGTTTTCAAGAAGCGAAAAACGGTTTTGCAAATTCATCATGCTTTTAGTAATTTGCAAGTAAAATTACAACAGATGGCGATAAAGATAACAGATGAATGTATAAATTGTGGTGCTTGCGAACCTGAATGTCCCAATAATGCAATTTACGAGGGTGGTGTAGAATGGGCTATGAGTGATGGAACAAGTTTAAAAGGTTCTTATGTGTTGATGGATGGTTCTACTTTAGATTCTGATCAGCGAAATGCACCAGTAAGCGTAGATACGTATTATATTGTACCGGATAAATGTACCGAGTGCCAGGGTTTTCATGAAGAACCACAATGTGCTTCAGTATGCCCCGTAGATTGTTGTGTGCCGGATGAAAACTACAAAGAAACTGTGGACGAGTTACTGGCCAAAAAAGAAAAAATGCACTTTTAAATCCTTTTGTAGCCGAAAGGCTTAATTAAGCAGGTGATATTTCCTGCACAACGGCGAAAGTAC
Organism: Niastella sp.; assembly: GCA_016710595.1. Classification (GTDB taxonomy): domain Bacteria; phylum Bacteroidota; class Bacteroidia; order Chitinophagales; family Chitinophagaceae; genus Ferruginibacter. The sequence continues at coordinate 131,146 of JADJVM010000002.1, forward strand.
TTATTACTTTCGCCTTTTGTTTTAACAGATTATATTAACTTTTAATTACTATTAACAATAAAAGAATATTTTTGTAGCAATCAGGCAGAAATATAATTTTTACTGCATTAATAATAAGAATATTTTGATTATGTGGAAACTTGTCGGCTTATTCATACTCATTTTGGCTTCCTGTATTAATTCACCGAACCCGGATGTTATAAATACAACCGAAGAAAAATTAAATTTAATAAAAGCGGATGAATCTTTTTCTGAGATGAGTGTGGCAAAAGGATATAAAGCTGCATTTATGGAATATATTGATAGTAATGGCGTGCTTTTGAGGCCGGGCTATGTTCCTTTAATTGGAGCAACTGCCATAGACTTTTTACTGCAAACCAATGATAGTAGTTTTAGTTTGCAATGGAAACCACAAAATGCCTATGTATCAAAATCGGCTGATATGGGCTATACTTTTGGAATATATGCGCTGCATCCAAACAATATGGATACCATTTTATATGGCACTTATGTTAGCATTTGGAAAAAAGAAGAAAATGGGAAATGGAAATTCGTATTAGATTCAGGGAATGAAGGGGTCTCTCATGAAAAATAATTTTTAAAAATTGATTTCATTAAAATAAAATGAAGAAAAAAATTGCTTTGGTTACTGGTGGCTATTCCGGCGAATCAGTCATTTCTTATAAAAGTGCAGAAACGATGTTTGCCAATATTGATGAAAATAAATGGGATTGTTATATTATAGACATTCATCCCGAAGGTTGGTTTTACAAAACAAAAGCAGGAGAAAAAATCATGGTTGATAAAAATGATTTCTCAATTACATGGGCAGGAAACAAAATTATTTTTGATGCCGTACTGGTAGGCTTGCATGGTACACCCGGTGAAGATGGAAAATTACAGGGCTATTTCGATTGCCTTCATATACCATATACCTCCTGCGATGCGGCTACGTCTGCGCTTACGTTTAATAAAAGATACACCGTAGCAGTGGCAGCTTTTGCCGGATTGCATGTGGCACGTTCGGTACATTTATTTAAAAATCCCGCTCCTTCTGTGCTGCAGCAAGCTGCTGAATTAACATTACCTGTTTTTGTAAAACCAAATAATGGGGGTAGTAGCATTGGTATGAGTAAAGTGATGAAAGCCGAAGACTTGCCGGCCGCTATTGAAAAAGCATTTAAAGAAGACGACCAGGTATTGGTAGAAGAGTTTATTGCAGGCCGTGAGTTTACGATCGGTGTATTCAGGAGTAAAGGAAAAATAATTGCATTACCCATTACTGAAATTATTTCTAAAAAAGATTTTTTTGATTACGAAGCTAAATACGAAGGTGCCAGCGATGAAATTACCCCTGCCAATGTGGAGGAAACAATTGCGGAAAAAATAAGGGTGGTGGCTAAGCAGGCTTACGAAATTTTTAATTGCAGCGGTATCGTAAGAATAGATTTTATTTACGATGAACAATCAAAGCTACCGGTTATGCTCGAAATAAATACGGTACCCGGGCAAAGTGCTGCCAGTTTAGTTCCGCAACAGGTTAAGGCAATGGGCTGGAGCCTCAAAGAATTTTATTCTGCATTAATAGAAGAATGTTTTCATTAAATATTTATCTTCAATCTTAGTTAACTAAAAAATACTACGTGTTTAAATTTATAACGGCCAGGCCATTTTGGGTAAATTTATTGGTAGCCATTGTTCTGGCTGGTTTGCTGGTTTTTGGTTTTTTGCAATTATTGGGCCTTATTACCAAGCATGGTGAATATTTAACGGTGCCCAATATTACCGGGAAAAATACTTCCGAAGCCATTAAAATTTTAGAAGATAAAGGTTTTGATGTAGTGATACAGGATTCTGTTTATACTGATACGGCAAGCAGGGGTACGGTGTTAAAACAATTACCCGATCCTAATAGTACCGTAAAAGTAAACCGTTCTGTTTTGCTTATCGTAAACAGGGTGACACTGCCCATGGTAGATATGCCTTCCTTGCAAGGCAAATCATTGAACTATGCTTTAGAATTATTGAAACGTTCACATCTTAATTTAGGAGATACTACATTTAGGCCCGACTTTATGATGGGCTCCGTATTAGAACAACATTATCATGGTACGCTTATAAACCCAGGCGCCAAAATACAATGGGGCAGTAAAATAGATTTAATAGTAGGAGGTGGATTGGCAGATCAGCGCATACCGGTTCCGGATTTATTGGGAATGACGTTTACTGAAGCTAAATCATTACTTGAAGTAGATGGGGTAAGCATCGGCGCTATCATTGCAGATGCTGGTATTAGTGATACAGCAGCAGCCTTTATTTATAAACAAAATCCACCTCGTTTATCAGAAAATAATGAAAGAATGTTTATTCAATCCGGCCAGGTAATGGATTTGTGGTTATCTGCAACCCCCAAAGTTCAAAAAGACACAACTACACAGAAACAATAAGGTATGAAAACAATTACCGTTTTAGAATTAAAGCAAAGAATAAATGAAGGCGAAACCATTCAAATGTTAGATGTAAGGGAAGCCGATGAACGGGCTGAGTTTAATATTGGAGGCGTTTTTCTTCCATTGGGAAATATTATGGCAATGCAGCTTGATGATATAGAAGACATGAAAGAAACAGAAATTGTTTGCTATTGCAGAAGCGGAAACAGGAGTATGCAAGCCTGCCTGATGCTGGAGTCTTTAGGATTTAGTAATGTAAAAAATTTAGTGGGCGGGATGAATGAATGGCAATTAAATTCATAATGGTACATACGCATATCCATTTTTCTATTGACAAGTGTTAACTTTTTGCATTTACACAGAGAGTGAAAGCATTGATTGATGAGCCATAGAATAATTGCCAACCTGTTTTATATCCAAACAGTCACCTTGAAATAAGTGAAAATAAGCCTACCTTGCAAGCGCAAAAACAAATACTATGAATTTCATAAAATCATTGGGCTTAAAGGCACAAAACGAAGGCGTTTCTACAGGTGCGGTATGGATAAAATCAAAAGGTGAAAAATTAATAAGCAATTCCCCGGTAGATGGGAAATTTATTGGGAGCATTCATAGTGCCGATAAACAATCTTATCAAAAAGTTGTACAAAAAGCGACAGCCGCTTTTGCAGAATGGCGCAATTGGCCGGCACCCCGCCGTGGAGAAATAGTAAGACAAATTGGTGAAGAACTTCGTAAAAATAAAATGCCCCTCGGCCAGTTGGTAAGTTACGAAATGGGTAAGAGTTTACAGGAAGGTTTAGGTGAGGTACAGGAAATGATTGATATCTGCGATTTTGCGGTAGGGCTTAGCCGGCAGTTACATGGCCTTACCATGCACAGCGAAAGGCCTGGTCACCGGATGTATGAACAATATCATCCCCTGGGAATTGTAGGGATTATTTCTGCCTTTAATTTCCCGGTTGCCGTATGGAGCTGGAATAGTATGCTGGCATGGGTTTGCGGTGATGTATGCATTTGGAAACCGAGTGAAAAAACATCTTTATGTGCAGTGGCTTGTCAAAAAATTGTACAAAATGTATTTAAGAAAAACAATGTGCCTGAAGGCGTAAATAATTTATTATGTGGCGGCCGTGAGGTAGGCGAATGGTTAAGTGCAGACAGCCGCATAGCGTTAGTATCTGCTACCGGAAGCACCCGGATGGGTAAAGCAGTAGGAACAGCAGTAGCACAACGCCTGGGACGAAGCCTGCTGGAATTGGGAGGTAACAATGCCATCATTATTTCTGATAAAGCCGATCTATCTATTGCAATTACTGCCGCAGTATTTGGCGCCGTTGGTACAGCAGGACAAAGATGCACCACTACCCGGCGCTTAATAATACATGAAAAAATTTATAATAAATTTAAAGGGGCACTCGTAAAAGCGTACGGTCAAATAAAAATTGGCAACCCATTAGATCAAAAAAATCATGTGGGTCCGCTGATTGATAAAGATGCTGTTTCTCTTTACTTATCTGCCATTGAAAAATGTAAACAGGAAGGCGGTAAATTTATTGTAGAAGGCGGCGTAGTAAAAGGTAAAAATTTTGAAAGCGGCTGTTATGTAAAACCTTGCGTGGCAGAAGTAAAAAATAGTTTTGAAATTGTACAGCATGAAACCTTTGCACCCATTTTATATATTATAAAATATAAAACAATGCAGGAAGCTATCGCATTACAAAACGGCGTACCACAAGGTTTAAGCAGTTCGGTAATTACCAATAGCCTGCGTGAATCAGAAATGTTCTTATCTGTAAATGGAAGCGATTGCGGCATTGCCAATGTAAACATTGGAACCAGTGGAGCTGAAATAGGCGGGGCATTTGGTGGTGAAAAGGAAACCGGGGGAGGCAGGGAAAGTGGTAGCGATGCCTGGAAAGTGTATATGCGCCGTCAAACCAATACTATAAATTATACCGATAAATTACCTTTAGCACAGGGAATCCGTTTCGATCTATAGGAATCATTCGTTAATATTATTGCAATAAATATAAACGGTATCCCATATTTTTTAAATACTTATATTTTCGTTTTATGAAATTTACATCAATGAATAAAATATTCTCAATGATTGCCATATTCCTTCTTGCAGGCAGTATGGCATTTGCACAACCCAAAAAATCGGAAGTGCCCAATAATTGGTTTCAACTGGATCCTGCTACCAGCGGCTATGACGGCATTAGCCTCGATAAAGCAAGAGAGTTATTAAAATCTAAAAATTTAAAAAGTAACCGGGTAATAGTTGCTGTAATTGATAGCGGAATTGATACTACACATACCAGCCTTAAACCGGTTCTATGGACCAACCCAGGTGAAATTCCCGGAAATGGGATTGATGATGATAAAAACGGTTATATTGATGATGTACATGGCTGGAATTTTATTGGCGGCAAAGATGGCCGCAATGTAAAAGATGACAGCTTTGAGGCAGCCAGAGTTTATTATGCGCTAAAAGATAAATGGGAAAATAAATCGGTTGATGAAAATGCACTCAATGCAACTGAAAAAGCAGAATATGCCACTTATAAAAGAGCAAAAGAAAAAGTACAGGGAGATGTTAATCAAGAGGAAGTAGGTTTTCTCCGCCAATTAAAACCACGCTTTGTAAATGGTGATTCTATCATTAGAAAAGAATTGGGTAAAGATGAATATAACTGTACCGATTTAAAAGCATTAACTACTCAGGATCCCAATGCAAAAATTACAAAATCTATTTTGATTGGTTTTTGCCAGGGTAATAAAAGTGATGATATTACAAACACGCAATTACTGGAATATATAGATGGTGAAATAAGAAAAGCCGATGCTGCAACTACAGCGCCGGAAAATTATAGAGCAGAAATTGTAAAAGACAACGAAAACGATATTAATGACAGGTATTACGGCAACAACGATATTATGGCCAATACACCGTTTCATGGTACGTTTTGTGCCGGTATCATCGCAGGTGTAAAAGGTACCAATCCTGAGTCTATTACCGGTATTGCAGATAATGTTCGTATTATGGCAGTTCGTGCAGTACCTGATGGTGATGAGCATGATAAGGATATTGCACTTGCCATACGGTATGCAGTTGACAATGGTGCAAAAATCATCAGTATGAGTTTTGGAAAAGATTTTTCGCCTGAAAAGAAATGGGTAGATGATGCATTTAAATATGCAGAGAGCAAAGGCGTATTATTGGTACATGCAGCCGGAAATGATCATAAAAATGTTGATAGTACTTACAATTTCCCCAATCCTGATTATGCCGATGGATCGGGTAGGGCAAGTAATATTATTACCGTAGGCGCCAGTAGCGATAAAAAATTAGGCAGCGCCCTGGCAGATTTTAGCAACTATGGAAAAAAAGAAGTGGATGTGTTTGCACCGGGTGTGGCAGTTTATTCTACTACACCTTTTAATAATAGCTTTGGTAAATCAAATGGTACCAGCTTTGCAGGCCCAATAGTAGCGGGAATTGCAGCTTTAACTTTGCAATATTATCCTAACCTAACCCCGCAACAATTAAAAACGATTATCGAAAAAACAGCACAAGCCCCGGCCGGTAAAGTAAACAAACCCGGTAGCAGTGAAATGGTATCGTTGAGTGATATCTCAGTTTCAGGTGGCATTGTAGATGCGTATGAAGCCGTGAAATATGCAGGTGATATGAAAACACCTCTCATGAAAAATAAGGATAAAAAGCGCCTTCCTAAAACAAAAATATCAAAACCAAAAAAAGGATAATCAATTAAGATATTGAACATTAAATGGCCTCTGTAAAAGAGGCCATTTTCATTTTTAGTTCCTTTAGAAATTGGTTTTCAAAAAAAGCAATCTCTCAATAAAATCTCAGTTGCCAGTTGTATTCTTTTATTTTCAGCAGCAACACTTGGTTAGCTACGCATCCTATTTTTCAAAAACTACCGCCTCGGGATTGGCCCCTTTTGCTTCTACAATCTTTTCAATACTCTTTATCATGGGATCGGGGCCGCAAATATAAAAATGACGGCTAAAATCATCTACTTCTTTTTCTAAAAAAGCCTGGTCTATACGGCCGTGATGAAAACCGGCTTCCTCAATATCTAAAATAAATATTGCATTTTCACCCAGCAAAGATTTTAATTCTTCTTTATAAATAATATCCTTTGATGTTTTATTGGCAAAGAATAATTTATTTTTTCCGATTGAATGATCTTTTTGTAATTGCCGTAAAATGGCAATAAAAGGAGTAATACCTGCACCGCCTGCAATAAAATAGCCTTCACCCGAATAAGCAATGGCACCCCAGGAATCATCAATAATCAATTGGTCACCCGGTTGCAGTAACCCTATTTGTTTGGTAACCCCATCATGGTCGTTATAACTTTTAATGGTAAATTCCAGGTAGGGGTCACTTGTAAGTGATGTAAATGTGAAAGGCCGTTTTTCCTTTTTCCAACCCTCTTTATTAATGCTTACGTCTGTAGCCTGCCCGGGTACAAACTCGTAACCTTTTGGTTTATCAAGCCGTATGCACCTTACATCATGTGTTACCTGATGAATGTCCTGTATTGTTAATATTGTTTCCATTGTATAATATTTTATAAGTTTATAAGCGTAAAAAGTTCTTGTTTATTTACAGTATTAATAAAGCTACCATGCAGGCTATTGGTAATTGTTTCACATCCCTGCTGTGCCACACCACGGGAAGCTATGCATAAATGAGAGGCTTTTAAAATTACAGCAACATCCTGAGTTTGCAATACTTTTTTTACATGTTCAGCTATTTGCAGGGTTAATCGCTCCTGTATTTGTGGCCGCCTGGCATAGTAATCTACAATACGGTTTAGTTTAGAAAGGCCAATTACTTTTCCTTTTGAAATATAAGCCACATGGGCTTTGCCAATAATCGGTACAAAATGATGTTCACAATAAGAATACAAAGGGATGTCTTTTTCTACAATCATCTCATTGTATTTGAATTTATTTTCAAATAATGTTATGTCTGGTTCATTAGCCGGGTTGAGGCCTTTAAATATTTCCTGAACATACATTTTCGCAACTCTTTGGGGTGTATCCTTAAGCCCGTCATCTTCTAAATCAAGGCCAAGTGTTTCCATGATTTTAGAAAAATGATATGCAATATTATCCTCCTGTGATTGTGGATCAATCTTATTTTCTGTAAAAACTGCGTTTATTATTTTACCATTATGAGCAAATTCTTTCTTCATTGCAGGACTAAGATTTGTAATTTCCATTGTATGTGTTTAAATATTTGTATAAAAGCAGGTTTTGATTTATATCGCCTCGCCTGATTGAATAAGTATTAGTAACTTTATCCTGCGTTTATATTCCTTTTAACCTATTAGAGAGTTTCTAAAACAAAAGGTTACAAAAAAAATAGCAGGATCCTGTAACCTTTTTATTTCTCAATAATCTAACCAAATTATGATAGGCCAATCTGTTTCATTAGCTGATATGACTCCTGATGGAGAATTGATTCAACGCATTAAAACCGGTGAAAAGGAGTTGTTTGAAATTATCATGCGTAGGTATAATCAAAGAATGTATCGCATTGGAATGTCAATCCTGTCAGATGAAGCCGAAACTGAAGATGCGATGCAGAATGCCTATATAAGCTGTTACGAACACTTGCATCAGTTTGAAAACAGGAGCGCTTTTAGTACCTGGCTTACCAGGATTATGATCAACCAGTGTTTTGAACAAAAGCGTAAACAAAAAAAATATACCATGAAGGTAGAAAATACTGACAATGTAAATACTTCCGCTTCACCTGCTACGTTATTGGTAAATAAAGAGCTGGGAAGTGTAATGGAAAAGGCAATTGCACAGCTACCGGAAATATATCGTACTGTTTTTGTATTGCGTGAAATTGAAGACCTGTCAGTAAAAGAAACTTCTGAGGCATTGAGTATTGAAGTGCCAAATGTAAAAGTGAGGTTAAACAGGGCTAAAACAATGCTTAAAGAGAGTTTAAGTGGTTATATGAATAACCATGTGTATGATTTTCATTTATCAAAATGCGACAGGATTGTGAGTTTTGTTATGAGCCGGATTTTGGCTATGCCTTAGTTTACTCTTTATTCCAGGTTTTTTGTACCAACCTCTGTCCCTTGGCCAGTAATTTCAATGATTGTCGTTTTAATGAAATATTAGTTCCGTAATGTTGCTGTTGTTCCATTGTAATTTTATAAGCATCCATAATATTTCGATAGCTGATAGATCCAATCACTTCCCGGTTTTCATCTACAACGGGTAAGAGGTCCAGGTTTTCGTTTGCCATAATTTGAACGGCTGTTTTTAAAGTATCATTTGCTTTTACCCACACATTCCTTCTTTTTACCAGTTTTGAAATAGGTAAATGCACCTGGTGTTGCTCACTCCATAAATTAGAAGAGCTGATAACCCCGGAAAATAAATCATCTTCATTTACCAGTAAATAATAATTGGATGAAGAAGAAGGATTTTCATTTAACCAGGTCCTCAACTCCGCAATAGAATTAGAATCATTTATCACCAGGGCTTCCTCATTCATCATGCGTTGCACATTAAATTGTTCTAAAATATCAGGTGTATATGTTTCGGGTGTTTTAATGCCCCGCCGGGCAATCTTTTCAGTCATAATGGTATTCTCCATTAAGAAAAAAGAAATAAGATAGGCAATGGAACAGGCAGCCAATAAGGGGAGCAGTGCATTAAACTGGCCTGTAGTTTCCAATGCAAAAATAATAGAAGTTAAAAAGGCCCTTGATGCCCCCGCAAACATTGCAGACATGCCCACCAATGCAGCAAGAGATACAGAGATACCAACACCCGGGAAAATTTTTTGCAAACCAATTCCTATTACAGCGCCAGCAGCGCCTCCAATGGTAAGCAAGGGAGCCAATGTGCCACCAGATGTTCCACTGGCAAGTGCAACAGACCAGGATAAAAATTTAAACAGGCATAAGTAAGCCAGTATTTTCAGCGATTGTGTTCCCGTTAATATATCCGTAATATTATTATACCCTACCCCAAGTGTACGGGGATCAATATACCCAATGATACCCACAAACAAACCGCCAATAGCCGGCCACCACATCCAATGGATGGGTAGTTTCTCAAAATGATCTTCCAGCCAATACACAATTTTAGTAACCAAAATAGATAATAAGCCAATAGCCAAACCAATCATGCTATATAAAAATAATGCCTGGTTACCCGGCAGGGCAATTTCATTTACAATAGGAAATACAGGACCGGGATCAAATAATACATGATGCCCCGCTGCACCGGTAATGCAGGCCAATGCTACCGGGATGATAGAAGCAGGAGAAAACTCAAATAATAAGAGTTCTACCGCAAGAAAGATTGCTGCCACCGGGCTTCCAAATATGGCAGCCATACCTGCCGTGGCGCCTGCCGCCAATAAAACTTTTCGTTCATTGTGCGAAATTTTCATGATTTGCCCCAGGGTTGACCCTAATGCACCACCTGTTGCGATGATAGGCCCTTCCGCACCAAATGGGCCACCCGTACCAATTGCAATCGCCGATGATAAAGGTTTTAAATACGTAATGGTAGGCTTGATCTTACTATCATTGGTAAGAATTTGTTCCATAGCTTCAGGAATTCCATGCCCCCGAATGGCTTTTGAACCATACAATGCCATAAAACCGATAATAACACCGCCAATAGCAGGAATAAAAATAACCAACCAGCCTAAATGATTATCCTGTGGCAATACATGGGTTGTACTAAATTCCCCAAAAAAAGAAATATGTGTTACTAAATAAATAAGATCTACCAGGAAACGTGCAATAACACTAATACAGGCTGCTACCACAATGGCAAAAAATGAAATACGCAGGATCCGGTTTTTTGGATGGGGTTCGTTTCTTAAATGTGTTTCTTCTTCGGGAGTTGTTTGTAAAGAGGTAGAAACGGGAATACCTTTAAATGAATTAGAATTATTTGTCATCTTATTAAGCTGCAAAAATAAAACATCCGGATTAAATACACTTACGCATTCCTTAGAATAAATAATTATATATGTTTATTTTTATTAAAATTTATAAAAATGATACGTTCAGCATTAAAAATATTACCTGCCCATTTTGATAAGTACATAAATCTTTGTGATGATGTAGAAATTCCGGAAGCCATAGAAACCAGTATGATAGAATTAAAAGAAGCGCCATTAAAAGAATGGGAAGCGTTGGGGAATATGGCTTATGCGCCGGGTAAGTGGACCATTAAAGATATTTTGCAACATTTAATTGATACCGAAAGGGTATTTTGTTTTAGGGCATTATGTTTTGCCCGTAAAGACCCACAACAAATGATGGGTATGGATGAAGATGCTTATGCCCTGGAAGCATGTGCTAAAAACAGGAGTATCCCTTCTCTCATTGATGATCTGATGATATCTCATCAATCTTTATTGTCAATGTATAAATCATTTACAACACAAATGTTGGAGCAGGAAGGGCAAGGGTTAAATGGTAAATACAGCGTTGCAGATATTGGCTTCATTATGCCCGGCCACCAACGTTGGCATTTTAGAACCATTCAGGAAAGGTATATGCCTTTGCTGGGATAAAATTCATTTGCCAATTGAGCAGTAACTGCCTTTATCAACTAAAACATTTTTAGTTAATTTATTATATAATAAAGTAGTTATTTGTGTATGTTGTTTAAATGTAAAAATTAAAATCAGCATTTATAAACTGTTTGTAAAGGATAAGTCAAATTATCAGGTTTTATCTAAGTATATAAACAGCAGCCTATTAAAATGTGCAGAACATGTGATTGTAAAAAAAAATAACACTCCTTTTACAATAATTAGTAAATCTTAGAGTTAAATTTATGGCATGAATTGATTTCTACCTTCTATTTTTCTTTCACAATTTAAAAAACAAATCATGAACACTGGCAAATTACAGTATTTACATGCTGTATCTGTTGCTGAGCAAACCAACAATAACACCACCAGTTGGGTTGGCCTGTTTCCAATACAGGCGTTTGAAATCAGCAAAGGACAAACCTTTGAAACACACACAGAAGGTGATTTAGAAAGCATTGAAGTGTTTTCCAATCTTATTACAAAACCCGGTCACTTAGAACTAAGCATTCACCAATTTGATCCGCTTGAAAAAAAGTGGAGCGATGCGATTGGCACTACTACAGTAGAAGTAAAAAAATCGGATGAAGGTAGTTGGATGAAATTTAATGTACCATCCTGCCATTTAACAAAAGGCAAGCATTATGGTTTTAAATTAGTAAGCCACGATTGCCTTATCGGAATTGGTGAAGCAATGGGAAGCTCCAGTAACCCACCTCTTACTAACGGGCAAGAATGGAAGTTTGCCGTAAACGGGCAACATACTTCATTTAGTTATTGCAGCCTTGCATTTAAAGTGGCTTTAAAGGCAGCATAGTTTAAGCAAGAAAAATTAGTAAGCGCATTCCATTTAACCGGGCTGGTTAAATAGTATGCGTTTTTTTTGTGTATTTAAGTGAATATATAAATGCTGATATTTTGGTGATAGCCAATGGATGAATACAAAATGATAGTCTCAACCAATCTTATTCTTCAGGAAACCTTCGATGGTACTGCAGGGTACAAAAAATGGTTTATCATCAATTGTAATATTTAGCAATTCGCCACTAACCATATAACTTCCTGCAACCGTATTCCCCATTACGCTTATGTGAAACTGCCCTTCATTGGCATCGCCGGTAAAACTACCACCGGCAGATTCTACTGTAGATTTTGCTTTGTTTAAAATTTCATCCGGGTTACCGGTAAATGGGAAAGAAAAATTACAAGCTGCCATGTTTTTATTTTTAAAATTAAGGTATTTGAAGTGATTCCGTGTCTTTTTAAAAAGATCAATTGGTTGAATCATTATTTTATTATTAAATTAATAACATAACCACTCTATTTTTGCTTATCACAAACGATGATTAAAATAATTGGACCAATTTACCACATATAAAAATTTTGTAAACGGCCGTTTTTTAAATGAAGGGCTTCGTATGACAGCAGGCATTATTCTTCCTGCATTTATTGCTTCAGCATTTGGCCAATTACAAACAGGTATCATTATTTCATTGGGGGCGCTATGTGGTAGTATTGCCGATACTCCCGGGCCGGTACATTACCGGAGAAATGGAATGTTCTTTAGCAATATACTCATAAGCCTGGTGGCTATTATGATTGGTTATGCATCTCATTTACCGGTATTACTGGCTACCCTTATTTTTATTTTTGGATTTGTTTTTTCTATGTTCGCTGTTTATGGAGCCAGGATATCTGCCATAGGTATTGCTGCCCTTATCATCATGGTACTAAATCTGGAAACAAAACGTACCGGTGTGGATGTATTGTGGTATTCGTTGTACATTTTTACAGGCGCCACCTGGTATATGCTATTTAGCCTGGCTTTATACAGTTTGCGCCCATACAGGATCATACAGCAAACCCTGGGCGATTTCATTATGCATACCGGGGCTTACCTGCAAGGTAGGGGCGACTTTTATAACCCAAATCCTGATATTGATAAAATTGCCAAAAGATTGATGGAACAACAGGTGAAACTCCTGGAAGAGCAGACCCTGGTAAGCGATCTTTTATTTAAAACAAGGGCATTTACGAAAGAGTCTTCGGTTATGAGTCGTGGGCTTTTAAAAATGTATGTTGACGTTGCCGAAATGTTTGAATCCATCATCACATCTTTCCAGGATTATCATTTGCTTCATCGGCAATTTGATTATACCGGTATCCTGCCCATGATAAACCATCAAATTGATAACCTGGCACAAGAATTAAAACATATCGGTATCCAGGTAAAAAGTGGGAGTCCTGCTGAACCGGTTACTACATTTTTGGAAGGGTTGGATGAAATTGTAGAAAAATTTGAAAACCTGCGAAAGCATGAAATGAATGAGAGCAACCTCGAATATTATGTAGGGTTGGGCGCCATCGTCCGCAATATGCGGGTACTTACTCAAAAGGTAACAGACCTACAATATTATACCCGTTTTGATAAGAAAGCAAAAAAAATAAAAGATACCGATGTAGTAAATTATTCCGGTGAGCAAAAAAATGAACTGTTTCTATTTTTCAATAATTTTAATATAAGCTCTAATATTTTTCGTCATTCATTACGGGTTGCCATTGCATTGTTGATAGGATATCTCATTTCACTTTACTTCACCATTGGCCATAGTTACTGGATATTACTCACCATTGTAGTGATCTTAAAACCTGCTTACAGCCTTACGAAGCAAAGGAATAAAGCCCGTATTGCCGGCACCTTCCTGGGTTTGATGCTTGGCTTTGTACTGGTATATTTTATCCGGAATGATACAGCGCTCATGTTTTTGCTGGTGATGTTAATGATTTTGACCTATACTTTTTTACGTACCCATTATTTCATCAGCGTTTTATTTTTAACGCCTTACCTGGTTTTGTTTTATTATTTTTTGCATCCGGTAAACCTCCTCAATTTAATGGCCGATCGTTTTATTGATACAGCTATCGGTTCCGTAATTGCCTACTTGTGTAGTTTGTTTTTATTGCCCTTGTGGGAGCAGGATTCCATTTTGCGTGTGCTATCTAAAATGAACCGGGCGGCTACCGGCTATTTTAAAATTATTGCAAATGGGTTTACTAACAGGATGCCGGATAGTAAAGCTATTAAACAGGCCAGGAAAATAAATTTTACAGCATTGGCGAATGGGTCAGGCGCTTTTAACCGGATGTTATCTGAACCCAAAAAATACCAGGCGGGCATCAAAGAAATTCATCGCTTTGTTGCATTGAACCAATTGCTTTCCTCTCACTTAGCCAGCTTATCTTATTTTTTAAATAATAATTCAGAACATTTTAAGCCTGTAAATTTGGAACCTGCGACAGATTTAATCCTCGATGAATTAAACAATGCCTATCATCAACTTGAGCATGACCCCGGCCTGGTTGTAGAAACTGACAATGCAGTACTGAACCCTGTATTTACGCACAGTAATAACATTCTCAAAAAAAGAAAAGAAGAAATAAGCGAAGGGTTTTTAGAAACTGAAACAAAAAAAGAATTGGTTGCTACAAAGTCAATTACAGATCAGTTTATCTTTATTTACAGCCTGGCAAAAGATATGTCAAAAGTGAGTAAACGCATTGCAGCCCTTGTACCTTAAAGATATTTACTGTCATCTCTTTTATGTGAGATGGATATTTTTACCTCCCAATCTTCAAACTCACCGGTAAGCTCTATGGTTACAACTAATTTTTGGTAAATCTTTCCGGTTGATGAACTTCTTAAATCACTTTGTATAAAACGCATACTTTCTACCGGTGCTTGCATTTCGCCATAAAAACCACCAGCAGAAGGCTCATTAAAATTTATTTTTGATTTTTTTACAGCGTTATACAGGTTACGATAAATTTTAGAAGCTTCTTTAAAACTAACGCCACTGCACATTATGGCTTGCCAGCTTGCAGTGGTATCTACTTTAGATTGATACCGGTAAATGCTGGCCGATTGTGCTCCCGGTAAAGATGCAAAGGCTTTGTATATCTCCACACCATTTTGCATTTCTAACAGCTCACCCTGTATGCCACGATAGTTTAGTGCATATTCTTTTACGATTACATTTAAGGAATCAGAAAATCCTTTTGGGCTACTGATGATGTTTTTATAAAACTGTGAATAGCTCATCATAAAAAGGAAAGAAAGAAATAGGGTAAGCAAAATTTTTCTCATTTTTTTAAAGGGTTTAATTGCAATAATAAGCCAATGAATTTATTTACTGTATGATAAGTAATTAACAGGTTGTGAATGAAACGTAGATTTACTTCGTAAAATTCCGTTCCATAAAAAATTCTTTCATTTGGTATGATGTTAACTGAAAATTTTATTTATTTGTGTACTCATTTTAAAGAAACTTCTGAAACTAAAATGAGTAAACCCTCTATTACCCTCACCGGCATTTTAAAAAACCTTCCCCAAAGAAGGTTTTTTTTTATTCAATCTGATTTGGTTTTGTGCCGGTATATCATTTACTTGCTTGTATGAAACCGGCATCTTTAAAAGATATTAAGACTGAAATTGAATTGATGCCAGCCAAAGAACTTACTTCTTTAATCATGCGGCTTGCAAAATTTAAAAAAGAAAATAAAGAATTAATTACTTATTTATTATTTGAGGCACAG
Organism: Niastella sp.; assembly: GCA_016710595.1. Classification (GTDB taxonomy): domain Bacteria; phylum Bacteroidota; class Bacteroidia; order Chitinophagales; family Chitinophagaceae; genus Ferruginibacter. The sequence goes on from JADJVM010000002.1 coordinate 146,818, forward strand.
GATGAAACCGGTTATATTAATTCTGTAAAAGAAGAAATTGATCTTTTATTTACACAGGTAAATGTAACAAATATCTATTTTGCTAAAAAGACAATACGTAAAATCATCAGGTATGCCGGCCGGTATATTAAATATGCCGCTTCATCCGCTGTAGAGATAGAGATTGAAATTGCCGTTTGTAACGGCATTAAGAAGTTACCTATTGACATAAGCCGCAGTACTGCTTTACAAAACTTATATAATGCACAGCTAAAAAAGATTCATAAAGCGCTTGATTCCCTGCATGAAGACTTACAATTTGAATACAAGGATGCCGTATCCCAATTATAAATTAGATAAAATGGGTAAACTAGTTTTCTGCAACTATTATTTTACCTGTAAATTAGCAGCCATAAATGTATCAATATGATAAAATCGGTTAACGATTTTGAGCATGTATTTTTTATTGGCGTTGCAGGTGCAGGTATGAGTGCATTGGCACAATATCTAAAAGGAATTCATAAAGAAGTGAGTGGCAGTGACCGCTTTTTTATTACCGGTGAGCCAAACGAAACAAGGGATAAGCTGGAAGCAGAGGGTATTCATTGTTTTGAGCAAAATGGCCAGGGCATTACAGGAAAAACACAATTGGTAGTGGCTTCTACTGCTATTGAAGATACTGTTGCTGAAATTCAAATGGCGAAGAAACTGAATATCCCTGTATTCAGGCGCAGTGAATTATTGGCTTTGATTGCGGATAGTAAAAAAACAATAGCTATTGCCGGCACTTCCGGAAAAAGTACTACGGCAGCCATGCTTTATCATATACTATCTTATGCAGGGTTTGAGCCGAGTATTATTACAGGTGCAGGCCTTACATCCATTATTAAAGAGGGTAAAATTGGGAATGCAGCAGTGGGGAAAGGGGAATGGCTGGTTATTGAAGCAGATGAAAGTGATGGTTCTATTGTACAATATCATCCGCATATTGGAGTCTTATTGAATATTGATAAAGACCACCAGGAAATTCATGAACTGGTTGAAATATTTACAAAATTTAAGCAGCATACAAAAGATCATTTTATTGTAAACAGGAGCAATGCACTTTCTGCCAGCTTATCTGCTCAAATAGAAAATGATTTTTCTATTGATGAGCCTGCCGGATTGGTAGCGAAAAATTTTGATCAACAAGGTTTAGATATTTCATATTCAGTAAATGAAATCCCTTTTACACTGCACAGCATTGGTAAACATAATATGGAAAATGCATTGGCAGCTTCTGCAGCAGCCAGGCTTTTGGGAATTGCTTTAACCACATGTGCCGAAGCGCTTAAAACCTATCAAGGAATTTATCGCCGGCACCAGGTACTTGGTCAAAAAAACGGGATATGGGTAATTGATGATTATGCCCATAACCCTGCCAAATGCGCTGCTTCTATTAAAGCTTGCCAGCATGTAGCAGAAAAAGTAGTAGCCTGGTTTCAACCGCATGGCTATGCACCCACCCGTTTTTTGCGTCAGGATTTTGTAAAAGAAATTTCAGAAGCGCTGCGGCCACAGGATGAAATTTGGATGAGCGAAATTTTTTATGCAGGAGGTACCACGATAAAAGATATTTCTGCCAATGATTTGATTAACGATATTAAAAATACAGGTAAGCAGGCTTTTTTTGTAGAAAACCGGAATCAACTTTTAGCAGCCATCCGCCCCCACCTGGCAACGGGGAGTGTATTGCTGCTAATGGGAGCGAGGGATCCCAGCCTGGAACAATTTAGTGAACATATCTGGCAACAATTATAATTACAAATATTTTGACAACCTTATTCACCCATATTGGTTTACTGGCAGGCACAAGGGATGCACAAGAACTTTTAAGGGGCCATCAACTGGCACAACTTCCCAGTATGGAAGATGCCTATTTATTGGTGGAAGATGAACAAATTGCAGATTATGGTTTCATGTATGAATTGCCATTAAAAATTCCACAGCTTCCAAAAAATACAATTGATTTACAAGGCAGGTTTGTATTACCCTGTTGGTGTGATAGCCATACCCACCTGGTCTTTGCAGGCAGCCGTGAAAATGAATTTATATATAAACTGCAAGGCCTCAGCTATGCTGAAATTGCAGCAAAAGGAGGGGGGATACTTAACTCTGCTAAAAAATTAAATGAAACCAGCGAAGAAGAATTATTACAGCAGTCAGAAACCCGGTTACAACAATTATCAGAACTCGGAACTGGCGCTATTGAAATTAAAAGCGGTTATGGATTATCAGTAGAAAGTGAATTAAAAATGCTACGGGTAATTAAACAATTAAAACAAAGAAGTAAACTTAGTATTAAAGCCAGTTTTTTAGGAGCGCATACTTATCCTGAAATTTTTAAAAATGATCATGCCGGCTATATTAAAATGATCATTGAGGAAATGCTGCCTGTAATTGCAGCAGAAAAATTAGCCGATTATATTGATGTTTTTTGCGAAACAGGGTTTTTCTCACCCGCTGAAACTGAGCAATTATGCAAGGCTGGCGCTGCGTATGGCCTGCGGCCTAAATTACACGTAAATCAGCTCAATAGTATTGGTGGCATACAAACCGGGATTGCAGCAAATGCCCTTTCACTCGATCATTTAGAAACATTAACAGCCGAAGAAATACAGCTCCTTGGAAAATTTGATGGATGCAGCACACTCCTGCCTACCGCTGCATTTTTTCTTAGAATGGCCTATCAGCCGGCACGTGCATTGATTGATGCAAATGCCGCCGTGGTGCTGGCTTCAGATTATAACCCGGGTTCTTCACCCAGTGGTAACATGAATCTTGTAAATGCTATAAGTTGTATTCAAATGAAAATGTTTCCCGAAGAAGTAATCAATGCATCAACCCTCAATGGCGCTTATGCCATGGATTTACAAAACGAAGTGGGCAGCATTACCAATGGTAAAAATGCAAACCTCATCATTACCAAACCCATCCCTTCTTTAGCCTATCTTTTTTACAGTTTTGGATTAATTCACATTGAAAAAGTAATGATTCGGGGTAACTGGGTGTAGGCTTTTTTCTTTTTTTTTGATTAACCCATCGGGTTTAGTATTTTGCTTCTCCTTATTGCTGAAATTAGGATAGTAGCTGAACCAAAACTCTGTAAACTTTCAAGGCAAAAGACTCCGCAAGCTCAATAGTTACTCACCTATAACATCCTTTTTTGTTAACTTTGGTAAAATCAAAATTGTAGTTTGAAAACGGATCATAAAAATAAAGTCGGTGCCGTAATGGCCCTCATTCGTATAGTGTAGGGTTTATCTGGTATTTATTTAAGTAGCTTAAAGAATCATTTTAAAAAATATTCATTGATTGATGAAACATTTTAAATTTTACAATAAGAAAGATATTTTATCGCTTACTAAAGTTCGCCGTTTTGAAACACACATAGGTGAGCGTATACAGGCATTGCCGGAAGAAAACGGATGGCCCGAAAGCCTGGCCCAATCCAATGCAAAGTATGTGCTATTGGGCATTCCGGAAGATATTGGCGTACAAGCAAATTATGGGCTGCCCGGAGCCGATACTTGTTGGTACCCTTTTTTGAATCATTTTTTAAATGTGCAGAGCAACGATTTTTTAACCGGAGAAAACTTATTGCTGCTCGGTCATTTTGATTTTGGCGATCTTAAATACCTCATTGAAAATCATGCATACCATCCTGATGAATTAATAGATGCCTACCGCCATGCGGTTGTGAATATAGATGAGGAAGTAGAAAATATCCTTAAAGTGATTGCTTATTACAATAAAATTCCGATTGTGGTAGGTGGTGGCCACAATAATGCTTACCCCATAATAAAAGGAGTTGCAAAAGGATTGCATAAAAATGGGGCTATCCATATTGCCCAAATAAACTGTATTAATTTGGATGCCCATACAGATTATCGGCCATTAGAAGGCCGGCACAGTGGCAACCCCTTTCGGTATGCCGAAAACGATGGATATCTTGGGCGTTATGCAATAGTAGGGATTCATGAAAACTACATTCAGCAAAATGTATTGAATGATATCCATCAAAATCATTTTATACAATACAATACATACGAAGACATTTTTATACACGAAAAGAAAAATTTTATACAGGCCGTGGCCCAGGCTACAGGGTTTACTGAAGATACATTTACCGGTATAGAGCTGGACCTGGACAGTATAGAAGCTACCCTCAGTAGCGCCCGCACACCATGTGGTATCAACAGCCTGCAAGCCCGGCAATATATCAACTTTGTTGCTACCGATGCCAAGGCTGCATACCTTCATATCTGCGAAGGCGCATGCATTCAAAATGGAATACAAGATAATATTACCGGTAAACTCATCAGTTACCTGGTTTCAGATTTTTTAAAAGCGAATGCTGAAAATCAATTTAGGAAATAATCATTAACGCATAAGCAGGATACTACCCTTAAATATATCTTTTGCTTGATTGTTTAATCGTATCAGGTAGGTATAAGCGCCCACTGGCAATGCCGTGTTTTTATAAGTACCATCCCAGGGAATAAATTGTTTGTGTGCCGTATATACAATTTTACCATACCGGTCATATACATATAATTCAAATTGTGGGAATGCCTGTAGCGCCGGGATATTCCAGGTATCATTGATGCCATTGTTATCGGGCGTAAAAATGTTTGGGATATAAATGTCATTGTATAGTTTCACTGCTACTGCATCCAAACTATTACCGCAATTATTTTTAGATACTGCAATGAGTTGATACATCATATCATTGAATGCAAGTACCGTAGGTGTAAGCGAATGGATGTTGGATAACCCGGTAGAAGGCGTCCAGTAAAAACTATCATAATCTCCTTGTATAGATCCTTCCAGGTTTATAGTAGCTCCTTTCATCACTGCTTTATCAGGGCCGGCGTGTGCAATCGCTTTTGTAAATACGGTTACTGAAATTCTTACAGTATCGCTACAGCCCTGGAAGTTATAACCAATTGCACTATATATAATGGTCTGTAATGGTGAAGCAAATGGTGATGCTATGCTATCATTCGATAATCCTGATGCAGGAATCCATTTGTAACGATAACCACCATTTACCAGGAGCTGTACCGAATCCATTTCACAAATGCTATAAGCGTTATTCGCAGATTTTATATTCGGTGTGGGTAATAAAATTACATTTGTATTTGTGCTGGCATGGCAACCTGCATCATTACTCACCGTTACCATATAATTGCCGGGCATGGGTGCAGGAATAACAATAGTATCTCCCTGCGCCGTAAATCCATTGGGGCCTGTCCATTCATAACTTGTGCCACCGGATGCTGAAAGTGATACAGGCGTGCCTTTACATACAGGCCCATAATTATGAATAAGTGCTATGGGGTTTGCATGTACTATTATTTCAATAGGGGTACTATAAATACGGCAACTCGCTGCATCAATATTTCCTGCTTCAGCAGCTATAAGGCGGTAACGGTAACTACCTATGGGGCTGTTTGCAAATATTTGTACCGGCATCTGTAATGTATTATTGCCCGGTACATCCTGCCAGGGTTGCTGGTTATAACTTTCCTGCCATTTAAATTCGGGCATATTGAATCCTGCCGATACGGTACAATCAATAATAAAATTTTCAGTATCACCCTGGCATAAATCAATAGAATCTTTTGTATAACCAATGATCGTAGGTGTAAGTTTTGGTCCGCAACTTCTAAAGGTAATATCATCTAATGCAAGATCGTTTCCACAGCCACCGGGTGCATTGTTTACGATGCGCAATACATAATCATTTACACCGGCCGGGGTGCTAAAAAAGAAACCAAATTGTTTCCATTCCGGGCTATTGGTAGCGGGAATGTTTCCGCTACTATAACTGTGCAGGATGGTACCGTTTAATTGCTCGATGGTAAATGTAAGATTGGGTTGAATGCCGGCGCCACTACAGGCATTAGGCGTAAGTACATTCATTACCCAGGCGGCAAATTCATACAAACTATTTCCACACAATCCCCTTACGGTATCTGCATAAAAAGCGCTGGGTTGCAAAGAAGCATTCACCAGCATAAAATAGCCATTTCCATTTTGGGTATGATCGCTATTGAGGGAATGCCAGCTACTGCCAAAACAATTATTGGTATTTGTTGTTACAGTATAATATCCATCATTCGGGCAATCTGCCGCCAGGTATTGATAGCCCGTAGCGGCTGCAGCAAGCGCCGGCCCCGGGTTAGAGCCTGATCCAAAATTTATATTGATGATGGGGTCACCCAGGCTACCATTACATAATTGTGCCTTGCCCAATAAACACAGAATAGAATACAGCACACATAAAATAAATCTTAACCCCATGAGGGTACAAATATCTGCATTTTAAAATCAAGAAGTTGTTTTTCCCTGCGCCTGGTGCATAACTGTAAAGTTTAATGAATTGGCTATAAAACAAAGCTTGTTTGCCTCTGTATGTAAATTCTTTAATAAGCTCAACTGTGATGCATCACGGATTGTAACCAGCGGATGTAATGTGATGCCGGTGAATTTGCCCGAACCATTTTCAAATTCTGTCATGCGGCCCGTAGCGGTATCTTCATACTCCAAAACAACCACCCCGGCCACCGAACATAAATGTAAAAACCATAGCATGTGGCAACTTGAAACGGAAGCCAGCAAAAGCTCTTCGGGATTGTGTTTTGTGTAATCTCCACGAAATGCAGGATCAGATGATGCCCGGATGGTTTCTTTATTTGTTACCTGTATGGTATGGCTTCTCTCATACGAATGATAGGAAGCGGTTCCTCTTCCGTTATTGCCCGTCCAGGTAATGGTAACTTTATAGTTGTGGTCTTTCTCCATTATCTTGCTGCCTAAGTTAAAACGAATTTAATAAAAAATAACCTGCGGCATTTCATTTACCAGGATTGTAACGCTGTTGCCGGTAGCATTCATTACTTTCCCTTCGGTATTTAATGTGGGCGTTATAATTTGATAAGGAAGCGATGCCGGCAATGAAATGGTTTTATTTTCCTGCTTCCCGGAATTTGTTTGCAGCCAGGTTACCATTGCTTTTTTACCAGGGTTATTTCTTACATGATAATATTGCAATCGAAAATCATCTTCAATTATCTCCTTCTCAAAAACATAACCTTGTAACCGGGTTTTAAAAGTTTGGATGGCATACCAGGCGGGGCGTGGAATATATTGTTGTTTCCATTTATATACTGAATCGTATTTTAATAATCCACTGGCATTAAAGGTACCGCAGGTAGTACCATCAGCATATTGGTCGGCCAGCCAGTATTGATATAAAACAATACCCCTGCTGCAATGGAGCAACCAGTCCCGCAGCAACCACTCTGCCTGTATTTGTTCACTTGTTTTTTGTGCAAATGTATGAATGGCCATAAAACTATTTCCCCATCGGGTATCTTCATTGCAATACTGGCTGGGATGTTTCATTTTTTCGGTATAGGCATCATACCCACTTTCTGTATTGATGAGCGGGGTTCCAAAAAGCCTTGCAAAATAAATAGCCGTATCTAATTTTTGTTCCAGGTTAAAGCTTTTGTTTTCTGGCATCAGCGCCTGCCCGCTATTTCCACTTCCCTGCATTCCCAGGCTGGTTGGATAGGCATGAATATTAAAAACATCAAAAGGCATATCGCCGTTCTTTCGGTTATATTTCCACCACCACCACATGGCCCTTATGTAAGTGGGATTTACATTTGCCAGGCCGGGAAAAATCAATTTCATTTGATCTTTATCCAATCCGCTGTTTCTAATGCCTACAGATTCATTTTTAAATTGTATCGTATTATTGTGTCCATCAAAATAACAACTCATCATTGCTGCCTGCTGATAGGGGTACATAAAACCGGCGCCTTTAAAATTAAGGTCCCTTTCATTATCCGGTTCTATACTGCGATGGCCCAATGCATAAAAAGCCTTTGCAAATCTTTTTAAATTCCAGGCTGCCTGTGCATAACTGGCGGGCTTGTCAGCTATTTCATTAAAAGTACAAATACCATTCAAGCGGTCTGCCGTCTTTTCATTGATGAGGTTACCGGGAATTGGTTTTTGGCCTGCCCAATCTCCTCCGCTATTGTTGGTAGGGCTTACCATGCTGCTATCGGTCATGCTCCCCATTACATAATGTAAAGCAGAACCACTTTGTATGATCCGTTTATTAAAATATGTTTCCACATCACCGGCTGTACCACTGGCGTGTTTAAAACTAAGGTCTTTTTTTAAGAGGTAACATGCGGCAGCAAACCAACGAAGACCGCCAACCCATCCTTCGTCATAATTTTTACCATCGGCGCTTTGCCCCATTTGAAAAACAATATTGGTACCAATGCTGCTATCAACCGTAAGGGAAGGTAACGGGTCATGTAATGCTGAAGCCGTATCCAATTGTTTTAATTTACCATAAAAAACAATTTCTTTTACCAGCCCCGCCTGGTTGCCATATGCTAATTGTACAAAACGGGTATCCGTATGCATGGAAAGGTCTATCCATTGGGCACCGCTTACCGTGCCATCATCTATAATGCGGCCCACAGTAGTATTATAATGAAAAGGGGTACCTGTTTTAAATAGCAACATATTTTGGCTGTTGCTTTTTTTGGGTTTTAGATAAACACAAATTTTGGTTAATGTGTATATTCCATCCAGTTGAAATTCATAAGTAATTGGCCCTGGCAAATTTTTTACCCGGTAAGGATGATAATCTAATTGTAAAGCGCTGCTGTTTGATGCATCTGAAAAATTCCACCAATCACCTATTTTTTTTTCGGGTTCTTCCGCCGGGTCCGATTTGTCGTTTATTTGTACATTGCTTTCCTGCTCATCAATAAATGCATATTCATTGCCCGTAAGGGTAGGGTTGATTACGTTTACCACTTTTATTTTTACGGATCCATCCGATAAAGGCATGGCTTCTTTGCGCCCGGGCTTACCCTTCAGCAAAAAAAATGCTGCAATAGCAATCAGGATTACAGGAATGATAAACTTTTTCACGCTATAAAAATATTGTTTATCGCTCAGGGATAAAAATGTATTTGGCAATAAAGGAATACTTTGTATGGGCATGAATGATGTTTTACACAGCCGGGTAAGAATTAACCTTCCAGCTCCATTATTTTTTCGAATACCGTCTCATATTCAGCAATCACTTTTTCTAATTCTTTCACCGCATTTTTATAATGGCTTTCTGCTTTTTGAAATTTTTCCTTATCAGAATAGGTTCCGGGTTCTGCCAATTTTTTTTCCCATTGGGTAGCTTCCTGCTGCAATGCCGTTGTGCGTTCTTCTAATTTCCGGAATTTATTTTTTAATTGTTGCAGTTCTTTTTTATGATCGGGTTGTATTTGCTTATTTGCCGTGGCTACGGATTCTTTTTTCACAACCGGTTCGGCCGGCTTTTCATTTTTTGTTTTTTGCCGATCAGCTATCCTTTTGTTTTTCCACTCTTCCCAGCCGGCATAGTCGCCTTTAAATGCTACAATTTTATGATCTTCTATTTCCCATATTTTATTTGCAATACGGCTAATGAAGTACCGGTCGTGGCTTACCAATATCAGGCTACCTTCATATTTGTTAAGCGCTTCTACCAACAGGTCCACGGAATGAATATCTAAGTGATTGGTAGGTTCATCCAGCATCAGGAAATTAGCTTTACTGGCAATGGTTTTTGCCAATGCCACCCTGGGCCCTTTCGCCACCACTCAGTACTTTTATTTTTTTATCTACCGCATCGCCGCTAAATAAGAAGGCGCCTAGTAAGCTACGGATTTCTAAATCATTTTTTCCACTACGGGCTTCATGCATTTCTTCTACCAGGTTATTATCCATGTGCAACGCTTCTAACTGGTGCTGTGCATAAAATGATTCTACTACATTATGCCCCCATTCCCGCTGCCCATCAAAAGGTTCGGTACCGGCAATGATGCGGAGCAAAGTACTTTTACCTTTACCATTGGCGCCAATCAGTGCAATTTTATCGCCCCGGTCTATTTCGGCCGATGCATCTTTGGTAATGATCACATCTTTAAAGTTTTTATTGATGTGTTTTAAAGAGCAAATGATCTTACCCGGTTGCTTATCTACTGCAAAATTTATTTTCATATTGGGCCTTTCCAGGTTCACGTCTTCAATACGGTCCAGCCTTTCTAATCTTTTTACAATACTTTGTGCCTGTGCGGCCTTGCTGGCTTTCGCTTTAAAGCGTTCTACAAATCTTTCCTGCTGTCGAATATAATCCTGCTGATTTTCGAAAGCCTTTTTTTGTATATCAATCCGCATGGCTTTTTCAGTTTCATAAAAACTATAATTACCGCTGTAAATATGCAGTTGCTGTTGATAGAGTTCTACAATTTTTGTTACCATCCTATCTAAGAAAAAACGATCATGGCTCACAATGACTACAGCGCCCGGGTAATGGATAAGGTATTTTTCAAGCCATTCAATACTTGGTAAGTCCAGGTGATTGGTGGGTTCATCCAAAAGCAATACATCGGGTTTCTGTAAAATCATTTTAGCAAGCAAAACCCGCATACGCCAGCCACCGCTAAAATTTTTATACTTTTTGCCCAGTTCTGCATTTTCAAATCCCAGGCCCTGTAATATTTCTTCAGTTCGGTGTTCTATACTATATCCATCCAATACTTCCATTTCGTGCAGTAATTCAGCATAATCATGTGCCAATTTTTCATCACCGGTACGGGCCAGTTCTTCACCCAACACTTCCATTTCTTTTTCCAATTGCTTTACCCGCTCAAATGCGCCCATGGCTACATCTAAAATTGAATCTTCAGTATCAAAACCCAGCAGGTCCTGGTGTAGAAAGCCGATTGTAGTTTCTTTTCCTTTTTCTACGGACCCTTTTGCCGGGCTGTATTGCCCCGTTAATACCTTTAATAAAGTAGATTTCCCGGTTCCATTATATCCTATTAAACCTATTCTTTCATTGGGCTGTATATGCCAGGTGGCTTCTTCTACAATCGTTCTTGCACCAAATTCAAAAGTTACATCTTGCAGACCTAATAACATGTTATTCCCTATTTTTAAGCTATAAAAGCGCAAAGTTGCACTAAAGTTTGTAAACTCACCGATTATTAAATGCTTTTTATAAGATTGTATGCCTAATTTAAATGATGAATGGTAAAACCTTATCACTGCTATATTTGGGACAAATAACGGATTTCTGTAATTTTGCAAAATTGGAAATTTAAATAAGACTATGAAAAAGACCCTGACCTTAATTGCGATTTTAATAGCCGGTTTTTGTGTGTATTGGTTTATGCTGAGGAGTAAAAAAAACAACCATATTGATACCAGTGAAAAGCCCATTGCCCAGTCAAAACATTCAGCCGTTTTTAATAAAAGTATTGATGCCGTTATTACTGCATATTTATCTGCCAAAGATGGTTTAGCCAAAGAAGATACAAGTATTGCCAAAACAGCAACCGCCACTATGATTGCGGCTTTAGATGCGATTGATATGAAAGAATTGGCAAAAGATTCCAATGCCATCATAGAAACTGCCCAGGCCAGTATAAACGATGTAAAGGCAAATGCCGAATCTTTATTGCGCCAAACAAATATTGATGAAATGAGAAGGGATTTTAGCGCATTGACAGATATGATGTACCCGGCTTTTTTTAGCGCCGTAAATTACGAAGGCCGCAGGTTATATTTTTATCATTGCAACATGGCATTTAACAACCAGGGGGCAAACTGGATCACCAATGTAACTGAACCCAATAATCCATATATGGGTGGCAGTACCCCCGATTGTAGTGAATTAAAAGATTCTATTGCCGGGATGCCATAAGATCTTTATTACAAAATTAAAACCAGCGTACCACAAACAATCAGCAGGCCGCCAAAGATCACTTTTGCATCCATAGGTTCTTTTAAAAAAATAAATGAAAGGCCGATGGCAATAGCCACACTTAATTTATCAATGGGCGCTACTTTAGATACAGGCCCTGTTTCCAGTGCTTTAAAATAAAATATCCAGGACAGGCCGGTTGCCACACCAGACAGTACCAGGAAAATAATATTATTTTTACTCAGTGTTTTTATTTCTTTTAGTTCTCCCGAAAATGCCACAATACCCCAGGCTATAAAAAGGATTACAATGGTACGGATGGCGGTTGCGAGGTTTCCACTAATACCCTTTACACCCAGTTTAGCCAGTATGGCAGTAATGGCAGCAAAAAAAGCGGAGAGCAATGCATAATATTTCCACATATATCTTTTTTATTTTTTTTAAAATTTAAAAGCCTTTCCTAAGCCAGACCTAATTTACAGTTTTGTTTTTAAAGATGCCCTTTTGAATGAGACGTAAACATTATTTTTGCTCAGATGAAAATTGAAACTACAGCACGGGAGCAGCATATATTCAAAACCATTGGCCTTGCGGCCGAAAACCTGGGTATCCCTGCCTTTGTAGTAGGAGGTTTTGTAAGAGATAAATTGCTGAACCGACCCACCAAAGACCTGGATGTAGTGTGCGTGGGCGATGGCATCGCATTGGCACATGCGGTAGCCAAAAAATTTTCACCGGTATCTTCAGTGATTTTTTTTAAAAATTTTGGAACGGCTCAAATACGCATCCCAACTGATGCAGGCGAAGAAATAGAAATTGAATTTGTAGGCGCCCGCAAAGAAAGTTACAGCCAGCATAGCCGTAAGCCAGATGTGGAGCCCGGCAACTTAAAAGACGACCAGGACCGCAGGGATTTTACCATTAATGCATTGGCCATAAGTTTAAATAAACAGGATTATGGTGAATTATTAGATCCTTTTAAGGGAGTGGAAGATTTGGCGAAAAAGATCATCCGCACACCCTTGCAACCGGAAAAAACTTTTAGCGACGATCCGTTGAGGATGATGCGGGCCATCCGTTTTGCGGCACAACTGCATTTTACCATCTTGCCCGAAACATTGGAAGCCATTACCAACATGGCAGAACGGATAAAAATTATAAGCAAAGAAAGAATTGCAACCGAGCTCAATAAAATATTGATGAGTGCTAAACCTTCTATCGGCTTTGACCTCTTGTATAAAACCGGTTTGCTAAAAATTATATTTCCGCAAATGACGGCACTCGCCGGGGCAGAATATATTGATGGGCTTGGGCATAAAGATAATTTTTATCATACCCTGCAGGTGATTGATAATATTGCAACCACTACCGACGACCTGTGGTTACGCTGGGCTGCTGTTTTGCATGATATTGGTAAACCTGCCACAAAGAGATTTGAAGAAGGCCATGGTTTTACTTTTCATGGGCACGAAGTGGTAGGAGGCCGCATGGTACCTAAAATATTTGCGCAACTTAAGCTGCCACAAAACGAAAAAATGCGTTTTGTAAGAAAAATGGTAGAACTGCATTTAAGGCCCATCAGCCTGAGCCGGGATGAAATTACTGATTCTGCCATACGAAGGTTATTGTTTGATGCCGGTAAAGACCTGGAATCGCTGATGTTGCTTTGCGAAGCGGATATCACCAGCAAAAATAAACAAAAAGTAAAACGATTTTTAGAAAATTTTGAGCTTGTGCGCCAGCGTTGTGCCGAAGTGGAGGCAAGCGATCATATCCGCAACTGGCAACCTCCCATTACTGGCGAGATCATTATGCAAACTTTTAATTTAACGCCCTCAAAAACAGTAGGTATTATTAAAGATGCCATACGGAATGCAATTTTAGATGGAGAAGTGACCGGCGATTATGAGGCCGCTTTTCAATATATGATAAAAGTGGCGGCTGGTATGGGTTACCACCCTGCGGGGCATGATATAAAATAGAGTTTATTTTACATGCCCGGCCTAAGCAATCATTCCATATTTAATCTTTATCTTTACGATATGGCTATTTTAAAATTTAGAATTTATTGGGAAGAAGATGAAAGTGTTTACCGGGATATTGCCATTAAGCATTTGCAGAATTTTTTTGATCTGCACCTGGAGATCCTAAAGTCTTTTGAGTTTGACAATAAACACAAAGCAACTTTTTTTCGTAGCAATGATAGCTGGCAGCGTGGCCGGGAGATAAGTGTAGAAAAATATGATAAGCATTACAAAGCAGATCCGCTTATAATGAGCGAAACAAGCATTGGTTCACAAATAGCTGACCCCAATCAAAAATTCATTTACGAATACGATTTTAATAAGAATTGGCATTTCATGGTAGAGCTGATCCTGGTAGAAAAGAAGAAAACGGGAAATTAGAATACCCTGTTTGCGTACGCAAAGAAGGATTGGCGCCATCGCAATATGGTACCAAAGGTTTGGTAGATAAACGCCTTGCTGAAATGGAAGAAAAATACGACCTGCAACCCGATGCTTTAAAAGAAGGATATGGCAGCGAAGGCGATGGGGTAGAGGAAGAGACCGAAGAATCTGATGAACTTACCGATGATAGCAATGCTGGCAATGATGGATTTTAATCATCATTCATGATAACTTAATTTCTTTTTCCAAAATTTTATATTATTGCAGCCAAAAACCTGCATCGTTATTTGTGGCCCTACAGCAATTGGGAAAACTACCGTGGCAATTGACCTCGCAGCCCATTTTAATACATCAATCATTTCAGCAGACAGCCGGCAATGCTACCGGGAATTAAATATTGGCGTAGCCCGGCCTGGTTTGGAAGAATTGCAAAAACTGCCGCATTTCTTTATCGCATCCCATTCCATCCATCAAAATATTACTGCTGCTCAATTTGAGCTATATGCTTTAGAAAAACTGAATCATATTTTTGAAAAGCAGCAGGTAGCCGTTATGGTAGGTGGTACCGGGCTTTACATCAAAGCATTTTGCCAGGGGCTTGATGCTGTGCCTGCTATACCACAAAAAATAAGGGAAGCATTACAGCAGGAATATGCAGAGAAAGGATTCGCCTGGTTAACTGCCACCCTTCAGGAAAAAGATCCATTATATGCAAGTGAAGGCGAAATGAAAAACCCTCAACGCATGTTACGGGCATTAGAAGTAATGGTACATACCGGTGTTTCTATAAAACAATTACAAAAGGGGATATCCGAAAAAAGAGATTTTAATATGGTACAAGTTTGTTTGCAAATGCCCCGGGAAATTTTATACCAGAGAATAAATGAACGGGTAGATGCTATGATGGCAGCAGGATTATTAGATGAAGTAAAAAACCTGTATCCATCCCGACATTTGAATGCATTGCAAACGGTAGGATATACTGAACTGTTTGATTATATAGAAGGCAAAACAAGTTTGGCAGATGCGGTACAATTAATAAAGCAGCATACCCGCAATTACGCAAAGCGGCAGGAGACCTGGTTTAAAAAACAACCGGGGATGCTTTTCAGCAACCCCGATCTAAAATCAGTATTATCCGTTATTAAAATTTAAAACCAATGGTTGCAGCAATGCTGCCTCCCGTAGTTTTCACCTGGCTAAATGTGTTTTGCCTGTCTTGTAATAAATACGGAAATTCAGTGTCTTTGCTTAAGTTATAAATATAAGTAAGGTCAGCAAAAAAACCTTTATCACGGTAACCCAACCCACCGCTTAGCAAGGTTTTACTGGCTTTTAATGCTTTATCATTATAGGGGTTTCCATAATAAGCAAAGCCAAGACGGGTCATAATAGTATTAAACTTTAGCTCGCCACCTACCCTAAAATTAAAAGCAGATTTATAATAATCTTTTACCACATTGTTCAGGTCTTTATAATATTGTTTAGCATCTGGCGCTACGCTAGAAGTATAGGTTCCAAACCGGGCTGCACCATAATCCAGGTATTCTACATCGGCAGTAATAAAACCCCTTTGTTTAGAAACATCAGCAATTTCCCGCAATACATAAGAAGCGCTCAGGATCGCTTTCCAGGGATTGCTAATGCGATAATCTGCCTCACCGGGTTTACCATTGGTAAAAGTATTAGAAGAAATAGAATAGCTTTCGGCTACGCCGGAAGGCGACTCTAACTGTGTGTTTAAACTGCTGCTATGTTCCTCGCTGGTAAATAAAAATGATGGGCTATGTAATGCAAGCCCGATACGAATATATTCCTGTGGGCGAAAAATTACACCCAGTTTCAGGTTTACACCGGCGCCTATTACTTTGTAATGATCGGTATAAGTAAAAGATTTAAATCCATTACTGGTAGAGGAGGAAGTATCTGTTTCGGTGGCCATTGTAGTTGTGTTCACATTTACAATGGGTAAGCCCAGGGTGCCGCCAAAAAGCCATTTTTCATTGGTATTTAGGGCAGCGCCAATACCCAGTTCGTAAATACCACCCTTAGTTTCTTTGCTAAATTGTTGCTGTAAGGCATTGCCCGCATCCAGCAAATTTTCTGTGGCAGCCCTTACCTGCAGGTCGCCATTCACCCTTACCGTATCTATGAGGTACGTATATAAAGCAGGGGCTACGGTATAAGGAACAGACGAGTTTGTATTTAGAGCTTCGTCAATACTCAACCCGGATTTTGCAAATTCTTCAGCAAAACGCTCTGCGTAAGAACTGTAATTATTAAGGCCCGAGTAACTAATATAATTATTCAAATTTGCCGTTTGGGTAAATGCAATTGCCAATGCTACGCTTTTTCTGCCACGGGTATTGGGGCCAATGCCGGATACATATCCACTAGGCCCCAGGGTAATCATGCTCCTGTTGAGCGAAGAAGCGGCTCCCCGGAATGTAACATCATTTTTTAAAAAAGAAAACTGTGGTGAAATTACAATATCCCGGGTACGGTAAAAACCAAGCCCGGCAGGGTTTACAAATGTTGCCGAAAGATCACCACCCAATGAACCCATAGCGCCACCTACTGCTAAAATACGGGCGGTGCCATTTTGCGGGTACCAGCTATATAGTTTTGCATCTTCTACGGTTTGCGCCTGGGTGGAATAGGCAAATAATAAACACAAAACTATCGGTATAATTTTTTTCATATTATATAAATGAGTTCTTAAGTAAAAAGGATTTAGTTACCACGGGGCGGCCTGTTTACCGAACCGGAAGATGAACCGGAGTTACTACTACCAGATGAAGAGGATGACGAAGAAGAACGAGGTTCGTAACTTCTTGTATTATTATCGGGGCTGCTGTAGGTATTCCTTGTTTTGCTGCTTTCCGGTAAAATTACCCGCCTGTTATAGCTGCTGTTGCTGTTATTATACACATTCCTGGAACTTATTACAGAAGAAGACCTCGTTTTAGGATCACTAAATGTTGCACGGGGTTGGGTATATACTGCCAGGTTCGATTTTCTAATGGTTGTATTCCTGGGGGTAACAAATACATACGGGTTATAAGAATATACTGGCACCGGGTAATAATAGGGATTGTAATAATAGCCGGAATTATATCCATAATAATAAGGGCTGTATTGATAACCGTAATAATTATAATCATAATCCAGGTAGCGCCAGCGGGGGTCATAGGCACGCATCCTTATCATTCGTTCATCAGGATCGGCATATCGTACCACGTCTTCCTGGCGGTTCTCGTAAGTATTGATATTTCTTGCGGGGGAATAATACACATCATCTACCATTTGGGTACTTTTATAAGAACTGGTACAGGCAGAAAATATGATTACTGCGAGCAATGCAAAGTATGAGTAGTATTTTTTCATAATGGCTTTTTTTAATCTTTTTATCAACTATAAAGTTCCTCAATATTTAGTTACAAGACTATTAAATTCAAGCAGTTGCTGTTAAAGATGTGCTAAATGGGTTGCTTTATATACCTAAAGTTAAAAAGGAAATATGGGATACCCCTAATATATCTTTAAAATGAATACCGCCGGGGGTTGCAGGCTGCTGTATAAAAAATGCCGGAACTAGCCCGGCAGATAAAAATTATTTTTAAAAACTATGATTAATGAGCAAATGCTATTTCACATCCCACTACATTACTGGTAGCATGTTTCACTTCTTTACCACTGATCATAACATCCATAGCATCTTTTAAAAACTTATTGCTTACCAGGGTAGCATCGCCGGGGCTGTCATCAATAGCGCCATGATATACTAAGCTAAGGCTACTGTTAAATAAGAAACATTCCGGTGTGCGGGTAGCGCCAAATGCATTGGCCAATACACTTTTTGCATCTAATACATAACTCCAGGTATATTTTTCCTGTTCGTAAAATACCTTCATTGATTCGTAGCTGTCTGCCCCGTCTCTTTGTGCTTCGTTGCTGTTGATCATGATAAAACCAATATCATTTGCCTTTGCATAATCTGCAATTTCTTTGGTACGGGTAATATTTTTAATAACATCGGTACAGCCATTGCTGCTAAACATTACCAAAACCCCATTTGATTTTGCTGCTTCTTTAATTGTAATATTGTACCCGGTAGAAATATCCATCATCGGGAATTTTGCTTCAGGGAGTTTCGATCCGATAGCAAGTGGTTCACCCACATTAAATGATAAAAGGGCCAGCAGGCAAATTGGCGCCAGTGCAAGTATAATTTTCTTCATATCAATTTTTTAAGGAAATAAAAGTAATGAATTTTTCGATTTTTTCCCGTTCTATTTTACAGGAATACCGCTGCAATTTAAAATGATAAGGATCATTGGGTTTTTTTATGTTTCTTCAGTACGGGAGCTCTTGAGGGCATTGATGGTTACATTCAGTTCAAAACCAATGAGCAAGGCCAGTGAATTAATAAAGATAAGCGCCATCAGCATCATAATGGTACCAATAGACCCATACAGCGCATTATAGCGGGCAAAATTGTTTACAAAAAAGGCAAAACCAAGGGTAGCCAGCAAGCAAAGGAATGTGGTGAGGATTACACCGGGGCTTATGAAATTCCATCTTTTGGTAACGGCCGGTGCATACCGAAAAATAAAACCAATGGCAAAAAATACCAATAAGATGATAAATACCCAACGGCTGTACTGTATCAATGTTTTTATCCAGTTTGACTTCACCAAAAAGTTAAGCACATTGCCCTGCAATACCAGCAGTACGATATAAGCCAATAACAAACCAAATAATACCAACGATAGCCGGATGGCGATACCTCTCTTATGTAGCCCTTTACGATTGGTGAAGCCTGCATAGTCTTTATTAAAAGAGCGCATAATGCCCATCATGGCATTGGAGGCAAAGAACAGCGAAAGCACTACCCCAAAAGATAAAAGGCCAATCCGGTTATTGTCAATAAAACTATCAATAAATTCAATTACGCCCTGGTTGTATGTTTTGGCCGGGATTATATCAAAAATAAGACGGTGTAGCTGTATCTTAATATTGCGGCGGGAGATAAACGGCAGGTTGGGTATCAGCGTAAAAATAAACAGGAGCGAAGGCGGCAAAGACATGATGAAATGATACGAGATGGCTGCTGCCCTTTCAGTAAGGCTTTGTTTTCTTATTTGCCTGTTGTAAAAACTCAGTACATCGTACAGAGGCAGGCCCTGGAAACCGGGCAGGTAAATATGTTTGCTTTTATTCAGCAGAAAAGCAATGGGCCCCCAGTTTAATATGATGCGTTGTATTTTTAACAACTTAAATAATTATTTACGGCTTAAGATAAGGCTATCCAATGCCTTTTGATATGCTTTGGCATAAATTAAATGTTCGGAATATGTTTCGGCAAAGTTAGAGGAACCATCAAAAGACGGGCTGGCTACAAAAAAAAGATAATTGGTTTCCGGAGCATTCAGCACCGCATCAATGGTTTTTGCAGATGGGGTACAAATAGGGCCGGGGGGCAATCCCGTATTGCGGTACGTATTGTAAGGAGAAACCACATCTAAGTGTCCCCGTAAAATACGTTTCAATGCAAAGTTACGCATCGCATATTTAATGGTAGGATCTGCTTCCAGGCGCATACCTTTTCGCATACGGTTCAGATACACACTCGCAATTTTGGCTTTATCACCTGCATCGTTGGTTTCTTCTTCTATGATGCTGGCCATACTATACACTTCTCCCGGGGTGAGTCCTTCGGCTCTTGCTTTTTCCCTGCGTTCCGGTGTCCAGAATTTTTCCTGTTCCTCATCTAATCGCTGAAAGAGTTTTTCAAACGGGGTGTTCCATTTTAATAAATAGGTATTCGGGATGATGGCCGTCATGGCCGTATTGGTATCTAATCCAAATCTTTTTAAGGAATCGTTACTCAATAAAAAGCGAATGGCCGATAAAGAATCTACTTCAAAATGATTGGCTATTTTTTGAGCCAGGTCTTCTTTGGTCCGGAGCTTATTGATTACTAAGCGAACAGGTGATTGCCTGCCGGAGCGTAACATTTTCACTAAGTTATAAAGGCTACTTCCATTTTTAATTTCATATTTGCCTGGCCTGATATTTTGCTGGTACCCGGCTTTTTTACTTAGCTGATCGAAGAGATAACCATTACGGATTATTTTGTTTTTAATCAGGCTTTCTTTCACCTGCTGGTAACTGGTGCCGGTATGGATATAAAAGAATTTATCCCCGGGCGCTTTTACGGTAGGGCCAAAAACAGACCAGGCAATATAGGCGCCAATCAAGAGAGCCGCAATGAATAGAAAAGTGAATACTTTTTTCACCATGATATAAAATGTAATGGTTGATTTTTGAGAAGTGAAGATAAAGATAACAGCTCAAATCATTTTAGCCTTCAATTATTGCTGATGATACTATTTTACCTTCTTGTGGGTTTTTGCAATGCATAAACGGGTAAATGGATTCATTTTTTTTAATTTGAAAATACATATAATTTTCAGCCCTTTTTAATAAAATAATGCAAAAATATAATTACATTTAATTATCAAACTATCCATAACCATCATTTATCGCCCGCTTCATGTATGGGGCAGTAAAATGATGCATTGGTAAGGACGATGGAGTGAGAAAAAGAGCCCTAATTTTAATCTGTACTGTAAGTAAGGAACGGCGAAGCCTTACATTGCCCCATCATATTATTCTAAAATAATAGCATTATGAAAACAATCACACTATACCCTTTACTACACAGGAATGCCGAGAATATAGCCCTTGGTTTTGAAAAAAACAGCCAGCTCAATGATGCTGTAAAAAAAATAAAAGGCGTAAAATGGAGTAATACGCACCGGTGCTGGTACCTACCCATGTGCAAAGAAAGTTACGACCAGATTGTTTCGGCATTTAACGGTAAAGCCAGTATCCATAAAATAGCATTACAGGAGTGGTTACACAAAAAGAAAAAAGTTTCAGATAGCATAGTTCCCGTTAAAAAAGAACCGGTAAAGCACCGGGTTACAAAAAGTAGCGCTTTTAATGTAAGTACCCAAAACCTGGAAGGCTTAAACAGGTTTGTAGAGCATTTAACCCTGCATGCTTACAGTAAAACCACCATACATACTTACCGGAATGAGTTTATTCAATTATTACAAAGGCTACAAGACCGGCCTGTAAACAGCCTTACGGCAAGTGACCTGAGGGAATATATGCATTACCTGCTAAGCAGGGAAAAGATAAGTGAAAATACGGCGCATAGCAGGTTGAATGCATTGAAATATTATTTTGAACAGGTATTGGGCAAAGAAAAATTCTTTTGTGAGATACCCCGCCCCAAAAAAACGCAGCAGTTGCCCAAGGTATTTAGCCAGGAAGATATAGCCTCTATTATAAACAGTGTACAAAATTTAAAGCATAAAACAATGCTGATGTTAGCCTATAGTGCCGGGCTAAGGGTAAGCGAAGTAGTAACCATAAAGACGTACCAGGTAGATAGTAACCGGATGAATATCTTTATAAGCCAGGCAAAAGGGAAAAAAGACAGGATGGTAACATTAAGCCCGGTAATGTTAGTTATGTTAAGGGAGTATGCCAAAAAGTATAAGCCCAATATTAAAAGTTATTTATTTGAAGGAGCAGAAAAGGGGAGTGCCTATAGTACCCGGTCGTTGCAACAAATATTAAGTACGGCCAAAAAGCAGGCAGGTGTCAACAAGCCGGGAAGCATACATAGTTTACGGCATAGTTTTGCAACACATTTAATAGAGAAAGGAACAGATGTAACGATGATACAAAAGCTTTTGGGGCATAATGATATAAAAACGACATTAATATACCTGCACACCAGCAATAAGGACCTCTTAAAAATTATAAGCCCATTAGATTCTTTAGATTTAAAATAGTTGTATTGATGCAATATTCAAATCTATGCGCTTTTTTTTATAAAAGTTTGAAAATATGAGGTTTAAAAAAATTGTTGAAATTTAAAACAAGCGTATATTAGCGTAAATACATAGATAGTCAAATCAATAAGACAGTTGTAGCACAAGTATTAGCTGCAAAGAATGGCGATGAATTAAAATTGATGTATAAAACATTAAACCCATCCGAAAAATATTTTGCGTGGGAGACTAAGTATGATAAATTAATTAGCGCAACTAATTTAACAAGTGAGCAAACTGCTTTTGTCAGAAAATTAAAATCGAATTTAAGTAAGGAAATTTTTGAAAAAGGAAACAATGCTGTAAAAGATAAATTACAGACATTAGAGCCTATTTTCAAGAAGGAAGCTATTGAATTATTTGGCATTAGTGGTGCATATGAACTAATGGCAAATCTAAATCCCGAAAGTAATCTCCAGCAGTATCCTCCAGGACAAGGTGATTGTGATTGCTCAAAGAAAAGTGATTGGTGTCCAAGTGGTCATGCCTGTTTAAGAGTTGGTTGCGTTATTGTTGAGGATGATTGTGGGTGGTGGTGGAGTTACGATTGCACAGGAGACTGTTGGATTGATGTATAAATTTAGCAAAATACTCGTAATAATTTTAGTCAATTTTAAAATGATAAATTTGAAACTCTACTTTATTTATATTTCCTTAATAACTTTATCGTTAGGTTGTCATTCAAGTACAAAAAATCCAGAAATTTTTAAGACAAGCATTGATACAATTTATTTTGGGATCATAAATTATAACGATACATTCCTAGCTAAAGAAAAAATATATAATGAATCCGAATTTCCATTAAAAATCTTGAATATAGAAAGTTCATGTGGTTGTACAACTCTTTTAATAAAAGATTCAACTGTACAAAAGCTTGACTCTACTGAATTTGTTGTTAGTTATATACCAAGTAATTCATTTGATAGCGGCACAGTTTTTAAAAGGTTAACAATTAGAACTAATGCTAAATCGGCTTTTAAAAACATTGTTCTTACCGGAGAAGTGAAAAAATAAAATGAGTGTTAAAAAAAAATAAACAGTTGTTATTTATAGCAATTTTTGCGTTTGTAGTAAACTTCTTAATTGCGATTTCAGGTAGTTTTAGCCATACTACGAAACTATTTCTAGGTGTATCAGTATACTTTTTCTGCTGCAAATTTCTGTTATCAAGTAAGATTATTTTTCGTAAGGAGATTTCATTTTGGATATTTATAGCACCAATATTAATTTTCCAGCTTTCATCAAATATAAGGCATTATGAAAGTACAATAAATAGTTTACCTATTCATATTTTATTTGTACTCTCCTCATTTACGGCATACGCTTATGTAAAATATTCAAAATTGATTGTTATATTTTTCATTGCACTACTAATTTGGTTTCATTACTTAGGTAAAAAAATATATTTAGATTACAGATTTTACAATTTTGAAGAAAAGGTTGAAATTAAATCTGATTTATTCAGTACACTAACAGATAAATCAGGCAACAAATTCACTATAAACGAAAGTAAATTGACAATAATAGACTTTTGGAATTCAAAATGTGCCCCCTGTTATAGAGAATTTCCTTTTATAGACAGTATTTCCAAAATAATTGATACTTCCAAAATTGAAATACTTTTACTAAACATTCCCTTGAAAGGAGAAAGGAAAGAAAAAAATTATTTGCTATTAAACAAGTTTAATTACAGTTTTAAACAAATATTTGCAGAAAATAATCGAATAATGGACAGCTTAAAAATTTATTATTTTCCAACCTCTATTGTAATTAAAAATAATGTAGTATTATTCAGTGGTACATTTAAAAACGCACTTAAGAGATTTAATTTATGATTTTTTAAACCTCAGCCAACAAGCGCATTGGCAATAGCAGTGCTGACGTGCATTTCATCAGCTTTTTGTTCGCTATTGGGCTGTGGTTCGGGCTGAAATTTCTTTGATGAACATTTGTACATATTCTGT
>JADJVM010000003.1 GCA_016710595.1 Niastella sp.
CCTATTTATATTTCCTGAACTTCCTATGTCAAACGAAGTGTCATAACCTGCAGGTAGATGCGCAATAAGTGTATCAATTGGGTTATTCAGGTAATCAGCTATCGGGAAATTCCGCAATTGCGAATCCAGCGAAGATTGAGCACTTGCCTCATTGAAAGCAAGTGCAAATAAAACGATAAGTATAGATAATAACTTTTTCATATTTTAAGGATTTAATTTAGTGAAATTATTTTTATTGGGCGCTGTTGCCTTATAAAACCAATACCCGATACAGTAGCCGAGCCTAAATATTGTATCCAGGTTTCTTCAGTAAGTGTTTGACCATTGGAAATTTGACTTGATAAAGTATTAAATACAGCTTTATATAATTTTTCATGGCGTCCTTTACTGATATTGAAGGCAGATTTTTTGATACATCTTCCACTACAAATGATAGCGGGCATTTCCAACCTCCAGTAATGCTAGCATAGCCAGTTACATTAGCATTTTATTAAATTCTCCTAATAAATCGTCAGGAGAAAAAGATGTGCGCCAATAGCTGGCCGTATCTTCAGCATGTGCATGAAAATAAGCCAGTAATTGTTCTCCTGTTGCAAGCGTATAGTTTACATCAGTTTGATCTCCTGATAGAGTACCTACCACATAATTTTTTGGATAAATAATACCATTCTTCTTTACTACAATAAAACTTTGTTCCCTAAAACCATTCGTCATTCCCCATTGGTATAACGAGTCCATTTTATGATTACATATAACAGATAAAATTGTCGGAATTGAATCAATAGGTATATTACTTTGTGGTTCATCCTCTATCGGTATCGGCACCCAGCCCGGCCCGCCTGTTGGGGGTGGGCAATTGCCGGGATCCACCACATTGCTTTGGGCTGTGTAAGGGTCTGTGGGATTATCGGGTGTATTGTTGCAGGGATAAGCATGTGGTATTTCCTCGGTATTTCCACTTCCTCCTGTACTTCCTCCTCCTTCTATAGGTGCAGGGGGAGGGATAAGTATTGAAATACAAGTTGTACTGGTAGAATAATAAAAATAACATTGGCCGGTAGGGCAGTTGCCAGCATCACAACCTTTATTTTGTTTGCAATATGCTGGAGTTCCACAATAACCATATTGGGTTGTAGTACTACCACATAATGTAATATACCTGTAAGTATTTTCTGTACTAATTGTAATATTCATATCATTAATATGAAGAATATTGCTGTTCACTAGGCCGGTATCTGTACTAAATAACCGGGGATCGGTTATTTTATAATCATTCACATTAAATACAATTTTGTTTAATAGGATATTCAGATAGGCGAATGAGGTAGAAGAAGCCCTTGAGTTATCTTGCTTAAATTCATAAGCCTTATAATCTTTAGCAAGCGAATAACTTACATCAACAGATCGCTGTGTTACCTCAGCTTTAATAAACCCCTCTACTGTATTTTCGCCTACCAATACAAAAGGGATTAAGATGGTTGTATCTATTTCAGCATTGCTGTTATTATTTATAAAGCTGGTTTCATTATTTTGTTGATTTGATGTTCCTATTATAACCTTATTCCAAACAGGGTAGCCATTTTCTTTGGCAAACTGAGTTATAAATTCCTTTTTCTCATTGAGTTTTTTTATTTCTGCCATTACCCTTTGTACGGTAGCATTTGGAGCCGAAGTGGTTTGAAAAAACTTAGCAGTAATATCCTTTGTACTTTCAGAGAAGCCGGTATCCATTTTTTTACAGGCTGCAAAAAGCAATACCGACAAACTTATTAAAAGACAAAGTTTGCGAGGGTAGCGGTAATTAAATTTCATAAACGGCGGTTAAGGGTTAAAAACTATTTTACAAACATAGAGCAATATTCCATTACAAACAATGGGGAAAAACCCTGATTTTTTATGGGGGAAAACCCCGGCGTTTATTTAAGTTCTTTTCTTCAAGAAAAAATTTGCTTTAATTACAAAACTGTATCTATTAAAAACATAATTGCTAATTCAAAAAAAACTCACCCGTAGGTTAGTTTTTTTTATATCCCCAGTAAACATTATCTTTCTACCATCGTAGGTAAGCCGCTATAATGGCTGCCAGTAGAGTTGCCGTCGCTTGGGCAGACGACAGAGAAATATAGTAGTGTATATTTCGCAAGTGGCCAAAGCCCAGGCTATAGTTAAAATGTGAATCATTATGGCTTTATATCTCTTTTCAAATATTGAAAACGATCAATAGAACATCATGTTGTAAATTTACAATCTGCTTTTCGCTGTAAATAGGTGACATCATTACCAGTCTGTCTTGTTCAATTAATTTAATCTGATATTTGTTCTTGTTGCTGTTTAGTACAAAAAATGCTTTCTTTGTGGCATCTGTTATTTTTTCATTTTAAAATCTACACACCATGAGAATTGTTTAAAGAGTCCTTATTTCCATAAACGAATAACCAGGGAGCATAATATAACTGGTATTCATCTTTAAAAATATTATTCAAATACAATTTTTGGAATACATCTAAATTTAGGTTGTAATTCCTATCTGCATTACCTTCCACATCATAGTCAAAAAACAACGAAGTAGAAATTAACCACATCTTATCGTCAAGTTCCTGAAATGCAAGAGTAACGTCTGCACAATTTTGTAAAATAACTTTTGGCTGTCTCTCTTTAACTATCAAAATACCTTTTCGTTTTTTATAGCGGCTTTTATTCGGATATTCAGTTTTTAATTTTTTGCCGACAGCGTTAATTGTTATTTTTTTCCATAACACAGAATCGCCAAGCTTAGTAGGGTAATACTTATAAAGAATCTTTTGGCCTATGGTTGAATCTTCATTGTAAAAAACCTCAATAATATCTTTATTTCTAAAAGAAAGCTTTTTATAAACCAACTTTCCATTTATTATCTTTAATGAATAGGTCGTATCTTTGTATGATAGTGTGTATAGTTGAATCAGGGTAAAACAAAGAACGATAATGGTAATAATTACGTTTCCCTGCATCATTAAACGGAACGGTAGAATCATAAGAATAATAGTTGCCATAGCAGGTAGTCGTCGCCGTTTTCCAGTCTTGATTAGGATACTTTTTAATTTCTTTTTCATTATTCACTTCCCACACATAGTTAAGGGTGCTATCTATCGGGTTAATAATATAACCGTTTATTATCTTTGATTTTGACAATGTGTCGCTACTGATTTTGCTGGTTACATACCACTCATTTTGCACGATGTCTGATTGCTTCCGGTAAGGAAAAGAAGTGATTTGAACAGTATCAACAGATGGATTTTTTGTAGTTGCCATTGTCAAAGATTTAACAATAGTATCGTTTTCCCAATAGCGAATTGTCAATTCCTTTGCGTTCTTGTTACTTTATGAATCCTGTCTTTTCCATCATACTCCAACCTATACAAAGTATCTCTTGAAGCGTTCAAAAAAGTTATGGCATTATCTTTCTTGTCAAAAGAAACAGTTTTTAATACGACATCATTTTTAAAAACCGTTAATGAGCAAACATTATATTTACGAAAAACAGAAGGCGTACCAGATATTATATCATCCCAATTTACAGATGATTGCGCTACTGAAGATTTTATGAGCGCTGTTACTGATAATATCAAAAATATTTTTTTCAATCTCGAATCTGTATATCTGCAATTATACCGGCAGCATAAAATTCGCAACGGCAGTTGTCCAACCACCACCATTGTTATTTTTATATAAAGTCAGTGATTGACCCATATTTAAATATGGCTGCCATGATACTCTTAATTTAGGATAGGTTAAGTACATCTCCTCTTCTGTTTGAGGAAAATAAAATGCAAAAGAAGTTGAAGTTTCTTTAGTGTTATCATAAGGAAGACTTGCAAACGGGAAAAAAACTTTACTTGAATTTGCAAATCATTTAATAAAGTAGAGAACGGCTTGCCCAATAAAGTTAGCTTTATTGGCTATAATTGTCTGCAAATAGGCAAGGGTATCAGGAACTCCGTAGGTTTGAGCCTCTACGTTTTTTGTAATTGCCATTATAATAGCTAATATTAAGACTATCTTTGTCATTGTTTTATGTGTTTTGCAAAATTAAAAAATTAAAGACACTCCTGTGTGTATTCCTTTTTCTTAGGTTTATTAGGATTAGGCGTGGCGGTTTTTACTACAAGGGCTTAAACTTCCTGTAGCAGGATCTTTCTTATGCAGTGTAACCCTGCATTATATTCATTTAATACTGCTGCCATAGCCATTTCATACGCTAAATTGTCCTTGTTTGGATTGCTTTTGAATATTTTAGTTTCGAAATAATTTTCAGCATCTTTAAAAGCTTTTCCAATATTGGATGTTTCATTACTAAGATTCATTTTTATCAATTAAGATAATTTAGTTTTAGTAAATAGTATTATTAGAAAGGCCTTAAGTTTGATTTGTAATTAGGATAGTGTATAATTCGCCGCTGGTCAAAACCCAGGCGGCGGCAAGGCAATTACCTATGGCGGCAAAAAGAGATTATGGTTTTGGTTTTTATATAAAATGAATTTATCGCTACTTTAAATATTCTCAATCTTTTATTGTATGCGATCATTTGTAGTTATTACTATAGTTTCAAAAATAAATTGGCGAAAATTGTTTACTATTTTAAGACCCGAATTTAGTTCAATTGGCAGATCAGATATTGTGCTATTATCTGCTAACGGCAAAATAAATATTGGAATCAAAATTCGATCAATTTTGCAACTATTTTTCCATGATAAATTTTTCATTTTATTAATTAATGATTCAATATATTTTATACTCTTACGACTGCTTTTCTTTTGAAAAAAACTTACACTAACTATTGTGTCTTTTTGATTGTCCAATTTTATATCTAAAATAAAATATTCTGATTTATAATTTTCAGTAATTGAAATGTCTGAAGGAATTGTATTACTAATTATATTTTTAATCGGCAATTTTGTAAAACAACTATCCTGACAATAAGCAAAAGAAGTTATAATCTGTAATAAGTTTATCAGCAATCCTATATTTAATACTCTTTTTATTGACATCCTGGTACAAGATTTAAATTATGTGAATCATATTGAAAAGATACTCCATTAAATTGAAAAGGTGCATGGATTGATGTATCTCTTGCCATTTCATTCATTGCATGTATAAATAAAGTATCTGGATGTGCATAGAATGCAGGTGTACTACTTAATCCACCCCATGATAAAGCAGTATAAATTGAATCTCTCATGCTTGGTGATATACCTGGATTTGGAAATAAATTAATTAATGGCTGTGTCATTGTATAAATCAAATTACTCGCCATTACTTGGTGTTGTACACTTGATCCTATTGAATAGTAATTTGTTCCACCACCAACATAAGCAATACGTGGTGGCCAAAATAATGGAAATAGATTTTTAAATTTTGTAGTATCCATGTAACCATTTTGCACTTGATGTTGACAATAACGAATATATGCATGTACAGCTTCATGTATTATAGTAGACGCTATATACTCTTGAGTAGAAGAACTCAATATTTTTTTGTTAATATGAATTTTAGTAGTGTAAACTGAATCGGGGTCATTTATATTTCCAGGTTCAGTTTCGCCATCGATATTGGAAGGCAAATTAGTTGCAACTATTGATAATTTTATTTTTTGGTTAACTCCAAAAACATTGTGTAGTGCAACTTGAGCTAATGCATTTATATTACTATAATTGGTTAAAGAATCAATTATTCGACTGACGCAAGGATAATTATTGGTTATTGAAGTATCTACTATTACTTCATCCGCATAATAAGGATTATACTCTCCCGGTTGATCCGGTATCGGCACCCAGCCCGGCCCACCTGTTGGGGGTGGGCAATTGCCAGGATCAATCACATTGCTTTGGGCTGTGTAAGGGTCTGTGGGATTATCGGGTATGTTGTTGCAAGGGTCAGCAGGTGGTATGCCACTGCCAGAACCCCCTCCGCCACTGCCGGACGGCGGCGGAGCGTTACCACCCGGCGATGTACCCGTTCCGGTTTCACCTCCACCATCACCCACTGTGAAAGTCCAGCAAACTTCTGTCATTACATCTATGGGCGTACAATATGTACCACAATGGTCGCAGCCATCTTCATCATTACAACCGTGATAGTTGGGTGTTGTACATTGCAAGCCGCTTGTAATAATAGTTGAGCAGATTTCTACATCTGTAAAATTTTGGGAAGATACTCCCAATGTTGTAGTGCTAAATTTTATTTTATTTATTGTTATATGCTCCAAGATGCTGCCAAATAACCTCCGATCGGTAATGTTATATTCACTATTACCAAATACCAACTGGTTTAGCTGCATCATAACAGTAGCAAATTTTGTGGCATCTGATACCCCATTTACAGGTGCATCAAACGAGTGGTTTATGTATTCACTTGCCTGGCGGTAACCCAGGGTTATACTGTCACTA
The DNA here is from genome assembly GCA_016710595.1 of Niastella sp. GTDB lineage: Bacteria > Bacteroidota > Bacteroidia > Chitinophagales > Chitinophagaceae > Ferruginibacter. The sequence continues at coordinate 6,426 of JADJVM010000003.1, forward strand.
ATACTGGTTACAATATACCCGTTAATTTTTGTAGAATCTTCTAAAACATAAGGAATATATGCTATTAAACTACTATCGTTAACAGCATTTGTAAAGCTGTTCTCATACCTTGGTTTTATATTTTTGCCAATTAAAACTTTATTCCAAACGGGGTAGCCATGCTGCTTTACAAAAGCTGTGATAAATTCCTTATTGTTATTTCGTTTATTTATTTCGCTGATAACTTTTAAAATGGATGGATCTGTTTTTGATGGAATGGTAAAAAACTTTTGTGTAATACTTTGTGTGTGTTGGATACTATCGTAAACTGTATCTATTTTTTTACAGGCTGCAAAAACCAATACCGACAAACTAATTAAAAGACAAAGTTTGCGGGGGGGGTAAGTGGTAATTAAATTTCATAACCTTTTGGTTAAGGGTTAAAAACTATTTTACAAACATAGGGAAATGTTCAATTAAAAGCAATGGGGAAAAACCCTAATTTCTTATGGTGAAAAATCCCGTAGTTGTTTTAATCCAATTGCTTACACAAGGGGTTGCATTTTTTATAAAAAATATGGGGATTATAAAAGGAATATGCATCAAAGAATTTATATGACAATATGCGTGGCCTGCACTTTAGTTCCATAAAAAAGGGTGCCATGATTATTAAAATCTACCGTATCTCCGGTAGTAAAGAATGAAACATTTTTATTTTGGGCGCAGCGCTCTTCAATTTCGGGATGGCGCTGCAAATAATCTACTAAGCTAGCGGCAATGATTTGCCCCTGTGCCAGCAGTTTTACTTTTGGCGGGCAAAATTCCTGAAGCTTAGGCAACATCAAAGGGTAATGGGTACAAGCCAATAGCAGGGTATCAATGGCATCGTCTGCCCGGAGGATCTCTTGCAAATATTTTTTACAAAATAATCGGCGCCGGTTTGCAGGTGTTCATTGTTTTCTACCAATGGCACCCACATAGGGCAAGCCAACTGGCTGATATGAATTTGAGGTGAAATTTTATTTATTTCAATTGGATAGGAGCCGGATTCTACGGTACCTGTAGTTCCCAATATCCCTATATGGCCCGTATCGGTATGTTTTGCAATTACTTCGGCCGTTGGCCTGATAATGCCCAGCACCCTGCTTTGTGGCGAAATACGAGGCAGGTCTTTTTGCTGAATGGTCCTTAATGCTTTTGCAGAAGCTGTATTACAGGCTAAAATCACCAGGGGGCAACCCTGCTGTAAAAACCATTGTACAGCTTGCAAAGTATATTGATACACGGTATCAAAACTGCGGCTGCCATAAGGTGAGCGGGCATTATCGCCCAAATACATAAAATCATAGCCGGGCAACATCGCCTGCACTTCTTTTAAAATACTCAGGCCGCCATAGCCGCTATCAAATACTGCAATTGGTTTTTTATTCATTCTTTACAAAAATAATAAAGCCCCTTGAGTAAAGGGGCTTTATATAATCAGCAATGCTGAATTATTTTTTAGCAGGTGCTGCCGGGGTATCTTTTATGCCGAGTTTCTTTTTTTACCAATGGCAATAAATCATCTCCCGTAGGGAAAACCAATAGTACACCTTGTGCATTATCTATTACATAAGCATATCCATTTTCTTTAGCCACTGCTTTAATCGCTTCTAAGGCTTTTGCCCGGATGGGTGCTAATAATTTTTGTGCTTGTTGCTGATACATATCTTGTGCCTGTTGTTGAAACCCCTGGGCTTTTTGATAGAGTTCAAACAACTCATTCCTGCGAATATCTTTCATACCAGAAGACAGTTTCATAGAATCTTTTACAAACAGGCTGTCTTTTGTACTTAGGTCTTTCATCATATCCTGGTAGCGTTGGCCAAGGTCGGCCTGGTATTGTTTAAGATCGGCATCTGCTTTATCTGCTTCGGGCATATCACTTAATAATTCATCAGAGTTAATATGGCCTATTTTATTTTGAGCCGTTACGTTGGTTAGCATTCCAAATGCCATTAAACAAACTACAATAAGTTTTTTCATTTCCGTTTTACTTGGTTTAATTTAAAGTTTACTAATTAAAGTATATTCATAAGACTTAGATGCTGCTCCGGGGTTTAGTGTTATCATTTATTTAACACCCAGGTTCTTAAGCACTTCGTCGCTTTTATCCAGTTTTGGGTCGGCAAATATAACGGTAATTCCTTCACTTTTGTCAAGAATAAAGTCATATTGTTTATCTACTGCCAGCTTTTGTACTGCATTATAAACCCTGTCTTGTATGGGTTTTATCAATTCCTGTCTTTTCTTAAACAGGTCTCCTTCAAAGCCAAAGCGTTTGCGTTGTAAATCCCGTAATTCTTTTTCTTTATTATAAATTTCGTCTTCTCTTTTTTTCTTCAGGTTATCTGGTAGCATTACTTGCTCAGCATCATAATCTTTATACATTTTATCTACTGCGGCTTGTTTTTGTTCTATTTCCTTTTGCCAGAGGTCACTAAACTGGTCCAGCCGGGTCTGTGCTTCTTTATATTCCGGTATTTTATCTAATATATATTTAGAATCAATAACAGCATATCGTTGTGCATTTGCAGCCATTGTGGCAAACAAGCAAAAAAAGGCAGCAATGAATATTTTTTTCATCTCTATTTTAATTTATACAACAATGAGTTTTACGCCGCTAAACTATGAAATTTATTCAGGTTCCTGGCCTAACATAAAGGTAAATTTAGCAGCTCCTTTAAGGCCGGAGCTTTGATTGTACCTATCGAAACCAATACCATAATCAAACCCAAGCAAACCAAACATAGGCAGGAAGAAGCGCATCCCTACACCGGCTGAACGCCTTAATTTAAAAGGGTTATAGCTTTTAAAATCGTACCAACCATTTGCTGCTTCAAAGAAGGTGAGGCCATAAATGGTACTACTGGCATTGGTACTAAAAGGATACCTAAGTTCTACCGTATATTTATTAAATATGGTGAAATATTCCTGTGGCTGAATCCCATCGGGGTTTACCCGTGGGTCTGAACTACTGTAAATTGGATATCCTCTTTGTGCAATTACATCGTAACCCAAAAATGCCTGGGTATTGCTTAAGCCGGCATCGCCCAACTGAAAGCGTTCGAAAGGTGCCAATCCCAGTTTGGAATTGTACCGCCCCAGGAAACCATATTTTGCAGCGGCCTTCAACACAAATTGTTTATTCCGGTCTTCACCTTTGGCACGGCCAATAGGCACATACCATTCTCCATTGAAACGCCATTTATGAAATTCAGGAAATTTATATGGATTGTCTGCTGGTGATGATAAACCCATAAGTGAGTACGGAAGTGTAAACTGTCCACTCAGCATAAAATTAGATCCGCTGGTGGGGAATATAGGATTGGGCCCGGCTGAGTTTCTTAATAAAGTAAGTTTTAAACTAATGTTGGTGGAATTACCATTGCTTAACCCGGGAAAAATTTGGTAATTACGGAGTTTGTATTGCTGAACATTTAAAGAATAAATTAAATTAAAATAATCATCGGGCCATTTTAATTGTTTACCGAGTGAAATGCCGAAGCCAACTGTTTTTACAAAAGAGGTATCGGCACAATCTTTACAATATCCGCCGGTATAGGGATTATACGCATTGGCATATTTAGTATTATAATAGCTTACAGAAAATGAATTTCTCTTTTTACCTCCCAGCCAGGGTTCGGTAAAAGATAAACTGTAAGAACGGTATGCCCTTCCGTTTGACTGTACCCTGGCACTGAATTTTTGGCCATCGCCGGTTGGTAATGGATCCCAACTTGATTTTTTTGTAATATTCTTAATAGAGAAATTATTAAAGGTAACACCCAGGGTACCAGTAAGGCCGATACCGCCTCCAAAGCCTGCAGATAACTCTAACTGGTCGGCTGATTTTTCTTCTACCTGCCAGTTAATATCTACGGTACCATTATCAGCATTGGGAACAATATTCGGATTTATTTTTTCAGGATCTATAAAGCCCAACTGCCCTAGTTCCCTTTGTGTACGTATTATATCCTGGCGGCTATACCTGTCACCGGGAATGGTACGCAGTTCACGCAGAATCACATAATCTTTTGTTTTATCATTTCCCGAAACGGTGATACGGCCATAGGTAGCCTGCGGCCCTTCCCGTAAGCGAATTTCATAATCAATGGTATCATTATATACTGCAGTTTCTACCGGGTCGGCACTAAAGAAGAGATAACCATCATCCTGGTATAAACTTCCAATATCGCCGCCTTCTAAAGACAACTCTTTACCCACTCTTTTATTTAATAAATCTAAATTATAGGGATCGCCTTTTTTAATTGCCAAAATTAAATTGAGTACAGAGTCGGTGTATTTGGTATTTCCTCTCCAGGTAATATTTCCAAAATAATACCGGTGCCCTTCAGAAATATTAAGGTGAATATCCAGATTTTGCTGGCTGTTGGGAATGATGGTGTCATTTAAAATTTCGGCATCCCGGTAACCTTGTTCATTGTAATAATTAATTACTTTGTCTTTATCCTCTACATATTTTTTCTCACTAAATTTTCCACCACCCAGTTTTAAACGAACATAAGGGTCAAGGTATTCTTTAGTGGTACTGGGATACATGAAACCCAGTTCTTTTACATACTCTTTAAAAGTAGGGGTTTGTGTTTTATCGGTATAAGGGCTTTTTATTTTTTCGGGAAACAAACTAATGCGCATCATTTCTTTTGTGCCCTTCATTTGTTTTTTAAGTTTGCTATCGGCAATATTTTCATTATTGGCAAAATGGATTGAATTGATCTTTACTTTTTACCTTTATCAATAAAGAAGTTTAGCCTCACTGCATTGTTAATGCCCACAATTTCCTGTTCCTGCATGCGGATGGTAGCATTGCGGTACCCTTTATCAAAATAAAATTTTTGGATGGCTTCTACGGCGCTTAATTTCATATTCTCGGTAAGTACCCTGTCTTTTGCCAAGCCTACTTTACCGGAGAGGTCGTCTTTTTCTCCTTTTTTAATACCGATAAAATTATATTCAATTAACCTGGGCCGCTCCTTTAGGTTGATATCTATATAAATACTATCTCCTTGAATCCTGTTAAATAAAATATCAACATCAGACACCAAACTTTGGTTCCAAAGCTTTTCAATAGCTTTTGAAAACACATCGGTACCGGGTATTTGCACCACATCACCTACGGCCAGGCCAGAAATAGAAATAATTAAATTAGGATCAAAAGCTTTTGTGCCGGTAACATTTATACCTGCAATGATATATGGTTTTGCATACCGGGTATTATACATTTCTTCAAACGCATGGCGTTGAGAGCTATCTGTTTGCGCTTGTGCGAGGGTATTGGTAAGAGCGAATATGAGCAGTAAAAAAGCGTTCTGGTAAATCCGATGCATTAATTTATTTTTACGGTGGGCAAATTAAGCCCATTAAGTGAAAACTATTTGTTAAATGAGCCTGTATTTAAGCCTTATTTTGTCTTATTTTTAGCTGTTTTGTCCTGCTTTTAATTGATCCCCCGTTTTTCCAAACCTTCTTTCACGGTGTTGAAAATCTATAATGGCTTCGTAGAGATTCTCTTTACGGAAATCCGGCCAGCGAGTATCGGTAAAACTCAGTTCCGAGTATGCCAGTTGATATAATAAAAAATTACTTACCCTGTAATCTCCCCCGGTACGAATCATGAGCTCTGGGTCGGGAAACTGAGCTGTACATAAATACTGCTGAAACAGGTTTGCATCTATATCTTCAGGCAAAAGCGTTCCTTCTTTTATTTTTTTTGCTATGTTTTTTACAGCATGTACAATTTCCCAGCGGCTGCTGTAACTCAATGCCATAATAAGCTTTAGCCCTGTGTTTGATGATGTTTCATACAATGCTTCCTGTAGTTCTTTACGGGCATTGGCAGGCAACTTAGTTATTTCACCAATTACATGCAGGCTTATATTATTTTTATTTAAAGTAGGTACTTCTTTACGAATGGTGTCAACCAGCAATTCCATCAGGCCCGTAACCTCATCTTGTGGCCGATCCCAATTTTCGGTACTGAATGCATACAAGGTTAAGTAGCCAATACCCAGTTCTGCGGCAGCTTCTACAATATTACGTACACTTTCTACACCATGAAAATGGCCATACAGGCGGTCTTCGCCTTTTTCCTGCGCCCAACGGCCATTACCATCCATAATAATAGCGATATGACCTGGAAGATGTGCTTTGTTTATTTTTTCTAATAATGACATGAAACCCTAAAAATGAAACCCCGCTGTAAAGCAGGGATGGGCGCAAAAGTACAGAAAAATAGCCAACTCATTCAAGAATATTGGCTACTATAATTTTTTTATAAATTAGGAAAGCGGTGGGGCAGCTGCTTAGTTAAAAGCGGTGGGGCAACGGTAAGAACTTAAATTGAAAGACACCCCTATTTCTGCAATAATAAATTGATCTTTTTGTTTGCTCCATCCTCTTTGCATTCCTTCTGCAAATGTTTTATTGTCAATTTCATACCGGCGATCCTGTAAAAGTGCAGCTACGGTGCCGGGAGCAAAGTTTGCCTGGCCTGCATAAGTGCTACTCACATCATCTAAATAGTCGGTACCGGTAAAGCGGTGCGCTACTTCGAAAGACACATTAAACTTAGGTGAAATATTATATTTTACACCTACACCAAAAGGTACACTATAGCTCATGGTGCTATATTCTGAACGGCCTTTGTACCCGGTAGATTGGCCTTCGGTTCCCAGTGGGCGTAAAAAAACTTTTTGTCCTTTTAAATAAGCATAAGGGTCATAAGAAAACAAACCTACACCCAGGGTTACATAAGGAGTGAATAAATAATTATCATCGCCGGGAATAAATTTAAAAAAATTGAAATCGCCTTGCAGGCTCACTTCCCAAATATTGGTATTGAAACTAAGGTTGCGTAGTTTTTGATATTCGTTTTTACTGTACGTATCGCTATAGCCCAATTGAGCATAGCGGGCAGAGATACGAGCCCCTATGTAATTTCCAAATTGTTTGCGATAAAAAACACCTACTGCCGGTTTGGGCCGGTTGATACTGGCACGGGTATTTAAGTCGCCAAAATAATGAGCAGCGCCAAATGTAATACCAAATTCGCCCTGCTGTACATACTCAAATCTTTCACTTTGTGCATTAGTAGATTGGGTAATGGCAATCGCCAATATAATAACTAAGAATTTAAATTTCACCTTTACTTTTTTTCTTGATGTAGTGGTTTGGAATAATAGAATTTTACATGTGTATTGCAAAATAAGCAAATGTTTTTTTATTAATGCAAATACCCGGGATATATATTGTGTTATAAATGATGGATCATTGATCGTATTAATTCATTTTTTGAATCCTTAGCCCCACACTCATCACATGCAAAAGTGGGTCATCTCTCATTATTTGCTGGATACTGTAGTGATAGGTTCCCGGTTTTACAAAGCGACGGGGCCTGTCTGTCAAAGGTTTACGAACTTCCCAAATATCATTCATGCCTACACCTTCCCATCCTTCGGCATCGGAGCCAAGCGTTAACTCTACTTTTTGATAGTACATGGTATCTCCGGGTGATTGCAAGCCTACATTTAACCATATATTATTATATTTATAGGTATCCGTATGGCGCAGTACCACATAGATATTAAAATAAGAGCTGCTGTCTTTTATTTCAAAACTACCCTGGGGTATAAATGAAGCGCTCCATGAATAGTTAGGGATAGCAGTATTCTTTTCATACAAATCAATTTGCCGGCAACCGGTAATAAAAAATAAAACAAAAAAACAAAAACCTAACGTGTTTCGTACCTGCTTTTTCATGTTTAAAGTGTTATACATACCGGGTGCTGTTTTACTACGTAAGGTCATACGGGTAAAAATAGGATAAATTATTAAAGCACATTCAGTACCTGCTCTTTGGCTTTTTCAAGATCATCTTTCATGTGTACTACAAATTTTTGGATATCGGCATCATACGCTTTGCTGCCTGTGGTATTTATTTCACGACCTATTTCCTGTAATATAAAGGATAGTTTCTTTCCCTTGCTGGGTTCATTACTGTTTAAAATTTCCCTAAAATAAATACAATGTTGTTTTAGGCGAACTTGCTCTTCGTGAATATCTATCTTTTCAATATAATAAATTAATTCCTGCTCCATGCGGTTGGCATCTATATTTTCATTGCCCACATGTTCTGCCAATAAATTTTTTATTTCTTCTTTAATACGAATTTTACGGGCGGGTTCATGAATCATAATATTGGCTTCCTGCTTTTCAATATTATTGATATGATTTGTGAGGTCCGTTTGGATGGAGGCGCCTTCTTCAGTTCTATGTTTATTTAATTCTTTTAAGGCTGTTTCTAAAACAGTTTTAAACATTTCAAATTCTTCCTGGCTTAATATTTCATTGGCAGGAGAAACCACTTCTGGCAATCGCAGTATGGCGGCCAATACCGAGTTGGTATCTGTTTTTAATTCTGATGCCAATCCTTCTAATTGCTGATAATAAGATTTAATAAGATCTGTATTGATGACTACTGGTTTACTGGAACCGTTTTGTTTTATACTTATGTAACAATCTATAGTACCCCTAAGCAATTGTTCCTGCAAAATATTGCGGATATCAAATTCATATACTTTCAACAATGCCGGAATTTTTAGTTGCACATCCAATTGTTTTCCATTCAACGCTTTTATTTCTACCAGGTAAGTTTTATCACCCACCGTTTGCTCTGCCCTACCAAAACCAGTCATTGATTTCAACATCATAATTTTCTTATTTTATTGCAAGTTAAATTTTATTCGCCTGCTTATTACAAATTTAAAATGTGCTTTTAAAAAAAGAAGCCCGGCCTTTTAAAGACCGGGCTGTACTATATAGATGGGTTAGTAAGTACCGGGATAGTAAATCCCTTACACAATATTAAAAATAATTTTCTCCACAATAAAAAATTTCTTTACTTATTTTATTCACATTTTGGAATTGACTGTGGAAAATGCAGGCAGCCTTTCCCTCTTTTTTGTTCCACAAAAATGAATGAAGAAGCATCTGTAAAAAAAAATTAAACACAGTATTGTTTTGAAACTATGATGAACACTATCTTTCAACAATACCATCAAAATGCAATTTATAAAAAGTAAAAAATTACCTGCCCGTAAACGGGGGCATAAAAACACCAAAAGCTGCTATAAAAAAAATTTGTTACTTTTTTTTAAAAGCTAGAAAAAAGAACCCAAAAGGATAAAAACTTACCCCAAACGGATACTTACCTTTGCCAAAAATAAATTTATGCAATTTCCTTCCCCGGTATCCATTGAATGGATCGCAACAATAATAGATGCAAAAATCACCGGTAATAAAAATGCTTTTGCCACCGGCATAAATGAATTACACAAAGTAGAAAAAGGAGATCTTGTTTTTGTAGATCACCCAAAATACTACAAGACTTGTATTGAAAGTAATGCCAGTTTCATCATCATCAATAAAGAAACAGAAGTACCTGATGGCAAAGCATTATTAATTGTTGATAACCCGTTTGAAGCGTATTGCAAAATTGTAAATCACTTTAGGCCGTTTAAACCAGTACATAGCATGATGAGTGAAAGTGCAACCGCAGGTGAAGGAACTTTTATTTATCCATCGGCGTTTGTAGGCAATTATGTAAGCATTGGTAAAAATTGTATCATTCATCCGCATGTAAGCATCTTAGATCATTGCATTATTGGTAACAATGTAATCATACAGGCAAATACCGTAATAGGAAGTGATGCTTTTTATTATAACAGTAAAAAAGACCGTTCTGTTTGGTATAAGAAAATGCCGAGTTGTGGCCGGGTAATTATAGAAGACGATGTAGAAATTGGTGCAGGTTGTTGTATTGACCGGGGTGTAAGCCATGATACCGTAATTGGTAAAGGAACTAAAATGGATAACCACATTCATGTGGGACATGATACCGTAATTGGTGAAAATGGTTTGTTTGCAGCAGGCACTGCAATTGCTGGCGTAGTAAATATTGGGAATGGCGTTACTGTATGGGGACAGGTAGGTATTAGTAAGACATTAAGCATTGGAGACAATGCCGTGATACTTGCAAAAAGCGGAATTGGTGGTGACCTGGAAACAGGTAAAATTTATTTTGGTTCGCCTGCAGAAGAGGCTTCTATTAAAAAAAGAGAACTGGTATGGATAAAACGCATTCCCGAAATCTGGGAAAAGGTTATGGCAAAAAAATAATTAAATAAACTGTTATCCAACATTTATTTTTAATTGATAAATAATCAATAACCCTGCGGTGAAAAATCGTAAGGCAATGATTCTGCTAACCGGCTCCAGGCCCAATACTGGCTTACCGTAATATCATTTTGATCGTAATAATACCCGTTTTGTTCTATCACAATCAACTCATCCGGTTTAAAAGTTAACATCGAAAATTGAAATTCACCCGGCTCGTCGGGGTGTGTATTTAAATACAGCTTTGAAGGTTTTTCTTTGATATAAATAATCCCCACATTATTTTGATTGGGATACACTTCTACCGTTTGGGTGCTGTCATCCTTTTCGTAATGCATGGCGGCGTATACATTTTTTAATTTGAGCGCCGAATCGGTACCATTTACTTTTACCAGGAATTGTATTTCAAACCCTTCCTGTGCCAGTGATTGATTAAAAAGGCTCCGCATAAAATGTAGCATAGAACCCTGGTAAGCATGCAACCGGGCTTCCTGCCATTGATGATATTGACTATCACTCTCTGCTATCAATTCTTTAAATAATGGGTTGCCGGTATATAAACTTACTTCTGTATTGTACTCGTGGGTGAATGAATCAAGCGCATATTTTATTTGATATCCCAAAGCTTTATTTTCTACCAGAATTGGTTCATTGGCTAATACCTTTAAGCGATTTCTTTTTTTAGAAAAATAAAATTTTAATATCTCCGGATTCAGGATTTTACAGGCTGCTGCATTGGGTGTATTGCCAATAAATTCCTGCATAAAAAATCCACCATACTTTTGCCAGCCATCTTTCACTTCACTACTGGATACCACCGCCACTTCTTCCATTTCTTTTTCTTTTGGCCGCATAGTAAAATCATACTCGTGTGCATTATCATTACTGCTTACCCTTTTGCTTTCACTGGTATAGCCGGTAAAAGTTACACTTAAATCATATCCTCCTTTAGGCAACCAAAGTTGATACCTGCCATCGGAATCGGTAGTAGTACCCAGGGTAGTATTGTCAGCAAATACCGAAGCTCCCTGCATCGGTTTTTGAGTAGTACCATCGGTAACAATCCCGGTAACGGTAAATTGTGCATGGCTTATGATTGCAAAAGATACACAAATTAAAGAGAGAGAGATAGGTTTAAACATGCAGGTATTAAATTTATTAAAAACCGAAAATACATTATTGCCTGTTAATTTTTTGTTGCAATATGGTGCAGGTATCTTTAATGGTTTGCGCCAAAGGTTTATAGTTAAAACCGGGTAAGGCCTGTAAAAGCTTACGATTATCAAACTGTACTTTGGCCAATGCAGTAGCGGCTGTTTCTTTGGTAATTAAAGGCGGCCTGCCGGTAAAGACAGATTTTATTTTCTCTATCAAGCAAATAAACGAAGCTAAAGCGGGTGTAAATTTTTTATTGGGAACAGGTTTATTAAAAGCAACGGCAATTTGCTGTATTAACTCTTTGTAAGATGCATTTTCTGCACTTACAATAAACCGTTCTTTAGTAATATCAGCTTTCATTAATTGAATCATAATATTGGCTACATCATTCACATCTACAAAACCGGTAACCCCATCCGTAAACCAGGGGCTTCCCTCGTAAACATTTTTAAAAATACGGGTAGATGTTTCGTTCCATTTTCCCGGGCCTAAAATAATTACGGGGTTTATTACTACAGCCGGTAACCCTTCGGCTACCGCACGCCATACTTCCATTTCACCCAAAAATTTACTATGTCCATAAATACTATTGCTGGTTTCGGGTGTCCAGTTCATTTGTTCAGTAATCATTTCCTTTTTTCTTATTCTACCGAGTGCAGCAACAGAACTTACATGTACTATTTTTTTTACCGTGGCGGCCAGTGCTGCATTTACGATGTTTGCGGTGCCTTCTACATTTATGGCATATAATGCAGCCCTGTCTTTTTTATGAAATGATACTTTGCCTGCGCAATGATATACATGTGAAACGCCTTGCATTGCTTCGGCCAAACCATTTACATCCAAAATGTCGCAATTAATAACAGATAATAGTGGCTGCGAAAAAGTGGGTAAAGGGGTATGATGATAAATAGCCCTTACTTTTTTATTTTGCTGTAAAAGTTTTTCTATCAGGGCAGTTCCCAGCAGACCGGCGCCACCGGTAACCAATATCAATTCATCGTTTGTATTTATATTATTTTCCTGAGCCACAATTAATATTTATAAAATCCTTCACCCGTTTTTTTACCCAATTTTCCCTCTGCTACTTTTTCGGCTTGCAAAGGAGACGGCTTAAACCGGATGGCATTGTCAAATGCTTCGTATAAAGATTGGGAAACTGCAAAATTTATATCCATCCCTATTAAATCCATCAAAGCAAATGGCCCCATTTTAAATCCTGCATTTTGTATGGCTGCATCCACTTGCGTTACGGTAGCCTTACCTGTTTCCACCAAATGTAAAGATTGTAAATAAAAATGGCGGGCTACCCGGTTTACAATAAACCCAGGGCTATCGTTACATACCACAGCCATTTTGTTCATTTGTGTGCAACAATCAAATAGCATTTGTATCGTATCATCAGAAGTTTTATTTCCTTTTACCAACTCTACTAATTTCATAATATGCGCAGGGTTAAAGAAATGCATTCCGGCAAAGCGGCCCGGGTTTTGAATGTGATTTTGAATATCAGTAATAGATAAAGACGAAGTGTTGCTTGCTAAAATACAATCTGCTTTATTAAGCATAGCCAGCTTGTTCAGTAATTCTATCTTAGGTTCTGTTTTTTCAATAATGGCTTCAATAATAAGATCTGCTTTACAATCTAAAATATCGGTAGTAAAGTGAATGCGATGGGTTATTTCATTTTTTTGTGCTGCTGTAATTTTTTCTTTTTCAACCAGCTTCGTTAGGTTTTTTTCAATTCCGGATGTGGCTTTATCAATAACCGCTTTGTTAATATCAAACAAGATGGTAGTAAAGCCATGCTGTGCTGCTGCCAGGGCAATACCCATACCCATTGTTCCAGCCCCTGCCACACAAATTTTTTGTATCATACAGCAAAAGTAACCTTGTTTTTTCTTTAGAAAGAAAGTTTAACTGGTTAAAAAGAGTTGAAAATATTCTTATCAGATCGCAGCAATAAACTGGTCTAAAAAGCGGGTATCGTTTTCACTGAAAAGCCGAAGATCTTTCACCTGGTATTTAAGCATGGTAATTCTTTCGATACCCATACCAAATGCAAAGCCGGTATATTTTTCACTATCAATATTACAGTTTTCCAATACTTGAGGATGCACCATTCCGCAACCTAGTATTTCAACCCAACCTGTTTTTTTACATACATTACAACCGCTACCACCGCATATCAGGCAACTGATATCCATTTCGGCACTCGGTTCTGTAAAAGGAAAATAAGAAGGGCGAAACCGGATCTTTACTTCCTGGCCAAACATTTCCTGAACAAAGAAGTACAAGGTTTGTTTCAGGTCAGCAAATGAAACATTTTCGGCAATATATAACCCTTCTACCTGGTTAAAAAAACAGTGTGCCCTTGCGCTGATTGTTTCATTGCGATAAACCCTGCCGGGGCAAATGATGCGCAAAGGCAAAACCCCTTTTTCCATTTCCCTGATTTGTACACTGCTGGTATGGGTACGTAATAACCAGGCCGGGCTTTCCTGCAAATAAAAAGTATCCTGCATATCTCTTGCCGGGTGATTTTCAGGAAGGTTTAATGCCGTAAAATTATGCCAGTCATCTTCTATTTCGGGCCCCTGTGCTACGGCAAAACCAAGACGGTTAAAAATGGAGATTATTTTATTTTGTACAATGCTAATGGGGTGCCTGCTGCCAATGGGCATGTCGGGTGCAGGCAAACTAAGGTCAACTTCCTGCTTTACTTTTACTTGATTGCCATCAAAAAGTTTAAGCTTTTCAAATTTTTGTTCTACATAGTTTTTAAACTCGTTAAGCGCCTGGCCGGCTTCTTTTTTTTGTTCTGTGGCCACATCTTTCATTTCGCTCATGATGGTTTTCACCAATCCTTTAGTTCCTAAATATTTTATACGAAAAGCTTCCAGTTCTTCTTTTGAATGTACGGCAGCCCCTTCTATTTGGGCACTATACGCTTTTATTTTATCGAGCAATTGTTGCATCGGGCAAAGTTAATTGATAATAATTGTTGCAGGCAAAATGGATTAAAAAATTCTGTAAACTTATACTAAACCCTTAATTTTAAGATCTAGAATTTAAAAAATAAATATATGAAAGGAACGATATTATGCATGGCCACATCGCTGGGTAGTTTTATTGCTACAGGGCAGGCAACATTGGTAGAAAAAGTTGTTCGTCATGCTGATGAACTGGTAATACCTTATGAAAAATATGTATTACCAAACGGCCTTACCGTTGTATTAACAGAAGACCACAGCGACCCGGTGGTGCATGTAGATGTAACCTACCATGTAGGTAGTGCCAGGGAAGAAATAGGCAAGAGTGGGTTTGCACATTTTTTTGAGCACATGATGTTCCAGGGGAGTGACCATGTGGGAGATGAACAGCATTTCAAATTAATATCAGCCGCAGGTGGTACCTTAAATGGTTCTACCAACCTGGACCGTACTAATTATTATGAAACGGTACCATCTAATCAAATTGAAAAAATGCTTTGGCTGGAATCTGATAGAATGGGATTTTTATTAGATGCCGTAACACAACAAAAGTTTGAGATACAACGCAGCACGGTAAAAAATGAAAGGGGCCAAAATTACGATAACAGGCCCTACGGTTTGCTGGGCGAAACAACCAGTAAAAATTTATATCCTTATGGCCATCCCTACAGTTGGCTTACCATTGGTTATATTGAAGACCTGAACCGGGTGAATGTAAACGATCTAAAGAATTTCTTTTTAAGATGGTATGGCCCCAATAATGCAACGCTTACCATTGGTGGCGATTTAAATCCTAAAACTACTTTACAATTAATAGAAAAATACTTTGGCAGCATACCCCGTGGCCCCGAAGTAACCAAAACCATATTGCCGCCTGTTATTATTAATAATGATCGTTACGTAAGCTATACTGATAATTATGCTCGCCTTCAAAGGCTCAGCAAAACATATCCTACTGTTCCTAATTACGATAAAGATATGGCTGCATTAGCATGCCTGGCACAAGTGCTGGGACAAGGAAAAAATTCAGTTTTTTACCAGGAGATGGTAAAGAACCAAAAAGCATTGTCTGCCATGGCATTTAGCCGATTGAATGAATTGGCAGGTGAATTTTCAATACAAATAACCCCATTGCCAGGCAAGAGTCTTTCAGAAACAGATAGCCTGGTATATGCAGCCATGCAAGCATTTGAAAAAAGAGGCGTAACAGATGATGATATAGAAAAATTTAAAGGGAGCATAGAATCACAATATATAAATGGGCTGCAATCGGTGTCGGGTAAAGTAAGCCAGCTCGCCAGCTTTGAAACATTTACCGGCACTCCGGGTATGATTGATAAAGTTTTAAAAATGTACCAATCGGTTACTAAAGAAGAAGTGTGGAACGCTTATTTAAAATATATTAAAAACAAAGGAAGTGTTACAGTGAGCGTACTAACAAAAGATGGTAAAACAACAGCAGCAAAACCAGATAATTATACCATTGATGAGTCGCATTATGTAAGGCCGGATTATGGTTATGCAGGGTTAAAATATATAAGGCCAATAGATCATTTTGACCGTACAAAAATTCCTGCAGCCGGCCCAAACCCGGTAGTAAACATCCCCACACCATGGAAAATAGATTTACCGGGAGGCATAAAAGCAATCGGCACAAAAAATGATGAAATACCTTTAGTGTATATAACCATTAGCTTACCCGGCGGACAATTATTAGAAGCTCATGATAAATCGAAAGCAGGCATCGCTTCCATTACCGCTTCGATGCTAAACGAAGACACTAAAAAATATACTGCCGAAGAAATGTCTGTAGCCTTACAAAAATTAGGTAGTTCTATTAGCGTTTCAAGCGGATTAAATGATGTAACTTACCGGGTACAAGCTTTAAAAAAGAACCTGGCTCCTACACTTGATTTATTGCAGGAAAGGCTCTTTAACCCCCAGTTTACGCAACAGGCTTTTAAACGCATTCAAAAACAAACTTTAGAAGGATTTAAACAAAGTAAATCGCAACCTGCTGCTATTGCAAGCAAAGTGTTTGCAGCCATTACTTATGGCAAAAATAATATTCTGGGTATGGATGATAATGGTACAGAAAATACCGTTAAAAACATCAGTTTGCAGGATGTAGAAAATTATTATAAACAAATATTAAATAGCCAGGGTACTGAAGTAGTAGTGGTTGGTGATATTACAGAAGCGGAAATAATTCCGCAACTAAAATTTTTAAATAAACTACCCATTACAAAAACAGAAATACCTGTTCCTGAAGCTGTTCCTGCGGTAGAAAAAACAGTAATTTATTGGGTAGATGTACCACATGCCGCACAAACTGAATTCAGGGTAGGCGCTGTTACCGGAATGAAATATGATGCCACCGGCGAATATTATAAAGCGGGCCTTATGAATTATGTTTTGGGTGGTGATTTTAATAGCCATTTAAATATCAATTTGCGTGAAGATAAGGGTTGGACCTATGGCGCACGCTCCAGTTTTAGCAGCAACAAATACAATGGTATGTTTAGTTTTAGTAGTGGTATCCGTGCCGACGCAACAGATAGCGCCCTTCATGAAATTTTAATGGAAATGGATAAATATAATAAAAACGGTATAACAGGCGAAGAATTAGCATTTATGAAAAGCTCCATTGGCCAGCGGGATGCTTTGCTTTACGAAACTACTGCTCAAAAAGCAGGATTTGTAAATCGTATGCTGGAGTATAACCTACCGGCTAACTTTACCCAACAACAAAATAAAATATTGAAAAATATCAGCAAATCAGAAATAGATGGTTTGGCAAAAAAATGGATCAACACTAAAAAAATGAATATTTTACTGGTGGGTGATAAAGAAAAAATATTACCCGGTTTACAAAAATATGGCTACGAAATTGTTGAATTAGATTCCGATGGCAACCGCAAATAATTAAAACATTCTGAAAATTAAATGCAGTGACGCTTCGTTGCTGCATTTTTTATTTGCCTGTAACAATACGCAGGAAATAACATCTTATATTGGCTTTTGTGTGTAATTCATAACAAATAACAATAGTTGGGTAATAAAGAATCTTTTGCTGAGATATATCAACAATATGCGCCACAAGTATTGCGCATCTGTATGGGCTATACAAACAATGCAGAGCAGGCAAAGGATTTTATGCAGGAAACTTTTATAAAAGTATGGCAACATTTAGAAAATTTCAGGGGAGCGTCTAAAATGAGTACCTGGCTTTACCGGATTGCCGTAAACACCTGCCTACATCACTGGCGGTTACCTAAAAATAAAATACCCGAAACCCTGCATGAAAATTTTGATGCAGCGGACAACTCTGAGCATAGCGAAAAAGAAAAGAACATACAGCAATTATACAAGGCCATACAGCAATTAAACGAAACAGACAGGCTTATTATTAGTATGGTATTAGAAGAAATCTCCTATCCTGAAATTGCAGAGACATTGAATATTTCAGAAGGGAACCTAAGGGTAAAAATCCACAGGATAAAACAAGACCTCACCAAAAAATTTTTTAGCCATGAATAGCTTTAATGAAATAGAGGCTCTTTGGAAAAAAATTGAAGCCCGGCCATTGCCAGACGCTACTCAAATAATTGGCAAAGCCCAAAAGAATAAAAACCAGGTAAGCCGTAAAATATCAGTACAAATATTTTGTATGCTCCTGGTAATCCCTGCCCTCTTTTATGTAGGGCTTACATTTCAGTTTCAATACTGGAGTAGTTATGCCGGCATGATATTGATGGCTCTTTGTGTTTTGCTGTTTTCGTATTTTCGGCTTCAGCAATACTTATTTTTAAAACAAGTTGATTTTTCTGAAGACCCCTACGAACTTTTAAAAAGATTTAAAAAATTTTATGCCCATCAGCAATGGTTAAATACGAAGGGAAGTTTTTGGTATGTGCTTATTTTAAATATTGCTTTTGCACTTTATTTTTATGAAGTAGTTTACAAGGCACCTACAACAATGCCTGTGAAAATAATGATACTAATGATATATATTGCCTGGATGCTGATTGCTACACGCTGGATAAAAAAAATATCAAATAAGAAGGAACATAAAAAAACCCAGGCAATTATTAAGCAGATTCAGCAACTGCAACAAAGCCCGGATTCTTAATTTTTTATAACAACAATCTTGGTTTACACCTCATATCTCTTTCTTAAATTTTAAACCTGATCTTTTACAAAAGTTTTTTTATTTCTTCTTTTAATTCTGTTTTGGTAAATGGAATACCCATTATTTTATGGTAACCTATGGCATCTACAAAATACTGATCCCTGATAATTTTTATAAGTTGGCCATTATTTAATTCGGGAATTAAAACCTTATCAAAATTGTTGATGATGTCGCCCAGGTTTTGAGGGAATGGCCGCAGGTAACGGATGTGTGCATGAGATACGGAATGTCCCTCGGCCTGCATTTCATTACAAGCTGTTTTGATAGCTCCATACGTACTGCCCCATCCCAGCACCAACAATGTCCCTTTTTCCGGGCCGCTATCTAATTTTTGATCTGGAATATCAAAGGCCACTTTATCAATTTTCTCCTGTCTTATTTTTACCATCAGTTGATGGTTTTCGGGATCATAGCTGATGTTCCCGGTTACGTTTTGTTTTTCCAGTCCGCCAATCCGGTATTCTAATCCGGGTGTACCGGGTACTACCCAGGGCCTTACATTATTTTCATCACGCAAATATGGTTGAAATTTATCTTCTCCATCTCCCAGTTCTGTTTTAAAATAAACTTTAATAGGAGGTAATTCCGCTACTTCGGGATAGCGCCAGGGTTCAGCACCATTTGCAATGTAGCCATCGCTTAATAAAATAACCGGCGTCATGTGTTGCACCGCCAGTCGTACAGCTTCATAAGCCACATCAAAACAATCGCTGGGTGCAGCGCTGGCGATCACTGGCATGGGACATTCTCCATTGCGGCCATAAAAAGCTTGTAATAAATCGCTTTGCTCAGTTTTTGTGGGTAAGCCGGTACTGGGGCCACCTCTTTGTATATTACAAATTATTAAAGGGATTTCCAGCATTACTGCCAGGCCCATAGCTTCGGTTTTTAATGCCATACCCGGGCCGCTGGTAGTAGTTACTCCCAAAGCGCCGCCATAACTGGCGCCGATGGCAGAAGCAATTGCAGCAATTTCATCTTCGGCCTGGAAAGTGCGGATACCAAAATTTTTATGCTTGCTTAGTTCATGCAAAATATCCGATGCAGGCGTAATAGGATAAGACCCCAGGAATAAAGGTAATTCACTCATCTGGCTTGCTGCAATAAGACCATAAGCTAAAGCCTGGTTGCCCATAATGGAGCGATAATTACCCGCCTTCATCTTTGCTTTTTCTACCACATACCTGTTGGTAAAAGCTTCGGTAGTATCGCCATAATTATACCCGGCTTTCAATACTTTAATATTACTCTCTAATATGTCTGGCTTTTTTGAAAATTTTTCAGTTAAAAAACGAGTCGTATTATCCATATCCCGGTTATACATCCAATATAAAAAACCGAGAACAAACATATTTTTGGCTCTGTCTTTCTCTTTGGTGCCCAGTGTAAAATCTTTAAGCGACTCCCGGGTTAATTTTGTAACATCTATTTTAATGAGCTGGTAACCCTCCAGGCTATTATCTTCTATCGGGTTTACCCCATCGGCATAATTGGCGAGTCGGAGGTTTTTAGCATCAAAACCATCGGTATTGGCAATGATGATCCCTGCTTTTTTTAAAGACCTCAAGTTTACTTTTAAGGCGGCTGCATTCATAGCCACCAGCACATCGCACTCGTCTCCGGGTGTATGAATATTTTCACTGCTAAAGCGAAGCTGAAATCCGCTCACGCCCGGGAGGGTTCCTATCGGTGCCCTGATTTCAGCGGGAAAATCGGGAAATGTTGCCAGGTCTAAACCTAATAATGCCGAGTTATTGGTAAACTGGCTTCCCGTAAGTTGCATCCCATCTCCACTATCTCCTGCAAACTTTATTACTACATCTTTTAATACTTCTACCTGATCTGCCATAGTACTTCAAATTTATTCACCTGCAAAGTTAACACTAATGCGATCTTTTATAAATAGAAATTCCTTTTGCAGTAAACAAAAAAAATAATCTTCCCCGTTTTAAACGGGGAGCTTAGCTTTGTCGCAAAAATATTTAGGCATGCACGATCTGCAAGATTTCCTGGAACCCCTTTCGCCGGCCCGCATAAATAATGATGATGGGTACACTGATGGGCAACTGGCCCGGCATTTGGTAATCTATGAAAATGAATTTCCGGATATTACGGATTGTAGTATTGTATTGGTAGGCATTCAGGAAATGCGTGGCCAAAGCCTACTTTCACAGCCCGGCCCCGAAGCGCCTAATAAAATACGTAACCAATTATATGCTTTACATTATTGGCATACCGATATTAAGATTGCTGATATTGGCAATATAAAAACGGGTGAAACACTAAGTGATAGTTATGCGGCGATTAAAACAGTGCTGTCTGCCCTGATAGAAAAAAATAAAACCGTGGTCTTATTGGGCGGTTCCCATGATATTACACTGGCTCAATACGAAGCTTACCGGCATTTGAACAAAAGAATTGATGCCAGTTGCATTGATGCCCGCATTGACCTTAGCAACGAGAGCCCCATAAGAAGCGAAAATTTTTTGATGGAAATGCTTACGGACTCTCCATCATTAATTAATCATTACAATCATATAGCATTTCAAAGTTATTATGTGCATCCCCGTATTATAGAAACGATGGATAAACTACGCTTTGATTGTTACCGGGTAGGTATGGTACAGGATAATATTGAAGAAATGGAACCCCCATTGCGCCATACAGATTTATTAAGTTTTGATATTGCCGCAATAAAAAATAGCGATGCCCCGGCGAATACCGAAAGCCCCAATGGCCTTACCGGGATTGATGCCTGCACACTCACCCGCTTTGCCGGCCTTAGTGAAACGCTTAGTAGTATTGGCTTTTATGGATACCAGCCAAAAGATGATGTACATGAACTTACCGCCAGCCAAATTGCACAAATGATCTGGTATTTTATTGATGGCCGGAATAAAGGGTTACAGGAAGCGCCCCTTGCACAAACACAACACTTTAATGAGTACCATACCGCTTTTGCCGAAGTGGATACCCTTTTTTTACAAAGCAAAAAAACCGGCCGATGGTGGATGCGCATGCCCGACAATAAAATTATTGCCTGCAGCTATTCAGATTATATAAAAGCAAGTAACAATGAAATTCCCGAAAGATGGCTGAGGTTACAGGAACGGGATTCATAATAAATAACATTCCTAACGGCCAAAGAGTTTATCGAGTTCATCTTTTTTAAACTGCATATAGGTAGGTTTACCATTGGGGGTACTATTGGGCAACTGGCAGCTAAAAAGATCAGTAAGCAGTGCCTGCATTTCTTTTACCGTTAATGCGGTGCCGGCTTTTATAGATTGCTGCAATGATAATGATCTTAACAATTTTTCTCTTTTTGAAAATTTAAGATCGTTACTAAAATGTTTATACTGCTCCAGCATTTTTTCAATGGTAAGTTTATCGTTTCCTGCCTCCAGGCCTGCGGGTGTTCCCTGTATTACAAAACTATTTTTACCAAAGGGTTCCAATTCGTAGCCCAGGCAATGCAAATCGGGTAATAGTTCAGATAATAAGACAGCATCTGCTGCACCCAGTTCAATGGTAGCAGGAAATAAACTCCGTTGCGTAGCAATGGCTGTTCCTGAAATAGCTGCGGCAAATTTTTCGTACAATACCCGTTCATGCGCATTTTGCTGATGCAATAATAAATAGCCGGCATCATTTTGAATTACGATATATGCAAGCTGCACTTGTAATATGGATGCTTTTTCTATTTGCTGTGCCGTTAGCACTTGTGCAGGTAACACCGCTTCGTTATGTGTAAGTTGTTGCGATGTATTTGCCGGCTTCGGTTCATAATATTCTTTCCAATGCTTGAGTTCACTTTTGCTTTCAATAAAATGCGCCTGCCCTTTCTGGGTAAAGGTTTGGTAAAGCGATGAAGCTGCAGCCTGCGATTGCTTTTCTACCGTAAAAGGTTGTGTAACCGAATCGAGTTGCTGTACCTGCGGGTCCAGGTCAAAATCGAGTGTGGGTGTAATGCTAAACTGTGCGAGTGCATGTTTTACTGCACTTTGAACAAAAGCATATGCAATCTTTTCATCATCAAATTTTATTTCCTGTTTGGTAGGGTGCACATTGATGTCTATTTGTGCGGGATCTAAGTCAATAAACAAAACATATAAAGGAAAACTATCTTTTGGTATTAATTCGGCAAAAGCATTCATTACCGCATGGTTCAGGTAAGCGCTTTTAATAAAGCGATTGTTCACAAAAAAATACTGATCACCCCTGGTTTTCTTTGCTGTTTCAGGTTTGCCCACAAAACCGCTGATGTTGAGGTAATCTGTTTGCTCCTGTACACTTACTAATCGGGCATTATAGTGGTTGCCCAATATTTGTACAATGCGTTGTTTCAGGCTGCCCTTCTCTAAATGAAATACTTGCTGCCCTCCTGAGCTTAATGAAAAAAAGATATTTGGAAATGCCATGGCGACCCTTATAAATTCTTCTACAATATGCCTTAGTTCAGAGGGGTTGCTTTTTAAAAAATTGCGACGGGCAGGTACATTAAAAAACAAATTTTTCATGGTGATACAAGTACCGTTGGCGGCGGCTACCGGCTCTTGTTTCAGTACGATGCTATTTTCAATTTCAATAAAAGTTCCCGATTCATCTTCGGGCCTTTTGGTTTTTATGGTTACCTGCGCTACGGCTGCAATGCTGGCCAGTGCCTCGCCCCTAAAGCCCATGGTTTTAATACGAAAAAGATCATCAATATGACTGATCTTAGATGTGGCATGTCTTTCAAAAGCCATACGGGCATCGGTTTCGCTCATGCCCCGGCCATTGTCTGTTACCTGTATGAGTGATTTACCGGCATCATTTACCAACAAATTTATTTCGGTGGCGCCTGCATCTACAGCATTCTCCAGCAATTCTTTTACGGCGCTGGCCGGCCTTTGAATAACTTCACCGGCAGCTATCTGGTTGGCAATATGATCAGGCAATAAATGAACGAGGTCTGGCAAAATGCTACAAATTTAAGTCCCAAAAATACGATTAAATACCCTTAGGCTTTTGAGAATTACCAGCGGGCGTTCCCCATTCATTTAAAACTACTGGGGTAGGTTACATTATTTGCTGATCATATTTTACAATGCCCACAGGCTGCCGGATGGAAGCGTAAATGACCGAAGGGAATTGCAGCGTACAGCCGGAACCACTGTTGATAAAAGGTTTGCTGCGGAAAGCCCCCGACCTACAATCTTCCTTTTTTTATTTCTTCTACTACAGCAGGGTCCAGTAATGTGGTAGTGTCGCCAATATTATCCATTTGCCCTTCGGCAATTTTACGGAGTATGCGGCGCATAATTTTCCCACTCCTGGTTTTTGGCAAGCCGGTTACAAATTGTATTTTATCGGGTTTGGCAATGGCGCCAATTACCCTTGTTACGGTTTGCAATACATCGGCCCGGGCCAGCGCTTCGTCATGGGGATTGCCGTTATAAATTACATACGCATACACACCCTGTCCTTTTATATCATGAGGGTAACCTACTACGGCGCTTTCTACCACCCCCGTGTGCATATTGATTGCGTTTTCTATTTCGGCGGTGCCGATGCGGTGGCCGCTTACATTTAAAACATCATCTACCCGGCCGGTAATGCGGTAATTGCCATTTGCATCCCGCAAGGCCCCATCGCCAGTAAAATAATAGCCTGGGTAAGCGCTAAAATAAGTTTGCCGGCAACGCTCATGGTCCCCATAAGTAGTGCGTAATATAGAGGGCCATGGTGCTTTTAAACAAAGGTTGCCACTCACCTTGTTCCCTTGCAGCAGTTTGCCATTTTCATCTAAAAGTACGGGTTGTACACCGGGTAAAGGAAGTGTAGCAAAAGAAGGAATGCCCGGAATAATACCAGCCATATTTGAAATAAGGATCCCGCCATTTTCTGTTTGCCACCAGGTATCTACAATAGGGCATTTGCCTTTTCCTACATGTTCGTTGTACCAATGCCAGGCTTCTTCATTAATGGGCTCGCCTACCGAACCCAGTACTTTTAAGGAAGTCAATGATTTTCCTTTGAAGGGTTCCAGCCCAAAACCCATCAGGCTGCGAATGGCCGTAGGCGCTGTATATAAAATATTTACTTTATGTTTATCTACAATATCCCAAAAGCGCCCTGCATCGGGCCAGGTAGGTATGCCTTCGAACATCATGCTGGTAGCGCCTGCAGCCAATGGCCCATATACAATATAACTATGGCCTGTGATCCACCCAATATCTGCAGTACAGAAAAATACATCGCCGGGTTTATACTGAAACACATTTACAAAACTGTATGTAGTATATATCATATAACCAGCCGTGGTATGCACCACACCTTTTGGCTTACCGGTAGAGCCGGAAGTATACAAAATAAATAAGGGGTCTTCTGCATCCATTTCTGCTGCTTCAAATTGGACCTGCCCGTTTTTTTCTACCTGGCTTTCGGCGTGTTCCATTTCATCTTCCCACCACACATCACGCCCCTTTATCATGGATACGGGTGTACGGGTACGGGTATATACAATTACTTTTTTTACGGTTTTATTTCCTATGAGTGCATCATCTACCACACTCTTAAGGGGAATATCTTTTCCACCCCGGTAAGCGCCATCGCAGGTGATTACACAGTTGGCGCCGGTATCTTCTAAACGGTCGGCAATACTCTGTGCGCTAAAGCCGCCAAAAATCACAGAATGTATGGCGCCGATCCTGGCACAGCCCAATACGGCATAAGCAAGTTCCGGTATCATGCCCATGTAAATACAAACCCGGTCGCCCTTTTTTACGCCATTGTTTTTAAGCATTTGTGCTACCTGGCAAACTCTTTTATGTAAGCGGCTGTAGGTAACAGTGCGTACTCTATCTTCGGGATTATTGGGTTCCCAAATTATAGCGGGTTTATCGCCCAGGGTAGCCAGGTGCCGGTCAATACAATTTTCTGTAATATTAAGGGTAGCCCCCTGGAACCATTTTATATTGGGTTCTGTAAAATTCCAGTCCAATACTTTATTCCATGTTTTTTTCCATAAAAAAGACCGGGCCACTTCACTCCAAAACCCTTCGGGGTCTTCGATGCTTTTTTTATATGCCTCTTCATATTCTTCTTTTGATTGTAACTGGTAAGGATAATACATATCGCCTGGTTTAATTTTTTTTTTGACCCTAAATTTAACCCCATTGGCTGTGAAAATCAAGTTTTTCATTTTTTGGTTACCAGCCCGGGTGCATATAGCATCATCGTTGCGTCGCACACTTGTACAATGTGCCGGGCTCAACATTTTTATTATTTTACCTTTTATATAAAAAATTATATGAACATATGATAGGGAAAAATCCCTATTAGTGACAGTATAACCCTGGGTTACCGCCAGGCAAGTGAATACATAAACCACTCGTTTGATGCACCTGTAAATGGGGTATCAGATGCCACAAAATTTGCTACTGTTATGATGCAGCTAAACCAGTTGGTATTTGGTAATAGTGAATATAACATTACCGATCGGAGGTTATTTGGCAGCATCTCGGAGCATATAACAATAAATAAAATTTAGCACTACAACATTGGAAGTATCTTCCCAAAATTTTACAGATGTAGAAATCTGCTCAACTATTATTACAAGCGGCTGGCAATGTACAACACCCAACTATCACGGTTGTAATGATGAAGATGGCTGCGACCATTGTGGTACATATTGTACGCCCATAGATGTAATGACAGAAGTTTGCTGGACTTTCACAGTAGGTGATGGTGGGGGTGAAACCGGAACGGGTACATCGCCGGGTGGTAACGCTCCGCCGCCCGGCAGTGGCGGAGGGGGTTCTGGCAGTGGCATACCACCTGCTGACCCTTGCAACAACACACCCGATAATCCCACAGACCCTTACACAGCACAAAGCAATGTGGTGGATCCCGGCAATTGCCCACCCCCAACAGGTGGGCCGGGCTGGGTGCCGATACCGATAGAGCCGCCGCCGGTTGGCCCACCTACAGATTCCATACCCACAAATATTTCCAGAGCTTGCGATAAGGAAATGGATTCGCTTTACCAATGGGGAATGAACAATCAATTTAGAGAACAGAGTTTTATTATTGTTAAAAAAAATGGATCAATATATCCAAAAAATTTTATGCATGGTTTTCCGGGTGGAGATAAAACGAGAGTTAATTATACACTTGAAGCAGGAGAGGAATTATTGGCTTACGTACACATACATGCTGAAGATACCGTGAATTTTTACAGGTCATCTTTTTCGCCTGATGACTTAATAGAATTTAACTCCCACGCAAATTTTGTAGGGTACACGGCAATAGTAGAGGTGGGAAATGCCCGTTATGCTTTTGTATTGGAAGATGTACAAAAAAAATCTAATTTTAATATTAGCAAGATGGGGCAACATAAGAAACTATTTAATGCAAAATTTAATACTTTAACCTCACAATATCCCAATGGTCAAACTTGTTCTGAGCAAACCTGGATTCAGTATTTAGGTTCTGCATCTGTTTCGGGCATTGGCTTTTATAAAGCTACTTCCCCCCATAAGAATAATTACATTAAATTAAATCCATAAAATGATGAATAAAATATTATTTAGTCTTCTATTTATTTTTTTGATAAAAAAGGCTGGTGCCCAAGTATCATTAGACACACAATTGAGAAATTTTCCAATTGCGAATTATCTAAATAAACCTATTGATACATTAATTGCTCATTTACCTAATGGCTTTGATACTGCATTTATTGTCAGTAGTGCTGGAAGTTTGAATCGAGGTGCTTCACTCCAAATAAATTATCCAAACAATGAATTTTGGATTGATATTTATATTACAAATGCACATTTTATTACTGTTTGGAAAGATCGAACAACTGGGCCTCCGGAAGTGCTTTGGCCACTTTCTTTATTGCGAAAAGAAAAAATTGGCAGTATTACCATTTATAATATGTTATGCGAAATTATTAACGAAGGGGATATATACTAATTATTGTATCGTGTACTTATATAAATATAAAAATAATGAGGCAGTATTAGATTCAATAGCAGCTCAGCCTTTAAAATTGACCCCCGCGGCAGATTTTAAAGATGAACCTAATTTAAGTTTTTATATGAAAAATAGATTTTATTATTGTGACAATTACTGGTCTATAAATTTTTTTCAACAAGAAGGTGTTTTTTTTAGTCAAAAATTTTGTAACTTCTTTAC
Organism: Niastella sp.; assembly: GCA_016710595.1. Classification (GTDB taxonomy): domain Bacteria; phylum Bacteroidota; class Bacteroidia; order Chitinophagales; family Chitinophagaceae; genus Ferruginibacter. Next base: position 34,167 of record JADJVM010000003.1, read on the forward strand.
CAACCAATTTGAAGAAATATTTGTTCGTGAAACAGGAATAAAGCCAAGTTCAAAAGTAGGAATTACCGTACCAAATCGAGATGATTCGCCAAAACTCTATGAACATGGATTTATATCGAAGTTAAACCCCGTTTTATGGATTATGCCTGACTATTATGATGATATTAATTTTTGCTGGAAATCTAAAACTGGCAAAATAATTAAGCCAACAGATGAGGATTTTGATGAAGAAGACCTGGAATGCTGGATAGAAGGCTTAAAACCAAATGAATATTGGAAGCAAGTGGCAACCGAGAAAAAAGATCGTCCTTTTAAAATAGGCAAAATACCGTTTCAATTAAAAGTATTTGGTTTTGGTACAGATACAATTCTTAGAATTTACCTAAAAGATAAAATTGAATTTGATTTAATTAAAGCTAAAATTATAGAAAATATAAAGGAGTATAATGAAATCTCGGAAAAGAAATTTAGAAATAAAGGAGTAGTTCACAATGTAAAGTTTGAATCAGAAGATAGAGTATTAACTGTTGTTATTGATACAGGTTCATCGGGAATTGAAATTATTAAAACAACACTAAAAGCCTTAACTAAGTTTACAAGCATCAAAAAAGTTGAAGTGGATATATAGTATCTATCAACTTCTGTAATTTGTGACAAAAGTGAAGTGGCAATAATTGCTCCTGCTACCGTAGCGCTATAAAAGGCAGCATATTCATTGCGGAACATTGTTTAGAGTCTGATGGGTATTTTGTTCATTGAAGTCCAGGCAGAGCCTGGCGCTTTTCTTGCAACCGAAGTGCGCTGCGCTAACACTTCGGAGAGTGGGCGCCTCATTTCGTTCTTCGGCATTGCCATTGGCATCTTTTTAAGTCCTCCTGCTGCAGGTTTTATTATTGGTTTAATCTTTTATTTTTTTGTGCCATCCATTCTCCCCTACCTTTGCAATGAATTTGGTTTCCGCATTAGCGGAATTAAAAGGGAAGTCCGGTGTAATCCCGGCGCTATCCCCGTAGCTGTAAAACCGCTGCCACAGGCAACTTTAGCGTAACTACAACCACTGTTTTGAACAATCAAAATGGGAAGGAACGCAAAGGCGGTAAGCCAGAAGACCTGCCAGCTTCATATCTATTTATTCACAAGCTTTCGGGTGAAAGGCTAAAGAAGTTAAGGCTTATACGCTGCTCCTTCTCTTTTACCTGTTTGTAAAATATTTACTGTTTTTTTTGAAAAAACAATACCGCTATATTATTCTTTTCATTTTTATATATGCAGTAAGCATTCCTATTTGTTTTGCTCAACAAACAGATACCCTGCCCAATGTAAGCCTGCATAGCAAAAAACCTATTAATAATATTACAGCACAGGTGCCGGTACAAGTTTTGCAAAAAAATGAAATAGAAAAGATCGGCAATAATAATGTAGCCGATGCGGTAAAATATTTTTCGGGTGTATTGGTAAAAGATTATGGAGGATTGGGCGGCCTTAAAACAGTATCCGTACGCAGCCTGGGCGCCGGCTATACCGGTGTACTATACGATGGCCTCCCTATCTGCGATGCACAGGCAGGACAGGTGGACCTGGGGAAAATTGCTACCCAACAATTGAATCAAATTCAACTTTACAGCGGGCAGGTAAACAATCTTTTATTGCCGGCACGTTCTTATGCTTATGGCGCAGTACTGGCTTTGCAAAGCTGGGATGCTACTGATGCAATTTCAAAAACACAAACGACCATTTCTCTACAAGGAGGTTCCTTTGGTTTAATAAATCCTGCCGCACAAGTAAGTTTTAAAACAGGCAATAAATTCACACATAGGGTGAATGGCTCGTACCAGTATAGCAACGGCAATTACCCATTTACGGTTTACGAAAATGCAGCAGCTACACAAAAGCGGCAAAATGATGACATGCAAACAATCAGGCTGGAATATGATATGCAATATGCTTTCAACGACAGCAATACCTTACAAATAAAAGCATACCATTACCAGTCAGCACAAGGCTTGCCTGGTGGGGTAATTATTTATGCAAATAATAGCAGTCAACGCCTCAGCAATAACAATAATTTTTTACAGGCTCGCTGGCAAAAAAATATTAAGCACAATACCCGGGTGCTGCTAAGTGCAAAATATAATTACGATTATAAAGTTTACCGTGACCCCGACTTTATTTATAGTACCAACGGACTGGAAAATAAATACCGGCAACAGGAAATGTATGTATCTGCGGCAGCAGATAAAAAGCTTTTTTCTTTATTTACACTCGGCCTTAGCAGTGATTATTTTATCAATTCACTGCAACGAAAAGATAAAGTATTTACTCCCTTTGCCTCACCGGTAAGGTATAACTGGATTAGCCATGCCGCACTGCAAGCCAATGGAAAAAAAATTCAGGCGCAGGCAGGTTTCCTATATTATCATCAGCAGGAAAAAGTAAAAACAGGTAACGCCGCTGTTGGAATTAAACGGCTAAACCCCGCCCTATCCCTGGCCTGGCAGCCACTACAAGATAAAGAGTTAAGCCTTCGCCTGTCTTATAAAAGCATGATAAGGCCACCCTCTTTTGATGATTTATATTATACCCTGGTAGGTAATACCTCATTAAAGCCCGAGCAGTCCCAGCAATGGAATTTAGGTATTGCCGGTAAAAAAATATTTCCCGGATTTGTGCAATGGGCAAGTATCACGATTGATGTGTATCATAACCTTGTGCGTGAAAAAATACTGGCAGTGCCACGCCAAAATCTTTTTCAATGGACCATGCTCAATATTGGTAAGGTTCAGGCACATGGATTAGACGCCTCACTTTTATTTAAAACCAAAAAAATTCATGCATGGAATGCTCAGTTACGGGTTAACTATAGTTATCAAAAATCATTAGATGTTTCTGATAACGGCAGTAGCTTGTATAAAACTCAACTGCCTTATACGCCGGTACATTCTGGCAGCATGATGTGGCAGGTAACAGTGCATCAATTAGAATTATCTGTCAGCGGCCTTTTTTCTTCTTACCGTTATCGCCTGGGTGATCCTATTGCAGATAACCTGGTAAAAGAATGGGCAAGTTTTGAGGTTTATGCAGCGCATCCATTCCAGGCATCAAAAAATATTTATTGCAAACCATTTGTATCTCTAAACAATATATTCAATCAACAATACGAAGTCATTCGATTTTACCCGATGCCCCGCTTTAATTACAGGTTGGGCATTACAATACACTTATAACTTTTAAAAAATGAAAAAAAATTTCCTGTTATTCTCCGTTTTATTTGCATTGGCATTTACCTCTTGTTCTAAAAATGAGACACCCACTCCTCCTCAAAACGAACCCGCTAAAGGCTTGTATGTTTTAAGTGAAGGAAGTTTTGGACAAAACAACAGCAAATTAGGATTGTATAACATCAACAATAGCCAGTTTACCGGCAATTACTTTGTACAGCAAAATCCTTCATTTCCGCTGGGGCTTGGCGATACCGGTAACGATCTTTTATTATATGGTGGTAAGTTATATATCGTAATGAATGTAAGCAGTTATGTAATGGTTGTAAATCCAGTTAATGGAAAATTCATTGATAGTATTTCATTCCGTACATCAGCAGGCCTTCCTAAATATCCACGCAATGCAGCGGCATACAGCAATTATATATTTGTAACATCATCCGATGGTACGGTAAGTGCCATTGATACCCTTTCTTTGGCTATTACACATAGCATTCCTGTAGGTATAAATGCCGAAGGAATTGTTGCTGCCAACAATAAATTATATGTAACCAATTCCGGTCCGTTCACCGCAGGATATGATTCTACAGTTTCAATAATTGACCCGGTGAGTTTTAATGAAACACAGCGAATGGTTGTAGGCAAGAACCCGGTGGGTATCACCTCAGATGAAGCGGGTAACATATATATTAGTTGCCAGGGAGATTATACAACACATGGGCCAAAATTGGTAAAACTAAATACTGCTACACTCAGCATTACCAAAATAGCAGATACCGCCACTTCGGTTATAAAATATTTTAATGGATATATCTATGCATTGGGTAGTTATTATGGATCACCCTATCCCCGCAAATTAAGCCTTACAGATTTTTCGGCAATGTCATCAAACTTTATTACTGATGGAACCGTAGTGGTATCGCCTTATAACATTACTATAGATCCACAATCGGAAGATGTATATATTTCCGATGCCAAAAATTATGTGAGTGCCGGTGAAGTTTTTTGTTTTGATAAAACCGGAAAAAAGAAATTCTCCTTCAGTACATCGCCGGGTGTAAGCCCTTCTAAAATTGCATTTACCAGGTAAATACCCATCTAATGCTAACATTTAGGAAGTACAGGGTATTATATTTGCATATAATTTATTCGCATGTTTGATTTTAGCAAGGTTTCCTTTCAGCAGATTCTTACCATAAGTTTTACCTTATTTGCGGTAATTGATATTTTAGGCTCAGTTCCTGTATTGGTTACACTTAAGAGTAAGATGGGTGGGCAAATCCGAAGCCTCCAGGCGACTTTAGCGAGCGGCGCTTTAATGATTTTATTCCTTTTTTTAGGCCAACAGTTTTTAAATTTACTGGGGTTAGATGTGAAGTCCTTTGCAGTAGCCGGTAGTATCGTAATTTTTATCCTGGGGCTGGAGATGGTATTGGGCTTAGAATTTTTTAAAGGAGATAACAATCCTAAAAGTGGCAGCGTAGTACCCATTGCTTTTCCATTGATAGCAGGATCTGGCACCCTTACCACCATCATGTCTTTAAAAGCGAATTATTACGATGTAAATATTTTCATAAGCATACTCATAAACCTGGTAGTGGTGTTCCTGGTACTCCATTCGTTAAAATGGATTGAAAAAGCGCTTGGGCCAAATGGTTTAATAGTAGTGAGAAAATTCTTTGGTGTAATTTTGCTGGCGATTGCCATAAAAATATTTGCAACCAATGCACATGGGTTACTGTAAATTGTTTTTGTAAATCCCTTTTTTTATATTTTCTTCGCCGCCGGTAAAGAAGATATTCAAATTTTTTAATTGGCCTCGTCGTACAATGGATAGTATATGAGTTTCCGAAGCTCCAGATCCAGGTTCGATTCCTGGCGAGGCCACAAAAAATACGCTCCCTGTAAAGGGAGCGTTTCGCTTAAACCTATTAAAACACAAGAATGAAAGCCTTTTATTTTGCTACCAAAACTTTTCCTTTCATTACAGGATGCAGGCTACAGTAATAATTAAATGAGGTATCAACCTTTATTTTAAATTCCTGGTTTGTTGGCAGATCCTTAGAAGCCCAGGCTTTATTTTCTTCTGTTACGTTATGGGTAACGATGTCTTTGTTTATAAATAAAACCGTATCACCCGGGGCCACGGTTACCTGTTGGGGATTGAATTGCATATTTTGTATTTCTACCCTTTTGGTTTCTGCTGCAGGTACCGCTTCCTGAGTAACGGTATCCTGGTTGCTTTTATCATTTTTTGATGTGCAGGCCAGCAAACCCAGGATGCATACAATGGTTATAATGATAAAGCGTTTCATTTATTAATAGATTTATTAAGCATTTCAGCATGTGCCAGGTGTTCTTTTAAAGCGGGCATCACTTTTACTAACAAAGCCTTTAATTCTGCATTTTTGGCCTGTGGAATTAATAAGGTTTCTACAGCACCTATTACGGCTTTATGGTATGCCACTTCATTGCTAATATACGCCTTATCAAACGCAACGCCTTTTTTAGCTTTTAATTTTTTGATTGTAGTTTTTTCACCGTCCAACAAACTTTTAGTAACGGCATTCGTTTTGGGTGTAACCCCAAGTTTTGTTACCAATGCTACAGCCTGGTCAATAATAGCTTTATGGTCATTTGCCATGGTATGTGCAAAATTGAGCACTTCCGCATTTTTTGATCTCAGCAATGCAATATTGGCATAATCAATATCAATTTGATTGGCCGTTACGGCTACTGAAGCTATTTCGGGATCAGTAAGTGTTGTTGATTTTTGTGCTTTTGATTCCAATCCATAAAACAACAGGGCACTCAGTAAAAGTACAAACTGTATGAAGCCCTGATTTTTTAACTTTTTCATTGTTTTGTATTTTAATTTATTATTGGAGTAGGTAATTGCTAAAAAGGTTACAAAAAAAATCATTTCAAATAGGTTCTTTCTATTATACACTTATTATGTAACAAAGTATAGGTTTCATTTTTTTTAATGAATAAGTTTTAGTATATTCATTCAACTTGAAAAAGCATATTACGATATTGAATATACATCTGCAACAAGGCCTCACAGGCCTTATAGATTGTATTGTACTTCACAAGCAACCTCGCTTCTTTTTTCCTGCACAAAAAGTCTTCATTGGGATAGCCCCGGCCTGGTAATAAGGTATTATCATTCCGGGGAATTGATTCACCCTATTTTTCATTTATAATTTTTTTATCATGCTTAAATACCAAAATAGGTCAGCTTTACTGACTAGTTTTATCATATTATTAATTGCTGCCAACTTATTTATTATCCGCCTGGCTCTCACACATGATCCCGAATACCTGTGGCTAATGATGGGTACGTTACCCATTTTATTGTTAATGATCCACATAAAAATTTCAGAGCCTCTTGCTCACCCGGAACTTAGGGAGAAAAAAAGGGCAAGACAAATGGCAGAACAAACAAATACCATGTATTCACCATATTCAATAAAGCCTAAATTGAAGGAAAAAGAAGTTGCATTGCTACAATAAAAAAATGGAGCGAAATATTTTGAATGAATTAAAAGTGATAGAGCATTGCAAGGTCTTTTAATTCTAACAAATTTTTGATTTGCAATTTTTCAAAAATCTTTGATTTATGGGTACCTACAGTAGATACCTGCAAGCTTAAGATGTTGGCTATTTTGCTTACGGTATGTCCGTTGAGTAACAAATTTACGATCTCAAACTCTCTACTGGTAAGTGTATTGAAAAGATTATCATCCTTATGCTTACCCACGGTGTTGGTCATCGCTTCTGCTACGGTACTGCTCATATACCTCCCATTATTAAGTATCCTGCTCACTGCATTTTTTAATTCCTGTAGTGGTGCATCTTTACTTAAGAATCCACGGGCGCCCGCCTGTAAGAAATGTTTGGCATATAAAATTTCCGGGCTCATGGTAAAGACCAGCACTTTAAGACCCGGAAATTTTCTTTTTAAATGATCCATAAACCCCAATGCATCTCCCCCGGGCATTTGTACATCGAGCAAAACCAGGTCGTAACCAGTTTCTTTTATTAGCTCCAGTGCATAGTTTTCATTTTCAGCTTCATCAATTCTTGCATCGGCATAAAAATCAGAAAGTAAAAGTTTAATTCCCGATCGCACTACTACATGATCATCAACGATTAAAAAATTTTTCATAAAGTATTGTAATCTATTTTAACAGGATACTGCAAATTTACAAATTAACAATGCTGTATAAAAGAGGAGTTTTACGTAAGGAATGCTGCTGAAAAAAAATTAAATTGTGTGATATTTCCGCAGTATGTTCCCGGTATCGCCTTTTCATATCATACTATTTACAGCACCCGGCTCACAAGTAACCGCATTACAAGATGCTTTGAGTAAATGTGACCTACCCATCCATGAACTATTATTTGTACATACACTTCCACAACTTTCTCAAAACTTAAATAAGCATAAAAATAATCTTATTCTTTACCAGGCAGCTAAACCCAGGCAGGCATTTTTTGAAATGTATTGTAAAAAATTCTGGCACACTCCATGCATCCTTTTTACAACCAGTGATTTTCTGGACACCCAGCGAATAAAAATCCCAATCTCAATGCCTGCAATAATTATTAAAAAAATAAATTCACAGGTACTGGATGCTCTTATCCCAATTGTTATAAACAACCGAATGATAACAGGCGAACTGGAACTTAGTAAAGAAAGATTTAAACAGGTACAGCAAGCATCCGAAAGTATGGTATGGCAAGATGCAGAAAGGCAAACAAATCAAAATGAAATAACAAAAGCAGTGATTGAAGCACAGGAATTAGAAAGAAGCGCTATCGGAAAAGAACTGCATGACAACATCAATCAATTATTGGTTACGGCAAAGCTTTATATTGAACATGCCCAGTCGCACAACGACCAAAGTGGAATGATATTGCAAGATGCTGTAAAGCTTATCGGCACAGCAGTAGAAGATATAAGGAGTTTATCAAAAAGACTGGTACCTGCATCACTTGGCCATAGCGGCTTAAAAATGGCAGTTGAAGATTTAGCCGCCAGTATCAGGGTCTTGAATAAATTTGATATTCAAATAAAGTGGAAAAATTTTAAAGAAACTTGTGTAGCTGAAAATTTTAAACTTACCATTTACCGCATTGTACAGGAACAATTAAATAATATCATCCGCCATGCCGGAGCAAATAATGTACTCATCCAGGTATGGGTGCATCATAAAATTTTTGAATTAAAAATCACCGATGATGGCCAGGGCTTTGACCCCCATGAAAAAAAACAAGGCCTGGGATTAAAAAATATTCGCAGCCGGGCACAGTTACACCGGGGCCAGGTATTTATTGAATCGGAGAAAAATAAAGGATGTTGCCTTAGGCTGATATTTCAATTACCTTAGTACAGCAATAAAATGCCAGTTGTACAGACTTATAGTAAATTTGCAATACTAAAATTTTTTCATGGAAAGTAAACTTACCGATGCACGCATACGGCTTACTTTTATTATCTCTTTTTTCATCATGAGTGTGTTCCTGTTGCTTACGTTTATCAATATGCGTAAAGCAGAAACGGCCAGTGGTGATGTGAAAGCATCATTAGACCTGTTGCTCAGGCTGGAAAGTACCATCATTGATCTCAATGGGATGCATGCAGCTCAAACAGGTTTTTCTATCTCTGGTGATGAAAAATTTTTACAACCTTTTTACGATAACCTAAACCGTATAAGGAGGGACACCACTTTCCTGGCTCAAATTTATTTATACGACGATGAAACCATTCATCTTAAAACAGAATTATTACAAAAATTAAATGCCCAAATTACCCATTCAAAACAAAATGTTGAAATAAGGAAACTTTATGGGGCAGACTCTGCCCTTATCCACATGAGAGTAGGGCGTGGTGATGAACAGTTTAAAAACATCGGAGTATTTATAGATAATATTAAAAAATTCAAAAGAAGTTCGCTCGAACAAACAAATACCAAACTTAAGCAGTATGCCCGCCGTATTACCGGTGAATTCTTTATCCTGGTAGTTTTGTTTTTTGGCATTTTATATTACAGCCTTAAAACCATCAACAAAGAGTTTCATATTTGGGAAGAAAATGAACAGTCTTTACGTTTTAATGCTTCCGTAGTGCAAAACATTTCGGATCCTATTATTACGCTTGATAATAAACGATTTATTACCAACTGGAATAGCCAGGCAGAGAAATTATATGGGTATAAAGAGGATGAAGTAGCCGGGAGAAAAATAAATGAAGTATTAAAAAGTGAATACCCCCAGCAAATTGAAAAAATAGAAGAGCAAATTCTTACTACCGGGAGTTGGAAGGGGGAAATGATTCATTACGCAAAGAATGGCGAAAAATTATTTGTAGAAGTTAGTACATCAGGTATTAAAAATGAAGATGGTGAAATGTTAGGCACCGTTCAGGTAATTAGAAATATTACTGAAAGAAAGTATTTACAAAACGAATTACAAAATTTAAATCAGAACCTGGAACAGCAGGTAAATGCAAAAGCCGCAGAACTTACCAGCGTATTTGAGCGGATAACGGATGCCTTTATTGCCTTAGATAATAATTGGAATTATACTTATATCAATAAAAAGGCCGAAGAGATGCATGGTAAGCCAGCCGCCGAAATGCTTGGCAAAAATATTTGGGAGCAATTTCCAGATGTAGTATTAGAGCCTTTTTATGATGCTTTACAAACGGCCAAGGAAACACAGCTCCCCCAGCGGTTACAATTATATTTTTCCAAAACAGGCAGATGGTTCGAAGACCTGATCTATCCAACAGAAGATGGTATCTCCGTGTATTATCATGACATCACTGAAAAACGCAAAGCAGATCTTGCGCTAGAACAGATTCATGAAAAATTAAGTTTTCACATCAACAATACACCCATGGGGGTGATTGAATTTGACAGCAACCTGAATATTTTACAATGGAACCAGCAGGCAGAAAAAATATTTGGCTGGACGTCGCAGGAAATTGTTGAAAACAATATCTCCTTTGACCGCCTTGTTTATAAAGAAGATATTTTAAAAGTAGATGAAGTAATACACAGTTTGATGTATAAAAGCATCATCAATAATGTAGTGACCAATAGAAACAATACTAAAGATGGCCATGTAATTATTTGTGAATGGTATAATTCTGTATTGAAAGATGAAGCTGGTAAAGTAATCGGCATCATGTCGCTGGTACTTGATGTAACACAAAGAAAAAAAGTGGAGGCCGAGTTATTGGAAGCAGAAGCTAAATTTAGGAACCTGGTAGAACAAACCGTAATAGGGGTATATATTTTACAAAATGATGAATTTGTTTACAGCAATCCACGCTTTGCAGAAATCTTTGGATATGAACCAAACGAGCCACTTGAAACTTTTACACAAAACATATTGTATCCACAAAACCAAGAGTCTATATTAAAACATATTCATACCATAAAAGAAAAAGAAAAAGAAACATTAAACTTTGATACAAAAATTAAAACCAAATCAGGGGCTTATATTGATATAGAAGCAAACTGTACCTATACCATTTACAAAGGAAAGCCTGCAATTATTGGTACTTTTATTGATATCACAGAAAGAAAAAAAAACCTCGAATTACTGCAAGCTTCCGAGCAAGCCCTAAAAGTTTCAAACGAAAGGTTTATGCTTGTATCTAAGGCAACCAATGATGCCGTATGGGATTGGGATCTTGCTACCGACCAAATTTGGGGAAATGAAAGCTATTGCAAATTACTGGGTGTGAATAATAGCGATGGCCTTCGGTTCAGTAATTTTATTGACCGGCTACATCCTGAAGACAGGGATAAAGTAATTGAAAACTTTAAACAGGCAATACACAGGCAGGACCGCATCCTTTCGGAAGAGTTCAGAATGCGAAATGAAAAAGGTGACTATCTTACGGTATATGACCAGGCGTATGTACTTTATGATTTAGAAAATAAAGGGTATCGTATGTTAGGCGCTATGCAGGATATTACCGAACTCCGCAAATCGGCCAGGCAACTAACCATGGAAAAGGAATTGTCTGATTCTATTATTAACAGCTTGCCCGGTTTGTTTTATTTATTCAATAAAAAAGGCAAATTGCTCAGGTGGAATCAAAATATGATTACCGTTACCGGCTATACCAATGAAGAAATGGAATTAAAATCTGTGCTTGACTTTTTAACAGATAAAAATTATGCGCAATATAAAATAGAAGAAGCATTCAGAGAAGGAGAAGCCAGCCTGGAAACAGGGTTGATTATAAAATCGGGAACAACCATTCCCTATTACTTTAATGCAAGTGTTACCAATTATGAGGGAGAGGAATGTTTATTGGGAGTAGGTATTGATATTTCTGAACGGGTACTGTCGCAACAAAAATTAAAGCAAAGTGAAGAAAATTTCCGCACGCTCATTGAGCAAGCATCGGATGGCATCTTTATTTGTAACAGTGACATGATATTCCTGGATATGAATAGCAGCGCTACCAAACTATCCGGTTATCCTAAAGAAGAATTAATTGGCATGAACATGTTCGATATTTTAGAAAAAGTAGATGTAAATAGCCCGGAGGCCATGAATGTGGATGAATTAAAAAAAGGGAATGTTATTATAAAAGAAAGAAAAATTAAGACAAAAGATGGACAGGTAAAAGATGTAGAAATAAGTGCCAAATTGCTGGTAGATGGCCGGTTCCAGGGAATTGTAAGGGATATTACTTCCCGTAAACTGGCAGCCGAAGCGCTAAAAATTTCGGAAAACAAATACCGGCTGTTGTTTAATCAAAATCCATTACCGATGTGGATGCTTAATAAAAAAGACAAATCTTTTATTGATGTGAACCAGGCAGCCATTAATTTTTATGGATATAGCAAAGAGGCATTTTTACACATGCAGGAGCAAGACCTGCAAGCCGGGCTCGTACTCGCCGGTAATGAAGAAGGTAGCTCAAATGATATCATCAGCATTTGGCAGCATCGTAAAAAAGACGGCAGCCTGGTGAAAGTAAATATCCTGGAACATACCATTTATTACGAAGGTAAAGAAGCTATTTTAGTATTGGCAAACGATGTTACCGATAAATTAAAAGCAGAGGAAAACTTAAAAAAATCGCATGAAGAATTGCGCCAATTGGCCATCCATTTAGAAAATATTCGGGAAGCAGAGCGTACCCACATGGCCCGGGAAATACATGATGAATTAGGCCAGCAATTAACCGGCTTAAAGATGGACATCTCCTGGATAAGTAAAAAAATATATACAGATGATAAAGCTGTAACAGAGAAGATGCAAGACACCATTCAACTTATTGATGGTACGATTATTACCGTAAGGCGTATTGCTACCCAGCTACGGCCCAGTATTTTAGATGATTTAGGATTGGTAGCAGCTATGGAATGGCAAAGTGAAGAATTTGAAAAAAGATCAGAAATAAAAACTCATTTTACATCTGCATCCATATCGCAACAGGTAGAAGCACATATTGCTACGGCTGTATTTAGAATATTCCAGGAAAGCTTAACGAATGTATTACGGCATTCTGGTGCCACTGAAGTAAATGCATTTTTAGAAATTAATGAGGCTTACCTGGAGTTGAGAATTCAGGATAATGGCATGGGTTTTTTACTTAATGAAATAGAAAATAAAAAGACGCTGGGCTTATTGGGTATGAAGGAAAGGGTTACATTACTGGGAGGCTCATACGAAATTACCAGTGAGCCGGGGCAGGGGACATTCGTGAGAATAATTGTACCTTTAAATCATATACAGCCTTCCATAAATTAATAACATGATCAGGATCCTAATTGCAGACGATCACTCCATTGTAAGGCGTGGGCTAAAGCAAATTTTGCTTGAAGGGTTCCCGGATGCCTATTTTGAAGAAGTTTCTGATGCTGAAGAACTCATAAAAAAAGTGATACAGAATGAAAACTGGGATGTTATCATCAGCGACTTAAGCATGCCCGGCCGAAACGGGTTAGAAGCCTTACAGCATATTCGGCAAATGAATATAAAAATCCCGGTAATCATTTTAAGTATCCATCCCGAAGATCAATATGCCATCCGGGTATTAAAAGCCGGCGCATCTGCCTACCTTAGTAAAGACATGGCTCCTGATGAATTGGTAAATGCAGTAAACAGGGTGCTGCAAGGAAAAAAATATATTACAGATTCTATCGCCGAAAAACTGGCAAATGTATTAGACCAGTCAGGAAATAAACAACCTCATGAATTGTTATCAGACAGGGAATTTGCAGTACTTAAATTACTGGCATCCGGAAAATCAGTTTCAGAAATTGCAGAGTCTATGTTTTTAAGTGTAACTACTGTAAGCACCTACCGGGCCCGCATTATGGCTAAAATGAATATGAAAACAAATGCTAACCTTACCCTCTATGCCATAGAGCATAATTTATTATAAATTACTTATTATGTGGGTATCATGTAGTAATAAAACTACATAAATAATACAAGTTTTACTTTCTACTATCTTTTGAAACACTACAAAGCCCTTTTACAACATGGCCTACTTTTGTGTGATAAATGGTTGCTACAAAATCAATATCAAACAAAGAACTGGAAGTTTTAATTATAGATAGTGCTTCTATTGTTGCATCCCGTATGTTTGATATCATTGGTGAGCTGCAGTTTGTAAAAGGTATCACATGGGCAAATAATTATATGGAAGCCCTACAATCATTAGACAATACTTTTATTGATGTAGTACTTATGGATATACAATTACCCGATATGAATGGGTTGGATGTATTAAAAGCCATTAAGAAAAAACATCCCAAAATGAAAGTGATCGTATTAACCAATAAGTTTGAAGAAAATTATAAAATCCTTTGTGAAAAACTAGGTTCTGATCATTTTTTCGATAAGTCGGCAGAGTTTGATAAGGTTTCTGAAATATTAAAATCTTATGCGGCCTGATCGCCCTTTTTAAAGTCTTTTATTATCTATGAAAAAACCTTGAGTTTATTTAGGACTAAGGTGTAAAAACAAAAACCGGTAACCAATTACCGGTTTTTCTATTTTTAAAACTCTTACATGTAAAGAAATACTAAATGGATCCCGGATGTACCAGGATCCATTCCTTCATTTTTATTTCTTAGGTTCCTTTAATAAACCATTCCACACAGGCTTACCCTGTATCGCTCTGATAGCATACATAATTCCTGCCAGTATAAAAAAGAATGGGCCGGCAAATCCCAGTAAGGCAATAAACTTGGTTCCATAAAATTTCTCCATTGGCCTTCTTAATCTTTCTGATATCAGGTACATACTCGGAACCATTACCAGGGTTAAAAAGAATGCGAAAATCAAACCAAAAATGATGGTCCAGCTAAGAGGCCCCCAAAAAACTACACTATCCCCACCAAAGAATATTTTGGGATTTAAATGCTGAAATAAGGAAACGAAATCAATATTAAAACCTACCGCAAGGGGTAGCAGCCCCAGCATGGTTGCCAAAGCGGTAAGCATTACAGGCATAATCCGGATCTTGCCGGCTTGTATGGTTGCTTCCCGGGTACGTAAACCCCTGCCCCGTAGTTCATCTGTAAACTCTATCAATAAGATACCGTTTTTAATTACAATACCTGCCAGGCCCACTACACCTACACCAAACATGATACTGGCAATTGTCATACCCGTAATGGCATAGCCCAATACGACTCCTATTACGGAGAAGAAAATTTCAGTTAACACAATAAAGGGTTTGCTCAAAGAATTGAATTGTAAAACCAGGATCATAAATATTAAACCCAATGCAATCACCAGCGCTAAACCCAGGAATTGGGTGGTTTCAGCTTCCTGCTCTCCCTGGCCGGTTTGTTTAATATTAATATCCTGCGGCAAGGTATTTTTTTGGCGAAAATCTTTGATATGTGTTGCCAGTTGCTGGTTTATTTTATTTGTAAGGGATGGGTCCGTTACATTAGATTGCAGCTGAATGGTACGCTTTACATTTTTACGGGCCACGGCACCTGATGTATTTGTAAAATCAATAGAAGCAACGGCACCCAAAGGAATTGATTTCACACCCATGGTGTTCATATCCATAAACGTAATGCGGGTATTCATTAAATCGGCTATATTATTCCTTATTTTTTCAGGGTATCTTAATTGAATTTTAAATTCATCTTCCCCTTGTTTTATTTTGCTTACTTCCTTACCGAATACAGCCGTACGAAGCGCCATTCCTATTTGTGCGGTACTTAGCCCTTCCATGGTTGCTTTTTCCCTGTCAACATTTACAGTTATTTCAGGGCTACTCAGGTCTACATTCATCCTTAAGTTTTCTATTCCATCAATTGGAAAACCATCGAGGTAATGCAAAAGATGGGTTGCCACTTTTGCGATCTCGTCATACTCGTCGCCGGAAATTTCAATATTCACCGGGGGGTCTGTTGGCGGCCCGGCATCTTCTTGTGCCACTTCAATACTGGCGCCGGGTATCCCCTTCATTTGTGCCCGTATGGAGTCCATAAATGGTTTTGTAGATTTACCATGGCGTTTATCATATTCCACAAAAGAAACCTGTATGCGGCCCAGGTTCGATTGCACACTGCGGTTATTGTCTCTCGGGTTATTGGCACTTACGGCTATATTGGTAATTACACTTTCTACAATACTGCCCGGTTTTCCCGGAGGTTCCGATGCCAATACATTCATTACCCTGTTTTCTAAAATAGCGGTAACACTATCGGTTGCTTTGGCGCTGGTGCCCACCGGCATTTTTAAATATACATATACAAAATGAGGATCTCCACTGGGAAAGAAAGTACTGGGGTTTCCCCTTGCTATTAATAAAATAACGGAAACCGGAAATAATAAAAATAAAGAAACCAATAACCATGCAGGCCGGGTGCCTTGTAATACCCAGCGAAGTAATTTTTCGTAGCGGTTCATTAAAGCAGGTAATAACTTTTCCTGAAAGTAATGAATAATATCCCGCAGCACATACCGGTTAAATATAGCCAACAAAGCCATGATGAGTAAAAAATTGGCTACGCCATGAGAACCCAGCAGGTGAAAGACCAGGCCAAAACCGATGGCCGTCCATAACCACCATTTAGAAAAAATTTCTTTTTTTGGTTTTTCATATTGCCTTCCTTCGGGCCGCATAAAACTTACCGCAAAAACAGGGTTAAATAAAAAGGCTACAATTAAAGATGCTGTTAATGTGAGTATCAGCATCACCGGCAGGTAAATCATAAACTTACCAATAATGCCTTTCCAAAAAAGCAATGGGAAGAAAGGGGCTAAGGTAGTAGCCGTACCTGCCAATACCGGTATAAATATTTCTCCGGCCGCTTCTTTAGCGCTTCGCACAATGGCCACCTTTCCATTATTATAAATCCGATGCGTGTTCTCTATTACCACAATCGCATCATCTACAATAATACCCAACCCAAATAATAAAGCAAAGAGTACAATAAAGTTTAATGTAATAGGTGTGCCTACTACAAAATCTCCCACCGGTAAAAATAAAAATGCAACAAATACACTAAGCGGCACACTCAATGCCACAAAAAATGCATTGGTAACACCCATAAAAAACATGAGGATAATTAATACCAATAAGAAACCGATAATGATGGTATTTACCAGTTCATTAAAAGAGGTGGCCGTGGCTTTACTTTGATCGCCTGTAATTACCACATTTAAATTTTTAGGTAATTCTTCGGTTGACTTCAGGTGGTTTACAATGTCTTTTATTTTTGTGGCAGCTTCTATCAGGTTTTCTCCCGAGCGCTTTACAATATTGAGTGTAATTACATTTTTACCATCTAACCGGGCATAGCTTTCTTTTTCTTTTACGGTATCTTTTATTTCTGCAATATCTTTTAAATAAGCAAGACCGCCCCTTGCACTGCTCCGCACAATTATGTTTTGCATATCATTGGCATCTGTAAACTGGCCTTTCACTTTAAGGGTGCGTTGCATATTTCCTACATCTACAAGGCCCGCTGTAATATCATGGTTTTCCCGGCTTACTGCATTTTCAATATCGGTAAAAGAAATTTTGGCAGCATCCATTTTATAAGGATCTGCATTTATTTGTATTTCTCTTTCGGGCGCCCCCACTATTTCGGCCCGGTTTATTTCAGGCAGGTTTTCAAATTCGTCCTGCATTTTATCTGCATACTGCTTAAGCTTTAGCCCGTCATAATCTCCGCTTACATTTACAAACATGATGGGCATTTCGCTAAAGGCAAACTCCTGGGCCAGGGGTGCAGAGGTAAGATCGTTCGGCAAATCAGTTTGTGCCCGGTCAATAGCGTCCTGTACTTTTTGCTTGGCCACTTCGGTTTTTACATCGGTATCAAATTCTACAATGATGAGGCTATAATCCTGTTGAGAAATACTATTGATCTTATTTACTTTGGCTCCGCTAATCCCTTTCAATTGTTTTTCAATGGGCTGGGTAACCAGGTTTTCAATATCTTTTGGTGAATTACCGGCGTAAATAGTTGTAATGCTAATGGTAGGCACTACAATATCCGGGAACTGTTCTTTGGGGAGCGTATTAAATTTAAATAACCCATACGCTGTAATGATCATTGCAAAAATATAAACAGCAGTACGGTTATCTACCGCCCAACTGGTAAGCGAGAATTGTTTAAATTTTTTACTGATCCCTTCAAGCGACTTCATAAATATATTTTTATTGATTCAAGGTTCATCTGAATAAACCCGGATTGTTTATTGAGCAGCAGTGGTTATTTGCTGCCCGTCATAAATAGTTTGGTACCCTTCTGTAATAATTTGCTCGCCTGCCACCAGGCCGGTTTTAATTTCCATTTTATCAGCATACACTTCACCAGTATTTACATCCTTTCTCCTGGCAACCATTTTTCCATCATTTAATTTCTGTACCACATATACATATTTGCCTTTATCATCGGACTGTACTGTATTGGCAGGCACTACAATAGCATTATTGGCTGTATAATCCTGTATGCGCACAATGGCCGATTGATTGGGTTTTAAAAATTTATTAGAAGGGATTTTTGCTTCTGCTACAAAGCCAAAGTTGTTGGGGTCTAATGATTGGCCTACAAATGATATAGTAGAATTAAAATCTAAATTCACATCCTGGATATGAATGTCAACCGGTGATCCCAAATGCAATTTGGTGATATAATTTTCAGCAATATTGGTAACAACTTTCAGTGAATTGGTATTTACAATTTTTATTTGAGGGCCATTGGCAGTCATTCCCTGGAAAATTTCACCAACTTTTATATTCACTATATCTGCAATGCCCGAAACATCGCTATATACATTTGCGGTATTCATTTGTTCTGATGCCAGTTTCACTTGTTCCTGAACGCTCTTTAACTGTGCTTCTAAGCTCTCCACATTTGACTTGGATGTGAGGAGCTGCACTTCTGTACCAATGCCTTTATCCCAAAGATTTTTTTGACGTTCATACACATTTTTGGCAAGGGCCAATTGCGTTTTTATTCCTTCTGTTTGCTGGCGTACGGCTGCTACCTGCTGCCGTGCAATGGCATCATCCAGCCTCAGTAATAACTGTCCTTTATTTACATGTTGGCCTTGCTTTACATAAACCGCTTTTACCTGGCCACCCATGCCCCGTGGAGATACATAAGAAATATTATCAGCATCTACTTTTCCCCTCAGCTCAATAAAATGCTTAAAGTTTTCAACAGCTACCGGTTGTACTGCTACTAATTTAGCTACTCCTGTTTTTCCATTTGCGGTATCCATAAGTGCCAGTTCATCTTGCAGTTTTTTTATTGCTGCTTCAGTCTTTTCATTTGTCTTTTTTAATTTTTCCAGTTCCACTTTTTTTCCGCTTATTGTGGCATTGTTCTCTTTTTTACTTTTACCTCCACATGCCGTGAGTGTTACCAGCATTACTAAGGCCCATAAAAGTGTTGATGTGTGCTTCATTATTGTGTAGTTAAGGAATTTTATAATTTACCAATGGCTTTCAGGTAATCTATACGGGCTGTAATGGCATCGTACAGCGCACCGTAATAATTATTTTGTGCCGTTTTTAATTCTGATTGTGCAGTATATATTTCCTGGTTGCTGCCCAGGCCTTGTTCGTATTTTAGTTTTGTGGTATTATATACTTTTTCGGCTAAACCCATATTTTGTTTTTGCGCATCCATATTAATCAATGCCGATTTTATATTCATGCGTGCTTGTACCACATCATTATCTATAGATGCTTTAAGTGCTTCAATATTATTATTCGTTTTTTCTAATTGCAGGCGGGCCGAGCTTAATTTACTTTTTCGGGCAAACCCATCAAAAAGGGATACCTGCAAACTGATGCCTATCATAGAAGTAGTGAACCACTGGCCATCTTTAAAAAAATCGAACTTTTGGCGCTGAGCGCTTTTTTGGTAACTTCCAAATGCCGAGAGGGTGGGCAATGCACTGAGTTTATATCTTTTAATATTAAACTGGTTTAATTCTTTTACCGTTTGTAATAATTGAAAATCTTTACGGTTATTATAATCCAATGTACTGTCCAGTAAGTTTGATTTTATCATGTCTTCGGTAAGTGAATCAACCAGGATCAACTGTTCAGATTGTGGCATATTCATTAAAAATTTTAATGCTGCATTGCCGGCAGCCAGTTGATTGTTTACTTTTTCTCTTTCGGTTTTAAGATTATTGAGTGTAACATTTACTTTGTCAACATCTAATTTTTCTGCAAAACCATTTTTATAAATTTCTTTGGTATCCTCAAACAACTTTTCTATCCGGTTAATATTTGCATCTATTGTAGTGGCTTGCTGGCGGCCTACTACCAATTGATAATATATTTTTTCTACATTTAATTTTATTTGTTCTTTGGTTATTTCAGTTTGCTGATTGGCCATTTGCAATGAAGCAGTACGGGCTTGCAAGCCTACGAATACCTGCCCGTCAAATAAAAGTTGGTTTACATCAATACCGCCCTGTGTGTTATACTTGGTACCAAATTGTACCGGTTGGTAAGTGCCTGCCGGGCCACCAAAAATTTCAGCAGGGATCAGGCTTGTGGGAATTTTTAAATAATCAGTAAACTGGCCGCTTGCATTTACATGCGGGTAAGCATTTGCGGTGATCTCACGGTTTGTTTGCTGCTGAATTTTATAATCTACCAATGCATTTTTTACCTGTACTGCGTTTTGCATGGCATAATCCACTGCCTGCTGTACGGTAAATTCATTTGTTTTTTGTGCCAGCACCTGGCTTTGGATAGATAATAGCAAGAGCACTATTAGTGGTTGGAGGTAACCCATCTTCCTTAGTTTCATATATTAATCCTTAAAATATTTTGTTTTCTTTAAATAGGCTTCTACCATTTTATATCCTTTGGGAGTAACCAGGCCAAATAAAAAATTAATAAGCATTTCATGCATTCCCTGCACCAAACCAGATTTAGTAGCTTGCTGAAAACCCGGACTAAAGGCAATGAATATGCTTTCTACCCGGAACCTTGCCAAAATATCTATATTTATTTCGGGGCGATACAGGCCTTCCTGAATCCCTCTCTGCAAATTGGTTCGGATCATACTGATCATATACCCGTCTTTATGCTTCCTGAATCTTGAAAATGCTTTGGGATGATACTTCTGAAGATCAAAAATGATACCCGGGTTCATATTCCCATACATCCGCTGCATTTTATCCATGGCCAAAATCACTTCGTGAATGGCATTATTTGCCTGTAAAATATCTTTTTCGCATACACATTCACTATCCTCCAGGTTTTTATTCACAATATCCAGTACCAGCTCATCTTTATCTTTAAAATACTGGTAAATTGTTTTTTTACTCATTCCCAGCCGGGATGCAATATCATCCATACTCATACTTCGGATACCAAATTGTATTAACAACTGGCCAGCTTCTATTCGTATTCTTTCTTTAGTATCTGTAATCATGATTGGGGGAGCAAAACTATGGAAACTTTTATCGTTACCAAAGTTTCCATCACTTTTTTTTACCACTTATCACTTTTTAAGCGGGTTACAAGGTAATTCGGAGGAATTTTTAGATGATTACACAAAGTTTAAGGCAGAGAACCACAGAGCTTGCAAGGAGAAAAAGCTTAAGGGATTCTAAGATGTAAAGAACTGGAAAATGGACGGAGTATAAACTTGTCAGTTTTTTTGAGTGGCAATAAAGTGGAAAGAAAATATTACGAATTTGCATCAAAAGTATCAAAGCTAACAGATGATTTGCAGTTGGTCTTTATTCTGTACCACCATACTATTGTAAATGCAAATGGTGGCAGGAGTTGTTATTCAATATATGACTTCAATTTAGAAGACTCATTAGTAGATATTACGTTATATGTTCTATTTACAGGAGTTTTTGTAATGATCAGTACATTATAAAAGTCTGTAGAGAGTGAATCAATAATTTGCTGATTTAGTTGGGTGAAACGAATTTTTGAATTTAAACTTGATAGACAATTTGAATCTCCATAAATCTGTAAAGTGGTGGTATCTATACCGGTTTTGAAAATATTATTTAATTCTTCAATTATACAATTGCATTTTATACAAGATATAATTAATGTTGTTTTTTTCTTAGAAAGAAAGTTAAACATTTTAAATTTATCTTTTTTCTCATATTGATTACAGGAGAATAGAATTAAACCTAAAATGAATATTTTAATGGAATTCATAATGCAGTAAATTTTCAAAATCAGAAGTAATAAAGTATATATTGTTCTTATATGCAAAGTAATGTTGAGATACTCTTTGTTTTATTGGGCAACGTTTAACTGTCTTTTTTTTTAGATCAGAAATCAATATCTCATAATCAAGCGGATCAGTTACTTGATTTTGTCTTTTTTTTCTTAAGATAACAACTTTAGCATCGCTAATAAATGTAATGGAAAGATTTTTTTCATTTTGGCTGATATACTTTCGGAGATATCCTAAATTGGTTAAATCATTTTCAACATATTTTGTAAATGCAAAATCTGTCTTGAAATAAATTTCATTCAACAATTCACCATTACTTGAAAACTTGCATATAATGTTAGCATATGCATAAGTGGTATATATATTGCCAACTGAATCTATATCAAAAAACGTCTGCCTGTCCGATAAAAAATTTTTGGTATAATTATACGGATATTTTGCAATAAAGTAACGCCGACCTTCAGAGCATTTAGTGAGGGAGCAACTATCAAGATAGTTAATGTTTAATTGTTGATAAATTCCATAATTGAATAAAAAAGTAAATGAACTGCCATTATTTAAAACTTTCGTTAGATCTGGGTTAACATTATAAATTTTTTTTGATGAATCTGGACAATTGATTTTTCCGGAATCACAATATTGATGAATTGAATTTAATAAACTTATTGGCTTATAAATCATTTTTGTTAGTCCATTGTATATCCAAATTTTTTCATTGATTTCAAAAAGTTTTTCAAACTTTTCTATCTCAAATTCTTTTCTTAGTTCTATCCTTAAGTCGGAAGTTATGCTAAGTAAAAATACTTTGTTTGTGGTCTGTAAAACCAGAAGCCTGTCATTACCTGAGGAAGTACATAATAGTTTAAAATTTGATTTGATGTCTTTGAAAATATTTGAAATTTCAGGTGATATACTTATGACACCTGGGTTAATACTTGTAGCCTCTGTTTGAACGGGCTGAGTCACATTATTATTATTACATGCATTAATAATGAGCCAGGGAATCAGTATGAATTTTATTTTCATAAAAGAATTAAGGGTTTGATATAAAATCAAACCCTTCTGATTATTTAGTTAATTTCCGAGCACTTCATCACAATCTGGAGAATCGGCGTATCTGAATGCCATTAATACATTGTCGTTTCTCAGGTCAGCCACGTCAGCCGTACTGTCTTTAAATACTACTAAAACATTGTCATTTAAAAACTTTGATTTTGGATTTAATTCAACAATTGCATTGATTACATCTGAAGAAACGTCTTCCCCAAGTTGACTCTGCCAGTCTTTATTGAGAATGAAACTTTTTATTCCATTGCTATCAATATAACCTTTGTTCGCACCAATGCCTTGTATCCAGCCCTGCCCAATTGCAGTGCATGTTGTTCCAGGCACTCTACAGCACCATGCCTCACCCATCATTCCATGAGATTTAGACTCCCAAGCGAATGTAGCTGTTGGTGTTTCAGGCGAACAAGAAAAAAATGCTGTTATCATCACTAATAATAATGAATAAAGTTGAGAAAAACCTTTCATAGTTCCAAAGTTTAGATTATGCCCATCAGATTAAGCGCTGTGGAATAAACAATAAAATCGTATTGATGTTTCCGCTGGCAGCTTTAAGTTTTTGTTTTCACTCACCTGTTTTACGCTCTCATGGCTGGTTGTGTTTCGGCTTATTTCTACCAAAACAAAAATAAATTCTTCCTCGTTACTTCATTGTGGCACAGAACACTGTTTTTTTGTGATCTGTGCCATAGGTATTTTGGGGTACAGATTATAAGCGTTTACCCCCCCCCCACGTTTTCGGTAAGTTCCATTTTTTAGTTTATTAAAAGTCGCCCTATCCATATTAGCAAAGGATGCCGCATAACGCTCACCAATATGCTCCAGGTAATGGCCATAGTGTCTCATAAAATAGTTGAACCTTTCTTCTACATCATAATGGCGCAAGAGTAATTCACTCCTGGCAACCTGGTAGGTATAACTTTCTGAAAGTACCCTGATATAATGGTTAAACGCCGGAAAGTTTTCACATAACGCAGTAAGGTCATTTTTATGTATCCTTAATAATGTACAATCTCTTACTGCTTCTATATTTTCTTCTGAAGGTATATTACCATAAAAACTTATGGCAGATAACACGATATTTCCTGGCAAGATTATCCTGGTAACGGTTTCATCTGCATTAAGCAGTTTTATTGAGCAACAGGCGATCCCTTCTTCTAAAAACCATATATAGTCAACGATTGTTCCCTGGTTTGCCAGCATTTGGCCCTTTTTTACTTTTACATGTGTAATTACGTGTACTAATGCCTGCTTAAGTGGAATAACTAAAGGTTCCATTGTATCAAGTAGCTCATTAAACGATGTTAGATGATTTTCCGCTTTCTTCATAAACAGGGTTTTTACGATGATTAAAAACACTTCTCAAACATAAAGAAGAATTTTAAAAGAAGGATGGGGAAAAACCCCCATTTTTTATTGAAAGTATTTTTTAAAAAATAGTAGTATCATTAAAAAATAGGCAATGAAGGTTTGGTAAAGAGTATCTTTGAAACTGAAAACATTTTTATGAAAGCAAAGTTTAACTACTCCCGCTTACTCCAATATTTTTTACAAGGCCTGCTGATACTGGCTCCTGTAACGGTAACCATTTATGCCCTTTATTTTGTGATATCGGGTATTGATAGCTGGATCCCTATTTTTACCACTACAGGCGAAAATGGCCAGCCCCATGTGCAAAACTATGGACTGGGTTTTGTGCTTATTATTGTTGCCATCATTACCATTGGTTATTTTAGTTCTTTCTTTATTACCGGCCGTATTGTAAGTTTTATGGATAAGTTTATGCAACGTGCTCCCGGCATCAAACATATATATGGCACTACCCGTGATTTTGTAGAAGCCTTTGCCGGCAATAAAAAAAAGTTTACTCAAAATGTATTGGCCAATGTAGATGATAATGATGTATGGCGAATGGGTTTTATTACCAGGGATGATATGGGCGATTTTGGATTTAAAGATTATGTAGCCGTTTATATTCCCATGTCTTATTCTGTTGCGGGGCATGTATATGTAATTCCAAAAAGCCGGGTTAGGCCTATCACAAATATAACCAGTACCCAAACCATGAAATTTGCAGTAAGTGGAGGCCTTACAACGGTAGATGATCCGGAGGTTAAAAGCGCTTAATCCTGCTGCCTGAAAAAAATGAATTATATTTAGAGCCAGAAGCAGTGGATATGAAAAAAAAATTATTTTCTTTTTGTTTAACGGTTGTATTGGTATGTTGCTGGTCTTCGGCACATTGCTGGGGATTTTGGGCGCATCAAAAAATAAATTATTACGCAGTTTTTCTTTTACCGCCAGAAATGATGGTTTTTTATAAACCAAACATTGAATTTATAACAGAACATGCCGTAGACCCTGATAAAAGAAGGTATGCCATTGCTGATGAAGGGCCCCGTCATTTTATTGACCTGGACCGGTATGGCCATTATCCTTATGATTCATTGCCCCGTAACTGGGACTCGGCAGTAGCTAAATATTCCAAAGACACATTGATGGCGCATGGTATCGTTCCCTGGCATGTACCCATTATGCTCAGCAGGCTTACCCGTGCATTTAAGGATAAAAATTTTAGCCGTATTCTTAAAACCAGTACAGAGCTGGGTCACTATATCGCTGATGCCCATGTGCCTCTGCATGCTACCCGAAATTATAATGGGCAACTTACCAACCAAAAAGGCATACATGGTTTTTGGGAAAGCCGGGTACCCGAATTACTGGCCGATAAAAAATTTGATTTTTTTATTGGTAAAGCCCAGTATATTAAAAACCCATCTGCCTTTATTTGGGATCGTGTAATGGAAAGCGCCCAAATGGCCGATACCGTTTTACGGGTAGAACGAGAACTTTCTTTACAGTTTTCTGATGATCAAAAATATTCTTACGAAGAAAGAAACGGAAAAGTAATAAGACAATATTCTGCTGCATTTACCAATGCATTTAATAACAGGCTGCATGGTATGATAGAACAAAGAATGCGCCAATCTATATTTGCCATAGCCTCCTTTTGGTACACAGCCTGGGTAAATGCCGGCCAGCCCGATTTAAAACCTTTACTGCATAATACGTTTAGTGAAGCTGATATTAAAGAAATGGAAGAGCTGAACATGAAATGGAATTCCGGCGGAAAGATGATTGGGAGGGGTGAAGAATAAAGTATACAGTAACGATACACAATTTGGAATGAATATTGCATCCGAATACAGGGAATATCATTTCCTGCTCAAAAAATCCTGCTTTATGACTCATAATTCATTTCACATAAAATTTGTATTTGCCACCGGGCTATTTATTCTTTTAACTTCATGGCTGCTCATTAGCTGCACAAAAGACCCTGTTACCCATGGGGGTGGAAATGGTGGCGGAAATGGCAGCCCTGCCCTTACCCAAAGAACAATTTCAGATACAGCCTATGGAACCGACCCATTGCAAAAAATGGATATTTTTTTACCGGCAGCAAGAAATGCATCTACCAAAGTGGTGGTATTTATACATGGTGGCGCCTGGGAAAGCGGGAATAAAAATGATGGCGAATATGTACAGGTAATAAATTTAATAAAACAAAAATGGCCCGAGGCTGCTATTGCAAATATTAATTACAGGCTTACCAGTAACCCGGCTATTCATTGTGATGAAATAATGGATGATATTTCTAATGCTGTAAATTTTATTGTGGCCAATAAAAATAATTTCTTTATATCCGATACCCTGGTCATGATGGGTGCCAGTGCAGGGGCACATCTTGCCATGCTTTATACCTATAAATACAATACAAATAATTACGTAAAATCTGTAGCTGATTTTTTTGGGCCTGCCAAATTAAGTGACTGGGATTGGTATAATTCATATAATATATTTTTGGGTAAAGCCATCAAAGATTTATTTATACCGTTAAATGGCGCCCCCTGGAATGTGGCATTATATGATTCTAATAGCCCTTATTCAGTAGCTACTTCACAATCGAAACCCACCATTATTTTTCATGGTACTGCCGACCTGATTGTACCCTTATACCAAAGCCAATGGATGCAAGGGCGGTTAAATACATTGGGAGTGCCTAATGAATATCATGAATATTTTGATGGGCACGGGTTTAACCCTTCCAATACTGCAGATGCAGTAAACAAAGCAATCGTATTTTTTAAACAGCATTTGCAATAAAATCATTATAAATTCTTTTTCTCAGTGTACAACTCTGATCCTTCAAAAAAGGTTACAGTTCCTTTATTTAAAAATAAATTATAGGGGCAGGCATCCAACTCAACAGGGCACTGAGAAAATTTGTTTTCAAATATTACATCATCATTTATGGCAATTTTTAATTCATTTTTCCATTGGGTAAACGTAAGTAAGTTTACATCTTTCAGCTCAGCATTAATAGGAATACTTTCATAATTTTTGAGTGCAAACATTTCGGGATTATTTTTTTCCAGTGCGCCAAAAAAGCCCGAAGTCAATTTTGAAGGAATGTTTTTCTTTAAATAATAAAATTTACCCCCCGCTGTAATGAAAAAACTAAAAAAGGTATAATCCTTACATTCATGAAATGTGGAATTATGGCCAATTAATTGCATCCCAAACCCAAAACTATCTGTATTGGTAAGCGGGAGTGAATAATATAAATCATATTGAAAGTTATTATAGTCATCATGTTCTTTCTGGTGGTTATGAAACACTGTGGTATTATAAGCGCTAATACCATCGAGATCATGTGTTACATTCACATTTTGTTCATCCGGATATTTAAAAATTAATCCCTGTGTTTCTTTTGATTTTGATTTCTTTGAATATTTTCTATAATCAAGTGCCAATTCTTTTCTGTTCCACTCTTTCCTATTTTTCATGTAACCAGCGCCCGCATCATAATTAGAAGAAGATGTATTTGATTGAGTGGGGGCAGTAGCAGTGGTATTCATATTGATATTCGGTTTCGGGGCAGCTTTCATGCGGTCAATTTTGTATTGTTCCGCATTAAATGTTTGGCCACCCTGGGGCTTGTTCACCATACCCGGTTGGTTTTGAGTTACTCCGATAAAACTTATGAACAGGAGTAGAAATGAAATAAGTATTTTTTTCATGATGAGTGAACTTAATTTTTATATTTAATAATTGAAAATAATTGGGAATACAATTTATTATTCAAATAGTATTTATGAACGCTTAACCTAATCCCTTTATAAGCGGCCGGAACTTGTTCTTCGCTTTTTGGTGTGTATATAATGAGATCGGGATTTGCATCGCTTTCTATTCTTTCTAGTTTTCCAAAAGGATAGTCAATTGATAAGAGGATACTATCAAATGCATGTTCTGAGTATAATTTTGTATCTATAAATGTAGTAAACGACCATTTTTTTGCTAATGTATCAAAATAAACAGAAGCGCCCCCCGGCTCACTCCCTTCCATGTTATAATTAGTTTCATACGTTTCTTTCCAATATCTTTCCGTTATTAATTTGGTAGTTTTAATCTCTTTAAAATCATCTTTATAAAGTTTGAGGAGGTAAAGAATATCATTCGTCAACTTTTTTGTATTGTTTTTAACTACTGGTTCAGACACTTCTATTTGCTCTGAAAATAATTTAGGGTCAAAAGACCTGTTCAATAAATTTATTGAAAGAAAATAATTTTTGTGTTTAAAAGTCCCCACATTAAGCAATACTGTAAAATACCTATAATTGTTATTAAGTTTCATTCTATCTACTGGAACATAATATTTTGCGTAAAAACCAGAATCTATTATTTTATCTTGCCCTGGCAATGGCTCTAATTTTCCAAAGGGAAAATTTAGTGTGCGAAAGATATAATCCAAACCTTCAGCACTATATTGATCAGTATTTATTTGAGTTTGTAAATTCCAGCGATTCACATAATCATCAAAGTAAATTAAGGTTGAAGAATCTATACTACCATTTAATGAATAATTTGCCAGAAAAGAAGATCCATAGAAGCCAGCAGAAGCTTTAGGAAAAGTTGTTTTTATAGAAGAGAAATCTTCTGAAGACATACGAGCCAATTCAATAAGCTGATCTTTAAATTTTAAAACATTTTTGGGTTCTATCTTTTTCTCGGGCTTTTCGCCGGTAATTATTTTTATACGCATATCCAATATGCGGTATTCAATTCCGTCAACAGATATATAGCCACTATAATGATCTTCTCCTGAAAATAAAAGTGGGCGCTTAGACACTACTGCCGTTTTACCTACAATTTTATCTTGATTTGAAAATTGGGGATCCCATGATGTAATTTCCTTTACTATTATTTGAGAACCAACCGGCAATGTTCTTCTTTGTGCAAATAAGCTACCGCCTAAGGAAAGTAAAATGAACAGGAGTAAAATGGATTTTTTCATACATGCTAAAAATTATGTTAGAAAGTTAATTTCATTTTTTAAATAATGCAAAATTTTTGTTTTCTTATTATTTTGAATATTACGTTTTGAAATGAAATTATAATATTTTATAAAAAATATTGAGTTTAAATAGCTATCCCGAAACGGTCTCGTTGCTAAAAATTTCATCAACAAAAAAGCCCCCGATAATTCGGAGGCCATTAAATAAGCTGTAGGGGAAGGGTTCGAACCTTCACGGGGACATTAGCCAAAGTGCAAAAAAGAAATAAGCGCTAACTTATCTCAAAGGGGTGGTCGACCCCAGTCGGTGCATCTGCAGGGTATTACGCTTCGTTTATCTGTTTTTCCCACCCCGGGACGGGGGTCGCTGCTAAAAATTTCATCAACAAAAAAGCCCCCGATAATTCGGAGGCCATTAAATAAGCTGTAGGGGAAGGGTTCGAACCTTCACGGGGACATTAGCCAAAGTGCAAAAAAGAAATAAGCGCTAACTTATCTCAAACTGGTGGTCGACCCCAGTCTGTGCATCTGCAGGGTATTACACTTCGTTTAACTGTTTTTCCCCACCCCGGAACGGGGGTCGCTGCTAAAAATCTCATCAACAAAAAAGCCCCCGATAATTCGGAGGCCATTAAATAAGCTGTAGGGGAAGGGTTCGAACCTTCACGGGGACATTAGCCAAAGTGCAAAAAAGAAATAAGCGCTAACTTATCTCAAACTGGTGGTCGACCCCAGTCGGTGCATCTGCAGGGCATTACGCTTCGTTTATCTGTTTTTCCCCACCCCGGGACGGGGGTCGCTGCTAAAAATTTCATCAACAAAAAAGCCCCCGATAATTCGGAGGCCATTAAATAAGCTGTAGGGGAAGGGTTCGAACCTTCACGGGGACATTAGCCAAAGTGCAAAAAAGAAATAAGCGCTAACTTATCTCAAACTGGTGGTCGACCCCAGTCGGTGCATCTGCAGTTGCAACGGCATTACGCTTCGTTTATCTGTTTTTCCCCACCCCCGAGACAAGGGGGCATGTCTGCCAAAAATTTCATCACCCCACAATTTTAAAGAACGATTACATCACAAATATAAAGTAATTAGCCCCTTATTTAAAAATAATTCAACAAATATTTTGAAATTATAGATTTTATTCAAATATTTGTACTAAATATTAGATAATAACTAAAATACATCTTTAAATGGCTGCTAAATTAAATCTCGACAAATTAGACTTACAAATTATTGATGCCATGATGACCACAGCAGAGATTTCTTATGCCGAACTGGGCAAAAAATTATTTGTAAGCGGTGGCACCATCCATGTTCGCATTAAAAAATTACAGGAATATCATATCGTTAAAGGTACAAGATTAAATGTAGATTTAAAATTATTGGGTTATGATATTACTGCATTTGTAGGCATTTATTTAGAAAAAAGTTCATTGTACGATGCCGTAGCAAAAGACCTTATGAACATCCCTGAAATTGTAAGGCTCAATTACATTACCGGTAATTACAGTATGTTTATCGAGATTGTATGTAAAGATATTACGCAGCTTAGAAAAGTATTGCACGACGATCTGCAAAAAATAAAAGGAATTGAAAGAACTGAAACCTTTATTTCTTTAGAGGAAGGCTTTAGCAGGAATGTACCGGTAGTTGATAGGGAGTAAATATTTATTTAAGGTTCATTTACCCTTCTTCTACGGCATCCCTTAAGCCGTTGCCCAAT
Organism: Niastella sp.; assembly: GCA_016710595.1. Lineage (GTDB taxonomy): Bacteria > Bacteroidota > Bacteroidia > Chitinophagales > Chitinophagaceae > Ferruginibacter. Next base: position 65,229 of record JADJVM010000003.1, read on the forward strand.
AAATTAAATGCCAATACCAAAATCATAATAGCAAAACCGGGTATCAATGCCAGGAAAGGATTATGAGTGATGATAAAATTATAGTTTTCATTGATCATAAGGCCCCAGCTGGGCTGCGGCGGCTGTACCCCAATTCCTAAAAAACTTAAACCTGCTTCTATAATTATGGCAGTAGCAAAATTCCCGGCTGCAATTACCATTAAAGGCCCAATAATATTGGGTAAAATATGACGAATTATAATACGGGTATGGCTAAAACCCAATGCTTTTGCAGCTTGTACATATTCCAATTCTTTTATTGCCATTACTTGCCCACGTACTAACCTTGCTACACTCACCCAAAGCGTGAGGCCTACGGCAATAAATATTTGCCAAAAACCTTTACCCATTGCCATGGTAATTGCAAATACCAATAGCAATGTGGGAATACTCCAGGTTACATTTATGAGCCACAAAATAATTTCATCTGTACGCCCTTTAAAATAGCCTGCCATGGCACCCAATAATAATCCCAGGCTCAGTGAAATAATTACAGCAATAAAACCTACTGCCAGGCTTACCCTTGTGCCAATAATAAGCCTGCTTAAAATATCACGCCCCAATACATCGGTACCCAACCAGTATTTTTTGCGGATGATAAATTTATTGATATCCCCTTTTTCAATACCCGTAATAGCAACGATGGCATAATGCTGTACAATACTTGTATCTTCATCTACATACTTTTGAACCAGGATGCTGTCTCCTTGTATAGCATATCCATTAATAGGTATATAAGTAGCTGGTGCAGGCTTACCAAAAATAAAATGTGATAAAAAACCGCCTACTATTTTTCGGTGGTTAGGAATTAACAAAAACTGCTGGGTATAGCCTGGTTTTTTTGCCTGTATTTCTACCGTTTGCAAATCTGCATGGGGTGTATTATCCGGGGCAAGCATGTATGCAAACAAAGCAACGAATACAAAAAATATAATACAGATCAGGCCGGCAAAAGCAGGCTTATTTTGTTTTAATTTTTTCCAGGTTCTTGCCCGGTAATTAAATAAATTTGATTGCACCCTGTAAAATAAACTTATTCATTCTTTAATCCTAAAACCCGGTAAATTTCTTTACCATGATTTATATCATAGTTTTGATTCATTTCCCGAGAGCCATCCTTTAAGTAAGCTTAAATATTTTTCTGAAGATATTATTTCGGCACCCATACTTTTTAAATGTTCGGTAGGCAACTGGCAATCTATACAAATATATTCTCCTTGCCTACATAGCCATACCAGGGCTGCTTTAGAGGCATTCGCTACATTGCTAAACATGCTTTCACCACAAAAAACGTGTTTCATTGTTACGCCATACAGGCCACCCACTAATTTTTTATGCTGCCAAACTTCCACACTTTTTGCGTAGCCCGCTTTATGTAATTGTATATAGGCCTGTTTCATTTCAGGCGTTATCCAGGTACCCTGCTGCCCCGGCCTGGGTTTATTGCTACATGATTCAATTACTTGTTCAAAAGCAGTATTGCTGGTGATGGTAAAAATATTTTTCTTCCATATTTTTTGCATACTCTTACTTACCCTGATGTTTTGTGGAAATAAAATACAGCGTTCCCGGGGTGCATACCAGCAGATGGGTTCGCCTGGGTTGTACCACGGAAATATCCCTTGTGCATAAGCTAATAATAATCTTTCGATGCTAAGGTCTCCCCCTACAGCCAATAAGCCACATTCATCAGCCTGTAAAGGATCAGGAAATTGAAGTTGATGGGTTAAAATTGAAATCATGTAAAATTAATACGCTGATGTTGCCAGCTCTTGCCTTTGCTTATTCCTCTTTTTATCGGCACGGATCTTTTGCCAGTATTTTTTGGCTACCCATAACATTCCAAAGCTTTCACCATCTTCTTTCTCCAAATGTTTATGATGCATCTTATGCGCCCATCGAATGGTCCGCACATAGGTATTATTGCTCCGGGTAAACCATTTAAACCGTTGGTGAATGATTACTTCATGTACAATAAAATAGCCCAATCCATACAATGCAATACCAAAACCAATAGCAGCTACCGGATAGTTTTTTGCTTGTAGGCCCAGCATGATGCAAAGCCAACTGGGTATGGCAAATATGAGAAAGAAGGCATCATTTTTTTGAAAAACCGTTCCCGAAGGTTGATGGTGATCTTTGTGCAGGTACCATAAGAATCCATGCATAATATATTTATGCGTAAACCAGGTAACCACTTCCATAAAAATAAACATGGACAGTACAATCAATATAAACAGGAAGATATTCATAAAAACACACGTATAAGCATAAAAAACATCAATTGTATCAACAGCAAATGTACTGCGAATTTGTTGTTCTTAGGAAATGGTAAAAAGTAAAATGCTGTTAATAATAGAGCACTTACAAAAAGCCAGCAGGTATAGTTAAATAAGGGTATATCTACCGTAAGCCATTGCCAATAGCCGAGTTTGATAGCTGCCGGCTCTAATATAAAATCAAAAAAAACGGCTAATGTAGCGCCATCTATAATCACCGATAAAGCTTTTATTAAAGTGCTTGATCCAACGGCTCCTTCTCCTGTATTTTGCAATAACCTGTTAAAAACAGTATGTACTGTTGCGCCTGCACAATAAATAATAATAAACCAGTTTACAGCAATAATTACAGGAACATTTTTTATCATGGGGCCCAAAACTGTTCCGTAGCTATAGTCACCAAATAATGCCCCGGTAGAAGTTCCGATTGCTTCTGCTCCAAAACCCGTAAAAGCACATAACATAAAAAATACAAGAAACGCAAGGTTGATCTTTTTTGCTGTATAAAATAAAAGTCCCCCCATTAACAATAGATGAAAAGGAGTTGTACGAATGAAAACATCTTTATCAACAAATAAAATCCCCAACAGGCCAATAGCATGAAATAAAATAGCAATGGCAGTGGCAACCTGGTAACGTGAATATTTTCTCAATGCCTGTGATTTAATTTTGTAAGATCCTGCTGAAGGATGTCAACCGATATTTTTGCTGATCGCAAGCACAATGGAATACCGCCTCCGGGGTGAACCGTTCCGCCACAACAATACAACCCCTGTATTTTTTTAAAAAAATTAGGCGCCCGTAAGAAAGCTGAAAATTTATTATTAGAAGCAGCGCCATACAACGCACCATCTTTAGCCCAGGTTTGTTCAGCAATAAGTACAGGATTTAGAACTTGTTCAAATTCGATATAAGCTGCTACATCTTCTCCCAGTAACCTGTGTAATTTTTTAAGTACTGCTGCCTTAATTTCTTGTTGAATTTGTTCCCAATGCTGGCCCGTATGAGCGGGTGTATTTACCATTACAAACCAATTTTCTGAATTGGCAGGTGCATGACCTTCTTCTTTTTTACTGGTAATGTTTATGTAAACGGTTGGATCCTGGTACACGCTGAACTTATTAAAAATCGCATTGAACTCAGCCTTATAGTCATTACTAAAAAATATATTATGCAATCCCAGTGCAGGAAAGGTCTTTTTTATGCCCCAATAAAATACAACAGCGCTGCTACTCCTGGGTTGCCGCAGTAACTTTTTTGCCTGTGCCTTTCTGCCCAGCAAATGATCATACGTAAAATAAATATCTGCATTGCTGATAATTATATCGGCCATAATATTTTGATGGTTTACAACCACTCCTTTTACGCTGCCGTTACTGTATATAATGCGATCAACCGGTGTATTAAAATAAAATTGCACTCCTTTCTTTTCTGCCAGGCACTGCAAAGCTTCAATAATTTTTATCATGCCGCCATGCGGATAATAAACCCCTTCATTGTATTCAATATGTGGGATCATGCTAAGCATACCGGGCGTTTTATAGGGGCTGCTTCCATTATACGTAGCATACCTGTCAAATAACTGTACAGCCTCTTTTGATTTAAGCGCAACCTTATTAAACTCGTGAAGTGTATTAATAAGATGCTGAAGTTTTACTTGTTTTAATGATTTGAATACCCGGCGATGAAACCACGTTTTGCGTTTATGTAAGCTGCTGTTTAAAAAAATATCGCCTACAGAGTTAAATAATTTTTCAGCATTTTGTAAATACTGCTTAATGTTTTCAGCGGACTCGTCAAGCTGTTCTTCCATTTCGTTGGCAAAATGATTGATATCTGCAAGGGCGGTAATTTTTTTTCCGGATTCAAAAAAATAACGACACAACTCATCACATTCTTCATACGTTAAATAATCTTCCATACGTTCACCCGCCTCGTCAAAAAGCGATTGCAATAAATAAGGTTCTGTAAAAAGTGAAGGACCAGTATCAAACTGGTAGCCCTGGTTAGTAATACTTCCTAATTTACCGCCGGCCACCCCGTTTTTTTCGTACACCGAGACTTTTATACCTTGTATTGCCAGCCGGGTTGCTGCAGCTAAACCCGCTACCCCACTACCTATAATAATTGCTTTTAACTCCATACGAAAAGATTTAAATTAAATTTACCAGGTTTTGTACTCCGGCCCGCATCATAATAAAAAATTTTCCAGCATTAGAAATTCGCAATCTTTTTTGAATCAATTCCGTTGCTTTTGTATGTTGTATTTTTTTAAATAAAGATAAATAATACCGATAAGCTACAAACACGCCAAATCGGCTTGATGCAGGGAGCTGCCTGATACTTGCAGATGCCATAGAAAAATCTCTACTGATATCGTTTTCAATTTCATTTTTATCCTTCTCGGTAAAATGCAAAAAATCTACACCGGGAAAATAAGTACGTCCCAGCACTTCATAATCTGCTTTAATATCCCTTAAAAAATTTACTTTTTGAAAAGCAGCGCCTAACGCACAAGCTCCCGGTTTTAATTGATCAAATAAATCATTATTTCCTTCACAAAAAACAGTAAGGCACATAAGGCCTACTACTTCTGCACTTCCATAAATATATTTATGATACCCCTCCTTGTCATAGGAATGTTGATGCAGGTCTGTTTGCATACTATCAAAGAAACAAGTAATTAAGCCTGTATCAATTTTAAATTCATTTACGGTGAGTTGAAAACTATTGAGGATAGGATTTAAGCTAAGGCCTGTATCAATAGCCTGGAATGTTTGAAGTTTACATTGTTGTAATAAATCCTGTTTATTTATTTGATGAAAGCTATCTACTATTTCATCGGCCAGGCGAACAAAGCCATAAATACTAAAAATATGTGGGCGAATAGATGGGCGCAACAATTGAATAGCATGATTAAATGATGTACTATACTGTGCTGCCATGATCTTGCTACAATCCCTGCTCATCTTATGAAATAATGGCATCATGTAATTGAATAATCTTTTATAACCTGTTGAGCAGCCAACTCGCCACTAATGAGTGATGGCGGTACCCCGGGGCCGGGAATCGTTAACTGGCCTGCATAGTATAAATTTTTTATTTTTTTACTGTGCAATGCAGGTTTTAGTATGGCTGTTTGTTTAAGCGTATTGGCCAGCCCATAGGCATTCCCTTTATAAGCTCCATAATCATCAATAAAATCAGTAATGCCATAAGACTTGTAATAAATAATATCTGATTCTATTTGATGACCGGTTTTTTGCTGAAACCGTTTTATTATTTTATCAAAATAAGATTTTCTCAATGTTTCATTATCGCCCTCTAACCCGGATGCTACCGGAACTAAGAAAAATAAATTTTCTTTTCCTTCCGGTGCTACTGTACCATCTGTAACGGAGGGTGCACTTACATAGAATAATGGATCTACGGGCCATGATTTTGTTTTATAAATTTCCAGGCCATGTGCATCAAAATCAGTATCAAAAAATAAGCTATGGTGTTGTAAGCCGGGAATTTTTTTATTAACGCCAACGTAAAACAACAGGCAAGACGGTGCCATGGTCCTTTTATCCCAATAATTTTCTGTATAAGACCGAAATGTTTTATCTAATAATTTGCTTTCAATAAAATGATAATCGGCGGCGCCTATTACCACATCGGCCGAGTAATATTTTGTTTCACCAGCGGGTAAATCTGTTGCCTGCACCTGTTTTGCCACAGCATCCTGTACTTCAATATGGGTAACATCCTGCTGCCATTTAAATTGTACCCCTAAAGATTGGGCGAGTTGCCACATTCCTTCTGCAATTTTATACATACCGCCTTGTGGATACCAGGTACCTAATTTAATATCGGCATAATTCATGAGGCTATACAATGCCGGTATATGATTGGGCATGGCTCCTAAAAACAAAACCGGGAACTCAATAATATAACGCAACTTAGGATCTTTAAAAAAACGGTTTACATGTGTTTTCATATCTGTAAACACATCCAGCTTTAAAACCCCCTTAAGTAAATCAATATCTAAAAATTCAGTAAGTGATACACCGGGTTTGTACACCAGTTTTTGCATACCCACTTTATATTTATAAGCTGCTTCTTTCATAAAAGCATCTAAGTTTATACCGGCGCCCTTTTCTATTTGTTCAAATACTTTTTTAAGTTGTTCATAATCTGCCGGGATATCTATTTTATCATCTTTAAAATAAACGCTGTAAGAGGGGTCTAAACGCTGCAGTGTATAATAATCGGAAGTTTTTTTACCGAAAGAATTAAAAAAGCGATCAAAAATATCAGGCATCCAATACCAGCTAGGGCCCATATCAAATACAAATCCATCTTGTTCCATTTTCCTGGCCCTGCCACCGGGAAGATCATGTTTTTCTAATACGGTAACATTCCATCCTGCTTTCGCTAAAAAACAAGCTGCTGAAAGGCCGGAAAAACCACTTCCGATAATAATTGCTTTTTTCACAGCCCGAAAATAATCATATTAATACAAATATAATTTTTAAGAAGTGGCCAATGTATGAAAATCATGTTTCAATTAAAATTCACGCTGCGGAAGGTTTTTAAAAAAGCGGGGAGTTAATTTATTTTCGGGAAACAGGATGGTCCAGGCGGTTAAAAAAATAATTTTTATATCTACCCAAAGAGATGCATGTTGCAGGTACCAAATTTCCAGTTTGCCTTTATAAGGGTAAATTTTTTGGTACATCGTTTTTGGGTCTGAAGCCAATGAAAGAATTTTCTCTTCATCTCTAAATACTAAGGAACCTATACCCGTCATTCCGGGCTTTGAATTATAAATTTTTTCTTTTACACCGGCATCATACAAATTAAAACTTACGTGCATCAAAGGGCGTGGGCCCACGATACTCATATCTCCCAATAATACATTCATGATTTGGGGGATTTCATTGAGTTTACTCATCCTTAAAAATTTGCCAAAAGGCATTACCCGTGGGTCGTTTCGCAATGTAATTTCACCTGTTCCTATATTGGGGCTGTTCTTTACCATGGTAGCAAACTTCCATATATAGAATATTTTATTTTGGTATCCCACTCTTTTTTGTAAATAAAAAACTTCGTGCTCACCCGTAAGCAATAAGATAAGTACAATAATGATTAATAAGGGAGATAATATTACCAGTGCCAGTCCGGCTAAAAGAATATCCAGTAAGCGTTTGGTAAATTTATACATTCGTTTAAAAGTAGTTCCGTGAAAGATACGGTATTAAAATGCTTCTTTTATTTTTTGTGACACTTCCATTAATTCTTCGTTGCTAATATTGGTGCTGCAAGGGATGCTTAAGCAATGACGGTAAATAAAATCTGACCGGTCGTTTTGATGATAATAAATATCCTCTTTAAACATCCTGAGTTGGTTCATAGGAACCCAAAATGGGCGGCTTTGCATTTTAGCATCGTTCAGCAATTTTAAAACATCCTTTTGTTTTTCTGTTTTAATTGTTGGTAGCCACCAGTTAGGATTTACATCATCGCTCACCTGCTGAAATTGTATATCACCAACGCCCTGTAATTGATCTTTATAAAACTGAATGATTTCTTTTTTTCGTTTTAAAAATCCGGGTAACTGTTCCATTTGTGCAACGCCCATGGCAGCCGCCACATTTACCAGGCGGTAGTTGTATCCTATTTCGTCATGAATATATTCAAATGAATCGCTTTTAGCCTGTGTAGTTAAGTGTTTCGCTTTTTTTGCCAATGTTTCATCATTGGTAATGATCATTCCTCCGCCACCGGTGGTAATAATTTTATTTCCATTGTAACTAAAAGTACCCAATACGCCAAAGCTTCCGGCATGCCTTCCTTTATAATAAGATCCCAATGCCTCGGTACTATCTTCTAAAACAATAAGATGGTGCTCATTGGCAAGCGCCACCAGGCGGTCCATATCACAAATATTTCCCAATACATGTACGGGCATTATAACAGGAATCCTTTTCCCGGTTTTTATATGGTAACAAACGTCATTTCGCTGTTCGGTTTCAGTTTCCAAAAACTGTTGCAGCAAGTTTAAATCCATTTGCCAATCATTTTCATCGGCATCAATCAATACCAAACCAGCGCCTGTATATTTAATGGAATTACAAGTAGCAATAAAAGTAATATTGGGGGCAATCACTAAATCATTGGGCGTAACCCCAAGCAATACCAGGCATGTATGCAATGCAGTGGTGCCACTACTGGTAGCAACCGCAAATGAAGTACCTGCAAATTCGGCGCTCAATTTTTCAAATTTGTCAACATACGAGCCTACACTGCTCACCCATCCTGTTTCAATACATTCTGTAACATATTTTAATTCATTACCGCCCATATTAGGGCCACTCAATAATAACATAACATACAATTTTGCGTTGCAAATGTAGATAATTTTAATGAAGCGTTACGGTGGGATAAACTGTGTTTATTTTATCCTAATTTGCAACACTTATTAGCACACAGCCCATATTTCATGAACATAATACCCGGTAATAAACCTAAAAAAATTCTTTTTATTGTACCTTATCCATTAGGTACGGCTCCCTCTCAGCGTTTTAGAGTAGAGCAGTTTTTGCCTGCCATCCAAAAAGCAGGTATGCAGTATGAACTGAAGCCTTTTTTTACCTCCAAAGCCTGGTATGTTTTGTATAAAAAAGGATCGCTGGTGCGCAAAGGGGCAGAACTCATCAAAGGATTTGCAAAACGCTTTTTTTTAATCTTGTTTCAAATACATCGTTACGATGTAATATTTATTCACCGGGAAGCAGCTCCCCTGGGGCCGCCGATATTTGAATGGATTATCCGCTTTATTTGGCGCAGAAAATATATTTTAGATTTTGATGATGCCACCTGGGTACCAATTATTACCCAAGAAAATAAAGTAGCAATGCTGCTGAAATGTTTTTGGAAGGTGAAATACCTATGCAAATGGGCCCGAATAAACCTAGCCGGAAATGATTATCTCGCCGATTTTGCAACTGCATCCGGGGCAGCAAAAACGATTTTTTTTCCTACGGTAGTAGATACCGATAACCGGTTTACAAAGAATACCATTACCAAAAATGCGGTACCCGTTATTGGCTGGACGGGCTCCCACTCTACCATACATTACTTAAACTCAAGTATTGGCATATTACAAAGTATAAAAGAAAAAATAAATTTTACACTGGTGATCATTGCCGATAAAAAACCCGGGATAGAAATTGATTTTGAATTTGTAGCCTGGGATAAAAATACTGAAATAGATACCCTGCAACGTTTTGATATCGGCATCATGCCGTTGAAATATACTGCAACCAGCGAAGGTAAATGCGGTTTTAAATTGATACAATATATGGCAATGGGGATTCCCGCCATAGCAGATGATACCCGGGCCAATGCAGCTATAATTGATGAGGGTATCAATGGATTTATTTGCCACAATGATAATGAATGGCTACAGGCCATTACCCTTTTATTGAAAGATGAAACCCTGCGAAAACAAATGGGAGAAAAAGCCCGAAAAAAAATTGAAGCACATTATAGTTTATCCAGCAGACAAGGCCAGTTGATAGAAGCGCTTAACAGTACTTTCTAAGTATTCCGAAATTTTGGTGCAAATGAATCAGTAACGATCCCGGTGCTAAGCAAAGTGTAAATTTCTTTGATGCCATCAGGTACTTTTTTGGTGATGGTATAGCCCAGCGTATTTTTTATTTTATCGAAGTTTACCCGGTAATCCCTGGGATCTTCGTTCATTTCTACATAATTCACTTTTACATTCGGAACCACTTTACACACTTCTTCGATGATCATTCCTTTGTTATAATTTTCATCGGTACTACCTACATTAAAGACATTGGCACGCACTTTATCTTCGGGGCTTTCTATCACCAAAATTACGGCACGGGCCAGGTCATCTACATGGCAGTAAGGCCGCCAAAACTGGGCACCCCAAATTTCCTGTTCGCCATTAATGGTTGCATTGCGGGTAAACTCATTGACCGTTAAATCAAAACGAATACGGGGCGAAAAACCATATACGGTACTAAAGCGAAGAGCCGTGCTGCAGATATTACTATCCTTACGTTCTTCTAATAAATATTTTTCAAATTTTACTTTTAACTCAGCATATAAAGATACGGGCCTGAGTTCTGAGGTTTCGGTAACAAAAGAATTTGGATCGGGCATTTTGCCATAGTTACTACAGGTACTGGCAAAAACAAATCGTTTAATGCCTGCTTTTTCGGCTGCTTCAAAAAGTTCTACACTACCGGTCCAATTGGTTTCATGCGCCAGGTCGCTATATTTTTTACAGGCAGGATCGCCTACAATGGCAGCCAGGTGAGCAATAGCATCAATCCCTTCCAATGCACGGTTCACATCTGCTGCATTGCGTACATCGCCTTTTAAAAATTCAAAATTCGGATTCAGCATTACATCATATAAAGCTTCTCCACCAAACATCAGGCTATCAAATGCCCTTACGTTGTATCCTTTATGCAGCAATTGGCGCACGAGTACAGAACCTATATATCCTGCACCTCCTGTAACTAAAACCTTCATAATTTTTAAAATTTCCCGGCAAAGATATGGTAAACTAATGTTGAAAAATAAATCGCCAACCTTTTTACCTATTGTCTTGTACTAATTTTTTTTAAGTACCTGTGCCGGGTTGCCAACCACTGTTACCGCATCCGGAATATCCTTTACCACTACCGATCCGGCACCAATCATTACATTGTTACCAATCTGTATCCCTTCTTTAACAACAGAACCTGCCCCCACAAAAGAATGATTCCCCAATTTTACATTTCCGCATAGTATGGCGCCTGGCCCCACATGACTAAATTCTCCAATTTCACATTCATGCTCTATGATACAACCTGTGTTACATATAGCGCCGATGCCTACCCTGGCCAGGGCATTTAAAGTTACCTGAGCAGAAACCATTACCCCATGCTGGGCAATACTTACGCTATCATCAATAATTGCTGAAGGATGTACGGCATTTACCGGAAATAAATGCTGCTCAGCAAGTTTGTTATAAATATTTTTACGAATGGTATTATCGCCAATGGCTATAAAAAACTTTTGTTGTTGCATTGCATCCAATCCTGCTGCTGACATCTCGTTTCCAAAATATTTTAAGGAAAAGGGGTTCTGTTCTTTTTCTTCTTTATCGCAATACCCGGTAACATTTAAGCATAAGGCCGCAAAAATACCATGCACTACATAAGCATGACCGGAGTATCCTATAAGTATCATAATGTGGAATTAATATTTTAAACCCGGAATTTTATAATTTAATTTCAGTCTATAATAAATTGAAAACCCCTGTACTGCCGCTTCCTAAAGGTAAAGATAGATATTGAATGGTTCAATTTTTTAGCCGCTTATTCTCCATTACCAGCATGTTATACTGCTGCAACATTTGTTGCCAAAAAATTTCCCGGTTATAATTTTCTATTACCATGGTATGTAAAGTCATTGCCTTTTGTTTCATTTTAGCAGTTGCCTGCATGGCATTTTGAATGGCTCCGCTCAATGCACCCGTATCTTTTACTGTAAATAAACACCCTGTATTTTCTGTTACGATATCTACATTGCCGCCAATCTTACTGCACAGTATGGGCAATTGCATGGCTGCCGCTTCTAACAGTACATTGGGGAACCCCTCCCGATAGGTAGGAAACACAAAATAATTTGCAAGCGCCATATAATATTCCACTTTATCTGTCCAGGAAATATGTAAAATATCCCGGTTATGTAAAATTTCATGGTATATATCTTCGGGGATAGGATCCAGTTCTTCTTCATATTGCCCCACCAGCATTAACTTTAATTGGGGCGTTTGTTTTTTGAGCGCTTTAAAAGCGGAAACCAATTCTACAATTCCTTTATCTTTTACCAGCCTTCCTACAAATAATAGGTAGCAGTTTTTTTGGTCGTATTGTATCTTTTCTTGTATCTTCTTTAATTTTTCTGTATCTAAAGTATTAAGATTAAAACGAGCAGTATCTATTCCATTAGAAGATCCTTTACCGATAACCATTAATTTTCTAAGAGAACAAAATTTATGTTTTTCAATGTACTCTTTTAATGATGTACTATTAGGCCATACCTGCGTAGCGGCTGCATAAGTAATTGTTTCTACCCATTGCAAAATTTTTAATTTTAAGCCATGTGCTACCATCAGTGGGAGGCCGGCAACGGTATGGATGCGAATGGGAACACCACAAAACCAGGCAGCTATCATGCCCAGCAAACCTGCTTTTGGTGTTTCGGTATGTACAATGGCAGGTTTTTCTTTACGAAAAAGGCGGATGAGTAAATAAAGTGCTTTTATATCTTTTAAGGGAGTAATCTTCCTTGTCATGGGAACCACGGTATGCGGGCATTCCTCCTGCTTTTTTACCAAATCTAATTCTTTGCCTGCAGCGCTTACCAATAGTACCTGGTATCCATGATTGTGCATAAATGTTGGCTGTCCGCTTAGCGGGTAGGCCAATGCAATAGGAACAGTAGTGATACGTATGAGTTTTGGTTTCTGTAGCAAAAGATCGGTTTGGTTAAAGCTGTGCAAAATTAACGTTTATAAGCTGCTGCACACATCTTACCAGTCATTTTATTTTATAAAAAAAGTATTTCCGATGAGAAATACTTTTTATAAAAATGATATAAAAGATTTTATGAAACGGCGTTTTGCTTGTTGTACCCGGGTATCCATAAATGGTACATCCATCCCGGAACCATATCCCGATGTGCCGGTGATATTTTTGCCGGAATTTTTTCTTCCTGGGTTTGCAATTGAGAATATTCCATCAATATTTTTTCCCATACCTGGGTCGTTTTAAATTCACGGTGAATATAGTTGTGCAATTGGCTCGCCATCCGGCCCATTTCTTCTTTCTTAAAAATACTATATTCAATTTTTTCTGCCAGGTTTTGTACATTATGGGTATTGAATAAAAGCCCGGTTTGATTGTTTTGTACAATATCAATATTACCGCAAATAGAGCTGCAGATAATGGGAAGTTTCATTGCGCCGGCTTGTAAAAGTACATTGGGAAACCCTTCCCTGTGTGATGGGAATACAAAAGTATCTGCCAGTTGCATATAATATTCCACATCATTCGTCCATGAAACATGTATTACATCGGGGTTGTGCTGAATGCAATCCATCGTTTGCCTGGGCAACGGGTCTAATCCATTTTCAAAATCGCCAAGCAATAATAATTTTAAACGGCTATGTGATTTTTGTAAATGTGCAAATGCATCCATCAATTCTATAATCCCTTTATCTTTCACCAGCCTGCCGGTAAATAATAAATAAGTAAATGAGCTGTTATAATGGATGCACTTTTTTATTTCTGCCAATTTATGGTTGTCCAGTATTTGTGGGTTGTAGCGTTGCAGGTTAATTCCATTTGAAGAACCTTTACCGATGATATTTATTTTTTCCTGGCGGGTGAGTTTTTGCTCCAGGATATATTTTTTAAGCGATGGGCTATTGGGCCATATAGTAGATGCACACCAGTAGGTAAGTTTCTCGATATATTTAAGCAATGTAAATTTGGCTCCATGTTCTACCATCAGCGGTAAGCCCGCAACCGTATGAATTCTTGTTTTTACACCACAAATTCTGGCCGCCAACATACCCAGTAACCCGGCTTTAGGAGTATGAGAATGTACAATATCGGGCTTTTCTTTAATAAAGATTTTGATAAGCTGAAACAAACATTTTAAATCTTGAAATGGGGTGATCTTCCTCGTCATTGGAACAATCAGGTGCCTGCATTTTTCTTGCCTTAGCACTTCGGTAAGTTCTTTGCCCTCTGCGCTAATCATGATCACATCATACCCACTGGTACTCATATAATTCATTTGGCCTTGCAATAAATAACGCAATGCCATAGGTACCGTGGTAATTCTAATGAGTTTCGGTTTGTTGTTATTTTGCATCTCTGGATGGTTTGCTGTAGCGAAATTTCACAACACAAACTGCAAAATACCAGGGACACCATTTTTGGGTGTTACCTCCTGTTACGATGAGAATGCCAGGTCTTTCAACTACAATTGGATACTTACCTAACGTATGCTTAAAATAAATATTGTGTATCTTTTCATTTTATATGAAACTACAAGCAGCAATCAATCAATCCGTTAACCCTTTTTATGGGCTTTTAGGCGCATACCGGATACAGGGCAATCGTTTTGGTACAAACCGGCATGTTGTTTTATTTTTTAAGGCTTTCAAAATCAATTCTATTACATCAAATTGAATACTTAATTTTAACGTAATAATAATTTGCTAAACAGGCCAGGGATTGCTCTATGGATATACTAGATTTTATTGCATTTTTTATATACATTCTTATTTTTTCACTTATTTTTTCTGTCTCCAGAAAAAAGATAAAAAATGTAGAATTAAGAACATACCATAAATATGCATTTTGGGTTAAAGTGGTTGCCTGCTTTTGTTATTCTATTTTCGTACTCTATATTGTAAAGGGAGGAGATACCATGGATTTATATTATCCAGAGGGATTAAATATGTTCAAGCGTATTTTAAACGGGGCCAATAGTTATGATCTTTTACTGGGGCCAGTAGAAAATATAGACCCCAATACCCTGGCAAACCCCAACCAAATAGGATATTTAAAAGATCCCAGTAATTTATTTGCCATAAGGTTTACGGCTATATTATGCTTTCTCTCTTTTGGAAAATTTTTAGTGGTGAACCTTTTTTATGCCATGATCGCATTCACCGGAATTTGGAAATTATACCGCTTTTTTGCAGAACAGTTTCCTGACATGCGTAAACCTTTTGCCTTTGCCATTTTATTATTGCCCACATTCACCTTTTGGAGTTCCGGAATTTTAAAAGACCCTTTAGCCGTTTCTGCATTGGGCTGGTTTACATTTGCATTATTTCAGCTTGCAGTAGAAAAGAAAAATTTGATCCGGAATCTACTTATCATCATCATTACTTTTTATATTTTCTCGGTGATTAAAATTTATATTATCATTGCTTATTTACCTGCTTTTTCAATTTTCTTATTGTTAAAGAATGCACAGCTTCTTAAGAACCCGATATTTAAGCTTATGCTTATTATTGGTTTTATCATCATAAGTATCATTAGCTTTTCTGCCATTGCCACCCGTATGCAAAGTGCCATTGCGGATTATGCAGGCGAAGACATTGTGGAAGGCATTTCGGAATACCAGCAAACCTATAAGAAAAAACAACAGAATAGCGAAGGTGCTTATTTTTCATTGGGAGTAGAATTTGACGGAACAGTGGGAAGCTTATTAAAAGTAGCGCCAATGGCGGTTATTGCCACACTTTACCGGCCCTTTTTATGGGAGAGCAGGAACATCTCTACTTTACTCTCATCTTTTGAAAGTTTATTCATGATGTTATTTACCCTCTACGTTATTTTTAAAGTAGGCTTAATAAAATTTGTGCGCACCATTATAAAAAGACCCATTGTATTATATTGTTATTTCTTCTCCATTACTTTTGCTTTATTTGTGGGCGCCACTACCCTAAACTTTGGCACATTGGTGCGGTATAAAATCCCGTGCATGCCATTTTATGTGATCTCATTATTCATGATTTTGTATTTCAACAAAAACAAGAAGATAAAAAATGCTGAAGTGCCTGCATTGGTCTAAGAGTCTTCTAAAATATTTTGATATACTTTATGATAAGCTTCTACGGCAGTTTCTAAAGAATATATTTTTAAAGCAGCTTGCCTTATCTTTTCAGTAGAAAAAGGATTAGTCCCTTTTATTTTTTCGGCTACTTGTTTATAGGCCCGGTTATTGAATGATTCTAATACATAACCCGCTTCGTTTTGCAATACAATCTCTTTTACATCCCCTACACCGGCATTGGTTATTACCGGTATTCCCATAGCCATAATTTCTCCATGCTTGGTAGGAGATGATGCTATTTTAGAATAACAAGGCTTAATAAAAAACAATGAATATTTACTTAAGGAGAGCAACACAGGTACTTCTTTACGGCGTGCTGAAATAATTTTAACGGTATGTTCCAAAATGCCTGCAGCTTTAGCGGCATCTAAAATTTCCTGGTGCCTGCCGGGTGATATAAAGAGGAAAACAGTATTGGGTATTTCATCTTGCAGCACTTTGCAAAACTCCATCATCTCTTTCGTCATATACCAACCTCCAATAGAACCTAAATAGCTCATTACAAAATCAGTGTCTTTAATGTTTAGTTGATGTAAGAATTTATTTTTTAATACTTCGTCAATATTGGCCGGATCAAATAACGCAACATCCGCACTACAGGAAATCACAGAGACAGGCCTGGGTTGGCCTTTTATATTTTTCCAGCTTAAAATTTCTTTTTGTGCTGCCGCTGTTAAGCAATTATTATAATCGGATTGTTCTATACATTGCTTTTCTTTTGATTTAAAATAGCGGTACAGCAATTTAAAAACTGGGTTAGCCATATTCCACATGCCCCCATCAATTCTTTCATCAGCCCAAAAACCACGGATATCATTTAAAAAAGGAGTTCCATATTTTTTTTTCATCCAGAGGGCGGCCAGCGCCGGGATGCCCGTACGTGCATGAACCATATCAAAAAGTTCATTTTTTTGCTTCTTGCGAATAAAATTTTTCATTAGCTGCAAATCATACATTCCAGAGAGTACCGGTGGGTTTTTATGGTATGGTACACTTTTCCAGGTAATAGGGAAAGAGGCTATTTGAGTTTCTACATCATTTTTATGAAGTACATATTTTTCGGGCTTATCAAAACTTAAAATGGTAAACCGGAACCCATAACGTGTAAGCCCCGCCAGGTAAGGTATTACCTGGCTTTGACCCAAGGGGTCGGTCATGCCATCATAAGAAAGGAATAATATATGGGGATGCTTTTTTTTCAAGATTATTTTCTCACAGTTGCTTTTACGTTTATTTCATCCAGCGTTCATACCACATTTGAAACATCAGGATAAACCAAATTTTTTCTACTCTTTCTACCCGGCCATTATAAAAAGAATTCCTGAGTCTTTGAATTTCTTCATTGTTAAAAATGCCTTGTGTTTCGATGTACTGTTCATCAAAAAGCTGATCCACAAAAGGCTTCAATTCCTGGGTAAGCCAATGCTGCAAAGGGATCCCAAATCCCATTTTGGGCCTGTCCATTATTTGCTTTGGTATATATTTATGTACAATTTCCTTTAAAATTATTTTCTTTTTCCCTTTGTCATATTTAAAATGAGATGGGAGTTGTGCAGCCCATTCAATAATGCGGTGATCTAAAAATGGTTCACGGCCTTCCAGGCTCACACTCATACCTGCCCGATCTACCTTTTGTAAAATATCATCTACTAAATAGGTTTGATAATCTACCGCCATGATATAATCCAGTATCGTAAACCGTTCGGCCTGCAGTTCGGAACTGTCAAAAGCTGTTTCTATTTTTTTTACTTTCTTTTTAAATAGTTTATTTATTTCTTCATCCGTCATGTGCCGGGTAAGGCTGACTAAAATATTTTTTTCTGAATTATTTTTTAAAAACGATTTTACTTTTTCGTAACGTGTATGAAATTCATATTTTTTTCTAAGAATGGGAACCCGGTCTGCAGGTATCAGATCCATGGTTGCGGCTGCCAGTTTGCGAATGGAAGCAGGTAGTTGTGCCATCTTTTTCCCATAACGCATCATATAATCATACCGGTTGTATCCTGCAAATATTTCATCGCCTGCATCTGCTGAAAGCGCTACTGTTACTTGCTTTCGTGCAACCCTGCTCACCAAGGTAGTGGGTATGGCGCTGCTATCGGCAAATGGTTCATCATAATAAAAAGGCAACTCTGGTACAATTTCCAATGCTTCTTTTTGGGTGCAATAATATTCTGTATGATCTGTACCCAGGTGCTTTGCAATTTCTTTGGCGTAAGGCGCTTCATTAAGCCCTGCATCGGGAACCCCGATCGTAAATGTTTTTATTTTTTCAGTATTATTTTTTTGAAGAATGGCAGTTACGCAGCTACTGTCGTAACCACCGCTTAAAAATACGCCCACCGGCACATCGCTTACCATACGATATTGAAAGGCGTTGGTCAGTAATTTTTCAGTTTCTGTAACGGCTTCTTCAAAACCAATTTCCAAAACCGGTTTGTTGTAGGCGTCATACACATTCCAATATTGGTGCGTAGTAAAAAATTTTGTTTTTACATCTAACTTCAAATAATGCCCTGGTTTTAATTTATAACAATTTTCAAAAATGCAATATGGGGTGGGTACGTATCCAAATTGCATGTATGCAGAAAGGGCATCCAGGTCAATTTCTTTTTTAAAAGCTGGATGTTTCATCATTCCTTTTAATTCTGATGAAAAAAGGAAAAGATCATTTTCCCAATAATAATAAAATGGTTTTACGCCGGCCCTGTCGCGGCAGCAAAACAGTGATTCTTTATGTGTATCATAAATTACAAAGGCAAACATGCCAATAAACCGGGAAAGCATCGCTTCGCCCCATTGTTGCCAGGCATGTAAAATAACTTCGGTATCAGAATGAGCTTTAAACTGGTGGCCCACCAACAGAAGTTCTTCTTTTATTTCTTTATAATTATAAATTTCTCCATTAAATACAATCCATAAACCCTCATATTGCATGGGCTGGCCCGCTGCATCGCTAAGGTCTATAATAGATAACCTGCGATGGCCTAAGCCAACCTGGCCTGCTTCCCGGTTAAAGAATGTAACACCCCTGCCATCTGGCCCCCGGTGAATTAATTCATCGGTACAAGCATTTAATATCGTTTCAGACGATTGCTTTTTAAAATCAATAAAACCTACAATACCGCACATATAAAATTAATTTTTAACCCTCATTTCTTCTTCATATAAATCAGTTAGTTGCTTAACGTGATGCCCTATGGTGAAATTGTTCATCACCCGTTGATACCCCTTCTCACCTAGTAATTTCATATTTTCCGGGTGATTCAACATTGCATTCAATTTCATGATAAAATCACCGGAATCATTTAAATCAAAATAAACAGCACATGCTTCGCATTGTTCTCTAAATGATGGGATATCACTTAATAATAATGGTCTGCCCGATGCCATAGCCTCTAATACACTTAATGAAAACCCTTCGAACTTTGAAGGCATTGCAAAAATATGATAGCTGCCCATGAGTTCATGAATATTTTTAACGAGGCCTTTTAAATGTATATTCACTTTTTCCTGGTGAATTAAATTTTGATAATATTCAAAAGCCGGGCCGTAACCAAAAATATCTAATTGTATATTTTTATCCCTGATTAATGTGAAGGCTTTAATTAAATATTCGAAATTTTTATTTTTTCGCATGGAGCCAATACAGATTAAACGGATAGGATTATTTCCCAATGGCCCATCCGTAAATTTGAACCGGGTACTATCCACAAAAGTATAGATCACTACGGCTTTGCCCTGCTTTAGCTGCAATACCGAAAAATAATCCTGTAGCGCTTGTTTCGATACGGCAATGATGGTAGATTTCCGAAACCGGTAAGTAAACCTATCCAGGAAGCGGATTGTCCATTTCTTATAATCAACGGCAGCAGAAATAGCAGTATGAATGCTGGTAACTAAAGGTATGGTAGCGGGTGTTGCTAAGCGGGCAACAAAATTGCTATAGGGTAAATGAGAATGAACCAGGTGAGGCTTTTCATCTCGAATGATTTTTTTAAGCTTGCTAACCATTACCGGTAACTTTTTTAAAGAAGCACCATGAAGGCAAAAATATTTATCGCAAACCAATTCTTCTTTAAAATCATTCACCTCAGAAATTGTTACTACAATATTGTGGTATTGTGATAATTCTTTTAAAACACCCACCAGCATGGTTTCTGCACCACCCCGGCCCAGGTTATAAATAATATGAAGAATTTTTTTCTTGTTCAATGCTGTAAACCTTTAAAATATTTTTACCTGCCCCTGTATTCCTTTTTTATCAACCGCTGCCATTTAAGCGGCTGCCTCAATAGTTTTACCATATATTTTTTCCATGCCGGTATTATAAATGTGAATTTTTTATCAGCATTTTGTAAAGCTGTATAATATGTATGCATTACTTTTTCTGCTGAAAATTCTCTGGCACGCTGCCAGCTTTTTTCACAAAGTACTGCATATTCTCCTTCACTACTTCTATAAGCCTGCAAGATGTAGGGCTCATAAGAGCCGGATGCCTTACCTGGAATTTGTTCTCCCACTTCGTAGCCTGGCTGGTCGAAAAACCAACCATAAGTAGCATCTTCCTGGCAACTTTCTATTGACTGTAAACTTGGTACAGCCTGCCTTGAACTTTCAATGATGGAAGTACCCATCCCCACAAAAAGAAGCGCATCATCTACAATTGAATTGAAATCTGAATAATCAATACTTCCATGCAAAAAGATGTAATGACCGGCATCTAATTTTTTAATTAAATTCTGCACTTCTTCCATCAGTTCACCATCACCATATATATGATATTCAAAAGCATAGCCTTTTTTTCTTAAAGATGCCAGTAAGATGATAAGTGGTGAAATATAATTTTTAAAATACACCAGGCGGCCTATGCTCACAATTTTATTTCTATTTACCTGCTTACGTGGCGTGTATTGTGCAGGCACCTCTACCATGATAGGCACTATGGGAGATTTAGAAAAATCAAGGTGAAAAAAAGATTCATGCTCTTTTTTCACCACATCATTCATAAACAAAAGGTTTTGTGCCGGGATATTTGAAAATAATTTTTTATAAAGTTTCACATCCGGCGAAGGCCATAAATATGTTTTTATAATAAATGTACGTGGATGATAAAAGCCAATAACTACGGCTGCCTCCGGGAAATAAATTGCTTTAATGGTATCATAACAATACCATAAACGGTCACCGGAAAGGATTCCATGTATGGCTTCAATAGGCGGCAAACTGTTTTCACTTTTGAGTTTTGCTAAATCTTCCGGAAAATAAACAGGGCAAATGAGTTTAATTTCTACGAGCAGTGATGGTTCTATGTTTTTATTCAGGAAAAGAAAATAGGGTTTATACCCATCATTTTTGGCATAGTGAGCCTGACGCAATAATAAAGTAAAGGTGCCGTCTATTAATGGATAGTCACGAATAAAAAGAATGTTCATACTTAAATTTAGTGAATAAAAACAGACCGTTACAGAAATCGCTTTTTCATAATCACAAACATCACAATCCAATAAATAGCATAATTGATACAGAAGGAATAGGTAGCCCCAATAATACCAAATTTATCTAAAAAAATATATGACAACACAACATAACTCAATGAGAAAAAAATCTCAGTTATGATAAATGTTTTTGTCATGGCTTTTGCAATCATCAAATAAGCCAATAACCAGCTACCAATCTTAAAAAAATCTCCCATAAGCTGGTAAGCAAACAAAGGCCGCATGGGTAAAAATGCAGGGGTAAATAAAAGATGAATAATAAGATCCTTAAAAATCCATATCGAAAAAGCGATTAACCCTACAATGGGTAAAATAAATTTGTACCCGCTCTTTATTTCTTTTTTAAGTTCATGGCGATCTTGTATTTCTGATAAGCGTGGCATATAATAAACGGCTAACACAGAGGTAATAAAGCCCAGATAATAATCTGAAATTTTTGTAACAGCCTGCCAATACCCGGCTTCGGTAGCAGAAAACCGGAGAATAATTTTATCCCGGATAAGTATTTGGATTGCTGGTGCAATAAATCCGCTCACCAATGCCATCACCGAAAAGGCCAGGAGCATTTTAAATACCCTTTTATCCCAATTTGAAATCCGGGGTTTCCAGGAAATACCCAATTTTTTAAAAATAAAAATATTCATCAGGAAAACCACAATGCCAGATGCAGTGCTTGAAATTAAAACCCCAATTAATCCAAAATAAAAGGCACCCAGTAATGTAAAGCTTACGCCTATTAAAGAAGCGCTGATATTTACAATGGTATATTTTTTTATCTCTTTTAGCCCGTTCAAAATAGCCAGGAACAAAGTGTTGAATGAGATTAACATCACAAATAATCCAAATAAAAAATACACCAACCAATAGTCGGTTGTTTTGAAAGCCGCCTTTGACAAGTAATGGCTGCTACTTAAAACAATGATGGATATCATGATAGAACAGAAAAAAGAGATAAGGAAAGCGCTATGAATTATCTTTTGGATTTTGAGTGGCTCTGCCTTATGCTGTGCCAAATATTTTATTACGCCCATGGTAATGGCGCCGGTAGCCAACAAGGTAAGAATGGCTGTAGTATTTTGAAATTGGCCAACAAATGCGATTCCTTCCGGGCCTATTTTTACAGCTACTACTTTAATAACAATAAACCCACTTAAAAAAGTAATGGCAGTAGAGATGGAAGTGTAAAAACTTGTTTTAATCAGGTTCACGATGAAAATAAGTTTACAACCTGGCAAACCTTTTCGTATTCATTGGCTTGCATTACCGGGCTTATGGGTAATGAAATTACCTGGCTGTGTATTTTTTCTGAAATGGGGAACTGTTGTGAATGTAAACTGGTATAAGCTTTTTGATGATGTGGAGGAATGGGGTAATGAATTACTGTTTGCACCCCATTCTCCAGTAAATATTGCTGAAAGGAATCCCGCTTTTCTGTTCTTACCACAAATACATGCCATACATGTGAGTGGTCATTTAATACATCTCTTTCTTTGGAAGCCGGTAATACAATACCGGGATGATTGATATTATTGATATAATACTGTGCAATCTCCCTCCTTTTTTGATTGTCAGCATCTAAGCTTTTTAATTTTACGGATAGTAAGGCTGCCTGTAATTCATCGAGCCTGCTATTTACTCCCAGGTACAGGTTTTCATATTTTTTATGAGAACCATAATTACGCCAGGCTTTTATTATTTCTGCCAGGGTTTCATCATGGGTAGTTACGGCTCCGGCATCGCCCAGCGCCCCCAGGTTTTTACCAGGGTAAAAACTAAAACCGGCTGCATCACCCAGGTTGCCACATCGTTTACCGTGATACATAGCTCCCTGCGATTGGGCGCAATCTTCAATTATTTTTAGATTATATTTTTTTGCAAGGGCCACGATAGGATCCATATCGCAAACCTGGCCGTACAGATGAACCGGTAATATAGCTTTTGTTTTTTTTGAAATCTTTTTTTCAATAAGCGCCGGGTCTAATAAATAAGTATGTATATCCGGTTCACATAATACAGGCGTAAGCCCTGCTTTTGATACCGCCAATATACTGGCAATATAAGTATTAGAAGGAACGATCACTTCATCACCGGGTTTCATAAATCCTGTTTCTTTATAGGCTTCCAATATTAAAATAAGTGCATCTAACCCATTGGCTACGCCTATACAAGACTGGGTACCACAATAGCCGGCAAACTCCTGCTCAAAAGTACGGAGTGCATTGCCCATTATAAACCAGCCGGAATCTAATACTGCTTCAAATGCCTGCATCAACTCCTGCTTATTTCTCTGGGTTATTTGCTTTATGTTTAAAAACTCAATCATGTGCCATTATATTTTTCTATGATCTCACCTTTCTCATTCAATTTTGCCATTGCCCGGGCAGGGTTACCGTACACTAAGGTAAAAGGAGGAACATCTTTTGTTACAACGGCACCGGCACCAATGAGTGCATACTCTCCAATGGTAATACCACCCAGGATGGTAGCATTGGCGCCTACCGAAGCAAAAGCACCAATTTGAGTAAGCTGAAATGCTGATGGATACTGTTTTGAACGGGGATATTTATCATTGGTAAAAGTTACATTAGGACCAATGAAAACATCATCTGCCAGCCTTAGCCCATCCCATAAAAATACACCGCTTTTAATAGTAACCCGGTTACCGATTATTACATCGTTTTCAATAAATGTATGGCAATTGATATTGCAATCTTTACCCACTACAGCGCCTGGTAAAATAATAGCGTATTGCCATACCCTTGTACCATCGCCTATTTGTTTTGATTGCACATCTGCAGCAGGGTGTATCATTTTAATTGTTTAAACACTTCGTAATCCCGAATATAATCCGATTCTTTGTAAGCCATATTGGCGATACACATTTGTACTGCATTATGGCTATACTGCATGATATGCCAGCAGTAGATCGGCATCAGCAAACCCACTTCGGGTGTATCCAAGGTAAATTTTTCTTTGATGCCCCCGGGA
Source organism: Niastella sp. (assembly GCA_016710595.1). Classification (GTDB taxonomy): domain Bacteria; phylum Bacteroidota; class Bacteroidia; order Chitinophagales; family Chitinophagaceae; genus Ferruginibacter. The sequence goes on from JADJVM010000003.1 coordinate 89,752, forward strand.
ATTTCTGTTTCTACCAATATGGTTCCTGCAACAGCCACCAGTATTTGTACGAGTTCATGATGTGCATGGCCGCCCCGGTGAATGGTTCCGGGTGTATGATAAGTCCAGTAAACCCGTTTTACTTCAAAGGGCAGGGTGTCATTTTCTGCTACTGAAATATAGCCCTGCATGATATTGCCTATCCGGGGAAACTGAATTAATTGAGGGTTGCTAGATATCATGAACAGGTTATTATTTTAATTTTTTTAAGTATTCTCCATATCCACTTTTTTTCAATTCTTCTGCCAGTTGCATTAATTGATCATGGGTGATAAAACCTTTGCGCCAGGCTATTTCTTCGGGGCAACCAATTTTTAACCCCTGCCGCTTTTCAATAACCCTTACATATTCGCTGGCATCACTCAAAGAATCAAATGTGCCGGTATCTAACCAGGCAAAGCCCCGGTCCAGCACTCCTACATGCAATTGTTTGCGCTGCAAATATATTTTGTTTACATCAGTAATTTCATACTCGCCCCGGCTGCCCGGTTTTAGTTCTTTTGCTATTTGTACCACACTATTATCATAAAAATAAAGACCGGGTACTGCATAATTGCTTTTTGGATGCAGGGGTTTCTCTTCCAGGCTTAATGCAGTAAAATTTTCGTCAAATTCTACCACTCCGTATCGTTCGGGATCACTTACCGGGTAAGCAAAGATGGTAGCCCCGGGATGTGTGGAGGCGTTTTGTAATAGCTTGCTAAAACCACTTCCATAAAAAATATTATCGCCCAATACAAGCGCCACACGATCGTTACCAATAAAAGTTTCACCAATTACAAATGCCTGGGCAAGCCCATTGGGAATTTCCTGCTTTGCATACGTAATAGTACAACCCCATTTTTTTCCATCTCCCAATAAGCGAATGAACTGGGGCTGATCATCAGGAGTGGTAATGATTAAAATATCTTTTATACCGGCTAGCATGAGTGTACTAAGCGGGTAATAAATCATGGGCTTATCAAAAATGGGCATTAATTGTTTGCTTATGCCCATCGTAATCGGGTAAAGCCTGGTACCCGATCCACCTGCCAGAATAATCCCTTTCATTTAATTATCTTTTATGATATTGTTCTTCGTAATAATCTTTATAACTACCATTTACCACATCATTTAACCAGGCGGTATTAGCCAGGTACCAGTCAATGGTTTTTGATAACCCTTCTTCAAATTGCAAAGAGGGTAACCAGCCTAACTCATCTTTTAGTTTTGTCGCATCAATGGCATAGCGCAAATCATGGCCTGCCCTGTCTTTTACAAAGCTGATCAATTTTTCGGAACTGCCCGCTTCCCGATTTAGTTTGTGATCCATTTGTCGGCACAATTCTCTTATCAAAGCAATATTTGTCCATTCATTATGCCCACCAATATTATAGGTTTCGCCATTTTTCCCTTTATGAAATATCAGGTCAATAGCCCGTACATGATCTTCTACATATAACCAGTCCCGTATATTCTCACCTTTACCATAAATGGGAAGGGGTTTGTTGTTGATAATATTATTGATGCTTAAGGGTATCAGTTTTTCAGGAAAATGAAAAGGTCCGTAATTATTACTGCAATTAGAAATTTTTACAGGTAGCTGGTAGGTATGGTGATAAGCCCTTACAAAATGATCGGAAGATGCTTTACTGGCTGAGTAAGGGCTACGGGGATCATAAGCGGTATCCTCATAAAAAAAACCGGTTTCGCCCAGTGAACCATATACTTCATCGGTAGAGATATGATAAAATAATTTATTTTCATAATCGCCGTTCCAGTATTCTTTAGCAGCCTGCAAAAGGGTAACGGTACCTATCACATTGGTTCGAACAAATGCAAGCGGGTCTGCAATAGAACGATCTACATGGCTTTCGGCTGCACAATGCAATACACTGGTTATTTGATGAGTCTCAAATATTTCATTCACCAGCTTAGCATTTGTAATATCTCCTTTTATAAATTGATAATTTGAACGACTTTCAATATCGCTTAAATTTTGAAGATTACCGGCATAAGTAAGGGCATCCAGATTAATTATTTTGTATTGTGGATATTTAGATACAAATAGCCGGGTAAGGTGAGAACCAATAAATCCTGCTCCCCCGGTAATGAGAATGGTTTGCATATATGAGTATTAAAACAAAAAAGGGATTTTTTCGTTTACTAAACGGTTAATTTTAAAATTATTGTATTTAAAGTAACTGTTACAAAGATATATCTTTAATACATTTGAATAATGGACGAACCTCTTATTAATACGCTGGATTTTATATTGGTACCATTTTTCTTTATTGCCTTGCTGGCGATTGTAATTTTTTATAAAAAAAAATACAGCCAAAACATTCTCGTTCAAAAATATTTAGTGAAAATATTTTTATGTAAAGTATTTGGCGGCCTGGTATATGCTTTCCTGATTTATTATTATTGGGGATTTGGAGATTCGGCTACTTATTTTAAAGAAACAATGGTGATCAAGCAATTGGTGCATGATGGTAAAGTGGGATTCCTGGATGTTTTTTTTAAGGATTATACTTACTTCAGGGAAAATTTTGAGCTACGGGGAGCGGTAAATGAAAGTGGTTTCCTGGTAGTGAAAGTTACGCTGCTATTAAGTTATATCAGTTTTAACAGTTTTCTTATTTGCACCATGCTTTTTGCTACACTAGCCATTGTAGGCACTTTTAAGTTATTTGAAACCTTTGTTTCATTTGCTCCCAGGTGGCATTTTCTCATTGCCTGTTTTGTAATATTTTTCCCTTCTTTAAATATTTACGGATCGGGCATATTAAAAGATACACTTAGTTTTTGTGCCTTAGGGCTTTTCTTTTACAGCAGTATCAATATCAGCCGTAAAAAAACAAACCTTGCTGATTATTTTATCATACCCATTTCACTCTATTTTATTATTGTGATTAAGGCCTACATTATTGCTGCCATGATTATTCCGCTTATTCTTTTTATAAGCATGAACCTGCTGCGGAAGATCCATTCAAAATTCTTACGCATTTTAGCTTTACCGGTAGTATTGGGTGTATTTGCAGGCATCCTGGTACTTACATACCAGCAAATAAATGAAAGCCTGGGTACTTTTGCAGTTGATAAACTTGAAAACAGTGTGAGTTCTTACCAAACAAATTATGCTGCCTTAACCGAAGATGCAGATTCAAATTTTGACATTGGTGAAATAGAACCTACCCCGGTAGGCTTACTCAAAAAAATGCCAATTGGTTTTGTGGCTACCTTATACAGGCCATTTTTATGGGAAGCCCGAAAACCCATTATGCTTTTATCGGCGCTGGAAAGTTTATTTATTTTATTGTTTACTTTGTTTGTCTTCATAAAAACAGGTCCAGGTTCATTTTTAAAACAAATCATTGTAAACCCGATTGTGTTTTTATGTATTGGCTATTCCATCATATTTGCGAGCCTGGTAGGTATCACATCATTAAACTTTGGCACATTGGCCCGTTATCGGGTGCCGGTAATCCCATTTTATTTGATGGGTTTATTATTGATCTTATACAACACAAGAAATAAAGTCAATAAAAATATTGTTCAAATTGAGGAATGATGATCTCGTTACTAAATTCACTGGCACGCTGAAGTGATTTTTCTTCAAATTGTTCCCGAAGCTGGTTATCCTCAAATATTTTTTTCATGGCAAAGGCTAATTGCTGAGGGTTATTTTCTGGCACCAAAATACCATACGCAGTCATTTCTATATTTTTTTCCAACACCGTATTCATATCGCTTGCAGGAGCCAGTATTTCCCTGGGGCCCGATTTGCAATCAGTAGAAATTACGGCTTTGCCACAGGCAAGCGCTTCCAATAGCACATTGGGAAACCCTTCGGTATGTGAACTTAATACAAAACAGTTCGCATTTTTTATATATTGAAAAGGATTGCTTTTAAAACCACCAAACCAAACTTTATCATCAATACCGAGTTGTGATACCTGTTGTTTTAAAGCTGGCTCTAATGGTCCTCCACCAATTATAATAAGTTTTACAGGCAATTCTTTTAATTGGGCAAACGCCTGGATTAAAAGCTGTAAATTTTTCTCTACCCTAAACTTGCCCACACTAATAAATGTAAACTCACTGAATAAATAATCTTGTACCGGTTCATTTGCCTTTTGCAGAATATCATGTAAGTGGATAGGATTATATACCACCTGTATTGGCCGGTTGATTTTAAAATTTTGTTGAAGGTCTAAACGGGAAAGTTCTGAGTTGGTTAAAATCAGATCGGCTTTTTGATAAGACCAGCTAATTAGTTTTTTAGAAATATAGGGGAATATTTTACTGCTGCCACCAATATATTGTAAAATACTGCTTTGATGAGACCTTTCGCACATAATTGTCTTTATGCGGGCAGGCCAGAATGTTTTTCGAATGGCATTGATATAACAAGCCCTGTTTAAAAATGAAATACAACTATCAATCTTATGTATTTTGCAATATGATGCCAGTTTTTTTGCCATGAACGGCAACCGCAATAGTGTAATAATGCCTTGCGCTTTACTACTTTCTCCCAGGCAATAAATATGCACGCTACCGGGAATGGGATACTTAATGATATTTTCAAAAATTACCAGGTGCAGCTCATACTTCTCTGCCAGTTGATTCAGCAATAAAGACACAACCCTTTCTGCACCTCCATACGTTAAAGTATTAATTATAAAAAGCAGTTTAGGTTTCATGCATTCTCAATTAAATCATATAGTAATTTTAATTTTTCAGCATATTTTTCAGTACTAAACACTTCTCTTATTTTCTTTTTGCTTCCCTTTGAATATGCAAGATAGGTTTCCGTATCTAAATGCAGGGCATCATCCATTGCCTGGTTAAACCCGCTTTGAGTATGCTCAAATATAAAACCGTTTTTATTTTTTTCTACAATCAGGTTAGCGCCTCCAATATCCGAGACCAAAGGCACTACTCCCCAACTCATGGCTTCGAGCAATGCATGATTTGCAAAAACGATATCGGAAGGAAGTACAAAATATTTTGCCCGTTTAAAATAAGATTCAGGGGTTGAAGTGTAATCTACAAGAGTAAGATTTTCCGGGCTATTTTTTATTACATACTCCACATCCGGGTTTAATATTGTGTTTTGCAAAATACCTACCAGGATGTTTTTGGTATTTTTAAATTCAGGTGTACTTAATTTTTGTATAAACCATTTTGCTTTACGCTGTGGAATAATCCGGTTCACCCATAAAAAATCAATATCCCTTTCTTCATTTTGAATGGGATGGCTTTCTACTGGGATAGCGTTATGTAAAAAATAAAGATTCTTTTTTCTCAGTTTTTCAAGTTTTTCTTTCATATACGGTTCCCTGTACCACACAATATTTGAAAATTTATAACAACAGTACATTGAAAAGCGGGTGAAGAAATCGTAACCTCCTTTATTAAAGTACAATAAATCGCCCCGTTCAGCACAAATTGTTTTTAGCGAAAACCATTTTGCTAAGAATAAATAAATAAAAGAAATGCGCCCGCCCGGGTAAATTTCCAGGTGGTGAATCGTTTCTTTATTCTTTTTAAAAAAGCTGAACACTTGTTTAATACGGCTTGCAAACCCAGTTGCTAAGAGTATTTGTGCACCTGCTGAAGAAAAATATTCATCAAAATGTGGCCGGTAAGTATTTACAAAAAAAACAGGCTCCCAGTTTAATTGCTGAATAAGTTCAATTTGCAGTTTATTTTTATGGGCTACCAGGTCAACAAATACCAGAACCTTTTTTTTCATATTATATCCCTTAGGTGATCATTTTACCTGCCATTAGCTGGGCCCAGCTATTATCGCCTTTTTCATTAGAAGCGTAAGCGCCAGGCACACGATCTAATATTTTTTTATCTAAAATACCTGCCTTTACTAATTTTTGCCTGGATGCAAATATACTTTCTTTCATAGCGGCAGATTCCATCCATTTTTTTTGTGGCGGTTCATATCCAATTTTATCTACCCGCCATGCAATTTCGGAAGGCAAAATATTTTGAAATGTATCCCGCATGATGTATTTGGTCCAGCCGTTATGAATTTTCATTTGAGGCGGTAAGGAAAATAAAAATTCTACCATTTCATGATACAGAAAGGGTAGGCGTACTTCTCTTGAATTGGCCATACTGTTCCTATCGGCATACCTTAATAATCCCTGCAAATCTCCGCCCATGGTACTGCGGTATAATGCCTCTTTCAAATTATTGAAACTGGTATCAGCCTCAAAAACAAAGCCGGCATTTGCTTTATAAAAATCGGTTTGAAAGTTTTTGTTTTTAAATTGTTGAAAACTGGCAGTTATTTTTTTTATCCGGTTTATTTGGCCCGGCAGGTACCGCCGGATTTGGTATTCCAGGTTTTTTGTTTGAGGTGCATTTATTTCATTGTGCCGGTGAATTGCAAGGTATGCCGCATATTCTTTTTTATACTCGTTCTCATTTGTCTTGTGAAGAAACCTGAAGTAGGTATTGTAATAGCTATGGTAGCCGGCTAAAATTTCATCGGCCCCCTGGCCATCGAGTAATACGGTAACATCATTTTGGCGGGCCAATTTCATTACTTCATATTGTACCAATATGCTGGCGCCACCAAATGGCTCCTCCTGGTAATACATCAGGTGGTCTATATCATCGGCTAATTGATTGCCGGAAGGAAAAACAAAATGGGGTTCCACATTGGTTTTATCAATCACCATTTGCATAAATGCGCCTTCATCTTTTTTAAAATCCGGGAACCTGGCACTAAAAGTTTTTTGTTTACTGGAAGTAGAAGCAAAGCTATGTTCAGCTTTATTTTTACGAATAAGATCATCAATTACACAAACAATCAGTGAACTGTCTAAACCACCGCTTAAACTGCTTCCTACATTTACATCACTACGGAGCCGCCTGTTTACAGAAGTATAAAAAAGGGATTGAAATTTTTCTTTTGCATCAGAAAGCGATATTTTATTATCCTGCTTTAGAATATCTATATCCCAATATTTTTCTACCCGCTTTTCTAGCGTGGTGGTATTGAGCCAAAGCAGGTGTGCATGGGGTAAACGCTTTACCGCAGCAAAGAAAGTTTCAGAAAGATCTTTTTTATTATCAAGTACACCAAAGCTTAAATAGTTATACATCATTACATCATTGAGTGTATGGTCTTTGGTATATGCTTGTATGGCCTTAATTTCTGAACCAAATACAAAATATTTCCCCGGTATATAGGTATAAAAAAAAGGTTTTTCACCAAAGCGGTCCCGGGCTGCAAAAATTGTTTTTTCCTGGTTATCATAAATTACAAAAGCAAACATCCCATCCAGCAATTGCAAACAATTTTCTTTATCACGGCTGTACAATGCCAGCAATACTTCTGTATCACTTTCTGTTTTAAACTGGTAGCCTTGCTTTATTAAAATATTTTTTAGCTCTATATAATTATATATTTCACCATTAAATACAATGGTAAAACGGTTTTGGTAATGCATGGGCTGGTCGGCAGCTTCATGTAAATCAATGATGGATAAGCGGCGGTGGCCCAGGCCTACATTGGCATCGGCATTTATCCAATGCCCTTCTCCATCGGGGCCCCGGTGTTGCATACAATCCGTCATGGGTTGTAATTGCGATTTTATTATAGCGCCCTTGTCAAGCGTAATAATACCTGCTATTCCACACATACTTAAAGATAAATATTGTTGTTAATGGTAAATTCTAAATATTGGTACACGAATTATTTATAAGCTCTGATTTTTTGTACAATTTCAATGGCGGGTTTAGTTTGACTGATTCGGAAACCATTTCCTTTTAAAATTTCTTCGTAACTACGGGTATGCAATTCAGTAAACCCTTCACTAAATTCAAATTCATCACCGTCAATTGTAAGGGTCCTGTAGGTTTTTTTACCTTCTTTACGTACCTGTTCGGGCAAGCGATTGGCATCTATACTTAAACTCCAGTTTGCAGTTACATTTTTAAATTCCAGTTTTCCGGAAGCACTGTCTTGTGTATGTTCAGTAACTTGATAATCGAGTACTTCTCCAAAGATCCAGTACAGCATATCAAAAAAATGCACCCCAATATTGGTTGCAATACCGCCGCTTTTTTGAATATCGCCTTTCCAACTATTGTGGTACCAATGCCCCCGGCTGGTGATATAAGTAAGATTAACCTGGTGCTTTTTACCTGCCCCTTCATTTTTTATTTTTTCTCTAAGTGCTATAATGGCGGGATGCAGCCTAAGTTGCAGTATGGTAAAAACCTGGCCGCCGGTTTCTTTTTCAATTTCCATTAAAGCATCTATATTCCATGGATTGAGTACTACCGGTTTTTCGCAGATTACATTTGCGCCAATACGCAATCCAAAACGGATATGGGCATCATGAAGATAATTGGGGCTGCAAACCGTTACATAATCAATCTTGATTCCCTGCCTTTTTAGCTTTTCTACGTGGCGGTCAAATCGTTCAAATTCAGTAAAAAAATCGGCTTCGGGAAAATAGCTATCCATAATACCCACCGAATCGTGTTTATCCAATGCTGCCAATAAGTTATTACCTGTATCTTTTATTGCTTTTAAATGGCGGGGTGCAATATATCCGCCTACGCCAATGAGCACAAAATTTTTCAAATTAAATCGAGTTTATCATTCAAAAATATTGCTTTTATATTTACCTGCACCACAGGTTTGCCGGAGTTTTTATAAATAGGATGAAGGTATTAACATTCTGATGGAACTTACCGAAACATTTAACTGGTAAGTTTAGAAACTTTATTATCTTTTAAAACATAACGCTCCCCGCTTTCACTGCAATCCGCTTCTCCTGCAGCATTGAATTTTAGTTTTTGGCCGAACTCACTCATCCAGCCGGTATGCCTGCCGGGGTTTCCTATTATTAAAGCATAGGGTAGTACCTCTTTAGTAACCACAGCGCCTGCCCCAATAAATGCATATTCACCAATTGTATTGCCACATACAATGGTTGCATTGGCCCCAATGCTAGCGCCTTTTTTTATGAGGGTTGTTTTAAATTCAGCTTTCCTGCTCACGGCGCTCCGGGGGTTTATTACGTTGGTAAGAACCATGCTGGGGCCCAGGAACACATCATCTTCACAGACCACACCTTCATAAATGCTTACGTTATTTTGCACCCGCACATTGTTGCCCAAAATAACTTTTGGCGATACTACCACGTTTTGCCCCAGGTTGCAATTTTTGCCAATTTTACAATGGCTCATAATATGGCTGAAATGCCAAATTTTAGTTCCCTCTCCTATTTCACAAGGTTCATCAATTACCGCCGTAGGATGTGCAAAATAGCTCATAAACTTTTATTTATTCTGGTGTTATTTCTTCATTTTTTAAAACAAAATCAGCATATACATTTTCGATACCTTGCTGTAAAGGAATAGAATATTGCCAACCCAGGTTTTTTAATTTTGAAACGTCCATTAATTTTCTTGGCGTACCGTCCGGCTTGGTTGTATCAAATACCAGGGTTCCCCGGTACCCTACAATCTCTTTTATCATATTGGCCAGTTCGGTAATACTGATATCGGTACCAGTACCCACATTAATACAACCCTCTTCATCGTAATTTTCCATTAAAAACAAACAGGCATCGGCCATATCATCTACGTGTAAAAATTCCCTTAATGGTGTACCTGTTCCCCATATCGTTACAGCCGGTTGGTTTTGTTCTTTTGCCTGGTGAAATTTACGCAGCAATGCCGGTAATACATGAGAACTTTGTAAGTCATAATTATCATTGGGGCCATATAAATTAGTGGGCATAGCGCTTATAAAATGATCGCCATGCTGGCTACGATATGCATCACATAATTTTATGCCTGCTATTTTTGCAATGGCATAAGGTTCATTGGTGGGTTCTAAAACACCCGTAAGCAGGTATTCTTCTTTTAATGGCTGCGGGGCCAGCTTAGGATAAATACAACTACTACCCAGGAACAATAGTTTTTTTATTTTGTGCTCATGTGCAGCATGAATTACATTTAATTCTATCGCCAGGTTATCGTAAATAAAAGAAGCCCGGTACGTGTTATTGGCCAGTATGCCGCCAACTTTAGCGGCAGCTAAAAAAACATACATCGGTTTTTCCCTACTAAAAAATTCATTAACGGCTTGTTGGTTTCGTAAATCCAATTCTTTACTGGTACGCCATATGATGTTGTGGAACCCCCTTGCCTGCAAGGCCCTAACAATAGCAGACCCCACCATGCCACGATGCCCAGCCACATATATTTTATCGTTTTTATCCATCAGGGTTTTCTGGTTTTTTTAAAATAAAGAGCCAGGTATAGGGAGCCAAATACAATGAGAATGGCTCCGTAGATGGTTAAATTTTCAACTTCGGGGTTTGCAATTTTAGTAATAAACATCAGCAAGCCCAGCACATAAAATATAATACTGAAGTATAAAAATCTTTTGGCTTTAAACATATTCTTTTCTTTAAAAAAAAGCAGCCGTTTTTAATCGGCTGCCCATAAAAACTTAGCAAATATAAATTGTTATTATTCAGATTCAGCTACTACTTCTTTTACTTCAGGTATCATTCTTTTCATCATACCTTCTATACCGGCTTTTAAAGTGATGGTAGAAGATGGGCAACCGCTGCAACTGCCCTGCATGGTAAGGTTTACCACGCCGTCTTCATAGCTTTTAAACTGAATGGCACCGCCATCCATTTCTACGGCAGGTTTCACATAATTTTCCAATAATTCTTTAATGCGTTTCACCACATCATCGTCATCTGCTGCAGGTGCATTGCTGCTTTCAGATTTCATGGCGGCCACTTCTTCATCATTTACCACAGGTTTGCCTTCTTCAAGGTATTCTTTTAAAAACTGGCGAATGGTAGGAATTACATCCTGCCAGTCATCCGTATCCATTGTTTTGGTGAGTGTAATAAAATTACTGGCAATAAAAACAGATTTTATAAAAGGGAAAGTAAATAATTGTTGCGCCAGTGGCGAAGGTTTGGCACTAGCCTCATCAGCAAAGTCAATGCTTTTGCCCGGGTATAAAAGTTTATTGGCTACAAACTTCATGGTTTCGGGATTGGGCGTCATTTCGGTATAAATACTTATAACCGGGTTACCTGTCTTGATCATAATGCTGTTTTTAAAAATTCAACTACAAAACTAATAAGTTTTGATTGGTTTCACATGTAAATTGGCGTTAAAGAGCTGCTTTTTTCGGATTTCGAAAAATAAAGGGCTCTACAACCATTGGGGTTTCATAATAACGAGTAATAACCAATGTTTAACGTAAATTTCTTGAATTGTTTCATTTGTGATTTTTTAAACCGGCTACCTAAAAGAAATGAGCATTTAATTACCCGGCTTAAAGGTTCCATAATAGCATAAATATGAAATTGAACAATGGCATAATTTTTATCTTATAAACCTAAACATATAAAAATGGAAAAGAATAAAAAACCTTCCGGGTTCGAAAAAATGTCAAGAGTTGTTACCGCAGCATCTGGTAGTACTGCTGCATTTGTTATAGCGGTAGGGGTAGTAATTGTATGGATCGTTACCGGCCCACTTTTTAATTATTCTGATACCTGGCAATTGGTAATCAATACGGGTACTACCATTGTAACTTTTTTAATGGTTTTTCTTATTCAGCGTAGCCAAAATAAAGACTCTGTTGCCATTCATTTAAAATTAAATGAACTTATTGTAGCGCATGATATTGCCAATAATCATTTAGTATCTATTGAAGATATTAGTGAGGATGAATTAAAAGTGTTGCACAAATACTATAAACATCTTGCAGCATTATCGGGTGAGGAGATATCTTTAACAGAATCGCATTCTATTGCTGCTGCCAATGAGCAACATACCCGAAAAAAAGCGGCCAGGATGAAAAGAAAAAAAGCTTCGGAACAGGAACCGAAATGATTTTGAAAAACATTATTTATTAAAAAGATTAGGATACCCGGAAAAAGCCCCAATGCTTATTCTATAATTCTCAGCTTGGCATAATTCAGCATGATTTTCTTTTCGCCGTTCAGTTCAAATTTTACGGTGGCAATGGGGTTATGGGCGGCACCTTCCATTTTCAGCACTTCGCCAAAACCAAATTTTTGATGCTCTACTTTTTGGCCTGCTCTTAGGCCACTGGTATCGCTGGGTACAAAATTTTCGCTGGGTGTATGTTCTTTTACTTGCGGCCTTGGCTTAGGTACCGTGAATGTTGATTTGGCAGGTTCTTCTTTTTTAAATTGATTTCCAAAGCCACGGTTCATCCGCTCAAAGGCATTTCCTGCTGCCCAACCCGATGCTGCATTGTTACGGGCAGGGCTACCGGCGTATGTTTTATCAACATACTGTTCGGGAATTTCATCTATAAATCGGCTGGGGTCATTTTGTTGCAATTGGCCAAAACGGTACCGTGCATTGGCAAAGCTCAAAACCAGTTTATGTTTGGCCCTTGTAATAGCTACATAAAAAAGCCGGCGTTCTTCTTCTAATTCTTCACGGGTATTAATGCTCATGGCATTGGGGAAAAGTGTTTCTTCTAAACCGCCCAGGAATACCATCGGAAATTCCAAACCTTTTGCAGCGTGGATGGTCATCAATTTTACGACATCGCTGTTTTCAGGATCATCATCGGCATCGGTAAGTAAAACAATTTGTTGCAAATAAGTTCCCAGACCTTTATCTCCCACTTCACCATCCTCTTCGTTCAGTGGTGTTTCGGTAAATTCTTTTATTGAGTTGAGCAATTCCTGTACGTTTTCGTACCTGGCAAGGCCTTCTGTTGTTTTATCATTAAATAAATCTTTTACAATGCCCGTATTTTTTCCTACCAATACAGCCAGGTCATAAGCATTTATTTTTTGCTGTTCGCTTTGAAACATTTTAATACTGGTAACAAATGCATCAATGCTTTCTAAAGTACCACTGCGAAAGCCATATTGAGATGCATGGCCCAATACTTCCCACATACTTATTGCATGAGTGTTAGCAATCAGTACCGTTTTATCAACGGTGGTTTTACCAATCCCCCTTGCCGGGTAGTTGATGATCCGCTTTAATGCTTCCTCATCCTTTGGGTTTACGATTACCCTTAAATAAGCTAAAAAATCTTTAATTTCTTTGCGTTGATAAAAACTCATACCACCGTAAATACGGTAAGCAATTCCCATCCTGCGAAGCGCTTCTTCAAAACTACGGCTCTGTGCATTGGTACGGTATAAGATGGCAAAATCCCGGTTCATATAATGATTGCGCAGCTTATGCTCCTGTATGGTATCGGCCACCATTTTACCTTCATCGTTATCGGCCAGGGTACGAACCAATTTTATTTTTTCGCCTTCTTTATTATCTGTAAATAATTTTTTTTCTATTTGACCTTTATTATTACTGATAATTTCATTTGCAACGTGTAAAATATTTTTGGTACTCCGGTAATTCTGTTCCAGTTTTACGAGTTTAACTTCATCATAATCTTTTTGAAACTGTAAAATATTTTCAATGGTGGCGCCCCGGAAACTATAAATACTTTGGGCATCATCACCCACTACGCATACATTCTCATGCATAGCGCCCAGTAATTTTATAATTTCATATTGGGCAGGGTTGGTATCCTGGTACTCATCAATTAAAATATATTTAAACTTATGCTGGTATTTGGCCAGGCTTTCAGGAAAGTTTTTAAGCAAGAGGTACATTTTAAAAAGCAGGTCATCAAAATCCATGGCTCCATTTTTAAAACACCTTTTGGAATAGGCATCATAAATACGGCCAAGTGCAGGCCTGTTTGCCCGGGCATCTTCCTGTTGCAGCATGTAATCATGTAAATATTCTGCGGGGCCTATCAATGCGTTTTTTGCCGCTGAAATACGGTTGTAAACTACGTTGTGTTTATATTGTTTATCATCCAGCTCCAATTCTTTTATAACTGTTTTCACAACGCTTTTTGCATCTTCGGTATCGTATATCGTAAAATTATTGGGAAAGCCTAATTTATCGGCCTCGGCCCTTAAGATGCGGGCAAACACACTATGGAATGTTCCTATATATAAATTACGGGCTTCCCTGTTGCCCAATGAAACTTCAATCCTTGCTTTCATTTCTGCTGCCGCCTTATTGGTAAATGTAAGAGCCAGTATATTAAATGCATCTACGCCATGCTGTGCCATTAAATGGATAATACGGGTAGTAAGCACCTTGGTTTTGCCACTCCCGGCGCCCGCAATAATCATTAAAGGGCCATTGTGGTGCAGTACGGCTTCACGCTGTTGTTCATTAAGCGTTTCTAAATAATCTCGCATCTTACAAAGGTAAATTTTTTAAAAGCTTACATGAATTTAATTATGAACGCATTTATTTTTTGTACCTTGCCCATCAATTTTTTTTATACTATGGGTAAAAGTGTACCGGTGTTTCTCTTTTTCTTTTTTATTATTTTTTTAGCATGTTATTCCTGCTCAAAGCCAAATGATATTCATGATCAAAATGGCGGTTCGTTACCAAGTAATTATGTAGATATTAAAGATACTACCTATAACCCGGCTGTACTTACTTTAGTAAGTGGTTCCTCTGTTACTTTTGTAAATAACACTGCTACCACGCATACTTTAATTTCGGGGAATACCAATTTCTTTGATTCTGCCATTGTAACGCCGGGTCATTTTTTCTTTTTAAAAAAAGATATTGATGGGGTGTTAGAATATCACTGTAAGGAACATCCTAATTTTATTGGTCGGATCTTTTTTACCCCTTAATGTATTTAACATTCAAAGTCAACTTCTTTCTAATTATTTATGCCTCATAAAAAACAAGCAGCAATCGGTTTTATTTTTATTACCCTGCTCATTGATATTACCGGCATAGGATTAATAATACCCGTAATTCCAAAATTAATAGAAGAGCTGATACAAGGCGGAATTAGCAAGGCTTCGTTTTATGGCGGTTTGCTCACTTTTACTTTTGCTTTTATGCAATTCTTTTTTTCACCCATGCTGGGAGCATTGAGTGATAAATATGGGCGGCGGCCAATTATTCTTATTTCATTGTTTGGATCGGGCTTGGATTATCTTTTTTTATCTTTTGCACCTACGCTTGCATTATTATTTGTGGGAAGGGCTATATCGGGTATTACGGGCGCCAGCATTACTACTGCTACGGCTTATATAGCCGATGTGAGTACAGCTGAAACCCGGGCCAAAAATTTTGGTATGGTAGGGGCTGCATTTGGTTTGGGCTTTATCATTGGTCCTGTTATTGGCGGGTTATTGGGGCCGCTGGGTTCCAGGGTACCCTTTATGGCGGCAGCGGGCCTTTGCTTTGTAAACTGGATCTATGGTTATTTTGTATTACCCGAATCTTTACCCAAAGAGAACAGGAGAAATATAAGCCGAAAAACAATGATCCCCGGCCGTTCGCTTATTGAATTTAAAAAACATCCTGAATTGGGAGGGTTGGTAAGTGTATTTGTTTTGATTTACCTGGCTTCTCATGCGGTACAAAGTAACTGGAGTTTTTTTACGATTGAAAAATTTGGCTGGAGCGAAAAAATGATTGGCATCTCATTGGGTGTTGTAGGTTTATTGGTAGCCATTGTACAAGGGGTACTTATTAGGTTTATTAATCCACGGCTGGGCAATGAAAAAAGTATTTACACCGGCCTTCTTTTATATTCATTGGGTTTATTTTTATTTGCCTTTGCGTGGCAAAGCTGGATGATGTTTGCATTTCTTATTCCTTACTGCCTGGGCGGAATTGCCGGCCCTGCCATACAATCCATTATTGCTTCACATGTACCCAATAATGAACAGGGCGAAGTACAGGGGGCACTTACCAGTTTGGTGAGTTTAACTTCCATAGTAGGGCCTCCTCTTATGACGGGTTTGTTTGCATTTTTTACCGGGCCATCTGCACCCTTTCATTTTTCAGGAGCTGCATTTTTGTTAGGTGCTATTTTTATGCTGGCCAGTACCCTGATTGCTTATCGTGCTTTACACAAAGTAAATTCTACTGTTGCAGGTTCGTAGTTTTTCTATTCACCGGCCAATATATTCAGTAAAGTTTCGTAAAAATGAGTGCTTTCCTATAGCAAAAAAAAATATGTAAAGAATCATACATTTTTTTACAATATTCTTTAGCAAATTTCGCTTTAATATCCAGAGTATTTTTTTCAAGCATGATTCAAGACAAACTACTCCTCTTTTATAAAACTAACCGTTGATTAACCGATATCGTTAACCGATATAAAACACCATATTTTTTGTTAGGCAGACAGGACAAGAAGAGCCCCGGATTGGTCGGGGCTACTTCATTTTATAAAATTATGTTTTAGGAAATTAGATTACGATGGCAGCAATAAACTGGCAAATAAGCCCTAAAAACAATCCGGTATATAATTCCTTTTCTGTATGATCGCTAATCAATAACCTACTTGTACATACAAGCCCGGCAATGAGTATTACAATGCTTACCGGCCATGTCATCAACATGGTTTGACTAAATGCAATCACTAAAAAAAATCCGAGCCAGCCGCCAACACTCAATGCATGAATACTTATTTTTTGATAAATATTGGCCATTAAAGCAGCGTTACAAGATAAGAATACGCCGAAGATAAAAGAAGGTAACACATTGGGATACATCACCTGTTTCCTAAACACCAGGTAAGCCCAAAAATAAAATATGCTGCAAGCGATGTAAGGAATAATGCGGTCTCTTTGGGTGCGCAGGTAAATAGATTCTATAAAGCCAAGCGCCTTTAATAAAACGATACTTAGCAAAGGAAAGAAAACCATATTTAAAAGAACAACGAGTAGTGTTTGTTGTTTTGCCTGCTCAGAAAAACCGGCAAAATAAGTGGGATGCAGGTACACTATAAAAGCAATTACATACACCGGTATAAATATGGGATGAAATATCCAGGAGAAAATTACAGCCGGGATGCGTAATGCAATAGATACCGGCTTCTGCCGGCTGGCCTGTGCTGCGGGTGAGCTTATGTTCATAAATTTTTTAAAGAATTTTACGTAACCTGGCTACCGGGATATTTAATTGTTCCCGGTATTTAGCTACTGTTCTGCGTGCAATATTATAGCCTTTTTCCTGAAGCAATTCAGTAAGTTTTTCATCGCTATAGGGGTGCTTTTTTGTTTCTTCTTCAATGAGGTCGGTTAATATTTTTTTTACTTCACGGGTACTTACTTCTTCGCCACTGTCAGTTTGCAGGCTTTCGCTAAAGAAAAATTTTAATCGAAAAGTACCGAATTCTGTTTGTACAAATTTGCTGTTTGCCACACGGCTAACGGTGGAAATATCTAAATGTGTTGTTTCTGCAATATCTTTCAAAATCATGGGGCGCAGGTTGGTTTCATCGCCGGTTACAAAAAAATCATGCTGGTAATTCATGATGGCCTCCATGGTATTCAGCAAGGTGTTTTGCCTTTGCTTTATTGCATCAATAAACCATTTAGCCGAGTCAATTTTTTGTTTGATAAAAAGGACTGCTTCTTTTTGGCGTTTATCTTTTTTGCTTCCCCTTTCATAATCTTTCAGCATATCCCGGTAGCCATCGCTAATGCGCAGGTCGGGAGCATTTTTACTATTTAAAGAAAGTTCCAGTTTCCCATTATTATTTACAATAAAAAAATCGGGGATGATGTAGTTCCTGTTTTTTCCTGTATCGCCGGTATTCCCTGGTTTGGGGTTCAGCTTTATGATCTGTGCAATAATTTCACGAAGGTTTTCATCCGTAAGGTCAAAAGCTTTTTGTATTTTTTCGTAATGCTTCTTCGTAAATTCCTCAAAGTACTTTTCAAGTACCTTGATGGCCAATTTGATTGTAGTTGTTTGTTCTTTTCTTTCCAGTTGCAATAACAAACATTCCTGTAAATTTCTTGCCCCTACACCTGGTGGGTCAAACTGCTGAATTTGAACCAGCAGGTCTGCTATTTCTTCTTCATCAGTATTTACATTTTGCCTGAATGCTAAATCATCAATAATGGATTCTATTTCCCTACGCAAATAACCATCATCATCTAAACTTCCAATAATTTGTATCGCTACTTTTCGTTGGTGTTCAGTAAGGGTGAGCATTCCTAACTGCTGGAGCATGATCTCCATAAAACTCACTTCTACTTTATGGGGCGTTACCCTGGTTTCATCCTGCTCAGGATAATTGGTATCCCTTAAACGATAATCACCTACTTCGTCATCGCCTTCATGTACATATTCGGCAATATCTATACTGTCGTAATCGTCCTGGCTGCCATCTTTTTCATATTCATCTTCATTCGTATTTTCCGCCTCATCATTATTGTACTCATCTTCAAACGTATCATCTCCCTGTTCCAAAGCAGGGTTTTCTTCCATTTCTTCTTTAATTCTTTCGTCTAATATAGCCGTGGGTACCTGCAACAATTTCATCAGCTGAATTTGCTGAGGCGATAGTTTTTGTAATAATTTTTGCTGTAGATGTTGCTGAAGAGCCATAGCTGTGCAGTTTTATAGGTTCTAAACCAGGGCGTTTTCTCTTTTACAGTGAAGTTAATAAAACTTTTTGAAAGTTTGCACGGTTTTTGCAGGAAAGTTTTCAAGACTCCTTAAATAATGCTACAACGCAACACTGGTAAGTGTTTTACAAATTTATGCTGCTACAGTCCTTTTACTATGTATGTATAGAAAAGACCAATAATTAAAATTTCTAAAAATATTTTTATTTTATTTTACCTTTGGCAATGGCGCCGGTTCTTTAAAATATTTTAGTCGCAGGCTGTCTGACCAGCCATTCAAATTCTTTTCAATACTCTTACTGCTAAAAAAGATCATACCCTGTAAATTTGGATTTTTCCTGATTTCTTCTATTTGTTTAGGCAATTGGGTTTTATCTCGCCAGGCAGTATTACTACCGGCACGGTACATCCCCAACCCGATATAGCAATTTTTGCCATAGGTATGTTCTCCCCACCATTTTGATAGTGTTTCAAATGCCACCAACGGATGGCCAAACTCCCAATAGAGTTGAGGCGCTACATAATCAATCCAGCTATTGCGGAGCCATAATAAAATATCAGCATACAAGTCATCATAATTGGTTTGGCCTGCTTTTGTTAAACTTCCTATGGGATCTTTATCACTATTGCGCCATACTCCAAATGGGCTTATCCCGAATTGACAATGTGGATTGGTTGTTTTAATAACCGTATGCAATTTTAAGATGACAGAATCCACATTGCTGCGCCGCCATTCATCTTTATCCATCCCTTTACCGTATTTAGTATAGCTTTTTCCATCTGGAAATTCTTTATTGGGAATGCGGTAAGGGTAAAAGTAATCATCAAAATGTATGGCATCTATATCATATCTTTTTACCACATCTCTTACTACTTCTACTACATATTGCTGGGCTTCCTTATTACCCGGATCAAAGTATTTTTTATCACCATAATTTAAAAACCATTCCGGGTGTACCCGGGTGATATGGGTTGCCGAGATAGAGCTCTTACCAATATTAAACACGGCCCGGTAAGGGTTCATCCAGGCATGAAATTCCATGCCTCTTTTATGTGCTTCTGCTATCATAAATTCAAGTGGGTCGTAGTAAGGAACGGGAGGTTGCCCTTGCTTTCCGGTAAGCCATTCGCTCCAGGGTTCGTAAGGTGAAGGATAAAGGGCATCGGTTGCTGGCCGTATCTGCATGATAATGGCATTGATACCATTGGCCTGGTGCATATCTAAAAGTTTTACAAAAGATGCTTTTTGAATTTCGCTATTTACAGTTGGCGTTACCGGCCAGTCAATATTACTTACGGTTGCAATCCATACACCCCTAAACTCAGGCTTCACAGGTGTTTGAGCCATACTGTTCCCAATGAGTAATGCGCTTAACATTACCATCAAACTGCTTTTTACACTCATTATACTCTCCAATTTTTATTTAGACCTTAATTTATCTAATAATGTATTCAACAAAACGGCTTCATCTTCTGAAATTCCATTCATAATGTTAAGCATCTCATCTTCCCTGGTATCCAGTTTATACAACACTTGTTTCCCGGTTTCTGAAATGGTAACATCCACCAGCCTTTTATCTATCAGCGAAATTGTTTTTAATACCAAACCCTTTTTCACCAGGCGGTCTACCATACGGCTGGTATCGCTCATCTTATCGAGCATACGGGTTCGAATCTGTATGGTAGATAATGGCTTATTGGCACCCCTTAGAATACGTAAAATATTAAACTGTTGTGGTGTAATATCCTGCCTGTCAAAAAAAACTTTCGTTCGGTCATTTACCCAATTACTGGTGTATATCAGGTTAACCATTGCTTTCTGGAACTCGTTTTTAAAGTTCACTTGATGGATGTCAGTTTCTATCCCCATACAAATTGTATTAAGGTGAAAAATCCCCCCCCCCAAAAAAGCTACTATTCTTTTTCCGTATTGCTTATCTCCTTACTTTCTACCAACCCTTCGCCATTTGTTTTATCCCCCCCAAATTCATTTGTATAAATTTTTGCCATCAAAATAAAATAACTAATGAGTAAAGGCCCAAATACCAGCCCAATAAACCCAAATAGTTTTAACCCAACAATTACGCCAAGTACCGTAACCAATGGATGCACATTACCCATTCTTTTCATTAAACTCAGCCTGGCTACATAATCAATATTCCCTGTTACCACGATGCTATAAATAGCCAGGCCCAGGGCCGGCCATACATGACCCTGCGCATATAAATAAATGGTTAATGGTACCCACACGATCATGGTGCCTACCAAAGGGAAAAATGCAAATACACCTGTTACGAATCCCCACATTCCCCAATCATCTAAATTAAAGATAAAATATCCTAAAGCAGCCGCTAAACCCTGAATTAACGAAATGATGGGTATTCCCAGTGCATTTGCCTTAACCATCATTTTTGTTTCGCCGGAAAGCCGGTTGATGCTATCGGTAGCTAAGGGTATCATACGGTGCAAACTTTTTTCTGCTGTGCGCCCATCTACCAGTAAATAATATAAAATAAAAAACATCATCAGCATATTGGTAAGCACTATGGCGGTACTGTTAAGCAGTTTTGGTACCAGTGCCGTTCCTTTACTGGCTAACTGCTTTATATTTTCACTGGTAAGTAAGGTAATACCGGTTTTATCATGTATTACAGAAGATATTTGTTGCAGGCTTTTAACGATCCTGTCCTGGTTATTGAGTAGTTCCGTTATTTTGGGAGATATTAATGTAATGCTAAAATAAAATGGGAGTGCCAATATTATTAAAAAGGCAAAAATGAATGCGATTGCTGTTAAGCTTTTTTTCCATTTATATTTATAAACCAACTTAAGATACCAGGAACGGCTTAAAATATACAATGTAATGCCTCCTAAAAAACCGGGAATAAAAACTGCAAGCTGGTTGATGAGCAACACAGCCATAAGAATAATAAATATGAGTACTAAAATCTGCCTAAGCCTGTAATTGAAGTTGGTTTGGTTCATACGTTATTCTTAATTACATACAATTTAAGAATTATTTCCACACAGAAACACCTTCGCTGCAGTTTGCACAGATATCTATGTTTTTCCTGCTCTTCATAAGCGAAGCCCTGAATTGTTTGTAATTGGCATTGTGCCAAACTTCCTTAAAGGATTGTGTTTTTAAATTGCCGAGTTGATGGGTAGCATCTTTATCAAAACAGCAGGGCACTACAAGCCCATCCCAGGTAATTACATTGCCTTGCCAAAGCTTCCAGCAATGATTGGCTAATTTATTTTTGGGAGCATAAGTTCCGTCGGCCAATTTTTTATAGCGGCTATATTTGTCATTCTCAGGAATTAATTGATTGGGGTCATTTTCGTAATCATAAATTTGTGCTGTTTTAAAACGCACTTCATCTACCCCTACTTCTTTGGCTAACTTTTTTATTTCTTCTACCTGGTGCTCATTTGGTTTTACTACTAAGAATTGAAAAAACACAAAGGGTGTATTGCTCTTTAATTCTTTTTTCCATTTCACAATATTTCTTGCTCCTTCAATTACTTTTTGTAAGTTACCCCCTACCCGGTAAGCTTTGTACACCTCTTGTGTAGTACCATCAATCGAAATGATTAAACGGTCCAGCCCACTTTCAACAGTTTTACGGGCAGCTTCATCATTCAAATAATGGGCATTGGTAGAGGTTGCTGTATAAATACCTTTTGTCGAAGCATATTTTACCATTTCTAAAAAGCCTGTATTTAAATAGGGTTCGCCCTGGAAATAAAAAATAAGATAGAGCAATTCTTTATAAATATCATCAATGGTTTTACGAAAAAAATCTTTTTCCAGCATCCCGGTTGGCCGGGTAAAAGCTCGCATGCCACTGGGGCATTCGGGACAGCGAAGGTTACAACTTGTAGTAGGTTCAAAAGAAATAGAAACCGGGTAGCCCCATTGAATGGGTTTGTTCAGGATTCTACTTACATAAAAACTACTCAGCACTTTTATACCGTTCCATACCCGCCGTGGGGTAAGTTTTGCGGCCAAATTGATACTATCTTTAAAATTAAATGCAGGCATTGATATAAACAAAGATACAATCCCCTGTCGTTAAGCTTTTGAAACCAGGTGAATGATATGGTAATTATGAAAAAAATTTCTCTTTTCATAAATCATGAATATAGCCTGACATGCCTATGGTATGTTATGATATTTAAGTATATATTTTAATAAAACGATATTTCTTCCTGCTCAAGATCAAAAGGAATATTAAAGTTTGTGGCCTGTTCTCTTTTACCTGTTTTATTGCTCCATTTCACATTTTATTAATACAATCAGGCATACTATTTTGACTAATTATTAATAAAATTATTATTATGAAAAAGATATTATTATGGACAGGAAGTATTATAAGTTCTGTTTTGTTTTTAATGGCCTGTGGCCCTTCTGCCCATATTGAAAAAGATAAAAATCTGAATTTGGCCGCTTATCATTCTTTTGCATGGGCTACCCCCGATAAAAAAATAAATAACAATGTAGTGGATGAAAATTTGAAAGCTGCTGTGAGTGAAAAACTAACGCATGATTATAACTGGGAGGAAACCAATGGTAACCCGGATATACTCGTAAGCTACGATGTATTGGTAGAACGTTCTCATCGTACCACATCGAGCCCGGTATATAGCCGCCCTTTTATGCGTAGCTTTTACAATCCCTATAATCACAGGATTTACCGGGTATATTATCCATCACAATTTATGGGATATGATGAACAATCTACACCTACAAAAGAAGGAACCATCACCATCACATTGGTGGATGCTGCTACCGGAAAAGCAATTTTACAGGGATGGGCAAGTACCGAAATACTGGGCCACAAAATCACTACTGCTGATGCAAACAGTATTGTAAATGCCATATTTAAAAAAATGAAAGCTTCTGGTGTTACAACCAATTAAAAAAGAAAGCACCAATTGGTGCTTTCTTTTTATCCCGGCATGCGGGTAATATATTTTTCTACCTGCTTTATTTGATCTACAATTTGTGGTGTAGTGGGCTTATAGCTTTTTGCTTTTTGAAAATATTGTTTAGCTGCTCTGAATTCTCTTTTGTTCATCATGATAGAGCATAATTGTAAATAAGCTGCTGCATTATTTTCATTATCGGGCAAACCGGCTTTTATTGCCTGGCGAATATAACTTTCGGCTTCCTTATTATTTCCTTTTTGCATCGCCAGCATACCGAGTTGCAGCTTATTGGGCCCTTCGGCCTGTTTTGTAAGCTGGCCACCACCTAATGACAAACTTTTTTTCATGTGCTTTTCTGCGGAATCAAAATCCTGGTCCACCATGGCAAGGTTACCTTTTAAAGTGTAATACACCGAGCGCATCGGTTTTATAAGCAGGCCCGGGAATTTAATACCATCTACTATTTTTTTAGCGCCTTCCACATCTCCATTTTCCATATACGTTTGAATAAGCCTCATGGGGCCAAAAAGGAAATGGCCTGCAACCAATACTACGCCTAATAAATAAAGAATAAAAGAAGGCCAAAAGCCCGCCTGCAGGTTAATGATTACGGCTGCTACCAGCATCACTAACCCGATCCATAGCCGGTATTTAATAATAACATTTAACCACTTCATAGCATAAAATTTGGGTTGCAAAGATAAGGTTCTGAAGCGTGCCGGGGAAATTGAATATTCTTCATTTTTCGCTTTAATTCGTGTTACTAACCCATAAAATGTTTCATAATCATAATCCGAATTTTCTTACTTTTGCCAGCCTGAAAAAGAAGCTTTCAGCATTTGGTCCCGTAGTTCAATGGATAGAATAGAAGTTTCCTAAACTTTAGATGCAAGTTCGATTCTTGCCGGGACTACCAAAAACAGCTCCCAAATACTTTGCTACTCTTTTAAAATGCATTGATCAGGAAAACGATGAAGTAATTGCCCGCTTATTGAGAAAAAGATATGGCAACTCAATTTTGGTATAGCGAAGCTATCAATCCTCATCAGCCATTTATTAATTAAAATAATTTTGCTATAGGAAGCAGGAATACATAAGCGCTGTAATATTGGTTATGCAGATTAACTAAAGTGAAGAAAGAAATTGATCTGGATTATTAAAGAATTAATTGGGTACTTTCACTTAACAAGCATTCCATCATGTAAACTGATTGCAATGAAAATAATTTTTCTTTTATGCTTCCTGCCAGTAAATTTATTTGCACAACCATTTTCAAAAGACGAAATAAAAAGATGGGAGAAACAAGCGGTTAATATTACCATCATTCGTGATCATTATGGTATCCCGCATGTATATGGTAAAACAGATGCGGATGCAGTATTTGGTTTATTATACGCACAATGCGAAGATGATTTTAAAAGAGTGGAGTTGAATTACATTGATAAACTTGGCCGTTTATCAGAAGTGAATGGCGAAAAAGATTTGTATAATGATTTGCTGATACGCCTGGTAATTGATACGGCGAGCGCCATTAAAGATTATAAAGCTGCGCCAGCATGGTTAAAAAAGATCCTGAACGCCTACTCTGATGGCATTAATTATTATCTCTATAAAAATTCAAAAACTAAGCCGGTTTTATTGACCCGCTTTAAACCCTGGTATCCTTTGTTATGGACGGATGGGAGCATTGGCGCAATCAGTACCGGTGGAATTTCAACAGAGGAACTTAAGCATTTTTATTCGGGTAATGATAAAGCGATTACAATAGCAGATTACGAAGAAGAGGTTTTAACGGGCTCTAATGGATTTGCGTTTTCACCAAAAATTACAGCAGGCAGCAATGCTATTTTATATATTAATCCGCATGTTACATTTTATTTTCGCCCCGAAGTACATATTATTAGTGAAGAAGGATTAAATGCTTATGGTGCTGTTACCTGGGGACAGCCTTTCATTTACCAGGGTTTTAATGAACATTGCGGGTGGATGCATACCAGCAGCCAGGCCGATATATCGGATGCTTATATTGAAAAATTAATAGAAAAAAATGGAAACTGGTCATACCTGTATAATGGAATTTATAAACCGGTTACCAAAATTCCAATTAGCATAAAATATAAAACCGCCAACGGTTTTGCAACCAAAACATTCAATACCCTTTTTACACATCATGGCCCTATTATGGCAAAGAGAATGGGGCAATATGTAAGTATGCGTCACAATAACCGTGATATGAAAGGATTTATACAAAGCTGGCTAAGGACAAAAGCAAACAGTTTTGCCGATTTTAAAAAAACGATGGATATGGGTGCCAACCCAAGTAACAATACTGTGTATGCCGATGCTGAAGGAAATATTGCATACTGGCATGGGAATTTTTTACCCATTCGGGATACTCAATACGACTGGAGTAAGCCTGTTGATGGCACAACATCTGCCACTGAATGGAAGGGTTATCATACAGTTGATGAAAGTGTACATATTTACAATCCTGAAAATGGCTGGCTGCAAAATTGCAACTCCACACCTTTTACAGTTGCGGGAAAATACAGTCCCAAAAAGAGCGACTACCCGGATTATATGGCGCCTGATGGAGAAAATTTTAGGGGTATCAATGCTGTGCGTATTCTGGACAAAGAAAAATCGTACACACTCAACAAAGTGATTGCAGCAGGTTATGATACTTATTTAGCAGCATTTGAAAAATTAATTCCGGCATTGATCAATGCGTTTGAAAAAAGTGTTTCAAAAAGCGATACTACATCTACCGAACTGGAAGAAGCTATTTCCATTTTAAAAAAATGGGATTTACGATGTGCTGAAAAATCGGTTGCAACAACGCTCGCTGTAGAGTGGGGTGAAACCATTTCTCCATTCATATATAAAACAATCGTTAACGGCAAACCTAAAGCAGACATTGTAGATAAAACAAACGAATTTGCTGCAACAGCATCTGCTGATGATTTAATAATCCCGTTACAAAATGTTATTTCCAGCCTCAAAAAGAAATTTGGAAACTGGCAGGTTCCCTGGGGAGATATTAACCGGTTTCAAAGAATATCGCCGGATATTGATAATAAATTTGATGATGATGAACCGAGCATTCCCGTTAGCTATGCATCATCACAATGGGGTATGTTGCCCTCATATAGCAGCCGCACATTTCCCGGTACAAAAAAGAGATATGGCGTACATGGAAACAGTTTTATTTGTGTGGTTGAATTCGGAAAAAAGATAATAGCAAAATCATTACTTGCCGGTGGCGAAAGCGGGGATATTAATTCAAAACATTTTTTTGACCAGGGTTTAATGTATAGCAAAGGGCAATTTAAAGATGTATTGTTTTATAAAGAAGATGTGATGAAACATGCAGAAAGAAAATACCACCCCGGAGCGTAATATAAGCCACGGGATTAACCATTCAGAATCACTCAAATTTATTAATTGAATTTTCTTAATTGCAAAAATCAATCTGCTATTCTTAAAAAATAGTATGATGTTTGATCATTAAAAAAAATCATCCTTTACTTTTTATTTTATAAAAAAATCCCGGCAATTGCCGGGAAATATCTTTTGTTACCAGAAAATAATTTCCAGTTTTATTGAGTAAATCCTTTTATCAGGTCAAGCAAGCCGCCACCACCATTGCGTTGTTGCTGTGCCTGCGCTCCCTGTGCTAATTGGCTAACAATATCCATCAGTCCTCCACCATTCGACTGGCTTGCACCGCCACCTGCAAGCTGGCCAATTAAATCTGTAATACTGGTGCCAGTTGTTTGTTGCACCTGCTCAGTTTGGCCACCGGTAATTGAGCGAAGCAGGTTATCAATTGAAAATGTACTGCCCGAATCGCTGCTATTTGTTTTATTAATAAGAGAGCTTATCACGCCAGGTATCAGGCTGCTGGCTACATTATTAGCCTGTCCGTTTCCCAGGTTAAATTTATTCATCAGCTTTCCGGCAAAATGGCCAACCATCATGGCAACGATGGGGTTGCTTAGCAAACTGCTTTTGTCATTCCCATTTCCTGATCCTTTAAGTAAAGATACCAGGCTTGATAAACCGCCACCGGCAACAATATTCCGCAACCCGGATGCTACGGTATTGGTAGCTTCGGCCATTACGGCACTGTTTTGATCATTTGGAACTTCAGGATTATTGACAACGCTATCACTGGCAACTCCTTTTACGAGGTTAAATAATTCTTCTAACATATAACTTAATTATTTTTTTTAAATATAGTGAACTATTTTAAGACCACTTTACAAATAAAATAGTTACTCCTGTTTGCAATTTTCACAAAAACCCCAAACTAACATCGCTGATTGCCGGGCTACAAACCCTTTGGGTAAACGCACATCCGGCACGGTTACATCGGCCAGGCAGGTAGTGGCATTACATTGCAGGCAAATAAAGTGTACATGGTTATCATGATGATGTCCTGCTTCACAGTTTTCACGGCAAAGTGCATATAAAATAGAATTATCGGTAGTAGGAATTTGATGAATGATTCCTTTGTCAGTAAATGTTTGAAGTGTTCTATAGATGGTAACCCGATCAAAAGCAGCGCCGGTATTCCGTTCAATATCGGCATGGGAAAGCGCTCCATTGCTTTTTAAAAACAATTCAAGTATTTGGGTACGGCTTTGGGTAACACTTAACCCGTTTTTTGTAAGTATATCATTTTTTGTAAGCATCCTTTTATATTTAACCGGGATTGTTGCTAAACCCTGACATAAAATGCTTGCTGGTGATTTTTTCTTTAAGTAACCCTTTTATATCTTTAAATAATTTTTGAATTTCGGCTTCTATCAATCCATCGTAAACACCCCGCAGCCTTCCATTCTTATCTACCAACGCAAAAAATTGAGTATGTATAAACTGATCATTTATCTGCATGCTATCGGGTTTGTTATTATCTATCATATAACTTTCCCTGGCCATTTTATAGAGTTCACTTTTGTCGCCTGTTAAAAAAAACCAATTCTTATTTTGTATCGGCAAGCTGCTGTCGGCAGCAGATAATACTAAATGATAACTACCCTCACTGGTTTGTACGGGTTTGCCATTAATCATCAGGTTTTCATATTGTTTTAATACAGGCACGCTATCTGTTTCGGGCATACAGGTATGGGAAGCTATCAGGAAACCCGGTTCATTTTTATAGACATCATACACCCGGCGCATATTGGCATTCATTTTAGGGCAAATGCCTTTGCAGGTAGTAAAAAAATATTCTGCTACATATACTTTTCCATCGGTATTCTTATTGTCAAATTTTTTTCCATTTTGATCGGTAAAACTAAAGTTTTCAATATGGTCGTTAATCACTTTTAATTTGGAGGCCGAAAAATCGTAATCCCAAAATACAAACAGAAAAAAAACGGCTGCCAGAGCCAGGAAAAACCCGATATAAATACGCCATTTCTTCTTCATAAAATCATTTTTTGCAAAGCAAAGGTAAGTCCAAAAAAATGGATAAACAGTAAAAAACCATTTAATAAAAGCTAAAAAACTTATACCATTCAGGGTACATATATGATATAATAATTAACTTGAAAGAAAAACAGATGAAAAGAATATTGTTCGTTTTATTGATTTTTAATTTTACGGTTGCAAATGCCCAGCCGAATGCTGATCAAAAAGTGTTACAAGTACTCAAATTGCAGGAGCAGGACTGGAACCGGGGAGATATTTATGGCTTTATGCAAGGCTATTGGAATAGTGATTCGCTACAATTTGTAAGTAAAAACGGGGTTACCAATGGCTGGCAAAACACTTTATTAAATTATAAAAAAACTTACCCCGATACTGCAAGTATGGGCACTCTACATTTTGATATCCTTGATATAAAACGGCTTTCCGTTATTTATTTTTATGTAATCGGTAAATGGCAACTCAGCAGGAACAGCCTGCCAAATATAAGCGGCCATTTTACTTTATTGTTTAAAAAGATTAAAAACAAATGGGTGATTGTAACAGATCATACCAGCTAAAAATTCCATTTATTTTTTAAATGCCTTAAGATAAAATATAAACTTACTAAGAAAAAAATATAGAAAATAATATTCTTAAGCGCCGGCCATCCTTCAAAAAAAGCAAGTTTAAAATAGATGCCTGCAAATATCCCGAAGAGCATCCACAATACCAATAAGGCCACACTGTTTGCAATGCGTATAAAGAATGCCCTTGTTTCATCTTCCATTGGCATGGCGCCTGTTTTTAATTTTATAAATATACGTGCTATTTTAACTTAAGCCTTTCAAAAGAAATACTATCCCCGTTATAAACATTAAAATCTACGTAACTGCGTATCCCGTTTACCTGGCCTCTTTCGTTATGCTGCCAAAATAGCCAGTTACGGCCAATCCGGGGTTTTTCTTTTTGCAGGTAATGCGCTACCCACAATGGATAATCACTAAACTTACCAGATAAATAACGATTGTAAAAATCTACATTGCTATATAAAATGGGTTTTACTTTATATTCTTTTTCTACCAGCAGCAACCAGTCTTGCACCCTTTGTTGCATGAGGGGAATGGACACTGCATTCAATTCTTCAATATCTAATACAGGCGGCAGGTCGCCTTTTTTAAGTTTTACGGTTTCCAAAAAATTTAATGCCTGCTTTTTACCATCTTTCCCGGGGCTAAAATAATGGTAGGCTCCTTTCACCATATTATTTTTTTCTGCGAATACCCAGTTACGGCCAAATTTTTCATCTACCCTGTCTGTGCCTTCAGTAGCTTTTATAAATGCAAAGTCAATGCTAATACCCCTTATTTTCATTTCTCTTACCTGCTGCCAGGAAATATTCTTTTGATAACGGCTCACATCAATACCATGTATGCCATAGCCCGTTGGCAGTGAAATACCAAACTCAGGATATAATACAGATGCCGGTTCATTAAAATAACGCACCCCAAAATAAATGATAACCGATGCGGCAAGGGCAATGGAGAAAAAAAGCAGGACAGATCTTATGGGTTTAAATTTCTTTTTCTTACGTGGCATATCAATAACCACAAAGATAATTCAATCAATAAATGAATCGTTTGGTAATTGTTTTATTGCCGGCTATTATGGTTGCAATATATACCCCCCTGGCCCAGTTTTGCACAGGCAAGCTAAGGGTTCCGAGGCCATTATATAAACTAAGCGTTTGCTCAAAAACTTTTTGTCCCCCTGCATTGCTGATCCAAATTTCTGCTTTGGTAGTATTAAAATCATGCAATCTTATGCTGGCCGGTGAAACTACCGGGTTGGGAAAAATATCTACGCCTCCCATGCCCGAATTGCTGATGCTCTTTTTTTCAGTACTGTTGTTTTTACTGATGAGCCAAAGCTCTGGATCTATCAATACCGTATCGGCAACAAAGCCGATATCTTCTATAAAATCCTGGTTATTTTCTGTATTGTTTAGGACCACTGTTTTTTGCAGGTTCCCCTTTTTAAAAGTTAAGGGTACGGGCATTTTAAAAAAAGATACTGAAGGGTGTGAGGTTACCTGGCTTAGGTTTATGTGTACAGTACCGGTGCCCACCTGGCTCCAGCTTGCTTTATAAGAAGGATAGCCCTGGCCCAGATACCATTGGTTAAAAAAATCGGTTAAGTCTTTGCCGCTTGCCTGCTCCAATACAGATTTAAGTTTGGCCGTTTGAGTAAATCCATAAGCCAGGCCGGGGGTATTGAGATATTGGCGTATCGCCGAAAAAAACATGGAATCGCCAAGAACAAAACGAAGCATATTTACCAAATATGACCCCTTGTTATACGTAAGCCGCTGATCAAAAATACGGCTCACGCTGCTGGTATCATTTACCCAAACAGTGCCGCCGGGTTGCGATGTGATATTGGCCAGTACCGATAACCTATTGGCTATTGCCGAAGCCGGGTATTTTGTTTCCATATAAAAAGCGGCACAAAAAGTAGCAAAGCCTTCATTCAGCCAAATTTCTGACCAACTATTTGCAGTGAGTTTATCGCCAAACCATTGGTGCCCCAGTTCATGTGCCATCAGGCTTTCATTTGCATTTATGAGAAAGGTTGCTGTTTGGTGTTCCATACCGCCGCCCCAACCAAATTGTACATGGCCATATTTTTCTTTTATAAATGGATACTCACCAAAGTACTGATTAAAAAGTTGAAGCGCCGAAAGCACTTTGGGGGTATTGGCCTCAAACGAAGGCCGGCTTTCAGGATAGCAATAGGTAACCATCGGTAAATTGGTTGCGCCGAGTTGTACACTATTATTAAAAACTTCATAATTGGTAACAGCAAAGCAAACCAAATAAGTGGCAATAGGATATCGGTGTTTCCAATGCGTAACCATATTGGTACCCACCGGCGTTTCAGATTGCAACAATCCATTTGATGCTGCCTTATAAATGGCAGGATGTTTTACAAAAACATCAATACTATCTGTTTTATTCCCCATTGCATTTTTGCAGGGCCACCAATCCATTGCGCCATAAGGTTCGCTCAGGGTCCAGATTACAGGTGTGCCGGTATGCTGGGTTTGCACAAAAGAACCAAAGCCGGAATCATTGGGTATGCCCTGGTAATAAATGGTAATAGAATCCTGCTGGCCGGGATTTATATTTTCATCAAAATTTACCTGTAATGCATCATTGGCCTGTTGGTAGCTGAGCATATTGCCTTTTCGTTTTATGCTATCGGTGTGCATGGCAGCCTGCAGGTCGAATGTAATAGAAGCACTGGCAGTATTTAATTTAAAATATACCGTAACAGCGCCTTTAATATACCGGATGGCAGGATCTACCTCCCACTCACAACGAAAATAATTAATATCAAAATTGCCGGATGCCAGGCTACCCCTTTGCATTAATGTACGCATCCGTGTAAATGCCTGCTGCTCCATGGCCGGTATTGAAAACTGGCTTTTGCAAATATTTTTTTCTTGAGCACTTGCTAAGCAAGGAGTTAGCATCAGCAGCAGGACGAGTTGTTTCATTTTAAGACTTTTTTAAACAATTTTTTTCTTTCAAGCGATACTTTTGCCGGGCAATAAGCCAATTTATTTTTCCGTTAGAGTGATCCGGGCAAATAATGGAACGTTGCTTTCGGTAAAATCTTATTTTAATACCTAAGAAAAACATATTCATTTGAAAAAAATATTTGTAACTTTTTTTCTCAGCTTAATTTTTTTAAGTGTCTTTGCAAATTTTTCTGATACTACCATAAAAATTGCTGCTGCTGCAAATGTGCGGAATGGCAACCGTATTTTGGTAAGCAAAGCCAATGTTATATATCCGGATATATTTATAGGCCACGAAGAAGAATCGGCCCCTTATGCCGAAAAGTTCACCAGCAGCCGCAGGGATTATTTGATCCGTACATATAAACGCAGCCAGAAATATTTTCCAAAAGTCAAAGCTATTTTAAAAAAGCATAATATCCCTGTAGAATTTTCGGTATTGATGGCCATTGAAAGTGGTTTTAATGGAAATGCGGTTTCGCCCAAAGGTGCGGTGGGCTATTGGCAATTTATGGATGGCGTTGCCAAAGAATACGGATTGCGTATTGCAGAAAAGAAAACAAAGGAAACAAAAACGACCAGGACACAAAAGGGCAATCATACAAAAACAAAACCGGTGGTTGACGACCGGAAGAATTTTACCCGAAGCACCATTGCAGCGGCCAGGTATTTACAAGACCGGGCAAAGAATTTAAACAATGATTGGTTGTTGATTGCAGCAAGTTATAATTGTGGTGTAGGCAATGTGTGGAATGCGATGCAAAAATCGGGTGTTGAAAACCCGGGTTATTGGGATATTCAAAAATTCTTGCCTGCAGAAACAAGGGCTTATGTAATGAATTTTATTACGCTGAACCTGGTGTTTAATAATTACGAAACATTTTTACAAGGCAAGCTACAGTTTAAAGATGTTTATGCCATACCAGAAAATGATTTACCGCCCGGTTTTGATGTAAAACTTTTGAACAAATTATTGTAAAGAATTTATTAGAATAACGAATGATGCCCTGCTTTTTGCGGGGCATTTTTTACTTGAGGGGACCCAATCATATTTCCAAATTGGATAATTATTATTTATATACTGAAATTTAATGATAATAATTAAAAATGTTAAATTAGCTTAAAATTTAACCCTATAGATTAATTCCTGGATATTGCCAGCCTGAATAGTCACCTAAATAAAATGTTGCATAAAAATGCCCCGCAGGTAGGCGAGGCGCTAAATGTTTACACAACGGAATAATCCTTATTGTGAATTGCTTTCAGGAGTAAAGATAGAAAAATTTAAAAATAGAAATGACACAAAACTTTTAAATTATAAAAATTAATTTTTAAACTAACTTATAAAAATTGAAAACTTTATGAATAAAACAATACTTGGCCTTGATTTAGGAACAACTTCTATTGGATTTGCCAAAGTAATAGAAGCTGAAAATTACGAAAATTCATCAGTTGAGTTTATTGGGGCACGGGTTAATCCACTAACCACAGATGAGCAAACTAATTTTGAAAAAGGAAAACCAGTTTCATTGAATGCTGACCGCACTTTAAAACGTGGAATGCGCCGAAACATAGACCGCTATCAACTACGCAGAGATAATCTAATTGCAATTCTCAAAAATCATGATATCATAACAGGAGATACGAAGCTAGCGGAAGATGAAAAACGTAGTACACATTCCACTTATTTTTTAAGATCGTTGGCCGCTAGAAATGAAGTCTCTCTGGAAGATTTTGCTCGAGTACTATTTTCAATTAACAAAAAGCGTGGTTACAAAAGTAGCCGCAAAGCAAAAAATGAAGATGAGGGTCAAATTATTGACGGTATGGTTGTGGCAAAACAGTTATACGAAGAACAACTTACACCTGGTCAATTATCTTTAAAATTATTAAAAGAAGGTAAAAAATATCTGCCGGATTTTTATCGGTCTGATTTAATAGCAGAATTAGACAAGGTATGGAATTATCAAAAACAATTCCATACCGATATTCTTACTGATGAATTTAAAACGCATTTAGAAGGTAAGGGGAAAAGGGCTACTTCAGCTGCCTTCTGGGGAAAGTATGGTTTCAATATTGCAGAAATTAAGGGAGAACGTGAAGAGAAAAGACTGAAAGCTTATCAATTGCGCAACGATTCAATTTCCAAAGAACTTAACAAAGAAGAAGTTGCGTTCGTAATTACCGAAATCAATAACGATCTTAATAAATCGAGTGGTTACCTCGGTTCAATTTCTGACAGAAGTAAAGAGTTGTATTTTAATAAGCAAACAGTAGGACAATACCTTTACAACCAGATAAAGAATAATCCACATACCCGATTAAAAGGCCAGGTGTTTTATCGCCAGGATTATTTAGACGAGTTTGAAATTATTTGGGAAATACAAAAAATGTTTCATCCTCAACTTACCAGGAATCTGAAAGAAAAAATACGGGATACAATCATTTTTTACCAAAGGAAACTTAAATCACAAAAAGGGTTAATTAGTTTATGTGAATTTGAAAACAGGGAAGTTGAAGAGAAAAAGAGTAACCAGGTTGTCAAAAAAAGAATTGGTTTACGTGTAGCGCCAAAGTCATCTCTACTCTTTCAAGAATTTAAAATTTGGCAGGTATTAAATAATGTATGTATACGAAAAAAAGATAGCAGAAAGCTTAAGCCCGCAAACACAGACAATTCGCTCTCAACGAAAGAAAATGAAATCTTTTCTTTAAGCTATGAAACAAAGAAATCCCTTTTTGAAGAATTGAATATTAAAGGTAATCTCAAAGCAGATAGCATCATCAAATTGCTAGGATATAAACCTGCTGAATGGGAAATGAATTATACTGCGTTAGAGGGCAACCGGACTAACAAAGTTTTATATGATGCATATCTCAAAATTTTAGAAAGGGAAGGTTATGATGAAGATCTTTTTAAAATAAAAAGCAGTGATGATATAGATGTTTCTAAAATAGAAAAAACAGCAATAGAGATTAAGAAAATGGTACAAAACATATTTGAAGTTCTAGGTATCAATACGAGCATCTTAGATTTTAATGCAGAGTTAGACGGTAAAGCTTTTGAAGAACAGGCGTCATACCAGTTATGGCATTTGTTGTATTCTTATGAAGGTGATGAATCGGCAAGTGGAAATGAAAAATTGTATGAACTGCTAAATAAAAAATTTGGTTTCAAAAAAGAACATGGGGTTATATTAGCCAATGTTGCATTAGGCAACGATTATGGTAATTTGAGCAGCAAGGCTATGAGAAACATTTACCCTTACATCAAAGAACTTGAATACGACAACGCCTGCCTGCAAGCCGGGTACAGGCATTCAGCATCTTCGCTTACCAAAGAGGAAATTGAAACCCGCCCTTTACAGAAACGTCTGGAATTATTGAAAAAAAATGAACTCCGGAGCCCTGTTGTTGAGAAAATACTTAACCAAATGGTGAATGTAGTAAACACAATCATTGATGAAGAAAATGCAAAAAGAAACGCTTCTGGAAAATCAGAAGATTTCCAGTTTGATGAAATTAGGATAGAGCTTTCCCGTGATTTGAAAAATAATGCAGTAGAACGTGCCGAAATGACGACAAATATTAATGCAGCCAAAATATTACATGAAAAAATCGTAAAAGTATTACAAGTAGAATTTTCTTTAAAAAATCCTACAAGAAATGATATCATACGTTACAAACTCTACGAAGAATTAAAGAACAACGGCTATAAAGATTTATATACAAATACCTATATCCCCCGTGAAGCACTCTTTAGTAATAGGATTGACGTGGATCATATTATTCCACAAATGAGTTTGTTTGATGATAGTTTTTCTAATAAAACGGTTTGCTTCCGAAAAGATAATCAGGATAAAGGAAATCAAACCGCCTATGAATATATCCTAAACAAATACGGTGAAAAAGGTGCAGAAGATTTTGTAACACGAATTACACAACTATTTGAGTTGGGTAAAAAGAGCAAGGAAGACGGGATTAGCAAGGCTAAATTTCAAAAACTACAAAAAAGAAAAGCAGATATTGGGGACGGTTTTATCGAAAGAGATTTAAGAGAAAGCCAGTACATCGCTAAAAAAGCAAAAAATATGTTGTACAGCATTTGTCGTAATGTAGTTTCCACTTCAGGTAAAATCACCGCAAGGTTACGAGAAGATTGGGATTTGGTAAATGTGATGCAGGAAATTAATATGCCTAAATTTCGAGTTTTGGGACTTACCGAAATAATAGAGAAAAAAGACGGGCAGCAAAAAGAACGTATAACCGATTGGAGCAAACGCAACGATCATCGACACCATGCGATGGATGCTTTAACAATAGCTTTTACTCGCCACAACCATATTCAATATCTCAATCACCTTAATGCCCGTAAAAATGAAGATAGTAAATGGCATCCTGTAATAAGTAAGATAGAAGAAAAAGAGACTGAATTAGTGTATGATGATGTGGGTAACAGGAAAAGGAAATTCAAACCTCCTATGCCAAACTTTAGAGAAATAGTTAAAGACCACCTGCAAAGAGTGCTTATATCACATAAAGCAAAAAACAAAGTAGTTACCAAAAACAAGAATAAAATAAAGACGAAAAATAGAGAAAAAATAAAAATTGAACTTACTCCACGTGGACAATTGCATAAAGAAACAATTTATGGCAAATACAGGTACTATCAAAGCAAAGAAGAAAAGGTAGGTGCCAAATTTGACGAAGCCACCATTACACAGGTTTCAAATCCACAATACAAAAAATTACTATTGGAAAGATTAAGTGCAAACGATAATGATCCTAAAAAAGCATTTACTGGGAAAAATGCTTTGAATAAAAATCCCATTTATTTAGATGAGGCTGAAAAGGAAGTACTCCCCGACAAAGTAAAATTGATTTGGCTGGAGGATGACTATTCTATCCGTAAAGATTTAACACCAGAAAATTTGAAAGATATAAAAACAATTGAAAAGGTATTAGACGAAGGAGTTAAGCGCATTTTATTCAAACGACTGTCAGATTATGAAAACGACCCCAAAAAAGCATTCAGTGATTTAGAAAAAAATCCTATATGGCTCAATAAAGCCAAGGGTATTTGTATTAAACGAGTAACCATTAGCGCCATTAAAAATGGAGAAGCACTTCACCACAAAAGAAATCATTTAGGTGCTGATATTTTGGATGAAAATGGGGAAAAAATACCAAGCTCATTTGTAAGTACTGGCAACAACCACCATGTAGCTATTTATAGAGATAAAGAAGGTGGTTTACAGGAAAGGATTGTATCATTATTTGATGCAGTGCAATTGATAAATGCCGGTGAACCAATAATTGACAAGACTTATAACCAGGGCCTTGGTTGGCAGTTTCTCTTTAGCATGAAACAAAATGAAATGTTTGTTTTCCCAAATGAGAAAACAGGATTTAATCCAAAAGAAATTGATCTGTTGGATATTAAAAATACAAAGTTGATTAGCCCGAACTTATTTAGAGTACAGTCATTATCTATTGTAAAGTATGGTAATAATACTATCCGAGAATTTAAATTCCGTCATCATTTAGAGGCGGGATTAATTGATCGAAAAGAAACACAAAGCATAACTTTTCAGCAATTAAAGAGTCTACCCCCCTTAGAACAAATTGTAAAAGTACGAATGAATCATGTGGGTAAAATAATTGGAGTTGGAGAATATTAATGAATAAGTTTTTATTTAAAGATGTACAATAATAAATTAATGCGTCATGATCAAACGCACCTTATACTTTGGCAACCCGGGTTATCTTAATACCAAAAATGAACAGTTGGTAATCACTTATCCTGCAGCATTGGCCGGGGGCCAGCCATTACCCGAAGAAACCAAACAAGTACCTATAGAAGATATTGGTGTAGTTATTTTAGACCAGCAACAAATTACCATCAGCCAGGGCCTGATGGCAAAACTACTGGCCAATAATGTAGCACTCATAACCTGCGACAATAGCCACCATCCCACCGGCCTCATGCTAAACTTAGATGGCAACAGCCTGCAAAGTGCAAAATTCCAGGCACAGGTAGAAGCTTCATTACCCCTTAAAAAACAATTATGGCAACAAACCGTAAGCGCTAAAATTAATAACCAGGCTGATATGCTGGAAAGTAAAGGCATCCCGGTAAAAAACATGCGTAACTGGGCCATGGAAGTAAAAAGCGGTGATGCCGAAAACCATGAAGCCATGGCTGCTGTATATTACTGGAAAAACCTGTTTGAAATTTTTCCGGAATTTAAAAGAGAACGCTTTGGCGAGCCACCCAATAACCTGCTCAACTATGGCTATGCCATATTAAGGGCCGTAGTGGCACGCAATATTGTGGGCAGCGGCTTATTGCCTACGCTGGGTATTTTCCATAAAAATAAATATAATGCTTACTGCCTTGCCGATGATATTATGGAGCCTTACCGGCCCTTTGTAGATAAAGTAGTGTGGACAATTGTGCGCCAGCATGGAAAATACCTTGAGCTAACGCCTGCGATGAAAAAATCGCTGCTCAATATCCCGGCGATGGATGTAATGATGAACGGTGAAAAAAGCCCACTCATGCTGGCCACACAAAAAACAACGGCATCCGTTGCCAAATGTTTTGAGGGAAAACAGCGAAAAATTGCTTACCCTGAATTTGGCTTAAGCTAAACGGATAACTGTGCATAGCATGAATAACCGGTTAAATGCATACAGAATTATGTGGGTACTCGTATTATTCGATCTTCCTACCGAAACAGCAGCCGAACGGAAGATCTATGCAAAATTCAGGAAAAATATATTAAAGGATGGTTTCCAGATGTTCCAGTTCAGTATTTACCTGCGCCACTGTGCCAGCCGTGAAAATGCCGATGTACATATAAAAAGGGTAAAAAATTTATTGCCAGAAAAAGGGCATGTGGGTATTATGTGCGTTACCGATAAACAGTTTGGGCAAATGGAAATATTTCATGGAAAAAAAATAGTACCGGCCACTGCACCCGCCCAGCAATTAGAAATGTTTTAAAAGTTGAGCGCCGGGCATTAAAACAAGGCATATTTTTTATCCTGCGAAATGGGCTCAAATGTACAACAGGATTGAGTTTCATTCAATCCTGTTGTTTAAGAACTAAGTTACTTGAAATTTTGAAAGCAATTCACAACAAGTAACCACCACTAAGGATTATTTGAATGAATGTTGTTTAAGAACTAAGTTACTTGAAATTTTGAAAGCAATTCACAACTGCTGTTGATGGCAATGACGTATAACGTATGTTGTTTAAGAACTAAGTTACTTGAAATTTTGAAAGCAATTCACAACCATTCAAAAGAAGACGCTATTAATGCATTAGGTTGTTTAAGAACTAAGTTACTTGAAATTTTGAAAGCAATTCACAACAAACAAACAGATGTGGGATTATACAAGCTAGTTGTTTAAGAACTAAGTTACTTGAAATTTTGAAAGCAATTCACAACCGTACATGTTTTATTGACTTCGGCGGTCATGTTGTTTAAGAACTAAGTTACTTGAAATTTTGAAAGCAATTCACAACTAAATTACTTAAAGTACCATTAATAGAACGTTGTTTAAGAACTAAGTTACTTGAAATTTTGAAAGCAATTCACAACGGCAAATCGCAATATGAGAAATTTACTACTGTTGTTTAAGAACTAAGTTACTTGAAATTTTGAAAGCAATTCACAACAGCAGGAAGATTTAGATTATGATGCACCTTGTTGTTTAAGAACTAAGTTACTTGAAATTTTGAAAGCAATTCACAACCATTCTGCGGAAAGCCATCCAACGTTAGCGGTTGTTTAAGAACTAAGTTACTTGAAATTTTGAAAGCAATTCACAACACGACCAAATCAAATCGTATGGAAGGCATAGTTGTTTAAGAACTAAGTTACTTGAAATTTTGAAAGCAATTCACAACAATACCTTCCTTCTGCCTACCATCTTTTCTGTTGTTTAAGAACTAAGTTACTTGAAATTTTGAAAGCAATTCACAACAACAATATTATTTGTTATTTCCAAATAAATGTTGTTTAAGAACTAAGTTACTTGAAATTTTGAAAGCAATTCACAACCAGGATATTGTTACTTATACCCAATTAATTGTTGTTTAAGAACTAAGTTACTTGAAATTTTGAAAGCAATTCACAACTTATTAACTGCGATTATCGCAATATTATCTGTTGTTTAAGAACTAAGTTACTTGAAATTTTGAAAGCAATTCACAACCAGATTCATATGCAATGAAGGTGGCTCCCGGTTGTTTAAGAACTAAGTTACTTGAAATTTTGAAAGCAATTCACAACTTATGGAGGGTGAGTTGATTACACAACATTGTTGTTTAAGAACTAAGTTACTTGAAATTTTGAAAGCAATTCACAACACTAATGCAATTTTTACATCTTCCTTTGCTGTTGTTTAAGAACTAAGTTACTTGAAATTTTGAAAGCAATTCACAACAGGTTTGCGGCTAACCGCTGATCTTGCACGTTGTTTAAGAACTAAGTTACTTGAAATTTTGAAAGCAATTCACAACACATTTTCTTCAGGTGATGTTATATTAATTGTTGTTTAAGAACTAAGTTACTTGAAATTTTGAAAGCAATTCACAACAGCGTAGGGTGTGTGTAATTTTTTATTGAGGTTGTTTAAGAACTAAGTTACTTGAAATTTTGAAAGCAATTCACAACAGCATCTCCCATTTGGGTGGCGGCGGTGGAGGTTGTTTAAGAACTAAGTTACTTGAAATTTTGAAAGCAATTCACAACCATTTGCCTTTACTGATCCCAGCGACCCAAGTTGTTTAAGAACTAAGTTACTTGAAATTTTGAAAGCAATTCACAACGGTACCTGAAACGCTGGTAAATATTGCGTAGTTGTTTAAGAACTAAGTTACTTGAAATTTTGAAAGCAATTCACAACTAAATGTCAATTTGGAAACGGTCGGTAGTAGTAGTTGTTTAAGAACTAAGTTACTTGAAATTTTGAAAGCAATTCACAACAAGTACGGCAATATGCTTATCATGGTAACGGTTGTTTAAGAACTAAGTTACTTGAAATTTTGAAAGCAATTCACAACATGGAAGTAACACCTATTGAAATGAAAGAAGTTGTTTAAGAACTAAGTTACTTGAAATTTTGAAAGCAATTCACAACATATCTCCACGGTGGGTCAGCATAAATAATGTTGTTTAAGAACTAAGTTACTTGAAATTTTGAAAGCAATTCACAACTTTTTCATTTGAGGTACACGTTGAGCCTTAGTTGTTTAAGAACTAAGTTACTTGAAATTTTGAAAGCAATTCACAACGGCTAAGATTCCGGCAACTTCTTAAATGTGTTGTTTAAGAACTAAGTTACTTGAAATTTTGAAAGCAATTCACAACATGCTTGTAAAAGTGCCATTTGTATCGGTTGTTGTTTAAGAACTAAGTTACTTGAAATTTTGAAAGCAATTCACAACACTCAGGTAGTGTAACCGATATTGTTTGCGGTTGTTTAAGAACTAAGTTACTTGAAATTTTGAAAGCAATTCACAACCAGAAGCAGGGTACACTAAAAATGTTATAAGTTGTTTAAGAACTAAGTTACTTGAAATTTTGAAAGCAATTCACAACGGATGATGAATGGATTATTGAAAAATTTGGTGTAAAAGTATTGGGGGATAAAGAAACACCTGCGGCAAATAATAATACAGAAGACATCAATAAAAAGCTTTCCGCTTTTTTCGACTAAGCCCTCATCACCTGGGGGCAGCACTTTTGTTTAATGCAATGCATAGTAAGCTACAGCAGGTATATACACCCGTATGCAGCCATATTATACAATTAAGTATCGGCGATGATGTTTTTAAAAAATTAAAATCTGTATTTGCAAAAGCTGCCAAATATATACATGGCAAAGGAAGCTTTACACCCGAAGACCTTGCACATAAAAATGTAAAACCATTAATTACTGAAACGTATAATGTTTTTAAAGGCGCACTAAATACCGGCATCACAACAGAAGTGCCTGATGCAATGCTGCAAAAGCTGCTGAATGATGTCTTTGTTTTTAGCGGCATGAAAACTTATACGCAGCTAAAAGAAGCAAGCTTATTACTTGCTGATAACAGGCAAATAAAACCCTACTCAAAATTTGAACAAGATGTATTAAAGATTGATGAAAAGTACAACCGAAATTATTTGCAGGCAGAGTATAACTATGCAGTAGGCGCTTCGCAATCAGCAGCACAGTGGCAGCAATATGCAAAAGATGGCGACAGATACAACCTGCAATACCGCACAGCTCATGATGATAAGGTGAGGGAAACGCACGCTGCTTTGGAAAATACCACGCTACCTCCCAGCGATAAATTCTGGAATGAATACTATCCGCCAAATGGCTGGAATTGCAGATGTACCGTAGTGCAGGTATTAAAAAGCAAATATGATATAAGTGATAGTGCAGATGCTATACGGAAAGGTAATGAAGCCACTACCAGGATAGATAAGAATGGAAACAATGCCGATGCCATGTTTAGGTTTAACCCAGGCAAACAGCAGATAATCTTTCCGGCAAAGCACCCTTACTACCCACAGCATTGCAATGGCGAAAAACTTAATATAACCGGACTTATTGGCTATGGCAAAGTATTGCTGGATGTTGAAGCAGACAGATGCAAGGCCATGAATATTATTAAACGTATGAAAGATGCAGGTCAGCCATTTACAATTAAATCTTACGAAAATGGTGGCAAAATCATATCTACCTCTTTAGTTGATAAAAAGGCAAATGATTACAGCACGGTATTAAATTGTTGCGACCATTTTGCCAAACAAGGAAACGTTACTCAAATACTGCCAAAAGCTTTTATAAAAAGCCCGGATTATAAAAAATATTTCGAGGATTTAATCGGTACTATTTATGAAGGAAAATGCCCCGATTTTAAAGTGGGGCGCCTGTATTATGAACATGAAGGCTTTGTTACTAAAAATAAAGATAACAGCCTTAGAAATATGCTATCAAGAG
Organism: Niastella sp.; assembly: GCA_016710595.1. GTDB lineage: Bacteria > Bacteroidota > Bacteroidia > Chitinophagales > Chitinophagaceae > Ferruginibacter. The sequence goes on from JADJVM010000003.1 coordinate 133,208, forward strand.
GGGTTAAGCAATCTTCACGAATTATTATTATGGATAACGGCTCATCAGACAACCATATAAAAAGGATTGTTTTTATGAGAAAAAAAGAGGGGCAAAAAATAGATGAGATTTGGATAGATAAGAATGGACAACTAAGAAGACTTCTGTAAAAAACGAGAGCCTCCCGAAGGAGGCTACGCTATCGCTCTGCCCGTAGGTAGAACAATACAAATATACAATTTATTATGGATTTTGAAAGCTATTTTAAACAAATTTTAAACGACGTTAAAGTTGATCTTACGGATGAGTTTGACCGAAACTTTGAACGCAAAGCTTTTTTTGATAAGGCATGGCCGCAAACCAAATGGCCGGTAAGTAAAGGTAGCCTGCTACTGCGTACCGGTGCAGGCCGCCGCAGCATCAGCAGTAAAATTGAAGGCAGCAATATTGTGTGGCGGTCATCCTTACAATACATGGCCATACACAATGAAGGCGGCGAAATTGTAGTAACGGCAAAAATGATAAAGTTCTTTTGGGCGATGTATTATAAATCTGTAGGTGCAGTATCAAAGGGAAATAATCAAAGAAATGTGCGGTTGAATAATGAAGCCATGATATGGAAAAGCCTGGCACTGATGAAATCCGGTGCCAAAATAAAGATACCCCAGCGCCGGTTTATTGGTGATCACCCAAAAGTGGATGAAAGTATAAAACGGGTTTGGGATGACACATTGAAAGGGCTGGATGATGATCTATACAACCAGTTTAAAAGCCAGATTCAAAACTTATAAATATTAACGCATGGATATTTTATTGACAGATGTACAGGACAGGCTTACCAGCCAGGTAACAGAATTAAAGTACGTGGATGAAGATTGGGGGCATTTAGACGATTACAGCCCGAATTTCCCGGTTAAATGGCCGTGTGTACTTGTAGATTGTTTTAGCGCCAATTATGAGAATATGGGCAAAAAAGGGCAGTTAGGATTGGCAGTGATAAGGGTGCAGGTAGCCGATGTAAAATTAAGTAACAGCAGCGCCAAAGCTCCAGCCGGGCAAAAAAGTTGTTTAAGAACTAAGTTACTTGAAATTTTGAAAGCAACTCACAACACAGGATTAAGCGCAGGTGGGCAACAGGTAGTTGTTTAAGTACTAAGTTACTTGAAATTTTGAAAGCAATTCACAACCAATCACCTACGGGGAATATCAAGCAATAAGCACGCTTCTTTTATGGATTGCACTTGTTTCAATAGCTTTTTTCTGAAGGTTTAGGGCGGGCGCCGGCGGCCAAAACAATTAAGTGCCTTTCTTTTTTATTTCATATAAATTTTAATCACCACTATCCCATGCCCGGGTATTGTGAATGTTTTTTTGCTACCCATCTTGCCAATGTTTTTGTGTAACCACAGGTCCCTCAATTTACTTTTCTTAGCAATCCCCAATTCTTTAGCAGATATTGTAAATGATTTTTCTATGGCTCCCCGGTTCATCATGGCAACCGCTTTTTCTTTGTGTTTGTTGCCCAACGGTTTTACCCAAACTTCTATTTCGCCTACGGTTTGCATTCTTCTTGCCTGTACAAACCCTTCATCCTGGTTGAGCGCAATGAGTTCTTTGTTGGTAAGTATTTCAATTGTTTGGTTGCTCATGTTGCGCAAATCATTGCCAGCTAGCAGCGGTGAATTCAACATGCACCACATTGAGAAATGTGTTTTGTCTTCGTTATAACTCATGCCCCTTCCTGCCTGCAGCATATCCATATCGTTGTAATGCCCGGCAGAGGCATATTGATATAAGTTTGCATTCAAATCAATAATATGCAAAATAGAAGAAAAATTCGCCTGTATATCATTGGATATGCGCCATGAATCTGCTTTGTTAATAGCCCAGCTGCCAGGGAACTTCCAGCGGCAAATATTGAAAACAATATTGCTGTCAATGGCTCTTACAGCGTTGATGATTTTAGTGTATTCAGTTTCTTCTTCTAATTTTTGGATGTCTGCACCACAGCAATCCACTTTTAAAAAATCATATCCCCACACTTTAAAAAAACTATTACAATCCCGGGCTATATGCCCATCAATACCCACCCCGATGCCTAAAGAATCTTTGTCGTAAATAGAGCCACAGGTGTTTTTGCCGGCATCGGTATAAATGCCGGCCTTTAATCCTTTGCTGTGAATATAATCTGCCAGGGCCTTCATGCCGTTAGGAAATTTCGCCGGGTTCGCAAACAAGTTGCCGTTGGTATCCCTGCCGCCAAAATAGCCATCATCAATATTTATGAAACGGTAACCTGCGTGATACAAGCCAGTAGATATCATAAAATCGGCTTGTTCCCTGATCATCTTTTCATCAATGTTCACATGAAATTCATTCCAACTGCTCCAGCCCATAATGGGTGGCCTGGGCTTTTGTGAAAATAATAAGTTTGCTGAGAGTAAAAAAGCTATGCAAAGAAAAGTTTGTTTAATTGATATCATTAAAAATACATTTATATGAAGGCCACATCGTTTAATTGTTTTCAACTAAGCAGGTTCATTAAATTTTATCAAGGTTTTCTTTCGTAAGTGTTCCTTTGGTATTGCCTGTATTGCGAGTGGTTGCAGGTTCAAAAAGCAATACCCAGGTTTCTTCATTTGCTACGGGCTTATGCTCTACGCCTCTTGGTACAATGATCATTTCATTTTCACTGATTGTTTCAGTTTTATCCCTGAACTCAATGGTAAGCACACCTTTTATTACCATAAAAAGTTCATCTTCCTGGTCGTGTTTGTGCCATACAAATTCTCCTTTAAGCTTTGCTAATTTTACTTGTTGCCCGTTTAACTCGCCCACTATTTTAGGATCCCAATATGCTGAGAACAATGAAAACTTTTCTTTGATATTGATGGTATGCATATAGTAATGAATATTTAAATATTGAAGTACCGTTTAATAATTGGCTGATATTTTTTTGATGCTGTAGTGCCATTATCTCATCACCGCTCCTGAATAAAAATTAAATTGAAGATAATAATTAAAAGTCCATAATCTTCCGCTGTGCTGTGAGGACTATTTTTTTAAAGCTGTGCTGTGAGGCCGGCATTGAACTGGTGACACAAATATTTTCAGTCCATTTCCCGATATCATCGGGATAACGCACCTGATATTCCCCACAATGCTTTAGCTAATTTCATTAATAAAAAAGTCTTGCACTATTTCAAGTTACAAGACTATTTTTTTAAAGCTGTGCTGTGAGGCCGGGATTGAACCGGCGACACATGGATTTTCAGTCCATTTCCCGATATCATCGGGATAACGCACTTGATATTCCCCACAATGCTTTAGCTAATTTCATTAATAAAAAAGTCTTGCACTCTTTCAAGTTACAAGACTATTTTTTTAAAGCTGTGCTGTGAGGCCGGGATTGAACCGGCGACACATGGATTTTCAGTCCATTTCCCGATATCATCGGGATAACGCACCTGATATTCCCCACAATGCTTTAACTAATTTCATTAATAAAAAAAGTCTTGTACTCTTTCAAGTTACAAGACTATTTTTTTAAAGCTGTGCTGTGAGGCCGGGATTGAACCGGCGACACATGGATTTTCAGTCCATTTCCCGATATCATCGGGATAACGCACTTGATATTCCCCACAATGCTTTAGCTAATTTCATTAATAAAAAAGTCTTGCACTCTTTCAAGTTACAAGACTATTTTTTTAAAGCTGTGCTGTGAGGCCGGGATTGAACCGGCGACACATGGATTTTCAGTCCATTTCCCGATATCATCGGGATAACGCACTTGATATTCCCCACAATGCTTTAGCTAATTTCATTAATAAAAAAGTCTTGCACTCTTTCAAGTTACAAGACTATTTTTTTAAAGCTGTGGTGTGGGCCGGGATTGAACCGGCGACACATGGATTTTCAGTCCATTGCTCTACCAACTGAGCTACCGCACCATTCCCGTTTTCCTTTCGGGGCAGCAAAAATAAGGGGATTCTTTTTAAAAAGGAAAGAATTTTACAGATTCTTCCTATTTTTAGCTGATCTTAATTGCCGTATTCGCATAAAAATTTGATCCGCATCAGTTTTAATTGCTCCCAATTAAAATTACTATCCGACAGCTCTTCCTGCGCTACCTGTAATGAAGAGGTTTCACAACTTTTAAAATAATCTATAATTTCTTCCTGGTCATACTCATCTACCATTTCATTAATGGCATAGTTTAAATTGAGCTTGGTGCCACTGGCAACAATGGTCTCCATTTCTTCTAACAACTGGTCTATGCGCAGGTCTTTGTTTTTAGCAATGGTTTCCAGGGGTATTTTTTTATCTACATTCTGGATGATAAAAATTTTATTATTGTTCTTGTTTACCACGCTCTTCATAATAAAATCATCGGGCCGGATAATATCATTATCTTCTACATAAGCGCTTATCACTTCTAAAAATGGTTTGCCATAGCGTATCGCTTTTCCTTTGCTTACACCACTTATCTTTTCCAGTTCGGGCATACTGGTAGGGTACATCGTAGCCATATCTTCTAACGATGTTTCTAAAAAGATAACAAATGGCGGAAGATTTTTTTCTTTGGCTACTTTTTTACGGACTGTTTTCAATAATTCCAGCAAACGCTCATCGGCTACCGTACCCTCAGTTGCAACCGGTTCACCTGCTTCATCATCGGCATGAGCTTCTTCAAATAAATTATTTAATACAATCTTAAAGGATCCCGGTTTTTTAAGGAATGCACGGCCTGCTTTTGTAATTTTTAATACCCCGTATTCTACGATATCTTTTTTGAGCATATCATCCAAAAGCATTTGGCGAATAAGGCTGTTCCAAAAATAGGGCTCTTTCTCTTTTCCGCTACCAAATACCGGTAGTGTTTCGTGCCTGAACATTTGTATCTGTGTTGTTGCCTTACCCGCTAATATGGTATTTACATAATCAATAGGGAATCGCTCTTCCAATGCATCAATTACTTTTAATACTATTACGGCTTCAGCACGGGCTTCTATTTTTTCTTTTGGATTCAGACAATTGTCACAATGGCCGCAACTGTTTTTATCGTCGTACTGCTCGCCAAAATAATACAGCAATGTTTTACGACGGCATACACTACTCTCTGCATAAGATACCGTTTCATTGATTAACTGGGCGCCCACTTCTCTTTCACTTAATGGTTTGTCCCGCATCAGGTGTTCCAGTTTACTTACATCTTTATGAGAATAATACAATAAACATTTCCCTTCTAAGCCATCCCGGCCGGCACGGCCAGTTTCCTGGTAATAATTTTCAATTGATTTGGGAATATTATAGTGTATTACAAATCGTACATCGGGTTTATCAATGCCCATTCCAAAAGCAATGGTTGCCACAATTACATGTACGTCTTCATTTAAAAACTGGTCCTGCCGCTTTGCCCTTAATTTAGCATCGAGGCCGGCATGATAAGCCACAGCGCTGATGCCATTGGCATTTAACATGGCAGCGAGTTCTTCTGTAGTTTTCCGGTTCAGGGTGTAAATAATACCACTCTTATTCTTATGTATTTTTATAAAACGAACAATGCTTTCTGCCGTTTGTTTTAAGTTTATTTTGGGTTGCACTTCATAATACAGGTTCGGGCGGTTAAATGATGAAATAAAAATTTCAGGGTTTTTTAGACCCAGGTTTTTTACAATATCACTTTGTACTTTAGGTGTTGCTGTTGCAGTAAGCGCAATGATGGGGATGTTGGGTTTTATCATGTCCACCATTTCTTTTAACCTGCGATATTCCGGCCTGAAATCGTGTCCCCATTCTGAAATACAATGGGCTTCATCTACCGCCACAAAAGATATATCCAGGTCTTTAAAAAACTCAATATTTTCTTCTTTGGTAAGTGTTTCAGGCGCTACATATAAAAGTTTTGTTTTTCCATCAGTCAGGTCTGCCTTCACCACTTTTTGCTGCCCTTTATTAAGTGTGCTATTTAAAAAATGAGCGATATCGTCTTTGCTGCTATAGCTACGTACCAGGTCAACCTGGTTTTTCATCAAAGCAATTAAGGGAGAAACAATAATGGCTACACCCGGGCTCATAATAGCCGGCAATTGATAACAAAGGCTTTTGCCGCCACCGGTAGGCATAATCACAAAAGTATCTTTACCAGCGAGTATATTATTTATAATTTCTTCCTGCTCGCCTTTAAAATCATCGAAGCCAAAATGCTTTTGTAATGCTACAATGAGGGTATTATTTATTTTAGCAGGAGAAGCTTTCTTTGTCGTTTTAGCAGCCTTCACCACTTTATTAGTAGTTGCCATATCTTAATCTGAGTGCCTTGTTTTATTTATGAAAAAACTGTTGATACAAAACTTTCATAAAATGGCTGCAAATGTAATTCAATAAGCAGGTATGTACAAATTCATCATACCGCTATCGGGGTTCTGCAGATATTTTAACGAACTTTTATCAGCCATTTAAGTTACACATAATATTTAGATTTATTTTCCTTAATTTTTATTTACCATATCATTTTCACTTGAATTTATGGATACTATTTTTACCCGGAAATGAATTAATGCATTGCTGCTGATTGCTTAACTTCTTATTACAATGTGGCAAAGTGTAAAAAAACTGGCATATTATTCTCTATATATTATCTTATTATTTGTTAAATTGGCAATTGTCATCCTGTTTATTTATTTGTAACGAACCACCATAAAATGAAAAAATTATTTCTACACATTACATTGATTGCTACCATTGGTTTGCTTACCACTTGTGCCCGAAACCCAGTGACAGGTAAAAAGCAATTGGTTTTAATGTCTGAAGCGCAGGAAATTGCGATGGGCCAGGAAGCAGATCCTCAAATTATTGCACAATATGGTTTATACGCTGATTCTTCTTTACAACAGTTTATAAATGAAAAAGGTCAGGCGATGGCCCGGATTTCTCACCGGCCTAATATTGAATATCATTTTCGGATTGTTGATTCCGATGTATTGAATGCATTTGCAGTACCGGGCGGATATGTATATTTCACCCGGGGCATCATGGCCTATCTCAATAATGAAGCACAATTTGCTGGTGTGCTGGGCCACGAGATCGGCCATATAGCAGCCCGCCATACCGTACAGCAGCAACGCAATGCAATGCTGGGCCAGTTAGGAATTATTGCAGGCGTAATTATAAATCCCGAACTGGCAAAGTTTGCAGAATCGGCTTCGCAAGGCCTAAGCCTGCTATTTTTAAAATTTGGCCGTGATGCAGAAAAACAAAGTGATGAACTGGGCGTGGAGTATTCCAGTAAAATTAATTATGACGCACACCAAATGGCCGATTTCTTTTTAACCCTGCAACGGCAATCGGGGAACAATGAAAACCAGTTACCAGAATTTTTATCTACCCATCCCGATCCGGGAAACCGTTATGTTACCGTAAATGAATTGGCAACAAAATATCAAAAAGACCATCACAGTACCAATATGCTGGTAAACCGGGAAAGTTACCTAAACAGGATAAATGGGATCATTTATGGTGAAGATCCAAAAGGTGGTTATATGGAAGGCGGCGTTTTTTATCACCCCGAAATTAAATTTCAATTAACCCCACCACAAGGATGGCTTTATAACAATAGCCCGCAACAAGTTCAGTTTGCGCCAAAAGACGGATCTGCCTTGTATTTTTTAACATCGGCCCGGGGCAATACGCCACAGGAAGCTGCCAGTGCATTTGCTGAGCAAAATAAACTTAAGGTAGAACAAACAGCAACAAAAAATATCAATGGAATTCCGGCTTATGCAGTAGTAGTATCGCAGGCACAGCAGGCACAAGATGGTACTACGCAGGTTACAGTAAGGGGATTGTTGTTTTTTTTAGAATACAATAAACAAATGTTTATGATTGCAGGCCTGAGTACTCCTGCACAGTTTAATACCTATGCACCCATTTTTCAGGCTGCAACAGAAAGCTTTAAGCCACTTACGGATGCTAAAAAAATAAATAAGAAACCTGAAAGAGTGAGAATTAAAAAACTTACAAAAGATATGACGCTGGACCAGGCATTTAATAATTATAAAGTTGCTGCATCCCGTAAAGATGAATTTGCCATTTTAAATGGGATGAACTTAACGGATAAACTAAAAGCAGGAACCCTCATAAAAGTGGTAGAATATTAAGATTGGTACCAAGGGATAACAAACCGGAATGTGAAAGATATAGGATACTTTTGCAGGGATACTATTTATTATGGAAACAATACAAGTTTTATTTATTGTTGCAGCTTTTTTAATAGGCTTCATTATTGCCTGGGCCTGGCGTACAGCCAACATATTTAAAATAAAAAAAGAACTAAAAAGCACAAAGGGCTACCTGGAAAGTGAAAGGTTGATGAAAGAAACACTTAACCGGGAGAACCTTATGGTTCATCAACAACGGATGTTGAGTGAAGAGGAATTAAATAAAAAATTAAAGGAAGCAGAAGCCCTGAATAAATTCCTGGATGAAAGCATCCTCTTATTACAACAAAGTAATGAAGAAACAGAAGCATTGCTCCAGGCAGGTGAACCTGTAATTCATGATCTTAAAAAAAAGCTGATAGAAGCCAACAATACCATTACCAGGCTTAAAGCCTTACAAAGCGTAAAGTAATTGTATGCACCCTATCCTTATTACCGGCGGCTATGGTTTTGTAGGCCGCCACCTGCAGCAGGCGATGTTGCAAAAAAAATTAAACTTTATTGCTACTGCCCGTAACCTGCCGGCCATCACGGACCCTCAATTGAAATACTTAGATTTTTGTGATAAAAAATCACTCGACCTGTTTTTTGAAAAATATCACCCATCTGCTATCATTCATTGCGGAGCCATTAGTAAGCCCGATGAGTGTGAGCAACAAAAAGAACTGGCAGTACAAGTAAATGTAAAGGCTGTACAAGATTTATTGGGTTATGCAGCAAAATGCCGCTCTCATTTTATTTTTCTTTCTACCGATTTTGTTTTTGACGGTACTACAAATATGCAACGGGAAGATGCTGTACCAAACCCCGTAAATTATTATGGCTATACAAAATTATTGGCCGAAACATTGGTAAAAGAGTATCCATTTACCTGGAGCATTGTAAGAACTATTTTAGTTTATGGCAACCCCCTTGGCGGAAGGCATAACCTGGTAAGCCTTACCCAACAAAAATTACAAAATGCTGAAATTTTCAGGGTAGTAAATGATCAGCACCGCACGCCCACTTTTATAGGCGACCTGGTGAATGCGATTCTTACGATACTTGAAAAAAATGCAAACGGTATCTTTCATATTTGTGGCAACGAAATGATGAGCCCCTGGCAAATGGCATTACAAACAGCAGATTATTTACAACTCAATAAAAGCCTTATTCAGCCTATTAGTAGTTTATTGTTGGCAGAAGCTGCAGCAAGGCCAAAGATCAGTGGTTTTTCAATTGGAAAAGCAAAGCATATTTTGGATTATCAGCCCACTTCTTTTAAAGATGGATTAAGGTTCAGCTTTACCCCCACGACTTAATCATTTAGCTAAGATTTGCTAATTTTATCTGTAAACATTTTAATATGAAAATACCTGCAAGAGATAAATGGGTACACTTCCTTACCGGGATACCTATGGGAATTATTCTTCTACTTCTCGTTATGCACTATTTTTCATTTTCAACGGTACTCAATGTATTTATTGTTTTATTGGCTGTAGCCATTATAAGTTTTGGATTCGAAATAATTTCATTACTTACAAAAAAAGGGAAATATGATATATATGATGCGGTTGCCAGTACATCGGGAGCGGTATTGGGAATTGTCTTTGTATTAATACTTCAATTTTATAGAAGGTAATGATAAGGCATAAAAAAATCCCCGATCTTTTATTCAAATGAGCGGGGATACAAAGGGCCGGAAAATCTACGTTCAAGCTATTTTATTAACTAAGGTGGACCAAAAACCGGATACAAACATAATCTGCAAACCGGGTATGCGCAATTATTATTAATTCAGTATTTTACAGCAGGATTCTGATGTTTTTTTTCAATTTGTTTTATAACTAATTGATTACACATTTATTGTAAATTTTTTAATACTCCTGTTTTTACTCATTGCCTTTCAAAAATACCATACCATCAAATCCCTTAAATGAATTAATGCTTACGCTTTCATCAAAAGAAAAAGCGGAATACAAAAAACATGTTTTACAAAAAGCGGCAAAAAAAGAATCCTTACTATTCAAATTATTCATTGCTCTTAATGAAAAAAATATAGGAGATAAAAAAATAGCAGAAAAACTTGGAATAAAAAATGCTGCTCAATTTTCTACGCTTAAAAAGAAATTACATACCGATATAACCGATGTGCTGGTAAGTTTATATAAAAAACAAAACCAGGTTGCTTCTATTATAAAAGAACAAATAAAAATTAATATACTCCTGGACAGGAAATTGTATGAAGACGCTTACAAATTGATTGTATGGCAACTTAAAAATGCAGAAGAACAACAAGACCTTGTTGCCATTTTAGACTTACAGAAAAAGAAATACCAGTATTTAGAATTAAATGAAGATAAAAATCATATCTCATCAATAGTAGCCCAACAAGAAGAAATAAAAAAGGCTTTTACCCAATTATATCATTTTGAGCAAATCCAACTTTTATTTTATAAAGCAACACAGTTAAAAAACATAACAAATCTACGTACGGCCGAAAAAGAGATTGAAGAAGCCATTCAATTAAAAGAAGAAATATTGGGAATTAAAGATAAAACGATTCCGGCCATCACCCAATTGTATCAAAACACAGCCCTGGCCATTTGCAGCTATTTATCTGGTGAATATAAAGAATGTGAAATTTACTGTAACCGGGTACTCGGCCTTTGGAAAATACATAAACATGTAACGCCTCATTATTCTCAACTATTTAAAGAAGGTGCCAGTGTAATTTTTTATCTTGATTTTATAGATCTGCAAACAGAAAAAGTAATTTCCCATTTCCGGTTCTTTAAAGATTTTTTACCATTAGTAAAAAATGAAAAAGATAAAAGCCAAATACAAATTTTATTTTTTAACACCGAGATAAAGATATTTCATAAGCAAACCCGCTACCGGGAGCTAAAAGAATATTTACAATTACATGGTAAAAGCATCCAGCTTCTTGCCGGGCAATTTGCATCCCCTAAAGAGAATATGGTGATTCTCGCATCTATGGCAATCAGTTATTTTGTATTGGAACAATACGCCAAAGCAGATGAACTTCTTTATGAAATAAAAAAAATAAACCGACTGGCACAAAAAGATGATATTTTTTATTTTACGCTTGTATTTCACTTACTCATCATCTTTAAAAGAGAAGAGTGGGTGCACCTTTACAGTATGTGCGAAGCCGGTTACCAGTCTTTGTACAGCCGAAAAAAAATAAGGCCTTTTGAAAAAGAGTTGATGCTTTTTTTAAAAAACCTGCAACTTATACACAGTAAAGAAAACATACAAATCAGCCTTGACAAATTACTTACCCGGTTAGAGGTATATAAAAATGACCCTGTAAAAAAACTATACTTTCTTTATTTTAATTATTATGCCTGGCTACAAAGTTTAAAAATGGGTATTCGGTATACCGATTATTTACAGCAGCAAAATGATAAAATAATTTAACCCATTGCGAAACCATGATATTCTAAAAAATTAAGTACATTCATTTATTAAAATAATGCAACATGACGCTCGTACCCCCCACACGATTATGCCTTGCATGCAATAAGCCTTTACGTGGCCGGATTGATAAAAAATTTTGTGACGATTACTGCCGGAATAATTATAACAACCAGTTGAAATCGGGCAGCAGCCATTATACCCGGAACATTAATAACGCATTAACCAAAAACAGGCGCATCCTGGAATCTTTCTTCCCGGCAGCAGAAGAAACATCGAAAACAAACCGGGAACGGTTACAAACCATGGGGTTTTCATTTAAATATATAACCCATACCTATACCAATAAGAAAGGCAACATCTATTACTTTTGTTATGAATATGGTTACCTGCCTCTTGAAAATGATTGGTATTTATTGGTAAAACGTAAAGAAGAATAAGAAAATTTATATGGCCGAACTAAACATTACCAGCATACAAAGCAATCTATATTGGGAAAATAAAGCAGATAACCTGCGTATGTTTTCTCAAAAAATAGAACAGCTTCCCATACATGCCGAATTGGTAATATTACCCGAAATGTTTGCTACCGGTTTTACCATGAATCCACACCCGTTTGCTGAAACCATGGAAGGTGACACCGTAAGATGGATGCGGGAAACGGCCTCAGAAAATAAAATAATACTCACCGGCTCGGTAATCATTAAAGAAGATGATAAATTTTTTAACCGGTTAATTTGGATGCTCCCCAATGGCGAATTAGGTTTTTATGATAAGCGGCATTTGTTTGCTTTTGCAGGTGAAAATGAAAAATACAGTGCCGGGCATAAACGTTTGATAGCCTCTGTAAAAGGATGGAAAATAAATTTACAGGTTTGTTATGACCTCCGTTTTCCTGTATGGGCAAGGCAACAAACAAAAAATGGCGTACCGGAATACGATTTATTAATATATGTAGCCAACTGGCCTGAAAGACGGAGCCACGCCTGGAAAACATTGCTATGTGCACGTGCCATAGAAAACCAATGTTATGTAATTGGCGTAAACCGGGTAGGTAAAGACGGTAACGGAATCTATCACAGCGGAAACAGTATGATGATAAACCCGTTGGGTGAAGTGCTGTATCACATGAGTGATGATGAAGATATTTTTACTTTAACCTTACTAAAAGAAGACCTTGAAAAAATTAGGGAGAAATTTCCATTTAACAGGGATGCAGATTCTTTTACACTCCTGGATGAAGATGAATAAAATGATTTGACACATGCGCAATCTGCCTGATGCAATAATTAATTTCTGAAATATTAAACAACATACGCTTATTCTTTTTTCAAAATCAGCTGCCTGATAATTTCCATTTTTTTATCTTTTGCATGTAAGAGGGCTTCATAATCGGGGGGTATATAAATATCCGGCATAATGCCGATACCCCTTTGTGGTACAAGGTTATGCTGGTATTGTATTAATTTATATAAAGGTATCCTCACCCGCAAGCCGGTATGCGGCAGCGTAATATCCGGAATTAAAATACCATTGTTACCGTACCAGCCACCGCCGGTTTCTTCACCCACCAATGTTATTCCGGGCTGGCCCTTTAAGTCATTACAAAATAAAGCTGCTGCAGAAAATGTAAGTCCGCCGGTAATAATAAATACTTTACCATTAAAATGATTATTTGATTTGGGTTGATACATTTTTCTTTCTAAATATCCCAAATGATACTTTCCGTCAGCATGTTTTTTTGAAATGAAAAACATTTCAATATTATTGATCATTTTACCGGAAATATACCTGGTAAAAGGATGAAGGCACTTTACCGGACTATACACAGAATCACTTACCCTAAATGGCAGCCTGCTTACATATTTACTCAGCAAGGTGGATAACCCGATGCGGCCACCACCATTACTGCGAAGATCTATTACCAGGTTGGGGATGTTTTGTTCTTGTAATGTTTTGAATGATGTACGAAAGAAAGATCGCAACCGGCCTTTTGCAAATGTATTTACCGTAAGTAAAGCATATTGTTTACTGCTATCTATTTTAAAATTTCGATATTGATTTTCCCGGGGTTGTTTTTTTTGTTTCTTTACTTTTTCTTTTTTTATAGGAGCCTTTTCCTTTTTTGTACTGTCTTTTACAGGTTCAAATAATTTTAGTTCCGCATGTGCTTCCCTGCCGAGGCTATCAATATAATCTACTTCATATTTTTTTGACAGGCCATAAATATTACGATGATAATAAGGGAGGTTATTGCTTAGCCTGATATAATTCACATTACTGGCATAGCCATCCTGTGGTAAATAATTAAAAATATGAGCAATAAGTTCTTTGTTAGGCACTCCATTAATGGCCGTAATCAAAGTACCCCTTTTAAATATGGAATCATTTTTATCTAAGTTTCCAATTACAGCCAGGGTATCATTCCATACTTTAGCAAACAATGGAAAAGAAGGAAACTTTTTATCTTTCACCCATTTTACATAACGCTTGCTAAAGCTCACGCTGGTATGCCCGCAACGAATTTTACTGGTAAGCGGAGCCAGTACCTGCCAGGCAAACTGAGGTTCTGTCATACTATCTTGAATGCTATGATAATAATGATCAAAATAAGCATTCATACTATCTTGAGAAGTGTACCAATAAAGGGCCGGGTGCTTGCTCTCCAGGATATGGCGCAATAAAACAAAATCTTCCTGCAAATCTTTTGGAGCGTATTTTCTTGCCGGGCTGTATTGGGTGCTCACACAAGATGAAGCACCAATTAGCAGGGTTATCACTAAGGTTACTTTAAAAAGTTTCATAGTGTTATGAAATTAATCTAATTCCCACTGAAATGGTAGAAAGAATATAAACTAATTTTAAATAACTCCTTTACCGGCATTACAGCTGTACTATAAAAATTACTTTACATGATTCCAGCCTTGGGCTATCAACTCATGTTTGCTTCCACCCCTGGTAATAATATTTTTTCCTTCGGAAGCTTCTGTGATATAACCAATGATGGAGATTGCGGGATTTGATTTTATCTTTTCGAAATCAGCTTGCGCCACGGTAAATAAAAGTTCATAATCTTCGCCGCCACTTAGCGCACAGGCAGTGGGATCAAGCTGTAGTTTATATGCAAACTCACGGGCATCCTCATGTACCGGAATTTTATCTTCGTAAAGAACACAACCCATTTCACTTTGTTTGCAAATATGTAGTAAGTCACTGCTTAAGCCATCACTTACATCAATCATGGCAGTAGGTCTCAATTGCTGGGCCGCCATCCATTCTACAATATCTTTTCGGGCTTCAGGTTTTAATAAACGGCCTACAATATATGCCTGGTTTTCCAGGTCAGGCTGGGCGCCGGTTTCTTCAAATATTTTTCTCTCCCTTTCAAGTAAGGTAAGCCCTAAAAATGCAGCCCCCAAATCGCCACTTACACATATGAGATCGTTTGTTTTAGCCGAACTCCTTTGCACATACTCGTTTGGTGTTACCTCTCCAATAGCTGTAACACTTATGATGAGCCCTTTTTGAGAAGAAGTAGTATCGCCACCTACCAGGTCCACATCATATTTTTCACAAGCTGCATATACGCCCTGGTAAAGTTCATCAAGTGCCTCCAGGCTAAAGCGATTGCTAAATCCAAGGCCTAAAACAATTTGAGTAGGTGTGGCGTTCATGGCATAAATATCACTCAGGTTTACCACTACACTTTTATATCCCAAATGTTTTAATGGGGTATAGCTTAAATCAAAATGAATACCTTCTACCAGCAAATCGGTAGTAATTACAGTTTGTTTTCCAAAATGATCAATCACTGCAGCATCATCGCCTACCGATAGCAGGGTAGAGGCTTTTTTGGTGTCATTATTCCGGGTAAGATGATCTATTAAACCAAACTCACCCAGTGAAGTTATTTCTGTTCTGTTATTTTCAGCCATGATAATTCATTTTCAAAAAAAAGGAATGAAGAAAAATTATTGTTTTACGTAACCCAGCAATTCATTATGGATTTTTCCATTGGTAGCCAGGATGTGCGGTTGATAAGGTGAAAATTTTTTTCCTGCAAAATCGGTTACTTCGCCACCCGCTTCTTTTACCAATAAAAAACCGGCAGCGCTATCCCAAGCCTGTAATTGATGTTCATAAAATCCATCGAAACGCCCTGCGGCAACCCAACACAAATCAATCGCCGCACTCCCCAATCGCCGAACGGGAATGCCCTGCCGGATAAGTTCTTCAAATACCTGTAAAGGGCCCCGTGGGCTATCTAAATAAGTATATGGAAAACCGGTAACCAGGCAACTTTTTATAACTTCTGTTTTACTGCTTACGGCAATTTTTTTATCATTTAGAAAAGCGCCTCTCCCTTTTTCTGCTATATAAAATTCATTGAGGATGGGCGCATACACTGCCCCCAGGATCATTTCTCCATTTTTTTCTACCGCTATGCTCACACAACAAATGGGGATGCCATTCGCAAAGTTTACGGTACCATCAATAGGGTCTATGATCCATTTATATTCACTATTACTTTTAATCTCACCTGTTTCTTCACTTAAAATAAAATGATCAGGAAATTCTTTTTGAATAACGGCAATAATCGCTTTTTCGGCTGCATGATCTGCTTCAGTTACCAGGTTATTTACACCTTCTTTATTTGATATTTTAAAATCCCGGTTAAAGTAATGTACTAACTGCGAAGCTCCGGCACGGGTAGCCTCTAAAAGGGTTTGTTTTAACATGTGGCAAAGATAATGGCTATGGCTCCAGTTATAAAATTTTGGGTTCTGCTTTAAAAAAGCGTATTTCGCAGGAAAAAGGATTGGAACTTTCCATCATTATAGTAAATTACAATGTAAAATATTTTTTAGAACAATGCCTTTGTTCTTTACAAGCTGCCTTAACAAATATTGAGTCGGAAGTTTTTGTAATAGATAATGGTTCTACCGATGGAAGTAAAGAATACTTAACCAATAAATTTACCTGGGTAAATTTTAGCTGGCTTCCTGAAAATATAGGTTTTGGAAAAGCCAATAACCTGGCATTACAAAAAGCTACCGGCAATTATATACTTTTTTTAAACCCGGATACTATTTTACCGGAAGACTGCCTGAAACATTGTTTACAATATATGAACGCTCATCCACAAACAGGTGCATTGGGTGTGCGCATGATAGATGGCAGTGGAAAATTTTTAAAGGAAAGTAAAAGGATGCTGCCCACGGCCCGGGTTTCCTTTTATAAAATAAGTGGACTGGCGGCTTTATTTCCCCATTCAAAAAAAATGGCGGCATATTATGCAGGCCATTTACCCGAAAAAGAAATTAATGAAACCGATATTTTAGCCGGTGCATTTATGATGTGCAGCCGAAAAGCAATAGACCTAACACATGGTTTTGATGAAGATTTTTTTATGTATGGCGAAGATGTTGACCTGAGCTACCGCATTCAAAAAGCAGGACTTAAGAACATCTATTTTGCCGATACCAGCATCATTCATTTTAAAGGAGAAAGTACACAACGTTTTTCAAAGGAGTATGTAAATAGGTTTTACGAAGCCATGCAATTGTTTTCTAAAAAACATTTTGCCGAAGCAGGAAAAAATAAACCACTATCCGCTGCTATTGAATTTGCAAGAATCACATCACATGTCAAAAGGTTACTGCGCAAAGGGTTTATAATAAGCAGAACGAAACCTACTGACACAGCCGTAGTATCCACCCAACCTGAGTTTAGCCGAATTATCCATATTTTAAAAAATGCAAGTAACCCTGTTTTAATAAAAGGCCGAATTGCTTTTGGTGATAATGATGTGGAAGCACAAATAGGAAATATAAAAAATATAGATAAAGTAATTAAGGCAAATCAATTAAAGCAAATTGTATTTGCGGCGGAAACCATCGGGTTTAAAAAAATTATTATCCTCATTGAAAATATAAAAAAGCCTGTGGTATTTTTATTTCATGCAGCAGGAAGCCACAGTATTGTAGGCAGTACTAAAAAAAATGGACAGGGTATTACAATTTTTTAATTGTTCCTTTTAATTCTTTCATAAATGCTCTTACTACTTCGTCGAGGTTTTTATTTGGCCTGGCAGGTACTTTAAAGTTTTGTAACGGCTCACTGCTTAATGCTGCCTCTATTGAAAACTTAAAAGGGCTTGCCTGGCTGAAGAACTTTTTTTCTTCTAAATATTGAGCCAGGTATTCCTGCTCGGTTTGGCCGGGTGTAGGTATTAAAATAGCATTTTGTTGTAAAACTGCATAGTCCATAATACTACTATACCCCGCACGGGATATACATATTTTTGATTGACTCAGAAGCAGGCCAAATTCATCAGCCGGCAAATGGTTATATATTATTACATCATCATTTAGTATAAAAAGTTTTTTTGTTTCTAAAGGAAGGCCCCTCACCAAAATAATTTTCTTTTTTGTTTTCCGAAGCTGAGGCAATAATGATTTTTCAAGCAAACTGCGTTGGGGTTCAGGACCCGAAAGTGAAATGAATACATCATATAATTTTTCATTCTTTTGTTTTTTTAACCTGGTAAGTGGGCCCAGGTATTGAACTGGAATAGCGGGCATCATTTCAGGATGAGATAACTTGCCGGCAAGGCCATCGTTCTCATAATCCGGTACCCAACAGTTGGTAAAATGATTGATGTATTTGTAATGAATTCGCTGGGCCAGTGTACTTAAAACAATATTGCCGGTATGGATGTGGAGTTGATGGGTGATATAAATAGAAGGGATTTTTTTATGGTGCAACCCAAAACGATTATCAGAAATCACTGCATCAATTTCGTATTCCCGAACTATTTTCTTTATCCATTTTTTTTCATACTCAATTACGCCGATTATTTTGGGAGATTGTAATAATAAACGGCTAAAAAGGGCTCCTTTTATTTTGCTGTAGGTAATTTGATAGCCTTTAAGCTTCAGCATGGGTAAATCAGGAAATTCTAATTGCAAAAGAGTGGCCATAGCGCCATCTGCTGCTAAAACTACCTGTGCACCATGCTTTAATAAAGATTTTACGATGGGGATGCACCGGGTTGCGTGTCCCAAACCCCAATCTAATGGGGCTACCAATACCCGGGGGTTTCTACTCAATTTGTTAATATTTTCGATATTAGCGGCCAGTATGCAATATTTATTTGTGAAAATAGTTTAAATTGTAATCGAATTTTATGAAAAAAATATTTAAAATCCTCTCTTTACTTCTTATTGCCGGTAGCCTGGTCCTTAGCGGTTGTTCCTCATCAAAAAAAGGGTCTTGTGGCTGTCCTGCTAAACAAGGAATGGTAGGATATTAATTCTTTACAATAGCAATGTATTCAGAAAGCAGGGATTTACTTGTACTCTTAAAACATGAACTGATGAAACCTCAGGACATGGAGAGGGAAGTTGCGCTCCTGCATGAACTATTATACCATATTGAACAATCTGATAATATTGCTACAGCACATGAAATTATTGATCTCAATAAATATAAAGTCATTCGCAAAGTAGCCATCGTAAAAGATTATATCCGTAGTAAAAAAGAGATACCATTCGTTTTTCTAAACAACCGAAATTAATTTTCAAAATTACCCTTGCCCTGCCGTATAATTGTCCATTCCTGAGTGGTACAATCTACTACCGTTGAAGGCATCATGCCACCAATACCGCCATCAATAACAATATCTACCTGGTTACCAAATTTTTCATCAATTATTTCAGGATCGGTATATTCTTCCACCATTTCTCCCGGCAAGGAAGCTCCCAGGATGGGTGCATGTAATGCCTCTAATATAAATTGACAAATTTTATGATCGGGCACCCGGAGCCCAATGGTTGATTTTTTACTTTGCAACATTTTGGGTACCTGCTTACTGGCGGGTAAAATAAATGTAAACGGCCCGGGCAAATGGTTCTTAAGCATGCGATACAAAGGCGTATCAATGCTTTTTGTGTATTCACTCAGGTTGCTAAGGTTTGGGCAAATAAAAGACAGTTGTGCTTTATGCGGATCCAGGTGCTTGATAAAGCTTATCCGTTCAATTGCTTTATGGGCAGTTATAGAACAACCAATACCATATACCGTATCAGTAGGATAGATAATAACCCCTCCATCTAAAAAACATTCTACTAGCTGTTTGATAAGCCGGGGTTGCGGATTTTCAGGATGAATCTGCATTAACATCCTTAAATATACTGTAAAGAAAATAAACTAAAAAGTACTAAAGCATGTATCACTGACCTAAAACATTTACTTTTGCGTGATTTTTTTTAACTAATACAATAATTTATGTCGCTCATAACGGTAGGTACCATGGCTTTTGATGCTATTGAAACACCATTTGGAAAAGTAGATAAAATTGTGGGCGGGTCGGCCACTTATGTAGCCTATGCAGCCAGCCAGTTTATAAAACCGGTACAACAGATCTCCATTATAGGATATGATTTTCCTGAAGCAGAAATAACCCACCTGCAATCATTGGGTGTACAAACAGAAGGGGTAGAAATTGTGAAAGATAAAAAATCATTTTTTTGGAGTGGTAAATACCATTTAGATATGAATAGCCGGGATACGCTTATAACAGACCTGAATGTATTGGAAGATTTTGACCCAAAAGTTCCTGACAGTTACCAGGGCACCGAATTCCTAATGCTGGGTAACCTAATGCCTAAGATACAACTGAGTGTAATAGATCAATTAAAAACAAACCCAAAACTCATTGTAGTAGATACCATGAACTTTTGGATGGATATTGCTTTAGATGATTTAAAATTAGTATTAAAAAAGGCAGATGTTCTTTTAGTAAACGATGCTGAAGCAAGGCAATTAAGTGGTGAAGTTTCTTTGGTAAAAGCAGCCAGGAAAATTATGGAAATGGGGCCTGCCTATTTAATTATTAAAAAAGGAGAACATGGCGCTTTGCTCTTTCATCAAAACCAGGTGTTTTTTGCACCGGCCTTACCTTTAGAAGAAGTATTTGACCCTACGGGAGCGGGTGATACTTTTGCCGGTGGCTTTATCGGCTATTTAGCCAAAACAAAAGATATTAGCTTTAGCAATATGAAGACAGCCATTATTGTGGGAAGCGCCATGGCAAGTTTTTGTGTAGAAAAATTTGGGCCTGAAAGGTTGAAAGAAATTACTAAAGAACAAATAGATGAACGAATCAGCCAGTTTGTGCAACTGGTAAATTTTGATATAGACCTGGTGTAATAATATTGATATGCTTGAATTAATTGCCTTATATTTTTTAGCCCGTTACAACGGAAATACTGCTTCCAGAAAAGGATTAAAGCCCGGTACCTGGAAAATTTATACTGTAGTAGCCTGGTTTTCGGCAGAGATCATTGGATTTATGCTTGTGATTAATGTGTTGGCATTAAAAGACCTTGTAAGCCTGATGCTCATTGGCCTGGCCAGTGGCTTTGGCGGTTTTTTACTAATCAAATTCATTTTAGATAAAAAGCCAGATATGTATGATGATGACATAGAAAATATCGGGAAATTGTAATTATCAATTCCTTTCATCCCTTAATCTTGTTGTAAAAAGCCATGCTAATGCATGGCTTCACTCATATCTATCTTTACTTTACCTTTTCGCTTTCGTACAAATAATATAAACGGCACACAAATCAGGAACAATAAACCCAGGTAAAAAAACACATCCATATAAGATAATACAGCGGCTTGTTTTTCTACCCTGCCATTTAATGCCTGGTAGGCAGCCTCCCTGGCCTGGTCAAAAGTCATTCCTTTGCTTTCAAAAGTTTTTTGAAAACCCGTTATGGTTTGCTGAACCTCATAATTATTTACATCTAAATGAGATACCAGGTTACTCCTGTGTACTGCCCCCTGGTGTGCCATAAAAGTGGTGATCACTGCGATACCAAAAGAGCCTCCCAATTGCCGCATCATACCGGTAAAAGATGCCCCCTCGCCAATTTCCTGGCCTTTTAAGGTAGATAGCGCCAGGGTAGTAATCGGTATAAATAATAAACCCAGGCCCATACCCCTTACGATCAACATCCAATAAAAAGCTTCTCTGCCGGTATCCGGCGTAAGAATTTTATACCCCCAGAAACTGTAAACAAAAAATATAACCAGGCCGATGGCCACCAGGTATTGTTGCTTTACTCCTTTTGAAAGTAACCGGCCAATAATGGGCATCATGAATGCCGTAGTAAGCGCCGAGGGTATTAATATTTCACCTGCCTGCAATGCCGTCCAGCCTAAAATGGTCTGCGTATATAATGGTATAATAAAAGTGGAACCATATAAACCAAAACCCAGGATGAATGACATAATGGTACCAATACGCAGGTTCCCATTTTTTAAAACCCTCAAATTTACAATGGGATGTTCGCAGGTAAGTTCCCGCCATAAAAAAAAGAATAAACCCAGGGCTGCCGTAATGGTAAGTAAAAGTATATGGGTACTTTCAAACCAGTCATCTTCCTGGCCCCGCTCTAATACAAATTGTAATGAACCTACTGTAATGGCAAGTAAGCCAATGCCCAGCCAATCAATTTCTGAAGCTTTTCTTTTTTCACCAAACTTAGGGCTGCGTACAAATTGAAGGGTAAGCAAAGTGGCAATAATGCCGATGGGAATATTAATATAGAAAATATAAGGCCAGTTATAATTGGTTACAATATATCCGCCCAATGGAGGGCCCAGCGTAGGACCAATGATAACACCCAGTCCATAGATTGCTTGCGCCATTCCTCTTTTTGCAATGGGGTACGATTCTGTAATGATCGTTTGGGATGTTACCAATAAAGCGCCTCCTCCTATTCCCTGTAAAAACCGGAAGGCAACCAGTTCCCATATATTGGTAGCATTCCCACATAAGAATGAGAATACTGTAAATATGATAATGGATGTTGCAAAATAATTTCTACGGCCAAATTGTTGGGACAACCAACTCGTCATAGGTACGATAATCACATTGCCAATTGCATAGGCTGTAATCACCCAGCCAATTTCAGGAAGTGTAGCGCCAAGGTTACCCTTCATATCGCTGAGCGCCACATTTACAATGGTGGTATCAACAATTTCGAGTAAGGCACAAAATATAGCCGTAATGGTTATAATTACACGCCTTGCACCATATTCTACTAAAGAATCCTGTTCTATCATGGAGTGTTAATTCAAATGCACTTCTACAATTACATTCATACCAGCCCTGAGCCTTTTAATTAGGCTATCCTTTGGTTGTGTGAATTCAATTTTAACTGGTAAGCGTTGCACTGTTTTTACAAAATTCCCGGTTGCATTATCTGCGGGAAGGATCGAAAACTTATTGCCGGTAGCTGGGGAAAAAGAAGCTACAGTCCCTTCAAAATCATGTTTGGGAAAAGCATCGGCATGTATAGTTACTTTTTGCCCCTGCAACATGTGATTAATTTGTGTTTCTTTAAAGTTTGCGATTACCCATTTTTCATTATCCAATACGATACTAAATAGAGATTGGCCCGGTTGAATTAACTGGCCTACTTGTACAGGCACTTTGGTAACTACGCCACTTTCTGCAGCTGTAAGTACCGTATAGGATAGCATGAGCTTTGCGGTTTCTACATCTACCTCACGTTGTTTTATCAATGATGCTGCTACCGAAATTTGTTGGCCGGTTGCATTACTTTGAGATTGTACTACGCCGGTTTGTACATGTGCCTGGTTTTTTTGATCTACCAACACTTGCAATTGCCTTACAGCAAGCTGATGTGCAGCTTCTGCCTGTTCAAATTGCTGTTGTGTGATTGAATGATCGGCTATTAAATTTTTATACCGTGCCAGGTCTTGTGCTGTACGGGTTACATTTACTTTTGCCGTTTGTATTTGTGCCTCTGCAGTGGTAACTGCTGCTTGTGTACTACCAATACCCACACGGGCTGCATGGCTTGTTGCGGTTGCCTGGGCCAGGTTGCTTTTTGCTGTAGCTAAAGCAGCTTTCGCCTGGTTTAAACTCATGGTAAGATCACGCTGATCCAATATCAATAAAGTATCTCCTTGATGTACAAACTGATTATCCTGTACTCTTATTTCTCTGATGTATCCTGCTACTTTTGAAATTACCGGGCTTATGTTTGCTTCTACCTGTGCATCATCGGTGGTTTCATGGCTTTGGCTGTATTGGTACCAATGGTATCCAAAATAAGCGCCCACCAACACCAGTACCACCAATAAGACGATAAATACCGGGCTCCTTTTTTTAGGTTTTTGATCCGGCTCCAGGTTTTCTTCTTTTTCTATTATTTTTTCTTCTGCCATATTTTTAAAATTATTTGTATAATTATTTTATTGTTGTTTGGTAAAGGGTTCCTGCTGTTGCTAATAATTTATAATAAGCCAGCACCGCATCTGCACGGGCTCCAGAAATATTTAAACGGGTTTGTAATAGCATTACGTTTGCATCCAGTAATTCTGTGATAGTTGCCAGGCCATTATCATATTTATTTTTAGTGATGCGATAATTCTCCTGTGCCTGCTGCTCTGCTTTCAGGTACACTTCTATTTTTTTATTGGCTAATAATTGATTTTGATAATCTTTATTCACCTGTAATTTAATATCATCAACCAATAGACCTTCATTAGCCAATAATATATTTTGCGATGCCTTCGCTTTCTCTAAAGCTGTATTTTTTTTCCAAAGGTTACTGAGGTTGTATTTAATACCTAACCCAATATTCATAGCATTGGTTACTGTAATGAGGTTGGGAATTTTTCCGGCAATATATCCGCCACTCACTGCCAGGCTTGGATATTGTGCAGCAATAGCCGATTTAATATTGAATGCAGATGCTTTTTGTTGTATGGATAAAGATTGTAAATCGGTACGTTGTTTTAGTGCCAGGGATTCATATTCTTCAAAAGATAAAAGAGGTAAATTATATGCTATAAAGGCAGTGTCAATCTGTAATTGTGTTGACCCTGGCAAGCCCAGTAAAAGGTCCATATTGGTATTGGCCAATTCTAAATTACTCTGTGCATCCAACAAGCTCAGTTCAATATTAGAAGTTTGTAACTGTGCTTTTAGTAAATCATTTCGTGCCATTACGCCATTTTGTTCTAATCGGCTAAACTGTGTGTCACGGGCTATAGAAACCTGCAGGTTTTCCTGTATTACGGCTACCGCCCTGGCTGCCTTATATAAATTTACATAAGCCTGCGTGGTATTGTATGCAATTTTTTCTTTATTGTTTTCGGCCGAAAGTTGTACCGCCTGTTGCAATAATTTAGTAGATTCTATTCCATATCTTATTCTTCCGCCCGCATAAATTGGCATACTCAAATTGGCAATGCCATATACTGCCTGTGAAGGAGAAGGGGCTTCTTTGCCGGGCTGTGCATTTGCCATGGCTACATTGGCGCCAAACAATCTCAGGTAACTGGCGCTTACTGATGCATCGGGTAATTTTTTATCTTTCGATTCCTGTACTGTTGCCATGGCAGTCCTGATATTAGCGCTATCAATTTTTATATAATGGCTATTTGCTATGCTTAATTTTATTGCTTCTTGTAGTGATAATGGATTGGTTGTTTGTGCCGTAATGGCAAGTGAAATGAACAAACCCAAAACACTTATAATAATTTTATGCCTCATTTTTCCAGGAATAATTTAAATATCTTATGTATGTGAATGAAAGTTTTTTGCGCCAGCATTTCATTTATCTTTTCTTCGTTTACATTTTCTAATTGATGAAAATCAATATAAAACTGCTTGTTAATAATAATATGGTTTACTACGCCGGTAAGGGTAGTAAATAAGAAAAAAGCTTCAGTGTCTTTTTTAAAGAAATTCTTTTTGATTCCTTCTTCTACAATATCATTAAGGCTTTTATAATTATTAAGTTTTAGCTGGCGCAATAAAGCTAAAGTAGCGGGATGCTTCCTGATAACCTGTTCTGCCATGATGATTTTTGCAAAATCCTGGTTATTGAAAATCCTTTCGATATAAGCCTGCATCAGCGCCTGGATTTTTTCTGCAGGGCTAATGCTACTATCTTTTTTAAGATGCTCCATTTTTAATG
This sequence comes from Niastella sp., assembly GCA_016710595.1. Taxonomy (GTDB): domain Bacteria; phylum Bacteroidota; class Bacteroidia; order Chitinophagales; family Chitinophagaceae; genus Ferruginibacter. The sequence continues at coordinate 158,856 of JADJVM010000003.1, forward strand.
CCATAAATTCCATACGGTAACGAAGCAGGGCTTCCATCAGCTTTTCTTTACTGCCAAAATAATATGAAATCATGGCAAGGTTTACCCCGGCCGCTTCGGCAATATCCCTTACCGAAGCCGCATCGTATCCCTTTGCGGCTATCACCTTTTCAGCCTCCTTAAGTATATGTATTTTTTTATCTGACACCTGCCTTACATCCAAAAATGGAATGCAAAGTTAAACACTTGTTTAAATTAATTAAACACTTGTTTAGTATTAAGTTTTTCTTAACAATTTGTAAGGTTGAGAATATTCCAGTTATTTTTTGCCCGCCAGTACAATTACATTTTTGAAAGTTTGTGTTTTACCTTGTAATGTAAACACTTGTGTATAAATAATATAAATTCCTACGGCTAATTTTTGTTGTTTATCGCCCAGGCCATCCCAACGATAGCTGCCTTTAATTCCATTTAATGCATTACGCTGCAGGTAACGAACAAGCCGGCCGGCTGCATCAAATATGCTGATATTAGCAGTATAACCCGGTTCGGGGAACTGGTATTGAATAACTGCAAAATCATCAATTCCATCATTATCCGGGCTTATAATTCCTGGTGTAACCGTTATTTCACCAATCGGGCTGGCGCCCGCCCGGTATTGTGAATTTTTATATGTGGGTGTACCATAGTTTACACTGCTGGCTGCACTATGCCAATTAGATGCTTGCTGGGTAGCCGCATCATAATCTATTCTTTCGAGTGCAACACCTTCATCATTACTGATAAGTGCAAAATGCCATTTATCGCTATATGCCAGTTCATCCACAATATTCCCTTGCTGGTTTAGCAGGACCACATTGCTTTTATCATCGTTATAAGATGGCATTGATAATTCAATAAATGCATCCGGGTTTTCAGCAACAAATCCCTGCAATACTAAATCTTTGCTGGCAGTAAGCACCATAAAATCTCCGGGGAATAATAAATAATCTTCTGTACTTATTTGTTGAATACTGCTTACTTCATTGGATGTATTCCGATTAGCGAGATACATATTTTTGAGCGATATAATTTTTTTGCTCCGGTTGTATATTTCTACGTAATCGGTTCCCGAAGGATAAGGATTGAATAAAATTTCATTTACAATTACATCAAAACTATCCACCAGTTCATTTAAACCTACACGGGCTGTATTATTTGAACCTATTTGATTTCCACTACAATCAGTAACTGCTAATGCGGTAACTGTATAAATTTTATTATGTGCCAATGCCTGGGCATTTCCGAGCAACAAGGTAACCCGGTCAAACTGTGGCCCCATAGGCATTACAGCAGCAGGCGCCCCAATTCCATCACTTACCTGGTATTGTCCTAAAGCGGCAAAACTACTATCTAAAGATTCAGAAAAAACGAGGGTTATATGAACACTATCGGTAGCATATGCTCTTAAAAGGCGGGGTGAAGTATTATCTATATTAACCGCATCTACTGAATTTTTTTTACCCGGTGTAGCGCCCCGGTCATCAATACTGGCTTTCCAGTTTTGTATGCCGGTACAAGGGTTGTTGGGGTCAATCATTTCAAGTGACCAACCGCCTTGTTTCTTTAAATCATTTTGGTACCAGCTGTCTGTATAACTAACGCTATGTATCGTTCTGCCATCATTGGAGGTTAAATAAATTTGATCGCTGGTATTATTTACAGATGGAAAACTGGTTACACTTAGCGCTGGTCCAAAAGCCTGCATAGCAGCCAATGAACTTGAAGTAGTAATAACCACAAAACTGTCTTTCTTTAAAATATAATTAGGCATCGGCCCACTCATACCCGTTATTTTTCCCAGCCTCCACCCTTGTAAATTCATATCGAAGCCACTCCTGTTTTTTAGTTCTACCCATTCTGCATCGGGCATACCCACCAGGGGTGTTGGATCTGCCATAATCTCATCTATAACAATATCAAATTGCCGGGCAGTAAAATACGTAAAGGTTGATGTTGCCTGGGCTATTGCATTACCTGCCAGGTCTTTTACATTATTTACAGTTAGCGTTAATAATTGCCTTTCTGGAAAAGAGCTTCCGTACTGCAACTGCACAAGGGCGGGGTTCGTTATACTCCGGGTTGCAGTTAGTGGCATACCCATTCCATTATCTATTACATAATTGGTAGGCTGCCCGGCGCTCACCGGATCTACCGCTTCATTAAAGAGTACCTCTAATTGCGTAGCCGAAGTTGCATTTAATGAAACAATTTGCGGGGGCGTAGTATCTGGTACATAATCCTGTACCAATATATCATCAAAGAAATGCTTTTGAAAAAAGCTAGCTGTACTTTGCTTTATAAAAATTCCAAAATAGGCCGATGTAGTGTATGTAGCATCGGTCACAATTCCTTCAGTTGTAAAAGAATTTCCAACACCGGTAAGGTCCCGTTGCAGGTTCCATTGATTGGCAGCAGTACAAATAAGCCTGATGCGCAGGGTATTATTACTTGTATTTAAGGTGCCGTTGATACCATCAATAATTTTTACAGAAGTGCCCGTGGCATCTTTTCTAAACAACGATATTTCATCATCGGTACCGCCCAGCCGCACAAAATAACCGGTAGTAGCGGGGAGGGTAATATCTGCTGCAGAAGAAGTAACATATATATCTACATAATTGGCAGATGAAGGATTAAAAGCCAGGTTCACATATAAATCCCATTGGGTAGCGGTAGCTTTTGCATTGGGGGTACTTATATAAAAGCTGCTGTTGGCAACCATATTGGTACTTTGTAACTGAAGCGATGCATTTACGGTAAAGTCTGCCAGGTTTCCCTGCCAGGCCGGGTTTTGGGTGATATCACCATCAGAAAAATTTTCATTGATCTGCCCAAAGGCTGTTGTAAAAGTTGCAAAAAGCAAATAGAAGAAGAATAAAATTGATTTCATATCTTATCGTTGTTTTAAAGTTAATGAATTATGACAAAGAATATCATAATTTAATATGCAGGGTTAAAAATGATAAAGTTTGAATAACTGTTACTTTTGCTAAAAAAACTCAATGAAAGTTGCTGTAGTAGGCGCTACCGGACTGGTAGGCACTAAAATGATCGAGGTATTGCAAGAAAGGAATTTCCCGGTTACAGAATTAATTCCTGTAGCTTCGGAACGCTCTGTGGGGAAAAAAATAAAATTTAATGAAAAGGAATATACGGTAGTAAGTATGCAGGAAGCGATAGATAAGAAACCTGCTGTGGCTTTATTTTCTGCCGGCGGCAATACCTCTTTAGAGTGGGCGCCCCGTTTTGCAGAAGCGGGCATTACCGTTATTGACAATAGCAGCGCCTGGAGAATGGATACGGATAAAAAACTTATTGTACCGGAGGTGAATGCAAATGTTATATCAGCATCAGATAAAATAATTGCAAACCCAAATTGCAGCACCATACAAATGGTATTAATTTTAAACCCTTTGCATGCAAAGTATAAAATAAAAAGAGTGGTTGTAAGTACTTATCAAAGTGTAACGGGTACCGGGGTAAAAGCAGTGGATCAACTCATGAATGAACGGAAACAAATAGAGGGGCCAATGGCATATAAATACCCGATTGATTTAAATGCGATTCCACAAATTGACGTCTTCCTGGAAAATGGATACAGCAAAGAAGAAATGAAAATGGCCAACGAAACGGCAAAGATCCTGAACGATAAAAATATTGGCGTAACTGCCACCTGTGTACGCATCCCCACCTTGGGCGGGCATAGTGAAAGTGTAAATATCGAATTTGAAAATGACTATAAAATAGAGGATGTTAAAAATATTTTATCTGCTACCCCCGGCGTGGTATTGCAGGATGATATTCATAATTTTGTTTACCCCATGCCATTAACGGCACATGAAAAAGATGATACTTTTGTAGGCAGGATAAGAAGAGACGAGACACAACCCAATACTTTAAATTGCTGGATAGTAAGCGATAATTTACGAAAAGGTGCCGCAACCAATGCCATACAAATTGCAGAATATTTATATGCTCATGCATTGATCGGGTGATTAAAATAAAAAGATTAGATGAAGCTTGTGTTATTTTTAATGCTGAATATTTTCATTACACCACTGTATTGCCAGCAAAAATTGGTTGTGCATTTTTTGTATGGATCTGTACCGGCAAAGGGATACGAAAAAACAGAAAAGAAACTTTTTGGCGGCCTTAAGGGTGGACATGTAAGCATTCAATTAGGCGATAGCATCATTGGTTTTCAACCTAAAGGTCGCTGCCATATTATTGCGAATAATGAAGACCCCAATGGATATTTTAAAGTAGAAAATCTTTTACATTGGTCAAATGATACAGTAGGCAAAAAATATACATCTGTGGAGATACCCGTAAGTTCCATCGAATATAAAGAGGTTTCAAATTTACTGAATGGATACCTGCAACAAGCGCCTTATGATTATGCGGTTTTTGGTATGCGATGTGCCGCTGCCACTTATGATGCGCTCGAAGATATTGGTATCGTAAAGCCGCTTAAACAAACTGGAAAATGGCTTACCTATTTTTATCCGCAACTGTTCAGGCGCCATCTTTTAAAAATTGCCAGTGAAAATAATTATACTGTGCTACGAAAAAAAGGAACAGTTTCCCGAAAATGGGAAATGGAATAGTTTGGTCAATAATTTTCAATTTAGGTTTGGTATTTGCGAAGACAGTAGATTCATCGGCCCTGCTTTTGAAAATTCTTTTGTTAATGGTTTTTGACTTATGTTGCCAGGCTAAAGCATTTACAATAAAGTATGCAGATACTTGGCAGTGTCATTAAGGCCTGTATTTCTCAGTAGATTTAATACCTCAAATTCATCCTGTTTAGGATTTTTTTATTTAGAACCATTTCTTTAAATGCAGCAACTGCCTGTACTTGATTGAGGTCTATAATATCATTTAAAAAGTCGTCAGCGGCTTTTGCACTTAAGCCAAATGATTGCAAATATTCTTCCGGAAAGTGTTTGATATTATTAGTTACTATTACATTAGCATTTGTCTTTATTGCTGCCGCCAAAACGTGATGGTCATCTTTATGGGGCAATTCTAAATTCTTTATTAAGCCTTTGTAACTTTGAACTAAGGCATCCGGGAATGCTAAATTTGCTTTTGATGTTCTTTTGTCTGCGTCTTTTTCCGAAACCCCTTTCCTATCATTACTCTTTTCCACTCATCAAATATATTTTTGTTCCATTTGGGGGTATAAAGTTCGTAATTTTGAAAAATTCTGTCAAAATTTAATGGCTTTCTAATCATTCGGCTATTGTACAACGGTAAATCGTTTACTCTTTAATTTTTCTCCACGCTACCGTACTGTCTTCATTTAATTTTACGACCAATGTTTTTTCTGATAATACAAAAAAACCAAGCCGGTGTTGCATAATCCGGTAGAACAAGTATTGGCCATCTTCTCTATTTGCGGGACCAAGCAAGCTGATAAGGGAATCGTATTTTATTTCTTTCAATTTTACATTATTTATTAAATCGTTCAGCATATCATCCCGGTAAGGATAATCATTGCCGTTATTCTTGATCCATTTTGATTTATCAAATTTTTGTTGGGCTTCCATACTTTTATTATCCTTATTATGTTGCATACAAGAATTGAGCAGGAGAAATAAAAGTATTAGAAATTTTATTTTCATCGCATTTCAAAAATTAATGAAGTAAAATAAATCGCACCCGAAATTATAAAAAGATCAATAATAAGGAAAGTAAGCTTATTATAATTGAATAAAAATAAACTGATAGAAATGTATATTTTTCTTTGCTCCAATACAAAAAGGATAAAACAGGCAAACTGAATGATAGCAATATTACCGGAAACCAAAGAATTTCAAAAATAGCTCCTGTTACAGCAAAATAATACGGGTTTACTAAATGGAAAATGATACCGAAAACCAAACAAAACGAACTACATAAGAAAATATTTTTTCTTGAGTATAATGTATTTTTTGATGAAAATTTATGATCCACTTTAGACTGCTGTAGTTTTTTACCGCCTATCAATATATTATTTTATATCCTGCTACCACAATATAAATGATTATACCTGGCACAAAAAACTCCCGAAATAAATTTATACTTCGGGAGTTTACAATATGTTATTAAAGTAAGATTACTATTTTTTAGATTCCGGCGCTTTTTCTATTAAATCCATAAACTGGTCAAGTTTTGGCGTAATAATAATTTCTGTACGGCGGTTCCTGGCTTTACCATCAGGTGAATCATTACTAACAACCGGGTTGTACTCTCCACGGCCCCCGGCAGTTAAACGTTTGGGGTCTATACCATAATTATTTTGAAGCGCCTGCACTACAGAGGATGCCCTGAGTGTACTTAAATCCCAGTTGTTGCGGATATTGGGTTTAGAAATAGGCACATCATCGGTATTCCCTTCTATCAACACATCATAGTCTTTATAGTCAGTAATTATTTTTGCAATTTTAGATAAGGTAGTTCCTGCCTTGTCAGAAATTTCGTAACTACCGGATTTGTACAGCATATTATCCGATAAGGAAATATACACGACACCTTTCAGCACTTTTACATCTACATCTCTCATTTCTTCACGGCTTAATGAACGGGTAAGGTTGTTGGTTAATACCATGTTCAATGAATCGCTTTTATTTTTAGAGGATATCAGTTCCTGGATGTATTTATTAGAGGCATTGATTTCATCAACTAATTTTGAAATATTCACATTGCCCTGTCCTGCAGAAGTAAGGCATTTATCAAGGGCAGATTGTAGTGCTTTTACATGCTCTTTCTCTGCATTTATTTGCTGTTGCAAAGAGTTCATGGCAATTGTTGCCCTTTCTAAATTATTCTTACAGGTTTCACCATCCCTGGCAAGCTCTGTACTCCTGGCCATTAAGCTGTTATAATCTGTTTGTAGTGCATTAAACTTTTTGGTACTTACGCAACTTGTTACTCCTGTTAGTAAAGCAAGTACAAAAAGAGATCTTGTAAATAACTTCATTTTATCGTTTTATTTTTAATTAATAATGGTAGCATTCAAGATAAGGATTATCTTATGTACCTACCATTATTAGGCCAGTCTTTATACTTTCTTAACAATTTTTAAAGAAATAAAAAAATAATATAGTAGATAAACTCAGGTATGCAGGGGCATACAAAAATTAAGATAAAAATATTCGTACTTTATAATACCTGATGTAATAAATTTATTTTGATATTTAAAAGCGGGTTGCGGTTATATTAATTAATTACCCAACTTTCTTTCCCTTTTAATAACTTTTGTAAATCTGCTTTTCCTTTTTTAGAAATGGCTTCTTCCAATTGCATCGCCATTACATCTTCGTAACATGCTCGCTGGGTTTGGTAAAATACACCAAAAGGCCTGGGTAAATGTCCTTGTAAACGGGGGTCATCAAACATGCGGATAAGTACCTGGGCTTTATAAAAATCCTGTTCGTCATGAATCCATAAATCATCCAATGTGGCATCTTTTCCTATTTGCACAATTACCGGCTTAAACCCATCTAACTTAATTCCTTTGGGTTCTTCGGCTGTGCCAAATAATAGTGGTTTGCCCTGCTCTAAAAATAATGATTCATTTTGCTTTGATGTTTTTTCTGTAAAAACTTCAAATGCACCATCATTAAAAATATTACAGTTTTGATATATTTCCAGGAATGAAGAGCCTTTATGGTGCTGTGCCCTTAAAAGCATTGCCTGTAAGTGTTTGGGATCCCGGTCCATGGATCTCGCTATAAAACTGGCATCGGCACCCATGGCTAAGGCCAAAGGATTAAATGGGTGGTCAATACTCCCCAACGGTGTACTTTTTGTTACTTTATGCTCTTCTGATGTAGGAGAATATTGCCCTTTGGTAAGGCCATAAATCTGGTTATTGAACAATAATAAATTTACATTAAAGTTTCGGCGTAATAAATGGATGGTATGGTTACCGCCGATACTCAACCCGTCGCCATCGCCGCTTACGATCCAGATATTTAATTCTGGCCTTGACGCTTTTAACCCGCTGGCTATTGCCGTAGCCCGGCCATGGATACTATGCATACCATACGTATTCATATAATAAGGAAACCTGCTGCTACAGCCAATACCTGAAATGATCACAATGTTTTCCCGGGGGATTCCCAGGGTGGGCATTATTTTCTGTACCTGGGCTAATATGGAATAATCGCCACAACCGGGGCACCACCTTACTTCCTGGTCGGTCGCAAAATCTTTAGGAGTAAGTACGGGAGCCGATGATATATCTGTATTAGGCATATATAAAAATTATATACAAAATTACAGAAAAACAGGATGTTTCTGCATAAACTTCCTAATCTGGTAAATGGCTTTCCTGTAAGGCTTCCCAATATTCGGCAGCCCTTCTGGTGTGAGGAACTACGATGGTACCACCTACAATATTGGCAACTGCAAATACTTCATATACTTCGGCAGTACTTAGTTTTTGTTCATACGCTTTGCCCAGGTGGTATTTGATGCAATCATCGCAACGTAGCACCATACTGGCTACCAGGCCGAGCATTTCTTTTGTTTTTACATCTAAAGCCCCGGCAGTATATGTATTGGTATCGAGGTTCCACAATCTTTTAATCACCAGGTTGTCTTTGCTTAAAATAAGATCATTCATGCGGGTACGGTACTCGTTAAATTCCCGGATACTATTTTGCATAATTTTTTTTATTAAAATTACCGCATACAACTCAAAGATGATGTTATCGTGAAACTAATTGATTTGGCTTAAGGGTAATTCTACCTCTACATGAATGCCCTGGTTTGCGTAAATATGCAGGGTGCCCTTTATTTCGTTCATCCGCTTTTGCATGTTTTTTAAGCCGTTCCCAAAATGGTTTTCTTCTACAAAGCCATTACCATTATCTATAACCTGCATTTTTAGAAGAGTATTATCCATACAAATTTTTACAAAAACATGGCTTGCATTTGCATGTTTTAAAATATTATGAAATGCTTCTTTAGCAATTAAAAAAAGATTTTTACGCTGGATGCCTGATAGTATAATTCCTTCCCGTGGCAAATCACAAATTTCACATTCAAATTTTATGGAACTATCTTCAAAATATTGTACGCCATATTGCCGAACATACTCTGAAAAGTTTTCTAACAGGTCATTCTCCACATTCAGGCTCCATATTATAGTGTTCATCCGTTGGGCAATTTCTTTGATGGTAACAGATATCTTATGTGCAAATTGGGAAGCTTTACTTTCAGGATTGTTACGCTCATGTTTTGTAAGCAGATCGCTCATTATGCGGATACTGCTTAAGCCGCCCCCTATATCATCATGCAAATCAGTAATAATTCTTTCCCGTTCATGATGGATGGCAAGCTGTTGCTGCAAGGCTACCTGGCTAAGCCTTTTTTCATTATCTGCCACTTTGTGTTGTAAAGCAATACTGAATAAAAATATATCGGCTAAAATAGTGATCTGAACAGGCAAATAAGAATAATCCATCTGTGCATAAAATTCAGTGCTTTTCGATCTTAGGTAGATATCCAAAAGCAATGTAAATAAACTCCCCAATACAACCAATGTACTACCCCAAATTACATAAAAGCCATAAGGCACTTTATACCTGAAAAGTAAAAGAACGATTACAATTTGTACCGGAAAAAATAAAAAGCTCAATATAAAATAAACCATATCATAATCCACACTAAAAATATTACCCAGTAAACACATGATTGCACTGAATAAATAAAAATAAAGCAGGGCAACAAGGAAGCGGTTGAGCTTAGGCGCTGTTTTATTTAACCTGAGAAAATACATGATAAACAAAGTGTAGAAAATGCTGCTACAAAATTGTAACGGGCGTTTCAGCATATCATACCAATAATAAGCATGGGCATCGTTTGGCGTGATGGCAAAGAAAAAATCCGGGAGAGCTGTGAGGTAATATAAGCTTAAGCAAAGCAGGTAAATGGAATAAAACAGGTATTCTTTTTTTTGTAATATTAAAAACTGGATTAAAAAGTACAGCATCATAAAAACGCTAATGCCTTCAAAAAAAAGAACCATGTATTTATTGAAAACAATCATGTGATAAACTCAACAGGATTATAGTGTAAAATAAAATGTTAGCGATTTAAGAAAAGGTTCACCGCTTCTACTCTTGTATTTACCTGTAACTTTTTATAAATGTTTTGGACGTGCTTCCTTACCGTTCCGGTACTGATATCTAATGCATCAGCCACTTCTTTTCCTATAAGGCCTTTGGCCAGGCTTTGTAATACTTCCGTTTCACGGCTGGTAAGCTCTTCCATGATAGGGTTATTATTCTGGGAAGGGCTAAAGCTGGCCACTACCTTACGGGCTATGCTGCTACTCATTGGGCTGCCCCCCGCAAGCATTTCATCCAGCGCTTCCATTATTTTTTCAGTACCCTCGGTTTTTAATATATAGCCACTGGCGCCTGCTTTTAAAGAGTTAAAAATCTTTTCATTGTCTTCATAAGCCGTACACATTAAAAATTGTATTTCCGGTATCATCAGTTTTAGTGCGGATACACAGGCAATACCGCTTTGCCCCGGTAAATTGATATCCATCAATACGGCATCAGGCTGTATTTCCGGAATTTTTTTAAGCGCTTCTTCTGCATTCGCAAAACTTCCTGATAATAAATAATGTTCGCTCATTTCTATCATCATACTCATCCCTTCCCGTAAATCGGTTTTATCTTCTACGATACACACTTTTTTATATTCGCTTGCAACCTGACCCATTAGCCTATAAAAGTAAGCTAAACAACTAAAATAAATATACCCATAACTGCGTATTACTTCCCCCTTGCTGCATGTTGTAAAAAATCTTTTACACCAGCAACAATTTTATCGGCCATTTTTTGCTGAAATACTTCATCCAACACCAGCATTTCTTCTTCGGGGTTACTGATGAACAGTGTTTCTATCAACGCATTAGGATATTCTGTAGGGCTATTGAGCATAAAATTAAATGACCCAATATTCCCATAATCTTTTAATCCCAACTCAAGCATCCGGCTATGTATAAAAACACTTAATGGCCTGAATCCGAGATACCGGTAGAATGTACCGGTACCCCCACCCCGTATGGGGTCGGCTGCTGAGTTTAAGTGAACGCTAAGCAACAAATCGGGAACACTATCCCGGTAAAATAAAATTCTTTGTTTATTATCAAAAAATTTTTCTGTTGTTCTTGTCATTATTACTTTGGCTCCTTCTTTTTCTAAAGCTTTTTGCAATTTTAAAGAAACAGAGAGTGCAATCATTTTTTCTGAAGAACCCGTTGGCCCACCGGCACCCGTATTGTTTCCTCCATGACCGGCATCTATTGCAATGGTCATATTTTTTAAAGCAAGCGACTGGGGCTGTTGTTTTATTTTTATGACAAGTGATTTCCCATTATAATAAATATGATGGCCCCAATGCTGTGCATGTTTCAGCCAAATGGTTACCCTAAAAATATCATCACTAATTTGTTCATAATCCACATTACTTATTTCTTTGGCAGATGGTAATTGCTTTATCCAATTGGTGTTGCCCGTAGCACCAAAAATATCTACTACCACTCTTGACGGGTCAATAAATTGCATGGATTGATAAGGCAATCTTTCGCTAAGGTTTACCTGCACATAATCATACACACTATCTCCATACACCTGCCAGGCTCCCGTTAAAGACCCTTGTGAGAGTGTGCCTTTTGGAGCGAGCGTTACCAAATCATCTGGTATATATGCAATCCTGCTTTTTGCTAATTGAATTTTATAATCAGACCCCACTTTCCCCACAATCTTTAATGGAATGAGGCTGTCTATATAACCCATCTTTGCGCCACCCAGCCTGTCCTGCCCAAGGCCGTAAACTAAATGTGCCAACCTGCCGCTGGTATAGCACACATCTGAACTTAAAGGTGACATTACCGAAAAACTATACCTGGTTTCTTTATTGATCTTTTCTCCATTGGGGGCTTCTAATGTTACCGGAAATTTTATGGAAGCGAAATCATCAGTTGGTTTTACAATGTATTCTCCCTGGTAAATGCCTGGCATACCCTGTGCTTGTGATTCGGGCAATTCATATAAAACAGTGTTGCCATACGTGGTCAATTTAGATTGGGGCAAAGCTTTTACCGTAAAACTAATTTTATCTCCTGCGCTTAATACTAAATTTCCTGCCGGGAATGTTTGTATGCTTTCTATAGCCGGTACGGTTACCGGGCCTGGGGGTTCGGGCTTTTTATAATTGAAATTTATATTTCTTACAATTTTTTTACCCGCTGCATTTGTTGCCTGCAAAATAAAATTTGTATCCCCTTCATGCAAATTAAGTTCATAGGCAAAAGCGCCGGTAGCATATACTTTTGTATTTTCACCATTCACAGTAAGGTTGCATGTTTTACAGGTACTGCCAATTAAAAACTGCCTGGAAGCAGAAACTTTATTATTTGTTTTGTTGGGTTCCACCAACTTAATAAAAGGGTTCTCTTGTGATAGTACATCTGAAAATATTAATAATAGTATGCAAAAACTAAAGTAGGGTTTCATCTTTCAAACATTGATTCTTTGTAAAAATATAGAATAAACCACCGGTATTGTTCTCATTTTAGTAATTGCTGTAAAGCAGTACCAGGCTAAGGGTTGGTACTTGTTAAAAAAATGAAAGATAGCTGGTGTTTTACAAACAGTTTGTGTAGGTTTGCACACTTAAAAACGAAATTAAAAAACATGAAAAAAATACTTTTTGCAGTTGCCTTTTTATTTTCTGCTGCCTTATTGCAGGCGCAACCCCCGGCAGGTGATGCCAACCCCGGTGATGTATATGGCGCTAAGCCGGAATCTGGCAAAGTTATCTCTGTTGACGAGCTACCCGCTCTATTAGAAAAACAACCCCTCGAAAACGTAACCATTAAAGGTAAAGTGGTAGATGTGTGCAGCAAAAAAGGATGCTGGGTTACATTAGAAACTACTGATAAAACGAAGATCATGGTAAAAATGAAAGACTATGGTTTCTTTGTTCCTACGGCAGCAATAGGTAAAACAGTAGTAATGACAGGTGATGCTAAAATTAAAACTACATCGGTAGCAGAACAAAAGCACTATGCCGAAGATGCTAAAAAAGCTCAGGCCGAAATTGATGCTATTACCGAACCCATAAATGAAATCAGGTTTACTGCATCGGGTATTACCATTGCAGCATCATAAATAAGTTTTATCGAATGTAAAAAGAGCCGAATTAACGGCTCTTTTTTTTAAGCACAATTAACTGAATAAGTATTCTACATCTGCTTTGGTAAGTGATTTTACAAAATTACTATCATCTGCTATGAGTTCTTTTGCCAGGATGCGCTTTCTTTCCTGTAATTGCATGATCTTATCTTCAATGGTATCTATGCAAATCATGCGATAAGCAAATATATTTTTTGTTTGCCCGATCCGGTGTGTACGGTCAATGGCTTGTTGTTCTACTGCCGGGTTCCACCAGGGGTCAACTATATAAACATAATCTGCTGCAGTAAGGTTCAGTCCCACACCCCCGGCTTTTAATGAAATTAAGAATACCCGGCAACTGTCATTTTTTTGAAAATTCTGAATGGCTTTTTCCCGGTCTAAAGTGCTGGTACTGCCATCAAAATATTCAAATGGGATATTATGCTCTATTAGTTTTTCTTTAATCAATGCCAGCATACCCAAAAATTGAGAAAACACAAGCGCTTTATGTTCACCGATATTTTCTGTGATTTCACGGGTTAGCTCTTCAAGTTTTATAGATTCATTGGGGAGTTTCTCTTCTTCATTTAATATATAGGGGCTATCGCAGATTTGGCGCAGTTTCATGAGCCCTTGTAAAATGGTAAGTTGAGATTTATCTATCCCCTGTTCATCAATCGTTCCTAAAATTTTGTCCCGGTAACTGTTGCGGTAAGCTTCATAAATTTTACGCTGCGCCGGTTGCATTTCACAAAACAAAATCGTTTCTGTTTTTTCGGGTAGGTCTTTGGCCACCTGTTCTTTGGTACGTCTTAAAATAAAAGGGTATAATAATTTTCTTAAATGATCTTTTTGTTCCTGTTCACCAAATTTGTCTATTGGTGTTGCAAATTCATTTCTAAAGAATTCCATACTCCCCAGTAGCCCCGGGTTTAAGAAATTCATTTGGGCAAAAATATCAAATGTGTTATTCTGCAGCGGGGTACCACTCATACAAAGCCTGTTTTTTGCCAGTAGCAGGCCTGCTGCTTTAGTAACTTTAGATGCCGGGTTTTTTATTGCCTGGCTTTCATCCAGGATCACATAGTCGAATAAAATTTTCATGAACAGTTGCACATCACTTCTTAATGTACCATAGGTAGTTATTATAATATCATATTTTTCCAGTTCATCAACTTTACGGATGCGGGCATTGCCATGGTGAATATGATTTGTAAGCGAAGGTGTAAACTTCTTAATTTCATTTTGCCAATTATAAATCAAAGTAGTGGGGCAAATTACAATGGCTCTTAAATGTTCATTTGTTTTTTTATAATGATCCAGCATACTCAGCGCCTGCACAGTTTTACCCAAGCCCATATCATCTGCCAGGATGCCGCCCCAGCCTACGTCGTTCAAATAATTTAGCCATTGGAACCCAGATACCTGGTAAGGCCGTAATATGTTTTCTACTTCTGCAGGCGGAGCTGTATCGGGTATATTCTTAAACTCCCTCAAACGCTCATATTTAGCATCCAGGTTAAAGCTTAATTCTTCTTCATTTTTATTTTCATACAATTCATCTATCACACTCATGTGATATTTTGTAAGCCTGAGTTTATCACTCCTGCCTTCGCCTACCTTAAATAGCAATGAATATTTTTTTAGCCAATCATCGGGCAATATGCCAAATGTACCATCACCCAGTTGTACAAATGATTGTTTCCCTGCCAATGCTTTTTTAATATCAGAAATACCCACCCGTTGCCCGGCAAAATCTATTTCTACTTTGGCATCAAACCAATCGAGCCCGCTGCTTACATGTATATGTGTACTGGGCCTGGCGGTATTAAACCTAAAGTTTTTCAAAGCTTCGAAACCATATACTGAAACCTTCAGCTCTTTCATGGCATCTACAAACAAAAAGAACCAGTTATTTTTTAATACATCTACGCCTTTCAAAACCAGACTGCCCGTTTCGGGGTGATGTGTAAAATTTGAATGAAGGCTTTGCAGTTTTTGTAAAAAAGCCTGCTCTTCGTTCAGGTGCCTTTTTATCATTAATATTTTATCGCCATCGGGTACCAGTATTCTTTCCTTGTCTTTCGGTTTTGCATCAAAACCTTTGTAACTAAAAACGGGCTGAAACACCAGGTGTTCGCCTTTTTCCTGGAGCAATAATTTTACTTCAGGGGTTCCATCCATTACTTCTTTGATTAAGCTTTTATCAAAGTCTACCGGGTATTCTTTAGCCAGCGGTAAAATAATATCACGCATTTTACCGGTCCAGTTCTCTTTGGTAAGTATCATATTCCCTTTCTTCACAAAACTTTCAATACGTAAAATATCATCTGTATTCTCCCAGCTATATAAAATTCCATTATACAAAAACAAAAGGCTGCTATCACATTCATTTTCGGGTAACGATAACTCCAGGCTCCCGAGTTTTGCCTTACATTCAATTTCAAAATGGTCTTTTATGGCAATCACTTTAAATAAAGGAGATAAACTACTTTCACTTAATTCTACATTTATTAATTCGGCGGTTTTAAATGCTTTTCCTTTTGGCAAAATGTACACCAGGGGGTTTCCTGACTGTTCTTTCATTATTTTTTTAAGCTTAGGATGCAGGTATTCGCTCATCAGCGCCCTTGTTTCTTCCGGTAGTTCTTCGCCTTCTGTTTGAATAATATTTTCCCAGAAACCACTGAAAGGAGAGTTCCGGTTTAGGTATTTATTTATTTCTACCTGTTGTACTTTTCTTATTAATTGAAAGAGTTGTTTATCCCCTTCAGTAAATGAATCAGTATTTACAAATTTAGTAAGGTCTAATTTTTCTACTTTTTCAATAAACTTACTGCCCGTTTCATCTGCTATGCCTTGTACACAATCTACTGCAAAACCAGGAAATTTATTTTCATTAAAATTAAATACGAGGCCAAGGCGCAG
Source organism: Niastella sp. (assembly GCA_016710595.1). GTDB lineage: Bacteria > Bacteroidota > Bacteroidia > Chitinophagales > Chitinophagaceae > Ferruginibacter. The sequence goes on from JADJVM010000003.1 coordinate 174,992, forward strand.
TAATTTTTCTTCGGCCATAAAATCGCTACCGGGCTCTACGGCTACCGGTTCTTTTTTAAAACTAAATTCCGGCTTGGGGAATGGCATACGGGATGGCTGTATGGCAACCCGCTTTATAGAAGTGTCTAAAAGTTTTAAAAAGGGTTTGCCGTCTTTATAGTTAAATTCAAATTTCCCGGTGAGGTCATCTTGCAAACTATATCCATAAATTTGAAGCAATTTGTTTTTCTCTTTATCCCAATTGCGGATACTGTCAAAATAATATGCACCATGGTTATTTAATAATTGCAAAAGCAGCATGGTTTTATGAACACAAAGTGGGTGCTCTGTTTCAGCACAAGTACAGGATGTATCAAAATTCTTTTCATCATTTTTTTGTACTACCACCGGGTATTCTGTATTTCCTTCTGTGATGATGGCTTCCACTCTTTCATCACCGCTTTTTACAATCCTGGCTTTAATGGTTTGTAACATTTTTTCTGCATGGTCAATAATTTCAGGCGAAGCAAACAGCCGGATCATCTTAAGGTTAATATCTTTCATTTTAGCAACCGTATGCCGCTGATCATATTGAATTGCATCTCCGGTAAGTAAATTCTTATCTGCCATGTCCTGTAACCGAAGCAAAGCTGCTGCTTCGTGGCGGCAAATATCTCCCAGGTTATAAGGGCAACTGCAACGCAGGTTCATCATTTTGGCATCGTCATACTTATGGATGTACACTTTATAAAATGTGGCATAACTATCATCTTTTACCCTAAAGACAATGCTGCTCATCAATTCATCGTGCTCTATCAATTCTACAAATCCAAATGCATGAATTTTTTTACCACGCCTGATAACTTCTTCTGTGCCGTTGTTATAAATATGTTTTACGAGATGGGGTAAGGCCAATTTATTTCCTGATTTACTTTTAACAATAGGTGATTGGTTTTGCCCCGATCATTCAAAAAAGGGCAATTTGCAAAAGTAAAGGAAAATTATTCAACCTGCGAAGTGATTACGCAAACTTTGGTGAAAATGAAGAATCTTAACCTTTCACTAATTTTCCATCATTAAATATGGGTAGAATGTTTGCCCCATTGGGCGTAAGGCAATACCGAATATCTTTTTCCAGGCCAAAACCCATGAGGCGGTGATAATGAGAAGCATTATTTATTTTCATAAATCCAAATAAATCATCTTTTGCCTTTATATACAATCCATGTGCAATGGATGCCGCATCGCCTTTTATTTCAAAATGATCTTTTACATTTTCAATAACGGCTCCGGCAAACAAACTATCTTCAATATTAATCCTGTCTTTCCATGCGGCACAGCCTAAAATAATATTTTCACCGGCATTTTTTAAATATGTACATACTGCATCCAGGTTAGGAAAAGAACCGGTTATAATTCCCCGGGCACTTTTCTCCAGCGCCATGTGCAATAATTTAGTGCCGTTGGTTGTAGTAAGTACCAATACTTTGTCTTTAATAAAATCGGGTGGATAGTCAAAAGGAGAATTCCCATATTGCAAGCCTTCGGCAATACGCCCATCTCTTTCTCCTGCGGTAATGGCTTCTATTTGTTTCCCGATTCTTATACACTCGGCTACACTATCTACCGGTACAATTGCTTTTGCACCATTATATAATGCAGTAGCAATGGTAGATGTTGCCCTCAACACATCAATTATTACAACGATGCTGCTATTTACCTCTTCTAAATGAAGTAAGGCCGGTGAAAGTGAAACATGCAGTTGGGGTTTTGCCATATCGGGAAAAAAATGCGATTAAATTTATGAATGAAAATTATTCAAAAGGCATTTTTACCACTTTAGCCTTTAAAAGATTATTGCGTACAGCAATATAAATTTCTGTGCCTTGTGCCGAAAATGGGGTTTTTACATAACCCATGCCGATGGCTTTATCTAAACTGGGTGCTTGTGTACCCGATGTTACCCTGCCAATAATATTTCCTGTGGCGTCTTTTATTTCATAGTCATGGCGGGCAATCCCTTTATCTATCATTTCGAAACCAACGAGTTTTTTTTCTACACCTGTGGCTTTTTGTTTTTCAAAAATTTCTTTTGCAGTAAACTCCTTACTAAATTTTGTGATCCAGCCCAGGCCTGCTTCTAAGGGAGAAGTAGTGTCGTCAATATCATTCCCATATAAGCAAAAACCCATTTCAAGGCGTAAGGTATCCCTGGCGCCAAGGCCAATCGGTTTTATGCCTTTTGCTTTACCGGCTTCAAAAATAGCGTCCCATATTTTATTGGCGGCATCGTCTTTGTCTTCAAAATAAATTTCTATGCCACCGGCACCGGTGTACCCGGTTGCACTAATAAGTACATTATCTACACCCGCAAATTTACCTTTTGCAAAAGTGTAATATTTCAAATTCAAAATATCTACATCGGTAAGGGGTTGTAATATTTTTGTAGCATTGGGGCCTTGTATGGCAAGCAAACAGGTTTTGTCAGAAATATTATGCATCTCTGCATTTTCAGTATTGTGCTTACTTATCCAGTTCCAGTCTTTATCAATATTGCCGGCATTTACTACCAGCATATAGGCCTTGTTTTCTTCCAGGCAATAAACCAGTAAATCATCCACGATTCCTCCATTTTCGTTGGGCAGGCAACTGTACTGTGCTTTACCGGCTGTGAGTTTTGAGGCATCGTTGCTGGTTATTTTTTGAATAAGCGGAAGCGCTTCGGGACCTTTCAAAATAAATTCGCCCATGTGGCTTACGTCAAAAACGCCGGCATTTTTTCTCACTGCGGCATGTTCTTCTTTAATGCCACTATATGAAATGGGCATATTAAAACCTGCGAATTCGGCCATTTTTGCCTGGAGTAAAATATGCTTTGCGGTAAATGCTGTGGTCTTCATTTTATTTTTGCGGCAAAGTAAAACAAATTGCGGAACAAAATGACAAGCGCAGTAAATCTATATCAGGTTTAGTTTTTCTGTAATATTAAAACAGACTGTACCGTAGGGTTGGTACTTGATACTGACAGGTTAACGGTATTAAAATTAAACTCACCTACTTTCCAGGCCTGGTTTAAAATTATCAATGGCATACCGGTTCCTAAATCTATTGAAATTGTTTTGGTGCCATTGTTTGTAGTGCTTGCCCAGGTACCATTGGTAATGGTTCCATTATTGGCGCTGGCAGTGCCATTTTGGTTTAGGGTGAAACTGTAACCATTAAATAAACCAGATTGATCTGAGCCATTTACTGTATAGTCAGAAACCCGCCAGGTACCCTGTGTTAAGGCTAGCTCCACTTGTGGATCCGGCGTCATATCATCGGTTTTATTTTGGCAGGATGTGAAACTGATCAGGAGAAATAAAATAAAGAAAAAAGGAATTTTTAGCGTCTTCATATTGTATGTTTGATGCCCGTATGTGAGTAAATTGTATGAGAATGCAAGTTTAATTTTTTTTTTGCAAAGCCCGTTAAATCAATTGTAAAACTTCTTCCAGAATGGTTCTTTCATTGCTGAGCCTGGGCACCTTATGTTGCCCGCCCATTTTCCCTTTATGGTGAAGCCATTTATTAAATATCCCTTTGGGTATTGACTTTACTATGGGCATGCGAAGTGCAATATTTTTATGCCGCTTGGCTTCGTAATCGCTATTTAATGATTTTAATGCAGCGTCTAATTCCAGGCTGAATTTTTGCAAATCGGCAGGTTCTTTATCAAATTCTATAAGCCATTCGTGTGCGCCATTGCTGGAATCAGTAAAATAAACCGGGGCGGCGGTATAATCATTTACAATCGCATGGGTTTTTTCGGCTGCTATGGCAATGGCGTGGTCGGCATTGTCAACAATTACTTCTTCACCAAATGCATTCATATAATGCTTAAGCCTTCCGCTTACTTTTATACGGTATGGATTTAATGATGTAAACTGAATGGTATCTCCCATAAGGTAACGCCACAAACCACCTGTGGTACTAATAACCGGGGCATAGTTTTTATGCAGTTCTACATCTGCCAACCCAAGTGTTTTTGGATTTTCTTTTTTGTATTCTTCAATGGGCATAAATTCATAAAAGACGCCATGCTCTGTAAACAATGTCATGCCATCATCATCGGGTTTTTCCTGGGCTGCAAAAAAACCTTCGCTGGCATTATACACTTCTAAATAATTAATGGGGGCGCCAATAATTTTTTCAAAATGTTTCCGGTAGGGTACAAATGAAACACCACCGTTAATATACAGTTCCAGGTTTGGCCACACTTCTTTTATATTTTTTTTACCCGTAATTTCTAAAATACGTTTTAATAAAATTAGGGTCCAGGTGGGTACACCTGCCAGCGATGTTACATTTTCAACTGAGGTGGTTTGTGCTAATTTTTCAATTTTATTTTCCCACTCATCCAGCAGGGCTATACTGAGCTCGGGGGTTCTTAGCCATTGCCCCCAAAAGGGTGAATTTTGCATGAGTACAGCGCTAAGATCGCCATACTGTATGTTTTCATTTAATTTATTTATCTGGTGCGATCCGCCTACTACAAGCCCCTTACCTGTTAAAAGATCGCTGCCCGGAAAATTTTTATAGTAATTGGTGAGCACATCCTTGTTGGCCTGGTAGTGATTGTCTTTTAAGCTTTCATCGCTCATAGGAATGAACTTACTCTTTTCACTGGTAGTGCCCGATGATTTTGCAAACCACTTAATGGGTTCGTTCCATAAAACATTTTCTTCACCCTGCATCATTCTTTCAATGTAAGGCTTCAAATCAGTGTATTCGTGTATTGGCACCCTTTTTTTAAATTCCTTTAAATTAAAAAGGCGGCTAAAGCCATATTTCTTTCCAAATTCAGTGTATTGAGCGGCCGTAACCAGGTGTTGCAACACTTCCCGTTGGGCAACTGCCGGGTGGTTTGTCCAGTTTTCTATTCGCCATAATCTCATGCGTGCCAAACGTGATATAAGCGGTGATAGAATTTTCATTGCTGGCAAGTTAAAAAAATTGGCCGAAAGCAAATTTTTTTAAAGTTATAATGCATGTAAATATAAAATTTAGTTATTATAAACTAACCGGCTGGCAAAATGGTATCCAAATGGATTATTGTTTTAGGATTAAATATTCCTTTTTTTTATACAAATATTTATTAACTGATATTCTTTTATATGCTTGCTGGATATAACATATAAGGGATTAAAACAACTCGCATGTGAACCGGTTTGTTTTTTAAAGTGAAACACCCGGAGTAAATGTTGTCTTGTGATTTTGCTTTTAGGGGAGCAATTTTTCGGGGTAGGATTTATTAACTCATGCTGTGTTTTCATTAAAGCCGCATTTACCATGCGGTTTTTTTGTGTTGCAATGAATCAATAAATTTAAATGTTGCCCCGGCCTGCCGCTTCGTTGTGTAAGTAATCTTTTCGTTTCAGTTCAAAGTTTCGGCCCAGGTATAGTTTTCTCACTTGCTCATCGCTTGCCAGTTCATCGGCGGTACCGTGTTTAAAAATACTGCCATCAATAAGTAAATAAGCCCTATCGCAAATAGATAAGGTTTCATTTACATTATGATCTGTAATAAGGATACCGATGTTTTTATATTTTAGGCGGGCCACAATAGCTTGTATATCTTCTACGGCGATGGGATCCACACCGGCAAAGGGTTCATCCAGCAAAATAAATTTAGGATCTACGGCAAGCGCCCGGGCAATTTCGGTGCGGCGCCTTTCTCCACCACTTAAAGTATCTCCATTATTCTTGCGTACATGCTGCAGCCTGAATTCATTTAAAAGCTCTTCAATTTTATCTTTTCGCTGCTGTTTATTCATTTTGGTCATTTCTAATACCGCCAGCAGGTTATCTTCTACACTCAATTTTCTAAAAACACTGGCTTCCTGGGGAAGATAGCCGATGCCCATTTGCGCCCTTTTATACATTGGCTCCCGGGTAATCTCTTTGTCATTGAGCCAAACAGAACCTTCATCGGGTTTTACAAGGCCTACTACCTGGTAAAAAGAAGTGGTTTTACCGGCTCCGTTAGGCCCCAGCAAACCCACAATTTCACCTTGTTTTACGTTAAAAGATACATGGTTCACCACTGTACGGCTCCCATATTTCTTTACCAGATCCTTCGTTTGTATAATTAAACTCATTAATATTTTATCGTGTTGCAAAAATAAAGGAAACCCATCATCCGTTATTGCGGTACGCCAAATTAACAGCAGTTTGTGAATAGGGCTTAGTTTATTTAAGTTTGCAAATTATTAAAAAACAATATTTCATTTAAATTGCTAATGTAACAGCTATTAATTTCTTTACCCTATTTACTTATATAAATAAATTATGAAAATAACGGATCACATTGAACAGGCGAAAGGAACCCTTGTTTCTTTCGAAATTCTTCCTCCATTAAAAGGTAAAGGCATCCAGTCGCTATACCAGCAGTTAGATCCATTAATGGAGCATAAGCCTGCATATATCAATGTAACCTATCACCGTAGTGAACATGTTTTTAAAAAAACGGCAGATGGTAATTTTCAAAAAGTAGTGGTAAGAAAACGGCCGGGTACAGAATCTATTTGTGCCTCTATCATGAATAAGTATAATGTAGATACGGTGCCGCATCTTATCTGTGGTGGTTTTGATATTAATGAAACAGAAGATGCACTTATCAACTTAAATTATCTTGGCATTGATAATGTTTTGGTGTTGCGGGGCGATGCTGCAAAAAATGAAGCCAACTTTGATCCGGAACCGGGAGGCCACCGTTATGCAATTGATTTATTAAAACAAGTGGTTAATTTAAACGCCGGCTTATATTTAGAAGAAGATTTAAAAAACACATCAAAAACAAAATTTTGTATTGGTGTGGCCGGTTACCCGGAAAAGCATTTTGAAGCGCCCAACATGGAAAGTGATTTACAATACCTAAAGCAAAAAATAGATGCCGGTGCCGATTATATTGTTACACAAATGTTTTTTGATAACGCAAAATATTTTGCATTTGTAAAAGCATGCAGAGATTTGGGTATTACTGTCCCCATTATTCCGGGGTTAAAACCGATTTACTCTATTAAACAATTAACCGTGTTACCCAAAATATTTCATATTGATTTGCCCACTGCCTTATCCAATGAAATAAATAAGTGCAAAACAGATTTAGAAGTAGAAGAAATTGGAGAAGCCTGGCTACTGGCACAATCTCAGGAATTAAAAAAAGCAGGTGTGCCCGTTTTACATTATTATACATTGGGCAGGCCACACATGGTGAGCAGGGTAGTTGCTAAACTTTAATAAAAAGGCTCCTCATATTTCAGGAGCCTTTTTTATTTTATTTTCCTAAAGGAATGCCCAAAGAAAGACTCAGTGTGCGGAATTTATTTTTATCATCATCGTTATTATTGGTTTGGGTAGAATTTATTTTTGCTAAACCAAGCCCATAATTTGCTTTAATGATGATCTTATTTAAATTAAATCCGCCGCCCAGGTTTACGCCATAATCAAATCTTTTTAACCGGTCATAAGAAGCGCCCTCCTGTTGATTGGTAGTAGGATCATCATCATTAAATTTTATATCATTTTCACTGGAAAAAACAATGCCTGCAATTTTTCCGTCAATTTTTGATTTGCCGCCTACACCCATTGCAATATAGGGACCTGCGTTTATAAAAAATCCATTGTTTTTATTTGCAGCCATGGGGAAATTAATAACCAGGTTTACGGGCAACTGAATATACAAGGGATTAAATTTTGCTTTCACATAATCATTTCCATTGTTCCAATAGGTTTCTGCTTTAGCCCCCTGCCCGCTTAACAATAAGCCTGTTTCCAGTTGTAAGGGAGAGGCTATATCAACACGCCCCATTAGGCCTGCATTAAAAGTAGTAAGCATATTATTCTTTTCCGTTTGGCCATCGGCATCTTTTGAAATATTGGCCAGGTTTACCCCTCCCTGTACATAAATTTTTTGAGCTTGTACATGGGTTATAAAAAAAGTAGCGACAATAAGAATAAGAAGTTTTTTCATTGTTCTTGTTTTAGTTTACAGAATGAGGTTGTATTTACCTGAATCATTTTATTCACATAAATATTTGGGTTAATAAAAACAAAAGGCTTGCCACTTATAGTAGCAAGCCCTTATATTTTTGAATAAAATTTTTCTATTTTATCATTTGCTTAACAAGTTTCTCATTCACTTTTACCGGGTATTTTTTCTTTAATGCGGCTAACCAATTTTGTTCCAGTTGGTTTTGATAATCGTTTATTACCAATCCCTTTGCTTCTTCAAAACTTCTTTGTTGCCCTTCTGTATAATATTGAATATATTTTACAAAAGATGCTGTGCCATCATTGGCCACCGTGATGGGCGAATAACTTCCAACAGGGGGTTTCACGTTAGTATTTTTGATATCTATTTGCGATAAATCATACCGGCTGCTGTCTGCCTGAACATTTATATTTTCTTCAGAAATACTACGCCAGTTTTTACCGGCCTGTAATGCTGCCATGGTTTCTTTTGCCAATGCTTCGGTAGAACAATTAAAAATTAATACCGTAGCGCTTTCTTCCCATTTATATTTTTCTTTATGATCAGCATAATATTTTTTTAATCCTTCTGTATCGCTGCTAGCTTTACCCCATACATTGCGTTCCATAATTTCAAATAATAAATTGCCTTCTTTAAATTCATTTAACTGGAAGTTAAAATCAGCATTGTATTTTTCAAGATGGTCTTTATAATATTGAACAGCGCTAAAGTTGATGAACTTATCCCAGAGTTGGGCATTGGTTTCACCTTTGTATTGCTGGTAGTTCGATTTATAATCCCGTACAAATTTTAACCAATCTGCCCCGGTCAGCTTTTCGCCATCTTTAAATTTTAATACATTCTTTTTGCTAATAGGCAGGTTCATGGTATATTCTTCAGTAGGGTTTACCATCAGGCTATCGGCATAGCGGTATAGGTCGGTTGCGTTTACTTCTTTTGCAGGTTTTAATCCGGTAAGGCTGATCAGGCTATTGGTAAATTTTTCTTTAGCTGCATTTATCCTGCTATCTTGCGATACCATTCTCCTTAATTCTGCCTTGTTATTTAAATCCTTCTTATCAGATACTACCGGTGTTTTACCAAGCAGTTTTACAATATGATAACCAAATGATGTTTTAAATGGCTTACTTACATCGTTTATTTTTTGAAGCGCCATGACCGGGTTCATAAAATCGTTGCTATACTTTCCTGTTCCAAATTCGGGAAGTTCGCCTTCGGCTAAATAAGTAGTTTTATCATCGCTAAACGCTTTGGCAGCTAAGGCAAAGTTCATCCCATTTTGTATTAAATGATAAACAGAATCTGCTTTCTGTTGTATGGCAATTTTTACATAATCGGGTGCATTATCCGGTACTGAAAACAATATCTGTGCGATACGCCATTTGCCTACTGCAGGTCTTTCTGCAATGGGTTTTAAAATATGCCAGCCATTTGGCATTTTAAAAGGTGCAGATAATTTACCAACCGGCGTGTTGTATAATACATTTTCATATTCATAAGGAATATTAAAAACGGTTAAGTAACCTAAGTCGGCCCACTTGGCCGGCATGATGTGTTCGCTTATTTCTGCTACCGCCCCTGCATCATCTTTACTGTGTAATAATTTTTGATAAAGTGCCATTGCGGCTTCGTGTGCCCTTGCGGTATCGGCACCGGGCGGCGTAGGAATCATATAGTGCAGGGCATGAATATCTTTTTGGCTTCTTTCAAAAGCTTCTTCTTCTAATTTTTCGACTCCTTTTTCATCGTTCAAATAATTATCAGCAATTTGGTTCCTAAAGTTTGCTACATCATATTTTATTTGTTGCAGGGTATCTAAATGCAAAGCGTAGGCTTCTTTTACTTTAAGTTTAAAATTGGTGTATAGGTTGATATATTCCCTAATCGCCTTATCCTTATCGGTGCTGGAAGTATTGTTTTTATTATATGCCTTTAAAAACTCTTCTTTACTAATGGAATAGTGGCCGTAAGAAATTAAGGTTTGGCTAAAACTTTGGTTCAGCAAAAAAAATGTGAAGCCAAATAAAATAAGTTTTTTCATGATAGGAATCTTCTCTTTTATTTTTCTGCCGTCTTGGCAAATTTTACTTTAAGGAGGTCGTTTATTTGTTCCCAGGTTAATTTTTTAGCTACGATTCTTTTGTCTTTATCGAGCAAAAATAAAGTAGGGGTCATTATTACATCGTATAGTTGTTTATAACCGGGGCGTTGTGCTGCCACTTCTGCATCGGCCATTTCTTTAGTTTGATGCACATTTACCCAATCATTTATTTTGTGTTCATCAATATAATCTGTCCATGCTTTTTTATCATACTCAGTAAGCACCGCATAAATTTTAATATTATGCTTTTGCCAGTCTGCCTTGTACACTGAATCTATAATAGGAATTTCGTGTTTGCAATGGCTGCAATTGGGATCCCAAAATAATACGATTGTATAATCTGCTTTTACATCATATAAAGAAGCGGGCTTATCATTCCTGTTTAAAAGCTGCATGTTTGCTGCCGGTTCACCCAACTGGTTTGCCATAAGCATATAAGCCCTTTTGGTGATGGTCTCCATTTGCTTTTCACTCAGCCAGGGCGTTAAGCCTTTGCTATGGTATTTATCAAACAAGTGCAGGAAAACCGCATCCTGTCCCATATACCGGGGGTTGATATATTCATCCGTAAACCAATTGAGCAACAGCTTATACATGTTACTATCGTTTCGTGCATATAAAAGACGGTAATCTATATCCTTAATTAATGAATCAGGCGATTGTGGCATTACTTCCCGATAATAGCGTTCTAGCTTAGGTATAAAAAATGGGGTGCGAATAATACGGCCATCCATAAAATTTATTCCAGTCCAGTAATTGGCCTTATAATAATTATATGCTTCCACAGAATCTTTATGGGTTACCGGTGTTTTTTTAAGATAGGGCGACTCCTTCATGGCATTTAGCAAAACTGCCATCATAGATTCGGGGTTCTTTGTAATCATTGATTCCCGGTAATCATTCAGCTCTTTGTTTAATTGCATATACCGCATTTCATGCGTGGTCGAATCTTTAGCCGTTTTTGAACTCATATAGGCAACCCTTTCATCGGAAAGCTGCCTGCCAACGCCATCAACAAAATGACGATACTGCTGAAAAAGTTCATCTTCTTTTGAACCGGTAATTTTTATTTTATCCAAATTGGCGGTATCAGCAACAATGTTTATTTTTTGCTCTTTATCAATTAGGAAATCAAAAGAATTTCTTTTGCCAGGAAATACAAAGGCATAGATGCCCCCGGGTAATGCTTCTTTGCCATCAAAATGAGCAACTCCCCGTTCGTCTATTGCTACAGAGTCCTGTACATTTAAGTTTTTGCCAAAGTGATAAGTAAGGTATGCAATCCCGGCTGAAGGGTAGGGAGTCTGCACATTAATTTGATAACCCTGTGCAAAACCGTTAATCGCTAAAAATGAAACTGCGGTAAGTGTAAATATTTTTATCATAATAGTAAAAGAAAAAAGTGAACAAATGTATTTAAAACCTCCCGTTTTATACTTGATTTAATAAGATAGGCCTTTAAATTATTACATATTGTTAACAATAAACAGGGATATACAACTGTTTTTGACATAGTTGCCGGTGTTTCCTAATTTTGGCCGGTGGGTAAACGAAGAAATCAAAAGGAAATTATACAAAATGTGGAAGTTGCTGGCTATGCGGCTGAAGGTAAAGCATTGGCCAGGATAGAAGGTAAGGTGATCTTTATTGAAAATGCTGTACCGGGAGATGTAGTTGATATCATAATTACCAGGAATAAAAAAGACTGGGCCGAAGGCCGGGTCCTTTCATTAATTACCCCCTCTCCACAAAGAGTAATACCATTTTGTAAACATTTTGGCATTTGCGGAGGTTGCAAATGGCAAATGCTGCCTTACGAAAAACAACTGGAATATAAACAGCAGGAAGCTGAACAAAACTTTCGCCGAATAGGTAAGCTGGATGGTTTTAAGATGATGCCCATCGTAGGTGCTACACAAACCCGGCAGTATAGAAATAAATTAGAATTTACAGCCAGTAATAAAGAATTTTTACCCATCCCCATTCAAAAAAAGGATAGCTCCATTACTGGCCATCAAGAAAACCCTGCTTTTATTCCCGCCCATGCCATCGGGTTTCATGTTCCCCGAATTTTTGATAAAGTAGTGGATATTACGGAATGTCACCTGATGGACGATATTAATAACAGCATCCGCAATACGGTAAGAGATTATGCAAAAGCAAAAAATATTCTTTTTTATGATGCCAGGCAACATACTGGCTGGTTACGCAATATCATAATCCGTTATTGTACTACCGGAGAGTTGATGCTGAATGTTGTAATCAATTATGAAGACGCTGAAGAAATTAAATTGTTGTTAGATCATTTGTTGCAACAGGTAAAGGGCATTACTACATTATTATATACTGTAAATACAAAATGGAATGATAGTTTGTACGACCAGGATCCCATTGTTTATTTTGGACCTGGTTATGTAAAGGAAAAATTAGAAGACCTGGAATTTATCATTAGCCCAAAATCATTTTTTCAAACCAATACCCGTCAGGCTGAAACCCTGTATAAAATTACCCGTGATTTTGCAGGGCTTACAGGAAACGAAGTGGTGTATGACCTGTACTGTGGTACCGGGAGCATCGGTCTTTTTGTAAACAAAGCGGCAAAAAAAGTAATTGGTGTAGAGCTTATTGAAGAAGCCATTGCCGATGCAAAGAAAAATGCAGCCCTCAATAAAATTGAACATGCTGAGTTTTTTTCGGGGGATGTAATTAAAATTTGTGATACCTCCTTTTTTGAAATGCATGGGAAGCCGGATGTCATCATCACAGATCCTCCCCGTGCCGGTATGCATGAAAAATTAGTGCTTAAACTTTTAGAAATAGCCGCACCCCGCATCGTATATGTGAGTTGCAATACTGCTACACAGGCCAGGGATATTGCCCTGCTCAATGAAAAATATATATTACAAAAAATTCAGCCGGTAGATATGTTCCCGCACACACATCATATAGAATCGGTAGCATTATTAACATTGCGGCAGTAATATTAAAATTAAATTTGCATCTATGTCTTATCTTAATACCGGTAAACGTTTCAACCCCACTACCCCTGTTGTTTTGAACCTGATATTGCTCAATGGAGCAGTGTTTTTAATACAAAACCTTTTTGATGGCCCGGAAGCAAAAGTCACAACATTTATGGCGCTTTGGCCCATAGATAGTGGCATGTTTAAGCCCTATCAATTAGTTACACACATGTTTACCCATGGTGGCTTGGCACATATTTTATTTAATATGTTTGGACTCTGGATATTTGGTTCTGTTTTAGAAAAATTATGGGGCGGTAAAAAGTTTTTAGTTTTCTACTTTGCCTGTGGCCTGGCCGCCGCCGTGGCGCAGTTATTTCTTTCCACTAGCCCTGCCATTGGTGCTTCGGGGGCCATCATGGGTTTATTTGGCGCATTTGCTTATTTGTTTCCAAATACTGAAATGTTTATTTTCCCCATTCCATTTCCCATTAAAGCAAAATGGGCAGTAGCAGGCCTTGCGCTTCTCGATCTTTTTGGAGGGGTGAATCCTGCAGGAAGCAATATTGCCCACTTTGCACACCTGGGTGGTGTGGTAGCCGGGTTATTATTGGCGATATATTGGAAAAAAACAAATCATCGAAATTATCGGTAAAGATCCCTGATAATTGAAGGGGCAATTAGTAATTTTACAATCTACATTTTAAATTGAACCGGTATGGGAGAAGCAGACAGGTATAGTGAGTTTAAGCAACACACAAAACGTTACCGTTATTTATTGGGTGATGATAGAAATGCATTGGTAAACCTACTCATCATCAATATTATTTTCTTTTTATTATTATACGCCATCAAGGTGGGTTACCAGGCATTTGAAAAACCGGACAGCAATTATCTTTCGGCTATTTTTGAATACTTTGCTTTGCCAGCCCATCTTTCTGTATTATCCGAAAGGCCCTGGACGATAATAACCTGGATGTTTTCTGAAGCCACATTCTGGTCTTTTTTTGCCAATATGATTTGGCTTTGGTGCTTCGGCTCTTTATTGCAATCTATTTCGGGGAATACCAAGATCATTCCTGTTTATTTATATGGCGGTTTTGTTGGTGGTTTGTTTTTTATTGCAGGGTTTTATCTTTTTATACATACCGGCGCCAATAACAGTAATATATTTATTAATGGCGCTAACGCTTCAGTAATGGCGGTAGCAACGGCGGTAGTTATGCTTACCCCTACGTATCGCATTTTACCCGAAATACGGGGCGGGGTACCCATTTGGATTTTATTGGCAATTTATATTTTTATAGATGTTATTAAAATGTATCATGCTGCGCTTCCCTGGCAGCTTAGCCACCTGGGCGGCGCACTTGCAGGGGTTATATTTGTAATCTTGCTCCATAAAGGATGGGATGGCAGTTTGTGGATGAACCGTTTTTATCATACCCTTATGAATCTCTTTAACCCTTCGGGAAGGGGTAATAACAAAACATCAAGAGAATCTCTTTTTTATGAAAAAGGTAACCGCAGCCCTTATCAAAAATCTCCCAATATTACGCAACAAAGAGTTGATGAAATATTAGATAAAATAAATACAAAGGGTTATCATTTTTTAACGGACGAGGAAAAGAAAATTTTAAAAAAAGCATCAGAGGATAACAGCCTTTAATCTACAATCTTTATAAAAGCATAACCCCATCAAATGATGGGGTTATTGATATCCACGTTTTGCTCTTCGCTATTTAGTTGGCAGATGCAGTAGCATCCGCCTCTTTCTTATTGAAAATATTTTTCACTTCATTGGGCACATAATCTTCATATATCTTTTTGCCCTTGGTTTTTAATTTGTCTTTCAATTCTGTTTTTTCGTCGGCATTCAATTTTGAATATTTATATAATCCGTATGCAGCAATGCCGGCAAGCAAAATGCCTAAACCGCTTTTCTTTTTCATAATTTAAATTTTTTTCTGGTTATCTTTTTATAAAGGCTTACTGATGATTGGCACTATCCTTTTTCTTCTTGTCTTTGTTTTTGCCAATAATATATCCACCGGCAGCACCAATTACACCCCCAATGGCTGCGCCTTTAGCATTTTTACCAATTACTGCACCCGCTACTGCACCACCTACACCACCTATAATAGCACCTTTAGCTGCACCACTGATCCCCTTTTTTTGCGGAGCTGGTTCGGCTGTAGTACCTTCCGTAGTACCGCTTGTGGCAGGAGCGGTAGTAGTAGTTTCTGTTGTAGGGGCTGTAGTTGTTGTTGTTGTAGTAGATTTAGTAGGAGCAGGAACTTCTCTCACAATTACCGTTTTCTTTTCAATGACCACCGGGGCAGGAGCTACTGCAGCGGGAGCAGGAGTTACAATGGCAGTATCAGCAGAAGCACTGGTTTGCATGGTGGAAGAGTCTTGCAAAATAATGTCTTTGCTTGCATCGGCATCGGATGATTTAGATTTACAAGCAATAAATATTGAACTAATCGTTAATAGCAGTAATAACTTTTTCATTTTTTTGGTTTTATTTTTCTTTAATATCTGTAAAAATTGTGCCACAATTTTAATTATTTTAATTTATGTCCCTACTTTCATGAATTAACTTATATATATATTCTGTAAATCAATTATGCTAAAAATCATTTATAAATAACATTCTAATACAATCCCAATTTGAAGCTTTGATTTTTGGTTAACTTTGCCCTTAAAACTTTTTTAGGGGTATGAAAAAATTTTACATTTCTTTAGCATTTATTTTAATGTGTTTTTGCTCTTTTGCAAACTATACCACTCCTGGAACCGGAGTTATATGGAACCTGAATGACCTTGTTGCCAACTCTTCGGGTGATGTAAGTTTTGATGGCAGTTCCTATTATATTAATGATACCATTACGATAAGCAATACCGATGCAATACAAATAAACACAGATGAAACCGTAAAATTTGCAGGCGCTACATATATCTATGTCTTAGGTACACTACTTATAAATCCACCCAACCAGGTATTATTTACAGCCCAAAACATCAATAACCGCTATATGGGGATTTGGATTGATAATAACAGCAGTTCTTCTATCAAAAAGCTTACCCTGGAATATGCCAATTCGCTTCGCCTTAGCGACTGCAGTATTGTTATTGATAGTTGTACGTTTCAATACAATTCAGCTTTATCTACATTTGGAAATTCAGCCATATCCTTATTTCGATCAAACCCCGTAATTAGTAATTGTAAATTTTTAAATAATATGCGTGCAGCCATACAAGGAGGCGCCAATATTAGCAATGCCCCTAAAATTATTAAAAATGTTTTTATGGGTAACAATACGCTCAATGGAAATGTTCCTCAAATAAACCTTGGGGCTACCAGTGCAGGAACTGACACGGTAAAAATTATAGATAATCAAATTTTGCAGGCCTCCACCAAATCGGGTGGTATTGGTTTTCTACCCATTGGTAATGTATATGCGATCATTAGTGGTAATACGATTATTAACAACCGTTATGGAATTACTTTTAATGGCGGCAGTAATATTAATAGCATAATAAGCTACAATATAATTTCAAACAATAACACAGACAATAATCCTGCAACAGGGGGAAGCGGAATTGCATTTAGTGGTGGTGCTGTAGGCAGCCCCCAAAACACAATTGTAACAGGCAACGAAATTACAGGGAACCTGTGGGGCATTACCATGCAAGGCCATTCGCAACCCAATATTGGGAACCTGGCAAACAGTGATACTACTGATGATGGTAAGAACCGTATTTATAATAATACCAATGTAAGCACCCCTAATATTGCATTATATAACAATAGCCCCGAACCCATTTCTGCACAGGGAAATTATTGGGGTACCAATGATCCGGTTGAAATAGAAAATGTAATTTTTCATCAGCCCGATAACGCTGCCCTGGGATTGGTAAATTTTAGTAATTTCATTCTTCCTGTTTCTATCAGCCGTTTTACGGCACAATGGCAACAAGAAAATATCAGGCTGAACTGGCAAACAGAAAACGAAGTAAACAGCGATTACTTTGATATTGAACGAAGCACCAATGGCCAAAATTTTACAGCGATTGCCAGGCTCGGCGCATCCGGCCATGCCGCAAATACTACTTCTTATTCTTATCTCGATAAAAACCTGCCCGGTAATATTTCAACATTTTATTACCGGTTAAAGCAAGTGGATAATGATGGCCTTTATAAACGAACTGTTGTAGTGGCATTAAATAAAAAGGATATTACAAAACTAAAAATAGAAAGTTATTATCCCGGTATTGTATCATCTGCATTTCATTTAAATTTACTGAGCGATATAACCCGGGATGTGGTAATAAAAATTATAAATACGAATGGAAAATTACTAAGTAGCCAAACAGCATCCGTTTTAGCAGGAGCTAACCAGTTGCAGGTTTCTTTTAAAAACATACAAGTTGCCGGCATTTATTTTATACAGGTACAAGCGGGAGATTTTATTCAAACGATCAGGGTTGTAAAACTTTAATTTGATAAAATAAAAAAGAATATCGTTTTTAAAAACGGTGCCCTTTTTATTCTTTTTGCTAAAAGCATAGCCGTATATTTGTTTTTGACTAAAATTGAAATTATGAGATTTTTTATTGCCGGTTTAATTGTTTCTTCTATCATTATATTTAGTAGCTGCTCAGAAAGCATACCCGAAAAAGATGAAAGTTTGATGAACTCGGTTCAATCAACAAAAACAGATCTGCCAACTATTAGCCAACCGGCATTAGCACC
The DNA here is from genome assembly GCA_016710595.1 of Niastella sp. GTDB lineage: Bacteria > Bacteroidota > Bacteroidia > Chitinophagales > Chitinophagaceae > Ferruginibacter. Next base: position 192,826 of record JADJVM010000003.1, read on the forward strand.
CGTTACACAAGCCGCTCCTGCAATAGAAGAAAAAGCCCCGGTAAATTTGGCTGCATTAAATCCCGAACATGGCAAACCGGGCCATCGTTGTGATATTGCCGTTGGCGCTCCCCTTAATTCTCCTGCAGCTGTAACTACTACTACCCCTGCCGTAAAAACAATTAATACGCCCAGTATAAATTCTCAACCAATACCTGCTCCTGTTAAAACAGCGGCCGGTATGAACCCGCCTCATGGCGAACCGGGCCACCGTTGTGATATTGCAGTTGGCGCCCCTTTAAACAGCCCGGCGGCAGAAACAGCCCCGGCAGTAAATGTTGAAAAGCCAGACAGCGTAGGTACTTGATTTTTGAAATATATTAATTTGCATGGCGCATATTGGAATTTTAGTAAACCCCCTTTCCGGTACCGGCAATGCAGTTGAGCTGGGTAATTGGCTCGCAACACAATTGGCCTGCAAAGAAATATCCCATTCTCTTTTTGTAGGCAACTGGCCCCAAATGATGGATACTTTTACAGATATCTGGATAGTGGGGGGCGATGGAACTGTAAATTATTTTTTAAACCATTATACATATTCAAAAACAGCGCTCTCAATTTTTAAAGGGGGTACCGGAAACGATTTTCATTGGAAACTCTACGGTGATATCAGCCGGGAAGAACAATTTGAAAAAATATTATCTGCCACAGCCAGGCCAATAGATGCCGCCTGCTGCAACAACCAAATTTATATTAATAGTTCAGGAATTGGTTTTGATGGGGAAGTGCTGCGATCTATGAAAGCCATCAGGAAACTGGGGGGCCACATTGGATATTTATGGGTGGTATTAAAAAAAATATTTAGCTACCGGGAACCCGAATTTTCTATTACTGTAAATGGAAAACAATGGCATGGAAAATATTTATTGGTCTCTGCCAATAATAGCAGCCGTACCGGTGGTGGTTTTTTAGTAACACCAAAAGCATTATTGGATGATGCCAAACTGGATTTACTTTTATGCAAACCCCTGGGGTTATTTAAACGCTTGCTTTATTTACCAAAAATTGAAACCGGGAAGCACCTGGCATTATCCTGTATATCGTATTTCCAGGCAACAGATATAAAAGTATCTTGTGAATTTCCTTTATATGCACAACTGGATGGTGAATTGATAAAAGAAAAAACTTTTCATTACACGGTATTACCGGCTTACCTGATGATAAAATAGTAAACAGTTTTTGAGATAAGAATAACTAATATTTAAACGTATATTTAGTTTATGGCAATTAATTGGTTTCGCAGGTTTACAAAACGCACCGCAATACTTTTAAATGTAATCGTTGCGCTTCTTTTTATATTGAGTTGCTATGGCACAAAATTAAATCCACAGTTTTTTTGGTTTATGGGTTTATTAAACCTGGTCTCATTTTATTTTTTAATCCTGCTGTTGTTTTTTATTCTTTTTTGGTTGTTTGCCAGTTTTAAATATGTTACCATAAGTATCATTGCTATTGTGCTTGCCTGGGTACCCATCAGGCAATTGGTAGAAATTAGGTTCACGCCTAATTTTGTAGCAGCGAAACATCCGGCAAACCTCAGGGTCATGAGCTGGAATGTAGAACACTTTAGTATATTGGAACACAAACTGCACCCTGAAAAAAAGCAAGCCATGCTCGCTTTAATAAATCAATACAATCCTGATGTGGCCTGCTTCCAGGAAGTGGTTGCAAGTGATAGCATTCCGGGGGCCATTAATTACCTGCCAGACCTGATGGCCAGTTTAAACATGATCTATTATATTTATTCTTACAACCGAAAAATTGACTTTGATCAAAAGCATCATTTTGGAATCATCATTTTATCGAAATACCCTCTTCTTAATAAACATACGCTGAGTTACGAACCACACGATTATAATTCCATTTTTCAATATGCCGACCTGGTCAAAGCAGGAGATACCTTTCGCATTTTTAACCTGCACCTGCAATCATTAAAATTTACTGAAAACAACCGCCGGTATATAAATACACCTGAATTAGAAACCAAGAAAGATATTGAAGAATCTAAAAACTTAATTTTAAAATTTAAGCATGGTTTCTTATTAAGGCATTTTCAAAGCGATCGCATCCGCAAGGCGATTAACGAAAGTGTGTACCCTGTAGTAGTTTGTGGCGACTTTAATGATGTGCCCAATAGTTATGCCTATCGTACCATTGGTAAAGGTTTAAAAAATGCCTTTGCTGAAAAAGGTACCGGCCTGGGCCGAACTTTTATTGGGATATCGCCCACCTTAAGAATAGATAATATTTTTGCTGATAATCATTTTGATGTGGAACAATATGTTCGAATTAAAAAATCCATTAGCGATCACTATCCTATTGTAGCCGATCTTTTCTTTCATAAAGAGTAACGTTATATATATATTCCTAACCGATAGCCCATTTCAGTTGAAACATCGGTGAGTAGCTATCCAAAAAGTTTTTATAAAATAATAATCTGTATAGCTACGCCTTATTCACAGTATTGCATTACTTCTTATCTTAACTTAAGAAATATGCTATGTTTTAATGTCGTTTCCGGATTCTTAATAAAATGATATAGAGATGAAAAAATTAGCAGATAAAATAGTTTTAATTACAGGTGGAGCATCAGGTATTGGTAAAATAATGGTTCGTTTAATGTTGGAACGAAAAGCCAAAGTGATCATCTGGGATATTAACCAGGACGGTATTGATAAAACAATATCAGAATTCTCAGGTAAAGGAAAGGTTTTTGGTTATCGGGTAGATATTTCTGATCTTGAACAAATACAAAGTGCAGCTAAAAAGCTGAAACAGGAAATAGGTATCGTTGATGTACTGATTAATAATGCAGGAATAATAGTTGGTAAATATTTCAGCGAGCATACGGTAATTGATATTTTAACAACGATGGAGATCAATGCAAATGCCCCTATGCTTATCAGCAGGGAGTTTCTTGGTGATATGCTGAAACAAAATTCAGGACATCTATGCAATATCGCTTCATCGGGAGGTTTGGTTTCAAATCCTAAAATGTCAGTTTATGCAGCGAGTAAGTGGTCTCTCATAGGTTGGTCAGAAAGTTTACGTTTGGAGATGAAACAGTTGGATAAAAATGTAAATGTTACTACAATAATGCCCTACTATATTAATACCGGAATGTTTGATGGTGTAAGATCTAAGATTCCGATTCTTGATCCCGAAGCAACTGCGCTAACCATTGTTAAAGCCATTGAGAAGAATAAAAAAATGATCAGCATACCGGGTTGGATTTACCGATTTACACGTTTCGGCCAGGCTATAATGCCGATTCGCTTTTTTGATTGGTTTGCCGGAGATGTTCTCGGGATTTACAAAACTATGGAGTATTTCACAGGTCGTAAAATGTAGTACCAATGAGAGTGTATGGAGATAGAAGAATCCTTAAGAGCTATCATTGTTCAATTTCTTCTACTTTCTGGATTTCAGCCAACGGCGATTGAAGAAGTTGCGCTAACCCTTTTGAAAATTATACTGTAGTCGCATGATTGGTACCCTTTGCATAAGAATATAAATACACCTCTGCTAAGTTTTACCTGAAGAGAATTGATGAGTTTAACTTATTCATCCATTATTCCGGCAATGTTTTTTTCTATTCTGTATTTGAACTGTTTGCTCGGCCGTTGGCTGGAAGCCAGATGGCGGCAACTCTATAATGGCAAGGCTTATCTGGCAGAAAGTTTCAGTCTCCCCTAATGGCAGGACAATAAAAAACGTCTTAAAATATTATTTCTTTGGTCCAAAATTATGAATGGATTGAAGAAGATGGCAATATTAAAGTTACCTATTCCAAATTTAGAAATGAGGATTAGCAACAACTTACAATTCAACAAAAAACACTTCTACTAACATCGGATTCTTATCTTAAAGCAGTTCTTATAGAGTTTAATATGAAAATAAACTAACTACACAATTTATATATAATCTGTATCCTTAAAAAACTAAACACTATTCAGAAGGTTTTCGCTTTTTGAGTTTTTCAAATACTTTAAACCCGGGCTGTATACACGCTGGCCAGCACACCATAACATCACCCATCTGCAAATCCCTACTTCTGTTTGGTCAGGTAAATAAAGCAAAGCTGCAGTTCCAGATTAGGCATTATAAATTTAAGCAGAATTTGCACCGCCCAAGCAGTAGCAGCTAGCCCCGGCCCATCCATTTTTATTTTTTCAATATAGAATCAAATATTTTCAATAAAAAACATTAGTTTTACTCCATCATGTTTTTAAACAAAACGGCATATTATCTTTCCTTTTGTTGTTGCCCTTGGGCATAGCTTAATATCTTTGTGCCCGAATGTGGGCATCCCATTACCTTTTATATTTTAAAAAAATTTTAAGTAGCATAAAGCGGTTATCAGTGTGCAACGCCTTCCTTGCTTTATCATTGTGGCGAAAATGGTAAGGATAATGATGAAGGGTGAAACACAATAGCCGGTAAACAAAATAAAACTATGGCATTACAAATATTTAATTCATACAGCAGGCAAAAAGAGGTTTTTACCCCCATTACACCCGGTCATGTAGGCATGTATGTGTGCGGGCCTACTGTGAGTGGCGAAAGCCATCTTGGGCATGCCCGCCCCTACATTACGTTTGATGTAATTTACCGTTACTTAATGTATAAGGGCTATAAAGTTCGATATGTACGTAACATTACCGATGCTGGCCATTTTGAAGAAGAAGGAAGAGAGGCAGAAGATAAAGTAAGCAAAAAAGCTTTGCTGGAAAAAATAGAACCCATGGAGCTGGTACAAAAATATACCAACCTGTTTCATTGGGCGATGTTGCAATTTAATTGCATAGAACCCAGTATTGAACCAACTGCAACCGGCCATATTATTGAACAAATAAGTATGATTGAAAAAATCATTGATGAGGGCTATGCGTATGTAGAAAATGGATCGGTGTATTTTGATGTAAAAAAATATGCAGAAAAATATCCTTATGGAAAACTGAGTGGCCGGGTACTGGATGATCTTTTAGAAACCACCCGGGTGCTGGAAGGCCAGGAAGAAAAACGGGATAAAGCCGATTTTGCTTTGTGGAAAAAAGCACCACCCGAACATATTATGCGCTGGAAAAGCCCATGGGGAGAGGGCTTCCCGGGTTGGCATATTGAATGCTCTGCCATGTCAACCAAGTACCTGGGTACTCAATTTGATATTCACGGAGGTGGTATGGACCTGCTTTTCCCTCATCATGAAAGCGAAATTGCACAAAGTACTATTTGCAATCATGTAGCGCCAGCAAATTATTGGGTGCATAATAATATGATCACTATTGATGGCCGTAAAATGGGCAAGAGTTATAACAATGTAATAAAACTTACCGAACTCTTTACCGGCAACCACCCATTGCTTACCCAGGCATACAGCCCCATGACGGTACGGTTTTTTATTTTACAAAGCCATTACCGCAGTACTTTAGATTTTAGTAATGATGCATTGTTGGCTGCCGAAAAAGCATTCAAAAGAATGTGGGAAGCACATGAAACCCTGCAACAACTGCCATTGCCACAAAATGAATCTGGCAAAGACCCGGCTTTAGAGTCTAAGCTAAATGGATTGTTGATGGAGCTTGAATCTTTTATGGACGATGATTTTAACAGCGCCAAAGTATTGGCCAACCTGTTTGAAATGGTACCCGTCATCAATTCTTTTAAAGATAAAATTTTGAGTACAGAGGATGCAGGTAGCAGTACCCTTAAACAGATGAAGCAAAATTTTAAAACGTATTTAGAAGATATTTTTGGTTTAAAAAATATTTCGGGAGCCGATCATGATAAACTGAAAGCGGTAATGGATCTTTTAATAGAAATCCGCAAAGAATCAAAAGCAAAAAAAGATTTTTCTACTTCAGATAAAATAAGGAACCAGTTACTGGAAAATGGAATTGTTTTAAAAGATGAAAAAGGTGGAGAAATGAGTTGGGGGATTCAATAAAAAAAAGAGACTTTTTGGTATTAAAAAGGCACTTCTCATAAAAGTGCCTTTTTTTATTTAATACGATATTGACGCTGTTTTGCTGCTACCATTAAGGTTTCACTTAGTTGTTATTTCTTTGGGTAGCCTGCTGTATTTCCAGTTCTAATTGTTGTTTTTCAATTGCTACTTTATGCAATAATAATTCACGTTCTACAGTTTCTTTTAATTGTAATTGTTCTGTTAGTTTTTTCTCAAATAACAATGAATGATGTTTCATTTCTGTCTCAGTCTTTTTTTCTAATGCCTGTATTTCTAATAATTTTTCAACATTTTGTTTTAACAGTAATTGGGTTATTGCATCTTTTTGTTGTAATAAACTATTGCGCTCCATTGCTGCCTGGATATTTCTTTTTATGGCCTGTTCATTCTCTTTAACTTTTTGTGTCATCCCCAATTCATCCCCGCTCGGCGGCGGCGGCGGGGGTGGTGGCGGTGGTGGTATTGGTACTGGCGGAGGTGGTGGCGGTGGTGGTGGCGTCGGGGGTGGTGGCGGTGGTGGCGGAATAGGTCCATATTTTCTTTCCCAGGCGCTTACTTCCTCATTATAAGTACCATTGGCCTTTACCCGGGCTGGTAAGGTAATGCGTGAAACTTCTTTACCATTTTTATCATAAGCAATAGCAACAGTTTTTCCGTTTTTTACTTTTACCGCCAGGCTATAACGTGGCGTATCCTGCAGGGCTTGCTCCCATGAAGTTTGCTTTTTACTTTTTTGTTCCATCGCTTCTTTACGAAATGCCATCAATAAAATAGCCACTAACGGAAGCAAAAACATAAAACGTAACAACTGCACCCTGGCGGTTTTTATTTGGTTCATCATTTTAATCCTGTTTTTTAATGATTGTAAATTAAAGTTCTGTGTGAGGTTGTATTGATTGTTTCCTAAAACATTTAATAAGAGGTATTGGTACTGTTTTTTATCAATTCCTTTTTGCAGCAATTGGTTGTCTGCAATAAATTCCAGGTTTTGTTTAATAGCACTGCGCAGGAGCCATGCAAATGGATGAAACCATAAAATGATGCATATCATTTCAGCAAAAAGAATATCAATAAAATGCTTCTGCTTCACATGTACCATTTCGTGCGCAATGATATTCTTTAGGGCAGCTTCATTGTGCTGCTTGCTATTGATAAAAATAAAATGACCATAAGAAAAAGGCGCAGTACCTTCCGGTGCTTCATATAATTTAATTGCATCTCCTGCAATAAGGGTAGAGCTTTTTTTGAGTTTGTGTAATGAAACCAGTTGTACCAAAAGGCGGCAACACATAATAATAACACCCAGGCCAATGATATAAAGTATAATACCGTAAAACCCCGGGCCGTTAGAAATGGAGGACGACGTATTAATTTGTATGGCTGGAATTTTCAATAAAATACCCGGCTCAGGAGTATTGCTTTTAAAAAAAACATTGATATCAGCAGCAGCCAGGAAAAAACAAAGTAATGTGTAACCTAAAAGATAAAAACGGTTCCATTGGTAAAACGTTAAAGGGCGCAAAACCACTACATAAAATAAATATATCGCAGTAATGGCCACCGATAATTTTATCCCGTATTCTGTTGTAATCTGCATCATTTGCATGTTTTTTAATTTCCTTTTTCAATCATCTGGATAATCTCTTTAAGTTCTTTTGGCGTGAGCTTTTTTTGTTTTATAAAAAAATTCACCATTTCTTTATAAGAATTGCTGAAATAATTTTTTACAAAACCGCTCATGAACTTTTGTTTATAAGCCTCTTCTGTTACCAGGGCCTTGTATATATACGTGTTCCCCGCCAGCTTACTTTGTATAAACCCTTTTTTCTCCAGGTTTTTAATGGTGGAGGCCAGGGTGGTATATGGCATCGGTGTTTCCAATAATTCTAAAAATACTTTGATGGTTCCTTCGCCTGCCTGCCATACCGCCTGCATTGCTTGTTCTTCTGAACTACTCAACTTTTCCATTATCTACGAATTTTTCGTAAAACTACGAAAGTTTCGTAATACTCCAAACTTTTTTCTATCGGCTTTTAAATAGACTCTTTAAACCTTAATTTGCATATATGCCAACGAATATTGAATGGAAAGCCAGCGTAAAAGATATATTACTGGCAGAACAAAAACTCCTGGAATTATCGCCCCGGTTTATTGGAACCGATTTGCAAACAGATACTTATTTTAATTCAGCCTATGGCAGGTTAAAACTCCGCCAGGGAAATATTGAAAATGCTTTAATTCATTACAACCGGGAAAATAAAGCGGGCACTAAAACATCTTCGGTATTATTATACCAGGCAAACCCCTCTGAAAAATTAAAAGAAATTTTAACCTGTGCTTTGGGCGTATTAACCACTGTACAAAAAAATAGAAAAATATATTTTATTGATAATGTAAAATTTCATTTCGATAGTGTACAGGGCCTGGGCAACTTTGTAGAAGTAGAAGCCATTGATATGGATCAGCAATTTTCATTACCTCAACTTAAAGCACAATGTGATCATTATGCATCACTTTTTAATATTCAACCAGGCGATTATATAGCAGATTCTTATAGTGATATGATTTTACAAAAAAACCGTATAGATAAACTGTAATCTTTTTATGTGTAGTTATATATTATCAAAATTTTAAAGCCTTTTAAGAAATTTTAATTCTTAAATTTTCAAACAACATTACAGGAAGATATCAACATAGTCAACTGTATCTGTGGTTCCGCAATGCGTCATGTCTTGGAGGCGCCAGTAGTTTTTATTCTTAGGCTTTACAAAATTTTGCTGGCCACTTTTATTACATTCTAAAGGGCTAAGCGCTCCCACCCGGTACCTAATTTCGCCAATAAATAAAAGATGCCTTGCATCTATCACTTTAATCCTGCCTTTTATCAATAAAAAATCTGTGCTATCGCCTTGTTGGGCACCTGTGATATGATACCAGTTTGTACTGTCTTTGGTAATGGCAGATTGGCCCAAAGGATGCTTATTACTGATCCACTGCAATGATACATTGTGCATGCCGTCACGTAGTTCATAAGGTGCATTTTTATTGATGTCTTTTATATTTTCGCCAGAATTGCCAGAACAAGACAACAGTACCAGTATCCCTGCAACCCCGATATTTTTTAGGCTTAAAAACATGATCATGAAATTTAATGCTCATTTTTAAATACTACAGCTCCAAAATTACGAAATGCATACAGCTATCGGTGAAAATTAAAGTTCTTCAATATTTTATATAATTATAGGATAGCAGGCATGGTGGCATAAGGCTCAAACTTTATCTTTGCAGCCTCAATAAATAATTATGTTTAACCAACGAATTAAAATTAAAGAACTGCTTTCCGGAGAAAAGACAGATTATACGGTAACCGTGATGGGATGGGTGCGTAGCTTTAGAAATAACCAATTTATTGCTTTAAACGATGGCAGTACACAACATAATTTACAAGTAGTAGCAGAGCTGGGCTTGTTAAATGATGAAACGCTGAAAAGAATTACCACCGGTGCCTGTATTAAAGCTACCGGCAACGTAGTGGCTTCATTGGGCAAAGGTCAAAAGCTGGAGTTAAAGGCAACTGAAGTTACCATACTGGGTGATAGTGATGCAGAAAAATTTCCATTGCAACCCAAAAAACACAGCCTGGAGTTTTTACGTGAAATTGCACACCTCCGTTTTAGGACAAACACTTTTGGAGCCGTATTCCGCATCAGGCATAGCCTTGCTTTTGCGGTTCATCAATTTTTTAATGAACGGGGATTCGTTTATATCAATACACCTATCATTACCGGTAGTGATGCAGAAGGCGCTGGTGAAATGTTCCGGGTAACCACTTTACCTTTAGATGGTAAAGCCCCAAAAAATAAGGATGGCAGCATCAATTTTAAAGAAGACTTTTTTGGCCGGGAAACCAATCTTACCGTAAGCGGGCAATTAGAAGGTGAAATGGCCGCCATGGCTTTTGCTGATATTTATACTTTTGGCCCTACATTCCGGGCAGAAAACAGTAATACCACACGCCACTTAGCCGAGTTTTGGATGATTGAACCCGAAATGGCTTTTTACGATTTGGAAGATAATGCAAACCTGGCTGAAGCTTTTATAAAATATATTATTCGCTATGCGATGGAGCACAACCCGGAAGATCTTCAATTTTTAAGCCAGCGGTTAGAAGAAGAAGAAAAGCAAAAACCACAAAATGAACGCAGCGAATTAAATTTATTGCAGAAACTGGAATTTGTTGTAGATAACGATTTTCAGCGGCTCACCTATACCGAGGCGATTGATATTCTAAAAGATTGTAACCACAATAAGAAAAAGAAATTTCAATACCTGATTGATAAATGGGGCGTTGATCTGCAAAGTGAACATGAACGGTACCTGGTAGAAAAACATTTTAAAAAACCGGTAATCCTTACCAACTATCCAAAAGACATAAAAGCATTTTACATGCGGCAAAACGATGATGGCAACACCGTAGCTGCAATGGATATTTTAGCCCCGGGTATTGGAGAAATTGTAGGTGGTAGCCAAAGAGAAGAACGATTGGATAAACTAATGAACCGGATGAAAGAAATGAATATTCCTGCCGAAGAATTGGATTGGTATTTAGATAGCCGCCGTTTTGGTGCATGCCCCCACGCTGGCTTTGGACTGGGCTTTGAACGAATGGTGCAGTTTGTAACTGGCATGACGAATATCCGGGATGTGATCCCCTTTCCCCGCTATCCTAAAAGCGCAGCTTTTTAAAAATATACTCCGCAGTAACTGCGGATTTTTTTTGGTATCAGCAATTGAAATACAGATTAACCTATCTTTAAAATTAAGATAAGAAATTACCATGCTAAGCAGGGCCTCATTTTTAAGCAAAGAAGTTTATGAAAAAGAAAAATATTATTAATTCTATTTTTTCTCCCATTGATTTTTTATTGGGAACCCATAAAATTGTTGGCGTGAACCCTACCATACCTCCGGTAAGGCAGGCAGAAATAGAATCTGCTATTACCGTTTTTGAATACAACAGTGAATGGGTGAAAGAAATAGAACTTAAGAATGTGGAAGATTGTTTCCCTTACAAAGATGCCACCTCGGTTACCTGGATAAATGTTGCCGGTTTAAAAAAAGATGAAGTAGAAAAACTATGCAATCATTTTGAAATTCATCCCCTCCTTATAGAAGATATACTCAGCATTGGGCAAAGGTCAAAAATGGATGATCTCAATGGATTATTATTTTGCCTGCTGAATATGCTTTATTTTAATGATTCGCAAAATCAAATGGAAAGTGAACAACTAAGTATCGTACTGGGCAAAAATTTTGTACTCAGTTTCCAGGAAGATAGCAGGCGGGATGTTTTTGAAAGCCTTCGGGGCAAGCTAAGATTAACCAATAGCAAAGTGAGGCAAAATAATGCCGATTTTCTTTTTTATTCTTTAATTGATCTGGTAGTAGATCATTATTTTATAGTAATGGAAAAATTAGGAAATAAAATAGAAACAGTTGAAGAGTTAATTGTACTATATCCCAACACCCGGAGCCTTGCTAAAATAAATAATTTACGCAAAGAGATGATTGTATTGAAACGCAATGTGGCACCAGTTCGGGAGCTGGTGAGTGGCATCTTAAGAAGCGAAAGCGATTTAATAGAAAATCGTACTGAAAAATATTTTAAAGATGTGTATGATCACATCGTACAAGCCACCGACCTTTCTGATAACTACCGGGATATGATGATGAACCTTCACGACTTATACATCAACAATGTAAACTTAAAGATGAATGAAGTAATGAAAGTGATGGCAGTAGTTACCTGCTTACTGGCTCCCGCTACCGTTATTGGTGGAATTTTTGGTATGAACTTCGAGCGCATTCCACTGCTTCATAACAAATGGGGATTTTATATTTCGGTTGCCCTGATGCTACTGATCCCAGTGATGATGATCCGTATGTTTAGAAAACGGGGATGGTTCTAAACATTATTTCTTTGTATCGGTTTTTTAAATACTGGCACTGTGCTACAAGGCTCACCATACATAATGCTTTTTACTACCGGCCTTAGTTTTTGGGTAATGGCCACATATGCATCATCCGGTATGTGTTTTTCGCCACAGCCTTTTACCACCACACGTTGATCTGTATATGTTTCATGATGTAAATTATGTATGTTTTTTATAAGTATTGTTTTTTCTGCATCTGCTACATTTCCAAAAAATATTTCCCTGGACACAGGAGTAAGGATACTACTAACCAACATATAAGCCCATATCGGTATTACCGCATCAGCGCTGCAGGTAAGGGCCACTATTTTATTTTCATAAATGGTTACGTCCAGCTTTTTTAGAGCTTCTCTAAAATCTTTCTCTTTTAAAATAAGCCCCATGAATAAATATTCTTTTAAATCAAAAAGAATTATTTCATTTTCTGCAGGTAAAAAATCCTCAAGATTCAGGGTAATGATACCACTCTCTGCTACTTTATTTTTAAACAAATCACTCATACCACAAATTTAAAAATAAAAACCGGCTCCCCAAAAGGAACCGGTATGTATGAATTTTCGTATTGCGGAATATTAAAAAACTTTACTCCTGTAATCTTTAATAGTAGCTTCTTTCTTTAAACTTTCGTACCAGTTACCCATCGCCTGGCTGCGTAATGTGCCCATACGGGCGGCTAACTGAGCCTTTATTGTTTCGGGGCTATCGTCTGGTTTTGTTTGTACACTGTTTACTTTTATCACATATATACCGGATGTGCCTTCAATAGCAGGAGAAACTTTTGATTGATATGCTTTATTAAAAGAAGCGCCAATTACTTTAGGCTCAATTCCCAAACCATTTATCATTTGAGATGAAAAAGTGAGGGAAGAATCTGCGCCGGCAACTGCTACTTGTTTATTATAGGCAGCAGCAGCACTTTCTAATGTAGGAGATGCGCCCAGTTTTGCTTTTATGATAACCGCTTTTTTCTCATTGCGTATAATCGCTTCTGCACCCGGCCTTGCTGTGGTAGCATCCTGGGTTCCTTCTTTAATATCTTCATCAATACTGGCCACTACAAATTGGTCTCCTATTCCAAAGGGTTCGCTTACTTCGCCTACTTTATTTTCAAATACCCATTTTACTAACTGGCGGGCATCTTGCAAGCTACCAATTGAATAATCATTTTCTTTTACAATTGTGGGCGCCTGCACCAGTTGCAAACCGTTTTTAGCTACATAATCTTGTAATGCTTTGGACGTTTTTACGGCTGAAGCTTTTGTTGCCTGCAAGCTTGCATTATTAATAGTGGCTTCACCTGCAATAATTTCTTTCGCCAGGTAAGCAACTTTATATGCCGGCTTAAAATCTTTTTGTGAAATGATATTTATGATATGATACCCGAATTGTGTTTTCACAATATCTAAACTACCAACTGGTTTGGTAAAAGTAAATTCATTAAACTCCGGAACCATGGTTCCATATCCAAATGTTCCTAAATCACCCCCTTTTACTGCACTGCCGGCATCATCGGGATATTGTAATGCAAGTTTTCCAAAATCTGCCCCTCCTTTTATTGCCGCTAAAATGCTATCTGCTTTCCGGTGTGCGGTAGAGTCGTCCATTAATTGTTGCCCGTTACGATCGGCAGTTGCAATTAAAATATGACGAGCGTGTACGCTGTCGGGCATTTGTTTTGTACCTAAAACCTTTGCTAAAATATAATCTCCGTTTTCAACAAATGGGCCTACTACGGTTCCGATGGGATATTTTAAAACACTGTCTAAATCTTTGATTGGTGCTTTTGCTACCGGTAAATATTCATCACTATATTCAATCACCGAGGTGTTCCTGGCGATAAATGCTTTTGCATTTGTATCTGCTTCAAATTGTGGTTTTAATTTATTCAGCATATCCATTACCCTGGCGCTGTCTGCAGCATTGGGTAATTGACTAAATGTTACATAAGAAACTTTTCGGCCGGCTTCCTGTTTAAATAATTCTTTATGCTTTTGTACATACGCATTTACGTCCGCATCAGTAACTTTTACAGCGCTGTCAGAAATTTCACCGTAAGGGATAGAAACATAAGAAATATTTGCAAAGTTTTTGGCTTCTGTTTTTTCCTGTTCCTGCATCCAGGTAGGATAGTATGCGCTGGCACTTAAAAGGCCACTATATTTATTTACAATCGTAGATAATTTTAATGGATCTACAATTTGTGCATTTACCGCTTCTTTACGGGCGCCTGTAAATTTTTTAATATTACTTAGTGCTTCCTGTGCTTTGGCCATATCTAACTGGCCCGTATTAGGATCGGCAAGACCCTGTTGTAAAAATGGATTAGAAGGATCGTTGCTTAATAATATATGTGTAAGCTCTTTTGGCGTAAATGTAATGCCGAGTTTTGCTGCTTCTTTATAAAATATTTTTTCAGCCACCATTTGGTTCCACAATTGATCTCTTATTTGGTAAGTCCTGGTGCCACTGGGGCGTTGGCCGTTCCGCTGCTCTTCCATATCTTCCATCTCTTTAACCCTCTTGTTAAAATCTGCGATAGAAATTTCTTCACCATTTACTTTACCCACATCATTTGTGTTACCACCAAACATGGTACTGCCGCCCTGGCGGCTATCCATTAAAATAAACCCGATAAGACTAAGCGCAATCACTACAATTACGAAAATGGCGCCTTTATCCCGGATACTTTGAATAATCTGCATCTGCTCTTTAATTTTAGGTGGGCAAAAATAGGGTAAAAAAAATAAGAATCACTAAATTTTCCCTGTGGATAAACATCTAAAATTCAAGATGGGGTTTAGTTTTATCAATTCACATAATGTGGATATCAGGAACAGGGGTAAAATAGCGAATTCATGTTATACACAGTAACTGTTAAAAACCCTGGTTACATGTTGAAAAACCTGAATTATTCACCCCTAAAAGCTTAATAACATGCGTATAAAATTGCTTATTTGTGTTTTATTCTTAAAAAACGCCCTTTACCATCATTTTATCCATAGCCAACTAACACAAATAAAATAAAAAAGACACAAATAAATACCCACCGCTTATTTTAATAACAGTTGTGCATATTTTAAAATCAAAGGCTTAAAATGCTTACCTATTGGTATTAAATTAATAATAATAATATGTGAATTAAATGTATATAGAAGGGGATAAACTAAAAATTCTAATTTTGCAAGAGTTAGTAAAATGGATATATCCACATATTAACAGCCCTAATAGTAATAAGGGTTTAAATAAATAATTAGTATTAATACATATTATGGTAGATATTAACATTGAAAAAGCAGAAGCAATCCTTGAAAAAAAAGGTTTCCTGGATATTGATATCAACCCCAGCTTAGATTTATTTGCTGAGATTGAAAAAATAAAAAAAGAAAAAAATGCCATTATCCTGGCACATTATTACCAGGAACCCGATATACAAGATGTGGCCGATTATATTGGCGATAGTCTGGGACTTGCCCAAAAAGCTCAAAGCACCGATGCTGAGATGATTGTATTTGCAGGCGTTCATTTTATGGCTGAAACTGCAAAAATTTTAAACCCACACAAAAAAGTAGTTTTGCCTGACTTAAATGCAGGTTGTTCATTAAGCGATTCTGCACCCCCTGAATTATTTAAACTTTTTAAAGAAAAGCACCCGGAGCATATTGTAATTACCTATATCAATTGCAGTGCAGGTATGAAAGCATTGAGTGATATTATTTGTACCAGCAGCAATGCACAAAAAATTGTGGAAAGCTTACCCGAAAATCAAAAAATTATTTTTGCTCCGGATAGGAACCTGGGAGCCTATATCAATAAAAAAACCGGGCGTAATATGGTGCTATGGAATGGCGCTTGTATGGTACATGAAATTTTCAGCCTCGAAAAAATTACGAAATTAAAAATCAGACATCCCCAGGCCAAAGTAATTGCCCACCCGGAATGTGAAGAAGCAGTTTTAGCTGTTGCCGATTTTATTGGAAGTACTACCGGCTTATTAAAATTTGCACAAACTGACCCTGCTACCAGTTTTATTGTAGCAACCGAAGCAGGCATACTTCATCAAATGCAAAAAAATTGTCCTGATAAAACTTTCATACCTGCACCACCTGATAATAGTTGTGCTTGCAATGATTGCCCCTATATGAAATTGAATACACTGGAGAAATTATACCTGTGTATGAAATATGAAAAACCTGAAATTTTAATGGATGAAGAATTAAGAATTGCCGCTAAAAAGCCCATTGATAAAATGCTTGAAATAAGCGCACGTTACGGTTTGTGATTTTCTTTTTGTAGCTTACTATAAACTAACAGATTTATCTCATCTATTTACTGTGAAATTATTCAGGCATATCCCTTTTTTAAAAACTGTATTCCTGTACAGTATTACTGCATTTGGCGGGCCTCAGGGGCATTTGGGAATGATGATTAAAACATTTGTTCAAAAAAGAAGGGATGTAACCGAACAGGAATTGATTGAGTATAATTCTTTTTGCCAGTTATTACCCGGCGCCAGCAGTACACAAACCGTTACATTAATCGGTTACAAAAGGGGTGGTGTTCCTTTAGCTATTCTTACCCTGCTTATTTGGATTTTCCCTGCTGCTATTATCATGGGGGCATTATCTTTTTTGGTTACTTACTATCAATCCGGCACCCTTATTATGAATCATCTTAAATTCCTGGGACCAATGGCAATTGGTTTTTTAATATTTGCCGCTATACGTTATTTTATTGCATCTGTTACCAATTTGATTACACAAATTATTATGCTGGTTTCTATGATTGCTACTTTCCTTTTTTTTCGTACTCCCTGGGTTTTCCCAGTTTTAATTATTGCCGGTAGTTTTATTACCAATATCAGCAGTAAGAGGATACCGGAAAAAGAAGTGATAAAACCCCGTCATATACGATGGACAAATATTTGGTTGTTTATTTTGGTTTTTGTAATTGCCGGATTGTTAAGTGAAACTGCCCGTAAGCAAGATTGGCGCAACCGTAAAGTATATAATGTTTTTGAAAACTATTATCGTTTTGGAAGTATTGTTTTTGGAGGCGGAGATGTGTTGCTGGCAATGATGCTGGATCAATATGTAGAAAGGCCTACAGGTCCCGTTGTATCTGTGAAGAACCCAAAAGCAATCCGATTGGAGAAAGATGAAATTTTAACTGGCTTCGGACTGGTGCGGGCCATTCCCGGACCGGTTTTTTCGGTAGCCAGTTTTACCGGTGGATTATCATTGAAAGACCAGGGTAAAACGATGCAATTTATAGGGTGTGTAATAGGTACCATTGCAATTTTTCTACCGAGCGCTTTATTGGTTTTATTTTTTTTCCCGGTGTGGCAATATCTAAAAAAATACGTACTGGTGTACCGGGCTTTAGAGGGCATTAATGCAGTAGTAGTTGGTGTAATGTGGGCGGCAGCTATTTATCTTTTTAGAACCATGCATCTTGATTCAATAAGTACTATAACCATTGTAAGTAACCTGGTAATTTTAGGTACGTTCCTTTTATTAAAATATTCAAAAGTACCTGCTCCTGTTATTGCTGTTTTATGTTTACTCCTGGGTTGGGTTTTCTAAAGAAGAATGATAATAATGATTGTTTTCAATTTCTTCTTTTACAATATCTGGTACTAAATATCGAATTGATTTTTTTTCTTTTATTAATTTCCTTATTTCGGTTGAAGAAATTTGTAGCAATGGCGCATCCATTATGGTAATATCTGCATCATAAATATTTGTAATCGGAAACCCGGGACGGTTATAAATACAAATCGGATAATTTGTTAGTATTGCCTGATAGTTTTTCCATTTATGAATATTTTGAAAACTATCGCTACCCATAATGATTGAAAACCGGTGTTGCGGATATTTTTCTTTTAAATAGGCGAGGGTATCAATTGTGTAAGAAGGTTTTGGTAGCTTGAACTCAATATTACTACCCCTGAGCTTGTTCTCGCCTTCAATTGCCAGGTTTATAAGCTGTAGCCGATGGTTTTCATTTAACAAAGAAGAAGATGCTTTAAATGGGTTCTGTGGAGAGACTACAAACCATAATTCATTTATATTATAGTTTTGTGTAATGTAATTAGCAATTATTAAATGTCCTATATGAATAGGATTAAAAGAACCAAAATACAATCCAATATTCATATTTTAATTTAAATAATATGTTTAAATTTCTTCTACAAAAATATGATCTGCTTCATCTAAGCGAAGGCTTAAACGATACCCGGCAACGGTTATTGAAATTGGGTCTCGCAATGGAGCTATTTGTTCTACCGTAATTGTTTCTCCGGGTAAACATCCCATTTCCATTAATTTCAAAAACAATTCATCACTAGCAAATGATTTAATAATCACTTTTTTTCCAACTTTTATGTGGGAGAGTTTTAGGTGCGCCATGATAAATTTTGAAATACAAATTTACCCCATTTAGAATAGCCTTAATTTCGATTTCAGAAATATAAAGTATGAAGGTTCAGTTTCATTTTTTAACCCCAATTGGTTTACCCAACCGCAAAAAATTAAAAATTTTTTTAGAAACTCTTTCAAAAAAGGAAAATACCCGGCTGTCACAGGTTTCATATATTTTTTGTTCTGATGAATACCTGCTACAAATTAATAAGCAGTTTTTAAATCATGATTTTTATACTGATATTATAAGTTTTGAAATTTCAAATGATCCCGCAGGAAAAATAGCTGAAATATATATTAGTACAGATAGAATAAGGGATAATGCTCCCAGGTTTAAAACTACCCTATTAAAGGAGCTTCACCGGGTAATTTTTCATGGTATTTTACATATTTGTGGATACAAGGATAAAACTGCACCTGAACAACAAATAATGACTCGAAAGGAAGATTATTATCTTGATTTATACTTTTAGGGTTTCACGAATCACGGTTTCATGCCGGAACCGTGATCCGTGAAACACTTATCTTTGTTTTAATGAAACATAATCAAACATCTTCAGTTAAAGAAAAACGAAAATGGCAAATTGCTTTAAGGCGGTATGTTATTGAAGAAAAAGCAAATCGCTTTTATGCACCTTATTTTGGATTGGATGTAAAAACATTAAAAATCTGGATAGAAAAGCAGTTTGTAGAAGATATGAAATGGAGTTCTTACTCCCGAAACTGGCAAATAAGTCAATATATCCCAGTTCAATACTTTGATTTTAATAAAGAAGCAGATTTAAAACTTTGTTGGAATTTTATGAATTTAAAAGTAGAAGTACCCGGTAAGCAGGATATAAATGGCTTTAATCCGTCTGCCCTGGCCCGGTATTTTGAATCTGTTTACTCAATTACTCAATTATCAATGGCCAGTTCTTTGGCTCAAAAAGCCAGAGAAATAGAAAGTGAGCAAATTACACTCACGGCTCAGGCAGAAAAGTTTTTACAGGATCATTCAGCAGAACTCCTGGTAAAAGAAAGCTTTGGCGCCTACGAGCTTGAATTATTAAATAGTGGCCGGAGCCTGCAGGAAATACAAAAAGAAATTGAGATTTTACAAAAGTTTAGTAGTTAGAAAAAATACCTTTGCAGCATGTTTCAAAAATATGATGTGATTGTGGTGGGTGCCGGCCATGCAGGATGTGAAGCCGCTGCCGCTGCCGCCAATATGGGCAGCAAGGTTTTATTAATAACAATGAACATGCAAACCATTGCCCAAATGAGTTGTAACCCGGCGATGGGAGGTATTGCCAAAGGCC
Source organism: Niastella sp. (assembly GCA_016710595.1). Classification (GTDB taxonomy): domain Bacteria; phylum Bacteroidota; class Bacteroidia; order Chitinophagales; family Chitinophagaceae; genus Ferruginibacter. Next base: position 212,546 of record JADJVM010000003.1, read on the forward strand.
AAATTGTGAGAGAAATTGATGCAATGGGCGGGTATAGCGGTATCGTTAGCGATAAAAGTATGATTCAGTTCAGGATGCTGAATCGCAGCAAAGGGCCGGCCATGTGGAGCCCCAGGGTTCAAAGTGATAGAATGCTTTTTGCCAGTACATGGCGTACCATGCTGGAACAAACTCCAAATGTTGATTTTTACCAGGATATGGTAAAAGAAATTATAATAGAAAACGGTCGGGCTGTAGGTGTAGTAACCGGCCTGGGCCATAAAGCCAGGGCAAATGCTGTGGTATTGACAAATGGTACATTTCTAAATGGCATTATCCATATTGGTGAAAAACAATTTGGTGGTGGCAGGGTTGCAGAGAAATCAGCTACAGGCATTACAGAACAATTGGTTTCACTGGGTTTTGAAAGTAACCGGCTTAAAACAGGAACCCCGCCCCGGGTTGATGGCCGTAGTCTGGATTACTCAAAAATGGAGGCACAGCAGGGTGATAATGAAATATCAGGATTTAGTTTTTTAGAAAAACCAACTTTAAACCCGGCAAAACAGCGCAATTGCTGGATTACTTATACCAGTAATGAAGTACATGATATATTAAGAACCGGGTTTCAATACAGCCCCATGTTCCAGGGTAGAATCCAGGGATCGGGGCCAAGATATTGCCCCAGCATTGAAGATAAAATCAATCGCTTTGCCGAAAGGGAAAGACACCAATTATTTGTAGAACCCGAAGGATGGGACACCGTAGAGATTTATGTAAACGGTTTTTCTACTTCTTTGCCCGAAGATGTTCAAATAAAAGCATTACAAAAAGTACCCGGTTTTGAAAACTGTAAAATATTCAGGCCGGGCTATGCAATAGAATATGATTTTTTCCCTCCTACACAACTAACGGCCAGTTTAGAAACAAAACTCATTAAAAACTTGTTTTTTGCAGGCCAAATTAATGGTACTACCGGGTATGAAGAAGCCGCCTGCCAGGGATTGATGGCGGGTATCAATGCCCATCGTGCCGTTCATAAACTTGAAGCAGTTGTGCTAAAACGTAGCGAAGCTTACATAGGGGTACTGATAGATGACCTCATAAATAAAGGAACCGAAGAGCCTTACCGTATGTTTACCAGCAGGGCCGAGTTTAGAACATTGTTGCGCCAGGATAATGCTGATCTGCGACTTACAGAATTAAGTTATAATTTGGGCTTAGCGAGCCAGCATCGGATAGATAAACTAAGAAGAAAAGAAAAAGAAATTAATAATATTAAAAATATTATTAATACATTAACTGTTGACCCATCACAGATTGATGAGTATTTAATAAAAATACGCTCGGCTCCATTGACCAATAAGCAAAAGTTAGCACAAATTATTTTGCGTCCATCGGTTTCATTAAAAGATATGGTATCTGATATTGCTGTGATAGCAGAAAGATGCGAAGGGTTTTCGATAGAAGCTTTAGAAGAGGCAGAAATACAAATAAAATATGATACCTATTTAGAGAAAGAAAGGGAACTTGTAAATAAAATGAGCTTATTAGAAGAATTGGGAATCCCCGATAACTTTGACTATAGCAGGCTGGTTTCATTGAGCTCAGAAGCCAGGCAAAAATTTTTAAAAATAAGGCCCAGGACCCTGGGGCAGGCCAGCAGAATTTCTGGGGTAAACCCAAGCGATGTGCAAATACTAATGGTTTATATGGGACGTTAATACAAAAAAAAAGAAAATGGAAGTAAACAAAAATTGGGAAAAAAGAGAGGTTTTTGATGAAATTGAGCAGTTTTTAGCAAAAAAACAGCTAAAAATTGATAAAAAAGATGAAAACAGGCCCTGGGGCGGATTTTTTGTAATTGACGAAGAAGAAGCTGAAAAATTTATTTCTCATTTTTTTCCGCATCTTAAAATTGAGGATTTAAGCATATCAGGAAAATTAAGCCCTAAAATTTTATTAGTAGCCCCACAAAAAAGACTGAGCTGGCAATACCATCATCGGAGAGCAGAAATTTGGAAACTAATTGGAGGGGAAGCTGGCGTAATAACCAGCGATGATGATAAAGAGCGCCAGAAAAAAAACTTGCAGCAAGGTGATATTGTAGAATTAAAACAAGGTGAGCGCCACAGGTTGATAGGAGTTGAAAACTGGGGTATCATTGCAGAAATTTGGCGTCATACCGATAAAGATAATCCCAGTGATGAAGAAGATATCGTTCGCTTACAGGACGACTTTGGCCGTTAATACAGCCCGGTAAAAATCTATTGCTTTTAGTAACTTTGAATGGTGCAACCCATCGTTATACAATCATTCGAAAATCTCATTACAGCCCATATCGTAATGGGCCGTTTGCAAAACGATGGAATTGATTGTAAGTTATTCGACGAAAACACACTTACTATCATGCCTTACCTGAATAATGCGATTGGAGGTATTAAATTAGTAGTTGATATATCAGATGAAACCCGTGCCAGGCAACTTTTGGAACAATACCATCGGGAAGATTGGGAAGCGGCCGAATGCCCCCGGTGTGGACATAAAGAATTTATTTTGTTACCACAAAAAAAGCCCTCAAATTATGTTACGGCAATTTTTACCTGGTTCTTTTCAAATTATGCATTGTCAATAAACCAGTACGAATGCCAGCATTGCCATTATTGCTGCGATACGCTTCCACAAAAAGAAACAGCCTAAGATTGTATGAAAAAAATAGCCATGATACCGGCGAGATATGCTGCCACCCGGTTTCCATATAAACTGATGCAACTACTGGGAAACAAAACCGTGATTCGCCATACTTACGAAAATACTGTAGCCACTCAGTTGTTCGATGCAGTATATGTAGTAACAGATAACGAAATTATTTTTAATGAAATAAAAGAACATGGCGGAAATGCAATCATGAGCATAAAAGAACATGAAAGCGGTACCGATAGAATTGCAGAAGCGGTGCAAAATATGGAAGCTGATATTATATTGAATGTGCAGGGCGATGAACCATTTGTACAAAAAAACACACTTCAAAATTTATTACTCGCTTTTGAAGATGCAAAAGTAGAAGTAGCTTCTTTAATGAAAAAAATAGAAGACCCCAGCTTGCTTGCAAACCCCAATTATGTAAAAGTAGTGTGTAATAAAAACAATGATGCGTTGTTGTTTAGCCGCAGTAGCATTCCATATATGCGTGATAAAAAAATTCAATTTAATTTTTATGAACACATTGGGGTATATGCATTTCGCAAAAATAGCTTGCTAAGGTTTACCAAATGGCCATTGGCCCCGCTGGAACAAATTGAAAAACTGGAACAACTTCGTTACCTGTACCAGGGCGTACCCATCAGAATGGTTGAAACAACAGCATTATCCGTAAAGATTGATGTACCCGCAGACCTGATAATGGCAGAAGAATTTTTGAAAACATACAAGGGGGTGTAATAAGGCAAGGTAATTCTTTAAAAAAAAATGGTAATAAGGTTTACAGTATTAGTAAACTAAATATAAACCCCCATCTGAATACCTACACCTTTTTTAGCCTCCCTGCCGCTGCCAGCAAGGTGCTTTCTTTTTTCGCAAAACAAAAACGCAATACTTTATTATTTACCGGTTTTTTATAAAATGCAGAAACAGGAATTGCGGTTACACCGTAAGTTTCAGTAAGTTCAATAGCAAAATCTTTCTCGTTTTTTTTGCTGATGCCCTCATAACTATATAGTTGAAAATAGCTACCCATAGATGGAAGGGCTTTAAACCGGGTATTTTTCATCTGGTCATAAAAAAAATCTCTTTTTTGTTGCAACAAAGATCCCAACTGCAGGTAATGGTCTTTATTCGATAAAAAATTTGCCAATGCATATTGTACCGGGGTATTGCAACAAAAACAATTGTATTGATGCACTTTTCTAAACTCTTTCATCAAATCTGTAGGAGCAATACAGTAACCCATTTTCCAGCCGGTGCAATGATATACTTTGCCAAATGAAAAGCACACAAAACTCCGGGCATACAATTCAGGATCCTGTAACATAGATAAATGGCTTTGGCCGTCAAAAACCAAATGCTCATACACTTCATCGCTAATGATAAAAATATTTTTATCTTTTAATATTTCTTTGAGTGCAACCAGGTCTTCTTTTTGTAATAACACACCCGAAGGATTGTGGGGCGAATTAATAATGATTGCCTTTGTTTTATTATTTACTGAAGATTTTACCAGATTCCAGTCAATCCGGTAATCCGGAAAAGTTAGTGACAACGGTACAGCAATGGCGCCATTAATTTCAATATTTGGTATATAACTATCATAAGCGGGCTCAAATAAAATCACTTCATCTCCCGGTTGCAATATGGTGGTGAGGGCAGTATATAAAGCATAAGTTCCGCCGGGTGTAACAGTTATTTCATCTTCAGGATTTATATGATGATGATAAAGTTCATTTACTTTATTGGCAATTTGTTGCCTTAGTGCCAAAAGACCGTTCATGTGTGTATATTGATTATGGCCTTGCCGCATCGCATCGGTAGTAAGAGAAATTAATTTGTCATCCATTCCAAAATCGGGAAAACCCTGGCCCAGGTTAATAGACTGATGTTTTGCAGACAGCACACTCATTTCTGTAAAAATGGTGGTACCTACATCCGGTAGTTTGCTTATAAAATGGGGCTTCAAAATAAAGGGCTTTTAAAAATGAACTATAAAAATAATTTATTTTAAAACAAACCTTGTGTTGTAAATAAAAAAGCTACCGATAAGGCAGCTTAATTATAAAAAGGATTCAAATAAAAGTTATAAATATTTTTCTCCCTTGTTTCTTTTTACTTCAGCCACATATTCTTTAATTTCCTGTTCTTTATCTTTTTTACAAATTAAAAGTACATCGGTGGTATCTACTACTATAAAATCATCAAGACCTTGTAGTAAAATCAACTTATTGTTTGGAGCATGTACCATATTGCGGGTAGCATCAATTACAATTACATTTTTACCACCTACGGCATTCTCTAAATAATCTTTATCAAAAGTAGCATAAGCACTGGCCCAGGTACCCAGGTCGCTCCAGCCAAAAGAAGCCGGGATTACGTAAACATTATCCGCTTTTTCCATAATGCCATAGTCAATTGAAATATTTACACATTGGGGGTAAATCCTGTCTAAGGCATCCTTTTCCCGCCCGGAATTAAAATTTTCTTTTTCTGCATCAAACACATCATGCATTTCGGGCAGGTGTTTTTCAAATGCGGTAATAATGTTTTTAACCTGCCACACAAAAATACCTGCATTCCATAAGAATTCACCGCTGGCTACAAATGTTTTAGCCAGTTCCAAATCAGGTTTTTCAGTAAATGTTTTTACTTTATATACATTATCGCCCACGGCCATGGGCTCAAATTGAATGTAACCATAGCCGGTGTTTGGGTTAGATGGTTTAATGCCCAATGTTACCAATGCTTTTATTTGAGCTGTAAATTCAAGTGCATGTTTACATACTCTTTCAAACTCCCCGGTATCCAGGATAAGATGATCTGCGGGGGCACAAATTAAATTCCCTTCGGGGTTTAGTTCTTTTATTTTATATGATACGTACGCTACACAAGCAGCGGTATTTTTACGGGAGGGTTCACATAAAATATTATCGGGGTTTAGCTCCGGCAACTGTTTAATGGTAATATCACGGTATTGTGCCGAAGTAACAATATAAATATTTTCGGGTGCAATAAATTTTGCAAACCTGTCGTAGGTAGATTGAATGAGCGTACGCCCTGTATTTAAAATATCTAAAAACTGTTTAGGAAAATCAGTGCGGCTCATGGGCCAAAATCGGCTTCCTATTCCCCCGGCCATAATAGCTACATAAGTATTTTTGTTCATTCAGGAAAATGCTTTTAAAAGTTATATGATTCCTTCTCTTATTAAATCGTGTAAATGTATAATGCCGGCATATTTCCCTTTACGGGTGGCTAATAACTGGCTGATATTGTTTTTACGCATCATCTCCAGTGCTTCTGCTGCCAACTCATCAACATCAATGGTTTTAGGGTTTTTGCCCATAATGTCATTTGCCTCTAAACTGGCAATACTTTCATATTTTTCAAGCATACGCCTGATGTCGCCATCTGTAATGATACCAATTACCTCTTCGGCATCGTTAATCACAGCAGCAGCGCCGAGCCTTTTTTCTGTAATTTCTATGATGGCTTTTTTCACGGCTGTGCCGGGCTGTACCCATGGCCTTTCGTGTGGTTGTACCAGGTTGCCTACCCGTAAATATAGTTTTTTGCCCAATGCTCCACCAGGGTGAAAGCGGGCAAAATCTTTAGGCGCAAAACCTTTGTTTTCCATAAGGCAAATGGCAAGCGCATCACCCATTACCATTTGAACCGTAGTGCTGGTAGTAGGAGCCAGGTTATTGGGGCAGGCCTCTTTTTCTACAGTACAGTTAATTACGATATCGCTTTGCTGTGCCAGGTAAGATTGCATATTACCCACCAGGCCGATAAGAATATTTCCAAAATTTTTTACAAGGGGTGTAAGAACTTTAATTTCGGGTGTATCCCCACTTTTACTGATCAATAAAACAATATCATCTTGTTGCACCATGCCCAGGTCGCCATGAATGGCATCGGCAGCATGTAAAAATAAAGAAGGGGTTCCGGTACTGTTCAGGGTGGCTACTATCTTTTGGGCTATAATAGCGCTTTTACCAACTCCACTAATTACCAACCGGCCTTTGCAACCGGCAATCGCCTGTACGGCTTTCGCAAAATCTTCATTAATATATGCAGCTAAACCCGATACTGATTTAGCTTCAATATCAATCGTTTTTATTGCGTTAGATATAATTTGGTTGGCATCCATATACAAGACGGCGCAAACCTACTTGAAATAAGGGAATATGCCAAGCGGCATTCAGTTATTCAATCATCCTACTTTTATAATAGCACACCAGAAACCCATGGATATACATTTCAAATAGCTAAAAACATAAATCCTTTGTATAAAATGTAAATTAAAACAGGTTCCGAAGCCAGGTTATTTCTACCGAATTAAAAAAGTAGTATAAAATTTTATTGACAATCAGGGTGTTGCAAAAGTATGATTAAAATAAGTATTGATTTTTCTTGGTAAAAACAATAAGAACCTGCTACCTTTGCACTCCAAATTTTAAAAAGCCCGGCGGGGATAGCTGCCGGCATAAAAAAACAGAAAATGAGTAAACTACATTTCACCACCAAACATGCCAATGCGGCTACCGTACAGCGTAACTGGTACGTTGTGGACGGTACTAATCAAACCGTAGGCCGGATGTGCGCAAAAATCGCATCGGTTCTTAGAGGTAAGAACAAGGCCTATTATACCCCACACGTTGACTGCGGCGACTTCGTAATTGTTATCAATGCTGATAAAATTGTTTTCAGCGGTAATAAATTAGAAGAGAAAAAATATCTCACATTTAGCGGGTACCCCGGCGGACAAAGGGCCGAAACAGCTAAAAATATGATGAAGCGCAAACCCGAAGCTGTAATTGAAAGAGCGGTAAAAGGAATGTTGCCTAAAAACAGGCTGGGACGCCAGATGTACAAAAAACTATTTGTATATGCCGGAGCAGAACATCAACATGCTGCTCAAAAACCAACTGAATTAACTTTTACAAAAATTACACCTGCCACATCAGGTAGCAAAAAATAAAATATAAATGGAAAAGCAAAAAAACGCTGTAGGGCGTAGAAAAGAAGCCGTTACCCGTGTTTTCCTGAGCCGTGGCGAAGGAGCGATTACAATTAATGGCAAAGATTATAAAGCCTATTTTCCTTTGGTTTACCTGCAAAACCAGGTAGAAGCGCCACTTAAAACAACAGAAACGATTGGCAAATTTGATGTAGTGGTAAATGCAACCGGTGGTGGTGTAAAAGGCCAGGCAGAAGCTACCAAATTGGGTATTTCCCGTGCATTATTAGAAGTAAGCCCCGATTATCGCCCCGCATTAAAAGCAGCCGGTCTATTAAAACGTGACCCACGTGCAGTAGAACGTAAAAAACCAGGCCGCAAAAAAGCTAGAAAAAGCTTCCAGTTCTCAAAACGTTAATCGCATTTTTTTACGGTTGGTATTTGCCCTCTTCGGCAGTATCAAACTAAAGAAAACAAACAAATTATTATAATAAATACAATGGAAAATAATACATCCTTACAACAGCAACTTTTAGAAGCAGGCGTTCACTTCGGTCATTTAAAAAAGAAATGGAACCCCAAAATGCTTCCTTACATTTTTGCTGAAAAGAAAGGCATACACATTATTGATCTTAACAAAACGGTTGAAGGTTTGCAGGAAGCTGCAGCGGCTATGAAAGCCATTGCCCGCAGTGGTAAAAAAATAATGTTTGTTGCCACAAAAAAACAAGCTAAGGAAATTGTAATGGAATGTGCACAAAAGGTAAACATGCCTTATGCTACAGAACGTTGGCTGGGGGGTATGCTTACCAACTTTAACACGGTTCGTAAAAGTGTAAAGAAAATGCAAAGCATTGAAAAAATGCTGAACGATGGTAGTGCTGAAAGCCTGAACAAAAAAGAAAAATTAACACTGAGCCGTGAAAAAGAAAAGATGGAAAAAGTATTGGGCGGTATTGCTCAAATAAGCCGTGTACCGGCAGCCCTTTTCTTAGTTGATATTGGCCACGAACATATTGCTTTAGCAGAAGCACGCCGCCTGGGCATCAACACTTTTGGTATGGTGGATACCAATTGCGATCCCAATAAAGTGGATTATGCAATCCCATCTAACGATGATGCTACTAAATCTATCGCCATTATTGCGAATTACATTACGGCCGCCATTGCAGAAGGATTGCAAGAACGCCAAAGCAGTAAAGAGGAAGAAGAACAACACGATGCAGAAGAAAGTGCAGAAGCCAAAGCAGCTCGTTTTGAACAAAAACAATTAGACGCAGAAGAAAAAGGGAAACGCAGCCGTGCCGGCGCACCTGCTGGCGCACCCCGCCGCCGCATCAGCGGACCGGGCCAGGGCGGAAGAAAGCCTGCCGGTAAATAGGGATTTAAGTATGAGCCGACCTTCAGTTGCCAAACCAGGCATCGTTGCGTCGCACACTTGTACTACATATCCTTATGCAGCAAATGAAATGAATTTTTAAAATACCCATCAGGGTTTATAATATTAATACAATGAGTGTAACAATAACCGCAGCAGAAATAAACAAACTGCGCCAGGCAACAGGCGCTGGTATGATGGACTGCCGCAAAGCATTAACAGAAAGTAATGGTGATTTTGAAGCAGCAATTGATTGGCTACGTAAACAAGGCCAAAAAGTAGCTGCCAAACGTAGCGACCGTGAAGCAAAAGAAGGTGTAATCATTGCACAAACAACTGCCGACAAAAAAACCGGTATCGTACTCTGTGTAAGTTGTGAAACTGACTTCGTAAGTAAAAACGCAGACTTTATCGCTTTTACGCAAAGCATTGCTGATGCCGCTATTGCTAACAATGTAAAATCAGTAGAAGAATTAAATGAAGTAGCAATCAATGGCTCTAAGGTAACAGATATGATCAATGATAAACTGGCGGCTATAGGAGAAAAAATAGCCATTTCCCGTTTTGAGAGAGTAGAAGCGCCGTATGTGGCAAGTTATATACATGGCGCATACAGAATGGGCGTATTGGTAGGGCTTACAGCCGAAGCAGAAAATGCAGGAAAAGATGTAGCCATGCAAATTGCAGCGATGAACCCATTAGCGGTTGATGAATCATCTATTCCGGCAGATGTAATTGAAAGAGAAAAAAACATCGCCATCGAAGTTGTAAAAGCTGAAGGAAAACCCGCAGAAATGGCTGAAAAAATTGCCATGGGTAAACTCAATAAGTTTTTTAAAGAAAACACTTTATTGGCCCAGGCATTTGTAAAAGACAATAACCAATCGGTAGGTGATTACTTAAAAACTGTAGCGCCCGATTTAAAAGTTACAGCATTTAAGAGAGTCGCATTAGGATAAAAATTTAACATACGTTTTTTATGCAACCTTATAATTGATTTTATAAGGTTGTTTTTATTTACACCTCACATAAGGAAAGTTATATCTTGCAGGTTGGTTTTCCCTTTCCCCTTTCCTGATGTAAATTCATAGTACGATTTCAAAGTTCAAGAAAATAAATAACCCCGGAACATCAGCATTGCCATACATAAGAACTTCGCTTTTTAGTTTTATTAAAACAGAACATGCAAATTCGTCAGTTAGAGAGCTTTCACATGCTCACAATAACTGCTTTAATGCTTAGATGAATGTGATTGATAGTATGTATCATATTCAAGTCATGGATGAAAGAATTCCCAAGATCTATTTTGTAAAAAAAGAAGCAATAATACCCTGCAGCGGCAAGGTATTATTGAAAGTGGTACTATTTATTTTTTATAAGGCTCTTCTTTATGCAGCAGCATTTCAATTTATAAGTAAAATTAAGAGGGTTAAAAATTATTCTAAAATTATTATGGCCAAAGAAATTTCTTTAATTATATTTCTTTTGAACATATTATTTTGTTTGTTTACTGTTTTACAATTTTCAGCAATTCATTGTTGCTCATTTTTATAAAATAAGTTCCGTTTACGTACTTACTTAAAGTAACCTGCTGGCTGGATGCTGTGATTTTTATATTTTCTAATATCCTGCCATTCACATCATATACAACGGCTATAGTACCTACCAGTGTATTATCAGCAACCAGTATGGTTATTGATCCAGGTGTAGGATTGGGATAAACAATGGTATGGTTACTTTTAGTTTCAATATACCTTAAGCTTACAATATTGCTGTATTTGAAATTTCCGTTTAGATCAATTTGTTTTAAACGGTAAAACATGAACTCGCTGTTAAGCCTGTCGATATCATGATCAGTATATTGATATATATTTGTCTGGCCACTATTGCCGGCAGTGGTTACCATTCCTATCCGGCTAAAATCTATTCCATTCAAGCTACGTTCCACGTCAAATTGTTTGCTGTTTTGTTCATTGGCAGTTGCCCAGTCAAGTATATTATCTTTTGCAACAGTTTTGCCCCTGAAGTAGAGCCAGGTTACCGGCAATGCCACACCTACATAGATACATTGCACTTCACCAAGCCTGAGTGTTTCTTTATTGCCCACCTTGTCTGTGGCCAATACAAAGAAGCAATAATTGGAATTGGGAGGCAAACTTAACGTAGTATCATTACGCCTGGTCTTTGGTATGAATACATCATAATTTACCTGGTCTGTGGATACATAAATTGTATAATAATCTATTCCACTACCACCTGCGTCATCCGTTCCGGTCCAGCTAAGTGTGATTGGGTTGGTACTGTTAGATGGTAAGTTATTTATGTGACTGGTAGGTGCAAATGCATCAATAGTGTTTGTATGTATATTGGTGGGTATGGTATCGTTGCCATCAAATACAATGGAAGCCCTTGCGCCAATGGTATCTAGGGTTATGGCAGTTTGTTTTGGTTTAATGTTGAAGTTTACAAAGGCATGTCCAGCATTGCCTTTGGCGCTATCCTGCAAAAATAAAAATCCTTTTAATGGATCGGATGGCGGCAGTAAAGTAACCGGATCAATGGATTGAAATTCCCAAAAAGCCTGGTTGCTAACCTGGTCGTATCCCGCAGTGATGTCAACATATAAACCCATTGAATCTCTGCAATCCAGCCGCTGGTAATAAGAGGCTATACTGTTTGGCACGGCAAATGTTTGGTTATTAAAACCAAAACTGCCCAACTGAAAACTGGTAGCGTCTTCTTTAGGTTCAATAGGTGAAGTGATGCGTACAAATTTTGCAGGTGCACTGGCAGATTTATCGTTTTCGTACAGGATGGTATATGGTAACCTGTCATTAACACTTACCCAATGTTTGGGTTGTACACCATCGGGGCCGATGATTTCATTGGGATCTCTGGATTGAAGGAACTCTATCAGCCAATCTAAAAAAAGATTGGAAAGGTTTTTTCTTTTGCGTACCGCCGGTGTTGGTGTTTTGAGGGCAGTTATGCCTTGTGGTTGTTGTTGGAATCAGGATGGGATGTAGCCTTGGAGTTAACCCCCTGTCAATTCTGCCACGAATGTCCAAATATAAAGCTGCCCTGTTGTTCTTTTTACAAGACGGAGTTCACCATCCATATATTTGTATTCATCGCCCTGCGAATTAAGAAAATCGTATTGTACCTTCAAATCACGGTCATAAATTCCCTGTTCCTGCCCCCTTGCATAATTATCAGCAGGCGAAGTAATTATTTCCTGTTCTACTAATCCCTTTCCTGTATATTTTACAGCAAATTTATCTGCAGCAAGATATGCGCCTGTGGCGCTTGCTACCATAGCTGCTCCTGCAATTGCTTCAGGTGCAAAAATAGCCGCTACTGTTCCTTCCGCAATACCAGTAGCTCCTAAAGCATTTAAAGCCGCAGGCAGACCAGCCAATAAACCTGTAGTTTTTGCACCTAAGTTTAGTTCTGCTCTGTAATTCTGCATCTCAGAATTATTTTTCCAGTTATTATTGATATTAGTATACTCGGCTGCAAAATCATGTGTGTTCGAAATTACATCGGTAGCTAATTTAAGTGTACTTCCTATTGCTTTGTTAAACTCATCTTTTAAATATTTGCCATAATCTTTATGCGCTTTGTTGGCTTTATCCAGCCAGTTTTTTGCATCCTTATAGCCATCATCTTTTTGTTTTCCATTTTTATTTCCCGATTGGTTACAGGGATTTTCCTCCAAACCCAAAATATCAATCCCATTCGCAGGGTTATTACCTACATACTGATACATGCCCATTCCATCAGCATAACCAATGGGATCACGCTGGTTAAAGGTACCGGTGCCGGGCGAGTAGTTCCTGAAATGAAAACGGTAGCTGTTGGTTGCACTATCGTACTCCTGCCCGGTAAAACCAATGCGGTTACCGGCTATGGAAGATGTAATCAGATTATTTGAGCCATCATAAATGCTGGGTTTTCCATACGCATCGTATCGATAGCTTTCTGTTAAGTTGCCGCTGCTGTTGGTAATGGCTTCTACAGAATTCATTTCGTTCTGGTGATAATAATAAGGCGTGCCGGTTTTTTCGTTCAACACCGGCGAAAGAAAATTACTGAAAACGGTGCGGTTCAATAAATTATTATTGGCACCGTTTCTTTCTTCAATTTGTGCCAGGCCGCTGTAGGTATATTTAAAGGAAGCACTGTTTATATTTTTTGTACCCGTCGCCCCAGGGCATCGTATTTATAAGTAAGCACATTGCTTACCGATGAGGAATCTTTTAAAGCCTACCTTCAGCATCATAGGTTTTATAAAAAATACCATCATAGGTAAGGTTGCCATTGTTGTCGTAGGTAAAATTTATATTCTGTATGCCGTTGTTGCTGTTGGTTAGCTGGTTAATGATATTGTGTGTATAAGGTGTTGGTGCCATTCAGGTTGGCACTGGTCCTGTGCCTACAGCATCATAACTGTACGTGTTTTGTATGGTGGGGGAACCTATCGGCCCTCTTTTATAATTGGTAAGCCGTTGGCCATTATCATATACAAACTGCTCCTGATAAGGATGTATTATTAAGCCGGTTAATAGCCGTTTTATTCCTTTCATTATCGTAAGTAAAAGTTGTGTTCTGTATGCTGCCGCCTGCGGTGGAAATACTGCTTAGGCGGTTTGCAAAATCGTACTGCATGTTAGTGCTTACCCCGTTTGCAAAATTTTTGGCAGTTACCTGGTTGGCATTATTGTATTGGTAACTTACAACAGTGCTGTTGTTTTTTGCAATGCTGGTCAACCGATTTCTTGGGTCAAAATTTTTTGTAATTACCGTACTGTCAGGATAAATCGTGGTTTGTGTACGGCCTGCAATATTGTAATTGTAGCTTGTGGTGCTGCCATCATAAGTTTCGGAGCTTATCCTGTTAAGTGCATCATAAGTTATGGCAACGGTTCCGTTATTGTTTGTGGCAGATACAATACGGTTAATGGCATCGTACCCATAAGTAAAAATAATGCCGCCAGGCAATGTTTTGGCAATAATCCTGTTTGCAGAATCGTATTGGTAAATAATGGTAGAGCCATCTGTTAACCGCTTGGAAATGACGTTGCTTTTTTTTATCGTAGCCATACTGCATGTACTTTCCATCGGGATAAGTGGTTGTTTTTACACGGTTCAGGCTATCGTAGGTGTAAACGGTAATATTATTGTTCTGGTCCTTTGCCTGGATGATGTTTCCTGCGGCATCGTACACAACAGCAATTACAAAACCATTGTTATCGGTATAAGATTTTACCCGGTTGCTGCTGTCGTACACATAATTTTTGTAAAACCATTCATGTCGGTTATAGAGATGATATTATCATTTTTATCGTAGGCAAATAAGTTGGTGAATCCCAGGGATCAGTAATTTTGTTATCCTGTCAAGACTGTCGTAAGTGGCCGTAGTTAATGCGCCTGTTCCATTGGTAACGGCGGTAACATTGTTGTTTTTGTCGTATGCGATGGTTGCTATTGTTCCGGTTATATCACTGATACCGGTAATCCTGTTGATATTGTCGTAGGTATAATTCATTGTCTGGCCATTGGGCATTGTCATGGATGTGAGGTTGCCGTTGGCATCGTAATCATACTGGCTGGTATTGGCCAGTGCATCCTTTTGTACTGCTGAGCCTGTTGCGGGTATCGTAAGTATAAGTTATTCCATTGCCCAATGCATTTTTAACACCAATAATATTATTCATGCCATCGTAACTCATTTCGGTTTTGTGGTTAAGCGGATCGGTAAATTTTACCAGCCGGTTTGATGCATCGTAATTCAACAAACTTGTTTCGTTGTTTTTATTGATGATGGATATGGCATTGCCTTCTGCATCATAACTAAACTGTATTGCATTACTTACAGGATCGGTAATGTTTTTTAACCGGTTTAAAATATGTACTGGGCGTTGGTTGTATTGTTACGTGCATCTGTAAGGATAATAAATTGCCCCTTGCATCTGTAACCAATGCAGCGTGATAACCGTTGGGCCCCGTTACTGAAGCCGGGTTACCAAATGCATCATAACTGTAAGTATAAACATTTCTTTGGGGTCGGTGCTGCTGATGATATCTCCGTTTATATTATAAGTGGCAAGATAAATATTATTGCCAGGCTCCGTTAGCTTTATAAGATTACCGGTTGTATTATACTGCATGGTATAAACATTTCCTTTGGGATCGGTGGCACTTGTAACCTGGTTAAAATCGGATGAATAAGTGTACGTGGTTGTTTGATTCAATGGGTCATTCATGGTGAGCATGTTACCGGTTGCATCATAGGTATAATTATATACCTGCCCATTGGCATCTGTTTCTTTTATTTTATTTCCGTTGGCATCAAACTCAAAATTTAAATTGTAGCCGCAGCAGTTACCCGTAATGGAATTTACCCAGGCAAGTGTTCCCACTTGCTGATAGTGGTAATTTGTTACCTGGTTGCCTGTTGCCAAATGGTCAGTTACCACCGTAACATTAGTACTGGTATCGTACGAAAAACTTACTCTTTTATTACATCCTATCAGTTCGCTGGTACTAAAATCGGGGTAGTAAATAATATCAACGCTGTTGTTGTTTTTATCAGTAATGGCTTTCATGGGGCCGTTTACCATGTAAGCATATTTGTTTTTCCGCCCAACGGATCGGTTACCTCTGCGAGGTTGCCACCAGCATCATACGTGTATGTGTATGTATGTGATGGAGCCACTATTGCATCAACAAGGCTGATGAGTTTACCATTGGCATTGTAATTTAATGATATGGTTTGGCCTGCCGTGTTTGTAAGTGAAGTCAATAAACTATCGGTATAATTAAAGTTGATGAAATTGCCGTTGGGCTCCTGCAGCCGGGTAATTTTTTGATGGGTACTGTTGTCGAAATATAATTTTGTACCATCGGGCTCTCTCAATAAATATTTATTGGGCTGGTATTGGGTAAGCGTATCAAAAAAACCTGCAGGAGTCTTAAAAGCACCGCCTGCAATTCCTTTGTAATAATCTTCCCGTCCGTCGCCCCAAATGATTATCCTGCTTATCGAATCAATTTTATATCGTATGCCATAACCCAGGTTCCATCCGTTTCCAAAGCCAACATTTTCATCCTGGTTATAACTGTTGTAATAAAAAGAAACACTGATGTCGAATCCCCGTGCAGGCACAAATACATCATTGCGTGGAATAAAAAGATTGCCGGTATGTGTATTTACTTCGGTACCCAATGGCCCTATTTTATTGGGGGTATTTATGTTTTGTCCTATTGCTATAAACCGCAAGCAAATAAATACCATAAGCAGGCTAGCTGCTTTACATTTAATGTGGTTACCGTATTTTTTATGTAGCGAAATCATATCTTATAAATTTTACAATGCTTTTTATTTAAGGCTGAACAATGCTTTGGCGTGTGCAGGCACTGTAAGCGGTGCTTTGGCATATACCGTAATGAAGCCGCTGCCACCTGCCCTTATAATTCCGGGAGGGCCGTTTTGCTCTGTTAATTCTAAGTACAATGCAGTTGTTCCATTGACGACCGCTTCTGGTGTGAGTGCCATCTTTATATCCATTTGACTGTACAATATTCTTACTTGTGCAGGAATATCCACATTGGTAGGGTTACTGTAATTGATCTGCATAATAAATGGCCAGCCTGCAAAAACTTTATCGGGTGCAATTACTTCTACTACTAACTGTGAGTTTATACCACCTGCCGCACCCGGATCGCAACCTGGCTCATTGCCATTACCCGAACCCGTGTTTGTACCTCCGCCATTATTCAAACCACCATTGTTTGCATTCACAACAGAGAATGCGTTAACCAAAACAGCCATACTTGAATCGGGCTTCGTTAGTGTTACGTCATAAATACCCAATGGTTTACCCTGCAGGTTAAATGTTGCATATACTATAGTACTGTTTGTAAAATAAACTGCCGATGCATCAATCACGGTACCTGAATTGCTGAGTTTTGCAGTCATGTTATTGCTAAACAAAGAGCCGCTTATTTTAACGGTTACATTTCCAATATTGCCGCCTGATGAACTTTGTACAGTAAGAATAGTGAACGGAAGTTTAACTGCTTTTATAGTTATGTTTTGAATAACAGGAGTCTGCGCTACATTCCTTATAGAAATATAGTACACACCTGTAGTAACTGATGTCATTACAATATCCTGGTTGCCAAAATTTGGCGTGCTGTATGTGTAATCAAAATGTGCGGCAGAAGGAATAGAACCTTTAGCAATGAACATCTGGTTCTTCATAGTGAGCGAATCACCTGATTTAAGTATTACCTGTATTGTTGCGCCACTCAATGAATCAGGAATAACCAATTTATAATAACGGTTAATGTCGTAAAGCGTATTGGTTACCTGAACATTTAGCGGCAGTTCTTTTACAGATACATGAATAGGTGTAACTGAAATACCCGTATTATTTGTTTTGTCAGATTCATAAATATTATTAAGCAAATCTGTTTTTACGATTACATTATAATCACCTTCGGTTATATCATTTACCATGGGCATTAATGATATGGTATCTCTGGAAAGAGGCCCCATATTAATCGTTTTATTTTTGATGCCCAGCAATACAGCCGTAGAATCAAGCACATTACTTTGAGATAAATAAATACCATCTGAAGTAATACCTGCAGCCGCATTTGCCGAGTTGTTTTTTATGATCCATTTGGCGGTATCCATTGTATAGCCAAGGAAAACCGTATCAGGCTTCATTATGTTTTCAACGACAAGGTCGGCAGGGGCAGGTTTGTAAATGGTTACGTAGTTAAAGGAGAGATTATTATCCCGATCGGTTTCAAATACATTACCGGTTGCATTTACCAGGCTTATTAAAACATAATTGCCGGGTGCTGCATTTAAAGCAATCGTAGCAGTTGTAGTATCGGTATAAGATTGATTTGATTGCAAAGCACCCGCATGATTTTTTGCCGATAGCAGCATATCCCCCGCATTGCCGGGAATAAAATCTGTGGAAAGCCAGACAGCATCGCTCCAGTTAGCAGGATAGGTTGCGCCTGCCTTTGTGCTCACCTTATGAACCAATGTTAACGGCTGGCCGGTAGCCACAATGAGAGATGCTGATAAAACAGAATCTACAAGATCGGGTAGCGCCAGTTGTATAACATGTATTTTCCTGGCAGCTCCTGCTTCGTTGCGAATGAGGTTTGAATTATTACTCAAATCCTTTTCACCATAAATTGCATTACTGCCATTGGTAAATACCAACATGTAATAATCGCCTGTTGGCATGTTGGGCGTTATTGTATTTTTTGAATCGCTATAGGTTTCACCGGTGTTTAATACCGTACGCTCCAGGTTATAAGAAGCTGATGTGTAATTATTGGCGGTAAAGAAAGAATCTGTGGCAAAGTAAAGTCCGTCATACCATTCGTTGTAATAATTTGGATGACCCGGGTAATAACCAATATTCTTTACGGTCCAGTTTACTAAATAAGACCTGCCCACAGTTGCTGTATCAGGCCCGGTTACGGTTGTTACAATCTGGTCAACCAATGTATTTATCATTACACGGTTCCCTGATCCTGTTATATTATTACTTCCATTGCTTCCTTCATACACGCCATCGTCAGCATTTGTCTTTACAAAGAAATAAGGAGTATTGATAACAGTTTGCGGGAAACAGTTATTATAGTCAAAACCATAATAAAGGCTCACGTTGAAAGAATCAATATAACTGCTACCGGGAGTTATAATTTTGGTTATGGCTACGCCTTGTTACATAGTAGGCAGTTGCATTACTGAATACCGGACTGCAACTGATAAAAATGCTGTCTGTCCATACCCCTGCAGTAGTACCGGTACCATTATTGGTCACTGTATATTTGATATAGGTAGGGAAAATGGAACGCACGGTATCAGCCAGATCTATGGAAGAAACAATGAGGTCGTTGGGTGCACCGGCACTTACTATTGTTGCTGCTGCCGCACTTATATTGTTATTGGCATTGGTCTCCCTGAATGAACTGTCGTAATTGGTATGTACATAAAAATACCTTGTACCCGATGTTGAAACCGGGAATGTATAACCTGATGAATGTTGTACAGGTGTACCAACCGGCAGGTCTTCGGTGAAAGTTTGTGTACTTATCAATTGAGCACTTCCATCAAACACAGAAGATGTACTTACATAAATAAGGTCTCTTCTTACCTGATTGAAAACAGAACCCGGACCATTATTTAAAATGCTGTAGTTTATTGCTACATGTTGTCCACCGGTTGAAGTGGCAGGCACTGTTAGAGCTGACACTACTAAATCAGGTCTTTGAATTGTAATGGGAAGTGCACTTCTTTTTGTTTCGGGCAAACCGGGGTATTCATAAACCGTATTTGTTGCATTGGTAAGAACATAAACATAATAATTGCCCGACGGTAAATTTGACGGAATAATAAAGTTGCCGGTTTTAGGATGATTTGAAGAAGGCTTTATTACATTTTCTGTATTAACACTATAAACACTACCGTCGGTGCCAATATTTTTGCATTCCAGGGCAAGCGGGTTGCTGTAATTATCAGGTACATTCAATCCCGAATTTAATATACCCTGCTGCGTCTGGCTTACTAAAATTGCTGTGTTTACATTCAGGCCGGCTCCATCGGTGCTTAAATACACTTTATCAATCCAATAACTGGAACCAAAACTTATACTATCACGGAAGCTGATACCAGGGTAAGCTGGCGGGCAGAAGCAGTTACTACCCGACGGGCAATTGCATACAGGATATATCATGCATGGAGTATTATACACAAAATAGTGTCCTTTATTTTTTTCTATATTATCATTAAACCCGGTGTTGCTTATGTTCCAGTTTACACCAATGGGTTGTGTGGTACTGGCTGTTGTTACAGGTACTGTTAAAGAACTAACCGTTAAATGTGGTGTTGGAGTAAGAAAAATCTGCAACTGGCTTCGGTTGGCATTGTTGTTGCTTAAAGCCCCTTCGTAAAGATTATTGTCTGCATTGGTGACTACATAAATGAAAGTAAGCGCCAAAGATAAAATTAGGTAGTACTATCTGCAGACTTTTTGTGTACACACTGTCTGCAAGCATCTGCGTATTGTTTGTTACTATAGCATCATGCGCATTGGCATAATAGGTGCCGTTTGCCTTGGGTGTTTTAATGGGTATGGCTGTATTGATATTGAATATAGGGCTTTGAGAAATGTATACTTTATCTGTCCACACTGAACCGGCAGGAGTAAGTACACCATAATTTTTTACCTTGTAAGTAAGGTTGATGGCACTGCCGCTGAATGTTGTGTTAGGTGTAAAGACCGTATCAACCCTTAAATCGGGTGTAGGAGATAAAGTAACAATAACCGGCTGTGGTGCTCTTGCCGTGTCGTTAATGAAACTTACCTGTTGCGGCGCATTAACACCTGCGGGATAGTTTGAAATCACATACACATACAATGGCTGGCTGTAACTAACCGGTAAGGTAAAGTTTATGGAATTACTATATTGTTGGCCACTGTCTAAAGCGCTCACGTTTGCCCGGGTGCCAATGAGCAATGGTTTTACAGGTAGTTCAAACTGGCTCCATAAATTTGGGTTGGTATTGGGTGGAGTATTGAAATTAGGGATGGTGTCAAAAGAGAGGAATACTGCATCGGTCCAATTTTGATTTGTGGTTGTATTACCAGGGCCAATATTTTTCACAGTCCAGTCAATGGCAATGCTTTGGCCAGAGAATGCCGATACCGGAGCTTGTACATTCTGTACTTTTAAATCGGGTAATGGTATCAATGTAAATTGCTGAACCGGGCCTGTATTGATTTGTGTACAGGAACCATTGTGTGCCACCACCATCCATTTATAAGCCTCGTTTGATAACAAACCACTGTTAACCGGTATGGTATAATTTACAGATGTTAAACCGGCAACATAAGGCGTGCTTGGGTTGTGCCAGGTCAGCCTTCCATAGATATAAATCAAATGTATAAAAATTAACAGGATGCGCTGGTACCCAGGAAAGGGTCAATGGCAATTGCTGGTTGATGGTATTATTTACAGGCAGCATATTCTGAACTGAATCCGGTTCAATGCTATTAATTACATGTACAACCAACGTATCATTATTGCTTGCTGCACCACAGTTACCACTTGCAGAAACGATCAATGAATAGATGCCCGGTGTTGCCCAGTTTACATTTGCGGTATTGGTTGTAGATGGTAAAGTGCTCCCTCCTGCTATTCTCCATAAATAAGTGGCGCCGGGTATATTGTTTACAGTATAGGTTGCTGTACCCGGACATAAATTTGTGTAGCCCATCACTGCATTTAAATTGGTTACACTTGCACAAAAACTACGGTCAACATTTGCTGCGGGTAAATAATTGGTGTCGCCGGCTTGAGATGCCCTTACCATTATGGTTCCTACACCTGTGAGTGTTACCATATTTTCTGCAATAGTTGCAGGTCCCGAAACAATACTGTAACTGATGGGCAATGCTGCATTGCTTGATGCATTTAACGCTACTGTTCCATTACTTATATCCTGGTTGGGTATGGTTGTAAATGTAATCACCTGCGTTGCTTTGTTTACCGTAAAACTTCGGGTAACCGGTGCCGCAGTATCATACACATTATCGCCAACCTGGTTTGCCCTTACAGTAACTAATCCGGTTCCTGTTACGGTTAAAAGATTTGTTTGTGCATTGATGGTTGCAGGCCCGCTTGTTACAAAAAATGAAACAGGTAATCCTGATGTTACAGTCGCCGTCGGAACAAATGGAGCATCCCCATAAGTTTTATTGGAGATTGCAGGAAAAATAATTGTCTGTGGTATGGAGGCTGCTGCAAAAGAAATAATGTTAGATGCCGGCCCTTCATTACAGAGGTTATAATAGGCTACTTTATAATTTCCTGCGGCGGATGCATAATAGGAATCGCTGGTAGCACCGCTTATCAGTATATTATCATTATACCAGTGATATCCGGTTGCATGTTGATTGGTAGCCGGCGCTGATGCGTAAAGCCGGCGACCTGTATTATTAAGCAGGGGTAAGTCAGTAGGAGCAGGATAGGATACGTTCACAGATAGAGACGTATACGTACCTGTTCTGCATGCATTCGCATTGGTGACAGCTACATAGTGATAGCCTGCATAACTAAATCTTACATAGGCAGTATCAAAGTTGCTGCTGATTGTGTCACCTGCATTGCCGCTCCAATTGTATGTGATACCAGGCTGGGCCGGGGTGACCCAGTATTTATAAACGCCACCATAGCAGGCAACAGTCGGCCCCTGCACTACAATACCGGAATTTGGGAAAGGTTTTATGGAGACTGTTTTTGCAATGCTTGTGTCGGGAGGAGAATTACCGGTGATACGAAGTTTGTAATTATTGCCAGCGGGAAAACTTCCGGGCACAAAACCATAGATAGAGTCGGAGCGATTGGAGATAATATATCCCAACTGGTAGGGGCTTGCAAAACTCCCTGAAGAGTCGGATAGTTGTGCGGTAAAATTATTATTCACAATCATTAGGGTATCTAAGGAGAAGTGTACTTTAATGTTTGATCCTGCACATGCAACACTATCTCCATCGGCAATAGTAATAACCGGAATTCGGTGCGGCGCCAATGCCAATGCAAAAGTTCCGAAAGATGAAACCGTACCGTTTGATTTTATGATGGCATAGGAGGCATTACCTGTAATACTGCCGGCTCCCATATTCAGCTACTGGCTGCCATCCCAGCTAACTACCCGTAAATCATAAATAGAGGGAATGGGGCCACTCTTTGCACTATCGTAAGTTAAACTAACCTGAATATCGGAATTACCATTGTCCCGGTTGATAATCCAATATCCCTTTGATAAAATACTACTGATGCTTGATGCATGCTGCGAAGTATCAAACCCGGCGGTAGAAGGATTTTGATGAAAATATTGTGCGGTAAAAGCATCGGTATTGAGTGACGGAGCTGAAATAACGCAACCAGAACTGATACTTCCATCGCCTGTAGGAAATGTGAATTGCTGATTTCCTATCTTTCTCACAGGTCCATCAGCATAACTACCTGATGAATATTGGTCAATTTCCGGAACTATTATTAAATATCAAGAGTTTTGAAGGGCTTGTTTTAATCGGGCCAAATAAAAAATGTGCGTTGTGGGTAATATTTACATCCTGGTCAAGTGTAATTGTTCCTACTTTATTGGTACTTAAATAACCGATGGATAGATTATTGTTGGAACCAATATTGCTGATATGTGCATCTGCCCTGTCTCCATTTATAAACTCAATAGTGCCATTTCTGATATCGGGATAATTTAAAAAATTACTGTTGACGGTAAAATTGCCACCCACATGCAGTCCATGATTCGCATTGCCTATAAGGAATATTACAGGTTGATTCACAGTAAATGTAGCATCACCTAAAATTTCATCACCTTCATAGTCATCCATAAAAGTGGCGGCGTAGCCAGCAGTTGCATTAGCCGTTATGGAAAAATTATGGCCAAAAATGAATTATTCGAAATACGATTGGTCCCGGTCCGGGAAGAACTATCTGTAACAGATACATTTTTCTGAAAATTGCTTCCCTCAAATGTCAGCTCACCCCAATAACCTCGTATATTAAGAAAAGGATAAACAGAGGAATATGCAATATGGATAACATCAGGAGAGTTATTAATAAACAAGGTCTCTACAAGGCCATTGCCGATGCTGGCATTATCTACAATCACATTACCATTCACGGTAAGGTTATGGCCATTCTGGTAAAGCGCTGCATTGGGAAGCATTCTTAATCCGGCAATTATAGTTTCGCTGTTTAAGTAAGGAGTTACAGTATTGCCTGGTATCAATACCGAATCACATATATTTGGTACGCCGATTGGATTCCAGTTATCTTCATCATTCCAGTCGTCACCAATACTGCCATTCCAGGTTTTTAATACCCCGCCTGTACAGGGAGGGATTATATTACACGCAGCCTTCACTTCTTCAATGCTATTGCAACCTACCGCATTACCATCAAAATATGCGGGTCCGTTTGCAGCCAGGTAATTACAGATGGGCACAGAAGAACAAACTGCCAGTATATGATTATTAATAATTTCTACCGAATCTCCATTGCCGCTTAGTATCGTAAGGTTGGTATTAAAATCTCCCAGAGATGGCAAATTTGGGGTGGTCGAATATTTTTAATCCTCCGCCGATTGTGGTAATATTTCCAAGCCCGGTAAGATTTGGTAAAGATACATTACCAGAAATCAGTACCGTTCCTTCACTAACAGATGTAACATGGCTCAGCGCATTAATATCTATCAATGCGATATTGTCATAAATAGAAAAGCCGTATTGAATATTTCCAGTAATCTGCTCAATTCCGTGCAGGGATGTAAGGCTGGGATTACTCCAGATGAAAATTGTATTTACATCTGTTAAACTATCTAATCCCGACAAATTTGTAAGTGCTGTACTAATTATCCATAGATCATCTAAATGCCTGTTTGAGCCGAGGTGGTTAGTGAGACCAGCAATACTTGATAATTGAGGAACATTTATAAACAATATATTATTTGCCTGGGTAAGGTTGTTTAATCCAACTGATGTAAATGAAGGAAGGTCATCCATGTAAAATGAACCATCAATAACGCTCAGGTTTGCAATACTGTTTAAATTTGCGATGGGACTATGCCCTAAATGAAAGTCGCCGTTAATGGTTAAAATTCCACTTAAACCAGCTAGGCTGGTCAGTGCCGTTGAGTCAATAACTACAATGCCGGTAGAGGTAATATTATTGCTGAGGCCCGAAATATTTGTTAGTGCCGGCAGGTCCTGAAAAATGATGCTGCCCAACTGTGTAAGGTTGTTCAGGCCAATGCCTGTTAAAAGCGGGTTATGCTCCAGGTTCAGGGCATCGCCTATAAAAGTAAGGTTGGTTAATGCTGATAAATCAGTTATGGAAGTATGTGAGATAACAAGTTTATTATTAATCTGCGTAATACTACTAAGCCCTGCAAGGCTTGTAATGGCGGGACTGGCACCGGTTCCATCTATATAAATACTTTGGATTGGTGCAGGTTGGATAAGTGGTACTGAAATTATCTATTTGTGCCTGGCTGGTTAAAATAATGGTATCGGGCAGGCATGAGAACGGTTGGTTAACTTTTTAATGATTCTGTTTTGCTTTTTACAGCCATCGGCTTGCTACTTTTTTACACTTTCATTTATTTCGGCCATAAGCTGGTTACTTACCAGCAGCAGGCAATAGAGCCACACCATAAATAATTTATTTTTCATTCTCTTTATTTAATATTATACCTGCAGAAAGCAGTTTGGTTTTAAAAAGCTTAATGGATTTAAGGGAATTTTCGAAAAGGAGATTGTAAACGATGATGTAAAAGTGTGGCTTGTAAAGAAATCAAGCAATAATCCAATCAGGTATTTTTTAGCTTATTTTTTTGGAAATGGCATTGTTGCAGAGAATCAATCTATATGTAAGAAAATAAATTATTATTCCCAACAAAAATCTTATTTCTACTTTCGGGTAATGAAGTTGGTTAATTGCATATCATTTTTAACTGCCTTACTCCTTGCAAGTAGTTTTGCCACAGCTCAAAACAAGGTTACACCCCAATATAAAAGATGCCCTGTAAAAATCATCAATGTAGAATCAGGGCTTCTTAATAATAGCATATTCGATCTTATTACTGATTCCCTGGGGCTTACCTGGTTTGCAACACAAACAGGACTGCAACGGTTTAACGGATATCGTTTGCAAACCATTACCCCGGTTGCCGGTAAAGACAGCTTTCACATAAACAGCCCGGTAAAATTTTTTGCTTTGCAGGATGGCGCCATTTGGATAAGTTGCAAAAGAGGGGTACTTGAATACGATCCTGCTACCAATGCTTTCAAATATTTAATCTCTCTCTCAGCTCCTGATAATGCATACTACAGTATTGTTCCGTTAAAAGAAACCACTGAAGGTATTTGGTGTATGCAGTTGGGAAAAGGGGTTGTTATTTACAGCCGTAACGGAAAATTACAGCAACAATTTTCTGAATTTGATGCTGACCTTATTACTGATATTATTAATTCTACTGAACTTCTTTATAAGAAAATTGCAGTAAACAATGCTGATCATATTTTTATAAACAGTGGTATTGGGCAGGTGCTGAGTATTAATACCAAAACAAAACAGTTTACAAAAATTACATCGGGTATTACCGATATTGCGGGCATTGCCTGTACGCAGGATAATTTATTTATTATTGGCAATCAAAAACTTTCTTGTGTTGGAGTAAATGATGCCGTTTTAATAAGAACAACTTCTCTTAACAGTATAGCCGGAAACGCCGCTTTATCAGGCAGCCTTTGCATAGTTAATAGCAATCAATTGCTTGTAGCCATTAACAACCATTTGTACGAGTTTGATACGATGGGTATATACCGAAAAGAATATACAGACTTCAGTCGAAATCCTGTACTTGCTACCGGTTATATATGGCAGATTTACTTAGATAAATATAAACGGATATGGCTAATCACTAACAACGATATAAGGCGTATTCAGAATTTTGAAATACCATTTGCACATTTCATTTATAGAGATGCAAAAAATAATTTTGTTAAGTGCCTGTATTATGATGAACAAAAACATGTAATTATTGCTGGCTGTTTTAATGGAGGTGTACAGTTGTATGATACTTTAGCGAACCCCTTGTGACCTACGCCGCTTGTTACAAATGATTTAAAAGATATTATTGCCATCGAAAAATTAACATCCGATGAATACCTGCTACTTACTTATAAAAAAGGCCTGCATTTGCTGCAGCTTTCTACAAAGCGTACAAGGCCACTTAAATTAACGGCAAGCATTGCGGCAGAGCTTCAAACAGAAAGGATTTATTTTGGAAATCGTATGATGTGGTTAGCACCCGATACGATGCTGCTTGGCACTGCAGCAAATGTATTTCGCTGTGTTTTTAAGGGCAACAACCTTGTATCAACAACAGCATTATTATCCAGCGACAAAAAGGGCTTTATCAATAGCTTCTACTATGCCACTGATAAAACATTTTGGATTAGTAAAGTACTGCCCATTCTTTACCGGCTTAATAAGGAAGGAACTTTACAAACCATTCAAATACCAGAAAATTATTTAGTAAGAAGTATAACAGAAGATGGACAACATAATATTTGGATAGGCACAGATAAGGGGCTGTGTATTTATACTGCATCGGGCAAGTTGATAAAACGAATTACAACTGAAATGGGTTTGCTCAACGATTGTATTTATTCACTATTACCTGCTACAGATAAATCTGCCGTTTTTGCAAGCAGTAACCTGGGCTTGTCTTATGTTTCTGTGGCGGGTAAAATAAAAAATTTTTCAAGAGAAACCGGGTTGCAGGAAAATGAATTTAATACCGGAGCAGCCATCAGAACAAAAAACGGAAGATATTATTTTGGAGGCGTTAATGGCATCACAGCATTTTATCCGGCAGCACTTTCTTTTATAGTGGATACCCCCGTTATTCATATTATCAAATTGGTTATCAACGATTCTTTATACAATTCTTCAGCCGGTACCTGGGAAGGGGATTCTGTTTTACTGAATCACAATCAAAACAATCTGCGAATTGATCTTGCAGCACTTGGGCTTTTAAATGCCAACGAATATATTTATAAATACCGGCTGATTGGTTTTGAAAAAACATGGCAGACTACTTACCAGCCTTTAGGCATCAATTATACGCTGGTGCCCGGTACCTATATACTTGAGATAAGCTGTAGCCCCATTCTTTCTGAAGAAAAATCTTTTTATAAAAAATTTGTCATCATCATTTCCCCACCATGGTGGCAAACCTGGTGGTTCAGAATAACTGCCGTTATCTTTACAATTGGCCTTATTGCATTTATTCTGCAACAGTTTAACCACAAAAAGTACCTGCGTAAAATAAGATTGTTACAGGTACAGCAACAGATACAAGACGAAAGAGAGCGCATTTCACGTGATCTGCACGATGACATTGGTGCCAAGGCAAATATGCTTGCATACAATGTATCGCTGCTCAATAAAACAATTTCAGTACAGGATTTAAAACAGGTAAAAACAAGAATGAAAGGAACATCGGATGATATGATGCAATCATTGCGTGAAACTGTTTGGACATTGAAGCAGGAAAATATTACGACTGAAGACGTGTGGACAAGGGCTAAAAACTTTATTGCTAAACTACAGCAAACTTATTCTCTTATTCATTTTACAATTGAAGAAAGTGAGCCGGTTACAAAAAAAATAAATTATAATCAGGCACTCAATCTTATCCGTATTTTGCAGGAATCAGTAAACAATGCTATTAAGCATAGTAATTGTAAAACTATATTTTGCAGCAGGCTCAATGTCGGGCAGTCTGTTGTATTTACGGTTAAAGATGATGGGCTTGGGTTTGATACCTCTTTAGTTTCTGACTTGCTTACCGAAGGCAACGGCCTGCAAAATATGAAGCAGCGGGCGCAGGAATCATGTTTTGTATTTTCAATACACACGGCCCCGGATAATGGAACAACTATTACAATAAAAGTTTAACAATGTATCCGATTGGATTATTGGTAAAAACAATAAATAAGATTCTCTTTACTATATGCAAATAAAAATTGCCATCGTAGATGATAAAGCCAGCAACCGGAATATTTTGCATGATATGCTGCAAAGGCACGGACACTTCAACATTACCCTGTTGGCTGCCGATGGAAAAGATTTTCTTGATAAAATGCAGCAAATAGAAGAAAAAAAAATGCCCGATGTGGTATTGATGGACCTGGAAATGCCCAATATGGATGGAGTAGCCGCTATTGCAGCGGGATCATCATTATATCCATCTGTAAAATTTGTAGTACTTACTATTTTTGATGATGAGGATAAAATATTTAAAGCTATAAAAGCCGGGGCCTTTGGTTATTTACTTAAAGATGAGAGTGCAGAAAATATTACGGATACGCTTTGGCAGATGTACGAAAACGGATCGGGGCCTATCTCACCAGGCATTGCATTCAAAATGCTGCAACTGATGCAAAAAAACGATCTAAAACCCACGTTGGCATCTGCGGCAAATAAGCAGGAAAATTTTTTTCAGTTAAGTGAAAGGGAACAGGAAATTCTACGGATGCTTGCTAAAGGACTTGGCTACCGGGAGATAGGAATTCAATTAAACATCAGTGTAAATACTGCAAAAAAGCATGTAATAAATGTTTATCATAAACTGCATGTGAACAGCCGTGCACAGGCCTTAAGCCTGGCTTACGATAAAGGGATGCTATAAACCATTATAGTGGCTTGAATAATCAATAACTGAATCCGTAAAAATCTTTCAATAAAAGCACATTTGCCTGTTTAACAGCTTATTCAAATTCCCCTATCTTCGTAAATAAAACAGGCAAAAATGCTTCCTAAGTACAAAAGAATTTTACTAAAACTTTCTGGCGAATCATTAATGGGGAATAAAGATAGTTTTGATCCTATTGATCCCTCCATTATTGCGCAATATGCAAGAGATATAAAACAAATTACCGAAATGGGCGTACAAATCGCTATCGTAATTGGCGGCGGAAATATTTACAGGGGTATGAATGAAGCAGAAAGTGGTATTGAAAGGGCGCAAGGTGATTATATGGGTATGTTAGCAACCGTAATAAATGGTATGGCATTACAAAGCGGGCTAGAAAAAGCCGGCGTATATACAAGGTTGCAAAGCGCTATTAAAATGGAACAAATTGCCGAACCCTATATCCGCAGGCGGGCCATGCGGCACCTTGAAAAAGGAAGGGTTGTTATTTTTGGGGCGGGCACCGGTAACCCTTATTTTACAACAGATACAGCAGGTTCTTTAAGGGCCATAGAAATAAAAGCAGATGTAATTTTAAAAGGTACCCGGGTAGATGGTATATACAGTGCAGACCCCGAAAAAGATCCCAATGCTACAAAATATAATACCATTAGTTTTTCTGAATGCATGAGTAAGAATTTGAAAGTAATGGATATGACAGCTTTTGCATTGTGCATGGAAAATAATTTACCCATCGTGGTATTTGATATGAACAAACCGGGCAACCTTATGAGTGTAGTAACTGGTGAAAAAGTAGGTACCTTGGTTAAATAACCTTCACTTATTTTAAAATAGATAACGGCTTCGAATTTCGAAGCCGTATCTTATATCCCCAAAGTAAAAAAATCTATAAAGAATCTAAATAAGCATTTAGGTTTTGCAAACTGCTGATTACAGGAGTAACTGCTAAGGTTTGGGAAGCTGCCATAGTAGTAATCGTTTCTATTTTCCCCATAAAATATGACCCCGCCTGTTTTGATAGTACGACGACGGTAATATCCTGGTCAGGCAGCAACAACGAACAACTGAATTTTTTTGCCTGTATATCTGCATCCATCTTTACAATACTGGTTTTATGATTTAAAACAACCCAGGCACATGTATTTGAATTTGTATAATTCGGGGGCAGCGAAATTGAAATTTGCAAGGGAATAGAAGCCGTATCCAAGGGCCTTGCAGCGGCTATCCATCCCAGTTGCATAGCACTAAGTAAATAATTATTTTGCGAAAAAATTACATTATTTATTTGAGGCGAAATTGTTTTTTGCCAATTTACCGGACTGTTGCTAAAGTAAACCTGTAAGCCGGGTATAAAATCAGGAACCTCATATTGAAACTGTGCCGTGTTTTGAGAAAGCGATACCATACCCTCGTTTTTTTTGAGGCTGATATAGAAAACCCCTTTTGTTTCCAGTAACCTGCCACCCGATACAGTACTAATTTGATTCCTGATAAAATCTCCTTTATTCCGGAAAAAATATGAATTTAATTGCAGAGTTCCTGTTGCCAATGTTCCGGTTTGTGTTACTAAATCTCCCGGAAAAATACAGCTCAACCCCTGGTTATTTAAAATAGTTGCTGATTGCCCGGATGCATAAAAACTATCTGCAAACAAGGGTCTCATCAAAATATTTTTGAGTTCCATTACTGGCGCCTGTGGAGATACAGTTGCCACCCAACTACTATCCATTCCTGATACTTCTTCAAAAAAATCATAGTCCTTTTGGCAGGATGCTAAGCCAAGCAAAAAAAACGAAATTGTAATATATCTTTTAATCTTTTTCATTTTTATCATCACTAAAGGTCCATACGCAAACCAAGCTTAAGACCAGCAACCTGGTTTCTTTGTTCTAATGAAATCTGTTCTTTTGTAATAGAATTAAAACTGTATTTAAAGTAAGGCTCAGCCATGAGGTGTAAATTTTCATTTAGTTTGTAATACACCGAGGCGGCGCCAATAAAGCCCAGGCCTGTTTTTGTTTTGTAAGAGTAGATGTTATTCTTTTTAGAATTCGACAGTTCTATAATATTGTTATATTCATCTACAACGTATCCTTTTTGACTGTTTAGAATATTGATAACGGCACCTATATTTAAATTTGCATGAAATCTGCCATTACCCATTTCATAACCTACTGAAATAGGGATATCAATACTGCGATAGCGATTGGGATAAGTTTTATAACGGGTACTTTGGCTTATATAACTCCCGGTTGTATCTCCATTGTTGTCAATGATAAAAATCACCTGCGAGATGGTTCCTTGTTTATAGTGAAACGATTCGTTGATCTGCCTTACATTTATTCCTCCACGCACACTCATGCCATTATTAAAAACACGGGTATATCGAATGCCGGCGCTAAAAGCTGATTTAATTTGTGAACTGGTTTTACGGGTTTGTATATAACCGTTACCGGTATCAGAAAAATTCCTGAAAACAAAATCCGGTCCGGCATAAAACTCGAAATATTTTTTATTGGCGGCTGCATTTTTTTCTGCTACCGGGCAAGGAATAAAATATGTAGCATTATTATTTTTCTTTAACGAAAGCTTCTTGATATCGTTTTTTAATAGGTCTGCCTGACTAATGCCAGCTTGCAATAAGTTTGCATTCATATTTTCTTCATAAGCATTCAATGTATCTAATGATGGAGGAATGGTATTCATATTCTTTTGGCTGGATGAATATAAGGGATGTACTTTTTTGAAATTTGAATTTTTTTCAAAAGCCGTGATGTTGCTATTTTGTGCTACTGTACTTTTTTCTACGGTTATGTTTTTTTCTATTACCCGTTTAGGGGCAGCGTTGTTAATTTCTTTCTTTGTGGTTTCATCTTGCTTTAATCCCGAATGTTGAGTGGTATTTATATATAACCCCGCTATACCAGTCAATAAAAGGATTGCAGCTATGGCAGCCCAGCGTTTATTAAAGAAAAAACCGAATGGTCTGTGCCTTTCCTTTTCTCTTTTTGCCTGAATTTTATCCCAGGTATCATTGGGTACAGCAGGACGATAATTGCCTAAGCTATTTTTTATATGTTCATCAAAAGACCCACTCATACCGCTATTTTTTGAATATCATTAATTTGTTTTTGTAAAAGTTGCCTGGCTTTCACCAATTGGCTCCTGCTGGTACCGGCTTGTATATGCAGGAGTTCAGCAATTTCATCATGCGAAAAACCTTCAATTACATATAAGTTAAAAACGACCCTATATCCATCTGGCAAACCATTGATGAGCGCTAAAATATCTTTTTCAGATAAATTAGTAAAAGCATTGGGTTCCCGAATATTTTCTGCAACATCTGTTGATTCTGAAATGCCGGTTTCTTTATGATACCGTGTTAAGCTATATTTTTTTAAAGCAGTATTAATTACAATTCTTCTTATCCAGCCTTCAAATGACCCTTCCTGTTTAAATTGTTGCATCTTATAAAAAACTTTAATAAAGGCATCCTGCAAAATATCCTCCGCATCTTCTGCATCACGGGCATATCGTTGGCACACGCCAAGCATACGGCTGGCGTAGCGAAGAAATAGTTCTTTTTCGCAGTTGCTGTCTTTTTTCAAACAGCCTTTTATGAGTTCAGAGTCCGTCAAAATAATATTATCGTAATTCACGGCTAGTTATCAGATACTATACCCACAGATTTTGCTGCCTGTACTGTAAGTTTCGGACTGATAAATTAGTTATTTATTTTTGCATTATAAGCCCAAAGGGTATAATTTACCGGGCATTTACAAATTAATTATGCTTACTGACGAACAAATAGACCAATTACGCTCCGAAAAAGAGTTGCTCCAAATAGAGGTAGAAGACCTTAATATGATGATCGCCAGGCGGGAACTGGAACTGGACCAACTTCGCATAAGGGCAAGGGAAGCCAATGCCATGCAAAGCAAGCTGGATATTAATTTATTAGAGTTTGAACAAATGCAACTTCAAATGGGCAAAAATAATCAACGGGCTACTGGCGATAGCATCATGATTAATGAACTTGAAAACGAACTACTTGAAATGCTACGGGTACAAAATGCAAATGCTGCCAGGGTAAAAGAAAATGAAAGCCTGAAAGCAAGTTTAATGGACACAAACCGGGAATTGGATGAAGCCAGTAAGTGGTATAAACAGCTTAAAGATTTAAAGATGGAACTAACGCTTACCAAAAGCAGCCTGGAAATTGCAAATATGGAACTGGAAAACCTAAAAGAAGAACTTACAGAAACCCGGGAACTGAATGAGGAGCTTTTGAAAAAAAATAAATAAAGATCAATATTTAATCATCCATAAAAGAAAAGAATCATGCAAATAAAACAATGGCTTTTAATTCTCTTTTGTTTTAGCCTGCTGGCTGCACAAGCACAACAAAAAAGCTTAACCGACGAGCAATACTTTAGAAATGATTTAAAAGACCTGGTACAGCCACTTCCCCGAACGGGAAAATGGGTGAATAAAAATGAACTGATAATTATTAATGGAACTACTGCAAGTTTATTAAATGCCAGCACAGGTAAACAAACAAATTACGTAAACCCAACTGTAACAACAGAACTTCCAGGAACCCCCGATGTATATAAAAAAAGGAATGATTTATACATAAAATCAGATGGACAGGAAATACAACTTACCCATGATGAAGATGATGAAATAAATGTAACAACAAGCCCCGATGGTAAGTATGTGGCATATACCAAAAAAAATAATTTATATACCATAAACCTGGCTACTAAAAAAGAAAATAAACTTACGCAGGATGGAACAGATCTTATTTTGAATGGCTATGCCAGTTGGGTATATATGGAAGAGATATTAGGAAGGCGGTCGAGGTACCGGGCATTTTGGTGGAGCCCCGATAGCAAATCGCTTGCTTTTTTCAGAAGTGATGATACGCAAGTACCTGAGTTTGTAATTACCGATGCAAATGGTTTACATGGGTATGTAGAAAAAATGAGGTACCCCAAAGTAGGAGATCCCAATCCCAAAATAAAAATAGGTATCATAAGCCCTGATGGCGAAAACATGAACTGGGCCGACTTTAATGAAAATGACGATCAGTATTTTGGACAGCCTGTATGGCTCCCCAACAGCAGTGAGCTTTTGGTAAACTGGATGAACCGCAAACAAAATGTATTAAATACTTATGCCGTAAACCCAGTTACCGGCAGCAAGCGGTTATATATGCATGAAGAACAAAAAACATGGATTGACCTGGATGGAGCATCAGACAGGATCCTGTTTCTGCAAAACGGTAAAGGGTTTTTATATCAAAGCGATATTACGGGCTGGAACCAAATTTATTATTATGATATGGCGGGTAAATTAAAGAATGCCGTAACAGCCGGTAAATTTACCGTGACGGCTATTAATTATGTAGATGAAAAAAAAGGCATTGTATATTTTACTGCACGTGGAATAGAAAATACCGCCAGGCACGATTTGTACCGCATTCAATTAAATGGTAAACAGCTTAAAAGATTAACGTTTGGTGATTATAACCATACCATCGTAAGCCAATCTCCCGATGGATCTTATTTTGTAACACAATATAATAATGCTACTACACCTACCCGATTGTCATTGCTGAACAATAAAGGGGAATTAATAAAAGAGCTTGGCAATTCGGCTACAGCTAATTTTAATAAGTATATACTTGCCAAAACAGAAATAATACGGGTAAAAAGTGATGACGGCTTGTATGACTTGCCAATGAAAGTTACCTGGCCATTGAATATGGATAAATCAAAAAAATATCCTGTACTTATTTCAATTTATGGCGGCCCCAATGCCGGCACCGTGTATGACAGTTGGACATTGAATGGAACGCAACAGTTTTATGCCAAAGAAGGATTGATCCAGGTATCTATGGATCACCGTGCCAGCGGCCAGTTTGGTAAAGAAGGTGTAAACTATATGTATCACGACCTGGGCGACTGGGAACTCAGGGATTATAGCAGCATGGTGAAATGGCTTATAACAAACGGGCAGGCTGATGCTTCTAAAATTTGTATTACCGGCTTTAGTTATGGGGGTTATATGACTTGCCTGGCATTAACGAAATATGCAGATGTATTTACCCATGGTATGGCCGGCGGTAGCGTTACAGACTGGAGTTTGTATGATAGCCATTATACCGAAAGATATATGGGCACCCATGAAGATAATGATGCAGGGTACAAAACCGGCAATGTGATGAACTATGCAGATAAATATAAAGGTAAGTTGCAAATAGTGCATGGCATGATTGATGAAAATGTACACATGCAAAACAGCGTGCAGCTTATAAGCAAACTACAAGACCTTAAAAAAGATTTTGAAATGATGTTTTATAGCGGCGGCAGGCATGGCTGGGGCGGTAACAAACAATTGCATTTTCAAAATTTGAAAACCAAATTCATTTATAAAAATTTATTAGAAAAAGATCCGCCTGCCGGTATGTTAAAATAGCAAGGTTAATTTTTTGCTTCAATATAATTTTCAATGGGTATGCGGTTGCTGATGCTCTTGGCCAAGGTCATTTCATCCGCATACTCTAATTCTCCGCCAAATGCAATACCCCTGGCAATCGTTGTAATTTTTACCGGTATGCCCTTTAATTTTCGGCCTATATAATAAATGGTAGTATCGCCTTGTATATTCGGGTTCAATGCAAAAATAATTTCCTGCACTTCCTCTTTTTTTACCCTTTCTACCAGCGCATCAATACTTAATTGATCTGGCCCTACCCCATCTAAAGGCGAAATAATGCCACCCAATACATGATATAGCCCGTTGAATTGCTGTGTATTCTCAATGGCAATTACATCCCTTATATTTTCAACAACACACAATAAGTGTTTTTGCCGCATGCTGTTACTACAAATATTACAAAGTTCAGTGTCTGAAACATTTAAGCAGTTGCTGCAGAATTTTATTTCTTTCCGCATACGGTTAATGGTTTCCCCAAACTGAAGCGCCTCCGCTTCTGGTTGTTTAATAAGATACAAAGCCAGGCGTAACGCCGTTTTCTTTCCAATACCCGGTAGCCTGGCAAATTCGTTTACTGCATTCTCTAATAGCGTGGAAGAAAAAGTCATACTGCAAATATAAATAGCGAAAAGGTAGAAAATACGATGCCGCCATATTATTCGACGCTTATAAAAAAAATATAAGTTCTTGCCCCCATATTTTAAACCTGTGAAATAAAATTGTAATTTGTAGGAGTAATATCTTACACATGAAAAAAATAATAGGATTTATCTGTATTTTTTTGAGCTTACATACGGCTAAAGCACAAAGCTTAGCCCAGGTTTCTATTACTCAAAATGCAAAATCAGCAATGCTAAGTTTTGAAACAGCCGACCATGCATTGATTAATATTGATAAAACAGGAACATTGATAAGCTGGGGAATGGAAAATACCCAAAGGATGCTTTCAAGGTTTCCTCAAAAATTAGATCCTTATATGGGGCGGGTAGATTATTATTCTGATATTGATGATGCCGCACTCAGAGGAAAAGTAAAATATATAGGGGCTACGGCTATTACTTATTATGCTTCTTATGAAAAGGAAAACCTGGTGGGTAAAGTAAAAAGTATTGGCAGTATCAATTTTACTTATTACGAGCCTTATGAAGATAAATCCTACGCTGGTAATATTCAGCAAGCGGGAAATGTTTCCGTAAGTTTTTATGGGAGTTTTGATAATGATGCCATGAAAGGGAATTTTAAATCAATAGGAAATATACAGCTTACTTATTACAGTAGCTTTGATGACAAAAGCTTTGCTGGTAAAATAAAGAGCATAGATGGGAATGTATTTACATATTACTCCTCCTTTGAGCGTAAAGAATTTAACGGTATTATGAAATCGGGGTTTATTACAAAAACAATACAGGGGATAAAATACATTGTGTTCCCTAACTAATTTTTTTTGAAAATAATATGCTATGAAGGAATTTCATATTATTAAAACGCATACAGCTATTATTCTTTTAAGATTAGTAGTGTGTGCATTATTTATTATTCATGCTATTATAAGACTTTCTGGAGATGGAATGGAATTGTTTGTAGGATTTTTATCAGAAAAAGGGATTCGGGGTAGTTTTTATATTGTATGGGTCATTACGCTGTATGAAATTATTGGCGGCCTTTTATTGGCTGCAGGAAAATTTAGGCGGCTCTTTTCATTGGGCTTTATCATCCTGTTAATATTTGTAAGCATTATTTTTCAGGGTGAGGCCGGTTGGCTGGCAAGAGAGCATAACAACTCCAGTATAGAATATAGTATTGCACTTATTGCAGCACTCATTGTTATCGCTTCCAGCAGCCATCAAAGCAGGGTGGCACATCATAAAAATTAAGGGAGTACGATATCTCTTTCATTGTCCCAGTTAGACCTAAGTTTTAAATCATCCGGCAAGGAAACTACTTTTTCGGGTTGTGTTTTGGTATTATAATTTCCGGTATCCCATATTCCATTTTCATTGGCATCGTATAATATCCTTAAACTATAGTTACCGGGAACAAATAATTTACTTGTCCATTTATTTGAGGTAAGCGGGGCGCTATAAAAAACAGCATCATTTAAAATAAATTGAATAACGGGATGTAATGAAAGGTCCAGGTTCTGAAACCTTAATTCAATTGCAGCATAATCTTCTTCTCTTTTAGTAGAAAAACGAATGGTATCTGGTTTTTCATTTGTAAAGCCCAGTGTGTCTTTAAAAATATGTGCCGGTAATACAAGCAGGTAGGGCTTATCGGCTTGCCACTTAGGATGCAGGGATACGGTTGTAGCGGTACTATCTATATGAAGGGTAAGGGGAACCGGGTGATAATTGGTGTCAGTAAGTATTATTTCATTTGAATCAATTTGAGTAAGTGTATTACTAAAGTAAATGCTAAGGTCAGATAAAATGTCCTGCCGGTTTGCTTCAAGGCTGGTGCGGTAAACCATTTCTGTTGGTTGGTTTTT
Source organism: Niastella sp. (assembly GCA_016710595.1). GTDB lineage: Bacteria > Bacteroidota > Bacteroidia > Chitinophagales > Chitinophagaceae > Ferruginibacter. The sequence goes on from JADJVM010000003.1 coordinate 250,914, forward strand.
TTTATTTGATGATTTGCCTGGCGTAGTAATTCCTTTCTTTTCTTTTTCTAAAGATGATGCAAATAATTGTACCGGGCTATTGCCTGCTGAAATGATGATAGGCTCATTTAAAAAAGCAAATAACTCTGATTTTGAATTATATGTTTTTCCGCCATCGCCATCTTTTAATGCAAATACATTGTATTTTCCTGCAGGGAGATATTGAAACAAAAATTCTCCCCGTTTGTTCAGGCGGGCAATATAATCCGGCTTTGATTTTATTACAGCACTATCATCCAGGTCTTTATATAAAAGTACGAGTAAGGTACTATCAATACCACCTGTTTCGGCAAGGGTTACATTGCCCGAAAGCGTGAGCGAATCAATATGCTCCCCGGTTGAAAAAACATATGACAGGTTATGATACACGTTTCCTTCATTATTATCTTTTATGGCATTGCCAAACTGGATGCTATAAGTAGTATTAGGTTGCAGGCTATCCCTTAAGCGGATATTAATTGTTTTTAAATTAGAATTGATTGTTGGGTTTTTTACAGGCAATGGTGACACTACCAAATTATTTTGAAGATCTTGTAATTCTATATATTCATCAAAACTGAGTGTAATTTTATTTCCGGAAAAATGTATTGTTTTATTTTGTGGGGTTGCTTTTATGAGCACCGGCGCCAAGCTGTCCCTATCTCCACCCGTAGGAAATGCCATTTGTGCACAACCTGAAATAAATATTACTAAGCTGTGGATAACGAATAAAAAAAGTAAAATAAACGATGGTCTTTTGTGCATAACAAAAAAAGCAATTTTTGGCTCCTGTTTTTTGGGTGAAGGTATTGCAGAATAAAGTGTAAAGCGTAAAGGAAACGATAATTTTAAAAAGCATTCATTTCATTAAACATCTTCTTCCGCTTCTTGTTCCATCGCCGCAATATCCAGTTTATTATCTTTTATAAAATTACACCAGGTGCAGTCATCCTTCCCGCAGCCGGTATAAAATTCTTTGTTTTGTATTTTTTGCCAGGTGGTTGTAATCTGGTTTTTCACTGTTTCTACATCCTGTGGTTCTATTACAAACTTTATTTTATTAAACTTTTGTTTTGTGTCCGGTTCTATAAAATCAAATTCTGAACTCACCACTTTCCAGTTTTTTAAAGGATAATTATCTACTAATATTTTATAGAATACCGCTTGCCTCCAGTAATCGCCGCCGAGGGGTACTTTTTCGTCAGGAGATTTTAATTTTTTTAAGGCATTCTCCACTTTCCCTGTTTTATAATCTACTACGTTAATGTTTGTTCCATCAAATTCCAGTTTATCTAATTTCCCTTTTATAGGCACGCCCTGTATGGTTACGCCTTTAATGTTGCGTTCTACCACCACAATTTTATTCCAGGTATGCACATATTTAGTATAATAGTTTTTTATTACTTCTTCGCCATATTCTATACGGCGGGCAAATTCTTGCGGGGTAAAATTTTCCCTTCTTTTTTGTATGGCATGTTTAAAATATCCAATCATCTTTTCTACGGGCTCAAAATTCTTTTGAGCATCTGCCTGCATGGCATTAAATAATTTTTCAAGGGCATCGTGCATGGCGCTGCCAAATTCAGTGGCTTCATTTTTACCGCTGGGGATCCTTATTAAATTGTTATAATAAAACTGCAAGGGGCACTTTAAATAATTATTGAGTGCCGTTACATTCATTACAAATTTTTCGAGTAAAGCATCTATAAAATCAGCTTCTATTTTTTCAATTTCTGGTGCATGGGTACTTATTTGCAGCGCTTCATAAGCAAACATTTCTTCAGGAGAGAGGGTTTGTTTATGAATGCCGAGTTCGGGCAATTGGTCCTGTATTTCCCTAATGAACATGGTGGGCTCCAGTTCTTTTCCATCGTTTTTGTAACGTGGGTACGAAATGTATAAATGGGTTTCGGCACGGGTAATGCCAACATAAAATAACCGCCTTAATTCTTCTAAAGGATTTATGGCCAATGTTGTGAACATGGTATCGGGCATTTGAAAAACCTGGCTCCTCGGCTTTTTCTTTTCCCAAAAATTTGCATTTGCACCTACTATAAAAACATATTCAAACTCCAGGCCTTTACTGCCATGATTGGTTAAGAGGTTTACCCCTTTATCGGATCCCGAAACTTTTTGCATAGAAACCGGCAGGTCTTCAGATTGCATGATATTTATAATATTCACGAGGCCTTCCAGGGTGAGGGTAGGGTTTCTTGCAGTTTCTTCTTTAATAAAATCGAAAAAGGCTGAAAGCATTTGCATTAACGAAATCTTATTTTCGTTATTCATGATATACCCCAATACACCTGCCTGTTGTATAACATTAGAAAACAACCGTTGTAGTGTAACATTAGGCACATCAGAAATAAGTTGTTCAATCATACCGCTCATTTTGGGCATCCAGGCAATCGGGCCATTATCAAAAAGATCTTTAGCAGGTGCATGTGATTTCTCATAGAGTAAGCTACGGATAGACACTTGTTCACCTTTATATTTTCTATTGTTTACTTCAATAGTTAGCTTTGCAATATCTATTGCCGGAATCTCATAAAAATCAAAATGCAAAATTTTGAAAAGCATTTCCTCTCCACCATAAGGCATATCCTGTTCTGCATTCAAATAATTTAACCAGCTTACTAATTTTGAAATAAATGGATGATGGAGCAGGTTTATCTTACTCTTAATATAGTAAGGAATTTTTTTTAACTGAAAGAAACCAGAAAGTTCTTTGCCATAATTATTTTCTTTGTAAATAACAGCAATATGGGCAGGGTTGATCCCACTTTTTATTAATGCTTCTACCCGGTTACTAATACCGGCCATTTCTTCTTTTACTGTTTCATATTCTAATATTTCCGGAAAGTTTTTTAGCTCTTTTATTTTAGCATTACTGGCCTGCAGGTTTTTATTGATCCCCTCCATTTGTTTTATAAGCCGTTCCTCATTCTTATCAATGAGTATTTTAGCTGCATCTAATATGGGTTGCGTACTGCGGTAATTATGGGTAAGTATTACTTTTTTAAGGACGTCTTCATATTCATTAGCAAATTGTAGCATGTTTTCTATATTGGCGCCCTGGAAGCGGAAAATACTTTGATCATCGTCTCCTACTACAAAAATGTTTGGCGAATGCCAATAATTTATAAGAAGCTGTACTAATTTATTTTGTGACCCACTTGTATCCTGGTATTCATCTACCAGAATATATTGAAACTTTTCCTGGTAATCTGCCAATACAATTTCATTGTTTTCAAAAACCTTAATTACCCAGTTAATCATATCATCAAAATCATAACGATTGTGTTTTAGCATGAGTTGTTGATAATTCTCAAATTCTGATACAGCTGCTTTTAGCCTCTCCATTTTTTCTATCTCCTGGTCAATCTTATCTTGCTTTACATCCCCTTTATTAAATTCTTTATACTTTCTTTTATATGTAAACTCATCCCGGGTAGGTAACTCCCCGATGTATTGATCTATTTTTGGAATAATATTTTCCGGTACCCAGCCTTCTCTCTTCATAGTAGAAAAAAGTGCCTGTAGATTTTTTATATCATAATAAACATCACCCCTGTATCTTTTTAATAAATGGCCTTTAGGAAAGCGGTCAACCAATTCTTTAAAAAGCTGGATGCTTTCTAATTCTGAAATGGGATCCAAAGTGTTTTTTTCAAAGAGAGGCAGGTTGTCTTGTATTACATCATTACAAAATGCGTGGTACGTATAAATATTTACTTTATAAGCATCGGCTCCAATAAATGTAAGGAGGCGCCTGCGCATGGCAATAGCGCCAGCTTCGGTATAGGTAAGGCATAAAATATTTTCTGGAAGGGTATCGGGTTCTAATAAGATTTTACCAATACGGGCAGCCAATATTTGAGTCTTTCCGGTTCCCGGCCCGGCAATTACCATTACTGGGCCTTCAATGGTATCAACCGCCATTTTTTGCTCTGGATTCAAATTGTGGTAAACCTCATTAAATTTTTGCTGAAGGGTTTGTTTATATACATTCATAATATCAAAGTTAAAGCTAAAAAAAGTTCAAATATGTGTGGGCATTGCTGGTAAACAAGATTTCTATTAAAAAATAATTTTTGGCGTTAAAACTCTATGATCCAGTGCTGTCGGGCAAATATTCGACAACAAACGGTTATAAACGATTATAGATGAAAGTAAATGTTTAATCTCCGGCTATGGGTTTTCGGGAGGCCCATCTTTGTGTTGTCAATCGGGAATGACGATTTGCCGAAAGACTGAAATAAAGAAACATTTTTTAAACAAACAAAAATTTACAGCTATGTACGCATTAAAAAACAAAGTTCAACTGATTGGAAATTTAGGTAACGCACCGGAAGTACGCAACACAGAAAGCGGAAAAAAGCTGGTACGGTTCTCCATCGCAACAAATGAAACCTATCGTAACACACAAGGCGAAAAAGTAACAGAAACCCAATGGCATAACGTGATTGCCTGGGGCAAGCTGGCCGAAATTGCCGAAAAGTTTTTGGTAAAAGGCGCAGAAGTGGCCATTGAAGGTAAGTTAACAAACCGTACTTACACCGATAAGGAAGGCAATAAAAAATACTTTACCGAAGTACAGGCAAATGAGTTGCTTATGCTTGGCAAAGCCGTGGCCTAAGAACACAATCACAAAAGGAGGTTGCTGAAAGGCAGCCTCCTTTTTTATTATTAAAAATAATTAACCCATATTGATTTTGTAATTTTATCTGCTTTATGAACAGCATCACTTATACCAATAATGATCAATTTGAATTAGCATCAGGGTTTATAAATAATAGTAACCAGGCGGTTTTTTTAACGGGTAAAGCCGGAACCGGTAAAACTACTTTTTTAAAAAATATTAAAGAACACAGTTTAAAGAACTGTGCCATTGTGGCTCCCACAGGAGTAGCAGCCATCAATGCGGGAGGTGCTACGATTCATTCTTTTTTTCAACTTCCATTTACGCCCTATTTACCTATGGCCGAGTTTGGCATTAATCATTCAGAGGTAACGGATAAGCATAGTTTAATGGCCAACTTACGATTAAACCAGCAGCGCAGGGAGGTATTACAAAACCTGGAATTACTCATAATTGATGAAATAAGTATGGTAAGGGCCGATGTGCTGGATGCAATAGATAATGTATTACGCCATGTGCGTAACCGTCGCAGGCAACCTTTTGGAGGTGTACAGGTTTTATATATTGGTGATTTATACCAGTTGCCACCTGTGGTAAAGGAAGATGAGTGGTCACTTTTAAAAGATCATTATGCAAACCCGTTTTTCTTTAGCAGTAAAGTAATAGCCGAACAACCCCCGGTATATATCGAATTAAAAAAAGTGTACCGCCAGCACGATGCCGTGTTTATAAATATATTAAACCAGGTACGCAATAATGAAATGGACGAAGAAGGATATAAGCTTTTACATAACAGGCTTCATGAAAAGCCACAGCAAGAGCATGTAATAACCCTTACCACACACAATGCTGCTGCAGATGAAATTAATAATGCCGCATTAGAAAAACTGGCAGAGAAAGAATTTATTTACCGTGCAGCAGTAGAAGGAGATTTTGCAGAGCGCATATTTCCTACTGAAGAATTTTTACGCCTCAAAAAAGATACGCAGGTAATGTTTTTAAAAAACAATACAGAAAAAAATTATTACAATGGAAAAATTGGAACCATCACTCAATTAGAAGATGACAAAATATTTGTTACCTGTAAAGAGGGCGAAGAAGAAAAAATAATTGAAGTACAAAAAGAAGTTTGGCGAAATGTAAAATACAAATTGGATACTACAAAAAGCAAGATAGAAGAAGAGGTTGCAGGGAGCTTTACACAATACCCGCTGCGGCTGGCCTGGGCCATTACAATTCACAAAAGCCAGGGCCTTACATTCAACCAGGTAATTATTGATGCCCAAAGGGCATTTGCTCCTGGCCAGGTTTATGTTGCCTTAAGCCGGTGCCGCACATTAGAAGGTATTTATTTACAAACGGCCATCGCACACAGGAGTTTACTGAGCGATGAACGAATTGTGTCTTATTCAAAAAACCAGGCATCAAATATTGAATTAAATAAAATACTGGAAACAGCAGCCTGCAAATTTCAGCAAGATGTGATATTATCGTTAATTGATTTTAATGAACTGGTTTTTTATGCAAAAAAAATTTCTGATTATATTATTCAACAGCCCGCTTTTGGGAAAAAATCAATTGAGTGGGCAAGGTATAATGTTGAGCAAACCGAAATTTTTAAAAAACACGGATCTAAATTTTCGCTTGAGTTACAGGAAATATTTGGTGATTTACCGCCAGAAAAAAATGAATTGCTCAGGGATAGGCTTTCCGTAGCAGCTAAATGGTTTATCACCCAATTAGAAATTTTAAAAGAACATTTAAAAACAATTAAAGCATCAACAGATAACAGGCAAATCGCTATTGATTTTAATAACCGGGCCGGTAAATTATTTGAGGTAGTTGCGGCTAAATTATTTTTACTTGCCGGCTGTGTGGATGGGTTTGAGTTAAATTCATACCAAAGGCACAAAGCAACCTATAAAGCCGAAAAGTTTCCGGTTACTATTTATGCAGCTTCTACCGAATCATTTTCTGATGCAGCAGATAATAATTTAGTAAGCCGTTTAAGAAACCTGAGAAGCCAACTGGCAGAAGATGCAGGGGTGCCCATATATATGATTTGTAGTACCGAATCGCTGGAGTTGATGGCAACTTACTTTCCTTTCACTGAAAAAGATCTTGAAAAAATTAAAGGTTTTGGCGCCTTGAAAATACGGCAATATGGAAGAGCGTTTTTAGAAACGATAAGAAACTATTGCGATTTTTTTAGCATTGAGTCTGAAATGCATTCAATACCAGATAAAAAGAGTAGAAAAAAAGAAACGGCCAAAGTGATGAAGCATGATACCAAATTGCAAACATACGATTTGCACCTGCAAGGTAAAACGGCCGGTGAGATTGCAATAATCCGTAATTTAACGATATCCACTATTGAATCTCATTTAGCTTATTATATACAATTGGGAAAAATCCCAATCCTGGATATTTTAAATGAAAAAACTTACCGTGAAATTATAACCATGATAAAAAGCAATCATTCTGCATCTATTACAGGTATAAAAGACCAACTGCCTCATTGTAGTTATGGTCAAATAAAAATGGCAATCGCAGCCTTGCATTATGAACGTGAACAAGTTGAATAAACCACAAGTTTGGAATTAATTTTGTAAATTCATATTAATAAGCAAAAGAAAAATTTGTAAGCTAAAAAATTTAAAATAAAGACAATGGCAGAACTAAATAATGAAGACACTGTTTTAGTAGGTGTTTACGATGATTCGGTATTGGCAAATGCCGCCCTGGAAAAGTTAAGTGAAGCCAGTATTCTGGCATTTACTAACTCTCAAAACCCTATTGGTTTAAACCCATTGGGAGGAATTGAATTACGGGTTTTTGAAAAAGATGAAGCAGCAGCTAAGAACATCCTGCAAGCTTTAAAATAGGTTCAAAAATTTTCCCGCATACCCAATATCCTTTCTTTGCTTTTCAAAAAAGAGGGCAAATGCCGTTTTTCAGTTTAAAAATGGCCAATAAAAAAACTATTTAAAAAAGATATATTTTTTCTTGTTTCCACAAAAACAATGTAATATTGCAGTGGAAAAGGTGGTGAAACATACACTAAACATGCCTCACTACTACATCTTTCGATCAATTTCCATCACTGATTCAATTTCAATTTACAGAGTAATTTAGAGCGACTTTTTGAGAAAAGCATTTTCACATTTTTATGTACGATATACTACAACTGAGCGATTTACTCGTTCCTGAGCTATTAGATATAGCAGATGATTTAAAAATCTCCAATTCAAAAAAACTAAATAAGCAAGATTTAATTTATAAAATCCTTGATAAACAAGCCGTTATGAACGCAGAAAAAAAAAGTTCGGAAGATGAAAAACCAAAGCGTAAACGCATTATAAAAGCCACCACTTCTAATATAGTAGAAGAGGCAGAAGTAATGCAACCCGCTGCAGATAATAAGGATGCACATCCCAAAGCAAAAAAAATAGAAACTCCTGCTAAAAAGCACCCTATTAAACCCAAAAAAGAGGAAGCGCCAAAAGAAGTAGAGGATAATGAAGAAACAATACTTCCTCTTACAGATGCCGACACTACAGTTCCAGCATCCATTGCTCAATTTTTGCACGAAGAAGATGTACAACAACCTGAAATAGAAGAGCCGGTTTATCAACCGGTACAACAGCAACGCCAAAAGCCACCGGTTTTTAATATTGAATTTGATGGAGTGGTATTGGGCGAAGGTGTTTTAGAAATGATGCCCGATGGTTATGGCTTTTTAAGAAGCAGTGATTATAATTATCTATCTTCTCCTGATGATATTTATGTATCACCCTCACAAATAAAATTATTTGGTTTAAAAACCGGCGATACGGTTTATGGTTCTGTACGCCCTCCAAAAGAAGGTGAAAAATATTTTGCTTTATTAAAAGTAGAAACCATCAATGGTAAAACTCCTGAAGAAGTAAGAGACCGGGTTCCTTTTGATTACCTGACTCCTTTATTTCCGTTCGAAAAATTAGAACTTACTACCACTTCTGATAATTACAGCACCCGTATAATGGATTTGTTTACACCCATTGGGAAAGGACAACGGGGACTCATTGTTGCCCAGCCAAAAACGGGTAAAACCATGCTGTTGAAAGAAGTGGCCAATGCCATAGCAGAGAACCATCCGGAGTGTTATTTAATGGTGGTATTGGTAGATGAAAGGCCCGAAGAAGTTACAGATATGGAACGTAGCGTAAAAGCAGAAGTGATAGCATCCACTTTTGATGAACCGGCTGAAAAACATGTAAAGGTTTCAATCATTGCATTGCAAAAAGCAAAAAGATTGGTAGAGTGCGGCCACGATGTGGTAATTCTGTTAGATTCTATTACCCGTCTTGCACGGGCTCATAATACCGTGGCGCCATCAAGCGGTAAAGTTCTAAGTGGTGGGGTAGAAGCCAATGCCATGCAAAAACCAAAACAATTTTTTGGCGCTGCCCGTAAAATTGAAAATGGAGGCTCACTTACCATTTTGGCAACAGCCCTGGTAGATACCGGTAGTAAAATGGATGAAGTGATTTTTGAAGAATTTAAAGGAACCGGTAATATGGAATTACAACTTGACCGTAAATTAAGTAACAGGCGTATTTATCCCGCTATAGATATTGTTGCTTCCAGCACCCGTAGAGATGACCTTTTGCTTGATAAAGATACTTTTAAACGTATGTGGGTTTTGCGTAAACATATTGCCGACATGAATTCAGAAGAAGCAATCAACATGCTTTTGAAAAACATGAAAGGCACAAAGGATAATGCAGAATTTTTAACCTCAATGAACGGGTAAAAATATAAATGTATTTACGAGCCGCTTTATTACAAAGCGGCTTTTTATTTTTTAACCAATTTTTCTTTGTAATACAAATGGATACTTAAAAGAAAAGCCTGCAGTATTGGCATTGTAAAATGTTTAGTAACCAGGCTTACACATCAAATTGAAAGAAATTAATTAGTTAACAGCCCAATAGGAAAGCTGAAAATTATTTTTTCAAATGAACACACACAAAACCCCGCTTTTTACGTTACTTGCTTGTTCGCCATTAAAATTTTACTACATGGGCTACCGGCTATTTATAATGATATTGATTTTCGTATCCCCCGTTTACCTGTTTGCCCAGCAAACAGATATTACCGGTTTGTGGAAAGGCACCATTTACAATGATACAAACCAGCTTACGTATCAGTATGAAATTGGCATCAGCAAAGAAAAGGGAAAATATTCAGGGTTTTCACATACCTGGTTTACGCTGGGTGATTCACAATATTTTGGAGTAAAAAAAGTAAGCGTAAAAATAGCCCAGGATGGAAAAATAATTGTAGAAGACCGGGAGTTGATCTCAAATAATTATCCCATAAAACCCAGTAAAGGAGTGAGGCAATTAAATATCCTCAGCTTAGATGCGAAAGATAGCATCATGACTTTAAAGGGGCCTTTTAGCACCAATAAAACAAAAGATTATACGTCGCTCACCGGCTTTATCAGCCTAACAAGAAAAAATGATTTTTGGCATTCTTCATTGGTACCACATTTAGAAGAATTACAAAAAGCAGATGAATTATCTTTTGTAAAAGAAGCCAGACAAAATGAAATAAAAAATCAGGAAGACGAGAAAAAGAACCTGGCTACCTTAGAAGAAAAGAAAAACAAGGAACTGGCAATTGCAAAAAGACAAGAAGAAGAGGCTTTGAAAAAGCAGCAGCAACAACAAATGGAAATTGCCAAAACTGAAGAGAGTAAAAGAAATGATGAATTAAAAAAACAAACATTACTTGCTAAGCAAGAGGAAAAAAACATAAAAAAAGAACAAAAGCTGCAGGCACAAAAAGATAAGGACATAGCAAAGCAAGTTTTGGAAAATGAGAAAAAAGAAAGAGCGAAGGCTATCGCCATGGAGCAGGAGGAAAAGAGGCTGGCAAAATTAGAAGTAAAAAAACAAGAACCTGTACTGGTAAGAAATACAGATCCCGCTGCGGAGGTAAGTATGAGAAAAACAGTAGTACAACAAACCGTTTATTTTTCAGGCGATAGCCTCAACCTATCATTATATGATAACGGTGAAATAGATGGTGATACAGTAAGTGTGCTAATGAATGGGAAAATTATTTTGGCGAGGCAAGGATTAAGTGCATCTGCCATAAAAAAAACAATTTATATAACACCCGGCACACAGGAAATTGAGTTGGTAATGTTTGCAGAAACCCTTGGTAGTATTCCGCCCAATACCGGGTTGTTAATTGTAAGAGATGGAAAGGCTGTATATGAGTTAAGGTTTAGCGGAGATTATAAACAGAACGCTTCTATTCTCTTTAAACGCAAAACACCTGAATAAAAAATCGGCATGAAATTAGAATTTGCCTAATTCTAAATAAAAGATCATGGCTAAATATTCTAAAAAAGCTTCTGAAAAAGTTGAACAAGCAATGAAAGAAATGAAGGCAGGGAAACTAAAATCCGGTTCCGGAAAGAAAGTTACAAATCCAAAACAGGCCATCGCTATTGGCCTTTCTGAAGCCCGGGAAAGCGGGGCAAAAGTTCCAAAGAAATCAACTTCTAAGAAAAAGTCTGCAAAAAAGAAAAAATAAATCCTGGTTACAAGGATACTAAAACCTTATACGCTTAATTATTAAGTAATAGCTATTTACGTTGTTGAGTGTAGAAATAATTCACCAATACTTATTTTCCTAATAGGTTGGAAATAAATTTTTAGTATGAAGTTTGCTGTTTAAAACCAATTATATATTTTAAAATGAGAGTTTACTAAAATCGCTGTATGGAATTTCGAAAAGCACTTATTGTAGATGATGAGAAAGATACCTGTTTTTTGCTTACCCGTTTATTGCAACAACATGCTTATGAAGTACATTATGTACATAGCCTTTTGGAGGCAGCACCAATATTGCAAAAAGAAAACCCTGATGTTATATTTTTAGACAATCACTTAAAAGACGGCCAGGGAATTGATTATGTACCCACATTAAAAGAAGCATATCCCGATTTAAAAATCATTATTATAACAGCGTTTGATAATTTTGCCTATAAGACCAAAGCTTTCGAAAAAGGGGCCCATTATTTTTTGGGCAAACCTTTTAATCGAAATAATATTGAAGAGGCATTAAATAGCCTGTTTAATAACTAAGAATAATTTTAAAATTACCCAGCTTTTTTATAGTTTATACATTCAATTAACGGATGATAAAACTTTGGCTTCATTTTTTCTATGAATACAGTATGATTCACCATTTAAAAATGTAAACCATGAGTAACTTATTGTATTTAATAGCAGTAATACTTATCATTGGCTGGGTGCTTGGATTTTTTTATTATAGTGCCGGTAGTATTATTCATATCTTATTGGTAATTGCAGTAATTGCCATTCTACTAAATATTATCCGGGGTAACAGGGCTTAATGATAAAGGGTAAAATAATACCCTACACAAAATAACCGGGATTTGTACTTGTAATTAAAGCAACTCCCGGGTATTTTATTTTTCAAAGGGAAGCAAAATTGTAAATATGGATCCTTCGCCTTTTGAACTTTCTACTGTAATATGCCCTTTGTGATTTAAAATAATATTTTGAGTATTCGTTAAGCCAAGACCGGTACCATTTTTTTTACTGGTAATAAATGGTTCAAATACCTTTGAGAGTGCTTCTTCATCCATACCTACCCCATTATCTTTCAATATCATGGCACAATGCCCATTTAGAGAAGTGGTAGTTATTTCTATAGTACCATTACTTTTTCCCTCTACAGCTTCAATAGCATTCACAATAATATTGGTGATTGCAATTTTAATTTTTTCAATATCTACAGATACATTACACAACCCTTCATCAAAATGTTTAATAACCGTTATATTATTTAGTTCAATTCTGTCTTTAGCAGCCTCCAATGCTTCTTCTATCAATTGATTTAAAGAAACGGGTATAAATTTTAATACCAGGAACCGGGTTGCATTCAGCAGGTTGGTTACAATATCATTAATCCGTTTTACATTCCGGTTTACGATTTCTATAAGTTGCTTTTGTTCTTCATCTTGTTCCGGGTTATACGATAAATGCTCCATAGAAAGGCTGATATTATTCAATGGATTTTTAATTTCGTGAGCCATTGTACTGGCCATACGTCCAGTAGCTGCATATTTTTCCATTCCCCTAAGCTGGGCCAACTCGATATTTTTTTTATCTAATTCATTTACCCTGTTTTCTAATTGTGAAGCATATTGTGCAGCGGCGGCATCAGCAGCTTTTTTATCTTTGTTTTCCCGGTTAAAAGTAATAACAGAATAAGCACCTAACAAAGCAACGATTAATAACGAAATGATTGCAATCGTTTTTGTAGAATTATTGATAGCTGTTAACCTTTTTTCCTGGGTAACCCGGTAAGATAATTCCCTTGCCCTTAGTTGTGCCATGGAATCTCTTAAATTATCCATTAATATTTTTCCAGAATCAATCTTATTTTTTAAAGCCAACGAAGAAGTTCCATTTTGGGTGATCGCCATAATAGAAACCTGTTTTAAATTTTCGTTTTTCTCAGATACGATTTTTTTAATGTTTTGAAATAACCGATCCCTCACTTCCATATCGGGGCTTATCAGATCATCTAATGCTGTTATTGCATCTTTACTTTGCCTTATTCCATTGAAATAAGGTTCCAGGTAACGATCATCTTTTATAAGCGTATATCCCCTAACCCCTGTTTCTGCATCTTTTATTGATGACATGAGTTTATCAATATTATCAATACTTTGGCTGGAATGAATGATTTGGTTTCTTCCATTAATACTTTCATTTAAACTTATAAAAAATAAGAGATAAGATATAAGGATCATGATAAATGCGGCTACATAACCAGAACGTACAATTTGTTCAATATTTAATTTCATATAAAAATAGGTATCGAAAAAATTTTAATTGTAATTACATCTTACTTTATAAAACACACAAAACTTCCTTATGCGCAACTTGAATGTGTAAAATAAAGTTACGTACGAATATTACGAAAATGGATATTACATGTTATTTATTCCTTTATACGGGTACTGTAATGAGTTCTTTTACTTTTGTAACAATGGCTGCCGCATCTATACCGGCTCTTTGCAGCAACTGGTCTTTATTTCCGGAATGGCTAATATTTTTAACCGCCATCTTTATTACATTCTGAGCAATGCCTTCTACGGCAATCGCCGCAAAATCTCCCAGTCCGCCATGCATAAAATGATCTTCAACTGTTATAAGAACAGGGCTGCTGCATTGTTGCAGGCAATTAATAAGGGCGGGTTTATCTATGGGCTTTACGCTGTAACAATCTATTACAGTAATATGGATATCTTCCTGTTTTAAAATTTCGGCAGCCTTCATTGCTTCTGCAACCGTAATGCCTGTGGCAGCCACAGTAAGCGCATCTTCTTCGCCTTGTATCAATACTTTGCTTCCACCAATCGTAAATATTTCATCATCCTGGTAGATTGGTTTTGCTTTTGGCCTGAATATACGCATGTAGTGAATACCTTTTTCCTGTAGCATGAGTGGTAAAAGCTTTGTTACCGAAAGGGCATCGGCGGGCTGAAGAATAATGCTTTGCGGAAAAGCGCCAAAGATAGCAATATCTTCAAGCGCCATTTGAGAAGGTCCATCTTCACCAATAGAAACACCTGTGTGGGTACCAATAAAATTAATGTTAGCATCTGAGATCCTTGCCATACGCACCTGGTCGGCTGCCCGGCTTAAAAAAGCGCCAAATGTAGCAACAAATGGTATTTTGCCCAGCCGGCTTAACCCAACAGCAACTGATACCATGTTTTGTTCTGCAATAAAACATTCTATAAACCTTTCGGGAATGGCGTTATAAAAATCTTCGGTAAATGTGGAATTTTTTACATCACCATCCAAAGCATACATATCAACATTGGCTTTTCCCAGTATTGCCAGCGATTCTCCAAACACTTCTCTTAATGAATATTCTTTCTTAGGATCAAATGTTTTTTTTATTCCATTAAAATAATGTTGCCCGTTGGTAATGGTTTTTTCTTTTGGTACTTTGAATTTAAAATGTAAATCCAGGCTTTCATCTACCGGAAGTTCTTTAAAAGCTTTTTTCATTTCCGCTTCGTTAAACGCTTTACCGTGCCAGCCTTCTTTGTCTTCTACAAAAGAAACCCCTTTTCCTTTTAAAGTTTCAGCAACAATGGCAATGGGCTTTGTACCCTTGTTGTGTACCGCTTTTTCTAATGCACGATCAATGCTTTTATAATCATGCCCATCTATCAAAATAGTTTCAAAACCAAAAGCGCTAAAGCGATCGGCATATTTTTTACAACGATGCCCCAGCATTGTTTTTCCACTTTGGCCCAGCCTGTTGATATCTAAAATAGCAACCAGGTTGTTTAATTTATGGTAAGAGGCAAATTGTGCGGCTTCCCACACCTGGCCCTCTGCCAGTTCTCCATCGCCCAATAAAGTAAAAATGGTATTCTTCCTTTTTTCTCTTTTTGAAATGAGCGCCAGTCCATTGGCAATAGAAAGGCCTTGCCCCAATGATCCTGTTGCTGCATCGGCATATTTAAAATTGGGAGTGGGATGGCCTTCTAATGGGCTATCAATTTTTCTTAAGCTATTCAATAAACTGGGAGGGTAAGCACCGGCCATTGCAAAAATAGCATAGAGCAAAGGTGCTGCATGGCCTTTGGATAATATGAAACGGTCGTTATTTACATTGAATGGATTTGATAAAGAATAAGTAAAATATTTATCAAATAAAACCGCCGCAATATCTGCACAAGATAAACAAGAGGTAGGATGGCCGGAGCCGGCTGCTGTAGTGGAACTTATGGAATATCTTCTTAAAAGGGCAGCCTGATTTTTCCATAATTGTTCATGTTTCATAATGTATATTTTAAAATTTATTATTTTTATTCTCAACTGTTATGCAGGTAATCCTTATGGATAGGAAATAAAAACCAGGTGCCGGGTAATTCTCTGTAATTTTCAGTATTCATATTAGTTCAAGAAAAATGCCAATGTAACCATTCGCAGTAGCAGGCATTTATATCTGTGTGTTGTAGCCAATGTTCCCCATGTTACCACATATTTACAAAAAGGATATTTCTAATTAAGCGGTATAGGTTTTGTATTTATATAAAAAAAGTAATTTATGACACAAATAGGAAATATGAGTACCCTGACACAGGTACTTGAAAAACTCAGGATAAAAAAAATTGACAATGAGTTTCAATTGAAAGAAGGTGTGTTTACAGTAGAAAGAGGTAAAAGCTATGATCCTGATGAATTGACAATTATAAAAACTTATCGTTTTGAAGGTGAATCAGATCCTGCTGATTCAGCTATCCTTTATATTATAGAAGCCTCAGATGGGCTTATTGGGTACAGCATAGATGCTTACGGCGTATATTCTAATCATGATGATGGTGGCGCTTATGATAATTTTATAAGGCAAATAAAAGTTTTGGAAAGAGAGGAGCAATTAATTTTTGAACTTTGATTTTAGATGCAACATAAGTGTATTCCATAATAAACTTTACCTGTAAATAAGATAATTATTTCATTCTACTTTACCCTATCCCGTTACCAGCGATTTTTAAAACCTGGTTAACCCGTATGTGTATGCTATTTGGCATAAAATCTGCAACTTACAAAAGCAACATATATCAAAAAGTACAGGCCAGGATTAATTTTCTATTTGAGATAAAATCATTACAGGATATCTAAGTATTTGATTCATTAAAAGAGTATATTTCCGAAAAGCACATAAGAATATAGGATGGAAGTAAACGAAAGGCATTATGTTAAAAAGAAATTCAACAACAATTGATGATTTATTATCCCATTTAAGAACGTATTTCCTGGGAAAAAGTATAGCTTATACTTCTATTGATGATAAATCCCGGAAAGAGATAGATGATAAACCCCCATTAAGAGCAGAAATATTTACCCGTGACCAGTTGGATGGCCATGCAGCCTATTTATCTGCCATTCATAAATTAAGTGAAGAAAAGCAACCGGAAGTTTTATTAAAACGGCTTTCGGAAAATGAAGAAGTTCTTATTAAAGTAACCGAATTGCTGCATGATGCAGTAAAAGATAAAAAAAGGATTAGCCCTGCAGGCGAATGGCTGCTGGATAATTTTTATTTAATAGAAGAACAAATACTTACCGGCAAACGGTATTTGCCTAAAGGTTATAGCCGGGGGTTACCCCGGTTGAAGAATAGTAACGCAATGGGTATCCCCAGGGTGTACGACATTGCATTGGAAATTATTTCGCACAGTGATGGCCATATAGATTTGCAAAGCCTCACCGGCTTTATAAGGTCCTATCAAAAAAAGGCTGAACTTACGATTGGTGAATTATGGGCTGTACCCATCATGCTCAGGCTGGCACTACTCGAAAATTTAAGCAGGGTAGCAGCTAAAATTGCAATAGATAAAATTGATGAAAACCTGGCCGATTACTGGGCAGATAAAATGCTGCATACCGCAGAAACAGATCCTAAAAGCCTGGTGTTGGTAATTGCAGACCTGGCTCGTGCCAAACCTCCAATGGTAAGTGCTTTTGTAGCGCCATTTACTCAACGGCTTCAATGGAAGGGTTCAGAAATGATAATTGTATTATCCTGGCTGGAGCAGCACCTTTCAGAAAAAGGAATGAGTATCAGCAGTATGTCACTGGCCGAAAATCAACAACAGGCTGCCAACCAGGTGAGCATGAGCAATAGTATAAGCAGCCTCCGCTTTTTAGCGAAAATGGATTGGCGTGAGTTTGTTGAAAATATGAGTGTAACGGAACAGGTGCTGAGAACAGATATAAACCGTGTTTATGAAAAAATGGATTTCTATACCCGGGATACTTACCGTCATGCAGTAGAAAAAATTGCATTGCGAACCAAGTTGCCCGAAAAAGAAATTGCCATAATGGCTATTAAACTGGCAGAAATAGCACATGAAGAAAATCGTGAAGACTATCGAAAATCACACGTAGGTTATTACCTCATTGGTAAAGGGCGTTCTAAAACAGAAGCTGCGGCCCGGCAATTGGGTACCGATTTTACCGTATGGGAAAAAACAAAAATAAATTTCCATAAATATTTTTATGGCCTTACCATCATGCTTATTACAATATTAGCAAGTGGTTTGCTTTTTTATAAAGCATTTGATCCGGCTTTACATAAATATTGGCTTGTACTTATTGGGATATTAATTGTTATTTGCAGTACCCAGTTGGCAATACAGTTTACAAACTGGCTGGCCACTATTATTGTAAAACCACAACCATTGCCCCGCCTGGATTTTTGCAAAGGGATACCTGCAGATTTTAAAACAATGGTAGTAGTACCCAGTATGCTGGTAAATCATTTTCAAATAGAAAAGTTATTAGAAGAATTAGAAGTACGATTTTTAGCCAACAGGGAGAGTAATTTATATTTTGCATTGCTAAGCGATTTCACGGATGCCGATAAACAAAATATGCCGTCAGATGAAATTAATTTGCAGCAGGCCATTAAGGGTATTGAAGCGCTCAATAAAAAATATGCAGAAGAGGAACACTCTATATTTTATTTATTTCACAGGCAACGGGTATGGAATAAAAAAGAAAAATGCTGGATGGGGTGGGAGCGTAAAAGAGGGAAATTAACGGCACTCAATAATTTATTAAGGGGCCATCATTCTCCTGATTTTATTTCAATACTTGGTGATAAGGATATTTTTAATGAAATAAAATATGTTATTACATTAGATGCCGATACCCAGCTACCCCGGGAAGCCGCCTGGAAATTAGTTGGCATTATGGCCCATCCGCTTAATAAACCGGTAATAGATTCAAAAAAAAATATTGTGATAAACGGGTATGGTATTGTGCAACCCCGTATTGCAATAAGCCTGCATGGTACCATACGCTCGCTTTATACACGCATGCACGAAAACGATTCGGGTATTGATCCTTACACCCGGGTAACATCTAATGTGTACCAGGATGTTTTTTCAGAAGGCTCATTTATAGGAAAAGGTATTTATGATGTAGATGTGTTTACCCAGGTGCTTCAGCATCGCTTTCCTGAAAATAAAATATTAAGCCATGATTTATTAGAAGGCGCTTACACCCGCTGTGCATTTGCCAGTGATGTACAGTTTTATGAAGACTATCCAGCCAAATACCGGGTTGACATGAACCGCCGCCACCGATGGATACGGGGCGATTGGCAAATAGCCAATTGGATTTTACCGTTTGTACCCAATGCTGAAAATAAATTAGTAAGGAACCCCATATCGCTTTTATCAAAATGGAAAATATTCGATAACCTCCGCAGGAGTATCATGCCCATTAGTTTATTGGTATTGCTTTTATGTGGCTGGACTTTTTTAAAA
Organism: Niastella sp.; assembly: GCA_016710595.1. Taxonomy (GTDB): domain Bacteria; phylum Bacteroidota; class Bacteroidia; order Chitinophagales; family Chitinophagaceae; genus Ferruginibacter. The sequence goes on from JADJVM010000003.1 coordinate 269,969, forward strand.
TCGCCCTGGTTTTGGACAATTGCAGTAATCGCAATTGTATTGCTTACTTCTATTATTGCATCTGTATGGAACCTGTTAAGAAAACCAAGTGATGTAAAACTTCAATTTCATATTAGTAATTCTGCCGCCGCCGTTTATCGAAATATAACAGAAGCGATATTTACACTTATATGCCTGCCTTATGAAGCGTATATTAGTTTAGATGCCATTTTGAGAAGTGCCTGGCGCATGTTAATTACTAAAAGAAAACTCCTGGAATGGAACCCTTATGGCTTTGATCAAAAGACTGAATATAAAAATTTATTTAGTGTATATGTGTCTATGTGGCCCACCACTTTTATTACGGCTTCATTAATTATATATTTATTATGCTATAGTCATATCACTTTATTGCTGGCCTCCCCTTTTATCATTGCCTGGGCATTATCACCTACAATTGTATGGTGGCTCAGCCTGCCCTTAATTACAGGAAAAGCAAACCTTAGTGAAAAACAAAAACTTTCTTTGAGGAAACTGTCACGTAAAACATGGGCCTTTTTCGAAAACTTTGTAGGGCCTGAAGACAACTGGTTGCCCCCGGATAATTTTCAGCAACACCCCATTACCATACTTGCACATCGTACTTCTCCTACCAATATTGGCCTGGCTTTAATTTCTAACCTGGCTGCCCACGATTTTGGATATATCACTACCGATGAATTAAATGAAAAAATAGAAAACACATTCAATACTTTATATAAACTGGAACGCTATAATGGCCATTTTTATAATTGGTATGATACGGTAACCATGCAACCATTATATCCCCGGTATATTTCAGTAGTTGATAGCGGCAACCTGGCAGCACACCTTATTACCTTAAAACAAGGATTATTTAATTTGCCGCACTCCCCCATCCTATCCTATAAAAACTTTTGGGGTACTTATGATTCGTTGCAAATTGTGTATGAACATTTAAAAAAAGAAAAAAGAAACGAGTGCCAAAAACTCCTGGCTAGTTTACAGGAGGTTTGTGAAAGTACGGGTTCCAATATTTTTGAATTCAAAGCAAGTTTAGATGATTTTTCAGAAAAATTTAATGGTTTTTATAATTCGATTTCAGACGATGATAAGTCAGAATTATATTGGTGGATCGTATCCCTTCAACAAAATACTGAAGCCATTTATGATTCTTTAAAAAAATTCACACCCTGGGTATTCCATTCAAATATCCCTTTACCATATAAAGAACATGCACTGTTTTCTACAATCCCTAATTTGATTGAATTATCTGAATTGAAAAACGGTTTTCATGAATTATCAGCCGCAGAAGGATTAAATACAGCAGAAAAGGAATGGCTTGCCCAAATTAAAGATGAAGTGATTGCTGCATCTAATAAGGGAGCTTCGCTTTTGTTAAACATACAAAAACAAGCAATTGCCTGCGAACATTTTTCTGACTTTGAATATGATTTTTTATACGACACCTCTCAACATTTATTTGTAATAGGGTATAATGTAGAAGAACACCGCAGAGATGCATCCTGCTACGACCTGTTAGCATCTGAAGCCAGGTTAGCCTCTTTTGTTGCCATTGCACAAGGCAAAGTACCCCAGGAAAACTGGTTTGCTTTAGGCCGCAGGCTCACCAACCAATCTGGCATTGCTGTTTTACTTTCCTGGAGCGGATCTATGTTTGAGTATCTGATGCCCAATATTGTAATGCCTACTTATGAAAGTACATTGCTTGATAATAGTAATAGAGGCGTGGTAAAACGCCAGATAGAATATGGCAGGCAACACAATACTTCCTGGGGAATTTCAGAATCTTGTTATAATGTAGTAGATGCCCAATTAAATTATCAATACCGTGCTTTTGGTGTACCCGGGCTTGGCCTTAAGCGAGGCCTTGGCAAAGATTATGTGATTGCGCCGTATGCCAGCGTGATGGCATTAATGGTAGATGCACCGGCTTCCTATGACAATATTGAACGCATGATATCAAAAGGGTACCAGGGAAAATATGGATTGTATGAAGCAGTTGATTTTACTGCTTCACGATTACCCCGTGGTTTGGATAATATCGTAATACAAACTTTTATGGCCCATCACCTGGGCATGAGTTTTCTTTCTTTAGCTTATGTATTACTAGATCAGCCAATGCAAAAAAGATTTGAAGCAGAACCACAATTCCAGGCTACCCTTTTATTATTACAGGAACAAATACCCAAAGCTACCAATTATTATTCTGCAGTTACAGAAATAAGTGAAAATACAGCATCCTCTGTAGTATCAGATATCCGGGTAATAAAAACAGCAAATACGGCCATTCCCGAAGTGCAACTGCTTTCTAATGGTAATTACCATGTAATGGTTACGAATGCGGGTGGTGGTTATAGCAGGTGGAAAGATAAGTTGGTAACACGCTGGAATGAAGATACTACAAGAGATAACTGGGGTATGTTTTGTTTTATAAGTGACGTGCAAAAAAATAATTACTGGTCCAATGCATGGCAACCGAGTTTAAAGGAACCAAAAGTATATGAAGCCATCTTCTCCCAGGGCCGTGCAGAATTTAGACGCATTGATCATAAAATTGAAACGCATACAGAAATAATTGTTTCGCCGGAAGATGATGTAGAAATAAGGAGGATCCAGGTTTCTAACAGGGGTAATCAAAAACGAGAATTAGAAATTACAAGCTATGCAGAAGTCGTAATGAATAACGCAGAAGCCGATCATGCACACCCGGCATTTAGTAATTTATTTGTAGAAACAAAAATTGCAGGTCCGCATCATTCGATCTTATGCAAAAGGCGGCCCCGTTCTAAAGATGAAGTACAACCCTGGATGTTTCACCAGTTTAAAATAAATAACAAAGAGCCTGTTTCCATTTCTTATGAAACAGACAAGAATAAATTTATTGGCCGGGGAAACACAATCATAAACCCGGCGGCTATGCAACAGCCCGGTTCACTCAGCAATACCGTAGGCTCTGTATTAGACCCGGTTGTTGCAATTCGGTACAATTTTATTTTGGATGCAGAAGAAACGATAAGTTTTGATATCATTAATGGTGTTGCAGAAACAGAAGATGCTGTGAACAGGTTACTTGAAAAATACCAGGATAAACATTTTAGAGACCGGGCATTTGAACTTTCCTGGACGCATAGCCAGGTAACGATACGGCAAATAAATGCAAGCGAAGCCGACGCACAGTTATATGGAAAAATGGCAAGCTCTGTAATTTATGGCAACCCCTATTTAAGGGCCGATGATTCTTTATTATTAAAAAATCACATGGGGCAAAGCGCACTTTGGAGTTACTCTATTTCCGGCGACTTACCAATTGTACTCTTACAAATATCTTCTACTGAAAATATAAAACTGGTAAAACAAATGATACAAGCCAAAGAATATTGGCAGTTGAAAGGTTTAAGTGTTGATTTATTTATTTGGAATGAAGATGAAAGCGGATACCGTCAAACATTACAGGAGCAAGTGCAAAATATGGTTTCTGCAAACATAAGTTTTAATACAGCGGGCCGCCAGGGTGGGATTTTTGTAAGGCCACTAGATCAAATTTCACCTGACGACAGGATACTTTTACAAGCCGTGGCACGTGTAATTATATCCGATAAAAAAGGTACCCTGTCCGATCAGTTAAGTAAGAAACCCGGTTCAAAAAATAAAATGCCAGACTTTATTCCATCATTAGGATATAACCCATTAGCAGAAGCTCCTTTGCCGGTTCCTGAAAGAACTTTCTTAAATGGTTATGGTGGCTTCTCTACATCGGGTCACGAATATATTATTACTTCAAAAAAAGAAACACCTGCACCCTGGGTAAATATTATAGCAAATAAAAAATTAGGAACAGTAATTTCAGAAAGGGGTTCGGCTTACACCTGGTTCGAAAATGCGCATGAATACAGGCTTACACCATGGCATAATGATCCCGTGAGCGATGGTGGCGGTGAAGCATTCTATATCCGGGATGAACGTACCGGGTACTTCTGGTCGCCCATGCCTTTTCCTGCCAAAGGCAGAAATGAATATATTGTAAAACATGGTTTTGGATATACGGTTTTTGAAAACCTGGAAGCCGGCATACAATCAGATGTAGAAGTATTTGTGGATACCGATGCATCCGTAAAATTTGTGATCATTCATTTACAAAATCTTTCAGGCGACGATCGCAAACTTTCGCTTACCGGTTATATAGAATGGATCCTGGGCGACCTGCATGCTAAAACAGGAATGCATGTTATTACAGAATATGATGCGCTTACAGGAACTTTTTTTGCTTACAATAATTACAATAAGGAATTTGAAGGAAGGGTTTGTTTTTTTAATACGGATGAACCGGTAAAAAGTTATACAGCAAACCGTACAGAATTTTTGGGCCGAAATGGAAGCCCACAAAACCCGGCTGCTATGCAAAAAGAAAAACTATCCGGAAAGTATGGCGCCGGTTTAAATAGTTGTGCAGCATTACAAATGGTTTTTACTTTAGCCGATCATGAAAAGAAACAAATTATTTTCCGGCTGGGCGCTGCAAAAAATAAAAATGAAGCAGTTGCATTATTACAGCAGTTTAAAGGATCTGCAGCAGCAATATCTTCATTAAATAATGTGCATGATCAATGGAAGCGTTTGTTAACCCGGGTGCAGGTACAAACTCCGGATAATGCCTTTAATTTTCTGGCAAATGGGTGGCTATTATATCAAAATATTGCTTGCCGGTTGTGGGGAAGAAGTGGTTTTTATCAATCTGGTGGCGCTTTTGGGTTTAGGGATCAGCTACAAGATATACTGGCTGCTGTACATGCAGACGAAGGCTTGGCCCGCTCTCAAATTTTACTGGCTGCTTCACGACAATTTAAAGAAGGCGATGTGCAACATTGGTGGCACCCTCCACTAGGCAGAGGTGTGCGAACCCATTGTTCTGATGATTACCTGTGGCTCCCGTATGCTACAGCCCGCTATATAAAATATAGTGGCGATGTAGAAATTTTACAGGAACCCGTATCTTTTTTAGAAGGCAGGCTGCTGAATGCAAATGAAGAATCTTATTACGACTTGCCGAATATTTCTTCAGAAAAAACCAGTTTATACGATCATTGTAAACGGGCGTTGCAACATGGCTTCAGGTATGGTGTACATGGCTTACCACTTATAGGAGCCGGAGATTGGAACGATGGGATGAACCTGGTGGGCAAAGGCGGTAAAGGAGAAAGTGTATGGCTTGCTTTTTTCTTGTATGAAGTAATCCGTAAGTTTAAAGAAATTGCGGTGCTGCAAAAAGATGATGCTTTTGTAAAAGAATGTGACAAGCAGGCTGAAGAAATCAAAAAAAATATTCAACAAAATGCATGGGATGGCAATTGGTATTTACGGGCTTTCTTTGATGATGGTACCCCACTTGGTTCTTCACAAAATGAAGAATGTAAAATAGATTCTATTTCTCAAAGCTGGTCTGTAATTTCAGGTGGGGGTGAGCCCGAAAGATCAAACAAAGGCATGGAATCCTTATATACACATTTAGTAAGAAAAGAAGATAAATTAATTCAATTATTAAACCCGCCTTTTGATAAATCTGAAATTGATCCGGGATATATAAAAGGATATGTACCCGGGGTAAGAGAAAATGGCGGGCAATATACACATGCTGCCGTATGGACAGTAATGGCGTATGCAAAAATGAAAAATGCAGCACGTACATGGGATCTTTTACAAATGCTTAATCCTGTTAACCATGGTAAAGATGAAGAGGGTATAGAATTGTATAAAACGGAACCTTATGTATTAGCAGCCGATGTATATGGGGTAGATCCCCATACGGGTCGTGGTGGCTGGACCTGGTACACAGGATCTGCGGGCTGGTACTATCAATTAATGATTGAATCTTTAATGGGATTGCATGTAGAAAATGATAAACTTTTCCTTACTCCCTGTATCCCTCCACATTGGAATGATTTTAAAATGCAATACCGGTATAAAGATACAGTGTACGAAATTCAATATAAAAGACAGGGTGATGAAACCAGGATAACAGTAGATGGTAACACCTTACAGGATAAATGTGTATCCTTGCAGGATGATAAAAAGACACATTCAATAATTTATTATTTTTAATAGCTATAAAAAAGCACAACTCGCTGAGCTGTGCTTCTTAAGATTTTAAAACGGGAAAAACTATGTGGCTTTATGTGTATCCTTTTCAGCAAATAGATTTTCAAAAAAATGCATGAGGCCAGATACCGGGCCTTCCATTTTATTGGTATTATCATCTATGGTATCGTCTTTTATCAGGCTTCCCACTTGCAGATCCGGTGGTAAATAAACTAAAATATTGTGTCGCTGCCCTGCCAGGTAACTTCTTATTTTTATGGCATCGGTACCAGCTTCTTCTTTTAAAGTATGAACGGCTACCTGGCCAATTTTGTTCATCAGTTCATTTGTATCTGAAGTATGTATATTGCAGTAGTTTGCAAGAGCATTGACAATACCATCTTTATGTTCACCAAAAATATCTTTTAGCAAATCATCTGAAGCCGGGTTGTTACTTAAATAATTAGCCCCTTTATCAGTAGAACCAAATTTATATAAGCCTGCTAAAACCGAAGTAACAAGGGCTTGTTCCATTTCTTTTTTTCTTTTATTAAAATGAGAAACATCTCCTTCTTTTTCCAGGTTGGGGCTAATTTTAGAAAAAGCATCCATACCCAACTTATTAATTACTGCTATTATAATATTACTCATATATAATGGTTTTAAATGTAAAATATATAAGGCATTTTTTATGCCAACATATTTATTAACTATTAATACTCCTTAGTTGTTTCATTTACAAATAATGTATAGAAATTAATTGAATGCTACCCGTTATCTATTGGTATGATTTTTTCATTTGATATAAGTATGGAGCCAAAGAAGATTTTGATTATTGATGATGAAGTCGATTTTGGATTATTACTTAAAAAATATTTTGAGCAACGAAGTTGCATGGTAATAATTGCCAATACTTTGGAACAAGGGCTTGCAATTTTATCAGAATTCAGACCCGACTATATCTTCTTAGATAATAATCTTCCTGATGGAAGAGGCTGGGGCAAAGTAGATTATATTCTTTCAAACTATCCCGAAGCACAGTTAAACCTGGTAAGTGGCCAATTTGTTCCCAAAACAACGGCTCAAAATTTTAAAATTATTGAAAAACCACTTTCTATTGAGGAACTTGATTTTATATTTAAAGAGGATACCCATCTTTATAAACCTTATGGATATACGGATATAAATGCTGACTAAGAGTGTAGAAAAAAATATACAGTTTTAATTGTATTGTTAAATAATATGAACAAAAATAAAACTGTTTTAAAACAGTACCGCAACCTTACTTGCCCAAGTTGATAATTAAAGAGAACTGATAATCGGTTCTCTTTTTAAAAAATGCAGTTGCGTTTTTTACTTATAAATAAAAAGAATGAATATAAGCCCAATGGCCGTTGGGTTTTTTCTCGTCAATCAGTTTCTGCAAATTTTTTTAAAGACATCCATACAGGGTTTCATTTAATTTAATTGTTTGCAGGGTGTTGTTTTACAATAACAACTAACAGATGATGTTATGCACTATGGATTTTAAATTTATAAAAAAGGGTGACCCCTCAGGGACTCGAACCCTGGGCCTACTGATTAAGAGTCAGTAGCTCTACCAACTGAGCTAAGGAGTCAAATTAAAAATTCTGTTCAACGTTATTTGTAAAAATATCATTTTGCAAGGATATCTATTTTTACTGCCAATTTATGATCTTTCTCTGTAACAATATCACCTGCATCATGTGTGCTTAACCAAATCTCAACAGTATTATATTCATTTTTCCAGCTGGGATGATGGTCCATTTTTTCTGCTGCAAATGCAACCTTGGTCATAAATGTAAACGCTTCTACAAAGTCTTTAAATTCAAATTTACGGTAAAGCTTGTTATTTTCTTCTTGCCATATCATATTATAAGGTTTTCCCTGTTTTTAATTTTTTCGAATGGAATTTCATTCACTAATTGTACCGACGGAAGTACTTTTAAAGCAGATTGCAAACTTCCGCTGTCCAGGTCTTCGGTACATTCACCACTAATAAGCCACACAAAATCGAGATGCCTGAATTCTGGAAGCAAGTACTCGCCGTCGTCATGGTTATTATACAAAGAATGAACGATGCCGGTGCCGGGAACTTTATATTCATACACCGAAAAGAAATAATCTCTTCCTTTTTTATGCAACTGCACTTCAAGCGAATGATTGATGTACATATTAAAACCCAGCACCTGGTTTATGTTCCAGATAAGTAAATAATCTTTTACCGGTGCTACAATCCCCAGGATACAGGTATATTCAAAAAAACTCTCTACTAAACTTGCTTTATCAATTTTTAATTTCATGCAGCTTTCCCTTTAAGCGCTTTATACAAAAAGTGAAATGTTCCTTACCAATGTAAACTTAAAATGTGAGTTGAAAAAACATTTCTTGTTTATCTCTTATTACTTTTACCCTGGTAGTATCTCCTTTTGAAAATTTCCCCAGGGCTTTCATATACGCCTGCATATCACTAATTTTATAATCTCCCAATTGTACTACCACATCTCCATGTTGTAATCCTGCTTTTTGTGCAGGCCTGCCTTCGCTTACACCATCTATATATACCCCAATCCCGCTATAGCTATAGTCTGCCATGATGCCCATAGTAACCTTAAAACTACTGCTCGCCATACTTACTTCCCGGGTTTTTGTAAAACTCATTTTGTCCAGCTCATTTGTTTTGGTTAAAATATTTTTTATATAATCCACAATTTTAACCATGCCATCATAATTTATTTTATCGGCATCATCACTTGGTTTATGATAATCGCTATGAATACCGGTAAAGAAAAAAAGTACAGGGACGTTTTTTAAATAAAATGAAGTATGGTCACTCGGTCCGGTGCCGCTACTATCTAATTTTATCCTGAAATACGGATCATGTTCTAATATCAGTTTGCCCCATTCCGGTGTGGTGCCATATCCTCCTATAGTTAATCCATGGGTACTGTCATTTAACCTGCCTACCATATCCATATTGATCATATAATTTACTTTATCTAAATCAAAATTAGAATGATCTACAAAATATTTAGAGCCGAATAAACCTAATTCTTCACCCGAAAATGCAAGAAAGAGGTAATTATATTTTTTTAATTCTGAAGATGGGATCCATTTTGCCAACTCAATCAATGCGGCGGTACCACTGGCATTATCATCAGCACCATTATGAATCATGGGTGTTTTACCAGCATATAACGAGTTATGGTCTTCACCATAGCCCAGATGATCGTAATGCGCACCAATAACAACTGTAAATTTAGCCCCATTGTTTATCATACCAATTACATTGTGACCGGTACGTACCCGATTCTCCGATTTAATAATTAAATTCAAAGAAGGGATTGATTTCTCAGTAAAATATTTTTGCCGGATATCTTTACTAATATAAATAACCGGGATGCTTAATGCAGTGGTTTTACTTTTTGGGTTGTATTTTAAATTATCATCTATTGAAGAGCTGTTGTAAAGGATGATGGCTTCTGTTCCTTTTTTTATTACATCACGACACATATTACCAATATATTCTTCCAGGTCAAAATGAGGATTGTCTTTATTTTCTTCTAATCCTTTTCTTAAATCAAATAAAAAAACCGGGTATTTCCTATTTGTAGGAATATAACTAAACGATTTATCAATATCTGATGACAGTGAAAGAGGAAACCAGTCTTCATTTAATTGTAAGGGATCTTTATCAATACTTAATGATGTAGCGGGTAACAACACCCTTCCATCCTGTACTTCAAAAGGTTCTAAATAATCATTTTGACTTGTTAGCGGGGTAAGGCCTGCTTTTTTAAACTGGTCACTTATATATTGAGAAGCTAATTTTTCTCCTTCTGTTCCGGTACGGCGCCCTTCTAACCGGTCGGCTGCTAAAAATTCAACCGATTGTTTTAATCCGGCTTTTAGTTCCTGGTCATTTATTTGAGACTTTTGTGCAATACTCGTTTGTGTAACGAGGAGTAGTACAATAAAAATATTCTTCATTTGTAGTAACATTGAGTTTTGGCAAAGGTAAAAAACCATTGTGGAAGGAATGTTATATTTATGCATGTTTACCCAATTATGACAGATTGTACGCATTGGCTGTCTTTTATTAACTTTGCACATTAAATCATGTATTATGAAGCTTATGTTTTTTTCGGGAATTATTATGTCTCTCTTTATTTTAACTGCCTGTAAAGGAGATGCACAACTTCATGAAGTAAAACCCGCAGAATTTGAATCTTTAATACATGATACTACGGTGCAATTATTAGATGTACGTACCGCTGAAGAATATCAGGCAGATCACCTGGCATACTCCATGCAAGCAGACTGGACAAGAAAAGATGAGTTTGAAAAACGTACTGCATCACTCAATAAAACGAAACCTGTTTACCTGTATTGCTTAAGCGGTGGCCGAAGTGCGGCAGCAGCAGAGTGGCTGAATAAAAAAGGCTTTACCACCTATAACCTCCAGGGGGGAATTAATGCCTGGAAGCAGGAGCATAAACCAATTGTACAATTTGAAAAAGTCGCCCCCATCTCATTGGCTGAATATGTATCCAGAATTCCTTCAGATAAAACGGTATTGGTAGATATTGGTGCCACCTGGTGCCCACCTTGTAAAAAAATGAACCCTCAAATTGATTCTCTTGCTGCTGTTCACTCCAATGATTTTGTGTTACTAAAAATTGATGGAGGCGCACAAACAGAATTATGTGCCCAGCTAAAAGCTACCGAATTTCCTACTTTTATTGTTTATAAAGGCGGAAAAGAAAGCTGGCGAAAAACAGGGGAAATGGATATTAAAGACATTGCCGCCCAGCTTTAATAAAGCTTCTAACAATCTAAAATCTTTCCCGATTAACGGTTATCTGTTCCATATATCGTAATTAACGGCTTACTTATTCTCGTATTTTTGCCGCTATTACAAATTTTAATTGGAGCAAAAAATCAACATAGCCCTGGTGGGCAACCCCAATAGCGGGAAAAGTTCTCTTTTTAATGCGCTCACTGGCATGAACCAAAAAGTGGGTAATTTTCCGGGCGTTACTGTTGATAAAAAATCCGGCTCTTTCAAGATCAATGAAAACCTGGCTGTAAAAATAACCGATCTGCCGGGTACCTACAGCCTTTATCCGAAGCGGGATGATGAATGGGTGAGTTATAAAGTATTGCTAAACCAGGATCCTACTATTAAACCCGATCTGCTAATTGTAGTTGCAGATGCCAGTAATTTAAAAAGAAACCTTCTTTTTTGTTCACAAATAATTGATTTAAAAATACCGGTTGTAATTGCCTTTACGATGATGGACCTTGCAAAAAAACAAGGCACCCAAATAAATATACCCGGTCTCGAAAGAGAATTGGGCGTACCCATTGTAAGTGTAAACCCACGTAAAAACAAGGGGCTTATTGAACTCAAGAAATCCGTGTCGCTTCAGGTAGAAAATATGAATAATCTCCCCCCCAGAGATTTTATAGATACTTCTGCACTGGCACCTGAAGCGGTAAATAACCTGCAGCAAATGTTTCCTGAAGTAAGCAGGTATGCCGCCGTGCATTATTTAATTAATCACGAGCATTTTAATCTTTCCGATAGTCAACAGGACCAGGTAGAGCAAATTGAAATTGATAATAAATTTAATCCTACCAAAACCCAGGCAGAAGAAATTATGCAGCGCTATAGCCGCATAAAATCTATCATGCATAAAAATGTGACGGAAGAAGACACATTAAAAAAACATTTATTTACTGATAAGTTAGACGATATATTATTACATCGTTTTTGGGGGTATATCATTTTATTGATTGTATTATTTATATTATTCCAAAGTGTTTTTTGGGTAGCTCAATATCCTATGAATGGGATAGATTGGGGTTTTGGGAAGCTTTCCGGCTGGCTCACACAAGTATTACCAGCTAGCGGGCTGGCAGATTTATTCATTAATGGAATCATAGCCGGGCTTAGTGGTATCATCATATTTGTACCACAAATCATGATCTTATTTGGGCTTGTTACTTTGCTTGAAGATACAGGTTACATGGCCCGAATAAGTTTTTTAACTGATAAGCTGATGCGCAAATCAGGCTTAAACGGGAAGAGTGTAATGCCGATGATCAGTGGCTTTGCCTGTGCTGTACCTGCTATCATGAGCGCAAGAAATATTGAGAATAAAAAAGAAAGGTTGCTCACCATTATGGTTACTCCATTAATGAGTTGTAGCGCCCGCTTGCCAGTGTACACCATCCTCATCGCATTGGTAATACCCAATAAATATTTTCTTGGTTTCTTAAGCCTGCAAGGACTGGTAATGATGTTACTTTATATGCTGGGCGTGGTACTCGCTTTAGCAGTAGCGTGGGTTATGAAATTTTTTATAAAATCTGAAGGACGTAGTTTTTTTATTTTAGAATTACCCGTATATCGTGGCCCCCGCTGGAAAAATATTTTTACTACCATGCTGCAAAAGGCTAAAATATTTGTAACCCAGGCGGGGAAAGTTATTATGGTGATTAGCTTATTGTTATGGGTATTAAGTACCTATGGACCAAAAGAAAAAATGGAAGCGGTAACGGCTTCTTTTAATGAGCAAATACAAAAAAACCCGGGTAATACCGATGAGCTTAAAGTGGAACGGGGTACTGCCTATCTTGAAAATTCATTTGCCGGCATGTTGGGCCATGCCATTGAGCCGGTTATAAGGCCTCTTGGCTTCGATTGGAAAATTGGAATTGCCCTCATTACTTCTTTTGCAGCACGTGAAGTGTTTGTAGGAACAATGGCTACATTATATAGCGTGGGTGGCGATGCTGATGAAAATAGTAGTACTCTGCGTCAAAAAATGTCATCGGCAGTAAGAGCAGATGGAACTAAAGTTTATACGCTGGCTACCGGGTTATCTTTACTCGTTTTTTATGTGATCGCCATGCAGTGCATGAGTACTCTTGCGGTTGTAAAAAGAGAAACAAAATCCTGGAAATGGCCTGCTATTCAATTTGCTTACCTCACATTTCTTGCTTATACAATAAGTTTGTTGGTATTTCAATTATTCAAATAAGCATTTACCAATCAGTAGCATTTTTAATATTATTTAATACCTGTGGGTAAATCTTACGGTATAGTTCATTTAATATTTCCTCTTTTCTCGGCTCTTCATAATTTGTATTATTCAAAATATTCCAGTCAGATGCTGATAAAGCACGGCTATCACCGGTAAAAGATCCACGTTCCTGTTGGTATTGGTAGGTATCACTAAAGCTTCGGTTGCTGATTGTGCGGCGTGTTTCCAGGTCTCTTATTTGTACTTCCATGGTTGCACGTGCATCAAAGCTGTAGCGAGTGATGTTCACAGTAGCATATACCGTTTGATTAATAGGATGGCCACTGGTATCCCTACCCACTTCAATACTACGGCTCACATTACGGCTATAGGTATAGGGCATTGGGCGTGGAATGTCCATATTGCGTAGAATGAGATTCACAATCCAATCGGGGTTTATATTTTCTCTCCGGGCCTGCCAATCGGTATAAAAACGGGCGGCATAACGGCTTGAATTATTATCATTTTGTAAATCCCTGAGTAATGTTTGTTGAAAATATTCATTGCTATAATTATATCCATAATTACCCCATCCACTATTATTGAAAAATGAATTATCCTGCACGGGATTGATGACTACATCTACAATAGCATTTTCGTATGATTCATTCATTTTTTCCTTACTGTCTTTATACCCTGGCAAATATGAATCAGATTTTTTGAAACTGTTATAGGCTTTACGGGCATTATCCCTGCCGGACTTGCTTAAATAATTCATACCATCGTTATAAAAATCTGAGGCTGCCGATTCTTTTGCCTCTAAAAGTTCTGCATTATAACTAATGGGTGTTATCAGTTTAAATGCCTGGGTATTGCTCATGATACTATTATATGCTTGCTGCAATTTGTCGTATTGAGCAATAATTTTTGACCATTTACCCAAGTCCCTGCTATTTTTATAAGAAGCGATAATATTTAGGTGGTCTTGCTGTATTTGTTTATACAATATGGGTATCGCAGCAGTAGCATCCTCGTTGCCCGGGTCTTTAGATATTTTTTTTACAGCATCTATTAATGCTTTATCGGCATCATTTCTTTCTAAAAAACTTTTATTGCTTTTGCAGGCACTGAACGATAGTAAAGCCAGTATGATAAGTATATATTTTTTCATGGTGGTTGTTGTATATATCGTATAGATAAAAATACGAAAGATGCGTTTATTGTCAGTCTAAATTTTAACAAGAAATAAAGGGATGATCTTTAACAATTGCTGCTGTGTTTTATTTGCCCAAAGGATAAGCCAATCTAAGCGTTGGAGACATGGCATATTTTAATTAAAAATTATTATATTTCATTTAGCTCCATAGGAGCACTATGTTAATAGATAAATGTGTATCTATGTTTTTATTTAGCTCCATAGGAGCGCTATGTTAATAGATAAATGTGTATCCATGTTTTTATTTAGCTCCATAGGAGCGCTATGTTAATAGATAAATGTGTATCCATGTTTTTATTTAGCTCCGTAGGAGCGCTATGTTAATAGATAAATGTGTATCCATGTTTTTATTTAGCTTCGTAGGAGCGTTATGTTAATAGATAAATGTATATCCATGTTTTTATTTAGCTTCGTAGGAGCGCTATGTTAATAGATAAATGTGTATCCATGTTTTTATTAAGCTTCGTAGGAGCACTATGTTAATTGATAAATGTGTATCCATGTTTTTATTTAGCTCCGTAGGAGCGCTATGTTAATAGATAAATGTGTATCCATGTTTTTATTTAGCTTCGTAGGAGCGCTATGTTAATAGATAAATGTATATCCATGTTTTTATTTAGCTCCGTAGGAGCGTTATGTTAATAGATAAATGTGTATCCATGTTTTTATTTAGCTCCGTAGGAGCGCTATGTTAATTGATAATTATGGGTGAATATTTCATTTAGCTCCATTGGAGTGATATTTTAAAATGATTATTGTGAGTCATTGCTTTCATTAAGCTCCGTAGGTGCAATACTAAAATCTTCAAAAATATATTCTGGTTTAAAATCAATTTGATTAGCGTTTAAAAATTCGATGTATTCTTCTCTGAATGTTTTCTTTTTATGATGTTCTTCCTGGTTTAGAATATAATTGATTACTGTTTTAACCTGTGATTGCCCCACAGAAAATGCCCCAAAACCGGTTTGCCATTCAAATTTAACTAGACTAATTTATTTTCATTAATCCATTTTGATGAGTTAGCTTTTATATCCCTTATCAAATCAGAAAGATTACAATCGGGTCTTAATCCAATTAATATATGTAAGTGATCGGGCATCCCGTTAACCAACATTAATTTTTGATTTTTATTACTGGTAATTCCAGTAATGTATTTATACAATTTTTCATTCCATGATTTGGAAATGAGGTTTGCCCTACCTTTTACGGCAAATACAACGTGTACATATAATTGGGTGTATGTATTAGCCATGACTTCTAATATTTATATTATGAATACGTCCTGACGGGGTTGTTTAAGTTTCGCTCCTACGGAGCTAATGATCTCTTTGGTTTTATTTATTATTAAGATGGCGCCCCGATGGGGCTGTTTATGTTTCATTACTACAGAGATAATGAATTTTTTTATGAATATGTCCTGACGGGGTTGTTTAAGTTTCGCTCCTACGGAGCTAATGATCTCTTTGGTTTTATTTATTATTAAGATGGCGCCCCGATGGGCTGTGTATGTTTCATTACTACAGAGATAATGAATTTTTTTATGAATACATCCTGACGGGGTTGTTTAAGTTTCGCTCCTACGGAGCTAATAGTTTCTCTAGTTTTGTTTATTATTAAGATGGCGCCCCGATGTGGCTGCTTATGTTTTATTACTACAGAGTTAATGAATTTTTTTATGAATGCGCCCCGATGCGCTATTTAAGTTTCGCTCCTACGGAGCTAATAGTTTCTCTAGTTTTGTTTATTATTAAGATGGCGCCCCGATGGGGCTGTTTATGTTTCATTACTACAGAGTTAATGAATTTTTTTAAGAATACATCCTGACGGGGTTGTTTAAGTTTCGCTCCTACGGAGTTAATAATCTCTTTGGTTTTATTTATTATTATGATGGCGCCCCGATGGGGCTGTTTATGTTTCATTACTACAGAGATAATGAATTTTTTTATGAATACATCCTGACGAGGTTGTTTAAGTTTCGCTCCTACGGAGCTAATAATCTCTTTGGTTTTATTTATTATTAAGATGGCGCTGTATATGTTTCGTTCATATTGAATCAATAAATTTTTTTATTAAGCCTACACGACTACAAGGCAGATTTTAGATGATTAAAATAATCCCTCTCTATGTAGTAATATGTTTTTAATTGTTTCTTCAACTTCAGCACAAGTTGATATGCACAATTCATTTTTATTACCCATTTTATCTACCATTCATCCTACTTAAATTGCCAATTATCCAAATGTAAAATTTTTTTTAATTACAAAATAGTGCATAACTATATGATAAACAACGACATAGGATAAGGTGTTCAATAATTTACTGCCCACTACCTTTAAAAAGATAGTAGTATGTGTTGCATAGTACCAAATAATTTATATCTTTGTATTGTCATTGGGAAAAAAAGGTCTTAAGAAAGAACAATTCCGGAAATGATTCAACCGTCTTAAGATTTTTAAAAACAATGAAAAGTATAGCCATGAATTTTTTAAATATTTTGCCATGAACATTGATAACACAGCTAGCCAGATGCGGAAGGGGATTTTGGAATTCTGTATCCTGTCTGTAATAAAAAGAGGAGAAGCTTATCCTTCGGATATTATAGATATGATGAAGGGTGCCAACCTCAATATTTTTGAGGGTACCCTATATCCTTTATTAACCCGCTTGAAAAATGCGGGGTTGCTTACCTATCGTTGGGTGGAAAGTAATAGTGGCCCTCCACGAAAATATTTTTCACTTACTGATAAGGGTGCAGCATTTTATACCGAACTGGAAACCACCTGGAACGAACTAGCCAATGCTGTTAACAGCATCACCAATAAAACACAATAAACTCAACAAAAAAAGTATAGCCATGATTTTTGTTGATACACAACTTCAACTAACGAAACAAAAAAAAATTAATAAGCCATGAAACAAGTAATCAATATCAATTTCCAGGGCCGGGTAGTTCCCATAGAAGCCACTGCATTTGATATATTAAAAAATTACACAGATAGCTTAAACAGGTATTTTGTAAATGAGCAAGGGAAAGATGAAATAATAAACGATATTGAAAGCCGTATAAGCGAACTTTTCCAGGAACAATTAAAAACAGGCGCCACTTGTATTACCGAAGAGGATGTAAATGCCATTATACGCAGTATGGGACGCCCAGAAGATTTTGATGATACCGATGCAGAAGCTACTAATACGCAAGGAGCCCAGGCAAATGAAAGCCATACCCAGCCCAATTTTACTTTTGGTACTGGTAGCAGCAACCGTAAATTGTACCGGGATGAAAACAATAAAGTATTAGGCGGGGTTTGTAGTGGTATTGCCAATTATTTTGGGATTGATACTGTAATCGTAAGGATTGTATTTGCATTGCTCATATTTTCTGGTATTGGTTTTATAGCCTACCTATTATTATGGGTAGTAGTACCAAGTACTGCCAGCACAGAAATAGGAAGCCAAAGAAGAAAACTATACAGGGATAACGACCACAAAATTATTGCCGGTGTATGTTCCGGCCTGGGAAGTTATTTTGGCGTGCCCGTTTGGTTGCCACGTGTGTTATTTCTTATCCCGTTCTTATCCTTTGCTTTTAAGTTTGGGCATTGGGGTATTCCTAATTTTATCTCATTCAGCTTTAGTCCTGGCTCATTGATCATTTATATCATATTATGGCTGGTAATTCCAGAAGCCCTTACCACATCAGAAAAATTAGAAATGAAAGGTGAAAAGGTAGATATGAATTCTATCAAGAACTCAGTGATGGAAGAGATGCAGGGCGTAAAAGAAAGAGCGCAAAAACTAAGCAAGGAAGCTGCCACATTTGCCCGTGAAAAAAGTAAAACTGTAGCATCTGATATACACCAGGCGGCACATCGGAATGGCCGTAGCCTGGGCGATGTAATAGCATTGCTATTTAAAATTTTCTTTTACTTTATTGCAGGATGTATTGCCATTGCACTCGTTGTAGGATTATTTGGTCTTGGTATTGGAGCGGTTGGTGTATTTCCACTTAAAGATTTTATTTTAAATGGTACCGGCCAAAACCTCTTAGCATGGGGAACCTTATTGTTTTTTATTGCAACACCTATTATTGGCATTATTACCTGGCTTATTCGACGTATTACAAGGGTGCGTAAAGGCAGCGCAGCTTTGACCTGGATATTTATATGCTTATGGATATTGGGCTGGGCTTGCTTTATTGGGCTGGTAGCCAGTTTAAGCAAAGATTTTAAAAAGAGCAACTCCCCACAGGAAACATTTATTAGCCTGGCAAATCCCAATATTAATAAACTGGAAATTACTGCAGAGTCTCCATTTAAAACCTATCATCGCCGCCGCTGGAACCGGTTAGACCTTTTTGAAGCGCTGGACAGTGATTCTATTTTTGTTCAAAACGTAACACTGCAAATAATAAAATCCCAAAGTGATAGCTTTAGATTATCAGTAATGAAACTGGCAAGAGGCAACAGCCTTGACAATGCAAATAAAACTGCAGCGGCCATACCCTTTAAGGCCGAACAATTTGATAGTATTTTAACAATAGACAAAGGATTTGCCATTACGCCCCAACAAAAATTCAGGAACCAGGAAGTAATCGTAAGGATTTATGTACCGGTGGGTAAACAAATAAAAATTGATGAAAGTATTGGCTGGTTCAATGTAACGAATGTGAGTTTCTTTAATGATGAAGATTGGGATTGGGATTTCGAAAGTAAGAATACACAACATAACTGGGAACGCAATACAGATTATATTATGAAAGAAGATGGCCTTTATACTTTGGATGGAATAAAGGCAGATAGCCCCGATAATGATAACACATCATGGAGAGATGGTAGCCGCAGGAGAAATACCAGGATTAAAATAAATGAAAACGGTGTAGAGATAAACGAAGAAAAGGGCGGGTCATATCGCTATGATATAAAGGATAGTCCAAAGCTCGTTGATACGATAAAGGTCAATTTAAAATTACAGCAGCAAAAACTGAAAGACTCATTGCTGAAGGTAAAAGAAAAAACAGAAGAAGAATTAAAGAAACTTAATGCACAAAAGGAAGGAGGCACAGCATTTATAGGAACCATTATTACAGGGTTTAATTCTTTTATGTAAACCCCATGAAGTTTCAATAGTTGAGTTGAAGTTGAAGCAAAAGAATCCTGCCTATGGGCGGGATTCTTATTTTAAAAATGTGGTATAAGTATTGTACGTTTAGTGTAAAATGAATCCTTAATTTACAGTAAGATTTAAGAAAAGAAAATTAAATTGAAATTGGCAAATAAAATGAAAACATTAATAGTTGTACGACATGCTAAGAGTAGCGATGCTAAAACAGGCCAGCGGGATTTTGACAGGCCACTAAATGCAAGAGGTGAATCGGATGCCATGCAAATGGCAAAAAAAATATCAGAAAAAATATTACATATTGATCGTTTTGTGAGTAGCCCTGCCCGCAGAGCGAGCGATACTTGTAAGTTTTTTTGTAATGCTTTTAAAACACCGGTAAGTGAAATAAAATATATCCAGGAACTATACAATGCAGCGTTACCAACTTTTTATAGCGTGCTGAATTTCTTAGATGATGCGGATGATTCGGTAGCTTTATTTTCGCATAATCCTGGTGTTACCCAATTTGTAAATAGTCTATGTACCGGGTTCAATATTGATAATATGCCTACCTGCGCTGTATTTGCTGTACAATCTGAAGTGGTAACCTGGAGAGATTTTCAACATACAGAAAGAGAGTTTCTTTTTATGCATTACCCCAAAGAATAACTTTAGCTTTTCTTTTTGTTTACTAAATACACCCCCGCTGCAATCATTACCCCCGCAGTAATTTTTACTAGCGTTAATGGTTCTCCCAAAAAGATCATGGCGATAGCGCCTGCAAAAATGGGCTGCAAATAAATATAGGCACTGGCAACAGAAGCGCCAAGAACAGCAATGCCATAAATATTAAAAAGATACGCTAAGAAGGTTCCACAAACTACAATCAGTGCAAGATTGAGCCAGGCAAGGCCGGAAAGTTGCGGCCAGTTAATTTCATTAAACTCAGTCCAGCAAAATGGAATCATGATTAGCAGGCCAAATGTAAATGCCATGCGGAGCACCGTCACCATACTATATTTGCTCATCAGCGGTTTTACCAAAATAAAATAGATTGAGTATGCTACCGCATTTAAGATAAGGAGAATATCGCCCCATAACATGTTACCGGAATTGGTATTGGCTGCATTGGTTTTTGAAAGTACCAGAAAACATGCGCCCCCGATCCCCAGCCCGAGACCAATTATATTTATTATACTATGCCTCTCTTTTAGTAGCCATGCAGCCAATATGGTAATTAAGATAGGCGTAGTAAGCATTAGTAATGCGCCATGTATTGGCGTGCTATACGACAAACCTTTTATAAACAACATTTGGTTGATGGCAATGCCCATTAATCCGCATAAAAAAATCCGGGATAAATCTTTTTTATCAATAGTATCCTTTGTTTTTTTAAAGAAATATAAGATCCAAAGTAAAAGCGTTGCTACCAATACCCTTACGAGGTTCAGCCCAAAGGGTTTCATAAAATTATTGTTCAGCAAAAATTTTATTGCTGAAAAATTTATTGCAAAAAAAAGATTGGTGCTCAATAAGGCAAGGTGTGCCTTTACATTTTGTTGATTTATCATTTTGCTGGCACAAATGTCGGTGATGGAAATACAATAAAAAAACCGTCCTTAAAAAAAGACGGTGTCATACTTAATAAACCAACTAAAATAAATGAGTGCTTATTGCTCAGGCACGTTTTTAATCTTGTCTTTAATTTTGGCTTCTATTTCTGCAGCCATTCCGGGGTTATCGAGTAGCAATTGTTTTACTGACTCCCTGCCCTGGCCCAGTTTATCGCTGTTATAGCTAAACCAGCTCCCGCTTTTTTGTACAATCCCCATTTCTACACCCATATCTATAATTTCGCCTACTTTAGAAATTCCTTCTCCATATATGATATCAAATTCGGCCTGGCGGAAAGGGGGCGCCACTTTATTTTTTACCACTTTTACCTTTACATGGTTTCCTACTACTGCATCTCCATCTTTAATTTGGGCCAGCCGGCGAATATCTAAACGCACAGAAGCGTAAAACTTTAAGGCATTACCTCCGGTGGTTGTTTCAGGATTACCAAACATGATTCCAATTTTTTCCCTGAGTTGGTTTATGAAAATGCAACAGCTATTTGTTTTTGAAATGGTGGCAGTTAACTTTCGTAATGCCTGGCTCATTAAACGAGCCTGTAACCCCATTTTACTATCTCCCATTTCTCCTTCTAATTCACCCTTGGGTACTAGCGCAGCTACAGAATCAATCACTACTACATCTAATGCGCCGGAAAGAATGAGGCGGTCTGCAATTTCTAAAGCCTGCTCTCCATAATCCGGTTGCGATATCAATAGATTATCAATATCTACTCCCAGCTTTTGAGCATATATGCTATCAAATGCATGTTCTGCATCAATAAATGCACAAATGCCACCTTTCTTTTGTGCTTCGGCAATTACATGAATTGCCAGGGTAGTTTTACCCGAAGATTCAGGGCCATAAATTTCTACTACCCTGCCTTTTGGAAGACCGCCTACGCCCAGTGCTACGTCGAGGCCCAGTGACCCGGTAGATATCACTTCCTGCTCTATCACCCCTCTTTCATTCATCATCATTACTGAACCTTTGCCAAAATCTTTATCGATTTTGTCCATGGTTAGTTTTAGCGCTTTTAATTTTTCTGTGTTGCTCATTGATTTTTTTTTAATTGATGTATCTGTGTTTTGCGATGTAAATTTATTCTGCATTACAAATGTAGGATATTAAACTTATCAACACTAATATATTTAGCAAAATAATGATAATATTTTTGGCAAAAAAAATATCCCACCCCGGAGAACCGGAATGGGAAGAGTGTTCAAGCATGAGAAAGTTTAGTAAGTTATAACGTTATTTAGAGTAGGTTTCAAAACGGGCCGTTTTGATTTACCAGGTATACAATTTCTTTATATTCACAAAGAGAGGATTTATTTTTGAAATAAAAAATACCTCTTTTGGGGTATTTTTTCACACTTATAAGTTTTTATAATTATATAAGGCTTCGGGACTTGTACCGGCTTTAATTTGGTAAATGGGTTTTATAATTCCATCGCTTAAGCCATATACCCACCCGTGCAAATGGGGGTAGTTCTTATTGGCCCAGGCTTTTTGAATGATATTAGTCTTAGCCAGGTTAAGTACCTGCTCCTGTACATTTAATTCTGTGAGCCGGTTTTGTTTTTCTATTTCGGTAGGCAGGTTTTCAATTTCAGCTTTATGGAGGCGGTACACATCTTTAATTCCATTTAACCAATAATCAATAATACCCAGGCTATTGTTTTGCATGGCTGCATTAATGCCACCACAACCATAATGCCCGCACACGATAATGTGTTTTACTTTCAATACTTCTACTGCAAATTGTAATACACTTAGCAGGTTAATATCATTATTCACTACCATGTTAGAAATATTGCGATGTACAAATATTTCACCGGGCTGGGTATTTGTGATCTTATCTGCCGATACCCTGCTATCGCTGCAACCGATCCATAAAAATTGGGGGGTTTGCTGCTGTGCCAACTGTTTAAAGAAATCAGGGTGCGTTAGTTTTTGTTCTTCTGCCCATTTTTTATTATCGGCCAGCAACTTGTCGTATGTGCGCATATATTTAATTTTTTGAATTGCTCATTCGGATGAATTTTTTTAGAAATTTATAGATACAAATATGCGGTAAACAAAAATTCATTCAAATATCCGAAATGCATCACAAGGTACTTATTTATGATTTTATTTTATTGGATGATTTGTCTTTAACTTAAAAACGGGAATTATTTTTTATCGCTCATTTTTTGTAAGGCCAGAATAATTATTAAATAAACAAATCATCAAACAATTGCCCACCTGGTACTACTGCATATTTATCTAAATTGGAGATTCCTTCTGCAGCTAATACTTGCTCATCTATTAAAGTTTGCCCGCTGTACGAATTAGAGGGTTTACTTAAAATGTAATAAGCGGCATCGGCTAAAATTTCTGGGGTACGGCTCATTTTCATCAACGCATCACCGCCTAATAAATTTTGAACGGCAGCAGTAGCAATCGTAGTGCGGGGCCATAATGCATTTACGGCAATATTATATTTTTTTAATTCTGCTGCCAGGCCAAGTGCAATCATGCTCATATTATATTTGCTCAGCGTATAAGCCAGGTGCCCGGCAAACCATTTCATATCCATATTTAAAGGCGGGCTTAACGTAAGGATATGTGGATTTAATCCTTTTTTTAAATGTGGGATACATGCCTTACTTACCAGGAAAGTGCCTCTTACATTTATATTAAACATCAGATCGAACCGCTTGGGTTCAGTTTGTTCTGTGGGCGTTAATGAAATGGCAGATGCATTATTTATGAGTATATCAATTCCGCCAAAGGTATCTACGGCTTTATTTACGGCATTTTCTATTTGGTTTTCATCTCTAATGTCGCATTGTATGGCGAGGGCCTTACCGCCTGCTTCTTCTATTTCTTTGGCAGCAGAATAAATGGTTCCACCCAGTTTTGGATTTTCCTGAACAGATTTAGCTGCTACAATAATATTTGCACCGGCGGCGGCCAGTTTTAATGCTATTGCTTTGCCGATACCCCTGGAGGCGCCGGTAATAAAAACGGTTTTATTATTAAAATGCATGTGGTTTTTTGAAAGATAAAAAAGATAATTTTTAAATCATTTTAAAAGTAAACAATTTTAAGGATGGAATGAGCCTGTAAAATAATTTCAAGATACTTCAATCCGCAAAATCATCAAAAAACTTACATAAGCATTTGTAATAGTATAAGAATAGAAATGATATGCCAGTCCTGCACCCGGGCTATAATTCCAATAAGGGCCAAAGCTCAGTCCAAGGTTGGGGTTAATAAAGGAATTAATTTCCATTTATTTTAAAAGATACGTGATTAAAATGTCACAGATTGGAATAATCATCCCCAATAAGCTAAAAACTACCAACATCAATACCAGGTTATAGAAATTGAATGTACCAAAGGAATTAATAAGTGTAAAACACACGAGCCCCCCTCCGAAGGCGTAGCTAATGCATTAATATTGCTGGTGCTGGTCTAATCACATATAACGGCAATCCACAGCTGGCGGTCATAATTGGTGCATACCCACAGCGACGGAAAATCATTATACTTCATCAATCATCACCACAACAAATCTCTCTTAAAGGGAGGTTTGACAGCCCCCATACTACAATTTTCCATGTATTCTCTTTGCGTACAGATGCAAGCGGCCAAGCTATATGAGGAGGATTATGTGCTGCATTTAATGGCGTATAATAGTTATGTGTGCCAGGCGAAATATTTACCCAGATATTTGAATTGCCATATCTTACTATAACTGTAGCACCTACAAAAATAGAACTCCCTGCTCCTGTATAAATACTATCATAAGAAGAAGGTAATATATTGATAAGTGAATCAATGGGTTTATTGATATATTGGCTAAAATTGATAGCCAATATGCTATCCTGTAAGGTTTGTGCTTTCAAATTGTTATTACTTATAAATGTAAAAACAAAAACTGTAATTAATATCTCTTTCATATTATTAAGGATTAATTTTTATAAAATTTGTTTTTGAAGTATCGTTTGTTTCATAAAAGCCAAGGCCGCAATTGGCAGTGGAGCCAAAAAATTGTATGGCAGCATTAATGGATGCTTGTTGGCCATTCGTATAATAAGTAGATTGTAGGGGGAAAATATAAATTACCACATAAAGTTATTTTAAATGTTTTTTTAAAATAGAATAGATATTTAAAAACCGTTGCCTCGTTATATCTCCGGGGCAACAGTGCAAGAGTAACTTTTCGAGTATGAAAATCAGAAGCTGTTTAATGCATTATAGCATTTAATGAATGTTTGCCGATCTTTATTACCGGGACAACATTCATTATTGAAAAAAATATCCCGGTAAGATTTTTTTGTTATTTCCCCTTTTGTCTTTATATAAATATGATAAGTAGCCACATCATTTCTATTACAGAAAATGAATTTCCCTTTGCTATTCTTATGTAATTCTGAAGTATCACACCCTTCATTTATTGAAGGAATTTTTAAAAAATTATTTAACTTAAAAATTTTATAAATAGAATCTCCCAAATTCTTTTTTATAAGAGTTTCTGAATAGTTAAAGGGTAGTCTCATACCAGGCAACTTGTAACCACGCATTTCAAAAGTTATTAATTTCCATTTACTTCTCTTTCGAATTAAGCAGGTATGTTTCCAACCCGAATAATTCCATGCACTTGTTGTATTGCTCATTACAATCAATTTACTATCCGCAAAAAGGCTGTCAATAAAGGTATCACCTGAGTCAATTATTTTTGATGGATAGTTCTTTTTTGCACATCCAATTATAGACATTAACATAACCAGGTAAGTTATCAATCGCATGGATTTCTCATTTTAAATGATGAAAAGTTTATAGTATAGATATTTGAGCATGGGGAAAGCCCGGGGAGGGACATTTGGAGTAAACGGAGAATTAAGGGTTCTATTCTTTGCCACTTCATTTATTGCTAAAATATCACATATGCCTGATTGCTGTTTAAAAATATCTGTTTTTTCCAGTCCCCCCAGCCAAGCGATCTGTAAACCGAATCTCGCATTTGTTGAGTGAGCCCTGGGCTATTGGCAAATGCTGTAAAAGATTGTGCTATTGTATTTACCCAATTATTGGCAATTAAATTATGTTGCTGTAAATCACTTGTTGCATAGGATAGTTTTCTCCAAAAAATTGGAAAATCTGACTTAATAGCATTGGAATCAATTACATGATTTCTGTATTGAGCATAGCGATATTCAATATAAGCATGCATAGCTTCATGAGTAATTGTTGCTGCAATATATTCCTTAGTAGCATTAGAAATTAAATTAGGATTAATAACTATAGTTGCATAAAAATCAATATTGCCGTCATCTGTCAGTGTATCACTTATTTGTATCGTTTGAGCAGCAATTTTGCCGACAAACTTGAATCCATCTTGACCGTTAAATGCACATATTTATTCACTCCAAAAATAGTACTGAGCGCCACTTGCGCTTTTTGATTTAAATTGCCAAATCTAGATAGTGTATCAATTATTTTTTTAAGACAAGGATAATGATTTGTTATGGAAGGATCTATTATAACTTCATCGGCATTATAAGGGTTATATTCACCGGGTTCATCTTCTATTGGCACTGGTATCCCTGTACAAGGGTTCTTCCATATACCAGTTTCAATGTCAGGCACAATTCTTACCCAGCCTCTGCCACTGCCGCAAATTGTTGGTAGGTTATTAGGTGGGTTTGTAGTGGTTGGGTTTGTTCCGGTACCACTGCCGCTACCACTGCCAGGCGTGATGGTGGGTGGTATTGGTTCCCATTCACCGGAATCACCATCTCCTTCATAAGTGGTAGATACCCATGTAATGGAACATATCTCAGGAATAAGCTCAAAACAATGTTCCACGCCGGGTGGGCAAGATTGTAATTGTCCGCCTGTATGAAAACCGCATACCCAGGTAATAGTAGAATAGGTAGTGGTAAATTTTTGAACCACATAAAAAGAATCCGGTTTAGGTGCCCCTTGCGGCCAGTTATCAAATAAACGGTTATCTGTGATCTCAAAAATATTTTGTCCCCATATTAAGTGTTCATATGCCATAATGGTCCCTACAATATCATTTGCATTAGGTGTAGTACGATTGGGGTCTTTATTAAAACCAAAAGAAGCATATTCTTCTCCCGCAATAAGTTTGTAAAGGATACTACTATCAATTCTAATATTTAGTATGTCTTTTACATATTGAGCTTCTTCTTGCACAATGGGCACTTGTACCAGGCTGTCCTATTCATTCCCGTCTCCTCTGTTAGTTACATTAAATTTTCTTTTTTTAAATTGAGCAAATTCCCAAAGCGGGTACCCTTCACTAGCAATAAATTCATTAATAAATGGATGAATTTTATTTTTTATTTTCAGGTCTTCCACTATGCGCTTTAATTCCGGACGAGCATTTGCCGGTAGTTTAAAAAACCTTTCTTCATTTTGCAAGCTACTTTTTTGTGCAAAATCTGCTTTTTTACAAGCTGCAAATAACACAATTGTTAGGATTGTGAGAATTCCAAAAATTTTTCGGAGAGGGGGTAATTAAATTTCATAAACGGCGGTTAAGGGTTAAAAACTATTTTACAAACATAGGGAAACATCTCATTTCAAACAATGGGGAAAAACCCTAATTTTTTACGGGGGAAACCCCGATGTTTATTTGAATAATTTTTTGTAAGAGGAAAATTTGTATTGAAAAAATATTACCACAGCTCCGATAGTATCCGGGTGATATGAATTATCTCTGGCGGTAATTAGGTATTCGTAATGTAAACATCATTTATTTTTAAAATGCCGGTAAAAGTAAGTATCTATTTTTTGGTGCCGGCTGGTAGGATACAAAATCACATAGTGAGAAAAGGTCGTAAAAAAAAGAGGATACCACATATTTTGAAGCACCCTCTTTTTTATTCGTTTAAACCAATTCTGCATCTAACGAAATGTTAGTGTTTAGTAATTTAGAAATGGGGCAATTCGCTTTGGCATCTTCGGCACAGGTTGCAAATTGTTCTTTACTTATGTTAGGTACTTTTGCTTTAAGCGTTAAATGAGAGGAAGCAATACCGCCATCTTTAAATTCTACATCGCACCTTGTATTTAATTCTGTGGCGGTGAAACCTGCTGCATTTAAAACCAGGCTCAGCTTCATGGCAAAGCATCCTGCGTGGGCTGCTGCTACAAGTTCTTCTGGGTTTGTGCCTGTACCTTCTTCAAAACGGCTGCTAAAGGAATATTGTGTTTTGTCCAGGGTCTTACTTTGTGTAGTTAAATGGCCTGAGCCTTCTTTACCGGATCCTTGCCATACGGCTGTTGCATTTCTTTTCATTTTGTTTCTTTTTTTATTGTTAAAAATATTTTTTTAAAAAGTGTTTCATCAAACCCAATAATTATTTTTTCACCGTACTCAATTAAAGGTCTTTTAATAATGCTGGGATGTGCTTTCATAAGAGTAAGTGCAGTAGCTGTTGTAAGGGAAACGAAATCTATCTTTTGAAGCTTCCAGGTACTGCTGCTTTTATTAAAAAAAGTTTTCCAACCGCTTTTTTTATTCCATTCTTTTAGTTTTGCCAATGTGATACCGTCTTCTTTATAATTGTGAAATTGGTACTCCAAATGCTGGCTTTGAAACCAATTGATTGTTTTCTTTATGCTGTTGCAATTTGGGATACCATACAGGATCATAATATCTCGGGTTTATTCTGCATGATCTTTTCTATTTTTTCAATTACTTCATCATTCAGCAAAGGCACTGCATCCAACGCTTTCAGGTTTTCTACCAATTGTTGTTTTTTAGTAGCGCCCAAAATAGCGGTGCTTACATCCGGGTTTTTTAAACACCAGGCAATGCTTAATGCAGCCGTTGTAATATTTAGTTTCTTAGCGAGGTCGCTAATTTTTTTTACTTTCTTTATTTTATCTTCCATCATCCACCTGTCTTTTAGCCAATCGAAGCCTGACAATGCAAAGCGGCTTCCTTTGGGTACGCCATCATTGTATTTTCCGCTTAATAAACCCGATGCCAACGGGCTCCAAACAGTAGTACCCAGGCCAACGGTTTTATATATTTGGCTATAATCTGCTTCTACTTTATTTCTTTCAAAAAGATTATACTGTGGTTGCTCCATGGTAGGGCCAATCAAATTATATTTTTTGGCAATCATGTGTGCTTCCATAATTTCTACACCTGTCCACTCACTGGTGCCCCAGTACAATATTTTTCCTTGCTGCAACAGCGTGTTCATGGCCCATACGGTTTCTGCTACCGGTGTTGTTTTATCTGCCCTGTGGCAATAAAATAAATCGAGGTAATCTACCTGTAACCTTTGAAGCGCTTCATTACATGCCTCAATAATATGCTTTCGGCTAAGACCTGTTTGATTGGGTTTGTTTTCTTTTCCACGCCAGCCAAAATAAACTTTAGAAGAAACCAGGTAGGAGCTGCGGTCCCACTTTTTCTTTTTTAAAATTCGGCCCATCATTTTTTCACTTTCACCCAGGGCATACACTTCGGCGTTGTCAAAAAAATTAATACCCTTATCATACGCATGGCTCATGATTTCTTCTGCCAGCTTATCATTTATTTGTTTGCTAAAGCTTACCCAGCTTCCTAAGGAAAGAGCGCTTACCTGTAAACCTGATTTGCCTAAATGCCTGTATTCCATATTCTGTAATTTTTAGAATTGCATTGAAGTTACTACAACAATGTGTTTATTGTTTTTGAATAAAGGAAAACTACTACAAATACCGTGCAGTTACATGGGAAATTTAGAAGCGGGGACCTGTACCGTTCCAATGGGTTTTAAAATAAGCCAATCTTTAAAGGACTGGTTTGCTTCCATGCCTATACCATCAATAATTTGGGTACGGGTGCGGATCCTGACTGCTTTATCTGTATAAAACTCCCTATTGATACGGCTCCTGTCCCAATACAGTTCCTGGCAGTAAAGCGTATCGCCTTTTAGTATGTTTATAACCTTAACACTGTCTTTTAAAAAAATAATATTTTGGGTTTCCCGGTACTTGGCGTATTTAGCGGTAAGTACACTTTCTACAGTACCCTGATCGTTGTAAAAATCGCATTGCAAGGTTTCTGGAAATTCATAATATGGGATACTATCCTGCACCCGAAGCATAAGCGGAGCAGTAAGTACGGCTCTCGTTTTGCCGCCCAGCGTAAATATGGTCCTTACGCCTTTCGCTTTTTCTACTTCTAATACTTTTTTATTTAAATTGGCCACATCTGCCTCATCATTTTCGCAGGCGCATAAAAAAAAGCAGCTTGTAAATAAAGCTGCTAAAATGAATTTATATGTTGATGTTGCTTTCAATTATTTAAAAATGTAAAAACAAAAGTACCATTAATCATACTTTCTTTTTTGGAACCAACGCTGGCCCATTGAAATACCAAAACTAAATCGGGCAAAATTTTCCCTGAATGAGGCGCTGTTTTTATCGCCCCTGGCGCCCACTTCCAGGCTTGTGTTTAATGTTACATACTCACCTCCCAGGCGAAGCCTTTGGAAACTGGTGAGCGGAAAACCGGCACCTACCGTAAAGCCATAAATATTTCTTTCTTTACCAATATTAATATAGTCTGGCCCATAGTATGCACCTGTCCTGTATTTTACAAATCGCCAATATTTATTTATGGGTGTAAACTTATCTGCTGCATAATATTGAGCGCCCACATGCACGGTCCAGTTGTTTTTTACAGAAGGGTCTTTTGTTCCATAAAATGAATATGAATCCCAGGCGGTATAATCAAAATCGGCACCAAAGAGCCAATGGGTATTGCGATACAATGCCCCAAATGAGTATGTGGCAGGAAGTTTTACGGTTCCTTTATTATTACTTTTATAATTTACCGTGTCAATGCTTACGGGTTCATCATAACTATTATAAGTATAGGTTTCATCTAATTCATCTGCTGTACCCGTAAGGTTTTGTTGTAGCGCTGCAGAAGCTCCCAATTGCAGAAGACCATTTTTTGTTTTAATTTGGTACTGTGCGCCCAGGTTTAAAAATACACCTCCAATACGGGTATTCCGGCTGCTGTGGCTTCGGTAATATGCAATCGTATCATTAATAAATCTTTGCCGGGTACTATAATCTTTAGAACCAAATGAATAACCTGTACTCAGTCCAAAACTAAAATTTTTAATACGGATACCTGTACTCACATTTGCTTGCGAAATACCGCCATTGCCTTCGTATAATAGATTTACAGAATCAATATTGGTTAGCCGTTTATTTTCTTCTACTTTATAATTAATGCGTGTTAAAGGCCTTAATCCAAAACTTAATCCCCATTGCATCCCTCTAAGTTCCATTTTTTTACTGGCAATCGGGAAGCCCAATTGTACATAAGAGATATTGATATTATTAGAAGTATATTTTCCGGGAGTTGTGTTACTCTTTAAGGTATGCCGATCTACTTCTACGCCTACATCAAACAAAGTATTGATATAAGAATTGCTGCTGAGTGACCCCAATGATGCAGGGTTGCTTATATTGAGCATACCCACGGGGATGTATGGCAATGAAGTGTCAACACCAAATGCCACACCAACCCCACCCATGGAGCGGGAAATGATATTGCGGTTAGGAACTATATCACCTATGCCGTAGCGGGAATAAGGAGAATTGTCTTGTGCGGTAGCGGAAAAAAATAAACAGATTAATAATACCCATCCATATCTTTTAAACCACAATGTTGTTGATTTCGCTGAGTGCATACAGTCCTTTAAATAAAAAATTTTGGTCGGCAAATATCCTGTTTTTAAGCTGACTGGCAAAATAGGCTGAATTACCCCCGGTTAAAACCACGTTAAAGTTACGATATCGCTGTTTGTAGCAACCTATGATTCCATCTATTTCGCAGGCCATACCGTACAGAACGCCACTTTGTAAATTGGTTGCTGTATTGTAACCAATGAGGGGGAAATTCCAGTCTCCCTGCACCAATGGAAGTTTTGCCGTAAACTCATGCATAGCTCTAAAGCGCATATCCATACCGGGTGAAATACTGCCTCCCAGGAACTGGTGGTTTTGATTTACAAAATTATAGGTAATACAACTGCCCAATCCTATTACCAGGTTGTTTTTTACCGGAAAATAATGAACCGCTGCTGCTACCAATGCCAATCGGTCTGCACCAATGGTTTCTGGTTTGCCAACAGGGGTTGTAAAATTTATTTTAGTATGTACCGATAGTTTATGAAAAGCCGTGCTGCTGGCTAAATACGTTTCCATTTCGGGATTGTGGTCAATAACCGAAGAAAGAATTGTTTTTTGAGGTTTATATTTTTCTAACAGCGATGCAATGGTTGCTGTATCATCGTTGGGGAGGTATAATTCCTCCAGCATTTGTTTGTTTTTAAAAATGGCCAGCTTTTTACGGGTGTTTCCAAAATCGAAGCAGAGTGTAATCATGGTTATAATCCTTTCACATTTTTAAAATGGCCGTTCATTTTTATTTTTCCTTTCAGGATATCCATTTCTGCCATGATGGGCATTACTTTGGCCAGGTGCCTCTTTAAAAATTCTTGCCGCTGTAATTCGTGCTCCAGTTCCAGTAAATGATATTCATCTTCAATCGTAAGGCCGGCATGATGGGCAACATCATAACATTTTAACTGGTCATCAGGTTTACTAAATTCTTTTTTAATGTTTAGGGTATGATAAATACTGCGGATGCCTTCCAGGATTTTTTTCATGATAGTGGGGTTGCCTTGCATTTGTATTTTGGGGTAAGTTACAATAGCTCCTCCATATAATTTATCAGGCAGGGATTCTACCCGTTCTAATATTTTAAAAACGCTTAGGCCTTCCGTTTTAATGTCCATTTTTCCATCTTCATATTCTTTACTTATTTCTATGATTTGCATAATGGTTCCCATTTCGTTTACCCGGTTATTAAAAACGGCCGGGATACCAAATGGTTTTTTTTGTTGATGGCAATCTTTAATCAATTCTTTATACCGGGGCTCAAAAATGTGGAGGTTTAGCATCTCCCCGGGATATACAACAATACCTAATGGAAATATGGGAATAAAATTGGTCATAGCAAAATGTAAAGTTATTCACTCAACGCCGTATAAAAATAAGCTTCTAATTTACTTACTGAGTTTTCCCAGCTAAAATTTGTTGCTATAAAATGCCGCCCCCGGTTTGCCATTTGTATCCTAAAATCGGGGTATGTAAATAATTTTTTTAATGCATCGTAAATTTCAGCAGGTTTTTCAGGGCTTATCAGCAATGCCGTTTCATTGGGTATAGCATAATCCCGGTGCCCGCCTATTTGTGTGCATACTACCGCACAGCCACAGGCCATGGCTTCGGCTGGCGGTAGCGCCCAGCCTTCTCCTAAACTTGGAGATAAAAAAATAGCGGCTTTGTTATATAATGATGGCAGGTCATTGGGCTTTTGATAATATTTTATCCAACCGGGTAAATCATCAGGTGGCTGATACACACCAAATAAAATAAGCTGCATTTCAGGAAATTCTTTTTTGAGTAGGTTAAACGCTTCCAATGCATATTGGGTGCCCTTTCTCTTTTCTTCAGAATAAAGCATCATTACAGACTGTGTATTCCTGTTATGGGGTAATACTTGTATTGAGAAGCGGTCGGTATCAATAGCATTGGGAATGTGTACCGGCTTAATTCCGGAATGGCTGGTTAGTAAATCCTGCAGGTATTGGGCAATCACTACATGGTGAATGGGTAAAGCGTAACTTTCGTGTAAGCGCTCCACATCGCTGTTCCATGTTTCATAATCCTGTACCAGGTTAAACTTTTTTCCTTTGGTATCATTTAATGCATTGATGGCATAGGCCATTTGCCACCAGGTGCTCATAACTATATCTGCATCCGGCATATATTTATCAGTAATGGCAGGCACTATAAAACAGGATACTTTTGGGTGCAGTGGGAACCATTTGGGCCTCGCTACCTTTCGCATCCAAAAAATAAATCGTTTGTACCAAAGCGGAGTCTTGCTTTTTTTATAAGGCCGTTTAATGGTATGAAAAATGGACACTTCATGGCCCCGGTTTTGCAATAAGTTAGCATAGTGATATATCACACTGGCGCCGCCTACAGGCTTTGTTACCGGGAAGGGCAATACCAATGAAATTTTTAATTTTTTCATTCAATCTAACTTAAGACGGTAATCTGTATGTTGTAATATACAAGAAATTTTTTTACCATTTTTGTATGGCATGGCTGCTTATTTGAGCATTTACTTTTTGTGCTACTTCTTGTAAAGTTAAAAGCCGCTTAGCTGAATTGTTTTTAAGCAAGGTCCTGCTTTCAGCAACTTGCTTTCTTTTACCCATGAATGCCAGTAAGGCTTTTATGTAAAATAATTTACCAAAGCATATATGGATGAATGCTTCCAGGCCAAGTTGTAGTTTCCAAACTATTAGTTTGGAGGCGGGTAAATGAATAGCATGTAAAAACATTTTATTCCGGTTATAAATAATCTTTACTTTTTCTTTTTTACTGCTACTTTTAATGGTAACAGAAGTTTTGTGACGACACACTGCCCGGTGTTCGTAATAACAAACATATCCTTTGCGCCAGGCTCTCAGGCTAAGCTCATAATCTTCTACATAATAGGGTGCAAAGAGTTCATTAAAGCCACCCAATAATTGCAAAATAGCGGTATTCATCAAAGCATTTGCGCCAGATAAATACATGCTGTAATAAGGGCCTTCGTCATCCTGTAAAGGAATGTAGTTACCCGAGGTTTTAATTTTTACGCCATGAAAATATGGATATTTACCACCGTCCTGGATCTTATCATCATCCCAACCAACAATGCGGCCCATAACCCCAAAACAATCATCCTTATCAAAATAGGGGATTAAAAATTTAAAATAGTTTGCTGT
This sequence comes from Niastella sp., assembly GCA_016710595.1. GTDB lineage: Bacteria > Bacteroidota > Bacteroidia > Chitinophagales > Chitinophagaceae > Ferruginibacter. Next base: position 304,933 of record JADJVM010000003.1, read on the forward strand.
AAGTTTTACATCACTGTTCAGGAGTAAGGTATAGGAATAGGTTGATGCGAAAATGCCTGCATTGGCTGTTGGCGCAAAGCCCCTGTTAACCGGGTTTTCAATAAGCTTTATAGCGGGGTGATCTGCCTGAATATAGGAGATGGATGCATCGGTAGAAGCATCATCGCTTATGATTACTTCATAATCCAGGCCAGCGTTTTGCAAAGCTTCGTATAAAGGAGGAAGTATTTGAGGTAATAACTGCCTGCCATTATAATTTGGAATTACTACTGAAATGCCTTTAGGTAAATGCAATTTTTTTATTTTATGCAAAATAACAACAAGGCTTTATTTTGGTTTCATTTATCTAAAGTATTTTAGCGGAATGGAGATTGCGGGCATACAGCATATCGGGGCAGATGACTTTAAATCAATTGCAAGATCAATTACAGCAATTGAAAATGAAGTGCAGGGTTTTTCTTCTTTTTTAGAAAGTATGAAACCTGGAAACGCTGCTGTAATTGGTATTACCGGTCCGCCGGGTGCCGGAAAGAGTACGCTTACCGATGCGTTGCTTACTGAATTGGTGAAAACAGGTAAAAAAATTGCTGTATTGTGTGTAGATCCTTCCTCTCCTTTTAATATGGGGGCAGTATTGGGCGACCGTATCCGTATGAACCAATGGTATAATCACCCGGATGTTTTTATTCGTTCTCTTGCTACCCGAGGTACATTGGGCGGTTTAAATGCTTCCATTATTGAAATAACAGAATTTTTAAAATCCGCAGGTTTTGAATATATATTGGTTGAAACGGTGGGTGTAGGCCAAAGTGAAATTGAAATTGCCGGCCTGGCAGACGTAACGATTGTAGTACTTGTTCCCGAAAGTGGCGATGATATTCAAACGATGAAAGCCGGCATTATGGAAGTAGCTGATATTTTTGTAGTAAATAAATCTGACCGGGCGGGGGCAGATCGTTTTGTAAATAATTTAAAGAAAATGCTGGCGCCTGCTTTTGTTAAAAAGAAAGATAATGTACCCATTATAAAAACAGTTGCCTCTACCGGCGTAGGGATACCGGAATTATCAACAGAAATTTTTCAATTGCTGACAGGTGAAATTAAAAATGAGAAAAAATATGAACTCATTGCGGCAAAGGCATTTTTACTGATAAGCAAAAAAAGGACAAGCGATATTAATGTTGCTGCCTTAAAACAAGAGATAAAAGAACAGGTGTTAAATAAATCATTCAACCTGTTTCGTTACATTAAAAAATTTGAGAAACCCTAACCTAATTATTTTGATTTTGTTCACGGTTGCTGGCCCACCAACGGTATGCAATCAACCCTACAATGGTGAAAGGCGCCAGCATGAGGTACACAATGCCCTGGTTTAATCCCGTGGCAGGTTTTTCCCCCAATTGCGAAGCGGTTTTGGTGCACATGGCACATTGTGCTATTCCTGTGTTTTGTAAGAGCATAAAAAAAGCTAAAACACAACAAATGAAAATTATTTTTTTCATAAGGTAAAGGTAAGCCAAACGATGGGAATTTAGATTCATTAAAATTTTCTGTAAACTGCGGGATGGTATTTAGATAGGGATTTAAAATCAAAATAAAATGATTTTATATTACATGTTAAGAAAGTCCATTTTATCATTTAAAACGCCTTTGTGCTAAATGGCAACCATTGATCGGCAGCATTTTTTATATTTGCTTTTCATTAATCTTCATTCATGGCCATTTTCGATATCAAATTACCGGCATCCATTGTTAAAGCGCTTAATCTCCCACAGGGTGATGTGCGCAAACAACAGTTGAATGTATTAAAAAAACTTTTACGGAAAGCCCGGTTTACGCAATTTGGCCAACTCTATAAATTTGATGAAGCATTACTAAGCCGTCATCCCGGAAAAAAATTCCAGCAATTGGTTCCAACATTTAATTATAATAAGATATATAATGAATGGTGGTACAAAGCACTTGAGGGAAGCCCGGATGTATGCTGGCCAGGTGTAATAAAATATTTTGCATTAAGCAGCGGCACCAGCGAAGCTGCCAGTAAATATATACCTGTTACTAAAGATCTTATTCGTAGCAATACCATTACCAGCACCAAACAACTCATAAGCCTAACCCGTTATGAAGATGTGCCTAAAAGCGCTATTGGTAAAGGATGGCTTATGCTGGGCGGAAGTACACAACTTCAAAAAGGCCCCACTTATTTTGCCGGTGACCTGAGCGGCATACAACAAAGGAATATCCCGTTTTGGTTTATGGGCCTGGGTTTGTATAAACCAGGTAAAAAAATTGCTAAAGAAAAAGATTGGTCAAAAAAGCTGGAGGAAGTAGTAGAAAAAGCGCCCAATTGGGATATCGGTTTTATTGTAGGGGTTCCCGCCTGGCTGCAACTTTGTATTGAAAAAATAATAGAAAGGTATAAACTTAAAAACATACATGAGCTATGGCCCAACCTTAGCTTTTATGTGCATGGTGGCGTGGCCATGGAACCTTACAAAAGAGGGCTTGAAAAATTATTGGGGAAGCCCATTACCTACATTGAAACCTATCTTGCAAGTGAAGGGTTTTTAGCCTATCAAAACAGGCAGGGCGCCAAAGGCATGCACCTTTCACTAAACAATAATATTTTTTTTGAATTTGTTCCTTTTGATGATACAAATTTTGATGCCGATGGTAATATGGTGGATAACCCACAAGCATTGATGCTGCATGAGATAGAAGAAAATAAAGATTATGCCATCCTTATAAGTACCAATGCAGGCACCTGGCGCTATGCTATTGGCGACACCGTAAAATTGGTAGATAAAGAACGCAGTGAAATTATTATTACAGGCCGCACCAAACATTTTTTAAGCCTGGTAGGCGAACATTTGAGTGTAGATAATATGACCAAAGCCATAGAAATGGTTTCGGAAGAACTACATATTTCTATTCCTGAATTTACAGTGGCAGGCGTACCCTACGGAACTTTTTTTGCACATGAATGGTATATTGCAACAGATGATAATGCCGATGAAAATAAAATTACAAGCCTGATTGATGAGAAATTAAAAGAACTGAATGATGATTATGCGGTAGAGCGAAAACATGCATTAAAAAATATAAATGTAAAAATTTTAACGCAGGATGTTTTTTATCAATTTTTAAAAGCAAAAGGAAAAGTAGGCGGACAGCATAAATTTCCCAGGGTGCTAAAAGGAAATATGCTGCAAGACTGGAAGTTGTTTTTAGAAAAGAATGAAACAGCATCAAAATAAAATATCTTTATCGCATGTTTGTTAATCTTAATAAATTACCTGTAATTAAGCAGACAATGTATCATTACAGGAAGTTCTTAAGCTAATTTGGACTTTGCATAAGAACAAATATATTAGTATAGAAAAATTTATTTCATGACCGAAGCGATTGTTTCCGGAATTTTATTGGGGCTTGCATTGATTTTTACAGTGGGCCCTGTAATCTTTACGGTGATCAAGCTCCGGATCAATTATAGCATGAGCAGCGCTTTTTATTTTATAAGCGGGGTATGGCTCAGCGATATTTTATGGATTATTACGGCCAATCATTTTAGTGGCATTTTTGGTAACCTGATAGATCATAAAACAGAAATTGGCATCGCCGGCGGGAGCTTGTTATTGGCACTCAGTATTTACTACCTGTTTTTTAAAAAATATAAAACAAAGGCAGAACTTGACCAGGGCATCAAGATTGGGAAAGCTACCCATGCCCGTTTATTCATTACCGGCTTTTTAATGAATTCATTGAACCCTGGTGTTATTGCACTTTGGTTTGTAGCCACCACCAAGTCGCTGGCGAATACACCCAATGAAAAAATTATCACTTTTACCATTTGTATGGGCCTTTGTATTGCAGCCGATATTTTTAAAATAAACTTAGCCGGTAAGCTCAGGGAAAAATTAAATGATCGTAATATCAGGCGGGTAAATGTAGCAGCAGGTTTATTATATTGTATTTTTGGCCTCGCCTTAATCATTGCTGCGCTGGTAACTTATCACCCTCATTAAAACCCTTCATGAGTTTTAAAGTTTCAAAAAAAGGATTTATTAAAACCTGGAGAAAACTTGAAAAAGTTTTTGGGATTATATTTTTGATTCACGCTTTATTGTTTCTTTTTTTTATTGATTCAAAATTTAATGTTGATGGGTTTGTAGTAAATAACCTGCGCACAAAAGTTATGGTCGTATTGCTCGTTATTTTTGCAGGCTGGGCCATCTATTATTTTTGGTTGCGGAAAATAAAATTCTTTCATAAGCTGGGTGTTATTTGTAAAGATGTTTTTTTTGCCTGTTACATCAGTTCATCTGTTTACTTATTACTGGGCTCTCTTTTTAATCCTCCTATTACGCTTACACAAGTGGGGAGTGTTCTGCAGGGGTATGGGTTGCACCGGGATTATATTTCTTATAATAACATGGGGTCAAATATAAAGTTGGCTGTGATGGCTTCAGAAGACCAGCTTTTTGCAGACCATGATGGGTTTGATATTAAGGCGATTGCCAGGGCAGTAAAATACAATCAACGCCATACTCAAAAACAAAGAGGCGCCAGTACCCTAAGCCAGCAAACAGCCAAGAATATTTTTTTATGGCAGGGCGGCGGCTTCCTTCGTAAAGGCCCCGAAGTTTTTTTTACGTACAGTATAGAACATATTTGGACAAAACGTACCATCCTGTGCCGCTATTTGAATATTGCTGAAATGGGACCTGGGATTTTTGGGGTACAGGCCGCAGCTAAAAAATATTTTAATAAAAACGCATCTGAATTAAGTATGCAGGAAGCAGCTATGATTGCAGCATGCCTGCCCAATCCTAAAAAATATTCGGTAGTGCCATTGAGCAAATATGTTGCGGCCCGATCAAATATTATTGTACGGCAAATGAGAAACTTAGAAACAGATCCTGATATCATTTCGATTATTAAGTAAAAATAAAAGCAGCTTAATTTTTAAAAACGGTTATTAAAGTTCATAAAATTCCATCTACTGCTTTTATCGCTTTTTGTAATCGCTCGTCATACCCGCCATCAATTATTTGCCAGGGCACTTGCTGATGTACCAGCAAATCTTTATAATAATGAAAAAGTTTATCACGGGTTGCCAGGTCGGGGTATTCTCTTAAGGCATCAGCAACCCAGGGAAGATCAGTAGCACAGAGCAGGTATAGGTCATATTTGCGTTTTGCAATTTCATTAAGGATCCTGTTGTCACAACGATTAAAAACATATTCGCTCCAAACTTTTATCACATACATATCAGTATCTATAAAAAGAAGGTGTTGGTTTTTTGTTAACGAAGCCAGGGCTGTTTCTTCATTTTGCAACTGGCCCTGTGCAATCGTGAACAAATCTTCAAAATGGTAGCGGGTGCCATGAGTTTCTAAATATTCCCGGGCATATTCTTTAGCCCACAAAGTATTATAATGTGCAGCAAGCTGGGCGCTCAGCGTACTTTTCCCGGTACTTTCGGGCCCAATAATTACTATTTTTTTAACTGGCTTCATAAATCATTTTCTTTTTCCATAGCGTATACCCCATCCATGCCAATACCAGGAATACTACGTACATAAGCGTGAACAACATAAATCCCTTATAAAAATTAAGCGGTATAGCAACCAGGTTTGAAAAAATCCAGGCAATCCAGTTTTCAATTTTTCGTTTTGCCATCCACCACATAGCGGTAATAGCCGATGAGGAAACCAATGAATCCAGTATGGGTGTATTGCTATTGGTAACCTCAATCAATAATATATATATACCTGCCCAGGATGCCAGGAAAAAACCAATACCAATTAAAAGTTCTTTTTTGCTACACCAGCTAATGGGATAAGTAAGGTGGCTCTCATCTTTTTTCTGCACCCAGTTATACCACCCATACACACTCATGATAAAATAATAAATATTTAAAATAGAATCGGCATATAAAGGAGGATGAGCCATAAACAAATAAACATAAGCAGCCAATAGTACGCCCACAATACCGGTGGGATATACCCATACATTATTTAACCTGGCATACCACACACTGGCCAATTGTGCAATGGTACTTGCCCATTCCGGCCAGCGGGTTTCTTTAATGTTTGCTAAAAAGGTATTTACAATTTCCTGTACACTCATGCTTTGAATAGACTTGCCAAATTAGTGAATAAAAATGCTTTACTAAAAAGATTATTAATAGTGATATAATGGGTAGCTTTATAATTCAATTTTATGAAGTATGAATTTTATTATTCGTTTACTTATTACGGCTGCTGTAGCTTACGGTTTATCTGCTACCGGCATATTAAGTGGCATCCATATTCCCGGCTATAAACAAGCCCTTGCATTGGCACTGGTATTGGCTTTGCTGAATGTAGCCATCAAGCCGGTCCTTATTATTCTTACGCTGCCCATTACCATCGTAACATTAGGTTTATTTTTATTAGTGATCAATGCCATCATAATTTTACTGGCCGATAAATTTTTAAGCGGTATAAAAGTAGATGGATTTTGGTGGGCACTCATCTTTAGCATCTTATTGAGCGCCGTTTCTTCTTTTTTATATTCTTTGGTGAAACCTGCAAATAAGTAACCTGCCCTTTGTTTATTTGGCTTATAAATGAGAACTTGCAGTATGCAATTTTCACAGAAAGACCTCACGCCACAGCAACTCAAAGACCTGTACCGGGCCATGTTACTTCCCCGCATGATAGAAGAAAAAATGCTGGTGCTTTTGCGCCAGGGAAAAATAAGTAAGTGGTTCAGTGGTATAGGCCAGGAGGCAATATCAGCAGGTGTTACGGCGGCTTTGGCACCAGATGAATGGATTATGCCACTACACCGAAACCTCGGCGTATTTACCGGCAGGAAGATGCCTTTACATAAATTATTTATGCAATGGCAGGGCAATAAAGAGGGGTATAGTAAAGGCCGGGAAAGAAGTTTTCATTTTGGAAATACGGCTCATCATATTTGTGGTATGATCAGCCATCTGGGTCCGCAATTAGCCATTGCCGATGGCGTAGCATTGGCATATAAACTACGTAAAGAAAATAAAGTAGCACTTGCATTTACGGGAGAAGGAGGCACCAGCGAAGGCGATTTTCATGAAGCGCTCAATACAGCAGCCGTATGGGACCTTCCTGTAATTTTTGTAATTGAAAATAATGGGTATGGGTTAAGTACACCGGTAAGTGAACAATACCGCTGTAAAAACCTGGTAGATAAAGCAGCCGGTTATGGAATGGAGGGGGTTCAAATAGATGGTAACAATATTCTTACCGTTTATGATACGATTAAAGGCGTAAAAGATTATTGTATAAAAAATCAAAAACCTTATTTAATAGAATGTAAAACTTTTAGGATGCGTGGCCACGAAGAAGCTAGTGGTATAAAATATGTTCCCCCGCATTTATTTGAAGAGTGGGCAAAAAAAGATCCTATAAAAAATTATGAAAACTGGTTGTTAGATCAAAAAACAATGACATTATCAGAGGTGGCAACAATACGCACCCAAATTAAAAATGAAATAGAAACAGAATTACAAAAAGCATATCATGCGCCGGAAATAGTACCCAATACTGCAGAAGAATTAAACGATGTATATGCACCCAAACCACCCTCATCAATTCTTTTAGATGAAGAGGAGCATACCATTGACGGGCATACTGCTACCTACACCGAAAAGAAATTCATACAAGCGATTAGTGAAGGGTTAAGGCAATCAATGGAACAGCACTCCAACCTGGTATTAATGGGCCAGGATATTGCCGGGTATGGCGGCGCTTTTAAAGTTACCGATGGGTTTCTTGCAGATTTTGGGCCTGATCGGGTACGGAATACCCCATTGTGCGAAAGCGCAATTGTAGGAGCAGCGCTGGGTTTAAGCCTTGAAAAATACAAGGCCATGATGGAAATGCAGTTCTCTGATTTTGTAACGGTAGGGTTTAACCAGATCATTAATAACCTGGCAAAGATTCATTACCGATGGGGACAGAATGCAGATGTAGTAATACGTATGCCTACCGGCGGAGGTGTAGGTGCAGGGCCATTTCATTCACAAAGTACCGAAGCATGGTTTACGCACACACCCGGGCTGAAAGTGGTTTATCCTGCTACACCCGAAGATGCAAAAGGATTATTGATTGCAGCATTAAATGATCCAAATCCGGTCTTATTTTTTGAACATAAAGCCCTATACCGTAGTATCAGTGGCCAGGTGCCGCAAGAGTATTATGAAATTGAAATTGGTAAAGCAAGGCATGTACAAGCAGGTGAAGACATCAGCATCATTACCTATGGTGCCGGGGTTCATTGGGCGCTGGCTTATGCCAAAGAAAATAAAGATATTTCTATAGATATATTAGACCTTCGGACCTTGCTCCCGTTAGATTATGATTCAATCCGGCGTTCCGTTTACAGAACGGGAAGGGTATTGCTATTGCATGAAGCTACTTTAACGGGTGGTATAGCAGGGGAAGTGGCTGCCTGGATTGCAGAAAATTGCTTTGAAAAATTAGATGCACCTGTCTTAAGATGTGCCAGCCTGGATACTCCCATACCTTTTAATGTAATATTGGAAAAAAACTTTATGGCATATAGCCGCTTACAAGAAAAAATACAGGAACTTTTAAACTATTAATGTTCCTGTATTTTTAAATGGGGTACGCTTTCCACATTACATGGTATTAACTCATGCCTAATTATTTTTGCTCCTGGAAAAAAGATAAATGATCAATGCAAGGATGGCTATTACAATAAAGATGCCTACCCATACGCCGGCCTTAAAGATACCCGCAATAGCCTGGCAACTACTTAAAAATATGATACAAGATAAAAACAGCGATAAGATTAATTTATTCATAGTAATATATTTACTATAAACACTATCCTGATTCATGCCAAAGTTTATGACCCTGGCAAAGGCGGATCTTCTTTTTTTATTGGAAAATGAAACCCGAGTTTCTTAAACTGGTAAAATGCATTTAAAATGTATTGATTAAAACTCAATTCATCGCATTGAGATGCAAAATCATACGAAGGCCTGTACCACACTAAAAAAGAATCAAGCTGTGGCGATTGTAAACCCGTAATGCGGCCTACATTTTTTTTATTGAACCGGTATGTTACATACTTCTCCTGCTCTTCTGCTTCAAGCCGCATTTGAAATGCCTTTAGCCTTCTTTTTCTTTTAAACCGAAATACATTGATCAGTTCATCAAGATCTGCCCCAACGCCGCCTGTGGGCGAAATGGAAGTACTTAAACCGGGCTTTTCATAATTAAAAATATCAGCATACGCCTCACGGTTTTCTATAGAGTCTTGTTTGTAGTTTTTTGAATACAGTACTACTTCTTTTAAAAAACGATACTTGCCCGGTATATCTACCATCAATGAAATATCAAAATCTTGCGGGTTACTAATTTTGGCAACCGGGAATTTTTGTGTTGGCTTTCCGTTGTAAATAAAATAAATAGAATCGTTCATATGTACAGGAATATGGTACCTGCCCATAGAATCGGTATAAGCAACCATGCCGCCGGTGCTTATCACTTTGGCAGTTTCTACCACGTTCAACTTGCTTTTATCTAATACCCGGCCGCTAATATTTAGCTGGCTAATGCCGGTTTTAAAAAAGAATAAAAAAGATATTACTATATAAAAACGCAAGTGTATGTTGTGTATAAAAGTCAATATTAATAAAGAAAATCAGGGTAAGAAAAAACGGCTTATTATTTAACTTGATTTTGGCTTACCTTTCAATTCCTAAAAAATTAAAGATAGTGGTTTAGTGTTTACGATACCCTCCTATTTAAATTACCAGAAAATAAGCTTTATGATCAGGATACACTTCAAATCAATCGCTTGTTTTTTTCTAAATTTTATTTTCTTTTCATCTATTATGAGTCAAGTAAAATGGCCCGATGCCAAAGCCCCGGTGGCAGAAAAAAAAGAATATATCCGCCAAATACATGGCGATATCGTTATTGATAATTACTATTGGATGTATGATTATTTTGGAAAAGGACCCGATAGTACCCGGGTAATAAAATATCTTACTGAGGAAAATGAATATGTAAAAACAGTCATGGCACCTACAGAAGATTTCCAGGAAAAATTATTTACTGAAATGAAGGCCCGCATCAAAGAAAAAGATGAATCCGTTCCCACTTATAAGAATGGCTACTTTTATTATTCCCGTACCGAAGCAGGGAAACAATATTTTAAATATTGCCGTAAAAAAGGATCGCTTTCAGCACCTGAAGAAATTTTGCTGGATGTAGATCATATGGCAGAAGGTTATTCTTATTATGCGGTAGGCGGCATGACGGTAAGCGATGATAATAAATTATTGGCTTTTGGTGTAGATCTTGTATCCCGCAGGCAATACAAGATTTTTGTAAAAAACCTGGAAACCGGGAATTTGTATCCGGATGAAATTGAAAACACACAGGGGGACCCGGTATGGTCGGCAGACAATAAAACATTTTTTTACACTTCAAAAAATGAAAAAACTTTATTATCCCAGGATATTAAAAGACATACCCTCGGCGATGACCCGGAAACAGATGCTGTTGTTTACCACGAAGCAGATAATACCAATTATATTGGTGTAGATCGTTCAAAAAATACAAAATATATTTTCATAGGTTCACAAGGCACCCTCTCTTCTGAATGGCGCATGTTGCATGCAGAAGACCCAATGGGGGAATTTAAAATTTTTCAACCCCGTATGGCCAATGTATTGTATTCTGTACATGCATTAGAAGATAAATTTTTAATTAGAACAAACCTTGATGCCATCAATTTTAAACTGGTTGAATGCCCGCTTATAAATACAGATGTGGTACATTGGAAAGATGTGATAACAAACCGGGCAGATGTATTGCTGGAAGCTGTTGATGAATTTAAAAACTATATCGCTATTAGCGAAAGAAAGAACGGGCTTGTACAATTACGTATCCGGGATTTACATTCAGGCCATGAACATTACATTCAGTTTGGTGAGCCTGCATATATGGCGTATGTTTCAAATAACCCGGAGTATAACATAAAGAAACTTAGATATGGCTATACTTCATTAACCACTCCATCATCAGTGTATGATTATGAAATGGATACCCAACAGAAAACTTTGATGAAACAACAAGAAGTATTGGGTGGTTTTAATGCTGCAAATTATACTTCTGAACGTTTATATGCAAAAGCAATGGATGATACCCAAATTCCGGTTTCATTGGTATATAAAAATGGGTTTCAAAAAAATGGAAAAGCACCTTTGCTATTATATGCTTATGGAAGCTATGGCATTAGTATGGAAGCTAGTTTTAGCAGTAGCCGCTTAAGTTTGTTAGATCGTGGTTTTGTGTATGCCATTGCCCACATACGTGGAGGCCAGGAAATGGGGAGGCAATGGTATGAAGATGGTAAAATGATGAAAAAGAAAAACAGTTTCACAGATTTTGTGGATTGTGCTAAATATTTAATAGGAGAACATTATACATCGCCTGCACATTTATATGCACAAGGTGGAAGTGCAGGCGGGTTGCTGATGGGCGCAGTAGTAAATTTAGCTCCTCAATTATTTAATGGCGTGGTGGCCCAGGTTCCTTTTGTAGATGTGGTGAATACCATGTTAGATGAATCTATCCCGCTTACTACGAATGAATACGACGAATGGGGAAACCCAAAAAATAAAGAAGCGTATGAGTATATGAAAAGTTATTCCCCTTATGAAAATGTAGAAACAAAAGCCTATCCCAGTTTACTGGTAACAACCGGGTTGCACGATAGCCAGGTACAGTATTTTGAACCCGCTAAATGGGTGGCTAAACTTCGGGAAATGAAAACCGATAACAATATTTTATTACTTCATACCAATATGGATTTTGGGCATGGTGGCGCCAGTGGCCGTTTCGATTATTTAAAAGATATCGCATTGATATATGCATTTATGTTTCAGCTGGAAGGAATTACTCAATAAATAAAGGGAATACCAGCATTCTCCATTTTATATCCCAAAAAAAATGGCAACTTTGCCATTATGGAGAAATCGAATTTTGTAGATCAGATAAAAGTTTTTTGCCGTAGTGGGCATGGCGGAGCAGGTAGTAAACATTTTTTAAGAAATAAACTTACTGCAAAGGGTGGGCCCGATGGAGGTGATGGAGGACGGGGCGCCCATATCATTTTAAAAGGCAATGCCCAGTTATGGACCTTGCTGCATCTTCGTTATTATAAAAATATATTGGCCGAAAATGGCCAGAACGGCGCAGGGAATAATTGCACCGGTCGTAATGGTAAAGATATTATTATAGAAGTACCCCTGGGTACCATTGCCCGGGATGAGTTAACCGGTAAGCAGGAAGTTGAAATTTTAACCGATGGCCAGGAAGAAATTTGGATGCATGGTGGGCGGGGCGGTTTAGGAAATACCAATTTTAAATCGGCCACAAACCAGGCTCCTGAATATGCACAACCGGGTGAAGAAGGAGTAGAAGGATTAAAAATATTAGAACTAAAAGTATTGGCAGATGTGGGCCTTGTTGGTTTTCCCAATGCAGGCAAAAGCACGCTCTTGAGTAGTATTACAGCCGCACGCCCTAAAATTGCAGATTATGCATTTACTACGCTAACACCCCAGTTGGGCATGGTAGAATACCGGGATGGAAAAAGTTTTTGTATGGCAGACTTACCGGGCATTATAGAAGGTGCAGCCGAGGGTAAGGGTTTGGGACATCGTTTTTTAAGGCATATAGAACGAAATTCTATCCTCCTTTTTTTAATACCTGCCGATAGTAAAAATCATAAAGAAGAATTTGAAGTGCTATTGCATGAATTGAAAGAATATAACCCCGACATGTTGCAAAAAGATTTTGTGATTGCCATCAGTAAATCAGATATGCTGGATGAAGAATTAATGGAAGCCATTGCTGCAGAACTGCCAAAAAACATTCCACACATATTTATATCTTCTGTAACCCACTATGGAATTACAGCCCTAAAAGATTTGCTTTGGGATACCCTTACCAAAACAAACCAATAAATTTTTAAAACTTATTGGTTTGTTATCTATTGATTTTGCCTTTGTATAATATGATCTTTGGCTTTTTGCAGGTCCCATTTTCGAAGAATAGCATTTGAAAAATTCTGTCTTTCATAGGTTTGCAAAAAATCAATTGAAATAGGTATAGTTGTCCATTCTTTTCGCTGCAAAACGATTGTATCTACATTTTCTTTCGGAATTGCTTCAATTTTCATTCTATTAATTATGCGAATCGCATATCCGCCCGGATATATACAACGGATCATTTTTACTTTTAATTTTGGAATACTTTCATCTTCTTTCACCAAAGCTTTATTATAATAATAACTACTGCTGCCATCAGTAGAAAAGTCTTTGCCATCAGAATATATTTTAAATTATCTCCGTTCACAATAGTGTCTTTTATTATATAATCAATGTCGGGAATTTCGTTGGCATTTCTTGCCAAATAAGCTCTTTCTTCATCATTTATATAATAAAGTAAATCCCTCTTTATATCATAAATAATCCTTAAAATTGAGATTAAACTCTTTTGGTCTAAAATTTTTCTTTCGATGAAATCTGGCATAACTGTTATCGAAAATGAATCTTAGGAATTAACTTCTCCTGAGATGGGATGGTATATTAATATAAAAATACTAAAACATGGCGGTGGTGTGTGTGGGATTTTTTCTAAACATTGTTGGGAATATACGGTATAAAAAAATTACTGATAACAATATAGAATTATTTATTTTAATATAAAAAATTATTTTCAATTTGAATTCGTAAAAGTTTTAAAATGACCTCATATTTGTTGATTGCTTGCCATTGATGTTATACTTGTTTCAGTGTAAAATATTACATTTGAAATAGTTTCAAAATACAATTAAAAAGATTGCATTATGCCACAAACCATCATTGCGGGCATTGGCCATTATGTGCCGGCTCAAACAATAACGAATACCGACTTGCTGAAGTTTATGGATACTTCCGATGAGTGGATACAGGAGCGCACCGGAATTAAAGAAAGGCATTATGCCCACCGTACTGCAGAAACCACCACTACCATGGGTGTAGAAGCGGCTAAAAATGCCATTACCCATGCAGGCATCAAAAAAGAAGATATTGACTTCATCATATTTGCAACCCTGTCGCCGGATTATTATTTCCCCGGCTGTGGCGTACTGTTGCAAAGAGCCCTGGAACTCGATGAAATTGGCGCTTTGGATATCCGCAACCAATGCAGTGGTTTTGTTTATGCATTATCGGTTGCCGATCAGTTTATAAAAACCGGCATGTATAAAAACATTTTATTGGTGGCCAGCGAAAAACATTCTTTTGGCCTTGATTTTAGTACCCGGGGAAGAAACATTAGCGTAATTTTTGGCGATGCAGCAGCAGCTGTAATTTTACAGCCCACTGAAAAAGAAAACCAGGGGATTTTAAGCACCCATTTACACAGTGATGGAAAAAGCGCTGAGATCTTAGCTATGTATAACCCCGGCACACATGCCAATCATTGGCAGGAAAAAGCATACGCCCATTTTGATGATGCAGCAATTGGCGAAATGTTTATGAGCCATGCCATGATTGATGAGGCACAAAATTTTCCTAATATGGATGGGCCTGCCGTATTTAAGAAAGCGGTTGTAAAATTTCCCGAAGTAATTATGGAGGCGCTTCAAAAAAATAATTTTACACCTGCCGATCTTAATTTACTGATACCACACCAGGCCAATTTGCGAATAGCCCAATTTGTGCAGCAAAAATTAAAATTAAGAGACGACCAGGTGTTTAATAATATTGAAAAATACGGAAACACCACGGCTGCGTCCATTCCATTGGCATTAAGCGAAGCGTACCAGGCAGGAAGAATAAAAGAAGGCGATTTAGTTTGTATGGCTGCCTTTGGTAGCGGGTTTACCTGGGCCAGTGCATTGATGCGCTGGTAGTTTATTGCCATATCTTCTTGTTAACTTTGTGCTATGCGCAAATTTATTTATTTTATTAACCCTATTTCAGGTACAAAAAATAAAACGAACCTGCTTGCCCTCATTGAAAAGCGCACAGCCAAAGAAAAAATCCCTTTTGAAGTATTGCCTACCAATGAAAGCGGGAACTATGCCTATTTAGTTGATAAAATTGCCAATGAGAATATTACAGACATCATTATATGTGGAGGCGATGGCAGCATCAACCAACTTGCTTCGGCATTGCAGGGTGTAAAAGTAAGAATGGGCATCCTGCCCATGGGGTCTGGTAACGGCCTGGCAAGGGCAGCCAGGATACCCATGGATAGTGAAAAAGCCCTTGAAATTATTTTTAAAGGAAAAACAGGTTATGTAGATGGATTTTATATCAATAATAAATTTAGTTGCATGTTAAGCGGCCTCGGTTTTGATGCACAGGTAGCACATGATTTTGCTTCTAAAAGTTCGAGGGGTTTATTGACATATATAAAACTTACGGTTAAAAATTTTTTTAAAGCCACGGCTTATCCATTCCTTATTGATATACACGAAGAAAAATTAGAAGCCGAGGCTTTTTTTATAAGCATTGCGAATAGTAATCAATTTGGTAATAATGTAACCATTGCACCCAGGGCCAGTATTGCCGACGGTTTATTGGATATTGTGGTTGTAGGCAAAACCAATAAACTAAGAATGTTATATACGATTTTTAAGCAGATTAGTTTTGGAAAAGTAAAACCGGTATCAAGCGGTAAATTTCAAAAGGAAGATTTACAATATTACCAGGCCAAAATATTGCGTATAGAAAATCCGGCAATGGCTCCTTTGCATATTGATGGCGACCCCGTAGATACTGCTGCTGAATTTAAAATACAGATTGTAGAAAAAGCCATTTACTTAATTCAACCTTAAGGCTTCACAGATTTAGCAAACTCCTGCAGGATCATTTCTGTTTTTTTATTTTTTAAAGATTGAAAAATTTCACTTTTTTCTCTTGCGGTAAGATGAAAATTTAGCGCCACCTTGGTATCTGCTTTTTCTGGCAGGTACACAATGGTTACTTTTTGTAATAAGGTATCTAAGTTTTCTTTAAAATAAGCAAAATTATTATCCTGCGAATAATCTTGTATTTTAAACCAGTTATGCTGAAGCATGGTAGCGGGTGTTACAATTACATCGGTAGCAGAAGTGGTTTCAAAAGGTTCTTGCCAATTATCAATGTTCCTATCTCTGATTTGTAAGATTATAACTCCGCCGGTATTTTTTAAAATCCATTCTTTAAAATTATCAATAAACCGAAGGCTGATTTCCTGGCCATAATTATCTCTTAACCCGGCATCCATCACATCAATAATGGGCTTACTGGGAAGCCACACGTTGGGAAGCACATAAGGAAAGGTAGCATTCATTCGCAAAGCAGTTAATAAGCGAAGATTAAGCGGCCCCTGCGCTTTAAAGAGGGCGCTGAAATCCACGGCATCCGGGCTGTTTATCGTATCGCCCTGCAAGGCATGCGGCTTCATCATAAAACTTATAGGCTGGGTGCTGATAAGGAGCTTACGGCTATCTCTTTTTATTACAGGAGAAAAAAAGATCAAAGGAACTTTCGCATTTTTTTCATCTTCGGCAAATTCTTTTAAAGTGATATCGAGTAAGCCATCCGTATTTCTTCCCAGTTTTCTTTCAAATGCATAGCCCCGGTCTTTTATATACTCCTGTCCGTTTACTGTAAATTTTTGATTGGATGCCAGCAGATCCCTGGCCATTAAAGAAGTAAAAATTGGGTTTAGTAAATCACCCGTAATTTTTTCATCGTATTTTTTATCATACAGATCCACCCCGCTATCCTTCAGTTTCTTCCGGTATAGTTCTCTATAATAAGTTGCAGATAACATGCCCCCACTGGCGCCACTTATTAAAAAAGTATGTTGCATTAAGCGACCATCCATCATACTATCAAGATGCTGTAAGGTATTCATCACAAAAGCGCTGCTTCTTAAACCGCCACCACTTACATTAATAAATACCATTGTGGGTTTATCAGAAGTTTGTTTCTTTTTCCAGGTTTCTAAAATTGCCAGCATGTTTTCCCGGTCTTGCCGTATATGAATAGAATCGCAAAGATCATTTAATGATTCTTTGGTATAGGCCGGCGTTGCAGTTTGTGCATGATAGTTCAAACCATAAGCCTTGTTACGGGGGTCTAATATTTCTTCTTTAAATAGAAAATTTAAAACAACTAACAGGATGATGGCCACAGGTAAACTCCAGCTTTCTAAAAAATAACTCAGGGATCCTATAACTGCCACCATCAAAGAAAAGAAAATAAAAATACTGGCAGCAGCAGGCATTTCAAAATACGGGTTATCTAACATAAAACCTACCAGGATTAAAAAACCGAGTGCCAATAAAATACTTAAAATGGCTGCAATATGGTGCCGCTTAAAAACGGCATCAATATAATCTTCCCGGTAATGGCTTACATTCCGGATTTTTCTCAATCGCAAAGATTCTGTGAGGAAATAATTTACTTTTAAACCAAAGCCATTCAATACCATTGGCTTTCCGGCAAAGCGTTTATTAAACAATTCCGGGTTGCTTATAATGGCTGCCATGTGGCCCGAAATGGTTCGGCCTGCCCCAAAGAAATAGGCAAAAGAAATAACAATAAGAAGGATGTAGCCAAGCAAAATACCGGCCATTAGAGAAAGGATTGCACCGGTAGTCATCAGTTCTTTATATTCATCAAACTGGTACAGGCGCACCATATAAAATACGATGAATATAAGGGGTAATAAACCGTTGTTGATACTATATTTTAAAAACGGGTGAGCAGTGGTTGCCAAAAACCGGAACCTTTTGGTATGCATTATAAAAGTGGTAATATTCCAACTCATGATAAAAACACCCATGGCCACACCTGTAATAATGGCGCCACTTATATTTACTTCACCCAGGTATTCCGGTACAAAAAACAATGCATCAGCACCATAAGATTTTAAAAAACCACTATTGATCGTACTAAATAAAATATACCAGAATAACAGGAGCACCTGGTATTTCCTAAAATGTAATATGAATAATTGTACAGGAAAAAAATGATATATGGTCTTAATCCAGGGCTTCATGTATTATGGGTAATGCAATTATCTTTTTTAAATATTTTGGGCTCTTATCAGCTTAGATGATGTGAGCTTTAATAAGGTTACTAAACAAATTACAATCATGATAGCTGTGAACTGGTGAATAGTTCCCAACCATATAAGCGCTTGGGGATTGGTTGAATTTAATACCGTTAATATACCCAATACCACCTGCAACAAAATTAAAACGCAAAATATGGTCCTATATTTCATAAACAACGGATGCAGTACATGCCTTGTTTTAATAAAGAATATCAAGGTAAGGGTAAATAATAAATAGGCAATACCACGGTGAATAAAATGAACCATCAGCGGGTTGTTCGTAAAATTAATATTCATGGGATTCATTTCTGTTGCATCTGCCGGAAAGAATGTACCGTTTATAGAAGGCCAGGTAGGGGCGCTATGCCCGGCCCTTAACCCCGCCATAAAACCACCATATATCAATTGAATAAACAAGAGTACCAAAAGGGTTATCACCCATTTTTTTATCACCGGGCTTTCTAATTTTTGTTGCATAGCGGGCTTTAAACCTAATGCAAACCAGAGTACATAAGAAAGCAGCACCATGGCAGCAATAAAATGAGTGGTTAACTCCACATGGCCTACAAAATATTTTTCCGGTACCAACCCGCTTTTCACCATGAGCCAGCCGATGGCACCCTGCAATGCGCCTAAAAGAAATAAAATAACCATGGGAATCACCATACCCCGGTTAAACTTATGTTTTACTAAAAAATAAAGAAAGCCTACTAAAAAAACCAATCCCATGGTTCTTGCCCAAAGCCGGTGAAACCATTCCCAAAAAAAGATAAATTTAAAATCGCTTAATGCAAAACCCGGGTGTACATATTTAAATTGATCGGTGGCTTTGTATTTATCAAATTCTAATTGCCAGGCTGTAGCATTTAGTGGGGGCAAAGCGCCTGATACCGGTTTCCATTCAGTAATGGAAAGGCCACTTTCTGTGAGGCGGGTAACGGCACCCAACACAAATTGAACGATGATCATGGCTACGCCAAACATCAACCAGTTGGCTACTTGCTTATTGTTTTTTAATAATGTAGAAGTATTCATTATTTGTAAAGTTAATTCAGCAGGCGCATCATAAAAACAGATAATTTACAGATATTTGTTTGTGCTTTTTTCATATTACGATATTCATAAAATTGAAGCAGGGTTAGATGAGGCTGGCCGGGGATGTTTTGCAGGCCCTGTTTTTGCATCCGCAGTAATATTACCAAAAAATTTTCATCACCCTTTATTAAATGATAGCAAACAGTTATCAGAAAAAGACAGGGATATTTTGCGTCCCATTATCGAAAAAGAAAGTATTGCTTTTCGTGTGGTGAGTGTACCCAACCAAGAGATAGACCGGATAAATATTTTACAGGCATCTTTTAAAGCTATGCATATATCGCTTGATGGCCTGGCTGTAAAACCGCAATTGTTATTAATTGATGGAAACCGGTTTAAACCATATAAAAAAATTCCGCATACCTGTATTATAAAAGGAGATGGGTTATATGCTTCTATTGCTGCTGCAAGCGTTTTGGCAAAAACATACCGGGATGCTTATATGAAAAAAATTCATACTGAATATCCTTGTTACGGTTGGGATCAAAATAAAGGATATGGTACTTTGCAACATCGCATCGCCATTCATCAATTTGGATTATGCCCTTATCATCGTAAAAGCTTTCGCTTACAATCTTCACAAACCTTTGTGCCGGAATCTTTGTAATAGATTAAACCCGGACGGCCCTTATTTGGTCAATACCAGTGAAACCATTTTTAGAAAAAAAAAATTAGTTTTTATGAAAACACTCAAACCTATAGCCACACTGGCTTTAGCCTTAGTTATTTTTTCTGCTGCACAAGCCCAGGTATTTAATGCCCATAACGATAAACAAAAAATTAAACAAGGGGTACGTAGCGGAGAGCTTACCCATAAAGAAACGGTTACCCTGCTAAAAAAAGAAAATGAAATTAAAAAAGACAGGCGCTTAGCCAATGCCGATGGAGTGATCACTTGCAAAGAAAGAAAAGAAATAAAAAAAGATAAACTGTCTGCCGATTATGCTATTTACAGGAAAAAGCATAATGGCTTAGTTAGAAATTAAAGCTTGTTCATTATTGTTGTTGTTGTTTAAAAAGGCAACTCTTTTTGGAGTTGCCTTTACTTATAAATTTTTAATAATTAAAATCAGCTAAGTTTTTCCAACGCTTTTTTTAATAAATCTACAATCACAGGAATATCTTCTTTTTTACAACAACCTACACTTAACCGGTACCAGCAACTTTCATTATCTGCACCAAAAGAATTAAAGGGCACTAAGGCCAGTTTTGCTTCATTGAGCAGGTATTCTGTAACATCTTCCTGGCTTTGGATCTTTTTGCCTTCGGTAGTTGTTTTCCCTATTAAATTAATGTGTAGCGTAAGATAAATAGCGGCCTGCGGCGGAATGGCATCAATCGGTAAGCCGGCATCTTTAAGCTCATGTACCGCATTGTAAATTGCATTTAGCCGGTACTCAATTTCTTTTTTATTGTGTGTAAGATAATCATCCACTTCTTGTTTTTTATTTAAAAAAGCGGCTGTTGCATGTTGCTCGGCCATCGGTGCCCAGGAACCAACATGGCTGTTGAGGGAACGCATTTTTTCAATTACCGTTTTGGGCCCCATCGCCCAGCCAACTCTAACACCGGTAGCTGCAAATGCTTTACTGATGCCATCAATAAAAATACAATAGTCTTTCATTTTTGGCCTTACCGATACGGGGTTGTAATGAACGGTATCGCCAAAAGTAAGTGTCCAGTACATTTGATCATACATAAGATAGAGTTTTTTCTCACCATCCTGCCGCCTTTCATTTTCTTCCAAAATTAAATCGCAAATTTTTTCTAATTCTGTTTTCGTAAAAACAGTACCAGTGGGGTTTAATGGAGAGCAAACAGAAATTAATGTAGCATCTTTTACAAAGGGCCTTAATTGATCTGCCGTAGGCATAAAATTATTTTCGTCAGTGGCAGTCACTACCACATGTTCGCCGCCGGTAAAATGAACATAATGATTATTATTCCAACTAGGTACGGGGTAAATTACTTTATCACCAACATCTACAATGGTCCTGTATAAGGCATAAATCAGTGGGCGGCCACCGGCTGCAATTAAAATTTCAGATGGATCGTAATATAAGCCTAGTTTATTTTCAATAAATTCACTTACTGCTTTTCGCAAAACCAACTCCCCCTCTGCAGAAGGATAAGTTGTATAACCTTGTTTATACGCTTTTACAATTTCATCTTGCAAAATTGAAGGAATGGGGAATTGAGTAGAATCAAAATCACCAATCGTATAGTTATAAATTTGGGCGCCATTCCTTATTTTTTCCTTTATAGCAGCACCCAATCGAACAATCTCAGACGCAATAAGGGTCTCTGCCAGCCGGCTTAGTTTTGTTTTACCCATATTTTTATTTAAAGATTTAAAGGGATTATGAACGCCAAATTTAAGTTTTTAAGCCTTAATGGCAAAACGTGGCTTTTTGGTAACATTATTTAAACGTAGCTCCTATATTCGTTTTACAGATAAGTTGCTTTTATTATTTACATTTAAGTATGGTATATTATATTTACCTTTCTTTGAAAATTAATAATAGCAACTTTATAGAAAAGGCGTATATAAATTTGCTTTTTTACCTTTGTGTATTAAAGTTTTTTTTGCGCATTTAATTTACTAATTGCCTATGTTCAATCTTATACTATTTGGCCCCCCGGGAAGTGGGAAAGGGACGCAAAGCGAAAAATTAATTGCCCGTTATGGGTTAAAGCACTTGAGTACAGGAGACTTGCTCCGTTCCGAAATAAATGCAAATACGCCCTTGGGTATCGAGGCTCGTAAGTTTATGGACAAAGGGCAACTGGTACCCGATGAAGTGGTGATTGGTATGATTAGCTCCGCATTGGATGAAAATAAAAATATACCCGGATTTTTATTTGATGGGTTCCCCCGTACTCCTGCACAAGCAGAAGCGCTTGATAAATTACTCGATTTTAAAAAAGCGCCGGTGTCCGTAATGCTCGCTTTGGAAGTAAGCGAAGAAGAATTGGTAAAGCGATTAATTATAAGAGGAGAAACCAGTGGGCGCAGCGATGATACCAATGAAATGGTTATCAGGGCTCGCATTGCAGAGTATCATAATAAAACGGCAGCCGTTGCAGATTACTATCGCCAGTTTAATAAAGTGGTGATGATACAGGGAGAGGGAACGGTTACTGAAATTTTTAACCGGCTTGCAGAAGAAATTGATCGGCGCATGGCAACACAAGTGCAATAATAAAAGGGTATGGATCAAAACAAATCTGATTTTTTACAAACCGGTATTTTTTTAGCCCTGCAAGATTTGCAGGAAAATAGTATGCCAGCCTGGGGCATCATGGGTGCACAGGAAATGGTAGAGCATCTGGCCGATTTTTTTGATGTATCATCTGCTAAAATTCATATTCCGCTGGCAGTACCCGAAGATCACCTACCTAAATACAAAGCATTTTTATTTAGCGATAAACAATTTAGGGAAAATACAAAAGCCCCTGCTTCGGTATTGGGTGAAATGCCGTTACCCTTGCGAACCGCTTCTCTACAGGTAGCCAAAGAAAATCTACAACAATCCGTCCGTGATTTTTATCAATATTTTCAGCAGTATCCCGGTGCGCAAACATTGCATCCTGTATTTGGGGTGCTCACATTAGATGAATGGATACTGTTGCATTACAAACATGTAACCCATCATTTGCGGCAATTTAGATTATTGCCGGCTTTGGTTGATTAAAGAGATTGATTTTTCTATTATTTATTGGGTGAAAAATACAGGTATCATCAAGAGTGGGAAAGCACTGTAACAAATAATTTTCTCTTTGTTTTTTTCAAAAAAAATCAACGCAAACATTCTTTTATCGTAATTACAATTGTTTCAAATGTGTATTGAACAATATTATTTTGTAAAATTTTAATACCCTTCCATAATTCTATTGGATAATCAATAAGAAACGTATTGTCTGTCAACATTGTGCTGTAATACTGGTATGGCTTGGATATATTTAAGAATAGATATTGGCACTTAAAAGAGACTTGATTTTAATGTAGGTAAAATCATTCTCCAAAAAATAATAGCGGCTAAAGGGCCAACTTTAAGCCCATTTTTATTTGAATAGCTGCCACCCGCACCCGTAACTCTATCCTTAAATTTTGAATAACTTCCTTTAAATCCTAAAGCAAGTTTGTCAATTATAAAGTAGCCAACTGTGGGTGAAATACTAATGTCAACTCATTTGGATGTAGACGAATAAGTTGGGCTAGTGTATTCAGTATTGGAGGAAAAGAAAATTTCCTGTACCTCCAACAAGCCAAATACCTTTGTCTAATTAGGTGTTGGCATTAACAAAGAAAAATAAAGACAAAAATGCGATGATTAGTTTCATATTAAAAATGGGTTTAAGAATTTGAAACGAAATATATGAAGGAGGGCTATGTATAGTTATTATATTGTGATTAAAGTGTTTCATCCGTTGTTAATTTCCTCGAGTCAATTTTTGAGTGCCTCGGTAGGGTTGCTTACAACTTCGTTATTTGTGATAGAATATTTCTCGTATTAAATATTCTACAAGTGATTTTTTTTCGAAGTCAATTAATTCATACCAACTTTATAAACTATCTCAGTATTTATTTTTAATGTAAGAATGGTTTTTTCATTACTTACAACTTCATCATGCTGCGGGATCAGAAACCCAGGAATCTTCTCCGGGTTATTTATAATATTTTATGATTCATTAAGCCGTGAAAAACCCTCTCGTATATTTGCTGGCAGGGCTACTTTCTTTTTTATTTCTTATAAACATAAATTTTAAGTTTAAACCAGCACAAAAAATACCTCTTTAGCAGTATTTTTATGCTGTACAAGTATTTAAAATAAAAATACCGGCACATATACCGGGTACCCCGCCCATTCAATTTTAAAGGTTCTGTATTAATGAATAAAAAATGTAATGATACCGGTAATAATTAAAATGCCACCGGTAATGATACCGGCATTATGCTCCAGGCTATGCCAGTTTAATTTTAGCATACCCTTGTAGGCAATAGTAATCCAAATCATCATACCGGTAAGCGTAACCACGGCATACATTAATGCGATTGCCGCCGAAAACCAAAACCCATACGTACCTGCTAAAAAGAAATAAGCTTCTATTTCCATACAGGGAGAGAGGAACATCGCAATTACAAGGGCTACAATTATTTTTGATTTACTTCGGCCAATCATCTTTTTTTCATCTAAATGAAAATGATGGTGTTTATAATGTTGCTGGATAAAATAAAATCCCAATAATATTAAAATACCCGGCGCCACCAATCTTGTAAAATAGTCGGCATACTCCTGCATACTGGCGCCTACATACCCCAAAATGAAACCAATTATTACGGTACTTACAACATGCGCCAACCCCGCCATAAATGTGATTTTTATAGTTTGTGGTAAGTTCCACTTTTCTTTACGGCCAATAGCTAGTACCGGCAACCAATGGCTGGGGATAAGTGCATGCAAGAGGCTTATTAAAAAACTGGCAATGATAATGGTACTCATATACGGTATCTTATTTGCACGGGCAAATAGCGTTCAAAGGTTGTATAAACCCTTGTGATTCCAAAATAAATTTAAACTTGCTTCGTTACAATAACAGCATCGGGTACTTAAACTCATGCAAAAGATCATATTGAATTACCGTGGCTTAACAATATTTTATAGAAATATAGTATTACCGATACCCTTATTTAGCATCTAATAAATACATCCATCAAAGTAAAAAACCATGAAAAGAGTAATACAAAACCAGGAGATGCTTTTAAATATGGGGGCACGTTTTTTTAAACAGGAAATTTGCGAAAGATCGCCAAAAAGCGAAACAAAAAAACTTTCTCAGCCAGATTTAATAGCGGAACTGTGCTGGAGTGGACTGCTTCCTGAAATGCTTCCCCAGGTAACTGAAAACGGACTGGATGGCCAGCCCCTTACTTTATGGGAAGTAGAACAGGGGAATAAACTGATGTATTTACGCCTGGGCGAAATGCGCCATTCAGTAAACAATCCTGATTCCATACATCCTTCAGTATTTTTAATTTATACTTCGTATAATTAATATATTGTGCTCATGGGTATGATAAAATATTAGTATCGTTGAGATAAAACGACTGTATCGCATAAAGAGATTTATGCGATTTTTTTATTCTCATTATTGCCAGCTTATCTTTGTGAGCCAACATCTTAACAATTCTTTTATGAAACAAGTTCTCTTCATTGTAACTACGATTGTTTTCTTCAGCGTTTTTCAATCTTGTAAATTCAGGCAAAAAGTTTCACAAATTGTACATCATGCTAAAATTTATACGGTGGATGATAACTTTAGGGTGGTAGAAGCGATGGCCATAAATGATGGTAAAATATTAGAAACAGGAAGTAATGATGAAATTTTAAAAAAGTATGAATCAGACAATGAAATAAATGCAGCCGGCAAAGCAATATTTCCCGGGTTTATAGATGCCCACTGTCATTTTACGGGATATGCAACCGATGGTTGGAAATGTGTTCTTACCGGCACCGAAAGCTGGCAACAAATTTTAGATACCCTTGTGAATTACAGCAAAACCGCACCTATGGAGTGGTTGTATGGCAGGGGCTGGGATCAAAATGATTGGGTAATAAAAGAATTCCCGGATAAAGAAAAACTGGATAGCTTGTTTCCAGGAAGGCCGGTGTTTTTAAAAAGATTAGATGGTCATGCTGCCATTGCCAATCAAAAAGCACTGGATATAGCAGGTATAAATACTACTACCCAAATTGATGGTGGAGATATAGAAATTAAAAATGGCAAACTTACCGGGATGCTGCTAGACAATGCAATGGATTTGGTAGAACAAAAGATACCGCAAATAAGCGACTCGCTGGCAATAGAATATTTTAGCCGGTTACAACAAAAATGTTTTGCAGATGGGCTTACCGGGGTGCAGGATTGCGGCATTAGTGAACATACTTTAGCATTACTGGAAGAATCACAGGCACAAAAAAAATTACAGATGAAAGTTTTTGCCTTACTCAGTGATGATTCTACCATCTACGAAAAATGGGTAAAAAAAGGAAGGTATAAAAATGGATTGATAGCCGTAGGAGGGTTTAAATTTTATGCCGACGGTGCGCTCGGATCAAGAGGCGCCTGTCTTTTACAGCCATATACTGATAAGCCCGGCTGGTACGGCTTTTTATTAAGCAGCCCCGATCATTTTAAGCGTGCCGCAGAAATATTGATACATAGTAACCTGCAAATGTGTACCCATGCCATTGGGGATAGTGGCAACCGGGAACTATTAAAAATATATGCTGATGTTTTAAAAGATAAAAATGATAAACGCTGGAGAATAGAACATGCACAAATATTAGATAGCGCCGATTTTCATTATTTTAAAGATTATTCCATTATCCCTTCGGTACAGCCTACCCATGCCACAAGCGATATGTATTGGGCCGAAACAAGAATTGGCCCACAGCGTATGAAATATGCGTATGCATATAAAACTTTGCTGGCACAAAATGGTTGGCAACCACTTGGTACCGATTTTCCGGTAGAAGATATTAGCCCAATTAAAACATTTTTTGCAGCAGTGGTAAGGCAGGATGCTAAAGGCTTTCCGCCCGGGGGGTTTCAAAAAGATGAAGCGCTTACACGCCAGGAAGCCATAAGAGGAATGACGATATGGGCAGCTAAAGCGGTTTTTCAGGAAAAAGAAAAAGGCAGCCTGGTAAAAGGAAAAGCTGCAGATTTTATTATGCTTGATACCGATTTAATGCAATGTAATGAGCAGGATATATTAAGCACAAAAGTAAAAGCAGTTTATATAAACGGAAAAAACGTTTGGGAACAATAAACTGGAGGTTAAAGAAAATGATCATTACTGACTTTCATTTATCACAGCAACCTGCATGAGCTTGCATTGAGATTATGAGTGCTTTATGGCCCCAAAAAATGTATGGTATTACCTGGTTTTGTGTTATGAAATATTCTGCAAATCTTAAACTATCTTTAATGTCCAAAAATTTATAATACACATGAAAGCATTTATTTTATTAAGTCTTTCCCTGTTTTCCTTAGATACCATGGCACAAAAAATGAATTACCCGGTTACAGAAAGAGGCAATCAAACTGATAATTATTTTGGAAGAGAAGTAAAAGACCCTTATCGCTGGTTAGAAAATGATACAGCAAAAAATACCGAAGCCTGGGTAAAAAAACAGAATGCGGTTACACAAGCGTATCTCAATAAAATCCCTTTTAGGGAAAAGATCAAAAACAGGCTTACCGAACTATGGAATTATCCAAAATATTCAGCGCCTGCACAGCATGGTGATTACCTGGTATTTTTTAAAAATGACGGTTTACAAAACCAGGCCGTATTGTATGTACAAAAAACAGAGGCAGGGGAACCTGAAGTATTGCTGGATCCCAATAAAATGTCTGCTGATGGAACGGTTGCTTTACAGGCCACTTCGTTCTCAAAAAATCAAAAATATTTTGCCTATTCTGTTGCTGCATCGGGCAGCGATTGGCAAGAGATCTATATCATGGATTTTAAAACAAGAAAACTGTTACCCGAAAAAATTGAGTATGTAAAATTTTCGGGAATGAGCTGGCTGGGTGATGAAGGGTTTTATTATAGTGGCTACTCCAGGCCACAAAATGAGAAAACAAAATTCAGCGTAAAAACAGAGTATCAAAAAGTGTATTATCATAAAGTGGGTACCACACAAAGTGATGATAAATTAGTATATGAAGATAAAGAACATCCACTTAGATATGTAGGCGCAGGGCTTACCGAAGATGAGCGCTTTCTGATATTAAGTATTGCTGAAGGAACAGATGGAAGTGAAATAAAAATAAAAGATCTTGCAGATAAAAATGCCAATGGTTTTAAAACAATTGTAAAGGGGTTTGCAACCAATGCCGATGTGATAGACAATGAGGGTGATAAAATTTTAGTGCGTACCAATAATGAAGCGCCCAATTATAAATTAGTGTTGATTGACCCGAATAACCCGGACCCCGAAAATTGGGTCACCATAATACCTGAGGAAAAAGAATTATTAGAATTTGTGAGTACCGGGGGCGGTAAAATTTTTGCAGGTTATTTAAAAGATGTAAGCACAAGGGTAAACCAATATTCTTTGCAGGGAAAGTTTGAGCATCAGATAAAACTGCCCGGTATTGGTACTGCCACAGGTTTTGGATGTAAGAAAAATGAAAATTATTTTTATTATACCTATACTTCATTTATTTATCCGCCGGCTATCTTTAAATATGATATTCAAAAAGAAACTTCTTCTTTGTTTCGGAAATCAGAAGCAAACTTTGATGTAGAGGCTTATGAAATCAAACAGGTTTTTTATTCCAGCTATGATGGTACTAAAGTACCCATGTTTATCATGCATAAAAAAGATATTAACTTAGATGGCAATAATCCCACTATGTTATATGCTTATGGCGGTTTTAATATTAATATCACACCAGCATTCAATATTTCAATCATTCCATTTTTAGAAGAAGGAGGTATTTATGCCATTGCCAATATCAGGGGCGGTGGCGAATATGGCGAAGCCTGGCATAAAGCAGGAATGCTAAATAAAAAGCAAAACGTGTTTGATGATTTTATTGCAGCAGCAGAATATTTAATAAAAGAAAGATATACCTCATCTGCAAAACTTGCCATAAGAGGAGGTAGCAATGGTGGTTTACTCATTGGCGCCGTAATGACGCAGCGGCCAGATTTGTTTAAAGTTGCCATTCCACAGGTGGGGGTATTAGATATGTTGCGTTACCATAAGTTTACCGTAGGCTGGGGCTGGGCAGTAGAATATGGTAGCAGCGATAAAAAGAAAGATTTTGAATATCTTATCAAATATTCGCCGTTGCATAATTTAAAACAGGGTACCTGCTACCCTGCTACTTTAATTACCACTGCCGATCATGATGACCGTGTGGTGCCGGCACATTCATTTAAGTTTGCGGCCGAGTTACAACACGACCAGGGTTGTAATAACCCCACTTTGATCCGCATTGATAGCAAAGCAGGCCACGGCGCCGGCAAGCCTACCGCAAAAGCAATTGAAGAACTGGCCGATATTTGGAGCTTTACATTATACAATATGCAATAACATGAATTAATAAAATAACCCTCTTAATTATAGTTTTATGAAAAGAATTATTTTCTCAATAGCAACCATTTGCCTCGTAACTTTTTTTTCTTACTGTACCAGCAGCAAAAAAACAACTTCATCGTCAGCTATTGAAACTTCAAAAAGTGATATTACGTATCATGGAATTGTGCAGGAGATTATTACCACCCGTTGCGCTCCCTGTCATATCCCCGCTAAAGGCGGGAAAAAATTAGCGCTTGATAATTACGATGCCATTACAAAAAATATAGATGAAATAATTTATCGTGTTTCATTGTCACCGGGTGAAAAGAAATATATGCCAAAGAAAAACCCGGCTTTGGGAGCAGATAGTATTGCTGTTTTAAAAAATTGGGCAGCAGCAGGATTCGCTAAATAGGTAATTTATTTTTTAAGTAGAATTTTTGCAAAGCGTTTTAGCTCTTCTAATTCTGCCGGGCTTAAAAAATA
The DNA here is from genome assembly GCA_016710595.1 of Niastella sp. Lineage (GTDB taxonomy): Bacteria > Bacteroidota > Bacteroidia > Chitinophagales > Chitinophagaceae > Ferruginibacter. Next base: position 334,793 of record JADJVM010000003.1, read on the forward strand.
AGACTGATCAAAATTGTGTTTAAAAAAGAGCACCCTTTTGTGTTCCGGGTATTTTTTTAGTATTTCATCAATCAGTAATTGCACCTCCGGGTCTTTTTCCCGTTTTTCATGAGTGATCGTAACTTCAGATTTTTGTTTACTGTGTTTTTTTAAAATAATGGCTTCTAAAGTTGCCAGTTTAGCCGGGGGGATGCCAGGTACTTTGGAGGCGTGGCCAAGCAAACCTTCCAATTGCTTTTTACTTAACCCGCCCCGCTCAATATATTGAATATACAGGCTGTTTATAAAAGTAGATGCCGGTTTGGCCTGCTTTACGGCAAGCAAAACATCATGTACAATATCAACTTCAGGTTTTAATTTGCCCATCATTACGGTATATAGAGGCTTAAGTTATATGATTTTATTTAATATCAATCTATGAATTTAAGGTTTTAATTATGATAATAATAAACGCTGCTACATAAAATTTCTTAGGTTTGTCAATAATTTATAAATTATAAAACATGAAGAAACTTTTATTAGTCCTCGTGCTTTTTGCAGGAATTACTAAAGCAAAAGCAGATGAAGGAATGTGGTTGCCGATGTTACTTGGCAAGCAAGTATATAACGACATGGTAAAAAAAGGCCTAAAGCTTACCAAAGAACAATTGTATTCTGTAAATAAATCTTCATTAAAAGATGCGATCATCATCTTTGGTGGCGGATGTACTGGTGAAATTGTGAGCAACCAGGGCTTAATTTTCACCAATCATCATTGCGGGTATGGGGCCATTACAAAAGCAAGCAGTGTAGAACATAATTATTTACGGGATGGCTTTTATGCATTTAATAAAGACCAGGAATTAGAATCGGAGCTTACGGTACAGTTCTTAGACCGCATTGTAGATGTAACTGCAGAAGTAGAGGCAGGTTTAAAAGGTTTAAGCTGGGAAGAGCGGAGCAAAAAAATTAATGATATTACCCGGTCTATTACAGATAAAGTACTGGACAAAGAAAATGGTTTATCAGGCAGGGTTTACAGTATGTTTAAAGGCAACCAATACCTGATGTATGTATATAAAACCTACCGTGATATTCGTTTGGTAGGAGCGCCACCCGAAAGTGTAGGAAAATTTGGCGGTGATACCGATAACTGGGAATGGCCACGCCATACCGGCGATTTCTCCATCTTTAGGGTATATACTTCCAAGGATGGCAAGCCGGCAGATTATAGCAGGGAGAATATTCCATTAAAGCCAAAATATTTTTTACCTGTAAGTATTAAAGGTGTAAAAGATGGTGATTACGCCATGATATATGGTTATCCCGGGGGTACTAACCGGTATGAAACCAGCTATGGCATTAAATTAAAAAATGAAATTGAAAATCCTTCTTTAGTGAACCTCCGTGCCATGCGTTTAAAATATATGCATGCACAAATGATTAAAGACCCTGCCGTAAAATTAAAATTGGCCAATAGCTATGCAGGCATTGCTAATTATTGGAAATTTTTTGACGGTGAAACAAAGCAATTGAAAAAATTTCATACCTATGAACAAAAGCAGGATTATGAAAAGAATTTTCAAAAATGGGCAAATGGAAAACCTGAGTTTGAAAATATTTTGAGTGATTACGAAGCAAATTATGCTGCCTGGACGCCCTATAGCAAAATGCGCCAATACACCAATGAAGGTATCATGGGATCGCCGCTTGCTGTTTTTGCTGCTTCATTAATTACTTTAGAAAGAGAATTATTAAAACCCGGCAGCAAGGCTGAGGATATTAAGAAACTGGCAGAAACAGCCAATAAACGCAGGACTGCTTTTTTAGAAAGTGAAGACAAACCAAGTGATGAAAAAATTGTGGCCGATGCTGCCATGATGTTTTACCAGGATATTGAAAAGAGCCAGCACCCGGTAGGGTTTTACGAGTCTTTAAAAAATATTTTCGGTAGCCTGGAAGATGAGGCAACGTATAAGAAATGGGCAAAAAATATGTTTGACAATACAATCGTATTTGATGATAGTAAATGGAATTCATTTATTGCCAATCCCGAAGCGAATGTGCTTCAATCTGATCCGGCCTATGCCTATTCATCTGCATTTGTACAAAATTACAATACCAAGTATGCCCCGTTGTATGCTGCTTTTATGAATAAAAACAATGAGCTGGGTATGGAGTATATGAAAGGGATCATGCAAATGAACCCGGCTGCTGCTGCTAAAATGTATCCTGATGCCAACTTTAGCATGAGGGTAAGTTACGGTAGTGTAAAAAGTTATTCTCCCAGGGATGCGGTATATTATGATTATGAAACTACCAGCAAAGGAATTTTAGAAAAATATATTCCGGGAGATTATGAATTTGATCTGCCGGCACGGCAAATAGAGTTGCTGAAGAAAAAAGAATTTGGCCAGTATATGGATAAGCGTAAAAAAGACCTGGTAGTAGGTTTTATAACCACCAACGATATTACGGGAGGCAATAGCGGCAGCCCGGTAATGGATGGTTACGGCAACCTGATAGGCCTTGCATTTGATGGTAATTATGAAGCACTCAGCCATAAAATTGCATTTGATAAAGACCTTAACAGGACCATTTGTGTAGATGTTCGCTACGTGCTATGGTGTATTGATATTCTTGGCGGTGCTAAAAATATCATCAACGAATTAAAAATTGTGAGATAAAAAAAATAGGAAATAATTTTAGAGGCCCCGTTTTACGGGGCTTTTTTTATACTACCGGATGGTAACGGGTTGCAGGGTGAGCATCATCAATTCATTTTTTCTTTTTATCAACATACGAACATTTTTCCCTGCATTTTGCATTAATATTTTATACGCCTGTAAATTTCCAGAAAAATCTGTTGCTACCGAAATAATCTCATCACCAACTTTAAAGCCCGCCCGCTCAGCCGGTGAATCTTTTATTATATCTTCCACTACAATCCTGTTATCAAAAGCATAAATACCCAGGCCGGTATAACTATAATCAAAAGGGTCGTTGTAATGAGAGTTGGGCTTTAGGTGAATTTCTTTTTGACCATAATTAAAAATTACATTGAACCTCCGCAATATCTCATTACCAACCAACCCGCCACTAAACGGATAACCCGTTACATTAAAATTATCTTCATAAATATAAGTAGGTACCCGTTTAAATTTATACTTTCCGATTTTTACTTCTCTTATGATGGTGAGTTTCATTTGTAACATGCCAGCAATCCCTTCGGCTTGTGTTATTAATGGTTTGCGTTTTTTAAGTAGTACGCCGCTATCAGTTACAAACCTATTGCTCATTAAAAAGCAAAGGCCGGCGCCGGTATCCATATAAAAATACTTGTTTATTTTTCGGGCATCTCTTATTTCAAGCGGTTGTATGGGAAGGCTGGTAAAGATAGGGTGCAGCATGGTGCCTCCCGGCGGGTAATTAAATTTTCCATTGCTGTACAATTCAATTTCCAACTTATCGTAATTTATTTTTACAATATAACGGCTAAAGATAGAATAGCCCATAATACCATCTATCTTTTCTCCATAGGTGCTGCTGAGTATTGAATAATCGAGTACATGAAAATTTAAGTTCTTAATTTCTATGCCAGGTAACAATAAAGACTTATCGAATACAAAATGGGCTTTTTGTTTTCCGCCAATACCATTTATTAATGTATCTGTTTTATGTGTGACAATATTAAATTCACTGCATGTGGCGGAGTCTAATGAAACACCCGCACCGCCGGTGTCTAAAATAAAACTCAAACTATCGGACACACCCGGTAAATGTGCTTTTACAATGATAACCCCGCCTGTATAAATAGTAAAATGAAATTTGGTGATAAATTTTGCCTGCGGTACTTCAGTATGCTCCTGGCAGTGAGCAGCAAATGCAAATAATAAAAATATGCTAATCAAAATAATTCTCATGGTAGAATATCTGTCATTTTCTATCGTTTGCTCGTAACTTTGCTACCAAATAAATACACGGCAAACCACTCCGTTATTTCATTTTATTTTGATGAAATTAGATGAATTATATTCAAAAGCACTTGCTTTTGAGTTTCTTACTGTAGAAGAAGGGGTTTTTTTATATGAAAACGCTGCATTGGCCGACTTAGCGTTTGTTGCCAATGAGCTCAGAAAAAAACAAGTGCCACACGGAAAAGTAACCTGGCAAATAGACCGCAATGTAAATACCACCAATGTTTGTATAGCCAATTGTAAATTTTGTAATTTTTATAGAATACCTGGCCACAAGGATGCCTACATAACCGATATTGAAACTTATAAAAAGAAAATTGATGAAACCATTCGTTATGGAGGAGATCAATTATTATTACAGGGAGGCCACCATCCCGAACTTGGCCTTTCTTTTTATGTGAACCTGTTCAAAGAAATCAAAGCACTTTATCCCAATATAAAATTACACACCCTGGGCCCCCCGGAAGTAGCCCATATTACCAAATTAGAAAAATCTACGCACCGTGAAGTATTGATGGCTTTACGGGAAGCGGGTATGGATAGCCTGCCGGGCGCCGGTGCCGAAATTCTTACAGACAGGGTAAGGCGGCTAATAAGTAAAGGAAAATGCGGATCGCAGGAATGGTTAGATATTATGCATGAAGCACATAAATTAAATATCACCACATCTGCCACCATGATGTTTGGCCATGTAGAAACCATTACCGAAAGGTTTGATCACCTGGTAAAAATAAGGGAAGTGCAAAGCCGTAAACCGGATCATGCCAAAGGCTTCCTTGCATTTATCCCCTGGACCTTCCAGGATGTAGATACTTTACTTACAAGAATCAGGGGCGTGCACAATCTCACCACAACAGAAGAATATATCCGAATGATTGCATTAAGCAGGATCATGCTCCCCAATGTTTTAAATATCCAGGCAAGTTGGCTTACTGTAGGCAAACAGGTAGCACAGTTTTGCCTGCACGCAGGTGCAAACGATTTTGGAAGCATCATGATAGAAGAAAATGTAGTAAGTGCTGCAGGTGCCCCACATCGGTTTACCAGCACCAGCATTCAGGATGCGATACGTCAGGCGGGTTTTGAGCCACAACTTAGAAACCAGCAATACGAGTGGCGTGAAATGCCCCAAGTATTAGAAGAGCAGGTAATTGATTACTAAAATCATCCCCTTTTTTCTAACATTTTAAGTGATACAATAAAAAATTAACAATTTGCGTTATAGATTAAAAAGAACGCAAATGAATGAAATAAGTGTTGGCAAAACCATCAACCCCGTTGCTTATTTATTCAAAATTGTAATAAATAAATTCAGGCAACAACCAGATATTTATCCGATAAAATACTATAAGAAAAACAGGATTCATCGTAAAAACAAGCAGTCGCAATTTGTATAAATGCTAACTGTGTTTCGGAATATACGCCTTACAATTTTTAGAAAAAACCCAATTGACATGTAAGCAATTTGATTGTAATTTTGAAATACCAAAATCCAGTATTATGAAAAAAAATGAACCCAACGGCTTTGTGCTTTTTGTAAAATCTTTATCAGCAGCTTTAAACAGCCTGTTCTTTAGTGATGACAGGGAGTTTCAGCGGCTAAAAAATTTCATAGCATCGTAACCCGTTTTAAAATCCCCGAAAGAAATTACCCCTGCATTTACAGGGGTATTTTATTTATAAAAAAGGAGCTCCATTGCCGGAGCTATTTTTATGCCGGTTTAAAAACCAATCCCTACCCCCAGCTTAAAGCCACGGTTGTAAGATTTTACTGATTTATTGGCATCTACTTTTGAAAGGCCATAATCATAAGAAGCATTTATATTAAAATTAGAAAATGAATATCCTAGCCCTGCGGTAACACCTGCATCCCATTTATTAAACTGGTTGCTGGCATCAAGTTTTTTATCGAGCAGGTTAATACCAAGTACGCCTGCTGTGGTCCGTAACTTAGAAGAAGCTAAATAAGATACCTGGGGACCGGCAAATACATTAAAACCACCCAGGTCAGCTTTTAATAATACCGGAATATCTATATAATCATTTTGTAATTGTGCTTTTGCATTGGCACCCAAAAATTCTAATCCTTTTATATTTAATTCACCATTTAATTCGTATCCTTTTTGTGTGTATTGAACTGCGGGGACCAGTGAAACACCGGAACCCAGGGGAATGGATGCATTTACACCGGCATAAAAACCATTTCTGTTTTTTGTGGTAACCATGCCATCGGCATAATCAATCAGGCTTTTTAAATTACTAACGGCATCACCTTGCATACCATAATTGGCATAGCCGGCCTGCAAGCCAAAGCTTACTTTATCGGAAGCATTTTGTGCAAAACCAACTGCGGATAGTAAAGAAAAAAAGTAGAGTAAAATTTGCTTTTTCATATAATTGTTGAACCGGGATTTACAGCCGTTCATTAAATAGAAAGAAAAAATGCAAAAAAGATTAACGGTCCTTCGGTAAGTTTTTGTTAAAGCAAAACCGGACTGTTAATAAAATACGAAGATGAAGAATTTAAAAAACTGTTGTACTTTGTTATATGTTTAAATTAATTCACACTACCGAAGAGGGTATTAAGAAAATAATATTAACCGATACGAAAGCACAATCTAGCGTTGAAGTAGTACCCGCTGCAGGTGCAGCGTTACATGCTTTTTACATCTGCCATGCCGGTGAACGGGTGAATATTATTGAAGGCTATAAAAATGAAAATGATTTTACCGAAAACCTTGAATCCCTTGGTTTCAGGGGTCTTAAACTCTCTCCTTTTTCAGGCAGGTTAAAAAATAAATGTTACCGGTTTTTAAATAAAGAATATACGGTTAATAGTTATAGCCTGGGAGGCCATGCGCTACACGGGTTTTTATACAAAGTTCCTTTTACAGTTACTAAAACTAAAGTGCAGCCTCATTCTGTATTTGTAGAAATGGAGTACCAGTATAAGAAAGAAGATATCGGTTACCCTTTTATTTATTCTTGCATAGTACAATACTGTTTAAAAAAGAATAACCGGTTAATGATTACGACAAGGATAAAAAATAAAGGGAAAGAAAAAATGCCTGTTACAGATGGATGGCATCCATATTTTGCATTAGGCTCCCCAATAGATGAACTTTACCTGCAAATTGATAGCAATAAAAAGGTTGAGCTAAACAATGAATTGGTACCATCCGGAAACATCATAAAAAACAAAACATTCCGGGAACCTACGAAAATAAACCAGCTTCATTTAGATGATTGTTTTATGGTAAAGCCAGAAAAGAATAAACCGGTTTGTACCCTTACAAATCTTAATACAGGATTGCAATTGCAAATCATTCCGGGCAAGGGCTATCCCTTTTTACAAATATACACGCCACCTAGCCGAAGTTCTATTGCAATAGAAAATATGAGTGCCGTACCCAATGCTTTCAATAATAAAATGGGACTGATCATATTAAAGCCGGGAGAGAAGAAAGAATTTAAAACCAGCTTTTTAGTAAGAACTCTTTAAAAGAGTTATACTTTAATATATATTTTTTTGCGGTGTAGTACCCATGCGATAAACCACATCATAGTAATAAAACAAAGTGCATATAACAACGATGCATTTTTTTCATTTTCAAATAGGGGCACACAAACCCTGGTATAAAACCATTGTAAGGGCGTAGTAAAATCAGGCTTCCCGTTTTTAGTAACAGGGATCCTGATTAATGCAAATGCTTTTACAACAATTGCACTTAATGCAAAAATAAATAGCGGGTTTTTGCCAAACACATTAAAAAACTGGCTCCATCCTTTGCGGGCATTTTTAAATTCTATCTGGTAAATCATTACCGATATTATTAAAAGCGCCAGGCCTGTAGTATAAATTACGTAACTGCTGCTCCAAATTTTCTTGTTAATGGGGAAAACCATATCCCAGCAAAAGCCTGAAAAGATCAAAACACAACCGGCTACAAAAAGGCCATTCAGCATCTCATGGTTTTTACCTTTGTTAATGATGTAATGCCCGGCCATATATCCAAAAATTACCTGCACAATGGCACCCATGGTATTCATCAACCCTTCGGGGTCAAAAGCTACCCCCTCACCATGATACATGTGATTGGCGCCAAATACGGCCATGTCTATTTTGGTGCCAAACCAACCACTTAGGCTAAAAGGATCGGCAGGGTTTGCCGCTACACATAAGAACCAATATAGTAACAAAATAAAAAAGCCTACAACAAATGCCCATTGTAGTTTTAAAAAATAAATGAGTAACGAGGCAAATAGATAAGCGAGTGCAATGCGTTGTAATACGCCCATAATGCGCAACTGATCAAAGCCCTTGGCTACCAGGTATCCATCGGTATTGTATTTTATAAATGGGAACCAATTGAGGAGTAAGCCAAAAAGAAAGATGAGCAAACTTCTTTTAAATACTTTTTTTAGAAAATAGCTGGTACCCTTTTGTTCCATTTTTGGCATTACAAAAGCAAGTGCGTTGCCAACTGCAAACAGGAAAAAAGGAAATACTAAATCAGTAGGTGTACAGCCATGCCAACTGGCATGTTCCAGCGGTGCATAGATATGGCTCCAGCTGCCGGGATTATTTACCAGTATCATGAGCGCAACGGTTGCGCCTCTAAATACATCTAGGGAGTAAAACCTTTGATTCATGGTATGAAGTTAATTAAGGTAAGCGCTCGCTAAGCACTAACCACCTAATTTCTTTTTCCTCCAGTATTTGTATGATCTCTGCTATGCGGCCTGATGTTTTTTGAAGCTCTTCATAAGGCATGTTATGCATGAGCTTTCCTTCCAATATTTTTTTCTCTTCCTGTAATTTAGGAATATCCTGCTCAATATTCTCAAGCTCATATTTTTCTTTAAAAGAAAGTTTTTTTACTGTATTGTTTTGTGGTACAGGTGGTGCTGCTACCGTTACTTCTGTTTTGGGTTTTACGGTTACTGTATTTTTATTATCCGTGGCCTGCGCTTGCCGGTATTGGGTATAATTACCGGGGAAATCTGTAATTAAGCCATTCCCTTCAAATACAAAAAGGTGATCTACCATGCGGTCCATAAAATACCTGTCGTGGCTTACAATTAAAATACATCCCGGAAAATCAAGCAGGAATTCTTCTAAAGTTCGTAGGGTTTGTAAATCCAGGTCGTTGGTAGGTTCATCTAAAATTAAAAAATTAGGGTTCCTAAAAAGGATACTTAATAAATGCAGCCTTCTTTTTTCTCCGCCACTCAATTTGCTCAAAGGGGTGTATTGCTGTTCATCTGTAAAGCCAAATTTTTGCATAAATTGGCTCGCCGAAATTTTACTACCATCAGCCAAAGGAAAAAACTCTGCCATATCTTTTACAAACTCAATGGCCCTTTTATCTTCTTTATATTGTAAGCCTTCCTGGCTAAAATGGCCAAACAACACAGTATCTCCATGGTTTATTTTGCCGCTATCCGGCGCTTCCTGCCGGAGTGCAATTTTTAGAAAAGTGGATTTGCCTACCCCGTTTTTGCCCACAATACCAATCCGTTCCCCTTTCTTAAAAGTATAATCAAAACCTTTTATGAGATTAAGGTTGCCAAATGATTTATATACTTTTTTCATTTCAAGGATCTTGCCACCGAGCCTGGTCATTTTTACCTGTAAACTTACTTCTGCTATTTCTTTTTGTTGTTTTACCCGCTGTTCTACATCCGTAAATGCATCCTGCCGGCTTTTACTTTTTGTGGTGCGTGCTTTTGGTTGTTTGCGCATCCATTCCAGTTCTTTGCGGAAAATATTTTTATCTTTTTGTAATTCGCTTTGTTGTACTTCGTGCCGCAATGCTTTTTGTTCTAAAAAATAATCATAATCTCCCCGGTAAGTATAGATTTGTTCATCATCAATTTCAATAATTTCATTACAGACAGCATCTAAAAAATAACGGTCGTGTGTTACCAGCAAGAGAGTAAGCTTTGCCGAACCAAGATATTGTTCCAGCCATTCAATCATGCTTACATCTAAATGGTTGGTGGGCTCATCCATAATAAGGAGGCAACGGCCGTTGTATAGCTGGGCCTCAATGAGAGCCTGTGCCAGCGCTACTCTTTTCTTTTGGCCACCACTTAACCTGCCTGTTTTTTCGGCCAGGTTGTGAATATTCAGCTTTCCTAAAATTTGTTTTAAATCACTTTCAAAACTCCAGGCGTCCAGGTTATCTAATTTTGCCATGAGTGCAGCAAGCTCCTGTTCATTATGGTTGGGGTCTTCTAAATATTGTTCATATTCTTTTACTGCTTTTACAACCGGGTTATCTGCTTGTAAAATATTATCCCAAATTGTTTTTTCAAGATTAAATTGATGGTCTTGCTGAAGCATTACGGGTTTAATGTCTTTATGTACCCATACCGTTCCCGAATCGGCGGTTTCCTGCCCGGCAATTATTTTCATAAGGGTGCTTTTGCCGCTTCCATTGCGGGCTACAAGGGCAATTTTATCGCCTTCTTCTATATGTAAACTGATGTTTTTAAAAAGCGAACGAATACCAAAACTTTTAGTTAAATTTTCTACTGAAGCGTAATGCATAGCGGCAAAGATAAACCATGTAGGCTTGTAATGCCGATGATTAAAAAAACAATTCGGCCATCATACAACGTACACTTCCACCACCAGCTTGTTCAATATTCGGAATGTGTGGGGTGATAAGGGCAGCATATTTTTCTAACTTTTCAACCTGGCCTTTGTGCAAAGCCTTATAAGCGGTACTACTCATAACCAATAACGGTTCCTTATCGGTATTATGAAGCGCCAGCATATTGCCTGCAAATTGTAAAACCTGGTCTTGTGATATGGGAATACATTCATGGCTGGTATCTTCAAGGCTTTGGATGACTCTCTTTTTTTCTACCTCATCTTCTATTGCCTCTAAACAGGTTACAGCAAATTGCGGACCCAGGCACATCATTACATTGGTATGATAAATTGCATTTCCATTTTTATCTTTTGCTGTAAAAGCAATTACTTTATATTTATTTTTTTCAGCAAACAGGTGTAATAAATCTTTATTGGTTCTTTGAGAAAGGCATGCATAAATAATGCGGTTTACATGATCTATAATCATGCTGCCGGTGCCTTCTAAAAATTGATCTTTATTTTCTTTATCACTCCAATCCTGTATATGATTGATATGGGTAAATGATTTAATAGCATCAATATGGTTTTTATTTTTTTCAATTCTACGGTTTGATGCATACATTGGGAAAATAGAAACAGAATGATCCATACAGCAAAACCAGTTATTTAAAAAAATAGCATCTGGTTTTATGGTAGCGTTATCATCCTGCAACAATAAAACACGAATACCTGATGATTTTAAAAGTGAAACCATTTGATCAAATTCTAATATTGCCGCCTCCCGTATATTGAAAGATGCCAGGTTTTTATTTTGAAAATAATTATCAGCAGCCGTTTCGTTGTTAAAACCAAAAGAGGCAGGACGCATCATAGCGATGGCGGATGTCGTTTGCATAATGGCAAATATAAACAGGGTAATTAAAAATAAAAAATATGTGCTTTGAAAGGGCATACTTAAAACAAACGGTTATTTTTGTTGAGATTAAAAATGTATTGTTATGAAATTATTACAGGGAAAAACAGCCATCGTTACCGGGGCAGCCAGGGGAATTGGAGAAGCCATTGTACTCTTATTTGCAGAACATGGCGCCAATGTGGTATTTACTTATGTGAGTGAAGCGAGCGCTGAAAAAGCAACCGCCCTGGAAGCTAAGTTAAATGCGTTTGGAGTGAAAGCAAAAGCATACCAAAGCAATGCTGCTGATTTTTCTGCCTGTGAAATTTTGGTGAATGAAGTAATGAAAGATTTTGGCCAGGTGGATATTTGTGTAAACAATGCTGGTATATCAAAAGATAATTTGTTATTAAGAATGACGCCGGAGCAATGGGATGATGTGATGCAAGTAAATTTAAAAAGCGTTTTTAATATGACCAAACAGGTTATCCGGCCCATGATGAAAGCAAAGGCAGGTGTAATTATTAATATGAGCAGTGTAATTGGTGAAATGGGAAATGCGGGGCAAAGTAGTTATGCAGCCAGTAAAGCAGGCATTATTGGTTTTACCAAAAGTGTAGCCAAAGAACTGGGTAGCCGTAATATTCGTTGTAATGCTATTGCTCCGGGTTTTGTAGAAACAGATATGACTTCTTATTTGCAGGATGGTGAAGCTGCAGATAAATATAAAGCCGGAATTCCTTTGAACCGTTTTGCAACCGGGTTTGATATTGCACAGGTAGCTTTGTTCTTAGCAAGCGATATGGCTAGTTATATAACAGGGCAAACGATAAGCGCTTGCGGTGGATTAAATATCTAACTACTTAAATCTTCAAAACTTTTTATTTTATTATAGAGGGTCTTCCTATCTATATTTAAAATTTCTGCGGCCTTTGTTTTATTAAATTTTACCTGCTTCAGCACTTTCATAATGGTTTCATACTCGGCTTTGGTTGCTGCATCTTTTAGATCAGGAATAAGAATGCTTTGTTCTTCATTATTGGTACTGGATAATGTTGGTTGTTGATGTAATGGCGAGGCAACAATGCTGGTGATTTCCCAGGGTAAGGTTTTAGCAGACACTTTACCCGAAGGGGTGAGTAAAACGGCACGCCTTACTACATTTCTAAATTCCCTTAAATTACCTGGCCAGGAATATGAAAGAAACATTTTCATTACATCGTCATCATATCCTTCAATATGCTTATCAAGTTCACCGTTTGATTTTTGCAAAAAGAATTCGGCAAATAAAGGGATGTCCTGCTGACGTTCCCGGAGTGGGGGTAGGTTTATCGAAAACTCATTAAACCGGTGGTAAAGATCCTCTCTGAATTTTCCTTTTTGATAAGCTTCCTGCAGATTTTCATTAGAAGCAACAATAATGCGCACATTCACCGGCATTTCTTTATTGCCTCCTACTCTTTTAAATTTTCTTTCTTGTATTACTCGTAGCAGAGCGGCTTGTATGGGGTAAGATAGGTTTGCCACTTCATCTAAAAAAAGGGTGCCTTCATGTGCCAATTCAAAATGGCCCACCTTATCGGCTAAGGCACCGGTAAATGCGCCTTTTACATGCCCAAATAATTCACTGCCTGCAAGTTCTTTTGATAATGTGCCACAATCAATGGCTATAAAAGGCTCTTTATTGCGGGTGCTTAATGAGTGAATGGTTTTTGCGATTACTTCTTTTCCCGTTCCGCTTTCGCCATATAAAATAATACTATAAGAAGTAGGGGCTACTATTTTTATTTGTTCATACAAATCTTTTGTGGAAGCCGCTTCTCCTACAAGGTATTCGCCATTTGCCGAAATTTTTGGATGGGCATTATTTGTTTTTTCGGGCGCTTTTGTTGTAGCTGCCGTTGCTGTAATTTCCGGTTCTTTTCCTGCTGATGCCAGCGCACTGGTAAGGATCGCCATTATTTCATCGGGAGCCAATGGTTTCGTAATATAATCAAATGCACCATGCTTTATAACATCTACTGCCACTCTGGTATCAGAGTAACCGGTGATGATGATCACAATTGTTTTAGGTGCATAAGATTTTATTTCTGCCAATACTTCCCGGCCATCTTTATCACCCAGTCTGAAATCGCAAAAAACTACATCAAAAGGAGTTTCTTTTATTTTAGCAATACCTTTTGCAGCAGAGTGTACTACATCTGTTTCAAAGCCTTTTCTGTTCAATAATTTACTCAGTAATAAACACAGATCCCGGTCATCATCAATTATGAGAATTTTTTTCATATTATTGCTACAATAGTTCTTTTTAAGAATATATTAAAATTAGCCAATTTTAGCCATACTATGTATTCAGGGTAACATCCGGTACAGGGATTTCTTCTGTTTTCACCCATACGGCATAATCATTTGGATAGATATGCCTTCCCGAACTGGCAACATATACTTTTGTAAAAACAGCACCAAAATATAAGATAATAGAACTATAATAAGCCCATAACATAATGATGATTACAGATCCCGCAGCCCCATAAATACTGGCTGTTTGGCTTTTGCCTAAATACAACCCAATGAGCGACCTGCCTACTCCAAATAAAATTGCAGTTACCATGGCGCCCACTAACACATCTTTCCATTTTATTTTAGCATCGGGCAACATTTTAAAAATTGTTCCAAATAAAATGGTAGAAATAATAAACCCTATTACATTATCAACTGTAAAAAGCAATGTCTTTTCTAAAGCAGGAAAGGCTGCAATAATCTTTCCGCTAAGCACACTCACTAATGCATTTAAAGCCAATGAAACTACGAGTACAAAACCCATACTCAGGATAAGAGAAAAACTTATAAGGCGGTCTATTAAAATTTTCCACCATACTTTTTTAGCTTTTAAACGTAAGCCCCAAACCCGGTTTAGTGAATCTTGCATTTCATTAAAAATGCCGGTGGCACTTATAAGTAATATTACAAGGCCTACAATAGTAGCAAAAAAATTATGCTTATCTAAATGTATATTTTGTATGGTATGTTGTATTTGTAATGCGGCATCATCACCCACAAGGTCTTTGATTTGTCCGTATAACTCACCACTTACAGCCTCACGACCAAATAAAATTCCGAAGATATTTAATATGATGATGAGTAAAGGGGCAAGGGCCAGGATAGTATAATAAGCCAGTGAGGCACTAAATTTGGCTATATTGGCTTTCATCAATTCACTGAAGAGGTTTTTCATAAATTTAAAAAAGGAAAGAATTATCTTTTTCATACTTAGGTTTAGGTTAAAGAAAGGAAAAATTTTGCCCAATAGGGCGAAGTACTTCCACAATAGTTAGATGTATAAAAGCCAATGATATGCCAAATATAAATTTTAAAGCATTTTCTTTTATATCGGTAACCGGTACTATGCCAATATAATATACAAAAAGGGGTCCTGTAAAATGTAAATTGGCAAACTTGTTGAATCAATTTTAGTTGAGTTTTTAAATTTGATCACTATACACAGATACCTTGAAAGCACTAATAATTGACGATGAAATTGATATTTGTTTTTTGTTGAGCAGCGTGCTAAAACAAAAAAATTTAGATATCTCGATTGCTCATAATTTAAATGAAGGGTTGGGTAAAGTAGGGGATTTAGAGCCTGAAGTTATTTTCTTAGACAACTATTTGCCCGATGGAAAAGGGCTTAATGCCATCAAAAATATTAAACAAATAAGCCCGGATTCTAAAATCATAATGATTACGGCATTTGATACGGCTGGCGACAGGAACCAGGCATTTCAAATGGGGGCAGATTCATTTATGGGCAAACCTTTTACAAGGGATCTTATTTATAAGACCCTGCAAGATCTTCATATTACAGGGCAAGACGCACAGCAAAATTGATTTCGAAGGCTTTTTTAGCATAAATTATATTTTTGGGGTACCATTTTTTATAACGGAAATTCCTGACCTTTAGTCATATTATAAGTTTAAGCCTACCTGCGATCAATTTATTTTCATTAAATTTCTTTAAATCGCTGCATTTATTGCACAAATTTTTGGTTTGGCAAGCAATTTGGCATATATTAAGAGTACGTTGATTTAGCGTATATAAACTTTTTAAAAAATATACAATTATGAAAGCAAACAAATTATTAGCAGGCGTATTATTGGGAGCTGCCGCAGGAGCTGTTTTGGGAATTTTATTTGCCCCCGAAAAAGGCAAAGACACCCGTAAAAAAATAAAACAAAAAAGCAATGAGATGAGCGAAAAAGTAAAAGGAAAATGGGATAAGATGAGTGAAAAAGTACAGGATAAATACAAAGACATTCGCAATGAAGCAAATGATATGATTGCAAAAGGTAAAGAAAGAGCTGAAACTTACAAATCTTAATTATCTGTTTTACGTTTGCTCATGCATAAATTACAGGAACCGGCAAAAATATAAAACGAATGATGGAATTGGAAGACACAAAAGAAAACCTGCATACAGATCCTTTTGATAACTTAGATGATCTTTTTGAAAAAGTAACCGATTATACGGAAACCCGCCTTAGTTTATTTAAACTAAAGGCTACTGAAAGGGCATCTGTTATTGCAAGTGAAATGGCAGGTGGGCTCATTTTTTTTACCATACTCTTTTTAGGAGTCATTGTATTAAACATCGGGCTTGGCTTTTTGCTCGGCGATTTGTTGGGCAAAGTGTATTATGGTTTTTTTGTTTTAGCTGCATTTTATATTATTGCCGGTTTCATTTTTAAAGCCGTAAGTAAAAAATCGGTCATTAAAACGATTGCCAATATCGTCATCAGGAAAATATTGTAAGCTATGGATTTAAAAAATGTAGGTAGCCATATTAATACTAAAGAAGAACTTTCTGCAGAGATAGCAAAGCTTGAGCAATTGAAAAAAAAGCAGGAGCAAGATTTAAAACAACATTTTCAACTTACAAAAGAAAGTTTTCAACCCGGAAACCTGGTGAAATCTGCCCTTGGAAGTTTTGGAGTACCCGGCCATGTAGGTGGTATACTCCTTAAAGCGGCAGGCGGCTTAGCGGCAGGATTACTTACTAAAAATTTAATTAGTGGCAGGGCCGGCGCTACGGTAAGTTCATTGTTAGGGAATGCTGCTAAAACGGGTGCAGCTACCGTAGTTGCAAATAATGCCGATAAAATTATGGCATACGCAACCTCTATATACCATAATTTATTTTCTAAGAAAAAGCATAAAGAATACCTGAAAGATTAAGAATAATACTGAAAATATTTACGAGGCCCCATAAATCGGGGCTTTTGTATTTTAAAAAATATTCAATTTAAAAAGGCAGGCCCAAACCAAGGTTGAGTACGAGATTTTCTTTGCGCCAGGCTGCATTTGAAAAATCAATTTGATCTATCACCCATCTTTCACCATTTGGTAAATAAGGCTTTCTTAATGGCATACCCAGGTCCACCCGGATAATAAAAATAGTAGCATCTATCCGTAAACCAATACCGGTTGCTACCGCCAGCTCTTTATAAAAATTTTTGGTAAGCTTTGCTTTATCACCAAATAAAATTCCTGTTTTATTCCAAATATTACCTGCATCTACAAATACAGCCGTGCTGAATAAACTACTCAACGGTATGCGCATTTCTGTATTCATTAAAAGTTTATAATCTCCACCTATTAATTGAAAGAAAAGCTTATCCTGGTCAGTGGTGCGATAAGTTCCCGGCCCTACATCCCGGGACCTAAACCCACGTATGGAATTAGAGCCGCCGATTGTGTACAGTTTTGAAAAGGGTAATACGCTACTATTATTATAAGGTATCCCAATACCCACTTGTATCCTGTTTGCCCAATCCCAATTATTTTTAAGGCGACGGGTGTAATGCAACGAAAAGTCAGTTTTTACAAATTGTGCAAAGGGCGCCCCAAAAATTTCTTTTTCACGGTAATGCTTAGCCCCCAATATCAGCCCGGCAACATTGCCCGATAAGTCAACAGCAAGGTTTGCATACCATTTATTTTTTGAGAAACGCTGCCCAATTGTTTTGGATAACGAAAAACTGGTACCTAATATGGCTTCGGGGTACACATTCAATAATAAAGATGGGCGCACGGCTGCTTCTGCATAAAAAGTATCTGTTACATTACTTGCATTTAAATAGCTTAAAGAAAATAATCCTAAATTAAATTGTGTACGGGAATTTGATTTCCAGGTGAATTCATATTGAAACTTAAAAAAGTTCTTGGTATAAAAAAGTTGCTTGCGATACCATTCGTACCCCAATATTAAATTTGTATTGGGAGGATAAAAATGATTTTCATCAATATGAAAGAATGGAATAAAATACCTTGGAAGTTTAAGAGAAGCTTCTAAACCCAACCGGTAATTGTTATTCTTTTTGGCAATACTATCTCCATAAGCGGTTTCAATACCTGCCGTTGTTTTAATACCAAGTTGTTCGGCGCCCTTCATGGCGTTCCTGTTTTTCCAATTGATGCTTGTTTGTAAGCCCAGGTACCCATTGTCTTTGGTAAAGCCATCAATGTTACCCTGTAATGCTTTCTTTTTTTGCGGTGTAAGCAAATAGGTTGCATCAAGTTTATATCCACTGTCTTGAGTAACCCTTTCAAATTTATTTTTTACAAATTTAAAAGCACCTAAATTAATAAAACGATTGAGGGATGCATTTTGATTCCGGCTGCGGTACAGGCTACCCGGCCGGTAAGTGATGGTACTTGCAAAAAGCCTGGGTTTAAATTTATGCAGGGTATCATTTATCCTTATGGAATCATACATAATGAATGAATCGGTTGCGGCGAACACATTTTCATTGGTAAGAGAATAATTTGGATATACGGTAATGCTATTGATGCGGTACGGATTGCGGGCACTATCGGGTGTAGATTGTTTTACACTCATGTACAATTTTACTTTTTTTGCACCAATACTGGTATCGGCATAGGCCATGATGTAATCGGGATTAAAAAAATAATATCCCCGATTTTTGAGGGTAAGATCCAGGCGGTCCCTCTCTGCTTTTATATCATTTAAATTATAAGCATTGCCGGGTTTTAATACACTCCGCTTTTCCGATATTCGCTCAAGTGTTTTTATCAACTTAGAACTATCGCCTGCCCATACTATTTCACTAAGATGGTATTGCGGGTTTACAAATGCCTGGTAGTTTGCATATACAAAATATTTTTTGTGGCTGGTATCACCAGATACATGACTAAAAAAATACCCGGAATTCTGTAAGTAAGATTCCATATTCTCTGCCGTTGCTTTGCTGTTTATCCGGCTGCTTAATACCGGCGCTTCTCCAAGCCGCTTAAGCAAAAAAGCTTTGAACCCCTTTTCTTTTTTGGGTGTTCCCAATACATACCACCACCACACTTTATAGGGCTGCCCTAAAATATATTTATTGGGGGTGGGTGACAGGGCTTGTTTAAGATCTTTCTTTAATTGCTTTTTAGATGTTTTGGTTTCATTATCTTTTTCTACTTTAATGTTGGCTCCCCGGTATAAGCTTTCACCCGGTGGCAAATACTTTTGTACACTGCATGCGCTTAATAACAGGATACAAACGAGATATCGTAAAATGATTTTCATTCTTTCTTTTTCTTGAACAGTTCAGTAAATTTATCATAGTCTAATGTTACCATAAAGCCCAACCCGGTTTCTACCACATAGCCATCTAATACTACTTCGTATTGATTTTTGTTGTACCCCCTTATCATGTATTTCCCATCTTTGGTAAGTTTATAAGAAATGGTTACATCGGGCCGGAACATGGAAGACCCGTAAGATTTTGCGGCTGCATCATTTCCTTCTATTCCAATATTGGTACCCAGGCTTACCACAAGCCGGTCGTCTAAAAATGATTTGCTGAACATTACATTTAAATCAGTTCTTTGTGTGCTGCCGCCGGTAGTATAATCTTTATAACTGTTTAAATTGAGATCTATATCTACTCCTTTTATTAAATCGGAAGCAATTTGATCTAATGCTGAAGAAATAAATTGGCTCACACTTTGGCGGGCCAGGTCGCTAAAGCCATCATCGTTGCCTTTAAAGAAATCAGAACTTTGCTCTCCTACAAAACGGTTCATAAGCAACAAAGAAAACGCCTGCTTGTTCATCGCAGCTTCATCAGCTCTTATTTGCTCCAGCTTGTTTTCAATAGTTGTTTTTAATTCGTTGGTGAGTAATTTATTATTTTCCGGTAGTTTAATATCAAAACTGATGGTTGGTTTACTTATTTCACCATTCAATGTAAGCTCTACCGTAAATGGTAATTTTTGATTGAATGAATTTGCAAGTGAAGTATTTACAGATGTAATTTCATTGCTTAACAAGTCTTTTGCGGATGAGTTGGCAATATAATCTGCTTTAATATCTACTTGCGCACTCATGGGAGGCCCACTAAAAAGAATGGTACTACCCTTTTGTAATGTAAACCTGCGTTGTAAGAATTTATAATTTAATATATAATAACCTTCTTCTAATAAATAGTTACCTGCCAGCACAAGATTGCCCCCCGGATCTACCCCTGCATTTAAAAGTGCATCTCCTTTTACCTGTAATTCATCGCCGGTATTGGGGTCAATTATAATGGTAAGGGTACTGGCTTTGCCAATCTTAAGGTTCAAATTATAGTTCATGTAACTGCTATAATCTGTTTGGGCTTCGGGTAAAATGATTTTTGCATTTTGTGCAAGATTAAATGTATCAATATCTATAAAACGAACTACTGATTTACCTTCATCTTTTACATAATTGCCCGGGGGAAGCACAATGGTAATGTTACTCCTGTCATCAATAAACACATTTCCTTCTATCCGTGGTGCTTCAGAACTGCCCCGGATACTGATATCTGCATCGGCCATCGCCAATCCATAAAATTGATTTTCGATTGCCCTGGGTGCATTCATGATGATAAAATTATTGGCATACACATCCAGGTTTAATTTAAAGCCTTGCGATTTATCAAGAGCTACATATCCATCAATTTTTGCATTGTTATCGGCACTATCCGCTACCAATAATTCCCGCATTTCAATACGGGGATAATCAAAATTTATTTTTTGATCTTCAATTTCATAAGGGATATTGTATTGCGTTAATGCAAAGCGAGCCGTATCTACCTGTATTGATCCCTTCCATTTTGGATCGCTAAACAAGCCATACAATTTCATATTGCCATGAATGGTTCCACTGGTATTCTTTAAAAAACCACCGGAAAATGAACTTACCGGGTTTAAATTAAATTGGTTTATTTCCAGCGTCGCATCAAATTGTTTTTGTGCATTGTTAAGATAATATTGTAATTCGGCACTGAGGTTGTTGCCCTCGCCTTGCAGCTTTATTGTAGAAGTGATTTCTGACGGAGAAGCTTTTTCTGCCTGCGCCGTAAGGTTGCCCAACGGTTGCTGCATCAATTCAAAATGATCAATAGAGGCCGCTCCTGTAAAGGCAGGCAGGCCTTGATTCATATCTGTAATTTTTGCTTTTACATCCAGTATGCCTGCGGCAAACAAAGTATCGCTACTGATAATGGAACTGATACTTTTTAAATTAAAATTATCAACATGGATATCAATGGGACTGTTAGGTACTTCTGCTAAACTATTTATAAGGATACTGGCCGTGTCGTTATTAATTTCAAATTGATGAACAATAATACCGGCATTGCTATATTGAATATAGTTCTGATCGTTTACTTTCCATTTTTCATAATTTAAAAGCAAGTTATCAGATAACCGGAACCGGTATGCATCCTGGTGGGCAACAACGCTGCTGCTGATGCCAAACCAGGGTTTATTATTTTTATCATTTGTAATAGCATCTACATATAAACTATCGTGGGCGGCACTACCAGATAGTTTTGTTTTATAAAATATATTTGAAGGTAAGGCAATACTATCTGCTATCATGTTATATTGCAGTCTTTCGTTTTTTGCAGCCACATCTATATTGGCCCTGCTTATTCTTTTTCCATTATAAACCAGTAATGGAATTTCTCCCGAAATATGTAAGGCGCTATCTCCATACTGGCTGTTGAAGTTGCCTGAAATGTTTATTTCTTTATATGCTTGCAGTCCTTTCACCAGATGGGTAACCAATGGGTTTTCTTTTAATGTAAATGTAAAATCTACTTGTTGTTCCGGCACATTTTTGAGTGGTTGCAAATCAGGATTGAATGTATAATAATGATTGATGTAATCCTGCAATACCAGGCCTGCTTTATCATAATCAAAAGCGCCAGTGGCAGTAAAATCTGCAATGCCAGATCTTAAGAAAAGACTGTCTTTGCCATTTGCAGCATGGGCTGCTAGCATCATGCTATCTTCCCGATAATGGTCATTATCAATTTGCAAAAGTAAACTATCAATGAGGATATACCCATCTACATGCCGGGGGGTAGTATTTTTTAAATCAATTTTTATCAGGCCCGCCAGGTTGAGTGTATCATCATACAAATGCAATGGTTGTAAAGCAAGGGTATCTATTTGTATGTATCCTTTTATTGTTGGGTAATTTGCTTTTACATTTCCGGTCAGGTCATAATTTAATTTTATATTCTCATCATTAATTTGTGCTTTACTATCAATAATACCATCATTTAAATTGGCAATGATTCTTGCATTTGTATAAGTATATTTATTATAATCAATGGCATTTATTTTTGCCATGAATGTTGATTGCATGGTTTTATAGTCAAAGCCCTTTCCTTTTACCAGGAAGCTTCCTGCCAGGTTACCCAACACAGTGTCTTGCTTTAATAATTTTCCAATATTAAATCCTGCTGTTTTAATTGTGACATCATACAAAGCATTTTTGGATGTTTGAATATTTTTCATATTCCCCTTTATTGTTAGGGCGCCATAACTACTTTTCATATTTAAATCCGCCACAAAATCATTTTTATCTCCATTAAATTTACCCGAAGCAGTGATGACGGCAGGTAAATTAATTTGTTGCTTTAATTCAGGTGGTAAATACCCTTCTATAAAATTTTTATTAAGGGTAAGGGTTTTAAAATCGGTTTTAAAGCCAAGTTTGTCTGGGTTGCTGATATTGTTCAATACGATGTTTCCAATGTATTGGAATTCTTTACCGGTTACTGCAATATTACCGTTCAAATTATTTTTATTTCCTTTTATTAGTCCGCTAAAATTAATTACGGCAGGTAGGTTGTTTAATGACGCCCTGCTATCTGCAGGTACAAAACGCAGGAGGTCTTGTTTTAAAAACTGGCTATTGATGATGGTTAAGTCATAAGCAAAAAGATCTGTATTGGTAAGATTGTATAGTGTGCCTTTTGCATTTACGCTACTGCCCGAAAACCCTTTTAATTGCAACACAGGAAGGTAAAGCCTTTTCAGGTTCCCTCTTATTGTGGTATTAAAAGCTACAGACATGTTTTTAAAATCTTCAGGCGGAAATTGTTTTTTTAAATTGGGTAGCAACAGGTACAGGTCTTTAAATGAGAGGGTAGATTGAACAAGGTTTGCAGATACTAAACTTTGTTCGGGATATTTACTTATTCCTGCAACACTATCATAAGCTAAACGAAAACTATTTTGTAAAAGTGATTGAGGCGTTTTTACATATAGCGCTTGTGCCGATAAAAGGGTGTCAGTGAATTGAAGGTTGAGATGTAAACTATCTAATTGAAACCCACTTTTATCATTAAATTTTAAATTCTTTATTTCTGCAAAAGTTTCTGTTCCAAAAAATTTAAAATTATTTATTTGTGCATAAACCTTATCCAGGTCTAAGTGCGAAGGATCAAGCCCGGGTTGTATGGGTTTGTTTATATCGTTATATTTAAGTTGTGTACTATCTACCTGCAGGAGTTTAGCAGTAATGTTCCAGGGTTTACCAATTGTATCGGGTACCGTACTCTTAATAGGACTTTCTTTTGGGGATGTAAATTGTATTTTGCTTTGCGCCAGAATCATACTATCGGCGCTTATCCTGTTATCGGTCAGGCTAAATAAAGCATTGCTGAGATACAGGCTGCTCACATCGTTTTCATAATGTAAGCCGCTTACCTGGTTATCAATTATAACATGCAGTTTTTTTGCGTGAAGCCAATTGGAGGTTATAAAAAATGAACTGGCCGATGAAGAGTCTGGTGTAGCGGGTTGCGTACTAACCGTATCATTGGTTTTCCAATTACGCATTGTAAAATTAATGCCTGTACTAAAAAAACGATCTACTTTAAAGAAAGTGCGGTCTGGTTGAAATGTTTTATTTATTATATCAACACTGTCAATCCATGCTGAAAAAAACGAGCCGCCAACTTCATCATTAAATGTAACGCCTACTTGTGATAAGATCAGCTTTTTTAATGTAATATCAAGGGCTGAAGTATCAACCGGCGCTCCCGATTTTTTTTGGCCCGAAAATGCATCAACAATAAACTGGTAGTTAAAAAAAGAATCATTTGGCTTTTTATAAATATTAGCTACACAATTCTTTAAATATACTTTTTCAATATCAATACCACCGCTTAATAGTTTAAACATATCAATATCTACAAAAAGTTTTTCACCATATAGTAAGGTATCCTTTTTCAGGTCTTCGATATATACATTATTAAGCTCTACCCATTGTGGTAAACTGTAATCAATACTTTCGATTGAGATTTTAGTATTTAATTTCTTTTGCAGGTAATGAACTGCCTGGTTGCGAACAAAGTTTTTACCGGCATGTGTATTAAGAAAAATAAAAGAAAGAATGAGAAGCGCAATGAGTGAGGCTAAAATAATTAAGATTAGCTTCCTCACCCGTGTCCATATTTTTTTCTTTTGCCCTGCCATTAATTATTTTTCCTTTTTCATACCCATTTATGATTCCGTTACCCTTTAGTTTGTGTATTTATAGAATTTGGTGTAAATAATTTTGTAGTCAACTGCATAAGTATCCATGCTTATTTGGATAACATGCACAAAATCAATTCAAATTACGTTAAAATACACTGAAGTGCTAAAAGTTATTAATGATCATTAGAAAAATGAAAAAGCAAATAACTATTAGTCTAAAACTATGCCGAATTCCCAAATATTATCATGTATATCAATTCAATACATAGAAAAATGTAAAGAATAGCGTTCCGCTGCATGTGTGAAGAATAAATAAGCCTTTATTCATTAAAAATAACAATAGCTTCCTCTGTTCTAAATAAAAGAAGCAAGCTGTGAATTACATAATTTTTTATTCGTATTTATCGTATTGGTTAGGTTTAATGAATGAAGTAACATTCATTAAAACAAACTTTGGATTCTTATAAAAAATTATTTCCGATAAATTTTAATAAGCACTACTCATATTAGCGTATTACCTTTAAATGAATCCGTTGGCTTAAATCGGTTAATAAAATTTTGAAGTTGATACTAAGATGTTTATAAATATGAGAAGGCTAACCCGTTTTGTTAATGTGGATAAATTCATTTTAAAAAGCCCTTGTATAATTATGAAGTATCAAATCTCAATTGTATTTTTATACTGCATTTGCTAAAGGTTTAAACCACAAGATAACCACACAGTCAAATGCTTTTCAATAATTTTTATTAAGAATCCGATATCCGGTTAATCCGCTGAGGAATTAATTCCCCGAAAAATCATTTACAGTATCCTGTTTTATAAAACCAGTATATCCTGCTGAAAAATTAATGCATACTTTAAAAATTGGTATGCACTTTGAATTTTCATTGTTAATCTGGTTAAAACTATAAAACATGCAATACCTCGACACCAACTTGATTTTTCTCCAGGAGAAAATAAAAGACATACGCATTGCTATTTTCAAATCTGAAATGAATTCAGAACTACAATTACCCAATAATATTATACATGTATTGGAAGCAGATAGTGAAGGCAATATTTTATTTTTTACCTCCTGCACAGGTAAATATTCGCAACATCTTGAAAAGTCATTCTATGCCTATCTTGATTTTTACAAAAAGGGATCGGGTTTCCGATTGCGGGCAAGTGGCAAAGCCAAATTGATAGAAGATGAAGGCCATGCTTTTCTCACTAAAAGTAATTATAGCCAATCTACTGCCGGTAGGTTGGTGCTTGTAAAAATGAAAATTATGCAAGCTGAATATTTTGAAGTGAAAAACAATGAACAGGAAAACTGGAAAAACAAATTGATTGGCGCTTTCAATAACTTCTTTTTTACAGAGCCCCATCGTTTATATGAGTTTAATTAAATAAATTTTCTCAATGCCCTGAAAACTTCAGGGCATTTTTATGCGATATTTTTTCTCTTCTTAATTGTTAAGGAATTCTAAATTAAAATTTTTCTTTGATGAACGGTAACTTTTTTGGAGGCATCTACGTTTAATTTCGTATTAACAACAATCAACCTGTATGTCTGCTAAAGTAATCCTGTTCATTTTAGCCTTGCTCATTGCTGGCCTGGCATTTGGCCAATCGCAGCCTAAATCTGTAATAGCTAACCGATTGATGTCGGGTACCATTAAAATAGACGGCAACCTGGATGAGCCATCATGGAAAAATGCTGCTAAAATTAATAATTTCTCAGAATGGCGGCCGGCTTTTGGAAAGCCTGAAGATAATGGGAGCCGTACAGAAGTGTACTTGTTATATGATAATGCCAATATTTATGTGGGAGGATATTGTCATGAAAAAACAAAAGATAGTATTTCGGTAGAACTGGCAGGCAGAGACCAGGTAGGAAGCAATGATTTTGTAGGAATTATTTTTGATCCCTATGATGATAAAATAAATGGAAGCGGATTTTATGTAACAGCTTCCGGTGAACAATATGATGCAAAATATTCTACGCAGGGAGAAGATGAAAGCTGGAATGCCGTTTGGTTTAGCGAAACAAAAATTCATAATGATGGCTGGTCTTTCGAAATGCGTATTCCTTACTCAGCTTTACGCTTTAGCCCTAAAATAAAAAATTGGGGTATGAATGTGACTCGTAAAAGGTTGAAAAGCGGCAAACAATATATGTGGAATCCGGTAAACCCCAATATAAATGGTTTTGTTTCTCAGGAGGGCCTGCTTACCGGTCTCACCGATATTAAACCACCCATTCGCTTATCGTTTTCACCTTATTTTTCTTCTTACTTCAATTATTATCCATATAACAATAGTAAGGTAAGCAATACCACTACTTCTATAAATGGTGGCATGGATATTAAATATGGCATTAACCAGAATTATACATTAGATATGACTTTGATCCCTGATTTTGGGCAGGTACAAAGTGATAAAATAGTAGAAAATCTAACACCCTTCGAAGTAAAATACGATGAGAACCGTTCATTCTTTACAGAAGGTACAGAGCTTTTCAACAAAGGAAATAATTCTTCTATAAATTTATTTTACAGCCGCCGTATTGGAGGCGCTCCATTACACCAGTATGATATTTATGGGAATATTTCACCGAGTGAAATGGTTGTAGAGAACCCTTCTGAATCAAAACTCTTGAATGCTACCAAGATTTCAGGCCGCAATAGCAAAGGATTGGGAATTGGCTTTTTTAATGCAATCACAAAACCTATGTATGCTGTTGTGGAAGACACATTATTGCATGACACTCACAAAGTGGAAGTGGCTCCTTTAACAAACTATAATATCATTGTTTTAGATAAAACTTTAAAGAATAACTCTTCGGTCACATTTATTAATACCAGCACACTAAGGCAAGGCAAGGATTATGATGCAAATGTATCTTTGGGCAGTTTTGATATGTACACTAAGGGAAATAAATTTAATTATTTTGGATCATTGGTAATAAGCAAAATATTTAATACGGCGGGTAACCACACGGGGTATTATCATTTGCTTGGAATTGGGATGCCAAGTGGTAAGCTTAATTTTTCAATCATACAGGAAGTGGCAGACACTAAATTCGATGTGAATGATATGGGCCTGATGCAAAATAATAATTATATAAACCATAATATTTGGATTGGCCGTAAATGGCTTAAGCCAACCAGTTGGTATAATAGTATCTATTTAAACTATAATAATAACTTTAGCCATAATTATGAAAACAAGAGATTGCAAAATTATAACAGCAATATCAATGCGAACGGCCAGTTAAAAAATTTATGGCAAGTTGGTTTCAATGTTTCTTACCGGGCGCCCGGTAACGACTTTTATGAGGCTCGTATGCCCGGCCGTGTATTTAATCTTACACAACAATTCTCTCAGGAAATATGGGGGCAAACCAATCAGGCCAAAAAATATTTAACGGATTTTGATATCACCTATAAACAAAAAAAATTATTCAGCGGGAGTATGTTGTATCTCGGATGGGGCAACCGTTACCGGTTTAATGATAAATTTTCACTCTCCTCTAATTTTACGGTTAATTGGTATCATAACGATGCCGGCTATGCCGGTTATGATAACCAGGTAAATGAAATTGTTTTCAGCCGCAGGAACCGAAAAGTGGTTGATAACTCTTTTTCTGTAAAATACAATTTTTCAAAAAAAGCAGGCTTAAACCTTACTGCCCGCCATTACTGGAGTTGGGTAAATGCTAAAGAAATATACAATTTAAATAATGATGGCTCTTTACAACCCGGCAATAGCAGTTTTTCTAAAGAATGGGCAAACAGGAACCTGAACCTGTTTAATATAGATATGATCTATAGCCTGGAATTTGCCCCCGGAAGCTTTTTAAACCTGGTTTGGAAAAATGCAGTGGTAGATCGCTATGCAGATTTACAAGATCGCTATTTTAAAAATTTAGGACACACTCTTTCATCGCCCCAAAATAATAATTTCTCAATTAAAATTTTATATTACTTCGATTACCTGAGCCTTAAGAAGAAGAAGTAAAACATAAGTTGTATATTTAATTAAGGGACATTTAACAATAAAGTGGCCGGGCAAATTTGCTGAATGTAAAAATTCGATACAGATTTACATCAGCAATGCCCGCAGTAAAATCGTCCTGGTTTTATTGAAACTTAAATATTCAACTGTTATGTACGCCGCCAAAGAATCACGGTTATTAAAGTTTATTACAACTTTTATAACCTTTTTATTATGTAGTATCATTATTGTATCCTGTAAAAAATCTGATAAATGGATTGAGGTAGACCCTGCCTATAGCCAATATATAGATGCTTATACCACGGGCATTATTTCTAAAACTTCACCCATACGCATTCGCCTGGCAGCTACTACAGGCGCTGTACACACCATTGGGCAGCCTGTAACTGAAAGCCTGTTTAGCTTTAGCCCTGCAGTAAAAGGCAAAACGATATGGATTGATGCTTCTACTATTGAATTTAAACCCGATGAACAACTTACACCAAACCAGCGGTATGAGGTAGATTTTAAATTAGCGAAAGTAAGTTCAGTTCCTGAAAAATATGCACAATTCAAATTTAATATACAAACCATAAAACCCGCATTCGCTATTTCGGATGAGGGCTTGCGAAGTGCCGGCGAAAAAAACAAAATGAAAATAACCGGGGTAATAGAAACTGCCGATGTGGAACTGGGCCCCGAAGTACAAAAAATTTTAAATGTAAGTTATACCGGTAAGCCCCTTAAAATAAACTGGCAGCATAATGAGGCAACTAAAATGCATTACTATACCATTAATGATATTCCCAGGCAGGCAAAAGAAACCAACCTGGTAATAAGTTGGAATGGGGCGCCCATGAAAATTGACCAAAAAGGTGAAAAAGAAATTCCCGTTCCGGCGATTGGTGATTTTAAAGTATTAAACGTGGTGGGCATTAACGAAGATCAGCAATATGCTTCCGTTCAGTTTAGCGATCCATTGGATGCAGCGCAAGACCTTACCGGGCTTATAAGCATTAGCAACCAGTCTGATGTATCTTTTACCATAAATGGCAGTGAGGTAAAAGTATTTACCGGAGGAAAATTAAATGGGAGTTACACCGTGAATATTAATGAAGGTATAAAAAACGCATGGGGCGATGTATTGGATAAAGGATTTGTTGGTAATGTAAATTTTGAAACGGTGTTGCCCTCTGTTTCCATCCAGGGAAAAGGGAATATTCTTCCTAACTCCGGCAGGCTGATACTGCCTTTTGAAAGTATAAATTTAAGCGCTGTAGATATTAGCATTATTAAGATTTATGAAAATAATATTCCCTCCTTTTTACAACAAAATACACTGGGTGGCGATAATGAACTTCGCCGGGTAGCCCGTCCTGTTGTGCAAAAAACATTAAGGCTTGATGATGATAAAACACTGGATTTGCACAAACATCAACATTTTTCTCTCGATATTGATAAGTTTTTAAAAACCGAACCGGGAGCCCTTTATCGTGTTACTATTGGCTTTAGGCCAGAATATTCTTTATATCAATCTATGGATACTATACGTAAAGATGAAAATAATGAAGATGAATATGAAGATGATTACTCCTATGCCACAAACCGGGGTGTAGATGATGATGAAGAATTCTGGAACCGGTATGATACCTATTATCCTTATGGGTATAACTGGCAGCGCAGGGATGACCCCGCCAGCAGATCTTACTACAATAAAGACCGATGGGCCAGCCGTAATATTATGGCCAGCAATCTTGGCCTCACTGCAAAACGTGATAATGCCAATGGCCTTTCTGTTGCTGTAAGCAATATTTTAACTACCGATCCTATGAGTGGTATTGAGCTGGAAGTATTAGATTATCAACTCAGCATTGTAGGCAAAGGAAGAAGTGGCAGCGATGGGTTTGCCAATATTCAACTAAAGCGAAAACCCTATTTACTCATTGCTAAAAACGGAACAGAAAGAGGGTACCTGCGTTTAGATGATGGAAGCTCATTACCATTAAGCCGGTTTGATGTAGGGGGCGAAGAAGTGAAAAATGGATTAAAAGGATTTGTATTTGGAGAAAGGGGGGTGTGGCGGCCCGGCGATACATTATTTATTAATTGTATTATTGAAGATAAAGACAAAAAATTACCTGCCGATCATCCGGTAGAATTTAGTTTATATACACCCAAGGGGCAATTGTATAAACAATCTGTACAAATGAATGCAACAGATGGGTTTTATCTTTTTAAAACAAATACTGACCAGGATGCACAAACAGGCAATTGGCTGGCACGCATAAAAGTAGGCGGTGCGGTTTTTGAAAAAAATATTAAGATAGAAACTGTAATGCCAAACAGGCTTAAAATTAATTTGGATTTTGGAAAAGATGCATTGCTGGGTGTAGGGAGCAACAATGAAGGAAAGCTTAATGTGAAATGGTTATTTGGTACACCAGCAAAAAGTTTAAAAGCAAAAATTGATGCTACCCTGACTCCCAAAAAAAATGGGTTTTCAAGTTTCCCGGATTATACATTTTATAATCCTACTGCAGATTTCAGCACCCGGGAAACAACAATTTTTGATGGTACACTCGACGATGAAGGGAATGCAACTATAAAACCCGGGTTTAGTAAGGATAACGCCGCACCGGGGATGCTCAATGCCAATTTACTCGTAAAAGTATTTGAACCTGGCGGTAGTTTTAGTGTGGACAATATGAATGTGGCATATAGCCCTTATAGCAGTTATGCAGGTTTACAATTACCAAAAGGGGCACAACCATTTAATTATTTATATACCGGTAAAAAGCATACAGCCCAAATTGTGAATACAGATAGCAAAGGAAAATTAATACCCGGGAATGCACAAATGCAGGTGAGTTTTTATCGTATTCAATGGCGTTGGTGGTGGGATGATGGTGGCGATAACCTGAGCAATTTTACACAAAGCAGTTATAATAAACTTATCAAAAAAGATACTGTTACATTAAATAATGGAAAAGGTCAATGGAGTTTTTCAGTTCCTGATGAAGATTGGGGACGCTATCTTATTTTGGTGCAGGATATGAAGAGCAGCCACATAACCGGAGAAGCATTTTATATTGATAATGATTACTGGCAAAGCCGCCAGGGAGAAGATGACCAGGGTGCAGCTTCGATGCTTTCTTTTACATCAGATAAAACAAAGTATAATGTGGGCGATCAGGTAAACCTTACAATACCGGCCAGTAAAGGGGGACGTATGCTCGTAAGTATTGAAACAGGATCCAAAGTATTAAAAACATTTTGGCAAAAAACAGAACAGGGAAATAATAATGTGAGCTTTAAAGCAGAATCGGGTATGGCTCCCAATATTTATGCTACGGTAAGTTTAATACAACCACATGCACAAACCATAAATGATTTACCTATTCGTATGTATGGTTCCATTCCTATTGTTATTGAAGACCCCAATACTTTACTTCATCCGCAACTCAATATGCCGGCCACCATCAAGCCGGAACAAAATGTATCATTTACCGTAAGCGAACAACAGGGTAAAGAAATGACTTATAGTGTAGCCATTGTAGATGAAGGATTGCTGGACCTTACGCATTATAAAACACCCGATCCGCACGGTGCATTTTATGGCAGGGAAGCTTTGGGTGTAAAAAGTTTCGATTTATATGATTATGTTATTGGCGCATGGGGTGGCGGACTTGAACGCATACTTACCATTGGTGGTGATGATGACGCAGGGCCTGTAAAACAAAAAAAAGCAAACCGGTTTAAGCCGGTTGTAAAATACCTGGGGCCCTTCCATTTAAATAAAGGCCAAAAACAAACGCATCAATTTATCTTACCGCAATACATTGGTTCCGTAAAGGCAATGCTGGTAGCTGCTCATGAAGGAAGTTATGGTAGTACTGAAAAAAATATTGCGGTTAAAAAGCCACTCATGCTGTTGGCAACCTTGCCCAGGGTATTGGGGCCGGGAGAAACCATAAAACTCCCTGTTACTGTTTTTGCCATGGAAAATAATATCAGGCAGGTAGCCGTTTCTTTGCAGGCTAATCCTTTCCTGGAAATCGTAGGAGCTAATTCGCAAAATGTAACATTTGATTCACCGGGAGAAAAAGTTGTTTATTTTGATGTAAAAGTAAAACCCGATATCGGTATTGCTAAAGTAAAAGTAATGGCCCGCTCGGGTACCGAAAAAGCAGATTATGATGTGGAATTGGATGTCCGCAATCCCAATCCCCCGGTAACGTCTGTTACTCAATATAGCCTTGCCCCGGGTCAACAGTGGAATACGATGGCCACACCCATTGGTTTAGCGGCCACAAGTACAGCCATGCTGGAAATATCAAGTCTTCCTAATTTAGATCTTCAAAAAAGACTTGATTTTTTAATACAATATCCGCATGGATGTATCGAGCAGACAACCTCTGGCGTATTTCCGCAGTTGGTATTAAATCAATTGAGCGAATTAGATAATAATCAAAAAGCCTCTATAGATAAAAATGTAAAAGCCGGTATCAGCCGTATTGTAAATATGCAACGGCCCGATGGTGGCTTTGGATATTGGCCCGGCGCATCTGAATCGGATGATTGGGGAAGCAGTTATGCCGGTCACTTTTTAACACAAGCACAAAAAGCCGGGTATGCTGTTAGCGATTATGTTTTACAACAATGGAAAAATTATCAACGGGGCAAGGCCAATGCATGGCAACCTTCTACCCGCAATTTTTATGGTGGTGACCTTTTACAGGCTTACCGTTTATATACCATGGCACTTTCGGGTGCACCTGCATTGGGTGCTATGAACCGGCTTAAAGAATTCAAATATATATCTCCCGAAGCAAAATGGAGACTGGCTGCCGCATACCAAATGACCGGCCAAAATGCTGTGGCATTAAACCTCATTAGCGGCTTGCCTACTACCTTCTCAGAAAGAGAATCACCTGGATATAGCTATGGCTCTAATTTAAGGGACCAGGCCATGGTATTAGAAACATTAACCTTGCTGGGCCGTAAAGAAAAAGCGCTGGATTTATTGATGAGCATTGCGGCAAAATTATCAAATGATGAATGGTACAGTACACAAACCACCGCTTATTGTTTAATCGCTATTGCAAAATATACTGGTAAAAACCCTTCCGGTTCTAAGATTATAGCAACAGCCAATATAGGAGGGCAAAATACAATCATCAATACCCAGGCTTATATGCGCCGCATTCCAATCTTTGTAAATAAGGGCAATACAAATGTGAACTTACAAAATAAAGGTTCCAACCAATTGTTTGTTCGTATTGTTACAAATGGTCAGCCATTGTCCGGGGATAGTTTACATGTAAGAAATAATCCTGCTTTACTTATAATATCGGTGAGTTACATTACCCAAAATGGAAGTTCGGTTGATGTAAGTAAATTGCAACAAGGCACTGATTTTATTGCGAAAGTGCAAATTAAAAATACAGGTGCCCGGGGTAGTTATAATAATGTAGCGCTTACACAAATTTTCCCGAGCGGATGGGAAATTTTAAACTCACGCATGACCGGAAGTGAAGGGGCGTTCAATTCTTCATCTTCTGATTACCAGGATATTCGGGATGATCGGGTTTATACTTATTTTGATATTGGAGAAAAACAAACCCTTACTTATTATATACAACTAAATGCAACCTATCCCGGAAGGTTCTTTTTGCCCGGTACCTATGCAGAAGCGATGTATGATAATAAAATTACAGCAGGCGTGAATGGTAAATGGGTAGAAGTGAATCCTTAATATGTACTGTAAAAAAGCCGGGGCCCGGGTTCCCGGTTTTTTATATTAGGGCGGTTGAATTTTGCAGTAAAACTAATAAGTGTTAGTTTTGTAGATACGATGCCCCGCATACCAGAACCTCAAAACGGAACCCGGCAACAGGCCATATTAAACCAGGCCTCAGCGCTTTATAGAACCCGGGGTTACAAAGCAACTTCCATGCGGGAACTGGCTGCGGCATTACACATTCAGGCGCCAAGCCTTTACAATCATTTTAAAAGTAAAGAGGCGCTGTTGCAGGCAATTTGTTTTTCCATTGCTGGTAAGTTTACGGCAGGTATCAGTGCGGCGGAAAATGCAACTGGTAACTTAAAAAAGATAGAATCTGTTATTCAAAACCATATCCGTTTAATGCTGGAAGAACCCGATGCTGTATATGTTGCAAACCATGAATGGAGAAATTTAAACGAACCGGTATTGTCGCTTTTTATGAAGCAGCGGCGTAATTATGAAAAACGGTTATTAAAAATAATTGAGACTGGAATTCAAAAAAAAGAATTTAAAAATACCAATGCCTATATTAGTACATTAACTGTTTTATCTTCTGTAAGAGTGCTGGAACTTGGCCAGGTGCAAAATAAGTTTACCCACAAAAAAGATTTAGAACAAACCCTGCTAACCATATTATTATACGGATTAAAAAAATAAAAATGGCGGTACACTTTCACCCACTTAAAGTAAAAAAAATTATAAAAGAAACACCAGAATGTGTATCCGTTAGTTTTTTTGTACCCGATGATTTAAAAACAATATTCAGGTACGAGCATGGGCAAAATATAGCGATCCGTAAATTGATGGATAGTGAGGAAATACGGCGCAATTATTCTATATGTGCCGCCCCTCATGAAAATGAATTGAAAGTGGCTATCAAAAAGGTAGAGGGCGGATTATTTTCAGGGTTTGCCAATGAGAATTTAAAAGAAGGAGACGAGTTGGAAGTTTTACCTCCCACAGGTAAATTTAATACAGCTTTGGATGCTACCCAAAAAAGATCATATCTTGCTTTTGCAGCAGGTAGTGGGATTACGCCGGTTATTTCTATTATAAAATCTACCTTACAAATAGAACCAAAGAGTAATTTTACATTGGTTTATGGCAACAAATCATTGGCGTCTGTAATCTTTTTCGAAGAACTGGAAGGCCTTAAAAATAAATACCTCAATCGCTTCCAATTGATCAATATCTTAAGCCGGGAACAAACAGAAGTGGCGCTTAATTTTGGGCGCATCAACAAAGAAAAATTAAGCGCATTAAGTAAACTTATTAATTATAATAGTATTGATGAATTTTTTGTGTGTGGCCCCGAGCAAATGATATTTACCGTAAAAGATTTTTTATTGGAAAATAAAATTGATGTAAAGAAAATACATTATGAACTCTTTACTACCCCCGGTGAAAAAATTATTAAACAAACAGCAAAACCGACCGCTAAACCAACAGGCCCGCAAAGCCATATCACCGTAAAATTAGATGGCCGTAGTTTTAGTTTTTATTTAAGCACAAATGGCGAAAGTATTTTAGATGCTGCCTTAAAGCAGGGAGCCGATTTACCCTATGCCTGTAAAGGAGGTGTATGTTGCACTTGCAAAGCAAAGCTGATGCAGGGGCAGGTAAAAATGGATGAAAACTGGGGGCTTGAAGATGAAGAAGTGGAACAGGGATATATTCTCACTTGCCAAAGTCATCCTATATCCGGCGATATTGTGGTGGACTTCGATATAAAATAATTATTAGCAAAAAAATCAGTATGACAACAATACATCAGTTTGAAAATGATTTCCAGGATAAGATAGACCAGGAAGCCAAGATTGAACCCAAAGACTGGATGCCCGACGCTTATCGTAAAACAAATCTGCGGCAAATTAGCCAGCATGCCCATAGCGAGGTAGTAGGTATGTTGCCAGAAGGAAACTGGATAACCCGGGCGCCTTCATTAAAACGAAAAGCAATATTAATTGCAAAAGTGCAAGACGAAGCGGGGCATGGATTGTACCTCTATTGTGCAGCAGAAACGCTGGGCCAAAGCCGGGAGCAAATGATAGATGATTTGCTTAGCGGTAAAGCAAAATATTCATCCATCTTTAATTATCCTACGCTTACTTGGGCCGATATGGGAGCTATCGGTTGGTTGGTAGATGGCGCCGCCATTTTAAACCAGGTGATGCTATGCCGTACCAGCTATGGACCTTATGCCCGGGCAATGGTTCGTATTTGTAAAGAAGAAAGTTTTCATCAGCGCCAGGGCTTTGAAACATTATTGGTTTTAAGCAAAGGAACAGCCGCTCAAAAAGAAATGTGCCAGGATGCTATAAACCGCTGGTGGTGGCCCAGCCTCATGATGTTTGGCCCCAAAGACAGTGAGAGCACCAATAGCGATCAAAGCATGAAATGGAAAATAAAAAGAAAGAGCAATGATGAACTCCGCCAAAATTTTGTTGATATGATTGCTGAACAAATAAAATTGCTGGGCATGACGCTTCCCGATCCACACTTAAAATGGAATGAACAAAAAAAATCTTATGATTTTGGTGAAATAAACTGGGAAGAGTTTTGGAATGTGGTAAAAGGAAATGGCCCTTGTAATAAAGAAAGGATTGATGCCCGGATAAAAGCGCATGAACAAGGCGCCTGGGTAAGAGAAGCCGCATTGGCGTATGCTGAAAAAAAGAATAAAATAAAAACAGTTAGCGCCGCATAAAAATATTATCGAATCTTATTTAAAATAAAAAACATGAATCATCAATTTATAAAAAAGCTGTATTACGGAGACATTCCTGATGAACCCGGAAGCGGAGCCGCATATATAGCCAAGGCCGACACAGCCGCATGGCCTCTATGGGAAGTTTTTATCCGTAGTAAAAGGGGCCTTGATCATAAACATGCCGGAAGTTTAAAAGCAGCCGATGCTACCATGGCTATCGAAAACGCCAGGGATGTTTATACCCGCCGGCAGGAAGGTGTGAGTATATGGGTGGTAGAAAGTAAAAATATACATGCCAGCAATCCGGATGATGCGGAGAGTTTCTTTGATCCTGCAGAAGATAAAGTGTACCGGCATCCCAGTTTTTATGAATTGCCCGATGAGGTAAAACACATGTAAAAAAAGAATGCATAAAAAACGGAAATAACGTAACTGAAACAAATCATGCAACAGATAAATTTCATCCTATCACTGGCAGACGCTAACCTCATTCTCTCACAGCGTAATGCAGAATGGTGCGGGCATGGCCCCGTTTTAGAACAGGATATTGCCATCACCAATATTACACTCGATCTTTTGGGACAGGCCCGTAACTTTTACCAGTACGCTGCCAGCCTGGTTAATCAATCTGGTAATATGCCGGGTAATATCGCTACCGAAGATAGCCTGGCATACCGCAGAACCGAAAGAGAGTTTAAAAATATTTTGCTTTGTGAATTACCCAAAGGAGATTGGGCTCAAACTGTTTTACGCCAGTTCTTTTATAGTGTTTTCTGCAAAGGTTTATATACCCAATTATTACAGGGCCAGGATGCACAACTGTCCGCTATTGCCGAAAAATCTCTGAAAGAAGTTCTTTATCATGTGCGCTGGAGTGGTGAATGGGTAATGCGCCTGGGCGATGGTACAGCAGAGAGTAACCAACGTATGAAACAAGCGCTTCAATTCCTTTGGCCATATACCGGCGAAATGTTTATGCCAGCCGGTTTTGAAAATAATGAGATTGATTTGGCAAGTATAAAAAAACAATGGCTATCACAGGTACGCTCCATATTAGAAGAAGCTACATTGCAACTGCCCGCCGGGAATATATTTATGCAAAGTGGTGGCAAAAAAGGAATACATACAGAACACATGGGTTTCCTATTGGCAGAAATGCAATACCTGCAACGAATGTACCCTGATGCAAACTGGTAATGATGCAAAAACAAACATTAGATATTAAACAAGAAGAAAAAAAAGTGTGGGATTTACTGGCTCATATTACCGATCCTGAAGTACCTGTACTTACGATACTGGACCTCGGTATTGTACGAGCCGTAAATATAGCACCCCATACGCTTGAAATTGTAATTACTCCTACCTATTCCGGCTGCCCGGCGATGGATATGATTGCAACAAATATCCGTATGGAATTATTGGCAGCCGGGTATCAAAACATACAAATAACCCATGTGCTTTCTCCTGCATGGACCACCGATTGGATGAGTGAATCCGGGAAAGAAAAATTGAAATCCTACGGTATTGCACCTCCCAATGCCAGGCAACAGGTTTGTAACAATGATTTATTTGCACCCCATGAAGCGGTACAATGCCCCCTTTGCAATTCTTATCATACGCACCGGGTAAGTGAGTTTGGCTCTACCGCTTGTAAGGCTTTATACCAATGTGATGCTTGTAAAGAACCTTTCGATTATTTTAAATGCCATTAAGAAAAATGGCTGATATCCATCGTTCGATTTTATATTTATAAAATTTCCTTCATTAATTTTTGCGTACATTTAATTCATGGATTTTACAGTTTATTTTGAAGGGGCCGCCCAGGTCTTTTTTGCTTTTATCATTGGTGCAATCATTGGAATGGAAAGGGAATTCAGGAGCAAACCTGCGGGGTTTAGAACCATGATATTAATATGTGTAGGTGCCTGCCTCTATACAATTTTATCAAAAGAAGCAGCCAATGGCAGTGCCGATCGTATTGCCAGTAATATAGTTACCGGTATAGGTTTTATTGGGGCGGGTGTAATTTTTAAAGAAGGTATTTCTGTAAATGGCCTTACTACGGCAGCTTTAATATGGGTTACGGCTGCACTGGGTATGGCTATTGGTTATCATAATTACACACTCACCATTGTAGTATCCGTTATTGTAGTAGTGGTGTTATTTATATTAGAACCCTTGCAACGATTTATTGAGCGGTTTCATAAAGTGAAAGATTATCGGATACGAACCGGGAATTTGGGGATTGCTTTTAAAATGGAATTGGAAGATTTCTTTAATCGCAATGATTTTGATTTTCGTTGTTTGAAATCAGCTAAGGATAATCAGGATGCAGTATATCTTTATAGGGTAAGTGCACCCGACAGGAATTATACCCGTGTAGAAGAATACCTGATTGGGCATAAAGATGTAAAAGGGTTTGATGCCTAATATTAAAATATAAGTAAAATATGGATTCAATAATAATAGAAAATAAAGGAGCTGTTGCCATTATTAAATTGAACAGGCCCGAAAAGTTTAATTCATTTAACAGGGAAATGGCATTGAACCTTCAACAAAAATTAGATGATGCAGCAAAGGATATAAAAGTGCGTTGTATTTATATTACTGGCGTAGGTAAAGCCTTTTCTGCAGGCCAGGACCTGGCTGAACTCCAGGGAGAAAATGCACCCGCCATGGAACTTATATTAGCCGAACATTATAACCCGGTTGTAACAAGGATCCGGCAAATTGAAAAACCAATCGTGTGTGCTGTAAATGGTGTAGCAGCAGGCGCAGGAGCTAATATTGCGCTTTGTGCCGATATTGTAGTTGCCGCAGAATCAGCTTCTTTTATACAAGCGTTTAGTAAAATTGGATTAATTCCTGATAGTGGTGGTACATTTACTTTACCCCGGTTAATTGGTTTTCAAAAAGCGAGTGCCATTATGATGCTGGGAGAAAGAATCAATGCGGTAGATGCAGAAAAAATGGGGATGATCTATAAAGTGTTTACAAATGAAAAATTTGAAGAAGAAAGTTTCGCCATCGCCAATACGTTATCACAAATGCCTACCAGGGGACTCGCTTTTACCAAACAGGCTTTAAATGCATCTTTACAAAATGATTTTATAACACAATTAAAAAAAGAAGATGAATTACAATCGAAAGCTGCCGCTACCACAGATTATGCCGAAGGCGTAAAAGCATTCATTGAAAAAAGGATTCCGATATTTAAAGGGCAATAAAATATACGCTATGACCAATGATGAAAAGGCCACCGCAGTAGTGGATCACATGATGAAACATGACTTGTTTAGCCAGTGGCTCGGAATTTCTGTATTAGAAATCAAGGAGGGGTATAGTAAAATAAAAATGAAAGTTCGCACCGAAATGCTGAATGGTTTTGGGATTGTACATGGTGGTATTGCCTTCTCGCTGGCAGATAGCGCTTTTGCATTTGCCTGTAATAACCGAAATAATTTATCAGTAGCATTAGATACCTCCATCAACTTCACAAAGCCGGTACAGGTAGATGATGAATTGATTGCCGAAGCGCTTGAAATACACAATGGTAAATCTACCGGGCTATATCATATTAAAATAACCAATCAGCATGAGCATTTGGTAGCCTTCTTTAAAGGCACCTGTTTCAGAACAGCCCGGAAATTGGTGGATACGATATAAAGAGAGGTTATTCTTTGCACCTCATTTTCTATTATTGATAAACTAATCTAATTTTTTATGCTTTATCGCTTTAAAGAACATACACCTTTTGTTGATAAAACTTCTTTTGTACATCCGCAAGCAGCCGTAACGGGGCAAGTTATCATTGGCAGGCATTGTTATATTGGCCCGGGTGCGGCACTCCGTGGCGATTGGGGAAAAATTATTTTAGAAGATGGGTGTAATGTCCAGGAAAATTGTACTGTTCACATGTTTCCGGGAGTCACTGTGTTATTAAAACAAGGGAGCCATATTGGCCATGGTGCGATCATTCATGGTGCAACCATTGGCCAAAATTGCCTGGTAGGGATGAATGCTGTTTTAATGGATAATGTAGTATTGGGCGATGAGTGTATTGTGGGTGCGTTAAGTTTTATTAAAGCCGATGAAGTGTTTGAAAAAAGAAGCCTGATTGTGGGTAACCCGGCAAGAAAAATTAAAGAAGTAACGGATGATATGATACAATGGAAATCTGCAGGCACCACTTTGTACCAACAACTCCCGCAAGAAATGTTTTTGCATTGGGAAGCCTGCGAATCTTTAACAGAATTACCGGGAGAAGAACAACCCCGTCAAAAAAACTATAAAACCTGGAACGAAACCAAAAAACCTTAAGGCTTGCGGGGGTCTTCCCAAATTAATTTTTCATCCGTTTTGGTTTTATTAAAATCTTGCATGGTACCATCACCACGCCCGGTAATGCCTCCATCCGGATGGCCCAGCAACTGGCAATCACTATTATATAAATCATTAAAATTATCGCAACAGGCTGCATTGATATAATACACCGTTTGTCCATGGTAAGTATAACTGTAAATTTTATGCGGCGGGTTTTGGCGTTCTTCACTGCTAAATTGTATAATCATTTTTTGAATACATGCGGGTACACCCTTTGTACTTTCAGCGGTACTATCTTCTATATTTGCAATAGTTGACTTTTGCTGATGCGTACTGCAACATTGAGTGAGTGTAAAAAGCAAAATGATAAGGAATTTCATACATTAATTTTAATAAATTAGTCATTTAACTACAAATATGATGCAAAAATTAAATAACTACATAAAAGGAGAATGGATTACAGGAGATGGGGAAGGACAATTACTTTTTGATGCCGTGACCGGAACTCCCATTGCGGCTGCCACTACTAAAGGAATTGATTTTAAAGGCGTGCTGGATTTTGCCCGTACCGTGGGCAATCCCGCCCTGCGGAAAATGAGTTTTCAACAAAGGGGCAGAATGTTACGGGCACTCGCCTTGCATTTATTAGCACATAAAGATAAATTTTACAAGATTAGTTATAAAACCGGCGCTACCAAAGTAGATAGCTGGATAGATATAGAAGGCGGCATCGGCAACCTGTTTTCAAATGCATCGCTACGCCGCAAATTACCGGATGATTTTTTTTGTTTAGATGGCGATCCCATTTCATTAAGTAAGCAAAATACATTTATGGCACATCACCTTTTAGTTCCTAAAGAAGGGGTTGCCATACATATAAATGCTTACAATTTCCCGGTGTGGGGCATGTTAGAAAAAATTGCAGTGAACTTGCTTGCCGGCATTCCGGCGGTAGTGAAACCTGCTACCGTTACCAGTTATGTAACAGAAGCAGTAGTAAAAGAAATTATTGCATCAAATATATTACCGGAGGGAGCATTGCAACTTTTATGTGGAAGTGCAGGCGATATTTTAAATCATGTGCAGTCGCAGGATGTAGTAACTTTTACCGGGTCTGCCACTACCGGTATAAAATTAAAATCGGGCGAAGCGATTGTAAGAGAATCGGTACCTTTTAATATGGAAGCAGATTCATTAAACTGCATTGTCTTGGGTGAAGATGTGGAACCCGGAAAACCTGATTGGGATATTTTTATTAAAGAAGTAAAAAAAGAAATGACGGTAAAAGCAGGCCAAAAATGTACTGCTATTAGAAGGATTTTTGTTCCTGAAAATAAATTAGAAGATGTGAAAAAATCACTGATCCCGCTCTTGCAAAAAACGCTCATCGGTAACCCGTTGAACGATAAAGTGAGGATGGGGTCACTGGCAGGTAATGAACAAAGGACTGAAGTAAAAACACAGGTACAAAAATTACTTGCATCTTCACAAATCATGTATGGTTCTTTAGATTCTGTTTCGGTGATAGATGCAGATGCACAAACAGGCGCTTTTATAAGCCCGCTTTTATTGCAAAATGAAAATCCATTTAAATCATCGGAACCTCACGAAATAGAAGCATTTGGGCCGGTAAGTACAATGATGCCTTACAGGAATGTGGATGAAGCCATTGCTTTAAGTAAATTGGGGAAAGGGAGTTTATGCAGTACCATTGTTACTTCGAGCCCTTCCTTGGCAAGATCGTATACGCTGGGTGCGGCTACCTATCATGGCCGCATTTTAATATTAAATAATGAATGTGCAGCAGAAAGTACAGGGCATGGCTCACCCTTACCTTTATTGGTACATGGCGGCCCCGGCCGGGCGGGTGGTGGCGAAGAAATGGGAGGCTTAAGAGGTATAAAGCATTACCTGCAACGTACCGCCATACAAGGCTCGCCTACTATGATTACGGCAATCAGTAATGTATTTCAACCGTATGCACATGGTAACACTTCAGAAGTGCATCCTTTTAAAATGTATTTTGAAGAATTGTTGGTAGGCGATCAGTTAATTACCGAAAAAAGAATGATCAGTTCTGATGATATTGATAAATTTGCAGAGTTGAGCGGTGATCATTTTTATGCTCATAAAACCAATACCGATTTTTCCGGAACTATGTTTGATCAGCAAGTAGCACATGGATATTTGATCATGAGTATGGCCGCCGGTTTATTTGTAGATAGTTTTGAAAAAAACCCGGTATTGTTAAATTACGGAATTGATGAACTACGTTTTACAAAACCAGTTTACCCGGGTATGAGTATATATATCCGGTTTACCTGTAAAGAAAAAATTGCACAGGAAACCAAAGATGTAAATGCCAATATCACGTATGTAAAAGGGATGGAAATTCCCAAAGGGATTGTGAAATGGTATGTGGAAATTTTTGATGATACCGATGAACTTACAGGCGTGGGCACCATCCTTACCATGGTTCAGATGAAAAATAAAATACAATAAAAGATGCAACAACACATTTCAGAAGGTTATGTAAAAGTGGATACCAGGCAAGGTGTTACCCACATTGAATTTTTTCACCCTCAAAGCAATTCACTTCCGTCTAAAATTTTAGAAACACTGGCAAAAGAAATCCACTATGCAGGTACCCATGCAGAAACCCGTGTTATTATTTTAAAAAGTGCCGGTGAAAAAGCATTTTGTGCGGGCGCCTCATTTGATGAATTGATGAGTATAAAAACTGAAAAAGAGGGACTGGCTTTTTTTAGTGGTTTTGCACATGTTATAAATGCTATACGCAGTTGTGGAAAATTTGTAATTGCCAGGGTACAAGGTAAATGTGTTGGCGGTGGAGTGGGTTTGGCAGCAGCAGCCGATTATGCAATTGCAATAGAAGGCGCTTCTATAAAATTAAGTGAGTTGGCGATTGGGATAGGCCCATTTGTAGTAGGCCCTGCAGTAGAAAGGAAAATGGGCAAAGCTGCTTTTAGTGCTTTAGCAATAGATGCTTCCATGTGGCGTAACAGCGATTGGGCAAAAAAGAAAGGCCTCTTTGCCGAGGTACATGAAAATATTCACAACATGGATGAATCCATAAATCGGTTGGCACATAGTTTAGCCCATGCAAACCCGGCAGCAATGCATGAATTAAAAAATATTTTTTGGCAAGGCACCGAACATTGGGATAAACTGCTGGTAGAAAGGGCAGCCGTAAGCGGAAGATTGGTGTTGAGTTCATTTACCAAAAAAGCCATTGAAAAATTTAAGACAAAAGAGTAAAATTGTTTTACAAAAAAAAT
Source organism: Niastella sp. (assembly GCA_016710595.1). Lineage (GTDB taxonomy): Bacteria > Bacteroidota > Bacteroidia > Chitinophagales > Chitinophagaceae > Ferruginibacter. The sequence continues at coordinate 379,158 of JADJVM010000003.1, forward strand.
GCCGCACTCTTTTTAAAGAGGCGGCTCTTTTATACATAGGGTATTTGTTTTTTAATGGCTAAATTCTATTCTTCCATCTTTTTTATCTTGTTTACGGCCTAATACATAACCACCGGCAGCGCCAATTACACCACCAAGGATGGCGCCTTTTGCATTTTTACCAATTACAGCTCCTACCACTGCACCGCCTACACCACCAATAATAGCTCCCTTGGCAGATTTACTAATGCCTGTTTTCTTTTCAGGAACTTCAGTATCTGTTCCTGCTCCGGCATCTCCGGGAGTTCCTGTACTGGCTGTAGTATTATCTGTTCCGGCTGCGGGAGGTAATGTTGAACTTTCGGGAACAGGTGCTGTTACTACTGGAGGCGCAGCGGGTGTAGGCATTGCTACTTCAACGGCCGCTTTTTTAGGTTCCCTGTACACTACGATGGTTTTCTCTACAACCGTAGGTTTATTTGAGTTTTTCCTGATCGCTTTTGCTATGGGTTCATTACTCACCATGGTATCGGCAGATGCTGTTTGAATGTTAGTATTATCTGGAGTTAATAATATGGGTACAGCATTATCTGCACTGTTATTGCTTTTACATGCGGTAAATAATATGGCTAAACTGAGGATGGGTATAATTTTTTTCATTTTCTTAATCTTTATTGTTGTTATCAAAAACATGCGGTTTACAGTATTTTGACAACTGCTTAAAACAAAAGTTTAGTTTGCTTTTTGTTTTACCTCGTTAATAAAAACTTAAATAGAAAATGAAAAGGAGAGAATTTATTCGGGTTTCTTTCTTATAACATTCATAAAAAGATCTACCATAACAACGATTAAAATGATAAATCCGGTTATAAAGAAAAACAGGAAACTGTAAAAACTGTGAAATACTACATCAGCGGCTAAGCCTGCCATTGCAAATAAGAGAGCTATAAGGGTAAGATATATAATCCTTGAAGGAATAGGCTTCATTTCAATTAGCTTTGTTAGGGAATATTTAATGCAAATCTTGCATATTTTTTAAACATAAGCAACGGGGTTTTTCCCCATTTTTCATTAAATATGCTGTAAATATATTATAATAAAATGGTAAGTGCAAGTCAGTTAGTCTTTATCTATAATCTCAAAGCTGCGGCTTACCCGGTTTCCATATTCATCAACTAAAGTTATAATATGTTTACCCCTGGATGGATTTAATGCCAATTGATGAATATTTTGAGTGGTCGTAATATACTGATCGTCCAAACTCCAAAAGATCCTGGCATTGGGATTCCGGTGTGCTGCAGTAAAAATTGTTTTTCCTTTTTCTCCACTCATTTCTAATGGCACATAAATTTTTGCATTTTGCTGCGGATAAATGATCTCAATGGGATTTGTATTTTCATTACCACATCCATCTTTAAAAGGGGGCAGCGGTTTATAATCTGCATTTCGTTGCCTGTAATAATACTCCATTGCAGGAGATAAAATAAACCAACTTTTGTGCTGCATATTTTGTGGGCTTTCGCAAGCTTCTGTAACACGATACTGGCCGGTAGCATCTACATTTATTATTTTATGATACGGGCATTGCGGAGATTTTACTCCATTTAGCGGCACCATGATCGTATCAATATCAGCACAATCATTTCCTGCACGAAAGCCGGATTGCCTGCATGTGGCTACAAATGAAAAGGCATTGGCGGGTTTCTCAAAACTGCCCGATGGAGGGAGCAATCTGAAAATATCAAACATAACCGGTGCGGCAGCTTGTACACCAATCAGTCCCGGGCGGCCTTCGCCATCTGCATTTCCGGCCCAAACGGCTACCACATATTTTGGGGTAATACCAATTGCCCAGGCATCCCGAAAGCCAAAACTGGTGCCTGTTTTCCATGCAATATTTTGAGAAGAACCAAATTGTTGCCAAAGCCCCTCTTCCCCGGGCCGCATTACTTCCTGCATGGCTTTAAAACAATACCAAAGTGAAACAGCATCCATCGGCATATTACCTTGTTTATTTTCTGTTTTTATACCGGTGTTATAAACAGGTGGATGAAAATCATTAGCCAATACTTTCCCTTTATTTTTAGATTGATGATTTAATGCCCTTGCCATTGAGGCATACATACCGGCCATATCCCACAGGTTTACTTCACAGCCCCCCAATATCAGGCTTAAACCATAATGATCTGCCGGTTGATTTAATGTGGTAATGCCAGCTTGCTTTAAAGTTTCATAAAACCGGGTGTATTTATATTGCATCAGCAATTTTACTGCGGGGATATTTAAACTGCGTGCCAGTGCCATATCTGCCGGTACGGCACCATCATAAGAGAGCTCAAAGTTTTTTGGTGAATAGCCCCCAACCTGCATGGGAATATCGGGTATCAGGCTGTGCGGTAATATTAACCCATCGTGCAATGCCGAAGTGTATAATACAGGTTTTAAAGCACTGCCCGGGCTTCGGGGTGCCGCAATAATATCTACTGCAGCTTCAGTTTCTTTATTTTTCGGATCATTTACATTTCCAATATATGCCAATACTTCACCTGTTTCTACACGCATTACTAAGGCACACAAATTATTGATGCCATTCCCTTTTAACCGGTTGTGATGTTGCTGAATAATATTTGCGGTATTCAATTGCAAAACCGGGTCAATGCTGGTTTTTAGCCTTGTTGTTTGGCCTGGTATATGGTCTTTTTTAAAACGCTGAAAAAGATGCGGGGCTAATTGCGGCAGGGCATTCGGCATACCGGGAAGTGGCTCCAGCTTTGCTAAGTCACCGCTTGCTGCATCAATTTTATTTTCCTGTACCAATTTATCCAATAAGCTATTTCTTTTTTGCAACAGGATGTCCCGGTTTTTTCCCGGGTGTACCAGCGATGGTGCATTTGGTAGTACCGCTAAAGCAGCCATTTCGCCCCAGCTAAGATTACTGGGATTGCGGCCATAATACCTCCAGGCTGCAGCTTCCAGGCCTACTACATTACCTCCAAAAGGGGCATTGGATGCATATAAATTCAAGATTTCTTTCTTGCTATACGAGCATTCTAACCTGAGGGCCAGGATACTTTCTTTGGCTTTATTCCAGATTGTTCTTTTATTGTTTTGTTTCCAAAGCCGTATCACTTGCATGGTCAGGGTACTGCCACCCTGCCTGCCGGTTTTATTTTTTGTATTATGTATTATGGCACGTACCAGGGCGCCCGGATCTACACCGGGATGATAAAAAAAACGTTTGTCTTCATACGTTACAATGCAATCCACAAATTTTTTGGGTAAATCTTTTCCAGGCGGAAAACGCCATTGCCCATCTTCAGCAATCATTGCGTTTAACAGGTTACCCTCTTTATCTTCAAGAATATAACTGGTGGGCGCATGAAACAAAGTAGCCGGCAAACTGAACCAAAACCAAACTCCCAATAAGATCATCACTATGACGATAATCTTAGTACGCTTACGTAAAGAAGAAAAGGGATGTAATATGGAATTAAAATTAAATTTCAAAACGAATAATAAATAGCTATATGGTATAAACAAAGATGCTATCAAATAATGAATAATGATAAATTCATTTTTGTTAAAATAAGCAAATTGTATGTAAAAAGAATAAGCAGTTTTTATCTTTTTTGTACAGCCCCCTATTTACTATTTTTGCTTTTAAATTTTTTCCCATGCAACTGAAACCGGTTGATAAAGTAACGGAGATAAGCCCTGCTGATTTTAAGAAAAATTATTACGAAACTATGAAACCACTGGTGATTACCGGGCTGGCAAAACAATGGCCTGCATATAAAAAGTGGGATTGGGATTTTTTTATTGATGTGGTAGGCCAAAAAGAAGTAGGCGTATATAACAATATTAAAAGCGACTCTTATACCCCCATTAATACTGCAGATGCTTATATGATGTTTGGTGATTATTTAAAAAAAGTAAAAGAAGGCCCCCTTGATTTACGGATTTTCCTTTTTAATATATTTCAACATGCGCCACAACTAAATGAAGACTTTACCTGGCCGGATGAATACATGAAAGGTTTTGTAAAAAAATACCCGATGCTTTTTGTGGGCGGCGAGGGTGCTATTACACACATGCATTTCGATATAGATATGAGTCATATTCTGCATACTCAGTTTATAGGTAAAAAAAGGGTACTGCTTTTTCCCTTTGAAGAGCAGTATAAATTATACAGAAAACCATGGGAAGTATTAAGCCTGGCAAACTATGCCCATTATTCAGAGCATTTTGATTATGATAATTTCCCGGCTGTAAAATTAGCTAAGGGTTACGAGGTGATTTTAGAACATGGCGATACCTTATTTATGCCTGCGGGGTATTGGCACCACATGGAATATATTGAATCGGGTTTTGCAATGAGCCTGAGAGCTATGCAAAAAGGCCTGGGAGGCAAGCTGAACGGGGTTTGGAAGCTATTTGGAATGCGGGGTATTGATACCCTAATGAAAAAAACATCCCCTTCCTGGTGGTATCATTATAAAAAAGGGAAACTGATGGATTTGGCGAAAAAGGAGCTTAAAAAATCAAATATTGCTAAATAACAGAGAAAAAGTTACTTGTTTTAAATAAAAATATTAATTTTACCACCTGCCTAATAAAGCGTTCCAATTCTATCTTATCTGAAGCCTGTATTCCTGAAAACTTCTCATTTCCAACATTCTTTATAAAAATCACCGATTTTTTTTCAATAATTTTTTGTTTAATAGATTATATATATACCTCAATAACTTTTTCTTGTGGTTTCAGAGGTAAGCAAGGCCGGTGATGTTTATCACTGGCCGTTTTTTATATCTCCCCGATGGCTGTCTTTAAGAACCGGATAAATGGAAATGCCAGTTTAAACGATTTACTCAAATTTCCCGTAAGTGAGGGGTTTAATATTTCTTTATCGCTAAGTGTATGGGTTACAATAAAACTTTTATTTTTTAATACATCAATTGCAGGGTTACTTTCTTCATAACCTTTTGGCGGGCGCTTCAATTTATCTTCTGCAGAAAGCCCGCCGGGGAATTCATTTTTAAATGTATTGTTGTTAATGATTTTTTTAAACTGTAAATAATTATAATCAATCTCTTGCCTTATCCTGGCAAGGTTTTCTGGATTGGGCATCCATATCCCTGCTGCTAAAAAGCTTTTTCCTGGTTGCATGTGAAAATAATATCCCGGGCCTTCTCCTTTTTTACCGGTTTCATTTATATAAGCTGCCATATTATTTTTATAAGGCATTTTATTTTTACTAAAACGCACATCCCGGTTTATTCTAAAGCAGCAATTTTTGGGTTCCAGGTGCAGCAGGCTTTTATCAAAATCACACATTGATTCAAGAAGTTCTGCTACAAAATTTACAAAATTTTCTTTAGCTTCCAGGTACCTTTGCTTATGCTCATCAAACCAGGGTTTGTTATTATTCTTTTGGAGAATGGTTAAGAATTTTAAAGTATTGGGGTCTATCATAAACTAAAATAAGGATCCATTATTTATTCATCAGGGTTAAGAAATCTTTTTCATTTAAGATTTTAATAGAAGGTATCTTTTTTGCTTTTTCCAGTTTACTGCCGGCATCTTCGCCCACCACCAGGTAATGAAGTTTACTGCTTACGCCACTTACAATTTTACCACCCAGGTTTTCAACCATCGTTTCAGCCTCGCTTCTTTTTAATTCTTGTAAAGTGCCTGTAAACAAAAATGTTTGCCCGGCTAAATCGCCTGAAACAGGCATATTCTCTTTTCGTTGTAAGGATACACCCAGTTGTTCCAGCTTTTGGAGCATTTTTAAATTGTCTTCATTTTTAAAAAACTCATAAATACTGTTGGCAACTTTTACACCCACATCTTCAAATAACATTAATTTTTCGGGAGATAATTTTGCCAGGTCATATACATGATCAATAGACTGTGCCAATGTTTTAGCCGTGGTTTCTCCTACAAAGCGGATGCCTAATGCATAAATAAGCCGGTGCAAAGACTGGTTTTTACTGCTTTCAATGGCTTGCTGTAAATTTTCTGCTGATTTAATGCCAAAGCCTTCTATTTTTTTTATTGTTTCAAAATCCAAAGTATAGATAGAAGGTACATCCGGTAAAATACCCAGGCTATAAAAACGCCTAACATTGGCTTCACCAAAACTGCGGATATCCATCGCATCTTTACTTACAAAATGGATGATCCGTTCTATGATCTGTGCCTCACAATTAATATTTACACATCGCCATACCGCTTCATCTACCGGCTTAAATAAGGCAGTATGGCATACCGGGCATTTTTTTGGAAATTCAATCAAGGTTTCATTTCCATTTCGTAATTCGGGTAACGATTTTACAATTTGCGGTATCACATCGCCACTCCTTTCAATAAGGATGGCATCTCCTATCATCAGGTCTTTATCTTTAATATAATCTTCATTGTGAATAGAAATACTACTTACGGTAACGCCCCCAACCTGTACCGGTTTTATTTTTGCAACTGGTGTTACGGCACCTGTACGCCCTACCTGGAACTCAACTCCCAGCAATTGACTGGTTGCCTGCCGGGCTTTAAATTTATATGCAATAGCCCACCGTGGATGGTGCGATGTGTTACCCAATTGATCTTGCAAATGCAAGTCGTTAACTTTTATTACCATTCCATCAATTTCATAAGGAAGGCTGTCCCGCTTTTCTTCAAACGAAGTAATGTATTGTATCACGCCCTGTATGCCTGTTACCACTTTCATCTCTTGTTTAGGGCTTCTAAATCCAAGGATCCACAACATTTCCAACATGCCGGAATGTGTTTTAGGCTCAAGGCCGCTTTGTGCAGTAAGGGTAAAATAACTTACATGGTATAAAAAAGCTTCAAGGTTTCTTTTGCTTACTATGAATGGATCTTTTATACGCAAACTTCCGGCAGCCGCATTGCGGGGATTGGCCAATGGGGGCGTTCCTTCTTCTATTAGCGCTTCATTATACTGTTTAAAATTATTTTTATTCATCAATACTTCTCCCCTTATTTCAATTTGCTCTATACCATAATTGCTAAATTTTGCAGAGAGCGGCAGGGTCCTTATTTGTTTAATGTTTGGCGTAATATCATCGCCTGTTTCTCCATCGCCACGGGTGAGGCCACGGCTTAGCTGATCATGATCATATACCACAGAAATACTGGCGCCATCAAACTTGGGTTCCACGCAATATTCAATCTCAGCGAGTTTACTCAATTCTCTTGCCTTACGGTCCCAATCCAGCAGGTCATCGGCATTATAAGAATTTTCTAATGATAGCATGGGCACTAAATGCTGCCTTTTTGGGAAATCTTTTATCAAACCGATACCTACTCTTTGTGTAGGTGAATCTTTGGTAATAATAGACGGGTCCTCTTTCTCCCATTTTTCTAAATATTTAAAAAGGCTATCATACTCAAAATCGCTCAGCAGCGGATCGTTCATTACATAATACCTGTTTTCATGAAAACGTAAAACCTGGCGCAGGTCTTCAACGGTTCCTGGCGCTTTTTTTTCTTGATTGGTATTTGAAACATATGATAGCCAGTTATGGCTTTGTTTTTGTAAAATTTTAATTTCGTCAGGATGATACATAGGAGATAACTTATTTCAAAGGTAAAAAATATCAATTGTATTCAGTTTGATGGATAACCGGGATTGTTTTTGTTCCTGAAATTTGTACAACATAGTTTTAATAAATTTGCAAACTATGATTCATTTTGAAAAGTTTACATTACCCAATGGCTTACGTGTAATTGTTCACCCGGATACCAGCACACCCATGGCCGTACTGGATGTAATGTACGATGTAGGCGCCAGGGACGAAGATCCCAATAAAACAGGTTTTGCCCATTTGTTTGAACATTTGATGTTTGGTGGAAGTATTCACATTAAAGATTATGATGAACCCCTGCAACGGGCTGGCGGCGATAATAATGCATATACTACCAATGATCTTACAAATTATTATTGTCAACTACCGGCAGAAAATATTGAAACTGCTTTTTGGCTCGAAAGCGACCGGATGCTAAGCCTTGCCTTTAATGCAAAAAGCCTGGAGGTGCAGCGTAAAGTAGTGTGCGAAGAGTTTAAGGAAAACTATATTAATAAACCCTATGGTGATGTATGGCATAAATTAAGGGCGCTGGCTTATCAATCTCATCCTTACAGGTGGATGACCATTGGCGAAAAATTGCAACATATAGAAGAGGTGACGTTGCCCGATGTAAAAGCATTTTTTAAAAAGCATTACAATCCACGCAATGCAGTGATGGTGGTAGCCGGCAATGTAAAAACAGAACAAATAAAAATACTTGCCGAAAAATGGTTTGGGGATATTGCGCCCGGCCCCAAATATGAACGGAACCTACCTGCCGAACCCATGCAGGAGTTTCCCCGGTTTTTAGAAGTGAAAGCCGATGTTCCATTAGATGCAATTTATAAATGCTGGCATATTGAAGACAGGATTAGCGACCGGTATTACAGGGCAGACCTGATTACTGAAGTATTGGGCGGCGGAGGCTCCTCCCGGTTATTTCAAGCATTGGTGAAAGAGAAAAAATTGTTTAGCAATATTGATTGTTATCATTTGGGTAGCACCGATGCAGGCCTGCTGGTAATAGATGGAAAATTGGTAAAAGGCGTGCATATTAAAGATGCAGATGATGCCATCAATGATGAATTAGAAAAATTAAAATCAAATGGTATTACAGAATCCGAACTGGAGAAAATAAAAAACCGTACGGAGAGCGCCATGGCTTTTGAAGATATGAGCCTTGCCAACCGTGCTGCCAGCCTTGCCAATTATGAAATGCTGGGAGATGCGAACTTAATTAATACCGAGTTGGAAAAATACCGGGCGGTAACAGCATACGATGTATTACAGGAGTGCAAACAAGTTTTTACAAACAACAATTGCAGCACACTTTATTATTTAAGTAACAATTAAAAATTTTGAACAGAAAAATAGCCCCTTCCATAGTAGATGCCGTAAATTTTAACCTGCAGTTAAAACCTTACCAATATTATGCTTTAGATAATGGGATACCGGTTTATTGTATTGATGCCGGCGAGCAGGATGTTTTGCAAATAGAATGGGTTTTTTATGCAGGTAATTGGTTTGAGCAACAGCAAGGAGTAGCTGCGGCTACAAACTTTATGCTTAAAAACGGAACCTCTTCAAAAAATGCTTACGAACTTAACGAAGCATTTGATTACTACGGTTCTTATTGCAGCAGGTCTTGTTATAATGAAACAGCAACGGTTTCTTTACATTGCTTAAATCGTCATGCTGAAAAAGGAGTGGGTATAGTTGCAGAAATGATTAGCGATTCTGTATTTCCCGAAAAAGAACTCGAAATTTTTAAACAAAACAGCAAACAGCGCTTGCAGGTAAATCAAAAAAAATGTGAGTTTGTAGCAGGCCGTAAAATTGATCGTTTATTATATGGCGAAAAACATCCTTATGCAGCATACTCTAACGAGCCTGAAATTGACGCCCTGGATGTAGCATTACTTAAAAACTTTTATGAACAATATTACTTACAGGGAAGTTGTGTAATTTTTGTTGCAGGAAAATTGCCTTTAAATATCATGGGTATATTAAATGAATATTTTGGAAAAATGCCTTTAAAAAAACCTGATTATTTATTAAAGCCTTTACCAGCTGATCCTTCTTCTGAAAAAAAATGGCGCATAAAAAATGATGAACATGCAGTGCAGGGTGCTATTCGCATGGCGGCTTCATTTCCCAACAGGCATCATCCTGATTTTAAAAAAGCCATTGTATTGAATAATATTTTTGGAGGTTATTTTGGTTCCCGGCTCATGAGTAATATTCGGGAAGAAAAGGGCTATACCTATGGCATATACAGTTATTTACAAAACCATATACAGGAAAGTGCCTGGATGATAAGCACAGAGGCCGGCCTGGAATATTGTGAACCATTGATTGAAGAAGTGTATAAAGAAATGAAATTGTTGAGAGATGCCCCGGTAAGTAATGAAGAATTAAAATTGGTGCAGAATTATATGATGGGGAGTTTGCTGGGCGACCTGGATGGTCCTTTTCATATTATTGCAAAATGGAAGAATATTATTTTAAATGGACTGGGTGAAGATTATTTTTATAGTTCTGTAGAAGCCATTAAGAATAGTAAACCTGAAGAATTACAGGAGTTGGCTCAAAAGTATTTGCAACCCGAAAATTTTTATGAACTGATTGTTTACTGATGAATAGAAAAAGGCTCCCTGTTATAGGAGCCTTCTCATTCAAAAACCACCTGTGTTTATTTATCCATCCAAAAATGTAAGCCAAAACCCAGTATCAACTAATTTTTTCAAGGGTATCTATATTCTTGCGGTTAACTTTTTTTCTTGTTGCTTTTGTATCTTTTGTCGGGTGTACCGTCTTTTTTTAGGTGTTTATTGGCGGCATATCTTTTATCGGGCGTGCCATCCTTTTTTAATTTTGAACCTGTAGTAGCAGCCGGGGATACTTTTGCTACTTTAGTATTGGTTGCAACTGTGGTAGATTTAGCAGGCAACTTAGTAGTAGCCATGGCGGTGTTACTTGCTTTTTTTACTTCTGCTTTTTTTGCAGTAGGTGTTGTTTGCGCCATTGCATTAAAACTTAATCCTGCCAGGATTAAAGCTGCTAAGAATAATTTTTTCATTTATTTTTATTTGTGTTGATGAATAATGACAGGATAAAATTAATGCGAGAACGCAGGGAAACAATCAATAAATAGGTAAAACGGCAAAAACTATCGGTGAATCATACTTTATCATTGTTGAATTATGAATGAGAATATTGATTTACCTGTTTTACATTTCCAGTTCTTTTTAGCTCACCCCATCCCTGAGTTTCTCCTTTAAGGGCTTTACGTATTGATTTGAATAAGATAAGATACATTAATTGACGATACACAAAACGTTGAGGGATTAACCAAAGTAATTGTAATTTATTTTCCTTTTCATAGCTAAAGGCTAAAAGGCTTACGCTGATATCTACCAGGATAAACAATAAATAGAACCATCCTATTTTATGCAGGCTCGCTGAATTGTGCCGGTTCCAAATTAAACTAAATAGGAGCATAAAATCTGCCAGCGGTGCAATAATGGGTAAAATAATTTGAAAGATAAGTACACCCGGAAGCGCTACCATACCCAATCCCTTGTATTTTGGCCTGAAACAAGCATCCCTGTTTTTCCAAAATGATTGCATGATGCCATAGCTCCAGCGAAAGCGTTGTTTCATAAATTGGCTGAGCGTTTCAGGCGCTTCTGTAACGGCAATGGCTTCGGTACAATTTACTACCCGGTATCCATTTTTTATAATTCTAATGGTAAGGTCGCAGTCTTCTGCAAGGGTATCGGTAGTAAAACCCCCGGCATTAAAAATTGCTTCTTTCTTAAATGCCCCAATGGCACCGGGTACAACGGTAATGCCATTAATAAGATCGAATGCCCTGCGTTCAAAATTTTGAGCTGTTATGTATTCAATATTTTGCCAGCGGGTAAGGATTGTGTTTTTATTGCCCACTTTTACATTTCCGGCAACAGCGCCTACCTGCATTTTTGATTGTAACCCCGGATCCATAAAATATTTCATCAATTGCCTTAATGCATCATGCTTTAATTGGGTATCGGCATCAATACACATTACATAATCTGCATCACTTTTTAATAGCCCATAATTTAAAGCAGAGGCTTTACCTCCATTCGCCTTATGATGCACATTTACTTTAGGGTGATTTTTAAAAGCACTTAAAACTTTTTCGAAAGTTTTATCCTGTGAGCCATCATCTACAAACTCAATGCTGAAAGATGGATAATCTTGTAATAATAAATTTTCAATAGTTTTTATAGCATTTACTTCTTCGTTATAAGCCGGTACTATGATACTTACTTTAGGAAATGATTTGGGCTCAGTCATTTGCTCAATGGGTCTTTTTGTTTTTTGTAAAAAAACCATAATACCCAACATTAAAATCCGTAACAGGCCCAGTATGATGGCAGTCCAGAATGCATAATTCAGCGCTTCCTGAAAATAATACCACTCACCAATAATAATCGCATTGGTGGCCATTAGGTTATTATGAACAGGAGGCATAATCACTGCCTTGGTTGTTTTTAAAAGGTCGGCTACTGTTATAAATTTTATATTTCTTTTTTTAAAATACTGAATGATTCCTGGTAGCGCATCTACTGTAGCCTGGCGGTTGCCACCTGCATCATGCAATAAAATAATTCCTTTTTCAGGATTCGCTTCATATTGGCTTACTACCCGGTTGTAAATACTATCTGCCGGTACACCCGGTACCCAATCATTGGGGTCAATACTTTCTCCAATCGTATAATAATTTTTTTGCCTGCTTATGGCAATAGGTTTTAACTCAACCTCTTTGCTTGGCTCTGCATCTGCATTAAATGGCGCCCTGAATAAAACGGTACTATGGCCGGTAGCTGCTTCAATAAGCAGCCGGGTAGATTCCATTTCGGCTACAGCTCGTTTACTACTCACTTCCGCAATATTGGGATGGGTGAATGTGTGGTTCCCAATTTCGAACCCATCTTTGTAAATTTGTTTTAATAAGGGCAAGTTTGCTTCTGCCTGAACGCCCACCACAAAGAAAGCAGCGGGAACATGTTCTCTTTTTAAGATGTCTAAAATTTGAGGTGTAAATTCAGGGTCGGGGCCATCATCAAACGTAAGCAATACCTGCTGTTGCACAGTGCCGTATTTTTTTATCACATATTTGGTGGGCAACTGCAGATATTTTTGTTCAGATACTAATTTTTCTGTGCTATCATATTGTATAGAAATAATTCCGGGCTGTGGGGTGGCAATTACATTCAGCACTTCTCCGTCGCCAATATAATCCGGGCTGGCTACCGGTGTATTTACATGATTAAAAACTGAAAAATTGAATGAATTTTTTTGCATCGCTTCATTAGAAAGGTTGCGTCCGTAAAATGCCCAAAGCCTGTCATCTTCGCTGCCTAACCGCCAAAGTGCAGTACCGGCTGTACCATACTCATCTGCAAAGCGCATGGTATTAAAGTTGGTAGCCGCATCAGCAAAATAAACCTGGTGTTTTATGCCATCACCATCGGTATATTGATAACCGTTATTGTAACTTGTATTGTCAAAATTAATTGTTGCATTATATTGCCGGGCACCAGCAAGCGCTTGTTGATAAGTAATGGTAGTGGCTTCGGTACTGGCGGGCCAATCGTATCCATAACCGGCAAGGGCAAGAATAATTTTTTCTGAAGGGATGTCTTTTGCAGCTTCATCTAATGCTTTCTCAATCCATTGCTGGCTGCATACGGGGCCGGGGGTGCTGGTACCATAATGTTCATCATAAGCCATCAGGAAGATAAAATCATTATACTTTGATAATTCTTTTATATTAAAATCATCATCTTCGGGCATTACATCCTGTGTTACTAAAAGACCACGGTTATGAAACGCCTGGTAAAGCTCCTGTTGAAAGGCGATGATGGGTTCATCTCCTTTTTCATTAAACTCCTCAAAGTCAATATTAATCCCCTGGAGCTGGTATTGTGTTACATATTTTAAAAGGTCTGCAATTAGTTTTTCTTTTTTTTGAGGATTGTGTAAAATGCGATGTAATATTTTGCCATCAAAGTTTCCATTTCCGGTAATTGCATTGGTATTATTGATAAGCGGGAGTATCCTTACTTTATTTTCTTTCATGAGTGCCAGGGCATCCATATCAATTTTTGGTTGTAAAGAATCTGTATTGGGGTCAATAAAAAACCATTCGGGAACTACGGTATTTAATTTGGTTATATTTTTTTGAAGAGATGCAAATGATTGTGGATCCCAGTCAACAAAAAATGCAGCTCTTATTTTATCTTTTATTACAGAATCGGGTACTTTTTGTAAAGGGTGTGGTTTATTTTTTTCTGTAAGGAGTGTTATAAATCCTTTGTATTTTTTTTGATCTTTTTTACTTAAACCTTTGGGTATGGTAGGGTTTATAAGATGGTGTAAAGTGTCTGCCGGGCTGCTTAATAAAGGTAAGCCCGGTGCAATACCCCGGGCAAGGGTATAGATCACAACCGGTATTGAGATTATGGAAACCAATAAAATAACCCTTCCACTCCATTTAAAAATATTCCATCTCTTTTTTGATGGGGTTTGAAATATTTGACTGTTACTCATTTACCAATTATACTATTAATGTTGATTCAAATAGGGCCCGGTAAAACCCGGGCCCCGCTGCGATATATTGGGGTATTATTTTATTTTTTTAAATAATGAGATGACTCCATCAGGGCTGGCTTTTACCACTATTTTACCCGCACCATTATGCATTTCAATAAAATAATTATCAGCATCGTCAAAAGTGGATTCATAAAGAATCATATCAGTTTCGTTTGCTTCATTGTCATCAAAAAATAATGCGTTGTCGGCAGTATATCCCTTGAACTTAGTCGCTATTTTATTTTTTAAAGACTGGGGAATATTTTTATAAGCCATGTTCTTTACGGTGCCAATGAGTTCATGATTGGCATCATAAAAAGCATCCAGTTTTATCTTTTTTGAATTGATAAAACTAATTTTATCATATTGACCGGTATGCAAATAAGTTACATTACTGGCTCCCGGAAAATCATTTTGAAACTGTGTTTTTGATTCAGGAGCTACTTCATTTCTTATAAGGTCCCTTCTTATTACTCTTTTTTCTTTTTTTATTTCTTTATGGCTATCTGAAAGCGATTGAGCATTTTGGCAGAAAGCGGTAGTGCTGATAAAGATTAAACTTACTACAGCAAAAATTATCTTTTTCATATCTTGACTTATTTTAATGGCAAAAATTATTTACTACCAAAATTGCTTAGAAATATGAAAGCCGGTAAGATAAAAAAGGTATATGGGCAAAAACTATCGTTAAAACGGTTTATAATAACGATGTATAAAATTGTTTGGCCTCTTCAAGAGCAGCAGTGCAAATTTTTTCTAATGTACGATATAGTTTATTAAACTCACTATCATTTAATGTTTTGTATTCCAGGTCGTCCAGTGTAGGGGTTAGTTTTTCGGTTAATCCCATAATGGAGATAGTGGTTTTAAAATTATGTGCAGCCTGGCGGAGTGCTGTTATGTTTTGTTCTAATTGATATTGCTTTATTGTATTTATTTCTATGGGGATACAATGAATAAAATCCTGTGTTATTTTTTTTTCAAAATCAATATTTCCCAGGCTAATGGAGCGCATATAAGATAAATTTATAGTTGAAAAAGAAATGGGTGGATCTTTTTTTAGGGATCGTAACCATTTTTGCAAAAGCGTAAATAATTCTCTTTCCCTGATAGGTTTGGCAATATAATCAGACATGCCATGGGCAATACATTTATCTTTTTCTCCGGGCATGGCATGTGCCGTCATCGCAATTACAGGAATTGTAAGTTGTAATTTGTTGCGTATTTCTTCTGTTGTTTGGTAGCCATCCATTTCGGGCATTTGTACATCCATTAACAGCAGGTCGTAATCTTGCTGTTGTAAATAATCAATTACTTCCAGTCCATTTTTTGCCTCATCAAATTTTAATCCCCAGCCAGTAAATATTTTATTTAGCAAAAGGCGGTTCATGGTATTGTCTTCTGCTATTAAAATTTTATAATTACTCCATTCAATAAAATTGTTTTCCGGTTCTTTTTCGGTTGTTCCTATTGCTTGTATGGCAAATGAAGTATCGTATGGAATGGATAAGATAAAAGTGGTTCCTTTCATTGGTTCACTTTCTACCTGCAAACTGCCATCTTGTAATGTAACCAGCTCATGTACGATAGACAAACCAAGCCCGGTACCTCCATATTTACGGGATAATGCATTATCTGACTGGCTGAACCGTTTGAATATATTTTGTATTTTTTGAGGTGCAATGCCTAACCCGGTATCACTTACCACAATACCCAATTTAATATTTGTATTTATTTTTCCCTGGTCTATGATGCGTATGGCAATGCTGCCATGCTCTGTAAATTTTATAGCATTACCTACCAGGTTTACCAATATTTGCATAAGTCTTTCTGCGTCTCCAATTACGATGTTGGGTATGGAAGAATCTATATGAACATTAAAGTGTAGCCCTTTTGCGGCTGCCCTAGGAGCAAACATTTTTTCCATATTTTGTACGGTATCCCTGATAGAAAAACCAGCTTTTTCTATACGCATCATGCCGGCTTCTATTTTTGAAAGGTCTAAGATATCGTTCACAATGCTAAGTAAACTATTTCCGGATTGTTCAATGATTTCTACTTCTTCTTTGATATCCGGATCTAGCTTCTTTTTCTGTAATTGTTGTGTAAAACCGAGGATGATATTGAGTGGTGTCCTTATTTCATGGCTCATATTTGCCAAAAATTTTTCTTTTATCGTGGCGGCATCCAGTGCTTTTTGTTCTGAAGTTTTTAAAAGTGATATTAATTGTTGCTGTTCCCGCATTTTATAAGCGATGTATCCAAAAGTAAACACCGATGCCATAGCCGCAATTAATCCCATAATGGTACCCAGGGTTTTTGCATTTTGGCCATTCCTGTCTGCTTTTTCAATCAGGCTGGTAATATTCTCCCGGTGTGCAATATCTATCAACCGGATATTTGCACGGATGCTATCACTCAACAAGCTTCCCAGGTGGGTATTGATCATCGCTTCAGCGCTCTCCTTGCCATCGGTATTAAATATTTCGGTGATCTTAACATTAAACGCAATCTTTTCTTCAATCAATTTATGCAGTTCATCTAGCAAGGGTGCAATACTGCTATCGTTTTTTAAAGTGTCAAGCAGGTGAAAAGTTGTTTTTATTTTTTCTGATTCGCTATCAATAATAAGCCGGGTATCTGGTAAATCTTCTATTACGGCAGATTTTACTTTATTTTCAAGCGATGCAATATTTTTTTGAAGTACTTCGGTTTGTGATTTTACCTGCAACTCATTTATGAGGTCTTCATTCCCCCGGATTAATTGATTGATACTTCTGCTGGTGTTAAACTGTAAATAAACAACCAGTAAAATGGAACTGATAAAAACCGATGCCAGTAAGATTTTAGTATATAATTTCAAGTTATTTCAAGTGTATTGTAAGGTACAGCAATTTTAAAAAAGCATTGCACTCTATGCATTTGTTTTGGCTGTAATTAACAAATCTTAAAACTCAAATAATGTTCAGGCGAGCGTTTAAATTTGCCCGGTAAGCATCTGAAACCGGGATGCTTTTATCTCCTATGATGATGGTTCCATCTTTAAGCTGATCAATTTTATCTACCGCCACAATATAAGAGCGGTGTACTTTTATAAATGCCGGCGAACATAAGCGGTCTTCTATTTTTTTTAATGTGCTATGCACAGCATAATATTTTTGAGTGGTATAAAGTTTTACATAATCTCCCATGGCTTCAATAAATAAAATGTCAGCTTTATTAATACGGCGAATGATATTGGTATCTCTTATAAATAGGATATCATCCTGGTCAATTTGTAACTGGTCATTTTTAGTATCCAAAATTTCTTTAGCCCTTTCCATAGCTTGTAAAAACCGGGCGGGGAGAATGGGTTTTACAATATAATCTACCACATTCAGGTCAAAAGCTTCTACCGCATATTCTTTTTTTGAAGTTATAAATATTACCAGAGGGGCATTTTTCCCCATGTTGCGGGTAAGCTCAATTCCTGTAATGCCGGGCATTTCAATATCTAAAAGCAGGAGGTCAACCGGTTCTTTTTGTAAATGGTTATAGGCAGATAGTGCATTTTCACATTCACCGGCAATGGTAATATAAGACAGTTGGCTCGCCAACTGAACCAGCGTAGAGCGGGCTATTTTATTGTCATCTACAATTAATACTTTCATGAAGCATAAAGATATTTTATTCCATTAATTTTTTAGCAGGAGTTTCTCAATGGTAGGCGCAAAATGTTCATGTTCCAGTTCGTGAATTTTAGATGCAAGGCTTTCGGCTGTATCATTTTTCAATACCGGGCAGGTAACTTGTAAAATGGTTTCACCATGATCGTACTGTTCATCTACATAATGAATGGTAATACCGCTTTGCACATCCTTACTTTTTATAACAGCTTCATGAACAGCGTGGCCATACATTCCTTTACCTCCATATTTTGGTAATAATGCCGGGTGGATATTGATAATATGCCCTTTGAAATTTTGAATTAATAAAGAAGGCACTTTCCATAAAAACCCGGCTAAAACAATCCATGATATATTAAAATATTTTAATTCCGGGAGATAGGCATCTCCATTATAAAATCTTTCCTTTTCAATTAGCAGGATGGGGATATCATTGTTTTTTGCATGTAGCAATACCCCGGCAGAGGGTTTATTACATACAATTAAATGAATACTTACCAGTGGATGGTTCGAAAAATAAGAAATAATACGGGCCGCATTGCTTCCCTGTCCACTTGCAAATAAGGCTATGCCGGTTCGGCTTGCGATTTCTGTTTTTTTTTTGATGAAAACCTGCTAAATATTTTTTTAATATAAATTTTAAAAAACATGTATTGCCCGGTAAATATACTTAACACAATTACACAAATAGGCCATAATAAGGATATAAGAATGATATAAAGGATAAACCAGCCAATGTTTTTTTCCAGCCCGGTTAATAATAATAACTTTCGGCCAAGCCATCCACAGAGGCTGCCGCCCAATGTAAAAGTGATTAAAATAAGGGCAAAACGCCAGCCACTAACCTTCCATTTGCTTTGTAATTTTTTTAGCATGTTGCAAAAATGCAGTAAATCTTTGTGAAAACATACAAGCTATTCAATCAAATTTTTCTTTCCTTTTTTTGTTACAGGATTATGACAATTCATCAAGTGAAAATGCAACAATTCGCTGAAATGCAATACTGGTATGCAAAAAAAAATTTAACAAATGTTGATACAATGTGGGCAGTGAACCTTATTTTTGCACACGAACACGGATATTTTCCACAAAGTTGACAACTGTATGAGACGCAATCGCAAAATCGTTCAGATTATATTAACAAGTGTTTTCCTCTTAACTTGTATCTCCTTAACCAATACTGTTTTTGCACAAGATGGGGAAGCCCTCTTTAAAGCAAATTGTGCCAGTTGCCACAAAGTAGATAAAGACTTTGCAGGTCCGGCATTAAAAGGTTGGAAAGACCGGGTACCACCAGGCGACTGGATTTATAATTGGGTACACAACCCTGCTGCCATGATTGCCAAGGATCCATTTGCAAAAGAATTATTCGATAAATGGAAACCCACCATGATGACCTCATTCGCTTCTTTGAAAAATGAAGAGATTGATGCCATCATGAAATATGTAGATAATTATGCACCCGAAGCCCCCAAAACTGCACCGGGTACTGCAACTGCTGTTTCTACCACTGGTTCAGAAGATAACAACTCACTCCTATATGGTATCCTTACTTTAATTCTTGCTGTAGTTGCCTTAATATTATTACAAGTAAACAGCAATCTGCGCAAACTTACCGATCAAAAAGAAGGAATTGAAAGAAGTGAGCCTGTACCTTTCTATCGCAATAAAGCCTATATTATGCTTGCCGTAATTGTACTGTTTGCAGTAGGAGGCTACTTTTTAGTAGATGGAATTATTGGGCTGGGCCGGCAAACAAATTATAAACCTGTACAACCCATATTTTATTCTCATGAAGTACATGCCGGTGTAAACCAAATAAGCTGCCTGTATTGCCATGGCGGTGCACAAGATAGTAAACAAGCAGGCATACCTTCCGTAAATGTTTGTATGAATTGCCATGTGGCTATTAATGAATATAAAGGCGATTTAAAATTGGTTCGGGAAGATGGATCGGCAGTAGATGGTACCGCAGAAATTAAAAAACTTTACGCTTATGCAGGCTGGGATGCTACCAATAAACAGTATAAGCCCGATACTAATGGCGATGGTATTCCAGACGGGGCAAAACCAATTGCCTGGGTAAAAATTCATAACCTGCCAGATCATGTTTATTTTAACCATAGCCAACACGTAAAAGTGGGCAAACAAAATTGCCAAACCTGCCATGGTGAAATTCAAAAAATGGCAGAAGTGAAACAATTTAGCGACCTGAGTATGGGCTGGTGCATTAACTGCCATCGGGAAACTAAAGTAGATTTTTACAATAATAAAACCGGCGAAGGAAATAAATTTTACAGCATATACGAAAAATTCCATAACGATATTAAAAATCATAAAATGGATAGTGTAACTGTAGAAAGCATTGGTGGTACCGAGTGCCAAAAATGCCATTATTAAAAGTGTTTTAGGGGTTTAAAAATTATATTCTGAGATTAAAAGACCCATTTGGGTTAGCTAAATAATATGAGTAACAAAAAATACTGGCAAAATTTTGGTGAGTTGACCCAGTCTGAAGCTTTTCAGGAATCTGTGAAGAAAGAATTTAATGAAGAGTTGCTTCCTATAGAAGAGTTAGATAGCAAAGGTTTACTCGATGCAAAAACGCCACGCAGAGATTTCTTAAAATATCTTGGTTTTAGTACGGCTGCTGCTGCCATTGCGGCAAGTTGTAAAACACCCGTACGCAAAACGGTTCCATACCTGCACCGCCCCGATGATGTAATTCCAGGCGTGGCTAATTATTATGCCAGCACTTATATCAATGCCGGCGAAGCCATAAGTGTATTGGTAAAACAGCGGGAAGGCCGGCCTATAAAAATAGAAGGAAATGAAATGTCTTCTATTACTAAAGGTGGTACCAGCGCCCGTGTTCAGTCCAGCGTTTTGGATCTGTATGACCCCACCCGTTTACGCCATCCCTTACAATTAAGCGGCAGTGATCATAAAGAAGTAACAAGCTTTGCTGCAATAGATAAAATGATTACCGATGGATTGGCTGCTGTAAATGGCAAACCTGTGGTTTTACTTACATCTACTGTAAATTCACCCACTACACTCGATCTTATTGGTAAGTTTTTAGCAAAATACCCTGGTAGCAAGCATGTACAATATGATGCAGTTAGCTATAGTGGTATCCTTATGGCGAATGAAGCCAATTATGGTAAAAGGGCCATTCCTGCTTACCAGTTTGATAAAGCTAAAACCATTGTGAGCCTGGGAGCCGATTTCCTCGGTACCTGGATAAGCCCTGTTGAGTTCAGCAATGGGTATGCCGTAAATCGCCGGATCAATAAAGACAATCCCCAGTTAAGCCGCCATATTCATTTTGAAAGTATGCTAAGCCTTACCGGTAGCAATGCTGATGATCGCTTTACACATAAGCCATCAGAAGTAGGCGCTGTTGCATTGAACATTTTGGCAAAATTAACAGGCAGTGGAAATGCACCTGCTCTTAAAGATGCAAAATTAGCAAAAGGAATAGACCTGGCCGTAGCACAGCTAAAAGCTGCGAAAGGCGCCGGGTTGGTTGTTTGTGGAAGCAACGATGTAAATGTTCAAATCGTTATCAATGCCATCAACGAAGCAATAGGCGCTAATGGTACTACCATTAACTGGGCCCTAACCAATAACAGGGCTAAGGGGGTAGATACAGAAATGATGCAACTCGCTAACGATGTAATGTCAGGAAATGTAGGCGCATTATTAATTTATGATTGTAACCCGGTTTATACTTTAGCAGATGGCAAAAAATTTGCTGACGGCTTAGCTAAATTACCGGTATCGGTTTCGTATAACAGTACCATGGATGAAACTTCTGAGTACTGTAAATATATCATACCATCCAGCCATTGGTTAGAAAGTTGGGGTGATGCAGAACCACAAACCGGCTATATCAGTATGGTACAGCCCGCCATCAACCCTTTATTCAAAACCAGGCCTTTCCAGGAATCTTTATTTAAACTCACAGTAAATACTGGTTCAGCTACCGCAAAAGATAGCGCCATAGCAAAAGCACCTGCAACAATAACTATAAATGCCGGTACACAAAACGATTATTATAGTTATTTAAAAGATTACTGGACAGCAAAATTTGGTGGCGAAACAAATTGGGATAAAGCATTACAAGATGGTATTGTAGAACCGGCGGTAATGCCCACCGGAACTGCAGCCTATAACGGGTCGCCCCTTGCTGAAGCTGCTACTAAATTGGCCGTTGTAAAATCAGGCGATGTAGAAGTGGTATTGTACGAAAAAGTTTCAATAGGTACAGGTAACCATGCAAACAATCCTTGGTTGCAAGAATTGCCGGATCCGATTACCAGGGTAACCTGGGATAACTATGCAATGATAAGCCCGGCAATGGGAAAATCCTTATTAGCATTAGACCTTTTGAATAATCAACGCCAGGCAGATAAATACGAAGTAACACCCGAAAAACCGGTTGTGAAAGTTACAGTGAATGGCCGTTCATTAGAACTACCTGCCATGATCATCCCGGGGTTAAATGCAAATACGATTGCCATTGCAGTAGGATACGGTAGAAAAGGCCGAAGCGATAAAGATGAAGTAAATTATGAAAGAATTGGAAGGGCCGCATATAAATCCGGTAAGAATGCCTATATTTTTACTTCATTTAATGGTACCAATAATATTTATTCAGCGCCCGCAAGCATTGAGAAATCCGGTTCTGATGTATATCCCCTGGCTCAAATGCAGGTTCATAGCTCATCAGAAAACCGCCCGGTGATTTATGAAACAAATTTGAAGAGCTTTATTGCTAACCCCAAAGAAGTTTTAGAAGAAGCCAGGCACGAAAGAGAGCAATTAATACCACATGGGTATGATGATTTTAATAAAGATGGTACCATGTACCCCACTTATGACAGGCCGGGCATTAAATGGGGAATGAATATTGACCTGAATACCTGTACGGGTTGCCATGCCTGCGTAGTAGCCTGCTCTGCAGAAAACAATGTAAGCGTAGTAGGAAAAATTCAGGTTCAGCGATATCATGATATGCATTGGCTTCGTATTGATCGTTATTTTGCCGGTGATATGGAAAACCCAGATGTGGTTTTTCAGCCCATGCTTTGCCAGCATTGCGATAATGCCCCTTGCGAAAATGTATGCCCCGTAGCAGCCACAAACCATAGCAGTGAAGGGCTAAACCAAATGACATATAACCGTTGTATCGGAACCCGGTATTGTGCAAACAACTGCCCGTATAAAGTTCGTCGCTTTAACTGGTTAGATTATAATGGTGCTGATAGCTTCCCCAATAACCAGGAACCTTTACGTGGAAAAGATTTGGATGAAGTTGTATTTATGATGAATGACGATCTGCCACGTATGGTGCTGAATCCCGATGTAACAGTAAGAAGCCGGGGGGTTATTGAAAAATGTTCTTTCTGCGTTCAGCGTTTACAAGACAGCAAACTTGAAGCGAAAAAACAAGGCGATCCCTCCATTGTACGCAATGTAAAAACAGCGTGTATGCAGGCTTGCCCTACTCATGCCATTAGCTTTAGTAATGTAAATGATAAGGAAAGCGATGTATATAAAATCAGGCATGAAGATCAAACGGACCGTAACTTTTACGTAATGGAACAATTACACGTATTACCCAACGTAAGTTACCTGGCAAAAGTGAGGAATACAGACCGGAATAATATTTACCCAGTACCAGATGAAACTGAAATGAACCAGGTGCCGGGTGAAAAGAAAGAAGCAGAAAAAACTTCATAAAAGGTTTAAATTTTATTAATAAGAATTATTGCTGTAATAAATTAATATGTCATTACTCAAATACGAATCACAGATTAGGGAACCATTGGTTGATGGCGATAAAAATTATCACCAGATAACCGAAGATATCATTGGCCCTATTGAAACAAATCCCAGCAGGCTTTGGTATATCGGTTTTGCTATTAGTATCGCACTCCTTTTATTTGGTGTGTATAGTGTTTACCGGGATGTAGCCTACGGTATTGGCCAGTGGAACCTTAATAAGACCATTGGCTGGGGCTGGGATATTACCAACTTTGTGTGGTGGATTGGTATTGGCCATGCGGGTACCCTTATATCTGCGATCTTATTATTGTTCCGCCAGGGATGGCGTACCGGCGTAAACCGGGCTGCAGAAGCCATGACAATTTTTGCGGTAATATGTGCCGGCCAGTTTCCAATATGGCATATGGGTAGGGTGTGGTTGGCGCCATTTATCTTCCCTTATCCAAATACCCGTGGTCCATTATGGGTGAATTTTAACTCTCCGCTACTTTGGGATGTATTTGCGGTTTCAACTTACTTTACCGTATCATTATTATTTTGGTATTCGGGTTTAATTCCTGACCTGGCAACGGTAAGGGACAGGGCAAAAACCAAATTCAGGAAATTATTTTACGGCGTTGTTGCTTTTGGTTGGACGGGAAGTACCAAGCACTGGCAACGCCATGAATCTCTATCGCTGGTACTTGCGGGTTTAAGTACACCCCTTGTATTATCTGTACATACAATTGTATCTTTTGACTTTGCTACTTCGGTAATACCCGGCTGGCATACAACTATATTCCCACCCTATTTTGTGGCGGGCGCCATTTTTTCGGGGTTTGCGATGGTACAAACCCTCCTGATCATCGTTCGAAAAGTGATGAACCTGCAGGATTATATTACCATTGGCCATATAGAAGCCATGAACAAAGTAATTGTACTTACGGGTAGCATTGTGGGTTGCGCATACCTTACAGAATTATTTGTTGCCTGGTATGGTCAAAACCCTTACGAATGGTATGCATTTAAAGAAAACAGGGTAAATATAAATTCACCTTATGGCTGGAGTTACTGGCTTATGATGTTCTGTAACGTAGCATCCCCACAGGTATTCTGGAGCCAAAAATTAAGAAGGAATGTTACGTTTACTTTCTTTATGAGCATCATTGTAAATATTGGTATGTGGTATGAAAGGTTTGTAATTATCGTTACCTCTATATACCGGGATTTTTTACCCAGTAGCTGGAGTACTTATTACTCACCTTCGGTATGGGAACTTGGTTTTTACCTGGGTACCTTCGGATTATTTTTCACCTGCTTCTTCATATTTGCTAAATTCTTCCCCATCATTGCGGTGGCAGAAATTAAAGCCATATTAAAAACGAGTGGCGAAAATTATAAAGCAAAAATGACGCAGATGGAGAAAGAAGATGCAGAGAAATTTTATATTGAAAAAGTAGAACACGCACACTGATAAATAAAAGGTTTTTTAAGAGGAAATGAAATAGCAGCAAGACGGCATTAAAAAATATTATAAGATTATTATATTATGGCTGGAGGAAGAAAAAAATTTGTGGTAGGTTCTTTTTCAGATGAGAAAGTACTCTTTCCCGCAGTAAAAAATGTACGCAAAGCTGGGTACAAAATTCATGATGTTTATACCCCGTTCCCAATACATGGGTTAGACCATGCACTGGGTATTAGGGAAACAAGTATCCATACGGCAGGATTTATCTACGGAACTTTAGGTACTGCTACTGCCTTAGGATTTATAAGCTGGATTTTTACAAAAAGCTGGCCGCTCAATATTGGGGGTAAACCGCACTTTGCATTACCAGCATGGATACCCATCACATTTGAGTTAACGGTATTATTTTCAGCTATAGGTATGACGCTTACATTTTGTTACCTGTGTACACTGGCTCCATTTGTAAAAAAACATCATTTTAGCTTAAAGGCAACCGATGATAAATTTGTAATGGCGATAGAGTGCACGCCCAATACAAGTGAAGCAGAACTGCAAGGTTTTTTAAACAGCGCTGGCGCCGAAGATATTAATGTGCAGGAAGCAGAAACAGGATGGTGGATAGGCCGGTATGATACAGAACAAAAATTATATAGAGACGAGGTAGGTTTTTAATTTATTATTGTATAACCAATCCTGCAGAAAAGGCAGGCTGATATATAACAAATGAAACGAATCACTTATTTAATGGCGGGCTTACTGGTAGCTGCAATAGCTACAGTTGGTTGCGGAAGCGATCGGGATCCCGGTAGAGTTTATATGCCAGATATGGCTTATAGCAGGGCATATGAATCGTATGCGCAATTAGATAGTAATAAATTTACAACCAACCCAGATAAAGTGGGCGGTAAGAAAATTTATTACAATGCGATGCCTCCTGCCGGAACCATCAAGAGGGGGGAATTATTTCCATATATAATTGCTCATGATACGGTGGGGTATCGTATAAGCGCTAAAGTAGAGAACCCCATAGCCGGGATGACCAAAGCAGGATTACAGGAAGCTGGCCGTTTGTATAATATTAATTGTGCAATATGTCACGATGCAAAAGGAACAGGGCAAGGCCCCGTTGCGGCAAAAGTGCCCGGTGTGGCAAACCTTACCGGCGATGTATATAAACTCATGACAGATGGCACCATGTTTTACTCTATTACCTATGGTAAAAATAATATGGGTAGTTATGCATCACAACTAGATCGTAAACAACGCTGGGAAGTGATTAAATATATACGCAGTTTGCAGGGAGTAGATGTTACGATGACATCTGATAGTAACACAGCTACAGCAACAACAAATGATTCAACAGTAAAGAAATAAATTAGATCGGGTTTTATACTCATCAAAACATAAATAATTTTTTTTAGATGAACCAACAATTTGAATTACCGGGAGCATATAAAAAATGGACAATGGCCTTGCTCATTGCAGGCGTACTTGCACTTTTATGGGGCCTTATTATGTACCATCCTACTGCTCATGCAGGCCATGGTGAAAATGTAAACAGTACCCGATTTTGGGCTGTACTATTACAAAATAGTACGTACTGGTTATTGACGGTTAATGCATCTATGTTCTTTATTTGTGTTACTACCATGGCTCATGGTGGCTGGCAAGTTGCTTTTCGCAGAGTGCCCGAAGCCATATCCAGCCTGGTACCCATACTGGGCGCTATTACTTTAATCATATTAATGTGTATTGTTTTTGGTGGCCGCACAGATATATATCATTGGTTAGATAAAGAAGCAGTTGCACATGATAAAATATTAAAAGGGAAAGAGGGATTTTTAAACCCCGGGTTCTTTTTAATTGCCTCTGCCGTATCCATTGGCCTTTGGTGGTTACTGGGACAAAAAATGAGAAAGTTTAGCCTGGAGTCCGACAGGATGGGGACTATGGATTATGAAACAGGTAAAAGATGGGTTTGGAAAAATACTGTTTGGGCTTCTTTATTTACAGTAGTATTCGGTCTTACTGTAGCTTCTACCACACCCTGGTTATGGTTGATGAGTTTAGATGCTCATTGGTATAGCACCATGTATAGCTGGTACACTTTTGCCAGTACGTTTGTATCGGGCTTATCGCTCATTGGTATCTTTGTTATTTACCTGCGCAATCAAAATCAATTGGAATATGTAACCGATGAACATTTACATGATATTGGTAAATTTATATTTGCATTTTCAATTTTTTGGACCTATTTATGGTTTTCGCAATACATGCTTATTTGGTATAGTAACCAAACAGAAGAAACAAGGTATTTTATAGACAGGATTGGTACCGCCGATAATAGTGGCCCCTACCATGGATTGTTTTTCTTAAATCTCATATTGAATTTCATTTGCCCATTAATCATATTAATGAAAAAAAGTACCAAAAGAAATTGGACGCTTATGCTATTCATGTGTATCCTGGTAATTTTTGGTCAATGGATTAATTTTTATCAAATGGTAATGCCAGGTGTTTTACATGAACACGCACAATTAATGCCCTTTGAATTGGGAATTGCGGCATTGTTTATAGGCATTATTATGTGGGGTGTGGGCCGTTATGTTACTAAGAACTCTTTGTTGGCTAAGAATAACCCTTACCTGAAAGAGAGCATGATCCACCACACCTGATAGAATAATAATTTTGAGTTAACTTAGAGTTATAACGTATAAGAAAAAGAGAAATATTAAATAGCCAGCGCCTTAAAATGGCCTGATAAATTTTATAAAATGACGGCATTTTTTTTAATTGCGATTTGTGTTATTCTATTTGTGGTAATATTCCAAATTTCAAAAGCGAGCGAATATGTAAGCGTTTTGAAAGGAGAAGAAGCATCCCGTAAACAAAATAATAAGATCAATGGATTTTTAATGATTAGCTTCTTGATACTGGGGCTCATCGGGGTATGGTATTGTAACCATTTATTTTATGGTAAAACCTTACTGCCCCAGGGATCTGCCTCTGTAGAGGGAGAATCTATTGATACTTTGCTAATGGTAACGATAGCCATAACTGGTTTAGCTTTTTTTATTACTCAAATTTTACTTTTTTGGTTTTCTTTCCGTTACCAGGAAAAAGAAGGAAAAAAAGCTTTTTACTATCCGCATAATAATAAATTAGAAATACTTTGGACTACAGTGCCGGCCATTACTTTTATGATCCTGGTGGTGTTTGGTTTAAGATTGTGGTTTAAACTTACCGGAGAGCCACCCAAAAATGCACATGTAGTTGAAATTACAGGTCACCAGTTTGGATGGGATATGCGCTATCCGGGGAAAGACAATGTACTGGGCAAGAAAAATTATAAATTATATAATAACCCATCGGGCAATACACTAGGCGTAGATTTTAATGACCCTGCAAGCCATGATGATATTCGTACATCTGAAATGCATTTACCAGTAGGGGTTCCGGTAAAGCTTGTTATTAATTCAATGGATGTAATACACGATGTGGGGCTTAATCATTTCAGGCTAAAAATGGATGCCGTTCCGGGAATTCCTACTACCCTTTGGTTTACTCCAAAGTACACAACCAAGCAAATGCAGAAACGCACCGGTAATCCCAATTTTGTATATGAGATTAGCTGCGACCAAATGTGCGGGAAAGGACATTTTACGATGAGGGGCGTAATAGTGGTGGAAACAAAAGAAGAATATAAAAGATGGTTGGCCGCACAAAAATCAGAATACTCAACTTTGATGGCTCAAAATGCTACTACACCCACAGCCATTGAAAACAGTATCCAGGTAACAAAATCCGAAACAGCAACTAAAGCCATAGCAAAACTGGAAGCAAAAAATTAAAATAGATTCTCCTACAAGGGAAAAAATATAAAGACATGAGCACCGCAATTACATTACAGGAATCACAGGCACATGCAGGAGCACACGCAGCGCATGCGCATCATCACGAACCCTTTATTACTAAATATATTTTTAGCCAGGATCATAAAATGATCTCTAAACAATTTGTAATTACAGGGATTATCTGGGCCATCATTGGGGGATTTTTCTCCGTGGTATTTCGGTTGCAGTTAGGATTTCCCGAAAGCACTTTCCCCTGGCTGGAAGATATTTTTGGCCATTGGGCTGCAGGCGGTAAACTGCATCCTGAATTTTATTATGCATTGGTAACTATGCATGGAACTGTTTTGGTATTCTTTGTATTAACTGCCGGCTTAAGCGGAACCTTTGCAAACTTTTTAATACCGCTCCAAATAGGTGCCAGGGATATGGCTTCACCCATGCTGAATATGTTAAGCTATTGGTTTTTCTTTCTTGCATCGGTAATCATGTTGTCTTCCTTATTTGTACAAACAGGCCCGGCAAGTGGTGGGTGGACAGTGTACCCGCCTTTAAGTGCACTTGGTGAAGCCTCTGAAGGAAGCAAAACGGGAATGGACTTATGGCTTATTTCAATGGCCACATTTATTATATCATCATTATTGGGAGGCCTTAATTATATTACCACCATCCTAAATATGCGTACTAAAGGCATGAGCATGACTCGTATGCCATTAACTATTTGGGGTTTATTTTTTACGGCAGTACTTGGTGTATTGGCTTTCCCTGTATTATTTTCTGGTGTAATTCTTTTAATTTTTGATCGCAACTTAGGTACCAGCTTTTTCTTAAGTGACATTGTAGTAGCTGGAAAAATTTTACCAAATGAAGGAGGAAGTGCCATTTTATTCCAGCATTTATTCTGGTTCCTGGGCCACCCTGAGGTTTATATTATACTGCTACCTGCTATGGGTATTGCTTCAGAAATTATTTCTGTAAACAGCCGTAAACCTATATTTGGTTACATGGCAATGGTAGGATCATTGTTTGCTATTTGTATCCTTGCATTCCTGGTATGGGCACACCACATGTTTGTTACGGGTATGAATCCTTTTGCCGGGGCTGTATTTGTGCTTCTTACATTATTGATTGCAGTTCCTTCCTCCATCAAAGTATTTAACTGGCTTACTACGTTGTGGCGGGGAAATATCAGGTTTACCCCGGCGATGCTTTTTGCAATTGGTTTTGTAAGTTTATTTATTAGTGGTGGCCTTACCGGTATTTACCTCGGAAATTCCAGTTTAGATATTCACTTACATGATACGTATTTTAATATTGCCCACTTTCACTTAGTAATGGGTGTTGCCTCTTTCTTTGGAATGTTTGCGGGCCTGTATCATTGGTTCCCTAAAATGTTTGGAAGGTATATGAATAATACACTTGCCTATGTTCATTTTTGGATTACCCTGGTGGGCGCTTACTTAATTTTTTGGCCTATGCATTATGAAGGGCTTGCAGGCATGCCACGTAGATATTATGATTTTGCCAACTGGGAATCATTTAAAATGTTTGGTGGGCTAAATGAATTTATTTCAGTAGTTGCAATCATCGTATTTATTACCCAATTGCTGTTTGTTGTAAATTTCTTTTATAGCATGTTTAAAGGCAGAAAAGTTACTTCAACTAACCCATGGGGCGCCACTACGCTGGAATGGACCACACCTATTAACCCCGGTCATGGTAACTGGGAAGGTGAAATTCCTGAAGTACATCGTTGGCCTTATGATTATTCAAAAGACGGACGTGACTATATTCCACAAACAGAAGCAGTGGGAGAAAATGAATCCGTTCATTAGAGAAATAAAAAGTTGTTTTGATTTTTGAATGTGTGCGAGTGAAAATGTTGAAATAAAATAATTGATGGAGGTCTCCGGCTTTTTTAAAAACGGAGCGTAAAGTGAGTGATAAATGGAGCATCAGGAGAATAACCCCACAGCCGGTTCATCAAGTTTTGTACTGGCAAGTAAAGTGAAAGATTATTTTTTATTGATCAAGTTCACTTTAAGTTTTATGGTGGTGTTCAGTACGGTAGTAAGTTACCTGATTGCACCCAATGTGAGATTTGACTTACTACAAGTTCTTTTACTTTTTATAGCAGGTATGCTGGTTACAGGCGCATCAAATGCCATTAACCAATCCATGGAAAAAGATACAGATGCCATGATGATGCGTACAGCCAAAAGACCGGTGGCAGCAGGTAGAATGAGCCAGGCAGAAGCCTATACGTTTGCTGCAATTGCTGCCGTTTTGGGAGCTGGAATGCTTTGGTATTTTTTCAATTTTCAAAGTGCCATGCTCAGTTTGTTTAGTTTATTTATATACGGGTTTATTTATACACCCCTAAAAAAAGTAAACTCGATAGCGGTATTGGTTGGTGCTGTTCCAGGTGCTTTCCCCTGCCTTATTGGATGGGTGGCTGCAACCGATAGCTTTAGTGCAGGTGGATGGATTTTGTTTGCAATCCAGTTTTTATGGCAGTTCCCACATTTTTGGGCAATTGCATGGCTGGCGCATAAGGATTATAGTAAAGCCGGGTTTAAACTATTGCCTGCTGATAAAGGGCCAACAAAGTTTACGGCAATACAATCGGTAATGTATAGTTTGATGATGATCCCGGTGGGGATGTTACCCTACTATTTTGGTATAAGTGGAATCGTAAGTTTTTGGATATTGTTTGCTTGTAATGTTTGGATGGTAGGAGTAAGTTTGAAACTCCTTATAAAAATGGATAGTGCAAGCGCCAGGCTGGTAATGTTTAGTTCTTATTTTTACCTGATGATTGTATTACTTAGTATGTATGCAGATAAAGGAGTTTAATTTTTTTAAATAAAGATCAATAAGCGGTATGAGTTTAGTGGCCATGGAACAGAGAAATAAAATACACCCTCATAAATTTACTTTATGGGTAGGTATTGGCAGCATTTTAATGATGTTTGCCGGCTTAACGAGTGCCTATATTGTAAAAAGGAGCCAGGTAGGTTGGGAAAGCTTCAATTTACCTGTTGTATTTTGGTATAGTACAGGTGTTATTCTATTAAGCAGCCTGAGTATCTGGATGGCTCAAAAAGCTTTCAAAGCCCGGTTAATGTTGCGGTATAGAACATTAATGGCTGTCACTTTTTTCCTGGGTGTTCTCTTTATTGTTTTGCAGGTAATTGGGTTTGTCCAAATGTTTGACCTGGGGCACTCATTAAAATCCAATGTGTCATATTCATTTTTATGGATCATTGTGGGTTTGCATGCCGCACATGTATTGGGAGGAATTATTGTTTTATTGGTGATGATGCTAAAAGCATTTGGTAATAAAGTAAGGAATTACAGCATTGTGCCAGTGGAGTTAACGAGTACTTACTGGCATTTTGTAGATGCATTGTGGATTTATTTATTTCTTTTTTTATTAATGATCAAATAGCGAAAAAATAATTTAGGTATTAGAATTTACATAATATGTCAACAACAACAGTTCAGGGAACCAAATGGTGGGCAGGGGGTAAAAGCCCCTTTAATGCTACATACGGTAAAGTAATGATGTGGTATTTTTTAATGAGTGATGCGTTTACTTTTGGCGCATTCCTTATAAGCTATGGTACCATTCGCTTTAGCGTAAACTTTTGGCCCGATCCCAACCAGGTGTTTAATGCGTTTCCGGGTTTTGGTCATCAGGACTTACCTCTTTCCTTTGTAAGTTTAATGACCTTTATCCTCATCTTTAGTTCCGTTACCATGGTACTGGCAGTACACCAGGGGCGGCACATGAATCGTAAAGGGGTAGAAAAATATATGATCTTAACGATCCTGGGTGGTATTGCTTTCTTAAGTTGCCAGGCGTGGGAGTGGACGCATTTAATTACAGGCGAACATAAAGTTTTAGTAAACGGCGCTCTTGAAACCTGGGGAACCACAGTATCTAAAAATCCCTGGGGACCGGCTGTACCGCATGAGCAATTATCAGCCCTGGGGCTGGCGGCATCCGAGCATGTAACAACACCCGGACCGGTAGCGTTTGGAGGATATTTCTTTGGCATTACCGGCTTTCATGGCTTTCACGTTTTTACCGGGGTGCTCGTAAATACCATTATGCTTATTAAAACCAGGCTGGGTCATTTTGATCAGCGTGGACATTATGAAATGATAGAAAAAGCAGGGCTATACTGGCACTTTGTAGATCTTGTATGGGTATTTGTATTCCTGTGTTTCTACCTAATTTAACATTCAAAAAAACTGAGTTTATATTATTATGAGCAATCATTCAGCAACATCAGAAATTACTTTTGAGCATGCACCTGCCGAAAATACTAGCCGGATATGGAAAGTATTTTGGCTACTCTCTTTCCTTACGGCAGCAGAACTACTGCTTGGTTACGGACATGCCAGGCATTGGTATGGGGGAAATGAGGGCCTTATCTTATTTGTAAAAGGGGTGATATGCATCCTCACCGCATTTAAAGCCTATTACATCGTATCCGTATTTATGCACCTGGGCGATGAAGTACGCAATTTGATCATGACAATTGTAACACCTCTCCTATTATTTGTTTGGTTCATCATTGCATTTTTATGGGATGGAGATAGCTGGAAAACCCTGCGTAATACAGATGCGCATAGCCGTCCCAATATTGAAAATATAAAACATCATGCTCCTGCTTCGGCAATGCCAGGCGAAAAACCTTAACCTATTCACTTTATTTATAAAGCCGTTGTTTTTTTACAACGGCTTTTTGTTTTCCCTGATCTTACACCTATTATTCGATACACTTTACATGAGTGAATTCTGTATCATTGAGCCATAAACATTTCATCATGCGTATTTTCACTAACGCTTAATAAATCTTATTATTTATAATAATCTTATTAACCTCAATGAATTTTTAATATTTTTTTATCTCACCCTCACAGCCATTTTCTCACTCAATAGTCCCTCCTTATTTTCTTTATTGACGGATGCCAATTGATAAAAATATAATTTTCCTTTTGATACATTTTTGTCAGTAAACGAATCTGCATCGTTCACCGTTCCTATTATTTTTGCCGGCTGCCCGGTCTCTGATCTGTAAATTTTTATGGATGCAATATCTCCGGCAATTTGTCCCCATGAAATGTAAATTTCATTACCAGTTTGG
Source organism: Niastella sp. (assembly GCA_016710595.1). Taxonomy (GTDB): domain Bacteria; phylum Bacteroidota; class Bacteroidia; order Chitinophagales; family Chitinophagaceae; genus Ferruginibacter. The sequence goes on from JADJVM010000003.1 coordinate 413,286, forward strand.
CTAAGTGTAATGCCGGAAGGAGAAGCAGGTAAATGTTCAACAATTGCAGGTGTTACAATTGTGGATTTTTCACTTTCATTCCCGGAAATATCTATAGCGCTAACCGCATAAGAATAGCTTATTCCTTTTTGTAAAGTAGAATCTATATAAAAATTCTTCGTCGGTTGCAGACTGTCATTCGCCATTCTTTCAAAATTCCCATTGCCTGGTTTCCTAAACACTTTATAACCGAGCAAATCATTTTCCCACGGCCTCATATCATCCCACAACAGGGTAATGCGGTCATCATCATTTCTGTACCTGAGATTCATAGGAGCAGCAATCGCTTTTTTAATTCCCGGATTTGCTGTAACCGTATCTGAAGGGTTACTCAATTGATTATTTTCATTGATGGTGCGCACCACATATTCATACACTTCACCAGCCTGTAACTGGCGGGAGGTATCAGTAAATGAATAAACGGCTGATCCCACAGGCATTAAGGGACTTACTTGTGTAAATTCATCTTGCGGGTTGTTTCTGCGATAAACATAAAAGCCTTTACCAAAAGGCTCTTCACTTTTCCAATACACTTTTATTCCATTAGCAATGTTTGTCGCATCTATCTCGTTCGGTGGTTCGGGTTTTGCATTTTCATCGGTATAGGTTGCAAAGATTTTAGCGGTTGGTACGGGATCATTATTAGCGCTGAACAGCAATAAATAATAATAATAGTTTTCTCCTGAAACAGGAAGTATGTCTGTGAATACACTGTCATCTACGGGAACGGTAGCGATTCTTTTATACCCGGAATCATACATAAGGCTGCGCATAATAGCTACACCATTCAGGTATTTTTTATTTTCGAAATGCCAGGCAAGTTTCACTTCATGATTTTGATGTGTGTTTACCACTCTGAAATTGGTGACCGGTGGCGCATAATAATCCTGCAAATTGCCGCCGTTTACATATCCCTGCATTTCGCCTTCATTTCCAAAAGCATCTACCGGCGCTATTTTATATTCATACCAGGCTGGCTGTTTGCCCAATGAATCTATTCCCATCAATTTCAAAGAATCCTTATCTGAATAAATACCTTTTTCAATTTTTATTCTATGAAAATCATCCTTCCCAAAAACGGTACGATAGATATTAAAATGCGCCATATCTATTTTATCTTTTACTGCCCAGGTGAGTGAAAGTTTTCCATCGGCATATCGTTTACCGGAAAAATTTATTTTGGGCAATGAAACCATTTTTATTGAAGAAGAAACATTGCTTTCTTTTTGTGAAATATTTTTATTGTCTGTGTTCAATAATGTTACCCGGTAAAAGTAAGCTGAATTTTTATCGGCTGTATTATCAAAAAAAGCGGTACCCGCCAGTAAATGCATCATCGGAAGGTTATTGTTGTACATGCTGTCAATAGTAGTGTGAGACTGCAGGCCTTGCCAAAGATTTTTTATTTCTGCTGTACTTAAGGCATCCAGGCTTTCAAAATATTTTTGATAAGACTGTTGCCGTTTCTCTATTTCCATTTCTGAAACCGGCGCAGTAACGTCACCGATTTTTTCATAACGCTGTGTGTTTTCTTTTTTCCTTTCTATTTGATAATGCATATTTTTCGGAAGGCGGTTACCGAGATACACCCATACACCCTGCGAAACCGGCTTGGCTACCGGCAAGTCGCCTGGCTGGCCGTTATCCTGCGCCATCGCACCTGGAAGAATACAGATAGACAGCAGCCATAAAAAAATAAATCGTTTCATGATATCAAAAGATTTTAAATTTTATAATTCAGATTTAGCATCTAAACTCACCATCCCAATTTTAATTTTAAATTTTTAATTCTTAATTGCCCCCCTCACCAATTGCCCGACATCGTAGATTGCCCGCTGCAATTTCCAAAGCCAAATGACATATCCGTGTTGCCTTTTGAATCTAACAATAAATCTATTTTAATACCTGCACTCTTGCTGATGCCAGCACAGTATTTACAGCAGATGCCATCCCAGCAAGGTGTTGGGAAACATTGTTCAATGCTGCCACTAATGGTAAAGCTTCCACAGCCATTTAATGAAAACGCCCCGGTTGATGTAGCATACATTCCTTTAATTCCTAATTCAGCCCTGGCATCGGCTCCAAACTTCGTGCAGGTAATAGAAGCACCTTTCAGGTATGCATGTGCGAAAACCATTGCTCCGATTCCATATTCATTACCGGCATTGCTAAAGCCCATCCACAAACGGCCATCAAGTCCGGCCTCTGCACCAAATGAAGCGCTGATAATGCCCAGGTTCATGCTGTAGTTTGGAATATTGATTACAGGCAATGTCTTCATTCCGGTAAAGAAAAATCCGGAAATACCATGCTGAAAACTCGGCGGCACATGTTTATCGTAAGCATATTGCATCAGTTGCGTGGTTACATTACCAGGCATACTATTGTAATCTCCAATCAATAATCCTGCGGACATTTCTCCCAGCCCGGGTGTTATTAATTTTCCTCCGGCAAGAAAATACCATCCGCCGGGATCAACCAAAAGAGCAGCAGTTCCGGACATACTTAATGGTCCTATTTGTTTATCCAATTGCAGGTTGCCTGTAAACCGACTGTTTGCGATATCATAAGTAAGGCCAATATTGCCAAAGCCAGAAGGAATATTTTTCACTTCCACCTTTTCCTTGTTTGCATTGATAGAACCAGTAACGGTAAATGTTTTTCTCGTATCGCCCTGCATTCCTTTGAAGCCCTCCATACGCCCGCTGAAAATAAAGTTCTTCCAAATACCGGCGCTTATATCGGCTTCCATTTTTCCTTTAATATCTGCGAGGCTGGTATTGCCGCCACCCAATGGCAATTTTTGATTTTCAGGATCCACCTGTATCCAGGCTGCCTGTGTGGTTTTATTTAAAATACCTTTTAATGAAATTCCTTCTTTATCGTGGATGGTGCCGAGCGCAGTGAATTTACCTTCGGTAAGATTTTGGGGATGGTCATTAAATTGTACGTTGGCACTGAAGTCCACGCCACCAGGCCCTTTCAGTGATACATTCAAAGGATAAAGCAATAGTTTTAATTTTCCTGCCTCTTTTGAAAACTGGATAACGCCACTGGTTTCCTGCAATTGCGGAATGCTTAAGTCTATACCACAATCCATATTTACATAGTCTTGACCGCTGGTAAATGCAATCGGTTTTACTTTCATGATATTATAGAACATAATTGAATTTCCCTGGTTACCGGGGTTTACCATTTGCTCTCCATTGCTGATGAGAGAAAAATTCTGGAATTTCATTTCATCACCCGCCTTCATGCCGGGCAATTCTTTTATCAGCACTCCAGGATTTCCATTTTCACCAATGAGCCGCAATTCATAGTGCGCTTTTTGGTCATTACCAATACTCTTATTGTATCCGAATGCAGGCGTGGTTGTGATGACATGTACTGGTATAATGCCTGCCAGTGTAAGATTGTTCACATCAAAATTACCGATGCCAAGGTGGTTGGGTTCTATGGAAATATTGGAAACAGGTACATCTATACTTCCCGTTTTAATCGTGCCGGTAGCCATGGTAATGCTGCTGCTGCTTTGTATCAACTGCCAGTTGCTACCAATGAAATCCCATTTTTCTAATTTGAATTTAATAGGCTGGTCGCCTTTTAGTGGTTCTAATTTATCAGGATGTATTACTAAATTTCCGGCATTCACATCAATCGTAGAGGGAGACATTCCCGGCAAGCTGTTGATATGAATGATGGTTTGCAAACTGATGCTATTGTCCTGGATCCAGGATTGAGCAGCATCTGCATCTGCATTAAATCCAAGTAATATAAAGTTCAGTTTTTGCCCTTTCAGATTGGCCAGGCCAAATTTCTTTTTGGCTGAAGTGCTTGCTTCAATAGAAGGAAGATCGGTATTGAAAGAACCAGCTTTTTCTGTGAGCAGCATGGCATCGTTGGGGTCATCATTAAATTTTACATATTCCTGGGTGAACTGGAAGGAAGATTTTTGGATCGCCATTTTTCCCATCAACTTCCCCTTTTGATTTTCTGCTTTTAACTGCAACTGGTCACCGGAAGCCGGGTGCTGAATGATGCCAAATGATTTTTGCAAAAGTAGTTTAATATTTGCCAGATCAGTGGCCATCGTACTTTCAGCAGGTACACCTACTGGAATACCATTTTTAGTTTCACCACTTTTTTTAATTTTTAAATCATGAAAAGGAATGGATTGCTTGTCATCCTGCAAAGAAAAATTATCGTTTGCAGGAAGATGAATAAGGCTGCCGCTCACCAGCCACGTGCCATCCGGTTGTTTTGTTTTTGATTGTATATCGGCGTCAAAACCATAAATATTTTCTATCAGCAGTTCGTTATCATTCATCAAATTAAAGTCAAGGGTGTTGTTATTACTAATGGTAATATTTTTAGATTGGCTGATGATATTGGGCACAGTTCCTGATTTACCCGCCCATACTGTTTTTTCCACCGGGGAAGTTGGTACGCCTTTCAATACATATTTACCATCTGTACCTGTAGTGATTGATAGTTTTTTACCAGCACCCATGTCAATATAAACTTCTGCACCTGCCAGTGTTTTTTTATCAGGCCCTAAAGTGATAGTGCCGGTAATAGTAGCGGCTTTTTTCAGGTAGGCATTACCGTAAGTAACCGTTTGCAATGTGTTTTTTGTACCTGAAATTTTATAATGGCCTTCTTCGTAATCTGCATTGTCGGGTGGCGTAATGATAAAGTCAAAATCGGATGCACTGTTGTCAAAAATAAAGCTAACATATCCGTCTTTGTCACTTGTTTGAGTCATTGGTTTTCCGGGAATATCCAATTTGACTTTAGCGCCGGCAATAGCTTTGGCGGTACTTCCCGGTAATTGCAATTGGTGGGGTTTGTAATTGAATGGCATTTCCGCTATTTTAAAACGAAGTCTTTTTTGGGAACGAAATACTACAAACTTTACAGGTGAAGATTTGCTATCACTTTTGGGAACTATGAGTGTGGTATCATTCGGCGCATAAGCTTTATCTGTGGGGGTAATAGTTATTTTTCTTTTTCCTGAAGGAGCAATCATGCTAAATGATTCCTTTGAACCTGTAGGCGCTATTAAAGTAAGATTGCCTGATGATGGATTTGCAGGTGCACGGGTGGGCTTCTTATCATAAGTAAATACAAATTTAGTTGTGGTTTTTGAAAAACCATCCACATCTATATCCGCATGCACTGAATTCCCATTTTCATCAACCACATAACCGGAAAGCATTCCATCGGGTGTAAGAAAAAAATCCTGGTTAAGTAATTGTTGTCCCCATTTTAATGGGGGATAGGGTGGTTTCGCCGGCAATGTTCCAGCTTTATATCCTCCGGGTTTTGTGATAATGGTACGGGTTGGACCTTCTACGGTGGTTACTAACCCCGGCTTAAATTCGCCAATCTCCATATCCAGGTTATTAAATTCATACCTGCCTTCAATATTTGTTTTTACTGTTTTGAATAATTTTGAAGGATCCAAACTGTATTTATAACTGTTTATCATTACCACTTTTACATCACTTATAGCCTTAGCTTCCGGATTAGTGGCATCCTGTACCTTACCTGCAATGCGTGGCCTGGAAGGATATAGGGCGATATTATCTATATATGTTTTTATTTCCAATTCGTGGTTCCAGGTAATATCCTGGCCATAAGTAACAGCTATATTGAAGCCGCCCTCAACAGGTGGAGGCATATATTCACCCGTTGAATTAAAGGGGAAATTGTTGCGCTCTTCGTTGTATAGCGGATAGTAAGTTTCTTCCTTTTCCTTAAAAATAAAGTTTCCTTTTTTTTCATCAGGCACGCATTTTATATAATAGCGATCTGTTTTATTATCCGGATCATGCTGTACCAGGTGGCGAAATGTTACAAAGCCATCCTTACCGCTTTCATGTGTTGCCAATTGCCTTGTGGTAGTTGTCATTTTTCTGCCACCCCCGGTATTTTCACCTTCGTTGGCAGGGATAGATGAAAAAATATTTTTTCGTGTGAGCATTGTTGTTATTGCAGGTAATGGGGATCCCTGCCCTTGTGCCATATCCCAGAATGTAGCATTTGTAGTAGTAACTTTCACTTTAAGCGAATAGCTTTTTACATACGAAACAACGGTGCCGAGGTCAACACCTTTCCAGGGATCAATTTTTATATTTACATCCGGGCTGCAATAGTATTTATCTTCCACACGCAGGCGTAGCACTTTATATAATTTTCCTTTTACATTATTATAGAACTCACCTCCTGAACTGGCATATTGATAATCTTTATTGAGCAGTCCAAGATCTTTTTCAATGTTCACAAAATTAAATTGGAAACTTCCATCAGGCCCGGTTACTGTAGTAGCAAGCACTTTATCAGCATCAGCCGCATTTCCCGGAGACAAATCGCTTGATTCTTTATTCAATGGCTCTTCATTTGCATTTTTGTTTCCTTTTATATTTGAATTCCTGGTACCCGTAAAAAGATAAGTAACTACCAGGCTTATTTTTCTGCCGGCAAGAGGTTCTGCATCTCCAATTGGAATATTGTCAATATTATAACTAAGTTTATCATCTCCCATTAAAACCGCATTACCTTTTATTTCAGGTTTTGGTTGATCTATAGTTTTATTTTTATTAGCAGAAGGTAATGCATCTTTAAACCGGTAATACAATTTTCCTTTTAGCTGGCTGTATGGAACCGGATCCACATTAGATACATCATATCCGCCAAATGTGGGTTTGGGAGGTTTTGGCTTTTTAATTTCTATAGGCCCGGTAATGATTATACCAGGTACATTTATTTTTCCTTTGGTAAATGTTACCACTTCACTTTTCCCATTATTTTTAAAACTAACCTGTCTGTTCATATCTCTTGCTATCACTTGCACAGCATACAATTGATTGCTGTCTAATTTTAAATCATAAGGCTGTGTTACATATTGGTTACCGGTAAGGTTTGTTTTTATTAATGGATTGTTGGCTTTGTAATTCACCGCTGCATTCATGGCATCGTTGGGGTCTTGTCCCTGCGGCACTTTTACCACATACAGGTCATAAACAATTGCAGCACCTAAGGTATTACCTATCGGAGGTGTCCATGAAAAAACTGTGTTAGGTAGATTGAGATTTAATTCCTGTCCATCCTGCGGTGTAGTTATCACAGGCGGTTGTGCCTGGGTGAGGCTAAAATTAGCACACGCACTTGCAATCTCACCAGGATCTACTTGCCCGTCAACGGTGATCTGATGCACCTGTACGCAAAGCTGGTATTGGCCTTCGGGCAATTGACCGTTTTTTAATATTTGTTGCCATAGCTCATCAGAGATGTTACCATGATCAACATTATTACGTGAAAGAAAAAGCATTTTAGGCACATCGTTGATGATCACCTTTGTCTCGTGAGCATGTAAAATGAAAGATCCTCCGTTGTATCCTTCACGGGTATGGATAAAAAAATCGGTTTGGTCGCTTGCAAGGGACCCATACAAAATAACGCTTACATCTTCGGGGCCACCAACCAATGTGATGATGGCATGATTAGCGAGGTTTTCATAGGTAGTATAGTTGGAAGAATAGGGAGGCCTAACTACAACATTTACTGAAGTAATGAGTTGACAAAACGAAATGGCCGGAATAAAAAATAGGCAAAACAGAAAACAAATTTTCTTTAAAAAAGGTGTTTTATTATAAATATTTTTTTTCATTTCTGCTTATTTAAAAATTTAATCCATAAATAAACTGCACCGATAGTTCATCAAA
>JADJVM010000004.1 GCA_016710595.1 Niastella sp.
TTTCTTCTTAAACGAAAGATCTTCCTCATCTTTTTTCTTACGGGGTTCGGCACTTGCACCTGCACCTTTTGGCAGATCAATTTTTTCAGCCTTTAATTTTGCAGCTTTGTCTTGTTGAAACTCTGCCTGCAAAACAGCATACATTTCCTCTGACAATTTGGTAGTCGGCTTTAAATCGTCTGCATTAAAGTTTTTTGACACAAGGAAATCTATCAGTGTATGTGAACCGATATTAAATTCCTTGGCCGCAGCCATTAACCTGGGTGTATTTACTTCTGCCATTCTAATTGTAGCGGGATACACAAAGTTTTGTATAAGCTGGAGGCGGGTTTTTTAAATAGTATTGTTTGTGTATCCCCTTGCCACCGGCTATGTGAAACAGGCCTTCACCTGGTTATTCTTTATCAAATTCTTCCTGCAGAATTCTTCTTACATCTTCAATCGTTTCTTTTTCTAAGTCTGCCCGGGTTGCCAATTCATCAGCAGGAATATCGAGTACCGAGCGTGCAGTATCGCAACCTACTTTTTTAAGGGCCTCAATTACCCATTCTTCTATTTCATCTGCAAACTCTTCCAGTTTAATATCAAAGTCATCGGTTTGTTCTTCTTCATCTCTAAATACATCTATTTCGTAACCGGTAAGTTCGCAAGCCAATTTAATATTTACTCCCCGGCGGCCAATGGCTAAAGAAACCTGGTCTGGTTTTAAATATACTTTCGCATGATTTTTTTCTGTGTCCAGTTCCATGCTGGTGATTTTTGCAGGCGTAAGTGAACGCTGTATTAATAACTGGGTATTATTGGTCCAGTTAATTACATCAATATTTTCGTTTCTTAATTCTCTTACTATGCCATGAATACGGCTGCCCTTCATACCTACACAAGCGCCCACGGGGTCTATCCTGTCATCGTAACTTTCTACTGCCACTTTTGCCCTTTCTCCCGGGTCTCTCACAATTTTCTTAACGACAATAAGACCATCAAATATTTCAGGTACTTCTATTTCTAATAATTTTTCTAAGAATAACGGGCTGGTACGGGAAAGGATAATTACAGCCTGGCTATTTTTAAGTTCTACTTTTTTTACTACCGCCCGGATGGTTTCTCCTTTTTTAAAAAAGTCAGAAGGAATTTGTTCTGATTTTGGAAGTAACATTTCGTTTCCATCTTCATCTAAAATCAAAATCTCTTTTTTCCATACCTGGTACACTTCTCCGCTCACAATTTCGCCAATACGGGTTTCATATTTTTTGATGAGGATATTTTTCTTCAGATCATTGATGCGGGCGGCCAGTGTTTGTTTACCTGCTAATATAGCCCGCCTGCCAAATTCTTTGTGTATATCTACTTCTTCATAAAGTTCTTCCCCTACCTGGTAATCGGGTTCAATTTTAATAGCATCTTTATATTCAATTTCGGTAAGTGTATTGTACAAATCATCATCATCTACAATGGTACGGCGCCTGAAAATTTCCAGGTCACCTTTCTGATCATTTACAATAACGTCAAAATTTTCATCGCTGCCATACTTTTTGCGGATGAGGGTTTTAAATACATCCTCCATCACCTTCATCAGGGTAGGCCGATCTATATTTTCCGCATCTTTAAATTCCTGGAACGATTCACTCAAATTAATACTTGCCATAAGCTCTCCGGCCACACATGATCCCCCGCCGGAAGGGGGTTTTTATTATTAAAATTGAATAAGAACTTTCGTTTGTTTTATATCTGCAAAAGCAATTTCCATTTGTTTTACCTCCGCTTTTTTTCCTTTGCCTTCGGTAAATTCAAGCTGGATCATTTCAGCTGTCACCTGTATGAGTTTGCCTTCCTGCTTTGTACCATCCTGCAAAACCACTTCTACCATGCGGCCCATATTTTTTTGATATTGCCGCAACATTTTCAAAGGTTCATCAAGCCCGGGGCTGGATACTTCCAAAGAAAAATCACCCTCGGGATACATGCCTGCTTCTTCCATACGTTTGTACAATGCACGATTTATTTTAATGCATTTTTCGATGCCAAGCCCGCCATCTGCATCTAAGAAAATTTTAAAGTTATTAATGGGCTTTATGCGCATGTCCACTAAAAAAATATCCTCTGTAAGCAGGGGCTCCAATAATTGCTTTACACTATCTAATGCGGTATCTGTGCTCATGTACTTATATAAGGGAAGGGAACGATTCCGTTCCCTTCTACTTGTCTTTTTCCGTTTGCAAATATACGGCAGTTACTATGATTTGCCAAAACTTATGGGCTTATTCTTATTTTAACAGAAAAGTATCCCGAAGGTTTTTATTTTTGCAGTATGATCAAAGTATTATTCCAGTTGTTGCTTTTATATATCGGGTATAAATTCATATTTGGTTTTATCATCCCTTTATTTAACAGTACCCGCCAAATGCAGAGTAATATTAAAAATATGCAAGACCGGATGCAACAGCAACAGCGCCAGCAGCAGCAACAACAGCCCCAAAATTCCGGGGAACCCAAAATAAAACCCCGGCAAGAGGACTATATCGAGTTTGAGGAAATAAAATAATCTTTACATTTTCTTGATTGACGGTTACAATCCCAGCAATTCTATCCTTTCTGCAGGTAACATCAAATGCGTTTTAAAGCCGAGTGCTTTTGCCGCATCAATATTATTGTACGAATCATCAATAAACAGTGTTTCTTCACTTTTTAGGCCGGCATCCTGTAATACAAATTCAAAAACATCGGCATTTGGCTTTCGCAGGTGTATTTCATGAGAAAAATAGGCTTTGTGAAACAACATTTCCAGGTTTTGATAACCCGTTTCTTTGGTAATATTGGCAGAAAAAACATCGTAATGGATTTGATTTGTATTGCTCAAAAGATAAATACGATATTGCTTTTGTAACGCCGGCAGCAATTGTAAACTGGCAGTACGGTAAGTTAACAACATGGCATTCCAGGCATCCCTGATTTGCTGCGCTGTAACCGTATTGCCACTGATCGCAATTAATGCATCATAAAATTGCTGTTCGGTAATGTTCCCCATTTCTAATTGCTGAAATAATGGGTCGGCATGATACTGGTTATACCGCTCAGGAATATCATGAAAACCCAGCTCCATAAACCCTTCGATGGTTTTAGGAATATCAATATCATACAGTACGCCACCAAAATCGAAAATTATATTTTTTGGTTTTATCATTTTATTTTTTAAAAAAGGTTTATCAAATATCTTAATTTTCTTAGCTTTGCTGCCCAATTTAGCGATGATGATGCTAAATAACAAAACGGGCCTATAGCTCAGTTGGTTAGAGCACCTGACTCATAATCAGGTGGTCCTAGGTTCAAATCCTAGTGGGCCCACAAAAAAAGAGGTTGCCAAAATGGTGGCCTCTTTTAATTTAAATTACTCTTACTACCAGTTATCGGATATCATTCAAAAATTTTGTAGCTCATTGTAATTGTTTGCATACTTCAAGACATGCAGAACAGTTTGTTCCCTCACCAAATGATTATAACAGCCGGGGTTGTATTTATTAACCCTTTTATTTTACTAACTTGCGCCAGTTTTTCATTTAACCTTTCATTAACCGATGCGGCGGTTATTTTTGCCGCACAAGATTTATTTATGAGAAAAATTGCGCTCTTAGTTTTTGCCTTTGCGACCACTTTACCGGCACTGGCACAGGATAGCCTGCAAAACCCCATACCAGTAAAAAATAAAATGATTGTCAGCCGCTCGGGAGACCACCTGATGTTACAATTAGCCAGCAATAGCTGGGTGGGCGCCCCCGATAGCATCAAGAACAATATGAAAAGTTTCAATCGCAGTGCGAATGTGTATTTCATGTTAAATAAGCCATTTAAAAGCGACCCCCGGTTAAGCTTTGCTTTTGGGCTTGGCATTGGTACCTCTAATATCTATTTTAAAGAAATGGAAGTTGACATCGCTTCTCCTAATGGAGTGCTTCCTTTTGTAATAACACAGGGCCAGGATCATTTTAAAAAATATAAATTAACAACCGCCCTGCTTGAAGTACCAGTAGAGTTCAGGTTTACATCAAAACCAGATGAACCATTAAAGGCCCTCAAATTTGCCATAGGCGCAAAAGTGGGTACCTTACTAAATGTGCATACCAAAGGTAAAAACTTAGTAAGCAGCAGTGGTGCCAACTTAAACAGTTATACCCAAAAGGTATCTACCAAATCTTATTTTAACAGTACCCGCCTGAGTGGTACGTTCCGTGCAGGATACGGGGCTTTTAGCCTGTTTGGTTCTTACGGCTTCACCAATATTTTTAAAGATGGAGTAGCAGAGCCTACCAATTTATTACAAATAGGTTTATGTTTTAGTGGCTTATAAGAATATAAATTTTAAAATAATATACCATGGAACCGTTGCCGGTTCCATTTTTGTTTGGGTGCTTCAATTTCAATAGTTTTGTGCCTCCTCTGAAAAATGGGGAAGCCCTCTATGAGTGATGCAATACAACACGAATGCGGCCTTGCCTTTATTCGTTTACGAAAGTCTTTCAGTTATTTTCAACAAGAATATCATTCAATATTATTTGGTATCCATAAGCTATACCTGCTTATGGAAAAACAACATAACCGTGGACAGGATGGCGCCGGCATGGCTACCGTAAAGCTACATACAGAACCCGGCTATCCTTTTATGCACCGCATTCGGAGTAATTCTTCGCAATCACTCGCCGATATTTTTAGCCAGGTAAATACTGAGATTGCAGAGATAGAAAAACTGCAACCCGAAATAAGAAAGCATCCCGGCCTTATGAAGGGCCATGTAAATATGCTGGGCGAGCTTATGCTGGGCCACTTAAGATATGGTACACAGGGCCGCAACGATATAAATTTCTGCCATCCATTTTTAAAAAAAGATATTATACCGGCACGCAACCTGGCACTGGCAGGTAATTTTAACCTGGTAAATACAGAAGAACTCTTTGGCTTACTTAATATGAGCCCGGGTGAATTTCAACGCCAAAGCGACCTGGCTGCCATGATGGAGGTAATTCATCATTTTTTAGTGAAGGCAGATGAATATCAACCGGGAACGTTTGATATTGCATCGGTACTTAAAAAAGCTGTTTCTTTATTTGATGGAGGCTTTCACTTTGCAGGCCTGGTGGGCAATGGGGATAGTTTTGTAATGCGTGATGCGCATGGCATACGGCCTTCATATTATTATATTCATGATGATTTTATAGCTGCTGCCAGCGAAAGGGCTGCCATACGCACCGCTTTTAATTTAGAAGAAAATGAAGTAAAAGAACTCATGCCCGGATGTGCCCTGATTGTGAATGCCGATGGGTCTTATAAAATAGAACAAATTGTTCCTGCACTGGAACGCAGGGCCTGTAGTTTTGAAAGGATTTATTTTAGCCGGGGTAGCGATGAAAAAATTTACCGGGAACGTATCGCCCTGGGCCATCACCTAAGCCCCATTATCTTAAAAGCCATTGATTACGATTTAAAGAATACCATTTTTTCTTTTATTCCCAATACTGCAGAAACAGCCTTTTATGGATTAATAAAAGGCGCTGAAGATTATTTAAATAAAATAAAAGTAGAACGAATTATAAGCTGGCAAAAAGATTATGATGAAGAAAAACTTACCGAGATGGTAAACCGAAGGGTGAGGATTGAAAAAATTGCGATCAAAGATGTAAAGTTGCGCACTTTTATTACTGAAGATAGTTCACGGGATGAAATGGTGCAACATGTGTATGATATTACCTATGGCACCGTTCGCAAAAACGAAGACACCCTGGTGGTGATTGATGACAGTATTGTACGAGGTACCACATTAAAACAAAGCATCATCCGGATGCTGGCAAGGCTGCATCCTAAGCGTATCATTATTGTATCTTCTGCACCTCAAATTCGTTACCCCGATTGCTATGGTATTGATATGAGTAAGCTGGGCGATTTTGTTGCATTCCGGGCAGCCATTGCCTTACTCAAAGAAAGAGGGCTGGAGAATACACTCAACGAAATTTTAGAAGATTGCAAAACGCTGAAAAGAAATAACCAATTGCATACAGAAAACTTAGTAAGGCTGGTTTATAAACCCTTTTCACCCGAAGAATTGGCAACTAAAATTGCCGAATTGATAACACCGGCTGATTTGAAAATACCGGTACAAGTTATTTTTCAAACCATTGAAACATTGCACGAAAGCTGCCCCGGCAATACCGGCGACTGGTACTTTACAGGCAACTATCCTACACCGGGGGGTAACCGGGTTTGCAATAAAGCTTTTATGAATTATATGGAAGGCAAAAATGAAAGGGGCTATTAATTTAGTTTTGTTTGAAATAAATTAATGAACTACCATCTACATTTAAGTAAAGATAAAAAACTACGGAAGCTGTTAAAATCACAGGAGCCTTATACTTTAATCAAGGAAAAATATATTTACCTGGAACTGTGCAGCAGCATCATTAGCCAACAGTTGAGTGTAAAAGTGGCAAGGGTAATTTATGCCCGGTTTCTTACGCTTTGTAATAAAAAAAATCCGAAGCCGGCAGATATCCTGGCATTGTCAATCCAGGAGTTAAGAGGCATCGGCCTATCCAATGCAAAAGCCGGGTATGTTCATAATGTATGTACTTTTTTTATAGCACATAAAATTACCGATGCTCAATTACATAAAATGGAAGATGAAGCAGTGATTGAATTACTTACCCAAATAAAAGGAATTGGCCGCTGGACCGTAGAAATGATCCTGATGTTTTCACTGGGCCGTGAAGATGTGTTTGCACAAGACGACCTGGGCATACAACAAGCCATGACAAGGCTTTATGGCCTGGATGGCAGTGATAAGAAAAAATTAAAACAGGAAATGAAACGTATTGCAGAGTCATGGAAGCCATACCGTACTTATGCGTGCCGGCATTTGTGGAACTGGAAAGATAATACCCCCCTTACATAACTCCTGCCGGTAACAGATCAATCATTTTCTGTAACCAATGCTCATCTATTTCATCGAAGTTGTTTAATTCCGTATGATCTGCATCAAACACAGCGATTGTTTTCCCATTGCGAATAATGGGTAATACAATTTCTGATTGCGATAAACTGCTGCAGGCAATATGTCCCGGAAATTGGTTAACATCCGGTACAATTATATTTTGCTGCTGTTGCCATGCCTGTCCGCAAACCCCCTGGCCTTTTTGAATGCGTATGCATGCTACAGGCCCCTGGAATGGCCCTAATATTAATTCACTACCTATCGCCCGGTAAAAGCCTACCCATAACCAGCCAAACTGTTCTTTTAATGCCGCCGCTACATTTGCCATGGCCGCAATAGCATCGGTTTCACCATCTAGTATCGCTTGTACCTGGGGCAGCAATGCCCGATATTGTTCTTCTTTGGAACCCTGTGCAACCTGTAAATCTTCTGACATAATTTAGCTTTAAATTTTATTTATCCATTGGCTTATCAAAGCGGGTTCAAAACCACGCTGTAATAAAAATTGCTGAACCTTTTTTTTCTTAATAAAAATATTCTTTTCGCTTTTTAATGTTTTAAGCTTGCTATTAAATAGTTTCTCCAGGCAAGATTCATAAGAATTGCTGTCAATTTGAGCCAGCCCGGTTTTTATACAATAATCACTCACACCACGGCTTTTAAGTTCTCCTATGATCTTTATTTTACCCCAACCCTTCATCCTGAATTTACCACCGGCAAATGCAATGGCAAAGCGCTCTTCATTCAAATAATTTTCTGCAACCATTTCAGCAACCAATTGTTCCACCTCATTTTTATACAAACCAAAGCTGTAAAGCTTATCCCTCACTTCCTTATGGCTACGCTCCTGGTAAGCACAATAATATTTTATTTTTTGTGTGGCTTTTTCCAAGCCAATATGAAGCGGCCTCATATTGCAAAAATAAATAGGAAAGGCCAATGGCTGATATAGGTAAAATAATTATCTTGCCCATGCAATCTTGTATCTTTGCTTATTAATAAATATATTATATGAAGTTTATTGTTTCTTCGGCTGCATTATTGAAACAACTGCAACAAATTGGTGGCGTTATCAATGCAAACACGGTGCTTCCAATCCTGGAAGACTTTTTATTTGAAATTGAAAAAAACAAGCTTACCGTAGTAGCTACTGACCTGGAAACGGTAATGAAAATACACATGGATATTGAGGCTAAAGACACAGGCAAAGTGTGCATTCCGGCAAAAATATTATTAGACTCTCTTAAAAATATAGCTGAGCAGCCACTTACTTTTAATATTGATAAAAATTTTGGGGTAGAAATTACCAGTGATAATGGTAAGTATAAAGTAATGGGCGAAAACCCCGATAATTTTCCAAAAGAACCTACGGCAGATGAAGCCAATGAATTCACCATGACTTCTTCTCAATTGGTAACAGCTATTAATAAAACCATTTTTGCAGTAAGTACCGATGATCTTAGGCCGGCCATGACGGGTGTGTATTTTGAGTTGGATCCTAAAAGCATCAGCTTTGTAGCCACCGATGCCCACCGGTTGGTAAAATTCACCTATGATGGTATTCATTGCCCTAAAAAAGACGCTTTCATCGTTCCTAAAAAACCATTGTCTTTATTAAAAGGCGCTTTGCCTGATAACGATGATGAATTAAAAATATCTTACAACAGCAATCATTTATTTATTACCCATGGCAGTACCGAATTAGTGTGCCGGTTAATAGATGCCCGTTTTCCTGATTATAAAGTGGTAATACCAACAGACAACCCGTATAGATTAATGGTAAACCGCAGCGATTTTCAAAATGCATTACGCCGGGTGAGTGTATTTAGTAATAAGAGTACCAACCAGGTGGCATTAAGTATGAGTGGCAGTGAACTTCAATTGGCATCACAGGATGTTGATTTTAGTTTTGAAGGTAATGAACGCATGGCTTGCCAGTACGATGGCGAAGACCTGCAGATTGCATTTAATGCTAAGTTCTTAATAGAAATGCTGAATGGTACCGATACCCAGGATATTAATATGGAACTCAGCACTGCTACCAAGGCAGGTATTATACGGCCTACTGAAGAAGAAGAAAATGAAAACCTGCTGATGCTGGTGATGCCTTTGATGCTGAATAACTAAATCTTATTCTTTATCAGGTACAAATTGCATAGATATTGAATTCACACAATGGCGTGTATTCTTTGCAGTAAAGCGTTCTCCTAAAAATACATGGCCTAAATGGGCGCCGCAATTGGCACATTCAATTTCTGTTCTTTCTCCATCCGGATCGGGGAGCCTTGTAACAGCACCGGGAATTTCATCATCAAAACTGGGCCAGCCGCAGTGGCCGTCAAATTTAGAATCGGAACGATATAATGGAGCATTGCAACGGCGACAGATATAAGTCCCTTTTTTATTATTTGCCAGCAACTCCCCCGTACCGGGATACTCGGTTCCTTTATCTTCTATTACCCTGGCTTCTGCAGCGGTAAGTTTATTCCATTGCGATGAATCTTTTTTTATACCCGGTAATGTATTACTCATAGGATTTTCTTTTTTTTGAATGGTTTGTTGTTTTTGTGCACAGGCAGATAATGCAAATGCAACCGCCAGGAGCAAGATGCTAAATACTTGAAATTGTTTTTGCATACCCAAAATTAAGCCATCTCATTCCTTTTTACTGTGAATGAAAACGCAAAAATTATAAAGGGGGGATTAAGGTAGCGGGTCATGGCCATGCCCGCCCCAGGGGTGGCATTTACCAATTCGTTTCAGGGTGAGCCAAAATCCTTTAAAAGGGCCGTATTTTTTAAACGCCTCAATGCCATATTGTGAACAGGTAGGTGTATATCGGCACCTGGGTGGCATCCAGGGGGATATGGCCAATTTATAAAACCGGATGAGGAGAATAAAGGGAGCGCTTAGTATTTTATTGATTGTTCTCATACATCTTTTTTTGCACCCGCAGTAATAACTGTCCAATTGCAGGATATATTTCAGCATAAGCAGGTAGTTCACGCCCCTGGTAAATAAAAAAGAGAAACAGCCCATGTTGCTGTTGCTGCAAGGTTTGTTTCAGCTCATTCTTTTGAAGCCGGTAGCATTCCCTAAGCAACCGTTTTACCCGGTTTCGGTCTGTTGCCTTTTTAAAATTTCGGCTGCTCACGGTAAAGCCCGCTTGTAATCCTTTTTCGGGTACTTGCGGCAGCCAGATCACTTTTACAGGAGATTGAGAAAACGATTTTCCTTTTTCAAAAAGCAAGTCAATGGCTTTACGGCTCTTGAGCCGCTCGGTTTTATTTAAAGAACAATGAATATGGTTTTTATCATTCATAAAAAAGCCCCTGCAAGCAGGGGCAAAATTATATGCTTAATGCAAATGCATTCGTACTATTAAATTTTATTTTTTAGACCCATGCTCGCTGGACACTGTAAGTTTATGGCGTCCTTTTTTTCTGCGGCTTGCTAATACCTTGCGGCCATTAGCGGTTTGCATACGCTGGCGAAAACCATGAACTGATTTTCTACGACGTTTATGCGGCTGGTAGGTTCTTTTTTTACCTGGCATGATGCTTCAATTTACCTTTTACAAAATATTGTTTAAAGTCTTCCGAAAGCAAGGCACCATCCCCGCTTGTTGTGAAAGGACGGCAAAAGTAGGGGTTTTTGGCGAAAATCATGAACAAATATGTAAAAAATAAGCGATTCGGGGCATTTTTTAGCGTCCCCCATCTTACAATTAATTCACACTTATATATTCCCCCACTCTCCGAAAAGTTAGCGCAGCGCACTTAGGATGCAAAAAAAGCGCCAGGCTCTGCCTGGACTTCAATGAACAAATGCCAATTAGACCCGTAACCGATGTTCCATAATGTATCTGCTGCTGTTAATTGCGCTACGGGCAGCAGGCACTGGAGTTATTATACATTCAAGGACAGCCTGCGGAAGTCATTGGATAGCTTTGGGGGCTCCATTTTCTTGATTTTTAGAACTTATTTTCTTAAGTAACGCATTTTTTTTCTTGAAGTATTCTTAGTGATAATTATCCCCGAACTCAGCGAAACAAAGCCATTTTTAATGCATTTATAATGGCGACTTGATTGATGAGGATACCCATATACTTTGTCATTATAATGGGTGGTAACTTTTAAAGTATCTTTCTGTTGGTTAAATATTGTATATACTAAGTTACTATCACTGTTTCTGATACCAGCGCTTTGATATGCAAAGGCAATGATTCTGGAATTATGAAAACAAAGTATATTGAATGTGGCAGATAGTTTTTGCTCATAATCGTAATCCGTATCCTTATATACATCATATTTATTTCCACAAATTGTAATCGTTTCATTTGAAGTAGAGCATCCAGTACCGGGAATAATAATTATTAAGCAAATCAAGTATTTTTTTATTGTAGTTGCCATATTTCAATTTTGTCGATTGATGAAATAGTTTCAGGCAAGGCTTATCCCCCTGGACACTCGCCGTAAGTCATTAAATCTACATGGCCGGAATAGCTACCGCCATTTGTAACCAAATTATATATACCATGTATATTTTGAGTGCACAGATTATTTAAGAAATTATTTAACGTCGTTCTGTTGCCATTTATTTGTATGGCAGTTATGGAATGAGAAGGATTGCCAAACCTCTTATGCATATGAAGGCGTACCAGATATTATATCATCCCAATTTACAGATGATTGCGCTACTGAAGATTTTATGAGCGCTGTTACTGATAATATCAAAAATATTTTTTTCAATCTCGAATCTGTATATCTGCAATTATACCGGCAGCATAAAAATTCGCAACGGCAGTTGTCCAACCACCACCATTGTTATTTTTATATAAAGTCAGTGATTGACCCATATTTAAATATGGCTGCCATGATACTCTTAATTTAGGATAGGTTAAGTACATCTCCTCTTCTGTTTGAGGAAAATAAAATGCAAAAGAAGTTGAAGTTTCTTTAGTGTTATCATAAGGAAGACTTGCAAACGGGGAAAAAAATTTACTTGAATTTGCAAATCATTTAATAAAGTAGAGAACGGCTGCCCAATAAAGTTAGCTTTATTGGCTATAATTGTCTGCAAATAGGCAAGGGTATCAGGAACTCCGTAGGTTTGAGCCTCTACGTTTTTTGTAATTGCCATTATAATAGCTAATATTAAGACTATCTTTTTCATTGTTTTATGTGTTTTGCAAAATTAAAAGATTAAAGACACTCCTGTGTGTATTCCTTTTTCTTAGGTTTATTAGGATTAGGTATGGTGGTTTTTACTACAAGCGGCTTAAACTTCCCTGTAGCAGGATCTTTCTTATGCAGTGTAATCCCTGTATAGTATTCACTTAATACCGCCGCCATCGCCATTTCATAAGCAAGATTTCTTTGTGTAGTAGTATCGTAGTTTTTATATTTTTTTTCAAAAGCTTCATATGCTTTTTCAAACGCCTTCCCAATATCCGAATCCTCCTTCCATTTAGTCCCATCCAAATACGTTGATTTGGTATTTAAAAAAGCGGTTGCTTTGGCTGGGTCAGTAATTGTTATAGCATGTTGCTCTCCATTGGCTGCTGCAACAAAAGCCCCTTGAAAATTGGAGTTTGATAAATTATCCGCTAAAAGTTCATAGATGTCTTTTGCAGATTGTGCTGGATATCCATTTTTATTATGAGTGTGCAGCCATGTAATTGGCCGTTTAGTATTAGGATTGTAGATGTACTCAATAAGAATGGAAGAATCAGTGCCTGTTTGTACGGCTCCGCAGCTATATCCTGTAACACTAGTATCAGTAGGGTTAAATGGATTTATTATAATATTCTGATAAATCGGAAATCCTTTTTCCTTGGTTTCTGTAGACAAATTGGGAATAGTATTCAAAACAGAGTCAGCTTTACTTGCATTAAATAGTGTGTCCATTTTTTTAGCTGCATTTTGTGCTATTTCACATGGCGTTTGTGGTTCATCCTCTATTGGTATCGGTATCCCCGTACAAGGGTTCTTCCATATACCAGATTCAATATCAGGCACAATTCTTACCCAGCCTCTGCCACTGCCACAAATTGTTGGTAGGTTATTAGGTGGGTTTGGTGTGGTTGGGTTTGCTCCGGTACCACTGCCGCTACTACTGCCAGGCGTGATGGTGGGTGGTATTGGTACCCATTCACCGGAATCACCATCTCCTTCATAAGTGGTAGATACCCATGTAATGGAACATATCTCAGGAATAAGCTCAAAACAATGTTCTGCACCGGGTGGGCAAGATTGTAATTGTCCGCCTGTATGAAAACCGCATACCCAGGTAATAGTAGAATAGGTAGTGGTAAATTTTTGAACCACATAAAAAGAATCCGGTTTAGGTGCCCCTTGCGGCCAGTTATCAAATAAACGGTTATCTGTGATCTCAAAAATATTTTGTCCCCATATTAAGTGTTCATATGCCATAATGGTTCCTACAATATCATTTGCATTAGGTGTAGTACGATTGGGGTCTTTATTAAAACCAAAAGAAGCATATTCTTCTCCCGCAATAAGTTTGTAAAGGATACTACTATCAATTCTAATATTTAGTATGTCTTTTACATATTGAGCTTCATCTTGCACAATGGGCACTTGTACCAGGCTGTCCTGTTCATTCCCGTCTCCTCTGTTAGTTACATTAAATTTTCTTTTTTTAAATTGAGCAAATTCCCAAAGCGGGTACCCTTCACTAGCAATAAATTCTTTAATAAATGGATGATTTTTATTTTTTAGTTTCAGGTCTTCCACTATGCGCTTTAATTCCGGACGAGCATTTGCCGGTAGTTTAAAAAACCTTTCTTCATTTTGTAAGTTACTTTTTTGTGCAAAATCTTCTTTTTTACAAGCTGCAAATAACACAATTGTTAGGATTGTGAGAAATCCAAAAACCCTGCGGGGGGGGGGTAACTTTAAACTCCATAAACATTTGGTTAAGGGTTAAAAACTATTTTACAAACATAGGGAAACATCTCATTTCAAACAATGGGGAAAAACCCTAATTTTTTATGGGGGAAAATCCCATTGTATGTTTATAGTATTTTAAAAGAAATCCGATCATTACAAGGCTACATGCATTGCATCTACCTGCCTTCCATAAAAAAGAGAGCCGTGGTTATTAAAATGATTTGTGTCGCCGGTTGTATAAAATGAAACATTGTGGTTTTGGGCGCAGCGCTCTTCAATTTCGGGATGGCGCTGCAAATAATCTACTAAGCTAGCGGCAATGATTTGCCCCTGTGCCAGCAGTTTTACTTTTGGCGGGCAAAATTCCTGAAGCTTAGGCAACATCAAAGGGTAATGGGTACAAGCCAACAGCAGGGTATCAATGGCATCGTCTGCCCGGAGGATCTCTTGCAAATATTTTTTTACAAAATAATCGGCGCCGGTTTGCAGGTGTTCATTGTTTTCTACCAATGGCACCCACATAGGGCAAGCCAACTGGCTGATATGAATTTGAGGTGAAATTTTATTTATTTCAATTGGATAGGAGCCGGATTCTACGGTACCTGTAGTTCCCAATATCCCTATATGGCCCGTATCGGTATGTTTTGCAATTACTTCGGCCGTTGGCCTGATAATGCCCAGCACCCTGCTTTGTGGCGAAATACGAGGCAGGTCTTTTTGCTGAATGGTCCTTAATGCTTTTGCAGAAGCTGTATTACAGGCTAAAATCACCAGGGGGCAACCCTGCTTTAAAAACCATTGTACAGCTTGCAAAGTATATTGATACACGGTATCAAAACTGCGGCTGCCATAAGGTGAGCGGGCATTATCGCCCAAATACATAAAATCATAGCCGGGCAACATCGCCTGCACTTCTTTTAAAATACTCAGGCCGCCATAGCCGCTATCAAATACTGCAATTGGTTTTTTATTCATTCTTTACAAAAATAATAAAGCCCCTTGAGTAAAGGGGCTTTATATAATCAGCAATGCTGAATTATTTTTTAGCAGGTGCTGCCGGGGTATCTTTTATGCCGAGTTTCTTTTTTACCAATGGCAATAAATCATCTCCCGTAGGGAAAACCAATAGTACACCTTGTGCATTATCTATTACATAAGCATATCCATTTTCTTTAGCCACTGCTTTAATCGCTTCTAAGGCTTTTGCCCGGATGGGTGCTAATAATTTTTGTGCTTGTTGCTGATACATATCTTGAGCCTGTTGTTGAAACCCCTGGGCTTTTTGATAGAGTTCAAACAACTCATTCCTGCGAATATCTTTCATACCAGAAGACAGTTTCATAGAATCTTTTACAAACAGGCTGTCTTTTGTACTTAGGTCTTTCATCATATCCTGGTAGCGTTGGCCAAGGTCGGCCTGGTATTGTTTAAGATCGGCATCTGCTTTATCTGCTTCGGGCATATCACTTAATAATTCATCAGAGTTAATATGGCCTATTTTATTTTGAGCCGTTACGTTGGTTAGCATTCCAAATGCCATTAAACAAACTACAATAAGTTTTTTCATTTCCGTTTTACTTGATTTAATTTAAAGTTTACTAATTAAAGTATATTCATAAGACTTAGATGCTGCTCCGGGGTTTAGTGTTATCATTTATTTAACACCCAGGTTCTTAAGCACTTCGTCGCTTTTATCCAGTTTTGGGTCGGCAAATATAACGGTAATTCCTTCACTTTTGTCAAGAATAAAGTCATATTGTTTATCTACTGCCAGCTTTTGTACTGCATTATAAACCCTGTCCTGTATTGGTTTTATGAGTTCCTGTCTTTTTCTTAAACAGGTCTCCTTCAAAGCCAAAGCGTTTGCGTTGTAAATCCCGTAATTCTTTTTCTTTATTATAAATTTCGTCTTCTCTTTTTTTCTTCAGGTTATCTGGTAGCATTACTTGCTCAGCATCATAATCTTTATACATTTTATCTACTGCGGCTTGTTTTTGTTCTATTTCCTTTTGCCAGAGGTCACTAAACTGGTCCAGCCGGGTCTGTGCTTCTTTATATTCCGGTATTTTATCTAATATATATTTAGAATCAATAACAGCATATCGTTGTGCATTTGCAGCCATTGTGGCAAACAAGCAAAAAAAGGCAGCAATGAATATTTTTTTCATCTCTATTTTAATTTATACAACAATGAGTTTTACGCCGCTAAACTATGAAATTTATTCAGGTTCCTGGCCTAACATAAAGGTAAATTTAGCAGCTCCTTTAAGGCCAGAGCTTTGATTGTACCTATCGAAACCAATACCATAATCAAACCCAAGCAAACCAAACATAGGCAGGAAGAAGCGCATCCCTACACCGGCTGAACGCCTTAATTTAAAAGGGTTATAGCTTTTAAAATCGTACCAACCATTTGCTGCTTCAAAGAAGGTGAGGCCATAAATGGTACTACTGGCATTGGTACTAAAAGGATACCTAAGTTCTACCGTATATTTATTAAATATGGTGAAATATTCCTGTGGCTGAATCCCATCGGGGTTTACCCGTGGGTCTGAACTACTGTAAATTGGATATCCTCTTTGTGCAATTACATCGTAACCCAAAAATGCCTGGGTATTGCTTAAGTAAGCATCGCCCAACTGAAAGCGTTCGAAAGGTGCCAATCCCAGTTTGGAATTGTACCGCCCCAGGAAACCATATTTTGCAGCGGCCTTCAACACAAATTGTTTATTCCGGTCTTCACCTTTGGCACGGCCAATAGGCACATACCATTCTCCATTGAAACGCCATTTATGAAATTCAGGAAATTTATATGGATTGTCTGCTGGTGATGATAAACCCATAAGTGAGTACGGAAGTGTAAACTGTCCACTCAGCATAAAATTAGATCCGCTGGTGGGGAATATAGGATTGGGCCCGGCTGAGTTTCTTAATAAAGTAAGTTTTAAACTAATGTTGGTGGAATTACCATTGCTTAACCCGGGAAAAATTTGGTAATTACGGAGTTTGTATTGCTGAACATTTAAAGAATAAATTAAATTAAAATAATCATCGGGCCATTTTAATTGTTTACCGAGTGAAATGCCGAAGCCAACTGTTTTTACAAAAGAGGTATCGGCACAATCTTTACAATATCCGCCGGTATAGGGATTATACGCATTGGCATATTTAGTATTATAATAGCTTACAGAAAATGAATTTCTCTTTTTACCTCCCAGCCAGGGTTCGGTAAAAGATAAACTGTAAGAACGGTATGCCCTTCCGTTTGACTGTACCCTGGCACTGAATTTTTGGCCATCGCCGGTTGGTAATGGATCCCAACTTGATTTTTTGTAATATTCTTAATAGAGAAATTATTAAAGGTAACACCCAGGGTACCAGTAAGGCCGATACCGCCTCCAAAGCCTGCAGATAACTCTAACTGGTCGGCTGATTTTTCTTCTACCTGCCAGTTAATATCTACGGTACCATTATCAGCATTGGGAACAATATTCGGATTTATTTTTTCAGGATCTATAAAGCCCAACTGCCCTAGTTCCCTTTGTGTACGTATTATATCCTGGCGGCTATACCTGTCACCGGGAATGGTACGCAGTTCACGCAGAATCACATAATCTTTTGTTTTATCATTTCCCGAAACGGTGATACGGCCATAGGTAGCCTGCGGCCCTTCCCGTAAGCGAATTTCATAATCAATGGTATCATTATATACTGCAGTTTCTACCGGGTCGGCACTAAAGAAGAGATAACCATCATCCTGGTATAAACTTCCAATATCGCCGCCTTCTAAAGACAACTCTTTACCCACTCTTTTATTTAATAAATCTAAATTATAGGGATCGCCTTTTTTAATTGCCAAAATTAAATTGAGTACAGAGTCGGTGTATTTGGTATTTCCTCTCCAGGTAATATTTCCAAAATAATACCGGTGCCCTTCAGAAATATTAAGGTGAATATCCAGATTTTGCTGGCTGTTGGGAATGATGGTGTCATTTAAAATTTCGGCATCCCGGTAACCTTGTTCATTGTAATAATTAATTACTTTGTCTTTATCCTCTACATATTTTTCTCACTAAATTTTCCACCACCCAGTTTTAAACGAACATAAGGGTCAAGGTATTCTTTAGTGGTACTGGGATACATGAAACCCAGTTCTTTTACATACTCTTTAAAAGTAGGGGTTTGTGTTTTATCGGTATAAGGGCTTTTTATTTTTTCGGGAAACAAACTAATGCGCATCATTTCTTTTGTGCCCTTCATTTGTTTTTTAAGTTTGCTATCGGCAATATTTTCATTATTGGCAAAATGGATTGAATTGATCTTTACTTTTTTACCTTTATCAATAAAGAAGTTTAGCCTCACTGCATTATTAATGCCCACAATTTCCTGTTCCTGCATGCGGATGGTAGCATTGCGGTACCCTTTATCAAAATAAAATTTTTGGATGGCTTCTACGGCGCTTAATTTCATATTCTCGGTAAGTACCCTGTCTTTTTGCCAAGCCTACTTTACCGGAGAGGTCGTCTTTTTCTCCTTTTTTAATACCGATAAAATTATATTCAATTAACCTGGGCCGCTCCTTTAGGTTGATATCTATATAAATACTATCTCCTTGAATCCTGTTAAATAAAATATCAACATCAGACACCAAACTTTGGTTCCAAAGCTTTTCAATAGCTTTTGAAAACACATCGGTACCGGGTATTTGCACCACATCACCTACGGCCAGGCCAGAAATAGAAATAATTAAATTA
>JADJVM010000005.1 GCA_016710595.1 Niastella sp.
AAATTTAATTGCACTTCCTGTTTATCCAGCAGGGCTGCTTGCAGTATGGTCTCTACCTGTTTATTCATCCGGCGGTTTTCTTCTTTTATAATGCCGGTAAAGTAATTGGATTTTTCCCGGTCGCCTACTACTTTTTCATTTTTTAATGCATCTACTGCAAGTGAAATGGTAGCCAATGGTGTTTTAAATTCATGGGTCATGTTATTGATAAAATCATTCTTGATCTCGCTTAATTTTTTTTGGCGGAGCAGGGTTCTGATGGTTAAGTAAAATGCGGTAGCAATGATGATGGTAAATAAAATGGCGCCAATAATAAAAAATATCAGTTCATGTAAAACAATTGATTTTTGATGGGGTACAATTACCACTAAGAATTCATCTGGCACCAGGCTCTCTAAGCTGCTGCCACTGGGCGCCTGGATGATCACCGCATTTTGCAGGTTGCTGGAAGTATCATTATAATAACGATAAAAATTTTCAGATTCTACCTGGTCGCCCATCAGTGTGCCTTCGGTTACAGCAAATTCAAAAGGTATATCTTTTAAAAAATTACGATCAAAAGAAGAACGGATAATATCCCTCATTTCATCTTTACTAAAACGTTTGATGGTAGATTGCCTGCTAAACTCCAGATTTAATTTATCGGCTGGAAAATTAAATTCCTTTTTCTTTGGCACCATCATCTTATTTTCATCTGCCATGCGGATTGCCGCATCTCCCGAAGCTTTTATAATATTTTCTTTGAGCTGTTGTTCCTTTATTTCCTTAGCGCTTTTTAACCACAAAAACTGAAAAAAGATAAGCCCCAGCAAGCTCAGTGTAATAAGTATGGTAATGATGGGGAAAATTCTTTTCATGAATAGCAGCCTTTATGCTGATTGTTTTGCAAATGTATGGGCAAAGCCTGTTTTATACATTACAAAATAGGTATTTTGCAAATATATTAACGCCTAATTCGATGTTTTTTTGAGCTTATGATGGCTCTTTTTGCCTGGCTGTTTTTTTTTCTTACATTTAGAATTATGATAGCCGCTAAAACAGGAACCATTTTAATTGCCGAACCATTTTTAAAAGACAGCAACTTTATGCGTACTGTTGTTTTAATATGCAGGCATTCAAACGAGTTGGGTACTTTTGGTTTCACATTAAACAAACAACATCCACAATCTTTACATTCATTTTTTCCTGAAATAAGGAATAAGGAACTGCCCATATTTACTGGCGGCCCGGTACAAATGGATACTCTGCATTATATACACCAATACCCCGAATTTTTTGATGATGCCGAAGAAATAATTGAAGGTGTGTATTGGGGTGGAAATTTTGAGGCCTTAAAAATTTTAATGAACGCCGGCAAGATTGAGCCGAATAAAATTAAGTTTTTCCTGGGGTATAGTGGTTGGGAATCCGGCCAATTAGAAGAAGAAATGAATGAAAACACATGGTTGGTTACACCCGCATCCCGGCACTTAATTTTTGATACTGCAGCACAGGAAACCTGGAAAGCCAGCCTGCAACAAATGGGTGGTAAATATCAGCTACTGGCAAATTATCCCATAGATCCGCATTTGAATTAATGATCATTCCTCCATCCTGAATTTTACAAAATCCATACAGATGATTAAGAAAATTAAAGTCCTCATTACGTCCATACATAATGATCAGGAAATTGGAAACTGGTACCCGATGAATTTTTTAATCAGAAAACCTTACTTTCAGTAAAATTTAAAACCATTGTTATACCGGCTGCTTAAATTACCTGCCCAAATTATGTTGCATTTATTTTGCCGCCATATTCAAATAAATGCTTCCTGGGCATTAAACAGCCGGGGACCCCTGCTCATCGCCTGCAACCACCCCAATTCTTTTTTGGATGCTATTATTATATGCACTTTATTTAAACGCCCTGTATATTCGCTTGCCCGTGGCGATGTTTTTAAAAACAAATGGATTGCCCGCATATTAAGGTCGCTGTATATTTTTCCCGTGTACCGTACCAGCGAAGGGGTAGAAAATCTGGAACATAATTATGCTACGTTTGAAGCCTGCATTGAAATATTTAAACGTAACGGTATTGTACTTATTTTTAGCGAAGGCCTCTGCATTAATGAATGGCACTTGCGGCCATTAAAAAAAGGAACGGCAAGGATGGCGCTCAGCAGTTGGGACGAAGGCGTCGCATTAAAAATAGTTCCCGTAGCAATAAATTACCAGCGTTTTCACAGTTATAATAAAGATGTGCACTTATTTTTTGGTAATTGTATAACCCGTGAAGATGTAGATCTTAATAATGGGTTTGGGCGAGCTATTCTATCCTTCAACAATCTTTTACACAAAGAATTAGTGTCTTTAGTTTATGAAATAGCTCCCGGCGATGCAGAAAAAAGAAAAAAAATTTTTGAACAAAAAATTCATTTTTGGAAAAAAGCGCTATTAGCTATTCCCGCAGCATTGGGTTGGTTCTTTCATTTACCACTGTATTTAACCGCTTTGTTTTTTGCAAAAAAATTTGGCACCGGCAACAACCATTACGATTCTATTCTGGTAACTATTTTGTTGCTTACCTATCCATTTTATATAGTATTATTTACGGCAATAGTCTATCTCGTTTCAGGCAACCCGCTTTCTCTATTGCTGCTTATTGCAATGCCTTTATTTGCCTGGAGTTATTTACAAATAAAAAAGGGCTAATTTAAATCAGCCCCAATAAAAATGATTTTCCACTATTCATTTTTTACAATCTATTTCAGCGCCACCTGTTGCGTCAAGACAAGAATAAGTTACTTTGTCATTCCCATCCCAATAAGGAGTGCAATGACCGTTATTAGTCTTTGAATCAGAAGGACAATTTCCACCGCCAGTACCTGGTGTAACTTTCCCATGTACAATAAAGGTAAATGCGGTAAACAGGATTACCGCAAGAAAAATAATCTATGTCATTTCAATAAAATTTTGTGTTTAAATAAATTTGGTTTGGGCTATTTGAAAACGCAGTTAAGTTTCAAAGGGCCTTTCGCAAATAAAGTTGAACAAATTTTACCTTTATAAAAATTTGTATTGGAAATAATCTATTTCTTTTGGATATAAGGGCTATCGCTTAGTCTGCCTTTCTTTCTCCTTTTATTGAAGCAGATTTCATTTTGGCAAATTTTGAAAGCCTGATATTGGAAAAATAATATGCAAACCTTATGCTAATTAACCTTGATGGCCTTATTATGTTGCTATATTGGCTTAACCCATTGAAAACACTATACGTTTTTTTCTCCCTGTTTTTAACCAGAAACTCATCCAGGATGAATACAACGGTAAATTTTCTTTGAATAATGGATTTAGCATAAGATAAAGAATACCTCAGCGGCCCGGTAGTTTTCCCCTGGCTGGTAACATTATTGCCCTCAATAATTCCCCAAAAGTTTAAGTTTCCATATTTACGGCCCAAAAAATAAGTTATCGTTGGTTGTATCCTGTAGCGCAACCCGCTTGAACTGGTATTAATAATTCTATTGGTTCTTTTAAGATAATAAATACTGGAGTAAATAGAAAGATTAAGCTTTTTAGCAATTAATTTTTGAAAATTTAACTTGTAGCCTATGCCATAACTTTTGTCACCGTTATTTGGGCTTGTAACCATTAATTTTTTAATGCTGTCATAAGCAGTAAAGAATGTAGGATCATCAAAGCTGTGCCAGCCATAAAATTCAGTAGAAAATGTTGCCTTTTTCAGCAATATATATTCAATACCTGCGCCAATAGTTTTCCCGGGCGCCAAATCGGCCGAGCCACGGCGGGTTTCCGCAGGATTATTATAGTATTGCTGGCCGGTAAAATAATCTTCCGAAGGCTTGGAGAAATAAAAATATAAAGAATATTTTAAAGAGGCATTATTATTAAACAGTGTTTTATAAGAAACATCTATATCGGGCAGGCAATAATTTTTTCTCTTAAAATTATTTGGATGTATGGAGTACAACTCTGAGCTAAATGATAAAACAATATTCTTTTTGGAAGTAAAATCCTTATCGTATTTAAAATAGGACTTTATAGCATACTGGTTTAACTGCAAGGAATCTTTTTGCGAGTAAATAAGGTTAAGATTTTCATTATTTAAGCTGTTAAGGGTGTAAACGTAAAAACCTTGGCTATAATCTTTTTGATAGAACTGTAAGCCGTATTCAATATTATAAGTTTCATGCCGGGTATTAAGATAATTGTACTCTACAATCCAGTTCATTGGTTTTGTTTGAAACTGCCGGCTTATGCTATCATTTTTCTGCGGCTGCATATAAGCAAGCCGGTTATTATATTCTATGTTTTCAATTTTTGCTTTTGCAACAATACTTTTGGTTATAAACTTACTTTTCCTATGTATATAACTTAAATTGATTTCTCCTCCTGAATTAATATGCTCATCATTTTGGTTATTTACTGGCGTGGGATAGGCATATTCATTTTGAAATGCACTTATGGTTTTATAACGGTGCATGGATAAATTTACCGACAAATCATTTGCAGAATCCACACGCAGGCCATAACCTAAATTTAAAGAATACCCGTGGAAGCGGAAGTTTGTTTTTATTCTGTTTTCGCTTATAATGTTTTCGTTTTCCATAACTTTAGCTTGCAAAAAGTTTGTTTGCCTGTCGTTATTATTATTTGCACTTATGGAAAAATCGGCCTTTTTATGCTGCAATGTAAAACTGGTACTGGGATTAATATTATTCCTCGTATTGAAAAACGTAGCCGCAGTAAAGGTTTTTCCATACAAGTTTGCATCAAGCGTTAAAATATCTATAATTACATCATAGCCCTGGTTTTTTTACAAATGCAGGAACTTCTGTAATCATTTCTACTTTATAAATATCTTTGGCATTAATGGCATTTAAAACACTGTTCCAGCTATTTCCAATCCCCTTTTTTTCTCTGCCGTTAATTTTGAACATAATTTTCCCACGGGTATATTCAATAGCATCTTCCCCTTTTAAAATTATAAATGGCAACCTTTGCATTGAAACCAACAGGCTCCTGTTTTTAAAAACGCTGTCGTTTTGCGGGGAATATTCAAAACCTTTAAGGGTTTGCCTTACTATGGTTTTACTGCTTTGTACTACTACCGATTCGAGGTTTTTATATCCAATAAAAATTAAGGTATCGCTGTATATTTTAAGGCTTTTTATACCCGGGATGATAAAGCCGGGATGATTAAATTCTATGATGCAATTTACACCGGTATCAACAGCAATTTTTTCATTCAACCTTACTTTATGTAAATAGCCTTTTTGCGTAAAGCTGATTTTTGTATTCGTAAGATCCGCATTCAGCGAGGTATCTAACCTGAACTCAATAAAACATTTTTTGTTTTGTGCATATAAATTACTGCATGATATTATATAAAAAACAATACCAAATATTAATTTGAGGGAAGCTTTCATATAGGCTTTATTAAGGCTTTAGGTATTGTAAAGATAAAATTTTAATCATCCTTATGATCATTTTGAGCAATTACAGAAAAAAGTAGATGATATATGAAAAAAAATAAATATTGCCATATTGGAAATAAAAAAAAGCTGAAAGTATCAGCCTCATTAAATACTTTGTTGCTAAATTAGTTTTATTTACAACAATTGAGTACAACTGCTGAATTCCCTGGATCCAAGCATACTGACTTACCGACATTATTGGCATCAAATATTTCAACACAATACCCATCACTATTGGGGCCTCCACTCGGGCAGCTTGCTTCGGGAGGTGGGGTGACTTTTGCATGTAAATACATTGCAGTGCCAAAAACGAAGATTGAAATCACAAAAATAATTTTTTTCATTTCTAAAGTTTTAGATTAAAATTTATACCCTAAATTCAAACATTTTACTTTATAATAAAATTTGCATTTGCAATAAATCATTTCAATTCGCAATATCAATTTGCCGATTTCTCATCGTGCACACGGGTAGACTTTTTTTGAGCAAATTTCCGTATCACAAGGTTTGAAAAATTATAAGCCAACCTTATTTTAAATAACCGGAATGGAGTAATTTGATTTGTAAACCGCTCCGTATTATTATAAATACTATAAGTTTTAATATCCCTGTTCTTTTTCAAAAACTGACTGGCAATTAATGACATTACCAGCTTCCGTTTTATTATCGTGTGTGCATAGTAAATACTATACATTATGGAACCGTTATAATATCCCTGGTTGGTAATTACATTAGTGTTTAAAAAACTTGTAAAGCCCAGGAACCCGGCTTTAGTACCTAATGAATAAGTACCATTGCTAAGGCATCTAATGCTGAATCCGCTATGCGAAGCATTATTCTTCCCGGTATGTGTAATAATAAAATTGGGGCTTGCACTAATAGAAAATCGAAATTTTTTGTTCACTTGTTTTTGAAAATAAATATAATAATTTAAATATAAACTTCGGTCTTCATTTATCGGGTTGGTAATAAGCATCTTGGCAGATGTATCATAAACTGTATAGAATGTAGGAACATCATAATAATAAGTTGCAGAGAGCTTTTGTGAAATTGTTACTTTATTTGTATATGTTAAATCAATATCTGCATTAATGGATTTACCGGGAGACAATGAAGTGGAGCCATTTCTTTCTTCTATTGGAGACATGAAATAATTTTTGCCGATTAAAAAATCAATAGATGGTTTAAAATAATTAAACTTTACCCCATACTTTAATGAACCGTTATTTTTCAGCAATTTTTTATAGGATACATCAATTGAGGGTAATAAAAAATGTTTTTGATTTTCATTTTTATTCTTTATTGAATAATACTCAGCGCTAAGTGTGAGTGTTATATTTTTTTTATTGGTAAAATCTTTATCAAGTTTAAAATAAGGCCGAATGGCAAATTGATTAAACAATACAGAGTCTTTGCTTTGATTAATAAGACTCCCGTTTTTATTTGTTAGGCTGTCAATCGTATAAGTATAATAAGATTGACCAAGGTCTTTTTTATATGCCTGTACACCGTATTCAATATTATATGTTTCATGTTTTGTATTTAAATAATTATACTCAACAATCCAATTTGTTGGCTTAGTATTGGTTTTATAGTCAATGCTATCAGGCTTACCCGCTTTTAAGTAAGCTAATTTATTGCTAAACTCCTCATTTCCAAATTTAGCAACAGTGATTATGCTTTTTGTTATAAATTTATTCTTCCTGTGTATATAACTTACATTTAAACCTGCGCCCAGGTTTATCAATTTGTTTTTTTGATTATTAATTGAATTAGGGTAATTATATAAAATTAGAAATTGATTGTTATTTTCATATTTGTGCAATTCTAAGTTTATAGAAAAATCTTTTGCACTGTCAATCCGAAGGCCATAACCAAAGTTTGCAGTATTGGAACGATAAATATAATTTATATTCATATCATTCTCCACATTGGTATTTCCATTTTCAAGAACTTTTGTATGCCTAAAGAGTTCCTGTTTATCACTTGAACTTGCTGCAGTTATAAAAAAATCTGCTTTCTTATGTTGCATTGTAAAGTTCAGGTTGACATCACTGTTTTTTCTTGAATCAAATATTTCAGCAATGCTGAAGGTTTTACCGTACAAATTGGCGTCAAGGGTTAGTATATTTATAATTACATCATAGCCCTGGTTTTTTACAAATGCAGGAACTTCTGTAATCATTTCCACTTTATAAATATCTTTGGCATTTATGGCATTCAAAACACTGTTCCAGCTATTTCCTATCCCTTTTTTTTCTCTGTCGTTAATTTTGAACATAATTTTTCCACGGGTATATTCAATAGCATCTTCTCCTTTTAAAATTATAAATGGCAACCTTTGCATTGAAACCAACAGGCTCCTGTTTTTAAAAACGCTGTCGTTTTGCGGGGAATATTCAAAACCTTTAAGGGTTTGCCTTACAATGGTTTTTCTGCTTTGTACTTCTACCGATTCCAGCCTCTTTATTGTTACAAAAATTAAGGTATCACCTTGAAGTTTTAAATTTTTTATACCCGGTAAAATAAAATCGGGGCTGATAAATTCAATGCTCATTGTAACATCTTTATATACCCCAACCTTTTCATTTATTTTGCAACGAGTTAATTTATCATTCTGAACTAAGTTTATTTTAATATTCTTTAAATTCAAATTAGTAGAATCTTGAACGGCAAATTCAATCGTACAGTTTTTATTTTGTGCGGTTATCTTATTATGTAAAAAAAGAAAAACTAATATTAGCAAAATAGGATACGTTATAAATTTCATTTAATTTCAAATTATGGTTTTAGGTATTGAAAGAATTCCAAATTTTTAGATAGTTAACTTTAATGATAACAGTTCATGTAATATTGTATCTTTAAAAACAGAAAATTTTCATCAATCAAATGAACGGCTTGAGAAGATTGAAGAAAAGGTTGATGACTTACTCAAAATAGTATCAGCGTACAAAACTCCCCGCTAATTTTTTTAAAAGATACATAAAAAAGCCCCGCTTTATAAGCAGGGCAAAATATTTAATTAATGTTATCTTAAATCTCAGCAGCGCCTTCTACCAGGATGATGGTTTTATTATTCATTACTTCTACAAAGCCGCTTTGTATTTCGTAGCTTTTTGTATTATTTTTATCTTTTAGCACTTTTAGTTTACCCTTACGTAAGGCGCTTACAATGGGTGCGTGCCTGTCCAGTACTTCAAATAAACCACTAATTCCGGGCAATTGAACCCCGAACACTTCTCCGCTAAATACTTTCCCCTCTGGCGTTAATATTTCTAATGTCATGATTCTTTTATTTTATTACGCTTTTGCAGCTTCCATCAATTTTTTACCTTTTTCAATAGCATCATCAATGGAACCTACCAGGTTAAAAGCAGCTTCGGGATAATCATCCACTTCACCATCCATAATCATATTGAACCCACGAATGGTTTCTTCAATAGGTACCAGTACACCTTTTAAACCGGTAAATGCCTCGGCCACATGGAAAGGCTGAGATAAGAAACGCTGAACTTTACGGGCCCTTTTTACAACCAGTTTATCTTCATCACTTAATTCATCCATACCCAGGATGGCAATGATATCCTGTAATTCTTTATAGCGTTGTAAAATTAATTTTACCTTGTTGGCACAATTATAATGCGCTTCACCCACAATCAGTGGCGTTAATATCCTGGAAGTAGAATCCAAAGGATCTACCGCAGGGTAAATACCCAGATCGGCAATTTTACGGCTCAATACGGTTGTGGCATCCAAATGCGCAAATGTAGTAGCAGGCGCCGGATCGGTTAAATCATCTGCCGGTACATACACAGCCTGCACTGAAGTGATAGAACCATTTTTGGTAGATGTGATCCTTTCCTGCATCAGGCCCATTTCGGTAGCCAGGGTGGGTTGGTAACCCACCGCAGAAGGCATCCGGCCAAGCAAGGCCGATACTTCGGAACCTGCTTGTGTAAAACGGAATATATTATCTACGAAAAACAAAATATCTTTTCCTTGTCCATCTCCTTCACCATCCCTGAAATATTCAGCCAGGGTAAGGCCGCTAAGCGCCACACGGGCACGGGCTCCCGGGGGCTCGTTCATTTGACCGAACACAAAAGTTGCTTTAGAATCTTTCAGGTCTTCCATATTAACGGCATTTAAATCCCAGCCGCCTTCTTCCATACTATGTTTAAATTTTTCACCATAGTTCATAATACCGGCTTCAATCATTTCACGCATCAGGTCATTTCCTTCACGGGTACGTTCGCCTACGCCTGCAAATACGGATAAGCCGCTATAAGCTTTGGCAATATTGTTAATTAACTCCTGGATCAATACGGTTTTACCTACCCCGGCACCTCCAAATAAACCAATTTTACCGCCTTTGGCATAAGGCTCAATCAGGTCAATTACTTTAATACCGGTAAATAATACTTCAGATGCAGTAGTGAGATTTTCAAAAAGTGGTGGCTTGGCATGAATGGGACGGCCATTTTCTTTGCTTACCTGGGGTAAACCATCAATCGCATCGCCGGTAACATTAAACAAACGGCCTTTAATACTTTCACCAATGGGCATCGTAATAGGTTTGCCGGTATCCACTACTTTGGTTCCTCTTACCAAACCTTCAGTACCGTCCATTGCAATGGTACGTACACTATCTTCTCCCAGGTGCTGTTGTACTTCCAATACTAACTTATCACCGTTATCACGGGTAAGTTCCAGCGCATTCATAATTTCAGGAAGTTTAGAATCGTTATCGAACTGTACGTCAACTACAGCGCCGATGATTGATTTAATTTTACCAGTATTGACCATAACAGATATTTAAAAAATATAACTTATAATTTTGAGCCGCAAAGGTAAGGGTACAAGACTGTATTTAAAAATTGATCGTACGTTTTTTTAGAAAAAATATAACCGTCGGGAAACGCTTTAAATCTACATATCCATTAACAGGTTCCCCTTTATAAATATCATGATGAATTGTTTCCCTTTTTTTGCCGGAAACCCCACCCGTATTAGATTTAAATGATAATCACCTATTTTTACCTTACTATGATCAGCAAAAGGTTAATCTCTATTTTGTTTCTATGCATCTTAATTTCCTGTGCCCCATCTTTTAACAGGGATAAAGCGCTTTTTGATGCTTCTGCAACAAAGGCAAAATTGAAAGCCATTGATGATTTGAATGATTGCTATTTTGAGATAAAAGAAAATGGATTTATAGATTTCTATTGCCAATTATACGACAGCCTAAAAAACACACATTACCCCGGCCGCTATACCCAACAGGAAGATACTTTATTTTTAAAATTTTATAATAAAGATGCGTATAAAATTTTAGGCAAAAAAGCATTGATCAGCCATACCAAAAAAGAAATTTTGTTTTTTGATACTTATCCCGGTATCCGCAACCGCTTACTCTTTAATTAAATGCTTAGTAATATTTTTATTGGCAATAAACACGCCTGCCAATATTATAAATAAGCTAAATACCTGACCCGCCCCGATATTTTCACCATAAAACAATCCCCATAACATTGCCACTACGGGGATGCCATAAGTAACCATCGAAGAAAAAACGGTACCACCAGTACGTATGAGCTTATAAAATAAAATGGAAGCAAGCGCAGTTGAAAAAGTACCCAGTAAAAAAGCGGCTAACAGCGAACCCCAAATAGCCTTGCCTGTGAAAGAATGATTTAAAAAACCATCGCTGAGTAACAAAATAGTAGCTGCGATACTATTCATAAGCATACTTAAAGAAACGATCAAAATAGACGAAATACCATGTAGGTATTTATGCACCAGGTTTACATTGATGCCATAGCATATTGTTGCCAGTAAAATAAGAAAAGCATGTATAAAGCCCGACTCTTTTGCAGGCGCTGCATGAAATAAAAATAACAGGATACAGCCGCCAAATGCAACCGCAATGCCCAATATTTTATTGAACGGTACTTTTTGATGAAAGAAAAGAACACCCGAAAGAATTACAAAAATAGGCGTCAATGCATTTAAAATGCCGGCTACCGAACTATCTATTTCCTGTTCTGCAATACAAAACAAATAGGCCGGTATAAAACTTCCTAATAATCCCGAAAGAAAAACAAGGCCCCATTTGTTTTTTGGAATTTGCCGGGTAGCCCTAAGCGCAAAGGGAATAAGCACCAATGCTGCACAGATAATCCGCAAAGACGCCACTTGCCAGGCTCCCAGGTTTTCTAACCCATATTTCATTAAAATGAAACTGCTACCCCAAATGATTGAAAGCACTATAAACAAAAGCCATTTGATGGGCATTTAGATCATTTTAGTTATGAGACCTGCAAAAGTATGATTGTATCTTATGCCTTTGTTGAAAATTATATAAAAATTTCTTTTGATGTTTTTTTATATTTGTGTTTCACCTAAAAAAAATACTATGGGATTTGTAAAAGAATTTAAAGAGTTCGCACTAAAAGGCAGTGTAATGGACCTCGCTATTGGCGTAATTATTGGCGCTGCTTTTGGGAAAATTATAAGCTCATTGGTAGAAGATGTAATTACTCCCTTATTACTGACACCCGCCTTAAAGGCAGCTGGTGTAGATAAGATTGAAAATTGGGCGCCCGGTGGCATTTACTGGGGTAAATTTTTGAGCGCCGTAATTACCTTCCTTATTGTAGCATTGGTTGTATTTATGATGGTAAAAGGCATGAACAGGCTTTTGCGCAAAAAAGATGAGGCTCCAGCCGGGCCATCAAGCACTGATAAATTGCTGGCAGAAATCAGGGATGAACTAAAAAGAAAATAATTCTTTTTGATAAATAGGGGCTATGCGAAATTCGCATAGCCTTTTATTATTAACTAAGCCAGGAACTTTTTTTAATTGTATTCAACTTAACACTATGAAAAAAATATTATTTATTACTTGTACTGTATTTACATTCCATTGCCAGGCGCAGGATGGCACCGTAAATGAACTTAAAAAAGCATCGCAACAAACCATTAAGAAAGATGATAAGGATACCACGATAAAAACCTGGAAAAAAGGAGGCAATTTTGCATTGAACCTGAACCAGGGATCGCTCAGCAACTGGGCTGCCGGTGGAGACAAATTCTCCTTATCCATCAACTCTATGCTGGACCTGTTTGCATTTTATAAAAAAGGAAAACATAGTTGGGATAACAGCCTGGGCCTTGCGTATGGTATTGTAAAAACAACCAGCCTGGGCCAGCGCAAAGCGAGCGACCGGATAGACCTGTTAACCAAATATGGGTATGCATTAAAACCAAAGCTAAACCTGGCCGGGCTTTTTAACTTACGCAGCCAATTTGCCAATGGATACGGTTATGCAAAAAATGTTTTGGGTGTAGATTCGGCTTATCTTACTTCCAAAACATTTGCACCGGCTTTTGTATTATTGTCGCCGGGGTTAGACTGGAGGCCAAAAGACAATTTTTCACTTTTTGTATCACCGGTAACCGCCCGTTGGGTAATTGTGGGCGATGCAACCCTGCGGCCTTTTTATGGCGTGCCCTTAAATAAATCGGCTTTAAGTGAATTTGGCGCTTTTGCTTCGGCTAATTATCATGTTAGCTTTCAAACCAACCTTGATTTTAAAAGCAAGCTGGACTTGTTCTCTAATTATAAACACAATCCACAAAATATTGATGTGTATTGGACCAATATGCTTACAGCTAAAATAACCAAATACATCAATTTTAATTTGAATGTAGATATCATGTATGATGATGACACTAAGAATGTAGATCCCAAAAAAGGCCCTGCCCCGCAAATACTGCAATTGATGGGTATTGGCTTTGCTTATCATTTTAAAAACTAAGCTACTCACCGTTTTTCCACAAAGCCTTGTATGCCCTTTGTTACAAGGCTTTTTTATTTACTTTTACCAGCTAATACATTTTTTGTGAACGCACCAAGCTACC
The DNA here is from genome assembly GCA_016710595.1 of Niastella sp. Classification (GTDB taxonomy): domain Bacteria; phylum Bacteroidota; class Bacteroidia; order Chitinophagales; family Chitinophagaceae; genus Ferruginibacter. The sequence continues at coordinate 13,401 of JADJVM010000005.1, forward strand.
AGATTAAATTAGACCAGTTTGAAGGCCCATTCGACCTTTTGCTTTTTTTTATTGAAAGAGACGAGCTGGATATCTACAATATCCCGATTACAAAGATCACCAACGATTTCCTGGACCATATTCACCAAACTGAAAAACTGAATATTGAGTTAAGCAGTGAATTTATTTTATTTATCAGCACCCTTATGCGTATTAAAGCAAAGATGCTATTACCCCGAAAAGAAATAGACGACCAGGGCAATGAAATAGATCCCCGCCAGGAACTGATTGATAAAATACTGGAATACAAGAAATTTAAAGAAGCTTCAGCAAAACTGGCCGAGATGGAAGCAGAAAGGCTCATGATGATAAAAAGAGGAAACCTGCAAAAAGAACTATCTGCCATTGGCGAAGAAGCAGGCGAAGGTACCGAAATACAAACGGTAACCCTTTTCAGGCTGATGAAAGCTTTTGAAAAAGTAGTACAAAAATTACAGGAACGTAATAACAAACCCGTTCATACGGTAATACAGTATAATTATACGATGGAGGGCATCCGGGATGCGATGCTCAGTATGGCGAAAGAACAAAAGACAATGGCTTTTGAAAAAGTATTTGACCAATGCGAAAACCGTATTCACGCAATATTTATTTTCCTGAATTTATTAGAATTGGTGCAGCAAAAATATATTGGTATCCTGGTAGGTGAAGGCCGTAATAATTTTATTATTGAATGGAATGAAAACCGGGAAGAAGACCAAACGACAGTACTTACGCCGGAAGACTGGACAAATTGGAATTAAAAAGAGGCTTCTATTTTTATAAAAATTAGCCTGACTGCATTATTTGTTACCTGAACTTATAACTAATTTCAAGCAAACCATACCGGGGTAAATTTCTATTGATTATTGACTTTTCAATAAAAGCGCCTTTATACCCATTGTAAACAGCTGTAGTATTGGTAATATTATTGCAGCTCAATTTCATGTTGACTTTATCTTTTTTTATATAATACCAAAAATATGTATTAACGAAATAATAATTTTGATTATGAACAAAATAATTTGTTTTATAAAAATTTAATTTAGTTCCTATAGCAAATTTTTTACCAATAGTAGAAGAAAATAAAACGAAAGGATTAAAAGTAGAAGTGCCAACATTCGCATTTAAATCCTGATTGAATAAATAATCTATGCCAAAAGAAGCATTTACATTTTTTCCAATGGATGGCCTTATAGAAAGGTTCGTGTTGTAAAATAGATTTTTTCTGTCTGCAACCTGGCCATTTACAATAGATGGGTTAGAAAATAACAATAAACTGTTTTTAACACTTATGCCTGTATTGATTTTATATATGTACTTATCGTACTTAAAATAAAGATGATCTAAATCTTGATTAGCAGGTGTGAAGCTTTGTTGATAGTAATCAAAATCTTTGGAAAAAGAAATATTACTAATTAGGCTTTTAAACTGTGTAAAATGATACCAAGACAAAATAAAGCTAGCGCCCAAATTTCCGATATGAATAAGATACCATTAATTTTAAATTATTCAACCTTCCTTCTATATCCTCATTGTAATTAAAACTACGATAAGAAGCTAATACAGGGTGAAGTGTCTGCATAGCTAAATTAGGAAGTTCGTTATTATATCCAATATTTACTGAAATTTGATGCAAACTATTAAAATTATAAGACAAGTTAATATTAGGCACGAAATTTATCGCAGCATTTTTCTTTAAAGTTTTTGTCGAAAAATCATTAAATCTCTGTTGAAAAAATGATACACCGGCATCTACAGTTGAAGCCTTCCCAAAAACGGGGAAGGTTACAAAAATGGGAAGGCTTCAAAAACGGGGAAGGTTACAATAAGAAAATAAAAATTCCCTAATTAAATGTTTTGGCTTTTTAAATATTTGCAATTAATTTCTAATATTTTATCTTTCTTTGTGTTATGAATTTATCAGTTATTGAAAGCACTCCCGAATATAGAGAAACGTTTATTGAATTTAATAAATTAATTTATGCCGAAAGAGAAACTAGTGAAACTCAGGCAATATTTAAATGGGAGTTACAAAATGCTGTTGACAAGGTTCCGCATTTATTAGCGCTAAATAATGATGAGATCATTGGTCAAATAGTTCTATACCCTGCTAAATGTTTCTACCAGGAAAAAGTAGATAATTGTGTTTTTGCTTATGATTATATTGTTCATCCGGATTATTTAAATACCGGAGTAGGTGTTAAATTACTTTCAAAAACGATTAAAGATCATATTCATTTTGGTATTGGAGTAAGCGACATTTCTAAAAAATTACATCAAATTTTAAAGGAAAAATCCATTGGGAATATTTATAAGTTTTTATTTATAAAAAATCCATTGGCATACGTTTATGCAGGTTTACATACCTATTTAAAAATTAATTTGCGAAAATTGTCTGATAAGGAAAAATTTGAAGATAGTATTAGTATCGATTCTTTTAATGCTATTAAAAAGGATTGTTTGCCCAAAACCAAAACAGGCTGGAACAAAGATTTGATTGAATTTGAGAGAAATGACGACTATGGATATTTACGATTTGGCAGCTTTAAAAATAAATATTTTCATTACCATATTTTTGATAGTAATAAAACTTTGCAAGGTTATTTTGTAGTACGTAGGGAAATATGGCGTGGCATGAGAGTATTAATTGTAGCAGACTACCGTATGGTTGCAAACAATAATAAAGTTGTTGAATTTATTTGTAAAGCAACAAAGAAGTTGATGAAAAGGAATAAGCTTGATGCAGTTTTATTTGCATCAAGTTTGCAACGTTTGGATGAAGAATTATTAAAGCAACAATTTAAAAAAGTGGGCTTACCATCAGAGGTCTTTACTAATTTAACATTAGAAAGTGGATGGGAGGAAAAAGCTAGAGAAAGGGATTTAATTATGGCTACAGCTGCCGACTCTGATTTTGAATTTAATTTAGGAAATAAATTATGGAAAAACTAGTTGGAATTTTTGTAAATAAAAATTTACTTCGTTGGCAGGCAGAAAGCATGCTAGCAATTGAAAAAGAAAGTTATAAAATAATTTTATTTGTTTTACCAGCAGTAAAAAAGAAAAGTGATAAATGGCTTGATAAGTTATTTTTTTTGGAACAAAAAATTTTAAAGAGCCCTAATAAATATTTGGCTATAGTACTAGATAATGATGAACCCAAAAGAGAAACGTATTCATTGCAAAAAGCGAATGATGTTTTATTATTACCTTTAAATTTTAAAAACTTCGAATACCTAATTTCCCTTGCCTCAATTGAAGATGAAATCCTCATTAATATTTCGACAGAATTACCTCCGACCATTTTGCAATTAGCTACCTCCATTGGTGGAGAGATTGAAGAAAACATCGTTCAGTCTTACAAAAATGGCGAAACAGTTATTGATATTGATTTACATCAATTTGAAGCAGGCATTAAAACCAAAATTTATACAACTTGTAACAGTATTGAAGCTGGTTTATTGCTTAGAACCGTAAATTCAATTTTGGCAAAATGCAGCCTTCTTATTCAAAGGTTTTTAAATGGAGGTTCTAATATTAATAATTTGATTCTAGACAAAAGAACTTCTTCCACATTAAACTATAAAACTAAAAAGCGAAATTTATTAAGTTCTTTCTTTTATCATCTATTTGATAAGGTATATTACAAAAGACAGTGGATATTGTTATATCAATTTACAGATAATCCCGAAATTTCAGGCATCAATTCTTATTCAACTATTTTACCGCCCAAAGGTAAATTTTGGGCTGACTTCTTTCCTATATTTTATAAAAACGAGCATTATATATTTTTTGAAGAATTGGAATATAAAAATCACAAAGGATATTTATCTTATTTAAAATTAAAAGATGGAGTAGTTGAAGGACCTTATAAGGTAATAGAAGAAAAACACCACCTTTCATTTCCCAATATTATTGAACTGAACGGAGAGTTATACATGATTCCGGAAACTATAGCAGCCAAAAGTATTCAGCTATGGAAATGCGAAAACTTTCCTGATAAATGGGTTTTTGAGAAGAATTTGATTGAAAATATAAGTGCCGTAGATACTGTAATTGAAAAAATTGATAATAAATGGTGGCTATTCTGCACTGAAAAACCCTTACCTAATGCTTCGGGGCACGAGGAACTATGTATATACTTTTCAGATAACCCAATAACAGGATCTTGGAAACCTCACCCTAAAAATCCTGTTTTATCTGATGCCCGAATGGGTAGGAATGCAGGAAAAATTGAAAATATAAATAATAAGTTAATCAGGTATGGTCAATTTTCGGGTGATACCTATGGGAGGGCTCTCACAAAATCAGAAATTATCTTAATATCTGAAACGGAATACAAAGAGGAATTTAAAGAGGTCATTTTCCCGGATGTTAAAAAAGGATTTCATAACTTTCATACTTTTAACTATACAAAAGGGTTGGCTGTAAGTGACGCACTGAGGAGAATAAGAAGGTTTTAAATATTTAATGCACATATTTTATGGACAAAATTATTTCGATAATTAATAAGGTTTTAGAGAACAACGATAAAAGCTACGATGGAATTTTTACGGAAGCTACTTCTTTAAGAAATGATATTGGTTTCGATTCACTAGATTTGGCAGAATTGACGGTCAATATAGAAGAAGAGTACGGAGTGGATATTTTTGAGGATGGTTTTGTAGAAACAGTAGGAGATATTATGACAAAAACTTCAAATTAAAATGGAGGGATTATTTCTAGTTGATATAAAAGAAGGATTAAAAAAATCTTATCAGGATTTTTTTAATGATCTTAATCAACCGACCTACTCATTTAGCACTAGTATAAATGCTGTCAATATTTACGAACTATATGTTCAATTAATTCGTTCCTTAATTTTAGAGGAAGAAGTTCAATTCGATCTAAAAAGAACTGAAATGGGAAAAGTAGGATTAAAAAAAATCTACCCAAACCCATACTTTGGTAAAAGTTTGGACGATTATATTAATATTTTAAAAAAAACTACTTCTTGGAAATTAGAGATGGCAACATCCGGAACTACTGGACTTCCTAAAAAAGTTGTACATAGTTTTTCCTCATTAACCCGAAGTATTAAAATTAATGAACACAGAAAAGCAGATGTATGGGGTCTTGCTTATAACCCAACACATATGGCGGGTATGCAAGTTTTTTTTCAATCTTTTTTAAATAAAAATACCATCATCAATCTTTTTGGTTTAAACCGTTCCCAAATTTTTTCTTCGTTGGATGAGTATGGAATAAGTCATATTTCGGCAACCCCTACTTTTTATAAATTGTTATTACCTGCTACAGAAGTATTTAAGAATGTAAAACAAATAACATTTGGAGGGGAAAAGTTTAGTGAAGTTGTACAAAATAGTATGCGACAATTATTTCCGCTGGCTAAATTTACGAATGTATATGCCTCCACCGAAGCCGGAGCATTGTTTGCTGCTACCGGTGATCATTTTACAATAAGTGATAAAATAAACCCCTTTGTAAAAATTGTAGAAAATGAATTATGGATACATGAAAAATTAATTGCTAACTCATCTGATTTGCAATTGCAAGATGGTTGGTATTTAACCGGTGATATGGTACAAATCATAATTACAGAACCCATAACCTTCCAATTTGTTTCCCGGAAAAATGAAATGATAAATATTGGAGGAAGTAAAGTGAATCCAAATGAAGTTGAAGAGCACATTCTGGAAAATGAAGCTGTAACTGATGCAAAAGTTTTTGGCAAACCTAACTCATTAATGGGCACCATACTTTGTGCAGATATTGTATTAAATAAGGTAACTACTACGGAGAAGGATATAAAGGTATTTTTAAAAGAAAGGCTGCCGGAGTATATGGTTCCTCGGATTGTGAAATTTGTACCTGCCATTGCCATGACAGATACCGGAAAAAAAAGTAGAGTTTAATTATAAAGATTAGTAATATGGATATTGTAAAAAATATTATTTTAACCGGTGGGTCAAAGGGGCTAGGGCTTGAGATAGCAACCTATTTATTAAATTCAGGTTACCGGTTACATGTAATAAACCGTAGTATGCCTAAGGAATTAGAGCAGTTACAAAAAAAGCATAGCGACAAATTATTTGTCCATTTATTTGACCTTGAAAATGCTGCTGAACTTTTAGGATTTTTGAAAACTAAATTCCCTGCATCTGAACCTATACATGGATTTGTAAATAATGCAGCACTTGCCTACGACGATATTGTGACGAATCTTAACTTGGAGTCTTTGGAAAAAATGTATAGGGTAAATGTATTTACGCCAATGATACTAACCAAATTTGTTTTGAGGAATATGTTATATAATAAAATTTCGGGAAGCATTATTCATATTTCATCTATTAGTGTGCATACTGGTTATAAAGGGTTAAGTATGTATGCAAGTACCAAAGGAGCCTTGGAGGCTTTTTCTAAAAATACTGCCCGGGAATGGGGGCAGCGTGGCATTAGGAGCAATGCTTTGGTGGCTGGTTTTATGGAAACTGAAATGAGCGGCACCTTATCTGATGACCAACGAAACCGTATTTTTAATCGTACCTCTTTAAAGAAACCAACTTCAAAAGAATCCGTAGCAGCAATGGTAGAATTTTTATTAAATGAAAAAGCAGCTTCCGTAACCGGACAAAATATTTTTGTAGATAATGGTACCATTTAAAAGTATTATAGTTCTATTATTTTTTTCAACAATTGTACTTTATATACCTTTTAATTTCTTGTATCCTTTAGGGCAGGTGTAAGCGTCCCCATTTTTCGGTCAATTCAAAATTAGAGATTTTAGTTCAGCTTTTTGTTTTTTAAATACAGTCAGGCAGGCTGTTGAACGGAGCGTCGCCAATGCAGCCGCTTCATGCAGGTATGCCGGCACAAAAAAACCATTGAAAAATCAATGGCTTGTACATTTGTTATTTAGAAAAAATTATTTCTGCAATATTTTTACAGAAACTGCAGAACGGATCTCGGCTGCAATACTTTCCGCATCTAAACCAATTTCTTTATATAGTTCTTTGGGTGTACCATGTTCTACCAACCTGTCTGGTATGCCCATTATTTTTACATCGGCTTTATATCCGTGTGCATTCATAAACTCCAGTACGGCGCTTCCTAAACCACCTACTATTGTTCCATCTTCTACCGTGATTATTTTTTTGAACTTGCCAAACACTTCGTGCAGCAATTCTTCATCTAAAGGTTTGGCAAAGCGCATATCGTAATGCGCCGGGTTAATGCCATCTGCTTTTACGGTGCGAATTGCGGAGGCTGCAAAATTTCCGGGATGGCCAAAAGAAAGTATGGCTATTTCTTCACCATCTTTTATTTTTCGGCCCTTGCCTATTTGTATTTCTTCAAACGGGGTGCGCCATTCCGGCATCACGCCTTCTCCCCTTGGGTAGCGGATTACCATCGGTAATTTTGTAGATTCTAATTGTGCTGTGTACATGAGGTTGCGCAATTCTTTTTCATTCATGGGTGCACTTACAACCAGGTTGGGTATGCAGCGCATATAGGCTATATCGTAACAACCATGATGCGTGGGGCCATCTTCGCCTACCAGGCCGGCACGGTCTAAGCAAAAAACAACCGGCAATTTTTGTATGGCTACATCATGTATTACCATATCGTAAGCCCTTTGCATAAAAGAAGAATAAACATTGCAAAACACCTTCATCCCTTGTGTGGCCAGTCCGGCGCTTAGTGTTACTGCATGTTGCTCACAAATGCCCACATCAAAAGCACGGTCGGGCATTTTATCCATCATAAACTTTAAGGAAGACCCACTTGGCATTGCCGGGGTGATGCCCATAATTTTTTTATTTTTTTCTGCCAGTTCAATGATGGTATGGCCAAATACATCCTGGTACTTGGGTGGCTGCGGCAACTCGTAAACTTTCTTTTTTATTTCGCCGGTAATTTTATCAAACAGGCCTGGTGCATGCCATTTGGTTTGATCTTTTTCGGCCAACTCGTAGCCCTTGCCTTTCACCGTTTTTATATGTAATAATTTAGGGCCCGGAATTTTCTTAAGGTCAGCGAGGGTTTCTGCCAGCTTCACTACATTATGGCCATCAATGGGGCCAAAATAACGAAGTTTTAAAGCTTCGAATAAATTACTGCTCTTGCTTACCACCCCTTTGATACTGGCTTCCAGTTTGCTTGCCATTTCACGGCTAAAGTTTTTTCCTATGGGTAGTTTGCCCAATGCCTTCCAAACATTATCCCGCATATCGTTATATGTTTGCGAGGTTGTAATATCAGTAAGGTATTCTTTAAGCGCCCCTACGTTGGGATCAATACTCATACAGTTATCATTTAAAATAATGATAAGGTTAGAATTTTCGATACCTGCATGGTTCATGGCTTCAAATGCCAGGCCGGCGGTTAAGGAGCCGTCGCCAATAACTGCAATATGTTGTTTATCATTTTCGCCTTTATAATGGCTTGCCATTGCCATACCGAGGGCAGCCGAAATAGAAGTAGAACTATGGCCTACACCAAAAGTATCGTAGTTGCTTTCGCTTCGCTTTGGAAAACCACTGAGGCCGCCATATTTTCGGTTGGTAACAAAATTATCACGCCTGCCGGTAAGAATTTTGTGGCCATAAGCCTGGTGACCCACATCCCACACAAGCTGATCGTAAGGCGTATTAAAAACATAGTGCAATGCTACAGTAAGTTCCACCACACCCAGGCTTGCCCCAAAATGCCCCCCATGTATGCTCACCACATCAATAATATATTGACGCAGTTCATTGCTTACTGCAACCAACTGATCTTTGCCCAGTTTTTTTAAATCGTCGGGATTATTAATTTGTGCCAAAAGGGGGCCGGGAGTTATTTCCATGTAAGTTTTATTACCAGTAAAGATAAATTATTTTGATATAACTGAAAGGGCTAATTATGAGGATTTTAACGGAAGAAGCGGTGAGAATGCGATTGTATGAGATGGGACTGATGTTAAAAATCATTTAGTGTTGAAATGTTTATCAGTCACCTGGCGTGCTCTTTGAACATAACGCACTTCTTTTAATTTTGAAACTATAGTTTACTATACAATCAAAATAATGGCTTTATTTAGTTGCATTTATTTATCAGATATTTGATGAGTAATGCGATTCTTCTATAAGCTCCTATCTTTTTTTTAAAGTCATTTGAGAACAATTGTGTTCAATTGTTGCCTCTTATAAAACAAATGATTCAATCAAATTATTGTTATATTTGTTAATCGCTGAATATGTGCAACTGATTACCTGAATAATTTAATTATCATGGTTTCCATTACTCCCACTTACAGAAATCCGGTATATCATTTTCATGGCCCATCTACTTTTAAAAGTCCTTATTCCATTACCGATGCAGCGCTAAAGAATTATGGAGTTTCCAGGGAATTGTTCGGTAGTACAAATATCATTATAAGCCAGAATGATATTTTCAATGTGAAAGATTATCAATATGCAGTATCGAAAGATGCCAATGGGAATGTAAATGCTGTGGGTATGTATTTTCTACCTGTAAGTGATAATTCATTTGTAATTGACCTGAATGGAAATCCTGTTGCCGGCAGTCAGATGGTGGATGATTTTATACGAAGCAAGAGTGGCCTTGGGCCTACCGATGATATATATGCCTTGATCTCTTATATGCATCCGGAATTAAATTCAGGCAGCATCCAGGCCCTTTCTCAAACTGATAAAAATGTGCTTGGCTTCACACATATGGGCGCCTATATTGGAAAAGGGATAACCAGTAATTCTCCCGTTGCATATCATGACCACAGGTTTGGTTGCGCATGGGGTGGCGTAATAGGCACCCATTATGGCTATCCCTGTAATATCCATATTGTTGGGTTGAAAGGAGTGAACCAAGCTGTCTTTAATCGTAATTGCCAGTTGGTCGATATGTTGGTAGGCCATGGTCTTGAATTTCCCGGAAACTACCAGGACTCTATGTTTAGACCGGTCTTTGTAAATGCTGCATTAATGTATTACAGGGATTGGTTAATGCAGGAAGCTTACCTGATAAATGATCCAACATGGTATTTCTATTGTGCTGCCAATAAGCTCACCGTTTTAAATATAGCTTGTAATTTACCCCATAATTTAAAATCTTTCCAGGAAGTATATGGAGAAATGGAAGGCGCTGCGCTTTGGAATCAATTTCTGAACAGGTATACAAATGTAACCGGATTTAGTTTTGACTACTACCCTGGTTTAGAAACTGATTTTATACCTCTTTGGAAACAAGAAGGCCTTTCTGCCAAAGATATCACCCCCTTTACTATTCAACAATACAATGAATATGATCAAAGTAGAAGAGAGGGTACTCCCTATAGCGGACCTGCTCCTGTACAACCACCTAAAGCGGTAGTATGCGATGCACAAGAAACAGCAGATCTCATTTATGAATTCATCCAGATTTATGCGGATCCTTATGATGCAGGACCGCTTACCACACTTGGCGTACTTTGGGGTTGGAAAGGACCTGTGCTCCAGAGAACCGGCATACCCGAAATTGAATACCTTTTATATGCATTGAGCATTTTTCAAAAATTAGCGTATGAATATGCAAGAACCGGTGCTGCAGCTACACCTGCCCCTTCCTGGGATAAGAGTCTATGGTTTTGGGAAACGTATAATATTTTACTAACTATTTTTGGCGGAACAGCAAATAAGTCCGCAAATATTCAAGGTACCCAGGAGGTACAATCATTGATAGATATGGATATGAAAGCGATTGAACTGGCAAAACTCCTGATATCTTCTCAACCGCCAACGGCTGAAATGCTGGCAATTTATTCATTATTGGATGTTACCGAAAATTGGAATACAATTATGGCAGGAGGAATAATATCTAACCAGGATGCCTATAGTGAGTTTATGGAATCAGCTAAAATTATTTTTGATGAGGCTGAAAAAATAGTGGTGAAGAATCCTGACAAAATACAATACAATATACTTCCCGCAGCATTCAACCTTATTTCAAACGGACTTTATGGTAAAAATGAACTGGTGAATGTAGAAACGATTTGCACAGCAGTTGATATTAGTGAAATGCAATTGAATAAATAATTCTGAAAATCAGATACCTGTTTTTATATGAGAAAAATTTTCTCCTTATATCACTGTTTTTACGGGTTAATGTTAACCTTATTAATAGCAGGATGCAAGATTAAAAATAGCGAAATTGTCCGGTTAAAGAGCGAATGGGAATTTACAATACCAGCGAATAATATCCCTGCTATAGATGCAGGGAATCTCCCATACAAACCAGTAAAAAAAATATCTGATCTTACAGCATCAAGTCCTACAGGGGGCATTATTATTTTACGAAGAATAATTACACTGCCGGATTCCTTAATATCTATACCAATTTCGCTGATGCTGGGCAGGATCGTAAAAGCTGACAGTACATTTCTGAATAAAAGTTTCATTGGTGCAACTGGTAGTTTTCCACCGAATGTTACAGATCCATGGAATATAAACCGATTATATGCTATTCCCCGTGAGATTCTTAAGAAAGGAGAAAATGAGTTACTGGTAAAAATTTATTTTGAGCCGGGAAGAGGCGGAATCTTTGATATGCCGGTAATTGGTGAACGCAGGTATTTAGAAGACTTTTCAAAATTAAGAACATTTTATTATGTTGAAACTTATAGAATATCATCAGTAATCAGTTTTATTGCCGGCATTATTTTCTTCATCATATTTCTGAAGCGTAAGAAAGACAGGCACTTCCTTTACTTTGCCATTGCAATATTTTCATTTTCAATATGGGGCACCTATCATTATATATGGTCTCTCCCCTTCCTATCAGACGTTACTTTTTTTGATTCAATGCTGTTTCACAAAATCCTGTGGATAGCATTATTTGGATTTGGGTACTATAATTCGATCTTTCTCTATGCGTTTTTAGATCGTTATAAATATACGAGGCAGCTACGCATTGTAAAGATATTTTTGGTGATTACCATGCTAAGTTTAATAATTGCCTGGTCGCCCCAGGTTTTGGAAAACTTCAGAAAAATCGCACTGATGGGAACCCTTATTATTCTCGGAAGTTATACCACATTCTGGGTAATTTCTGCTAACAGGGGGAAAGTTCCTTATGCCAGGATTGTTCTTTTATCCTTTATCATTTTGATATTATTATCCACCTCAGATATTCTAATAGACGTATTTAATTTATATCTGCCTTATTCAGCTCCTATAGCAATACCTCTTTATTTAGCTGGTATGGGTATCATCGTAATCAACCAGTACATTAATGCTAGTAATGAATTCGAGAAAATTTCTAAAGTACTCGACGTTAAAAATATAGAAATAGAAAGAAAAAATATTAAGCTCACGAAGCTGGATGTATTAAAGGATCAGTTCCTGGCCAATACCTCTCACGAACTTCGTACGCCACTTAATGGAATTATCGGAATTGCTGAATCTTTGATCGACGGTGCCTCCGGGCCATTGAAGCAATCAACGGTAAATAACCTGGATATGATTGTAAATAGTGGAAAAAGACTTACCAACCTGATCGGTGATATCCTGGATTTCTCTCAAATAAAAAATGATAACCTTACATTGTATTTTGGGGCTGTGTATATGAATAAAATTACAGACCTGGTAATTGCGCTTTCTAGTCCGCTCATTGCAGGAAAACCAATCAGGATTATTAATGAAATAAAAAATGATTTGCCACCGGTTTACGGAGATGATAAACGTATTGAGCAGGTAATGTTTAATATTATTGGTAATGCCATAAAATTTACACATTCCGGTGAGATTAGGGTGAGTGGAAAAATCAAGGGAGAAATGATTGAAATCGCCGTTTCAGATACAGGGATAGGAATTCCCAAAGACAAGTTAGATGATATATTTAATAGCTTTGAACAATTAGAAACCTCCTCCAATAACAGGTCTTACCAGGGTACCGGCCTGGGACTCACTATCAGTAAAAAAATTGTAGAGCTTCATGGTGGAAAGATCAATGTAGAATCTGAACCGGGAAAAGGATCTACGTTTAGACTTACTTTTCCAAAAGGAGATGCTTCTGTTAAATCAACTAAGCAGGAGCCGGACTTTGAAAAGATCAGTTCAAAATTCAAAACAGAAAATACGCCCGAAGAAGAGACTGCCGAATATATTCCTTTAACATCTGAAATACAATATTCAATTTTAGTGATTGATGATGAGCCAATCAATATCCAGGTATTGACCAATCACCTGAAATTGAATAATTACGCAGTGAAAACTGCATTGAGTGGCGAAGAAGCTCTGGCCATAATCCGAAAAGAAGGCCAGCCTGATCTTATTATTTTAGACGTAATGATGCCCATGATGTCGGGTTTTGAGGTATGCAGAAAAATTCGTGAAATATATCCTGCCAGCAACGTACCCATTGTTCTATTAACTGCAAAAGATCGAATATCTGATCTGACAGAAGGCTTTTCTGCCGGTGCAAACGATTACCTTGTTAAACCTTTCTCTAAAAAAGAATTGCTCACAAGAATCAAAACACATCTGAGTTTATCGCTTATCAACCGGGCATATAGCCGCTTTGTTCCAAACGAATTCTTAAAACTTCTTAAAAAGGAGAATATTATAGATATAAAACTAGGAGACCAGATTCAATATGATATGACAGTGATGTTCTCGGATATCCGTGATTTTACAACGATGTCAGAAAAAATGACACCAAAGGAAAATTTTGAATTTTTAAATGGCTATCTGGAAGAGATCGGGCCGATCATAAGATCCAATAATGGATTCATTGATAAATATATTGGTGATGCCATCATGGCCCTTTTTCCTTATGGCCCTAACGATGCTGTAAAAGCTGCAGTAGAAATTGGGTTACAACTGGCAGCTTACAATGAAAAAAGAGTACAGCTTGGTCTTCCCAATATTAAAACAGGAACGGGTATTCATACAGGTCCGATGATATTAGGCACTATTGGTGAAATGGAACGAATGGAAAGTACGGTAATTTCAGATTCCGTAAATCTGGCATCCAGGCTCGAAGGGCTTACGAAATATTATGGTGTTTCTTTATTGCTTACTCAATCTACTTTTGAAAAATTAACTTCCCCTCATAATTATCATCACCGCAAACTTGATAAGGTGAAAGTGAAAGGGAAAGAACAATTTGTAACCATCGTTGAAATTTTTGATACCGATCCAGTAAATATCATACATCTGAAGGAAAACAATGCCGTTGCTTTTTCAGAAGCATTGGTAAAATATGAAGAAAAAAAATTCGCAGAAGCACAAAGCATGTTTCTGTCCATTTTAAATAATTTCCCGGATGATATTACTGCTAAGTTATATTTAGAGCGTTGTATAAAATATGAAAAAAGCGGTATTCCGCTGGATGATGACATGATTGAAGTGATGACGAAAAAATAATCCTAATAAAAAAAAGTATATGTATAAAGATCTTTCGGCTTTTATTAATAAAACAACAGACATTAATACCTTATTAACTTTTACACTGCAGCGGCCTGTATATGAACCTGATAACGGGGCTACATCATGGTATGCAAATATTGGCTTAGGAACACCCCCTCAGACGAACCTGCGTTTTATGATAGATACCGGTACAAAGAATACCTGGATCACTTCAAATCTTTGCAACAGTTCGGCCTGCGCACCTCACCGAAAATTTGACCCTGCTGTTTCCGGCAGTTTTAAAAAAGATGGGAGCCCGGAGACCATTGATTTTGGGGCCTGGGGATCCATGACAGTTACGCCAGTTAAGGATCTCATCACCCTTCCGGGTAATGCTGATGCTGTGGAAATAGCATTTGATATGGCTACGAATTATACAGGCTCGCAGTTTCAGGAATTAATTTGCGATGGTGGAATTGGGATTCCTTGTCATATTCCTGCAGGACCTAATTCAACCCTTATACTGAATTTGCTAAGTAAGAAGGGACTTATTCCTGCAACCATTGCTTCATTCTGGTATGATCGGGAAACATTAAAAGGAGAAGTTCAATTCGGTGGCGTTAATATTAATAAATTCAAGAAAGACACTTTCAATGTTATTGAACTGATGGATTTTCCGCCAGACCAGGAATGTTGGATCGTGAAATTAGATAGCCTGAACGGGTTGTTTGCAGATGGTTCAACCAGAAATATACTAACGAATGTTGCCTTTGCCCTTGATACTGGTTCATCACAATTTAAAGGTGATCCCAAATTTATAAACGCTGCAAAAAAAGTTATTACCAATAATGGCCAATATCCTGAGGTCATTCAATTGCCCGGGAAAGTGAGCGACTATCCTTACCCGGTACTTGAATTGGTGCTCAATGGAATTTCTTATAAACTCCCTCCTGAAAAATATTTTATACAAGTTTCTGAAAATGAATGGCACCTTGCTTTTCATTTTCTTGCCGATTGTGAAAATGAATTTCTGGTTGGAACTACTTTCCTGGAATCTGTTTATACCGTTTTTGATTTTGATAACAGATGTATTTGCCTTGCAGAACCTCAATGATGATTTTAATAAATGAAAACATAGAAGATTATGAGCAACACAAAAGCCTGGATCAATTCATATCATTCATTGATGAAATTATATCAGGATCCTGTTACCGGCTTGCTTAAAGGAACCTATGCTTCTACCACTGGAGGTACGGGTACTTATGATGTATTAGGTTGGGCTTCTTTGCAGAGAGCCACACCTGCTGCAGGGCAAACAATGGCCATATCAATATTGTGGCGTTCCAACGATGGTGGGAAATCTGATCCAAGTCATGAAGTATCGGGCATGGCCGGACAGGTAGTGGCAATGCTTAAAACAGAGAACCTGGAACTCCTGCATCTGTTTGTAGAAACCAATCCTGCCACAACTCCCCAAACAGGATTTTATCCTGATAAATTAATTTTCGTCCCTGCTGCAGTCAATGAGAATGCTGTTGTTAAGAATGGCATTGTATCAGCAGAACCAGCAATGGCAACAATTACAGATCGTATAACCGGAACCTGGGTTGGCAAAACTGCCGAAGGGATCATTGAAATTAGTTTACAACTTGATGAAGCCGGTGAAACTCAACTTTCCGGAACAATTACTTACCCCGATGGAAACAAATACCCGGTTGCCGGTTTTACAGATATTTTTGCATCACAGCCTGCATTCACCATGCAGGGTATCACATTTAGCACTTACACAGATGGGCCTGGAGGAAGAAGTTGTATTGCTATAGCCGGTTACCTGAATCTAATATCAGGTAAGATAATTCTTATGCAGCTATTAGCACAAACTACTGATAGTGTTTCTACATGGTACCAAACACAGTTAGATCAATTGGTTTTACAAAAAGAAATGCAATAAGTTGAGATAGACATTGGATAAGGAATAATTATTTTGCTGGCTATTTCAATTTTTTTTGTATAAATATAATTTCTGGTTTACCGTGTTTAATACCTTATTGATGGACACGGGGTCTGTTTTGGATAATGCATAACCAATCATTTTGTTGTTGGAAGTGCAGGTTGCAAAACCAAAAAGCTTATCCCCTGTTCTTATTAGATCGCCTTTAATTGCGTCAGGAAAATCCGGGTAGGAATTGGGCCAGGTGTTAGTAGCCGGGTTATACAAATAAACTTTACTTACACTTTCATCATAAGCTATTATACCTCCGGTAAGCATATCTTCTATAAAAGGAATTATTTTATCTGAAACATGTTTCTTCAGCAAATAACCGGATGCCCAGGTTAGTGCAAGAATGAAGCGATGATACAATGTGTTGGCTTCTTGTGCGTCGTAAAGAGTTATCACCCACCATAAAGCAAGCATAATTTTATTTTTTTAGCGAAAACATCCGCTTGTGTTTCTTAAAAAAAGAGAAGCCACATTTATTCATATGTCGAAAATTAAATGGTTAGAAATAACGGTAGCACAAGCGGATGCTTGCGCTAAGATTGATGCGGTAAAGAATTGAAAGTATTCTGCTATTCTATGAAGTACCTTAAGGAAAATGATGTCACTAAGATATTTAATTTTAGCAGTCTGCTGGTTGTTGGTGATTGCTCTGCCACCTGCCCGCCGCACGAACAGCAACAACGGCGGAGCATTAATACCCAAACATATATTTGTATGTAAAAAAAATTCATCCTTTTAAAATAAAATGAGTTTAAGATTATTCCTAATAAATAAAGTTTTTTCCTATTCGCTTAGCTTAAGTCTTTATTCTTCGTAGGTTATCACCGCTTTAAAGGCGCTGAACTAATATTGATTGAGTTTTCAGGATTATTTTCAATTTGTATTTCTGTACTCGTTATATAATAGTCGAACTGAAGTCCAACAGCTTGGGAATGATTAACGGTAATGTACCTGTTATCTGCGCTGTTATAAGCAATAATACTTACATCAAGTATTTTGGCAAAATTTAATCCATGAGGGAATGAAATTGTAGAGCCTGGATATGCAGCCAGCGTACCCGTAAATTTTTTCATTTTAATTTTAGGAGCATCCTCACCCAATTTAGTAAATCCATTCACATCCAATTCGCTATCTGGGTTTGTGGTACCTATACCAACCTTTACCGCATCAGTAGCTGTACCGCCTAAAACCAGGCATTTACTACAAGCTACTTTAGCATTGTAACCAATTGCAGTTGCTTTATTAATGCTACTATTTGTTACATCAGCATAGCTGCCAATAGCTGTATTATTCAGTCCGTTTACATTGTTATATAATGCAGCATTACCAAGAGCAGTATTAGACCCTCCTCCATAATTTAAATACAATGCATCTTTACCTACAGCAGTGTTACCTCCACCTGAATTACTTGTATAAAGTGCATTTGCTCCTATTGCAGTATTACTTCCTCCAACAGTATTTAAATATAAAGCGTTATAGCCAATTGCAGAATTCAAGGAACCCATAGTATTTGAATATAGCACCCGATCTCCTGTTGCAGAATTAAAATTACCACCCGTATTTGCAAAGAGAACATCCCTGCCCATACCAACATTATAGGCACCAGAAGTGTTGGAGTTCATAGCCCTGTGGCCAACTACAGTATTTCCACTACCAGAATTATTATTTAATAAGGAGTTTGAACCAATTCCAATATTTAATACTCCGGCGTTAATCGCACTACCCGCATTCAACCCAATAAAATAATTCCCTTTTTGATGATCCCATTTACCTGCATTGATATTATTTAATTTAAAGGATAATGGCTGGTCGTCGGTAGTTCCCATAAAATTAGTAGCAGGCGTGGTGCCTGCGTTTCCTGTGGTACTCCAGCCTGTAAGTGTGGCACTGCCTGCTATAGAAACCCAACTGCTGCCATTGTAAAAATAAAAACCGGGCGTATTATCAGTTTGATAAATCAATAAACCATTAGCCGGAGTGACAACAGCATTGCGTTGAGCCATTGTCATCCTGGGTACCAACATGCCTTTGCTCGTACTACTTATATCTAATTGTGCCGAGGCGTTGGGTGTTGCCGTACCAATACCTACATTTTGTGCAATGGTTGCGTTACAAAAAATAAAGCAAGCAGCTATTAGCAGCATTAACATTTTCATATTTAAGTTTTTAATTTTTTATTGAAAATTTTTATTCCATTTCCAAAGCCCGGATTTTAAATCTAATAAAGCCATTGATTTTTTTTGTTATCACCAACAGGTTATCAACGTGAGGTTGAATATCCAGTAAATTGTTTTTATTGGTTTCTCCCTCCTCATTTTTTAATGGTAAAGACCGTTTTTAATATCGTATTGTCAATAAGTGAAAATTGAAATTCAAAAGCATTAATAAGCAAATGATACTTTTTTTCATATCTATTATTATTTTATCCAAAAGTTATTGGTGTTTGCCTACACTAAAGCCAACTGCACAACACACAACAACGGCAGCGTTGGGGTTGCCAACTGAGCGTGTTTAGTGGGAACACCCGCAAAGGGAAAATATAAAGATTGGTAAGGTTAATACTTCTTGTAAAACAATTTTTTGGGTTCCTGCTTTTACCAATTATATTTTGGAACTGACGGAATATTTATATTGGCATGTTCGATAAATTTAAAAATATTAGGGAATGATTCGGTAGCTGCATCGTATTATATACCAAGGTTATCCATAACAACATAGATGGCTGGATCGCTTTTCCAGCTTGTATCAGATAGATAGATAAGGGTGTCGAAGGTTGATGACCTATAACATCAATTTATTTTATAGACAATGAAAGAGAAATCAGCATCGGCCGGATCAAATTGTTTATAAATATCGTTGTCTCCTCCTCCTATAGGGTGTAAGTGAGTACTTAAAAAGAAGGTTTTTATAATTAAATAACCGAAAGAGAAATTATAGCTAACAGACTTAGAGCCGCCATTATTAGGGTCAAAAATAGTAGCAACAATCACTGTATTCTCTTCATTAAGATTACTACCCGGTGCAAAAGTAATTTGATACGAACCCGGATAATTACTATTATGGGAAACAGTAAAATTATTTGTGCTTACTATAACTGTTCCATCATCTTTAATTCTTCCAAAAGCAAAAGGGATCATGTTCACTGAACCGGTAGAAGGGGTGTGTATTTCACCTGATAATTTTATATTCCCGTTTACTTCTAATTTTTCCACTGGTGTTGTAGTGCCAATCCCTACATTAACAGCGTTGGCACCTGTACCGCCTAATGTCAAACAATTGCTGCAACCTACTTCAGAATTTGCACCTATTGCTGTGGCATTGGTTAGTATCCCACTACTTACATCGGCATGATCGCCTACGGCAGTATTGTGGCTACCGGTAGTGTTTCCAAATAAGGAATTTATACCTATTGCCGTATTATAAGTGCCAACTGTGTTTGTATAAAGTGCTTGCTGTCCTATCCCAACATTATAGAGGCCGGAAGTATTATAATTCATACTAAAATGACCAATAGATGTATTTCCTTTGCCGGTATTTGTTTTTGCTAACGTACCTGTGCCGATACCAATGTTTGAATATCCTGTGGTGATGGCGGCTCCTGTATTTAACCCGATAAAGTAATCTCCTTTTAGATGATCCCATTTACCTGCATTGGTATTATTTAATTTAAAGGATAATGGCTGGTCGTCGGTAGTTCCCATAAAATTAGTAGCAGGCGTGGTGCCTGCGTTGCCTGTGGTACTCCAGCCTGTAAGTGTGGCACTGCCTGCTATAGAAACCCAACTGCTGCCATTGTAAAAATAAAAACCGGGCGTATTATCAGTTTGATAAATCAATAAGCCATTAGCCGGAGTGACAACAGCATTGCGTTGGGCCATTGTCATCCTGGGTACCAACATGCCTTTGCTCGTACTACTTATATCTAATTGTGCCGAGGCGTTGGGTGTTGCCGTACCAATACCTACATTTTGTGCAATGGTTGCGTTACAAAAAATAAAGCAAGCAGCTATTAGCAGCATTAACATTTTCATATTTATAGTTTATTTGTGTTCAAATATTTCAATTCGCCTTAGCAAGATCTTTACGCATTTGCATTACATCTTCATCTAATTCTTTTTGTATAAATATAATTTCTGGTTTACCGTGTTTAATACCTGATAGATGGACACGGGGTCTGTTTTGGATAATGCATAACCAATCATTTTGTTGTTGGAGGTACAGTATGCAAAACCAAAAATTTTATCCCCTGTACTTATCAGGTCGCCGTTATTAATTAAGTCAGGAAAATTCGGGTAGGAATTGGGCCAGGTATTGGTAGCCGGGTTATACAAATAAACTTTACTTGTACCTTCATCGTAAGCTATTATACCGGTTCCTGTCCAAATCATTTTCGGTCTAGTGGGTATAGCTATCGCTGCGGGGGGGTTCATATATGTCCATGTATTAGTGGCAGGATTGTATTTCCCCCCTGTTTTATAATTCAAAAACTCGTAATCTTCGTCACATCCCCAATAATCAATAGGCGGAGTTTGTGTATAATCCTGGTAATGGGTTGCTACTACTGTTTCTGATCTTAACCCGCCTCCCCAAACTACCATTTCGGTTCCCGTCCAAACTCCTGCATGATAGGTTCTGGGAGACAGCGTGTTGGAACCAATGTGATTACTATACGAACCTGTGGCAGGTGTATATTTAAACCCATCGTTATAATTAGTATATAGCGTATAGTTTATTCCTGCGCAATGCGTTGTGGTAGAAGTTGCAGCCACCCTTGTACCTCCACCCCAAACATATAGTTGTGTACCTGTCCAAATAGCTGATGCCCCAATTCTTGCTGGTATATTAAGTAAAGGATTGGGGTAGGCAATCGTTGTCCAGGAATCACTTGCGGGGTTATAGATGCCGCCATTACTAAAATAGTCATCATCTGCATTCTGGCCTCCCCAAACAATCAATGTAGTTCCGGTAGAAACCGACATGTATTCCTTTCGGGAAGCAGGGATATTGGTACTACTAATTGCAGACCAGGTTTTGCTTGGCACATGATACTTGAACCCTTTCATTGTATTATTATTGTTATTCAAACCTCGATACAAACAAATGATATAATCGCCACATTGCTTTGCAATCCAATTGTTGACATATCCCCCGGCACCAGGCAGGGGCGTAAATGTTCATAAGAATATTTATCGGTAGCAAAATCATAATAATAAATGGATGAAAAATTGAGGCCAAAAACTTTTGTTCCATCCCAAAATGGACCCCAGTACGTTCCACAGGCTGGAGCAGATGAAT
This sequence comes from Niastella sp., assembly GCA_016710595.1. Taxonomy (GTDB): domain Bacteria; phylum Bacteroidota; class Bacteroidia; order Chitinophagales; family Chitinophagaceae; genus Ferruginibacter. The sequence goes on from JADJVM010000005.1 coordinate 35,103, forward strand.
TATCAGGTTCTGATGCATTTACGGGGTACCATGTATTAGGTGGAATGATTGTGGTTTCTTCCAGGGCCATCAATTGAACTGTTCAGATAGCCTTTGTAACTGAACCCGTTGTTTTCCAATGAAGGGTCATGTTTTATTTCGCTCATCACAATGGCGCCTGCAGGTAATGAGTTTGCACCAATAGGCGCCACGCCGTGGCGTTGTAACTATAAAAAAGCCCGGCGTATTATCTGTCTGATAAATTATCAACCCGTTTGCCGGTGTGGCAATGGCATTGCGTTGCGCCATCGTTATATGTGGCAGCAACATTCCTTTGCTGATGCTCTTTACATCCAATATTGCACTGGCATCGGCAACAGAGGCATCGTTGTTGATGGACACGGATTGGGAAAAAGCTGTTTGTAATATACAGGCAGTGGTCAGAAGTAATAAGGTTATTTTTTTCATAGTTTATTTGTTTTCAAGTTTTTCAATTCGTTTCAGCAACATGCCGCACATCTGCTTCAATTCATCATTTTCCTTTTTCAATTGCTGCACCCCGGCCAATGCAATGCCTGCCGGATCAATGGTGGAAATGCTTTTATCATCATTACCCAAATTAAACAGTGCATAAAATCCTGAGCCATGGGGCCAATATGGTATTCGTTGCTTCCTTTGTATTTCCAACGGGTAATGGGAAGGGATGCGATTTTTTCAAGTAATTCATTTCCGTTGATGCTTGTAAAATTTTCTTTTTTATTTCTGTCAGATGCATTTGTCCAGACACCTGTGCTTGATAGGTATGCGCCGTTTCCATTTGTAGAACCACTACCCACCTGTATTGCATGACCCGAAGTGGGATTTACACCGAAGCCCCATTTAGTAACACTTGTATTTCCAAAAAGCATTGAATTACTTTGTGAAACTTCGGCATTGTAGCCTAATGCTGTAGCATTGTTTATATTATTCGTAACATTTGAGCCATACCCAATACCGGTATTTCCCGTTCCTGTATAATTATCATAGAGCGAAGAATAACCCAAAGCCACATTCTTATCTCCTGTAGTATTACTGGCAAGCGCCTGGGTCCCTATTGCGATGTTTTGGATTCCGATAGTATTAAATAAAAGTGATTGATAACCAAACGCACAGTTATCATTTCCACTCAAATTAGTTTTTAATGCATTTGTACCCATGGCAAGGTTTTGTGTTCCTGTATTATTGTGATAAAGAGCGTCTGTTCCTAATGATACATTGTCATCACCTGACAGATTATCGTGCATGGCGTAAGATCCAACTGCAATATTATTATTACCAATGGTATTAGTATATAGAGCCATATTGCCAATGGCACAATTAGAACCTCCAGTGGTGTTTTTATTAAGCGTTGAGCTACCTAAACTGCTATTATAATTACCTGTTGTATTTTGAAACATTGATCTGACACCAACAGCAACATTATTTAAACCTGCGGTGTTTGAATAAAGTGAATTTACGCCAAGTGCCGTGTTGCCAGTGCCTGTTGTGTTGGCGTTTAATGCACTACTACCGATTGCAATATTTTGATACCCGTTGTATTTGAAGATAATGCTGCACTGCCTACTGCTACATTAGAAAACCCTGTAATATTTAAGTAAAGAGCTTGATAGCCCAAAGCTGTGTTATTATCGGCTGTTGTATTTAAATTAAGTGCAAAATTACCAATAGCTACATTTTGATTGCCGGAAATATTGTTTTCCAGTGCATAGCTGCCAACAGCAACATTGTAATTGCCGGTAGCATTTGAATACATAGATTGATACCCCACTGCAGCATTATATTTACCTGTTGTGTTTTCTTTTAGAGATTCAAAACCAACTGCAGTATTTCCAGGCCCGGTTGTGTTGACAAGTAATGCCCTGCTGCCAATAGCTGTATTATTGCTCCCGGTGGTATTGAATTGCAATGATTGATTCCCCCAGGCTGTATTACTGCTCCCTGTGGTATTTGTATAAAGTGATTGTGAACCACCTCCAGAATTAAAATTACCTCCAGTGTTTGAATAAAGTACTTGAGGTCCTATTGCAACATTATAGGCACCGGAAGTATTACTTTTCATACTAGAATAACCAATGGCTGTATTACCACCTCCGCTGTTATTGGCTGAAAGTGCATTTGTACCTATACCAATATTTGTTGTTCCGGTACTTATGGCACTACCTGCATTTAACCCAATAAAATAATTGGCTTTTTGGTGGTCCCATTTTCCTGCATTGGTATTATTTAGTTTGAATGCCAATGGCTGGTCATCCATAGTGCCCAAAAAATTTGTTCCCGGCGTTGTGCCTGCATTACCCATGGTGCCCCAGCCCGATAACGAATTTGCCAAACTCAGCCAGGTGCTTCCATTGTAAAAATAAAAACCTGCCGTATTATCAGTTTGATAAATCAATAAGCCACTCGCCGGAGTGGCAACAGCGTGCGTTGCGACATTGTCATCCTTGGTACCAATATTCCTTTTGCGGTGCTCTTTACATCCAATATTGCGCTGGCATCGGCAACAGAAGCATCGTTGTTGATGGATACGGATTGGGAAAAGATTGCGGATGATGTGCTAAAGGATATCAGCAATAAGAATACTATTTTTTTCATGGGTATCTATTTTTTTTCTGATTTTTTAATTCAGCTTATCAACACGTTATACATTCAGAATTGCGCCCTGTAGCACAATAATGTGATCACTTATTTATCTTGTAAAACTTCCTATATTTATATATGTGTTGACATAGTAGCGGTCATTAGGAGCTGCTACTGTTGCTTCATACTCTTCAAATACATAATTTTTTAGTAACTGTCCTGTGCTGCTGTATTTTGTAAAGAATCTGTCTGATATAATATCGTTTCCATTTACATCATCCGGATCTTTATAATGAATCAGGTACCTGTGTTCATCCGGCACATTAGAGGCGTATCCATATTTTGCATGTGAAACTGTGACGGTTTTATGGTTATCGGGATAGAAGCTTGGTCCTTCAAAAATATTGACACAACCACTATGTTGCCCGGGCTGGTCGTCTAATGGCAGCCACAAGCCCTCCTCACCCAGATTAGGATCGTCACCCTTTTTTACCCACCAGCCGTCACTACGTTTTTGTAAACAGAACATAAGTCGTGAGTTGCCAAAGAAATCCGGATAGGCTACCAAATTGCTGGAGTATATGGCCAGCCATTTTTTCCCATCAAGCATGGTATCTTTTGCTATCCATTTAAATATACCAACAGTATCATTGAATTGCCCTAAATATGGTTCTCCATAAAGTGGAGAAGCAGGGTCTGATATAAGGTCTATTCCATGGTCGGCATGATAAGTATATGTCATATCATACAATATCCAGGTACTGCCATCCCGTGGATCGGTATCTGATGTATTTCCCGGGTCAACAGGATTTTTTTTGCAGGCACTAAAAAAGACAGTCATACCAATAAGTATAGATGCCAGCACCAGCTTATTTGTTTTTATCATGGTTATTATTTTTCTGATTTTCATCTTGTATTGTTTTAATATTATAAAGGAGTTATTTCCATGGTAAGATGTACCACTGATTTATCATCCCTGAATTCAAATGTGAAAACGTTGGTTCCATCCAATAACATTTGCCTGATAGATTTTTTAAATGAGTTAGTAGTTTTAAAATCATCATCACTTATTTCATCGTCTTCTTTCATTCCCGGCTTTAATTCAATTACCATATCAAGATTAGAGATAGTAAGATCCAGGTATTTGTCTTTTATAGAAGGCTCATCTTCTGTAACGGCAACATCTTCTTTTAATATTAATGGTGCATTTTCATTTGCATAAACAATTGCAGCAGTAGGGAGATTTACCAATGCAAAGGGTAAAATGGTTTTACCATCAGTCGCAACTTGTTTCTTTTGATTATTATATAGATAAATACTGATGCTTCCAAAAACCTGTTCAGTGCCATCGCCATCATCTGAATGAAGGCATTTCAGTTCTTTGATCTTCACCCTTACTTTATTTTTATCCAGGCACTTATTACCATTTAAAAAAGCTTCGGTAATAATAGAAACAGGTTTGCCATTCAGGTTGGTGAGTTTAAAGGATAAAGGGGCTATATCAATCTGGCTAAACGGCTTTTTAAAATAATTATCAATTACCGACTGTACTTTGGATGGATCTGTTACATATTCCGGCTGCCCTGCCTCAGATATAATCCGCAGGTTGGTTCTGCTGGCAAAAGTAGATCCTGTGTTTTTTTGTGAATAGGCAGCTGATACCACTCCCCAGTTAAGAGAACCGTTTAATTCGTTTGAGTATTTTTCCAAATCATATTCGCTTTCCAATAACACATAGAGGCGTCGGCCATAATCAACTTCCTGTATATAAAACCAGTTACTGTTAAAGCCAGTGTTATCACTAAATACATCGGCCGGTGAAACAATTTCATCCGCAATAACGGGGAGGCAGTTCTGTTCAAATTTATACAGGTACATATACTTGTATTTGTCAGAAGAAAAACTAAAGTTGTCTTTTACGGAAAACCCCATATAAAAAGCCGAAGCGCCAATGCTTACCCCGATCTTTTCTTCCAAAGTAGATACAGTTACATTGTCTTCGGATTTGCTATTGGGCATGCCTGTAAAATTGGCTGGTTTCCTTAGATTCAAAACAGCGTCTGTTAAAGAGCCGGTAATATCTTCACCTACCGTTGGATTTGCTTTTTGAGTAGGATCTTTTACCAGGTTGGAAGTGGTACGAAGTGAAATAGGTTTCCGGTTTCCCATATTCACATAAACAAATTCGCCTGAGCTTAAAAGATAATCTCCGCTAATTATAGCGCCGGGTAAAATATTTCCCGCCAACGAGGCGTCCGCAATTGTTATTACTGTTTCAATTTTTTGACCCTTTATTTCTTCCTTTGTAAGACACATCGCATCACTTACCGGAGTAATTTTCTGTGTTATATTATTTACAGGAGTTTGGTTGTTGCCAAAACGAAGTTTCATGTTCCCGTTTTTAGAGGGATAAATAAAGTTTCCGGCTACAGGAGTTAGTTTTTGGATATATTTTTTATTTGCAGCAACAGACGTATTTGCTTTTTTTACAATTTTAATTTGTGTGAATGCAGTTTTAGAAACGCAAAGAATTGCCAGCATATAAATAACTTTCATCTTCATAATTAAAGTTTAATTGTATTGATTAATAAGGGAGAGGTAGCCTGTTTCATTAAAGTATTTTTTGTAGTACAAATATGGAACAAGTGGTAACATTGCACAACCCCAAAATGGGGGGGATCTTTGGTTCAATAACGTTTATTGAATCGTTTCAGTAGCAGTAAACGCTTTCTCCAACACAGGCTTTCCGGTTTCAACATTTAAGAGGTGAATATTGTCTTTGCCGAGTGTGAGGAGTTGATTATTGTGTAGCAAAATATTGGTCAACTTATTATCTGAACTTTGCAGCCCGGGTTTATGAATTATGGCAGTCCATTTGGATTGAAGGTTTACGGTATCTAACATATTTATCTGCCATTCAAACTGGTTGCCGGATTTTGTTTGGGAGAAAACAAAAAAACAATCTTTATAAAAAACTGGTACTTCTTTATTTCCCAGAACATTGAGTTTCCCCAATAAAAAAGGGTTTATAAAATCTATAGATGATTCTTTTTGGGATGCAAAAGAATTTAGGTTTCGTATTTTTTTAACCAGGCGCTTACGTTGCACACCCGTAAAATTTATATAACTCTCGCCAAATTGTGTTGAACTTATTTCAAAAAATGGACGGTTAATCATACGTAAATGAATGCTATCCGGTATTACAGAAGCTAAGCCTGTACTTTCATCCAGTGCATATAAGCGGGCATCATCGGCTTGTAGCAAGGTTCCTTTAAAAACTCCCGGATTGTAATATTCATAAGTTGGTTCAAAAGAGAGCCCCTTATTTTTTGCTGCCAGTGTTTTTGCATTAAATAAAACAGTTCCGTCTAAATTATTTATGATTAAAAGCTCATTGTTTTTTGTATCATTATTATAGGAACGCAACCAAATGTTTTTATCGGTAAGTTTAAAAACCTGGCAACGGGATTTTAATTTGATTGGATTTTCTGTCAATCTTTTACCGGTGAACCCGTCATACATTTCCAGGTAATAGGTAGAACTTCCATAGCGCATGGTGGAGCCGCTCCTTTTAGTGTATGATGAAACATAAAATACACTATAAAGCCTTGCTATTTTTGATCCATCGTCTGTGGCGGTAAGCGAAACCGTTTCAGGTGGTTGTGAACCCATTTCTTTACATGACTGAAAATTACACAGCAGGATCAAACTAGTAAATAAAGAAAGTATCGTATAAAAAAATCGTTTCATGTTCCCGGCTTTGTAATAATCAAATCAATCTTTCATTGATGGCTTTACTTACCGCTTCGGTAGCAGAATGAACCTGTAATTTTTCATAAATTTTTTTGATGTAGGAGCGGATGGTCTCAAATGCAAGGTTAGTTTGTGAGGCAATCATTTTGTAACTATTGCCTTTACAAAGCAGGTTTAAAATTTCATGTTCACGGGCCGTGAAATCATACTGAACAATAATTCCCTTTTGCATAGAACTGACAAGCATTTTGGCTACGGCCGGGCTCATGGGGGCGCCACCATCCCGTACTTCATTGATAAATGGAATTAATTTATCAGAAACATTTTTTTTGAGCAGGTAGCCAGATGCGCCGGCACAAATGGCATCAAAAACATTTTTGTTATCATCAAAAACAGTGAGCATTAATATGGCAGTATTCTTATTGAATTGCCTGATTTTTTTTACGGCTTCAATACCCGTCATACCGGGCATATCTATATCCATCAATACAACATCCGGGTTATGTTCCCGCACATCCTCATCGGCATGCATACAATTTTCACTGGCCTTTACCACCACAAATTCATCGGTAAGCGATAATAAATCCTGAAGGCCCCGCCGCAGGTTTTCATTATCCTCATAAATTAAAATTTTGCTAACCATATATTTATTTTGTAATAATAAAACAAAATCTGAATCCGGCATACCCCAAAAAGGGTTACGCAATCTTATCTAATAATTCAATGGTAGTTCCCTTTCCCGGGGTAGATTTAATATTCATTTCAGCCTGCAACTGATGTGCCCTGGCTTGCATGTTTAGCAAGCCATTTCCCTTTTTATGATCCTGCATGTTAAACCCAATTCCATCATCCATAATTGACATTCGGATAATTGCCGCTGCCGTTTTATTCATATGCACATGGATATTCTTGCACTGGCTGTATTTAATTGCATTGTTAATAGCTTCTTTAAAAATCAGGAAAAAATGTTTCCGCTTTTCAGTATCTAATTTTATGTTTTCAATACCGGCAGAAGATTCAAAATACAATTGCACTTCCCTGGGTTCACAAATTTCTGCCGCCCACTCTTTCATTTTAGATACCAAACTTTCAATGCTGTCATTATCAGGGTTTATGGCCCATACCATATCACTCATGCTTTCCATCATGTGTAAAGAATAATCTTTTATACTGGTCAACTGGTTTTTTAAATGGCCTTCAATGCTGGATTGCTGTAAGGCCACTTTGCTTATGATATTTATACTGCTAAGTGTCGAGCCCATATCATCATGCAAGTCCCTGGCAATTTTCTTGCGCAGGCCTTCTTCCACAAAATTCCTGGTTAGTTTTTTTGCACAGATGTCAGCAATTTTTTGAAGAAGTTCCAGGTGCCGTTTGGTAAAAAACCCTACGACACTATGCTCAGAATCTATTACACCCAATAATTTTCCATCTACCATAATAGGAACTGCAATTTCTGAATTACGGCTCATATCATCTACAAGATACCGGCTATCTTTCCTGGTATCATTTATTATTTCCGGCTTTAAGGAGGCTGCAACAGCGCCTACAATGCCTTTACCAACGGGTATCTCCAATAAATTGGATATGATGTGGCCATCAGGATTCTTTGGCCCGAATGCTGCTTTTTGCAGCAGCATGTTCCTGGCTTCATCATACCCATAGATCACACAATCTTGAAAATTCAATTGCGAAATGCAGTTTTTTGCAATGTCCCAAAACACATCATCCACCGTATTTTGATTGTATAATGAGGTGGCAAAATAATTGAGTATTTTTTGTTCTTTAATTTTTTTACGGGCATAATATAACCACAGGAGCAAGCTTGTAATCAATGCCAGCAAAAAGCTTGACAAGAACCACCATTTTGTAATTTGGTTTTTAGATTTAAGGACAGCAATTTCATGTTCTTTTTTTTCAGTTTCAAATTTTCCGTTTAATGCATTTACCTTTTCAATTTGGTCGCTAATATCAATTGTATCAAGCCAGTCATTTTTTTTCTGAAGATAATTATAGGCATTTTTCCAATCACCCATTTTAGCATACATATTGTTAAATGCATTTGATATCCAAACAAGATATTTATAAATCTTGAGCGAATCACTCAGCATGTAAGATTGCTGTAAATAAGATTCTGCCTCATTAAACCGGTTCATTTCTGCTAGTGCTGTACCAATTGAATAATTTTCATACGCCACTTCCACTGTACAGCCTAACTTTTGAAATTGAAAAAGTGCTTCTTTAAAATAAGTGAGCGCCTCAGCATATTTACCTATCTCCATATAGGTATCTGCATAATTTTCCTGAATGCTGGCATAAAGCAAAGAATTGCCTGAAGGCTGTTTTTCAAATACAGATTTGCATTGTGCCAATACCAACAAGCTGCTGTCATTTTTATCCATCAGGCGGTATGCCATACTAAGATGGCAACTAGCAAGAATATATTTTGGAAAATTTTTTTGAAGATAATAAGCATCCCTGGCAGAATTAAAAAATTTTGCAGCAGTTAAATAATCTTCTTTGTTTTTATATAACAATCCCATATTCCATTTTACATCGGTCAATATGGTTGCATTTTTTAAAGCCGCCCCTATTGAATCTGCCCGAATAAGATAGGATAATGCGGTATCTATTTTATATTGCCCGATATATATTTTAGAAAGGGCAATATCTGTGTATCCAGCGGGTTCATAATTTTTTGTTGCAAGGAATATATTTTTTGATTTTTTATAAAAATATATTGCAGAATCAGGTTGCCCTTTATATCTATATACAAAGGCAATATCTGAGAATGCTTTTGCCATTTCCTGTTCATTCCCTTTTTCTTCTGCACCTTGCAGCAGCCTGTTTGCGATGTGCCAGACAGTATCAATATTTTTAGTTGGGTAATATAAAATATCATTAGAATATTGGCTATAACCCCTGGGCTGCTTTTGTGAAAAAGCAAGGAGAATTGACAGGCAAAACCACACAGTTACAATAATCCGGTAAAACATGAATAAATTTACATTTTTATTTTTCTAAAAATGTGAATTTATTTTGTGAAGGCAACTAACTTACAGTTAGAATAAAAAAAACAGTAATAAATGGGTGTAATGAGATTGGTGGGTCTTATCCTTTAAAATGCCCAATATAAACAATAGCAAATGAAATAAACATTTCCACTTGTTTACATACTCCTGAATTAAGAAGGGGAAAATAATAAAAAAATATATTGTAAAATACCAGTAATTTAATATACTTTATAGCATCAAAAGGAAAATACAAACATGCGTAAAATAAAAACGGTAAACATCGCCATTGGTTTTGTAACAGGCCGTTTACTATTTCAAAATGTATTAAAGACTTATATTAATAATTGGATAGAACATGGATTAATAGAAAACAACAATGTTCGTATTCATGTATTGGTATCTTATGATTTACGATATAAAAACACCAATACCAACGATTACAAGAATGTTCCGCCGGCTTTACAAAAATTAGTTGACTCCATACACTTTTATGGCGTAAATGAAGTGAACCGGGAAATAGAAGAATTGGTAAAAAAAGACAATACACTTGATGAAAAAGATTGTCATTTACTTTTTGGGGAGGGCTATGCAAAAAAGAGGAATATCGTAACCTACTTTGCCATAAAACTTAAAATGGATAAACTCCTTTTTATTGATGATGATGAATACCCATTAGCTACATATAGGAATAAACAGGGAAATTTATTGTGGTTAGGCCAAAGTATTTTAAGCACTCACTTAAAATATAACGACAATGCAGATGTAACACATGGCTTACATTGTGGCTATATTTCACCCATCCCATATCTTGAATTTAACCATATTCTTACTGAAAATGATTTTAAATTTTTTATTGAGGCATTGAGCAATGATATTATTACCTGGGCCAAGATGAAGCAAATAATAATCAGGCAAAAAGGGGTAACCTATGCCAATGAAGACATCTTAAATAACCCAGCATCCTACGAAGTAGAAGAGGCCAATGGCATGAAGTTTATATCTGGCGCTAACCTTTGTTTTAATTTAAAAAATTACAAAATGCTCCCTCCCTTTTATAATCCGCCGGGCGCCCGTGGTGAAGATACTTTTATGAGTACGGCATTAACGGAGTTGAAAGTTTTAAAAGTACCATGCTATACATTTCATGATGGTTTCTCAATGTACAACCACCTGCTAAATGGAGTACTGCCTGTAGTGTTGCTGCCCATAGAAAATACAAATCATGATATTTTAATGAGATTTGTAAATGCCACAATTGGTTGGGTGAGATATAAACCTTTATTGGTTTACATAACCGACCAGGATAATTTTGAAACGACCATGCAAAACATGGAAAAAAGTTTACAATATACCATTCCAAAATTATGTGCTTACTTTAAAACAAATGAATTTAATAAAATATTAATTGAATTTGAAAGCTACCGAAAAAGAGTAAAAAAACACTTTAATGATTTCGAAAACACAAAAGCCACCTGGAAGCGGTTGCTGAATAATGCCATTTAATAACAATTCTAAATTGCATGGTTATAAAATTTATAAACTGCATTCCATTTTTTCATTACCGGCAAATACTAGTATTGGCGGATACATGGTTAAGCTCCAATTTAATAACATGGCCAAAGGAAAATATTCGATACAATTATTACAGGCAGATGGAAAATTTTTACAAGAAGAAATCTATGATCATACAGAACAATATCAATATTATATAATGTCATTGAACCATTCCATCCCAGCAGGATTTTATTTATTGCGCATAAATACCGGAAATACCGTCTTGCAAAAAATTCCAATAACGATTCAGTAAATCTTTTATAATAGGCTAAAAAAATTAAACCCATTTATAAGATATTTGTAAGCATTAAAAACAGCTATCTTACTGGATACAAATCTTTAGCTTTTATAATTTATTATTATAGACAATAAAGGCCCTTGCTTAAACTGAGAATTTTGAATATCTGTTTTTTATCAAAAAATAATTTCAGTTCAGTATTTATCAAGTTGAAAAAATAAATTGAATGACCCATGCTGATGTTTAAAATATTTGATAAAAATATACGCATACCCCTTCCACCCCAAATCATTTATTTAGCTGAACATTTCCCTCACTTTATCAAAAAAAGATTTATCAGATTTTTCAGGCTTCGGTTCAAAGTTTGCCGATTGTTGTAATTTTTCAAGGATTCCTTTTTCAGATTCACTTACTTGTTGTGGCGTCCAAATATTTACATGAATAAGCTGATCGCCTTTTTCGTAACCATGAACTTGTGGAAACCCTTTTCCTTTCAACCGGAATATTTTACCACTTTGGGTACCGGCCGGTATTTTTATTTTTGCCCTTCCATCAATTGTAGGAACATCTATTTGAGTACCAAATACAGCATCGGGGAAACTGATATGCAAATCGTAAGCAACATTCAATCCTTCTCTTTGTAATTGCGGATGTGTTTCTTCTTCAATTACCACCAACAAATCTCCGGGTGCGCCTCCTCTTTCACCCATATTACCTTTACCGGTAATGCTCAGTTGCATACCTTCACTTACACCTGCAGGGATATCCATGCTTACTGTTTCTTCGCCATAAACCCTGCCTTCTCCCCGGCATGAAGTGCATTTATTGGTTATACTGGTACCTTCACCATTACAGGTAGGACAGGTAGTTACGGTTTGCATTTGCCCTAAAAATGTATTTTGTACCCGGCGTACCTGACCACTACCGCCACAAGTGCCGCAGGTTTGTACACTTTTTTTATCTTTTGCGCCACTGCCTGTACAGGTGCTGCACCTTACATATTTTTTTACTTTAATGGTTTTGCTCGCACCTTTAGCAATCTCTTCGTAATTCAATTTCATCTTTACCCGTAAGTTACTTCCACGGGTACCGGTACCACGGCTACTACTGCTTCTTCGGCCACTACCGCCAAAAAAACTTCCAAATCCTTCTTCACCAAAAATATCTCCAAACTGGCTAAAGATATCATCCATATTCATACCACCGCCGCCATAGGAACGGCCACGGCCGCCCGCAAATGCATTGTGGCCAAAACGATCGTACTGTGATTTTTTATCGGCATCACTCAGCACTTCATAAGCTTCTGCAGCTTCTTTAAATTTCTCTTCGGCTGATTTATCCCCCGGGTTCCTATCGGGATGGTGCTGCATGGCAACTTTACGATAGCTTTTTTTTATTTCTTCTACCGTGGCCGTTTTGGTTACGCCCAACACCTCGTAATAATCTCTTTTCATATATTTATAAAGGCCCTGCCTTTTAAGGGTTTTAAATTCCAGGTATTACTTTCCTACTACTACTTTCGCAAAGCGAATTATTTTATCATTTAGGGTATAGCCTTTTTGTAATACATCTACTACCTTTCCATGCATTTGGGGGCCTGCATCCAATTCAGTAATAGCTTCATGTTTTTCTACATCAAAAGCTGTTTCTTTACTATTCATTGGAGCCAATCCCTGTTGCTGTAAAATATTCCTGAATTTTGCAAAAACCAATGCATTGCCAGATTTCACTTGTTCAATATCATTTGTTTCCGTCATTTGTGTTTCTGCACGGTCCATATCATCCAGCACTTCTAATAGGTCAATGATAAGATTTTTATTGGCAGATTGTATTAATTCAATTTTTTCTTTAGCGGTACGGCGTTTATAATTATCAAACTCGGCAAACAAGCGTACATATTTATCTTTTTGCTCTTCCAGTTCCAAAGCCAGTTTAGTATTTTCTGATGTTTCCGGTTCATCTTCATTTTTCAAAGGGTTACTCAGGTGATTGTTGCCTGGAATATCAGAATCAGAATTTATATCTATTTCCCGGGAATGATTCTCTTCCTGCCTGTGTTTTTTTTCTTTCATATTAATAATTTTTAAGCAACTGTTTCCTTACTTTCTTTACAATTTTACTTTTTGTAAAAGGCTGCAAAGGTACAGTAGTCAAACATTTTGCCAAGCGAAAAATACAGCCAAAATGACACTAAAACAATGTATTAATGAGGAATAGGCATAAAAATAGCCTGCATTTTGAGCAAGCTTATGTATTTGAGTGTTCCTTTATTATTTAATTACCTGGAACTTACCGGATTCTACGATGTTCCCGTTTTTATCCCGCAGTTGGTAAACATAAACACCCCTGTAGAAATTGTCAAGATTGAGATTATACCGTGGAGCGATATTTTTTACTTCCCATACTTTTTTACCAATGAAATTATATATCTCAAGAGTAAAAGACTTATCATACCCCCGCTGAAAATCAAAATTGATATTTGAGGAAGCTGGGTTGGGATAGGAATTAATAAGTTTTTGGGTTGCCAGGGGGTTTCCTAACCGGTTTTGTGCCTGGCTGGCAAAACTTACTCCTATCAATAAAACAAGTATGTAAAAAATTCTTTTCAATAAAGTAAAATTAATGCTTTTTCTTAAAAATACATATAATCACTGTAAAATATAACAATTTACTGATAATAGAACTCACTATTGCAAAATATATTGTACCCGTATCAAAAATATTAGCTTAATGCTGCTATTTTTTTATCAATAGCCTCAAAATCAGGAAGATCCCCTGCATTTTCTAAAACCTCTGCATATTGAACTACCCCTTTCTTATCTATTAAAAACGCCGATCTTTTACTTACCCCTTGCATATCCATAGCTGTAAAGCTTCCATAAATACAACCATACGCATTAGAAGCATATTTATTAAAATCGCTCAATAATGGAAATTGATAATGCTGTTCTTCTTTATATTTCTGAAGGCTGTAAACCGAATCTACAGAAATGCCAATAACTTGTAATTGATCGGTACTATAGCGGTTGTAATTATCCCTTATGCTACACAATTCTTTTGTACAAACACCCGTAAAAGCCAAGGGGAAAAACAGGATCAAAATATTTTTATTGCCTTCAAAACTACTCAGGGTAACTGCTTGTTTCTCGGTGTCGTAAAGTGTAAAATCCGGTGCTTTTTGTCCTAATGTTGTATGCATAAAATTTATTTTTAATTGCTTAAAGAGTACAAAGATAACCCATTACTGCAATAGCTATAAAACAGAAGGCCCTGCTTTCGCAGAGCCCCTGTTATCCAAACAATCCATAAAAACAAATCTTTGGCATATCATGTGTGTGACAGCCGGATTGCTGAAAATTTTATAATAAATAAATGTGGGGATGAGGGACTATAATACGATTCAAGATAAAAGCATGTTGTACAGCTTTCGTTACCATGCAATGAATTTTAGGTGTTCAAAAAAAATAAGATTGTAACTATAGGTTGCAGGTATTAAACGAAGAAAAACTTAAATTATTTTAAAGGGAAGCTGTATTGTTATCCACACTATGGTGAAAACTAAAGCCGTCGCATGTAAACTTTTGTAAGTGCCAAACTACCCCAGGGAGATATCTTCATAACGGGTATATTTTTTTCAATAAACCGCCAGTCCCGGTTAAAAAATACATACCGGTTTAAAATACCAGGCTGGTTTAATTGAATATTTAATTTCCCATAATCTTCAGATGTATGCCAGGTGCCCGTATAGATGCTATCTGCATTAAAACCCTTCATGGGGCCATCTTCCAGCGTATTTTTAAATAAGATAAAAGTATCTTTTGCAAAGCGTGCCGTAATATCTATACCGTTTTCATATGCAGAATCCACAACAAAATTCCGGTTTAGGATGTTGGCTTCAAAATATTGAGCAGCCAGTGTAAGTTGCTCGCCGGTAATGGGGTCTTTCTTTTTACAGCTTCCCAGGTATAATATGGTAAGGGCAAAAATAATAGCAATGAGCAAACGCCATTTAAAAACTGTTTTTATAAACCGGCTGTTGTGAGGCATGTATTCATTTTGATTTTCTGGAAACATAAAACTACAATTTCTGTTGCATTTTTTAATTCTTTTATAACGGCATCTATCATTTATTGTTGTATTTCTTTTGCATGAAAACGTATAATAATATACCTTAATGTACATTCAGTTATTAGCTGTATGAATGAGCTTGATTAACTTAGCAAGATCAAAAAAAGACAATCATGTACATTAAAGACATTATACAGGTTTTAGAAAATTTGGCTCCTCCTTGTTTGCAGGAAGAATATGATAATGCAGGCCTTCTCATAGGCCAGGCATCCTGGCCCTGCACCGGTATCATGGTAAGTTTAGATGTTACTGAAGCTACTCTAAAAGATGCCATAAAAAAAGGTTGTAACCTGGTAGTTGCCCATCATCCTATTTTATTTAGGGGCATCAAAAAATTAACGGGCAAAAATTATGTGGAGCAAACGATCATTAAAGCCATAAAAAACGATATTGCCATTTATGCCATTCATACCAATTTAGACAATGTCCTTCATGGTGTGAACCATGCCATTGCTGAAAAATTGAAATTGAAAAGTTGTAAAATATTACAACCTAAAATAGGGCAATTACAAAAATTGGCGGTTTTTGTACCCCAGGACCATATTGATAAAGTTTCCAATGCGCTTTTTGAAGCAGGCGCCGGTAGCATTGGCCAATATTCAGAATGCAGTTTTAATACCGCAGGAACCGGCAGTTTTAGAGCAAATGAAGGAACCAATCCTTTTGCAGGCAATATAGGAGAAAGGCATTTTGAGGCAGAAAGCAGGTTAGAAGTGATTTTTCCGCATTGGAAATCCGGGCCTATTTTAAAAGCAATGAAGGATTCACATCCTTATGAAGAAGTAGCTTATGACCTGTACCCTTTAGCCAATAGTTTTAATGAAGTAGGTAGCGGGATGATTGGGATTTTAAATAAACCATTGGAAACCAGCGCATTTTTAATCCAATTAAAACATACATTCAAGATTCCTACTGTCCGGCATACCCGAATTTTGAAAAAAAAGGTACAAAAAATTGCACTTTGCGGTGGAGCCGGTAGTTTTTTAACGGCCACTGCCATTGCTGCCGGAGCAGATGTATATATTACTGCAGATGTGAAATATCACGAATTTTTTGATGCAAACGATAAATTGGTATTGGCAGATATCGGGCATTATGAAAGTGAGCAGTTTACCATAGAACTCCTTTTTGATATTTTGAAGCAAAATTTCCCTAACTTTGCCGTCCTAAAAACGGCAGTTAACAGCAATCCTGTAAAGTATTTATAAGCATACGAAGCAAAAAATCAAAACGGGAAATGTTGGGAAAAAGAAGCATAAAAAACTCCTGCCGTTCATAATAAATAAAAATTCTTATGTCAAAAGTTGCAGATTTTTCAGTAGAAGAAAAATTGAGTTCTTTGGTTCGCTTGCAAAAAATAAACAGCAAGTTAGATGAAATACAAATCTTAAAAGGTGAACTTCCTATGGAAGTAAAAGACCTTGAAGATGAAATTGAAGGCCTCCATGCCCGCCAAACCCGTATAGAAGAGGAGATCAATGGCATCACTGAATTTATTGAACAAAAGAAAGAAGCCATTAAAGAAGCACAAGCCCTTATTAAAAAATATGAGAAGCAAAGTGATAATGTAAAAAATAACCGGGAGTTTGAAGCCATCAACAAAGAGATGGAAATGCAGCAACTGGAAGAGAAGTTGAACGAGAAGCACATTAAAGATGCTACTGAAGAAATTGGCGAAAAAGCAAAAATGCTTGAAATTGCAAAAAAAGCAGTGGGCGCCAAAGAAACCAACCTGGCCGGCAAAAAAAGTGAATTAGAAAAGATAATTGCCGAAACAGAAAAAGAAGAAAAGCATTTTAACAAACATATTAATGAAGCCCGTGAGGAAGTAGATGAGCGTTTACTGGTAAGTTATGACCGTATTCGTCAAAACTACCGGAATGGCCTGGCGGTAGTACCGGTTGAAAGAGATAGCTGCGGCGGATGTTATCATGCTATACCACCACAAAAGCAAAGTGAAATAAAGTTGCGCAAAAAAGTGATGGTATGCGAAAACTGCGGCCGCATTTTAGTAGATAAGGATTTAAATGATTCTATTGTAGTAAAATAAATCTTACTTACTTTTATATTTAGAGACCCGCCAACAGGCGGGTTTTTCTTTTTAATGCTGTATTGATTTTATATTTTTAATTTATACTTAGTAACTTTGCCACCCGGAAATTCTAATACACAATTTTATTTATGGGAAGGATATTTGAAGTAAGAAAAAGTACCATGTTTGCCCGTTGGGACAGAATGGCTAAGCAGTTTACCCGTATTGGGAAAGAAATCGCAATTGCTGTAAAAGCTGCTGGCCCTGATCCTGATAACAATCCTGCTTTACGCCGATGTATCCTGAATGCCAAAAGTGTAAACATGCCCAAAGACCGGGTGGAAGCCGCTATCAAACGGGCCATGGGCAAGGATATCAGCAATTACGAAGAACATACTTATGAAGGCTATGCCCCCCATGGGGTAGCCGTATTGGTAGAAACGGCAACAGATAATACCACTCGTACCGTAGCCAATGTACGGATGTATTTTACCCGCAGTGGTGGCTCACTGGGTACCAGTGGCAGTGTAGCTTTTGGATTTACCCGGATGGGTGAGTTTAAAATAAAAAGTACCCCCACCCTTA
Organism: Niastella sp.; assembly: GCA_016710595.1. Lineage (GTDB taxonomy): Bacteria > Bacteroidota > Bacteroidia > Chitinophagales > Chitinophagaceae > Ferruginibacter. Next base: position 53,002 of record JADJVM010000005.1, read on the forward strand.
ATTTAGAAGACCTGGAACTGGAATTGATTGATTATGGGTTAGAAGAAATTGGCGAAGATGAAGAAGGAAATATCATCATTCGTACTTCTTTTAATGAATTTGGCCACATGAGTAAAGCGCTTGAAGAAAAAGGTATCGCCATAGAAAGTGCTGAACTCACCCGCATACCCGGTAATACGGTAGAGCTTCCTGAAGAACAGGCACAGGAAGTATTAAAATTGGTTGATAACTTAGAACAGGATGAAGATGTACAAAAGGTATATCATAACCTGAAATAAATACCATTTCGGTAACAGCTTTCGAACATATTTTTACCACAGGTATAAAATTATATTTTGTAAATGCCTGTACGTTTAATCATCTGCATTAAATTAAAATGCAGCACTGGCAATACAAGTCTGTAACTGCCTTGAATTTTTCCCTTTTCCAAAAACATCTTGCGTCACCTTAAAGCAACAGTTTATAATTTATAAAATTGTAATAGGAACCAGGTAAAATTTACAATAGTAAAAGCATCATAAATTCTTCTTATTAAATATTGTATCCGAGAAAACTTTCTATACAGGTACTTATGATATAAATCATATTAAAAAGTGACCATGCTCACTATAATAATCCATAGTATTATATAGATTGTGTATAGCGCTCCTGCAGATCACATCTTCATTAAAAACAGTGAAAATACAGGATTTAAAAAAAAATAAATGGCTCTTTATTCATTCAATTACAAACCATGAAAGAGATAACAAAAAAAATAATTAAGAAAGAGTTTAATTATAACCAGGAGAAAAAATCGCTTACTACCAGGAATACGAGGTCTAAAAAGATTTTGGCAGTATTTGATGGATATAAATTTTCGCAAAGCACATTAGATTATGCAATACAGTTAACAAAAGAAGCAGATGCATTTTTGGTGGGCGTTTTTCTGGATGAATCATTTTACCGTTCTTATAATACATTACAGATATTAAAGACCCATAAGGATGCTGAACAAATATTGCTTAAACTAGATGCAAAAGACCAGGAAAAAAGAGATGCAGCCGTTACTAAATTTCAAAAAGCATGTGGTCAGGCAGGTGTTGCTTATACATTTCACCGCAACAAGGATATTGCCATCCATGAATTAAAACAAGAAAGTATTTATGCCGATCTCATAATTATAAACGATAGTGAAACCTTCAGCCGGATTGCAGAAGATTCGCCTACCCGTTTTATAAAAGAATTGCTGGCCGATGTGCAGTGCCCGGTATTGGTAGTGCCCAATAAATTTATTCCCATTGATAAAATTATTTTATTGTACGATGGGGCTCCCTCTTCTGTATTTGCCATTAAGATGTTCAGTTATGTATTAAATGGCATGGGCGATTTGCCGGTTGAAGTGTTTACTGTGAAAGACAAAAAGGGAACATCACATGTATCTGATAATAAATTAATGAAAGAATTTATTAAAAGACATTTTCCAAAAGTAAAATTCGTAGTAGCAAAGGGTAACCCCGAAGAAGAAATAGTAAGTTATTTACGGAATCACAAAGAAAATGAACTGGTGGTATTAGGCGCTTACAGGAGAACTGAAATTTCAAGGTGGTTTAAAGCCAGCATGGCAGACATTTTGATCAAGGAATTAGACACGGCATTATTTATCGCACACAATAAATAAAAATTAAACTTTTAAAACTTAATACATTTAAATTATGAAACACATATTAGTCCCAACAGATTTTTCAGCTTGTGCTGACAATGCATTGGAATTTGCAAAACAAAGTGCAAAGATATTGCCGGCAAAAATCTCCTTACTGCATTCTTTTGAAATAGTTGATAATATTTATACTGATTATATGGGTGTAAATAAGGAATTTAACCGTGCCGTTTTAGATGAAGCAGAAATAAAACTTGGCAAACTCAAACAAGAAGCCGCTGAAAAAGAAGGGCTGGAAATTGAAACTATGATTTCAAAAGATGCATTGCTGGATGCCATTAAGAAATCGGCAGAGACAATAAAGGCAGATCTTATCATAATGGGTACACAGGGTGCTAAGGGAATTATTGAAAAATTATGGGGAAGCAGAACAGCTACAGCTATCCAGAAATCAGGTTTACCTATCATGGCGATTCCACAAAACTATAAATGGAAAAAGCCACAGAAGATATTATTTGCAAGCAACCAATTTGAAAAGAATAAAAAGATCCTCAATTATATTTTTGAACTGGCTGGTTTATATATGGCGAATATACAGGTAGCAGTATTTACAGATGAGCATAAAGACAATGTAGCAACCTTACTTGACAATAAAAGAAAACTGGGGGAATATGCAGACTTCCTTACAGAAACTTTTCATGAAAAAACACTTACCTCGATGCACTTATATGGCGATAATTTTGAAGATACCTTACAAGACTATATAAAAGAAAATGAAATTGATATGGTGGTTATGATCACTTATCAGCATACCTATTGGAACCGGTTGTTTAACCCAAGTGCAACAAAAAAAATGAGTTACCATACTCATATCCCGTTATTGGCCATGCCTATAGAATATGGAGATTAATTTTCTGTAAAAAAAAGTAAAGCAATATAATATGAAACGAATATTAGTTCCTACCGATTTTTCAGCAAATGCTGAAACTGCATTTAAGTTTGCCCTGTATATTGCAAAGCTATCTAAAGGCACCATTATCCTGTATCACACCTATATTCCATTAGAAAATCCATTTATAGGTGATAAAACTGAAAGAGCTGCACATAATTTTAAAACTGAAACGATGATCCTTAAAAAACTTCATCGTTTCAAAAATAAAATAGTAAAAAAAGATGATGTCGTATCCATTTCTACAATCATTGGGCGGTCGCCACTCATCAATAACATACTTGGCTTTGCCGAACATAACCATATTGACCTGATTGTAATGGGTACAAAAGGAGCATCCGGTATTAAAAAGGTTTTACTGGGTTCGGTAGCTGCAAGGGTTGCACAAAGATCGGACCTGCCAGTTTTATTAATCCCTGAAAAATGTAAGGTAAAAAGCTTTAGTCAAATTGTATTTGCAACAGATTTTACACCCTGGGATGAGCCGGCCATTAAAAGGGTCCTTTCATTTGCAAAATTAGAAAATGGGGCTGTTACCGTAATACATGTGATGGATAATGATATGAATGAAAAGAAAAAAAATAAATCAATAAATGATTTTGAATCTTATGCATTTTATATGCAAAGAAAAATAAACAGGAGAAATTTAAAATTCCAGTTAATTGAAACAAAGGCAAAAGATGAAAAAATAATAACATTGATGAACCATACCCCTTACGATATGCTGGCCATAGTTCGTAAGAATAAAAGTTTCTTTCACAAATTACGTACGGTTAGCTATACCAAAAACCTGGCATTCATGATGGAGAAGCCACTTCTTATGAATCCACCAGAATAAATATTTTCATCGAAACCTTGCAGCACAGTAAAATCATTAAACCATTAAATTAAATATTATGTTTTACAAAGAATTATATACCGAGCTAGGAAAACTATTTTACTATACTGCCGGTATTGATGGTAAAGTACAAGTGGCAGAACGGGAAGCTTTGCAGGAACTCATCAATAGTAAATGGAAACCTTTAGAAGATTCGAAGGATGAATTTGGTACGGATCAGTCGGCCATCATTAATTTTTCATTTGATTATGAAGAATCAGAAAATGCAGCACACAATGCACTCGAATCATTTGAAGATTTTTATAGAGAAAATAAAGAAAGCTTTAGCCCGCAGATCATTCAAAATATTTTACAAACAGTAACGGCAATAGCCGATGCTTACCGAGATAAGAATAAAAATGAGAAGTTAGTGCTGGATAAAATTAAAAAAATACTTCATTCATTATTTAGGTTGTAAGATTTGCCTGCCCGTGAATTGAGGTATGCAATCCTGATAACAATAATTTTTATTAAAATAAATTATTCAATAATTTTTAATTGTAAAGCCGTTTTCACGAGTGAGGCAATATTTTTTGCTTCAAATTTTACAAGGATATTTTTTCGGTGTGAATCTACTGTAGAAACACTGATAAAAAGTTTTTTAGCGATTTCATTATTTGTTAAACCGCTTGCAATAAATTCGAGTACTTCTTTTTCTCTTCTTGTGATAACCGGTAATTGTAATTTCTCATTAAATCGAAGTGTAGAGGCTGCCTCATCACATACATACATTTTCCCTTTTGATACCTCATTAATAGCAAAAATTAATTCTTGCCGGGTAGCATTTTTTAATAAATAACCCGAAGCGCCGACATCCATCATTTTTTTAATAAAACTTTGCTGGTTAAAGGTACTTAAGCCTATGATGTAAATGGAAGGGTAATTTTCTCTTACCAGTTTACATAATTCAATCCCACTCATACCCGGCATGCTAATGTCCATTAATATCACATCTGGCCGTTGATTTTTTAAGAATGCCAGGCAGGAATCTGCATTACTGGCATGCCCCATCCATTCAATACTGTTTTCATTTTGCAATATGGAATGAATGCCTTCAATTACCATGTAGTGATCATCCACTATAAATAGTTTGGTTGCCATATTGTATGTCTTAACAATGTTTATATGATATATTCATACCGGCGGATTAAACCATACAAATTAAAAGAAATATCCTAAAAGGGAATTCCCGTTTTTCAGGGATTTTTCATAAAAATCTATACAGTATTTAAAAAATTATATACTAAATTCAATTAAAACGGAAGTTCCATTACCTGCTTCTGAACGTACATCCAGTTTACCTTTTAAGAGATCAACCCTACTTTGTATATTGCTCCAGCCTATACCCCGGCTTGCAGGTAAAGTAGTAACATCAAAGCCAATACCATCATCCTCAACGGTTATTGAAATATTATTTCCCATTTTTATCACTTGAACTACTACATGTACAGCCCTGGCATGTTTTAATGTATTACTGATCAACTCCTGTACAATACGGTAAATGATAATTAATTTAGTTTCTTCAATTACTTCGTTTTCAAGCCCGTAAGATTGATAGGATACATGCAATGCACCGGTTTGATTTATTTGATTACAGAAGTCTTTGAGTGCAGCATCAAATCCAAACTTTACCAATGATTGAGGCATTAAGTTATGCGCCACTTGCCGCATTTCAATAATAGAGCCATTCAGCATATCCATAGTCCGTTCAAATGCACTGGCAGTTTCAGTATCCATCGTTAAGTTTTCTTTGATGCTATTAAATGAATATTTTATACCGCTTAGCAGGCCACCCAGGCCATCATGCAAGTCTTTTGCCAATCGGGACCGCTCTTGTTCTTCCCCTTTTAAAACTGCTTTAGTAGCAGATAATTGCTGCTGTGTTTCCAATTTATTAATTTGTTGCAATTGCCATTTTTGTTTGTTCCGGTAATTTAAATACAAAAGCGAAACAACAATGAGCAATAATAATACAGCCACTGCCAGCAAATAGTTAAGCATATTTTTTTGGTGCAATTCTTTTTGTTGTACCAACATCATATCTTCCCGCTTCTGAGTTTGATATTTTACCTCCATTTCATAAACTTTTTTCTCACTGTTCCTATTATTTATGCTTTCGTTAATAGCTACAAGTTCTTTAAGGTACTTATAACTCTCTCCTATATTACCCAGGTTTTCCTCTGCAATAACAAGGTTCTCCAGGCATGTATATAAAACATGATCAAATTTTAACTCACTGGAAATATCCCTGGCTTGTTTTGAAAATTTAATGGCATTTATATGATCCCCTTTTTTTAAATACAGATCTCCTAAATTTTGTAATACCAGGGCAACATCATAAGACGTATTGATCTTTTTAAAAGCATTTAATGCAATCTCATAATGCTTCACCGCAGAATCGAATAATCTCATTTTATTGGTAAAATATAAGCCAATAAAATTGTGAAATATGCCTATTGCAAAAGTCATATTATCTTTATAAGCCTTTGCAAGCCCCTTGTCTGATGTAAGTTTCAGGCTATCATAATCTTTAATATAATTATAAATATCTGCCAGTGCTATCAGCCCCCTTACCCGCAATACTGCATCATTTACTTTTAAAGCGAGCCTGTTGGTCTCCCTAGCATAATAAAAGGCTTTACTGGTATCACCCAAAAATTTATAGATACCTGAAAGGTTGTAATACGAATTAATAATTTGGGGCTCATTATCCATTTCATCAAAAATGGATACTGCTTTTAAATATAGCTCTACCGCAGAAACATAATTTTGTTTACGTTGTTCAATGGCTGCATACCGGTTAATTAAATTAGCCTGCTGGTTTCTTGAAGCAAGATCAGTATTGTTATTAATTAATGCATACGCTTTATCTACCAGCAATTTGCAACTATCTAATTTCATCTCATAAAACAACAAGCCGGCTCGCAAACCATAAGCGACAGAAAGCCCAAAGGAATAATTAATTTTTTCTGCAATCCGGATTGTTTCCTCTATTACCTGAATGGCTTTGTCAGGTTGTGAAAACTGGATTTTTCCTGCATAGGCATTCATCTTATTTATCCTGGCCGTATCATCTGCTAACTTCATCATGCTAATTTCTTCATCAGCAAGAGCCTTATCCTGTCCTAATATTTCAGTAGCAGGTAATACAAAAATTAAAAAATAAAATAAAAACTTGTATGGTATGGCATTTACAATATTCACCATTCAAATGTATGATTAAATGATAAGTTGGTATATGCATATTTGCATCAAGGCTTACCCATATATATCCATTTTTTTCGAAATCTTCTTTTTTCTTAAAAACTCCCTTTTTTAGGGGATAGAAAGGCATCAGTTAAAAGATACTTTTACATCCTAAAACATACAGATATGAAATACTTATTTTTATTAAGCTTATTTATTATTATAGAAACACAAAGCCAGGCGAAGGTTTGGCGCATTAATAGTAATATTGGTGTAACAGCAGATTTTCAACAAGCTGCTCAAGCAATTGCTTCTCCCGGTGTAGTAAACGACGATACCTTATATTTTGAACCCAGTTCTACCAATTACCAGGGCTTTACTTTATCTAAAAGGCTCGTTATAATTGGATCTGGTTATTTCTTAAGTGGAACAAACAGTAACCTGGGTTTACAGGCAGATCCCACAGGTGCTTATTTTGGAAATGCCACAATACTATTTGATTCAACCGCTTCCGGCTCTACATTAATGGGGTTAAATTATATTTCTATGGGAGTGGGATTTAATCTTGGATCTGCAACTGATAATATCACTTTAACCAGGTGCTTCATCGGAAGTATTGGGCAATACTATGGTTATACTGCAAACACTAAAATGTCAGGATGGGTTGTAAATAAATGCTATATCTCATCACTAGGGTTAACGAATGAAGTTTTAGAAAATTGGCAAATCACCAATAATATCATCACCAGTAGTATCTCTCTCGGAAACACGGGTAACTTTAATTTATTAATCCGGAACAATGCGATTAGAAGTTCTGTGGATTTATACAGCGCCTACTTTTCAAATAATATTATCACCAATAATGTAAATACCACTTACATGGTTAACACAACCATAAAAAATAATATTTCTACCGGCAATAATTTACCTGCAGGAAATGGAAATATCAATGGGCAAACTGATGCTGCATTATTTGAGGGCCTTACCGGTAATAGCACGGATGGGCAGTGGCGTTTAAAAGCAGGTAGCCCTGCTATCAGCGCTGGTGAAACAATATCAGGTATCACACCAGACTGTGGCCCCTTTGGCACTGCTGATCCTTATATATTAAGTGGTATTCCACCTATTCCAACCATTTATGCGCTTACAGTACCTGCCAGTGTACCCAGCAATGCCACATCTATGCAAATAACGATTAGTACCAGGAGTAACAATTAATAACATGCTCCAGTAATTGTTAAACACCGGTTTTAAAATTAAAACTATAATGTTCCGGGCATTTGAGTTTCAATAAGGCAACTGTTGCGTCGCACACTTGTACCATGGTATTGCTATTCAACATTGCTGGTAAAATATTGACAAACAAAGTTTGTTACAAAAACTTTACAATGAAAAAAGCATTTACAGTCTTTGCCATAAGTATCTTCTATATATTTGTGCATGCCCAGCAGCCATACCCTACGGCACCATCTTCACCGGGCAATATTACAGCTATAGAATATTTTATAGATGCCAATGTATCACAAGGTAGTGGAACACCTGTAACAGGTTTTACTGCGTCGCAAAATATTAATGGTTTTAGCGGAACAGTTGATCTTACAGGCATACCATTTGGTTTTCATCGAATCTATATCAGAACAAAAGATATCAACGGCAACTGGAGCCTAAGTAATAATCGCTTTTTCGATAACTACAATTTACCTATCTATTCTGCTGCCCCGCCTGCAGCAACCAACATTATACAGTTAGAATATTTTTTAGATAATAATGACCTGGGCTTTGGCAACTGCACCCAAATTCCCATTACGGCTGCGACAGATATTGCAAACCTAAATGCTAATATCAATATTACCGGGTTGTATCATGGCGTACACCGGGTATTCATCCGTGCAAAAGATGCCGGTGGAAAATGGAGCCTTGTCAATTATGAAATATTTGATAACTCACAGGCAAATGATTATCCCGTAGCGCCACTACCAGCATCCAACATTGTACAGTTAGAATATTTTTTAGATAATAATGATCTTGGCTTTGGTAACTGCACCCAAATTCCCATTACGGCTGCGACAGATATTGCAAACCTAAATGCTAATATCAATATTACCGGGCTTACTCCCGGCGTACACCGGGTATTCATTCGTGCAAAAGATGCCGGTGGAAAATGGAGCCTTGTCAATTATGAAATATTTGATAACTCACAGGCAAATGATTATCCCGTAGCGCCACTACCAGCATCCAACATTGTACAGTTAGAATATTTTTTAGATAATAATGATCTTGGCTTTGGTAACTGCACCCAAATTCCCATTACGGCTGCGACAGATATTGCAAACCTAAATGCTAATATCAATATTACCGGGCTTACTCCCGGCGTACACCGGGTATTCATTCGTGCAAAAGATGCCGGTGGAAAATGGAGCCTTGTCAATTATGAAATATTTGATAATTCACAGGCAAATGATTATCCCGTAGCGCCACTACCAGCATCCAACATTGTACAGTTAGAATATTTTTTAGATAATAATGATCTTGGCTTTGGTAACTGCACCCAAATTCCCATTACGGCTGCGACAGATATTGCAAACCTAAATGCTAATATCAATATTACCGGGCTTACTCCCGGCGTACACCGGGTATTTATTCGTGCAAAAGATGCCGGTGGAAAATGGAGCCTTGTCAATTATGAAATATTTGATAACTCATCAACTTATCCATACCCTACAGCCCCTCCTCCTGTAACCAACATTGTACAGTTAGAATATTTTATTGATAGTGATCCCGGTTTTGGTAATGGAAATGCTATTGCCATAACCCCTGCAGTTGATATCAGTAATTTACTGGCTACTATAAATTTTACAGCTTTATCTTCAGGTAATCATATATTATATATTCGCTCAAAAGACAACAGCAATAAATGGAGTGTAACCAATATAAAACAATTTATAGCAGGCCTTATTGCAGTTTCCCCAGATAGCCTGCTGTATGGAAATACAATTGTTGGCAACAATGCAACTGCAAATATTAGTATTAAAAACAACAGTACTACTACACAATCAATCAACAATATTAATATTGCTTCTCCATTTAGTATTTCGGTATCCACTCCTATCACAATCAATGCAGGTGATACGTATAACTTACCCGTAACATTTACACCTACTGCCACACAATTTTACAGAGATAGTATCTTACTGGAGACATCAGCAGGAAATTTTAAAGCAATTCTCAAAGGGCAGGGAATTGCAGTGAATGGTTCATGGGCTATCAGCCCTGCAGCAGGGTATGATTATCAAAATGTAATCCTTAACAATACGGCCAATTTTAATTTCAGTATTTCCAATACCGGAAATATTCCTATCATACTTAACGATGTCATCATCAGCGACCCTGCTTTTGTTCCAACATACACAATTGGTACTACAATCCCCGTAGGCGGAAATATTGTTTTACCGGTTGCTTTTACGCCAACTGCAGTATTAACATATACGGCGCAGATAAAAATAAAATCAAGTACTGCAGCAATAGATTCTGTTACAACTATTGTAACAGGCAAGGGATATACACCTGGTACAGTTCCTGTTTTACAATTTGTAAGTACATCACCATTCAATGGATCAACAGGTGTGAATCCTGCGGTTGCTCAAACGGGCTTTTTCACCTATAAAATATTGTACGCCTCTGCTAATAACCTACCGCCAAAAACAGGGTATCCAAAAATTGGTATTGATTTGAATGCTGATCATGATTTTAATGACCTTGGAGAAGGGATATTTAGTATGACCCAGGAAGGATCGGGAACAGATTTTGTAAATGGTGAAATTTATAGTTACACATTCAATCATACCAGTAATAGTAATTCATTAGGTTACCAGTTTTTTGCTGATGATGTAAACGGAAATACAGCAACTACGATTAATAACAATTATATTTCGGGGCCTATTGTTACTGACCAGGTACTCGATTTGAAAATATTTGCAAACAACATTTCCTTTAATATCAATAATCCATCTCCCGGCCAATCATTCAACTTATCTGCAGTAGTTACGAATAGCACATCGGTACCTGCCATAAATGTTCCGGTGAAATTTTACAGGGATACAATTTTATTAGATAGTGTGATTATACCTGTAGTAAATCCAAATTCAACTGCCAGTATCACACAGCCATTTAATTTTGCTACCGAAGGTTTTTATCCAATTAAAGTTTATATTAATCCGGATCAAGCGATTCCTGAAAGCAATTACCTGAATAATTATGCCATCCGTCCCATTATTGTAGGTTCTCCAAATTTACCGGGAGGAATTACGGTTACCAGTTCTCTCTCAATTCAAAATTGCCCACAATTAAAAGCCATCATCAGTGGTCATGCAAATTATTTTGGTACTGCATTACCTACATCCGTTGCCGGGGCAACGGTAACCATAAATACGGCTGCCGGCCCCATCAACACCACAACGGATGTAAATGGAAATTACAGTTATCAATTTACCGGTATTACTTGCGGCGGAAATTTTGATTACACCGTTAGTGTTACAGACTTTACATTTACGAGTAGCCTCTTAACCCAAAGCGTGGCTGTTTCATGCCCGGGTACAAATGCTTGTACACAACCTCCTTCACAAGGTGGCCTCCAGGCAACATACAATACAAACCCTTGTGCAAACCAGGTGGGGCAAAATGCTACCATAAATCTAAAATTAAAATACAGGGAAAGAGATCTCAGTAACATGTGGTGCGGTTGGGATGAGATCATAAAAGATACGCTCAAAATATTTGTTGATGGTGTATTATATCAAACCTATGCCAGTGCAGATTATAGCCATTCTCCCGGTGAAGAAATAAATTTACAATATTATCTTCCGCTTTCTTCCACATCAGCAGTTTCTGTAACCGCAATACTTTCATATACGTATATTGAATATTTACAAATCCCAACTTCAATATACCACGGCCAATACATAGCCATGGTACAAACAGGTGGTACCACAATACAACCTGTATCCAATAAGCCGGATCTTACGATTCAGCAATTCAGGCAAACCGGCTTTACTTCATTTGATTTTTTGGATGCAAATATAAATTGCAAATCTTCCGGTGCACATGTAGTTAAAACGTATGATTCAATTCCCGGTGGCAGTTACAGCTTAATTAAAACAAGCAATGTTACCGGTATCGCCGGGAAATCAGCAACCAGTATTTCTTATAATGATATACACATGGCGCCCGGCGATCATTTTATAAAAATAATTACAGATGCGAATGCAGATATTGTAGAAGAAGTTGAAACCAATAATGAGTTTATCTTCAAAATTACAGTTCCCCTGCCCGATCTTACTGTAACAAAAGTTTTAACGACACCAACAACTGCTTCTATCGGCACGGCAGTAACCTTTAAAGCAACAATTAAAAATAGCGGAAAATATGTTGATGCTTTTAAAGTGAGTTTCCTGGTAAATGGGGTACAATTAGGTACAAAAAAATCAGTGATATCCCTGGCAGGAAATGAGTCAATAGTAATTTCATCTGATACTTACCTGGTAACAGATGCTGAAAATACCTGTGGCCCCACTATAGAGGTGATTGCAGACAGCGATGGCGACATTACAGAATCAAATGAAAGTAATAATAACTTACAAATACAATTCACCGCCGATATCAGGCCATACCAATTATCTTTCGAACAAGGATCGGCAAGCAACCCGGTAGTGGTAAGGGTAAATACAATCAACCAATTCTTTCCTCCCGTAAGGAATACAGGAATGAGAGATGTGAGCAATGTTTCTGTATCTTTTGTTTTAAATGGCAATGTAATCGGTTCCGGAAATATTACTACCATCAAAGCAGGTGAACCATATGCAGCATATACTTCATTCACACAAATGTTTACTGCCGCCGGTGATTATGTAGTAACTGTAATTGCAGATACGGCAAATATGATTTGTGAAACCGATGAAACGAATAATACCGGTGATTTCCATATTCGTGTGGTAGATAGTAAAATGGATTTTGAAGTGCTGTCGCAATATATTTCGCCCAGCAGCCTGAATCCAAATATCGGCCAATCAATTACGCTGGTTGGCACCGTAAGAAATTCCGGCGGAAAAATCAGCACACCCAATGTACTTCGCTTTTTGGTAGATGATATTCAACTGGGAGCTGATGTACCCATTAATCCCATACTTCCGGGAAGAGATACTACCGTGGCGGCTACAGTACCATACTCATCTCTTATACCCGGTGTAAAAGTGATGAAAATAATAGCAGATCCGGATAATCTTGCAATAGAAGAAAGAGAAAATAATAATACGGCAACCCGTGCTTTGATAGTGGGCGATGCGCCCGATATGGCAAAAGATGCAGGTAATGCTATCAGCTTTAATCCTTCTGGATTCAGGACAGGTGATAGTGTATTGATATCTTATAAAATAAAAAATAATGGACCCACAGAAGGTACAGCATGGGTTAAATTTTTAATCCTGGACGAAACGGATGCCATTACTGCAATAGATAGTGTTGAATTTACTTTGGCAGCAGGTGCAAATACCATCATCAGTAAACGAATGAAATTTGATATTGAAAAAGGAACGGTCCTGGCTCAAATTATTAATTGTACCCCGATAGAATTTGATCTTACCAATAATGATGATGCTCTTCCTTTCAGCACTGTATCTTCACTCAAAACATCTTTAATTGTAAGTGGGGATTTGGATATGGATGCCGGCCTTCCAGATCAACTACCGGGATGGATTGGTGGTAAAATAATATTGGGTGATTATGATCTTATCATTAATGGAATTATAAAAAACTTTGATACCGCTCATTTTATTATTACAAATGGTACCGGAAAATTAAAATTAAATAACGCCAATGCGATGAATGAATTTCCGGTAGGCACCAGGCTATATAGTACCAATTTTGTAAAGATTAATAATACGGGTACTACAGATAATTTCTCGGTGAGGTTACTTCCTTATGTATTGATGCATGGAAATACAGGAGATACTGTATTGACTGATAATGTAAATTGTACCTGGTTAATAGAAGAACAAATTCCAGGAGGCAGTGATGCAACGATTGAAATGTTCTGGAACCCGGCTGATGAGTTAACAGGCTTCGACAGGTTAAGTTGCCGTACGGCACATTATACTATTAGTTGGCAATTGGGCACAACAGGGTCGGCAGCAACAAACAGCATTGGCCTTTTTAGTAAATCTCAAGATGGATATGATAGTTTCTCTCCTTTTACAGTCACCAGTGGCTCCGGCGTTATTCCATTGCAATTACTGCAATTCAAAGCAGAAAGGCAGGGAGCTAATGCAATACTAAGCTGGCAAACTACAAACGAGGTAAATACAGCAGGTTTTACGATACAGCATAGCATTGATGGCATTACGTTTACAAATATTGGATCTGTTGCGGCTGCAAATACTTCGGGCATAAACATTTATCACTTTACACATATCGGCATACATGAAAAATTAAATTACTACCGATTGAAAATGATTGATAATAACGGTAGGTTTACTTATTCTGATATCCAACTTGTAAAAATAGACTTATCTGTTCCCATGCAAATTTTCCCTAACCCTGCTACCCAATTTATCAACATCACCGGATTAAATGCAAATGGTATTATTGAAATACTAACACTAGAGGGTAAAATAATAAACCGTATTAAAACAACTACCGGCCCCATGAATATAAACATTCGTAACCTGGCTGCCGGGGTGTACATTATCCGCTACCAGAATAATAATGAAGTTCAAATACAAAAAATAATAAAGCAATAGATTTTTTTTAATAATTGCTTACAGCAACTTCCTAAGCCGTATCAAAAAATGATACGGCTTTTATTATGTGATACATTCTTACAGCCTCCCAGTCATTTGCAGCGACAATAACTATGCTGTTTAATATTTAAATAAAAAATATAAAAAGGCATTCCATTCTAAAATTATAACTTGCGCCCGTAATAATGGCCCATGCGAAGAACGATTAAATATTACCGGATAATATGGTTAAAGCATGATTTACCTGCCGGTCTTTCGGTATTCCTGGTGGCATTACCACTTTGCCTGGGTATTGCACTTGCTTCCGGTGCCCCCCTTTATTCGGGGCTGCTTTCGGGAATTATTGGCGGCTTATTGGTTTCGTTAATTAGTGGGGCACAATTGGCAGTATCGGGACCAGCCGCAGGGCTTACCACAGTAGTAGCAGCCTCAATAATATCATTGGGAGATTTTAAAATTTTTTTACTGGCCGTAATGGTAGCCGGTTTATTTCAATTGGTACTTGGAGTATTTAAACTTGGTTCCATTGCCAACTATTTTCCATCATCGGTTATCAAAGGGATGCTGGCTGCAATCGGCATCATCCTTATTATAAAACAAATTCCTATTGCCCTGGGATATGATCAGCCTGATTTTTGGACGAGTGGCTTATTGCATTTATTCTCACCAAAAAATATAGCGGGAAATATAAAGGAATTTAACAAACACGTTACAAGAGGAACGCTCATTATTACTTTTGTATCACTCATCATTTTAATTTTATTACAGCTTCCTGCTGCAAAGAAATTAAAAATAATTCCTGCGCCTTTACTGGTAGTAATGGCAGCTATTATCACAAATTTTATATTTAACTTTTCTGCCACTGGTTTATCTTTAAAACCTACACAGTTGGTAAATATTCCGGATAATATTTTTTCTAATATTTCATTCCCGGCTATCTCAAAATTATTTTCAAATGCAGAGATATGGAAAGACGGTATTATTATCGGGCTGCTTGCTACCCTTGAAACCTTACTTTGTGTAGAAGCCATTGATAAGTTAGACAAGCGAAACCGCATAACACCCGTCAACCGGGAATTGGTAGCACAGGGTATCGGGAATATAGCCTGCGGATTGTTAGGCGCTATTCCCATTACAGCAGTAGTGGTAAGAGGTTCAGCCAATGTGGATGCAGGGGGCAGAACAAAACTTTCTGCCTTTACCCATGGCCTCTTTTTATTTCTTGCTGTTTTATTGATCCCCTTTTTATTAAACAAGATTCCTTATGCTGCATTGGCAGCGATATTGATTAGTACCGGTTACAATCTTACCAAACCAAAATTATTCCGAAATATGTGGAGCCTTGGTTGGAAACAGTTTATGCCTTTTATCCTTACCATTATTGTAATTCTATTAACCGACCTGTTAATTGGCGTAAGTATTGGTTTACTACTTTCTGTATATTTTATTCTCCGAAATAATTTTAAGGCAGAATATAAAATAACTAAAAAAGTAATACAGGGTATAGAAACAGAATACATTAAACTCAACAGCAATGTTACATTTCTAAATAAAGTAAAGTTGCGTAAAGCCCTGGATGATGTACCGGAATACTCTTCCATCACCATTGATGGAGGCGAGTGTAATTTTATTGATTATGATATCCTGGAAATTATTAGTGAGTTTGAAAATAAAGCACATAACCGGCATATAGAACTTACATTGATTGGTATTGAAAGAGTAAATGTAACTGCAGTACACTAAGTTTAGTTACGCAATTTTTTCATCCTCATATATTGTATATTTAGTTTTGCTTCGTTTTAATCAAAAAAATAATATTTACTGTAAATACAAAAATGATATGGAAGCATGAGGAATGAATCTTCAAAAGAACATTGGGATAAAGTATATACAACCAAAGGGCCCCAGGAAGTAAGCTGGACGCAGGATACCCCTACTACTTCTTTAGAAATGATCCATGCATTACCATTATCTAAAGACGCAAGCATTATTGATATTGGGGGCGGCGATAGCAGTCTTGTGGATCATTTGCTGGATAAAGGGTTTTACAATTTAACCGTTCTTGACATTTCTATAAAAGCTTTAGAAAAAGCACAAAAAAGATTAGGTGAAAAAGCGAACCAGGTAAAATGGATCGTTTCGGATATTACCCATTTTGAACCAAAAACCCAGTATGACTTATGGCACGACAGGGCAGCTTTTCATTTTTTAACCGGCAGCCAGCAAATTGAAAAGTATATCAGCACGATCAAAAAATCAGTAACGGGTTACCTTGTTCTTTCTACTTTCTCCACCAGCGGCCCGCTTAAATGCAGTGGTTTACCCATTATTCAATATAATGAACAAACCCTGAGTACATTGGTACGCCCAGATTTTGAAAAAATTAATTGTAAACAAATAGATCATATAACTCCGTTTGATACGGTTCAAAATTTTTTATTTTGCAGTTTCAAACGCAAATATTGATTGATGAACTATCTTTAATATGTTAACAGCATGATAAAATAAATTGGGCTGCCTTTTTATTTATGTAATGCTTAAAATAAATGAATCAACCCACTACATTAAAATTATGACCATGAAATTTTTACAAGTACTTTCAGCAGGTATGCTGCTCTTATTTTTTACTGCTTGCAGCACTACAAAATCAACCGGCAACAAAGAGAACTTATTTAACAATACCTGGGAGTTAGAATTTATTTCCGGCCCCCGCATTGCGTTTGAAGGTTTATTTCCTGAAAAAAAGCCGCAACTTACTTTTAACCGTTTAACGCAAGAAGTAACCGGCACAGATGGCTGTAATGGATATACTTCTTCTTATAAGATTGTGGGAGATTCTATATCTTTTGGGGTACCCGGCCCCACTACTTTAATGTATTGTGGTGAAGGTGAGAAAATATTTTTAGCAATGCTTAAAAATATTAAAACCTATAACGTAGATGAAAATGGCAAACTAAATTTCTTGTATGCCAATATCCCTATGATGCGCTTTAAAAGGGTGATGTCAAGATAAAAGATGTAAACTAAAGAAATAAAAAAAGCAGGGAATACCTGCTTTTTTTATGGGCCAAAAGAATTTAATTACTGGGCCAATGAAATACGTACTTGTATCCCGGCCCGGGTATTGGTAGTAGGTGCACTGGATGAAATATAAGGTTTCACTTTACGTTGTTCAAAGTATAATTTTACATTTACCCGGTTATTCAAATAATAATCTATGGTGGGGTTTATGGTAATGTCTTTACTACCACCGGTAGCAAATCCGTTGTCCTGGTCAAGCCGGCTGTTTGCTGTTACATTATCCCTCACAGAAACCATCAGGTTAAAATTAATTTCATTATCTAATTTACCACTTCCATCTTTACTTAAGAATTTTGGTAATTTCAATCCTGCCAGTAACTTCATGCCCCGTTTACGGTAACCTGCGCCAATGGTATATTCTGTACTTCTTACTTCACTCAATTGATAATCGTATAAACTCAAACTCAGGTTCCTTGATTTTGAATATTTAAGACTTGCCTGCATTTGATTTGTAAACATCATATCAAAACCTAGTAATGGAGAGAACTGTTCACCAATGGTGACATTTGGCACTAAGAAGTATGGAATATAATTATGCGAAACGGTATCATAAAAAGAAGGGTAGCCATACCGGGATACATCCTGGTATAATAATGCGGAAGTAAATCCATTCATGCTTAGGTTGCCGGTATAGCGATGAGAAATATTAAAGGTTGTAAATATTTTGTCCAGCCCTTTTATTTTTGAAAGTCCGTTATAATCTATACTCCAATTGGGTTTTGGCATGATTGCCCTAAACGGGTTGGACCGGATGTTTGAATTATTTTGTTTTATTAAAGCTACTTTCTCCGGATCCTGGCCTGTATAAGCAGCAATGAATGATGGTATCAAAACATCTACTGCATATTTACTATATCCATAATAATATCCATTTGCATCTACCGGGTTTGTTTGTTGCATGGTATATGGGTTCTTCTGGCCTACCCTGCGTGATAGGATTACCCGATAGTCCTGGAATTTTTGGAAAGTTGCTGAAATGCGGTTGGGATCAAATTTTTCAAACAGGGTTTTAAAGGCAATATAGCTTACATCAAAACCACCGCCTGTATAAGGGTTCAGGTGTTGAAATTTACGATTGATGCCACCACTGGTATCAATATATCTAAAGGTTTCGCTGTAATTTTTATTGAATGATTTACTAATGTTAACCGAGATCATTAAATCTCTTACCGGTTCTAAAGTTCCTGTAAGGGTGATGCGCTGATCTAAATTTTGCTGAAAGAGGTTATTAAAATTTGTATCTCTTGTAATAAGCCCCTGTGCTGCTTTTCGGTTTAGCCAATTACTATCGGGTTGCTTACCCAAAATAAAATCGAAGCCGGGAGCCATGCTCTTAAAGTCCTGGCCAAAATGTTGGGTGCTATCCATATAGCCTGGTAACCTCGTATTGGCATTATCCGAAATTGAAAAATTTACTTGTTTTACACTGGTAAGCAGTTTGCCAAAAACTCTTGCTGCAGTGCCTACATAAGGCATGGCTGTTTTATCTACTACACGCCGGGTGCGAACTACCTTTTTACCACTCTTTAGGGTAACACTATCTTTTACCCTGGTAATACGGTTTTTCCATTTTTCTTTATCATCAATATTTTTAGGTTGATCTAACTGGCGCAACCATTTACTTTTTTGATACAAACGATTAAAGTCTAAAATGGCAGTAGCTTCTGATTGTTGCCCATTTTCCAGGAAGTTACCCAGCTCTACAGCCAGGCGGCTCGCCCCAATCCATCGATAGGTAGCCTGGTATTTTAAATTTATGGTTGTCCAATCCAATATGGGTAATTTGGCCATTGGCAAAGTATATCCAAATGCTACGGATTGATTGAAGATGGTATTCCTTCCTCCTTTAAGCAAATTATGCCAAACACTATCTTTCTTTTCTTTTGTATCTAACCGGCCATAAGGTTCATCCACCCGTGAGTTATTGGTAGCCGTATAATCAAAATTCAAAGATCGGGTGAGGTTCCATCTTACAATATAATCCCGCTGAAACAATAAATATTTATCATAAGTTTCAGGAATACGATATTTATCATCGCCCCCAATACTTCTTGGGCGCACTACGCCAAACTGCCTGCTAATATCGGCCCGGAAAGTAAGTTGTGAGGGAATATAATTAAAATTAAAATCCTTCACCAGGTCAAACCATTTTGTTTTGCTTTTCTTAAATAGTTTTTTAAAGGGTTCGATATATTTTGGTTGTGGTGCAAAATTATATCCTATTACGCCCCGATGCCTGGTTACATCATTATATTCTATAAGCGGATTATGGCTATAGGTATTAATATAAGAATAGCTTACATCAATATTGGATATATCATATATCTGTGGCGCCTTACCATTTGTTTTCATCTTACGTACATTGGTAAAGCTGATAGATTTTATAGAAGTAAAATCAACTGCGGCATTACGTATCGAGTCTTTTTTGGATGAGGCGGCAGTTTTTATTTTGTCTTTTAATTTAATATCCTGGTCATAAGGATCATACTCCGGTGTACTTACAGATTGTGTGTAGCTTGCCTGCACAGGAATAGAAAGCCCGGTGCTTTTAGGGAGTAATTTTCCTAATTCCAAATTGGCTGCTACATCAAATTGATAAAAATTATCCCGGTACCTTTCATTCACCCTTTGTTCTAAAGTACCAAAGCCATTGGTATGCATATTACCCGATAGCGATAAAGTACCCAGGTCGGCAAGATTTACATCTACCCTGCCCAATGCGGCAACACCTCCTTTTTCATCAATAGAACCCAACCTTAATTCATTTACCCAAACTTCGCCACATGCTATTTCGGTTTTGGTATTTTCTACTCCTATCAATATGCCTCTTATTTGCCCCAGGTTTGGATTTCCCATTACTGAGTATGTTTGGCCATTATCCTGTAATTCCTTATAAATCTGTCCCAATGGTGAAGAGGAGAGATTCCTGTTTTGTTTTAAACGGGTAAGCGCCAGCAGATCAACATCCAATGTGTTTGCGGGGTTCCAAAGTGTATCATTGTATGTATCAGAATCGGGGTTTAAACTACCGGCAGAAAGTGGCGTTAGTTTTAACGGAACTCTTATTTCATAATAATTACTTACAAAGTCTGTCCCCATTCTTATTACGGCTGTAAGATCATCATCATGCAGGGATGGGGCTGTTTTTACTGCCTCTTCAGCATGTATGTACATCATCATTCTTTTAAACTGCCGCAAGTCTCTATCAGCATAGGTTTGAAACACTGCTTTTGCATCTCCTTTTTCCAGGCCGCAAAATTGCAGCGTCATGGCCTGTTCGTTCTGTAATAAATTCACACCATTGTTGCTGGTAGTTTGTACCCTTTCAATTTCCCTGGGGGTACGATAAGGTAATGGTGTTCTTTTATCATTCTCCTCAATGTTTACAGCACCTACATTTAATATAGTAGTAGTGGCAGGGTTGTAAATGCCACTGGAATCTACCCTGTATTGAAACTTACGCCAAATGTTGCGGGTAAGTTGTAACTCTCCAAAACGCAATACCACGCTATCTTCAAAACCGGTCATGAACATTCGGATAAAACGGATTGATTTAAAATCGGGGATGTTTCCAATTTTTTTATTGTAACCCGAAATGGGTATCCGAAACTGGTACCAGGTTTCATTTCTAAATTGGCCGTTTACTAAATTTACACCCACCACTTTTTTATCTACAATAAAGTTATTTCCAATCTGCATTTGGGTAGCATCAGATTTTTGAATATCTACTACATATTGAAAATATTCTTCGGTTTCATTTAAGGTATTGTCTCTGTTTAAATCTTCTGCATCAGGGTAAAGTGTGGCAGCAGAAGTAAATTCACTTCCGGTATTGATGGGAGAATTCCCGCTTGGCCCATTATAACTTTTATACCTTTCTAAAATACCATCACCGGCGCCAAAACCGGCATCCCGGTAATTGCGGTAATTATCTGCAGAAGGATCTTTAATGGCATCCTGATAAATTTGAGAATTAGTGCCAAAATCTGCTGCCAATTGATTTAAATAATCCTGGCGTTTTTGTACTTCATCTTCATCCGAAAGCCCATCTAAACCTACATCCTGGTATTTCCTGTCTTCTGCGATATTGCTAAAGGCGTTGGTTACCTGAATAGGATTGCGTGGCACACGGCCCCATACGGTACTATCTACAGGCGACGGGGCATTGGGAGTAGGCAATCCATTTTCATAAAATCGCCGACCATCTTTTAAGATATCTTCTGATACATTTCCCAGGTTAAAATATAATTTACCACCTGTAGTACCCTGGTATTGAGGTAAGATAAATGGATCCTGCATCCAGAATTCGATGAACTCAATATTTGCACTTTCAAAATCAGTTTGGTCAATGCTTCGCATCAAACCGCCCCATCGTTTTTTTGGATTCTTAAGTTTTCCATCTGCTGCAACTTCGGCAAGGCCCGATGTGTAGTTATAAGGCCCACGGTTTTCAGGATAGTAGGCCAGGTCAAAAGTTACCAACTGGCTTTCACCAAAACCTGTTGTACGTTGTGGAAATATTTCTTTTTGATAAACTGCCCGCACCCGGGGGTCACTCAGCAGGTTCGCATCAGAAATGGGATTATTGGCACCCCGGTATTGTTGTAATGTTTGCTCAATTTGGTACCAGGCAATTTTTGCCCTGTTTTTACCATAAATCAAATTGTTATTGGAGTCTGCTTCAGGAAACATATTGTTTCCGAAAACATCGGTGGCCCCTGATGGGGTAGAAGCCAGCATCCAGCTAATGGGTGGAAAACGCAGGTCAATGCCTGATTTACTGCCTTCAAAATCATCAATATAAATTACTCCATTTTTGCCCCGCCCTATTTGCGGCGCATGACCGGGTTTCAGCATAGCTGCTTCTGCATATACATTTATAGCAGATGGTGCTGTAGTAGAATAAAAAGGTAACTTATCTAACCACTTGGTAAGCCGTGGAAAATCGGTTCTATAATTCACATCTACTCCATACATTGAATTGCGTATAGGGTCTTCATTTAAATTTACTTTTGTAAAGAACGGCCTTTCGCTAAGCCTTACTGCCGTTGCGCCAAATGAAAGTTGCTGGCGGGCGGTGTTCTTTGCCAGGTAGTCTAATCGCAGGCCCATATAAGAACGTTGCTGTAAACCAAAGCTGGCATTATTTTCTGAGTTTACCTGTACTGGTAAGCCGGAGTTTAAAATGGCCTGGTTTGTAATCCTGATAGTTCCTAAATCATAATTAATATCATAATCTACTCCTTCTTGTAACAAGCGCCCACCGGCAGTAACAGAAACAGATCCCTTTGGTACATTGTATCCAATGCTGATATCAGAAGAACCGGTGCTTTTTGAAATTCCTTTCAGCATAAACCGGTTCAGGTTAGGATATTGTTGTGCCACTGCTTTAATAGAATCGTACAATACATAAAACAAAGTGTCTTTTGCAGTAGGTGGTACGGTAGTATAAATTTGAGAAGCCAAATCCCGGCCAAAGGGTTCTAATACCGGGAAAATCACCCTGCTATAAGGTGATACCACGGTAAA
Organism: Niastella sp.; assembly: GCA_016710595.1. GTDB lineage: Bacteria > Bacteroidota > Bacteroidia > Chitinophagales > Chitinophagaceae > Ferruginibacter. The sequence continues at coordinate 76,050 of JADJVM010000005.1, forward strand.
GTTTTCTACATAATCAAACACCCCATCCGGTTGCGGATCCAGTTGGCTATTGAGCCTATCTAAATTTATTAACGAAATAATGGGAGTACCCTGGTTGCGATTGCCAAATGGCACATATCTTTTTGCCCCAAGGCCTGGCTCCTGGTACACTACATCTAATTTAAAATCTTCGGGTGTTAAAGCGCCATAGCCAATGGTATATACATTCTTCATCATCAGCTTCCATATAGGAAGGCTGGTGCGTTGTGATGTGGCTTTTAATAATTTTAAGAATAAAACTTTTTGTGTAGCCGTAGAACTATCAGGTGGTACGTCTTGCGAAAATTCACCTACCTGGTAAATCCTGCCATTATAGGAATATTGAAAAGCAACTGCCAATACATCATCCGGCTGTAAGGGCTGGCTTAATGATAAACTTCCTACCTGCCTGTTAAAAATATATTGAGTAGAATCTAATTTCCTGGCAAATGTTTTTTCAAAATCCTGTACCGGGCTCAAGCCAAGGTTGATGAGGTTATTATACACCATGGCCGGGTTTCTTGCATCCGGTTGATTGATTATTTTAGAATATAGATCATTTGAATTATTGGCGGGTACTGGTGGTGCCGGTAATGGATTAATGATGGGTATTGGACGATATGGAGTATCTTCTGCCAGGTCCATCAGCCCTACTACATCCCGGGTTTCGGTGGTGGTGCCGTTTTTATTGGTTACCCACACTTCTAATTTTAAGATTTGTACAGGGCTGGTGATTGCCGGCAGGTTGCTCATTAATTTATTATAGTTCCTGCGAAAATATTGTGCTAATAAAAAGTGACGGTTTTCTTCATATTCATCTGCACTTATTTCAAAAGGCTGGGCGGCAGCGCCACCTTGCAGGTTCATGCTTTGCCGTTGCGATTTTTGATTTGCCAGTACGGTAGTAATATATAATTTTCCAAATTGCAATTGTGTTTTTAAACCAAACAATTGTTGTGCACCCGGTATCAGGGTACCTTTACTTGCAAAACTTACGTTGCCGGCTTCAAATCTTTTAATGATATCATCATCTGAACCAGTATAATCTAATTTAAGCTGGTTATCTACATCAAAATTTGCCAGGGTATTATAGTTTATCGGGAACTTAAGTTTGTCCCCAATATTTGCATTTACATTTACCTGTGCATTCATATTAAAATCAAAACCACCATTGCTTCTTGCTCTTTCCGGCAGGGTTGGGTTATTGGTTCGCTGGCCCTGGTAACCTGCTGTAATATCTACATTTCCCTGTGGGCTGATTTCAATCTTTCCATTTCCAAAAAGGCGGTTAAATAAATTATCAGAAAGAGAAAGTTTTGGACGGGTAAGTTTACCCCTGTTTAAAATACTGGTAGTATTGGCCCTTTTTTGAAAATATTCGTTTTCGGCCTGGCGGTTACGCATGGCCCAATATTCATCAAAGCTATAGGTAACCGGTACCCGGTAATAACGATCCCCAATTTTTTCGTAAATCGTATAGCGCCGGTTAATGGCATCATATACTACTGAATCTTTCAGGTTCGATGGAGTAAAATCATATACTCCCCTGTTACCGGATGAGAGCATATCTCCCCTGTTATCGGTTATGGGATAATGAAGCTTGGTGCTATCTTGTGCAAAGCTATATGTGGTGGAAAGCAATAAGAGTACAAATTGCACAAAAACTGCAAACCCTAATTTTCTGATAAACGGCATTCGGAAAAATAAATTAACGTATAGTTTTTGTCAAATTGCTTTTAAGGCTTTTTTAATCAATACTTCTAACTGATCTATGTTAGGTTCTGATTTATTTACTTTTATGAGCGCCTGCTCTGCCTGAACCCTTGAAATACCCAGGGCCATTAGTGCAGTTAACGCATCGTAATCTAAATTATTATACTCAATCCCCACAGTTCCGGCAACGCCGGTTTCATGCTTACCCAGTTTATCTTTTAATTCTAAAACAAGTCTTTCAGCCGTTTTCTTACCTATTCCCTTTACCCTTTCTAATTGCTTTGAATTACCGGTTAAAATATAACCACTAACTTCTTCGGCTTTAAGAGAAGACAACATCATACGTGCAGTTGCTGCCCCAACCCCCGAAACACCAATCAATAATACGAATATTTCTTTTTCACGGGGAGTAAAAAAACCAAAGATATTATGCGCATCTTCTTTTACCTGCAAATGCGTATATAACTTCACCTTTTCCAGGTTTTGTATGGCTGAATAGGTGTTTAGGCTAATGTTAACTTCATATCCTACCCCATTTACATCCATATAAACCATTGCCGGACTTTTAAAACTCAATCTCCCTTCAAGGTATGCGTACATATTAAATGATGTATAACAGCGAAAATAAGGATTTTTTTGCCAGTAGGCTGTGTAAAACTGCAATATGAATTTACCCTACTTTTGTTATTGAATTATAAAACAAAAAATAGGAATTAAAGAAACGGTTATGAGCAAAATACAAGCTACTATTACCGGGGTAGGTGGATATGTACCCGATTATAAGCTTACCAATAAAGAATTGGAAACCATGGTAGATACCAATGACGAATGGATACGCACCCGTACCGGCATTGAAGAAAGGCGTATCTTAAAAGAACCTGGCCTGGGAAGCAGTGATATGGCAGTAGAAGCCGTAAAAGACTTATGCAAAAAAAGAGGAATATCTCCCCAGGATATTGATTGTTTAATCTGTGCCACTGTAACGCCGGATTTAGTTTTTCCTGCCACAGCAAATATAATATGCGACAAAGCAGGTATTCAAAATGTGTGCAGTTTTGATGTGGGAGCCGCTTGTTCTGGTTTTTTATATGCCCTGAGTACCGGCTCCGCATTTATTGAAAGTGGGCGTTATAAAAAAGTAGTTGTAGTGGGGGTTGATAAAATGAGCAGCATTATAGATTATAGCGACCGTGCCACCTGCATTATTTTTGGTGATGGTGCCGGTTGTGTTTTACTGGAACCAACAACCGAAGATGTGGGTATTAAAGACACAATTTTGAGGAGTGATGGTAACGGCAGGCATTACTTGCATATGAAAGCCGGTGGCTCTGTAAAACCCGCCACTATAGAAACGGTACTTGCAAAACAACATTTTGTGTACCAGGAAGGACAAGCCGTATTTAAGTTTGCCGTAAAAGGTATGGCCGATGTGAGCTATGAACTCATGCAACGGAATAACCTTTCCGCCAATGATATTGCCTGGCTGGTACCTCACCAGGCAAACCTGCGAATAATAGATGCTACTGCAAACCGGATGGAATTGCCCCGTGAAAAAGTGATGATCAATATCCAGAAATATGGAAATACTACAGCAGCTACTTTACCCTTATGCCTTTGGGATTGGGAAAAGAAATTAAAAAAGAATGACAATATTATTTTAGCTGCTTTTGGCGGGGGTTTTACCTGGGGCGCAATTTGGATTAAATGGGGATATTGATACATTCATGCATCACCATTTTTGATCCATGATGCTATCCCGGATACTTAGATAACTCAGGTATCTTTCTTCAAATATTTTTCCTTTGGCTACGGCTGCTTTTATAGCACAGCCTGGCTCATCAATATGGTTACAATTATTGAACCTGCAATTTTGTATTAAGCTTCGCATTTCAGGAAAATAATGAGAGAGTTCATCTTTCTTTATATCGGCGAGCCCCATTTCCCGGATCCCGGGTGTGTCAATTATTTTCCCGGTTTGCGGCAGGTCAAACATTTCGGCGAAAGTAGTTGTATGCATCCCTTTACCGCTCCATGCACTTACATCCTGTGTCTTTAAATCTAAATGTGGAAATAGTTTATTAATAAATGTAGATTTTCCCACACCGGAATGCCCACTCAGTAAAGTGGTCTTGCCTTTCAATAAACTTATAATTTCATCTACCCCTTTATTTTCATCTATGCTCATGCTGTACATTTCGTAACCGATGGGTTCATAAATTTTTCGGGCAAGCAATAATTTTTCCATTTCTTTTTTGCCCCATAAATCTGCTTTATTCCATACAATGATAGCTTTTACATGATACGCTTCGGCTGTTACAAGAAAGCGGTCTATAAATCCAAATGATGTTTTAGGATCTTTCAATGTAGCAAATAATAAACTCTGATCTACATTAGCAGCTACTATGTGATGTTGATTTTTATTGTGCGGCGATACCCGGTTTATATAATTATGCCTTGCATCTACCGAGGTAATTATATTATCTTCTCCATCCTGCTCTACCTGTACCCAATCTCCCACTGCTACCGGGTTGGTAGAAGTTATATTATCTATTTTTAGTTTCCCTTTAATGCGGGCATGATACAGTTTACCGGCTTCATCTTTTACCTGGTACCAGCTTCCGGTTGATTTATATACAAGTGCATGCATATTGCAAAATAAGGATTCCCCAAGCAATTAAAAGAATTAATAAAACAAGGTTTTCTTATGGGAACTTTCGCAAGATTAGGTAACGGAATATAATTTCCAGCAGCAGGAAGAAAAGCGCTGCTGCAACAAATACCAGGAACTTATCTTTGATCTCAATATTTTTAACGATATCTACTTTCGATTTTTCCAGTCCATCAATGGTCGTATAAATTTCAGCTAAAGAATTATTATCTTTTGCCCTAAAATACCGCCCCCCGGTTTCTGTTGCAATTTGTGTAAGCAATTTTTCATCAATCGAAACTTTTTGGGTACGCATTACCACACCATTTGGGGTGTAAATTGGCTGGGGTGCTTCCCCATCGGTACCCACACCAATGGTATAAACTTTTATCTGAAAAGTTTTAGCGATCTCTTTTGCTGTTTGCGGGTCTATTAAACCCCCATTATTTTCACCATCGGTAAGCAGGATAATAATTTTTGATTTTGATTTACTGTTGCGTATGCGATCTACACTGGTACTTAACCCAGCACCAATGGCTGTACCATCTTCCAGTAACCCATTTCTTATATTTCTGATGGCAGAGATCACTACGGCATGATCGGTGGTTAAGGGGCATTGCGTAAAACTTTCACCGGAAAAAATTACCACCCCAATTCGATCTGTAGGCCTCCTGTTTACAAAATCAATTGCTACGGATTTGGCAGCCTCCAGGCGATTGGGAATAAAATCCTGCGCCGTCATGCTCCCACTTACATCAATACAAAGTACTACATCTATTCCTTCGCCTTCGGCGTGCTGTTGTATATTCCGGGTTTGTGGACGGGCCAATGCAAAAATAAGCAGGCTTATACAAAGCAATCTAAAAATAATAGGCAGGTGCCTCAGGGTTGCCTTCCAGGAACCCAGGCCAGGAGCGGCAGTGCTGGAAACCATGATTGATGCCGAACGCTTATGGGTAAGCCGGATATACCAATATATTAAAAAAGGGATAAGCAGAAAAAGTCCGAAAAAATACGGTTGCCCAAATTCAATATTTCTTAAATAATCGTATAGCAATTTTTATGAGGTTGTCGTTTTTAAATTCTTGAAATGTTTTTCGATGCTAGTTAATATGTTTTTAAGTTGCTCTTTTGTTTTTTCACTTTCATATTTTGGCGGAATGTATTTGGCAAATTTCACTGCATCGTTGGTACGTAATATCCCGGCTAATTCAGAAAGCATTTCTTTATCGGTTGCAATTTGATTATGGATGAGTAAAATATCACCGGTAGTATGATTGAGCAGGTTTTTTTGCAACAGCCTGCTCAGGTACCTTTTTAAAATATCTGATAGGCTTACATGATACTGTTTAATTTCTTCATTGCTGCCCAATGTATTTTTATCTAATAATTGTAATTGCTGCATCGCCTCTTCATAAGCAGTAAGGGGGCTGTCGAATAAAGGTTTTACCTTCTTTTTTCTTTTTTTAATATACCGGTAAACCAACCAAAGTAACAATAGACCAAAAGCAATAGCAGCGGCAATATACCACCAACTATAATCAATTAATTTTACACCGATAATGGGCTTAATATCCCTGAGGTTGCCCGTACTGTCTTCTGGTGAATAGCCTACATTAATGAGTATGGGGTCAGTATTTAAAGTATAACTGGAGGCTGAATTTATTTTTCGGATATTAATAGGAAAAGAGGGTATAGACCATTGGCCCGAATCAAAACTGGTAAGCAATATTTTTTGTATGATTAAAAAATTGCCTTTCCCATCCACACTATCATATCTTTTTTTATTGAGGATATCAAAATGCAAAAGGCTATCGGGCAAATTAAAATTCACCTGGTATTCTTTGGTAGGAAAACTAAAACGAATGTCATAATTAATTCTTTCGCCAATTAATATCTGTTTGCGGTCCACATTCGTTTTTACTGACTGTCCATAGCTGTTTGCCACACTTATAAAAACAAGTAATGCCAGGCAAATCCCCCTGCATAAATATTTTGATTGATCCATTCCTATTGTTTCCTATATTAACTGCGTTTATGAAAAAACTGTTGTAATAATTTTATATAATCATCATTGGTACGTATATGCAACAGGTCTGCACCTGCCTTTCTGAAATTCTTTTTACATATTTCACTTTGCTTTAAAAAATGCTGTTTGTAATGATATCTTACTGCTTCATTGCTACTGTCAACCCAGGTCGTTTCCCCGGTTTCGGCATCTTCCATTTGAATTAAGCCAATATCGGGAAGTTGCATATCCATAATATCATACACTTTTAGCCCGATAACATCGTGTTTCTTACCAATAACTTTTAAATCGTTATCATATCCGGTAGCAATAAAGTCGCTTAAAATAAATGCAATACTTTTTTGGCGGCTCAGGTTATTAAAATACCGGATGGCCTCATCCAGGTCGGTTCCCCGGGTATGTGGTTTTACGGTGAGCAGTTCCCGTACAATATACAAAGCATGGTCCCTCCCTTTTTTGGGGCGAATAATCTTTTCAATTTTATCACTGAAAAAAATTACTCCTACTTTATCATTGTTATTAATAGCGCTAAAAGTGAGTACAGATGCCATTTCTACAATGAGATCCCTTTTCCTTCGGCCCACGGTACCAAATAAATTACTGGTACTGGTATCAATTAGCAGCATGATGGTAAGTTCTCTTTCTTCTTCAAATTCTTTGGTGTATGGATGTGAAAGGCGGGCGCTCACATTCCAGTCAATGAAACGCACATCATCTCCTGCGCTATATTCCCTTACTTCCCTAAAGCTCATACCTTTTCCCTTAAAGGCAGAATGATACTCGCCCGAAAATAACTGGGTAGTAAGGATTTTACTTTTTATTTCCAGTTCCCTTACTTTTTTTACAATATCTACCGGTGTAAGCATAATGATTAAGGAACATTTACTGCTTTTAAAATCTCTTCAATAATTTCTATTACTTGTATGTTTTCAGCTTCTGCTTCGTAAGTAAGGCCAATGCGATGCCGTAATACATCTTTACAAATATTACGCACATCTTCAGGTATTACATACGCTCTTTTATTTAAAAAAGCGAATGCTTTAGCAGCCAATGCCAAATTAATGCTAGCCCGTGGCGATCCCCCAAAACCAATCAATGGCTTTAATTTAGATAAGTTATATTTCTCCGGTTCACGGGTAGCAAAAACAATATCTAAAATATAGTTCTCTACTTTTTCATCAATATATACCTGGCGTACCAACTCACGTGCGGTAATAATTTCACTGGTAGAAGCAACTGCATTGATAACGGGTGCCGCCATTTGTAATGTGTTTTGCCGTATGATAAGTTGCTCTTCTGATTTAGACGGATAGTTCACCACTACTTTTAGCATAAAACGATCTACCTGTGCTTCGGGCAGTGGATAAGTTCCCTCCTGCTCAATGGGGTTTTGGGTAGCCAATACTAAAAAAGGTTCTTCTAATTTATAGCTGGTATCACCAATGGTTACCTGCCGCTCCTGCATGGCTTCCAATAATGCGCTTTGCACTTTTGCAGGCGCCCTGTTTATTTCATCGGCCAAAATAAAATTGGCAAATATTGGCCCTTTGCGAACCATAAATTCACTTCGGCCCTGGTTGTAAATCAATGTACCTACCACATCGGCAGGCAATAAATCGGGTGTAAATTGAATACGGCTAAACTGTGCCATTACAGTTTTTGCCAATGATTTAATGGCCAATGTTTTTGCAAGGCCGGGTACCCCTTCCAATAAAATATGGCCACTACTCAGCAATCCTATTAAAAGGCGTTCTATCATGGTATGCTGGCCAACAATTGTTTTACCCAATTCATCGTTTATACGGCTTACGAATTGTGCGGAATGGCTAATCTTATCATTCAGCATCCGGATGTCTTCTGCAGTTTGTAGCATATTTATATCAAATTTTAAAAAACCAAATTTGCATATTGCAAAATGGCAACTATTATTCTTTTTATTTTAAAGCCGCTTTTAAAGTTAATCCCAATCTCATTTGTATTCAATACAAACAATCATTCATGTTTTACAGGATTAAAACAATACCGCAAATTACGTACAGCACTATTAACAAAAATACTGCCATTTACAAAGAGCCCGTAAAGGAATGTTAATTTTATTATTGCAGAAAATGATTACCTGTTATAAAAATACTTTTTAAAAAAATAATTATCCTAAATATTTTGCAACAATCGGCATTCTTCTTCCTACCCCAAAGGCTTTGGGCGAAATTCTAATAATGGGACAAAATTGGTTGCGTTTATATTCATTTATATTTACCATTTTTAGTACCCTGTCTACTAATGTGGCCTCAAAACCCATTGCTTTTATTTCTACTGGTCCTTTGCTTTGTTCAATATATTGATACAATATTTTATCCAAAATATTATAATCAGGGAGGCTATCGCTATCCTTTTGCCCCGGCCTAAGTTCTGCACTTGGCGGTTTGGTTATAATATGGTTGGGGATCCATTCATTATTCCTGTTAATATATTTTGCCAGTTCATAAATTTGTAATTTGTAGCAATCGCCCAATACCCCAATACCACCTGCCATATCACCATAGAGCGTTCCATACCCCGTAGCCAATTCGCTTTTATTGGATGTATTTAATAATATATAACCAAATTTATTGGCGATGGCCATCAATAAATTCCCTCTTGTACGGCTTTGTATATTTTCTTCTGCAACGCTAAAAGGTAAATTTTTAAAAACGGGTTTAAGCTCGCTTAAAAAACTTTCATAAATATTTTTTATTGGCAATATTTTATAAGGGTTGCTATAATTCTTACTCAGTGTTTCGGCATCTGTTACCGAATGGTTAGTTGAATATTCAGAAGGCATTAGTACAGCCAATACATTTTGTGCACCCAATGCCTCGCAAGCCAGGCAAAGCGTTACGGCGCTGTCAATACCTCCGCTGCTGCCAATAATCGCCTTTTTAAAACCCATTTTATCAAAGTAATCTTTAATGCCCATCACCAATGCCCGGTACACCTGGTCGATATGTAATTTTTCATCTAACAGAGCCGGGTTATTTTCCTTATCTGGTACATTTTGTGCGGGTTCAAGGATTGGGCAATGAATGCTTCCATCGTCCATCAATTCAAACATTTGATAGTCTTCTTCAAAACTTTTTAATCTTCCGCAAAGATTCGATTCTTTATCAAATACCAGTGAACTACCATCAAACACAATTTCTGTTTGGCTGCCAACTGCATTACAATAAAACAACGGAAGTTTATACTTTGTAACATTTGCTTTTACAGCAGCTTTCCTGTCTTCATCATGTGTATAATCAAAAGGTGATGCAGATAAATTAATCATCACATCGGGTTTCATTTTTATCAAATTATCCATGGGGCAATCCACATAGAGAGGGTTATCACCCAGGTTCCATATATCTTCACAAATAGTAACAGCGATTTTTTTATTTTTTAAATTTATTAACTCCCAATGTGTGGCGGGTTCAAAATAGCGGTCTTCATCAAACACATCATAGGTAGGCAGGCAGGTTTTATGAATCACCTGCTTAATTTCTTTATTTTCTAAAAAATAAACTGCATTATATAAATCTTTGCCTTGTATCTGTTCATTTACCTGAGGGGCACCTACCAGTACGGCAATGCCATCGGCATATTGTGCAATTTTTAAAATTGCGTTATCGCAAGCCTGTACAAAATCTTTAAAATATAAAAAATCACGGGGAGGATAACCGCATACCGCCAATTCACTAAATACAACCAGCTGCGCTCCCTGATGGCGGGCTTGCTGTATGGCGGTAATAATTTTTTGGCTGTTGTCTTCTATATTACCAATGTGATAGTTTTGCTGAGCTAAAAAAATTTTCATTTTTCTTTGTGCTTATGCGCTTTAACTTTACGAATATTAAAAACCCATTTTGGGTTCATTTAAATAAAAATTTATAAGATGGTAAAGTTAAGTTTTAATACTTTGTTATTACGATATGCCCTTATTGGTTTTCTTTTTTGCTTATGCTCATGTAACGATCAACAAAAAAATCCAGACGTTTCGGGTATTCCCATTCCGATTACCACTTTGCGTTTTGAACAATCCTTTTTTAAAGCAGACACCAATCACCTGGTGCAATCTACGGATAGTATCCTGCGCCAATTCCCCAGGTTTGGTGAAAATTTTTTATATACGATATTAAATGTAGATCCCCGCTGGCAGGGAGATACTGCCGCACAATATATAAAAAGTTTCATACACAGTTACCTACCCGTATATGATACTGCTGAAAAGATTTTTTCCGATTTTTCGCCTTATGAAAAACAAATTAAACAAGGCATGCAGTATATGAAATATTATGTGCCGGATTATAAATTACCCACCCAAATAATCACTTATATTGGCCCTTTAGATGGATACGGAGATATACTGGATGAGAACAGCATTATTGTGGGTTTGCATCAACATCTCGGCAGTCATTATTCCGGCTACCAAACAGAGTGGGTACAGCAAACCTACCCGCAATATATTACACACCGGTTTACGCCTGGTTTTATTCCGATCAATGCCATGAAAAATTTGATAGACGATCGCTTTCCAGAAAAACTGAGTGACAAAAGCTTAGTGATACAAATGGTTGAAAAAGGCAAAAGACTTTACCTGTTGCAAAAATTATTGCCTAAAACCCCCGAATACAATATTATCGGTTACACAGAAAAGCAGCTGGCAGATTGTTATAGCCATGAAGCATCTATCTGGCAATTATTTATAATGAACAATTTATTGCAAAATACCGATAATGGCACCATCAAAAATTATATTGGCGAAAGTCCCAAAACACAGGAACTGGGAGAAGCTTCACCGGGCAATATTGGTTCTTTTTGCGGATGGCAAATTGTAAAAAAATATATGGCAGAAAATAAAAAAATGAATCCTGAGGAATTAATGAAAATGGATGCAGAAACAATCATTGAAAAAGCGAAATATAAACCTTAGTTGAGTTTAAAAGGAACGATCATTTCAAAAACCGGGATACTAACGGGGAATGTTTTTTTGGTATAAATATTTTCTACCAGATACATGCCATGCATTTTTCCAATTTCTGTGCGTAAGTTGCAGCCACTTACATAGCTGTATTTTTCATTCGGTTTTATAATAGGTTGTACACCCACCACACCCTCACCTTGTACTTCACGGGCACTCCCATTGCTATCAAATATGTACCAATGGCGGCTTATTAACTGTATCGGAAATACATTTTTGTTTTCGATTCCGATGCGATAAGCAAACATAAATTCCCCATTCACCGGGTTGCTATACTCGGGTTGATAATACGTTTCTACACTTATGGTAACTCCTTCTGAAATTTTACTTATCATAGCATCATGTTCTATGCGAAATTACATAAGTTTTCTACACTTTACAGGCTTTCGTATATCCCTTCTTATGTAACCATTGTAATATTTTATCTCTTTGATCGCCCTGTACAAGAATTTCGCCGTCTTTTACAGATCCCCCGGTACCACAAAAAGATTTTAATGATTTGCCCAATGCCACTTTGTCTTCCTCCTTACCTATAAAATTTTCTATAAGTGTAACCGCCTTACCTGCCCTGTGTTTTGTTTCTAATCGCACTTTTATTTGTTGCAGCGCAGGAGACAAAGTTTCGGGTTCATTTTCCCCCAATTCTTCATATTTAAAATCAGGATTGGTTGAAAAAACAATCCCGGTAAAATTTTTATTTTTTTTTGACATCTTTATATGTTCATTGCTTTTAAACTCAAATCTAAGTTTACTGCCTGGTGTATTATGGCACCACTTGAAATAAAGTCAACCCCTGTTGCAGCATATTCTTCTAAATTTTGAAAATTAATGCCACCGCTCGCTTCTGTTTCATATTTACCTTGAATTAAATGTAGCGCTTCTTTAATTTCAGCAGGGGTAAAATTATCGAGCATTACCCGGTCCAGCTTTCCTGTTTTCAAAACTTTTTTTACGTCTTCCAAATTACGGGTTTCCACTTCAATTTTTATATCCAGTTTATTTTTTTTTACATACGTATAGGCTTTCTCAATGGCGCTTTCAATACCACCGCAGAAATCAATATGATTGTCTTTAAGCATGATCATATCATACAAACCGAAACGGTGATTTACACCACCACCAATTTTCACCGCTTCTTTTTCAAGTAACCTGAAATTGGGTGTTGTTTTACGGGTATCTAATAAACGGGTTTTGTACGGTTTTAGTTTATCTACATATTTACGGGTAAGGGTTGCAATACCGCACATTCGTTGCATGGTATTTAATACCAATCTTTCGCATTGTAAAATGGTATGTACGTGGCCCTCCACTTCAAATGCTTTATCACCATATTTCATTTCATCGCCATCTTGCATATATGCCGTAAATGTAATACCGGGCTCCATATAGCTAAAGATTTTGGGCGCTATTTGCATACCTGCTAAAACGCCGGCTTGTTTTACTTTTAAAAAAGCTTTTCCTTTTGCCCCGGCATCAATGGTAGATAAGGTTGAAAAATCACCTGCTCCCAGGTCTTCTTCCAATGCATTTTTTATAAAATGGTTTAGTTGCTCATTTTTTGTCATACGCAAATTTACATAAATAAAAAAGCTCCTGTACTCAGGAGCTTTTTATCATAAAAATCTTATTTAATTTTCAAACCTAATTTCCTGTAAGCTTTGCGTATCCCCTTTATTTTTCATAAAAAATGTGGTTCTGAAATTTCCATTGCTGGTTTCTAAAGTACCAATACAATATTGCGATCCGCTTTTTTCTCCCTGGTGTAACACTTTAAAATTTTTAACCGGGTTATTGCTAAAGAAATCTTTAATAATTATTTCAGCCTGCGATTTGCTATAGGTGCTATTTTTTTGGGGCAAGGTAATTTCTACCGTATTATCAAAGTAGCGGGCAAGCGCCGAAGAGTTTCCTGATTTTATGGCAGCAATCACCTCAGGCAACCCTGCCAATGCAAATGACACCAACAATATAAATAAGGCGAAGAGCGATATGAGTCGTTTCATGATATTTAATTTATCGTGCATGTACAGGCTAAAAACGTGCCAAAGCAGAGATTGTTGTTTAATAGATCACTGTTTTTAACTGTATTTACAAAGATGGTTCATAAATAAGTTCAAAATGATAGTTTTGTATTATGAAAAGCAAAAAAGTAATCTTAATCATCATGGATGGCTGGGGCCTGGGAAAGAAAAAAATGAGTGATGCCATCCAAAACGCAAATGTTCCCTTTACCAATTCATTATATGAAAAATACCCGCATACTACTTTAATAACCTGTGGTAAAGATGTTGGACTCCCTGCCGGCCAAATGGGTAATAGTGAAGTGGGCCATTTAAACCTGGGTGCAGGCAGGGTTGTGTACCAGGAACTGGAACGGATTAATGTTGCCATTGAAGATGGAAGTTTTCAGCAAAATAAAGAATTGCTTGCTGCCATTGAATATGCAAAAAAAAATCAAAAAAAACTACACCTTATGGGTCTGGTAAGCGATGGTGGAATTCATTCACACATAAACCATTTGGAAGCCATATTAGAAGTTTGTAAATCTCAAAATTTCAGCAATATTTTTATTCATGCATTTACCGATGGCCGGGATACCGATCCTAAAAGTGGCGTTTCTTTCATATCTCAATTACAACAAAGCTTATCAACAACTGGTGGTAAAATTGCCAGTATCACCGGCCGTTATTATGCCATGGACCGGGATAAAAGATGGGAAAGAATTAAGATCGCTTATGATGCATTGGTAAATGGTATAGGATCGCAAACAACAGATGTAATAGCAGCCATCAAACATTCTTACGATGAAAATGTAACTGATGAATTTATAAAACCCATCATTAATTCATCAGTAAATGGAAAAATAGAAGCATACGATGCAGTGATCTGTTTTAATTTTAGAACAGACCGCTGCCGGGAAATTACAGAAGTGCTTACTCAAACTGATATGCCGGATTATGGCATGAAAACACTGCCGCTTAATTATACTACCATGACGATGTATAACCATCTCTATACAAATATTCATGTCATTTTTGAAAAAGATGATTTAAAAGATACACTGGGCGAAGTGTTGGCGAAAAGTGGAAAAACACAATTGAGAATTGCTGAAACTGAAAAATATCCACATGTAAGTTTCTTTTTTAGCGGGGGTAGAGAGAACCCTTTTGATGGCGAAAAAAGAATTATGATCCCTTCTCCCAAAGTGGCTACCTACGACTTGCAGCCTGAAATGAGTGCCATTGAAGTTACTCAGGCTGTAAAGGCGGCCATACAAAATGATGAACCTGATTTTATTTGCTTAAATTTTGCAAATGCAGATATGGTGGGCCATACAGGCGTTTGGAATGCCATTATTAAAGCAGTTGAAACGGTGGATGAATGTGTAAAAGAAGTTGTAACCGAGGCATTGACACATGATTATTGTATTTTTTTAACGGCCGACCATGGCAATGCAGATTATGCCATTAATGATGATGGCAGCCCCAATACAGCACACACCACCAACCTTGTTCCTTTATTTGTTATAGATATTGAAAAAAAATACGAACTTACACCCGGCAAGTTGGGTGATATTGCACCCAGCATTCTAACAGTGATGGGATTGCCGATACCTCCCAATATGACAGGGAATGTACTTATAAAATAAATTTTAAAAAAATATTATGAAAATTTTAAAAAAAATATTATTGGCGCTACTCATTCTTTTTATAATTATTCAATTTTATCCCAGGCCAGAAAAAAATGTACAAGCTACACCCTCACTCAATTCCATATCAAATCGCTATGCGCCAGGTGTAGATGTTCAACAAGTTTTAAATGTAAGCTGTAATGATTGCCATAGTAACAATACCGTTTATCCCTGGTATTCTAAAATACAGCCCATTTCCATGTTTTTAGGAAACCATATCCGTGATGGGAAAAAAGAATTGAATTTCGATGAGTTTTTGAGTTATCAACCATCCCGCCAGTTTCATAAATTTGAAGAAATAAAAGAAACAATCAATAAAAGCGAAATGCCTATAAAATCTTATACGATTTTACACCGGAATGCAATCTTAACAGAATCTCAGAAATCTGCTATTCTACAATGGGTAGATGCCAGTATGAGTCAAATGAAATCGCAATACCCGCCTGATAGCCTTGTTCGCAAAAAGAAAGCATAACTATCTCAAAGTATTGAACTTATTTATTTCGTTTTACTGCTTTAATTTAATGTGTTTCATTAAATTAAAACACTGATTGTTAAATAATTACCCAATCTCAAACTTAAGCAGCATTTTATACCCATCTTTTGTCTAACTTTAAAGGCAAAACCACTTTATTTATGACTGAGGAGCAAATGCTTGCCGGAAGCATAAAGCATGATGCAGTTTCTCAAGAAGCATTATACAATCGCTATAGCCCAAAAATGTTGGGCGTATGCTACCGCTTTGCCAAAAATAGAGAAGATGCTGAAGACATGTTACAGGAAGGGTTTATAAAAGTATTTACCCAAATTCACCAGTTTCGTAGCGATGGATCGCTGGAAGGCTGGATACGCCGTATTGTTTTGCATACCTGTATCAATATCCTGAAAAAAAATAAAAAATTTAATGAAAGTGTAGATATTATTCATGCCAATAGTATTTATAGCAGGGAAGAAATGATTCCTTCCATAATAGAAGCAAAACAAGTAGTTGAATGTATTCGTTCTTTGCCATTGGGATACAAAACAGTTTTGAATTTATATGCATTAGAAGGTTATTCTCATAAAGAGATTGCCTCATTGCTTGAAATTGAAGAAAGCACCAGCCGGAGCCAATATACCAGGGCAAAAGCGATGTTACAGGAATTATTAATTAAGAAAAAAATAATACAAAAGAGCTTAAAAGGGAAAAGCTTAGTAGGAATATTATAACCCTTGACAATTACCACTAACTAAAGATTTTTTTGAGAGATGATGGAACAAAAATTTTATAACGATGACTTTGAAGATTTCCTGAAGGAAAGTATCAAAGATTTCAGGATGTATCCTTCCCGCAAGGTTTGGTTCGGCATCTATAATGATTTGCACCCGGGCCGAAGATGGCCTTCTCTTGCCGTAACCCTGATATTGGTCTCTGCCATTTTATTTGTTGGTATTTCCAATAATAATTCAATAAATGTGCAGCGCTCCCAAAATGTAAATATTTTATTGGCCAGCCAGCTTAACCAGGCTGAATCAAAATTAAATGCTAACCAGGAACCTGCAAAAGCAGCTAATAAATTAAATGTTGTAAGGCAATTAAATGCAAACCCGGCAGCAGTAACGATCCCTGCATCCACCAAAATGAAAGGGAATTTAGTTTCTATGAACAATCAAAATTCAAAGAAATTACAACAAAACTATACTACTGAATTACCTGGTACACAGCAGGTGGCAACAATTCAGGAAACCGGCAATAGCCAGTTTTCTCAACTTAGAAAAATACAAGAGTCTCAAAAAGCAAAAACTGGTACAAATATAACTAACGCCATGGCGAATGAAGATGTAGCCATAAATGAAAAAAATAAAACCATCGCCATTGCAGATGAAAATGAGTTATACAATACAAATGGTATAGGTTCTTTGTTAAATACAACAGTGCATGGTGCCGAGCTTTCTTCAAAAAAAGAAGATAATAAAATGGACCTCACTACATACGCCTGGATAGAAAATTATGCCTTCTATAATAAGCCGGCTCAAAAAAGATGGAAATCAAGAAGTGCTATACAATTCTACATTACTCCTTCTATCGGGTTTAGAAGTTTTGGAAATTCAGAAGTAAAAGCGCAGGTTAGCAATAATAGCCTGATAGCAGGCAGCAGAAGCGAAAACCCGGGTATGTATATGGCACAAATACCTGCTATAAATATGGAAGTTGGTACCCAAATAGTTTATTCACTCAATAAAAAATTGAGAATAAAAGGAGGCCTGCAATTTAATTATAGTAATTATATAACCCAGGCTACCCGTCTAACACACCCGGTACCTACCTATGTGGTATTACACGGCCCAAATGGCCAGGAATATAGCCAGTCGTACACTTCATCATTTGCAAATAAAGTAGATCATTTAGACCCTGAAAATTTAAACAATAAGACTTTGCAAATTTCAACACCAATTGGTATTGAATATAAATTAGCAGGAAAAAATAAATTAAAATTATTTTCAGGTGTAAGCGTACAACCAACTATTATTACAGCGGGAAATGCATATATATTATCTGAAGATAAATTGTACCTGGCAGATGCCAGTTCATTGCTGCGCAGGTTTAATCTGAATGGTACTTTTGAATCGTACCTGAGTTATACCACCGCAAGCGGAGCAGCCATTAACATCGGGCCTCAAATTCGTTATCAATTTTTATCTACCTATAATAGAAGCTATACCAATTTTGAGAAGCGGTATAATGTGGGTTTAAAAATAGGATTCACCACAAGTTTCTAGTTTAGCAGAAATTTAATCTTTATCAAAAGCCGCCGGTTGGCGGCTTTTGATATTAACGCTAATTTTACAAAAATTCAAAGAATGCTAAAATATAGATGGCCCTGCCTGCTGACAGTCCTTTTTTTAATTTCTTGTAGAGATACACAAAAACCTACAGCAGGAAAGCAGATAAGTGAAATAAATGCCGATACAACAAGTACAAACTTTTTTCCTGTTACACCTTACTTAAAAGGGCAATTACACGAATTGAAATCTTTAAGTTTAAGCCCAATCCGTATTATTACCCATGATAAAAAAGAAGATTCAACCTGGCTGAAATTAGATGTATTAGAAAATGAACTTTCTCCCTTTTTTAGTTTTAATATTGACAGCGCCAATTTAAAACCCTGGTTTGAGCAAAAATCATTTTTAGATCAAACATTAAATGCTTTTACCTTTACTTACGACCCCGTAAAACCATTACCAGACAGCATTTCAGTAAGGCATTACGATGTGTATGTAAACCCAGAAAACAACAGGGTAACCCGTATTTACATTGTATTAAAAACACCTGGAAATAAAGAGCAGCAACTTACCTGGCAAACCGGGAAATGGGCTAAAATAATTACTTTACATACAGCCCAGGATGGCAACACAACAATAGAAAGCGATAAAAAAATTATATGGGATTATTGATTTTGTATTATGACAAAAGATGAGTTTGCTTCCATATCAGCAGGGTTACCTGCAGAGCCCGGCATTTATAAATATTTTGATGCGGCCGGAAAGTTAATCTATGTAGGAAAAGCAAAGCATATACGAAAAAGAGTAAGCAGTTACTTTTCTAAAAATTTACAGAGCTATAAAACCATTGAACTGGTTAATAGAATTAAACGTATTGAATTCACCATTGTAAATAGTGAACAAGATGCTTTCTTTCTTGAAAATTCTTTAATAAAGGAGTATCAGCCACTTTTCAATATCAATTTAAAAGATGATAAGACCTATCCCTATATTGTAATTAAAAAAGAACCTTTTCCAAGAGTATTTTTTACCCGAAAAAAAATAGATAATGGCTCCGTGTACCTGGGGCCTTTTACCTCTGTTGCCAAAGTGAGGGAGTTGCTGGATGTAATAAAACAGAATATTCCATTACGTACTTGTAAACTAAACCTGACTCCTGCAAATATTCAAAAGAAAAAATTTAAAGTATGCCTTGAGTACCATTTAGGAAATTGCAAAGGACCCTGCGAAGGATTGCAAACAGATACAGATTATGCAGAAGGAATTGAAAGAGTAAAATTACTTTTAAAAGGAAATTTAAAACCCATTCTTCATTATTTTAAAGAAAAACAAAAAGAACACATTGCCCGTTTAGAGTTTGAAGAAGCCGGCTTTTATCAAAATAAAATAGAACACTTACTGAAATACCAGGAAAAATCTACCGTGGTAAATATGAAAACCGGGACTGTAGATGTATTTAGTATTTTGGAAGAAGGTGATTTTGCTTATGTAAATTACCTGGCAGTGAGCCATGGTAGTATCATTCATACCAAAACCATTTCTTTACACAAAAAACTGGAAGAAACAGCAGCAGAAGTATTACTATTTGCCATTGCCCAATTAAGAGAAACATTTCAAAGTGATGCACAGGAAATAATTGTTCCATTTCCGATAAAGTTTCCGGCCGAAAGTGTACAAATTACAGTTCCTAAACTGGGAGAAAAGAAAAAGTTGCTTGAACTTTCTCTTAAAAATGTAAACTATTATAAAGAAGAATTAAAAGCAAAAAAAACGCTGAACTTAAAAGATAAATCGGCAGAAGAGAAAATACACATTCTTGCCCAACTTCAAACAGACCTGCATTTAAAAGAACTACCCCTACACATAGAGTGTTTTGATAATTCTAATTTCCAGGGTAGCTACCCTGTAGCAGCCATGGTATGTTTTAAAAATGGAGAAGCCAGCAAAAAGGATTACCGGCATTATAATATTAAATCAGTACAGGGCATCAATGACTTTGCTTCGATGGCAGAAGTGGTATATCGCCGCTATAGCAGGTTATTAAAAGAAAATGCAGCATTACCACAGCTTATTATCATTGATGGTGGTAAGGGGCAATTAAGCGCTGCCATGGAAAGTATAAAACAATTGGGCCTGGTAGGAAAAACAACACTTGTTGGCCTTGCTAAAAATAAAGAGGAAATATTTTTTACGGGAGATACAGAATCATTGCAACTAAGCTGGCAAAGTGAAAGTTTAAAGCTCATCCGCAGTATAAGAGATGAAGTGCATCGTTTTGGCATTAGCTTCCACCGCTTAAAGAGAAGTAAGGGTACTTTTAAAAATGAACTGGAAAGTATTGATGGTATTGGAAATAAAACGGTAGATATTTTATTAAAATATTTTAAATCAGTAAAAAAAATAAAAGAAGCATCCACAGAAGAATTAGCTGAGATAGTAGGTAACTCAAAGGCTAAAATGATTCATGAAGGGTTTATAAAAAAAGAGGGCCAGGATAAAAATCCAGCCCCGTTTTAAAATCCAATATCCTATGAAAAACCGATGTAAAAGTAAGAGGCTATCGTAGATAAAACAATACCCCAAAAAGGGTATATTTTAAAAAGGCCCCGAAAAATTTCGGGGCCTTTATTTTCAGTTTGGTTTGTAAACGCTTAATAGCTCCACAAATCTTGTTCGTAATTAAATACTTTTTCTTTAATGCTCTCACCTTCAAGCAACTGAAGAATAGGATTATCGTTCAAGCCTTTATATTGTTTAATATATAAATCATAAGGATTATCCATTGTACTTTTAATGATCCTGCCATAAAACATACGGCTTTCAAAAAGTTCTTCCCAGCTCATACGTGCGCCATAGTTTTTACCATTATATACTTCATACTTGGCAAAAGTAGCCCGCATATCAGGATAATACACCCAAAACAATTGTGTTTCACCCAGGTCAATACCTTGTGGGGTAATCACTCTTTTTAAAGGTGCGATACCCAATATTCTCCAAAATAAGCGGGAACTTTCTTTATCGAAGATTACTTCTTCTTTAATCTGGAACTTATAAATAGAATCTAAGTTTACCTCATTCCTCATTTTTTTAGTTCCTACTAATTCTCCATTTTCATTATACTGAGGTACATCTATTTCTTCACCTGCTATTACTTTAGCAACTTCACTTACGGTCATTGGTGTTGTGAACCGGTCATCAATACTTGAAAACACAGTAACAGCGCTATCCTGTATAGCCTGTAAAAGAATTGAAATAAACCGTTGGTTACCGTTATTTTCATCGGCAGAATAGCGGAATGGCAGATTTATTTTTTCCCGTGCATCTATTTCTCTCCATATTTTTTGGCGGTAAACAGCATCATCGGCACGCAAATGCTCATAGGCAAGTGGTGTACGGTCTCTTAAAACAGTTGTTTCCACTGCTTCATCAGGGCGTAATGACTTGGCTATTTTTTTAATTGGTAGCGTATCTACCATCGCAGGTGCTGCTACCATGGCCGTAGTGTCGGCAGTTGCAGTAGTTGCCTGGATACTGGCCTTTGTTTTCGTTTTAGTTGTTCGTTTGGTAGAAGTTCTCTTTTTAGCGGGCGCTTTTCTTTTTTGGGCATATACGCCATCAGAAAAGAATCCTGCCAATACTACCAACATCAACACTTTTAATACTTGCTTTTTCATAGCTGAATTATTGAAAAAATTTTAATAAAGCGTAATTGATCTTTCATCAATTGAACGCACCCCATCCGGGCCTTGTACTTTAATATTTACAAACGTAATAGAAGAGCCGGGTCCACATCTTGCTATTAATCCTTTTATAGGGGCTAAACTATTACTGGTTATATTTCCTGGAACAATATTTGGAAAGTTAGCGCCAGAAAAATAAACAGTGGCACTTACAACGTTAAATTTTAAATCAAAATCAAAATTTTCAAGCTCTGCACGGCAAAAATCCTGGTTTTTAAATTCTACCGCAGCAACTCTTGCCTTACCCGTACCAACTTTAAAAACCGGGTCAGGAATTCTTTTAACCCTAAATTCAAAAGTACTCGGTTTACCATCTGCCGTTACTGTAATAGAAGCTTTTCCCAGTGCAGTTACCCTTACTGTTCTATTAGATCCTGTACCACTAATGGTACCGCCACTCATAGATACATTCGTTTTATCCCAACCGGTAGGCGAGCCAATGGTAACAGGATTATCTACCCCAATGTAAAACACATTCATTTTATCGAGCATTACTGCTGCCCCACCGGGTGTACCCACAGTATATTCTACATTTTTGGTTTCTGTTTTTTCATTACCGTCCTGGTCTTTGTACCGGATAGTAACAGGTACTACCCTGTTTCCTGCACCAGATGCTTTAAATGTGTAAACACCTTGCCCATCTACAGTAGGAACTCCTGCACCGTTAATTGAAATTTGAGGTACCGCCGCAGAACTATAAGCGCCAATACCTGCTGTTATTGTAACGTCTTGTCCGGGCATTACATAGTTTGAACTTTGGCCAATTAATACGCCTGTTTTATCAAACTTCACTTTTACTTCTCCTACTTTAGAATGACAAAAAGAAACGATTTCATGTTCAGCATTTTTCACATTATTTTGAAACTTACTCAACAAGGTTAAACCTGCTACAGTAGGTGTCATGTGAAAATACGCTTCAGTAAATGGTTTTATTTTTCCATCCTGTCCTTTTACGGGGTCAGTATTTACCGGGAAGTTTGTTTCGAACTGGGCTTTTATTTCCGGATCAATAGCTAAAACTGCTGCTTTATAGTCTTGTAATTTTTTCTCCAGTTCAGGCCCTTTATTGCTTCCACCTGGGCCATTTCCAAATAAGCGGGTAGCAGCTTCTAAGTCATCTTCTTTAAATACTTCCTGGCCTTCTTTATTTTGATGAAGCCCTGCCTCTTTTTTAAGATCTGCTTTTATTTGATTAATATAAATGTCCATCTCAGCAGAAAGTTTTTTCACTTGTTCTGCTTTATCGTTCCAGATTTTCGCTTTTTCGGCGGTAGCCGGATCGTTTACTTTTCCCAACAGAGATTTATATAATACTTCATTTGAAGAAGTAATGCTTGCATTTGAAGTGGTCAAGCTTTTATCAACCACTTTAAAGGCATTTAATATTTCTGATGATACGTTCAGTGCCAGCAGTGCTGTCAGCACGAGGTACATCAGGTTAATCATCTTCTGCCGGGGCTCTTTAGGTAAAGCCATAACTATTAAAAATTAATTATTTATGAATATTGTTTGGATTTTGTTTATTAGCTACGGCCTTGCATTGCGCTCAGCATATTACCATAAACCGCATTTAATCTACCCAGGTTATTTGCTAACTGGCCAATTTGTTCTTTCGCTTTGTTAGCATCATCCACACTATTCATCATAGCCTGGCTGGCTTCTGCCATTTTACCATAAAATCCGTTAAGGGCTTTCAGGTGATTATTGCTTTCTTTTAATTCTAATTCATAAATGGTATTTAATGAACCTAAATTTTTAGTAAGTACTTGTACTTGCTCATGAAAACCCCTGGAGCTTTCTGAAGCATTATTGAATGAAGCCATTGTATTGGCACTGTTGCTAAATGCCGATGCCAGTGAACCGATGGCATTGGTAGCTTCTTTTGTTTTAGCACCAAATTCAGAAGTTGATTTTACTACTTCGGTTACATCACTAATTCCATTAACGGTAGTGCCCAATTTTTGGAAACCTTCACCTAGTTTTTTAAGGTTGGTTGGGGTAATATCAGCTTCCTGCATCATTTTGTCTAAATTATCTAACGCAGGGTTTCCGGCAACCATACCATGCTTATTTCCTTCATATTCTTCTTTAACGGGAGAATACATCATATATAATACACCATACATTAAGAATACTCCAGCCTCGGTATAGAGACCAATTTTTAACCAAAGATCTGCGATTGGGGTGTGAAGGATTTTTTGCAGGGCTCCGAAGATTACTGCTGCCGCTGCGATAGATACGGCTACGTCCATCCATTTGCTAATGTTTGAAGGGATTTTAACTGACATTTGTTTAGATTTTAATTTTTAAAACGGGGATTGTTATGAATTATTATAATAAATGAAAACTTGAACTTTAGGGAAATAATAACCCATTTCATTTTGCATAAAATGGGTTATCAGTAAAATTTATTTCGCTATAAAAATATTCTCAATAAAAGAGATTGTTTATTACTTACGTTTTTTCCCTTGAGAAGGTGGCAGATCAATTACACAACGGAAACCGATATAAGATTTAGCAGTATCCTGGTATTCATAGGCACGGGTGCTGGTTTGAAGAAAGTAACCAACATCTTTCCAGCTACCACCACGAATTACTTTACGTTTCATACGTGGAGGGTCAGAATCTTTTGCATTCCACCGGATATCAGGATTCATATCATGTTGAAAAGTGTATCCTCCTTCATAATATAAAGATGAAGTCCACTCGGCAACATTACCAGCCATATTATATAGCCCAAAATCATTTGGCCAATAAGCATCTGCTCTTACAGTATATAAACCACCATCTTCAGGATAATTACCACGGCCGGGTTTAAAGTTGGCCATTAAGCATCCTTTACGATTTCTTAAATAAGGACCACCCCAGGGATAAGGCGCTTGCGAACGGCCGCCACGGGCTGCATATTCCCATTGTGCTTCGGTAGGCAGGCGGAAATCAGATTCTGTTGCCCGCTTCTTTCCTTCCAGGTAAGCATTCAGGTAATTGGTACGCCACTCACAAAAAGCAGTTGCTTGTTTCCAATTTACCCCTACTACCGGGTAGTTGCCATAAGCAGGGTGATTGTAATATTTTTTAGCCATGGGCTCATTATAAGAATAAGCAAAATCTCTTACCCAACAAAGTGAATCGGGATAAACCGGTATTTGTTGTTTTATGATAAATGCAGAGCGTGGTATGGTAACATCACGATTTTGAGATGCCGCTTTATAATCGAAAATTTCAGACTGGTAAACTATTTTTTTAGCATCCAGCTCTTTTTTTCCAAAAATCCGGTTATCGGGTGTTACGATGATGGCATCAATTTTTTCGATGGTAGCTTTATCGCCCCATTTAATGGTTTTGGCTTTTGTCCAGTCAACCATTTCATTACCATTTTGGTCTTGTTTTATATAGCCCATCAATTTGGCAGCAATTGAATCTCTTACCCAATTGGTGAACTGACGATACTCATTATTTGTAATTTCAGTTGCATCCATCCAAAACCCACTAATGGAAACTTGTTTGTTTCTTGCAGTATAAGCATAGTTTATATCCTGATCGCTAGGCCCCATATGAAAGGTTCCTGGTGGGATGTAAACCATACCCGGTGGTTTTGTAAGGTTCCACCTGGCAGTAGGCGCAACGCCGTGCAATTGCCCGTCTTTAGGCAAGGTGCCAGATTTCTTTTTACCGCTAAGCATTTTACAACTACTGGTTGAAACAGCGATAGCAGCAGCACCAATTGTGCAGATTAAGAATAACCGATTCTTCATTTTTTTTACTTTGAGGGTAATAGCAAATGTAATGGATAATTTTGAATAATTTTAAACGACAAGAAATTCTCTAATAATTTTTATTCACAAGAATACATCACACCGAACTTAATTGAAACGACCAAATTATTCAAATATTGTGAATTTTAATGCATGCTTTTAAATTTTAGCATTTTATTCATTTCTTCTACTGTCTTTACGGGAAGCTGACATGCATAGTTTTTACATACATATATATATGTATCTCCATCTAATAATTTTCCTTTCAGTAAAGGCATAGTACTATCCTGGCCTGCCTGTAATATTTTGTGAGGTAAATAAACCTGGTTTATATCATTGATAATTAAATTATTACCAGTAACAGCGATTTCCACGAGGCCTATCGTTAACCGTTGGTAAAGAGTTGCCCAAATTGCAAATGACCCGGGATATTTTTTATAAACCGGAAATAATTGCTGCAACATACCGTGTACTCTTTCTTTCCATTGGGGTATATCAAATATTATAGATAAATACAATAAGTTTGAGGCCATCGTTGAGTTAGATGAAGGGACTACGCCATCATATAATTCAATTTTACGAAAAATAATATCTTTTTGATGAGATGGAGTAAAGTAAAAGAAAGTATTATTAGTATCAGAAAATAGTTTGATTGCCTTTTCTAAATAACTTTTGGCTTTATAAAAATATTTTTCATCTCCCGTTATTTCTGCTATTGAAATGGCCGCTTGTATAAAGTATGCATAATCATCCAGGAAACCGGTATTGCTGGCTAACCCATTTTTATAATTATGCTTCAATTCAAATGTTTCATTTGAAAATACTTTTTCTAAAAATGTAAATAAATGGATCGCCCGTTCTTTATCTTCTGACCTTTGCAGGGCAGCAAAACATTTACAAAATGAAATCACCAACAAAGCATTCCAGGCCAATAATATTTTATCATCGGTAGCCGGGCGAATCCTTTTATTCCGCACCTGCAATAATTTTTCATTACAGTCTTCCAGTTTTTTTACAAACTCATTTTCGTTCAAATTATTTTGTTCGGCAAACTGCTTTACAGGAGTAGAAATATGCAGGATATTGGTATGTTCCCAATTCCCTTTTTCAGTAACATCATAAAAATGGGAGTATAACTCAGCATCTTCTCCTAAAATATTCTTTATTTGGGATTGGTCCCACACATAAAAAGCGCCTTCTTTTCCTTCGCTATCGGCATCTATAGCAGCATAATAGCCACCTGCCGGATTTTTCATTTCACGTTCTAAAAAAAAAATAGTTTTCTCAATTGCAGTTTTATAAAATGGTTCCTTGGTTTGCAGGTAAGCATTTGCACAAATTTGCAAAAGCAGGGCATTATCGTAAAGCATTTTCTCAAAATGAGGCGCTAACCATTTTATATCTGTACTGTACCGGCAAATACCAGCTCCCAACTGATCGTAGATACCCCCTTGCAACATTTTTTGTAATGATAGTGTAACATGTTGCAATGCTCGTTCATTTTTAAAAAAGAGATGATGCTCCTGTAAAAATTGTAATGAAAATAATTGTAAAAATTTAGGTGCGTTTCCAAACCCTCCTTCGGTATTATCTGCATTGGCAAGTAATACATCCGCTATTTTTTCACATTCGTATTCATCAAAAAAATCATCAGCTTCTTTCGGCATTATTTTATCAGGAACAGCAAGTGTATTTGATTTTTCTAAATGTTGTAATAATTGTAATGCCTGCGCTTCTACTTCATTTCTTTTATCTTTCCAGGCTTGCTGTATATTTATCAATACATCACGCCAGGATAGGCGGTTTGCCATTTTTACGGGTGGGAAATAAGTGCCCCCATAAAAAGGAAGTGTATTCGGAGTAAGAAAAACATTCAAAGGCCATCCCCCACTTCCGGATATTGTCTGAACTGCATCCATATAAACATGATCCAGGTCCGGCCTTTCTTCCCGATCAATTTTAATATTGATGAAGTAATCATTCATCAGCTTTGCGATGGCTTCATCTTCAAAACTTTCCTTTTCCATTACATGGCACCAATGGCAGGCGGCATAGCCAATACTTACCAATATGGGCTTATCTTGTTGCTTCGCCAGCGCCAGCGCATCTGCACCCCAGGGATACCAGTTTACGGGGTTATGTGCATGTTGTAACAAGTACGGGCTACTTTCGTGTATTAAATGATTTGGCATAATGGAATATAATAAAAATGCGGCACAGCGGCCGCAAATTTCTTACTACGTAAAAAGAATTATTTTTTCTGAGCCAGGATGAATTGCTCCAGCGCAGAAACCATACTGGGTGTTTGTGGCATGGGCGCTTTGATATTCAGTACCAGGCCAGCTTCTTCTGCTGCTTTAAAAGTATTTGTACCAAAGGCGGCAATAATGGTTCCATTTTGCTTAAATGCCGGAAAGTTTTCTACCAAACTCTTTATACCACCGGGTGTAAAAAAGCAAATTAGATCGTAATTTCGGTTTATCACATCTTTTATATCGTTGCTAATTACTTTATATAAAACCGGTGTACCATATTCACATTGATTCACTTTTAACCAATTGGTAATCTCACTATCAAATGATTCGGAACAAGGATATAGAAATTTTTCATTGCCCTTATGTTTATTGATCACATCAAACAAACTTTTATTGCTGCCATCAGCCCCATAAAATACTTTACGTTTGCGGTATAAAATAAACTTTTGAAGATATAATGCTACCGCCTCTGTAATACAGAAATACTTTGTATCCTGTGAAATGGCAATTTTAAGTTCTTCACTTACCTTGAAAAAATGATCAATTGCATTCCGGCTGGTAAATATAACGGCGCTATAGGCTGTAACATCAATTCTTTGCTTACGAAATTCTTTTGCGGGAATACTTTCTATTACAATAAATGGGTAAAAGTCCAGGACTAATCCATATTTTTTTGCCAGGTCAAAGTAAGGTGACTTTAAGCCTTCGGGTTGGGGCTGGGCAATTAATACTTTCTTTATTTTTTTGGCAGGCACATTAGCCAATGGGTCTCCTTTTTTTGGCATTCGTCATTGAAATAGGATGCAAATTTACAAATTAATCCTTAAATAATATACAATCATCTTATAAACCAATAACACCGGCAATAATTCAAGTGACAAAATGTAGCCTAAAAAATGTAATAAATTTAAATGCAACCGTTGTTGCAATAAACTGTATGCCCTTACATAACGCACCAGGAACAATATGCCCATTAATATCAATGAAATGATGCCGGCAATCTGTGCAATTTCAGAAGCTGAGAAACAAATTATTACCGAAAAAGCCAGGAGGGAAACGCCTGCAATCTTATTGATTAAAAACACTACAAAAATATAAATATTTGTTTCAGCACTTGTATTGGTTGCCCAACCAATGAATTTTAATGCCAGGTATTTAACCAAATAAACAGAAGCTACCAGCACAGTAAATAATAAAATGCTATACCATGGATTTTCACTTACCTGCAATTGAAATCCCTGTACTAAAAGAAATATATATAGCCCTGCGCTTAATACAAAAAAGAGGTTAAAAAGCAGGGAAGCCAGTTTATTTTGAACCAATTGATCAGTAAGCTGGCTTTGGCGAAGTGAGGTATTAAAAAATACCCGAAAAAGAGTATCGAAATATTTTGAGAAAACTGATTTTAAAATGCCCAGCAAAAGTAAAATGCCGGCAAAGAGATAAAAAAACAAATACTTATGATCTACTTTATGGGTGCGGGCATACAAAGCTGCGGGTTTTCCTGCATAATTTAAGTTTGTGCTTTTTGCAATAACCCTATCCCAGGCATTTGTTCTGGGCGCTTGTATTGGTAGGGCTGTATCTGCCAGTAAGTACCCTGCTTTTAAGGAATCTGCCGGTTGGCAAATACCCGGAACAGAAAAGCAAAAAGAAAATAGAATCAGAAAAAAATAAATTAACCATGGCCTATACATGCTACAAAAATAACGGCTTATAATAAAAGGGTTAAAAGTAATTTATATAGCCAAAATGAATTTTAGAAGCTGACCTGATATTAAAAGGCACGTCATCTCTTTTACCGAGTGCCAGGCTTAAATTTAATAATCCTGCTTTGGTTTCGTAAGAGATGCCAATACCGGCACCCATAAATGTGTTTTGCGTATTGATATCCTGGTACCGGGTTTTAGTAAACCCAAGGTCAGTAAACCCAAATAAATAAGAATTTTGACCGAGTAAATACCGGTACTCTCCTGTAAAAACTGAATAAAAGCTGGCGTAAATACTTTCTTCATCAAACCCCCTGAGAATTTGATAGCCCCCAATTTGAAAAAGATCATTTCTAAATACCGAAGGGCTGGAATAATATCCGCTTCTCAGCGCAGATTTTATTACGGCTTGCCGGCCTACTGGAAAATAATGGGCTGCATCTGCTTTAATTCTCAACTGGTAACTCTTCAAAGTAAGGGAATCGTATAACCTGGCATAATCAAAAGATGGATCTTTAATTGACAGGATATCATTACTCTGCTTCAATTGCTTGATGCCAACCGTAGAGGTAATTGTAAATTCATTTCCTTTTCTTGGGTTAAACCGGTAATCTGTTTGATAAACCTGGTAAGTAATGCCAGCATTTACTGCGTTCATATCAATATTATCAGGTAATTTTTTTTGAAACTTGATGGTATTGGTATCAATGGCTCCACCTAACAAGGAATTCGTTTGCCATTGCATAAATAATTTTGCAGACTGTGTATGATTAATATCATACTGTAATCCCGCTTGCGCAGATAACTGTACAAAATTTGAATCTTTTTTAAAAAGATTAAATAAAAAGCTAAATCCAAATGGGCTTTTAAATATATAGGGTTCATCGAATCCCAGGTTCAGCCGGGGCGATTTGGGTTGTAATTGTTGCCACTTAAGCAAAATGCCTTCGCCATTGTTCAATAAATTTCTAAGGTCCAGGTTTACATCGGCCGTTACCTGCAGTTTTTGATCGGCGCCACTGGAAGGTAAGAAACCCAATAAAAAATTTACCTGGCTGCTTTTTTTAGGTTCCAAATAAAGTTCTACTACCGCACCTGCACCATACATAGAAATTTCTGATGGTTGTGTTGATTGCAGGTAAGGAAGCTCCTGGATTTTTTTATCAATACGGTTCAAAGACTGGCGGTTGTACAAACTGTTGTTAGGGATATCCAGGTATTGCTGTAAAAAACGATTTTTTAAGGTTGCCTTCCCATGAATCCTAATGCTATCAATATGGTACTCCACACCCGGGTTGATATTTAAAACTGCTTCAATTTTATTTTCTGCTACACGGATACTATCTAAGTAAACGGTTGCAAAAGGATGTCCGGAATTTTCAAAATAATTTAAAAGCTGCTCTTGCACTTTTTGGTAACTGGCAATAGTAAAATCTTTATTTGAAAAAATTTCCTGCCTAAATCCCGCTTGTTGTAAATACTGTTTTGATTGCTCTGTTTCGTTTACATGCAGCCATTGGTAATGCGCCCCGGTATATAATTGAATATGTAAATTGTTAGCCTGTTGCCAAAAACTATCTACCGATGCAGCCGGGTAACCTTTATTGGCCAATACCTGTGGCAACTCGTTTATATATTCCATTGCTTCCTGTAATGTGGCAAAAGATTGCTTCAGCGCTTCAGCATTAAACGAACTATCTTTGGATACAAAATGTATTTGTAATTTTATTTCTTGAGTTGCTTTTAAACTGTCTTGTGCTATTACCCATATCGGTATCAACAGAAAAGAAATAAATAAAAACAGGATAATTTTTTTCATGTACAAAAAATGGCAACTGGTATTAGCTAAATAAAGCATAAATCTACAATCTTTGGCGGGTATTTACATTCATATTCCTTTTTGTAAGCAAGCATGTACTTATTGCAATTTTCATTTCTCCACCAGTTTACAACATAAGGATAACTTAATTCAATCTCTTATACAGGAAATAAATGAACCCAATTCTTTTATTGATTACGAAGAATCCATTGATACAATTTATTTTGGTGGGGGTACGCCCAGCCTGTTAAGTAAAGATCAATTAGAAAAAATCCTGGATGCCCTATCAGCTAATTTTAAAATTAACTACGGAGCAGAAATTACATTTGAAGCAAACCCCGATGATATTAACCCGGAAAGCCTGGATTACTGGAAAAATACCGGAATTAATAGGTTGAGCGTAGGAATTCAAAGCTTTGATCCCGAAGAATTAAAATGGATGAACCGGGCACATCGTGCTAAAGAAGCAATGAGTTGCTTACACAATATCCGGGATGCCGGCTTTCAAAATTTTTCAGTAGATCTTATATATGGCTCACCCCTGTTACAAGATGATCAATTAATAGAAAACTGCCGGGTTCTTTTTCAACAGCAGGTACCGCATATAT
This sequence comes from Niastella sp., assembly GCA_016710595.1. Lineage (GTDB taxonomy): Bacteria > Bacteroidota > Bacteroidia > Chitinophagales > Chitinophagaceae > Ferruginibacter. The sequence continues at coordinate 107,790 of JADJVM010000005.1, forward strand.
CCTGCTATGCCCTTACCGTAGAACCTAAAACGGCGCTAAGCCATTTAATATCGGCTCATAAAACAGAAGATATCAATACAAATAAACAAGCCGATCAATTTGAAATATTGCTTTCGCAAATGAAAGAAAATGGTTATGAACAATATGAAATAAGTAATTTTTGTGTTCCGGGTTTTAGAAGCAAACACAATAGCAGTTATTGGCAGGGGAAACCATATTGGGGATTCGGCCCAGCGGCTCATTCTTTTAATGGCAATAATTTACGTAGATGGAATATAGCGAATAATGCACTCTATATAAAATCAATAGACAAACATATAATCCCTTTTGAAGAGGAGCGGCTAACAACGGTGCAGCAAATGAATGAATACATCATGATTTCTTTACGCACAATGGAAGGTATATCATTAGTAGGTTTTATTAAGCGATTTGGGAAAGAACAAAGTGATAAACTTTTAAAAAATACTACCTGCTATGTAAATGAAGAATTATTGACAATTCAGGATATGCATGTTATATTAACAGCAAAAGGAAAATTTCTGGGAGATGGAATTGCAGCAGGATTATTTTTTTAGCCAGTTTTTAAATTAACTCCTTTTCAATAATTTTAAAACCTTCAGCAGCCGAAGATTGATTCCATAAAATATCATAAATCGCAGAAGCAATCGGCATCCGGGCGCCAATTTGTTTATTAATTTCATACATACACCTGCTTGCATTATATCCTTCGGCCACCATATTCATTTCTAATTGTGCGGCTTTTACTGAATAGCCTTTCCCGATCATGTTGCCAAAACTTCGGTTTCGGCTGTATAATGAATAGCAAGTAACCAGTAAATCGCCCAGGTAAACCGAGGCTGCATAATTATGATGTGCTGATGTTTTTAATTTTTCACTATCATTATATCCTACTTCGGCATTTATGATGCCGGCTTTACGTAAAAAGCCTGCCATTTCATCGGCGCTGTTTGCAATTAAAACACTTAAAAAATTATCGCCGTAATCCAGTCCATGTGCAATACCGGCGCCTACCGCATAAATATTTTTTAATACCGCAGCATACTGCACACCAAAAATATCTTTATTCACTACGGTATTCATATAGTTGGTTTTGAAGCAAGCGGCAATGTCACGGGCCATACTTTCATCTAGACCACTAAAAGTAAGATAAGACAACTTTTCTTTGGCCACTTCTTCAGCATGGCATGGGCCCAATACAGCAAAATAATCAGTAATTGAAAATGAAAATTGATCTTTTAGATAATCATTTAGCAGTAAATTATGCTCGGGCAAAATTCCTTTAATGGCAGATACTATTTTTTTATTTTCAAATATGCGTGGTGGTAATTTTTGTAAAGCCCCGGCTGTAAATGCAGAAGGTATTGCCACCACAATAATATCTGCATGTTGTATCACTTCCTGGGGTTCTGTGGTAAGCTGTAAGTGATCCATTTTAAATTTTGCAGAAGAAAGGTATTGGGGATTGATGTGCCTTTGTTTAAAGATTTCAATTGCCTCTGCACTGCGGTTCCACCAATAAATATTGTTGCCATTGTCAGTTAAAATTTTTGCCAGTGCGGTTCCCCAGCTTCCACTTCCTAATATACCAAATTTCATGATGATTAATTATTCTGTAAAATTAAAAGCCTGCCTATACCGAATGGCCTTATCTTATTTTAGATATTACATTATAAGCCCAGTTTTCCTACAGCTATTTGGGCAGCCTGCTGGCTGGCATCTTTTTTATTGTACCCTTTTGCCTGGGCTATCAATTCGCCATCCACCGTGGCTCCAATGGTAAACAAGCGGCGGCCATTTTCAAATTTTTCATCCAAGGTTTCAAACTCAAGCGCTTTTCCATTTTTATTCGCCCACCCATATAGTTTATTTTTGATATTGATCTCCAGGTCTTCCAGGTCTTCTGTAAACATGTGTGGAAAGATGATATATTTCTCTACCCAGCGTGCTGTTTTTTTATATCCTTTATCTAAATATACGGCTCCAATTAATGCTTCGAGGGTATTGCCGAAAATTTGAGAAATTTTTAAAGCATTATCAAACTTATTATAGAATGTAATTTTCTTTAAACCCATTTTAAGGGCTATCTCATTTAGTTTTTGACGGTTTACCATTTTGCTCCGCATTTCTGTTAAAAAGCCTTCTCCTTTATATGGATATTTTTTAAACAGGTAATGAGCAATGATGGTGCTTAATACAGCATCTCCCAAAAATTCCAGGCGTTCATTATTTTCATCTGCGCCTTCCCGTACAGAGCGATGACTCAAAGCCGTGCGGTAAAGTGAAATTTCATCAGGAGTAAAACCTAATATATTTGAAAGCTGTTTTTTAAATGGCTTTTTACCTGACTCTGTTTCAAACAGATTCTTAAAAAAATCAATCGTTTTAATCTTGTAAATTTTATTCGAAAATAACAATTTTGATTCAAATGAATCATTCTAAGGATTCTCGTTTTAAAAACCAGTTGTAAATAATGTACAACTATGTATGTGTTTTGATGCGGGTTATTTCGTAGTGACACATGAGAATTGAATATTATCTTAACCCTGGTAAAGGATATCTTATTTGCAGGAGAAATGGGTAATTGCAATAAAGAGAGAAACTAAGGTTTATACTTTTTAATAATTACAGAGGCATTGTGCCCACCGAATCCAAAAGTATTGCTTAAAGCAGCATTCACCGTTTTTTCCTGTGCTTTATTAAATGTAAAATTGAGCTTGGGGTCCAGCTCGGGATCATCAGTAAAATGATTAATGGTGGGAGGCACCACATTTTGTGTTACAGCCATTATACAGGCTAATGCTTCGAGGGCACCTGCGGCACCCAGGCAATGGCCTGTCATGCTTTTAGTAGAGCTAATATTTAGATCATACGCATGGTCGCCAAATACATCGAGGATGGCTTTTGTTTCTGCAATATCACCTAAGGGGGTAGAAGTTCCATGAACATTTATGTAATCAATATCACCAGGCTCCATACCAGCATCTTTCAATGTGGCGATCATCACATTTTTTGCACCTAAGCCATCAGGGTGAGGTGCTGTAATGTGATAGGCATCGGCAGTAGCGCCACCTCCTGCAATTTCGCAGTAGATTTTGGCACCTCTTGCCAGGGCATGTTCCAGGCTTTCTAAAACCAGCACACCAGATCCTTCTCCCATTACAAAGCCATCCCGATCTTTATCAAATGGGCGACTTGCGGTTTTGGGATCATCATTTCTTTCGCTAAGCGCTTTCATGGCATTAAAACCACCCACGCCGGCAGCACTGATTACGGCTTCACTTCCGCCTGTTATAATTACATCCGCCTTACCCAGGCGTATATAATCAAAGGATTCAATGATGGCATTGGTGCTTGAGGCACATGCGCTAACAACAGCAAAATTTGGGCCCCTGAAACCATGGCGCATAGATATTTGCCCGGCGGCAATATCCAAAATCATTTTTGGAATAAAAAAAGGATTAAAACGGGGAGTGCCGTCACCCAGTGCAAAGTTGGTAACTTCTTCCTGGAATGTAATAAGCCCACCGATACCGCTGGCGAAAATTACGCCTACCCTGTCGGGATCCGCATTTTCTGCAGTAAGGCCTGCATCTTTAACCGCTTCATCGCTTGCAATAAGTGCAAACTGGCAATAACGGTCCAGCTTTCGGGCTTCCTTTTTTTCTAAATACTGGGTTGGCTCAAAGTCTTTAACCTCACAGGCAAACCGTGTTTTAAATTTCGTAACGTCAAATTGCTGGATCGTATCGCATCCACTTACGCCTAATCGGAGTCCCTGCCAATATTCATCAACAGTTTTTCCCAAAGGAGTGATTGCACCTAACCCGGTAACGACTACTCTTTTTAAAGTCATACGGTTTGCCTGGAGTGTTAAATGGTAGAATTACTTTGCGTTTTCTTCTAAATAAGAAACAGCCTGACCTACGGTCGTGATCGTTTCTGCCTGTTCATCAGGAATAGAAATATTAAATTCCTTTTCAAATTCCATAATTAGCTCAACAGTATCTAAGCTATCTGCGCCCAAATCATTTGTAAATGAGGCCTCATTGGTTACTTCGGCTTCATCTACTCCTAATTTATCAACAATAATTTTTTTTACTCTTGTTGCAATGTCTGACATGATGGTAAAATTTAAGGTGCAAAAATATGTTTTTTGACTTAAATGCAAAGAAATACCAAACAAGCTTACAAAAACACTTTTTTGCTGTTTTTTTTATGAATTTTAAAAAACGCAGAATAATATAAATTACTTCTATATAAGTTACAGTTCAAAAAAATCACTAACTTGGTGAAACGCCTCTAAGGCTTTTTGTATTCTAAAAAAAATATCAGCGCAAATATGGGTTTAAAAATTATAGACCATGGCAGTACTGAATACCAAAAAATGATACAATTGCGGTATGCTATTTTGCGTCAACCGCTTGGCCTTACCTTTAGCCAGGATGAATTGGACCAGGAAGGGAACCATATTTTGATTGCTGCTTTTGATGAGGATGTAATACTGGGTTGTTGTATGCTTATAAAAAAAGACCGGCAAACCTTGCAACTAAGGCAAATGGCTGTTCAAAATAATTTACAGGGTAAAGGAATTGGCGCTTCCATAATGGCTTTTGTAGAAAATATATCCCGAGACCGGGGATATAAAAAAGTAATTATGCATGCCCGGGACTCTGCTATCGGATTCTACGAAAAATTTGGATATAAAGCAAAGGGGGATACTTTTATGGAATTAAACATACCCCATGTTGTTATGGAAAAAAATATTTTTTAGGTTTACTTTTTTATTTTCTCCCTGAGAATCTTACGGGCTTCATACAACTCTTCCCCTTCAAATGCGGTTTTTGGAATAATAAAAAAAGAGTTGCTGCTAAAATACAAGTGAAAGAAATGCGGTGTTTCTAACCAGGTTGAAAACTGAACCCATTGCCAGGTACGGCTATTGTTATCATTTTCTATAGTAAAGGTATCGGGTCCTAAAATAGCTTTAAAACGATCTTTAAAAGTACGCTCCCGGCGGTACACCATATAAGGCAGTACAAACCAAAACATGATCATCAGGAGAAACCATAAGGCAGAACTCACCAAAAATGCACGGGGATCAATTTTTTTTACATAAAATAAAATAGCCGAAGTAATTGCAAATACATTGATCAGTATGATCATTATTTTTATTTCCCTGCGGCTTATAAAATGAAAACGCAAAGCCTGTATTACTTTTGCTTTTTCATACGTAAATGTAGATGATACCATGCCCCAAAGATAAACGGATGGCGGATAGTAAAAAAATAAGGATAAAAAATAGCTCTCACAATTCCTACATTATGAGAGCCTTTTTTCAAAATTTTAAATCTTAAAAAGTAAAACCCTGAATTTCGTTACCGCCGGTTTTATAATAAACCACTTTCCCCAGTTCATCTATTTTATAATCCGGATCTTTCTTATCACCAAATATTATTTTACGTATTTCTTTGCCGCTATTTTTATCTACAATCATTACGCCTGCATCTTTAGCCATATTGCTATTACCAAAATTGGTAAGCATGCTCATAAAATTATTTGCTTCTTTGGTAGCTTTAAACCTGCGGCTGATAGATGCAAAACTGCTGGAGGCTGCTCCCGCAAATGCGGCTGCATTGGCGTTAGCTGTTTTTATATCACTATCTAATTGAGGATTGGTACTTCCGTAATATCCTTTTGCATAACTCATCTGGGCAGCTTGTGCTGCTTGTTGCGCAGCCATCATGGTAGCTGCCAAACCACCTAAACCACTTAATAATTTACCGCCCATAGTACGCCCCGGCGCAGGTTGATAATTATGCCATAGTTGTTTTCCTTCAAAATCGTATAATCGTGCATTTTGATCAGAGGTTAACAGAAGCCCATTATCTCTCACCTGCATGGAACCGGGTTCTTCTTTACCATTAAAACTTATTCCTTTTACCCATTCATTTAAATCACCTGTTTCAAAGTTTACTTTATAAATTATTTCATTGGCATATACATATCCAATTTTACCGGTACTATTAGCTCCTATACAATGTTTTACCTGGAAGCCTTTTGCCCATTTTTTTTCTGCAGTTTCTAAATCCAGGATATTGATCTGGTCTGTAGTACGGAAATATAATCCCTGGGGAACTATTTGAAGGTCCCTGATTTCTCCTTTGATGGAGAGCGGTTTTTTAGAAAGTGATTTCCCTTCATCAAGATTTACTAAACTTATAAAATTGGTACCCTGGTCCCGGGCTGTTGCTAAAATAAGTTTATTCCCTACCATTTTATAAGCTAACACATCGCCCTGCAAATCCACATCACTATCCCATTTCATTTTACCGGTAGCTACATCCAGGCATAATAAGGATGCCCTGTTTTTTTTACCGGCGCTATTTCTTTTAATTTTACCAATCAGGCCACCGCCTCCCTTACTTTGTTTTGCAACATCTTCCTGTGTTTTTTCGGCAGTAGCGATCAACATCCCCCTTTCATCAAATAATATATTGGTGATGGGCGAAGGAAGATCTACTCTTTCCCATACCTCTTTTCCATCAGCAATATTAAAAGCGGTTATAATATCCTGGTTCCAGAAATAAATAATGGAAGGATTTGTATGCTGAAAAAAATCGGCAGAAGTCATGGTTGCTTGTTCGTTTGCACCTTCATCTAATTTTTTACCAAACTGGGGCACAAAACTTCCCATACCTTTCTTTTCCTTAGGTGGCGCTGCTACGGGCAAATCGCTTTTCATATCAATATTATAAACCTGTTCCCCTGTTGCTTTATTCAGTTTATAAATATTTTTATTGGTTGCAATAAAAATAGCATCACTCACTTCACCTGCTTCAGAAACAATTTGTTCAGAATTTTTTTCAAATAATTTTTGTTGCTCCCAAATCTTTTGACCGGTAGCCAGGTTCACCATCATCAGCAGGGGTTTACCATTACTATTTATTCCATAAAATAATAATGCGTTACTCTTTATTAAATGGATACGTTTGGTGATATTTTGAAAACCCAGGTCACGGGTATTGATGGTAACCTTACCGGTTACTACATCTACTACGTTATTTACTGATTTTATCAACCCTCTTTTTGCCAGTACAATGTATGGGGTACCTTCTATTGGGTCGTAATTTTCTTCCTGTATATTTTCAATATTATCAATCTTCCAGGCTTCTTTTCCATCGGCTGGTGTAATACCATATAAGCCATCTTTGGTACCGGCAATTAAAATTCCGGCATCTGTAATTTTATACCAGTTTATTTTAGAAGGAAAAGTTTTTGTCCATCCATCCGTTTGTGCTTGTGCCAATCCTGCCCAAAGCAAAAGATTTAAAATGATAATGATCTTTTTCATGTGTTGCCTGTTTATGATTTTGATATTAATAAACATTCAAATGTAGCTTGCAACACAGGGAATAGCTATACCCTCCAATGGGTATTTTTAAGGCTTTAATTTTTTATTTTGCCGATGCCGTTCAGCATCTCTTAAAGTTTTTTTACTGATATTATTTTGTAATGCCAGGGTAAGGTTTACGCCTGTTTGATTAGCGAGGCATAGCAGGATCCACAGTACATCGGCCATTTCATCGCTAAGCGAATGGCCTTTATCTGATTCTTTAAAACTCTGCTCGCCATATTGCCTTACCATCAACCTGCTGAGTTCCCCTACCTCTTCCATTAAAATGCCAAGGTTAGTGAGTTCATTAAAATATCTTATGCCATGCTTTTTTATCCAGCTATCTATCAGTTGCTGTGCTGCATCAAGCGTTAAGGCTACCTGTTTTTTAGTTTGTGGCATTATTTTTTATTTATAGGTTCGGGTTTTTACTGTCCATAAGTATGGTAAGGGGGCCGTCGTTTATTAAAGACACTTTCATATCTGCCCCAAAACTGCCGGTGTAAATTTCCTTTTCCAGTAATGTTTCTAACATAGCGATTATTTTTTCATAAATATGTATTGCCGTTTGTGGTTTAGCTGCTTTGATATAACTGGGGCGGTTTCCTTTTTTTACGGATGCCTGTAGGGTAAACTGGCTTACCAACAGGATATTACCGCCTACATCTTTTACTGAAATATTGGGTACTTTATTTTCATCATCAAAAATGCGAAGGTTTACTATTTTATGGCATATCCATTCTATGTCATCTTCGGCATCTGCTTCTTCTATACCTACCAAAACCAATAAACCCATTTTTATAGCAGCAACGGTTTCCCCTTCAATACCCACACTTGCTTCTGAAACCCTTTGTACTACTGCTTTCATAACGATATTTTTTTTAAAAGGCCCAATTTAGTTTCTACCTCCAAACCATGCTTCAATACGCTCCCCTGCTCATTCATACTTTTTATAAACTAATATCAGAATAAAAAATAATTTCTTTCCACAAAAAGTGCAAAACTCATAAAACTCAACAGCGTATTGTGGTTCGAAATTTTGCACATCTTTTTTCCACAACTGTTAATATTTAAGCCATGCAAAGTTACCATGTAAAAGATATTTTCGTTCTCTTGCTTTACTTTTTTAAAAGCTGCCTTACTAACTTAAAAATATGTTTATTTATGTCCAAAAAAAAGCCAACTAACCCATCATTGCAATTTACCCGGCAATTCACACAAGAAGGTATATCTCCTTACGATATGTTCCAGTATGATTATCGTACATCTGTAATTAAAAACCCTTCAGGAGAAATTATCTTCTTAATGGAGAATGTAGAAGTTCCCAAACAATGGAGCCAGATAGCTACAGACATCATTGCACAAAAATATTTTCGTAAAGCAGGAATTCCGCAACCTGATGGAAGTACCGGCCGGGAAACCAGTGCAAAACAGGTAGCACACCGTATGGCCCATTGCTGGAGGGTATGGGGTGAACGCAATAATTATTTTGCCACGGAGCAAGATGCACAAATATTTTACGATGAGTTGGTGTATAGTATCCTTAACCAGGCTTGCGTACCCAATAGCCCACAATGGTTCAATACCGGCCTTTACGAAGTATACGGCATAAGCGGTAAACCACAAGGGCATTATTTTGTAGATCATAAAGATGGCATGCTTAAGCGCTCTACCTCTGCTTACGAAAGGCCCCAACCACATGCTTGTTTTATTTTAAGTGTGGATGATGACCTGGTAAACGATGGTGGAATTATGGACTTATGGGTAAGAGAAGCCCGTATATTTAAATATGGAAGCGGGGTAGGCACTAATTTCAGTAGCATACGGGGCGAAGGTGAAAAGTTAAGTGGTGGGGGAACCAGTAGCGGGCTGATGAGCTTTTTAAAAATAGGCGACCGGGCAGCCGGCGCTATTAAAAGTGGGGGAACTACACGCAGGGCAGCCAAAATGGTATGCCTGGACCTGGATCATCCTGAAATTGAAAAATTTGTAAACTGGAAAGTAGAAGAAGAAAATAAAGTAGCTGCCCTGATAGCGGCAGGTTATCCCAGTGATTATGAAGGTGAAGCTTATCGTACAGTAAGTGGCCAAAACAGTAACAATTCTGTTCGAATTCCCAATAGTTTTTTTAAAGCATTGGATGAAAATGGCGATTGGGAATTAAAAGCCCGTAGTGATGGGCACACAATGAAATCTGTAAAGGCACAAGATCTTTGGAAACAAATAAACTATGCTGCATGGCGCTGTGCCGATCCGGGAACACAGTATGATACAACGATCAACGAATGGCATACCTGCCCCGAAGGAGGCCCCATCCGTGCCAGCAACCCTTGTAGTGAATATATGTTCTTAGATAATACGGCATGTAATTTAGCAAGTGTAAACCTTCGCAAATTTTTTAATGAAGCAGATAACAGTTTTGATGTAAAAGGTTTTGAATATACCTGCAGGTTATGGACAGTAGTACTGGAAATTTCAGTACTGATGGCACAGTTCCCATCAAAAGAAGTTGCTCAATTAAGTTATGATTACCGTACGTTAGGTTTAGGTTTTGCAAACCTGGGCAGCATGCTTATGGTAAGCGGTATTGCTTATGACAGCGAAGAAGCCCGTGGTATTGCCGGCGCCATAACAGCAATCATGACCGGAACCGCTTATGCTACTTCGGCAGAAATGGCCGGTTTCCTGGGTGCATTTCCCCGGTATAACCTTAATAAAAAACACATGTTACGAGTTATGCGTAACCACCGGGCTGCAGCCTATGATGCTTCAGGCGCATACGAAAATTTACAAATCTTACCACAGGGTATTAATGCTAAATACTGCCCCGATTATTTATTAACCGCTGCTACCAAAGCATGGGACAATGCCGTAAAACTGGGTGAAAAATATGGCTACCGAAATGCCCAAACAACAGTAATTGCACCTACCGGGACCATTGGTTTGGTGATGGATTGCGATACAACAGGCGTAGAACCGGATTTTGCTTTGGTGAAATTTAAAAAATTGAGCGGTGGGGGATATTTTAAAATTATTAATCAAAGTGTACCGCAGGCACTCCGTAATTTAAAATACAGCGAAAAAGAAATTGAAGAAATTGTAAACTATGCCAAAGGCCATGCTACTTTACAAGGAGCTCCATTTATAAATGAACAAAGCCTGGCACAAAAAGGTTTAATACAAAGTGAAATTGATAAGCTTAATGCTGCTATGGCAACTGCATTTGAAATCGGTTTCGCATTTAATGTATTTACTCTAGGCGCCCCCTGTATGGAAAGGCTCGGCTTTAAACCCGAACAGTATAATAATTTTAGCTGGAGTATGCTGGAAGCATTGGGCTTTAGTGATGATGAAATAGAAGCTGCCAATATTTATGCATGTGGCACCATGACGGTAGAAGGTGCGCCTTACCTGAAGGACGAACATTTACCGGTATTTGATTGTGCAAATAAATGCGGTGCTATAGGAGAAAGATACATACATGCTCATGGCCACATACGTATGATGGCTGCTGCACAACCTTTCTTAAGTGGTGCAATCAGTAAAACAATCAATTTGCCAAATGAAGCAACTATGGAGGAAATTGCAGATAGCTACCGTCTTAGCTGGGAACTTGGCCTTAAAGCCTGTGCCCTATACAGGGATGGAAGCAAGCTTTCTCAACCACTCAGCAATAAAAGTGATAAGAAAAAGAAAGTGGCAGATACAGAAACTACAGTAGCTGAAACTGAAGCAGAGAATACAGAAGCACTTATCGTTGATATGGCCAAACTCACTATTGATGACCTGCTTGAAGAAGTAAATAAAAGAGTACAAAACAGTGCAGATACATCCTTAAAACGCCAGCTTGCTATGATTGTAGAACGTCGTTCATTGCCTGCAAAACGCCGTGGTTTTACACAAAAAGCAAAAATAAACGGCCAGGCTTTATTCTTACGCACCGGCGAATACAGTGATGGTACTTTAGGTGAAATATTTATTGATATGGCCAAAGAAGGTGCAACCATGCGGAGTATGCTCAATTGCTTTGCCATCGCCATTTCTATCGGTTTACAATACGGAGTTCCGCTTGAAGAATATGTAGAAAAGTTTGTATTCACCCGTTTTGAACCCGCTGGTATGGTAGATCATCCAAATATTAAGACCACTACATCTATTATTGATTTCATGTTCCGTGCTTTGGCTTATGAATACCTGGGCCGCACAGACCTGGTGCATGTATTAGACAAACCAGAAATTGCCAATACCGGCAATGAAGATTGGGACATTACGACACCCACTATTGGTGACCGCAAGCCGGAACTTAGCGATGTGAGAATGATAAATACCCAGGTTACAAAAACAAGTACTGCTGCCACGCACAAAAGCCATGGCTTAGATGCAGTAAGCGCTGCCAATAAAAATATGCAGGGCGATGCACCCGCTTGTAATACTTGTGGCCACATTACCGTTCGTAGCGGCACTTGTTATAAATGCCTGAACTGCGGCAACAGCCTCGGTTGTAGTTAAGCGTAACTTTTCGTTAGTAAGTATATCAAACCACCGCAAAATAGCGGTGGTTTTTTAATAAAAGGATATTTTAATAAACCGTTTGGCAGTAAAAAAATGTTCATTTTATCTTAATGCCATGGCCTGTTTAAATTATTTTTACTAAAAATTTTTATTTTACTTTTGCGCCCATGGCAAACGAAGCAAAAAATTTCCAGGACCTTATAGCCCATTGTAAAGAATACGGGTTCATATTTCAATCCTCCGAATTGTACGATGGCCTAAGCGCTGTATATGACTACGGCCAATTGGGCGCCCAACTCAAAAAAAACTTAAGAGATGCATGGTGGAAGAGTATGACACAGTTACATGAAAATATTGTGGGCATTGATGCTGCAATTTTTATGCACCCAACAGTATGGAAAGCCAGTGGCCATGTGGATAGTTTTAGTGACCCAATGATTGATAACAAAGACAGTAAAAAACGTTACCGGGTAGATCATCTCATAGAAGCTTTTGCTGAATCATTAAACAAAGAGGCTGCCGATGCTTTGATTACTCAAATGGATAACCTCTTAGCAGCAGATGATTTTGCCGGTATAAAAAAATTAATAGAAGATAATAAGATAACATGCACTATCAGCAAAACTTGTAACTGGACCGATGTACGCCAGTTTAACCTGATGTTTAAAACAGAGTTTGGTGCAGTGGCTTCAGAAAATCCTGAAGACAATATGGTGTATTTAAGGCCGGAAACCGCACAAGGTATTTTTGTAAATTTTTTAAATGTGCAAAAAACAGGTCGTATGAAAATCCCCTTTGGTATTGCCCAAACTGGTAAGGCATTTAGGAATGAAATTGTAGCACGTCAATTTATTTTCCGGATGCGTGAATTTGAACAAATGGAAATGCAGTATTTCATCAGGCCTGGTTCACAAAAACAATGGTACGAATTCTGGAAAGCAGAACGTAAAACCTGGTTGGAAAACATGGGTATCCCCACAACAAAATTACGCTATCACGATCATGTAAAATTAGCTCACTATGCCGATGCTGCCGTGGATATTGAATATGAATTCCCATTTGGTTGGAAAGAGTTAGAAGGCATTCATAGCCGTACCGATTTTGATCTAAGCCAACATGCTAAATTCAGTAAAAAGAAAATTCAGTATTTTGATAACGATCTTAATGAAGCTGGAAAACCTTATGGGAATTATACACCGTTTGTAATAGAAACCTCAATTGGTTTGGATCGCCTATTTTTAACCATCATTAGCCAGGCTTATACTGAAGAAACATGGAATAAAGAAGACGGCACACCCGACAGCCGGGTAGTAATGCGCATACCACCTAAATTAGCCCCTACCAAACTTGCCATATTACCACTATTAAAAAAAGATGGCCTGCCCGAAATTGCCCGTGAATTAATGAATGATTGTAAAAATGATTTTATGTGTTTTTACGAAGAAAAAGATGCCATCGGCAAACGCTATCGCCGTATGGATGCCATTGGTACGCCATATTGTGTTACAATAGATCATCAAACAAAAGAAGACCAAACAGTAACTATTCGCCACCGGGATACGATGCAGCAAGAAAGAATTTCAATAACAGAAGTAAAGAAAAGGGTACAGGAAGGGATTTCGTGATACCCGGTTTTAATATTTTAAATTGATACAGAGGCTGTTCTTAAAAGACAGTCTTTATTTTTTTACAACCAGTACGTTAACCATATAGTTCCTGGTGAATGGCTTTTTTATCATACCCCAGGGCCAGTATCCGTTGTTTGGCTTCATCTACCATGTTTTTCCAGCCGCATAAATAAAAATGCGCCGGGTTTAATGTGCCGCCACTTTGTTCTTTTTGTTTGATGCACAAAGCTTCATATTGAGCATGTACATATCCAAATTTTACAAATTCATCATGATCTTGTGGGTCCTCCCTTGAATAAACAGAGTAAAAGAAAAAATTTGGATCTTGTTGCATCAATGCCTTTATCTCATCATTGTACAATGCATCTCCATATTTCCTGCAACCAAAAACCAGGTAAATATTTTTGTGTGGAATTTTATTATTAATGATATGGTGGATCATACTTCTGAAAGGAGCGATGCCGGTTCCTGTACAAATTAAAAATACATCATGATCTAAACTTTCAGGCAGTGTAAAAACCCCTACCGGGCCACGGTAATTAATTTCTGTTCCTACGCCTGACTCATTAAACAAATAAGGGGTTCCCTTACCCGCTTCATTTAATACAATGCAAAGTTCAAATTCATTATTGCCCCCAGGCCAGCTTGCAATGGAATAGCTGCGCCATCGCTTATTTGGCTTTTCATCAATGGGTAAATCAAGTGTTACAAATTGCCCCGGTTTAAAATTAAAATCAGTAAGTTCCGGTACTTCCATAAAATACCTTCGGGTATTATGGGTTTGTTGTTCTACTCGTTTTATAATTGCTTTACGCCATGGTTCAAGAGCCATACAGTAAATTTTACTGTAAGATAATTAAAAACTTATTGTAATAATATTAATTTGTAAAATTGCTTTTTGGTATAAAGAAGAAAAAATAATTACCATTAATATCTGTTATAAATAAATCTTTTTGAGATTAATTACAATTTGTTTACAACTTAGTTAGCACCCATTGTCTGAGCATTGAATAATCTCCATTTAAATATGAAAAACAATCTTAAATGCCAGTTTTAAGGTACATTATCTTTCCTCATTTTCTTAATTTCTCCAATCTCCCTAAGTTTATTTTCAATATTATTAAAGTTTGATTTAGATATATTTTTTATAGTAGGTATATCCATTGGCTTTCCTTTAGGTAATGGGGAATTAGAGCAGATCTTTTTATCTATACGCAAGATTCTGCTTTTGCTATTCGCAATTCCTGGTTACCTTTGCAGCCGCATGAACCTGGATGTGTTGATGAATTTTTACAGGAACGACTCCCGCTGTAATCAAATTGCAGAAGGGCTCCTATTGCCCCAAAACATCCATTACCATCTTTCCGGGTTACAAGGCAGTATTTCACAGTTCATAATTGCTTCTATTTTAGAGCATCCGGCTGCAGCCCAGTTTAACCATTTAGTAATTTTAAAAGATACAGAAGAAGCTGCTTACTTTCAAAACAGCCTGCAGAACATAACAGATGCGTTGGATATATTTTATTTTCCTTCCTCTTTTAAAAACAAAAAGAATTTTCATCTCCTCAATAGCAGCCATGTAATGCTGCGTACCGAAGCGCTAACTAAAATAGCGGCAGGTGGCAATAAAAAAATATTAGTAACCTACCCCGAAGCATTGCATGAAAAAGTGGTGATCTCAAAAACACTTACAAAAAATATAATTAGTATCAAGCAAGCCGATGTGTTTAACATAAACCAAATTTTGGAAAGCTTTATACAACATGGTTTTGTAAGAACTGATTTTGTGTATGAACCCGGGCAGTTTGCAATAAGAGGAGGAATTTTGGACATTTATTCTTTTGGGAATGAAAAACCTTACCGCATTGAGTTATTTGGGAACGAGGTGGACAGCATCCGGATTTTTGATCCAGAAACACAATTAAGTGAACGGAAATTATTGCAAGTAAACATTATTCCCAATGTAGAAACCCAATTTGATGCAATAGAGAAAGTAGGAATAACTGAGTTTTTACCCGCTAACACCCTTTTGTGGATGAACGACTGGAAATTTATTAAAGAAAGAATTGAACAACAGGAAGAAGACCTGGAAATCATATTAAGTTCATCCCTATTGCCAAATGAAGAGACAGAAAATGAAACCGAGGCACTTCATATAAAGCAGGAAACATCTATGGCAGATTTTATTCCTGCCACTTCATTAGAATCTTTTTTTATCAAAATGAAAACAGTTGAGTTTGGGAATAAACCTCATTTTGCTGCAAACAATGATCATTATTTTCATTTTCATACAGAAGCACAGCCTGCATTTAATCGAAATTTTAGTTTACTCATCAGTAACCTGCAGCAATATGAAAAAGAGAAATACAATATTTTCATTTTTGCCGAAAATCCAAAACAATTAGAAAGGTTACATAGCATATTTACCGATCTGAAAGCTGAAGTACAAGTAACACCCATACCGGTATCTATCCATCAAGGTTTTATTGATAACGACAATAAGCTTATTTGTTATACAGATCACCAGGTATTTCAACGCTACCATAAATACAAAATAAAGCAGGCATTTAGTAAAAATAAAGCGCTCACTTTAAAAACACTAAGGGAATTACAACCCGGCGATTATGTAACACATATAGATCATGGTGTGGGAGTTTATAGCGGGCTTCAAAAAATTGACGCAAATGGGCGGGTGCAGGAAGCGGTTCGTATTCAATACAAGGATGGTGATTTATTATATGTAAACATTTCGTCGCTGCATAAAATAAGTAAGTACAGCGGTAAAGAAGGAACTGTTCCCAAAATGAATAAATTGGGCAGTGATGTTTGGGCAAGATTAAAAGAAAAAACAAAAAAACAGGTAAAAGAAATTGCCATTGACTTAATCAAGTTGTATGCCCAACGAAAAAGCCAGCATGGTTTTGCTCATAGCCCGGATAACTATATGCAAACAGAACTGGAAGCAAGCTTTATTTACGAAGACACGCCAGACCAGGCCCGGGCAAGCGAAGAAGTGAAAAAAGATATGCAAAAAGATTCTCCCATGGACAGGTTGGTATGTGGTGATGTGGGTTTTGGCAAAACAGAAATTGCGATTCGTGCCGCCTTTAAAAGTTGCAGTGATGGTAAGCAGGCTGCCATATTGGTTCCTACTACTATATTGGCTTATCAGCATTTTAAAACATTTAGTGACCGCTTAAAAGATTTTCCCGTAACGGTAGATTTTATCAATCGTTTTAAATCAACAAAAGAAAAAAAATTAACGCTTCAAAAATTAGCAGCAGGAAAAATTGATATTATCATTGGCACCCATGCCTTGCTGGGCAAAGAAGTAAAATTCAAGGATCTTGGTATCATGATCATTGATGAAGAACAAAAATTTGGTGTAGCCGCAAAAGAAAAATTAAAAGAACTTAGAACAACAGTAGATTCATTAACGCTTACCGCCACCCCTATTCCCCGCACTTTACAATTCAGCCTGATGGGAGCAAGGGATTTAAGTATTATAAATACAGCCCCACCCAATCGCCAACCCATACAAACTGAATTAATGGTTTTTAATGAAGATGCCATTAGGGATATTATTTATTATGAAACAGAAAGAGGAGGCCAGGTTTTCTTTATTCATAACCGTGTAAATGGTTTACAGGAAATGAAAACGCTGGTGCAAGGCCTTTGCCCCGACCTGAGTATTGCCGTTGCACACGGACAATTAGAAGGTGCAAAATTAGAAGATACCATCCTTGATTTTATGGAGCGCCGTTACGATGTTTTAATCTGTACCAATATTGTAGAAAGTGGGGTAGATATTCCCAATGTAAATACAATCATCATCAACAATGCACATCAATTTGGATTAAGTGATTTACACCAGTTGCGGGGCCGGGTGGGCCGCAGCAATAAAAAGGCCTTTTGTTATTTAATGGCGCCGCCATTAAGTACATTGCCCGCAGATAGCAGGAAACGCTTAACCACACTTGAGCAATACAGCGACCTGGGAAGTGGTTTTCAAATAGCTATGCGGGACCTGGATATACGGGGCGCCGGTAATTTACTGGGCGGCGAGCAAAGTGGTTTTATTGCTGAAATTGGTTTTGAAATGTATCAAAAAATATTAGATGAAGCAATCCGGGAATTAAAGAGAAAAGATTTTAAAGAATTATTTTTTGATGAAATACAACAACAGGATGATTTTGTAAAAGAATGTTCAATTGATACTGACCTGCAAATTTTAATACCCGATAATTATGTAGAAAGTATTACGGAAAGATTAAGCTTATACAGCCGCCTTGATAATTGTAACAATGAAGAAGAGCTATTGGATTTTCATGCAGAGCTTATTGACCGTTTTGGACCCATTCCACAGGAAGTTGAAGATTTGTTTACCACTGTTCGCACCCGGGAAATTGCTGTTGCCTTAGGTTTTGAAAAAATATTTTTAAAAAATGAACTCCTGAAATGTTTTTTTATAAGTAACCCCGAGTCACCATATTTTCAGGGGGAAGTGTTTAATGGTATCTTACAGTTTTTACAAACCGGAACAAATAAAGCCCGGCTGAAACAAGTTGGTAAACATGGAATCATGATTGTTGAAAAAATTGTAGATATGAATGCTTTATACCATTTTATGCTTAAAATAAAAAAATCAATCCCTATTTTAAATTCTTAAAAAAAGAACGATCCCTTATAATAAAAAAGCCCCTATAAAAGGAGCGTTTTTTAAAAAAATAAATTTAAAAGATTACCAACCTTTTTTGGCTACACCATCTTTTATGGCATCTAAGGCTTTTGCTTCTGCCAGCATGGTTGTCATTTTATTGCCTTTACCATCATGGCCCTGTGCCATGTAACCACCACGGCTGGTTTTAGTAATTACGGCATCGTGCATGGGTACGTCTTTTTCTTTGGTTTTCATGCAATAGGCTGTTAATAGTTTTGACATGTTTCTTTGAATTTATAGTTATTAATCAGGTTTAAAAGTCATCTAGCCATCAAGCTACTAAAATTTTATATTTCACCAAAATAAAACATTTATATAGCTGTTATCTTATTTATTATAAAAAGATTATAAATATTAATTTTAATACATCCTTTTTTTATAGTTCAATTTAGCGATATTTCAGAATTCAATATTTTATTTGAATAGTAGGTAGAATATTTAAGATGGGCCAAAAAAGTAAGGGAGCCTAAGCTCCCTTACTTATCATTCTATTATAATATTATACATCAATTTTTGCATATTTGGCATGGGTTTCTATAAACTCACGCCTGGGAGGTACTTCATCTCCCATAAGCATACTGAACACCCGGTCTGCTTCTGCCGCACTTTCTATTGTTACTTGCTTAAGGGTACGGGTAGCCGGGTTCATTGTGGTTTCCCAAAGTTGTTCGGCATTCATTTCCCCTAAGCCTTTGTAACGTTGTGTATTTACGCTCTCATCTTTACCTTGTCCGAATTGTTTTATTAAAACTTTTCGTTCTTCATCAGTCCATGCGTACTCCTGCTCTTTCCCTTTCTTAACTAAGTATAACGGTGGTTGAGCTATATATACATATCCTTGTTCTACCAATTCTTTCATATACCGGAAAATGAATGTGAGGATAAGCGTAGCAATATGACTTCCATCCACATCGGCATCTGTCATAATAATGAGTTTATGATAACGAAGTTTAGAAATATCTAAAGCCTTTGCATCTTCAATCGTACCAATTTTTACACCCAGCGCTGTAAACATATTACGGATTTCCTCGTTATCGTATATCTTATGTTCCATCGCCTTTTCTACGTTAAGGATTTTACCCCTTAAAGGTAAAATGGCCTGGTAACTTCTGTCCCTACCCTGTTTTGCTGTGCCACCGGCCGAGTCCCCTTCTACCAGGAACAATTCACATTTACCGGGGTCTTTATCAGAGCAGTCGGCTAACTTACCAGGTAAGCCACCACCTACTAAAACACTTTTGCGTTGTACCATATCACGGGCACGCTTGGCAGCAGCACGGGCTTGTGCAGCTAAAATCACTTTTTGGATGATGGTTTTTGCATCCCGTGGGTTTTCCTCCAGATAAGCTTCTAATGCACGGCTAAGAGTGGTATCTACAATACCCATTACTTCGCTATTGCCTAGTTTGGTTTTAGTTTGTCCTTCAAACTGGGGTTCGGGCACTTTTACAGATATGATGGCAGAAATCCCTTCTCTAAAATCATCCCCTTCTATAGTTACTTTAGCTTTATCAAACATTCCTTGTTTTTCGCCATAGCTTTTAAAAACACGGGTTATGCTCCTTCTAAAACCTGCCACATGGGTACCGCCTTCAATTGTATTAATATTATTTACATAGCTAAAAATATGCTCCTGGTAACCTGCATTGTACTGCATAGCTACTTCTACCAACACATTTGTATTGGCATCTAAAGTTTCACAATAAATTACTTTTGGAATAAGCGGTTGGCGGTTGGCATTCTTATCTATACTTGTTACAAACTCTACTATACCACCTTCACTATAAAATGTTTTTGTATAGGTTTTGCCATCTTCATCTATTTCCCTTAAGTCATTTAACACTATTGTAATCTTCCTATTCAGGTAAGATAATTCTTTAAGCCTGCTTTCTAAAATATCTTTAATAAAAGTGGTAGTTGTAAAAATGCTGCCATCGGGCCAAAACTGAACCGTAGTGCCCGTTCTGGTACTTACTCCTATTTCTCTTACCGGGTATTGAGGGATACCAGTATGATATTCCTGTTCAAATAATTTTCCATCACGTTCTACTTTCACATGAAGCCGGGTACTAAGTGCATTCACACAACTCACCCCCACGCCATGTAAACCGCCTGAAACCTTATAGGTATCCTTATCAAATTTACCGCCAGCATGTAACACCGTCATCACCAACTCAAGGGCTGATTTTTGTTCTTTACTATTGATACCTGTAGGAATTCCCCTTCCATCATCCTGCACAGAAACAGAATTATCTTCGTGAATGGTAACGATAATATTTTTACAATAGCCGGCTAAGGCTTCGTCTATTGAGTTATCAACCACTTCGTAAACGAGGTGGTGCAAGCCTTTTACACTGATATCACCAATGTACATGGCTGGTCTTTTTCTTACCGCTTCTAAACCTTCTAAAACCTGGATACTATCGGCGCCGTAGGCGTTCTTGTTTTGGGTGGGCATTACTCCTGTTTCAGTACTCATATTTTCCTTTAAATCACATTGTTTTTTCTACAATCACATTCCTGCAAACTTACTTAAAATAAGTGGTTTTATAGCTATTAAAAAGTATAAATTATCACCAAAAAACAGGGTGCATGTTATTAACTAAATCAGCCACATTATCAACCATTTGCTTTTCCTAAATAATTGCTTCGGGATTCATTTTTTTGATTGAGGGAATATTATCTTATTCGTTAAAAAGAGTACCGATATTCGCAATCCTTATGCTTTTTTTGCAAATATTACCTATCTTTGCATCGAAATTTTTCAATGGATAATCAATTAGACATACTGGAATTAGCAAAGCGTGAGCCGATGATGCTGGAGGAAATGGAAAATCTCCAGAAGATCAACCGTAATGTTCCAGGTTCTGTTCAATATTCTATTTATAGATATAAAAAGCAGCCCCAATGGGCTATTGAAGATACAGGCGTAATTCATTACCATTACGAAAAGAATAACCCATCAGAAAATTACCTGGAACTTAAGTTTTGTGTGAGCGGTAATATCTATTGCCGCAAAAAACAAACAGAATGTAATTATTGCCTTGCGAACCAATCCCGCAGTTGCTTAGAAAAAGTAGAGAGCATTGATGTGCTTAGTTTTACCTTTTCGCCTACTTACCTGCAACAATTCGCAAAAACGAGTATTAATAATGGCAGTATCTCTGACCAGGTATTAACTTTTACGCATACGGTTTCGTTTACCAAAATGCTTCCCTTATGTGGTAAGACCCGCATGGCTATTGAGGCTCTCCTGAACCATAATTATACAGATACACTCGAAAATATTTTTATAAATGCCCAAACGCAGATATTACTGCTTTACAGTATGGATTGCATGTTGGGAGATAAGGAAGTAAATAGTTTTAGCTGTAAATTTTTGGCTAATGAAGCTGACAGGGAGAAAATTATTAAGGCCCGTGAAATATTATTACAGCATATTGGCGAACCCATTACCATTAAAGCGCTTAGCCGAAAAGTAGCCATTAATGAATGCTATTTAAAAAAAGGCTTCAAAGAGATTTTTGGTACTACTATTTTTGATTTTTACCAGGGCCAACGTATGGAACATGCTAAGTATTTATTATACGACAAAGGCCTAAGTGTAACAGAAGTATCAATGTTACTCGGTTATTCTTCCATTTCGCATTTTAGCACTGCATTTAAAAAACATACAGGATTAAAACCATGTGAATTACTTACAAGGTAAAGCCTACTGCATACCTAATTAATTGAAAAAGCATCCCTCATAGGATGCTTTTTAGTATTCTTGCTTTCAAAATGATTGCGAGCGTTTTCAGGGATAATTAGTTTGTAGGTTGAGTAAAGAGAACGGGGGTAAGACTACCCCCGTTTTACCCTAATAAAACCCTAAACCAGCAAAACTTTCGATGCCAGGCATCTAATCTTTTTATTTATGACGCATCAGTAACTGTTCCATCTTCGCTTACCAATAAATTTTTATCAGTACCATCTACTGTTACCGTTGTTTTATAATATGGTTTTAAGCTCCCGGTTTCCATATAATGAACAGATTTAAACTCAGCACCGGGATATTGTGTTGCAATAGCGGTGCGCAAATTTTCGGGTATATTGCTAACGTTCATTTCCACATCAGACTTTACAAAATTGCCATCTGCTTTATACTCCACCATTTGATTTAAACCATCTGCATTTTTATACTTTACAATGTAATTACCACTATAGTTCTTACTCCATTTCTTGTCTGTAATATCTCCCATTTTAGTAAAGCGGGCATTAAACATGGCATCCACTTTAGTAGGAGGGGTAACGGTAACAACTTTGGCTGCAACGGCTTTCTTTTTTGTTTTTGACTTTTTCTTTTGGGCATTTGCATTCGTAGCAATCACAAAAAAAGCCATTAATAAAAGGATCAGATTTTTCATGTATTCAAATTTTAATTTCAATTTCCCAATACTGTGCCAAAACCAATAATTGGGGAAAACTGCAACAGAACTCGTAATAAGACTACTCTTTTTTAACAAAAATATTCCCGGGCATTGCCTCCATTTTCAGTTTATTGGTCTTTGGGTTAATAGACCTCACAGGATACAAGCCATTTATTTACTATGAATAACCTTGGATTCAGTAACTTTGCCGCTCTTTTTTACAGGCTAAAACAGCAATTTTTTATGTTAGATAAGTACCGTGAGTATAAGCAATTAAATTTATCAGGAATTGGTACAGAAATTTTACAGAAATGGGGAGAAACTCATGCATTTGAGCAAAGTATTACCCTAAGAGAAGGGTCGCCATCATTTGTATTTTACGAAGGGCCACCCAGTGCCAATGGAATGCCCGGGATTCACCATGTAATTTCACGTACGCTCAAAGATCTTGTATGCCGTTATAAAACCATGCAGGGTTTCCAGGTAAAACGCAAAGGCGGTTGGGATACGCATGGCCTGCCGGTAGAATTGGGTGTTGAAAAAGAATTGGGTATAACGAAAGAAGATATTGGAAAAAAGATTTCGGTAGAAGATTATAATAAAAAATGTAAGGAAGTGGTGATGCGTTATAAAGATAAATGGGACGACATCACACAAAAAATGGGCTATTGGGTAGATTTGGAGAATCCTTATATCACATTTAAAAATGATTATATCGAAACACTTTGGTGGTGCCTGAGTGAATTGTATAAAAAAGGGTTACTGTACGAAAGCGTAAGCATACAACCCTATTCGCCTGCTGCCGGCACCGGGCTTTCTTCTCATGAACTTAATCAACCGGGCACTTATAAAGATGTAAAGGATACCAGCGCTACGGTATTATTTAAGTTACTTGATAAAAACAAAATTGGTTTACAGGAAATTCAATCCGATATTTTCCTGATGGCATGGACAACCACTCCCTGGACCCTGCCATCGAACCTGGGATTAAGCGTAGGCCCTCATATTGAATATGTATTGGTGAAAACGTATAACCCTTACACTTTTGAGTTACAATTTGTAGTGTTGGCAAAATCTCTTTTACCGGCTTATTTTAAAGAAGAATCAGAAAATACTGATTTTAAAAACTATCAACAAGGTGATAAATTAATTCCCTGGCAAATTATAAAAAGCTTTAAAGGGAGTGCATTAGAAGGTTTGCGTTATGAACAACTTTTACCTACTGAAGCATCCAGCCTTGAAGAGATCCATAAGCTTACTCCCGGTGCAGATCCTTTTAAAATTGTGGTAGCAGATTTTGTTACAACACAAGATGGTACAGGCATTGTACATACCGCTCCTGCTTTTGGTGCAGATGATTTTAAAGCAGGCAAAAAAAATAATCTCGGAATCCTTACCCTGGTTGATAAAGAAGGAAAATTTGTTGCAGGTATGGGAGAATGGAGTGGACGGTATGTGAAAGATTATAAAGACGACCCTAATTATACGGATGTAAACATTGATATCTGTGTTCAATTAAAAAAAGAAGGGCGTGCTTTTAAAGTTGAAAAATACGAACATAATTACCCACATTGCTGGCGAACAGATAAACCAGTTATTTATTATCCATTAGACGCCTGGTTCATTAAAACGACGGCCGCTAAAGAAAGGATGATAGAACTGAATAATACCATTAACTGGAAACCGGCCAGTACCGGCACAGGGCGCTTTGGTAACTGGCTTGAAAATATGGTGGACTGGAACCTAAGCCGGAGCCGGTTTTGGGGCACCCCTCTGCCTATTTGGAGAACCGAAGATAGTAGTGAAGAAAAATGTATTGGAAGCGTAGCTACATTAAATGAAGAAATAAAAAAAGCTGCTGTTACATTGGGCGGCGATACCAATAAAAATTATTTACATGATGGAATTTTAGACCTGCATAAACCTTATGTGGATGATATTATCCTGGTGAGCGAACAGGGTAAACCCATGAAGCGGGTAGCAGATTTGATTGATGTTTGGTTTGATAGTGGGGCAATGCCCTATGCTCAATGGCATTATCCTTTTGAAAATAAAGATTCTTTTAAAAATGCTTTCCCTGCCGATTTTATTGCCGAAGGGGTGGATCAAACAAGGGGTTGGTTTTATACCCTGCATGTATTAGCCACACTTTTATTTGATTCGGTTGCATATAAAACAGTAGTGAGCAATGGGCTGGTACTAGATAAGAACGGAAATAAAATGAGCAAAAGGCTGGGCAATGTGGTGGATCCTTTTGAAACCATTGAAAATTACGGCCCCGATGCCACACGCTGGTATCTCATTACCAATGCATCGCCATGGGATAGTTTAAAATTTAATGTAGAAGGAATAAAGGAAGCACAAAGAAAGTTCTTTGGGACCCTTTACAATACTTATCAATTCTTTGTATTGTATGCTAATGTGGATGGATTTAGTTTTAAAGAATCTTATATCCCCGTTGATAAACGCCCAGAGTTAGACCAATGGATCCTTAGCTCACTCAATAGCCTGGTAAACGAAGTAACAGATAATTTTGATAAATATGAACCTACCCAGGCTGGCAGAGTTATGGAAAGTTTTGTAGATGAACAATTGAGCAATTGGTATGTAAGGCTTTGCCGGCGCCGATTTTGGAAAGGCGAATATGCGCACGACAAGATATGCGCATATCAAACCTTATATGAATGTTTAGAAACACTAAGCAAACTCATTGCACCCATAGCACCATTTTTTGCCGATTGGCTTTTTAATAATTTAAATGATGTTACCGCAAGAAAACAGGTAAGCTCTGTGCATCACACAGATTTCCCAAAACCAAATGAAGATGCCATAAACCAGGGGCTTGAAAAAAGAATGAAGCTGGCGCAAGATGCTTCATCACTCATATTATCGCTACGCAAAAAAGTAAATCTTAAAGTGCGCCAGCCATTGCAAAAAGTATTTATCCCGGCATTGGATAGAGAGATGGCAGAAAACATCAGGATGATTGAAGAAATAATAAAAACCGAGACAAATATTAAAGAAGTAGAAATATTAGATGCAGACAATGATTTTATCCGCAAAAAAGCCAAAGCCAATTATAAAACCCTTGGCAAAAAATTAGGTAGCCGCATGAAATGGGCTGCTGAAAAAATATCGCTGTTTAATAATACAGAAATAGAAGAAGTGCAAAAAGGCGGGTATATTTTAAATAATGATGAAATAGCTGCCGGTGCAGAACCCTTTATACTGAATGAAGAAGACCTTGAAATTATGACTGATGAAATACCGGGGTTTGAAATTGCTACAAATGGTTCATTAACAATAGCATTAGATATAACTTTAACACCCCGTTTATTAATGGAAGGGGCCGCCAGGGAATTTGTTAACCGGGTTCAAAATATAAGAAAAGAACAGGATTTTGAGCTTACCGATCACATCCTGGTAGAGATCCTTGAAAATGGCGGAACACAAAATTTTATAATTGAATTTAAAGACTATATTTGCGGCGAAATTTTAGCTGATTCTTTGGAGTTTGTACCCGAAATATCCAATGGCACCAGCATCGAAGTTAACGACAATTCACTAACTATTAACGTAACTAAAAATAGGAAGCATGGCAACTAAGAAAGCAGCTGCTAAAAAAGCAGTAAAACCAGTAGCGAAAAAAACGGTAAAGGCGCCTGCTAAAAAAGCAGTTGCCAAAGCAGTGAAACCAACTCCTAAGAAGGCGGCTAAACCCATTGCCAAACCTAAGAATGCAGTTGTAAAAAAAGCAGTAAAACCGGTAGCGAAAAAAACCGTAAAGCATGTAGCGCCAAAACCAGCACCTAAAAAAGTAGCGCCTGCTGCTAAAAAAATAGTGCCCGTAGCTAAAAAACCTACGCCGGTAGTAAAGCCTGTGGCAAAAGCCGCTACGCACAAACCCGTAGTACCTGTACCAAAAAAAGTATCAAAACCAGCAGGTCCAAAAGCAATTGCAAAAAACCCTAAAGACATTAAAGTGATACCTGCTAAACCCGTATCATTACCTAAAATATCAACCAAAACATCAAGGAAATACCAACCTGATTTTACAAAATCTGTATTAGACCAATTGAAACACGATCCTGGTGCACCTATCGTACGATATAGCGATAGCGACCTTACTGAATTTAGAGAATTGATACAACGTAAATTAGAAGCTGCAAAAAAAGAACTTTCTTATTTGCAAGGTTTAATTACCCGTAAAGATGAAATGGGTGGTGATGAATCAGAAAACCGTTATATGACCATGGAAGATGGCAGCCTGAGCATGGAAAGAGAACAATTGAGTCAAATGGCCAGCCGCCAGATTACTTTTATTGATCACCTGGAAAAAGCCCTGATGCGTATTGAAAATAAAACCTATGGTATTTGCCGGGTAACCGGAAAATTAATAGATAAAGCACGCTTGAGAGCAGTACCCCACGCTACATTAAGCATAGAAGCTAAAATGGGCCAGGCTAAATAAAATTTTATTATTTTATAAAAAAGAGTGCAAGGTAATTGCACTCTTTTTTTACGTAATCGTTTTCTAATTTTTTATTTCAACTCTTGCATATCCACCAGTCTTTTATAAAACCCTTTCTTCTGCATGAGTGATTCATGGGTACCCCTTTCGGCAATAAGCCCTTTTTGCAAAACAATAATTTCATCTGCATGACGTATGGTACTTAACCGATGGGCAATTACAACCGATGTACGGTTATTCATTAAGTTATTAATAGCATCCTGAACCAGTCTTTCACTTTCGGTATCTAATGAAGAGGTAGCTTCGTCAAGGATCAATATGGGTGGGTTTTTAAGTACTGCCCTGGCGATGGTAATACGCTGCCTTTCTCCACCGCTCAGCTTCATTCCCCTGTCACCAATATTGGTATCGTACCCCTTTTCTTTTTGCATGATAAAATCATGAGCATTGGCAATTCGGGCTGCTTTTTCAATTTCAGCAGGGCTGGCCTGGGGCATACCCAAAGCAATATTTTCTGCAATGGTACTATTAAACAAAATGGGCTCCTGGGTTACAATGCTTATTAAACCCCTTAATGATTTTAGTGAGTAGTCTTTAATTTGTATATCATCTACCAAAATCTCACCAGATGAGGGATCATGAAAACGGGGAATTAAGTCGGCCAGGGTAGATTTACCAGCGCCACTGCTCCCTACCAAGGCCACGGTGGTACCCTTTTTTATTTCAAGATTTATATTTTGTAATATAGTAACATCTTCATATTTAAACCCTACTTCTTTAAAATGTATTGAATTCGTAAAATTTTCTATCTTTTTGCCATTCGGGTTATCATCTACTGTAATAGGCGCATTGAGTAGCTCGTTTATCCGGTCTATAGCAGCCGAACCTTTTTGCATATTACTAAAGGCAGTAGAAATAGATTTTGCAGGATCAATAATATTGTAAAATAATCCCATGTAGGTAAGGAACAAAGCACCATTCATGCCTATTGAATTATTTAATACCAGCTGGCCCCCAAACCAAAGAATACAAGCAAAAATGGTAACGCCCATCATCTCACTCATTGGCGAAGCCAAATCCCGGCGAAAGCCAATTTTATTCCTGGCCGTTAAAAGATCATGACAAATTTGTTGAAATTTTTGATTCAGGTTTTTCTCTACATTAAATGCTTTGATTACTCTTAAACCGCCCAGTGTTTCATCGAGAGTTGATATCGTTTCACCACTTTTCTGCGCTACTTTTACCGATTGTTTTTTTAAAGACCGGCTTAACCGGCCAATGATAAAACCCATGACAGGCAAGCATATCAGGATAAACAAAGTAAGCCTGGGGCTTATATAAAGCAATACCCCCAAATTAATAAGAATACTCAAGGGGTCTTTCACCCACCCTTCCAGCGTACCAATAACAGATGCTTCAATTTCATATACATCATTACTCATCCGGCTCATCAGGTCGCCTTTTCGTTTTTCAGTAAAATACCCGATCGGCAATTGCAATATTTTTTCAAACATTTCGGTTCTAAAGCGATTTGAAATTCCATTTTTGATTGGCCCCATTGCCCTGGCTGATAAATACAAAAAAAGATTTTTTAAAAATATAGTAATGATGATAAGGATACATACGGTAGATAATGCATAAATAGCGTCTCCCCTGCTCATAAGGGCATTAAGCTGTTCGTTCACCCAATTCAGTAAAGGGTTGCTGGTAGCTTTCCCAGCTTGTATCATGCCGCCCTGCACGCCAAATATTAATTGCAAAAAAGGCAACAACATCCCCAATGATAAAATAGAGAAAACAATGGATAAAATGATCGTAATAAAATAACGGGCAATTTCTAATTTATAAAAGCCCAGGTATTTAAAAACCCTTGAAAATCTTCGCATTTTTATTAAATAAGCATAGAAACAGCAAAGTAAGTAATTTTACAGCGAATAAAATGGCAGACTATGTTAGAAGGAAAAAGACAAAAACAAGTGGCAGCAGTTTTAGAACATGAACTAAATGATATTTTTCATCGTTTAGGATTGGCTATGATTGAAGGTGGGATGGTTTCTATCTCATCAGTAAAAATAACACCCGATCTTTTTGATGCCCGTATTTACCTGAGTTTATTTAAAGTTCCTGATGCACAGGCAGCACTTAAAATAATACAGGACCGGCAATGGGAAATAAAAAAAGAATTAACAGCAAGGGTTCGCCACCAGCTAAGATCTATGCCCCAGCTCACTTTTTATATTGATGATACGCTTGAATATGTTGATAAAATGGAACAAATTTTTAAAGATATTCATAAGAACGATCATAAAGACCAATCTTAAATTCATAAATCTGCAATAACCGGTTTACGGTGGCAATACTATGTACCTACAATTTGCGTGGCGATATTTCAGGGCAAAAAAATCGGCCAATGCCATAAATATTATAGCATGGGTTACCACGGGTGTTATTGCTTTTGCAACCTGCTGCCAGGTATTGGTATTAAGTGTATTTAATGGTTTTGAAGGATTGGTAAAATCTTTGTATTCCTCTTTTTACAGCGATTTTAAAATGGTACCCCAAAAAGGTAAAACCTTTACCATCACCACCGCTCAGCTGGAAGCCATAAAAAAACAACCCTTTATAAAAGGAGTGAGCCTGGTTGCAGAAGAAAAAGCATTGTTAGAAAATGATGAAACACAGGCGGCCGTGGTTATAAAAGGGGTAGATGATAATTATGCCAAGGTAAGCGGCCTGCCTCAAAAAATTGTTTCAGGAAAATACAATACCGGCACGGCAGAAAACCCTAAGGCGGTAATAGGTTATGGTGTACAAAATGCTGCTGGCATTTTAGTTGACTCTTTATTTGCACCAGCTACACTTACCATTACCTTACCCAAAAGAAATGTTACGAGTACCGATCCTATGAACCTGATAAGCCAGGGAAACTTACAGGCAAGTGCTGTTTTTGCTATACAGCAGGAGTTTGACAATACCTACATCATTACCAATATTGATTTTTTAAAACAACAAATGAATTTTGCTGAGCATGAATTCTCTGCTGTAGAAATAAGCTTATTGCCCGGTACCCGGGAAGCAAAAGCGCTCCAGGAATTAAAACGTTTGATTCCTGAAAATACACAACTCAAAAGCCGTTACCAGCAAAATAGCAACCTATATAATACGATGCGGATGGAAAAATGGGCTATTTATGCGGTGCTTACACTAATCCTGGTAATTGCCGCATTTAACATGATAAGCGCCGTAACCATGCTGGTGTTAGAAAAGAAAAAAGATATTGGTATTTTGCAAGCCATGGGAAGCCCCAAAACTTCCATTCAAAAGATATTTTTATCAGAAGGGTTACTGCTGGGTTTACTGGGTGCAGGTATTGGTATTTCGCTGGCCATTATTATTTGTTTATTACAAACCCGGTTTCATTTTATAAAATTACAAGGAGGATCATTTCTTATAGATTATTTTCCTGTAAAACTGCAACTCACCGATATATTAATGGTGGCTGGAACCGTTCTGCTCATTTCCTTTACCGCATCCTGGTTCCCTTCTTATAAAGCTGCCCGGCAACCTTTAGATTTAAAATAAACTAATAATCTCCCAGTGTTTCGGGTAACTGTGCCAGGGCCAGTTTTAGTTGCTCATCATTAGGTGCAATCCCATGCCACTCATGCGAACCTTCCATAAAGTCAACACCTTTACCCATTTCGGTTTTCATTAAAATAACTACCGGTTTTCCTTTGCCGGTTAATGATTTTGCTTTGTTTAAACCCGCCACTACTGCATCCATATCATTTCCCTCCATTTCCATTACGGTCCAGTTAAAAGCTTCAAATTTAGCATGAAGGCTATCTAAAGCCATTACTTTATGGGTAGGCCCATCTATTTGCTGGCCATTATGGTCAATGGTAGCAACCAGGTTATCTACATTTTTATGTGCAGCAAACATGATAGCTTCCCAATTTTGGCCTTCATCCAGCTCTCCATCGCCATGTAAAGAGAAAACCAGGTTGGGGTCTCCATTTAGTTTTTTAGCCAATGCAGCTCCAATGGCTACGCTCATTCCCTGACCCAATGACCCGGAAGCCACCCGTATCCCGGGCAAATGTTCATGGGTAGTTGGGTGCCCTTGTAAACGGCTGTTTATCCGCCTAAAACTATTAAGCTCCTGCAGGGGGAAGTAGCCGCTACGAGCCAGAGTACTATAAAAAACGGGGGAAATATGCCCATTACTCAGAAAAAAAAGGTCTTCTCCCTTTCCATCCATTTTAAAATCGGGGTTATGCTTCATAATATTGAAATATAAAGCAGTAAAATATTCAGTACAACCCAGGGAGCCCCCCGGATGGCCACTTTGAACAGCATGAACCATACGTAAAATGTCTCTCCTGATTTGGCTGGCCGTATCTTTTAGCTGTTGCATAAATTAAATTGGGAATTTTATTTAAAAAAATTGCTGCAAACCTACTTTAAAACTAAACAGCTTCAAAGTAAAATATATTACCTTAGCACAAAAGTTTAAATACTAAATCGTCAAATCCGGGCGTTAAT
Organism: Niastella sp.; assembly: GCA_016710595.1. Lineage (GTDB taxonomy): Bacteria > Bacteroidota > Bacteroidia > Chitinophagales > Chitinophagaceae > Ferruginibacter. Next base: position 139,489 of record JADJVM010000005.1, read on the forward strand.
AAAATAAAATTATAGATTTTTAAACTTAACATGAGTTTGGTCGAATATTTGTACATCCCCTAAATTAGGTACAAATTAAATGTTCAGTAAAACAAACTATTTTAATACTTTTGTTGAATAGCCGTCGTAAACGACACTTGCATGGATAATATCTTACTAAGCTCGCTGCTAGCTTTTATAATAACGTTTTTTTCAATACCGGTAATCATCCAGATTGCTAAATCGAAAAAATTATTTGATGAGCCGGATGAGCGAAAAGTTCATAAAACTGTAATCCCAACACTTGGTGGGCTTGGCATTTTTGCAGGTTTTGTGGTAGCTATCCTGCTTGGTGTACCTGCAGGTTTAAATCCCGAATTTCAATATTTTGCTGCGGCCTCTGTTGTAATCTTCTTTTTGGGGATTAAAGATGATATCATGATTCTTTCTGCCAGCAAAAAATTTATAGGCCAGCTAATTGCAGCGGGTATCCTCATAAAATTTGCAGGTATCCATATTACCAATATGCATGGGTTTTTAGGGTTTTATGAAATCCCTTATATGGCCGGGGTTATTCTTTCTTTTTTCACCATTATTGTAATTACCAATTCATTTAACCTTATAGATGGTGTGGATGGGCTGGCAGGCTCCCTTGGATTTATCACCACTTTTGTATTTGGAAGTTATTTTTATTATATCGGTCAAACGGCATATGCAGTATTGGCTTTTTCTCTTACCGGAAGCATTGTAGGATTCCTTATTTACAATCATTCTCCGGCAAAAATATTTATGGGAGATACCGGCTCTTTGTTATTGGGTTTAATCAACTCCATACTGGTCATAAAATTTATTAACCTGGCAAGCATCCAACCGGAAGGTTATGCAATAAATGCCTCCCCTGCTATTGGATTTGCCATTCTTATCATTCCTTTATTTGATACGCTGCGTGTGTTTGGCATAAGGATTTTAGATCGCCGCTCGCCCTTTAGCCCCGACCGGAACCATATTCATCATTATCTTCTCGACCTTGGATTTTCGCATAAAAAAATCACTTACTCTTGTGTAATCATTACTCTTTTGTTTATTGTAAGCGCTTTTTTACTGCGTAACCAAAATACAACCCTTGTGGTAGCCATTATGTTAGCTGCTGCAGCCAGCATTACCGGGCTTGTATATTATATGCGTAAGAAATCAAGGCAGTCTTACATTAATAAAAATGTAATTGAAAAAGATATTATCAAATCCCGTAAGGTACTTACGTTAGTTTCTGATACAGCAGAAGTAGATTAATTTTTACCATTTTACATTTTTTGCCTCCCATATTTTATACTTAGATTTGCAGCCATTAACATTATTATTATGGCAGATGATATTTCAGCAGTATTGAAACAGGCAACCGAAACCATGCAAAAAGCAATTGGTCACCTGGAAACTGAATTGGTAAAAATTAGGGCAGGCAAGGCCTCGGCAGCTATTGTAGATGGCATACAGGCAGATTATTATGGCACCCCTACTGCTATTAACCAAATAGCGAATGTAACCGTAATGGATGCCCGTACCATTTCGGTACAGCCCTGGGAAAAAAATATGTTGCAGGTTATTGAAAGGGCTATCATTGCCGCCAATATTGGCATTAACCCTCAAAATGACGGCAATTCTATCCGCTTATTTTTACCACCTCTTACTGAAGAAAGAAGAAAAGAAATGGTAAAGCGATGTAACGGTGAAGGTGAACAAGCGAAAATATCTATCCGCAGTATCCGAAGAGATGCCATTGAATCTATCAAAAAAATGCAGAAAGATGCTTTACTCAGTGAAGATGCAGCAAAGAGTTCTGAAGGAGAAGTGCAAAATGAAACAGATAGGTTTATCTCATTAGTGGACAAGCACCTTGCTGCAAAAGAAAAAGAAATTATGGCAGTATAATTAATTATTTAGCTAACCATCTTTCTCAAAATGTATTCATGCGAATCATTCCAATAACGGAAAAAGATAACTCCCTATTTATACAAGTAGCTGTAAGGCTTTACCAACAAGATCCGCTTTGGATACGCCCTCTGGATAAGGATATCAATGATGTTTTTGATAAAAATAAAAACAAAGCATTTCGTTTTGGTGAAGTAAAACGATGGATAGTACAAACAGAAGCTGGCGAACTCATTGGCCGTATTGCAGCCTTTATAAATAAAAAATATAAAAATAAAAATGATGATGGCCCGGTGGGTGGAGTTGGTTTTTTTGAATGCATCAATGACCAAAGCGCTGCAAACCTGCTTTTTGATACTGCCAAAAACTGGTTACAAACACAGGGAGTACAAGCCATGGATGGCCCCATAAATTTTGGTGAAAGAGACCGGTGGTGGGGTTTGGTTACACAGGGATATAAAGAGCCATTGTACTGCATGAATTATAACCCTCCTTATTACGTTACATTATTTGAGGAGTATGGTTTTAATTTATTTTATAACCAGGTATGCTATGGCAGGGATCCACAGCAGGAAGTAACAGAAAAAATAATAATTCGGCACCATGAATATGCAAAGGACCCGGATTTTAAATTTGAAACCCTCAAAAAAAATAAATTAGATAAATATGCGGCAGATTTTGCAACCGTATATAATAAAGCCTGGGCCGGCCATGGCGGCATGAAACAGATGACGGTTGCCCAAGCTACCAGTTTATTTAATAGAATGAAACCAGTATTGGATCCCAAAATTGCCTGTTATGTATATTATAAAAATGAACCGATCGCTATTTTCTTAAACCTCCCTGACCTGAATCAATATTTTAAATATATGAATGGAAAGTTTGGGCTATTGCAAAAATTGTATTTTTTATACCTATTAAATTTTAAACCTATCCATAAATTTACAGGCCTTGTTTTTGGGATTGTGCCTGAGTGGCAGGGCAAAGGAATTGATGCCTATTTAATATATGAATGCTCGCAAATATTACGTAGCCCACCCCGAAATTATACTGAATACGAGATGCAATGGATTGGTGATTTTAACCCAAAAATGCTGAATGTGGCCGAGACCCTGGGCGGCGTATGGGTTACCCGTAACCTGGTTACTTATCGTTATCTTTTTGACCGGGAGAAGCCATTTAACCGGCACCCCTTTTTAAATTGATTTTTTATAGATTTAATAAGGATTTAGATTTGTTGAGTCCTCATTTTTCTTAACTTCAAGTAAAATCAGAAGCAGGAGAACACATATATAAGATGGATAAATTTATTGTATCGGCACGTAAATACAGGCCCCAAAATTTTAGTACGGTAGTAGGGCAGCAACATATTACTACTACATTAAAAAATGCAATTGTAAATAATCAATTAGCACATGCTTTTTTATTTTGCGGCCCACGGGGTGTGGGTAAAACCACATGTGCCAGGATATTGGCAAAAACAATTAATTGCGAACATAAAACAAAAGATGGAGAAGCCTGTAATGTATGTAACAGTTGTATTTCTTTTGACAATGGCACTTCATTAAATATACATGAACTGGATGCTGCCAGTAATAATTCTGTAGATGATATACGTACGTTGGTGGAGCAGGTACGGTTTGCCCCGCAGGCCGGCGATTATAAAGTATATATTGTAGATGAAGTACACATGCTTAGCTCGGCAGCTTTTAATGCATTTTTAAAAACACTGGAAGAGCCACCTCCATTCGCCATATTTATTTTAGCTACTACTGAAAAACACAAAATACTTCCAACCATACTTAGCCGGTGCCAGATATTTGATTTTAAACGCATCAGCACCCAGGATACCGTAGATCATTTACAGGAGATTTGTGAAAAAGAAAACATACAGGCAGAACCGGCTGCCCTGCACATTATTGCTCAAAAGAGCGAGGGTTGTATGCGTGATTCGCTAAGCATCTTAGATAAAATTGTAAGTTTTACAGGTGGGCAAATTACCTATAGCAACACATTAGAACATCTGAATATTTTAGATGAAGATTATTTCTTTAGTATGCTGGATAATATGCAAAAACAACAACTGAGCGATGCGCTTGTTTTATTTGATACCATCATACAAAAAGGATTTGAAGCCGATACATTTTTAGAAGGTTTTGCCGAATTCATAAGAAACCTGATGGTGAGTAAAGACCCTAAATCAGTAACATTGCTGGATGTAGCCGAAAATTTTAAAGCCCGTTATCTTAGCCTGGCACAGGAAGTGGTTACCGGCTGGATGGTATCAGCATTGAATATTCTTTCTGAAGCTTCTATCGGGTATAAACAAGCCCGGAATAAAAAATTATTTGTAGAACTGGTGCTAATAAAACTATGCTACTTACAACAGGCAATTGAAATTTCACAATCGGGAGAGACTAAAAAAAAAATAACAGCAACCAATAAAGCGGTTCAATTTAAAAGCCTGGTTCCCATAAAAGTAAAAGATCCCGAAGCTGTGCAAAAAAAAGAAGTAGTAAAAGAAGCAGTAAAGCCGGAAGCCCTTTTGATGGTAGAAAAAGAACCTGCTGAAACAAATGTTTCAGTAGCAGAAGAAAAACCCTTTATTGCCACAAAAGGAGGCAATACCTTAAAGGCTATTAAAGAAAAAATAATGCAGCAACGGCTTCAAACACAACAAAAGCCGATAGCCGTAACCACGGAAGCATTACAAAAAGTTTGGAACGAGTTTATTCAAAAACTTTCGGATGCTAAAAACCATTCTGCAGCCACTAATTTTAAATTGGCCGTATTAAAGGTAGAAGATGAGGCTCATTTTAAAATCATTTGTACTGGCGCTTTACAGCAAAAATTTATTGAAAAGGAGAGATCAGAGCTCATAGATTTTTTACAAAAATCATTCAACAATCCCAGCCTTTCTTATAGCTGCAGTGTAGAGGAAACAGAAAGTGAGTTACAAGTAGAGAAAACACTTACCAAAAAACAGCAATACCAAATATTAACGAAACAGTACCCGCATATTCAGCTTTTAAAGGAAAAGTTGAAATTAGAATTAGAATAAGTTTTAATGGTTGAATAAGCTGATGCTGCTGAAATGTGCGACGCCAATACAGCTAAAGCAGGGCTCAAATGCCGGTAACATAAAAATATTACGTGCTTTACAGCTAATACCCTTGTATAGAGGGCATAAAATTGCCCGTTTTGCATTAATTTCGGGCTTCAATATAATAATGAATCTTTAAGGATATGGCAGAAGTAATACGAATGCCCCGGTTGAGCGATACCATGACTGAAGGCAAAATAGTGAGTTGGAATAAAAAAGTGGGCGACAAAGTAAAAAGTGGCGATACTTTGGCAGAAGTAGAAACCGATAAAGCCACTATGGAATTAGAAAGTTATAATGATGGCATTTTATTGCACATTAATGTAGAAGCCGGTAAAGCAGCCCCGGTAGATGGTATTGTGGCTGTAATTGGTAAAGAAGGAGAAGATTTTAAATCGGCATTAAACGCAGCAGGAAATAATGGCGCTGCTTCCACGCAAGAAACTAAAGCCCCCGAAAAAAAGGAAAACACTCAAACCGAATCGAAATCTGTTAGCTTGCCGGATGGTGCAAAAGAAATTCGGATGCCTTTATTAAGTGATACCATGACGGAAGGAAAAATTGTGAGCTGGAATAAAAAAGTGGGTGATAAGGTAAAAAGTGATGATGCGTTGGCCGAAGTGGAAACAGATAAGGCCACCATGGAAATTATAGGTTACGAAGAAGGCACCCTGCTATACATTGGTGTAGAAGCCGGGCAAGCCGCAAAAATAAATGAAGTAATTGCCATTGTAGGAAAACCCGGCACTGATATAAGTGCTTTTATTGCTGCTGAAAAAAGTGGAGCCAATAAAACTACGCCTCCTGAAAATAAAAAAGAAGAAATAATTTCATCTGTACCTGCCCAGGCGGTAGCATCACAAAATACGGAAACAGTGAATGGCCGCATTAAAGCATCGCCATTAGCAAAAAAATTAGCCCATGAAAAAGGGATAGATCTTAGCAAAATAAATGGTAGCGGGGATGGTGGAAGGATTACCAAAAAAGATATTGATAATTACAACCCTGCTGCTGCACCGGCTGGTAAAGAAAAAACAACCGCATTAGCGGTACCACAGTTTGGTACACAAGGCCAGGAAGGATATACAGATACTGAGAATTCGCAAATGCGAAAAACAATTGCAAGGCGCCTGGGTGAAAGTAAATTTAACGCACCGCACTTTTATCTTACCATGGAGATCAATATGGATAATGCCATAAGCTCCCGTGCTGCATTGAATGAAATAAGCCCGGTGAAAATTTCATTTAATGATATTGTTATTAAGGCATCTGCCATGGCTTTGCGGCAACACCCTGCAGTAAACAGTAGCTGGATGGGTGATTTTATAAGGCAAAACCAACACATTCATATTGGATCGGCAGTAGCTGTACCCGAAGGGCTTATTGTTCCTGTAATTCGTTTTGCCGATCAAAAATCTTTAGCACAAATTGCTGCAGAAGCAAAAGAACTATATACCAAAGCAAAAGAGAAAAAATTGCAGCCTAATGAATTTTCAGGAAATACATTTACCATTTCTAACCTGGGTATGATGGATATTGAAGAGTTTACTGCCATCATAAACCCACCCGATAGCGCTATTCTTGCTGTGGGAAGAATAAAAGAAGTAGTGGTTAAAAAAGGAGATGGGTTTGGCGTGACACAAGTGATGAAAGTAACCATGAGTTGCGACCACCGCAGCGTAGATGGCGCTGTAGGTGCTGCCTTTTTACAAACCTTAAAGCAATTTATTGAGAACCCTGTAACGATGTTGTTGTAAAAAATTTACCAATAAAAAGTAAGGCGTTAGCAAAGATGAGCTAACGCTTTTTTGTACCCAGGCAATTGTAATGACTCATGGTTTCATTCTATTTACGTTACCTAATTTTATACTTTCCTTATCCTTCCACTTACGAATGGTTGTAAAAGGCAATTTCAATAACATACCTATTGTTAATTCATGTTCATCAGCATACACGGGTACCCCAGTAACAATTTTATTTTGATTTATATTGAGCCGAACAGTATGATGCAACCTGTCCCAAAATGAAAACACTACTGAGTAGTTACTATCCATTTCATTTTTAACCATAGAATGGTGTATGCCGTGCATTCTTGGTGTTACAATTAAATAGTTTAGAGCCTTTTCAAAACGAAAGGGAAGTTTAATATTGCTGTGATGAAATTGTGTGGCAGCTTCAAAAACAATCTCGTAAATAAGCACCATGATGGGTGAGGCGCCGATTAAAAGAATGGCAGCCCCACGGTAAAATATTGAACCGATCATCTCTCCAAAATGAAAACGAAAGGCGGTGGTGATATCCAAATCTAAATCTGTATGATGCACTAAATGAAAACGCCAAAGAAACGGTAACTTATGCAACAGGATATGCCAGGTATAATTGCTATAATCTAGCAGTAAAATTGTAATAACAAAATGTAGTGGCAGAGCAATATCCAATAAATAATTCAATCCGAATTGCCAGGATTGATTTTTCATCGCCAGCCAAACCATTGCCGGGATGAAAAGAATACGTAGCAATGCAAAAGCAGGAATAGAAACAATAAAGTTGATGATGATTCTTTTCCATTTCTGTTGCACCCTTTTTCGTAATTGAAATTTAGTTTCAAGTAAAAAAAGTATAATAAAAATTGTTACAAGGATGCCTGTACCGTAAGTATCAAAAATATTTCTAATCATTGTCTCTCAATTTTTCACCTTCTCCTTTTTTGGTGTACCAGGTAGTATCTTTATTTAAACCCAGGCCTTCCTGAATTTGTGGCGAAGAACCTATAGGTGGCTTACCTACCATCATTCTGAAATAGCGTATACCATCCTTTACATTTGCCCAAATATGTTTTGGTGGCTTATATCCGAAAGCCCTGTATTTGTTTGGGGGCACCTTCCCCTTTCGTCCAACAAAAGTTTCAAACTCTTTTACCCAATTCCTGAAAGATGCCATAAATTCATCGTTCTTAATAATATCTTCCGCCTGGTTATCGCTGTACTTTTTATCTTTTCCTGAAGTACAGTGGCACCAGAGATGATCGGGTACTTCTATACCACCGTAGCGACATTGCCAAACCAAAGGTGCATAAGCATCCCGTTCATTATTGAAAGGCTCTTTCTGACCGTCAAAATAACTTTTATGCATTAGTATTTTGGGAACATTATTTTCATCCATTTCATCACCACCTTCGTCACCATAACAAAAAAAAGCAGCCGTTCGTCCTTCCAGGTGATTTAAGCTCAGCTCTTTCCATTTCTCTGTGTGTTCCAGTGCCATTGCTTTTTCGGGATTTTTATGAGCGATGGTTTTTTCATCAGGATTTCCACCATTCATACAAACCAGCCTATCAAACATTAACTTTAAATTACTACTGCAGCTATACCAATTGATAGGAGCAATAATTGCCCAGGCATCTGCCATGTCCAATCTTGCATACATATCCAAATTCCACATAAGGTCGGGTTCTTTACTACTGTTCTTCTCGTAGCAGTTGCAAGGCCATACACATAAAGCCATTGAAGTAGATACACAGGCATTGCAGCTTTGTATTCTGGCTCTTGCATATACATTTCCCAAATCTTCATAATCTATTTCCCAATCCTGTGTAAGCATTTCTGCCATTTTTAACATCAGTGTTCTCGATTTGCTGTCCACACCAGGACAATTATATTGTCTTCTGCCAGAGCCTGAGATGATTAATACTCTAAATGGCCGCTGATCTATTGGCAGTTTTGCATTTTCGTCATTTGGTTTCATGCTTCAATTTTTTTTTGATTTTTTGCACTGATGAATAAACACCATACGCTATTGCTAAGCTGATAAAAATATACACCCAAACAGGGATATTTCTGCCAACAACAATGAGATATAAATATGCTGAAATAAAAAAGAAAGATGTTAGCATGAGAGGCAATACAAACCCTTTCTTTTTCCTGATATTTCTGATAGTCCAGCTAAGACACAGAATGAAAAATGGGATAGCACCTATATAGATACTACCAAATATATATAGATTTACATTATATTCTTTTCCAAGATTTAAAAACCATTCTTTGATTGCTTCCACCATTCCATGTTTATAAATATTCTTATAGTTTATGTTTCTTTATTAACCTACGATGCACACTCAACATCTGCTCCTGAGAATTGCCGAGATAATACATTACCCAGATGCGGTAAAATATTCGCTGCATCCGGAACACCCCGTTATCAAGATATTTTCTTGCAGATGTAGTTACATAATCGTTGAGTACTTTGAACTTTCCAAACTTTTTTAAACGGTGAATTATTTCCTGGTCTTCCATCATCAACAAGTCTTCTCTAAAGCCTCCCGATTTTTCAAAAACCTCTTTCGTAGTAAATAAACTTTGGTCCCCAAAACGAATGGCATTTACATCGAAACGTGTAAACCAAGCATTCGCTTTTAAAAACCAATGAGCATAATCAAATGCAAGACGAAAGCAGCCACTTTTTACTCCACTATTGAAAGCAGCAAGAACCTGGCCAGTGAAATTATCAGGTGGAATACTATCCGCATGTAAGAAATAGAGAAGATTATATTTTGCTACTGTAGCTCCTTTATTCATTTGTGCTGCCCTTCCTTTACTTCCATTTTCAATGATTATTGCGGCATGCGATTTTGCGATTGAAATGGTATCATCGGTGCTACCTCCATCTACCACAATAATCTCCATTGTATGCTTGCTATTGGCAACATGTATTTTACTGATTGTTTTTGCAATTTGGTCAGCTTCATTATATGTTGGAATGATAATACTAATCATATTGTTGTTTTTCTCTCACAGTTTACACGGATAGACACAGATGAGTCTTTTTTATTCTGTGGTCATCTGAGCTATCTGTGCGACATTTTCTCTCACAGATTAATTTTTCTCTCACAGATTACACGGATAGACACAGATGAGTCTTTTTTTTTCTGTGGTCATCTGAGCTATCTGTGCGACATTTTCTCTCACAGATTACACGGATAGACCGATGAGTTTTCTGGCTGTATTTTTCTCTCCAGATTACACGGATAGACACAGATGAGTCTTTTTTTTTCTGTGGTCATCTGAGCTATCTGTGCGACATTTTCTCTCACAGATTACACGGATAGACACAGATGAGTCTTTTTTTTCTGTGGTCATCTGAGCTATCTGTGCGACATTTTCTCTCACAGATTACACGGATAGACACAGATGAGTCTTTTTTTCTGTGGTCATCTGAGCTATCTGTGCGATATTTTCTCTCACAGATTACACGGATAGACACAGATGAGTCTTTTTTTCTGTGGTCATCTGAGCTATCTGTGCGATATTTTTTTTGCTCGGCATTTCTCTCACAGATTACACGGATAAGCACAGATGAGTTTTTTTTCTGTGGTCATCTGAGCTAGCTGTGCGATATTTTCTCTCACAGATTACACGGATAGACACAGATGAGTCTTTTTTTTCTGTGGTCATCTGAGCTATCTGTGCGACATTTTCTCTCACAGATTACACGGATAGACACAGATGAGTCTTTTTTTTTCTGTGGTCATCTGAGCTATCTGTGCGATATTTTCTCTCACAGATTACACGGATAGACACAGATGAGTCTTTTTTTCTGTGGTCATCTGAGCTATCTGTGCGATATTTTCTCTCACAGATTACACGGATAGACACAGATGAGTCTTTTTTTTCTGTGGTCATCTGAGCTATCTGTGCGATATTTTCTCTCACAGATTACACGGATAGACACAGATGAGTCTTTTTTTTTCTGTGGTCATCTGAGCTATCTGTGCGATATTTTCTCTCACAGATTACACGGATAGACACAGATGAGTCTTTTTTTTCTGTGGTCATCTGAGCTATCTGTGCGATATTTTCTCTCACAGATTACACGGATAGACACAGATGAGTCTTTTTTTTTCTGTGGTCATCTGAGCTATCTGTACGATATTTTCTCTCACAGATTACACGGATAGACACAGATGAGTCTTTTTTTTTCTGTGGTCATCTGAGCTATCTGTGCGATATTTTCTCTCACAGATTACACGGATAGACACAGATGAGTCTTTTCTCTGCGACACAATTAATTGATTATTCTTACCAAACTCTCCTTTTCCTCCAACTTTGCTACATTAAAATTTACGAGAATTCCCAATTTCATGCCAGACAATTTTAAATAAGTGAGCAATTGCTTTTTGTGTACATTGTGAAGCGCCTCAATTGATTTCACTTCAATAATGAGCATATCTTCAACTAAGATATCCATTCTAAACCCCAGCTCCAATTGAATATCTTTATACTGCACAGGTACACCAACTTGCGATCTCACTTGTAACCCAAGGGATATAAGTTCAAAAACCAATGCGGCTTCATAAACGCTCTCTAGTAATCCCGGGCCAAGTTCATTATGAACTGTAAAGATTGCTCCACGCACTTTGTATGAAAGTTCATTTATTTCCATAATTTATTTTTTAAATGATGGTACAGAAATATGTTAGTGCTCATCTGTGTAATTTTTGAGTTCCTTATTTACGATAACTTTTAGTTCTTCCAATGTTTGACAACTATTAATTTGTTGTTGTGATATGATTTCTTTTACTACACCCTTTGAAGAAATAAACACTGCCGGTAAACTTGTTTTAATGTGATATTGCTTTTCGAATTCGTCTTTATGCATGAAACCTGTTTTCATTGGTAACCTTTCAATGAAAGATTTCCATTCCAGCTTCATCGAAAAGTTTCCATAGGTTAATGCACAAAGCTGGCATTGATATGTAGAAGGTGAGATTATCTTGTGTGTGAAATCTGTGACGGTGCTAAATAGATCGCTACTGGCATTATACACAAATAGAAGTTCTTCTTTCATTTATTCTTTAAATTAAATTTCAGTAAATCATTTTCCTCATCAATGTCGTTCAAAACCGGTAAAAATTGATATTTTAATTCTAATGTATTACATATTTGTACAGTTTCCATTAAGACATGGCTGGTACTCCATTGAATTTTCGTAAATAGTTTCATATGGAGGTGAGTCATGGCTAATAAATAATAACCCCCATCTTCGGCTGGACCAATTACAATATCATTTTCGGGGAGAAGAAAAAATGCACTGGTAATTAACTCTTCATTTAATTCCGGGCAATCTGTTCCAATAATGGCAATCCTGGTGTACCCTTTCTGAAAAACTGAGGTAAAAGCATTTTTCATCTTTTCGCCCAGATCTGCACCATGCTGTATTTCTTTATGAAAACATTTGTTTTCCCATACATCTTCATGTACCATATAATCTGAATAAAATACGAACTTATCAATAGGAAGACACTTTGTAACAGATGCGGTATGCAATAATAATTGATGATATACAGCAAGCGCCCGCTCATCTCCAATGGTTGCTGCCAATCTTGTTTTTACTTTTCCGGCTTTGGGATTTTTTGTAAGAATTATTAATGCTTCCTTTTTCATATTACTTTAATTACTTCCACAAATAATTGCGACAGTTTAGTATCTGCTTTAGCAGCAACTTCAATAATCTCTGCAATGTTTACCGGCTTAAGATGGTCCGGGTCACATTCATCAGTGATAACTGAAACAGCTATACAAGGCAATTGCATATGAACTGCAGCACTTACTTCCGGTACAGTACTCATACCTACTATGTCTGCACCAATTGTTTTTAAAAAACGATATTCAGCTTTTGTTTCCAGGTTTGGGCCAGGCACTGCTGCATAAACAGCTTTTTTAAGATCAATGCTTAACTCCTTTGCTTTTTGTATTAAGAGGATTTTTATCCCTGCATCATACGGCTCGCTCATGTCGGGAAAGCAGCTTTCCAGCTCATCATAATTCTTCCCGATCAAAGGGTTGCAACTTAGCAGGTTGATGTGGTCATCTATCATTACTAAATCTCCTTTCCTAAATTTCAGGTTGATGCCTCCTGCAGCATTTGACAAGAATAATTTTTGTACGCCAAGAAGTTTCATAACTCTTATTGGAAATGTAACCTGCTGCAAAGAATAACCTTCGTATGCATGAAAACGCCCCTGCATGATAAGAACGCTTTTGTTGCCTATTGTGCCATACAGCAGGTTGCCTTTGTGAAATTCTACAGTAGAAACAGGAAAGTTTGGAATGTCAGAATAAGCGATAACCTGCTTGATATCTACATAATTTAATAACTGGTGCAGGCCAGTTCCCAACACAATACCGATATAAGGGTTTGCAATTCCTTTATCTAAAAGGTAATCCATTGCTTGAATCAGCTCTTTCATAATTCTCTATTAAGCTACTGAGCCACTGCAACTGCTGCCCGGGCCTGCAGTGCAGCCATAACAATGTTGCCCAATATTAATCTCTCTTTTAGTTAAATCTTCCAGGCAAAAATCAACAATATGCTTGCTTTGGCAATTAACTTTTAGCTCCAGCATTTGGTTAAAATCACAATCATATAAATATCCATCCCAACCTACTGAGATTGTATTGCGGCACATTACTTTTGCTGCAGCAGTAGAGTTATAAGCATTCACCAACTTTTCCATATACATTTCATAGTTGCCAGTTGTAAGCAGATAATCAAGGTAGCGGCTGATGGGCATATTAGTCATAACAAATAAATTATTGAATTCAATACCATGCCTTTGTTTCAATGATTGTTTGTATTCTTTTTCTAATGCCTGTTGCATGGGTGGTAAAAACGCACCTGCCGGGTTATACACAAGGTTTAGGATGAATCCCGAATTTTCTTTTCCATAACCTGCATCATTAAGCATTTGCAAGGCTTTGATGCTATTTTTAAAAACACCATTGCCCCGCTGCCTGTCTGTTCTGTCTTGTGTATAAAATGGAAGTGATGAAACGACTTCAATAATGTGGTCTTTATAAAACCCGGGCAGATTGTGGTATTTTTTGTTGGCAAGAATAATGGTGAGGTTACAACGTACAATGATATGCTTACCCAGCTTTGAAATTTCTTCAACGAACCACCTGAAATTCGGGTTCATCTCCGGTGCACCACCTGTTATATCAACGGTTGACAACAGAGGGTTTTTTTGTAAAACATCTAGGCACAGCATCATTGTTTCCTTAGTCATGATTTCTTTTCTATCAGGGCCGGCATCTACATGGCAGTGTTTACAAATTTGGTTACACATTTTACCAATGTTCACCTGTAAAGTTTCCAATTGAGTTGGTTTTAATGGGAACAGGTTTGATTGTTCCAGTTTTTGCTGAAAAGGAACTAAGGAAAAATCACCTGAAATACCATGTTCAATGATCTCAAGTTGGTCATTCGCATTGGCAAGAATATTATGTTCTGCTTTTAATGATTTCATTACATCGCAATTTCTTTTACTTTATTCATCATTTGTACGCCATGCACCAACGAAGCTCCACCACGTATGGCGCAAGCAACATGTACCGCCTCCATCATTTGGGCTTCACTCCACCCTTTTTCAAAAGCGTCGGCGCTGTATGCATCAATACAATATGGGCACTGAACAGAATGTGCCACAGCAAGTGCAATCAATGATTTTTCTCTTGCTGACAATTCACTATCCTTAAAAACCTCATCATAATAAGAAAAAAACTTGCCTGCCAGTTCTTTTTGAAAATCTGCAATGTTGCCAAACTTTCCCAGGTCTTTTGCATTGTAATAATGTTCGCTCATTGTTTTTTGAATTAAGTTACTATTTAAAAAAATAGCTATGCCACAGTGAGGTTGTGGCATTAGCAAGTTCCGAAAATCGGGTTTCTTACATTTTCCCTTTATTCATTGGGCAGTTTGCAGTACAAACATGCCCGGTTTCACCATGTGGTATCATTGATACTTTACCGGAATTATCAATTTGGTAGCCATTTTCAAGTTTCATCGTAGTACCATTAGGTTTTGTTACAGTACCATCGGGGGAAACTTTACATTGATCAGAACAAGTGTAAGTTCCTGGGAGAGCAGCGCAGTTTCCGGCTTTGCAAAGCATTGTTTTACCATTTACCATCATCACAGCATTTTTCTTTTTTATTTTGCCGGGCTTTTGTGCAAAGGAAGCAGCAGAAAGACCGAGAATAATGGTAAGAAGGAGAAGTAGTTTTTTCATCGTTTAAAGTTTAAGTGTTTGAAGAATAGTTTTACAAATAGTCGCATGAATAAGTACTTCCTGACAAACCGGGCTATACACACTTAGAAAGTATTTTTTCTTCGAGATTTGTAGTATCCGTTTCTTTTAATGAATTAAAATTTTTATCCAGGAGTTTATTTATTAATGCTGTTTGCTTCAGATAATTTCTGCAGCCTGAACATACGGTTGTGTGCAAATGCAATTGCATGTTTTCCATAAAGCTCAATGGCCTTAGCTGTTTTCGTTCCATAAGTTCAGTTGCCTTTAAGCAAGACAACATCAATTTGTTCATTAAATTCATTTTAATAAGTCTGTTGTTTTGATACTTCTTTCCGATTTAATAACTGCATAATTAGTAACAATTAAAGCTACAACAATACCAAATACCAGATGGCCAATCAGGGCACCAATCATCATCAGCATTTTATCTCCCATTTCTGGCATTTGCATTATCATTCCCATTATCACCACCATCAAAATGGCAAACACATACACAACCAACCCAAATAAAAGTCCCTTTAAAAACTTACTGCTGATCTGTACATTCGGGTTGAACAGGTAAACGTAAACTGCTGCGAAGATTATTCCAATCATGAAGTGCATGAGGTAACCGGCCATTACCGGCAAACCCATCATTCCAGCAAGCATCAATGCAGGGTTCATCTTAGGTAATCCCATATAAGAAGCCATCATTCCTACTCCTGTCATTATAGCTGTTGCTATTAAACCGGCAATCATTGCTTGAGCTATTTTGTTTTTCATAACTTCTGTTTTTAAAATAGTCGTACAATAAACTCAATCCTGACAATGAGCTGAATTATTTTTTAAACCACTTAAATTCTAAACAGTTTCTTAGCTGAAGTTTTGCCCTATGAATGATCTGCCAAAAATTTGATTTTGTGATTTCAAGTTCATTGCAAATCTCATCTGCATCCTGATTATCCAGGTATTTCAACCTGATGGCAGACGACCATTTTTCAGGCAGATGACCAAAGCAATCCTATAGCGCCTTTTCAAATTCAGGATCATCCAGCAATTCCTTTTCATTGCCCCAGTCCTGCGGTCTGAACTGATGTTTCCACCTGTCATTTTCATCAAAGAACCCGCTTGTAATACCCGAAGGGACCTCTGCGGCTTTTTTGTATTGATTGCGGTAGTAATCTGCAATTTTCCGTTTTAAAATGGAAAACAACCAGGTCTTTTCATTGCTTTTTCGCTGGAATTTATCGTAAGCCTGGTAAGCCGCAATAAAAGTATCTTGCACCAGGTCTTCTGCCACTTCCTTCTGTTGTACTTTTGAAAGCGTGTATGTAAATAATTCTTTTGTATGGGTTTTAATCCACCCTATAAATTCATCCCTTACAGAAATCATTATTAAAATTACTTTTATTTTGGCAGTAGATGAAATGATATTGTTGATGATGGGATTTCAGTTTTCATTTCCTACTCATTACCAATGTAACCGAAACAACTTGAACTACAATTCGGTATTCGCTTAGCAACAATATTAAATTCAGTTTTTTTTAAAAGGCATCGGATAGTTTACCTTTATTAGAACGAACTGCATACAGGCCAAACTTTGCCGGTTAAAATGAATATAACATAAATGTAGGATTAGACCTTAAATGTTCTTTTATTAAAAAAAATATAGAATAATTTATATGGATGAAATACTTAACTATAATTTAATTGAATGGGGCAAATATGCCTTTTCAGTTGCCGATCTGGTTCTTATCCTGATCATTATTATCAGCTCCAAACTGGCTATGCTGCTGGTAAGAAAAGTGGTGAGCAGGAAATTCAGGAACGAAAATGATAAAGATGGGAGAAAGTTCGCCCTTGTAAAATTAATCAGCTATATCATTTGGACGATTGCCATCATATTAATGATACAAACTACAGGCATTAAAGTTACATTGTTACTGGCAGGATCAGCCGCCTTACTAGTAGGAGTAGGCCTGGGCCTTCAACAAACCTTTAATGATTTTATTTCTGGATTTATTTTATTGGTAGATGGTACCATCGAACTGAATGACGTAATAGAAGTGGACAATATGATGGCAAGAGTGGAGCATATTGGCGCCCGCACATCTGTATTGGTAACTCGTGGCGATATTGCCGTAATAGTTCCAAATTCAAAACTCACCGGTAACAATGTAATTAACTGGAGCCACATTAAAAAACAATCCCGCTTTCAAATAAATATTGGTGTGGCTTATGATTCTGATGAAGAACTGGTGAAAAAAGTATTACTGGAATGTGCTGCCCGAAATACACATATTATGCAACAACCAGCACCTTTTGTACGGTTAGAAGAGTTTGCCGATTCCTCTATCAACTTTAGTTTATACTTCTGGACCAGCGAAATATTTAGTGTAGAAAATATTAAAAGCGATCTCCGGTTTTTAATTGCTAAAAGATTTAAAGAAAATAATATCTCTATCCCTTTCCCACAATTGGATGTGTATGTAAAAAAATTCCCGGGTAACAAAAGTTAATCAGCAGGATAGCCGGTAACCTTATGTAAGGCTCACCTGTATATATTTTCAATTATTTTTGAAAATTTAGAAATTTAATTTATCTTTATTTCATGAAACTGAATGAAGCCAAAAAGAAATTTATAAATAGTTGGGGTGCATTGGGTACTCATTGGGGCATTAACCGTACCATGGCGCAAATTCATGCGTTGCTTTTAGTAAGCCCCGATCCGCTCTCGCAGGATGATATCATGGAGCAACTCAGCATTAGCCGGGGTAATGTAAATATGAACGTGCGGGACCTGGTGAGCTGGGGATTGGTAGAAAGAAAGATTATTTCAGGCGAAAGAAAAGAACATTTTGTGGCAGATAAAGATATTTGGAAAGTAGCCACCCAAATCATTAAAGAAAGAAAAAAGCGGGAACTAGACCCGATGCTCAAATTACTTACTCAATTAGAAATTCTGGATGAGGATAAAAAAAATAAAGATGTAAAACAATTCAAAGAGATGATAGGCGAAATTCAACAATTAGGGAACCAGGCAGATAAAATTTTAGAAACATTGATAAAAGCTGAATCAAATTGGCTGGGCAGTCATTTGCTGAAATTAATAAAATAATCATTCAATTTTTTATACACCGGAATAACTTTTCACATCGAGGTATGGTTAACAGCCCCCTACTTATTTACAAATTATACAAACTGGTTTAGTATGAAAAATGAAAAGATAATCCTGGCTGGAGGATCTGGATTTATTGGCCAGAACATTGCTAGTTATTTTTGTAATGAAAATCATATCATAATACTCAGTCGCCATGCGGATGGAGAAAAAATAATGAGTATAAATTCTCAGGTGCCATTACCCAATACCAGGAGTGTATATTGGGATGGCAAAGCATTAGGCTCCTGGTCAAAAGAATTAGAAGGGGCCAGCATGCTGATTAACCTTACCGGTAAATCGGTTAATTGCCGATATACTGAAAAGAATAAAAAAGAAATTTTAGAAAGCCGGGTAAATGCTACAAGAGTAATTGGTGAAGCTATAAAGCAATGCAGCCTGCCACCCAAGCTTTGGTTAAACTCATCTGCTGCTACAATATATGCTAATGCCGAATTACATCCAAAAGATGAATATGAAACAGAATATGGGAATGATTTTACATCCAGGGTAAGTAAAGAATGGGAATCAGTTTTCATTGAACAGGAAACCCCGCACACCCGTAAGATCGCTATCCGCCAGGGCCTGGCATTAGGCAAAGGAGGGCTATTGGCCCCCTATTTGAATCTTGTAAAATTTGGATTGGGCGGTACTCAGGGAAATGGGCAGCAAATGTATTCCTGGATACATATAGAAGATTGTTGCCGAATTATTGAATGGCTTTTTAAACAAAAAGAAGTGGAAGGGCCCATAAATTTTTGCAGCCCATTCCCTGTAAGCAATAAAATATTCATGCAGGCATTAAGAAAAGCTACAGGCACCTCCTTTGGCTTACCAGCGTATGCCTGGATGATAAAAATAGGTACTGCTTTAATAGGTACAGAACCGGAGCTTGCACTCAATAGCAGCTGGGTACTGCCTACAAGGCTTACTGAAATGGGCTTTCAATTTAAATTTCCTTACATCCATGATGCGTTTGAAGACATTATAAAACAATATCCCAAAAAGGCATATCAACTATTTTAAAATGACAGCACAAAAGCATCCTATAATTTACTTTGATGGTATTTGTATTTTATGCAATAAAGCAGTAAGGTTTGTTATAAAACATGACCCACAGGGATATTATAAATTTATGCCGCTTCAATCTACCACGGGGCAAAAATTATTAGCCACCCTTCAGCAAAAGCCGGGTACAATAAATAGCTTTTTCCTGGATGAGGGTGATAAAATTTATTCAAAATCTACAGCTGCATTAAGAGTAGCCAGGAATTTATCGGGCCCTGTAAAATGGTTATATGGCTTTATTATTGTACCTTCTTTTATAAGAGATTGGATATATGAATTTATTTCAAAAAATCGTTTTCGCTGGTTTGGTAAAAGGGATCGTTGTATGGTGCCTGGTAAAGATATTAGTCAACGATTTTTAAATGATTAATGTATGAAAAAGAAAACACTCATCCTCGGCGCTTCAGCCAATCCTGAAAGATATAGCTACCTGGCGCTAGAGAAATTAAAAGCTCACCAGCATCCTGTGCTGGCGATTGGCCGTAGAAAAGATTTTGTAAAGGGAACTGAAATTTTAACCGGTATGCCTCCTATAAATGATATTGATACCGTAACATTATACCTCAATCCCAAAAATCAGGAGCCATATTACGATTATATTCTGTCGCTAAAGCCCCATCGCATCATCTTTAATCCCGGAACAGAAAATGAAAAATTAGCAGCTTTAGCGCAATCTAAAGGAATTCATACACAAGAAGCCTGTACCCTTGTACTGCTAAGTACAGGCCAGTATTAATTTTTTCATTTTACATACTAAAACAACTTTATTGAGCGTTTCATGAGATAAGATACCCCTATGTATCTTAAAAAACCAATAGACATGAAACCATTTAGTAAATCCTTACTGGGCTTACTGCTGTGCTGTACTGCCCTTTCGGTAACTGCCCAAAACAATACCGTAAAACCTGCCCAGTTTGCAGGGCTCCCACAAACCATACAGGTAAATAAAGCAATTCTTGCTGCGACATTGAATAATCAAGCAGGCCGGTTAGTACAAATAGATTTTGGCAATGGCTTAAAATTTAAAGGCACCGTTAGCAGTAATGTACAGCGCTACAACAATCTTCAGATTATAATCATAAAATCTTTAGAGGATCCAAACCAGGTTTTACAAATTTCAATGATTACTCATCCAGATAATACGGTTCGATATACAGGCCGCATCATAAACCCGCAGGCAAGTGACGGATATGAATTAAAATCAAATGCAGGTATGTATGAAATGGTAAAATTTGAAACAGACCGGGTTTTACAAGATTGTCATTTTTAATATCCCTATTCTATAAATGAATTACAATGAAAAACTTTACTAAAATATTATACAGCTTACTACTTATTTTCATTACCCAAGCAGGCATGGCACAAGTACCTAAACTAAGTAGTTTACCGGGAGCCGCTGCCACCATTTATTTCGATTTTGATGGGCACACGGTACAATCTGCCGTATGGCAGGGTGGCCAGGCATTCACCTGTTCAGCCAGTGGCTTAAGCCCACAACAAATCACAGAAATATTTAACAGGGTATCTGAAGATTTCAGGCCATTCGATGTAAATATCACTACCGATTCTACCCAGTTTTTAGCCGCTGCACCCGATATGCGTATTCGCATGATTGTAACACCTACCAGTGCCTGGTACACAAATGTAGGCGGTGTTTCGTTTGTAGGTTCATTTAACTGGGGTGATGATACACCGGGTTTTATTTTCCCCGATCGTTTAAGTTATTCTGCTAAATATATTGCCGAATGTTGTTCGCATGAAACCGGGCATACCCTGGGCTTATCGCATCAAAGCAGTTACGATGATAATTGTGTACTTACCCAAACCTATAGTATGGGCATAGGTAGTGGAGAAATAAGCTGGGCGCCGGTAATGGGAAACAGTTATTATAAAAATATGACCGGCTGGAACGATGGCCCTACCCCGTATGGTTGTTCCAATACACAGGATAACCTTACCATTATTACCAATGCAAATGGATTCACATACCGGGCTGATGACTTTAATGAAGTGCTGGATGGTAGCACTCATAATCTGGGTACTAATGATTTTACTATTGATGGCATCATTGCTACTACCGGTGATAAAGATGCATTTCAATTTACCATTACACAGGCAGCCGCATTTCATTTATTGGCCAGGCCATTTGCAATAGATGCCATGAACAATGGCGCCAACCTGGACATCAAATTAGAATTATATAATTCAGATAAAATATTAATCCGTACATACAACCCACAAGAAACAATGAGTGTAACAGCAGATACCACACTTAATGCGGGGAAATATTTTTTACTTATTTCAGGAACCGGCAATAGCTATGTAAGTAATTACGGAAGCCTGGGATCTTATACTATCACGGCTTCCCGGGGTGCATTACCCATTCATGAAATAAATTTATTGGGCAAAAACAATAATAACATGCACCAGTTAAGTTGGAGTATTATTGCTGATGAACCCATACAAACCCAATCCATAGAAGTATCAAACGATGGCATTTACTTTAAATCTATCGGCACGTTAAATGGTACATCAAGAGCATTTCAGTACCATCCCTTTGATGCAGGTATTTTGTATTACAGAATTAAAGTAACCTCTGTAATAAACCAAACCGAGTATTCAAATGTAATCACATTAAAATCTACGGATAATAAAGAAAATAATTTTATTGTATCTACGTTAATACATCAAGAGCTTTTGGTAAATGCTCCTGCCCCTTACGCTTACAGGCTTTGGGATGCCACCGGTAAAATCATGAAAGCCGGAACGGGCAACAGGGGGATGAACCGTGAGCTTACCACAAATCTACCTTCGGGAATCTATATCTTAGAAATGTTCAGTAACAACCATAAACAAACAGAAAGAATTTTAAAACAGTAAGGTAGATTCATGTGTAAGTAAGGGGCCGGAATTAGGGACCGGCCCTTTTTTTATGCCCTCTCTTTTCCACATTTCCACAAAACAACTTTTACAACACATCTTTTTGTTCACTTTTTTTTATTTCTAAGTAACTTTAAAAAACCCTTTTTTATATGTTATGGAGAAAATTTAATGGCGATGCGATTGTACTCCCAATAAAAGATGCAGTAGAAGAAGCCATAAAAAGAGAAACCCAGGCCGGCTATAAATTAAAAGTTTGTATTGGAACCGATAGCCAGGTAAAAGGAAAAGAAACAGAATTTGCAACCGTCATTGTGATGTTGCGGGAAGGTCGTGGGGGCTTCATGTTTATTCATAATGAAAAAACTTTGTTGCAATACAGCATTAAAGAAAGAATGTTGGTAGAAGTAGCAAAAAGTATTGAAATTGCTTATGAGCTATGCAACTTATTTACTACTTACCATGTAGATATGGAAGTACATGCCGACATCAACACCAATCCACATTTTAAGAGTAATGAGGCACTGAGAGAAGCCATGGGTTACATATTAGGAATGGGCTTTGCGTTTAAAGCGAAACCCGAAGCCTTTGCCAGCAGCAGTTGTGCAAATAAAGTGGTGAACTAATAAAATAACCTGATCTTCTTTTTCATTGTACAATTAAAAAGAAGGATAATATCCTTAAATAAAACCTGTGCTTAAAAAACTTTATCGCCGGGTACAATTTTTCAGCAACATCATTCCGCTAATTCTTCTACTTTTTCAATAATATGTTGTAGCAATTTCTCCCTTCCCGTTTTTTTTACAGCACTGGTAACAATATGCCAGGGCAAGAACTGGTGGTTTTGTAACATGCCGGCTAAAAAATCTTTTACATTTTTATTTACCACACGTTGGGTTTCTTTATCGGCCTTTGTAAACACAAGGCTAAAAGGTACCTGCCACTGAGCTAATTTATCTAAAAAATCAAGATCAATTTTTTGTGGCCGGTGACGGCTATCAATCAATACATATACCTGGGCAATATTTTCACGTTTGCGTAAATAATTTTCAATCATTTGCTCCCAACGCCTGCGGCTACTGATGCTTACTTTTGCAAAACCATATCCCGGTAAATCTACCAGGTACCATTTGAGCACTTTTTCATTGACTTGATTTTTTTCTATGGCTACACCGGTTACCATTTCAAAATGATTGATCAATTGTGTTTTGCCCGGTGATCCGGAAGTTTTTGCCAGTTTTTCATTTAAGCATATTGCATTGATGATGGAAGATTTGCCAACATTACTCCGCCCAATAAAAACAAATTCCGGCCGGTTGGGTGTGGGGCATTTATCGTATGATGGGCTACTAATAAGGTATGCAGCCTTTTTTATTGATATCATTTTCTTTTGCACCGCCAAATTTAACTTTTATTATAGTGATAATCCATAAAATGGGGTAAGTTGTAAAGTATCAAAGCCCCTATCTTTGCAACTCACTATGACGCAATACGCACACGATACCGTAGTTCCTAACCAGTTCTCTGCCAATTCAAAGAAAGAACAGGTAAAAGAAATGTTTGATGATATTGCCCTGAGATATGATTTTTTAAACCGGTTTTTAAGTGCAGGAATAGATATTCGCTGGCGAAAAAAAGCATTGGCTTATTTAAAAGATATACAGCCACAATCTATTTTAGATGTTGCAACAGGTACAGGGGATGTAGCTATTATGGCATCTCATTTGCTAAATCCCAAACATATTACTGGTATAGATATAAGTGAAGGCATGCTGGAAATTGGAAGAGAAAAGGTAAAAAATGCAGGTTTACAACAGCAAATCAGCTTGTTAAAAGGCGATAGTGAAACAATAAGTTTTGAAAATAATTCGTTTGATGCAGTAACGGTAGCATTTGGCGTACGTAATTTTCAAAACCTTGATAAAGGTTTAGCTGAAATATTGAGGGTATTGAAACCCAATGGCAAATTGGTAGTGTTAGAATTCAGTAAACCGCAAACAGCAATTATAAAAACATTATATAACTTCTATATGAAAAGCCTTGCACCCAACATTTGCAAGCTTTTTTCTAAAAACCCCAAAGCATACATTTATCTGGGAGAATCTATACAAAAATTTCCTGAAGGAAAACATTTTATTGAGGTAATGGACCGCCTGGGATTCAGGCATACCATTTCAAAACCCCTGAGTTTAGGAATATGCAGTATTTATTGCGGAGAAAAATAATATTGTTCCTGGTACTGGGTTTAGCTGCATTTCCAATGAAAATGTATGCCCAGTATTTAGTGGAACTTAACCTGCCCGATCATGATAGTAAGGCAGTACGTTTTGGTATTAATGTAGGCGGAAACCGCTCACATTATAGTTTTACGCATCATCCTTCGTTTTTAGCCCAGGATAGTGTTGCTTATATCGAAAGCCTGAACAGTTCGGGTATTAATTTATCATGGTTAGTAAACTTTAACCTGAGCGAACATTTTGATATTCGCACTTACCCGCTAAGCCTGATCTTTACTGAAAAAGCATTTCAGTACCGCCTTACACATCCCGACCGACCGGCTGGCGAAGATTCATTAACCATAAGAAAATTACAA
The DNA here is from genome assembly GCA_016710595.1 of Niastella sp. Classification (GTDB taxonomy): domain Bacteria; phylum Bacteroidota; class Bacteroidia; order Chitinophagales; family Chitinophagaceae; genus Ferruginibacter. Next base: position 164,261 of record JADJVM010000005.1, read on the forward strand.
GGCATTACGCTTGCCTTTCCTGTACAACTTAAATTTAGCAGTGACCGTATTGCCAACTTAAAAGTATATATGATGGCAGGCGGAAAGTTAGAATATGACCTTGCAGCGAATGCCGGTGAAAAAAATGCCGATAAACTCTTTAAGCTTACACCACTTGATTATGCAGTGGAAGCAGGGATTGGTTTTCATATTTATTTTCCAGTTTTTGTATTAACCCCAGAACTAAAGATTAGCTGGGGCTTGCGAAATGTACATAGCCGGGATCCATATCTTAAATATTCAAGCAATATAGACCAGGTTTATTCAAGAACCGTTTCCATATCATTAACAGTAGAATAAATTTTTAATTTATTCACCCACATCAAACAATAAGAGTTGGGTACGCTGAAAAAAATTGAAATTATTATCCGATATAAATAATAAAGAGCGATGGCCATTAGCTAACCTGGGGCCAAAACAAAACCCTTCTATATTATCAATAGGTATATGAAGCGAATTAAAGTCAAATAATAATTTCTTTTGCAAAGGGTTCTTTGCCGGGTTTTTAATGAGGCTATTATTATTTTGTATATCAGTAGCCCCTTTTAAATTGGTATAGTATAACCGGATGCTCATATTTAATTTACCGGTAGAATAGCTGCGTTCCAAAACCAACAACTCATTTTGCCCCAGGGCAAGTATCGCTGCAATTCCATTTACCCTAAATGCAGTAGCCGGAAATGGTTTATCTACTACAGGCGATAATGGATAGGCATACTGTGCCATTTTTTTACCAGGCTGCATATCATACCGGATGATGCGGCACCAATATTTCTTATCTTCTATATCGGCCAATTCCCCATCCTGATACAAAGGGCCTTCATTGCTTACAAAAAGGTTTTTATCATTATTGCAAAAACTAAGTCCTTCAAATGCAGTGTTCTTTCTTGGACCAATACCAGGCTGTGAAACCATAAATTGGGCCGGTATTGCCAATTGATACAATAATTTACCATTACTGTCTGCTATATTTACGGATGGGTTAACCAGTAATTTTTGTTTTGCATTTTCAATACGCTCTCCTTCACTTACCCATACCACCTGGTTCAATCGGGCATTATATCTCATATCTTCAGGATCTATGGCATCATTGCTATGATATATACTGCCATTTTGTTTCTTTAAAGTATCAACAGATAAAAAAGTAAAATCCTTAATTTTATTACTGTCTATTAAAAAGCGTGCAGTGTAAAACCTGGGTGGGTTATGCTCACCACGGTCATCGCACATAAAAAAATATCGATTTTTACTGGCATCATAATCAATACCGGAAAGTCCGCCAACTTTTGTTTGCTCAAAAACAGTTCCGTTTGGAATAATATATTGATCCAAAAAAATGAATTGGGGTAAGCCTTCAGCCGGATGCTGGGATGCCTGCCCATAACTATAACAGGAAAATAAAAGAAAAATAAATAAAGCAAAAATTGTACTTTTCATATCCGTATCATTAATTTACGAAGCTACCAAAATGATTTGCATTTTTTACGCCGCTATATAAAAGCATCTTCAGGAAATCATTTTATATTTCAACATTAACCTTTACTTTTGACCTTTAATTAAAAAATATGATTGATGTAATATTGGGATTACAGTGGGGAGATGAAGGCAAAGGGAAGATTGTAGATTATTTCGCAAAGGATTATGATATGATTGCCCGTTTCCAGGGAGGGCCAAATGCAGGCCATACATTATATGTGGGAAATGAAAAAGTAGTATTACATCAAATTCCCAGCGGTATATTTCACGATCATAAAGAAAACCTTATTGGAAGTGGTGTGGTATTAGACCCCATTACTTTAATTAAGGAATGTGAGGCCGTAAAAAAACTGGGTGTTGATTATAGAAAAAATTTATACATCAGTGAGAGAACGCATTTAATTTTACCAACACACAGGGCGCTTGATAAGGCAAGTGAAATCAATAAAGGAATAGAAAAGATAGGCAGTACATTAAAAGGTATTGGCCCTGCTTATATGGATAAAACCGGCCGAAATGGATTAAGGGTAGGCGACCTGTTAAATAAAAGTTTTACCACCCAATATATTAAACTACGGTTAAAGCACCAGCGAATGCTGGATAGTTTTAATTTTACAGAAGATATCAGCGACTGGGAAGAAGAATTTTTTGAAGCCCTTGAATTTATCCGTTCTTTTAAAATTGTAAATGGCGAATATTTTATCAATGAAAAATTAAGCCAGGGTAAAAAGATTTTAGCCGAAGGCGCACAGGGTAGTATGTTGGATGTAGATTTTGGTACCTTCCCATTTGTTACCAGTAGCAGCACCATCTCGGCAGGCGTTTGTACCGGGCTGGGTGTAGCACCGCAAAAAATAAAAGAAGTCATTGGTATTACAAAAGCATATTGTACCCGTGTAGGCAGTGGCCCATTTCCTACAGAGCTTACAGACGAAACCGGCGATTTTTTACGCAATGCAGGAAATGAATTTGGCAGCACTACCGGTAGGCCACGCCGTTGCGGATGGATAGATGGAGTGGCACTTCAATTTGCCTGTATGATAAATGGTGTTACACAAATTGTAATGACAAAAGCGGACATACTCGATGGATTGGAGCAACTGAAAGTTTGTACAAAGTATAAAATTGATGATCAGGAAACCAACTGGGTTCCCTTTCAAATGTTAAAATCGAAACCGGAGGCGATATATGAAACCCTTGAGGGCTGGAACACTGATATTACTAAAATAGATGATTATAACAACATGCCTGCTGCTATGAAAACGTATATTAATTATTTAAATAAATTCCTTGGAGTGCCTGTTAAATATATAAGTAACGGCCCCGGGCGTGAACAATTAGTAAAAGCTTAAAAAATAATCAGCAAAAAATTTGGCTAATTAAAAAACTCGTAGAAAATTTACAGCATTAATCCTGTTAATTATGGCTTCAAAATCTGATAACTCAAAAAAAGGCACTGCAAAAAAAGTAGTTCCTGCTGACAGTAAAAAAAAGACACCTACTAAATCAAAAAAAGATGAGGATGATTTAGATGAGGATGATGAATTGGATGAACTGGAAAATGTGAAACCCAAATCGAAAGGTTCCAACAAAAAGTCCCAGGATGAAGATGATGATGATGTGGAAGTGCAAGACGATTGGGAAAAACCTGAAGAAGATGATAGTTGGGATCCCGACTTTGAAGAGTTTGATATTCCTAAATCAAAAGCAAAAAAGACAGGGGGTGGCAAAAAAGCTAAAGACGATGACGACCTTGGCCTGGATGATGATTTCAAAGAATTTGGATTATTTGACGATGCTGATGCTGATGGCTTTGATGATGATGATGACGACGACTTTTAATCCCATATTTTGGAAACGTACACCCAAAAAATTTCTACTGGCGATATAAGCGATTTTAAAAATAAAATGCTGAACTGGGCGAACCGGTTCAGCATTTTTTGTTTTTTAGATAATTGCAACTACCAGTTTGAAGAACCCAAATTTGAATTCATGCTGGCTGCCGGGGCAATTCGTGATATTCATTTACAACCCGGCAGTGCACTCATGCAGTTACAAGTATTTCATAACCAAAAACCAGGCTGGTTATTTGGACATTTAGGGTACGACCTTAAAAATGAAATAGAACAATTAGAAACATCACACAAACCCATTATTGATTTTGGTGTGGGTTATTTTTTTGAACCTGAAATAAGGATACGTTATAAAAATAATATCCTTGAAATTGTATCCCATCATAAAAACCCAGAATCATTTTTCACCCAAATAAATAATACTGAAACCGGTAATGAAACGGCTCCTGCCCTCTCCGCATTTTCAGGCATTCATAAACAAGAATACCTGCAGGCCATAAAGAAAATTCAGGAACATATAAAGCAGGGTGATTGTTATGAAATGAATTACTGTGTCCATTTTTCTGCTGAAGGTTCCATAAACCCGGTGGCTGTTTATAATAAACTTACCGAACTGTCCCCCAATCCATTTTCGGCCTTGTATAAAATGAAACATAATTATTGTATCTGTGCCAGCCCCGAGCGTTATCTTCAAAAAAATGGGTTACAACTTATTTCTCAGCCCATAAAAGGCACCAGCAAAAGGCATCCCTACAATGATACAAAAGACCGGGAAGCATTCAATTATTTAAAACAAAGTCAAAAAGAGAAAAGTGAAAACGTGATGATTGTAGATTTAGTCCGCAATGACTTAAGCCGCATTTGTATGGCAGGTTCTATAAAAGTGAAAGAGTTATTTGGTATTTATGCTTTCCCACAGGTATATCAAATGATAAGTACCATACAGGGTTACATGCTGCCATCACATTCGTTTACCGATGCACTGCAGGCAAGCTTCCCGATGGGCTCTATGACTGGAGCCCCTAAAAAAAGAGTAATGGAACTCATAGATGAAATTGAATTACATAGCCGGGGTTTATTCTCAGGCGCTATTGGTTATATCACACCCGAAGCTGATTTTGATTTTAATGTAATCATCCGCAGTATCTTTTATAATGAAACTCAAAAATTAGTTAGTTATGCAGCGGGTGGTGGCATTACCTTTTACAGCCGTGCAGATGATGAGTATGAAGAATGTTTATTAAAAGCTACTGCTATGCGAAAGGTACTTGAAAGCTGATATTACAGGCTACACATAAATTCTTTTATTTAGACTTCTTACGGTATTTATTATAATGTGCAGGATATACCGTTTGGTTATTGGGAATATCATTATCGCCTAAAAGGTATTGCACACATTCATTTAGGATCTGGTATTTATTTACTAAAAAAAGTTGCATCTTATCTGATGGCAAAATCAATTCAAATTGGCCATTCACATTTATAAGGTTATCAAAATTGGGGTTGTATTTATTAAACGATGCGATATCCATTGAAATATTCTTCGCAATAATTACAGAATTAAATTTCCCGGATATCATTTCTGTTTCGGCATTTTCCATTTCTGATGTGCTTAACACTGGTTTATTACCGTAAGGATTAGATGCACCGGGTATTGCTGCATAATAATTTCCACTGTTCAAAGCAGCACCGCTTTCCATGATGTAATGTGTAGCAATAAATTTCTTTACATGGTTGCGGCTTTCCTGTGGCAGGTAATATTGCAGGTTCCAAAAATTTTTACTGCCGCTTTGTTTCATTGCGCTATATACCCTGCCCGGCCCACCGTTATAAGCCGCAATTACCAACAACCAATCATGCATTTGTTTATAGAGTGTAAGCAAATACCTGGCGGCAGCATGTGTACTTTTATAATAGTCTCTTCGCTCATCGTAACCAGAATTTACGACCAACCCGTATTCCCTTGCCGTATAAGGCATAAATTGCCAGGGGCCGCCAGCGCCTACCCAACTGGTAGCGCCAGAATTTAAATTACTTTCAATAACGGCAAGATATTTTAATTCTCTCGGCAGGCCATATTGAGCAAATATTTGATCTATCAAATTAAAATATGGGGCACCCCAATCCTTCATTTTTATAAGTGATTTGCCATGCTGCCTTAAATAATCCTGCATATAACTTTCTGCATAAGGATTTACCTGTGAAGAATAGGGTAAAGCCGGGTTGTAAGTAAGGCTTGAAAAAAGATTTTTAAACCCATAGCGGGTGAGTTGGCTAAAATATTGAACTTTATCTTTTTTGGGAATTATTTTTTGATCAACCATTTCGGTAATAATGGTATTTTCAGCGCTGGTATCTTCTTGCACCAAACTTACTGCCACTGTATCCCTGTTAGTACTATCCTGCTGCGCCCATACAGCAGGTATGCAGCTAAAAAAAACAAATAGATATAGAAAAAAATGCTTCATTTAATATTAAGAGTCGAATGCAGCAGTTTTTAGTTGCATAAGCGTATCAGAAATTTGGAGCAAAGTTAACTCATTCCCTCTTTTTGTCATAACCTGGAGCCCAAAGGGCAGGTTATTACTATGTGAAAATAACGGTAAGGCAATAGCCGGTATTGCCGTTAAATTGGCAAAAACAGTATAAATATCAGCCAGATATGTGGCAATCGGATCATTTTTACCTTTTCCCAGTTCGAATGCTGTTCCCGGGCTTACAGGCATTATTAAGCCATCATATTGAGAGAATATAATTTCTATTTGTTGAACTAACTTATTTCTTATTTTTTGTGCTTTAGCATAATAATCATCATAATATCCCGAACTCAACACAAAACTTCCCAGCATAATTCGCCGTTTAACCTCCTGCCCAAAACCTTCGGTTCGGTTATTACAATAAAAATTTTCGATATCCTGGGCTTCTTTTTTGCTGCGGTGCCCATACCGGATACCATCATAACGGCCCAGGTTACTGCTCGCTTCGGCAGTTGTTAATACATAATAAGTGGGTACAATATAATCCAGAAGGTCAAAAGACAATGCCTCTATATCATGGCCATTTAATTGCAGTTCGTTTATATATTTTACAATGCTATTTTTTATCTCAGGATCCAGCCCCGGGTGTTCCAGGGTTTCTTTAAAATAACAAAGTTTATATTTTTTACCGGCGCCAGTTTGTATCGAAAAACTACCGGCATTATTTTTATTCATGGTACTATCCATCTTATCGGGGCGGCTCATAACTTCCAGGGTGAGTGCCGCATCATGAAGGTTAGTAGAAAAAATACCTATCTGGTCAAAAGAAGAGGCATACGCAATAAGGCCATACCGTGAAATTCTGCCGTACCCCGGTTTTAAGCCAATAATACCACAAAAGTCTGCCGGCTGCCTTACACTGCCCCCGGTATCGCTCCCCAGGCTTATCATACACATACCTGCCTGCACGGCTACGGCGCTCCCTCCCGAAGACCCGCCTGGTACCCGGCTTTCATCTAATGCATTTAATACCGGGCCATAATGGGAGTTTTCATTGCTACTGCCCATTGCAAATTCATCACAATTACAATTGCCGATAATGATTGCTTCTTCATCTATTAAATATTGTAATGCAGTAGCCGTATAAATAGCTTCAAAATCTTTTAATATCGCCGAGGCGGCCGTAAGGCGGTGGCCCCGGTAACTGATCACATCTTTAATGGCGATTATTACCCCGTGCATCCTCTTCATCGGCTTGCCGGCTTTTCGTGCTGTATCTAAGCGAGATGCCGTTTGCAGCGCATCTTCTTCATACACTTCTACAAAAGCATTTAGCCGTTGGTTCTTTTTTATTTGTTGCAGGTAATATTGCAAAGCCTCAATACAAGTAGTAGCATTATTGCAAAGTTGCGAATGATACTCTTGAATATTTGTAAACTCAAACATCAGCAGCGTAGTGGTTTTTTATGAAATCAGCCGAAGTACACCACTCAACATTTGTTGCGTCGCACACTTCGGCTGAAGAATAAGAAAGGAACTCTTTTACTGAGCCGCTTTTTGTTCTTTGTTAATGCTGTCTTTCTCTTTCATGCCTTCTTCAATTTCATTCTTCACATTATTTTTGGCATCATTAAACTCACGCATACCCCTGCCTACACCTCTCATTAACTCAGGAATTTTTTTACCGCCAAATAAAAGTAGAATGGCAATTATAATTAAAATCCACTCTCCCCCACCGGGCATACTCCATAATAAAATGGAATTAAAAAATGATACTATCATGTTATAAATTTGAAATGTAAAGATACAGGTTTTTGTATTTCACCTATATACGTAAAAAGAAATGCCCTTGGTTTAACGGGCACTTAACGAAATACAAAAATTTGTTTAATTATTTAATATACCGCCCGCATTTTGCTTTACCATTGGCAGCCTCATAAGGCGTAATGCCACGGGCACATGAACTTAAGAATAAGGCAGCTAATGCTACAAATGCAATAACAAGGATAATACGCATAGATGTTAATTTGTGTTGTGTGTTTAATTTTCCCTTAAATCCTAAAAAGTACAAATATATCTATACGGTGTATGTTTATTGAGGATGAAAAATAATAAACGTTTTCCCAAAATCAAAATTTTGGCCAAAAAAAAACAGCTAATTTTTCAATTAGCCGTTTTAAAAAAAGTTTATATAGATAATTAAGCTTTAACTGCCATACGTTTTTCTTTGATACGGGCACTTTTACCACTACGTTCTCTTAAGAAGTAAAGTTTTGCCCGGCGTACCCGTCCAGCTTTATTTATTACAATACTATCAATATTGGGAGAATTTACAGGAAATAAACGCTCTACACCCACTCCATCGCTAATTTTTCTCACTGTAAATGAAGCAGTTGCTCCATTACCCTGGCGTTTTATTACGTTTCCCTTAAAGCTTTGGATCCTTTCTTTGGTTCCTTCTACAATCTTATAGTTTACAGTAATATTATCACCTGCTTTAAATGCAGGAACTTTAGCTGTAGTAGTTAATTGATCATGTACAAATTTAATTGCGTCCATTTCTTTCTATTTTTGCGGGTGGCAAAGGTAGGGAAATAAAAATAAAATGGCCAATGTTTGGCAGATTATTTTTTCAATGCCAGGATAAGCCTACCGGGCAATATTTACTGCCCTTTTTTCCCGTATTACGGTAACTTTTATCTGGCCCGGGAAGGTCATTTCAGTTTGAATTTTTTGAGCAATTTCAAAGCTAAGTTTGTCGCTTTCGGCATCAGTTACTTTTTCTGCCTCTACAATTACCCTAAGTTCCCGGCCAGCCTGAATGGCATAAGCTTTTTCTACTCCATTATAAGATACAGCAAGGTTTTCCAGATCTTTAATCCGTTGCAGGTATTGTTGCATTATTTCTCGCCTTGCACCCGGGCGTGCGCCGCTTATTGCATCACAAGCCTGTACGATGGGCGATATTACATATTGCATTTCCATTTCATCATGGTGAGCACCAATAGCATTTACTACTGCCGGGTTTTCACCATATTTCTCAGCCAGTTTAGCGCCTAATAAGGCATGGCTTAATTCTGTTTCTTCATCAGGTACTTTACCAATATCGTGCAGGAGGCCGGCTCTTTTGGCCAATTTAGGGTTCATGCCTAGTTCTGCAGCCATAATGCCACAAAGATTTGCAGTTTCCCGGCTATGCATCAGCAGGTTTTGCCCATAACTACTTCTAAATCGCATACGGCCCACCATCCGGATCAATTCTTTATGCAGGCCATGAATACCCAATTCAATAACGGTACGTTCCCCAATATCCATTACCTGGTCATCTAATTGTTTGCGGGTTTTTTCTACCACTTCTTCAATACGTGCCGGGTGAATACGCCCATCTGCCACCAGGCGTTGCAGTGAAAGCCTGGCAACTTCACGCCGAAGCGGATCAAAAGATGAAAGTACTATTGCCTCAGGTGTGTCATCAACAATAAGATCTACGCCGGTTGCGGCTTCAATAGCCCTGATATTCCTGCCTTCCCTGCCTATGATAGAACCCTTAATTTCGTCGCTCTCCAGGTTAAATACAGTTATTGAATTTTCAATTGCATTTTCTGCAGCAGTACGTTGTATGGTTTGAATAACTATTTTACGGGCTTCTTTGTTTGCTTTTAAGCGGGCATCTTCAATTATTTCCTGCTGTAATGAGAGGGCTTTGCTGTGGGCTTCCTGCTTTAAGCTTTCAATGATTTGTGCCCGGGCATCTTCTGCACTAAGGCCAGCCACTTTTTCTAACCGGCGAACATGTTCTTCCTGGTGCTTTTCCAGTTCGGTACGCTTAATATTCACTACTTCTATTTGCCGGTTCAGGTTTTCTTTTATTGCCTCATTTTCTTTTATTTGGCGTTCCAGGTTACCTTCTTTACTATGCAGGCTTTGTTCTTTTTGTTTAATGCGGTTTTCGGTTTCTGCCACTTTTTGTGAGCGGTGCATTAGTTCTTTTTCATGATCAGATTTTAATTGCACAAACCTTTCTTTGGCTTCCAGTTCCCTTTCTTTTTTGTAGGTATCTGCTTTTAATTTTGCTTCGGCAAGCATTTTTTGCGATTCTACCTCAGCTTCCTGTAATTTTTTTTGATTGTCTTTGGTAAATATGAGTTTACCCAGTAAAATGCCCAGCAATAGCGCTGCCGCACCGATGATGATGTATATTATCGTAGATTCCATTGAATGTTAATTGTTTAAACTGATATATTTTTATTCTCTTCATAATTCAGGTTCATAAAGAAGCGAATAGGCGAAGATAAGCATAAATTGATATCTTTAAATTGATACTTATTGCAAGAAAAATCAATTTTTGAAATTTGCCAAAATAAGTAACATTCAGGCGATTTGTATAATTTTATACTATGGATCTTATTGCATTATTAGCTATTCTGGTTTCATTGCTCATTATTGGCTTTTTGTCGGGTATTGAAATGGCATTTCTTTCAGCCAATAAAATATCTATCGAATTAAGTAAAAAACAAGGCACCCAATCGGGTAAAACCTGGAGTTTTTTTGCAGAAAGGCCAGCCCGTTTTCTTGGTACCGTATTGGTGGCTGGCAATGTTTTATTGGTGATATACGGGTTACTTGTTGGCGATATGCTTTTTCCTATTTGGAAATGGGTAGAACATCACCTGCCTGCTTCTTCAGGTAATTCTGTAAAGTATATTAAATTGCTTGTAGAGACCATACTTTCTACCCTTATTATTGTAATGGTAGAATTTTTTAGCAGGGCCTACTTCCGGGCAAAAAATAATAGCCTGTTAAATATGGGCATCATCACCTATACAGCCCGATTTTTTTACTGGCTTTTTTCTTCTACCGCTACTAGTTTTGTAAATGTATCTGAATGGATCCTAAAAACGGTGTTTGATGTAAAATTGCGCAATAAGCAAGAAATATTCAGTAAGCTGGATATTGAGCAGTTTATGATTCAAAATAAAAATGCATCGGGTGATGAAGAACAATCTGAAATGAATAAAGAACTTTTTGAAAATGCATTAACCCTAAAAGATGTAAAACTGCGGGAATGCCTGATTCCCAGGAATGAAATTATATCTATTAAAAAAGATACCAGTACCGAAGATGCCAGGAAACGCTTTATAGAAACAGGTTTAAGCAAACTGGTGGTATATGACCAGGATGTAGATAGCATCATTGGGTATATTCATCAATTAGATCTTTTTAAAAAACCCGCCAGTATATTACAAGTGTTGCTACCGATACCCATGGTGCCGGAAAGTATGAGCGCTACCGATTTAATGACCCGGTTCAGCGCCCAACGTAAAAGTATTGCCTGGGTAATTGACGAATTTGGCGGCACGGCAGGCATCGTAACCATGGAAGATTTACTGGAAGAAATTTTTGGGGATATTAAAGATGAGTATGACAATGTGGAGGATCTTGTAGAAAAACAAATATCAACAAACGAATATATTTTTAGCGGCCGTATGAAACTGGATCATATAACAGAAAAATATGGATTGCATTTTTCAAATGATGAAAATACAGAAACTTTGTCCGGTTATGTAATTCAGCAACACGGAGAAATTCCACAGGCGAATGAACGGATGTCTATTAACCAATATGAATTTCAAATACTGAGTGTAAGCAATACCCGTATAGAAACCATGAAGTTGATTGTGCAGCAATAAAAAACATCAAACTAATTTTGCAATATGGTCATTGCGGCACATCTGGATTTTTCTCCTACTTTAGAAATGAATATTGAAGCAGTGCTGTTATCTGAGTTGGTAAAGCAATACCCCACACATCAATTTGTATTTTTTTATACCGGCAACCCTCCTTCAAGTTTTATAAAAAATAACCGGGCCTGCTCTATACAGGTTGCCACAAAAGCCCAGCCCATCTACATTTACCATATTTGGAGCTGGTTTTCATTACCTCGTTTACTTAAAAAGTATAAGGTGGATATTTTTGTAAACTGCAACTTATTATTTAATAAATATATCCATATCCCACAAGTACTTTTTTACTCAAAACAATTCATTCCTCAAAACAAAAAAAGGGCAACTAAGATCCCTGATTTTAAAAACCTGGCAATTGCCTTTACAGAAAAATATTTTATTGCAAGCAGTAATTGGGCAGTTCCGGAAGAAAAATTATATGAAACCGGGTACCCGATTGCGGAAGGTTTTGCAGCCGCAAGCTGGCAGGAAAAATTAAGTATTAAAACAGAATTTACTGCCGGCCAGGATTTTTTTATAAGCATCATCAACCCACAAAATAAAAACCAGGCGATAAAGGTTTTAAAAGCATTTAGTATTTTTAAAAAAAGACAAAAATCCGCTATTGAACTTATTTTGGTGCTAAAAGGAATGCTTATTGAAGAGGCCGTTCCGGAATTTCATTTATATAAATACCGACAGGAAGTAAGTGTGCAACCCTGGATTGGTGAGGCACAAACAAACCGTTTGCTTGCTGCAGCATTTGCCCATATAGCTGTTTCAAATTTTATTGAGGTTACCGATGCTTTAATATCGCTCAGTTGTAAAGTGCCAGTCATTGTATTAGATTCAGAAAGGTTTCAAAACTTATTTAAACAAGCTGCCATCTATTGCCAAAATGAAGAGAAAAGTATTGCAGATGGTATGATGGAAATTTATAAAAATGAATTACTGCAACAAACCCTTATTGAAAATTCACAGGAAATTACAATTTTCCACACATTGGCTTCCAGTTGCAGCAAACTTTGGGATGCCATCATAAAAATTAAACACTCATAAAAAAGAGGATATTACCTTTGCCCTAAATAAATAAATTTTTATGCTGAAATCTACAATCAATATTGATGTATTATTGGACCCAAACCGTATCCCGGAAATTATAAACTGGCAGGCAACCGAAAGTACTGCAGGTGAACTTCAAAAAGCCAAAGCAATGTGCCTCGCCTTTTGGGATGGCGCAGAAAAAACAGCCATGCGCATTGACCTTTGGGCCAAAGACATGATGGTAGATGAAATGGGGGATTTTTATTACCAAATGCTTATGACCATGGCAGATACCTTTAGCCGTGCTACCAAACAAGAAGAACTCTCAGAAGAATTAAAAACTTTTGCCCGTAGTTTTTTTAAAAAATTCATGGATAAAATGCATGAAGAAAAATAAATTAATTGATAAAAAATATTTTATGAGTTTAGAACAAAAAATAATGGCCGAAATGAAAGAAGCCATGAAATCTAAAAATGAAGGCGCTTTAAGGGGGTTACGTGCCATAAAAGCAGAAATCATTAAAGCCAAAACCGAACCCGGGGCCGGTGGCGAAATAGACGAAGCAACAGAATTAAAGTTTTTGCAAAAAATGATGAAACAGCGAAAAGATTCCCTTGAAATTTTTGAACAGCAAAACAGAGAAGACCTGGCCATAAAAGAAAGGCAAGAAATTGAGATTATTGCAAAATTTTTACCACAACCATTAAGTGCCGAAGAATTAAAAAGCGAACTCCAAAAAATTATTTCAGAAACAGGAGCCATATCGGCAGCAGATATGGGCAAAGTGATGGGTGTTGCCAGTAAAAAGTTAGCCGGTAAAGCCGATGGAAAGGCGATAAGCATAGCCGTAAAAGAATTGCTGAGCCATTAAAATAAATATGTTTGGATATTTTTTTTATCATAGTATTTATTGGGGCACTCATAAAAGGATATAGAACGGGCTTTATTGTAGCCGTATTTTCATTATTTGCTTTTATTGCCGGCCTGGCTGCTGCTTTAAAATTATCTGCATGGGTAGCTCTTAAGTTGTCAGACCATGTAAAAACATCTGAAAAGTGGCTTCCTGTAATTTCTTTTATAATCGTATTTATTGCCGTTGCATTGTTGGTTAGGCTGGGCGCTAAGCTCATCCAAAAAACATTTGAGATGGCCATGCTGGGTTGGTTAAACAGGCTTTCCGGCATGGCTTTGTTTGTGTTATTATATGCCCTTATTTTAAGTGTGTTCTTATTTTATGCGGTACAGGTCAGGCTTGTTTTACCCGAAAGCCTTGACAAAAGTACCTTATACCCTTACCTGCAGCCACTCGCACCTAAGTTCATTAAAATACTCGGCGATATCATCCCCTGGTTTAAGGGTTTATTTGAGCAATTACAAAATTATTTTAACCAATGGGCTGCCGCTCACTAAAACACCCGATTTAATTCGTTATAATTTTATTTATAGAGTGTTGATGTTTTATGGCATGTTTGGTATCTTTGAAATAAGACCCAGTATTATCAGGGAAAACAATTACTTTAGCAAGCTTAACAATAGAAAGTTTTTACATCACAGATGAATTACGAAATAAAACAAGATGGTAAGTTTAAATATTTAGAAGAAGGACAGGGCGAACCCTTAATGTTGCTACATGGCCTTTTTGGTGCATTGAGTAATTTTCAGTTCCTGATAGAACATTTTAGAAAAACAAACCTGGTAGTAGTGCCCATGCTTCCTTTACTGGAAATGGATTTGCTCCATACTTCGGTAGGAGGCCTAGCAAAATTTGTACATAAGTTTATTGAACACAGAGATTATACAGGAATCCACTTATTGGGAAATTCATTAGGCGGGCATGTAGCCCTTGTACATATTTTAAAACATCCGGAAAGAATTAAATCATTAACGCTTACCGGGAGCTCCGGCTTATTTGAAAATGGGATGGGAGATACTTATCCAAAACGGGGCGATAAAGAATATATCCGGAACAAAACAGCGCTCACATTTTACGACCCGGCCATGGCAACCGATGAACTGGTAAATGAAGTTTTTGAAATTACCAATAACAGGCTAAAAGTAATTAAGATTATTGCATTGGCAAAAAGCGCTATACGCAATAACCTGGGCGAAGAATTAAGCAATATTCAACAACCCACTTGTTTAATTTGGGGAAATAATGATACCATCACCCCTCCTTTTGTAGGAAAAGAATTCAATAAATTAATTCCTAACAGTGAATTGCATTTTATTGATAAATGCGGCCACGCCCCAATGATGGAGGTTCCTGAAGAATTTAACCGCATTTTAGGAGGGTTCTTAGAAAAATTAAAAGCGGCTCCTGCAACTATTTGATCTTTCAAATGATCTATTTATAAATATTGTTAACCTTATTCTTATAAGGCATTTTATTCTATATGTTAACGGCAGATCTCATCAACAAAAATATTCCACGCTTACAATTGCAAGACAGCATTGGTAAAGCGATACAACTTATCATTGATTTCAGGGTATCACATCTTCCTGTAGTTGCAGATAAAAAGTTTTTAGGATTACTGAGCGAAGAAGACCTGCTGGACCAGGATGATGAAAAGCTAACCATTGAAACCTTACAAAAAAATTTTATCCCGGATTCGGTTTTAGTAACAGTACATTTCCTGAATGCCGTAAATTATAGTATTCAGCATGATGCCAATTTAGTTCCTGTGGTAAGTGCTTCCATGGATTTTATTGGCGTAATTACCACACCCGACTTACTAAAAGCATTGGGTAACTTTTCGGGTGCCGATGAAATTGGGGGTCTCATTGTTTTAGAAATGGAAAGATCGCAATTTGCTATTTCTGAAATTAGCCGTATTGTAGAAAGCAATGATTCTCATATCTTACATTTAAATACACAGGTAAATCCTGATACCGGGATACTCACCCTCACCCTGCACCTAAACAACCGGGAGATTGCACCTGTTGTAACTACTTTTGAACGATATGACTATTTAGTAACATACTCCTATGGAAATGAAAGTTTACAAGATGAAGTAAATGCCAACTATGATAATTTAATAAAATACCTGGATATTTAATCCTTCGTAAACCGTGATAGCATCTTCTATTTTCAAATATTCGTTTCTTTTTATCATATCATGGTTATTAGGAATTACAAAGGTTTGCGGGCAAGTATTACCTACATTTTCTAATACCAATTATCCCATTATTGTAGATTCTATTTTAATAAATGGAAATAAGAAAACAAAAGATTATATCATTCGGCGGGAACTTAAAATAAAAAAAGGCGATACATTATATCGAAATAATTTTGATGCCGCTTTAAACCAATCCCGGCAATTGGTTTATAATACGAACCTGTTTACCGAAGTAAAAATAGAATCAACTTACAATGATAGTGCCCATATAGTTTTGTATGTGAGCGTAAAAGAAAAATGGTACATCTACCCGATTCCGCAATTTCTTTTAGTGGACCGGAATTTTAATGAATGGCTGAATACCTATCATGGAAGCTTAAAAAGGGTAACCTACGGCGCTAAATTTGCGCATTATAATTTTTCGGGCCGCAGGGATCAATTACGCATTTATTTGCTGAATGGATACCAGCGTAATATTACCATAGCTTATGCTGCTCCTTACAGCAACCCTAAGCTTACTGAGGGTTTTGGCGTACAGGCATCATTTACACAAACCCAGGAGCTTTCTATACAAACAAATATCAATAACAAACAAATTACGTATAAGAGACCGGACTTTATTTACAATAATTTTAGTGCCGGCGCATTTTATACCCAGCGCAAAGGGTACTATAATCGCCGGACTTTTTCAGCCGGCGTAGAAAATATTCATGTAAAAGATTCTTTATTGGTTTACCATCCGGATTATTTGAACACACAATCAAATACAATTACCTATCCCCGGCTGGAGTTTAGCTATAAGCATACCGATGTAAATAATATCAATTACCCGCTAATGGGTTTGGTGTATGGTGTGAATGTACTTAAACTCGGTTTTAAATTTAAAGGCGACATCAGTCTTTTACAAGTAAGCCCGGGCATCTCTGCATATATCCGGCATGGTAAAGGATGGTTTAGCAGTATGCAATTAGCGGGGGTATTAAAACTTCCATTTCACCAACCCTATATCAATCAGCGGGCATTGGGCTACAGAGAGTTTTATATGAAAGGGTTAGAATATTATGTAGTAGATGCAGTAGCAGCAGGTTTGGCTAGTTATACCCTTAAAAAAAGAATTGTTTCTTTTTCTCTTCCTATCCCTATTAAAAATAAAATTATAGACCAGATCCCTTTCCGCATTTTTGCAAAATCTTATGTAAACACCGGCTATGCATATAACAAGGCACCTTATATAAATACATTGAATAATAAAATGCTGTACACCGGCGGTTTTGGTATTGACCTGGTTACATTATATGATATCACTTTCAGTGTAGAATATAGCTTTAACCAATTAGGAGAAAAGGGATTATTTTTACATTCTAAAGGCGGTTTTTAACCATCGCCTATTCATCCATGAGAATTGCAATTTATAGCCGGGGAATTGAAAATACAAGTTTACAGGATATAGAACTTTTAATACGTGAACTAACTGCATACGGTGTAGAACCTGTGATATTCCAGGATTTCTTTAACCAGTTTTACTCTGCCATAAATTTAAAAAGTGAATATTCCACTTTTAATTCCAGTGCCGATATGGATTTGTCTATTGATTGTATGATAAGCCTTGGTGGCGATGGCACTTTGCTGGATACGGTAACATTGGTAAAAGATACAGGCATCCCGGTACTAGGAATTAATTATGGCAGATTGGGGTTTTTGGCAAATATTGGTAAAGAAGAATTACATGATGCCATAGAAGCATTGGTAAACCGAAAATATGTTTTAGATAAACGGACCCTGTTGCACCTGGATGCAGATATTCCGCTCTTTGGAGATACCCCTTATGCCCTCAATGAATTTTCATTGCATAAAAAAGATACATCTCCCATGATAAAAATTCACACATATCTTAATGGTGAATTTTTAAATACTTATTGGGCCGATGGATTAATTGTTTCTACACCCACTGGTTCTACAGGTTATTCTTTAAGCTGTGGCGGCCCCGTGGTTTTTCCCGATAGCGCCAGTTTTGTAATTACAGCAGTAGCCCCTCACAATCTTAATATCAGGCCGCTGATTGTGCCGGATAACAATATTATTTCATTTGAACTGGAAGGCAGGACGGATGGCTTTTTGTGTACCCTGGATAGTAGAAGGGAAATTGTACCAAAAGAAATACAACTGGCTATCAGGAAAGAAGCTTTTGGCATTAACCTGATCCGCCTGAATGAAAATAATTTTTTACAAACCTTGCGCAATAAACTTTCCTGGGGTTTCGATAAAAGAAATTAAGTTGCTGGTAAACACTCCCTGTTGCTCATGCAAAGCAAATACAAAAAAATAAGAAGTATTTATATTGTTTACTGGTTCCTGTTAACCTATATCATCGCTGCCCTGGTGTGGTGGTTTATTGCTTTAATGCATCAAAATGAAGCCATGATCCAGATTAAAAAAGCAGAACTGGATATTAACTCACCGCAATACCCATATAAAACAGGAAAACTAAATGAGGAGCAGCAAAGAAAAACAGCACAGTATATGGGAGAAGGCGCCGTGTTTTTCTTATTGATTATTGCGGGCGCTATTTTTGTATTTAGGGCCGTAAGAAACCGGCTAAGAGAGAGCCAGCAGCAACAAGGATTTATGATGGCAGTTACCCATGAACTAAAAACCCCCATTGCTGTAACCAAATTAAACCTGGAAACTTTACTCAAGCGAAAGCTTGACCCCACCCAGCAAGAAAGGTTATTACAAAACAGCCTCGAAGAAACCAACAGGCTAAATAGTTTATGTACTAATTTATTATTCTCATCTCAAATGGAAGCCGGCAGGTACCAGTTTAGTACAGAAACATTTAATGTAAGAACGGTATTACAAGAAATCATTACAGAATTTACACAACGGTACCCTGACCGGGATATTGATTCAAAAATTGAAAATGATTTTAGTATCAAAGGAGACCCCACATTATTTAAAATTGCCGTAAGTAATTTAGTAGAGAATGCCATTAAATATGCTCCCCGCAACCTGCCCATTCACCTGCATAGCATAGATGCAGGCAATAAGATAAAAATAAATATTGCAGACCAGGGGCCCGGTGTTGAAGAAACAGAGAGGGAAAAAATATTCGAAAAGTTTTACCGTACCGGTAATGAAGCTACAAAAACAGCAAAGGGTACGGGGCTGGGATTGTATTTAGTACAAAAAATAATTGCCGCCCATCATGGAAGTGTACAGGTTTTAACGAACTCGCCTACAGGTAGTATCTTTGTAATTACGATTCCGCAGGTAAATTAAAATATGAGCGAAAAAAAATATTCCATTTTATTGGTAGAAGATGAAGAACATTTACAGGAAGCTTTAAAACTAAACCTGGAACTGGAAGATTATAGTGTTACAAGCAGTTACAATGGAGCCGATGCGTTAAAAGCAGTGCAGCAGGAACATTTTGATTTGATGATATTAGATGTAATGCTCCCGGAGCTGGATGGTATAAGTGTTTGTGAAACCGTTAGGCTTACCAATACAGAACTCCCTATTTTAATTTTAAGTGCAAAAAACACAAGCGCTGACCGGGTACTGGGCCTTAAAAAAGGGGCTGATGATTATCTTACCAAACCTTTTAACCTGGAAGAATTATTACTCCGGGTAGATAAACTCATTAAGAAAAGCGACCAGATTGCTGCCAAGCAACCCATTGCAGAAACGTATGAATTTGGTAAAAACAAAATTAATTTTAAAAGCCTGGAAGCATTTGATAAGAACGGAAAAAGAATACTGCTTACTAAAAAAGAAGTGATGTTGCTGAAACTGCTCATTGAAAATAAAAACGAAGTAGTTACCCGGGAAAAAATTTTACAGGCAGTATGGGGTTATCATGTATATCCCACTACCCGTACTATTGATAATTTTATTTTAAGCTTCAGGCGATATTTTGAAACCGATAGCCGCCACCCAAAATATTTTCATTCGGTGAGAGGTGTTGGATATCGTTTTACAGATTAAACTTATTGTTTTTTTCGCATACTAATTGTATGAGGTCGTGTGAGCGGCTGTACAAATCAATGCGGTCATCAGGGTTATTGCCTGGTGTGTATAAATTCCGCTCTATTTCATTTATCAAATCATGCATTTGAATGATTGTATCATTGGCAATGCCCTCTTTATCCATCGCTGTTGCTACTGCTGTTGCAGAAAATATACCGGAATACAAATGATATTGATTGGCTAAAAAAGATTTCAATTCATTGTTCAGTAAAGCATAAAACCGGCTACAATCGGTATCGTGCAAACAGGTTTCTGTTTCCTGTAAAGGGTTTTGTTGCTGATCAGGCACCAATTCAAAATCAGTTTGCCCGTCTTCCTTTTTTTGTTCTGCAATATTATTTTCTTGTTCCTGCCTTTTATCTTTTCGGAGCCACACAATAAGCCCTGCCATTAATAGCGCCGCAATGATTGTTATTACCAGGGGACGGTTTTCAAATAATTTATTCAGTGGAGAAAGCTTGTCTTGCTTTGTTGTAAATGGAATGGATTCGGGAGTTGCTAATCCCGGTGTAACGGTAAAGCTGATCGCCTTACTTTTAATGGTTTTATAGGCGGCTGCAGAAGGATCAAAATAGCTAAACGATATTTCAGGTATGGTATAAGTTCCTGCTTTATTTACCGTAAAAGGATATTCAAATAATTTTCTTCCACTCACGGGCACATCTAATTGATTGAGCTGGTCAATAAGTTTGGCATCGAAACCATCAATATCTTTTGGCCAATCTATAGCTGGGGCTGTTATAAAAGGCATATTGCCGCTACCACTAAGATATACCTGTAATTTACCCGGTTCATTTGTTGCAAAAGTATTTTTAGCTAACGTACTTTGAATTTCAAACTGGCCAACCGCACCACTGAATGTAGCGGGTTTATCAGCCGGTAAAGGTTTTACCGTAATCGTTTCTGTATTGCTTGATAAAGTAACTTGTTGGGTAATATAGTCATCAGGATTTACAATCATAGAATTAAAAAAATCTCCCTGCAAAGAAGGATCGGCACCTGGTTTTAAAAACTGGACCTGGTTATCGAGTGAAGCGCCTTCTAATTGAAAAGTACCCGCTTGCAAAGGATACAATTGTACTTTACGAATGGTATATACATTAAACTCCCTGCCATTTATATTACGTTGGGCATAATCGGTAGCATTGGGTTGCTGCAGGTCAATTACAGAAAAACCATTAAATGAAGGGTTTTTAACCAATTTTGTTTCGCTCTTTAACCGGGAATATAAATTGTAAGAAGCCACTAAAGGTTCCCCCACATAACAGGTATGTTTGTTTGTTTCTAACTTCACAAACATATTACGGGCAATTTTATCTTGTATGTTTTCTCCTTTCTTTAATTGTATGTCTTCATTTTTTTCAGGCTGCGATTCCTGTTCGTCAAAAGGATTTTGCAATGCAAAAGGATCAATAGCTGGTTTTTGCCTGGCGGTATTGCCTTGCCCTTTTTTAACTTCTATCAACAATGGCTTACTTGTATAAACCTTACCCTCGATGGTAGCACGGGCCTGGCCCAAATTAATTTTTCCATTCACATCTTTAGGCTGAATGATATAACTAAGTGCAACGTATTGTGTAATTTTTCCATTTACGGTAAGCATACCGGTTTCCTGGTTGGGGCCACTTACTACCATAAAATGATTTAAAACCGGGGGATCTAATTTTTGAATCTCTTTTGCATTTTTAATTTCAATGCGAAGTGTTGCATATTCATTTTGATAAATGGAAGCTGGTGAAATAGTTGCCGTAAATTCTGTTTGTGCCTGCAAAGCGACATGCGGCAAAAAAACAAAACACAAAACACATAAATAAGATAAAATTAGTTTCATACCTGCTACCTGAATGGCAAAATTAAACAGCTTTATTCTCAAGCAAAAGCCATAATTACTTAATTGATGATAACAAACTGTTAAACCCGCTACAAATCACCCTGCTGTGGCCTTATAATAATATCTTCTACCACGGCTGCGGGGCTCAATTGACTGGTTGCAAAAATAATATCTGCAATATCTGATGGAAGCATGATGCGGTTTTGACTATTATCGAAACCCGCCCATGAATCTGTAAAAACAGCACCAGGGTACACACCTGTAACTTTTATATTTTTAAGCATCAACTCCTGACGTAAATTTTGTGTGAATCCCCGCATTGCAAATTTACTAATACTATACCCGCCACCTCCGGGATAGGCTTGCAAACCTGCAATAGACGATATATTAAAGATATGGCCCTGCTTATTTTCAATCATGGATGATACCAATGCACGGGTGAGTTCATAAGCGCCATACAGGTTTGTCTTAAGCATAAATTCAAGGCTTCCTTCGGGTTCATCAATACAATTTCCTGGAACATAAGTTCCGGCATTATTGATTAAAATATCCGGTGAACCAAAGGTTAAACAAAATTGGGCAAATGCTTTTACTTCTTTCAATACCGTAAGGTCTGCGGCAAAATAATGAACTTCTGCTTGTGACTGTTTCAGCAATTCGGCAGTTTTTGTGAGTGTACTTTCGGTTTTAGAACAAAGGATCAACCGGTTTCCGCTGTGCGCAAATTTTTCGGCAATGGCTTTACCCATCCCCCTTGCAGCGCCTGTAATAACAATATTTTTCATAATGATGCAATATCATCAAATTTAAACTGTTTTTTATCATCTCATAAATTATTAAATGCAAAAAGAAAGGGAGCAATCAACTTGTGTTACATTTGCTGGCATTTATCATTTTGATACAGTATGATAACAGGAGAACGCAGATACAAACATCTTTTTTTTGATCTTGACCATACCCTATGGGATTTTGATGTAAATGCAAAAATTGCAATTACTGAAGTTTATCAAATATTCAACCTGGACAAGTTTGCAGCTTTCGATGAATTTTACCAGAATTATTTAGTACACAATGCAACCTTATGGAACCGTTACGAAAAAGGTTTTATAAGTGTAGATGAATTAAAATGGCGGCGTATGTGGCGTACCCTGCTCGATTTTAAAATCGCAAATGAAACATTGGCAAAAGAAATGAGCCTTCAATTTTTAGAAATACTCCCACATCAAAAAGCAGTGTTCCCCTATACTTTTGAAATATTAGATTACCTGGCCGAAAAAAATTATACGCTCCACCTGATTACAAATGGTTTTGAAAAAACACAATGGAAAAAATTACAAAATAGTTCGCTCGACAAATATTTTACTGCTGTTATCACTTCCGAAGCCAGCAACAGCCTAAAGCCAAAGAAAGAAATATTTGAATATGCTTTAGCCAAAGCAAATGCCAACTTACCCCAAAGCATTATGATTGGAGACAACCAGGATGCCGATATACAAGGCGCCATCAATGCCGGGATGGATTCTGTTTTTGTAAATCATATACAGGCAGAAAACAGGTTGAAACCTACTTATATGATAACTCATTTACAAGAACTTGAAAATATTTTTTGAGTACTAATTTACTTTATAAATATTTATGAAAGAATATATCATCCCTGTGGAAAGTGTTACTGTACCTGAACCATTAGTACGATTGGTGCTAAACTTTAATTTTTGACCCTGGTTTAACTTATAAAGACGATTATAATATAGCACTACACTTGTAGTGGCAAAAGCAGGAAACCCGGCATCTGCATAACCAAAATAAATTCCAGGAGGAGGCTCTACCTTAAATGAAACCCTGTTATCTAAAGACGTATTCAATCCGGTAGCGGTATAACGTAACTGTACATTTAATTGATAAAGACCTGATTCGGGAGCAATAAATACACTATCATCAAATACATCCCCATCATCTATCAACTCATTTCTTAAACGCAGAAGTTGATAAGTTGTATTCGTTACAGTAACTGTTTCGGAATTAAGAAAAGTAACACTAGCGCCTTGTGCAGCCTTTGGTAGTTGCCAGGTTGCATTTCCCTGGCTATCACTGGTAAGTGTTTTATTTACGCCTGGCGATCCTCCTCTGATTCTTAAATTACCATTCACATCCAATGTGGCATTGGGATAAGCAGTACCAATTCCTGTATTATTATTACTTGTATTGGGAACTGTTTCTTTTAACAGACATATTTTTGCAGACCCTGAATCTGCGCCATCGTAGTTCCATACCCGAATATAATATTGCATCCCATTTACCAGGTTATGCAGTTGCAACATAGGATAATTTAATGGTCCATCATCATCATTACATTGTTCAAAAGAATAAAATAAGCCACAAGATTCTGCATCCCGAACAGACGCCACAAGATCTAAGGGCTGAATATATGCCTGACTAAATTTTACGATATAATCCGATCCGGAAGCGACAAATTTAAACCATACATCTTTACTGTTTAAATTAAATCCACATCCCGCTGATGATCCTGTACTATAAGTAGCGCCAGACCACTGATAAATATTAGTAGGCGTACAATCATAACCAGTTTGTTCGGTTAATAAAATTGCACTACATGGATTGTCATTAACAGGTTGTGCAATTGATAAAAAAGGAAGAATAAGAATAAGGAGAGTAATTGAAACACGCATAAAAATATTTTAATATGCTGCTAATATAATTTTTTATTTAGTAATATTCATGTTTGCATATTTACATTTTAATTAGCACTACGAACAATATCAGCACCCAGCTTTCTTAACCTATCATCAATATTTTGGTAACCCCTGTCTATTTGTTCAATGTTTTGAATGGTGCTTTTTCCCTGTGCACTTAAGGCTGCTATCAGCAACGCAACACCGGCCCTGATATCGGGGCTGCTCATGGTAATCCCTCTTAGCTGGGTTTCTCTTTCCAGGCCTATTACCACGGCCCGATGGGGATCGCATAAAATAATTTGCGCACCCATTTCAATAAGTTTATCTACAAAAAACAAACGGCTCTCAAACATTTTCTGATGAACCAATACGCTTCCTCTTGCCTGTATGGCAGTAACTAAAACAATGCTCAGTAAATCAGGTGTAAAGCCTGGCCAGGGATGATCATAAATGGTAAGTACGCCACCATCCAGAAACTTTTGTATCTCGTAATATTCCTGGGCAGGCACATGTATGTCATCTCCTTTAATATGCATTTGAATACCCAATTGCTGAAATTTTTCAGGAATCACACCCAGTGCAGCTACACCGGCGTTCTTAATTAAAATATCACTTTGGGTCATGGCAGCCAGACCAATGAAACTGCCCACTTCTATCATATCAGAAAGCATGGTATGCGCTGTACCATGTAAAGAAGATACCCCATTAATGATGAGTAAATTACTTCCAATACCTTGTATGGAAGCTCCCATAGCATTGAGCATTTTACAAAGCTGTTGTATATATGGTTCACATGCGGCATTGTAAATCGTGGTAGTGCCTTGCGCTAGTACTGCCGCCATTAAAATATTGGCAGTACCCGTTACACTCGGTTCATCCAATAACATATAAGCACCCTTCAGCCCCCGGGTTTCTAAAGTAACAAAGCCCGAATCATTGTAAATAATATTGGCATTTAATTTTTGTAAGCCTATGATATGGGTGTCTAACCTTCGCCGGCCAATTTTATCGCCACCGGGTTTTGGCAAATAAGCTTTTTTAAACCTGGCTAGTAAAGGCCCTACCAGCATGATAGATCCACGAAGGCGGGCGCTTTTTTTATGAAATTCATTACTCGCTAAATAATCAACATTTACATCATCAGCTTTAAATGTACAGGTATTGGCGTTTAGCCGGTTTATTTTTACATTGAGTTCGGCCAGTAATTCTATTAGCAGGTTTACGTCAACAATATCGGGGATATTATTCACCCTCACTTCCTCTGCGGTAAGCAATACTGCACTAATAATTTGTAAGGCCTCATTTTTTGCACCTTGCGGGGTAATTTCTCCAGAAAGTTTATTGCCACCTGTTACTTCAAATATGCTCATGGTAGTATTTAATACACAAAATAAACTGATTATACTTAAATGATGGAGTTGTATTTCCTTTTTTTAGAAACAGCAAAAAGGGATTACCGGCAATCAAAATTTCAGATTCCCCTGTATCAATGTAAATGCAAAAGAATTAATATCTCTTTTTGAAATTCCGATTGTTATTATTGCGGTTACCGCCGCTATTGCTACTGCGGTTTCGGTTATCCCGGCTACCACTGCCGCTACGGTTATCCCTGCCACCAAAATTTTTACGGTATTGATTGCGGTTGCCGCTACGCCCATATTCTACAGGCACTTCGTTGCGGTGTTTTACAAAAGGCTTATTATTAAATTCCAGTTCCCCATTTGTAATAGAACTTAGCTCACTTTGTATCGTATCATCATGTACCAGCTCTTTATGCCAGTTGCTATAAGTAAGTTTCATATAATAAGCAATGGCATTTGCAAACCCTTGTTTCTTTTCTGGGTTTTCTTCTTTGAGTGCTTTATTTATTACATTTTCTATATTCTTACCCAGGTGATTAAACTTGGGATGGCTTTTAGGGTAAGGCAAGCTGGCAGGTCTTTCCTGCAACTCTTCTCTTGTAGGGATGGGGTAAGGACTATCTACATCTAATTTAAAATCGCTGATAAGAAAAAGATGATCCCATAATTTATGCCTGAAATCTTCTATATTTTTTAAATGAGGGTTTAAGAAGCCCATGAGTTCTATAACTGCATTGGCATTCTTTTGCCTTTCATTACGATCTTCTATTTTGAGTAAAAACTCAACCATCTTTTGAATATGGCGGCCATATTCTTTCATTATTAGATGGTTACGGGTAGTATTGTATTCCATACTAACACTATTACTATTATACATTGAGCAAATTTAAGTGGTAAAATCCTACTAAACAAATAATGGCTAACCCCTGTTACAGGGCTATTTTGGAACAAATTAATAACGCACGTTTAGGGTATTGTATTTTATTAATAGAAATAAGGGTTGCCTATTATTTTCTAAAATTAATACATTTAATTTTAATGATATAAAGCAATTGCATTTATCAACTTAAACCCTTAGTTCTTAGCTTTGTAAAAAATAAAGTTTTTATGAATAATGCTTTTACTACCCGTATTGCTGCTGAACTGGAAGAAATAAAAGAAGCCGGTTTATTTAAAAATGAGAGAATCATCAGTAGCGAACAGGGTGCAGAGATTATTGTAAATGGGAAAACGGTATTGAATTTTTGCGCCAATAATTACCTGGGGCTTTCCTCACATCCCAAAGTAATAGAAGCTGCTAAAAAATACGTGGATTACCGGGGATATGGCATGAGCAGTGTAAGGTTTATTTGTGGTACCCAGGATATTCATAAAGAACTGGAGAAAAAAATAGCCCTGTTCCTGGGTACTGAAGATACTATTTTATATGCCGCAGCATTTGATGCCAATGGGGGTGTTTTTGAACCTCTTTTTGCTGCAGAAGACGCCATCATCAGCGATACGCTGAACCATGCTTCTATCATAGACGGGGTAAGGCTTTGCAAAGCACAAAGGTTTAGATACGCACACAATGATATGGCAGACCTGGAAGCCAGGCTCAAAGAAACAGCCGGATTGCGTAGCCGAATTATTGTTACCGATGGTTCTTTTAGTATGGATGGCACGATTGCCCAATTAGATAAAATTTGTGACCTGGCCGATCAATATGATGCCATCGTAATGATTGATGAATGCCATTCTTCCGGCTTTTTGGGTAAAACAGGCAGGGGCACCCATGAATACAGGAATGTAATGGGCCGGATTGATATTATTACAGGCACCCTGGGTAAGGCGCTTGGCGGCGCCAGTGGCGGCTTTACCAGCGGAAAAAAAGAAATTATTGAAATGCTTCGCCAGCGCAGCCGCCCCTATTTATTTTCAAACACCCTGGCGCCCGGTATCGTAGGTGCCAGTATTGCGGTTTTTGATTTACTAAGCGGTACTACCGAACTGCGTGATAGATTAGAAACGAATACTCGTTTTTTCAGGGAGAAAATGACGGCTGCCGGTTTTGATATAAAGCCCGGCGATCACCCGATTGTACCGATCATGCTATACGATGCCGTACTGGCACAAAACTTTGCGTCCCGATTGCTCGATGAAGGTATTTATGTAATAGGATTTTTCTTTCCGGTAGTAGCAAAAGGCCAGGCCCGCATAAGGGTACAAATAAGTGCGGCGCATGAACCACGGCATTTAGAAAAAGCCATCGCTGCATTTACTAAAATTGGTAAGGATTTGGGGGTATTAAAATAAAATTTTTTCCTGCCAGCTCACAATCTTTTCAGCCTCATTTCTTCCAGGTCAATATTTGCCTGTTGCTTTCTTATTTCATCTTCGTCATATATTTTCTCGCTGCGGAGTTTTGCCAGTTCGTTACGTTGTATATCAAACAATGCAAATCGTATCTTTTTATATGTTTCAAATTTTTGCCTTTCCATTTCATCCATTTCGGATGATGTTAACCGGTCAATGGTAAGATCAATATCTTTTTCTAAAACAGATTTGTAATGACTCACAAGTTCATTATTTTTAATTTCATCCGCAAATTCATCCTGCAAATTTGCCAGCGTAACACTTTTTAATCTTAACAGCACAGCACTTTCCTGTTCTTCGTCAGGAATTTCACCCGGAGGGCTTTTTAAATCAAATGTCCTGGCCATCCAGGGCAATGTAATACCCTGGAGTAATAAAGAAAAAGGATCACAATAAAACTGATGAATAAGATGAGGTTCCTATGCGGAAAACTTGAACCGCCTGGCATTAACAAAGGAATATTGAGTGCAGCCGCCATTGTTACTACGCCCCGCATTCCAGCCCATCCTATTAAAAAGACTGCTTTCTTATCTGGTACCGGTTCTTTTTCTCTTATTGATTTAAATAAAAACCGGGGCAGGTATGTTGCCGGGTAAATCCAGCACATACGAATGGCCATACAAAGCAAACTAATGATGATGCCATAAGTGATGGCCTGTACTAAAGAATAGTTTTTCATACCTGACACAATGCTGGGCAATTGCAATCCAATTAAAATAAATACCAGGCCATTTAATAAAAATACAATGGTACTCCAGGTGCCTGCGCCCTGTACCCTGCTGCGATGAGTAAGGAATAGATGAGACCGGTAAGATAAAAATAAACCGCCACTCACCACCGCCATTACACCGGAAAAATGTAACTCTTCTGCAGTAAGATACATTATATAAGGCGCCATTAAAGTGAGCGCTGTATCAATATCTGCGCTGGTAGGCAATATGCGATGTACATAAAATAATATCACTGCAATAAGGATCCCAATAAGGATCCCCATCACAGTTACCATGATAAAACTACCAGCCGCTGCTGCAAAAACAAATTTGCCGGTGAGTACTGCCATCAAAGCAAAGCGTACAATCACCAAACTGGATGCATCATTGATAAGACTCTCGCCTTCTAAAATGGAAACCAGTCTTTTTGGAATTTTCACTTCTTTTAATACAGAAGTAGCAGCAACCGCATCGGGCGGCGAAATAATGCCTCCGAGCAAAAGGCCTAATGCCAAATTGAAACCCGGGATAAGCATTACCGATACAAAAGCAACTATCAATGCATTGAATATTACCAGCCCAAAACCCAATAACGATATAGCTCTGCGCCATTTCCAAAAATCGTTCCAGCTGGTATTCCAGGCGGCTGCATAAAGCAAAGGAGGAAGAAAAATAAGAAAGATAAGTTCAGGATCTATTATAATTGTAGGCATACCCGGTACCAGGCTTATCAATAAGCCTCCTGTAACTAAGGCAATGGGTGCAGAAACCTTTACTTTTTTACCAACCATAACAAGTAAAAAAATAAAGAACAATAAAGCGAGTAGTACCAATAATTCCTGGTGCAACATAATATTAACTGCAATAATAAATAAGAAAAAATAAAGCGTTACATTTTATTCTCAAAAATGGGGCCTGTCGCAGGATCGCATTGTAAATACCCTGGTGACCCAGCACCCACCTTTAGATGGTAATACGGATAATGCCATACTTCTTTGAAAGCTCACGGTAAGCAATCCCATCTTCTAAATACTCTCTTACCGCTTCTTTTTAAATATCCATTTTGGTTGATTTTGTGTCAACCTATTTCAGGACAATACAATAAAATGATGAACTCATATTCGTCCGCCAGCATAGTAACAAGCCAATGTTAGCGGTTCGTTGTTTTAGTTAATCTTTCAGCTCTCAAACATTTTATAAATTTCGTTTGTTACTTTCAATTGTAATGAATTCAGGTAAATATTCTGGCGTACAGCCTTTTGAAACCATTTTACCTTTGTACAGTCCGGTTTTTTCGCCAAGTGCCACACACCGATTTCGGTATTTTTTTTCATAAACCCCAATCCAACCTGTTGTGAAATTCATTGCCCATTGCACTTCTGGGTCTTCTTTTTCAATTTTACTTTCAATTATAGAAAGCAGTTTTTCGTTGTTGGTTTGTGGTTGTCCTGTCCAACGCAAGCGGCCTTGATAGTACCAATAAATTCGTCTTTTTAGTGAGGATTGGCTGTCTTCCCAACTTTCAATTAAAGCAATTGTCTTTTTGTCTTTGGTTAGTTGGTTTGCCATAAGCCAATCAATTAACTGAAGTCTTTCTTTTTCGTTGTGTTGATTAATGCCGCTGACTAAATTATCAATCACTTTTTCGGTAAGAAGTTTTTTGTCCATGATGAGGATCGCCAATTGTCGGGCAAAAAAAAGTTTGGATGACCAAAGTTCCATTGCTAAATCGTGGTCTTTTTTTATGCCATTTGCAATTTTTCGTAAGTCGCCAAGTTTGGTATTCTTGTCGCTGATTTGTGTCAATACATTTTCTGCTTTGGTTGAAAATTTCATTTTTTAATATACTTATTTTCTTGACAGAGTGTCGCTCTACAATTCTGACTAATGTTTTAGAGAATTGCTGATAATGAAGCATCTGCAAACCCAAGGTCGTCAGGTTTCAATTCAAATTTAGCGATTGATTTTTTGATTTTGATAACCATCCTTAATTTTCTTTTTTGATCGAGGAACAGATATTCCATTGGCGGATTATATTGTATTCCTTTAGTAATCATGTTCCATAAAATCACGGCAAGCTTTCTTGCAGTAGCGCTCACTGCAGTTGCTCTTCCTTTTCTGTACGCCACTCTTCTAAAAAAATCTGAAAGCTGCGTGTCTTTTAAATTTCCTATTGCATTGGCAGCATTACGCAAAGCAATTTTTAAGCGGTTGCTTCCTTTGGGTATTTTATTGCTCAATACTTTTCCACCACTTATTTTATTATTGGGTGCCAGCCTTAACCAGCTTGCAAATTGTTTTGCTGTTTCAAATTTTTTAAACCCTTCTAGGCCTACCTCACGCATAATGGTTAAAACAGTGGCATGGCTGAGTCCTTCTATTTTCATTAAATCTACACCTCCAAAATACGGATAGGATGCCTGGTTTAAATCAATTTCCTTCAATGCATTTTTATTTATCCGCTTGTGTACTTTATCATCGGTAAGAAGTTTTTTTTTACAGTATCAGTATTGATTTTCCCTTTTAGAAAGCTATTGATCTATTTATCACAATCATCCGGCATAAAAAAAGCGCTTTGTATAAAGCGCTATGTTCAAAGTAAAAAAATCGTTACCCGATATTTTCAATAATACCTGCAATGCCCTGGCCGCCACCCACACAGGCCGTTACAATACCATATTTTTTTTGCAGGCGTTTCATGTCATTTATAATTTGAATGGTGAGTTTACAACCCGTACAGCCTAAGGGATGGCCCAATGCAATGGCGCCACCATTTATATTTACAATGTCGGGGTTCAGTCCCAATTTCCGTATTACGGCCAATGACTGAGAAGCAAATGCTTCATTTAATTCTATCAGGTCTATATCCTGTAAACTCATACCGGCTTGTTTCAGCACCTTTGGAACTGCCGCCACAGGGCCAATGCCCATGATGCGTGGATGTACCCCTGCACTGGCACAATTTACCAAACGGGCAATCGGTTTTAAACCCAGTTCGTTTACCATCTTTTCACTCATCACAATTACAAAAGCTGCGCCATCGCTGGTTTGCGAGCTGTTACCCGCCGTTACTACACCACCGGCAGCAAAGGCAGGCTTTAACTTCGCCAATCCTTCTACCGTTGTATCCCTGCGCAGGCCCTCATCCGTATCTACCACATAGCTGCGTGTCTTTCTTTTTTGGTTTTCATCCACATATATTTCATTTACCGTAATCGGTAATATGCCACTTTTAAAATAACCATTGTCAATTGCTGCCGCTGCTTTTTTATGGCTATTAAAACTAAATTCATCCTGGTCCTGCCGGCTCACTTTGTATTCTTTTGCTACCGCTTCGGCGGTAAGGCCCATGCTTAAATAATAATCCGGGTCATCTTTTGCAATTTCATAAGAAGGCACCGTTTTCCAACCGGCAGTTGGTACCAGGCTCATACTTTCTGTACCACCCGCAATAATACATTCTGCCATGCCCGTTCTTATTTTTGCGGTGGCCATTGCAATACTTTCCAGCCCGCTGGCACAATACCGGTTTATGGTGATACCTGCTACATCAATGCCCACGGCTTTGGCTGCAATCATGCGGCCTACCTGCAACCCTTGCTCTGCCTCGGGTACAGCATTGCCCACAATTACATCATCTACCCTGTTAGCATCTAATTGCGGTACACTGGCCAGTAAGCCCTGTATCACTTCTATCGCCAGGTTATCGGGCCGGGTAAACCTAAAAAATCCTTTTTTACTTTTTCCTACTGCCGTTCTAAATCCGGCAACTATATATGCTTCCTGCATCTTATCTTTTTTTATTTTTTTTAATGTGCTACCAGCTTTTTTAACTTTTCTCATCAGCAGTCCGGGCTATCCGTTACAATCTTTTTATTCGTTCCTCATAAAAAGGATTTCCACTTCTATCCCGCAGCTTTTCTGCCGCCATTCCTTATCGGCCGATAAAAAATCCATTTAGTTGTTTATGCAACTTTATAGATCAAAGTTATAATTTCCCCTTCAAAGCAAAAAACTAAAATCCTACATTACTTTTGCGGCTATATGTATCCACTTTTACGTTCCATATTATTTTTACAAGACCCTGAAAAAGTTCATTATTTTTCAATGCGCCTGCTCAAAAGCCTTTGCAACATTGGTTTTATAAGGAAATTAATCACAACCATTTATACCCCAAAAAACATCCCGGTAACCGTCTTTGGGCTTCCCTTTAAAAATATAGTAGGACTGGCTGCCGGGTTCGATAAAAATGCATTGTACCTCCGTGAACTTGAAACCCTGGGATTTAGCCATATAGAAATTGGCACGGTTACCCCCATTGCCCAGGCCGGAAATGATAAACCCCGGCTCTTCCGGTTGCCGAATGACAGGGCTTTAATAAATAGGATGGGTTTTAATAACGACGGTGCAGAAGTGATAGCGCTTCGGTTAAAGTTTTGGAAATCTAAAAACTCAAAACTCATCATCGGTGGAAATATTGGTAAGAATAAACTTACCCCCAATGAAGATGCATGGATGGATTATGAAAAATGCTTTTTAGCGCTTCATCCTTTTGTAGATTATTTTGTAGTGAATGTGAGCAGCCCCAATACACCGGGATTAAGGGCCTTACAGGAAAAAAATTCACTCCTGCAAATATTTACAGTTTTACAAAATCATAATTCAAAATTAGAATCACCCAAACCTTTATTACTTAAAATTGCCCCCGACTTAAGTTTAGAACAATTAGATGATGTAATAACACTCGCATTAGAAATTAAACTCGACGGATTGGTTGCCTGCAACACCACGTTAGATAGAACGGCATTAACGGGTAAATCAAAAGAGATAAGCGATATAAGCGGCATGGGCGGGCTCAGCGGTTATCCTGTAAAAGATAAAAGCACTGAAATAATCAGTTATATTTTTAAAAAAACAAATGGTATCATCCCGATCATTGGTAGTGGTGGCATTTTTACAGCAAAGGATGCAAAAGAAAAATTAGATGCGGGCGCCACCCTGCTTCAAGTGTGGACCGGTTTTGTTTATGAAGGGCCCGGTATTGTAAAAAAAATCTGTAGCTCTCTTTACCGTGGCGCCAGTGGCCGCTGGTAATAAAATTTTGAGCGCTTTATATTTCCCCCCTACTTTTGCGGCATGGAACATCTCTTAACTTCAGAAAGTATCATTAGCTTTTTAGTACTGGTAGTTTTAGAAATTGTATTGGGCATTGATAATGTAATATTCGTAAGCATTATCATGAACCGGTTAAAGGAAATTAAAGATCAAAAAAAAGCAAGGATTATTTGGATGATTACGGGCATTATCTCACGTGTGCTTTTATTGATGGCACTTAGCTGGTTATTATCACAAAAAGGAAAACCGGTAATTACCCTCTTTGAAAAAGGTTTTGACCTGGCCGCCCTGGTAATGTTACTCGGCGGCTTATTCCTGATTTATAAATCTGTAAAAGAAATTCATGCCAAGTTGGAAGGCGAAGACCCCAACGAAATGCAAACAAAAAAACCGGGCTTAAGCCTTATGCAGGCTGTATTCCAGATCATGCTCATAGATGCGGTATTTTCTTTTGATAGCATTATCACTGCCGGTGGTACAGCCAAGCATTTAGAAATAATGGTTGCAGCGGTTGTAATTGCCATGATCATCATGTTTATGTTTAGCCCGGCCATTTCATCATTTATACACAAACATCCTACCCTCAAAATGCTGGCGCTTTCTTTTTTAGTAATGATTGGCCTTAGCTTAGTAATGGAAGGATGGAATGCAGATAAAGCGCATGAACTCCACATGAAAAATTATATTTATTTTGGAATGGCTTTTTCATTTATTGTAGAGCTGCTGAATATGACCATGATAAACAGGGCGAAAAAGAGGCACCTCGTAAAGTTAAATGAACCTGACCTGCCCGGCAAAGAAAACAATGATGATGATGCAGCACATTAAGCCTGCTGCAATAAAGTAACCGCTACAATCGCTGCCGTTTCTGTACGTAAGCGGGTATTGCCCAGCGCTACCGGCTTAAAATTTTGCTGTAACGCTTCTTCAATTTCCCTGTTTGTAAAATCGCCTTCGGGACCCACCAGGATCAAACTTTCGTTTTTTGACGGAAGGGTGCTTAATGCCGTTTTTGCATGATCGGGTTCACAATGCGCAATTAATTTTTGTGAGGAAGTTGCCGTTTTTAAATAATCTAAAAATTTTATGGGCGTGGTGAGTACCGGCAACCATGCTTGTTGTGATTGCAACATGGCGCTGATGAGGATGCTTTGCAACCGTTCTGTTTTTACCTGTACTTTTTCGGTTCGTTCACAAAGCAGCGGAACTATCTGAGCAACCCCAATTTCTGTTGCTTTTTCTATAAACCACTCAAAGCGGCTATTGTTTTTTAAAGGTGAAATACCAATGCAAATTTTTTTTTGGGGGGGGTCCACTTTCTTTGTTTCTAAAACAGAAACGATACATTTTTTTTTATGATCATCAATAATCTTGCAGGTAAATATATGGCCTTGCCCATCTGTTACATGCATGAGTTCGCCTATTTTCATTCTCAATACCTGGATGATGTGCTTACTGTTATTTTCATCGAGGGTTAGTTGGGTAATATCAGCATTTGCAGCACGTATATAAAAATAAGGAAGCGCCATATACAATTATAAAAAATGAGAACTTGTCCTCATTTTACAAAGAAAATTAAATAAAATCATCGTCATATTTCCCATCATTCATACTACTACCTTTTTGTATGTAAACCGCTCCACCACTGCCTCCGGAAGTGTTAATGGGCTTCCAGTTTCCTTCGCCGGCGTAAGGGCCTGAGCCACCCGGCCCTTCAGGTTCATCATCTACAAATTTTTGAATATGCAACAATGCCCTCATTTTAATATTTTCCAAACTACCATTACGGTGTTTTGCAATTTTTACATACACATCACCCTTGGTGGTTTCTCCCATTTCATTCTGTGTAATATCATAGTAATCGGGGCGGTACAGGAACATTACCATATCTGCATCTTGCTCAATAGCGCCTGATTCCCTAAGGTCACTCAACTGGGGAACTTTATTTCCTTCTTTTCTTTTTTCTACTTCACGGCTAAGCTGGCTAAGTGCGATGATGGGAACCTGCAATTCTTTGGCAAGGCTTTTTAAATCCCTGGAAATTTTACTGATTTCCTGTTCCCGGTTACTGTTCCTGTCACCACTGCCACTCATTAATTGTAAATAATCTATTACGATCAAACCTACATTATGTTTATTTTTTAACCGGCGGCATTTTGCCCGTAATTCAAAAATGTTCAATGCTGCGGTATCATCTATAAAGATGGGCGCTTTACTTAGCCTATTGATCCCTTTCCTGTTTAGTTGCTGCATTTCATGTTCTTCCAGCTTACCCCTGCTAATTTTTTCGAGCATGATCTCACTTTCGGCGCTCAGTATCCTTTGCACAAGCTGGCTGCTGCTCATTTCTAAACTAAAGAAACCTACAGCGGTGGGTTTAGTTGGATGTAATGCTGCATTGCGTGCCAGGTTTAAGGCAAATGCTGTTTTACCCACCGATGGGCGGGCAGCCAGTATAATTAAATCGGTTGACTGCCATCCGTACGTTACCCTGTCAAGTGAAGCAAAGCCGGTGGGTACACCTGTTATGTCATCTTGCCGGTTACGCATATCTTCAATACGCTGTATGGTTTTTACCAAGACGGTATCTATATCATCAAAATTTTTACGAAGGTGATTGTTGGTAATTTCAAAGAGTTTACTTTCTGCTTCATCCAGCATATCAAAAACGTCAATACTATCTTCGTAAGCATCGCCAATTATTTCTCCGCTGATGCGTATCAATTCCCTTTGTATAAATTTTTGCAACACAATACGGGAGTGTGCATCAATGTTTGCAGAGGATACTACAGAATTGGTAAGCCGGGTAATATAAAAGGGGCCACCCACGATGTCTAATTCTTCCCTGAATTTTAATTCTTCTACTACGGTAAGCAGGTCAATGGGCATACTCTTTATGGCCAAACCCTGCATGGCTTTAAAAATGCGTTGGTTTGCATCTACATAAAAACATTCGGGTTTTAAAATTTCTACAACGGTATCAAAAGCGCTTTTTTCCAGCATGATGGCGCCCAGGATGGCTTCTTCTAATTCTTTAGCCTGCGGGGGTATTTTTCCAAATACCATCGTACCCAGGTCCACAGAAGTTTTGCGTCTCGATTTACGATCTTTATTGAGGTTGGTAAATTCCATTTATGTGCTCTTAAAATCTTCAAAAAAATATTGTTGCCCCGGCAAAATCAAAGCCCATAAGGGTTTTAAAAAAACAAGACCTTCATGCTACCGGTTTAGGGATAGCTAAGGTAGCCCTTGCCATCAACATTAAAAACGATTTAAGGTTTATTCACGGGTTACATTAAGTTTTCCACAGGCTATTCCACATCAAAATTAGCTTATTGACAGCTTATCCACTCATCAAT
The DNA here is from genome assembly GCA_016710595.1 of Niastella sp. Lineage (GTDB taxonomy): Bacteria > Bacteroidota > Bacteroidia > Chitinophagales > Chitinophagaceae > Ferruginibacter. The sequence goes on from JADJVM010000005.1 coordinate 201,443, forward strand.
TCACATATTCTTTTCAATATTCTTTGAGATTCACTTATTTTATTAACAAATAAATTTCCAAAAATTTCTTTTTTTACACTTCAATTCTCATAAAATTCGTTTTGAAAATATGCTTGTTTTTTATAGTGTCATTTTATTGAAAAAGGCCATTAAAATCATCAAAATCCTTATGTGATAAAAACTATCTTTGCAGCTTATCTCAAATTAAAAGATGACCATTTCATATCACTGGCTTAGCAGTTATTTACCGGAAAAAATAGAACCGGAAAAATTAGAAAAAATTTTAACTTCTATTGGATTAGAAGTAGAAAGTATGCATGACTTTAGTTCCGTAAAAGGCGGGCTAAAAGGATTGGTAACCGGCGAAGTAATGAGTTGCGAAAAACATCCCGATGCCGATAAATTAAAAGTTACTTTGGTAAATATTGGCCAACCGGAACCATTACAAATTGTTTGTGGCGCTGCCAATGTAGCAGTAGGCCAAAAAGTAATAGTAGCAACAGTAGGCACCACTTTATATCCCAGTAAAGGGGAGCCCATGCTCATAAAAAAAGCAAAAATCAGGGGCGTGGAAAGTGTAGGAATGATTTGTGCTGAAGATGAAATTGGCCTGGGTGAAAGCCATGAAGGCATCCTGGTTTTACCGGCAGACACTCAAACAGGCCAACCGCTTGCTAATATATTCCCGGTGTATGAAGATATCGTAATTGAAATAGGGCTTACCCCAAACCGGATGGATGCAATGAGCCACCTGGGTGTTGCAAAAGATGTTTGCGCCTGGATAAGCCATCACGAAAGAAAAGAAACAAAAATTATCTCTCCTTATAAAAATGGTTTCAAAGCCGATAACCATACCCTTGAAATAAATGTACAGGTAGAAAATAAAACCGATTGTAAACGATATGCAGGCGTGAGTATTAGCGGCATCGAAGTAAAGTCAAGCCCCGCCTGGTTAATCAACAGGCTGCAAAGCATCGGTATAAAACCGATTAACAATATTGTAGATATCACCAATTTTATTTTACACGAAACCGGGCAGCCGCTCCATGCTTTTGATGCGGATAAAATAAAAGCTAACAGCATAATTGTAAAAAGTGCAAACCCCGGTGAACTTTTCACCTGCTTAGATCATAAAGAAAAAAAATTAAGCAGTACTGACCTGGTAATTTGCAATGCAACGGAACCCATGTGTATAGCGGGTGTATATGGGGGCTTAGAAAGCGGTGTAACGGCTACTACTAAAAATATATTTTTAGAAAGTGCCTGGTTCAGCCCCGCTGCTATAAGAAAAACTAGTTTACAGCATAACTTAAGAACCGATGCTGCTACCCGTTTTGAAAAAGGCGTTGACATCAGCAATACGGTAAACGTTTTAAAAAGGGCGGCCCTGCTTATCAGGGAACTTGCAGGTGGCGCTATCAGCAGCGATATTATTGATGTGTATCCTGCACCGGTTGAGAAAAAAACAGTAGGCCTGAAATATCATTACTTAAAAAAATTAAGTGGCAAAAATTATCATAGCGAAGCCGTAAAATCTATTTTACAAGCGCTGGATTTTGAGATCATGAAAGACAATATAGATGAGCTTTGGGTATCTGTACCACATAGCAAACCTGATATTAGTTTACCTGCCGATATTGTGGAAGAAATATTAAGGATAGATGGCTTAGATAATATTGAAATCCCATCTTTGGTACAAATGACGCCTGCCAAAGACGTAAACGGAGAAGCAATTGCTTTACAGGAAAAAATATCTGAAACACTTACCGGCCTTGGTTTCCATGAGATATTTACCAACAGTTTAACCAATAGCCGTTATTATGAAGAAGAAGCAAAAAAACAATCTGTAAAGTTACTCAACAGCCTGAGCCTGGAACTTGATATGATGCGGCCACAAATGCTTGACACAGGTTTAGAAGTAGTGGCATATAATTTAAACAGGAAAAATAACCGGTTATTATTATATGAATTTGGTAAAACTTATCATACAACCGATACAGGAAAATATGATGAACAAAATCATTTAACCATTTTTGTATCGGGCATGTTACAGCAAGGTGGATGGCAACATAAAATGCTGAAAACTGATTTCTATTATATAAAGGCAATATGCAACCAGATATTTGCAAAGGCGGGGATATCAAATATTCAATATGAACAATGCACTGCTGATGGTTATGAGGATGCTTTAGAAATAAAAATAAAAAATAAAGCTATTGGCCGCCTGGGTATTGTGAGCAAAGAAAAAACTACCATGCACCACATTAAAGAAGATGTGTTTGTTTGTGATTTAAACTGGCAGTCTATCCTGGATCTGCATCATGCAAATAAAATAGAATACAAAGAAATTTCAAAATTCCCGGCAGTAGAAAGAGACCTGGCATTGGTAATTGACAGCAACAGGGAATATGCAGAAATAGAAAATGCTGTTTCGAAAGCAAAAATCAACCAACTTAAATCAATTAAGTTATTCGATATATTTGAGAGTGAAAAGATCGGTGCCAATAAAAAATCAATGGCAGTCAGCTTCACCTTCAGGGATGATGACAAAACACTTACTGATAAAGAAATAGATGAAATGATGAACAAGATCATTGGTATTTATCAAAAAGAATTAGGTGCCGAAATAAGAAAATAAATTGAGTCATACAACCACATATATAAAGCAAGTACAGGATAAAGTTCAGCATTTACTGAAGCGGTATGGCCTATTGCAAAAAGAAAATGAAAGCTTGCATAAAAAGGTAGAGGCATTGCAAAAAGAAAAAATAAATTTTGAAGCCCGGGTAGAGCAGTTAAAACAACAATATCTTATTGTAAAAGCATCAGCCAGCCCACTTAGCGGGAAAGAGAAAAAAGAAATGGAACAAAAAATAAATCAATACCTGCAAAATATTGATAAATGCATCAGCTTGCTGGGTAAATAAAAAACATGCCAACACTTATTCCCATAAATATTGTAATAGCCGACCGTACTTACCGCATAAAAACAGAAGCCGCACATGAAGAGGTGGTAAGAAAAACGGTAAAGCTCATCAATGATAAAATCATAGAGTTTAAAACCCAGTTTGCAGGTAAAGACATGCAGGATTATATTGCGATGGTAATTATTTGGTATGCCACACAATCTGCCGGGCAAAATGAAGAGAGTCAAGATGTAAAAGAAGTGTTGGCGGGCTTAAGCAAAATAGAAGAACAAATAGATAAATTCCTCTAGCCTTTTTCTATTTCCTATTTTCATCTTCCAGGAATTTTTTTACCAGCGCCTCGGCGGTAGCGCAGGCGTGAGGCAGGTTATCATTTATTACTACTTCATTAAAATGGGTTTTAAAAGCCATTTCATAAGAGGCTTTGTTAATGCGGGCCGTTATAGAATCTTCAGTTTCAGAGCCACGGCTCATGAGCCTTTTCTTTAACTCATCAACGCTGGGTGGTTCAATAAAAATACTCAATATATTTATGGGATACTGTTGTTGTATATGCAATGCTCCTTTTACATCAATATCCAATACGGGCACTTTGTTTAGTGCCCATATTCGCTCCAGTTCAGATTTTAACGTACCATAATATTTTCCTTCATACACCATTTCCCATTCTGCAAATTCTTTCAACGCAATTTTACGCTCAAATTCTGCTTCGCTCATAAAATAATAATCTACTCCATCCTTTTCATTTTTCCTTGCCTGGCGGGTTGCAGCACTCACTGAAAAAGCCAGTACCGGAAAACGATTCATGAGGTGATGGGTGATAGATGTTTTTCCGGCCCCGGAAGGAGCTGTAATTATTAATATTTTATGATAAGGTGCTGGCATGTGCAAATAAAAGGAATAATTTATAATATAAGGTAGGTTCTGAATACAAATAAAAAACCTCCTGTGCGGAGGTTCTTTGTATTACATTTTTGCGGTAGATGCTGATTGATCTTTTTTACAGCATTTTTTCTTGTCTTCTTTTTTACAAGTTTTGGCGCAATCTTTTTTCTTGCATTTTCCTTTCTTTCCACAATCGGCATATACCAACCCGGTAGAGAAAAGTCCAACAGCAGCTAATAAAATAATTTTTTTCATGAAGTTTTCGTTTTGATTTTAATATAAAAATAATTATAAAGTTGCAATAATAGAAACGCCACCTTTTACTACTTCATTTAAGGAGACATTTATTTTTGTACCCACAGGTAGCAGGAGATCTACCCGGCTCCCAAATTTTATAAAGCCCATTTCATCTGCTTGCTTTACCTGCTCGCCTACGTGTAAATAGTTCACAATTCTTTTTGCCAGTGCGCCGGCAATCTGTTTAACTAAAATTTCGGTATTCCCTGTTTTTATCACTACGCTATGCCTTTCGTTTTCAGTAGATGATTTGGGGTTCCATGCCACTAAATATTTTCCTTTGTGATATTGGCTATAAAGTACATCGCCACTTACCGGGTTACGATTTACGTGCACATTGGCCGGGCTCATAAAAATAGATACCTGTATTCTTTTATCATTAAAATATTCGGGGTCGGTGGTTTCTTCAATTACAACCACTTTACCATCGCAGGGTGAAACTACTTTATCGGCAGCTTGCGTATGATCTCGGGTTGGTATCCTGAAAAATGAAATGATAAATAATAATAAGGCCACTGTAATGATCAATATCACAGTGCAAAGCCACATAAGTGAAGAACCCCAAAACCAAAATAAGGATAAATTCAGCAACCCTAGTATTAATGTAGTGAGGGCAATTGTTTTATATCCTTCCCTGTGAATCGTCATGCTTGTTATATTTTAAAACGCTAAAGGTAAAGAACTCAAAACAGAATGAAGAAGATTGGATGGGAATATTCTCATAAAAATTAAGTTTATTCCACAACATAATTTATATAAAGTTCATTATCCATTTTACATATATAAATACTATGGGTGTAGCAATCAATAAAGAATCAAATCGATCTAAGAAACCGCCATGGCCCGGCATGAATGTACCGCTATCTTTTACTCCTGCAGCTCTTTTGAGTTTGCTTTCGAGCAAATCGCCCAGGCTGCCAAAAAAGGCGCATATCCCGGCAATGATAAGCCAATGCATTACCGGTAATATTTGTGCTGCAGGAATATAATTTCCCAGCAACCCTATTACTGCAATACAAAGCAGCCCGCCGCCAAGGGTACCTTCCCATGTCTTTTTAGGTGAAATGGAAGAAAGTGGTGTTTTACCAATGAGCGAACCTACAATATATGCCATGGTATCATTTATCCAAATTGAAAATACAATGGCACAGGGCAAAAGATAAGAATACGTTTCGCTATTGCTGATAAAATAATGGCCATTCCTTTCAGCAATTTCAGAAAAACCTAAACGGGCAAGCAATGCCAAAGGCAAAAAAATATAAAATAAACCCAACGGTAAATAACCTTTAAAACTTTTAGGTGAAATATTTTTTACCAATTTGGCATATTCGTATAAACCACCGAAAGTAATTACGATTAACAAACCCAAAAGCAAATAGCCGTTTCCCAGTAACGCCAATAACATGATGGCTGCAAAAACAATTGCAGTAACTGTTCTTGTTTTAAAAGTATTTATATTAAGTGCCAATTATGATTCCGGGTTTTTATTTGCAATAGAATGAAACGGATCTGCTGCTGCCAGCAGAGTTTGTTCTTTTGTATATATCTTCATTTTATTGATAGCAGAAAATTTATCAAATATGATGAACAAAACTACAATGCAGGCAGATGCTGTAAGCCCCCACCACCATGCCACAGGCGTATCGAGGCTCTGCGGATCAATCTTATTTCCCTTACCACTCAAAATAAATAATTGGGTAACGGCAATAAAATTATTTAAAAAATGAGCAATGATATTTACCCAAATATTTTTGCTTTTATAATACATTAAACCCAATACAAAACCCAGCAAGGCCCGGCTTAAAAAAAGATACAGGCTAAAATGAATCAGGCTAAATATGAGTGAACTCACAATAATTGCTGTTAACGGCGCCTTCCACCATCTTACCAAAAGATTTTGCATGGCTCCCCGAAACAGCATCTCCTCAAACATAGCCGGGAAAAAAGCCATAATAAAAATAGCAACAATATATTCGCCCCAATTTTTGAGGTTACTCATCGCTATTACTTGTTCGTTGTATTCATTTTCCATTTTTGCAGCCATGGTATCTAAGCGTGGAAAATGTGCCAATACCGCTTTGCTAATATCTGCCAATGGCCCGGCAGCCACACCTGCAAAAAAAATGATGGCAAAACCAATACTCACCTGCTTCCAGTTTAAATACCGGTTAAAACCTAACCAAAACATATTTTTACCATGTACCAGCATGGCAAATGCAACAGCAGGCAGGCACATCAAACAAAAAGTACCCAATACCTGTGCAAGCCGGTTGGCATTTACATTTGCCGGATCTTTTACCGCTTCCATCAAGGCCGCAGGGTTCATAATATCGCCACTGTTTGGCAATATTTGCATATATATTACCAATTGAACAATGGCAGCCAATAAAAATCCACCACCTAAAAAAGCCAATAACATGCCTGCCTGGCCCCAACCACCATACCCTTTAGCGCTTGTATATTCCATAGCCCGTAATTATTTTGTAAATTTGCAGCCGCAATATAATCAACTAATGCCCAAAATAGGACATATTAGCCTTCCCGAATTTCCATTGCTACTGGCACCGATGGAAGATGTAAGCGACCCTCCCTTTAGAGCCGTTTGCAAAACCAATGGTGCCGATTTAATGTATAGCGAATTTATTAGTAGTGAAGGGCTTATCCGGGATGCTATGAAGAGCAAACGAAAACTTGATTTTAGTGAAGAAGAAAGGCCATTTGGCATTCAAATATTTGGTGGTGATGAAGAAGCCATGGCCATGAGTGCAAGAATTTGTGAAACCGTAAACCCTGACCTGGTTGATATTAATTTTGGATGTCCTGTAAAAAAAGTGGTTAGCAAAGGAGCCGGTGCCGGTGTGCTAAAAGATATCTCACTCATGGTAAGGCTTACCGAATCGGTTATAAAAAGTACAAAACTGCCGGTAACCGTAAAAACAAGGCTTGGCTGGGATGATGCCACAAAAAATATTGAAGAAGTAGCTGAGCGTATGCAAGATATCGGCGTACAGGCATTGAGCATTCATGGACGTACCCGTTGCCAGCTATATAAAGGTCAGGCAGACTGGACACTTATTGGTAAAGTAAAAAACAATCCCCGCATACATATCCCAATTTTTGGGAATGGCGATATTGATAGCCCGCAAAAAGCTAAGGAATATAAAAACAGGTATGGCATTGATGGCATTATGATTGGCAGAGCCGCTATTGGATATCCATGGATTTTTAAAGAAATAAAGAATTATTTACATACCGGCGAAATCCTTCCTGCACCTACTCTTACAGAACGGTTAGAGGTATGCCGTACCCATTTAAAAAAATCGGTTGACTGGAAAGGCCCCATTGTTGGCATTAATGAAATGCGCAGGCATTATACCAATTATTTAAAAGGATTGCCCGGAATAAAAGAATTCAGGCACCGGTTGGTAACATTAAATTCACCCGAAGAAGTAAATGAAGTGTTTGATGAAATTGCACATCACTACCGTGATTATATTTTTGAACCGCAGTCAATTGAAATCATTGACTACCATCAAAAATGCCCTTTGTAGCAGTATCGTTATTTAGTACTGCTGATACCCTGTACCGTACCATTATAACTTATAGATGAGCGGCTAGTAAACCGGATATATAAACTTGCGGTTCCATTTGTATAAAATTTAAAATCCATCAAATCAACCTGGTCCTGGCCTTTTGGTTGCACCTGGATTTCCCATAAATTATTTTTTCCACGGCTTTTATTCAACACAATTTTATTCGTATTAAAATCAAGCGGGTTTTTACCAGACATAATATCGCTGCTACCATAATTAGTTCCATAATAAGGAAGATATACTGAAAGGCTATCGCCCATTAATGAAACAAAAAAACTGGCATCTACCATTTTTGCAATTCCATTTTGGGGTAATGCCGAGCGGGGGTAAAACTTCCAATTGTTTTGATTAAAGTTTGCATCACTCACTGCTGAAGACTCAGTTTGTGCAGTATGGCTGCTGCTACAGCCAGTTATAAAAAATAAAGCAGCTAACAATACAACCATACCTGTTATCTTGTATTTAAACCTATTCATCATTGTACTTTTTTTATATATACAACAAAAAACAAGCCATACAGATGAAGCAATAGCATAAGAAAATTGTTAAAAAAACATAAAGCGGTAATATCGTTTTAATTAAATTTTCATTTACCATCATAGCTGATTTATAAATAATTTTGCAGTTATTTTTCAGCATTACATTTACAAATCATTTTTAAACAGTGCACCCACAACATATCTCAATACAGGATTATCAATATGAACTACCCGAAAGCCGGATTGCATTACATCCACTTAAAAAAAGAGATGACTCAAAATTGCTCATCTACAAAAATGGGAAGATCCGGGAAACTCATTTTAGGAATATTGTAGATTCATTACCGGAACAAACATTAATGCTTTTTAATAATACCAAAGTAATAAATGCCAGGATATTATTTAAGAAGGAATCTGGCGGTAGTATAGAAATATTTTGCTTAGAACCCCGGAACCACGTTCAATCCTATCATACTGCCATGGAGCAAGTGCAGGGCGCCACCTGGAAATGCTTTGTAGGAAATGCTGCGAAATGGAAAAATGAAATCTTAAAAAAAGAAATTGAAATAGAAGGAAAAAACATCACCCTTTTTGCTGAATTATTACAAAAAGAAGGAGATGCCTATATCATAAAATTTAGCTGGCAACCACCCGAAATTCATTTTGCTGCCATTATTGAAAATGCAGGCCTTGTGCCTTTACCACCTTATATTAAAAGAAAGACAGAGTTAGAAGATAAAAGCAGGTACCAAACCATATTTGCCCGCAACCAGGGGTCGGTTGCAGCACCTACTGCAAGCCTGCACTTTACTACCAGTATTGTGTCAGCGTTTCCACGTAAAAAAATTAAAAGCAGTTTTGTAACACTGCATGTGGGTGCCGGCACCTTTAAACCCGTAAAATCAAATACACTTGAAACGCATGAAATGCATGCTGAATATTTGGATGTGGACCGCCAAACGATTGAAGAGCTATTAGCAGCCCCGGGTGATATTGCAGTAGCAGGCACAACTTCTTTGCGTACGCTTGAAACATTATATTGGCTTGGTGTAAAAGCCGCAGATGATTTACATACTTCTGAACTTGAACTACATCAATGGGAAGTGTATGAGGCTCCGCTTGTAAATACTAAAATATCTGCCAGGCAGTCGCTGCAATCTTTATTACAATGGATGGTATTACATAACAAGAATAATCTTTTTACCCAAACACAATTATTAATAGCACCTGGTTATCAATTTAGACTTGCAACAATTTTAATTACAAATTTCCATCAACCTCAATCTACCTTATTGTTACTGGTTGCTGCTGCTGTGGGGCCCGTATGGAAAGATTTATATCAATATGCATTAGACCATAACTTTCGTTTTTTAAGTTATGGAGATGCCAATCTCATTTTTATAGATACAAAAATAAATAATGATGATTAATGGATTTTTTATGGCTGCACCGTAACATGGGTGCCCACCGGTATATAACTATACAAATCCTCCATTTCAGAATATTTTACAGAAATACATCCATCGGTCCAGTTATAATAATTATCTACCGTCCATTCTTCTTCCGGGCGGGTAGCATGGATTGCGATTCCGTTGCCAATACGTGCATTTTTAGGAATAAGCCCCTGCGATTTCCTTTCATTGAAGCGGCGATAACTTTCGGGAGTAGGGTAATCTAAAAGCATTTGAGGGCCCCATTTTGGATTAACTCTTTTTTGTATGATCTTAAAACTACCTGTTGGCGTTCTTTTATCGCCTTCTCTCATTTTATCGCCCAGATCTTTGCTACCAAATACAATGGGATAGGTTGCATACCAACCTTCATCATCATACACTTTTAATTCATAATCACTTTTATCAATTATAATATAATAAGGGTTTTCTGCCTTTTGAACTGCATGAGAAATATAGGCTCTTTTTTGTATAACCTGCTTATCGGCATTTACAAACGCCATCATGATAACCAATAATGGAATTAGAAAAAAAATACTGGGACTATAGGATTTAAAACAGATCCGGGATTTCATTTTTAACACTGGATTTTTACCTTGTTTTAATGTTTAAAAACTGATATACTCAAATTCAACATGAAAGTATATTTTTTTATGAAACAGGTATGCAAATAAAAGGTGAAATTTTTATATTTTATTACATGCAAAATAGAAAAATATATTCAAAAAAAATAGCGTATAAACCCCTGGGGTATTTCCTTATCAATAAAAAATCCGCCCTTTTAATTATGCGAAAGCATCATTATCCAGGCGGAAATAGAGAGAGAAAATGAAGAATCCGTTAATTGCTAATCCTAAAACCAATGTTATATGGCCTTACATCTAAACTATGTTCATACATAGATTTTGGACTATATGAACCGTATAATTTTACCGGCCCAAATCCCAATTCGGCAATATAGCTTAACTTAAATTTTTCCAGGTCGTACTCACCTTTGTTTTTCTTATTGCCCCTGGCATCGCTTTTTTGTTTATTTCTTTGGCTATATAAGTAACCGGCGCTTACCCCAAAGCTGGCGGAGATGCCCTTGTTGCGGCTATACTTATTAGAAGCAAAATTGATCATCAGTGGCACCGTTAAATAATCGGCAGCTAACTTATTTTTTCCAAAAAGGATGGAGTCCCTAAAAATGAATGCGTCATTGGTTTGCATGCCCCCGCTATAAGGAATTGGGCCATCTTCTTTATAGCTGATATTTGATTTAAAACGATAATTATTCAGCTCCAGGCCCAGCCCATATTTTAAATTCACATTCTTTTTTACGAGGTGCATGGTTTGCATAAAAAACCAAATATTTACATTGATGCTTTTACCAGTGCGTAATTTAAAATCGCTTTTACTCCAGGCCAATCCACCGGGGCTGTTTACCAGGTAATTGCCTGTGTTGGCATAATCGGTTTTATCATTGTAATTCGCAAAGCCAATATCAAATACAAACCAGTTTGTACTAAAACGATCATTTGTTTTTTTAGCAGGGTTGCTCCTACCCATTACAAAACTGCTATCTGCATTTTTTACTTTCCCTTTTTTAATAATGATGATATTACCGATACGCATGGTATCGTTTTTATTGTTTGCAGAATCTGTTTGGGCAGATGCGATTCCCGTTAAAAATAAAAGGGTTACTGCGAGTGTAATTTTTTTCATGGTTATACTTTTTATTTGATACAGATTTACAGGGTTGCTATTTCGAATCCTGCAATTTTAAAGGTTTTATTTGTTTTAATTTTTGTGTTTCGTTCTACCAGGCGCTTTACCTTTCTTAATAAAATACCGGCTTTGCTTTTAGTAATAGATTCTTCATCAACCCCCAACACGGTATTTGTATTATCATCAGTTTGTAATTGCTGCAAGCCTGTATTATTTGATGCAAAACTGGCTATGGGAACCATCTCCATCTTTTCTTTATTCGCAAATGAAATATTGTTTTGCTGAACTTGCTTTGTTAGTTTTTCATTCTGAGTGCCGGAATTTATTTCCTTAAGGCCAGGCGATTCTATTACATTACGAACAAGATTTTGAGGTTCGTTATTTTCTTTTTGTATATTGTTAAATGACTCTTTATTTTTTTGAATTTTGTTTTTAACTGCCATTTCTTGTGACTCTTTATTGGCTTGTATATTTTTATTGGTTACAGGCTTTTGATCCTTTTCAATACCTGTTTGCTGTTGTGACAGGCCTTCATCTGGTACTGCATTTGTTTTAGCAACATCAAGTGTTGGCTTACCTGTATCTACATGGGGATTCTTTTTTATTACCACATTGTTATTATTAGGTTGATTATTTTCATTTATGTTGCTGGCAACTTCAGCAGGATTTTTAGCCGTAGGACTTAGATATTGATACGTTGCAAAAAAACCAACACCCAATAATATGGCAGCCACCGCCCACCTGGCAATCTTCATATAAACCACCCGGGGTTGCCTGCTATGGCGGTATAATACTGCTTTATGCTCAAATACAATTTTTTCATCTGCATCCAGCTTGCTGCTTTGCAATAATGATAATTCATTTGCAAGATGCCCATCGGTTTTTATTTGCTGTAACAAAAGCTCCTCTTGCCGGGGATCAAGTTCTCCATCAATATGCAAAAGCATTTGTTCCAGGACGTCATCATTCATTTCATTTTTTAATAAAAGGCCTTTATTGTAAAAAGAAATTTCTTCCGGGGGTAACACCAACCGTTTAAAGCTCAAAAATTCTTCCTGTATATCAGGATTATCCTGCACAAATTGCTCTACCTCCCTGCGCCCTGCTTGCGTAAGTTCATTATCTGTATAAAGCAGAAAAAAGGTTTCGTAATTATGGCGGTTAATTTTCATTATAGGTTACAATACATTTTCTGGGTTCACAATATATTCTTTCAATTGAAGCCGGGCACGGTGTAAATAAACTTTTACCTGGCTTTCATTTAAGTTCATAATTTCACCAATTTCTATGTAGCTATACCCTTCATAATCTTTAAGCATCACCAGGCTACGCTGTAGTTCATTCAATTTTCCTAAAGCTTCCTGCAGTAATCTTTTGGTATTATGCTGGGTGTTTGCAGAACCCAGTGCCGTATCAGCAAAATCTTCTTTTAATGTAATCCGTTTTGTTTTCCGGATATGATCAATCATTTGGTTGTAAGCGATCGTAAATAAATAACTTTTACTTTTTTCTACAATTACCTGCTGCCGGTTTATCCATAATTTCTCGAATGCGCTTTGCACTACATCTCTTGCATCTTCCTGGTGCTGAAGATTTTTAAAAATGAAGCGATATACATTATCTGCATATTGATTCACGCATTCGTTGTATTCTCTCTCAGTCATACAATTAAAGTGTGCTGTAAATAGCCTGTTGGTTTTATATGATACGTATAGGAGGCATTGAATGTTACAGGAAGTGAAAAATATGTGGTAATGAAGCTAACAGGTTGATATGAACGCTTGTTTTTTACATATTTCGGCGATATTTACCGCCTACTGCATATAAGGCATTGGTAATTTGGCCAAGGCTGCAATATTTTACTGTTTCCATCAATTCTTCAAAGATATTTTCATTGCGAAGCGCCACTTCCTGTAAGCGTTTGAGTTTTTCCTTACTTTGCTTTTCATGCCTTTGCTGAAAAGCATTTAATGCATTTATTTGTGCTTCTTTTTCATCTTTGGTGCTGCGGATCACTTCGGCTGGCAGGATCGTTGGGGAACCTTGTTTATTCAAAAATGTATTTACCCCTACCAATGGTAATTCACCGGTATGCTTCATGTGTTCGTACAATAAACTTTCTTCCTGAATTTTATTGCGTTGATACATCCTTTCCATGGCGCCCAGTACCCCGCCCCTTTCTGAAATCCTATTAAATTCTGTAAGTACGGCACTTTCTACCAGGTCAGTAAGTTCTTCAATTAAAAAACTACCCTGGTTTGGATTTTCATTTTTTGCTGTGCCCAGTTCCCGGTTTATTATTAATTGGATGGCCATGGCCCGCCTTACACTTTCTTCGGTTGGCGTAGTAATAGCTTCATCGTAAGCATTGGTATGAAGACTGTTGCAATTATCATAAATGGCATAGAGTGCCTGTAAGGTAGTACGTATATCATTAAAATCTATTTCCTGTGCATGCAGGCTGCGGCCACTGGTTTGTATATGATATTTTAGTTTTTGTGAACGTTCATTGGCTTTGTATTTATACTTCATCGCCTTGGCCCAAATACGACGGGCTACCCGGCCAATTACACTATACTCAGGATCCATTCCATTACTAAAAAAGAAAGAGAGATTGGGTGCAAAGTCATCAATGTGCATGCCCCTGCTTAAATAATATTCCACGTAAGTAAAACCATTCGCCAGTGTAAATGCCAACTGGGTTATGGGATTTGCGCCCGCTTCAGCAATATGATAACCACTGATACTTACACTATAAAAATTTTGTATTTTATGTGCAATAAAATATTGTTGTACATCACCCATTAACTTCAGTGCGAATTCGGTAGAAAATATACAGGTATTTTGCGCCTGGTCTTCTTTTAAAATATCAGCTTGCACGGTACCACGTACGGTTGCCATTGCATGGGCCCGGATTTTTTCGTAAACATCTTCCGGTAATACATCTTTGCCCGAAAGGCCCAGCAACCTTAAACCCAGGCCATTGTTTCCTTCTGGTAAACCGCCGGTAAGGTTTCCTTTTTGAGGTACGATCAACTTACCATCGGTACCAATATATTTAGGCAGTTCATCCAATGAATATTTTACTTCAATTTTTTTATTTACTTCATTTGCCAATCCTTGCTCAATGATATATTTTTCACATTGCTGATCAATTGCGGCGTTCATAAAAAATGCCAGCAGTATAGGAGCAGGCCCATTAATCGTCATGCTTACTGATGTTTTGGCATCACAAAGATCAAAGCCACTATACAATTTTTTTGCATCATCTACGGTGGCAATGCTCACCCCGCTGTTGCCTACCTTACCATATATATCAGGGCGATGGGCAGGGTCTTCGCCATATAATGTTACACTATCAAATGCTGTACTTAATCTTTTAGCTGGCTGACCCAGGCTTACATAATGAAACCGTTTATTGGTTCTTTCGGGGCCGCCTTCACCGGCAAACATACGGGTGGGGTCTTCGCCCTCACGCTTTAATGGAAACACACCTGCCGTAAAAGGGAACTCACCGGGTACATTTTCCTGCAGCTGCCATTTTACAATATCGCCCCAATCTTTATATTTTGGTAAAACTACTTTGCGCACATGGGTACCACTTAAACTTTTATAAGTAAGTGGTTGCTTTATGATTTTATCCCTTACAGTAAACTCATAATTTTCTGCTGCATACCGATCCTGCAACTGGATCCAATGGTCCATTAGTTTTTTTACATCAGGATGCAATTGCGATTTTATTTGCTGGAAAGTAGTACGCAATATTCCTGCTTCGATAGCTGCTTCCTTTTGCGAAATTTTTTCACTTGACATATTTTTCAATATTGGTTCTTAATCTTGAGTTTCTCCTTTATTTAAAATTTCAATTACGCCGTTTAATTGATATAATTTTGTAGCAAGCGCTGCTTGTTCATTGGCCCACTGATCATATTCCTGAATTGTTTCTGTAATTTCAGATAAATAGCGCACCCGTTTGGGCGGAATGATTTGAGATTTACTGGATGTATCTTTAGTATGATTGTGATGAATAATGGGATCGCCCATCAACAGCCCGGTTTTTTCTTTTATTTTTTCCATAAGACGCTCAAAAAGTTCGTTGATACCGGCATCATTAAATTGGGCAGCAATCGTTCCTACAATGGGCAGCTCTTCGTCTTTTGCAGAAAATTGGAGATGGTTACGTTTATATTGTTTCCGAACATCGTGCAATGCATCTAAGGCACCGGCTTTATCAAATTTATTGATGCAGATCACATCCGCATAATCCAGCATATTAATTTTTTCTAATTGGGAAGGGGCGCCATATTCAGGCGTCATTACATACATACTCACATCGCAATAATCTAAAATAGAAGCATCGCTTTGCCCCACTCCTGCACTCTCTAAAATAATCAGATCAAAACCAGCCTTTTTACAAATATCCAGGGCATCTTTCACATACCCACTCAGTGCTGAATTATCTTCCCGTGTTGCCATACTACGCATATACGCCCTGGGGTGAGAAATTGAATTCATACGGATGCGGTCGCCCAATAAAGCGCCTCCGGTTTTTTTCTTTGATGGATCTACAGAAACTACTGCAATGGTTTTATCCTGGTATGCATTTAAAAATCGGCGTACAACTTCATCTGTTACTGAAGATTTACCGGCACCACCGGTTCCTGTAAAGCCCAGTACTACTGATTTTGATGGCTCTTTATTTTCATTTACACTTTGTAAGATTTCAGCAAAAGGTTCTTCCATTTCAGCAAGCGTTATAGCCCTGGCAATCCTACGGATATCTTTTGTTTCCTGTAATGGGTTTATATGATTCCATTTTTCACTTGCTTTAAAATACGTTGTATCATTCCAGTTTGCTACCGGTAATTTGCATTGGTCTATTACATCTTGAATCATGCCTTCTAAACCCATTTTTCTTCCATCATCAGGCGAATAAATACGGCTGATGCCATATTGATGTAGTTCATCAATTTCTGCAGGCAGGATGGTGCCACCGCCTCCGCCAAATATTTTTATATGCCCGCAACCGCTTTTATCCAACAGGTCTTTCATGTATTTAAAAAATTCAACATGGCCACCCTGGTAACTTGTAATAGCAATACCATGGGCATCTTCTTCTATAGCACATTCTACAATTTCATGTACACTACGATTGTGGCCCAGGTGAATAATTTCTGCCCCTTTACTTTGTAATATCCGGCGCATAATATTAATGGCGGCATCGTGTCCATCAAATAATGATGCCGCAGTTACAATTCTTACTTTTAAATGATTGTGTTCACTCATTTTTAATTTTTATGAAGCTTATGCTTATTTGTGACCCTAAATATGTGTACCGATACTTGCAAAATTACAGATAAAGGGCTGCATTTAATAAACTGCTACTTTTTCTGCTTTTTCAATTTTCCGGGGTCTATTACCATACCGGCGCTAAAATTAAAACTCCGGGCATCTACAAACTTATGATTTAATAAAAGGCTGGCTCCCAATTGATATTCCAGCATGATACCCGGTAATTTTTTAAAAGAGAAATTATTTACAAATGCCGGCTCCCAAAATAACACAGCGCCATGAGACAGGTTATCTAAAAAATAATTAGATAATTCTGTATTTGTATAATCTGTTTTTATTTTGGTAAAACATAACATCGAAATACGTTGAGAAAGCGCCGCATGCATGTATTTCTTATTATAAAAAATAAGTGCTGGTTGTAAATATCCTTTTATAACGCTGCTGTTATGAAAATGGGTTGTAAAGGGCAAACTGATTGAATAACTTTGCTCATGTATGATAAATTTTCCAATACCGATACCTGTAAATATTTGTAATAATAAAGTACCATCGGCAGATAGTTTCTTTGTATAACCCAATCCTGCTTCTATTAAATTTCTTTTATAATTTAATTTATTACTATCTGTAGCCGTAAAGCCGGCGCCTCCGCTATTGTTTTCTTTTCGGTAAAAAAAGGAAGCTTGCAAACTCCATTTTTCACTTAATGCATAAGCGCCTTGAGCATCTATACCAATACTTTTATTTTTTGCAGGTTCTGTAAAGAGCAGGCTGGTACGTTTGTTTCCAAAAAAATTAAGGGAAGCATTTACACCCAGCTTGGCATCTCCCTTTCGATGAAATATAGGTACATTATGTGCTGCCGGGCTGTACACATAGCGGGGGCTATAGCAAGATGCGAAAAACAATAAACAAATTAAATAAGCTATTTTTTTCATTGCATCAAAAAAGTAAGCGCTGCAAATTCATCAATACTGATTTGCTCGGCACGCTTATTAAAAATATCCTGCTGAAGTACATCGGGCATAAATAAGCTTTTAACGGCATTGCGCAAAGTTTTTCTCCGCTGATTAAAAGCTGTTTTCACCAATAGGATATATTTTTTATCTGATTTATAGGCTAATTGTTTTTCTTTTCGCCGTAACTTAATAACGCCACTCATTACTTTAGGTTCGGGCGTAAAAGAGGATGGAGGAACATCAAACAAATATTCAATATGGTAATAGGGTTGTATTAATGCACTTAATACCCCATAGGTTTTGCTACCGGGCGCTGCGGCGGCCCGTTGTGCTACTTCTTTTTGAAACATACCGATAATTACAGGTAGCTGGTCTTTCCACTCAAGGGCTTTAAATAAAATTTGAGAAGATATATTGTATGGAAAATTTCCAATAAGAATAAAGGACTCCTGAAAGGGCATTTCCATATCTAAGAAATTTTGATGGATGATCTTATCTTTTAAAACCGGAAATTTTATATGCAGGTAGTCAACCTTTTCTGCATCTAACTCTACTGCTTTAAATTCAATACCTGGTATGGATAATAAACTTTTAGTGAGGGCACCACCGCCGGGGCCAACTTCCAGCAAACGTGTAAATTTTTCTTGCTGAAGGGTTTTTACAATATTAGCAATGATGGATTCATCTTTAAGAAAATGTTGCCCCAAAGCTTTTTTGAGCGTGTACATATTGCAATTTAATACATAAAAATGGGAGTAAAGCACAATAGAAAGGCGCTGCCCGGGGGCAGCGCCTTATCATTTTCCAGCACGGAACTAAATATTATTCTGCACGCAAGATTAGTTTTTTTGTAAGCAGCGCATTTTCAAGCGCTACTTGTAAACTATAGGTTCCTTTTGCAAAACGGGCAAGATTTGAGATTTGAACATTGTTTGATCCTTTTTCAAATTTTTGTTTTTGCAATAACACTACTTTTCCCAGGTTATCTATTAAGCGAATGGTACCTACAAATTGTTTTTCAGAAGCTACATGAATAATTACAAAATCATGTGCAGGGTTAGGGCTGATGGTCATTTCAGCATGAGGTTTCAATAACCGAACAATGTCTATATTGCTGTATGTAACCTCACCGGTTTTAGCGGTAACCTTTATCCTGTAAAAAATAATAGTACTATAAATTTCAGTAATATTATCAACAGTATTGAATGATATACTTTCATTTACAGGTACTTCTGCATTGGATAAATAAACGCTCATGAAATTCACATTATCTGTACTTCTTTGCACTTCTACTGAACCAATTTTTGCTGATGTTAAAATATTCCAGTTTAGTAACACCTGGTCATTTGTTTGAAGCGTAGCATTAAAGTTTAGCATTTGTACCGGTAGCACATACCCAATATACCTCCAGTCCCTATCCGTTTGTGCAGGATTAAATTTCTGTACTGTACATCTTGATCCCGGAACGGGGTCTCCGGAAGTGGAGCCACCATTGCCCATATTATACGATGTGCCTTTAAAATATTTTGTACTTACGTTTAGGGAATCAAAACGATCATCCAGCCCATCATCATCAGCATCGGTGAGTAATAAAGTTACATTCTCATCACCCATCCCATTGAAATTATAATCATTCCCTTCATAAATATCCAATGCACCGTCATTATCAGTATCCAGGTCTTTGTAATCGGGTGTACCATCCCCATCTTTATCATAAGGAATGATTCCAGATCCACCATAGGTATTATTATATGGTGTAAGATCATAGGCATTATCAATACCATCGTTATCTATATCTAAATAAGTTGGCAATTTGTATCCGGCAGTACTTTGGCCTTCTATATTATCCGGGATACCATCATCATCACTATCAATATCCAGGTAATCGGGTTTGCCCCTTCCATCAGTGTTTGTTAATACCAATGAAACCATATTGTTTACTGCAATACTCCATCCATCAGCCCCTTTAGCCCCATCAATAAAGCCGTTAAAATCTGTGTCGGGGAACCCTGCTTCTACTACGTCAACAATACCATCTCCGTCACTATCCAAATCATAGGGATTGGGGCGGCCATCACGGTCCATATTTTTTTCTGGATAGCTATCTGCTTTACCATCATTATTTACATCTGGCCCGGTATGCAATAATGCATTTGCCAGTAAAATATTATCAGAAATACCATCACCGTTTACATCTACAAAACCATCAATGATACCATCATTATTTACGTCTGCACCAAATACTTCTACTACATCCGGTATGCCATCATTATCACTGTCCCTGTCAATTGCGTTAGCAACACCGTCGCCATCCAGGTCAATGCTTCCCAATCCTACACCTGAATTATACGCCCCGGTATTATTATTATCTACATTTTGGCTTAAGCCGTCATTATCCGTATCAGTATAATTATCAATTTTTCCATCTCCGTTTACATCTACACCACCCGCTTCCACTACATCAGGAATGCCATCATTATCGCTATCCAGGTCAAGCATATTGATGATGCCATCAAGGTCCATATCAAAGCGATCATCCACGCCATCGCCATTTACATCTATCCTGCCGGGGAAATTAGTATCTAAGTAGTTGGGTATTCCATCTCCATCGCTATCGCCATCGGCCTGAAAATTATCATTGATAAAATCATTGTTATTATCAACAAAACCAGGATATGCCGGGTCAAAAGCATTTATTATTCCATTTCCATTATGATCTGCAAAAGCAGCTGGCATATAGCTTTCTACATAATCAGGAATACCATCTTTGTCTTTATCAATATCACAAGAAATGAAGATGGTAACCGGAACGCAGGGAGTTACATTACAATCGCCGGTTGCCCGTACATAATAAGTAGTAGGTGTAGAAGGTGTAACCACTAGTGTTGGGTTAGTGCCTATAACAGTAGAACCACAGGAACCGGAGAACCATTCCCAGTTGGCATTTGTACCTAAGGTACCGCCTACCTGGCTTAATGTTACCGCTATACCAGCACAAATGTTGTCTTTATTTTTACTGGCACTCGTAGGATCTACAGAAGGATATTTTGCTACCAATAAAATAGCAGGCGAAGCAAAACGACAATTTGTATTTCCGATATTGCCAGTTGCCGCTACCAATACCCTATAATACTTTCCGGTATTGGCAAGTAATACAGGATTTATTACATAGGTAGCGGATGTAGCACCCCCTATATTTGCCCATGGCCCTGCCGCTGCAGGCGCTACCTGCCATTGATATTCTTTGGTACCAGGCAACGCAGCTGGATCGCTTAAGCTACTGCTAAATGTTGCTGTTTGGCCAATACATCCCGATATTGTGTTGATATTTACTACCGGTGTAGGATCGCATGAGCCAAATTGTATATCATCAATTACCACATCGTTACCACAACCTCCGGGCGCATCATTAATTAATTCAATAATTAGCTGTGTATAGGATGCGGGTGCCAGGAATCTTAAACCATATTGTTGCCATGCACTTGTAGTAATATCGACCGTAGAGGTTTCTGTAATAATTAACCCGGAAACGCCTTCCCTAATTCTCATTTTGATACGAGGATACCGGAAGCCCCCAAATGCATTACAAACTGTTTCATAATTAGCATTACCTGGGAAGGCAGCATAAAATGAAAGTGAATATTGCTGATTGGCACAGGTACTTGTATAAAATGATGCTTTATACATAGTAGTATTAGCGGCATCGGCATTTACCACCAGCATCCTGCCATTGGCATTACCCGTATGATCTGTTAAGTGAATGAAGTTTGCATTATTTGCATTGTAAGCATCATTTGTAATGGTATATCTTTCTGCAGGCAACGGTTGCGTAAGGGCCGAGGTATATAAACTAGTACCAGTAGCGAGGAATACAATAGGTGGTACCACAGGTGCGGGTATGACTGCTACCAAACCAGTACCTGCTCCAAATGTTTGTGTATATAATACATTCGTTAAGGTTAAACAGGGAGGTGTAATAGCAGGTACCGTTATTAATAAAGGTGTTGGTTGATCTTCGCCCACATCATCTGGTTTATCATTGCTATTCAAATCAGGGTTTGAACCATTGGTAGAAACATCTCTTAGGTTATCTCCAAATAAATTTACCGCCGTAGTAGTAGCTGAATTATTATATACGATACCAGGTAAAATATTTGATATCCTGCATTTAATTTGTATGGTAATGGTATTTTGGCCGGGTATATTTGAAAGTGTACCGCCCGGCGTAAGTAAATTAAATTTACCAGCCGTTTTCCCATCAAAAGCAGCATTTGCTGTGATACCTGCCGGAGCTGTAAAGGATATAATGGAAGCGCTGATATTATTTGCCAGGCCATTTATATTATTTAAGGTATCATAAGCCTGTACGTTGCTCACGGGTGTGCCACCAAAATTCTTTATCACTAATTCATACACTACATCATAAGTGTTACCTGACACATTGGTAACAGATACCAACTTTTTTGCAGCGCCGATACCTGTGGGGATATTCGTCATATCTGCCGAAGTAAAATTATCAGTGCTGGTAATGGTGTTTAATGCTCCAGTTAAGATATCAATTTCACGGTGAAAGCTATTACAAACTGAACTTGCACGAATACTACCTACTAATTTACCGCTAGCATAGGCAAGCCCTACCAGGTTATTGCCTGAACCAAAATTTAAAGTATCAATAAAAGTAGCAACAAGTGGGTTAGCTGTTGCATAATCCTGCCAGTTTACGGTGAAATATTTATTATCAAAAACAGCAAGCATTTGTTTACCTGGCGTCATTACCACGTCTCCACTCTGACGATAAATATATCTTGGCCCAAAATTGATATGCCTGGATGGCCCTAAGGTATTTGTTGAGAAATCAACCTGTTGCAATTCCATATCATATACACCTGAATTTCTGAACCAATAATCACCTAAATTATCATAAGCACGTATAAAACGGGCATTGGCACCTCCTGCATCGTAATAAGCAAATGCAGGATTACCGTCAGCAATAACCATAGAAGCATATTGACCCATATTACCGGATGTTTCAGGTGTTATTTCAGGCCCCCAGGCCGTACCATTTGCATCGGTAGCTCTTATATATTTTATATCCTGGTTCGTTACATTATAATATCCTATTGCAGGGTTACCATTTACTGTTGTCAGGGTAGTATATTGGCCTGTATTGCCTGTTGTTGCCAAAGATATTGGGCTACCCCAGGCTGTACCATTGGCATCATTAGCACGTACATAAAGTAAATCAGCATTTGCTACATTATAATAAGAAATAGCGGGGTTACCATTAATAACAGCCAATGAACTAAATTGACCGATATTACCAGCAGTTGTTACAGATAAAGGCGCCGACCATGCAGTACCTGAGGTATTTGTTGCCAGGATATATCTTAAATCGCCATTGGTAGCATCATAATATGATATAGCGGGATTACCGCTCACAATTGCCATACTCGGATATTGACCTGTAGTTCCGCCTGCATCTAAAACTTGGGGCGCAGCCCAGGCTGTACCATTGGCATCAGTTGCCCTTACGTATTTTAGGTCTCCATTGCTGGCATCATAATAAGCAATTGCCGGGTTGCCATTTACAACAACCAAAGTTGCATATTGGCCTACATTGGTAGCTCCCGGAGGTTCATCTACTACTACAGGAGTACCCCAGGCTGTACCATTGGCATCCGTTGCCCTTACATACATTAACCTTACATTGGTAACATCATAATAAGCAATTGCCGGGTTGCCATTCACTACCGCTAAAGAAGCATATTGGCCAATATTTCCTGTGGAAGTAACAGTTATCGGGTTCGTCCAGCTTACACCCCGTGCATCATTAGAGCGGCAATAACGAAGATCTCCGTTTGTTGCATTGTAATGTGCTGTTGCAGGCTTACCATTTACAATGGCAGCAGATAAATATTGACCTACAGTACCGGTAACATCATAACTAAATGCAGGAACGCCAGTGGTATCCACAAAATTTATTTGATATCCATATCCTGTAGATGGATCGAACTCTATACCAGCTACCAATTGGTTGTCAAAAATCTGGTAGATGGGTAAAGCAGCTCCATTAGGACATACGGTAGGAAGCCAACGATACATATTGGTGGTGTACTGGCCACTGGATGCAGTAATTTGTGCAAAATATAAATAACCATCAAATTGATTAAACTGTATGGTTGCCAGGTTATCAGAAAACCCCGGACTGGCCAGGTTTGGTTTACAATTTGAACGATGACTTAATATATTGGTTAAGTCATTGTAATTATAATATTTCAAAGAGTCCCGGTTGTTACTACAAGGTGAACCAATACCTACCGGTATTGATATAATAGCCGGTTGCGCAAAGGATACATTTGTTGCAAGCAGGCAGATAGCACACAACATAAGTATTACGAGCCTTTGAAAAGAATTTTTTGTTACCGAATTATTTTTCATAAACAGGATGTTTGTTAGGATATAAATGATTAAGCTATCTGAGTACTATTATTTTCTCAACCATTTTATCTTTATTTTCATTTTCAATTTCTACATAATAAATACCATTTGCCAAATTGCTTACATCCACTTTTAATTTACTATTAGACGAAATGTTTTTCCTTCCTTGTTTCATCATGAGTTGTCCCCTGGTATCTAAAATTTTTATTGTTACTAAACTGGCATTTAGTTCATTGCTGTTTATTAAAATAAAATCTTTTGCAGGGTTGGGCGCTATGGTATATAACGAGTTGTTTTTACTATTTATCACGATTGTTTTAGTATAAGAACGGCTATCATTCCGGTCTATAATTTTGATCCTGTAATACAGGATACCTAAAGGAACATTATGATCGGTATAAGTGAATTCATTCATGCCATGTGGATCTAATTGAGTTCCGATTTTATTAAAGTTGATACCATCATTACTTCTTTCTACCTCAAATGATGCATAATCATTTGCCTGGTTAATGTGAAGCAGCAGGTTTACATCTTTATTTACTTTATTGCCCGAAAAATCAACGATACTTGTCGCTAGTGGTAATAGCGCTGCACTCTTTGTAAAAGTTCCAGTAGCTAATACTTCATAATAATCATCAAAAGAAACCGAATTAGGAACAAATGAAAGTGGGAGCTGAATAGTAGTAGATCCATTTATTTGTACCACGCCATCATTTAAAAGTAACAGGGATCCTTCTTTATCAAAAATCACAATCGTAGTATCTTTTGTAGGTGCAGTGGTTTTCCTAACTCTTACTACAATGGGTAAATCAAAATGAGAATTATAATTGCCGTATGTTGTTTGCGGCATTTTTAGAATCAAATTAGTTCCTGAATTATTCCATAATGCGCCACTATATTGTGCATATCCTCTTTTGGTAAGCCAATCATCAAACATTTCAGAAAGGTCCAGGCTCGTCATTGCCTGCATGTGCCGTTGCATATCATCATTGCTGGCGTTTCCATATTTTAATAATGGGTCATTTTGATAATTCTTTAAAGCCTGGAAAAATTTTGCATCTCCCAATGTTTTTCTAAGCATACTTACAAACATGGCCCCTCTCTCATACACATATACCGAAGGATTAAAAATGGTCATAATATCAGCCGTATCATATTGTAAAATAGGCTCTGCCTGGTAACTGGCACTAGTAGCTGTTGATTTAATACTGCTTCTATAAGAAGAAACGGTAGTAGTTACATACGGATCCGGGGTTTTAAATTCCAGGTAAACCACTTCACTATACCTGGCAAAACTTTCATTGAGCCAGATATCTCGCCAGCTTCCACAAGTAACTGCAGCGCCAAACCATTGGTGGCCCAGTTCGTGCGCAATTACATCCCAATCATTTGTTGCATTATAAGTACTGGGGTTCATACCACTAAAAGTGTTATGCTCCATTCCGCCGCCAAAACCAAAACTATAATTACCATATTTTTCAGTTTTATAAGGATAATCTCCAAATTTATCGCTGAATACTGTAAGCATATCCGCAGTTCTGTCAAGTGCTATCGCTGCGGAAGCAGTATTCCCTTCGGGGAATATTAAATTATATAACTCCATATTGGTACCTCCAATATTTACCAATGTAGGTGTTGATGGATATTGCACATAGTTTGCAACCCCCACTGCTACCTGGTAAGAAGAAATTGGATACCTATGTTTCCAGGTAGTAATTTTTGTATTTGGATTGATGGTAACCTCACTGATTCTTTTACCATTTGCAGCAACCGTAAATGCACTCGGTGTACTTACAATAATATCTACTGAATCAGCTTTATCACTTACATTTAAACTTTTACAAGGCCACCAGGTATAGGCAGAATAAGGTTCAGATAAAGTATAAATATAATTTTTAACCGGGGAACCATGTGTTGATTTTACAAAACCGGTTCCATTACTAAAACCGGGGGTAATAGGTGGTATGCCTTTATAATAAATTTTTACAGAATCTAAAGTTCCTGCATTTACAATAGTTGGGATAGATATCTTTAAGGTATCTGCTTGTTTCACCACACCGGAAGAAAGTTTCACAGATTTGTAAATAACAGAATCACATAATAACGCCGAAGCAAAATCTAGTGTAATTTTATTGAAATTAGGATTCAATGTTTTGAAGTACATGGTAACGGCTCCCTTTACATATTTTCCAATAGAGGTATCGGGGTTTAGCCTTAATTCTAACCGATAGTATTTTACATCATAATCTTCGCCATTGGTTAAATTATTTGATAGCTGCCCTACTTTAAATGCATGGTAGGCATTCATTTCACGTTCAACTAATTCATTGTGCTTGCTTGAATTTTGAGCAAAACCCAACTGGGCTGTAAAGATTAAGGAGATTACCAGTAATAAATTTTTCATTTTTGCTGAATTGTATTGGATTTTTAGGTATTTGAATATATATAACGTAATAATTTTTAAGATATTGTGATTATATATATCATTATGAATCAACTAATAATAGACAAACTGCAAGCTGGGATATAGGCGGTAATAAATTGTTGTTGCCAACAATTAGAAACAAGTATATATATTATATAAATTTATCTGTGATTATGAAATGCTTTTATAAGTTTATTTCAATTTCACTCATCCTTTGATTTTTCCTGGTAGGATCAGTGAATTCTATATGAATAACACCTTTTGAAAAATCAATTCCGGGAATATTATTTAAAGGCAATGAGATGTTTCTAAATAGATTGGGTGTATATACAGCAACACCTCTCATTAATGCAATTTCAATTGGCTTTTCGCCGGGTAATACATAATTTACTTTTATATCACCATAAATTGAGAAATTACCTGACCGGTTAATTTTAAATTGTATGGAAGGACCGGCTATAGTTCCGGCTTTTATAAATTTAGCCCCGGACAATGAAGCAGATACATTAGCTTCCCCAATATGAATGATAGTGGCAATAGAAATTCCATAAACCGGTTTTATGCTTACCGTAATACCCGTATCGTTATTGTTAACGGGTGAATCATCACCCAGTGCTGTTTTATTTAAAACATTTTTAAAAAAGAGATGCGATCTGTATTCGCCGGGGGAAAGCTCATTTGATTTGATCATTTGTACTTTTACAGATTGTGCTTCATGGGGAGCAAGTGTAACGGTTCGGGGGAAAAAACGAAGGTTTTTATTGGCAAATTTTTGTGTAGTATCCGTATCGGGGATGGAAGAAAATATTCCATTTTCATCCATTTTAAATTGAACGAAAGATATATTATAAGTAGCGGTATCTTTTCCTATATTGGCCAGGTTTACTTCCTGTGTTCTTTGAGAACCATCAAAGACCAATCGTTTAGGTGTGATCAGTAAATCGCCCTGGGCATTGGAATCTACAGCCACTAAGGCCAAAATTAATATGACGCAAATGCGTAATCGTAAATAAAACATGTGTAAGGCAGGTTTTAATATTTATTAGAAAAAGCTACTTAGGGTATTCGCTATTAAGTAAGTAAAAAAATGAAACTGCATATAAAAATATGCAGTTTCAGAAATAAAAATTAATTATAATTTACCAATACTGTAAAAGGAGAAGCACTGGTATAGGTACCTGGCGCTTGCGAACCATTCACAATAAGATCAGCACCTACATATACTGTTTGTGTACCTGCACCGTCTAAAAGGCCGGCACCAACACTTTTTGTAAAGTTTTCAACATTCATGATTTCAACACCATTACTGATTTGAATCGTAGGATTCAGTACGTTAAAATCAAAGGTAAAGTTTGGTTGCCCACTTACTGTAAAAGCAGCTGCTGAAACGGTTCCGGTATTGGCAGGAAATGAGACACCACCGGCTCCCGAAGAGTTCCTGGTAGCAGCAAGCGAAGGATCTAATATTACGGTACCACCTGTGGCATCTACTGCCAGGTTACCAAAATTAAGATCTGTTGTTTTTGAAATGCTAATGGGGCTCACAATGGTTGCTGAAGCATTGGCTGTAGCCGTTGCCTGAGCATTAACAGCAGTTGCTGTAATTAAAAAAACAGCAAGGACTCCTAATGATTTTTTCATTTGATTGAATTTTTTTTAATTGTTATAGTTTATAGTTATATAAAACGAAACCTAATAGTATATATTGCTATATCTGCGATATATTTTTATTATTTCTTATTCATTTTATTTATGCCCTGTATTTGCTTTATCCATAACAAGTACCACCGCTACATTATCTATAATATCACCTTCTTTGTTTTCTTTAATCGTAAAATGAACCATACCGGATTGGTTGGCCATTCCTACTTTTTCCATTTGTACAGCATCGGTAGTAACAAAATAATTACCGGGTATTAAACCCAGGAAACTAAAGTAACCATCCTGTTCACTTAGTGTTTTAGCCACCAGGTTTCCTGCTTCATTATATATTTGTAAAATAACCCTACTTACTCCTTTTAGTTCTCCATTTGTTCTTTTATTTACATAACCATTTACTTCACCTAACACAGATACCGGTATTTCAATCTTTTTGGTAAAGTTTGGTTCCGCTTCTACTTCTATTACTTTATTTTTAATCTGGTAAGCAGGATTATCAAAATTGAGGTCATCTACTTTTATATAATATTTTTGATACGCTTCTAATGCAGAAACTTTTACTGCCGCTTTTTTTGAATTACGGTCTATTTTACATCCATCTACCCTTACATTCAGGTTTAATACTTCGGGTTCATTGGCATCATGTATGTAATTACAATTATAATCGAGAAATGGTAGTAAAAGAATGGTCCCCTGCCCTACATTACTTTTATCGGTAGTTCTAATATTTTTAAAACCCTCTTCAAACAATACAGCACCGGAAGCAGATTGTGTACTGCTTATATGTTTACCTACCTTTCGGTTATAAATTCCTACTTGTGCAAATGAAAAATTATAGCGTACTCCCAGTGTAAATGCTGAAGTATTAATTAATTTATTATACTCGTACCCCATGTTTACAACCATATTGTTAAATGCCCTTTTTTCAAATTCTCCTTTCAGCATTACGATTGCATGTTTTTGAAAATGGTATTGTACCTGTGGTGTAAAACGGGCATTAAAAAATATCGGGATATTGATTGCGAGTTTACTCATGATCTCCGGCTTATTATAAAAAACTGCATAGCTGGTAATGTTTGCATTTACACGCCTGGCAGTAATACTGGTTAATAATTCTGCTGTTTTGAGTTCTTCTTTATAAAATTTTGATTTATTTAATACCAGCCTGGTAAACCCATTGTAATTTTTAATTTTAAATGGCATTGAAAACATAAGTTTTTGATCTGTTTGGCTGGAGGTACGAATGGCTTCCTGCCCGGGTGCATATTTAATGATCAAAGCTTCTACTTGTAACTTTTTTTGCAACCTGTAATTACCAGAAAACTTTATGAATGTGCCGGGTGAATATTCACCCGAAAGAATGAGTGAATTCCCAATCCTTGCTGATACATTTAGAAAAGGAAGTGCTTTCTTCATGAGCAAACTGCTGTTATATTCTACCCCGGTACCAATGGTTATTTGTTTAGTAAGTCCATATCCTATATTTAGCCTTCCATATAAGTTCTTTGTGCTATCAAGTATTTTACCTGTTGTTAATGAATATTCAACTGTATTTTTTGGTAAAAAAGAAAAAGGGATATTGATCAATTGTTCAGCAGAACGTTCTTCGCCCCAGGGGCCATAAAACTTATACCTTATTTTACTGTTTCCATAAACCAGCGGGATTTCAAAAGAAAATAATCCTGAGGCATCGGCCTTTGTATAATCAACCAACACATCATTGATGTACAGTTCCACAATCCAACCGGGTTCGGTACTATTGCTGATGATCCAACTCCCAAAAGATTTTCTCTGCCTGGTAGCCGTGTTGCTCATTTGAACACCTAAGAGTGAAGGAATAGTACTATAAGAACCAGGTGCATAGATGGTTCCCAGGCTAATTTGCTTTACATATTTTTGTTCATTATTTACATAATGCCATTGAAAAATCTGGTTCCTAATATCTAACGTATTATGATTTGAAAATAAAAATTGGGCATTGGTTTCACCGCCGGCAAGAATGCCACCCACAGCTATTTTTGCCCAGGTAGTATTGTTGCCCTGGTATTGAGTGGAAGCTATATTCCAATCCAATGCACCGAGGTGTAATAATTTAAATTTTCTTATTATTACTGTATCAGCTACAATATCTCCTTTTACTTTGGTGATATTCCTGCGCATTTGATCCAATCTTTTTTCCCTCATAAAAGGAAGTTCTATGTTGCTGATAAAATCAACAGTAAGGCTCCTGAAGTTAAAATTGCATTGCAGCCCGAATACCCCAAAATAATTTATTTTTAAATAATATTCGTTAGAAGAAAAGATCAGGTCATTTTTTTGAAATGAAGTACTGATTTTATTATAATAAATTGTGTGGTTGGATTTATCTATAATAAAAACATCATTCGGGTTTAAGATATGCCCAATTATGGAATCGCCTGATAATTTGTTTTTTATGGCCAGGTAGTTGAATAAATCACTTACCGGTAAATATAAATCCTGTGCTATCACAAGTGCCTGGATTTCTGCAGTACCAATATTTTGCCCCTGGATGGTAACAATCACCTCATCAAAATCATTTTCATTTTGCTGTGCAGTAACCTTACCGGGTAATAAAAATACCCCGCAGCATATAAATAAGAAAGAAATAAAAAAAGAGGTACGGGAAAGGATTGATCGTCCTTTGATCGTAAACTGTCTTTTCAAGATATTGGATTTATTGAAATTGTATTATTTTTTAGTCCGTCAAAAAAGACAAATACAAACTACCGCTGTAATTACCGGGAGGAGATTCTGACATATTCCCTACTATTAACTCTGCGCCGATCGTAACCAGGTTTTTTGCCGGTGCCTCATTGGTAATTATAAATGGCATTGAATTATTTATATCCAGCAATTTAAGTTTCATAATACCTCCATTACTCCCGGTTAAAATGGTAGTTTGCCCTGCCAGCAAGGATATTACCGTTCCCTTGGCTCCTTCTATTTCCAGTATTAGCGGGCTGTATAAGCCCCCCATGTTAAGGGGAATTACAGAACCACTGGCAGCTCTGGAAGCATTTGGTAAAATTGAAATGGTTCCTCCAGTTGCACCTTGCGCAAAAACACCAAAATTAAAAGCCTGTTGCACATTTACTTTTAACTGAAGACTTTCATTATTTATATTTACACCCACTTGCTGGCTCATTACTGGTGAGCCACAGAGTAAGACAATGATCTGCAATAGCGGCCTTTTAACCCACATGTTACCTGTCATTTTTGCTGATTAAAGTTTATTACCCTATTTACTAAGTATATATAACATCGTAACAACGGAAAAATACGCTGTGTATTGTTTATCGCATGCACTATTCTCACTTATACTTTTATGGGCTTCCATCGCTTAAGCATGATAATACAAAACTATATTAGCAGGATACTGTAAGTTTGCAACTTCTAAATATATATAATATATGAACCCTTCAACAGATCATAAACCCATTATTGGCATTAGCTGCGGCGATATAAATGGTATAGGAACAGAAATAATTTTAAAAACATTAAGTGATAACAGGATCATGGAATTTTGTACCCCTGTTATTTTTGGGAACAATAAACTACTGAACTTTTATAGAAAATCATTGCCTGAAATGCATTTTAGCTTTTCGGTAATTAAAGACATGGGGCAGCTGAACCCAAAACAGGTAAACGTATATAATTGCTGGGACGAAGAAATTAATATTACACCGGGTATCCTGAATGAAATAGGGGGAAAATATGCAGTAATAAGTTTGCGTATGGCCGCCGAGGCATTAAAAGCTGGCAAGATTGCCGGCCTGGTTACGGCTCCCATTCATAAAAAAAACGTACAATCAACAGATTTTAATTTTAGTGGGCATACCCCTTTTCTTAAAAATTATTTTGGAGTAAAAGATGTTGCCATGATGATGGTTGCAGAAAATATGCGTATTGCATTACTTACAGAGCATGTACCTGTAAAGGACATTGCACAACATATTACCATCGAGAATATCTTATCAAAACTTAGTATCATAAATGAAAGTTTAAAGAAAGATTTTTTAATTGTGAAGCCTAAAATTGCAGTGTTGGGCTTAAACCCCCATGCAGGAGATGAAGGCCTGGTAGGCAAGGAAGAAATAGAAATTATACGCCCTGCTATAAAAGATGCAAAACAAAAAAATATTTTTTGCTTTGGCCCTTATAGTGCCGATGCTTTTTTTGCACGTGGCCAATATCGAAGTTTTGATGCGGTGCTGGCTTTGTACCACGACCAGGGCCTGATTCCTTTTAAATCTTTGGCAATGGGCGAAGGCGTGAATTTTACTGCCGGCTTGGGCGCTGTGCGTACATCTCCCGACCATGGTACAGCTTTTGATATTGCAGGAAAAGGGATAGCCGATGAATCTTCGTTTAGAGAAGCATTATTTACCTGTATAGATATTATTCATGGCCGAAGAGAAAATAAAGAACAATACAAAAATCCACTTCGCAAACTGAGTGCTTCTGTAGTAAGGAATGCAATAGATGAATAAAAATTATTATTAAAATAAAAAGCCCGGCTGTAAGAAACATAGCCGGGCTTTTGTTTTTATTTTGAGTATTACCTTAAACGGTGAATGTATTCATTGCTCATAAACTGGCGGCGAATATCAGATAGGTCCCGGCTAATGCTGGCATCAATAAACAAATCTTCCATTTGCAAGGTGAAACCACCCAGTAAGCTTTCATTTATCTCAGATTGCAGTTCGATATGTGCTACCTGGGCTTCTGTTTTAATTTTATTGATGATAAACTGTTTCATATCATCGCTTACCTCACCTGCCGTAACCAGCTTTGCTTTATGTATTCCTTTTATTGCGTTGTACTGATCAATATATGCTTTTACAATTTCCGGTAAGTTTTTTTCCCTGCCTTTACGAACTAATAATTGATTGAATAAACGGGTAAGGGCGCTGATATACGGGCCAATTACCAGTTCCAATATTTTTTCTTTTTTATCTGAACTGATAATGGGGCTAAGTAACATGGCTGTAAAATCCGGGTTTGTTTTTTGCATACCCAATAATAATTTCATATCGGCATATACGGTTTCTAATTCACCTTTTTCTACTGCAATATCAATTAAGCTTTTGGCATACCGGCCGGCTAAACGGGGATTATTCATATATGATAATTATCAGGCCAAAGGCCTTCCGGTTAATTTAATTTTACTTCGTTGGCTAATTGATGAATAAAGTTTTCCTGCTCTTTACGGTCGTTCAATTCTTTACGCAATACTTTTTCGCTTATTTCAATTACCAGATTGCCTACCTGGTTTTTAAGATCAGTAAGGGCCGCCATTTTTTGTTGCTGTATGGTTACCTGGGCATCCGCAACAATTTTAGCGGCTTGCTCTTTAGCTTCTTCTTTTGCCTGGGCAATCATTTTGTCTTTGGTTTCTTTTGCTTGTTTCAGCATGATCGCTCTTTCTTCTCTTGCCGCAACCAATAAAGCTTCATTATCGCTTTTTAGTTGAGCCATTTCCAGTTTCACTTTTTCTGCTGTTGCAATAGAATCTGCAATATTGGTTTCCCTGTCATCAAGGCCTTTGATGATGGCGTTCCAGGCAAATTTTTTCAGGATATAATATACGATCCCAAAAGCAATCAGCGTCCAAAATAAAATACCAATACCCGGTAATAAAAGTTCCATATATTAACTTAATTAAATGTTCTTAAATGTATATCCATTTTAAAAAATATTACTGCATCCCCCGCCCTGTGCTTCAGATGCAGTAATTCATTGAATGCAAACTAGCCTTTTAGAACAGCCAATAAACCTGCAATTACGGCGAAAAGGGCAACCCCTTCTACGAACGCAGCTGTCAGGATCATGTTTGCACGAATGTCGTTTGAAGCTTCCGGTTGGCGGGCAATTGCTTCTACAGCACCTTTACCAATCTGGCCAATACCAATACCGGCACCAATTGCAGCAAGGCCTGCACCAATTGCACCTCCCATGTGAGAGTAACCAAACTGGATTTCAGCTAACACAGTCATTAGACTCATGATACTTGTTTTTATAATGAATAATAAATTACAAACTAAAGAATTACCGGATCTGCATGTCCATCAATATCATTATGCCCACCTTCAAATGCCTGGCCGATAAATACGGCTGCCAGGTTGGTGAATATAAATGCTTGTATAAATGCTACCAGTATTTCTATGAAATAAATAAACACCGTAAATGCAATGGATAAGGGTGAAAAACCCCATCCCGCAAAAAAATTCATTTCACCAAATATGAAAATAAGTGAAACAAAACTCAAAATAATAATATGGCCCGCAATCATGTTTGCAAACAAACGAATGATTAAAGCTGCCGGTTTAATGAAAAAACTGGCAAACTCAATAGGGATCAAAATTAATTTTACAAATAAAGGTACCCCGGGAGGCCAGAAAATATGGCCCCAAAAATGACTATTGGTACTAAATAATATTATAAAGAATGCAATGACACCCAACACAATGGTAAAGGCCACATTGCCTGTAACATTGGCAGAGCCCGGTAATAAGCCAACCAAACAATTTATAAGTATAAAAAAGAAAACGGTGAGCAGGTAAGGAAAATACTTTTTCCACTTAGGGCCCAGGTTTGGCTTTGCTGCTTCGTCCCTGATAAAGGTAATAACCGGCTCCATTGCATTTTGCCAGCCTTTTGGCGCCGAAGTTACCCCCTGGCCGGTTTTATATTTTTTTGCAATACTGGTCATCAACAATACTAAAATTAGCAATGCCAGCATCATTTGCAGCACATTTTTAGAAATAGAAATATCATATACTGTGGTTCCATCAGTGGCTACAATTTTATTTCCCGTCATTTCATAACCCTGGTAAGGTACTATCTCATGCCCCTGGTGAAATCTTGAGGAAAGAAATACGGAGAACCCTTTGGTAGGCGAATATAATATTACCGGTAAGGGAATAGAAGCATGAAAATCTCCTAAGGTGAAAAAGTGCCATTCATGGGCATCTTGTATATGTTCTAAAATGATTTTTGCAGGATCCAGCTTAGCCTCAGCGGACTCATGCGGAACCGGTGTGTGATCCTGTGCAAAAACAGGACTTGTAATGTGTAAACAAAAAAGGCTGAAAGCCGCTACCATTAATGATTTTATGCCTTTTGTGACCATGTCTGCACTTAAATTTGGCGCAAAGATAAGGGCAGGGCTTCAAATTGAAAAAAAAGAGGCTATTTATTTGGGTAAAAGCTAAGAATACATTCTGCTTATTAAAACCAATTTATGTATTTATTCAAAAAATGAATTTAGTACTTACAAAAAATCCTGCACTAATATGCAGGATTTAAACTTTATGAATTTGAAATTTAAAACTACAATTTAATTATGATTTTTTCTTCTTAAAGTATTTATAAATTCAATATATTAAAATTGATATTGCTATTAGACAAACTAAAACCCAAACAATAATTCCAGATTGTAAGTTAGTGATTTCCATAATAAGTAATTTAAATTTCAGAAATTGATGTTATAGAGCCAGATTGTTTATTCAATTTAACCCTAAAATGTTTTGCTTGTTTATAAACAGTACCAATACCTTCAATGAAAATACCTGATCTGCAAGCATCGGTATCTGCATAATGGCAGTCTTCATACCAAATAACCATTTCATCACAAAGCTCAATTATATCGTAAAAGTTATTATTGCTTGAATTAGAATTTATTCTTACCTGAAGCGTTTTGCTATGTTCAGCAGTCCTAAATAAATTACTATCAATAATATTGAATTTAGTAAATCTAAATACCAACTTATCCATTGCCATAAAAAATGCTGCATAATGTTCAGCAGCTCCATTAGCTGTCTCTGGATCATTTTCCATTTGCGCATATTGCCAATCACATTTATATTCAAAGGAAGTATCCGTTGAATTGGCCGTTATAATCATAGATGCATTTACAAAATTTTGAGTATCTCTTAAAAATGGAATATAAAATATTTCTGATGAATCGCTATGGGCAGATGCGCCAAAAGAGGTGGTTGAAATGTTTTTCTTTTTATAGCGCAAAATTTTATCCCATCTTGGAAAACCTATTTGCTTTGCTGTTTGTTCTAAAAAGGGTGTTTTTTTATTTATCCTTTGTAAATAGTTAATGAGAGCCTGTTCCCGGGGATCTGATGTGCGATGTTGGTTAAAGAATTTTTCTGTTGTACTGGATACATTTTGTTGTTCGTTGGTAGCCATGCTATCCATTTTTTTACAGGCTGCAAAAAATAGTAATGCCAAAACAAGAATACCGCTTATTTTGCGGGGGGTGGGGTAAATTTTTTCATTTTCATAAAAGTGTTTTGTTTTAACAAATATAGGGTAACCAGTAAAATTATTTATGGGGATATTTCCTGTTTTTAATATCAATACTTTTATATATGGAATTTGAAAAACTAAAAAGAATAATATTATTACATTTTTCAAATCAAAAATGAATTATTCCCACATTTACAAAAAAATATTATTTTGCATCATCTTTAATTTTTATTTACCCTTTATGAAAAAGCTATTGCTTTTATCTGTGATAATTTTATCCTTATCACAGGCAGCAAACTCCCAAACCCCCGAAAGTATTTTAGCAACCGTACAGCAAAAATATACCAGCGAAAAAATATACTTTCATTACGACAAAACAAATTATATAGCCGGAGAAACAATATGGTTTAAAGCCTACCTGATGGAAGGTTTTGCGCCTTCTGTAAAAAGTACTGTGCTGGCTGTAGAACTCTTGAATGATTCTGGCAGGCTGCTTGACAAAAAAATATTACCTATCAATGGGAGTGCCGCCATTGGTGAATTCAGCCTTCCTAAAACCCTGTCCCAGGGAGCTTATCTTATTAAAGCTTTTACAAAAGACCTCATGAATTTTGGTTTTAACAGCTTTTATTATCATACGCTAAATATTTACAATCCCACTTCGCAAAATAGGCTGAACGATCAGCAAGTCAATTATCAGCTTTCTTTTTTACCCGAATCGGGCAATATGGTAGCCGGTATTAAAAACAGGGTGGCATTTAAATGTACTGACAATTATGGCAATCCGAAAAACGTGGAAGGAAAAATAAAAAATGAAGCCGGAAAAGAAATAATATCCTTTAAAAGTGATTATGACGGCATGGGCATTGCAGAATTTATTCCCATTGCAAATGAAAAATACATGGCACATTGTGTGATTGACGGTACGGTACCCAAAATTCAACCCTTACCCCTCGCTGCACCTGCAGGCGTAGTGCTGCAAATAACACGGAATACTGCTAAAACCTCTTTTTTACTGGATGCCACTACCGTTGCCAATCAAAATATGGAACCTTCCTATATTTTAGGCGTAATGGAAAACATCGTTGCTTTTAAAATACCCATCGCTGAAGGCATCAAAATAATGTCGGGTGAAATACCGGTAGGCCAACTGCCTTCTGGTATTTTACAACTTACTGTTTTTAATAAAGAAAATAAACCTCTTGCCGAAAGGTTGGTATTTATAAATTCGGGAGATTATATGCCTGAAGGAATTTTTAGAAACGAAAAAGTAAGTTTAAAACCACGCACTAAAAATACCTATTCTTTTACGATGGCAGATACCATACCCGGTACTTTTTCAGTATCTGTAACTGAAGGGGAAACAGAAAATAATCCTGCAGATAATATCATTAGCCGGTTTTTACTCACGTCTGATATGAAAGGGGTAATCCATAATCCTTCTTATTATTTTGAAAGCAATGATTTGCTGCATCAGCTACGGCTGGATTATGTAATGCTTACCAATGGCTGGAGAAGGTATAGCTGGAATGAAATGTTTTCCGGCCATTTTCCGCCTATGACGTTTAAAGACCCGGGATATATTGCAATTTCAGGCAAAGCATTTAACCCCAAAAAAGACAAGCCGCTATTAAACCAGGAAATTACTGCTATTGTAAAAACAAAAGATAAACAAACTGATTTTTTTAAAATTACAACCGATTCTGTAGGCGATTTTTTTGCCAATGGTTTCATATTTGAAGACACGGCAAAGTTTTATTTACAAAGTAGTGTTACTAAAAATTCAAAAGTAAACTTAACCCTTACGTCGAATTATTTATCGCAAGTCTTTCATAATTTACAAACTCCATTGCCCAAAACTTTTTTGGCAATGCCCGGCATTGAGTTGCAGAAAAAATTTGAAGAAGGCTATAATTTTAATAAACTCTCCCGCTTCGATGGCATTTTATTAGATGAGATAAAAATAAATTCTAAAATAAAAAGTGAAAAAGAAAAGTATGAACAGAAATATGTATCAGGGCGCATGAGCTCGGCAACCACAGAACTCGATTTTTTAACGGATCCGCCAAAATCGCATCAAAATATTTTAAATTATTTGCAAAGCCGGTTAAACGGTGTATCTATTACCGGGGGCCCGTTTAATTATTCTATTGTTTATCGCAATACCCGGAGCATGATGGGTGGACCTATTCAAATGAGTGTTTATTTAGATGAATTTCAAGTAGATCCCAGCCAAATTGCAACGCTATCGGTATCTGAAGTGGCAATGGTGAAAGTTTTTTCCGGAAGCGGCTATAACGGCGGGCCGGGAGGCGCTTTGGTAATTTATACAAAAAAGGGTGATGGCTCTTATAGCAGCGGCATTCCGCTTACATCTTTCAATATAGAAGGTTTTAGCCCTACCAAAGAATTTTTCTCTCCCAATTATGAGAAAAAAGAAGAAGCCAGCATTTTATATGATGAACGTACTACCTTATATTGGAATCCATACTTTATCACCAATGCGGAGCATAAAGAAATTCAATTTTCATTTTATAACTCTGATAAAGCAAAAAAATTTAAAATTATTATTGAAGGTTTTACAGAAACCGGGAAATTATTGCACGTAGAAAAACAGATTGAATAATGGTTGGGGGAAGATACAGTTCAACTTGAAAAAAATATGATTTCTATTTAAATATTATTCACAAATTCTTTTTCAAACTGCATTTTATAGAGTTTAAAGTAATGGCCTTCTTTAGCTATTAATTCGGTATGGGAACCGGTTTCTACTACCCTGCCTTTATCTAATACAATTATTTTATTCGCCTTGCGAATGGTACTTAACCGGTGGGCAATTATGATTGAGGTTCTGCCAGCAATAAGGGTTTGGATGGCATGTTGTATCAAGGCCTCACTTTCAGAATCAATAGAAGATGTGGCTTCGTCTAATATTAATATAGAAGGATTATATAATAAAGCCCTCACAAAAGATAGCAATTGGCGCTGCCCCATTGATAAAGTAGCACCCCTTTCTTTTACATTAAATTGATACCCCCCCGGTAATTTCATAATAAAATCATGCATACCAATTAATTTAGCGGCTTGCTCTACCTGTTGCTGTGAAATAGAATCGTTTCTCAGCGTTACATTATCTAATACAGTTCCGCTAAACAAAAACACATCCTGCAATACCACGCCAATTTTACTCCGCAAATAATCAATATCGTATTGTTCAATTGGCAGGCCCCCAATTTTTATTTCTCCTTTTTGAATCGGGTAAAGCCGGTTTATTAAACTAATGATAGAAGTTTTACCGCTACCGGTATGGCCCACCAATGCAAGAGTTTCTCCAGAGCTTATAGTAAATGAAAGCTCTTTTAATACATATTGATCGGGGTTATAGGCAAACCATACCTGATCGAACTGAATACTACTTTTGAATGGAACCGGTTTTGCAGTACCGGTATTGGGCAATACATTTTCATTATCCAACACTTTAAATACCCTTTCACTGGCAATCACACCCATTTGTAACACATTAAATTTATCTGCAATTACCCGCAATGGCCTGAACAATAAATTAAGGCAAAGAATAAACGAAGTGATGATGCCTCCCAGGGTACCTATCTTCTCATCTGGCACCAGTGCCGATTCCCGGGCTGCCCACCATACCAGTAATGCAACCGATAAGGCAGAAATCAACTCTACAATTGGGAAAAATACAGAATAGGCGAATATGGCTTTTATATTGGCATTGCGATGTTCTTTATTAATGGATGAAAATTTTTGTTGTTCCCTTTTCTCTGCAGCAAAAACCTGTACTAAACTCATTCCAGTAATATGTTCCTGAACAAAAGCATTTAAAGAAGCCACTGCATTTCTCACTTTTATAAAAGACCGGTTTACACTTTCTTTAAAAAAATAAGTGGCAATAATTAAAAATGGAAATGGTATTAAGCAGATCAAAGTAAGTTTTGCATCGGCCCAAAACATATAGATCAATATAGATACAATAGAAAGCATATCGGCAATAATGGGAATGAGCCCATCACTAAAAATATCATTCACACTTTCAATATCATTAATGGTACGTGTTGTAAGGGTGCCAATAGGTGTACGGTCAAATTCTGATAAATTAAAATGAGTAATTTTTTTATAGGTAGCAACCCGCATATCTCTTACAACGCTTTGGCCCAGAGATGCCGTAGTAAATGTAAAATAAAACCGGGTTGCTGTTTCCAATAGCAGTAACACAATTTGAATAAGGGTAATTTCTATGATAAAACCACCAGGCCCTTTTATAAAACTGCCCCATCCACTTTGGCTGATGCCATCGTTAATAGTTACTTGTATGAGCAAAGGCCGCAAAGGCGCCATTACGGCCAGCAAGATGGAAAGGAATACTGAAATCCAAAATTTTTTGCGGTAAGGTGCAGCAAAACCAAATACCCTTTTTAATAAAGACAAACTAAATTTTTGTTGCGAAACATCTCCGGCACTCATGCATCAAAGGTACAGTGGTTTAGTTGTCTTCCATTTTTTTATGGTATGCTTTTAAGAAAATAGCGCCCAGGTTGTGATAGGGTGGTATATAATCGTCCCAACTTTCCCTCACTTCGGGGTTGGGGTCATTTTTAAAAAATTTTGTAAGATTGGCCCACATTTTTTTCCATACCAGGGTATCACCCGATACAAAAACCTGGTTCAAATAATTAATGATGGGCTGGTTCACATCGCCTTTACCAATTTCTTTGGTAGATATGATGTGCGCATCGGGGCATATCTCTAAAATTGAATTCAGGTTTTGATACCCGCCACAGGAACCCAATAAAATTATATGTGCCGTTTCCGGTAGCCGGCTAATGGTTCCTTTAAGCCAGTAACTATGGCCCCGGTGCACTGCCATAGTAGGGCTCATATCATTTGCCTCTAAATATTTGGCAAGGTGTACCTGTGCCGAGTCATCTAAATTGGCATCATAATTTAATGGCCTGTTGGCAAAAACATACACTTCCCCTTTCCTGGATTTTAACTCTACCCATTCCTTTTTATCCGTACGTATCCAATCTTTGGCAGAAAATGAATTTACAAAAGGAGGAAAAAATGTTTTACCATCTTCATCGCCATAAAAAAATACTTGCTGTACAATGCGCCCTTTTTCATCTTTCATTAATTGCATAGGCACTTCATATATTGGAGGAATGCCAAGCTCTTTGGTAAGGTCCACGCTATTATCATTCGACGAAATAAAAATTGTTTTCAATAGGCCATATATTACAGCTCCTTTTGTATTACCAACAGCGGCTGCATTTTCTTCATTTTGTTTTACATAATTTAAGATGGTTTGCAATAATTTAGGATCGGTGATGCTGCTATAAGAATCTGCGACATCTACTGCATCTTCCAGGCTTTTTTGCTGATCGAGGTTGGCAACAAAAGCTTTCATCAATACTTCTGAACTGGCCGTGGGCATTAATTTTAAAAATGTATCCAGCTTATTATAATTCGCTGCCATTTTTATAAACTTCTTAAAATAATCGAAGTTTACATTCAGTAACAATGAATCTGTTCTTGGCTTTGGCCCCATACGCTGCAACATGCGATTAAAGCTATGTTTATAGCTGGAGGTATAAATTTCATTTTCGCCCATTACCATCATAAAATAAATATCCTCGGGGCTTAGGGGGTCTATTGCCCGCATCCTGATATTAATATTGCTTTGATCGTGCAGGGTATTGATAGGTGTAATAAAATGTTGAATGGCTTTTTGCTGAAGTGTTTCCTGCAAACCGTTTGCACCAAACATGGCAATGGGTGTATCCCGGGCGGGTGGTGCCATCCGTTTAAAATATTCTATTTCGGTTTTTACCAGTAGCTTATAATACCCTACACTATCATATTCCTTTTCTCCATCACCCACATATTTTTTTATTTCAGCAATATTTTTTCTTCCTGCAAGCAAATCATCTAAAAATGGAAAATATAAAAGTGCATTGGGGGTATGGCTCAATTGGGCAATTATTTTTACCAGGCCATTGCTGCTCCTATGTATTAATTTCCCTTCGGGTGAAGAACTGGATTGTGCATAAGAATAAATTTGAACCGGGTTATTTTTTGCTGCTAATATTAAAAGGCTGTCTGCAAAAGGCTGATTGATATAAGGGCGAATGGTACTTAAAATTTTATCGGGGTATAAGGCACAAAATTTCCGGTATGTGATATTCCTCATTTCTGCAATACCGGGGTTATCTCTTAATACATCAGTAATTATTTGCGCTACTCCATAATCGGTGCTTTTAAGTAATCCTGACAGGGATGAATCTTTTGCCTGTAATTGTAAGGCTTCATAAAAATTTTCTACCAGAAGTGGAAAAGCCAATGGGTTGATGTCTTTATTTTTCCAGGCACTTCTAAAATTGCGCAACATATTTTCAATATAGCGCAGGTATGTTACCTTATCATTCCGGGTAGGCAGATCTAGGCTTCCTTCTACCCAATAACGAATATTATTTACCCGGCGGTACAGGGCATCGGTTAATTGCAAATGAACATTTTCATTACTGCCCAGGCGAAAGGAGCCATCTAATTTGCCATCGGCCCTATCAATTGCTTTTTGCTCTTTAATGACAAGGTCATGAAAATACTCCCGGTCTATCGGAATCTTAATGGTTGTATCTTCCTGGCTCCATGCAAGAGAAACGGAAAGACACAATACAAGAATGAAGAATATATTTTTTAGCATATTTA
Organism: Niastella sp.; assembly: GCA_016710595.1. Classification (GTDB taxonomy): domain Bacteria; phylum Bacteroidota; class Bacteroidia; order Chitinophagales; family Chitinophagaceae; genus Ferruginibacter. Next base: position 244,567 of record JADJVM010000005.1, read on the forward strand.
TTTCCTTTGCAAATATGGTGCATTTTATTGGTAGATACTCAGATAGATCGCTTAGGGTACTTGTTTGTTGCACCTGTTTAACAATTTAATAATACTATAACGAACTTATAAAATGAAATTTGAAAAATTGTTTAATGTATCATTGTAAAAATTCTGAATAGAAAATGGCAAAAAAAATCCTTTTGGCTGATGACGAACCGGATATTCTGGAGATCCTTACTTTTAACCTGGAAGCCGAAGGTTACGAAGTAATTACTGCAAAAAATGGTAATGAAGCTATTGAATTTGCAAAAAAGGAGAAACCCCACTTAATTATTTTAGATGTTATGATGCCCGGCACATCGGGTATTGAAGTGTGTAATATTTTAAGGCATACGCCCGGTTTTGAAAAAACCCTGATCACATTTTTAACTGCATTAAGCGATGAAAATACCGAAATAAAAGGTTTGGAAACCGGGGCCGATGATTATATTACAAAACCCATCAGCCCCAAAGTATTTATTAGCAAAGTAAATTCAATCTTCCGGAGGCTCAAACCTACCGCAACCCAATCATTAAAAATTGGGGCATTAGAAATAGACCGGGAAAGATATATTGTTACTCTTTCTGGAGATGATATTATACTGGCCCGAAAAGAATTTGAACTACTTGCATTATTAGCATCCAGGCCGGGAAAAGTTTTTTTACGTACAGAGATAATGGAAAACATTTGGGGAAACGAAGTAATTGTAGGAGACCGTACCATTGATGTACACATCCGAAAAATACGCCAAAAACTGGGGCTCGATTGTATTACAACCGTAAAAGGTGTGGGCTATAAGTTTGACCTGTAACAGTTGCTTCATTTTGTATCTTTACGACTATGCTTACCGGTAAAAATTTTTCACCACAACAGTTATCAGCCTTAACGGCTTTATTGCTCTCCATACCCATTGCATTGGGTATTTATATTTTTAAACCGGTTTGGTGGATTGCGCTTTCTTCATTTATTGTAATTCTTGCCGGCAGTTATGGACTGATCTTATATACGCTTCAAAATTTTATTTACCGAAAAATAAAATTGGTTTACAAACTTATTTATCAAACCAAGGCCAGTAAAAGGGAGGAATTTTATTATAAACATTTGTTGCCTCAAAAAAGCATTGATGAAGTGCGACAGGATGTAGAAGAATGGGCACAGCAGAAAAAAAATGAAATTGAAATGCTGGAAAGGAATGAAGCATTTAGAAAAGAATTTTTACAGAACTTAAGCCACGAACTTAAAACCCCCATTTTTGCCATACAGGGGTATGTTGATACCCTGCTGGGTGGAGCGCTCTATAATGAAGAAGTAAATACCCGTTTTTTACAAAATGCTTCGCAAAACATTGGCCGTTTGGTAAACCTGGTGGATGACCTGGATGAAATCTCAAAATTAGAGAGTGGCGCATTTAAACTACAAAAAAGCAATTTTATCATCCAGGAATTAATGAAAGAAGCTTATGAATCCCTGTCTTTAAAAGCAGGCGAGAAAAACATCCGTTTTATGATAAAAAAAGGTTGCGAAGCCCCGCTCACAGTATTTGCCGATCCTTCAAAAATAAGACAGGTACTCACCAACCTTTTAGACAATGCGATTAAATATGGCCGCAGCCCGGGTATCATAGAGGCCAGTTTTTATAAAGTAGATGGCCAACGGGTGTTAGTTGAAATCAGAGACAACGGTTATGGCATTGCTGAAGAGCATTTACCCAGGCTGTTCGAACGGTTTTACAGAACAGATAATGCCCGTAGCCGCAAAGCAGGTGGTAGTGGGCTTGGCCTTTCTATTTGTAAACATATTATAGAAGCCCATCAGCAAAAAATGCATGTACGAAGTACCCCCGAGGTGGGTAGCAGTTTTGGTTTTACCCTGGCAGAAAGAGAGCCCGGCTAATAATTAGAAAGCATTTATTTTTTTTGAGGAAATACGTTCTCAATTTACCCAATTCATTATTTCAAATGGCTTTTTCAGAAGCGCTTATTTTTTTAACTATCCGGTACTAAAGATTTGAAATATTGAAGGTTACATAAAAGTACAAATCGCAAAACCCAAAATTTATGAACATAATCCCTCTTTTTAAAAATTTGGCATCATTTTTTAAGTATATATTTCAAGTTAAGTTAATAGAGCAATATGTTGCCAGGGGTGTTCCAAATGGATCTGAGAATATACCCAAATCACTTGATGCGGATAATGCCGACGTAAGAAAATTGTGAAAGCAATAATGGCAACAAATAAAAAAGGCTTTGGTTCACACTAAAGCCTTTTTTTTATTAAGATTAAAAATTTATTTATCAATCATAGCCGCCCCAAAATAACTATGGAGTGCATTGGGTAAATTAATACGATCGCCATTTTGGTTATTTTCCAGTAATGCAGCCAATATGCGTGGCAATGCTAATGAAGACCCATTGAGTGAATGTAATAATTCAGTTTTGCCTTCTTGATTTTTATAACGGATTTTCATCCTGTTCGATTGAAAATTTTCAAAATTACTAACCGAACTTACTTCCAGCCATTTTTGTTGTGCGGCGCTATACACTTCAAAATCATAAGTGAGCGCCGAAGTAAAACTCATATCGCCACCACATAAACGCAAAATACGATACGGCAGTTCTAAAAATTGGAGCAGGCGTTCTACATGGTTTACCATTTCTTCATGTACTTCATAACTGCGCTGTGGTTTTACCAACTGCACAATTTCTACTTTATCAAATTGATGCAAACGGTTTAGTCCCCGTACATCACTACCAAAGCTCCCAGCTTCTCTCCTGAAACAAGGTGTATAGGCCGTCATTTTAACCGGCAACTCACCTTCATTGATTATACTGTTACGATAAATATTGGTAACCGGTACTTCAGAAGTGGGTATCAGGTAAAAATTATCTGCTGTTACATGGTACATCTGCCCTTCTTTATCGGGCAACTGCCCTGTACCATAAGCAGAGGCTTCATTTACAAACAGTGGGGGCATATATTCTGTATAACCTGCCTGGGTATTATAATCTAAAAAATATTGAATTAATGCACGCTGCAATTTTGCGCCTTTGCCTTTATAAACCGGAAAACCACTGCCCGTAATTTTAGCCCCGGTTTCAAAATCTACCAGGTCAAAATCTTTTATTAAATCCCAATGAGGTTTTGCACCTACCGGTAAGGTAGGAATAATACCACCCTGTAAAACCACTTCGTTGTCTTCTGCCGATTTACCTTTTGGAACAGTAGCATGAGGCAGGTTAGGCAACTGAAGTATTTCTGCATTAAACCGTTCTTCAAGTACCGTTAATTGCTGGCGGCTTTTGTTTGCTTCTTCTTTAAGCTCCGTTACTTCCTGCTTTCTTTTTTCAGCTTCTTCTTTTTGGCCCTTGGCCATGAGCAGGCCAATTTCTTTTGAGGCTGCATTCAAATTAGATTGCTGGTTTTCAGAGAGGGTTTTTTGCTTCCTAATTTCTTCATCCAGCGCAATAAGATCATCCACCAAATGAATATCTGCAAAATTTTTTACAGATAACCTTTCTTTCACTAATGCTGCATTTGCCCTGATATAATTAATTTGTAACATGCTTATATATAAAGGCTGCAAAGATAATCAAACAATCAAGTTTTTTTAATGATTATATGAATCAAGCCCGGTATTTTGACACATTTTTATAAATCAATGTAGCTATTCATCATACCTTTGCCGGCATGGAACACCTGAAAGAAGATTTACAGGTGCGATGGTTGAAACTTCGCATCAAATTAAAAGAAGTATTTGGTATAAAACCCGATATGAATGGGGTATTAATGCTTATCGGGATTCAGGAATTGGGGCAGGGTGGCCGGGAATATACAAAAGAAGAAAAGCAAGACCTTATGCATATTGCCATTTGCACGGTTTTAATGCCCGGTGGCTTTTATATGCTGGAAGGGCAGGATGAAGAAGGATGGCCACATTTTAAACAATTAAAAGCACTTCCCGAGCATAACTTTATTGACCAGGAAAATTTTTTAAAAGATCATGTTTTAATGTATTTTCAATCCCAAAAATTTATATGAGTTTTATGAATAAAATATTTCTTTCTTTATTTATCACCACAGTTTTTAGTGTGGGAACTGTATTGGCACAAAATAAAAAGCCGGTACAAAAAGTAAAAACAACAAACAAGACAAGTAAGATGAGTTCACAAAAAGAAAAAAAGGAAAGTGAATATAGTTTTCCGGATGATGGTAGTACCCGGGTAAAAATCTGGACCGATTCGGGAACCATTATTGTAAAGCTTTATGATAGCACTCCACTGCACCGGGATAATTTTGTAAAATTAGTGAAAGAAGGATTTTTTGATAGTCTCTTGTTTCATCGCATCATTCCACAATTTATGATTCAAGGTGGCGACCCTGGCAGTAAATATGCACAGCCCGGTGAAATGCTTGGAGGCGGTGGTGGAGAGTTGGCTCGTATCCCTGCTGAATTTCATCAATCATATTATCATAAAAAAGGGGCATTAGCGGCTGCCCGGGATGGTAACCCACAAAAAGCCAGCAGTGCCTGCCAGTTTTATTTGGTAGAGGGTAAAGTAATTACCCCCGCTGAACTGGATATGATAGAACAACGAAAAGGATTTACCTATACGCCAGAACAACGAAAAGTATATACTACGGTAGGCGGTACCCCGTTCTTAGACCAGGACTATACTGTATTTGGTGAAATAGAACAAGGCTTTGACGTGGTACATAAAATTATAAATGCCCCACGTGATAGCCGTGACAGGCCACTGGGAGATATCAGGATGAAAATTGAATTATTATCACCTGCTACAAAACAATAGGTTTACATAAAAAACATATCTTGCAAAAAAAATCACCATGAATATTCCAGAAAATTTAAAATACAGTAAAGATCACGAATGGATGAAAATAGATGGCGATACCGCTACCGTTGGGATTACAGAGTATGCTCAACATGAGCTTGGCGATATTGTATATGTGGATATTAATACCGTGGGAAAAGCATTGGCAGCAAATGAAATTTTTGGTACTGTAGAAGCCGTAAAAACAGTAAGTGATCTGCTGTTACCGGTTACAGGCACTATTACTGAAGTAAATCCTGCCCTCGATGGAAATCCTGAACTTGTAAATACCGATCCTTATGGTGAAGGATGGATGGTAAAAGTAAAAATTACAAATGCTTCTGATACCGATCATTTAATGGATGCGGCAGCTTATGCAGCTTTAATAGGAGAGTAAATTAATGAGGAAACTCACCCGTATAAAGAGCTTTTGGCCAGGCATAGCCTGGTTTTTTATTTCGGCTACTTTATTATTAATGCCTTCCAGCGATTTACCTAAAACAAATGACTGGTTAGATAAAATATATTTTGATAAATGGGTGCATGCAGGTTTCTTTTTGCTGCTTTGTTTATTTTTTATGCTGCCTTTACTCCATAAAAAAAATATAGCAAAATACAGGATATGGCTATGGGCAGGTATTTCTCTTTGCGGTAGCGCCTGGGGATATGGGGTAGAACTTTTACAAAAGTATTACATCCCCAGCCGGAGTTACGAGTTGGCAGACTGGGCAGCAGATACTGTTGGCTGTATAGTAGCATTCTTTTTATGTATATATTATCTGCAGCCTCAGTATAAACAAAAATAGCCCAAAATCATCTATCTGATTTTTAAGTTATTCACAGGTATTTGAACATCAATATTTTCAAAATAAATTTTCTTTATAAATCAAATCATTTTTAATAGCTTTATAATGGCTAAACATTGTTAACGCTTAAAATATTTCAATTATGGGTATTCTATCATGGATTGTATTTGGCTTAATAGCCGGCGCTATTGCTAAACTACTTCATAAAGGCGATGATCCGGGTGGATGGATTGTTACAATTTTAATTGGTATTGCCGGCGCCGTAGTAGGTGGCTTTCTTACAAAAACACTACTTGGTTGGGAAAGTAGCGGCTGGACGCTGAAAGCATTGATAAGTGCCGTAGGTGGTGCCTTTATATTATTGGTTCTTTACAGGCTTATTACAACCAAAAGATCATAAATCCCGAACTCCAATACTTTTGAATTGCCTTCTTTTTAAGAAGGCAATTTCTTTTTCATATCATTCATCACAATTCTTAAATCTTGTTCTTCCAGGATCATTCTTTCAGGTGCCACTTCTTCATGCGTCCATTTTACCAGGCGAATTTTTCCTTCGCTTATTTCTATACCCGTAATATCTCCATCGCTAAAACAACAACAGCCCGTATTATAATAAGTAGGATTCCTGTTTTCGGGTATTTGGGCTGCATCAAATTCACTGGGTTTATGTTGGTAATAACGGCCAGAGGCAAATACCGGCTGATGTGTGTGGCCGGTAATTAATAATAAATTTTCCTGTTGGCTGCTCCATTCATACATAATTTGGTTATGCCGGTTTCTTAAAAAATGATCATTGCTTGGTGTGTTTATATTAATGCGCAGGTATCGTTGTAAAGGCATCCAAAAATGAGATACCAACCAGGTACTTACTGCATTGTTATCACTCATCTTATCGCCCTGGTGGCCATGCGTTAAAAAAACAGATAACGTCCCGTTTGAAGTATGGCCTTTAATTAATATACCCTCATACACATATAACGGCATGGCAAAATATTTCACCAGGTTTAATGCAACATCTAATGGGTTTTTCCATAGCACATCATGGTTACCAAATGTTTTAATATATCGGTGGGGTTGAAAAGCAGCTTCGGCATGAAATGCATTTTCATTTTGAGGCAGGATTTCGTGCATCCTGAATTTCCAAAGCTCTTCACTATCACCCATATTGATAAAATGATAGCCTGCCTCGTTATAATACGTTAATGCTGCTACATAATTTTTTTCGCAACCTGCAAAATCATCTGCCCAGCTTTTGTTCCCTTTGTGCTGATCACTAAAAATGATAAATTTTCCTTGATCTAAATCGGCCTCTACCAATTGTAACCTTTTATTGATAAGATTGCCTCCACTTTCTAATAAACCGGTAAGCGATTTAAATACAAGATCACGCTGTGGTGCCGCTGCGAAATAAGCTGACAACCATATTATGGGCCGCTTCAGTAATTTTTGTAGCAGTTTTCGCATTTAGCAATGGGGTCTTTAAACAGCTCTAAAATATTTTCCTATAACAGGCATACGGGATAATTCTTTTCTCTCAATTTTAGAAATAAACCAGGCAAATGCCCAAATTAATACCAGGCCACTGGATATAGAGAACAGGTAAGAAGCCGAAATTAATTTTACCATCCCAATATGAATTACATACAGTAAAATAGAAATGAGCAGATATGCCGATAATTTTTTTACTGCATAAGGTACGGGATAGTGTTTTTGGCCCAGCTTATAACTCAATATCATCATCGTAAAATAACAAGTGAATGTAGCGATAGCGGCTCCCAGGTAATGGAGCACCGGAATTAATAAAACATTCAGCACAATAGTAATTACGGCCCCTACAATGGTAATATAAGCGCCATATAAATTTTTGTTGGTGAGCTTGTACCACACACTTAAGTTGTAATAAATTCCCAGGAAAATATTGCCCAGGGCAAGAAGCGGAACTACCTGCAACCCTTCCGTCCAGCGGGGATTAGCAAAGGTTGCAAAAATCCAATGGAATACATCGAGAAACAACCCGATAAAAAGAAAGATAAAACAACAGGCTATTACAAAAAATTTCATCACCCTGGCATAGATACGTTGTGCATTTTCATTATTGCTTTGGTTAAAGAAAAATGGTTCTGCAGCCATACGGAATGCCTGAATTACAATAGTAACCAATAAGGCGATCCGGAAAATATTGGCAAAAATACCAAACTCATTATCTGCCTGCTGTGGTGGAAGATCTACCACATGCCGGTAAATAAGGCGGCTCAGTACATCATTTACCATACCCCCCATCCCTACTATCACTAAGGGAGCACTGTAACGCATTACCTCTTTCCAAAGTTTAGTATCAAACTTAAAAGTAATTTGGCGAAGCTCTTTCCAAAGCAATAAAAGTGTAAATAAACTGCCGCATATATTACCAATCAAATAATATCCCAATTGAATATCGCTGTTATAAATATGCCTTAAAAAACTATCAGGATGAGTGGCTAATACTTTTGGAATAATCCCCAGGAACAAAATAACGATTGTTACATTTACCACAATCCCTGCAACTCTTGCAAAAGCATAACGCTTGGGCCTGTTTTCCTGCCGTAGTTTGGCAAAAGGAAGCGTATTTAAATTATCTATACTAATAATGGCAATGATCCATAATACATATTCCGGGTGCTGGTTCAGGGTGGCAGCATCTACAATCTTATCCTTAAAAATCAATAATATGATACTGAAAAGCACCGTGCTTACCAGCATGGAAAGAAAGAGTGTACTAAATAATTTTTTTCTATCGTGAGTTTGTGAAAATCTAAAGTAGGCTGTTTCCATGCCATAGGCATACAATACATTTAAAAACGGGATGATGCTGTAAGCCTGGCTCAGGTCAGCTGTTTCGGCAGGCAGGGTAACGAAAAATGGCAACGCCATATTCATGAGGTATCCCAAAAATCGGCTTGCAATAGCCGGTATCCCGTACCACATAGTTTGACCTGCTAATTTTTTTATTCCGCTCAAGCTATTAACATAAAATTTGCTGCAATTTAATGGTATAATATTGTTTATACAGGATAATTCATTTTTTGTAACACAGTTTAAGCATCTCTAGCTGCCCTTATTAATCTTTTAATTTTACGGTTATAAAAAACAAAAACAGGCATTAATGCTTAAAAATATATTTTTCATCGGGGCCAAATCGCTTGTTTTTGGTAAAGCTGGTATCGGTAAGTGCAAATAAAAAATAGAGGAGTTCGTCCCGTTGCCTGTCAGTTAAATGAATTTTCTTTTTTAGTAAGGGATCCAGTATGGCAGATGTGGTATCAATACCGGTTCGATAGTGTTCCAATACTTTGGTAATATACCCAATACTACCATCGTGCATATAGGGCGGGCTTAGCTGTACATTACGCAGGCTGGGCACTTTAAACTTTAATGAATCGCTGCTTAGATGTGTAAAATCCATTCTCCCTACATCTTTAAAACGATTTAAACCAATACCATTGTTCCTGAAACTTTCATCGGTAAATAAAGGTTCAGTATGGCATCCGGAGCAATGCAATTGATACAATGCATAACCTTTTTGTTCGGCAGCGGTAAATTGTATTTCGCCCCTTTTCATTTTATCGTACCGGCTATTGGCACTCAGCAGGCTTCCTGTAAACTGTGCCAGTGCTTTAAGCATACGCTGGCTGCTGATACCCTCAGTTACAAAAGCATCTTTAAATAACCTGCGGTAACTACTGTCTTTTTTTAATTTACGTAATACCCCTTCCAATGTTTCGCCCATTTCATTGGGCGCCAATAATGGGTTTAGCGCTTGCACTTCTATATGGTTTACCCCCCCATCCCAATGGAAGCTGGTTTTCCAGGCCAGGTTAAACAATGCCGGTGCATTTCTATTGGTAAAACTATTATTTACGCCATGGCTTAGGTCGTGTTCAAAAGTGGAAAACGCTGCAAAGTATTGATGGCAACTGGCACAGGAAATTTCTCCATCTTTACTTAACCTGGCATCATAAAATAATTTTTTACCAAGCTGAAAACCCTGTTCAGTTAATTTATTTTTTACAAAAATATCGGTAGGAGGTTTAGGCCAGCCTTTTGGAATTTTAAATTCAATGGGCTGCGGGGGGCTGGCATTTTCAATAAGCAAATTCATACCCAGGCAAATAAAAAGGATGCCGGCAAGGATCAATATTTTTAAATTTCTTTTCATGGCTAATAAACCCGTTTTATAGAAAACATTCCGGAAAAATTATCTGCTGCATAAACCGCTTCTTTACCAGGTAGCGTAAGTACCGGGCTTTGCTGTATCGAAATGTGATGTATCCCCTGCCAGTATTTATCTAAATTCATTTCTATAAAAATGGTATCATATGTAGCAGGTTCATTCAATAAAGGTAAAACGATACGCCGCATTGTTTTTTGGTTTCCTGCAAATCCTCCAATATGCTGTTCCATTTTATGTAACGGCGCTGGAGAAGACTCTGCAATCCCTTCTAACTTAAAAGTTACATAGCCGCTATTCCATGCCCAATACATATCATTCAAAGGGTCTAATGATCCTTCCTGTGCGCCGGATACATGATACAAACTATCTACTCCTATTAAAAAAGAAATAGAATCAATGGTATGCGTTGACGCCGGAATTGTAAATCCTGCATTGCCAAATGCATTGATCAAATAAATTTCTGGGCCGGGTAAAGCAGTACCAAGCTTAACCTCACTGATATAATATTTTAGTTTCTGAATTTGATAAATTTCGCCCCAGGCATTTTGATACATGCTATCATGTTCTATTAACTTATTATCTGCTGTGTTTACAAACACAATATTCATCTGCTGCTGGCCATCTGCGATGGAAGACAAGCTGCTTGTAACAATCAGCATAAAAAAGAGTATTTTATTTTTCATATTTACTCTATTTTTTTACGGCGGCTTTGTTTAAGTTCTGATAATTTCTTTTTATTATCTAATCTTTTTAACCGGGCTGCCTTACCCGGTTTGGTTGCTTTTCTTTTTTTTACGGGAACCAATGCCTTTTGCAAAAGCTTATTTATTTTTTCAATTACCGCATTTCGGTTTTCTAATTGGGTACGAAAGGCCTGGCTTTTTACAATTAACACCCCTTCTTTGGTAAGCTTAACGGCTAGCAATTCTTTCACCAATTTTTTTTGGTCTTCAGAAAGTAATGCTGATTGATCAATATTCCAATAAGCATCTACCCGGGTTTCTACCTTGTTTACATTTTGTCCTCCTTTACCGCCGCTACGGGTTGTTTTAAATTTTAATTCTTGTGTGATATCCGGCATAGCTCCAAAAATACCAATAAAAGCGAGGGATTCTAAATGATTAAAAGGATTATAAGCGTTAAAATTTCAATAAGAACAAAAAAATAGGCATTTTTGCAAGTATTAGCAATATGCAAAAAATTTATCACAGCCTGGCAGAAAGAAAGAAGGAAGGAAAAAAATCCTTCGCAGTATTGATAGACCCTGATAAGGTGAATGCACCTGCTATTGATTTATTGGTAAAAAAATGTACCGATGCCCGGGTAGATTATTTCTTAGTAGGAGGTAGTTTAGTGGTTTCTAATTATATGGATGAATGTATTTTAGAGATTAAAAAACGAAGTGATATACCTATCATACTTTTTCCCGGCAGCCCATCGCAGGTGAGTAAACATGCTGATGCCTTATTATATTTATCACTTATTAGTGGCCGCAACCCGGAGCTACTGATTGGGCAACATGTAGTAAGCGCCACTGCCGTAAAACAAAGCGGATTAGAAATAATGCCAACCGGATACATGGTAATAGATGGAGGCGCCCCCACTACTGTTTCTTATATAAGTAATGCAACACCCCTACCGGCCGATAAAACTGAGATTGCCGTGTGTACCGCCATGGCAGGCGAAATGCTGGGCATGAAATTAATATATATGGATGCCGGCAGTGGCGCCAGAAAAGCTATTACTGAAAATATGATTCAGCAGGTATCAAAAAATATTGATGTGCCGCTTATTATTGGTGGTGGTATTACTACAGCAGAAAAAGCATATTTAAATTGCCGTGCCGGGGCCGATATGATTGTAGTGGGTAACGCAATTGAAAAAGATCCTTCATTAATAAAAGAATTAGCAGCAGCAGTACATAGTGTGCCGGTAGTTGTATAAACCCTGTTTTCTCAAAAAAAATAAAAGTTTACTTTCCATTTTCCAAAGGAGTAATTCTTGCAGGTGTTTGTTTGCCCTGGATAATGGATGAACTGCTTAATGCAATTGCCCGAATAATATTCGTCATATTTTCAATATCCAGCGTGGCGATTTCATCTCCCTGTGTATGATAATATTTTTCTACATCCATTTTTGAAGTACTGATGGTATGCGCAGGCACCCCTACAGCGGCTAAGCTTGCATTGTCGGAGCGGTAAAACAATTGCTCTTTGGGATAAGGATCGGGTTCAAAATGAAAATCAGTACCTGCTAAACTCTGTTGTAATATACTCCCAAAATCAGATTTTTCATAGCCGGTTATATAAGCGCTGTTTGTTCCCCATTTACTTTCGGTTCCTATCATTTCAATATTAAACATGGCGGTTAATTTTGATGGGGCTATCTGTGTAGAAAAATACCTTGAGCCAAAGCCACCAATTTCTTCGGCTGTAAATGCAACAAATAAAATGCTGCGTTCCATTTTTGGAAGTTGTGAAAAGTATTTTGCCAATAGCATGACAGCCGTAGTACCGGTAGCATCATCATTGGCACCATTATAAATACTATCATTCGCTTCATTTATTTTTCCCACCCCCAGGTGGTCGTAGTGTGCCGAAAAAACTACATACTCATTTTTTTTAGATGTACCGGGTAACAGTCCAACTACATTGGTAAGCTTTTGTTGCTGTACCGATTGGTGAATTGTAAATTCCATTTGCCCCAGGGGTTTACCACTATACAATACAAATAAAATTGGCTGTATGTTATTAAATGACTGGGGTTGCATTCTCTTAAGCCTTTTAAACATTTGTTTTTGAGTGGTATCAATAAAAACAATCGCCTTTTTATTTTCTTTAATCAACTCCCCTACCTTTATTTGTAAAGATTCACCTGCAGGTATATAGATTTTCTCAAAATCTTCATTTGCATTAAACTGTACCAGGCTATCGGTTGCCAGTAAAGCCAAATCATCGGAATTAAATTCAATGCCATCCGCATTGCCCGATGCGGCCATTAAATGGGTACGCCAGGTATAAAATTCCTGGAAAAAACTTCGATTCCCTTGCATAGGTATCAATCCCGACCGGGAAAAAGAAGATGCGATAAAACGGGCTGCACTATCAATTTCGGGGGAATAAACTTTACGGCCACGCATATTATCTGCCGCCAATGTGGATACAGTTTTTAAAACTTCATCCGGGTTGATGATGCTGTTTATATTTTTAACTTGCGCATGTACCGCAGCTGCAATACAAATAAAGAGCAGCAGGAAAGCTGGTAGTTTCATCCGGGAAATTTTTAATAAAAAAATTATAAACTCATCATTTCTTTAAAACGAACGGCCTGTCGGCGGCTCACTTCAATTTTATCGCCCCCTTTAAGATCGAGCAATAACCCGCCATTAAAATAGGATTCTACTTTTTCAATCATTCGTAGGTTTACAATATGTTTCCGGTTTGCCCTGAAAAATGTTTTTTCCTCCAGTCTTTCTTCAAGAGCATTTAATGATTTTAAGATAAGGGGTTTGTGTGTTCCAAAATATACTTTTGCATAATTGCCTACACTTTCAAAATAACGCACTTCAGAAAGTTTCACAAACCAGCAACGGTCCCCATCTTTTACAAACACCTGGTCATTTTCTGTAAGTACGCCCCTGTTACCTACTGCTGCCGCTTCTTTCTCTTCTGCCTGGTGCAATTTTTGCAATGCATCTGCCAGGCGCTGCGGTACGATAGGTTTCATTAAATAATCCAGTGCATTTACCTCAAATGCTTTTAAAGCGAACTCATCGTAAGCTGTGGTAAAGATCACATGTGGTGCCTTGTCCAGTTCCAGGAGCATATCAAACCCAGTTTTTCCCGGCATTTGTACGTCCAAAAAAATCAAATCGGGGTTTAGCTCCTCAATACGTTCTAAACCCTCTTTTGCATTGGCTGCTTCACCTATCACTTCTATTTCGGGCAGGTCAGTTAATAACTTTTTTAACTCGGCCCTGGCCAATCTTTCATCATCAATAATTATAGCTTTATACATATTTATGATATTATAAAATTTCTGAAACAGGCATGATTAGTTTCGATTCTACGCTATCCGCAGTATCATTTTTTATTTCAAAATAAGCATTATCCTGGTAAATTAATTTTAAGCGGTCACGAGTACTTTTAATACCAAAACCCATGTTATTTTCACTGGCTGCCAGGGTGCCGGAATTCGTTACAATGATTTCATGATGGTTGTTTACAAAAAGTGATTTCACCCTGATAAAACCACCATTAATTTGTTTGCTGATGCCATGCTTAATGGCATTCTCTACCAGGGTTTGCAACATCATTGGCGGTACGGGTTGATGTAAAGTATCAGGATCAATATCCATCTCTATTTTTAACCGCTCTTCAAAACGCATTTGCTCTAATGCCAGGTAATCTTTTACAATGAGTAATTCTTGCTGCAAAGGAACCGTTTCCATTTGCTCAGCACGCAAACTGCTACGCAAGATATTACTTAACTCAGTTATGGCGGTACGTGCACGGCTTGGGTTTTCATCTACCAATGCCCGGATACTATTTAAAGCATTAAAAATAAAATGCGGGTTAATATGTGATTTTATTGTTTTTAATTCAAACGATTTTACCAATGCCTCTAATCTTAATTTATCAATTTCCTGCTTCCTGTTTCTTTCTACATAGTGGTATAAATAATAGATCAGATTCCAGATACCAAATATCCAGAGTGCATTAAAACAACTTAAGAAAAGGCGCTCACCCCTTGAATACTTATGCAACCGATCGGGGTTATAATGCAATAAGAAATCAATAGATTCAGCAGCGATTCCATAAAAAATAGAAAACAACAGCGTCAGCCCGAAAAAATAAAGTACCTGTTTGCTGATAGGACGGCTTAAAACATGCATCCGGTGAATGAACATCCGCATCAGGTGGCTTAGTAACAAACCGCAGATTACACCCAACACCAGGCTCACAAAATACAAGGGAACAGGATTTCCAAAAGTAGTTACAAAAAACACACTCATAAGGATACTGGTTACCCAACCAATAATTTGAAACAACCAATATCGGGACACTGACTTTAAAAACATAAGGGTAAAATTAAAATATATCTGAAACAATGAGAATTTGTTTCTATTAGTGGCGCAATGGTTGTTTAAGAGGCAACTGGTTAATTTTTTTAGCCTATATCAGAAATAGATAATACATTTATACCCCTCAAATTTTGAGCAGAACTAACCATATTTTAAAACTTAAAACACAAAGACATGGCGTTTAATTTAATGGATGCTGCAAAAACACTCTTCAGCAATGAACTTGTAAACCAGGCAAGCACTACTTTGGGAGAAAACGAAAGTGGAATTTCTAAAGCTTTGCACGCTCTTATTCCCACTACATTAATGAGTATCATTAACACATCTGGCAGTACAGATGGAGCTAATACGGTTGCCCAGCTAGCAACAGAGCAATACAATGCAGGTACATTAAGCAATTTAGGCGCTTTGATGGGTGAAAACAAAGTAGCCGCATCACCTGGAGTTTTAGGCAGTTTATTTAATAATAAATCTGATTTAATCAATACATTAATTGCTCAATTTTCTGGTGTAAAATCTTCTACTGCTTCTTCCTTATTAAGCTGGGTAGCTCCTGCTGTGTTATCGCTTATTGGGAAGCATGCCTCTACCAATAACTTAAACGCATCTTCGCTTTCATCCTGGTTGGGCGACCAAAAAGACAGCGTAAAAGCAGCCGTACCGGCAGGCTTTAGCCTCGGTTCCATTTTTGGTGAATCTCAAAGCACAACGGTTAAAAATGTACAACAGGCAGCCCATACGGTACAGCCCGAAGCAGAAGGAAGTAGTTCCGGCTTAGGCTGGTTGGTACCTATCTTTCTTTTAATTGCATTGGCAGCAGCGGCCCTTTACTTCTTTAAAGATGGGTGCAATAAAAAAGAAACGGCAGCAAACCAGGATACCACTCTACATACTATGCCCACCCCAACTGCAACTACCACTACTGCTTCTGTTATGGGCGCATTAGACAGCCTGGGAAACTGGGAATATAACCTGGGTAATATCAGCTCCATAAAATTACCTGATGGCGTTACATTAGAAGTGGGTGAAAATAGTACCGAAGCAAAATTGGTTCATTTCTTACAAAGCAATGATGCGGTAGATACTGCTAAAGGAAATTGGTTTGAGTTTACAAATGTTCGTTTTAATACCGGAAGCTCTACTATTACAGATGCCTCGCTTGCACAGTTAAAAAATATGGTAGCAATTGCTAAAGCATTTCCCAATGCCAGGTTTAAAGTAGGAGGATATACAGATAATACCGGTGATGAAGCAAATAATGTAACCCTTTCTAAAAACAGGGCAGCAGCGGTTGCTAAAAAAATTGTGGAATTAGGCGCCCCGGCAGCCAGCATTGTAGGTTCAGATGGATATGGGTCTCAATACCCGCTTGCAGATAATGCAACAGCCGAAGGAAAAGCTCAAAATCGCAGGGTTTCAGTAAATGTAAAAGCAAAATAGTTTTTTCTAAATATGAATTTGATCTCCCGGTTTTTCGGGAGATTTTTTTTGCTCATGATTATACAGGATCATTCATTTTAAATCGTGTGGCATTTATTAACTTTACTCCATGGCCAATCCCAATTTAAATAAGCAAACAGAAAAATTAAGTGCTGCAGAAAAAGAGTTTGAAAATAATATCCGGCCGGCTGCTATTGACCAGTTTAACGGCCAGCAACAAATTATAGATAACCTCAGCATTTTTATTAAAGCCAGTAAAATGCGGGGTGAAGCTTTGGACCATATCCTTTTTCACGGGCCGCCGGGGTTGGGTAAAACTACCCTGAGCCGCATTGTTGCCAATGAAATGGGTGTGAATATAAAAGAGACCAGTGGACCGGTGATAGAAAAACCAGGCGACCTGGCTGGGTTATTAACAAACCTGGAACCCAATGATGTACTTTTTATAGATGAAATACATCGCCTTAGTACGGTTGTAGAGGAATATCTTTACGCTGCCATGGAAGATTTTAGGATTGATATCATGATAGACAGTGGCCCCAATGCAAGATCGGTACAACTAAACCTAAACCCATTTACCTTAGTGGGTGCTACTACCCGCAGTGGATTATTATCGGCCCCCTTGCTTAGCCGGTTTGCCATTAAAAATCGTTTAGAATATTATCAAGCCGGTACTTTAGAACAAATACTGCTACGAAGTGCAAATATTTTAGGTACGAAAATTACAAGTGATGCTGCCGCAGAAATTGCCCGCCGCAGCAGGGGTACGCCCCGTATTGCAAATGGGCTTTTAAGGCGTGTAAGAGATTTTGCACAGGTTTTAGGAAATGGTGTGATTGATTTTGCAATTACCGAACATGCCCTACATGCATTACAGGTAGATACGTATGGCCTTGATGAAATGGATAATAAAATTTTACTAACCATTATTGATAAGTTCAAAGGGGGGCCGGTTGGCATCACCACTATTGCTACTGCAGTGGGTGAAGAAACCGGTACACTGGAAGAAGTGTATGAACCATTTTTAATACAAGAAGGTTTTATTGTTCGCACTGCCAGGGGCAGGGAAGTAACCGATAAAGCATACAACCACCTGAATAAAAAAAGGCCGGGGCAGTCAAACTTACCGGGGTTATTCTCTTAATTTCTTTCGCTGTTATAACATTATAAATTCTCCTTTATAAGTATTGGTAAAGCAGGTTACTCCATTGTAATTTTAGGATAAAAAAGTTGGCACGTACCCTACAACATTTTTTATATTTCACCGCAAAGGAAAGATCAGGCACTATATTTTTGCTTGCATTTATATTATTGTGCAGTGCGTTCCCTTTTGTGTATGCCGCTATTTTACCAAAAATGGTTTTACAGAAAGAAGAAGAAAAATTAATCAGCACATTTAAAAAGCAAAATAATTTTTCCGAACAAATAAATTATGCAAATGATAGCGCTCATCACTACACAAAGAATAGAGTTGATGAAAATAATATCCCGATGCCGGCATCTCTTTTTTATTTTGATCCCAACACGGCAAATACCGGGGATTGGATAAAACTGGGTATAAAAGAAAAGACAGCGCTTACCATTCAAAAATATGTAAGCAAGGGCGGCCATTTTAATGCACCTGAAGATATCAGTAAAATATGGGGTTTATCAAAAATTGATGTGGAAAGGCTATTACCCTATGTACGCATTGCAGCAAAAGACAATGGTTACGGCAAAAATAATTATCCTGCTTATGAAAAGAAGCCATACCAAAAATGGGAAAAGAAAACCTATCAAAAAGTTGATATCAATTTGGCCGATACCAGCATTTTTATTGCATTGCCCGGTATTGGAAGTGGCTATGCCCGGCGTATTGTAAATTTTAGAGAACGGCTTGGCGGTTTTTATGCAGTAGAACAAATTGCCGAAACCTATGGTTTGCCGGACAGTACATTTCAAAAAATAAAACCTTACTTATTTGTTACCGATGGAAGTATCAAAAAATTAAATATTAATGCAGCCACAACGGATGAACTTAAAACGCACCCATACATACGTTATCAATTAGCCAATGTAATTGTAAATTTTCGTTTGCAACATGGTAATTACAAGCAGGTAGAAGACCTTAAAAAAATAATGATTTTAACGGACGATGTGTATGAAAAACTAAAACCTTATATCACCCTGCAATAACAAAACGTAGATATTTTTTATTCCAATATTTCTTTTATCTTGAGGGCAAACAAAACACTGCCATGCCTGCCAAACATCCCAAAGCCCTGCCTTATCTTTTTTTTAGTGAAATGTGGGAGCGATTTGGTTATTATTTGATGATCGGTATTTTCTTACTGTATCTAAAAAATGTAGAACAGGGATTTGCCATGACGAATGCGGAAGCATCTGACCTCTATGGTACTTTCATTGCATTGGTTTTTCTCACACCTTTTTTAGGCGGCTTGCTGGCCGACCGGTATTTTGGGTATCGCAAATCAATAATTACAGGTGGCATTATGATGGGTGCAGGCTATTGCTTAATGGCAATACATAGCCTCCCTATGTTATATATCAGCATGACACTGGTAATTATTGGGAATGGATTTTTTAAACCCAATATCAGTACCCTCTTAGGCAACCTGTATTCTACTCCCCAATTTATTGACAGGAAAGATGATGGCTATAATATTTTTTACATGGGTATTAATGTGGGCGCATTTATTTGTAATTTTTTCAGCGCTGCAATCATTATTGTATGGGGCTGGAAGTATGCTTTTATAGCTGCGGGCATCGGTATGTTTATCGGTGTAATCACTTTTATTACAGGTACCCGGCATTACCGCCATGCCGATGTATTGAAACCCATGAGTAAGGCAGATATGCCCTTTGGTAAAATTGTTTTAACGATTTTAGTTCCTTCCATACTGGCGGGTATTATAGGTTGGCTCATACCGGGGAATATTTTTAAAAGTGACAGCAATGATGCTTTCATTTTTGCCTGTATCCCGGTAATTTATTTTTTTGCAACATTATACTTTAAAGCCGAGGCGGATGAGAAACGCCCCATTGCAGCCTTATTAGCCATTTTTGCAGCAGTAATTATGTTTTGGGCTGTTTTCAAACAAAACGGTACAGCACTTACTATTTGGGCAGAGAGTTATACAAACCGGCATGTAGAGGGAGCCGCCGGGAATGTATTTCGTAGTGTAAAACTGGCTGCTGATGTGCCTTATATAAAAGATAGTGTAGAGAAATACGACAACCAGTTTAGGTTACAAAAAACCACTACCGGCAGTGTGATAAAAGAATACGATTACCCGGTATATTTTAAAAATGTAAAACCGCAAGACTTGCCCCGTGAAGGGGGTAAAGCCACTTTATGGAGTACCCCGCTTAGCCAATCCATTAACCCGGCGTGGGTCATTTTATTAACGCCCCTGGTACTTGCCTTCTTTTCATTTTTACGCAGCAGGAAAAAAGAACCCAGTACGGCAACTAAAATTGCCTTTGGCTTACTCATATCTGCCCTATCAGTTTTGGTGATGGTAGGCGCTGCTTATATGAGTAATAATGGTGCAGAAAAAGCAAGTGTTTTATGGCTGATCTTTTCTTATGGCGTTATCACCCTGGGAGAGTTACTTCTTAGCCCTATGGGCTTATCGCTGGTATCGAAATTAAGCCCGGTACGCATTACTTCACTCATGATGGGAGGATGGTTTTTATCTACTTCCATTGGTAATAAATTATCCGGGCTATTGGCTACCCTATGGGATGGATATGAAAATAAAGCCAATTTCTTTTGGGTAAATTTTGTACTGCTTCTTGTAGCAACGGGTATTATATTTGCGATGCTAAAATGGCTGAATGCCATTATGAAAGAAAAAGGAGTGAAATAAGGTGACGTTTATAAAGAAATGCTGTGATTGGAGAAATTTTAATAGAATAGATTTCACTTGTTCGTCTTTCAAATAAAAAAATAAATTGAACTGTATATTGAGTCTTTACTTTCATGGGTATGAAAGTACTATTTGTAAATACACTTGTTGGCATGTTACCAAAACACTAAATTAATATTACTTCAAAAGCTTTTCCAAAATTTTCCTGGCATTTTCATTATCTGGATTCAGGCTCAACGACTTTTGATACATTTTTATAGCTTCTTCTTTTTGATCATCTGCTAAAAGCGCTTCAGCATAACTATCATAGGCATTCCAGCTGTCCGGAAATAATGTTACATTCATTTTAAGTGTTTCTACCGCTTGTTTATACAGGTGCCTTTCGGGCAGGTGATAAGGGTTACTATTCCCTAAAAAATCGTATCCCAGAGAATTCATTTCGTCTTCACTCAAATAATACTGAGCGGTATCTTTTAATAAAGACTCCAAAGTTGCGTTGGCAACACGAGCCGTTTTAGTGAACAATAAATTTCCATATATTTTCGCAATGCTTTTTTTGGGCATCCCTACTTTTTTACCATTTAAAAGCATCATTACTTTAGTGGCATTTTCATGGGCATTAAAATGCATATTGTCAAATAAAATTACCGTTTGCTGTTTGGTAATATTCCTTAAGATATTAGAACTAAGCCCCATTGCAGCGCCACTATGGTAAACCAGCTTACCCAGCGAACTGTCTTTTTCAATTTCCCAACCTAAGCCAAATGCATCGGGATTAATTTTTCCATTATTTAATTTTACGGGCACATAAGCTGCTGCTAAAGTTTGTTTATTCAGCAATGTATTATTGTACAAAGCTTCATCAAATTTCCATAAATCACGGGTGGTACTCACATAATCTGCAAAGCCGGTAAAGCCATATGAGTGCCAGTATTCCCTCACATAAGGAATGGAACTAGATTTTACCGGCACTGTATCATAAAGATGCAAATACACCTGGGGATATGCATAATTTTTTATTTGGGCTGTGTTAAATTGTTCGGGTAACGGGAAAAGTACTGTATTATACATTCCGGCCGGCCTCAGTATGTTTTTTTCGATATAGTTTTTATAATCCATACCGGATACTTTTTCAACAACCAGGGCTAATACGATGAAATTAATATTATCATAATTTCCTTTTTCGCCGGGCTGGTAAATTAAGGGTTGCTTATTGGCCAGCATTCCATGAATAAAATCTTTATTGGTGAATATCTTAGCCGGGTTTTCCTTCCTGTATTTATCAAAGAAAGCATTGTAAGGCGGCAGGCCGGAAGTATGAGAAAGCAAATGTTTGAGGGTTATGGCGGGATAAGGAAATTCAGGCAGGTATTGCGTAACAGGATCTGTTATTGTCAGCCTGCCTTTTTCACTTAATTGCAGAATAGCTGTGGCTGTAAGAATTTTAGTAATACTGGCAATAGGAAAAGTGATACCAGGCGTAATGGGTGATTGGGTGGTATAATCAGTGTATCCGAATGACTTTTCATACACAATTTTATTTTTTTCAATTACTAGTATATTCCCGCTGAATTGCTGATTCTTCGCTAAGGCTGTAAAGAAAGCATCTATGGCTTGTTGTTTGGATTGACCAAATACAGGAATTGCGATTAAAATTAAAAGACAAAGGTGGAAGATTTTTTTTATCATGAACGATGATATATATTGAAAATAGTACACTCTTGTGATATTTCACCATTATTAAATTATAAAATAAACACAAAAAAGAATCATTATTTGCATTGTGCCTGGGGTATTATAGGGCTATCCCTTTGGGTTTCCTATCCGTAATCCATAATACACATGACCACATTCTGTTTGATCAAAATCAGCAATATTGGGCAGATGGCCCCATTTTTTAAATCCAAATTTACTAACCAGGCTAATACTTTTCTCATTCTTATCTAAAATGATTGCTACCAGTGTTCTATATTTTAATTCCCGGCCTTTTTCAATTGCATAATTTATTAAATGATTACCCACTCCCTTATGC
This sequence comes from Niastella sp., assembly GCA_016710595.1. GTDB lineage: Bacteria > Bacteroidota > Bacteroidia > Chitinophagales > Chitinophagaceae > Ferruginibacter. The sequence goes on from JADJVM010000005.1 coordinate 266,861, forward strand.
CTATATTGGGGATGCACATAATAACTAATTTCTATTGTAAATTTTAAAGCTTTACGGCCCTTCCTGTACGGGCTCAACCCAATCCATCCTGCTACTTGTTCATTTACTTCATATACAAAAATGGGATATTTCTCAGGATTGTGATTATTAAACCTACCCATCCTGTTTCTCCATTTTACCGGTAATGTATCAGCGGTTTCAAATTTTGAATGAACGGCACAATTGTAAATATATATGATTTCCTCTAAGTTTTGCATTTGTGCAATGCGGATAATATGTCCTTCGTTCATCATATTGTATTGCGAATGCTGTGTATTAAATTTCACTACATCTTACGAATGGGTTACAATGGATCGTCCATTCGGTGGGCTATACCATTATTATTCTTAACGCCGGCAAACATAAGTGCATTATTCTCTTTTATTGCGATACCGGCTGGTAATAGAGAACAATGGCACCTGAACCCAGGACTTTTGTTTTTAAAAGTTTAAAATAAATCCTGTTGTTTATTTTGTCGAATAAAGACAGACCCTTTCTTTCTATTAATGGATGAATACATAACTGGAATTCATCAACCAGCTTGAGGTTTAGTAATTGAATGATCAGGCTCCTGCTGCCTGCTAAAATATCTTTGCCACCGTATATGGAGGATTGTTTGAGTTCTGCGATTACCTTTTCTAATTCTTTTGTAGCCAGTGCCGCACTCTGCCATTGGGTATCTTTCAAAGTATGTGAGAATACAATTTTTGGTATTTTGTCAATGGCCAGGGCAAAGTTGTCGATTGATTTTTGGCCTGATGGATTTTTTAGCATGGTTTGCCAATATTGCATTAATTGGTAAGTAGTACGGCCATATAAGATTACCCCGGCCTGCTGTAAAAGTCCGGTATAATGTGTATGCAAATCTTCATCGGGGATGCCTGCTGTATGATCGCAAATCCCATCAAGCGTCATATTTATTGCTGCTATAACTTTGCTCATTTTTTTAATACGGGTTTTACCTAAAGCTGCCAGTCATTTCCAATTTTACGATTCTCTTTTATTTTTTACAATTTTAAAAGCCAAGTTTTAGAGATAATGTGGAAGTAGAATGCAGAGCCAGCCCTGTGTTTGTGGGAACCCGGTTTAGCTGTATTTTGAAATAGGCAGCAGCATTTTTAGCTTTTCGTTTATTGCGCCCTGCAGCGATAAATAAAGGAACACTTCCCAGCATTGACGCACACCCGGTAACTATTGCTACAAGATAAGGGGTTTCTGATTTAGTCCAATCACTACCTACATCCGCCACAGCTGCTCCCACTGAAAGGACAAAACCAGCACCTAGCAGAATCCAAGCTGTTGTTTTTTGATTTTTACTTTTTTGTAAATAAGAATTTTCGGTTACAGGTTGACCGATATCAGATTGTTGGCAAAATAAACTTGTACTAATTAAAATCAAAATTGTGCTGATAAAAAAATTTCTCATAACCGATGCATTTAAGTTTAAAAAAATATGCTCCCCTGGCATTTAGCCGCAGGACCGGTATTTTATAAGGCTCAGCCCGGCATTTTAAGGCCGAAAAAAAACGATTCTTGAAGTTAGCAACTAAAAGGGAAATAGCCGAACGGGATGAAGGAAATTTGTTTTGACCCCTAATAGGGCAGCACCGGCAAAATAGTACATTTCAAATTACCCTCTCTGCAACTGCCGGGTAATCATTTTTGTAACCTTATTTTTAAAAAATCTTCTCCGGTTCCCATCCGGAGCCCAGTCGCCACATTCGTAAAACCTGGTTATGCCCGATTTGTCTAAAATGATATTTGCCGGTTGTACATGAGAAACATTTAAGGTAAAAGACTCCGGCAAAGAAATGGGGTATATGTCAAATTCAAGATTTAATTCTTTTTTCAAACTATTTATTTTAGGCAATGAGTCGGTAGTGAGAAAAGCAAAAATAAAATTTGAATCATTCCTGAATTTAGAATACACTTGATTTAAATAAGGGATTTCTTTCTGGCAATATCTCTCAGCTAATGACCCGAAAAATAAATAAACAACTTTGCCTGATAGGGTGGCACTACTTAAAACAGATGATGTATTGCTTATTGAAAATGGTTTAAATGGTTTTCCAACAGATTTCTTTCTTTCTTTATTATAAACTTTTTTACAAGAATCAAAATAGCTGCGTTGTAAGTTGCCGGGTGTTTGACAATTACTTTTATAATGTAAAAATAAAATTGTACAAACGAAAAGGTACCGCATGATTATGATTTTTAAAATTGTGGCTACCTGGCGGGTCGGGCGAAATAGAAGATTGTTATTCCGGTCGGCCGGGTAAACCGAAATACAATTTATAATTAAAAATTGAATTTTTTAACTAACGATGGTGAGGTTTTCGGTATTAAGTGATCTTCTTGAACTTCTGAACTACTGTTTAGGGATAGGATTGCTTAGTTAAAGTATAAAAATTATTTTTTTGATATTTACACAGTTTAATTTGGCAGCTGGCATTATGTCTGCAGTGTCAAGTTGTATTATATTATGTTTACACGCTGAACTGTAAAAATGTTATTCTCTCGTGACCTGTGAGTATGCAAAAAAATTAAAACATCGAAGATTGGGACTTGCAGAGGTATGCAAATGGTTGTGAGTAATAAAAGGAGTTTATAAAAAACGCGTATTAAAAAAGGGGTGATTGTTCACCCCCGTTTCATCAACTAAAACCCCCGTTAAATAAATTGCAAATAATCGTATTGTTTTTTTAAGATGGCTTTATCATCGGCGCCCAGCCATTTATGCAAAACCGTAGCATATACATTTTTAAAATCTACCTGGAACTTAAGATCGCCTTCATTGAGGTCGGCCAGGTTGGGCATATCGTTAATAATTCCCTTTTGTTTTAAATCGCCGCCAATGAAAAACATATTATTGGCCGTGCCATGATCGGTTCCATTGCTGGCATTTTGTGCCACCCTCCTGCCAAATTCAGAAAATGTCATCAGGAGCACATCATCAAAGCGGTTATTCTTTTTTAGGTCATTTGTAAATGATTTTACAGCATCACTTATTTCTGTAAACAACCTTTTTTGCTGGCCATCCTGCCCCACGTGGGTATCAAAACTGCCTACCGATACATAATATATTTTGGTATTGATATCGCTCATAATAAGCGAAGCAATGGTCTTTAAGTTTTTACCCAACTCGGTAGCCGGGTATGTTTCTGCAGTAGGGTGCAATTTACTTTGCTTAAAAATATAATCTGCACTGCTAAGCGTAGCGCTCATGGTTTTATATAAATAATCTACCGTATCATCGGTGGTAGCGGGATGCCCCTTATTGATATCTTTATAAAATTTTTCATTGCTGCTACTATACAACCTGCGGGGGTCGGTAAATGCAAATCCTTTTTGGTGTTCGCCTTTCATTGCAAGGCTAAGCATATCATCTAATTCCAGCGCTTGCGTGGGTTTATCGCAACCACTGCATTGGGCATCCAGGTAACGGCCTACCCAACCGGTATTTACATAATCTTTACTATCACTTGCGCTTTGCCAAATATCCATACTTCTAAAATGCGAACGGTCGGGGTTGGGATAGCCTACACTGTTTAACACAGAAAGATTGCCTTCATCATACAATGCTTTAAAAGAAGCCAATGCAGGGTTAATACCTACATCGGTGGTAAATGAAAGCGCATCCAACTTTTTGATGCCTAACCTGGGCCGGGCTTTATAATAAAGATCGTCTGTAACTGGTATTACTGTATTGAGCCCATCGTTACCACCACTTAGTTGCAGTATCACCAATACTTTATTTCCGGGTGGCACCCAATGGGGTTGTTCAAAAGCTTTCAAAAATTTTGGCATCATCAATGTGGCAGAAGCCAAAGAACCTATTTGTAAAAATTCACGGCGTTTAAGGATCATGATTTTAATTTTAAGGTCAACACATTTGGTATTCAGGGGTACTCATTAAATTAATAACAGCGCTCTTGATATAATTTTCACGGCTGCTATCATCCAGGTAAGGTTCAAAAATATTTTTATTGATCCTGCTTTTTGTTTGTAGCAGTGTATCCATAATGGCATCGGTAAGCGCAGGCCTGCTGGTCTTTTCAAAAGCGCTGTTTATTAAATCCCATTTAATATCGGCTGCACCACCTTTATTTACATAGGCTTTATTTCGTTCTATCCGCACAATTTTTTCAGTATTCATTCCCATGTTTACATCATCGTCGTTTTTAGGGCGAAGCGAAACAGCTTCTTTTGCCGTATAAACCTGGGGCACTTGTAACCTAAGCATCAGGCTGCTACTGTCAATCCAACTGCGGCCACCTGGCCACCCTGCAACATTGGGCGGATAAAATAAAATTTGTCCCAGCATTTTTTCAAATAATAATTGAGCCATATCATTATCTAATTCCATAGGCAGGTAACGGCGTATGCCTACCAGCAGTTCTACCGGCGATTTTATTTTAGCGCCAATATTTTCATCATCATAAAACCAGGGCGACGTATATATCTCTTCTAATAATTTTAAAATATTATACTCATTTTTTTGAAATCGGGCGGCCAATCCCTTTATTCTTTCTTCGGGGGCTTCTTCATTTACAAAATAGCGGTATATTTTTTTGGTTATGAAATAAGCCGTTTGGGGGTGTTCCAAAATGATATCCAGCACATCGTCACCATCAAAATTTCCTGTTTTTCCCAATATTGTTTTTACACCGGTATCATGTGCCTGTTTGCGAAAAACAAATTCACCCTGGGCATTAAAACCCCAGCCTGTAAATGCTCTTGCCGCTTCTTTCACATCTGTTTCGGTGTAGTTTCCCCTACCCATAGTAAAGAGTTCCATCACTTCTCTGGCAAAGTTTTCATTGGGATGGCTTTTTCGATTTTGCTGGTTATTTAAAAACTGGAGCATGGTGGGCGACTTACTTACTTCATGCAGCAGATTAGCAAAACTACCCAATGCATTGGTTCGGATTACCTGCAGCAATTCCTGTTGAAAATAACTATTGATAACACGGGTAGCAAAATGCCCATGCCAGAATAAACTCATTTTTTCCCGCAACTGTGCTTCGCTATTGATCATTTCGTCAAGCCACATCAGGTTCAGGTTATTTAATTCATCTTTGTATTGCTTTCTTTTTTCCCGCCGCATTTTCTTTTTTTCTTCTGCAGAAATTTGCGCCATTGTTGCTGCATCGCCAATACCTTTTACCAACCCATCTACCAGGCCGGTAGATACCTGTAATTTTTCAGGCGCCTTTTTAGATGTTTTTATCAATAGCTCCCAAAGTTTCTTTTGAGAAATATCTTCTAACTGAGCAACATTTTCTGCCATCGGGCCAAAAGCAGCACGCCATAACAAATGCTGGTTTCTTAACCTGTTACTAGCCATTTACAATAAATTTTAATAATGAATAGGAATGCTTTAAAAAGCATTTTTTTATTGACTCTTTAAAACCCTTTTCGTTTAATACTTGACTAATATTCAATTTTTTTAAAATAAAAACCTAATGCCATTCATCATTTTTTTTAATTTATTAACAATACTTGTTAGATATTTGCAACCACGTTTCAAATAAGTGAGTATGCTTAAAATTTCCCTCGTAACCTTATTTATATATTTCAGCAGTGTAGCCTTTGCTACAAATCCTGAACGGGGTAGCTTTAGTGGCAAAGTAATGAATGCCGAAACTGGAAAGCCGGTGATTGGTGCAACTATTTATATCACTAACCTGAAACAAGGTACATCTACAAATGAAGCTGGTTATTTTTTATTTAAGCAGGTTAGCGAAGGCCAACAGTTGGTAGAAATTTCGCACATTGGGTTTAATACGATTGCGGTAAATATTTTGATACAGGGTGATACTTACAAAACCTTCAGCCTTACGCCATCTATTGTAGAAAATACCACCGTAGTGGTAACGGGTGTAAGCCATGCAACAACGCTTCGCAAAACGCCATTCCAGGTAACAGTAATACAAAAAGATGAATTACAAAAAAGCAGTTCCCTAAATATTATTGATCTCATTAGTAAAAAAGCAGGTGTATCGGCCCTCAGTACCGGGCCAGCTATTTCAAAACCACTCATACGTGGGCTTGGGTATAACCGTGTGCTAACCATCAATGACGGTGTAAGGCAGGAAGGTCAGCAATGGGGTGATGAACATGGAATAGAAATAGATGAAAGTAGTGTAAGTAAAGTAGAAATTTTAAAAGGTCCGGCATCGCTGATGTATGGGAGTGATGCCATAGCAGGCGTACTGAACATTATTACCAATGTACCAGTAGAAGAAGGAAGCATGAAAGTAAATGTGGGTGGCGGGTATCAAACCAATAACCACAGTAAAGCGTTACATGCAAACTGGGCTGGTAACAATGGCGTTTTTAACTGGAACCTGTATGGATCTCTTGCAAAAGCGGGAGATTATAAAAATAAATATGATGGCTATGTATATAATTCAAAATTCAAACAAGGCGCCGCTGGTGGTTATGCAGGAATAAATAAATCCTGGGGATATAGCCACCTTTTATTCAGTACTTATTATTTACAAGCTGGTTTAACGGAGGGAGAAAGGGATAGCGCCGGTTTTTTTATAAAACCATTACCCGGCGGGGGAAGTACCCCGGCTACTGAAGCCGATTTTTTAAGTGATGATCCACAAATACCTTTTCAACATATTCATCATCAAAAAATAGCGCTCGATAATAATTTTAAATTTGGCAAAAACAGGCTGGCCCTGATTGTAGCCTGGCAGCAAAATAAAAGAGAAGAATTTGGCGATATTGATAACCTGCAACAGAGAGAACTGTATTTTAAATTAAGAACATTTACGTATAGCGCACAATTTCATTTGGCCACAATAAATGGTTGGAAACCCAGCCTTGGTATTTCGGGTATGCAACAGCAAAATAAGAATGAAGGAGAAAACCAATTGATACCGGATTATCGCCTTGCCGACCTGGGCGGTTTTGCATTCTTACAAAAAGAAATCAAAAAATTTACATTGAGCACCGGTATCCGTTACGATCACAGGAGCCTTCACGCACAAGCAATCCTTGAAGGCAATAATATAAAAAGTACAGCATTCGAAAAACAATATGGAAACATTAGCGCCAGCATTGGTACCACGTACAGGGCAAATAATTTTTTTAACATAAAAGCCAATATAGCCCGGGCATACCGCACACCGAGTTTACCGGAGCTGGCAAGTAATGGCGCCCATGAAGGCACCAACCGATATGAATATGGTGATATAAACCTGCAAAGTGAAACAAGTTTACAAACTGATGCTGCTATAGAATACCAATCTCTACACTTAATGATTAACCTTGCCGGTTATTATAATCATTTTGATCATTTTATTTTTTATAAGAAATTAAGGAATACCCAAGGGGCAGATTCTGTATTGGTAATAGATGGAAAAGAATTGAATGCTTACCAATTTTCACAAAGCAAAGCAAACCTGTCAGGCCTTGAACTTACAGTAGATATTCATCCGCATCCATTAGACTGGTTGCATTTTGAAAACAGTTTTTCAATGGTGAATGCCCGTTTTGTTGCTGCCATTGATGAATCTAAAAATATTCCAAATATACCTGCCGCCCGTTTGGTAAGCAGCCTGCGGGGGAATTTTAAAAAAATAAACAACCGGGTGCAAAACAGCTATGCCAGTATTGAGTTAGAAAATACATGGGCGCAAAACCACCCGTTTACAGGTTACCACACTGAAACCAGCACGCCGGGTTATGCATTGCTGAACATAGGTTTGGGCACCGACATTTGCAACAAAAAAGATCAACCTATTTTTAGTTTTTACTTTTCTGCTTTAAACATTACAGATAAAGCCTATCAAAGCCATGTGAGCCGATTGAAATATGCACCGGTAAATGATGCATCTGGCAGAACAGGTATTTTTAATACTGGCCGTAATTTTAGTTTTAAGATTTTGATACCGTTAAGTTTTTCATTACCGGCTAAGAAAAATGTGTAGGAGGCGTATTTTCATAATCCTCATCATAACGTACAAAAAAGCGGATGTAAATACTGCGGCCCAGGCGCATGATCCAGGGTTGCAAAACGATCAATAAAAAAACATCTGCACCCAACCAATAAAACACGCTATTATCATCAATTGAAAAACCTAATATCAACCACCATAAAAAAAAGCTTACAATAGATAAAGCAATACAAACGACATAACTGATGTATCCTGTGCCATACCAAAAGCCCACTTCTAAATGATAGCGTTGCTTACATACCGGGCATACCTCATGCATATCCAATATATTTTTCATGGTGAGGGGCACATACGCATTTTTTGACAGGAACATATCTCCTTTCCGGCAACGGGGACAACGCATATTCAGGGTACTCCACAAAAATCCGGGTTTTGGTGTTTTTATAGCCGTGCTCAATGATTTAATTTTTCTGGTTTGAATTTTATTTTAAATATGATCATGATCAGCACCATGGCCAAAACAATGGCATTGGTAACCCATAAGGGTGTAGAATGTATTAATACTCCATAACTAAACCAAAGCGATACATTACAGGTAAGTAACAGTAAGGTAAGCATGGACAGGTCTTCTGCCGATTTAGTTTTCCATATCTTAATTACCTGGGGCAAAAAAGACAGTGAAGATAACACGCCACCGGCATAGCCTACTATATCATGCATACCCATTATTTTAATGCGGCAAAATTAATGTTTTTTCTTTCGCCAATTTGTTGCCGCCACATGGCATAGTAAAGCCCTTTGTTTTCAAGCAGGCTTTCATGGGTACCTTTTTCAGCGAGTTCGCCTTTTTCCAGTACATAAATTGTATCGGCATGCATAATAGTACTCAGCCTGTGTGCAATTAATATCGTTATTTGATTTTTTAATGTTGAAATGCTTCGGATGGTATTGGTAATTTCTTCTTCTGTGATAGAATCCAATGCCGAAGTAGCTTCATCAAACAACAATAAATGAGGATTGCGAAGCAGGGCACGGGCAATGGATAATCTTTGTTTTTCACCACCGCTTAATTTTAAGCCACCTTCACCAATCATGGTATCGAGCCCGTTTTCTGCCCGGCTTAGTAAACCATCGCAACTTGCCTTATGCAGGGCTTCATACAAATCTTGTTCGGTAGCCGATGGGTTCACAAAAACCAGGTTTTCACGAATGGTACCGCTAAACAAATTGGTATCCTGGGTTACAAAACCAATTTGTTTTCGCAAATCATCAAAACGGATTTTTGTTTCATCGAGCCCATTATATAAAATTTTTCCTGTTTGTGGCCGGTACAGCCCTACCAGTAATTTCATTAAAGTAGATTTACCGCTCCCACTGGGGCCTACAAATGCGATGGTATCGCCCTGCTTTACTGTGAAACTTATATTGTCAATTGCGTTTTGTGAAGCAGACCGGTGCTGAAACCCGACATGTTGAAATGTCAATGTTTGAATATTACCAAGTTTTTCGGGATTATCCGGTTCTTTTTCAGGAACCCTTTGCATTAGGTCTTCAAAGTTTTGAAGAGAAGCCTGCGCCTCCCGGTAATTAAGAATAATATTCCCGATTTCCTGCAGCGGGCCAAATACAAAAAATGAAAATATTTGCATGGTAACTAATTGCCCTGCATCCATACTGTTTTTAAAAATCAGCCACATTAAAATAAATAAGATTACCTGTCGCAACGTATTTACCAAAGTTCCCTGCACAAAACTGATGCTGCGGATCCGCTTTACTTTAGTGAGTTCCAAACCTAAAATTTTATAGGTATTGCGGTTCAGCCTCTCTACTTCCTGCTCAGTAAGGCCTAAGCTTTTTACTAATTCTATATTACGCAAAGACTCTGTGGTACTACCCGCCAATGCATTGGTTTTAGATACAATTGTTTTTTGGATAGATTTAATTTTACGGCTTAATATGCTGGTGATAGAAGAAAGAAAAATGATGCCCACTAAATAAGCTACCGGCACCGTCCAGTGAATAAACAATGCAGCATAAATAAATACGAATGCCACCCCTACCAACACCCCAAATAAAATATTTATGAAACTTATCATAAATTTTTCAGTATCGGCCCGCACTTTTGTAAGTACCGATAAGGTTTCGCCACTACGCTGGTCTTCAAAATCCTGGTAAGGAAGTTTCATTGCCTGCTTAAGCCCATCTGTAAAAACCTTTGCCCCAAATTTTTGAATGACTACATTTAAAAAATAATCCTGAAAGGCTTTAGCAATACGGCTAAGCATCGCTACAGAAATAGACAGGATGATGATATAAAAAACACCTACCTCCCGGTAACTCACTCCTTTTCTTACAATAAGATCGTTGCCCCAAAAAAAGCGATGATTGCCAAAGCCCAGGGGGTTAGCAATATAATCCCCCGCCAGGTTTACCAGCTTACCAAATAAGATAGGATCAAACAATGAGAACCCGGTATTTAATGCAGCCAATAACAAGGTGAGGCCCACCAACCATTTATGAGGTTTTAAATACTTCCATAATATTTTCATAAGAAAAATTAAGCTGCAAAAATACAGTGAATGAAATTGCTTAAATCACAATTTTTTGTAATAGTATTATCCTAAAAAAATTACATTCAACTCCATAAAAATATATAAAATGAGTGCAACCCTATACCCATTATTGAAAACATAGCCAGGGTATGTAATTTAAATTTTTTCTTACTTACCCCTTGGTTCAGGTAAGGGTTTTCGTGGAATTCTTTCATCCCGGTTGGCAGTATTTAGAACAAATGCGGCAATGATGGTAGCCGCTTGTTTTAAATCTTCCGGCAGCAGGTGTTCGTAACTGTCCATATTGGTATGATGGGTACGGGTATTGTATTCTATTGGATCTTGTATAAACTGAAAACCCGGAATCCCCACGGCATCAAAAGCTAAATGGTCGGTACCGCCGGTATTTGAAATAGTAACCGTTGTGGCCCCCAAATCATTAAAAGGTTTCAGCCATTCTGTAAAAATACTGCGGGCAGCATCATTTCCCTGTAAATAAATTCCTCTTATTTTACCGGTGCCGTTATCTAAATTATAATAAGCGGATACTTTTTCAAATTCTGGTTTCAATTGCATTGTTGCAGGATCGGCAAAATGATTTTTTACATAATTACGGCTTCCATGCAAGCCTTGTTCTTCGCCATCCCATAAAGCAATACGAATGGTTCGCCGGGGTTGTATGCCTGAAGTTTTTATAATTCTAACTGCTTCCATCATTACAGCAGCGCCCGCGGCATTATCGGTAGCGCCTACAGATCCCTGCCAGCTATCTAAGTGGCCACCCAGCATTACAATTTCAGATTTTAATGCAGCATCTGTGCCTTCAATTTCTGCAACCACATTGTGGCCCATCAGGTTCTGGGTATAAAATTGAGTCACTACATCCAAATCAATCTTTACAGGTATTCCTTTACTCAATAAGCGTTGCATCAGCATATAATCTTCATAAGCGATCATGAGATCGGTAATATTTTCAGCATCATCTTTTGCATAACCGCCACCGCCGGAAACAAATAAAGTACCATCTTTACCACGGGTATTTGTACTCAGCAAAGCCAGCGCCCCTTCCTGGGTTGCCATGGCTTTAAGTAAACTTGAAAAGCTGGTACCCCGGTTGCCAAACATTTGATTTCTCCTGTTGCGGCCATTGGCAGGATCGGCAGTGGGAAGTTTTGCCTGTTGCATTTTTTCTAACTCTTCATCTGTATATCTTTTGGCATCAGGCTTAAATGATGGCCGGATGCTGTCTTTTTTTAAAACAATAATGATTTTATTTTTCAATTTGCCACGGTAGGCTTCAAGTGTTGCAGAATCAGTTGCATCAATAAGGATAAGCTCAGCACTTTTTAATCCACTGGTTCCTTTTGTCCAGGTTTTTGGAAAACCGATCAATGGCCTGTAATAAGGCGCTGTCATGGCGATATAAGATTTTTCAAGTTCCCAGCCTTTTCCAAATTCGCCCCAGGGTTCTAAAGCAACATGGGTAAGCCCCCATTTTTTTAATTCGTTTACAGCCCAGTTGGCAGCTTTAAAATAACCCGGTGAATTGGTAAGCCTTGGCCCACTGGCATCTGTAAGATTAAATGCAATATCCATCACTTGTGAATTGTTTAATCCTTCTGTTCTTATTTTAGCAATATCAATTTGTGCAAAAAGTGAAATTTGGATGCATATCATAAATGCTAACAAAAAATATAACTTTTTCATACTGATGATTTTTTATGATGGATTAAGATACCCATTTTAGAGCAAAGCGGTTACCCTTTTATTTATAATAAAAATATTTATTACTAAGCTCCCCAACCTTCCCGATCTAAGCTTCGGTATTGAATAGCTTCAGCGAGATGCTCGGGTTGTATCTCTTCTTTACCGGCCAGGTCGGCAATGGTGCGGCTTACTTTTAAAATACGGTCATAGGCACGGGCGCTAAGTTTCAATCGGTTCATAGCTGTTTTAAGCAGGTTTTGGCCGGCGCTATTGATTACACATATTTCTTTTAATTGGCTGCTGCTCATTTGTGCATTGGCATAAATGCCGGGACTTTTTGCATATCGTTCTGCTTGTATTTGCCTGGCTGCAATCACCCGTTTCCTTATGGCTTCACTTTTTTCATATTCCTGTTTAGAAGATAATTCACTGAATGCAACCGGTGTTACTTCCACATGCAGGTCAATCCTGTCGAGCAAGGGGCCCGAAATTTTATTCAGGTATTTTTGAACTGCCCCGGGTGGGCAAGTGCATTCTTTTTGAGGGTGGTTAAAAAAACCACAGGGGCATGGGTTCATACTGGCAATCAACATAAAACTTGCCGGAAAATCCAGCGCAACTTTTGCACGGCTAATGGTTACCATACGTTCTTCCATAGGCTGCCGCATTACTTCTAATACAGTTCTTTTAAACTCGGGCAGTTCATCTAAAAATAAAACACCGTTATGTGCCAATGAAATTTCGCCGGGTTGTGGGTTTCCGCCACCACCTACCAGGGCTACATCAGAAATGGTATGATGCGGACTCCTGAAAGGCCGCCTGTTTACAAGCGTTGCATTTTCAGGCAACTTACCAGCCACGCTATGAATTTTAGTTGTTTCAAGCGCTTCTGATAAACTCAATGGCGGTAAGATAGTAGGCAAACGCTTTGCCAGCATGGTTTTACCGGCACCCGGCGGCCCAATAAGAATGGCATTGTGGCCACCGGCAGCAGCAATTTCCAATGCCCGTTTTATGTTCTCCTGTCCTTTTACATCTGCAAAATCTACATCAAAACTATTTTGGGCATAGGCAAATTCTTCTCTTGTATTTACGATAACCTGTGGCAAAGAACTTTCATCTTCAAAAAATTTAACTACCTCATTAATATGTTCTACAGCATACACTTTTAAATTATTTACCATCGCTGCTTCCCGGGCATTTGCTTTGGGAAGCAATAATCCATCAAACCCTTCTTTACGGGCTTGTATGGCAATCGGGAGTGCTCCTTTTATTGACCTCACCGATCCATCCAAACTCAGTTCGCCCATAATTACATATCGTTCTATTTTTTCGGGATGTTCTATTTGCTCGGTAGCCGCCAATGTTCCTATGGCAATGGGAAGATCAAAAGCAGTACCCGATTTTTTGATATCGGCAGGCGCCAGGTTTACTACCAACTTGGTACGTGGCATATAATAATTGTTGCTTTTTATGGCACTTTCTACCCGTTGCAGGCTTTCTTTTACTGCATTATCTGGCAGGCCTACAATATAATAATGTTGCCCTTTGGGATCTACATTTACTTCTACCGTAATAGTAATGGCTTCTACTCCATAAACAGCACTTCCAAAAGTTTTTACAAGCATGGGTACTTTTTAGCTTATGCTAATGTAAGTAAAATAAAGGGCAAAATAAGTGATGGCAAGACAAGGAAGCAAGATGAGAAAATAATATTGACTGGATTTTAATTGCTTTTAATTATTGCAGAATAGCCGAATTATAAAAAGTAAATGAGCTTATCCTTTTTTATGCAACACTTCATCAGTAAAATGTGCCATTCGATGTGGCTGGCTAAATTTATTTTTATTGAAGCAAACAGAAGCGCCACGTGGAATGGAAAGTGGCTTCCAGGCAGGCCCGCAAATCATTTTACCGAGTGAAACAATTTGGCCCACATGATAAATATAATGTGACTGCTGGCGGAGTACGGCTTCCATTACCGTATGACCCCCATTGCGGATATATACAATGGTTTCAAAGTTTTCGTCGTTGATGCTATCTAATGCATTGAACAAACATTGCCATCCTGCTTCCCATTTTTGTAGTAACTCTTTTTTATCTTTTATATCATTTACAAATTCAGCATCCCGGTTCCTCCATTCTTTTTCACCATCGGTAGTTAAAAAATCAGTCCACCGGCTTAGCATATTCCCCCATAAATGTTTTACTAAAATAGCAACACTATTACTCTCCTCATTATATTGCCATTTTATTTGATCATCATCTAACTGCTCTATTGTTTTTTCGCCAAGTAGCTTATAATAATCAAATTCTTTTTTTACACTGCTTATAAATTCTAAAACGTAAGACATAATAAAGTTTTTAGGACTATAAATTTACGAAAAAAATGTTAGGGCTTTTAGAATATTCTTAATCAACTCCTATAGAAAAAATTATCAAATTTAAAAAACGCCCCCCCCATTTGTTATTATTTAAACTTTCTTATGTTTGTAAGATAAAACCAGCCCGCACATGAAAATAAATATAACAAATTACCCCCCTCCGCAAAACTTGTAATTGGTTTTGTTATTACACTAATTGTTTTGGCTGCTTGTAAAAAAATGGATCTTTTAATTTCCTTAGATGAACAAACTATACAAAATATTGAAGAAAGGTTTTTTACCAGTCACCGCACTCATGATGCTTCTGAAGATAAAATAATTGATTTTATTAAAGCCAAAAATAATAAGATTCACTTTGTAGAAAAAGCGGTTCGGCAAATTGGTTACCCACGCTGGAACAAAACCATGCTTTTTAAAAAGCCTTCTTCAAAAATACTCAGCAGGGGAACTGATGCCGACTCTGTAAGTATCTATTTTATACCCTTTGTAAGAGACAGCCAAAATTTTGTAAATGCTACCATGATAGTAGAAGCTGAACCCGGCGATACCAGTTTTTATTACGTATGCGACTGGCAGTATAAAAGTTTAGAGCACAGTTCTCAGGCCGCTATACACTCTGCTGAACGATATGCCCTGTTTTTTATGACACAGGATAACCGGGTATTTGGATATACTAAATTTAATATTACCGATACAGGTTTATTTGCAGGCGCAACGCCCGATGCTCTGGGAAAAAAGCAATTGAATATTATAAACATTTCTACACCCACAAATATTTTTTTTGTTTACCATGAAATATGTGTTGATACTTATGTATGCGGCAGCGCCGACTGGTGCGCTGCACATGGCGGTTGCGATTATTCAAATTGCGCATCTGGCGATGGCGAACCAGACCATTGCTATGTAGTAAGTTCTGTATGTAGCCAGTGGTGGGAAGAAACCGGCGGAGGAGGTGAAACGGGTGGCGGCACTTCTACCGGTGGTAATGGTGAAACAGGTGGCGGTGGTTCTACACCACCCAACCCCTGCAATGGAACACCCGATAACCCGGCAGACCCCTACACAGCACAAAGCAATGTGGTAGACCCCGGGGATTGCCCGCCAGTCAGATTCTGTATTTAACTGGGCAATGCAACCCACTAATAATTATAGAGAGCAGGCTGGTATTATTGTAAGAAAAAATGGGGAAATTTACCTTAAAAATTTAAGGTCTGGTAATGCAGGAGGTACAAGATCCATTGATTATTCAACTAATATTGGAGAGGAGCTACTTGGCTATTTTCATACGCACCCGGTTGATCCGGATTATAAACTACGTTCTTTTTTTTCTGATGATGATTTTTGGGAATTTCATAAATATGCCCGAACTAACCAGGGATATTTAATGGCATTAGAATGTGGTAATAAACTGTTTATTGCCGTGGTAGAAGATGTGCAGAAATACCAGGCATTTATGACAATAGCTAGAATTATGCAATTAAAAAATGAAAGTTATATTGAAACTGTACTCACTCCACAACAACCTAATTACTATACACATGGCCAACAGGCCTCAATAAATGCTGCCATACAATTCTTTGGCTCAGCGGCTAATTGTGGGCTTGGATTTTACGAAACAACCTACCCTGAAAAAACCAATTTTATTAAAATTAATCCATAAAAATTTATGAAAAAAATATTCTTCTTAATTATTACTTTAATAGTGTTCAATAAAAGTAACCTTTCTGCGCAAACATTAAAGGATAGTATATTAGCCATAAATTTTAGCCATTATATTGATAAACCCATAGATTCTTTAATAAATGTATTACCTGCATCTTATGATAGCATTTATACAAGAGCTGGAAGCTCCATATTTGTAGGTGCCAAAGTTGTTGTAAACTATAGCCATGCAGATATTTGGGTTTATATTTATCCCGTCAGTCACAATTATTTTACACCACTTAATGCCGCAAAACAGCCTGCTCATATTGCATGGCCATTTACATCTGTAAGAAAAGAAAAAGTATGGAAAATTGTAGTTTGGAGCCTTTCGAATATGCCATTAAGAGAAATATGTTGCGGTACAGATTGATGGTAGTAGAAAGTTTATGAAAAAAATAAATTTATGAAATACTTTCTCATACTATTATTTACCTCAGTAGCAGCCAATGCAAATGCCCGGCACCCGCTCGAGTATGATACCTGCAATACATTACAACAATACCAGGGTGAGTGGATGAATGTATCGGGCACAGATACTTTACGCATTTATTTGAGGCCAGTAAGAACATTCGAACCAGTGTACAACAATATTGATGATATATTATGGGGTTGGATTGAGTATAAGCAGGGCAGTAATATTATAATGAGTAACTATGCAAACAGGAACCTGCCCGTTTCAAATAGTTGGGATTTTATGTTTAACTCTACAAATCTTAGATTGAGAAAATATATCTGTAATTCTGAAAAATTAGAAGGAACTTTTAGAGATATTAACCACCATAATGGAATGATTGACTGGTCTGCAGATATTATTGTAAGCCCTACTGAAGTAAAAATGAACATATGGCAACAACGTGCATCTCATTATAACCTTAATTTAAACGATACGGCCATGACGCTGCCTAGCAGGTTTACGCTCATAAAGCATTAGTATAACATATAAACCATTATTAAATGTTGCGATATAATTGGTAGCTAACCAGTACTGGGAAAAAATTGCCGGATGATAAACGGTGGCTATACATTAAATTTAATTGGATATTCATTTTCTGATCTACTAAATAAATTGCAAATTCAGGTTAAATATTTTCATCTTATTGCAAGTAATGATAATGATAAAAGTTTTTAAAATCTCAAAATCAAAAACCCTCAACCTTCCAGCTTCTCCATTTCCGCATTTACAAACTCCATGAGGCCTTTAATTTTTTGAGACGTAAAATTAAATTCAATGCCAGCGGCGGCATATAACTCAGGCAGGGTGCGGGTGCCGCCAAAAGACAGTGCTCTGCAATAATTATCCAATGCTTGTTTTTTGTTTTCTCTAAACTGCATCCACATCCCAATGGCGCCCAATTGTGCAATACCATATTCAATATAATAAAAAGGCACTTCGTACAAATGCAACTGTCGCTGCCAGGCATTTTGGCGGTATTTTTCAAGGCCGCTGTAATCTACAATATCGTCAGTAAATTCTTGTAACACTTGTACCCAAATTGCTGTTCTTTCTTGATGGGTATGATGTGGACTTTCATAAATTTTATGTTGAAATTTATCAATTGCAGCTATCCAGGGAAAGATGGTGATCACTCTTTCTAACTGGTGGATTTTTGCTCTTTTTAATTCTTGTTCATCTTTAAAAAAAACGCCCCATTCATCCATGCTAAAAAGTTCCATTGCCATACTTGCTACTTCGGCAATTTCCATTGGCACTTCTTTAAATCCGGTGAGGGCCAAGGGGTGGCTTAAAAAAGAATGGATGGCGTGGCCGCCTTCATGCACCATAGTAGTTAGATCACTCATTTGGCCGGCGGCATTCATAAATATAAAAGGGGCACCACTTTCGGGCAATGGACAATTATAGCCTCCCGGCGATTTTCCTTTGCGGCTTTCCAGGTCAAAATGTTTCATTTGATCCATCCGTACCAGGCAATCCCCAAAAAAGGGGTTTAGTTTATTAAAACAAGCCACCGATTTTTCAAGTAGTTCTTTTCCATTCTCAAAAGGATGCAAAGGGTCTGTTCCAACAGGTTCTGCATCTAAATCCCAGGGGCGTAAATTTTCTAATCCCAGTTTTATTTTTTTCTGTTCTAAAATATTATTAACCAGCGGCATCACATGCAACTTTACGGCTTCATGAAACCGGAAACAATCTTCTTTGGTATAATCAAAACGGCCCAATTCTTTAAACCGGTAGTCACGATAATTTTCAAAGCCGGCATTGTGGGCTTCCCGGTTACGAAGGTCAATGAGCTTATCGAATAAAATATCTAATTTTTCTTTGTCCTGCAGACGCCGTTCCTGCATTTGCTCATACACTTGTTGCCTGATGGTACGATCGGGATTCTCTAAAAATTTAGCTGCTTGCTGTAAAGTATATTCCCGGCCATTTACTACAATCATCATATCGCCTGTAATTTGGCCATACTGTTGTTGCAAAACCGATATTTCGGATTGCAACGGAATATTTTCTTCCCTGAATAAATCAATACTTTTTCGAATACTCCTCAGGTAAGTAAAATATTCATCGGGGTTAAGCTGATCCAATGCTTTGGAAGCAAGCAATTTCTTATTCAAAGCGTCGGCATAGGGTTGAATATGCGGCTGAATATCAGTACAGAAAAAATTATATGCATCTTCCAGTTCCTTATTTTCTGTATCGCAGGTCATGCGTATCTGGCGCCAGCAGGCATCTTCACTAATTACTGCTTCCAGTTCACTTAAATCTTGTAGCCACTTTTTTAGTTCCGGTAATGAATCAATATTTATTGCCATTAGTTGCTCAAAATATAGAGCAAGCGAAGCCCAATCAGTTACAGTAAAATTTTGTGGTAAAAAATTACGGGACAATCTTTTAATATCTGCTGAATACATAAATAAATAATTAGGATGGGGCACAAAATATAGAAGGGTGTCAAACCCCTGTTTCTAAAAATATAATTTCGGTAGTTCGTTAAGGCCCACTAAGCCATTTTACGGGGCGCCGTAATTTTCTTAGCATGGCCACTTTTTACAGCAGCAGCTTTTGAACTTGCTTTAGCAGCCGTCTTTTTATCGGAATCAGCATGGCCATCAGCCGGGGTATCTTCGCCTGAACTTAATTTTATTTCTACACCCGATTTATTAAGTATCTCAAACCATTTTATCATCTTTTTCATATCACTGCTATACACCCGTTCCATATCCATAGCAGGAAATACTTTTTCAAAATATTTTTGTACTTCCTTATTATCGGCATTTGATGCAGGCATTTTTTCGCTGCTTTGCTTCATGGCATCAAACACATCTACCAGGTTCACATTATCTTCTTTGGTATAAACTTCTATCCCCTCCAGTTGTGAAAAACTGTGTATGCGGTTACTCACAAATTTGGTGCTTTTATCTTCCAGTGAGCGTACAATTCCTCCATCGGATTTTGAAGACATTAATTCATATAAACCACTCATTCCTGTTACCGATACAATTTTCCTGTATTCCATATTCATAAAAAATTTAGGGTTGCAATTTATACTTAAAACTGCAAATTGTTTCATAATACCATCTTGTAATTCTAAAATAGCTAAGATGCCGACGTTAAGCCATGTAAATTTTGACCAAAATTTAAAAATGAGATCAATTGGTAGAATACTGAATACTGCGGTATTATATTTTTTATATTATGTTAAAAAGGTTTAACAGAAAAGGCCGACGGTTTTAGATGTCAACCTGCGTCAAATGAGCCAGGAAAAGAATTTTTATGCAGAAATTATTATTGACGATTTGTTTAAGTACCCTCACATTATTAGGCTTTAGCCAAACCAACCAAATAACCGGTATGTTACAAGATAATACCGGGAAAGCGCCGGTTGTGGGCGCTACAGTAAGTTTATTACTTCAAAAAGACTCCTCAGAAGTAAATACCGTGGTAACCGATGCCAGTGGTAAATTTAGTTTTGACAATGTTGCTAACGACAGTTTCATTGTTACTGCCCAGAGCGTTTCATACCAGGATTTGGTAACCTTTATTACCATCAACAACCAAAACCGGGATTTGGGCGTATTGAAAATGTATATAAAAGGAAAAGACCTGAGTACAGTAACGGTAATAAGCAAAGCCCCGCCGGTTTCAAACAAAGCAGATACTTCTCAATATAGCGCCAGCCAGTTTAAAGTAAACCCCGATGCAACTACTGAAGACCTTATAAAAAAGATGCCGGGTATTACGGTTGCCCGTGATGGCACGGTAACAGCACAAGGTGAAACGGTAAAAAAAGTAACGATTGATGGTAAAGATTTTTTTGGCGATGATGCTTCGGCAGCATTAAAAAATCTACCCAGTGAAGTAGTAGATAAGATACAGGTATTTGATCGCCTAAGTGACCAGGCCCAGCTTACAGGGATTGATGATGGAAATAGTGTGAAAGCCATTAATGTGGTTACTAAAACAGGTATCCGCAATGGCCAATTTGGCCGTGTATATGCCGGTGCAGGTACCGATGAACGTTACCAGGCAGGGGGAAACATAAGTTTTTTTAATGGAGACCGTCGTTTATCATTTGTAGGAAATTTTAATAACGTTAACCAACAAAATTTTGGTTCACAAGATTTATTAGGAGTTACCAGTAGCGGTGGCGGCCGGGGTGGTGGTCGTGGTGGATTTGGTGGAGGAAATAACTTTAGTGTAGGCCAAAGTGCCGGCATTAGCAATACCAATGCATTTGGCGTAAATTATAATGATAAATGGGGCAGTAAAATGACAGTTTCGGGAAGCTATTTCTATAATAATAGCAAGAATACAAATATCTCTAAAACCATTGGCCAGTCATTGGATAAAACCGGAACCTGGTATAACGATAACAGCACTTCTTCTTATACTACAATCAATAATAACAATCGCATCAATATGCGCTTAGAATACCGGCTGGATAGTAATAATACAATTTATTTGATTCCCAGTTTAAGTTTTCAAACCAACGATGCCAATGGATTTTCTGATGGCCAGGCTTTTTATGGTTTAAATGATTCCTTAAATACTTCTGCCGCTAAAACAACCAATAACCGAAACGGTTATAACCTGCGGAACTATTTGATGTACCGGCATAGTTTTGCCAAAAAAGGCAGGACCTTATCTTTTGGTTTTAATACCACATTTACCCGCAACAGCAATGAAAATATATTAGATGCTAAATATCGTTTTTATGATATTAATAATGTAGGTACAGATTCTTTACCCAATCAATTTTCTGATAATCTTTCTACCGGTTACACGTATGGAGGAAATATAGCTTACACTGAGCCTGTATTTAAAAATGCAATTGTGCAATTCGAGTATAACCCTTCTATTCAAAAGAATAAAGCCGATCAGCAGACTTTTAATTTTGATAACGGCAAGTACAGTTCTTTTGATACAAGTTTATCGAACCGCTTTAATAACACCGTAACAAATCAAAGTGGCGGAATCAGTTTCAGGTATAATCCTACCCGGGATAATATGCTTATGGTAGGTATGAATTACCAGCATAGCCGCCTGCAAAGCGACCGTACATTCCCCAGCATTACTAAAGTAGATCAAACTTTTTCTAACCTGTTACCCCGTTTAATGTGGCGCAAAAAATTCGGCAGTTTTGGTAACCTCCGTTTGTTTTACAGGGGCGGAACAGATTTCCCTTCAGTAACTCAATTACAGGATGTAGTAAATATTTCGAACCCATTAAAAGTAAGTATTGGTAACCCCGGTTTAAAACAGGCTTATACAAACTTTTTAAGCACCCGGTATAGTTATGCAAATTCAAAAACAAGTAAAAGCTTTTTTGCAAATTTATTTGCACAAACAACTTCTAATTATATCACCAATGCCACTTATTTAGTAAAAACAGATAGCTTAATACAACATAATGTAGTATTAAAAGGAGGTTCACAATTAAGCAAACCTGTAAACGTAAATGGTTATGTAAACTTACGCAGTTTATTTACCTATGCCATGCCGGTAAAATTCTTAAAATCGAACCTGAACCTGAATGCAGGGGCCGGATACTCTAAATTACCGGGCATTGCCAACTATTTACCGGCTGTTACGCATAATTATACCTATAATGTGGGGGCAGGCTTATCTAGTAATATTAGTGAGTATGTTGATTTCAATATAAGTTATACAGCCAATTTTAATAATGCCTCTACCAAGAGCGCCCTTACCACTGCAACAAATAATTATGTGAACCAGGAAGCCGGATTACAACTTAATCTTTTAAATAAAAAAGGTTGGTTTATTCAGAATGATATTACCAACCAGACTTATAGTGGACTTTCAGGAGGATTAAACCAAAGCTATTGGTTATGGAATGCCGGCATAGGAAAAAAATTCTTAAAGAAACAAGCGGGCGAATTGAAGCTTTCCGTATTTGATTTATTGAAACAAAATCAAAGTATCACCCGAACTGTAAGCGCTATAAACTTCCAGGATGTACAAACCAATGTATTGCAACAATATTTTATGCTAACATTTACTTACAGTCTAAAGAATTTTGGTAAAGGAAAACCCAGTTCAAAACCGGCTTATGGCGGAGGAATGGGAATGCCCATGCATGGCCCCATGTAAATGTAAAGGGAAGTTCTTTTTTTAATGAAAGAGGGTGAAAATGAGGTATTGAAAAGTAGGAAGTATATGTTCAGGAATGATTAATTTTAGTGCAATCATTTTTTTAAACGCAAAAACTACTTTTGGAAAACAATAATGTAATTCCATCCTATCGTGAAATGGTAGCCGGGCTGCAGGATATGGTGTATAATACAGCACTGAGTATTGTACAAAATGTAGAAGATGCAGAAGATATTACACAAGATGTTTTTATAAAGTTATATGAAGAGTTGGATCGTTTTAGAGGAGAAGCAAAATTATCAACCTGGGTGTACAGGATCACTATTAATAAAGCCCTGGATGCAGAACGAAAAAGAAAAGCAAAGAAAAGAGGGGGATTTTTAAACCGGGTTTGGGGTACTGATGAAGAACAAGAGCCTGCACATTTTAATCATCCAGGTATTGAATTAGATAAAAAGGAAGATGCGGCAGTACTATTTGCAGCACTCAGCAAACTACCCAATAATCAACGTATTGCTTTTTTATTACACAAGGCCGAAGGATTGGGTTATGCCGAGATTGCAGAAATTATGAAAATATCGGTTGCAGCTGCAGAATCCTTACAAGCACGGGCTAAAACTAATTTGAGAAAAGAATTAAAAGATTACTATCAGAAACATTTTAAATAAGAGGGTATGGAAATGAATAAAAAAATAGAAGCCACTTTACAAAGCCTGGATGGTATGCAGCGTGCCAGTGCATCTCCCTACCTGCTCACCCGGTTACAGGCACGCCTGCAAACGAAAGAGCCGGATAATTTTTGGGTAAAAGCCGGACGGTTTCTTAACCGGCCTGTAGTAGCTATTTGTGCCATGTTTATTTTGATCTTAATCAATTTTGCCATTATCGTAAAAAGCGATGTAGCTGTACCTGATAACAAAAGCATTACTACGGCCACAAATTATGGAAATGATTTATTGAGCACAAATATTTTAAGCAATTACGATTTAGAAAGTACACAACCATAATATGAGCAGCACAACAAAATATAAATTTTTATTACTTCTTACGGGTTTGTTGTTTATAACCAATATCATTTTATTGTCTTTTTTGTTCAGGCAACACGGTAACCCGCATAACGAAAGAGAAGCTAAGATTCAGCAATATTTAAAAAACACACTGGGCTTTTCCCCGGCACAGGTAGCCGCATATGATAAAGTAAGGGAATTAAACCGTAAAGAAGTAAGGGCTATGTTCGATAGTATGAACATGCAAAAAGAGCTCAGGCTGCAAGCCTTAGCCCAAGAGGGTTTTAGTGATAGCGCCATACTGGCCATGACACAAATATCATCTAATAACCAGCAACGCATAGAAAGAAAAATACTGGAACGCTTTAAAAAACTTCGTGAAATTTGTACCCCTGCCCAGCGCAATATATTTGATACCAGCATTTATAAAATAATGCAGCGTAAATCCTCACATAAAGATTAATTTCTTTTGAACTTTTTAAATATTAAATAATGAAAAAACAATTCCTCATGCTGGCTACCACCATTTTACTTGGCGTTACCAGCTTATTCGCACAGCAAAATTATCAACGGCAAACACCCGAAGAAAGGACCAAGGCTACTATGGAAAAACTAGCGCCACTTAATTTAACTGAAGAACAAACACCTAAAGTATCGGCCATATTTTTAGCGAGTTACCAGGCCCAGGAAAAATCAATGGAAGAAATGCGTGCTTCCGGAAATATGGACAGGGAAGCAATGAAAGCTAAAAGAACAGAATTAAATGATAGCAGGGACAAAGCTTTGAAAGCCATTTTAACTGAAGATCAAATGAAAAAGTGGAAAGATGAAGTAGAACCTTCTTTAAGGCCGCAAAGAAGGTCTCAAAAATAGTTTTGTGACATCGAACTTATTAAAAAACCCCGGTTGCGCCGGGGTTTTTTATGTTTTATTTATTTTTTTCAACACGCTATCAATTCTAAATTTAACGGTTTCATAATCCGTATAACCCCGGCTAATAGCAATAAATTCATTTGATGTTTTTTTAAGAAACAACATGGGGAAACCCGTTACTTGCAATTGTTTTACCAACTCAAAATCCTGGTAAGCTTTTTCTTTATACAAAGAACTATGAAGTTTTTTATAAAAATCATTTTCCTCCAAATGAAAGGCTGAAATTAAATGCCGGTATGCTTCATCATCGGTAAGGTCACGCCCTTCTGCATGCAAAGCATATTGAAGGGCCGAGGCAAAATCCAATGCTATTTTGGAATCCGTTTCTTTTACAATACATAGGGCAATAGCCGGTTTCTCAGAATTGGGATACCAATCACTTTCATTCGGGTTTTCAATATGCCATAAATATTCTTTCCCAAATTGCACACCGGTGGTTTCTTCTACCGTTTTATACGCTGTTTGTATATAGCCGGCCGTAACGCTGATATGTACCGGTTTTTCCGGAAGTATCATACCACCACTCAAAACATCTACCGGCAATATATTTTCAAAAGTTAATGCAATTTTTTTTATCACATTACCAAATCCAAAACACCATCCGCAATAAGCATCATAACAATATACCAGGTTCATTTCGTAATTTTTTCTAATGTGCTTCTAACCAATTTTGGCCCATGCCCAGTTCTGCAACTACAGGAACCCCATGGGGTAATTCCATCGCCGTTTGCATACTGGAAAGAATAACGGGTTTTATTTTTTCTAATTCTGATTTTAATACATCAAACACAAGTTCATCATGCACTTGTAACAACATTTTAGATTGAAATCCATTTTCCCGGAATGATTTATCAACTTTTATCATTGCCAGTTTTATCATATCGGCTGCAGTGCCCTGTATGGGGGAATTAATGGCATTCCTTTCTGCAAAACCCTTTACTGTAAAGTTGGCGCTGTTAATATCTTTCAACCAACGCTTACGCCCCATCAGGGTTTCAACAAATCCATTTTTTCTTGCAAACAAAATGGTATCGTTCATAAATTTTTGAATACCGGAGAACTCTCTTTTATAATTGTCAATAATTTCTTTTGCTTCTGTACGGCTAATGCCAAGATTCTCTGCCAAGCCAAATGCACTTTGGCCATATATAATTCCAAAATTTACACTCTTTGCTTTGTACCGCATCTCTTTTGTTACATCTGCTTCAGCTATCGAAAATACTTTTGCTGCAGTGGCGGTATGAATATCCTTTCCATCTTTAAATGCCTGCGTCATATTTTCATCCCCGCTAATGGCAGCAACAATACGCAATTCTATTTGTGAGTAATCAGCTGACATCAGCACATGGTTTTCATCCCGGGGTATAAACGCTTTTCTTATTTCCTTTCCCTTGTCAGTACGAATGGGAATATTTTGAAGATTGGGATTATTACTGGCCAGGCGCCCTGTAACTGCAACGGCCTGACCGTAAGTAGTATGCACCCGCCCTGTTTTTGAGTTGATCAATTGTGGCAATGCATCTACATAAGTGCTTTTAAGTTTTGTAAGTTCCCGAAAAGTAAGGATGTCATCACAAATAGGATGTTCTGCAGCCATTTTTGCCAACACATCTTCGCCGGTAGCATACTGGCCGGTTTTTGTTTTTTTAGCTTTGTCGTTTAATTTTAATTTATCAAACAACACTTCACCCAGTTGCCTGGGTGAGGCCAGGTTAAAACGGACACCTGCTTTTTCATACACTGCTTCTTCCGCCTTTTTAGCTTCCCCTTCTAATTGGAAAGAATAATCATTTAAGAATTTTTCATCAATGCGAATCCCTTCAAACTCCATACCGGTAAGCACTTTTACCAGTGGGTTTTCTACTTGCTCAAATACTTTTTCTACACCGTATTGTTTTATTTTGGGAACAAATATATTTTTTAATTGCAGCGTTATATCAGCATCTTCTACGGCATATTCTTTTGCATCTGCAAGCTCCACGTCCCGCATATTGCCCTGGGTTTTTCCTTTTTTCCCAATTAGTTGTTCTATGTGCACAGGATCATAACCCAGGTAGCGGGCACTTAATACATCCATGCTTTTTTTACCTTCAGGATCTATTACATAATGGGCCAGCATGGTATCGAATATTTTTCCTTTTATATCAATGCCATACCATTTTAGCACAAGCATATCGTATTTGAGGTTATGGCCTACCCAATTTTTTGATTCATCTTCAAAAACAGGTTTGAGGGTTTCAATTATTTTTTTTGTTTCAGATTGATCTGCCGGGCAATCAATATAATAACCACTTGCCGGACTTATAGAGAAGCTCATTCCTACCAATTCTGCATTATTTGCATCTAAGCTGGTTGTTTCCGTATCAAAACATATTTCGGTTTGATCTTTTAATATTGAAACCAGTTTTTCAGCCGTTATTAATTCATATTGATGTGGTGTATTGAGGATATTTTTTTGAGGTTCGGGTGGAGTTGGATTAAATTCCTCTTCTGATTGAACGGTATTTACAACACCCGAAGTAGCTTCGCCAAATAAATTCATTTGAGCACCCGTAACCGGTAATGCTTCTTGCCTGCTTATTTTTATTTCTTCACCTAAAATGCGACGGGCCATGGTTTTAAATTCTAATTTTTCAAATATCTCTTTTAGTTTTTCTTTATTAATTTCTTTGATGCTGAAATCTTCTTCATGAAAAGTTACCGGCACATCCAGGATAATGGTAGCGAGTTTTTTGCTCATGATGGCGTCTGCTTTTCCGTTACGTATTTTTTCACCCATCGAGCCTTTAATCTTATCGGCATTTTCTAAAATATTTTCGAGAGTATTAAATTCTTTAAGCAGTTTTGCAGCCGTTTTTTCACCTACTCCTTTAATACCCGGAATATTATCTACAGCATCGCCCATGAGGCCCAGCATATCGATCACCTGGTCCACCCGATCAATTCCCCATTTTTCACATACTTCCCGGGGGCCTAAAATATCTACGCTGCCACCCTGGAAACCGGGTTTGTAAATTTTAATTTTTTCACTCACCAACTGCCCATAATCTTTATCAGGAGTAACCATAAACACTTCGTATCCTGCCTTTTCTGCTTGTTTTGCCAGGGCGCCTATTACATCATCAGCTTCGTAACCATCTACGGCTAAAACAGGAATGTTAAACCCCTCAATAATTTGTTTGATATCCGGAACAGCAGAACGAATATCTTCCGGTGTTTCCTGCCTGTTTGCTTTATAATCCGTAAAATCAGTATGCCGCTCAGTTGGCGCTGCCGTATCAAAGCAAATAGCCATGTGAGTGGGTTTTTGATTGTTTAGTAAATCGGTGAGGGTATTGGTAAACCCAAACTGTGCATTGGTATTCCTTCCCTGGCTGGTCATCCGGGGGCTACGTACTAAAGCATAATAAGCCCTGAAAATAAGGGCATAAGCATCTAATAAAAAAAGCTTTTTTTGCATGCGATAAAATTACAGAAAGCGATTCTTATCTGCACTAAAATTTTGATTGCTTTCAAATGTGGAAATCTGGCATTTAAATATGTATAAGTTGTTGAAAAGACTGGATTGTAAGCCCTGAAATTCATCTATCTTAGAAGCCCCAAATCTCACAGGAAAAAACTTTAAAATATACTACAAAAGTAAAAGTGTAATAACTACACATTTATAGTTTTTGAAAGACGAGATTTGCACCCTGAAATATCAATTGGTATTTCAGTTTTTTTTAACAATCCCCACCTTGTAGAAAGCGAAAATTTTTCCAATTGCTTTATTGAGAATAAAATTGTTCTATCATCCGCTGGTGGAGAATGAACATTAACGTTTAAGCAAAAAAATTAAAAACCAGATCCAAAAGTTATCTTAAGCATGAAAAGATCGTTCAAGCAGTTCTTTATTTTACCAATCCTAATTTTATCCGGGTTTTTACAAGATGCCATTGGTCAGCAAAGTTTAATTAATGTAAGTGGATGGAATGCGTATGTGCATGTTCCAGCGAGTTATTATAGCAATCCAACAGTGAGCTATCCCACCATTATTTTCTTTCCCGGCATTGGAGAGGTAGGTACCAATCCTGCTTCAGTAATTTCCAATGGCCCCGGGGCATATATTGCCCAGGGCTGGAATGGAAATGTAACCGTAGATGGCCGTGTTGTTGAGTTTATTGTTATTAGTTTGCAAACCGCCACCGCCTATCCCAATGAGGATGTAATGAATGCAAAAATTCAACAACTCAAAGGCCTTTACCGGATGGATCCAAATAGGCTTTACTTAACCGGCCTCTCTCACGGAGGTTGGTGTGCTACCACTTTTGTAAGTGGCGATAATTATGGCGGCCCTTATACGTATGCCGACCAGGTAGCAGCAGTAGTTTCAGTAGAAGGGGTAACGCCAAGAGATAATGCCCCCTATCCAAACATGTTCGACAATTTTGCGAATGTGGGTGGCCGATACGTTGGTTTTGAACAAGTAAATGATTTCAGGGATACCAAGACGGTAGTTGATAGAATGAATTTTACAAAACCAAACTCTGCCATATATGTTCAAACTAATTTTAATGGAGGTTGGCATTGCTGCTGGAATTCATTTTATGGTGGACAAAACCAGGAGCCAGTTAAATTTAACCTGGATGGCATTAACCAAAACCTTTATGAATGGTTTGCTCGCCAAAGTAAGGGCACAGTTGTAACCCCATCAAACCTGGCGCCGAGCGCCAATGCCGGTACCGATCAAACTATTTACCTTCCTACAACCAGCACCTCTTTAAGTGGAAGTGGTTTTGACGCTGATGGCAGTATTGTTTCCTATGCCTGGACAAAGGTTTCGGGTCCAAATGGTGGTACCATTAGTTCTCCCAACACTCCATTTACTACTATACAGGCCTTACAACAAGGAGTCTATCAATATCAACTTACAGTAACTGACAATGCAGGAGCAACGGGTAGTTCCACAGTAAAAATAACGGTGAACCCTGCTATTAATATTCCCCCGGTAGCAATTGCCGGGCCCGATCAAAACATTACACTTCCTGTAAATATTGTAACGCTTAACGGGGCTGCATCTTATGACCCTGATGGTGTAATATCTGCTTATAACTGGAAACTTATTAGTGGCCCCGGTGCAGTAAATATTGCAAATGAATGGTTAGCCATTACTACTGTTAGCTTTGGTACAGCTGGCACTTATTCATTTAGGTTAGATGTAGGCGATGGCAGTGGATTAATAGGAAGAGATACCATGATTGTAACGGTATTAAACCAAAACACTGTACCACCATCTCAAAATAATACAGCTCCCGTTGCCGTTGCCGGGCCCGATGCACAAATTACTTTACCCAGGGATACCCTTACTGTTGATGGTTCTGGTTCTTATGATTTGGAAAATAATATTGTAGCTCATAATTGGAAATTTATAAGCGGCCCCGGTACCGTAACATTCAATAATGAATGGGCTGCAAAGACGGTTGCACATTTTCCGGGTGCCGGCGTTTATACGCTAAGATTAGATGTGGGCGATAGTTTTGGCCTTATTTCATCGGATTTATTAGTTGTAACTGTTTCAGCAGCCACCATAAACAATCCTCCTGTTGCGAATGCAGGACCAGATAAAACCATTCAGCTTCCTACCAATTCAACTACATTAAATGGTTCGGGTACAGATAATGATGGAAGCATTGTAAGCTATACCTGGACGAAAATTTCAGGGCCAAATGGCAGTGCATTATCTGCACCCAATAACGCTACTACAAATGTTACCGGTTTAACCGCAGGCCAATTTGTGTACCGCCTCACCGTAACTGATAATTCGGGAGCAACTGCTTACGATGATGTATCCATTACTGTAACAAATGCAGCCAATATTCCACCAGTTGCAAATGCAGGCCCTGATAAAAACGTACAGCTTCCTACCAATTCAACTACATTAAATGGTTCGGGTACAGATAATGATGGAAGCATTGTAAGCTATAGCTGGACGCAAATGGGGCACTCAAGAAGGCGCAATATTCCACCAGTTGCAAATGCAGGCCCTGATAAAAACGTACAGCTTCCTACCAACTCAACTACGCTGAATGGCTCGGGTACCGATGCAGATGGAACAATTGTAAGCTATACCTGGACGAAAATTTCAGGGCCAAATGGCAGTGCATTATCTGCACCCAATAACGCTACTACAAATGTTACCGGTTTATTAGAAGGACAATATGTGTATCGCTTAATGGTTACTGACAATAATGGTGCGAGTGCATATGATGATGTTTCCATTAAAGTAAGTGCTGCTGCCAATAATGCTCCTATTGCTAATGCGGGTAACGATATAACCATTCAGCTTCCTACAAATACAGTAAGCTTAAGTGGTGCAACATCTTCTGATGCAGATGGAAGTATTGTACAGTACGATTGGACACAGGTGTCAGGAACACCTGCAACGATTGTATCGCCTACCTCTATGATCACTACAGTAACTTTTTCAATTGCCGGAACCTATACTTTCAATTTAAAAGTTACTGACAATATAGGGCTTTCTGCAAATGACCAGGTAGTTGTTACCGTGCTTGCAGCTCCGATTGTTGAAGGCAATAAACAAATTAAAGTAAACATTTTTGATGCACAAAGCAGTTACACCAACCCGCAATGGAATAATTGGAAACCGGACGCCTGGATTGTAAGCAGGACATTCAAATATAGTGATGGCACACACAGCCCGGTTACCGGGATGTTAACATCTGCACCACGTTTTGTAGATAATGGCGTAAATTATGGCAGTGGTTCTACTGCATGCCCGCAAGAAGTTTTAAGAATCAATTCAATTGATGCAGGAAAACGTTACTTAGAGTTAGCGAACCTGGATCCTACTCATTTTTATACCCTTGAGTTTTATGCCAGCAGGGCCTACACCGGAAATCAAACAACCATTACCGTGGGTGCAAAATCTGATACTATTAATACAGATTATAATGTAAATGACTTTGCTCAATTTGTAAGAGTAATGCCAGCCAGCAATGGAACCATACGGGTAACAATCAATAACGTTAATGTTTATAATTACCTGGCAGGTTTTATGATCACTGATGAATCACAGGTAATACAACCCCCAGTAGATAACCTGATAAGTAAACATACCGATATCCCTGCTGCCGTTCAGGATAATGAAGTTGCAAAGATCTTTGCATTTCCTAATCCCTTCCAGGATGAATTATCTGTTACGCTTGATAAAAGTATAACCGGCAATTATAAAATTTCATTGATCTCAATGAGCGGAACTATTGTGTGGAGTAAACAGGGAACTAAACAGAATACAGTAAGTCGTGAAAATGTAACTACTACAAATTTACCGGCCGGTATTTATATCATACAAGTACAGAACAATCAAAAAAGATATACCTACAAATTGATGAAAAGATAGTAGCCAGTATTCAGAAATAAGTAAGGGCGGCCATTGGGCCGCCTTTGCTTTATAAAATTAATTTTAAAAAATGTATGGCTTTCATTAAATGCAATCATACTGCTTTTATTGCATCTTAAAATCTTGTTTGCAAATAATGAGGCAATACAGCACGCCATGTTGGCCAATCGTGTTTCCATTCCGGCCCCCAAATATCCAGTTCATGCGGAATGCCCTTATTGTGTAAAACCGCAGAAAAATCTCTTGATGCCTGCGGGTCTTCATAATCTCCACTACCACTAAAAATATGGATATGATTGCTGCGCCTGATATTATTCAAATACCATTCATCCTGCAGGTTAGGAATATAATGAGCCGGGCTATTAAAATAAACCTGATCATCATAAAAGCCCTTACTATATTCTTCGAGATTATAAACACCACTCATGGCGATAACTCCATTGATAAGATCGGGGCGTTTTAAAAATAAATTCATGCTATGCAGTGCACCAAAAGAAGCTCCGCAGGTAATAATGGGCGTTTCGGCAGATGTGTTTGTTTTTAAGAAAGGAATTACTTCATTAAAAATGTAATTATTGAACTGGTTGTGACGTATAGCTTTATGCGCCCCTTCCATTTCATCATTCAGCCAGCTTTCTTTATTTACACTGTTTACTGAAAATACCCTAAGTTTTCCGGCATCAATAAAAGGCTCCAATTCCACCATTAGTTGAAAGCGCTCATACTCCAGGTAATCTGCTCCTGCTGTAGGAACCAAAAGTAATGAAAAACCATAATGTCCATAGCTCACAATGGGCATTTCTGCACCTAAAGAGGGGCTGTACCAACTTGAAAGATCTCTCCGCATATTTTTTGATTTAATATTGCCGAAAGTAGGAATTGTTTCCTACTTTTAAAAAAATTATGAAAAATAGTATGAAAAATATACTTTATATCCTTTTATTCGGTTGCCTTGCAGTATCCTGCCAAAAAGAATTATCCTTTGATCCCAATAACACGACTACCCCACCCATTGATTTTCCCAATACAAATGACAGTTGTTTCACTTGCGATTACTTTCCTGTTTGCGATAGTACACAACAAAATTATATTGATAGCATGAGCGGGACAGTACAAACCCGGACTCTTTTATATGATGTAAAAACAGACACCGTAGTAAATGGTATAACTTTTAAGAAAATATTGAATTTAACTGATAATACAATGAACTATTATTCTTGTACCAATAATGTTTTAAAGATATATGCCCCATCAAGTACAAGTATCGGGGGAACCCAGGCGAGCAATATCACGCAAACCCCACTCAAATCAAATGAACCGGTAGGCACCAATTGGAAAGATGTACTCCAGATAAATGGTGCAACCTTTGAATACCGTTATACAATTATTGAAAAAGGTATTACCCGGCAGGTGCTTGATAGTACATATAATAATGTAATAAATGTGCGGGATACTGCCGTTACCATCGTGCCTTTAATGGGCGAAGTTCCTTTTGCGGTACGTAATTCATATTATGCAAGAGGTATTGGCCTGGTAGAGGTAAGAATGATAGATTTAATGAGTGGGCAAACATCGCTTGTAACTCAACTTAAATCATATCATTTCCGTTAGTTTATTCCAAAACGCCTTCTTTTATTTCGGTCCATAATTCCCGGTAGCAGGTAGCGGCATAGCTACTATTGGCGAATTCCATTATGGGCGATTTGTGAATCCCCATTTTTTCTACATCGCTCAGGTAAGGCACATAATTTTGGAAAAAGCGTTTGTCTTTGTACAGCTCTTCCATTATTTCATTGTGCATATTTTTTCTTAAATCTACCATTGTAAAAAAGCACATCATACGGCTTAAATCCAAATCTTTTTCTTTAAAATAATCTTTCACCATGTGGTAAGTGCGTATAGAAAGCGTAGTAGGAATTACCGGCATCAATACAATATCAGCGGCATGAAATACATTTTCACTCAGGGCGCTAAATCCCGGCGGGCAATCAATAAAAACAAAATCGTATTCTTTTTCTAATTGTTTTAATACACTTTTTAACCGGGTTTTATTGCCTTTCATTTCTTCCTGCATCACATCAAAACTCTTTGAGGAATTATCGGCAGGGATCAGGTCCAGCATTTCAAAATCGGTACTCATTATGGCATTTTCTAAATGCGCATCTTTTGTAACTAATTTTTTAATACCCGGGTGTGTTTTTGCTTTTACATTATAATAAAAGGTAGAAGACCCCTGCGGATCAATATCCCATAACAAAGTTTTAAATCCATCTGCGGCAGCCAGGTAAGCAAAATTTACACAGGATGCTGTTTTACCTACGCCTCCTTTTAAATTATATAAAGCAATTGTGATCATACTTTTTGTATTTATAAGTTAAGATAACAAATTATTTTTCAATATAAAATTAATTTCATATTCCAACGAAAGCCAGGGCAAACTATAATATTAAAAATCAATCAAAACTTTGTTTAATTTTATAGGCTCAACCTCAAGTTACCTCTTATGGCTTTTCAATTACATGCGGATTATAAACCGGCCGGAGACCAACCGGAAGCCATTACCCAATTGGTAAATGGAATACGGGAAGGTGAAAAATACCAAACACTCCTGGGTGTTACAGGAAGTGGTAAAACTTTTACCATGGCCAATGTGATACAAAAAGTGCAAAGACCCACCCTGGTATTAACACATAACAAAACCCTGGTAGCCCAATTATATGGTGAGTTTAAACAGTTTTTCCCGGAGAATGCAGTGGGGTATTTTGTAAGCTATTATGATTATTACCAGCCCGAGGCATATATCCCCACCAGCAATACTTATATAGAAAAAGACCTGAGTATAAATGAAGAATTAGATAAACTCAGGCTACAGGCTACAGCCCAGCTTTTAAGCGGCCGCAGGGATATTATAATTGTAGCGAGTGTTAGTTGTATCTATGGCATGGGTAACCCTACAGAGTATGAAAACGGCATCATCAGGATACAGCAAGGCCAGGTAATAAGCCGGCAAGGTTTTTTACATAGCTTAGTAAACTCATTGTACCATCGCAGCCAGGGCGATTTTGAAAGGGGCAGTTTTAGGGTGAAAGGCGATACAGTAGATATTAATTTACCCTATGTGGATTTTGGTTACCGCATAAGCTTTTTTGGAGATGAAATTGAGAGTATAGAAACCCTTGAGTTAAGCTCCGGAAAGCGCATAAGTACCGTAGAAAATGCAGCTATTTTTCCGGCTAACCTGTACCTGGCACCAAAAGATATGCTTACTACCGTAATTCATGAAATACAGGATGAATGTGCCGCCCAGGAAGAATATTTTAAAAAAGTTGGAAAATATATTGAAGCGCAACGCATTGGTGAAAGAGTGAATTACGATTTGGAAATGATACGGGAACTGGGTTATTGTAATGGTATTGAAAACTATTCCCGTTTTTTTGACAGGCGGTCACCGGGCACAAGGCCATTCTGCCTGCTTGATTATTTTCCAAAAGATTATATCACATTCCTGGATGAAAGCCATCAAACCATTCCCCAAATTAGTGGCATGTATGGAGGCGACCGAAGCCGTAAATTAGTACTGGTTGATTATGGTTTTCGCTTACCCTCGGCAATGGATAACCGGCCATTAAATTTTCATGAATTTGAAAACATGACTAACCAGGTTATTTATGTATCTGCCACACCCGGCGATTATGAATTGGAAAAATGCGAAGGTATCGTAATAGAGCAAGTGGTAAGGCCTACAGGATTATTGGACCCTCCTATTGAGGTACGCCCATCTGTAAACCAGATTGATGATTTACTGGATGAAATAGATAATCAAATAAAAAAAGGGGGAAGGGTATTGGTAACCACACTCACCAAACGGATGGCTGAAGAAATGGACAAATACCTGCATCGCATCAACATTAAAAGTAAATACATACACAGTGAAGTGGATACGCTGGAAAGGGTAGAAATATTAAGGGAATTAAGGCTGGGTGTAATAGATGTATTAGTAGGTGTAAACCTTTTAAGAGAAGGGCTGGACCTGCCGGAAGTAACACTGGTGGCCGTGCTGGATGCAGATAAAGAAGGTTTTTTAAGAAATGAACGCAGCCTTACTCAAACCGCCGGTCGAGCTGCAAGAAACGTGGAAGGTTTTGTGATTTTTTACGCCGATAGTATTACACAAAGCATGCAAAAAACAATGGATGAAACAAACCGACGTCGAGAGAAACAATTGGCATTTAATGCCCAGCATCACATTACTCCACAAACAGTAACAAAAACCCGTGACCAGGTAATGGCACAGGGTAGCGTACTGGATGTAAAAGGATACGACCCATCAAGGCCTTATTCCATTGCTGCTGATGAAGACATGATACCTACAGCTGCTGAAGAACAGGAAACATATAGCAGCATCCCCCAATTAGAAAAAGCAATTGCAAAAAATAAAAAAGAAATGGAAAAAGCTGCCAGGAACCTCGACTTTATGGAAGCAGCCAGGTTACGGGACGAAATGTTTAAAAAACAAAAACAATTAGAAGAAATGAAAATGGCATAACCCATTTTGATGTTAAAATTCTTCTCAAAAACAAATTCATTTTTATATCGTTATCCATTTACAATCATTGATAAATCTTCTAATTTAAACGACATTTGCAATTGAAACACTTTATTGGTTTTACAGCACACAAATGAAATATTACTTTTTGATATGGGGGTTGATGATCAGTTGCATGAATGCCAATAGCCAATGTACAGTACCTATTAATAGTTTTCCTTACCAGCAGGATTTTGAACTGACGGATGGTGGATGGCAACCGGGTGGTACTGCATCAGATTGGGCATGGGGCAGCCCTGCAAAACCGGTAATAAATAGCGCCGGGCAAGGTGTAAAATGCTGGGTTACGGGAGGGCTTACCAATTCATCATATAATAGCGCCGAAAAATCATGGATACAAAGCCCTTGTTTTGATTTTAGTTCATTAGTGTATCCTCAAATTAGTTTCAAAGTTTTTTGGGAAACAGAAAAAACCTATGATGGAGCAAACTTGCAGTATTCAGTAGATGCAGGAAGCAGTTGGGTTACTATTGGAACTGCGGCAGAATCTACATGTACCAGTGAAAACTGGTATAATACTTCTAATATAAATTTCCTGGGTAGCAGTGGCTGGTCTGGGAATATACAATCTACCAGCGGAAGCTGCCAGGGCGGAGGGGGCAGTAATGGGTGGCTAACTGCAAAACATAGTTTAAACTTCCTTGCAGGTAAAACCAATGTAATATTCAGGTTTGGCTTTGCTGCAGGTACCACCTGTAATGCTTTTGATGGTTTTGCTATAGATGATATTCACATAGAAGAAGCGCCAGCACAGGATTATTCAATTGCTGTAGCCTGCATCAATAACAATAGCCTTGCATTTTCTATTATAAGTTCTTGTGCAAAAACATTTAACTGGAATTTTGGTGATCCCGCTTCGGGTGCCAATAACAGTTCCAACGATGCCGCCCCCAATCACCAGTATAGCAGTGGTGGAAGTTATACGGTAAGCGTAACAGTAGGATTCGACTGGGGGCCAGCTTCTACAAAAAATTATACTGTAAACATCCTGCAGCTTACTCCGCAAATCATTTGGCCGGGGGCATGCAATAATGTTCCGGATGCTACCATTACAGTAAATACCACAGGAGCCCCCGGGCCTTATTTTTATAATTGGAACACCAACCCAGCACAAAATACAATGTCCATTGGGCCTGTAGGACCCGGTTCTTATACTCTCACAGTAAATGCCAATAATGCATGTGCGGTTACAGGTACTTATAACCTTACGGCTTCTACCCCCATGCAAATAAATACAATCCCAACGAAAGCAGCTTGTAAAAATAATAATGGAAATATTGTAAGTGCCATACAAGGTGGTGTATCGCCGTATCAATATTTGTGGAGCAATGGAGATATTACTGCAAACGCCATAAACCTGGCTCCGGGAAATTATAACCTGGAAGTTACGGATGCAAATGGTTGCAAAGCGAATGCTACAAATATAAATGTAGGGTATGAAGAATATATTGTACCAGTAAACCTGGGGCCGGATCTTGATATTTGCCCCGGCCAAACAGTTACTTTATCTCCCGGCATTTTTGCCTCTTACGTATGGCAAAATGGAACTACACTTTCTACCCTTTCTTTACAAACGGCCGGTGAATATAGTGTACAGGTAAAAGACAGTAAAGGCTGTGTGGGTGCTGATACCATACAAGTTCATGCAGATTGCCCGGACATTTATTTTCCGAGCGGCTTTACACCAAACAATGATGGGGTAAACAATCTTTTTGGGCCCTTAGGGAACCTGGCCGCATTAAAGAATTACCGACTTTATATTTATAACCGGTTTGGCCAATTGGTTTTCTTTAGTGCCAATCCTTTTGAAAAATGGGATGGCAAATTGAAAGGGTCAGATAATAACACTCAAAGTTTTGTATGGCAATGTCAATTTGAATTTAAAGGAAAAACTGAATTCAGAAGAGGCAGCCTGCTGTTGCTTCGATAATAAAATTACAGTACTTATTTACGCTTTCGTTAACGTTTACGCATTGATGCAGAAATGGAATTAGAATTCCTTTTGCCCGAATCCCACAGGTGCGGAATCAAATTTGTAAATAAATGTTCCATTGTTGGCAGATGCCGATTCAGTTTATTAATGCCCCAATAGATGGTATTTTCCAAAAGGGCATATATTCTGTCCAATTGAAAAAGAAAGAGAAAAACACATGAATTATAGGTGCTGAAAGAAAGCTCAAAACCAAATAAGTAATAGTCTTTTTTGTATTCATTTTTAAAATTGTTGGCGGCAGGAAAACATTCATAAGCATAGGTACAGAATAATATATCCACCATTTGAAACCCCAATTGGCTCCATACTTTCCGAATAACATCCCAACAACAACGCACAATATAGAGAGTAAAAATATGGAGCGAAATTTTTGTTTAAATTCTTGTGTTCCCAATACAGCCCTAATAACACAATAGAATAAAATAAAAGAGGAAAAAATCATTATTGGGAAATGCCAGATAGTTCCATTATTCGCTTCCATTCTTAAATAGTCATGTTGAATTTAATAATGATAAAAATTGTCACAATACTAAAAAACCCTAAAACTCCATATTTTATGAAATCTTGTCGCTGAATATTTTGTTTATTTTTTATTTTTTTGGAAAATAGAAATGTCAAAATAAACGGTAGTAAGATTAAGAAAAGATAACCATATAAAGTTGTCGGATGATAGAGTTCTTTCATTGCATTTCGGATTTTACCAAAGAAAATATAGTCCGCAATAGCTGCAACCAAAATATAAATCAAAGATGTAAAAATTGCACCTTGATATTGTTTCACACCTTGAAATTTATTTAGACACTGGTAAACACCGTAAGCCCAAATAAAAGGTGCAACCGTCAGCATAAGTGTCATCCCTAAAACCGTATTAACACTCCACGGGAACCACAGAATTAAGTTTACTGTCCAATAAATTGAAAAGGCGGTTAAGAAGGTGAAAAGTATCCAGCGTTTATTCGTTACCATTTTACCTACTGTTTCGTTAAGGTACCTACTAACTCTTATTTTCTGGTCGCATCATGGGGAAAAATAACACATCCTGGATAGATACCTGCCCGGTAAGTAACATACATAAGCGGTCTATCCCAAAACCAATACCACTCGTGGGCGGCATTCCATATTCTAATGCCCGTAAAAAATCATGATCAATAAACATGGCTTCATCATCGCCCCTTTCCATCAATTTTGTTTGTTCTTCAAAACGGGCTCTTTGTTCTATTGGGTCATTTAATTCACTATATGCATTAGCAATTTCTTTTCCATTGATGATAAGCTCAAAACGCTCTACCAATCCCGGTTTACTTCGGTGCTTTTTGGTGAGTGGACTCATCTCTACCGGGTAATCGGTAATAAATGTAGGTTGCACATAGAATTGTTCGCATTTGCCGCCAAAAATTTCATCAATTAATTTTCCTTTACCCCATTTCGCATCAGCATGAATACCAAGTTTGGAACATACTTCCCGGATGCCTGCTTCATCCATATCACTTATATCAAATCCGGTATGTTCTTTAATAGCCTCGTAAATGGGTATCCTTTTATAAGGTGCTTTCAGGCTAATTTCTTTTCCATCAATGCTTGTTACGGGGGTATCATTGGTAGCCAGTGCCGTAAATTCCAGCAGCTGCTCTGTTGTATCCATCATCCATTCATAATCTTTATACGCTGCATAAAATTCCAGGATCGTAAACTCCGGGTTATGGGTACGATCCATTCCCTCATTGCGAAAATTACGGCTAAATTCATATACAAAATCAAATCCACCTACGATCAATCTTTTTAAGTAAAGTTCATTGGCAATACGCATATACATCGGCACATCCAGGGCATTGTGATGTGTAATAAATGGTCTGGCTGCAGCGCCACCAGGTATTACCTGTAGCACCGGGGTATCTACTTCCAGGGCTCCCCTTTCATTTAGATAAGTTCGAATGGCATTTACCATCTTAGTGCGTTTAATAAATATTTCTTTTACGGCCGGGTTTACAATTAAGTCAGCATAACGCTGGCGGTAGCGAAACTCCGGGTCAGTAACTTCATCAAAAGATTCTCCATCTTTTTCTTTCACAATAGGTAATGGCCTTAAGGCTTTGGTAAGTATCGTAAACTCTTTTACATGTACAGAAGTCTCACCTGTTTTTGTGGTAAACACATATCCTTTTACGCCAACAATATCACCAATATCGGTAAGTTTTTTCCATACCGTTTGATAAAGGGTTTTATCCTCCCCCGGGCAAATATCATCCTGCTTAATATAACATTGAATTTTTCCGCTGGCATCCTGCAATACAAAAAAATTTGCTTTACCCATATCCCGGATACTCATGATCCTGCCGGCAATACATACATCTGAAAAAGAGGCCGCATTTTCTTCTCCTTTAAAATTCTCTTTTATCGCTGCTGCTGTTTGGTTTACGGGATATAAGGGAGCCGGGTAGGCATCAATACCCAGTTTTTCTAATTCAGCCAGTTTTTGCCGCCTGATAATTTCCTGTTCTGATAAATGAATACTCATATATAATTATTCGGGCTGCAAAGTTAATGTTTTGTGATGCTTTTATACTAACTTATTCAAGACTCTTTTAAACAAAACAATGCTTTGTACGTCTATGAAACAAATGGCTCATTTCTTGATGAAAAAGGTATTAACATTCATTTCATTACATTTGGGCTTAACCCTACTGTATCACTTTTAAAATTAAATATGAAAAATATCTTTAACTCACTGGTATTAAGCGCCAGTATTTTATTACTCAGTTGTGAAACTCTTCAAAATTTACCCGGTGGCACACAAGGCATTAGCCAGGCTGAAGCAGCACAGGGAATAAAACAGGCGCTGGACCAGGGCTTGGGCAAAGCGGTATTGCAATTGAATACTACCGATGGTTTCTTTAAAGATGCATTTTATAAAATTTTGCTGCCACCAGATGCCGCTAAAATTGAAAAAACATTACGCACTCTTGGCTTCTCCGCCATGGTAGATAAAGCCATTTTACAAATAAACCGGGGCGCAGAAGATGCGGCGGGCATGGCCAAACCCATTTTTATTGATGCCGTAAAAAGCATGACCATACAAGATGCTATTGGCCTGGTGAAAAATGGGGATACCAGTGCTACCCATTTTTTTAGAGAAAAAACCACCGCAAAACTCATTGCTGCATTTACACCTGTAATACAAGCTTCATTAGATAAAGTAGAAGCTACAAAATATTATGGCGACCTGGTAAATAAATACAACCACTTACCTACTACTTTTAAGCAAATAAATCCTGACCTTACGGGTTATGTTACACTAAAAACAACCAATGCCTTATTTGATTTAATAGCGAAAGAAGAGGTAAATATACGTACTAATTTTGCAGCCCGTACCACAGATATTTTAAAGAAAGTATTTGGAGGACTAATAAATTAAAAAATACGATCTCTCAAAAAAAAGCAGCTTTTAAAGGCTGCTTTTTTTTTTAAAAGACCTCACAGTAATGTAGCAATGTAAAAAAACAGCTCGGCATAAATTGCTTTAAAACAGGAGTTGTATGCCAACGATATTAATGAACCTTTTTATTTAAAAAGTTCTGCCAATTTACTTTGCAAGCCACTTCCCCTTAATTCTTTTGCAATTATTTTACCGTTCGGGTCTATCAAAACATTGTATGGAATTCCATCAAATCCATATAAAGGAACTGCAGCATTTTCCCACCCTTTTAAATCACTTACCTGTTTCCATTGCAGGCCGTCTTTATCAATTGCTTTTTGCCAGGCTTCTTTATTTTCATCTAATGAAACACCAAGTATTGTAAAATTTTTACTCTTGTACTTCTTATAGGCTTCCACAATATTTGGGTTTTCTCCACGGCATGGGGCACACCAGCTTGCCCAAAAATCTACCAATACATATTTCCCTTTTAATGAACTTAAGCTAAATGGCTTTCCGGCTGCATCATTCATTGTAATATCAGGCGCCATATCACCAACACCTGGTATGCCCGGCCTTGCAT
Organism: Niastella sp.; assembly: GCA_016710595.1. GTDB lineage: Bacteria > Bacteroidota > Bacteroidia > Chitinophagales > Chitinophagaceae > Ferruginibacter. The sequence continues at coordinate 309,664 of JADJVM010000005.1, forward strand.
TTGGAGTGGAAGGTTGGTTTACCCTGGCCATGGCTTCATTGAATTGTGCACTTAACGCTGCAATACCCTGATGTTTAGGGAACCGGGTAACTAACTTCGGAATGGTTGCCTTTAATACTTCGGGTTCTACACTTTGGCTATAGCCCAATGCAAACATGGCCATAACCGGGTTGCTTACCGTATCTAAATATTTATTTATAAAATTACTAAAGCTATGCTGCATCGCAAGGATTGATTGGCTTTGCACGGCAATAGCGCTATCCATTCCTTTTTGCTTTTGCATACTATCCAGTAGCTTGCTGGCCTGTTCCAGTTCACGGCCACGGCTATCAATATTTTTTATAAAATTTTTAAACATTTGGTTGGCCGGGCTGTTAAAAACCGGGCCATCAATACTGGTATCATTCAAATCGGCAATGAATGAAATTTTGGGTTGGTCATTGATGAATATAAATCCACCGCCAGATTTTTCTAACCTGATACGGAATAAACCTTCTTCGGGTGCTGATCCTTTTATTTCAAATTTCCCATCTTTCATTTCAGCGGTATCAATTACTTCGGGATCTTTACTGCTAAAGAACATTTGCTCTAAATATACTTTTTGATCCGGAACATTACTAAGCTTTCCTTCAATTACAAATTGGTTTGCATTGGTTTTGCTTTTACAGGAAAATAATAATACAATCACTGAAATAGAGAGAATGATTTTTTTCATATCAATATTGATTTAATAAATAATTTTAATTACTGAGTTTTTCTACTAATATGCGTTGTACCAACTGCATGTCGGCCTTGCCTTTGCTTATTTTTTTTACTTCACCACTAAAGAGGCCAATGAGCGCTTTTTTACCGGCTTTATATGCTTCGACCTTATCTGGTAAATTTTCTAATACCTGGTTCACCCATTCATGAATAGCATCACTATCTTTTTCCTGTAACAGGTTTAGTTGTGTAGCTATTTCTAAAGCAGTGGTTGCAGGAGATGCTAATAAAGCAGAAAGTATTTTATTGCTTGCATTGCTAAAGCTAACCATACCGGTTTCATTGAGTTCAATTAAAGAACACAAAGCAGGAACCGGCAATGGAAACTGGTTTAAATGAAGCTGATGTACATTACAATAACTGCGAACAGGCCCTTGCAGCCAATTGGCTACTGCTTTGTATGCCGTGTAATGTGCCACGATGGATTCAAAATAAAGCATATCATCTTTATCACTGCAAATCATTTCGGCATCGTACAAAGAAAGGCCATATTCCGAAGTATATTTATTAATAATTTCAAGGGGGAGCGGTGGTAAGCTTATTTTAACATTTACTAATTGCTCATTTGAGATATAAAATGGAGACAGGTCCGGTTCAGGGAAATAACGGTAATCTTCCGCCTCTTCTTTTGTACGCAAGCTAAAGCTGGTTCCTTTACTGGCATCAAAACTCCTGGTTTCCTGGATTATCTTTTCTCCTTTTTCTGTAATTTCAATAAGACGGTTAATTTCAAATTCTATCGCCAATTTTACATTGCGGATGCTATTCAGGTTTTTCACTTCTACCCTTGTACCCAGTGTATTACTGCCCTGTGGCCGAATAGAAATATTTGCATCGCAACGCATACTTCCTTCTTCCATATTACCGTCACATACTTGTAGCCAGCGGAGTAAACGGCGCAATTCAGTTAAAAAAGAAAAGGCATCCTGAGCAGTATGTATACATGGTTCTGTAACAATTTCCAGTAACGGAGTGCCCGCCCGGTTTAAATCTATGCAGGTAAATTCAGCTTCCAAATCGTGGATGCTTTTACCGGCATCTTCTTCCATGTGGATGCGGTTTAAATTGATCTTCTTATTTCCACCTTCACTTTTTATAGTTAAGTATCCACCCCGGCAAATAGGTGCGGTGTGCTGGCTTACCTGGTATGCTTTTGGCAGATCGGGGTAAAAATAATTTTTACGGGCAAAAAAATTGTCTTGTACAATTTCACATTCAAGCGCTGTGCCTAATGTTAATGCAAGATTTACTACTGCTTCATTCATCACCGGCAGGGTACCCGGATGAGCAAGTGTAATGGGGCTTACCAGGGTATTGGCTTCAGCACCAAAGCGGGTGGCATCCCCACAAAATAATTTGCTATTCGTTAGTAATTGGGCATGAACTTCAAGCCCTATTACCGCTTCATATTTATTGCTTGTCATCAGCCGGCAAAGGTAGCAAAATTTTGAGGGGTGTAAATGTAAAACGCCACTATCTATCAGTGGCGTTTTGTTAAATTATGAACACGGTTATAAGTCAACGGTTTTTAATTTCCTGGGAATTTTAATGGTAACATTCATTTCGGTGCCATTTCTCAACAGTTTCACGGGGTAAGTGAACATCTCATCATTACTTCTTAATGCTTCCCTGGCATCATCTGTATTATTAATTTTTTCTCCGTTAATCTCAAGGAGGATATCATCTTTTTGAATACCGGCAGAAGCCGCTGCTGTACTATCTTCTACGTCTATTACTTTTACGCCCTTGCCATCTTCTGTATCCTGTATCTTTAATCCTATTTTTTTGCGTTTCGTATTATTGTACCAAAAATTATCTGGCGGGAATGCCGGTGTCTCAGGCGCTCTGAACATGTGGCCCCTGGATACACCCGGTGTTCTTGTAAATCCTCTAAATGAAAATTCTTTATTTGCTTCAATCTCTGCTTTTGTCTTTTTCTTTTTCCCATTGCGGAGATACTCAATTTTTACTTCATCTTTCACTTTCGTTTTATTTACCAGGGCCGCCAGGTTATTTTCTCCATCTTCTACTTTATTGCCATCAAATTGGGTGATGATATCATCTTTTTGTAAACCAGCTTTTTCAGCAGGGCTCCCTTTTGTAACATTTAAAATTTTAGCACCTTCTTTCACATTTTCAAAAGATACGCCCAGAAAAGGTCCTGAACTCATATTCCCAATCATTGAATCTATTTGAAAGTCGTATCCGGGAGCAAAATTGAAATTTTGCATCATATTATCAATATCACTTTCTAATCTTTTACCGTTAATTATAATCTTACGGTTGTTGATACTGATTTCATCATCATTAAATTCAACCATTGGCTTGCCATTGATAAGTACTTTGTTGTCTTTAAATTCTATGGTGAGCTTCTCATCTTTGTCACCCTTTTTCTTAATGATAATCTCCTGGCCAACTTTTTTATCTGCAGGTTCTTTAGTTTGTGCTACTGCTTTGTAACCTGCCAATGCGAAAAACCAGGAAACAATACTGAATGCAATTATCTTTTTCATGTGAATAATTTTTATGTACTAATAATTTCGTACATCGAAGATATGAAAGGAATTATTGAAATACGAAATATTTCGCAAATATTTATTTTTTCTTAACAAACACATCAAAATAAAAAGAGGCTGCTTCATTCTTTTGAAGCAGCCTCTTTATTATGTTAATGGTATTACCTGTTTAAAGTAACTCTATATACATCAGCAAAATAACCTAAACCGTTTACCCCTAACTGCATATACAAAACAAAAGTTTGTGTACAACCAGAAAAAGAGCCAACCGGGTTGGTAGCATGTGCTCGTACAACTACTTCCATTCCTGCATAAGCCCCATTCAAATCTCCTGCATCGGCACCGGGTACAATTCCCGGAATTACGGTAGCTTTTAAGGAAGCCGGGTTTGACCAATCTAATGTGAAATCAATTGGCCCCCAGCCGGTATCATAAATATTAGAAACAGAAATTTTTGCTGTTGTTGCTGTAAGCGGAACAGGCGCAGCCATCGTGGTCACATACGGGCCATAGGCACCCGTACCAAACAACTCATTGGTGTGTGCATAAGTTCCTGTAAACATTGAAAGAACCGGTGAACTTTCGTCGCAGAATTGCCTTAAATATATAGTAATCTTAGTAGGCAATATGTATGGAGTTGATGCGGCATCACCTATATCTGTAATGCGAATAACAACGGTATCAATTTGTGATGCAGAAGAAAATCCTCCAAACAAACCCGTAAGCCGCAAAGTGTCTAATGCTTTACCGGCCGGAATTGTAATTTCTGAAGGCGCCTGGTATTGCACACCTGCAGTAGCATCGGCAGAAGTATAGCTAAATGAAATTTTTCGATCTACATCCGATACAGTAGTAAACCCAACCGGTATTTTATAATCACCATTGTTGGTAGGTATAAAAAATGTTTTTGTTGAATCTGTTAATCGGGGTAGTACAAAGCGTGCCACTTCCCTGGGTATTAAGGGATCCTTATCAATGCTTAAATTTTCTTTTTTACAAGCTACCAGGCTTATCGAAAATAAAGCAAGTATGAAATAAAAAATTGACTTTCTCATTTGTATCTTTTTTAAATGAAATTATGGGTTTTGGTCTGCTGGGGTAAATGCCGCATTATTATCCAGTTCTGCTTGTGGAATCCTCATCAAAAACTTAGGATCATCAGCTGCAGTGGTATAAACTGAAGGATTAAAGTTTGGTGCACCATGGTTACCCGGTCCTGAAGGCCGGTTCAAACCTTGCTTTAATCGTTTTACATCAAATAAGCTAAATCCTTCTCCCCACAATTCAATCCTTCTTTGTTTTATTATCTCATCCATCAATGCTGCACCGGTAAGGCCGGAAGCATCATAAGCCGGGTCACGAACCGTAATCAATGAATTTAGCATAGCACTAGCCGGGCCATCCTGTCCCTGGCGTGCCAGGGCTTCTGCTTGTATTAAATACATTTCAGATGCACGCATATATAAGTAATCGCCTGCCCATGAACCTGCAACCGGAACTTCATGTTTTAATTGGTTGTAATCCGGGTTGGTTGTAGTTCCTGTTCCTGGAGTCCTGAAAACCGTTTTTCTTACATCTGTAGCAGCTATTTGATCATACAAGCTTTTTGTAATTTTCTTTTGTCCGCCCAATGCAGCATAACCACCTGTTCTGATATCCATGTGCGACCAGAAGGAAGCATAAATGGTAGCCTGGTCTTCAGGAATAAGTGAACCCCACATCCATTCACTATTCGAAAGTGATGAAAAAGCATTGGTAGCAGGATATTGTGCTGCAGTCATTAAAGTATAACCTTGCTTAGCCAGGTTAGCATAAGTGACAGCAGTAGGCCAATCTTCCATTAACAATGCAACTCTTGCCCTAAAACCCCTCACCACACTTACATCAATATATTGTTTTCCGGCACGTGGTTTACCATTTAACAACGTTTCTGCACTTGTTAAATCACTTAATATTTGATCATATACCTCCTGAACTGTTCCTCTTGGTTTACCTTCAGTAGTAAGTTCTGTATAAATGGGAACCCCTGGTTTTGTTTCATTTCCTTTATAGGTTTGCTGAAACAGGTTGATTAAATAATAATACGCATAAGCCCTTAAACCCAATGCCTGTCCTTTAAGTACATCTTTTTGTTGTTGCGATGCATCAGAAACATTATCGGTATTTAAATAAATTGCATTTGCCTGCTTAATGATATCATAATAAAAATACCAGGCATTAGCACTTTGCCTGCCCGCAGTAGCTATCGAGAATTCAGTATAATTATAAGATGCATTAAACCAACCATAGCCCTGGCTATGCACCACCATATCGTTACCCATTAAATCCATGGAAAGATCCCAGGCTTTTTGGCCGAAATTATCATGGCGTGTAATCCCATTTGAAGCGAAAGCAAATTGTGCTTGCACTGCTCCATCTAATGCAGCATAAATGGCATTTACTTTTCCTAAAATTTCACTTAGGGGTACAGCATTCGAAGGTTTCGTCTCCAGGTAATCTTTTTTACATGCAGTAATAGACAGTAGTAAGATAGAACTGAAAATTATTAATATTTTTTTCATATTAAGTTTCATTTAATCATTTAAAAGTTAATTGTAGTACCTACACTTGTTGTTCTAAAAGGGGTGTAGGTAGCATCGGCTGTACCATTAAAGGCTCGTTGGGGATCTGCCCCTTTCTTAGCTGTAAAAAGCCATGCATTATCTACGTTTACAAAAAACTGCAACCCTGTAATATGAAGCTTGTTTGATAACTCTTTTGGCAAATTATAAGCAAGTGTTACGTTTTTAATATTCAACCATGAGCCATCAATCAGCCAGCGTGAAGAAGCTCCTTCCTGGTTGGCTACAGCCACTTCTACCCGGGGAACATTTGTTACATCACCAGGTTTTTGCCAGCGGTTTAAGATATCGGTGCTCCAGGCGGTACCCGGTGAACCCCTATGCATGATGCTGGCATAGTTACCATCGTAAAATTGACCGCCATAAGAGAAGGTAGTAAGTACGGATAGTTCCAACCCTTTAAATGAAAAAGTATTGGTAACACCTCCCGAAAATTTAGGTATTGCAGTTCCAAATTTCCTTAAAGAACTGCTTGCCTTATTATATTGGTTTGTAATTTCTGACCCTATGATATTTCCATCAGCATCTTTAATGTCAACATAATATAAGGCATCTCCGGTAGCAGCATCTACCCCTGCAAATTCCGGAAGCCAGAAATCATAAATACCACCTCCTACCATGAGCTTTTTAGTACCGTTGATGATACCGGTCTTTTCTTGCTTAGGAGGTAGTTTTGTTATTTTATTTTTAAATGCAGTTACATTTAAATCAACTTTCCAGTTGATATCCTTGGTGCGTACAGGAGTAATGCCTAACTGAAATTCAACACCCGTATTTTTCATACTACCAATATTTTGGTATATGCTTGCAAAGCCGGTAGAAACAGGCAATGGCACATCAAATAATAAATTATCTGATTTACGATTAAACCAATCAATGGTTCCTGTTATCCTGTTATTTAAGATGCCAAAATCAATTCCTATGTTAAAAATAGAATTAGATTCCCATTGCAGATCTGGGTTTGCTTTACGGCTTGGAGATGGAGGTGAATAGCCCCCGGTGCCATTTGCATAATAATAATCAGTATAAGCATAATACAAACCGATATCTTCATTGCCTTGCTCTCCATAACTTCCCCTTAATTTCAGTTCATTTAACCAGTTGATATTTTTTGCAAATTTCTCACCTTTTATTCTCCAGCCCATGCCCACAGAATAAAAATCGCCCCAACGTACATCGGGTGCAAATCGTGAAGATCCATCAGTACGAAAGCTGGCAGATAATAAATATCTTCCATCATAATCATAGTTCAGGTTAGAAAAATAACTCTCAATGCGATGGTTATCTTCATAAGAAGTTGCGGGGTTAGTTGCTGTTGCCCCATTGTCTAATTCAGTATATCCGGGAAATACAAAACCGGATTTGTAAGCGGCCAGGTAATTATATTGGTACCTGTAATTTTCGTGGCCTGCTAATGCCCTGATATTATGTATATCTTTTATTGTTTTTGCCCACGTCAATACTTCATTTCCGGTTAATGAAATAGCCCTTTCATTTGATTTTGTTGACCGGCCACCATCTACACCGCCTGGCGTGCTTGGAGCTGCATCACCATATTGGTTATTTTGATAGCTGGTACCATTGGTATTATAATAATTTAAACCTAAGGTTGCTTTGAATGAAAAATCTTTTAAAAATTTAATTTCACCGAAAGTATTCACATTACCATTAAATATTTTTGTTGACCGATCATCAAGTGATAATGTACCTACGGCATTGGAGCGGCCTGCATAAGGCCTTGTTCCCATTTGTTCAGGTACACCAAAATCATATTTTGGCTGGCCGGTAAGACTATCATATACGTAACCACCATTTGTAAGATTATGTTGGTACACGGGATATATGGGGCCCATTTGCCTTGTGTAATAGAATGGATTTGTAGTTGACGTTCCACCACTTGGCACATCCTTAAGAGAAGCAAAGCCACCATCAAGATTAATGCCTGTGTTAAACCATTTTTTAGGTGAAACATTTACGTTCAACCTGGTATTGTATAATTTATAGCCTGAAAAACGGGCAATCCCATCTTCATTTAAATAACCGGCTGAAAAATAGTAATCTGCTCCTTCGCCACCTCCGGAGAAACTCAAACTTGCGTTTGTCCTGGAGGCTGTCCTAAACATTGCATCTTCCCAGGATTCATTCCACAATAATTGAGCATTTGGATTTATTTTGCCGGTAGTAGGATCAATAAGCTGGTTACCCGGAACATTATAAGCATTATATACTAAACCATTATTTGATGTAAGTACATTGGAAGCAGATACACCCGCTGCAGATGCCGATTGCCCCTGGGCAAGGTATTGGTTTCTATACCCTTCCCAAAATACTTCATAATAATCTTTAGCACCGATCCTGTCATATTCCGGAATTAAGCGGGTCATAAATCCCTGGCGTAAGCTGGCTGTCATTTTTGGTAGCCCTTTTTTACCTTTTTTAGTGGTGATCATAATTACACCATTAGCAGCCCTGGAACCGTATAAAGCAGCCGCTGCAGCATCTTTAAGAACGGTAATAGATTCCACATCATCGTTGTTTAAAGCCGAAATAGAACCATCATAAGGTATTCCGTTTAAAACATATAGTGGGCCACTAGTAGCATTAATAGAACCTACACCCCGTATCAGTACTCCTGCACCTGACCCGGGAGCACCACCTCCATTGGTAGCAATGATACCAGAAACCTGGCCTTCTAAAGCCTTGGTAATACTGGTAACTTGTTGTTTTTGTAAAGTTGCGCTGGTAACTGTATTTTCAGCTCCGGTAAATGCTTTCTTTTTTACAGTACCATATGGCACTGTTACCACGATGTTTTCTAAATCATTTATGGTAGAAGAAAGACTTACATTATAGGTATTGCCGGCATTAATATTAATTTCTTTCTCCATCATATTGATAGAAGAAACAACTAAAGTTTTAGCTGATGCAGGTATTTGTAAAGAATAAATACCTTCACTATTGGTGGCAGCACCTATGGTTGTACCCTTTACCAGTACAGAAGCACCAACTATTGGCTTACCATTTTCATCAGTAATTCTTCCTGCAATTGTTCGATTTTGCGCAAAAGAAAAAACCGCTATTAATTGAAATAGCGAGAGCAGCATTACAAGTTTTCTCATAATTCAGTGTTGTTAGTATTAAACAAATATAACTCAAATATTAATTTAAAGACATTTTCAGTAGAAAAACGCTGCATGCGGTTATTTTTGATTATGTTTAGCAGCTTTCCTCATCAGCAAAACAGGTAGCAAGATTAAGTTCGTTGCCGTGGCTACTATTAAAGTGAGTGAAGTAAGCCAGCCGAGCGCAAAAGTGCCACCAAAACTACTGCCACAAAAAATTACAAACCCGGCTATTAGTACCATTGAGGTATAAATGATGCTGAGCCCGGTATGCCGGATACTGTACCTCACCGTGGTATTTACATCGTTTTTATATGCCGGCAATTCTTGCCTGTAATTTACCAGGAAACGAATACTAATATCTACAGCAATTCCCAGGGCCACACTAAAAACCAATACCGTACTGGGTTTTAAGGGTACACCCAGCCAGCCCATAATACCTGCCGTAACCATTAAAGGAATAATGTTTGTAATTAAAGAATAACATAAAATCCGGCCTGAGCGAAATAACCAAAGCATACACAATGCAATAAATAAAAAAGCCCAAAATATACTTTCTTTCAACCCATTTATGATGTACTTGCTGCCTTCTAAAAAAGTAATACTGGTTCCGGTAAGATCAACCGTATAACTGCTATCAAATAAAGTATGGGCCTTATCTTCTATCCCTTTTAAAATGATGGGTAAATCCCGGGTACCCACATCGGCCATGCTTACACTTATTCTTGTACTTTGCCGGCCAGTGTCAATAAAAGATAAAAGCATGCGGGAAAGTTGGTTGGCTTTTGCCCCGTTATCGTGTTGTGGCCGCAAGTATTCACCCACAAAGGCGCCATCAAAAGCATTGGGCAACATATAGTTTGAAGAATCACCTTCATAAAATGCCTGCTTGGCAAATTTCAATCCTTCTGCCAGGCTCAATGGCCTGTTCATATTAGGTTGTGCTGCGATATACTGTGATAATGAATCTACTTTTTGAAAAATGCCCAGCGCCCTGGAACCTGTAATGCCATGCGGCTTTTTAGTAGAAACTACAATTTCCAAAGGCATTACACCTTTAAAATTATTTTCAAAAAATTTAAGATCCTTAAAAATTTTATCTGTTTGCGGTAAATCATCTACGATATAGCCAACGGAATTTAATCGCATCATCCCTAAGATTGAGAACAATACCAATATAGCGGTAATACCATATATGACCCTGCGATAATTTAAAACAATATTTTCAATTTTCTTTAGTAACCAGGTGATCCAGTTACTGTGTAAATATTTTAATTGAGGTGACCCTGGTGCGGGTAAAAAACTTAAAACAGCGGGTAATAAAATAAAAGAAATTACAAATACCATCATAATACTTAAACCTGCAATAATGCCAAACTCTTTTAAAATGGCACTTTGTGTAAAAGCAAAAACACCAAAACCAATAGCTGCTGTAATGTTGCAAAACAGGGTAACCACACCCATTTTACTCACCATCCCAATCAATGCATTTTCCTTATTTTTTTTGTGCAAATACAGGGTATGATATTTATTAATAAAATAAATGCAGTTGGGTATCCCAATAACTACAACTAATGGCGGCGCTAAGGCAGTTAGCAATGAAATCTTAAACCCAAATAAATACATAAGGCCCACCGTCCAAATGACACCCATGATTACAACCAGCAAAGAGAGTATGGTGGTACTGCCCGACCTGAAAAAAATAATAAGGATCAGGGCACTTAACAGTAAAGATGCGATGAGAAAAAAACGCATTTCCTTTTGAATCCTGTCCGATACTACTGTACGTATCAAAGGCAAACCACTTACATAGGTTTGTATGCCTGTTTCTTTTTGAAAATTTGCAGTGGCATTTGTTATGTCATTTACAATTTGGGTCCTTTTGGGTGAATTCAGTGAATCTTTATTAATGCGTACTGCCATTAAGTAGGCATGGGTACCGGGGTTATATAATAAAGAACGATAAAAAGGGAGATTTTCAAAAACAATCCTTTCAGAATCTAATTGTGGCTGTGTTTGAATGGGGGAACTGAATATCTTTTGTGCATCCAGTTTTTCGGTTTCCAGGTTTTTAACCAGGTTTACGGCAGATGGCATACTCATTACATCCCACACATCGGGCGCTTTTTTTAAGCGCTGTTGCAATTGGCTGTATGCTTCAAAATTTTTTAATTCAAAAATTTTATCGCTTTGAATACCTACTACCAGGATGTTTCCATCGTCCCCAAATTTTTGCCGAAATGCCTGGTAATCCTTGTATTTTTGATTGCCGGATGGAATTGCTTTTGCGAATTCGTAGCTCAATTTTACCTGGCTTGCAAAATACCCCATCATTCCGGTAATAATACTTAATATAATAATAAGAAGAAGCCGGTGTTTAATAACCAGCTTTGCCAAACGTTGCCACATATAAATCTATACACTGTTTAATTTTGCAAAGAAAGTTTATTTAAGCGGTATTTTTATTAAAAACATACAAGGCATGCAGGGCCATTTCATTTCTATTTTATGATTTATAATACAAAAGCTATCATTTTACGAAGTATCCGGTATGGCGATACAAGCCTTGTGGTTACTGCATTTACGGAACGCTTCGGAGTACAGACCTATATCGTGAATGCTGCACGGTCTGCTAAAAAAAGTTCAGCAAAGGCCATACTTTTTCAACCATCTGCACAATTAGAAATGCAGGCATACCATCAGGAACAAAAAGCAATGAATAGGATAAAGGAAGCGAACTGGGCTTTTTTATACCAGCACATTTTATCGGATGTGGTGAAAAACAGCATCGCTTTATTTATGATTGAACTCTTGCATAAAACCCTGAAACAACCCGAACAAAACATTGACCTTTTTTACTTTTGTGAAGATGCTTTACAGCAACTCGACCAGGCATCTATGGAAGTTGCGGCAAACTTTCCATTATATTTTGTTTTACAGTTACCTCATTTTTCGGGTTTGCAGATACAAGATGATTTTATGCCCGGTAAAAGAGAAATATTAGACCTGCAGGAAGGACGATTTGTATCTTCCGTTCCGCAGCATACTTATTACTTAGAAAATGAAAATGCACAACTTACGGCTGAATTATTAAGAATTATGCAACCCGGCGAACTGGCAGATATCAAACTAAATAAAAACATCCGGCGGGTTTTGCTAGCCGCATACATAAGTTATTTTCAACTACACATCCAGGATTTTGGAAATTTAAAAACATTGCCCATTATCCAGGAAGTACTTGGATGATAAATAAGCAATAAAATAATTAGCTAAAATGGCTTTTAATAGTCCGGTAAATTCGTCTAACTTTAAAAGAAAATAAGAATCTCCTTGGAAATATTTTTATCAATCTGTGTTGGCCTTGGCATTGCTGCTGCAACCGGCTTCCGCATTTTTTTACCTTTGCTGGTGGGTAATATTGCTTCGCTGATGGGATGGTATCATTTTTCTGACAGCTTTCAATGGATGGGAAGCTGGACGGCTTTTGCGATTTTGAGTACGGCCACAGTTGCAGAAATTGTGGCCTACTATGTCCCCTTTTTAGATAACCTGTTAGATAAGGTTGCGTTGCCACTTGCTATTGGTGCAGGAACGCTGGTGAGTACTTCTTTTATGAGCGATCAAATTGCAGAGCCGCTTAAATGGGGGTTGGGTTTAGTTGCCGGAGGAGGCGCTGCGGGCTTAATACATTCTGCCATGGGCTTGCTACGCTTAGGCTCCAGTGCCGGTACAGCAGGTACTGCCAACTCCATTGTAACTACAGGTGAAAATGGCGCTGCTGCTACGGTATCAATATTAGCATTGGTGATTCCTGTAGTAATTGCAGGCCTGGTATTGCTGCTGCTTTATTTTATCATTAAAAAAATGGGGAAATATCTCAGCAAAAAAAAGAAAGGTCAGGATGTGTAAAGAAACTTTGAAGTTTTCTTATTTTAGGGGAGTATTTTTTATAAAATCCTTTTACTCTCTCCATGCTGCAAAATAACCACAGCAGGTTGCTTCCCTTTTTCAAAATTTCCAAATTGATCTGCAACACCCAATGCAGATGCACCTCCAAAGGTTGCCCACCGTAGAATATTTTCTTCTGCTATACCGGGAAAATACTTTTGTATCGTTTTTATTTCTTCATACATATTTAAAGTATGGTTACTTGCAAGGCTATCGGTGCCTATAACGATATTCAACTTTTCTGCCAGGAAGACCGGTATTTCAGGAAGCCTGTTTTCAATATACAAATTGGCATTGGGGCATATACAAAATGTGATGTTTTCTTTTTGACTGACTGATAAATTGTGAAGGTCATTCCTGCTGGTACATGTATTATGTACCGATATTATCCTTTGATCTTTTGTGAAATAAGGCAACCAGCTTTTTATACTCGATTTTCCGGTAGGAGAAAAATTAGAAACGTCAATACCCAGCAAGTTATAAAATTGAATAAATGCCCCGGTCTTGGTTTCGTATAACTCATTTTCTGCTGCTGTTTCCTGGTTGTGAATAGATATGATTTCACCAACGGTAGCATCGTTAATTTGCCCAAACAAAGTTTTAGACACTGAATAAGGTGCATGAGGCACAATGCCAGCAGGAAGGCCTTTTGATGTAAAGCTTTTTTTGATGGCCTCCATTTCAGCCATTCGATTTGCTGCGAATGAATCTACAAAACCGGTGATCTCAATAAAGTTTTTCCAGTACAGTTTACTTTTTTGTTTTAACTCAATACTATCGGCGCTATTACAGATATCACCAATAGCTACTGTACCGGAGTTATATAATTGGGCTTCGGCAATACGCATTGCTTCCTGCTTTAATTCGGGCAGGGCAGCTCTTTTCTGAATTACCTGTTGTACAAAATTTACTAAGCCGGTATGTTCAGGAATCATATTCAGCATGTGGCTTAATTCTATATGGCAATGCACGTTTACAAAGCCGGGGCAAAGGGTGCCAGCCAATATCTCAATTTGGTCGCCTGCATCCACTTCGGGCACTATGTCTAAAATCTTGCCCATAGCAGTAGTGATAAGTACTGAATCTTTCGGTGCAAACGCAGATCCATTAAAGAGCCGGTTTGCTTTAAATTTTCTTAGCATATTATGGGAGGCCCATCCTTTTTTGAAAAATGGGGTTTAAGTAACCTTTTAAATCTGTATATGGGATAGCAATATCTATTTGTCCATATACATACGCTGCAATTTCATAAGGCGTATAAGAAAAGGTAATTTCACTTCCTGAAAAATAAAAATTCTTATTTGGTTTCAAAAAATTTTCAAAGAGAATGGAATTTAATTTTTCATCAGGTTTAAGGCCGGCTCTTATTCTAAAATTCTTTTCTAATAATTTTTGTAATAAAAGGGTATCGGCACTGGTAATATCACTTAATCGCATCCTTTTTTTTTCAGCTACATTGTAACAATAAAAAGATTCGCCATAATTTCCATGGGCACCGCCCGCATAACTATAGCCGAAATGTTTTAGCACCAGGTAACTTTTATCGTTCCAGCATATTTTTATATTTTGTTGTAAGTCATAATTCAGATACGCCATTGTTTCGGCTTCTTTTTCATTTATATCTTTGGCCTGTGAGCGGTAATCATTAATATAAGAAAGATGTATGCGGTTTATCAATGAGTCGTAAGATAGTGCCTGTGTGCTTTTATAAGACCCCTCCAACATTTTCATGATCTCGGTATTCAGCCAGGTACCAGCACTATAATTGCCGGCAGGTATTACAAAATCTTCCCGGATGGTTGCCTGGGGTGAGTTTTTATTGCCTGGGAACAGTCGGGCAGAATCGGAATAAGAAAGTACATTAAATGTGTAAGAAGTAAGATCGTATTGCTCTCTTAAAGAAATATTAGCAACATTTCCATTTGAACCGATCCACTTTCCTTCTATGGCATCCCCAATATATTTAAAAACCCATTTGGCTGGTAAGGGTTGTTCCTTGCCCATATCCTCCTCATATTGCACGGGAATATATTCTTCTAACACAATGCTATCTCCTATATTTTTGTTTGTTGCTGATGCTGGGCTTAATTCAATATAAGCACCGATATTAGTATAATAATACATTCCTGAAAACTGATGGCTTACCCTTTGCAGGTTTAATACAACAGCGTTACCAGCTACAGTTCCTACCATTCTTTTATAAAAATTACCCGAATCAGATATTGGGATATTTACTACCGGATCAGCAACTTTAATAATTGTATCCACCTCCACCGGTGCCTCATCATTTTTTTTAGCATTGTTATTACAACTATTTAATAATATGAAACCGGTTACTAATAACAACCAATAATGGATCATCCTCATGAATAAAAATTTGCTTAAAATTACTAAAATCGAAATAGGTAGAGGATTGAAATCCAAATAAGGGTTTATTTTATACTTTATCACCTAATTTAAAAATGAAGGATTACCATTTTCGGAAATTAGAAAATATCTTTGCAGCCGGTAAAAAAAATACCGGCCTGTATTAAACGATGTTAGATAAATTAGATGCCATTAAAGCTAAGTTTGACGACCTGGCAGTTGCGTTAACAAATCCCGAAATTGTAAGTGATAATAAACGGTTTACTGCCTTAAGCCGGGAATATCGCAGCCTGGAGAAAATAGTAAACGCAAGAAATGCATATGTAAAACTGATGGATAATATTGAATTTAATAAAGAAGTATTACAGTCAGATGATGAAGAAATGAGGGAAATGGCCAAAATGGAATTGCCGGCATTAGAAGAAAAGAAAACTGAGCTGGAAAAACAACTCCGCAATCTTCTTATTCCGAAAGACCCTTATGATGAAAAGAATGCAATTTTGGAAATCCGGGCCGGTACCGGTGGCGATGAAGCTTCCTTATTTGCCGGTGACTTGTTTAGGATGTATTTAAAATATTGTGAAAAGCAGGGATGGAAAACGGCATTACTGAGTGAAAGCGAAGGAACCGTAGGCGGCTATAAAGAAGTACAATTAGAAGTAACAGGCGAAGATGTGTATGGTATTTTAAAATTTGAAAGCGGCGTACACCGGGTTCAAAGGGTGCCTGATACGGAAGCCAGTGGCCGGGTGCATACCAGTGCCGCAACGGTTGCCGTAATGCCCGAAGCTGATGAAGTGGACTTTGAATTAAAAGACAGTGATGTAAAAATGGAAACGGCCAGGAGTGGTGGTGCCGGGGGCCAAAATGTAAATAAAGTAGAAACAAAAGTTTTTTTAACGCATATACCTACCGGTGTAACTGTAGTGTGCCAAACAGAACGGACACAATTGGCTAACCGTGAAAAAGCGATGGAGATGTTACGTACCAGGCTGTATGATGAGCAAGTGAGAAAACAAGAAGAAGAAATTGCACGCCGTAGAAAAAGCCTTGTGAGCACCGGTGACAGGAGCGCTAAAATAAGGACTTATAATTTTCCGCAAGGGAGGGTAACCGATCACCGCATTGGACTTACCGTTTATAACTTAGATACCGTACTGAATGGGGAGTTACAAGAATTTATTGATGCATTACAGTTTGCTGAAAATGCAGAAAAGCTCACCAATCCTTAATTCCAAAAAAAATCCAACACAGATTTTTCGGGTATTTTTTATTGGCCATTTCTTGTTTACAAAGTTTTAACAGATTACCTAAAACTTGGCATCTCTTTTGTTCGTATTTATATACTACATAAATAGTAAATTTTCTCATAAGCAGTTAGTTTTGGTAAACGGCTCCTGTTTCTACAGGAGCCTTCTTCATGGCCATTTACTTTTTCTTAAGAAATTAAGTTTATGACATGAATGGCTTACTTAACTTCGCATTTTTAAAAACATGTAGTGAATACCACAGACGAAAAAGAAAGAAAAGCCCTCTTTAAAAAAATAAAGAATAAGATGAACCCGAATGGGGAGATGAGCTTTGTAGATCATCTTGAAGAATTACGCTGGCATATTGCACGTTCATTATTGGTATGGCTGGCGGGCGCCATTCTCATTTTCATTTATATAGATTTTATATATGACCATATCATTTATGCCCCTGCAAAATCTGACTTTGTAACCTATACCTACTTCTGCAAATTTGGGCACATACTTGGGTTGGGTGATGGATTGTGCATGCCTCCCATTAATATTACCTTACAGGGGATTACTGTAAGCGGCCCGTTTATGAGTGCTTTAAATATCTCCATGGTGGGAGGCATTATCCTGGCATTCCCCTATTTGTTTTGGGAATTATGGCGTTTTATTAAACCCGCTTTATCGCCTAAAGAAATTAAAAGTGCCAGGGGTAGTATTTTTTGGGTATCTGTTTGTTTTTTTTCTGGCGCTGCATTTGGATATTTTTTACTTGCTCCGTTTACTTTTAATTTTTTAGCAAATTTTAAATTAGGCGCTACGTCTACATATCAATATTTACCAACCCTGGATGATTATATTGAAACACTTACAAATATCATATTAGGGTGTGGAATTGCATTTGAATTGCCTGTTTTAGCATTTGTATTAGCTAAGATCGGTTTAATAAATGCACGTTTTATGCGCCGCTATCGCAAATATGCAGTCGTAATTATTTTAATTGTGGCTGCTGTTATTACGCCATCACCCGATTGGACCAGCCAGGCAATTGTTTCATTTCCGTTATTATTATTATATGAATTAAGTGTGATCATTACAGCAAGGGTTGATAAAAAGAAAGTGCAACAAGAAAAAGAATGGAGCTAAGCCCGGTAAAATAAATTTAAAAAGCGGGACTTTAATTATTTTCTTTATAGACTTATGGCAAAGCTAAAATTAAAAGCAGTTCAAAATCTGGTTCCCCTGCAAAGGCTTATGCTGGGATTAATTATAGCCGCAATCGTTTATTATTTTTCACGGCACTTACCTGTTTATCTCACCGCCCTTATTACCTGGAACAGTTTTGCACTTTCCTATTTATTAGTAAATTGGTTTTTAATTTTATCATTACCCCTCACGCATTTAAAAAGAAAAGCAGCTACTGAAGATGGCACTACAGGTTTTGTATTTGCAATGGTTTTGTTATTTTCTGCAGCAGGACTTTTGATTGTATTACTGATGTTAAAAGCAGATATTACATCCATCAATAAAATGGTATTAACCCTATTGGCAATCATGGGGAGCATGCTTTCCTGGGCGCTGGTTCATACTTTTTTTACCTTTCATTATGCACATCTTTATTATTCGCCAAAAAGTAAAAAAGAACTGGATTTTCCAGGCGATGAAGAACCGGATTATTTAGATTTTGCCTATTTTTCATTTGTAATCGGCTGTACCTTCCAGGTATCAGATGTAGAAATTACCGGTAAAAAATTCAGGAGGCTGGTTTTGCTGCATGGTTTATTGGCCTTCCTGTTAAATACGTTTGTTATTGCACTTTGCATTAGCATCATCAGTAACCTTATAAAATAAAAGCCTGCCCAATAAAGGCAGGCTATCATTATCTTTTTTTATTCTTACTGAACTACTTCTTTTGCTTTTTCTCCTACTTTTTTTGAAGCATCTTTAATAGCACCAGCAGCATCTTTTGCGCCTTCTTTTACTGCCCCGGCTGCATCTTTCACTCCTTCTTTGCTGGCATCCCATGCATTTGAAATGGCATTCCCTGCTTTATCAAAAAATGCACCTGCTTTATTTACAGCTTCTCCTTCCTGCAATGAAATCGTTTTGCCATCTTTATTTTTCACTTCACCTTTCAGGGTAATAACAGTACCGTCTTCCAGTACAACTTCTTTTGTAGATGCTACCCATGCGCCATTTTGGTAAACCATCACTTTACCGTCTTTAAGCATTACATCGCCTTCGGTAGCGGTATAGGTAGTAACGGGAGCGGGATTTACCATAGTAGTGGTATCCATAGCAGTTGTAGTAACCATGCTGTCTGCGGTGCTGGTTTCTGTTTTTGTTTCATTTCCTGCACAAGAGGCTAATATTGCTGCTATGGCAGCCATACCAAATACTTTTTTCATTCTTTTTGTTTTAATGATTGATAAAAATGTTTACGCATAAACGTATAAGGTTTTATAATTATTACATATACATTTAATTTTTATTCTCTGCAATCCCTGTGCCTCTTTATCCATTTTTAAAAAAATAAATTTTGCTAAAATGGCAGTTCCTTTTCAAAGGAATACTTTTTGTATGTTTACGGCTAAATAATAAGAGAAATGACGCCAGGAATTTTAATTGTATCCTTCATTTTTATGGGACTGGGTATGTTGGTACAAAGCAGGTTAAAAAGTAAATTTGCTTTATACAGTAAGATGCCCACCAGCAGTGGAATGAGTGGCGCCGATGTGGCCCAGAAAATGCTTCATGATAATGGTATTTACGATGTAAAGATCACGGCGGTAGAAGGCCAGTTAACCGATCATTATAACCCTGCCAATAAAACCGTAAATCTTAGCCCGGATGTATATGCAGGCCGCTCGGTAGCAGCTGCCGCTGTGGCTGCCCATGAATGTGGTCATGCCCTGCAGCATGCAAAAGCTTATGCTATGCTAAGCCTTAGAAGCAAACTTGTACCTGCCGTAAATATCAGCAGTAAGCTTAGCCAATGGATAATATTAATTGGCCTGGGTATTTTGGGTTTTGGACATGGTAGCCCTACTGTTTTATTAATCGGCATTATCCTGTTTGCAGTTACTACTTTGTTTACATTAATCACACTCCCGGTAGAATTTGATGCCTCTAACCGTGCCCTGGCATGGCTCAACCAGGCACATATTACTACCACTCCGGAATATGAGGGTGCTAAAGATGCATTAAAATGGGCCGCTTTAACGTATGTGGTAGCAGCACTGGCAAGTTTAGCCATGCTTTTTCAATATGTAATGATATTTTTGGGAAGAAGAAATGATTAGATAAGTTAGTTTTATAAAATAAAAGACGATAGCGGTTTAATTGAAATATTTCGACACAACTATAAATAAGAATAATGGATTTTGAAAAAGAGTTTGAAAAATATGCAATAAAGCATAAAGGCATTAGCAGTAACCAATTGAATGCATATTCAAAAAAGAATAGTGCAATTGCAAATGCAAATCCTTACCTGGTAACGGGGCTCACTCCCAATATTATTGAAGAGCGGCCCATGAATGTTGCGGTGATGGATGTATATAGCCGATTGATGATGGATCGTATTATATTTTTAGGATACCCCATTAGTGATGAAGTGGCAAATATTGTAACGGCACAATTATTATTTTTAGAAAGTACTGACCGTACCCGGGATATACAGATGTATATCAATAGCCCGGGAGGCAGTGTACATGCAGGCTTGGGCATGTATGACACCATGCAGTTTATAACACCAGATGTGGCTACTATTTGTACAGGTATGGCCGCCAGTATGGCACAGGTACTGATGTGTGCTGGTACCAAAGGAAAACGTACCGCATTAAAACATAGCCGCATTATGATGCACCAACCCAGTGCAGGCGCAGGCGGACAGGCTTCTGATATTGAGATTACTGTAAATGAAATCCGTAAGCTTAAGAAAGAACTTTATGAGATCATTGCTTTTCATAGCGGGCAACCAATAGAAAAGGTAGAAAAAGATTGCGACAGGGATAAATGGCTTACTGCCATTGAAGCCAAAGAATACGGCCTGGTTGACGAAGTGTTACTCACCAATCCAAAGAAAGAGAAAAAATAAAATCATTTAAAAGAATTTCAAATAAAAAATATGAATAAAAGATTTGAAGAGGAAGAAGAATCTCCCGAAATGCCCCAGCTTGATAACCCAATGGAGAAAATGCTGAGCGGATGGCGTTTCGACAAAAAATTTATTGAACAGCGAAAAATATTTTTGTGGGGTGCAGTAGAAGATAAAACAGCAAAAGACATTACAGACCGATTACTTTATTTAGAAGCCTTAGACCCCGGAAAAGAAATTTCATTTTACATTAACAGCCCCGGAGGTGTTGTAACCAGCGGCATGGTAATTTACGATACCATGCAAATGATAAGTTCCCCGGTAAGTACAATCTGTATGGGAATGGCCGCCAGTATGGGCAGTATCTTATTGAGCGGAGGTAAAAAAGGTCACCGCTTTATTTTCCCGCATGGCGAAGTAATGATCCACCAACCCAGTGGCGGTGGCCGTGGCACCAGTGCCGACCTGGAGATTATGGCTTTGCAAATGCAAAAAACAAAAGAAATGGGCGCCCGCTTATTAGCAAAAAATTGCGGCAAAACCTATGAAAAAATATTAAAAGATTTTGACCGGGATTACTGGATGGATGCGAAAGAAAGTGTGGCTTACGGCATTGTGGATGGGGTGCTGGATAGGTTATAAATATTGATTGTTCTCTATTATACAGGCCGCTTCAAATTGAAGCGGGCGGTATATAAAAAGTTTAACATATTAATTCTGAAAAACAAACTTATCCATTACTTCCTGTTTAAAGAGTAATTTTTATTATTTTATGTGTAAACGGAAAAATGATTTCCGCTTTTTTATTATGAGTATTCAACTTTTTAAAACAAACTGCAAAAGGTTTTAATTTGAGGCCATTGTCATATACTGTTTATTAATCTTATCCATAATATAGCCGCTTATCCAGCCTACATAAGCATATCGTGGGTAGATGAATTTTTTACCCGGGTTCCTTGTATTTACCTGCTGTATCAACTCATCTAACCAAATGGCACCTGCCAGCATTGCTTTTTGATCGTATGTTTTTATGACCCTGTTGATATTTCGGAGTGTAGTATTGGCATCTTTCGCATCTAATGTTTTACTTACATCCGGGGTAATGAGCGTCATATAATCTGAATACACTTTTTTACGGAAAGATGCAATATCTGCGGCAGAAATTTCTACATAATTATCATTGATCTTTTCAGGATACATGAGTGAGGCAATGCTCCATACAATACCGCCGGATAAGTACACAACATCCCGGGTTTTAAACTCTGTTTTATTGGCAAATTCATACACCATCAGCCGGGCTAAGCTATCATCCATGATCTGCTTGGCAGATTCTAAAAACTCTTCGAGGCTGCCTTGTGTTTTTGATTCTATTAATCGCTGAAAAGATTTTGTGCCCAATGCAAATGTTACCGGAACAAAAGCATTCATTTCATCAAAATATCCGCCTTTGGTATTACCGCTGCCCACATCTAACTGATCGGCCGTGAGCCTGTTTTTTTGAGGAACAATTCCCCTAAAGCTAAGCTCCGCTTCCTGCTTAGGCGTAATATAATTTATACGGATACGGCTATCTAATTCTTTGGGCCGGATTACCTGTGCAAAATATTCTGTTTTACCATACTTGTCTAAGTCTTGCTTCAGGCCACTGCTAATTACAATATGGATTTTATTGTAGGCAATATCGTATCGTGTTTTTATAATTTTATAAAATACGGCAATAGCATTCCTGGTTTCCACTTCACTTTGATAAGAGAGTGCTGCTGCATCAGTATTAATTGAAGTATCTGTTTTTAAGATATAATCATTTTCACTGTCTTTATGTAATTGTAATTCTATCACACTTAGTTTAATGCCTTTGGCCCCTACTTCTACGCCTGCATATAAATCACCTTCTCCTTTTAATCCTTTTACCAAAGATTCTAATACCTCTGCAATTACAGAAAGACCCTGCGCACGATAAAGCTTTATCGCTTTTTCATAAGATTCGGCAGCTTGTTTTTTTTGTGTGAGCCTGCTGTACAAATTACCCAACCCTTCGTATGCCTGTGCCTGGTAATACACATCTTTATTTTTTGTGGCAGCAGCCAGTCCTTTTTTATAATAAGATTCCGCCGCTTCGTATTGCTGTGCTTCTACTAAAGAAGAAGCTGTTTTCAACATTCTGGAGGGCGCCATGTTTGGCTGGTTTTGTGCAAACAGCACAGTACTCATAAACAGCAATATTACAAACAGGATATTCTTATACATGGTATTCCTTTTATTAATTTCAGTTACAAATTTTTACAACTGCATCATAGCAGCAACTATTAAAACAAAAGTATAGCTTTCGCCATGCTGTTCCCTTTTCTTTATAATGCAGTTCTGAACAGCTTTTCAACATTTGTTAGTTATCTTTATCGTATGCAATTTTCTGATATTGTAAATGCAAAATTGAGCAAGGAAACAGACAGGCCTTTAATGCGGAAAGAAATATTTCCCGTAAGCAAGGGCCTGCAGGAATACCTGGAAAAATATGGGCGGGATAAAGAGTTACCGGTTAATTATAAAGATCTTTTGAATTATCGCTTTTCTGATGCCTTAAAAGATAAGCATGGTAATCTTACCCATTGGGAAACGGCCATATATGATTTAAAAGAAATGGAATTTTTGCGGAATAACCTGATTGAAACTTATGCCGTATTGAAAACCGAAGGCAACTTAAGTTTTTCTAAACACTTAGATGTAGAAAGAATTGATTTTTGTGAATTTGGAAATAGCATCCCGTTTAGAATCCGCATAATCAATCGCATAAATGGAAATTATGATCATTTTTATGTAAAAGTGGCTGATGCTTCCCGTATTTATGGATTAGAATTAGAACACTTATTATCGCCAAATTATATTGTATTCCTATATCACCAAAATACGCTGGTAGAAGAACATATAGCCGGTGTACCCGGTGATTTATTTATAGACCGATACCTGAATAACCCGGTTCATAATAAGATTAGAATGGCAAAAGAGTTTGTAAAGTTTAATGAACGGTGTTTTGCCCGGCTATTGGGTGATATGCGTAGTTATAATTTTGTAGCCGAAATTACTCCCGATATTGAGGATTTTCAATACCGTTTTAGGGCCATAGATTTTGATCAGCAAAGCTATGAAGGCCAAAAAAAATTGTATTTACCCCAGTTTTATAAAGAAAATTACGAATATGTAGAGCTCGTATTAAAAAATTTAAGCGCCGAGGTTATTCAGCAATATCAGGAAGAAGAAAGAACCAGTATTGCTTACCGGGTTTACAGCAAAAGGCGCCAGTTGGTTGAACTGCTGAATGCGATGGTAAAAGACGAACTATCAGAACATTATAAAGTAAAAATGCTTGCTGCGGGGCTTAATGAACATTTTAATACCCATGCTTTTTCTAAGTGCAATACGATGGGTGCCATTGTAAAAAAACAATTAAAACAAACGGTACAATTTCACCTGCGTAAGTTTGGGCCCATGTAGAAAGATGGCTTAAAATGCAGCATTTCGGCATCAAATAGTATCTTTGCAGACGGAGTGAGCAGGTTTTAGGCCTGCTGTTCTATAAATGAATTATGGCAAGACAACAACAATTACACTGTTCTTTTTGTGGCAGAAACCGGGATGAAGTAAAAATTCTTATCGCCGGCCAGGATGGCCATATTTGCGAGAACTGTGTGGAACATGCCCAGGATATCATTGGCCAGGAATTGGGAATTTCATCAGACTCAAAGGGTCAGGCAAATAACAGTTATGCAAAACTTTCAGTAAGAAAACCTATTGAAATCAAGAAATTTTTAGATGAATATGTAATCGGCCAGGATGATGCCAAAAAGATATTATCAGTAGCCGTTTATAATCATTATAAAAGGCTCAACCAAAAAGTGGAAAATGATGTGGAGATTGAGAAGAGTAATATTATCATGGTAGGCGAAACCGGAACCGGCAAGACTCTGCTGGCCAAGACCATTGCCCGTATGCTGAATGTACCCTTTGCCATTGTAGATGCTACGGTATTTACCGAAGCGGGTTATGTGGGTGAAGATGTGGAAAGTATGCTCACCCGATTATTACAAGCATGTAATTACGATATACAAGCTGCCGAAAGAGGTATTGTTTTTATTGATGAAATTGATAAAATAGGCCGCAAAAGCGACAACCCTTCTATCACCAGGGATGTGAGTGGGGAAGGCGTACAACAAGGTTTACTTAAATTACTGGAAGGCACCGAAGTATTAGTGCCACCACAAGGAGGCCGCAAACACCCTGAACAGAAACTGATAAAAGTAAATACCCAAAATATTTTATTTATATGCGGGGGTGCTTTTGCCGGTATTGATAAAATTATTGCCCGCCGGGTAAATACCCACTCCATAGGTTTTAATGTAAATAAAGCAGAACAGGAATACAGGGAAAATAATATTCTCCAATTTATTAATGCGGTAGATCTTAAAAACTTTGGATTGATTCCTGAGTTGCTGGGAAGGTTACCGGTGGTAACGTATCTGAATCCTTTAGATGAAGCTACTTTACGTAGCATTCTTACAGAGCCCAAAAACTCACTTATAAAACAATTCACCCGTTTATTCGACCTGGAAGGGATAACCCTAAGTTTTGAACCGGAAGTGTTAGACTTTATGGTGAGCAAAGCATTAGAATATAAACTGGGCGCAAGGGGCTTACGCAGTATTTGCGAAAGTATCCTTACTGATGCGATGTTTGAATTGCCAAGCCAAAAAATAAAAGCTTTTGAAGTAACATTGGATTACGCACAAAGGCATTTCAACAACAGCAAACTAAGCTTACTAAAAGTAGCCTAATCATTTATTTTTTACATGGCTTAATGCAGATCCCTTATGGGCCGCAATATGATCTGATTGATCGCTTTTAATTTCATACTGTGGATCATCAGCAGTAGCATGATGGGTATGTCCCTTATACTTAAAATCTTTATGCTGTACTTTTATTATTTTACCCCTTACATGGCCTGCTTCTGAATTCCATGTTACATGATCGCCTATTTTAAATCCCTGTTTCATCTTATATTTTATAATATTACTACAGTAATTGAGCCATTGTAAAATCTTTAATCAGATTGTCTGAAATTTTAGAGTTTATTAAATGACAGATGAAATAGCAGATGAAATGGGAAAAACTTTACACACAAAAGCCAGCATCATTCATTTCAATATTATAATTAAATTTCTTTCGCTATTTTATATTTGCAACTTTTTAATTGTCTATTGTTTATTTATTTAAAATTAAAATAATAAACGAATCAGGCACTCGCTTTGTTAGCTATTCGTTATAGTATTTCAAAAAATTATCCAAATAAAAGATTAAATCACAACATCATGGATTACGAAACGCATCACACCGAATTTTCAAGAAGCATTATGGTTGGTTTATTTGCCGGCATAGTAGCCAATGTATTATGCCTGGCCTATGATGCCTTCTTCAGGTTATCATCCAGTTACTTTCTTTCTGAGCTTATCAATGTTTCTACTCTTAGTTTCTTTGTAGTAATCATCGGCCTAATTACCGGCGTTATTTATTATTATTTTCATCATTATCTCAAGGGAGGAAATTTGTTTTTTCGGTTATTCAGCATTATCATCACAGGAGTATTATTTTTATTGGCTCTCCACGCAAACCGTACCCCCAACCACACAATGAATATAGAATTCAGGGAATTATTGAGTGGCATTATTATTATTTCAGGTCTTTGCTTTTTGCTGCTGATCCCCTTTTTCTACAAAAAAGATTTTCTATAAATACCCCTTATTTAAAAAAAATTAGATTAGAAAGTACATTCATTTTTATTACGGAAAAAAGCTATCAAACATTTGATAGCTTTTTTAGTTTTATAACCGCTCATGTTGCTGTCTTTATTAAAATTATTTTTTGCCAAATGCAACAAAAGTTACCAAAAAGGAAAACAGGATTATGATATTTGTATTTACATTTATGCAAATAATCCTCATATATCATCATGCTATTTCAACATATTTACGATAAAAGCCTTGCCCAGGCAAGTTATTTTATAGGTTGCCAACAAAAAGCTGTGGCCGCTGTTATAGATGCCAAAAGGGATATTGATACCTACCTGGAAATTGCCAAAGCAAATAATATGGAGATCACTCATATTTTTGAAACGCATATTCATGCCGATTTCCTTACCGGCTCCAGGGAACTTGCAAAACTTACCGGCGCCAAATTATATTTAAGTAATGAAGGCGGAAAAGGTTGGGAATATGAATTTCCGCACCAGGGATTAAAGGATGGAGATAAAATACAGGTAGGCAACCTGAGTTTTGAAATTTTACATACACCCGGCCATACGCCGGAAAGCATTAGTTTTTTGCTTACCGATAATCCGGCAAGTAAAAAACCGGTGATGCTGTTTACCGGCGATTTTGTTTTTGTAGGAGATGTAGGCAGGCCAGACTTATTGGAAAAAGCAGCAGGCATTGCAGGTACGGCAAATGAAGGGGCTACACAAATGTACCACTCCCTCCAAAAGTTTAATGCCTTGCCGGATTATGTGCAAGTATGGCCCGGCCATGGAGCAGGCAGCGCTTGCGGTAAAGCATTAGGTGCTGTGCCCAGCACTACAGTGGGTTATGAAAAAGAAAGGAACTGGGCATTTCAATATGCAAACAATGAAAAAGGGTTTGTAAAATATTTATTGGAAGATCAACCCGAACCTCCAAAATATTTTGCAATGATGAAACATCTCAATAAGGTGGACCGGCCACTGCTCACCGAAGTTCCGGCATTAAAAAAATTATCACCCGAACAATTAAAAGAGGCTTTAACAAATGGAATGAAACTTATAGATGCCCGTCATAAAACTGAATTTGCTGATGGCTTTATACCAGGCAGTATCAACATACAGGGAAATAATTCCTTTGCCACCTGGGCCGGGTGGTTATTAAAATACGATGAACCCTTTATTATTTTAGCAGCAGAAAATCAATTGGATGACCTTACCCGTAAACTTATGCGCATAGGTTTAGATAATATTTATGGTTATGTTTCGGCTCCGCAAGACTGGACAAAAACAGGTGGCAACTTAGAAAAAGCCAAAGTATTAAGTTTACAGGAAACGAAGGAATTATTAAACAATAATAATGTACAATTGATAGACCTCAGAGGCGCTGCAGAATATAATGCAGGTCATATTGCCAATGCAGAGAATGTATTTGTGGGAACATTGATTGATAACCTTGAAAAAATAAACAAACACAAAAACGTAATTATTTATTGCCAAAGTGGCGACAGGTCATCTATTGGTTATTCTTTATTATCGAAATACGGATTTAGCAATGTATCAAATTTTTCTGGAAGCATACAGGAATGGGTAAATGCAGGAGAACCGGTTATTTCATAAAATAATTAACAATCATAAAGAAACCTGACCATAATCATTTTTCAATTGGATTTGAAAGGATATATTTGAATTTAATAACTTGTTGAATTCGGGTAAATACTTTTAAACTAAACAAAAATGCAAAAACTTATTCTTTCTGTCATTTTTATGATGGCAGCCACATTCTCATTTTCTCAAAAACAAGCCGAATGGAAAGAGATGCATGATTTTCATGCTGTAATGAGTAAAACTTTTCATCCTTCAGAAGAAAATAATTTACAACCTTTAAAAGAAAATGCTGAAAACCTGCTGAAAGCCGCCCGGAAATGGCGTGCTTCTGAAATTCCGGATGGCTACAATGTTAGTTTGACAACCGAAACATTAAAAAGACTGGTAAAGCAATGCAGTGCCATAAATGTTGCCGTTAAAAAGAAGAAAGATGATACTCAATTAAAAAAAATGATTGCGGAAGCACATGAAATTTTTCATGAGGTAATGGAAAAATGCAAGCCGGGCGCAGAAGATAAACATGAGTAAAAAATAGTTTAGTTTTCAAAAACGGTAAATCGTAACAAAAGTTACCAATACAATGTACCTGACTGTTTACTTTTGTCAATAAAAAATAATAATTATGGCTACCATACCACTTACCACAGCCGGGTTCAAAGAAAAGATATTTAATTACGAAACCGAGCAGGACTGGAAATACCAGGGTAATTTACCTGCTATAATTGATTTTTATGCAGACTGGTGTGGCCCATGTAAAATGGTGGCACCCATATTAGAAGAACTTTCTGATGAATATGAGGGAAAATTACTCATCTACAAAGTAAATACTGAAGAAGAACAGGAGTTATCTGCAGTGTTTGGCATACAAAGTATCCCTACCCTGTTATTTATAGGAGCAGATGGAGAGCCAATGATGCAGCCCGGTGCATTACCAAAAAATGTATTGAAAAAATATATTGAAGAAACTTTGTTGATCGTTCCAAAGCCACAGGAGAGCCTGGAATAAATAAAAAAATAAAGCTCATAGTATTGAAGAAATTTACAACCACCATATTGCTTTCCATTTATTTACTATCGGCAACAGAAGCGCACCAGTTTCTGAAGTTGCCGGTTATTTTCTATCATTTTGCAGAACACAAAACAACTAATAGAACAATTTCATTTATTGATTTTTTAGCTATACATTACCTGCATGGCACTCCCCGGGATAAAGATAATGACAGGGATATGCAATTACCATTTAAGACATGTGTTAATATTAATAATACGCTCCCTGCTGCGCCGGTACCACATCTTGTACAATTACCCCCAATTAAAGAATTAGCAGTAAAAACCAAAAGAGTAAATCCAAAAAACTTATTTATCCTTTCTTCACACTCCACTGATATCTGGCAACCTCCTAAATTTTCTTAAGCAAACAAAACTATAGCCATCATTACAATTCATAAACCTTGTAATCAAAATTGGCATAGTTTAATCCGGTTTCACTAATCATTATAATACGTTCTGTATTATAATCATTTTCATATTATATAATCATTTAGTTATGCTTACTAAAATAATTGCATTTTCTGTACAGAATAAGCTCATTATTGTTTTGTTCATCTTCGGCCTCATAGGCTTTGGTAGTTATGAGTTAACGAAATTACCCATTGATGCTGTACCGGATATTACCAATAACCAGGTACAGGTGATTACCATTGCACCATCCTTTGGCGCAACAGATATTGAACGGCTTGTAACATTTCCTATTGAACAGGCGAATAATAATATTTCGGGATTAAAAGAAATAAGGAGTTTTTCCAGGTTCGGATTATCATTAGTAACAATTGTTTTTGATGATGCTACAGATGTGTACTGGGCCAGGCAGCAGGTGGCTGAGCGATTACAACAAATACAAACTCAAATACCTAAGGGCATTGGCATTCCTACCATGGGGCCTGTAAGTACCGGGTTGGGGGAAATTTATCAATACGTAGTAAGGCCAAAAAAGGGATACGAAGATAAATACGACGAAACCGAATTAAGAACCATACAGGATTGGATTGTTCGAAGGCAATTGCTAGGCGTGTATGGCGTAGCAGAAGTGAGCAGTTACGGAGGGAAACTTAAACAATATTCTATTGAAGCAGACCCTAATAAACTTTTATCTCATAAT
Organism: Niastella sp.; assembly: GCA_016710595.1. Lineage (GTDB taxonomy): Bacteria > Bacteroidota > Bacteroidia > Chitinophagales > Chitinophagaceae > Ferruginibacter. The sequence continues at coordinate 339,879 of JADJVM010000005.1, forward strand.
ATTTCCATTACAGATATTTTCAATGCCCTGGAAAATAACAATCAAAATACCGGGGGGGCTTACATTGAAAAAGGGCCGACTGTGTTATTTATCAGGAGTGAAGGGCTGCTGAGTAATATAGAAGAAATTAAAAATGTTGCCATAAAAAATACAACCGCTGGTACGCCATTATTTATAAGAGATGTAGCCGAGGTAAAAATAAGCCATGCCATCCGCTATGGCACTATGACTTATAATGATCAGGGAGAAGTTGCCGGCGCTGTAGTAATGATGCTAAAGGGGGCGAACAGTAATGAAGTAATAAAAAAAGTGAAAGAACGTATTGCCCAAATTCAAAAAACATTACCGGAAGGTGTCATCATAGAGCCATTTTTAGATAGAACAAAAATGGTAAATAATGCCCTGCAAACCGTTGAAAAGAATTTAATGGAAGGGGCATTAATTGTAGTTTTTGTGCTGGTACTCTTTCTGGGAAATGTGAGGGCAGGTTTATTGGTTGCGTCTGTAATACCGCTTGCTATGTTATTCGCAGTAATCATGATGAACCAGTTTGGCGTAAGTGGCAACCTGATGAGCCTGGGCGCACTTGATTTTGGGCTCATTGTAGATGGAGCGGTGATCATTGTTGAAGCTGTAATGCACCGCTTAAGCCATAGTAACCATTTTAATAAGATAAGTGTATTAAGCCAGCAGCAAATGGATGAAGAAGTAAAATTCTCTGCTACTAAAATGATGAGGAGTTCAGTTTTTGGCCAAATCATCATACTGGTTGTTTACCTGCCCATATTCACTTTACAAGGTATAGAAGGAAAAATGTTTAAACCCATGGCACAAACAGTGGCATTTGCATTAGTTGGTGCATTTCTCCTTTCCCTCACCTATATCCCGATGATGAGTACTCTTTTCTTAAGTAAAAAAATGAAACACAAGCAAAATTTATCCGATAAGATGATGGTAAAATTAGAAAAGGTATACCAGGCTGCATTAAATAAAGTTGTAAACTTTCCTAAAACGGTCGTTGCCTCGGTGGTAGTGCTGTTTGTTTTCTCAATTTTTATTTTAAATACATTGGGAGGTGAATTTATTCCGGCACTGGAAGAGGGTGATTTTGCAGTAGATACCAGGGTGCTTACAGGTAGCAATTTAAATACAACCATCAGCATTACACAAAAGGCCGCACATTTATTAAAGGAACGATTCCCTGAAGTAGAAAAAGTAGTAACAAAAATAGGCAGTGGCGAAGTGCCTACCGATCCTATGCCGATGGAAGCCAGCGATATGATGGTTATTTTAAAACCCAAAAAACAATGGAAATCTGCTAAATCATTTACTGAATTAAGCGAAAAAATGGGGCAGGCACTTAAAGAAATACCCGGCATTTCAGCAGGTTTTCAATTTCCGGTACAAATGAGATTTAATGAGCTGATGACGGGTGCCAGGCAAGATGTAGTATGTAAAATATATGGTGAAGATTTAGACAGCCTGGCTGCTTATGCCAATAAACTGGGAGGCATCATTAAGACTGTGAAAGGGGCACAGGATTTATATATCGAAACGGTTTCGGGGTTGCCCCAAATATTAATTAGCTATAATAGAAACACAATTGCACAATACAACCTGAATATTGCAGACATTAATAACATCATTAATACTGCCTTTGCCGGGCAAATTGCAGGATCATTGTTTGAAGGAGAAAGACATTTTGATATAGTGGTTCGAATAAACAGCGAACAAAAAAAGGATATAAAAGATATACAGAACATGCTCATTCCTACTCCTATGGGCACACAAATTCCTTTGTATCAACTTGCCGAAGTGCAAATAAAAGATGGCCCCAATCAAATACAAAGAGAAGATGCGAAAAGAAGAATTATTGTAGGATTTAATGTACGTGGCAGAGATGTACAAAGTATTGTAAATGAATTACAGGAAAAAGTGAATACGACATTACATTTTTCTACTGGTTACTATATTACATTCGGGGGCGCTTTTGAAAACATGGTAGCAGCAAAAAAAAGATTGATGATAGCGGTTCCGGTTTCCCTCCTCCTGATATTTATTTTACTGTATTTCGCTTTCAAATCTATCCGGCAGGGCTTGCTTATTTACTCTGCCATTCCTTTATCTGCTATTGGTGGTATTCTGTTATTAGCAGTAAGGGGCTTACCTTTTAGCATTAGCGCAGGCGTAGGATTTATCGCTTTGTTTGGTGTTGCCGTATTAAATGGTATTGTATTAATTGCTGAATTTAATCGTTTAAAAATGGAAGGATTAACAGATGTTAAAAGAATTGTACTCATGGGCACCAAAGTAAGATTAAGGCCCGTTTTAATGACAGCACTCGTCGCATCATTAGGCTTCTTGCCAATGGCATTAAGCAATGGAGCCGGTGCAGAAGTGCAACGCCCGCTCGCTACCGTAGTAATTGGTGGCTTACTATTGGCTACTTTCTTAACCTTATTTGTATTACCCGTTTTATATATGATTTTTGAAACCGGTTTTCATAAAAAAAATAAATTCCAGAAAATACATACGCCCATCATGCTTTTGGTAACGGTTTTCTTATTGAGCCTTCCACATAAAGCAAAGGCCCAATCACCCATTAGTTTACAAGCTGCAATAGACACTGCGTTAAAAAATAATTTACAGGTAAAGCATGAGCATTTAAAAGCGCAGTACCAGCAAATGCTTATCAATAGTTCAGCAACAATCCCCCAGGCAATTTTATTTGGAGAGGTTGGACAAATAAATAGTAGCTATACTGATACAAAATTCGGTCTTACACAAACTTTCAGTTTTCCTAAAGTTTATACAAAACAAAAAGAACTGCAAACCAGTGAATGGAAATCAAGCCTTATTGACATTTCAGTAAAAGAGTGGTTACTCATAAAACAAGTTACAGAAGTATTTTACAACATGCAATATGTAGAACAAAAAAAGACATTGCTCCAATATAGCGATAGCTTATATACTGACGTAAACAAAAAAGTAAAACTTAGGTTAGCCAAAGGAGAAACCAATGTATTAGAAAAAATAAGTTCCGAAAATCAATTAGATCAAATCAGCCTGCAACTTTTGCAACTCAGGGAAGATTCCAGTGTTTTACAATTGCAGTTTCAGCTATTACTTAACAGTACCTACCCATTTATTTCAGATCAAAAAGAGAAAATCGCCTCGCTCATCTCTTTACAGGATACTTTTTTATTAAAAGAACACCCTGTAATGCAATTGTTAGCACAACAACAGCAGGTTGCAGAAGCTCGTGTTGCTTTGGAAAAAAGTAAATTACTGCCGGATATTTCAATTGGCTTAAATAATACAAGTATGCAGGGTGCCGGTGCAGACAATAAAATCTATACCGCTTCCCATCGGTTTAGCACAGTACAGTTTGGTTTAGGTATCCCCATTTTTACAAAGGCACAAAAATCTAAAATAAGCAGTGCAAAACTGGGTAAGCAAATTGCAGAAAGCAATTTTCATACTGAATTACAAAGTTTGGATGCACGCTACCACTCACTTTTAATTCAATACAATAAATCTTTACAGGCGGTATCTTATTTTGAAAATAAAGCATTGAAAAATGCAGATCTCATAACTGCTACTGCCAACCTGCAATTTAACGCAGGTAGCATTAACTATTTAGATTGGGTTCAGGTTACAAACCAGGCGGTAACTATTAAAAATGAATACTTAGAAGCATTAAAAATGCTGAATAATATCATCATACAATTAAATTATATACACTTAAAATAAACTATTTTATGAAACGAATTTTCATCCTACTTCTCATTATAGCAGTGTCCTGTAATAGCAAAAACAATGAGACAGAAATAAACGCTACACCCCTTAATCAAAATATAGTAATGCTTACTGACGCACAAATGAAAAATGCCGAAATAAGTATGGGGAAAATAGAGCAAAAAGAAATGGCCTCTATTGTAAGAGTGAATGGAAAAATTGATGTGCCTCCTCAAAATATGGTTTCCATCAGCGTACCCCTGGGCGGCTATTTAAAATCTACAAAACTTTTACCGGGGATGCATGTAAATAAAGGTGAAGTGATTGCTATTATCGAAGATCAGCAATACATCCAGCTACAGCATGATTACCTTGCGGCAAAAGCCAGGCTTAGCTATCTTAAAAATGAATATGAACGCCAAAAAGAATTAAATATAAACCAGGCGAGTAGTGATAAAGTTTACCAACTTGCACAAGCAGAATACAAGACACACCTGGTTTTAATAACATCTCTCACAGAAAAATTAAAATTAACCGGTATCAATATGAATAAGATTAGCGAAACCAATATTTTAAGAAGTGTAAATATTTATTCACCCATTAATGGTTTTGTTTCTAAAGTAAATGTAAACATCGGCAAGTACGTTTCGCCAACAGAAGTATTGTTTGAATTGGTAAATCCAGATGATATCCATTTAGCATTAAACGTATATGAAAGAGATATCAATAAACTTTATATTGGACAAAGCCTTTTAGCCTTTACAAATAATTTACCTGAAAAAAAATATGCCTGTAAAATTATTCTTATAGGAAAAAATATTTCCCGTGAAGGCAACACAGAAGTTCATTGTCATTTTGAGCAATATGATAAAGCACTTATACCCGGCACCTATATGAATGCAGAAATTGCAATAAAACAAAATATGGCTTACGTATTACCTGAAGATGCTGTAGTACGGTTTGAATCAAAACACTATGTGTATGCTGAAAAAGGTAAAAATCAATTTGAAATGACAGAAGTAACAATCGGCGAAAATAAAAACGGGTTTATTGAGATTATATTACCCGAAGGGGCGCAGCTTTTACATACCGGTATAGTTATAAAAGGTGCCTATTCCCTGTTAATGATGATGAAAAATAAAGAAGAATAGAAATGAATGCCAATATATTTTATATAAAACAGGTATTTCACCATTATTATAAAATGCAACCTTTTTAAAACATTGCGTTATTATTTGGCATGTTTGTGAATATTCACTACCTTCATATTTGAGCCCAAACACAGGTTCAGAAAACGCAATTTTGCTATGCGCATCTCTACGATGAGAACATATACAGCATACCGTTTCCTGTATCTAAATGAAATCTTCTTTTTTCAATAAAATAAATAATGGAAATTAAAGAAAGGCAATTGGAAATTATCACAGCCGCAGGAGAAATCCTTACTGAACATGGATTGGCCCAACTCACTACCAAGCGACTGGCATCTAAAATGGGGTTTTCGGAATCAGCATTATATCGCCATTTTTCCAGCAAAGAAGAAATCCTTGTCACCATGCTGCAATATTTAGCTTCTGATATGGATAATCGCTTAAAGCAATCTTTACAGCATGTGGAAGCGCCCGATTTACATTTAAAAACAGTATTGGGTAACCAATTCGATTTTTTTAAAAGAAACCCTCATTTCCTTGTTGCAATTTTTTCTGAAGGATTGATGGAAGACAGTGAAATAGTGAAAGAATCTATTTTGCAAATCATGCACATTAAGAAATTTCACCTTCATAAAATCATTAAGAAGGGGCAGGCGGATGGAACATTCACAAAAGAGTTAACAGCCGATGAACTGGTCCACATCATCATGGGCAGTTTTCGCCTTCACCTGTTACAATGGTGGTTTTCCGGCCAATCTTTCGATGTAAAACAAAAGGGTGAAAAGTTGATCAATAATTTACTCACTTTAATAAAACTAAAAAAATGATTCGTAAGAGTGTTGCATTGGTTATTTTATTATTTGGGTTCATAACCCTTTTCATGAGCGCCTCAGTGATTCTCGATTTGTTTCACATAAGAGAAAAAGAAGGTCATTATGTAACGTTTGTAGTGTGGGCAAATTTTGTATGCAGTATATTATACTTGATGGCAGGCTCGGCTTTATTACGATTTAAAAAAATTGCTAGTTTTTGGCTACTGTTATCTGTACTAATACTCGCTGCAACATTCATCGCATTACAGGTTCATATTCACAATGGCGGATTGTATGAAAAGAAAACAGTTGTTGCCATGATTTTTAGAACCGGCTTATCTATCATTTTCACTATCTCTTCTTATTTATTCTTAAAAAATAAAAAATAAAAATGAAACTATTCAATTTACTAATTGCAGCTTCCTTCATAATCCTTGCGTCCTGCAACAACAACAACAGCAAAGAACCGATACAGCAAGATCATCAAAAAACGGAAATAAAATCAGAAGAAGCATCGGATGCGCATGAGCATGATGAAAAAACAGAATCATTGAAATTGGATGATGGTAAAAAATGGAAGGCGAATCCCGAAACCCTTACAGGTATCAACAATATGATCAACCTGGTTCAGGATGGGCTTGCCAATAAAATGAGCGCTGCTACTTTAAAAGGTAGTTTACAGTCTGAATTTAAAACCATTTTTGATAAATGTACCATGACGGGTGAGGCACACGAGCAATTGCATCATTTCCTGGTTCCGCTAAAAGGCTTGTTAGAAAAAATAAATACAAATGCTGAAAATACAGCCGTATTAACAGAAATAAAAACCTACTTAGATACTTTTAAAAACTATTTTGAATAATTAACAAGGAGCGGGTTATTTTAAAAGAAGTGAATGAAACCAAATGTAATACCCGTATGAGTATTACATTTGGCTTTTATAAATTTATTTGCTGATCGCAGGTGAATGGTTTTGTTTCTGAGCATTTATGAGAAATTTCATCAAACAATAGTGGCTTAACAAAACATATTTTACTGAAATGTGGAGTGGATAAAAAAAGTTAATAGATTGAGAATAAAGCGGGGAATGTTTTAAGGAAATATTTTAAAAGGGCGGTAAATTCGTATATATTTGAGTTGCCTATATGCATAATACACTCATCACAATAAACAAGGCTTTTACCTTTTTATTGACACTTTTAAGTTTAACTGTTTTCGGACAAAACAATCCAACAAAAGAAGCACAACCAATTGTTGCAGAGGATAAACTTTTGTATAAATCTGAAATGGCTTCATGGTACGGTACAGATTTGTTTTTAGAAAACTATAAGGACAAAGAAAATATTGGTGGCTACTTTTCTTATTTAGATAACGAATACGCAAAATGTATTTTCTTTTCAAAAGCAGACAAGCCCAAAGTAATAGGGGCCATATCATTTGATAGTACATACAATACAAATACAGCCGATGTGAGTTTGACAGAAAGAGAATTTACCAAAGCAGAAAATGAGCTATATGAAATTAGGCAACTTGCTTTAACAGAAATTAAAACTGATACTTTTTTTAAAACATATAAGAACACGAATCTAAACTTAATTCCATTAATAACCGGAAAGGACAAAAAAGTATATATTTTGACTGGAACACAAAATAGTGGAGTTGTTATATTTGGAAACGATTACTTACTCACATTTGATGAAAACAATAAACTACTTATAAAAAAACAGCTTCATAAAAATATTATCCCTGTGAATTATGGTGGAAAAGAAAATAAAGGCGAGCCGGCATTTGGTGCAGTACATAATCATTTACCAGAAACTGGAGAGTTTATAAGTGCAACTGACATTTGCACATTAATGCTTTATGAAAAATATGCAAAATGGGAGCAACATATGGTAATCTCAGAAAAATACATGAATATATGGAACTGTAAAACAGACCAACTCACAGTAATTCCAAGAGATGTTGTTGACAAAAAAAATAAAGACCCAAAAAAACGCAACAAGAAAAAGAGTACCGGCAATTAGAATGGATACTGCCACAAAAGTATTTGCAAAAGCAGGCAGGCAATCAAAACTAAGCTTTGTGCATGTACCAGCAGCGATTCGGGCAATCTATAAATTCACCACCTTCGCAATTATCCGAATATTTTGCGATAGCTTAAAAGAAAACAATTAACAAATAGTAAGAACATGAAACCAGGTAATAAACTCACAGGATTGGGACTTTTGACCGCAATTTCAGCTTCTCTTTGCTGCATTACACCCCTTTTGGCATTGTTGGCGGGAACAAGTGGGCTTGCTTCAGCATTTTCCTGGCTTGATCCATTAAGGCCTTATTTAATTGCCTTTACTGTTTTGGTATTTACGTTTGCCTGGTATCAAAAACTAAAACCACAGAAACAAATTGACTGCAATTGTGAAAAACCTGAAAATGCAGCTTTCATTCACACAAAAATGTTTTTGGGTATTGTGACTGTTTTTGCAGTACTTATGCTTACACTACCCCTATATGCTCACATTTTTTACCCAAAAAAAGAAGCCCGAACAATACTGTCAGACCAGGCAAACATTCAGACTATAGAATTTAAAATTAGCGGAATGAGTTGTTCGGATTGTGAGGAACATATAAACCATGAAGTAAATAAACTGAAAGGAATAATAAACTCTACTACTTCGTATAAAAATGGAAACGCAATCGTGAAGTTTGATAAGACCAAAATCAATATTCAAAATATAGAAATGGCTATTGCCAGAACAGGCTATTCCTTAACAGGAAAAAAATAAATATGCACTTAATATTACAATCAACAATTACTTGCCCCTATTGTGGATATTCAAAAAAAGAAACTATGCCAACAGGTGCTTGCCAATATTTTTACGAGTGTGAGAATTGCAGAAATGTTTTAAAACCAAAACAGGGCGACTGTTGTGTTTATTGTAGCTATGGTACCGTGAAATGCCCGCCCATACAAGAAGGGATAAATTGCTGTAAATGATTAAAACAAGCGAAATAAGAAGCAGACTATATGACAAGATATTGCCAACAGAGGTGTAACGTGCTTCTTTGAAATATACATGAAAGTTGTATCATGAGAATTTCAATTAAATTGTAGTATTAAAAATTCACCAGTGTGCCTTCACTACAAACCATTCGCTGTAACTTTTTAGAATTCATTTTTATGGGATTTAAAATAAATGATTTTTCAAATTTGTTTGAAATGAAATTGCTACTTTTTGTATTTTCCCCTTTAATATCGAATAGTCAAATTATTTATAAGGGTACTGTAATAAATAGTACAACAAGGAAGCCGGTTGCGTATGCTACGGTAGGCCTGTTAAAAGAAAATGCTGGAATAAATGCAAATGAAGACGGTGTTTTTAGTTTATCGTTGGGCAAATATGTAACCGATACCTTAATTATTTCATGCGCAGGATACGAAACCAAGAAATTCCCAATAGATAATTTACCTCCAGACTCCCGTTTTGAAATACCCGCAAAACAAATTGTATTAAGCAACTTAGTTGTAAGAAGTAATTATAAACATTCATCAATACTCAATGATTATGAGAATTGTGGTTTGAATTCTTATACTTCTACAGGATCTGTTACACAAATTGCTCAACACCTTCAATCACCAGTGGCGAATGCAATGTTAAGCGAAATATATATTTGTAAACGGAGTGATAATTCCTTATTTCGAATAAGGGTGTATGATATGGATTCAGCATCAGGTAAACCTGGTCATGATTTGGCTGATACAATAATAGAAGTGAATTCCGGAAAAAGGCATGTACAGGTAAATTTAGAAAAGTATAACATCGTTATTCCTGGTAAAGATTTTTTTGTGGGTATTGAATGGATATATGTTCCTATCAATAAATTCAGAACTAAAATTAAAGGGCAAAAAAATTATCTTATACAGTATAGTCCATTAATATTTTTTAAAAATAAGAGAATAGAAAATGAAAATCGTTTAGAAGCATGGCAGTTAGATTATCGAAGAAAGTGGCTTAGGACATCTAATGACTGGTTTTTCTTAATTTCTGCAAAGGTTAAATATTAGATTTTTCAATAAGAACAATTTAATTAGCTGCTGATAGTAGGATTGAAAAATCAGTCACGCAAATGCAGGTACTGCGTACCCCGGCACGAAGAATAATTGTATAAAATATTTCAAATCATTTTCATCAAACAATAGTTGACTTTACAAGCCATATGTTACAGGGGATTTTAGTGGAGAAAACGAATTAGTGCCAAAGAAAAAAGGAGAAGCAAATTACAATGCCAATCTCGCATCAGAATATTTAATGATAAGTTTACCGGATTGTGGTTGTGGTGAAAAAATCAGTATTTTTCATCAGCAAATAATAATGTGCCGTTTTTTTTAACATAAGAAAATAAGTTAATAAATTAGCTTACGTGTAGAATTTATTTATTATTTTCGACACAAAAAATTGATGTGTCGAATCTTTCAACATGAACAATAAAACACAACCATACAATCAACTTACTGATTTACCGCCGAATATAGATTTGGATTCTGCCGTTTTACTTAAATCTTCTATCAAAGCCAGCAGGTTATTAGCAGAGTTAAAAGGTTATTGTCAAACCTTGCCCAATCCTCAGATACTTATAAATACCATCATTCTCCAGGAAAGTAAAGATAGTTCTGCAATAGAAAATATTGTAACCACACAGGATGATTTATACCGGGCCATGATATCATCCGATGATAATGCACACACCAGTTCTGCAGCCAAAGAGGTATTGATGTATAAAGAAGCCCTGTATTCCGGATTAGAACTACTAAAAAAAAGAGGGCTTACCACCAATACAATGGTGAGTATAATGCAGAAATTAAAAAATACTACGGCTGGCGTACGAACCGAAAGCGGTACCCGATTGGCCAATCCTTCATCTAAAGAAATTATTTATACGCCTCCTGAAGGAGAAGAATTGCTGAGAAAAAAATTAACTGCTCTTGAAAATTTTATACATGATGATGCCGATCATATAGATCCACTTATTAAGTTGGCTTTAATGCATTATCAGTTTGAAGCAATACATCCATTTGCTGATGGTAACGGAAGAACAGGTAGAATAATGAATGTGCTTTATCTCGTTCATCTGAACTTATTACCACTTCCTGTGTTATATTTAAGTTCATTTATTATAAAGCATAAGGGTGAATATTATAGATTATTGCGAGAGGTAACAGAGAAAAAAAACTGGAACGAATGGATTTTATATATGCTAAAGGCAATATCTGAAACGGCGGCACTAAGTCTGCAGAAAATAAAGGAAATACAACAGCTTAAAGAAGAAATTATAGTTATTTCAAAAGAAGTTTTGAAGTCTTCTTATAATCGGGATTTGGTTGACCTTTTATTTTGCCATCCTTATGTGAAGATTAAAACCTTAGAGCAAAATAAAATTGGTCATAGACAAACGGCTTCCACTTATCTGCAGAAACTAGCTAAAGCAAATGTATTGCACCCAATGAAATTAGGTAAAGAAATGTATTATATCAATCACCGTTTGATGAAAATCATCAGCAATTAATATATTATTCAACGAATAAAATACCGTAGAGCATTTTATCATTCACCAACTTTCAGTGGAATTTTTGTAACATTTTTGAGTGGTAATTCTGGCAGCTCCGCATCCTTGCAGGGGGCTTAAAAAACTCTATTGAGCTAAATTTTCATAAGAATATTTTGGAGAAATCACCTTAACTGATTGGGAATAAAGCGGTGAATAATTTATGAAATGATTTGTAAAGGGTGCAATATTCGTATAAATTTGAGTTGGCTGTAAGCATATTAGACTGTACTCAAACATACAAATCTTACTATTATCCACATAAATAAATATAAAATGAAATTGTAACCTTCCCCGTTTTTGTAACCTTCCCCAGGGCAATCGGGTGAAAAAACTCCCTGTGGAAATTCAAAATGCAGGAAGAAGAAAACTAAGGATGATTAACAACTCAACTAGCCGATTTAAGAATACCGCCGGCTAACAGGCTGGAGAAATTATATGGAAATTTGAAAAATTACTACAGCATCAGCATTAATGAGCAATGGCAAATAATCTTCAAATGGAATGCTGGAAATGCGTCGGAAATAGAAATTATAGATTATCATTAAATTTTATTAAAATGGCAAAACTTAAAAATATTTATCCGGGTGAAATCCTGTCAGAGGAGTTTCTTAATGCATTTAATATAACAGCCTATAAACTTGCAAAGGATATTGAAATTCCTCAAACCAGAATTTCCGAAATCATAAAAGGTAACCGTCGGATTACAGCAGACACCGCATTAAGGTTAAGTAAATATTTTGGTAATTCCGCTAAATTTTGGCTCGGGCTACAGGACGATTATGATATTGAAGAAGAAATATTAATAAAAGAGCCTGTACTTAAATCAATTAAAGCATTGGATAGGAAAGTGGCCTAACTGTGTAAAGGACTGGGTTTGGCAATAGGCCGTCTGGCAGAATAAACATCGGCCATTTTGTAAATCAACCTTTGTTCTGGTTTACGCTTTCAATTGTCAGCTCATCGTTTTTATCTTACCCATTTTCTTCCTTCACTAATTCAAAATTTCCCACCAGGATGCCTCTATTTTTTACGGCTGTTCTTTATAAAAACTTCACCTGTTTTGATATCATTTTCCAGGTCTAATATTGTTTTCCGGTCAAACAATTCTAACAATTGGGCTTTTATAAATTTATATTCTGAATGCATGGGGCATGGCTTTGCTTCGGAACATTTATCTAACCCCAATACACATTTATTAAGTACATCATCTTCACCCATTACTTTTAGTATGGCATGTACAGGAAGGTTCTTTGCTTTTTCGGTAATATAAAAGCCGCCATTGGGGCCGGGTACAGAGCGGATAATCTTATTATCTTTTCTTAATGCCTGCAATATCTTAGCCGTAAAGGATGGCGGTGAATCAATGGCGGCAGATATTTCAGCCAGGCCCACTTTATGCTCTTCTGAACTTTTTTGTGCTATATAAATAGTAGCTCTTAATGCATACTCGGTAGATTTAGAAAACATACTTATAAATTTTACGGGATATCCGGTTGGTTCATTTAATATAGGTTACGCTTGTGGAGCAATCCATTTTGCAAATGAATCCCTGGTTTCATACAATTTCAATTCTGCCAAATTAATATGTGCCGGCAATACCTTTGTAAGTTCTCTTTGTATAAATACCAGGATGTTTTCTGCCGAGGGTTCTATTTCCCATAAGATTACATTTTCCAGGTTCATTACCGGGGTATGTGCGGCTATATATTCTTTTGATAAAACAAGTTTATGGTCTAAGAGTGTAATAACCGATTCATTTACACATTTTTTTAATTCTTTAAAATCTACTACAAACCCGGTTGCGGGTATATAGTTGTTCCCATTTTCTTTGGCAGAAACGGTAACGTGTAATTCATACGAGTGGCCATGTATATTTTTACAAGCGCCACTATATCCATGAATGGCATGTGCCATCTCAAAATGAAATATTTTTGTAACCTGCAACATAAGTGATGGTATCTTTTTTTGATGTTAGATACAAATGTATCAAAAAAAGATATGGGACTCCTTAATGGGCTTATCCAATTTAATTTTGAGCCATTAATTTCTTAAGCCGGTTAATGGTTTCAGCATGATCGGCTTCGAGACCTTCTTTTTGGTATTGAAAAACGCCTTGCTTATCTAATAAACTTACCAGGTTGCTATGAGAAAAATCTCCATTGGCATCTTTCTCAAATTGTACACCCAGCAGTACAGATAAGGTTCTTACCGCATCTTCATCTCCATGCAGTAGTATCCAGTTTTTATCCAGGTGCATATTTTCTGCAAATTCTTTTAGCCTTGCAGCGGTATCTCTAGCCGCATCGAAACTTACCAAAACAAAATTTACCTTATCCCGGTCTTCTTTTAATGATTTAGCAATATGCTGTATATCGGCTGTTAAGCGGGGGCAGGCATAGGTGCAATGTGTAAATATCATGCCTACTACTGTGGGCTTACCTTGTAACATAGCCAGGGTAAATGGTTTGTCATCCTGGGTTTCAAAACTATCTTTTAGTTGAAATATACTTTCCTGAGGTATGGGTTGTTTTAGTTCGGTTGCTCCAGGTATAGCGGCTTTTACCTCTTTAGCTGACGAGCCTGAATTTTGGGAACAAGAAACAATCAACGCCGAAAATAATATACCTGTTATAATCTTTTTCATTTACTTTTTTTAATCTTATTTTCATTTCAAATCTTTTGCACAACGAAAGCCAAGGTTTGCAATACAATAATTTCCTTTTAAGCTACCCCGGTAACTAAAGCGCAAAAATCCTGCATAATCTGTCCTGTCTTTTACATCTAATGAGCCTGCAGCACAAAAAGCTTTTTGTTCATCTGCTGTGCTTCCCCGGGAATCTCCTTTGCTGATGAAGCTATTAAAATTAAAAGTCCATTCCCACACCAGGCCATGCATATCAAATAAGTTATACTGGTTTTTATAGGTTGATTTAATATTGGGTAAAACGGGAGGATTTGGTTTTCTATACCATTCTAAAATAAAATCGGTTAATGATTTGTATTTACTATTGAGTGGTTTACCATTTCCTGCAAACTCCCACTCTGCTACAGTAGGCAATCTCTTTCCTTTCCATTTACAATAGGCTTGTGCGGCAAACCAGGAAACATTTACCACCGGTGAATTGTAAATATTCTTATGTGCTATTCCAATCACCGTGTCGCTTTGCCAATGGCGCAGATAATTACTATCTGCAAATAAACGGTTTACTTTGGATCTTCTCCATTTGGGGTTTTGTTTTGTAAACTCCAGGAATTCTGCATTGGTAACCGCAGTTTCATCCATTTTAAAAGATGCCACCCGGAGCGGTTTATTTGCTTTTGTAATAAAAAATGGTTCATACATACCAGCAGGGATGACCACCATTTTTTTAACAGAAGTAACTGTTTTCTGTTGAGCGAAAATACCCCCAAAGAAAACAGTTACCAGTATTGTAGTTAAAAAGAATTTCATTTTCAAAATCAACTCCTCACTGCTTAACTAAGCAATCTTATTTAAGTTTATTAAAGATTTCCGGTTTTTTATCGCCGGTTACTTTTATTTGAGCAAGCGCCCCTTTATTAAATGCACGGAAGATTGAGTGATCCACAATATTATACACACCCGGTACATCCATTTTCATTTCTACGATAGAAGCGCCGCCTGCAGGTATCAATGTAGTTTGTACATTATGATTTACTTCAGTACCAGCTTCCATATATACTTTATCAAATATCTCACCAATCACATGGAATGAAGAAACTAAGTTAGGTCCGCCATTTCCTGCAAATAATCTTACTTTATCTCCCACTTTAGCCGGGAAGGCATTGGCGCCGGTAGAAGAACGTACTTTACCATTAAACAAAACGTAATCCGGAGTTTCTGCAATTGCTTTTTCTTCATCAAAATCCTGTAACCCGCCTGCATCAAATTTTCCTTTGGTATAAAAATCACCTTGCATGATATAGTATTCTTTATCCACTTTTTCTAAGCCTGCTTTAGGTTCTACCAGTATTAAACCATACATACCATTTGCAATATGCATCCCCACCGGGCCGGTAGCACAATGGTAAACATATAAACCCGGGTTAAGCGCCCTAAATTCAAATGTGGCAGATTGGCCGGGTGCTACATTGGTAACTTCGGCGCCACCACCCGGGCCTGATACTGCATGCAGGTCAATATTATGAGAAACTTTACTATCGGGCATATTATGTAATGTAAAATGAACCAGGTCGCCTTCTCTTACCCTGATAAACTTACCGGGTACTTTACCACCAAAGGTCCAGAAACTATAATCGGTACTATCCCCGATTTTCATTACTTTTTCAATCACATCTAAATTCACAACCACTTTTGTTGCATGTGTACGGGTAATGGGCGGCGGTACATTGGGCGCATCTGTTAATACAGCTACTTCTTCTCCCTGTATCGCTTCCAAGGTTTTAGAAGCATTATTATCGGGTGCATTTTTGCATGCTGCAAATAACATACCCATTGCTATAACAGCCATTGAAAGTTTTAAGATATTCTTTCTCATTTTTTTTATTATTTAATTTTTAAATACATGTTTAAAAAATACCGGGGATACTTTTAGCATTACAAAAGCCCAGTAATTGAAACTATTTTTATCACCTCCTTTTATGGCTTCCATGTTTTTTGTTGCCAGCATCATGGAATATCCAACCTGTAGATTTACATCGGTGAAAGGTATGTAATCTGTTAAAAAATCAAGCTCGGTTCCCAAACTTTTTTTAATTTGATTCATCCCTGTGTAATCTTTATTGGCTAAAGAAAACGAATGTACATCTATCCCCGCCGTAAACCTGCCGGATGTTTTTGCTTTCATGCGAAGGTAAGCATCTACAAGTCCCCTGCCCCGGGTATCATTAGGGAAACTAAGAAAATAATCCATAGAACCATAAAATTTATGATTTGTAGGATACAATGTTGAAAAGTTATTACTGCTTGTTGCTTTTGTATTATCGGTATTTCCGGAGAGGTAATCAACACCGGCACCTACAGAAACTTTTTTAATTGTTTTTTCAGCGTATGCATTTAGCATGCCGGCGTTGATGTCCAAATTATTTTCTGTTTTCCCGGTTTGATAATAAGCGCCCAATACAAACTTCCAGCTATTATGATGAAAGTTGTATATCGGGCCAAATGTGATATTAGATTTTACTGCGGGAGAAGAAACAATTGTAGAATTAACGCCATTCAATATCGCTATCGCTGAAATAGAATGAGATTCTTTGAATTCTTTTTTCAACCATGCCAAAGCCAAAACTTTATAATTTTTGAGCGTGTATTTAGTTCCAAACAATGGCTCACCAGCTTGATTAAATGCGCCCCCAATATGCCATTGAAAATGATTTTCTTTATTTTCATATTTTAATAATAATGCATCATGCGATATGGTTAGGTTACCCCAGTCCAGGTTCCCCAATAACCGCTGATCATCATAAACCAATTCCTGGCGCCCCATTTTTAATGCATAGTTTTTACAAAGGGCCAGTTGTACCCATAATTCATTTACCTGCAAACCGCCGATATCTTTTTTTTGTTCTTCATCGCCCCAGGTCCTGCTGTCTTGAATTGATATTTTACTGCTGATCTTATCTTTTTTATAATCAAAGATCAACCGGGCCCGTTGTGAAATAAAAAAGGCAGCTTTAGAACTATCTGCTGCCAAACTTCGAAATCCATGTCGTAATTCCCCTCTTACTCTATATTGTCCTGATATTGTAAAATTATTTTCCTGGGCTAATAATAGGTGAGATGAGATGATACATATTACAATGAGCGCTATTTTATGGAAACTATTTTTCATTTATGATCTATTTGAGGCGCAAATTTAGACCCCGCTAAGCTATCAATTTATGACATCGCTCAAACCAAACTATGATAATTATCATAATTAAAGATGTTTTTATCCTTAATGGTAAAATACTGTATAATGCCTTGAATATGAAAGATAGAACAGTAAATATTTTGTAAATGTATAATAGGATATGGCTGAATGGCTGCAAAGTTTACTTTACACTTAATCTGTTAGATGAATGATATGCAGGGTAAATTTGCCCGGGTTTTGGATTGAAATAACAAGCCAATTGATTTTTTAATAATGGATAAATGATCATGAGAAACCCTGTTACCAGAAAGCAGCCTGAAATAAAGAAACCAATAAAAAAGGGTTTTAATTGTTCCATCATACTGCTAAATGGAACTTGCGATATACTCATTTGCCAATGTGCTTTCATTACCCCGGCTCCGATCAATGAAATCCAAAAAGTAAATAGTGAAATATTGGTAAGCCAATACCCAGTGGTAAACATTTTTTTATAAGGTTCAAAAGTTCGGCAGGTATCATGCAAAATATCGAATCCAAAAGCAAGTAATAAAAAACTATTAATACCAATGGTAGCGCCCATGGTATGAGCCACCGTAATATGGGTACCATGTGTATATACGTTTATGGCAGGGATTGACATGCAAATGGCCAGCAATAAAGTTAAAAATATCCATACATCAGCCGCAGCTAAAAAGCGATAGCTAAATGAATAGAAATGTTTTTTTGCGGTGCTTAACGAAGCCCGCCACAAATATATGATCCTGCCCAAAATAAAGAGCTCCGTCATACTTACCGCATAACTAATATGCTTTACATAAGCATGTGTTGGTAAAGTATAAATATGATGCCCCCAGTTGAACATGAGATTAAACAAACCGGTAAAATAAAGTACAAATGCAATGGTAGAATGGCCATAGGTTTTGGTCTTACTTATTTTATCCATTAAAAAAATACTGCAGCCATAAATCAGCATATTCCAGGAACCCACCATTGATCCATAAGATTTCCATTGAATGGTCATATCATTTACCACATTATTTCTAAAGTAAGGGAATACCCATAAATAAGATTCAGCAAAAGTGAATAAGAAAAAAATTACACCCGTTAACCACATCCACACATACACAGGTTGCTTGCGAAAACTTCCCATAGATTTTATAAAATTCACCAAAAACAATACCCAGCCAATGGCAATGGGCAACGCTAATAATGGATGGAATTCCCAATATTCCCTTCCGCCAAAAATTCCGATACTATAAGAAACCAGGATGGCAAGAATGGATAAACAAAAGATGATAAATTGAATTTTTAGCAATACTGCAGAATATATTTTTTTACCGGTATGTTCCTGTAAATAAGTAAGCACTCCGCCCATCGCTCCAAAAATGATCCAAAACACAACCGATGAAACATGCAATGGCCTTATTCTTTCAAAAGAAAGATACTTTTTAAAAAGGCCCGGCATAATATATTGTAATGCCCCAATCAAGCCAAAAAGGATACCTACGGCTAGTAACAATAAACCTGCTACTAAAAATAATTTTGAAGTAGTGAGTTGCTTATTGTTCAATGGTTCCATCAAAGTGAATTTTAAAAGTTCGGGGATCTGCTTTTCCGGAGGAATCAATATTTTGTAAATAAGCAGTAAGCGATTCAATTTCGGAATCGCTTAAATGAAAATTTGGCATAATGGCCGTACCACTTTTTAAAAAAGAAGAAATATAATTAGCGCCCCTTTTTGAATATACATTCGTTAAATCGGGACCCAGGTACCCACCCAGCCCATATACCTGGTGACAAGCATTACAATTATATTGCTGCCATAACTGTTTCCCCTCGCTGGCCTTATTAGATACCGGGCTTTCTTTTACAGGTAATGAAGTATATATGTAAAAAGAATAAGATAAAAATGAGACCAGCAATAAAACGGCAACTGTAATTTTTTGTTTATCAGAAGGCATATATCCACTTACATAATTAACGACAAAAATATCTTTAATTATGATACTGACAAACAATTTTTTTGAAATGCACACTCATTTTTATGCTATGATTGATGCATCCTCTTCATTTTTAAGGTATAAAATATTTTTTTTGTTACCTTGAGAGCAGCAGATACTAGGGTATTCATAAATAATCGTTCATTTCAGGAAAGTATATGCATCCAAATAAATGCTTTTTAATAAACGATATCATACACATCGCTACTTCCTTCTCCGATTGCTACTATCACTTTAGCTGATTGTTTGTTACCATATAAAAAAAGATTTATGGGCAAATACCGGAATCCTTTTCCGGCATCTTCATATAGATAAAATTCAAATGGCTTTTTTTCATACGGAATTTTTACCATGAAATAAGTGGTAGCTAATTCATTTATCCTTCTCATATCAGATAAATTAGAAATTTTATATTTATCCGTTGCTGCTTTTAACTTCACAAATAATTCATCATATAATTTTTTTGCCTGGACATAGGGTTCGTCTTTGCTGTACATAAAATAAATCAATTTATTACCGTGGTCAAGCAATTGTAAACTCACAGCCATCTGGTTATCAAGTGGAACCGGGTTTGTAGGATAATATGCTAGTATCTTTTTGTATTTTTCTAATTCATTTTTATCATATGTTTTAGGAATCGTGCTAAATCCTGCGGTCCAGTTATTGCATATATAAGATAGGCGTTGCTGAAACCCCCAACTTGTATCTTTAGGCTGCCAGTCCTGGTTTAAAATAGCTATTGTATAATCAATTGATGCAGTATCCAGGCTACGGCTGTAAAATCCATAAGAATCATTCATTTCATTCTCCAATTCCACAATCTCATTTTTATAATTAATATTGAAGAGTACATCAAAAGTATCCGTTCTGTTTGCCTGGAAAATCAGTTCGCTTCGATACCTGATTAACCCGAAAGTATGCAGAACAGTATCTTCATTTGTACTTACATATTTTCCTGAAACCCGGTCATACACATCAATACTTACCGGCCTTCTACTATGGCATCCTGCTTTGGCAACCAGCCAATCTCCTTTCTTTAGCCAGACCTTTTCATTTAGATAAAGCCTGGATTTACCCAATCTTTTTGACGGCTTGCAATCATATTTGCTAAATGCCTGTACAGGGCCATTATTTATATTTACTATTAATTGCGCCCAAGCAATAACCCCTACTAATGAAAACCAAACGCTAAATATCATTTTTATGATTATCGAATATTTCATAAACGGTGTATTTGTTTTTTTGCTAATTGAAAAGATCATTCTTTTTATTGATGAGGTAGAAGTGCCATAATTTTAAAAATATGTAGTATGTATGGAAATAATGCGTCCATACTTTCTGAAGCGCCCCGGGTAGAGCCGGGTAATGCTAAAATGAGGGTATTCCCTTTTAATCCACAAATGCTTCTCGATAACATCGAATAGGGAGTTTGCTCCTGGCCATAATTCCTGGCTGCTTCGGCAATGCCGGGAATTTCACGGTCGAGCATGGGGTATATGGCTTCGGGAGTAACGTCTCTTGGAGATAAACCAGTGCCACCCGTTAGAATGATTAAATCCATTTTATTTTCATACAGTGATTGTACTTTTTCCTGTATCACTTTTATTTCATCAGGAATGATGCAATAATCTTTAATAGCAATCTCTGATTTTTCTAATTTGCTAATGATGGCTTTGCCGGCGGTATCCTGTTTCTTCCCGGCTGATATACTATCAGAACATACAATTACTGCTGCAGAAAGAGACCGGATCGGCTTGTCATTATATTGGGATTTGCCACCCTTTTTCTTAAGTAGTTTAATGCTCTTAATCTCAATTTCTTTATCAATCGGTTTCAGCATATCATAAATAGTTAGCGCTACCACCGAGGCACCATGCATTGCTTCCACTTCTACCCCGGTACGGTAAATAGTGTGGACTTCTGTTTCAATAATAATATCCAGCCCTTCTATTGTATGCTTTACTGCTGCAAACTCTATTGGCAATGGATGACAATCGGGGATCATATCACTGGTTCTCTTAATTCCAAACAAACCCGCTATACGACTGGCTTCCAACACATCGCCTTTGGGAACTGTTTTATTTTTTACAGCCTCAATGGTTTCCTGCTTGCTGACGCTTACGATGGCCTGTGCAATTGCAGAACGATGTGATTTTATTTTGTTGGTAATATCTATCATAACTTTTTATGTATTGGTTTTCCATTGAGAATTCTCATTGGTAAAAATTTCTTTTCCCCAAACGGGTACTTCTTTTTTAATCCGTTCAACAATTGCTTCACAGGTATCAATGGCATCTTTACGATGAATGGAGGAAGTAAATACAAATAAACTAATTTCTCCTGCCTTTACAATTCCAAGACTGTGATATATATGCATGCATATTATTGAAAACTTTTTAAAAGCATCTTCCCTGATATCGTGAAATTTTTCTTCTGCCATTTCCCGATAGGTTGTGTATTCTATTGCGGCTACTTCTTCATTACCAATTTTGTCACTACGCACCTGGCCAAGAAAAATACTATGGGCTCCGATATTTTTTTTATGACTATGCTTTGCAATAGCTTCTGCAATGAAACCGGGATTGATTGGCCCGTCAATAAATATTGTATGACCCCTTTTTTCTTCCATCATGGTTTTATTGATGATGCATGTAAACTGTTAAGGTAATCTTTTTTCCATGCCTCTATTCCTCCTTTCAAACTCCAGACAGAACATTTCGGAAATTTTTCATTCAGTATCTTTACTGCAGCCAGGCTTCGCTTTCCTGTTTGGCAAAAAACAACAATTTTATTTTTTATTGTAATGCTCTTCAACTCATTTTCAAATACACTCAAAGGAATTTGTGTAAATAAAAATTCATCCACTTCAGGTAATTCACCTATTTCACGAACATCAATGATTTCTATTTTTTCCTGTATTCTAAGTCCGTCAAATTCTGCCGGTGTTAGTTCATTCAATACTGCGTGTGCATTACAAAACCACTCATAATCAAACTTCTCAAATTCTTCTTTATTTTTTGGAACGGATGCATCGGTTCCTTTTGCCGGCGAAATCATAAAGTCGTAAAATAAATTAGTCAGCGCATTGTAAGATATAATAGTGTTGCACAAAGGTTTGCCAATGCCAGTAATAATTTTAATGACTTCAGTTGCCTGCATGGTACCAATAATACCCGGCAATACGCCGAGCACACCTGCTTCGTTACAAGATGGCGCAGATGCGGGATCCGGAGGAACAGGAAACAAATCACGATAATTGGATTTGATATTCGTGTCCTTATCTTCCATGTTAAATACACCAATCTGCCCTTCAAAGCGAAGTACTGCGCCATACAGCAAAGGTTTATTTAGTAACATGCATGCATCATTAATAAGGTATCGTGTTGCAAAATTATCAGTGCCATCCATCACTACATCATAACTACTTATTATATCAAGTGAATTTTTTGAGTCTAATTTAATGTTATGAATATGAAACAGAATATCCGGATTAAATGCTTTCATTTTATCAGCCGCTGTTTGCGCTTTGAGTTTTCCGATATCTTCAACAGAATACAAAGTTTGCCTTTGAAGATTGGTAAATTCTACAATATCAAAATCAACAATCCCAATAGTTCCAACACCGGCGGCAGCCAGGTATTGCAAAGCCGGACAACCGAGCCCTCCGGCTCCCACGACCAATACTTTTGACCGGAATAATTTTTCCTGTGCAGCAGTCCCAAATTCTTTGAGGACTGTTTGACGCTGATATCGGTGATATTTATTTAAAGAAGTCATTTTGTTTTATTTATCCCCCTGAAAAAGGAGGAAGTATCGCAACAGTATCCTGATGCTGCAATTGCGTATTTTCCTGGATGATTTTTTTATTTACAGCAATAGAATATTTATTGGATTGTAATGCGGGGTAATTATTTTCAAGCAATTTAATTAATTCATCAGTGTTCTCTGCGCCAGAAATTTTCAACTTAGTCTCTTTGATGATATCGGTAATTTGCCCGAATGTAAGTACATCAATCTCCATTTTATAATTGTTTTAATGCATTCTGAAAATCATCTTCATTATTTATGTTCGTAAACAATAAATCATGAAATAGTTCATTTTTTTGATTATCTAACTTCAACAAATCAAAATAAGTTACCATCTCCTGCAATTTAATAATTCCCCGCTCAATAAGTTGCTTCCATTTTGGTAAACATTGCCTGGAATAAACTCCAAATAAGGGTTGGATTTTACCGTGAAACAATGGCAGGACTATTTGCGAATGTGTTGCATACTGCATCACGTATGTAACAGCATTGGCAGCAATGAAAGGCATATCACAACTCACAATAAATGTTTGTTCAGTTTGGGTGTGGCTCAAAGCCGCATGAATACCGCCTGCGGGGCCAATATCTTTTATCAAATCTTCAATTACTGGCAATCCGAATTGTTCATACTCATGATTGTTTGAAACAATAATCACTTCATTTACTGCCGGCGATAATTGCTCAATAATTCTTTGTACAATTGGCTTGTTATTGAATAAGAGCAATCCCTTATCTGTTCCCATGCGGGAACTTTTGCCTCCGGCGAGAATGTATGCGTTAATATGGTTTATTTTATTGGTCACAAATTGGGCTTCGATTTTATTTTTGAGTTGTATCAATCTTTTGCCTTGAGGTAATTCTAATAGCATTAGTGCTTTCTATCCATTTCTTTGGTGTCATCACAAAGCTGTTTAGCGCTGCTTGCTTTCTAAACCCCTCGAATTCGAGGGGTTTAAAACCAGGATTGTAAATCGTTTCCCAAAATTCTAGCAATTCGATGGTATTTCTGTTCCGCATCCAATTTTGGATGATAGAATCTGTATGTTCTGCATCTTTATAACGGGCAATATCCGTTAATGAAATATAGTCTTCAAATTGCCCGTTAGCAACATTTATGAAAGCTCCTCTAACTTGTATTTTTCTATTTTTTTCCATACTCAATTCATTAAATAAATTTGATTGAAAATAAAATCTGCTTCTACTGCTGTCTTAACAACAATACAAATTTTATTGGTTTATACATCCCTCAGGCAAATAATAATTTAACTGACGCCATCAGCAAAACGACTGCTAACAATCTTTTTAAAAATAAATGATTCAATTTCTTCGCACCCAGGTAGGAACCGGCAAGGCCGCCTGAAAATGCAATTACAATCATCCACACAATTTCGGGTTTGTATTCAAATCCTGTTGTAAAAATACCGGCCAGACCTGCAAGTGAATTTACAAAGATGAACAATGCAGATACTGCTGCAGTTTGCTTCATATTTGCCCAATGCAACAATAATATGGCCGGGCTTAAAATAATTCCTCCGCCAATACCAATCATCCCGGAAAATAAACCGATAATGGCGCCTATGAGCAAGGAAGCAAACAGGGTTTGTTCTTTATCTGTATTTTCGGAATTAAATTTTATACCTCCTAATCTTACCACCGGAAAGAGAAGCAGCATTCCTAGAATTTTTTTGTACCAGGCTGCATCCATGATGATTAACCCTCCGACAAAAGCAGCGGGAATAGATGCAATTGCAAAAGGCCAGAACAGTTTCCAGCGGAAGTGCCCGTTTCGATAATATTGTATAAAGGCAGTGAGCGAAACAAAAAGATTCAGTATTAATGCGGTTGGCCTCATCATCTCAGGTGCAAAGGAAAAAAATGCCATGAGTGCCAAATAGCCGCTGGCACCACCATGCCCTACGGATGAATAGAGAAAAGCAACCATAAAAAGCAATATATAAAAGATAATTTCAGTGTGCATTGTTTCCTGTGGCTAAAATATTTTTATAATTTTTTTCAGTCTTAATCTTCAATCAATCATAAGAACCTCTACCATTTCTCCCTTCAGAAATTGTTCTTTGTCTTCTTCCAGTTCAATGATACAATCTGCAACGGCAAAAGAATTCAACAGATAGCTTGCCTGGTTTTCTAAAATTGAAACCTCATTGAGCTTTGTTTTTCCTTTAAGAAAAAAAGTCATTCCTGGTTTCTTTTTATAATCATTTGATAATGGCAGTGATATTTTTTTAAAATATTCTTTTTTAATAAAGCTGCTGATAGCATTTGCTACATATTCATAAAAACAGGTAAGCACCGATGCGGGATTCCCGGGAAGCCCGAAGACAAGGGTTTGCTGATGTTTACCAAAATAAAAGGGTTTGCCGGGTTTCTGTTTTACCTTATGAAATATTTCTTTTACGGCACATTTTTGCAGCGATGAAATAACAAAATCGTAATCGCCTACCGACACACCTCCGGATAGAATGATAATATCTGAACTTAATTGATTGTTGATAGCATTGGTTATTTTATCTTCATCATCATCCACCATTTCTACGGAAGCAGGAACAATATTCATTTGCCCCAATGCAGCAGAAAGCCCAAGTGAATTGGATTCATAAATTTTTCCCTTACTCATGGCCTCCCCGGGTTTTATTAATTCTTTTCCGGTAACAATAATGCTGATAACAGGATTTGAATAAACCTTCACTTTATCAATACCCAAACCTGCCAGAAATGAAATAGATGCTGGTGAAAGATAATGTCCTTCGGGCAAGGCAATCTCTCCATTTTTAGTTTGCGAACCTTGCAGCCTTACATTGCTTCCTTTGATGAGTTTATCATCATTTATGCTAATGTACTTACCATTTTTTATTACATTTTCCTGGATAACCACAGTATTAGCACCCAGTGGTAAAGCGGCTCCGGTAAATATGCGAATGGCTTCGTTAGGCTTTAGATTTTGTGCCAAATAATTTCCTGCCTGCACTTCTCCATTTAAAAATAAATCGGATTTACCATCCCAGGTTTCAAAAGAAAATGCATAACCGTCCATGGCTGATTGGTCAAATGGTGGTGTATCAATTGGTGAAAGGACAGGTTCGGCCAATACGAATCCATAAGCCGCATTTAAGAACATCATTTCAACTTTTGTTTGCAGCCCATTTTCATGAATTAGTTTTCTTGCTTCAGGCACCGTTATCATTTCTAAAACTTTTTAATTTTTTTTATTCCTGCAATCCGTTTCAGCATATTCCTGAAAATAAAATAATGAAAAGGCAGCATTGAATACCAATAGTTACGACCCATAATACCTTTAGGGCGAAAAGTTGCAGTTTGTTTTAAAATGCACCGGCTTTCATTTTGAATAATTGCAAACTCAAGCCAAGCTTCGCCGGGCAGTTTCATTTCTGCAAATAAAAGCAAGCGATAATTTTTTCGGTCTGCCAGTATCACTCTCCAAAAATCAATTGTATCTCCGGCTTCAATATCTATTTTGCTTCTTCTGCCCCGGCTCAATCCTACGCCTCCTACTAATTTGTCTAATATACCACGGATCCTCCACAATTTATCAGCATAATACCATCCCTGTTCGCCACCAATTCCAAAAAAGCGATCAGCCACTTCCTTAATTTTATCCCTGTCAATCTCTGTCCACTTACGATCCTGATAACAACCGTTCACCGGAACTTCGATATGCTCATTTACATCTAAACGATTTAAGCTGCTGGATGCCGAATCTGTCCAGCTTGAAACTACCATATTTTGTGCAATTCTTTCAAAAGCCATTTCAATAGCTTCCTTGTAAGGAATTAATTGCTGTGGAATAATTTCACGGATAGAAAACTCTTTGCATATAACATCATTCTTCATGCTATGTACCAATTGGCGTGCAATTGTAATATTTGCCGACGTAGTAAGGTAAAGCCAGTAAGCAGATAAGCCAGGAAATGGTACAGGTAAAGAAAGAATATATCTTTTGTATCCCCGAACGGCTGCAAATTGCAGAATCATTTGTTTATAAGTTAAAACATCTGGGCCGCCAATTTCAAAAGTCCGTGAAAATGCATTTTCATTGGAGAGGCATAAGTGCAAATAGTTGATTACATTTCTTATGGCAATCGGTTGG
Organism: Niastella sp.; assembly: GCA_016710595.1. GTDB lineage: Bacteria > Bacteroidota > Bacteroidia > Chitinophagales > Chitinophagaceae > Ferruginibacter. Next base: position 366,951 of record JADJVM010000005.1, read on the forward strand.
CATTTAGAATTCAACCAGCGGGGCACAATCATTACAGGTAATTTTTCAGTAAGATCACGGATAATCTCAAAAGATATACTACCGGAACCTACAATGATACCAGCCTCAAAAATAGTATAAGGGATACCGGATTGCATGATCACATCTTTCACTACTTTTCGTGCATATAAATGTTTTGACAGATTTTCTTCATTGCTGATGCCACCCAGGTAAATGATCTGTTTTACTTTTGTAAGTGTAGCCACCAGCACAAAACATCCTATTGATCTTAATTCATATTCCTTCAACGTAGTAGTGGTATCGCCCAAAGAATGAATTAAGTAATAAGCAGCATCAAATTCTTTATTCTTAAAATGCTGAATGGCATTTTCAGGATACAGGAAATCATATTCAATGATCTGAACTTTTTCTAAAATACTTTTAGTGGGCTTAAACCGTTTGGTATCCCTAACCACGCATGTAACCTCATGGCCTGCCTCTACAAGAACCGGCAATATTCTCATGCCGATATATCCGTTAGCACCGGTTAACAAAATACGCATAGTTAATTTTTTATCCCCCAATATTGATCATACTCCGGTTGCTGATTTTTGAAGCGTCCAGGTTTTCATAAACAGATGTAAACTGCCCGCCAAGTGCTTTTTCTTTTTCCCAAACACATTGTTTAATAAGCGGTGTGATATCTTGCCCATTTCTTAATGTACTCAAAATATCTACCTCGCTTTTTGAGAAAAGGCAATTTTTCATTTTGCCATCTGTTGTTAATCTCATACGGTTACAACCACCACAAAATGGCTGGCTCATGGTGCTGATGATGGCAAAAGTACCATCGTGCCCCGGAACAAAGTATTTTTTATCAGTATCATGCTTTGCATCCTGTAATTTCATAAAATTATATTCTTTAGAAATTTGATCCAGCATTTCCTGGTAAGAAAAAACTTTTTCACGGCTCCATTCGTTGCCGGCAAAAGGCATAAACTCTATGAACCGTACGTGTAACGGTAGGTGTTTTGTCCAGGCGATAAAATCATTCAGCTCATCATCATTCACTGCTTTCATTACCACTACGTTGATCTTTACATGAAAATCATGTTGTAGCAAAAGATAAATATTATCCAGGATGCGATTGAATTCATCCCGTTTGGTGATCGCAAAAAACTTTTCTCTTGTCAAAGAATCTAAACTCACATTTACTGATTGAATCCCTGCATTTTTAAATGCATCTATGTACTTATCCACCAGCACGCCATTGGTACTGATAGCCAATTCTACCGGATATTTAGATATTCGTTCTATAATTTCCTGTGCATCTTTTCTCACCAAAGGCTCTCCGCCTGTAAGCCGGATTTTTTTCACACCCTCTTTTACAAATACAGAGACAATTTGTTCAATTTCATCTGCAGTCATTCGTGGCAAACCTCTGAAATAACCTTTAGGCAAATCTATTGGGTTGCAATAAGCACAACGCAGGTTGCATTTATCTGTAAGTGAAATACGGAGATAATTGTGTACCCGGTTAAATTTATCTGTAAGCATATTCAATTTATTTATGACAAATCCACTGAAAAATATTTTTTCATCTTATTTGTAATTCCTTCGTTGTCGCTTGCCGTTAAATATTTATGTGCCAATGGAAACACCACATTATCTTCCCGGAAAATGTGCAGGCGAAGCAATTCAACCAATGCCAATCCCTGTTCAATAGCAGTATCAATCAGTAATGCATTTGAAATACGATCTGTAAGGCGTGAAGCGACGCCCATGAGGCTGAAAGTGAGTGTACCAAATTCCATTGTTTTGATATGGTCATGCTCCAGCATATCTATTGCCGTTTCGGGAACCGGCCCGGATCCACATTCTCCATTATCAATCATACGGTCGTGGATGTATGGAAATAAAACTCTTTCTTCTTTGAGATTGTGCAATACAATTTTATTATCCAGGAATTCAAAGAATTCGCCGAGCTTGCTGTTCCTCTCTTTATTAATACCTTCTTTTTTTATCTCTAATAAATTTTTTTCAAATTCATCTAATTGTGTCAGCATATTCTTATGTTCGGTCATAAGAAGTTGTATGAATGGATGCAGCTCTTCAAAAGGTACCGGTTCAGTGGCAGGTGGTTGATACGCTTCGGGGGGCGCCATTGGCGAATACACAGGATCAGAACCCGGATCTTTATCTACAAACCTTTTTATGTAATCATCTTTTTTATGATTTTCTTTTTCAAAAATATTATTCATCTTATTTATTTTGTTGTTTAAAATTTTTTTTGATGCTATAAAAATAATTATAGATAATTGTTTTGAATAGCAGTATTTTTTATTCTCTGGTTTATTTTTTTACATTCATTCAATAAGAACCGTAACAAGCCTGTAAATGTGATGATCCATGCACACAAAGCTATGTATATAAATGCCTGGTAGAGATAATGCAAAAATGGAATATGCAATGCCTTTGCCATACGGAAAGTACATACTGCATACATGCCTTGCGGAAATACTGCGCCCCAATATAATGGATCATATTTAAGCGGATATTTTTTATACACATGCCGCCATATTGCCAGGATGATGAGCATCGGAATCCACCAGGTACCCGTTGCCCAGTAAAATACGGTAAACCCTTTAAGAAAAGGAAGCATGGATTGCAGCAAAGGGGCATCGGGTGCATTTATGATAAGCACCGATCCGCCCAGTGCAGATATAGCCATTGCGCCCATATTGATCCAGTAAGGTGGCGCCAGGTCATCAGGTGAAAATTTAAAAAAAGTATAACGGTAAAAAATTAATGAAATCATCCAGATGTAGAACATACCGCCCCAGAGCCACATAGAAAGTGCGAAAAAATTAATTTCAATACGATAGGGTTGTTTGATATGCGATGCAATTAATGCACTTAATATAGAAACTGATTGAGTTGCTACGATAGCGGTAAGCCATCCTCCTGTAATGCCTTTATCTAAAGTGGGTTTATCCTGTTGTGTAGTAAGTGTTGTAAAAATGGTATAGGTTAAAAACAACCATAATAAGATACCAAAAATCAGGAGCGATAATGCAATGTGTAATTGCTCATACATTAAAATATACTGGATACCCAATACGCAGGTACCGGCTACGGTAGTAAAGAAACCGGTTCCCGATAAATGATTGGTAAGGTCCTTTTTTACTAAACTAAAATACCACATCATCCGCAGAATAGTGAAGATCCAAAGTATGATGTAAAAAATATTATTGAGAAAAAATAACGCCTCAGCAATCCATTTCATTTCCATGAGAAAGGTTCCTATAGAAATAATACCGGTGGCCATTACCAACGCAAAGTATGATGGAGAAAGGTTTTTAACGCCTTCTCTTATATACTCTACTGCTGTGGCAAAGTAAGAAAACCTGATATTGTTTTGTGTTCTTGTCAATTTATTAATTTAATAAAACCGCAATCTTTTTATTAATATTATATTTTTATGCAGGCTGCTTAATGGCTTTAATGGCTAAGCGCTGCAACACGATACATATAGCTGCCAGGGCAGCGAGAAACATCCAGCAAGACGTCCAAACACCACTTGATTTAAGTAAATACCCAAAAAGTATCGGGCCGAAAAAACCACCAAGGCCGCCCAATACGCCCACAATTCCGCCCACAGTTCCAATATTGGTGGGATAATAATCAGAAATATGTTTATAAACAGCTGCTCCTCCCAGCCCCATCATAATACCAATAAGAAATACCAGGGTTGTGAATATCCATTTATTTGCCTGGAAATAAATTAAGGTAACTCCTTTTGCAATTAATTGTCCCTTTGCTACTGTATCACCTTGCTTTATATTAGCTTCCTGGTGAAAAATAGTAGTAGGTAAAAATAAGAAGCCTTCATTATCATGATGAATGCCAAAACGTATAGAAACTTCTGAAGAGTCGCCTGATTTATTTTGCAACATGTAAGTATCCTCACCAATAATGATCTTATCGTTTGAAACGAATTGGGCAACACCTGGTTTATTTGCCATGATCCCCTGCCCCGGTGCCTGTATTTCCATACGGGGAATAAACAGAAAAATCATGCTTACAATACATACTCCAAAAACCCAGATCAAAACCATACGTGCTCCTACTTTATCAGTTAGCCAGCCGCCTACAGCCCTTACTAAACCTGCTGGCAAGCTAAAGGCAGTAACCATAAAACCAGCCATCACAATACTCATTGCATATACATTCACATAGTATGGAATAAGCCATTGAGACAATGCAACAAAACTTCCAAAAACAAAAAAATAGTAAAGCCCAAACCGCCATACCCTTATTTCTTTTAATGGAGATAACCGCTGCGCTATTGTTTTATTTTCAACAGGCTTTTTATGAATGGTACCTAAGAAAAATATCACCGCTACCACTACCAGCAAGGCAGCATATAATTTTGGAAGGGTACGCCAACCTTCCAGGTATGCTCCATGCCTTGTAAGATTATTTAAAATGGTAGGTGCAAATAATGTTGTTAATGCAGCGCCCATAGTACCTGCTCCAAAAATACCCAGTGCCGTTCCCTGCTTTTCTTTGGGATACCAAAGGCTGGTGTAAGCAACACCTGCCGCAAAAGAGGCGCCCGACAATCCAAACCCCACACTTAGTAGCAGAAAACTGGTATAACTATTTGCCTGCGATAAAAAAAACATGGGGATTGCGCAAAAAAATAAAATTAAGGACATCACCCACTTTCCACCATACTTATCAGTAAGCATCCCAACAGGTAAACGAAAAACCGATCCCACTAAAACCGGTACGCCCAGTAACCAACCAATTTGTATGGGTGACCATTTAAAAACAGCATTATTTACCAGGAATGTAACCAATACGCCATTGATCATCCATGCAGCAAAGCATACCGTAAAGGCGAGGGTACTTAAAAACAAGATTCGATGAGAGGTCCTGGTATTTATGGTTTTTGAATCTTTCATGTATGCTTACTCATTTATTTTTTTAGTAAAATCCATTCGGCCTTTTTCGGGAAATTTATCTGAATAGCGTACCATAAAAATACCGCCCGGCACAAGTATGCTATCTACCGGTACCGGGTGAAATGTATTGCAGCACCTATACGTTTGCCCATTTACTTCATACTCGAATAATACGCCCTGCCCCAATGCAAAAACATTACAAAACCGAATCGTTTTCCCCTGCACATATTTCGGATCTTTTAATAAAGATCCTTCAATGCGGTATTGCTTATAGATCAAAACAATACCAATAGATAAAATGATAAAAAAAACGGAATTGATTATTTTCTTTTTAGCTGGTCCTGTTCTTATTATTTTAAAAAAATTAAAAACAATACCTACGGCAATAAGGCATAGCAGGATGCCTTTTACAACCTGGCTGGTTAATAATTCATCATCTGTAACAATATTGAGTAACACGTTAATTGTTTTTGGGGCGATGCAATGACCATGGGGTACGGGGGCTACGCACTTTTCTCCTGCCCCAATACCATCTTACTTGCTGGTAAGGACGCCAGATATAATTTATGGGAGGTACCAGGAAATGTATGAGTCTTGAAAAAGGAACGATACCAATAATTGTAAAAGCACCGATGATATGTAATTTCACCGTCCAGGGCAGTAAAGAAACTGCAGAGATATCGGGTTGTAATTTAAAAATGGAGTGTAAATAAGGAACCAGTAAGGTAGAGAACCAGGAAGATCCCCATCTAAAATTATAAGCAATCCACAAGCCCGTAATGGTTTGAAGGATCAGTAACATATAAATTACAAAATCCATTTTATTGGTTACAAACCTTAGCCGGGGTGTAGTATATCGCCTAATCAGAAGATTGATGAGGCCTACCAGCATACTAATACCAAAAATAAACGCACTAATTTCCAGGATCATAAGGCGAAGAGGCTGGCTGTTCCAGGCCAATATACCACGTGGAATTAAGAAAGCAACTAAGTGGCCGGTGAATATAAAAAGTATTCCCCAGTGAAATGGAACGGAACCATAAAATAGTTTTCTCCCTTCCAGGAACTGGGAAGAAAGCGAAGAGAACTGGAACCCTTTATACGTGTACCGATAGATAGAACCGATAAGAAAAACGGCAAGCGCAACATAAGGCAACGCAATCAGGAAAAAATTATTTAGTGCGTCCATAATATTTTATTTTTAATCTTTTTCAATTTTCATCTCTGTATCAATACTACGGGTGTAATCGGCCTGTGGTATTGGGCCTGAACATAATGCTGTATTGCCTTGAATACCGGCAGCATCTTTTTGTTCAGATTGCTGGGTTAAGAATTCATTTACCGTGGCATCATAACCAAAATCATTTTCCATTGCAATGAATAAGGCTTTTAGGCAATTCTGGTAAATGAGCCTATAATGTTGAGAGCTCTCCAGTAAAATTTTCTGGTGCTTCTTATATACTACATCTTTTTTTTCTACCCTGTCAGTAGAAAACTCATCAATCATCTTCAGTACTGCCGGCATCAGTAAGCGAATCGTAATTTCACAACGCATACTATCATCTTTCATTTTAGGAAGCAGGTTCAGGATATTGGGTAAATGATCTGCCAATTCGGTATGGCAAGGGTTGCCCGCATTCTTATGTTCTGTATTAAGATTTACCAGTAACTGGCCCCGTTTGTAATCTTCTCCAAAAAGAATAAAGCCGATGTCCAGTGTGGTAATGGCCTGCAAATCAAAAGAGCGCAGGAAAAGTTCCTGAATTTCGGTTAATGAAGATGATTCAGTAAAGTCAATAAATGGTTGCAGCGCTTCAGCAGCTTCGGGCTGTGTTTCTAAAAGATAATCATAGATGCACTTTACCTTTTTTTTAAACCCGTCATCACCCGGGTACATAAAAAGGTCTGCAAGCCTACTGTAGTCAACCAGGTACGGATATGAAATATCTTCCTCCCCGGTATTAATTTCTAATGTATTTCCCATGCTGTAATTATTAAATAATTTTTGTTCTTATATCCCCCGCTTCACTTTTCCTTTAATACCAAAACCTGCCTCACCTTTGGTATCACCGGTGAAGTCCATCATTTCAATAGCCTGCTCACGGTGTGCTGCGGGAATTACAAATCGCTCTTCAAACTTGGGTAATGAAGTGAGTGCATAAATAGCATCTGCTACGGCTGCGGTTAAGCCTGCATCTGCTAAGGTAGCATCCGCTTTTTCATCGCTTACATCTCCCACTGTTACCCTGCGGCGATGAATACGTACCGCCAGTAATTTTTTCCATTTATCTTTTACTATTTCTTCATCTCCTGCACTAAATAAGCTGGCGATATATTTTAATGGAAAGCGGATTTCATCTAATGTACCCCAGAGTTCTTTGGTACTGGTATCGTACAGCCAGTTATCGTCCCATTTTTTTGCAATAGGATCCATTTTTTCCTGCTGTTCTTTATTATCTACTTTTTTTACAGTAGCCATTACCGGGAGCAGTGGTGGTACATAAAATAACATGGGCAATGTGCGAAACTCCGGATGCAATGGTAGCGCCAATCCCCATTCTTTTACGAATTTATAAACGGGTGAAAACTGTGCTGCATGGATGGTAGAATCGGCCACGCCGTTCATTTTTGCTGCTCGGATCACATCTTTATCAAACGGATCCAGTATCAGGTCAAGTTGATTATTGATAAGATCTTTATCATCGCCATGTACAGCCGATTCAATTTTATCTGCATCATACAACAATACACCCAGGTATCTTATTCTCCCTACACATGAGTGCATACAGGCAGGCGCCAGCCCTGCTTCGATACGTGGATAACAAAGAATACATTTTTCTGATTTACCGGTGTACCAGTTATAATATGATTTTTTATAAGGGCATGCCGTTACACACATTCTCCATGCACGGCACACTTCCTGGTTAATTAATACCACCCCATCTTCCCCTCTTTTATAAATAGCCCCGGAAGGACAGGATGCAACACAGGCTGGGTTTAAGCAATGATTACATATCCTGGGCAAGTAAAAAAATGCCATTTTCTCCAACTGGAACATTACTTCCTGCTCTTCCGGAGAAATGTTTTTCATATTTGGGTCGTTGCGGGCAAAGTCTGGTGTGCCACTAAGATCGTCATCCCAGTTGGGTCCCATTTTTATATCAATTGGTTTTCCTGTAATTAATGAAACGGGCCTGGCTGTAGGTTGGTCATCTCCTTCGGGAGATTCTATCAGGTCTAAATATTTATAAGTAAATGGCTCATAGTAATCATCAATAATGGGTAGGTTGGGATTATAAAATATATTGGTGAGCCCACGTCTTTTTCCTGCTCCCTTCAACGAAACTTTTCCGTTTTTCTTTTCCCATCCGCCCCTGTAAATTTCCTGGTCTTCCCATTTAGTAGGATACCCGGTACCCGGTTTCGTTTCTACATTGTTCCACCACATATATTCTGCTCCCTTCCTATCGGTCCAGATATTTTTACAGGCAATGGAACAGGTGTGGCAACCAATACACTTATCCAAGTGAAAAACCATTGCTATTTGTGAACGAACATCCATGATTTATGATTTATGAATTATTATTTATGATTTGCTTTTAGACTGTCCTGAAATGTTATTCTTGATGAAATAAAAATTGTTGTCAATTCTTTTGATTCTTTTAAAAATGAGTTTATCAGTTCTTGCTTAATTAAATTATCTTCTATGATAAATTCTAATCAAAATAAAGATTCATCAACTTCCTCCATTACATCACCAAACAAGCTTTTCCATTTTCTTTACAATCACGTGGGTATCTCTTTGAGGTGCTACCGGGCCCCAATAATTAAAATGATAGGAAAATTGGCCATAGCCACCATTCAAATAATTTGGTTTAAGATGGATGCGGGTAACACTATTGTGCCCGCCACCCCGCCTGTTTCCTCTTAATTGCGATTTGGGTATGCCAACTGTTCTTTCCGGCACATGATAAACGATACAAACACCCGGTGGAATTCTTGAACTCACACAGGCCCTTGTTACATATACACCATGATCATTATGTACTTCTACCCAATCGTTGTCTTTTATACCCAGCGTTTCAGCATCTATTTCACTAAGCCAGCAAGGTTCGCAACCACGGGACAGCGTTAGCATCCTCAGGTTCTCCATATAAGTAGAATGGATATGCCATTTACCATGCGGGGTAAGATAATTTAGCGCCAATGCTTCTCCTTTTTTCCAGGTTTCTCTTAAGTCGCCATATACTTCGGGGCATGGCGCAGGTTTAAACGTGGGCAGATGTTCGCCATAAGCGATATATAATTCCTGGTCAAGATAAAAATGTTGCCTGCCTGTTAATGTTCGCCAAGGCACAAGCCGTTCTACATTGTACGTATAAGCAGCATAGGCTCTACCATCATTCATTAAGCCCGACCATACCGGTGATGTATTGTAGCGGTGTGGCCTTGTAAGTAAATCGGCATACCGGATCTTCACATCTTTGCTTCCAGCAGAAAGATCAGCAAGAACCAGCCCTGTTTTCTTTTCCATATATTGATAAGCTTTTTCTGTAAGCTTACCATTGGTTAATGTAGATAGATGAAGTACTGCATTGGCTGCCCATTCATCTTCCTGAATAGAAGGAAGTATTTTATTCTGAAATTCCCGATGATGAAAATGATGTGAGTGGCACATTTCATCATACTCCTCTTCACAGGCATAATGATTTCCATGTGCGCCCAGCCCGTTGTTCCGAATACCTTCGCCCAGTGTAATGAATTTTTCATACAATAAGGTATAATCTCTTTCTACCACGGTAAGTTTATGCATTGATTTACCGGGAACCGCCTCACACTCTCCCTGGTACCAGTCTTTGATAGTGGGCTGTGTAATTTCATCGGGTGTATCGTGGCTTAGTGGCGTTGCAACAATATCTTTTTGTACCTCAGAAAAATATTTTTTAGAAAGCTCACTTGTAACCTTTGCTACATTCTTAAAAATATCCCAATCGGTTTTTGATTCCCATACGGGAGCAATAGCCTGGCCAAGCGGATGGATAAATGAATGCATATCGGTACTGTTCAAATCGGCTTTTTCATACCATGATGCAGCAGGCAAAACAATATCTGAATAAAGAGCCGAGGAGTCCATCCTAAAATTAAGATCTACCACCAGGTCTAATTTCCCTTCGGGTGCAATATCGTGCCACACCACTTCTTCGGGTTTTTCTTCTGCATCTTTAGCAATCACATTGTTATGTGTGCCGAGGTAATGCTTTAAGGCATACTCATGCCCTTTCATACTGGCCAGTATGGCATTACCACGCCAGATATACCAAACCCTGGGATAATTTTCTTCAGCTTCAGGATCGCTTACTGAATATTTTAATTCTTTGGATTTTAATTTATCCAGAACAAAAGTTTTGATCTCTTCATCTGTATGGGCACCATTTGCAATGGCTTGTTTCGTAAGCTCCAGTGTATTTTCATTAAACTGCGGATAAAAGGGCATCCAGCCGTTTCTTACGGATGTAAAGATGGTATCAGCTACATGTTTATCTGTCCATTTATTTTCATGAACTGTATTGTATTTGGAGTAGAGCCCGTCATAACGATACTGGCAAGTATTGATATAATGCCAAATGGGGGCTTGCTGTAAACGGGAAACCGGTACCCAGTCTTTAGCAAATGAGATCGCACCCCAGGATTCAACGGGGGCAAGCTTTTCCTGACCTACATAGTGATTGAGTCCACCACCGTTCTTACCCACACAACCGGTCATCATGAGCGCCATGGCACCGGCCCGGTAAGTGAGGTTTTGATGATACCAGTGGTTAATGCCGGCTCCGATAATGATCATGCATTTCCCTTTTGTGGCAATTGCAGTATCGGCCCATTCCCGTGCAAACTGAAGAATTGTTTTTGAATCAATACCAGTAAATATTTCCTGCCAGGCGGGCGTATATGCCTGGTCAGTATCTGTATAATCTTTGGGGTACTCACCACCCAGGTTCCTGTCAACACCATATTGTGCCATCATTAAATCATACACCGTTGTTACGGGTACTTTACCATTTACTGTATCCAACCATTGTACAGGCACTCCCCGGTTTGCTTTTTTTGCCAGCCCAAATTCAGTAAACTCAACAAATAGGGTTTCGTCATTTTTATTTAAGAAAGTAAGAACCGGGTCAAAACTTTTATCTGTTTCGCCACATTCATATTTCATATTCCATTTGCCGCCATTTTTATCCCAGCGGTATCCCATGGTTCCTTTGGGAGAAACAAATTCTCCACTTGTTTCATCAATACTTAAAAATTTCCAGTCGCCGTTTTCAATGTCTTTCCATTTTGACAGTTCATTGGCACGTACCATCCTGCCCGGTGTATATACATCACCCACTTTATCGAGATGCACCAGCATGGGGCTATCTGTATATTTTTTTACATAATCAATAAAGAAAGGAGTTTGTTTTTCGTAATGGTATTCTTTAAGAATAATATGAGTTACTGCCATCCATAAAGCGCCGTCACTTCCGGCATGATTGGGTATCCACTGATCGGCATATTTACATACCTGGCTAAAATCGGGTGAGAATACAACGGCTTTTGTACCGTTGTGCCGTGATTCTGCGAAAAAGTGGCAATCGGGGGTACGTGTCATGTTTAGATTTGCACCCATATCCGCAATCATTTTTGCATTGTACCAATCTGCACTTTCACATACATCGGTTTGTTCCCCCCATATTTCGGGGAAAGCCGGTGGCAGATCACAATACCAATCGTAAAAGCTTAAGTTCACGCCACCGAAAAGTTGTAAAAACCTTGCGCCGGCAGCATAACTGAGCATTGACATCGCAGGGATAGGTGAAAATCCGATTACCCTGTCGGGACCATATTTTTTTGCGGTGTAAATATTTGCAACGGCCATTATTTCAAGTGCTTCATCCCAACTTGCCCGCCTGAATCCACCTTTCCCCCTTGCCTTTTGGTAGCGTTTACGTTTTTCCTCACTATTCTGAATATTTTCCCAGGCTTTCAATGGGTTTCCACCAGCTTTTTCTTTTTCATCTCTAAAAAAATCCAACAACACACCCCGTATAAGCGGATACTTAATACGCAAAGGGCTATACAGATACCAGGAATAAGAAATACCACGCTGGCAGCCACGGGGCTCATAAGGTGGCAACTGATCTTCGAGCAGGGGATAATCTAACTGTTGTGTTTCCCAAACTACAATTCCTTCTTTTACGTGTATGGCCCAGGAGCACCCACCTGTACAGTTTACACCATGTGTGCTTCGCACAATCCGATCGTGCTGAAAACGGTTACGATAAAACTCTTCCCATTTACGGGTTTTAGGCGATATGATATCTTCGATCCAACTCATAATCTTAATATTTTAATTATTGGAATTCTTTATTAATGACATTCATTTTTAAAACCATCAGGCAGACTTAACATGTTGCCTTTTAAAAATGGAATAATTTACTGGCCTTTGTTTTCTTCTTATCCAAAAAAATGAGAAAAGGATTAGCAGTACAATTACGCCCACGATACCCCCCGTCATCATATCTTTCCCTACCGGGTTTTTGGGAGGAACTGTAGCTGCCATCGTATCTGCACTTTTTAAAAAAGCCAGCAGGTTTGCGATCTCTGCATCAGTTAACGGCCTGCCTTCATACGATTTTTGCATTTGTGGAAACGGCATACCGGCAATAATTCCTTTAACCCCATCTGCAGTTAATCTTGTAACGGCCTGGGTAAGATCCTTAGCCAGTCCGCCACCGCTGATAAATCCTTTCATATCTACATTGTGGCAGGAATTACAAGCCGGCCCATTATTGTAAAACCGTACTTTACCTACAAACAAGTCTTTACCTTTTTGAGCGTCACCGGCGTTTTGTGCCGAAGCTGGGATGCTGGCAAGCATAAGCAGCATCATGCTTATTACAGACAATAGTGAATGCATTTTCATCATGCTTTCATTTTAAAAATTAAAATAACCTATATAGAAAATCATTTAAAACAAATGATCTAACTGCGAATCTGAAAAGAAAATAATGGCAAATGCCAATATTTAATTAGAAGAACGATTTGTTACTGCTATAATAATCTTTAATAGTCTCCGTTAAGCCTTTGTTTACCCTTGCCAAAAACAAAATAACAAGTAACATGATGAAAATAACAGCTAATAGAATAATATTAGTTGTTGTAAAAAATGATCCGGAAGCTTTTCCAGTCTGTTGGTCTGTTTGTTGAGAGGATACAGCCGCCACAGTTGCTGTAGGCGCAGTACTTGCTGTATTTATATAAGCGATAATATTTTTTATTACTGCATCGGTAGCGGTAGGCTGATCGGGCATTACCATGTGATTAAATGCCTGGAATAATGAATCGGCATACGTATCCCCGCTTTTAATAACGGTTTGTGAAGATTTTACAAATTTCAGTATCCAGGCCTCCGGCCTCCTTTGCAAAAGGTTTGCAAGATCGGGACCTATTAATTTTCCTTTGCCAATAGTATGGCAGGCAGTACAATTTTGCTTAAAATATGTTTCGCCGGCTACGGCATCTTGTGCCACTGCATCAATAGATATGAAGATGAGTATTGATGCCAGGATGATGGAGAATAAATATTTATTCATAAACAAAATCGGTTTTTAATTAAATTTTGTAACGCTTATCCCAAGTTTTTTGCAGGCGTTCTACAAAAATGTTTTTATGCCCTGGTGAAATACTTTATTAAATATTTCTGGATAAAGTTATCCTTAATTATGGATTTACAAAATAATTTTAAAGAAAAAAAACATGATTAAAATCATATTTAAGACATTTATATCCATTTTTATTGTTGCCGGGTTACTTTTGCAAAGCTTCAAAATTCTTTGTAAGTGGAAAGTTCATGGTAATTCAAAACTTATTTTGAGAATAATAAAATTGTAAAATGAATTTAATGAAAAAGGGCAAACGCCCAGCGTTATCGCAGGTAAGAAAGACAGAAGTAGTATGCCCCAATGATACAAACCCGATGGGATTATTACAAGGGGGCCGCCTGGTGGAGTGGATGGATATTGCGGCTGCCGTATGTGCACAAACTCACGCCGAAAAAATTTGTGTTACCGCTTCTATTAACCATGTAGATTTTAAAAGAGCGGCCAATGTGGGGGATATTATTACCATTACTGCCACTATTACCAGGGCCTTTAGCAGTTCAATGGAAATATTTGTACAGTCTTATGCACGAAAAGTATTGGCAGGCAATAAATATCTCATTAGCGAAGCCTATTTCAATTTTGTAGCATTGGATCCATACGGGAAAACAACGGTAGTTATGCCTGTATTACCGGTAACGGCTTTAGAAAAAAAGCTTTTTGAAGATGCATTAAAAAGAAAGAAAAAAAGAAGCCGCCCCTAATTATGAATCAAAAGTCATTTCGCCTGCCGCCTTTAATAGGAGATGCAGTACAACTTAAATAACTCACTCAGTAAGTTCTTTTTACAACAAAATAAATTCTTAAGGAAGGTACACATCAAATGGGCATAAAAAATATATTCTGTTTAATAATATATTTTTATTGTTTATCAATAATTATTTATTACTTTTGTTTTCAAATAAAAATTAAACAATGTATGGAAATTAAAGTTGAAACAAAGCAAATTCTTAAAGTATTGCATGTAATCTCATGGATTATATTCGTTGGTTTATGTATAGAAGCAGGTAGTTTTATATATAATGCCATTTCTACTTATTTTATGAATCCCCGGAATGCCAGCTATTTTCAATTATCAAACTTGTATGAATATGATAGCGGGTATTTCTACATAGAAATACTATTGATGACGATTGTTGGTGTTTTAAAAGCGATCCTGTTTTATATCATCGTAAAATTTTTACAGGATAAGAAACTTAATTTTACGCAACCCTTTACCATTGACATGAAGCGGTTTATTTTTAAACTCACATATCTTGCCCTTGGCATCGGTTTGTTTTGTGCATGGGGTGCAAAATATAGAGAATGGTTCATTCAGCAGGGGGTAAAGATGCCGGATTTACAAACACTTAATATGGGCGGGGCTGATGTATGGTTGTTTATGGGGGTTACTTTATTTATCATTGCACAAATCTTTAAAAAAGGTATCGAAATTCAATCAGAAAATGAATTAACTGTATAAGGCATGCCAATAATAGTTAACTTAGATGTGATGATGGCGAGAAGGAAAATGTCATTAAATGAACTCTCAGAAAAAGTGGACCTCACTTTATCGAACCTCTCTATTTTAAAGACAGGTAAAGCAAAAGCTATTCGCTTTAGTACATTAGATGCTATTTGTAAAGCTTTAGATTGCCAGCCGGGTGATTTATTAGAATTTGAACATCTCAAAAAAAGAAATCCCGGCAAATAAAATTTTAATCGAAGCGATATCTCATTTCAAACTGAATATAAAGTATAAATCATTCAATGAACCTCAAACTAAGTTCTTTCTGCATGATGCTTACCACTTTTTTTTGTGGAGCATCTGCCTATGGTCAAAATAGCGACAATTTTGCCGGCCAATACAAAAAAGGAACTTCGCTTATTATATTAAAACCTAACAAAACATTTTTATTGCTTGATATGGGTACTTTAATTAAAGGCAATATTCACATAGATAGCTCAACAGGAAAATTAATCCCTTATAAACCAAAAGATGCATTTGTATTATATGGCAGAACAAATCATTTCATTAAGAAAGGCAATACCATTCATTATAGAGGGCCCAGCGAAGCTCCGGTACTCATCAATTATAATGATACAAGTAGTTCGCCCAATACATTGAAATCCATTTTTAATCAATACGCCAATTGTATTCCTTTCCCTACCGTAATTCACAATCTCCGCAGTAGTCCTAAATTTTATGTTGCCATAAAAGATAGCGAATCGGTATATACATTTAAAAACAATGAAGGCTATAATGATTTTGTTTTATCCTATATTGAGCCTTCAACTCCTATTGCCGAACTTTCATTTACAATACTTACTGACGGAGCATCTATCATGATTGAAAATGAAACATTACACAAATTATCAAGCCCTGCAATTTCTGAAGCTGAAGAGAAAATGTTATTGGGCATGTATGACCGGGATTACCCCGAAACAGACTTTTTTTATTGTAACCCTGCTTATAACAATTTTGAAGAATCAGGTGTTCATTTATCACAATACAACAAAGTGCAAAATGGCAATGAATATTATTTTTTACATAAATCAATTACAAAAAATGATGACTATGGCAATCCCAGCATTATTTATGAGTATAAAAAAATAAATGCTATGGTCTTAAAAAATATTCATTATGCAATAGATACGGGTTCGGTATTTCATTTTGAATGTAAGGATGAAGACGCTAAATAAAATCATCAAAACATCATCTTTATTTGTAAATACGCATTCCTGCCCGGCCTGGCTATATTTCCCCAGTCTAAATGTTCGTGATAATTTTTATCAAAAATATTTTCTATACCGGTTTGTATTTCTATATTTTTTTGAAACAATGTACTATTAAGCCCCAGCCTTACATGCCACAGTGTATATGGTTTTGTTTCATCTTCGCCGGAACTTATCCGGATCCTGTTTTGTGCAGCGGCCATTTCAGTTTCTACCTGGTAAAATATTTTGTTTGGTTGATAGCGGATAGAGCTTACATTCTTTAATGGTGCGATACCCGGCAGTGGCTCATCTTTATAATCCTGTGCGTATGTATAACGGAGCGTTGAAACAAAATCAAATTTTTGAAATGGTTTTAAAAAGCAACTGGCTTCTAAACCACTTACAAAAGCGTGTGGAATATTATTATAAGTTTTTACACCATGAGCGCCAATTGTCATGGTGCTTACATTGTTATTTGTTATTGATGATATAAAATGACTTATGCGGCTATAAAATAAACTAAGCTGTACTTTGTTTCTGGCGGGGTTATAGCTGGCTGAAATTTCAGCCTGCAACGATTCTTCGGGTTGCAGTTGCGGGTTACCAATATAATCGTATCCATCATTGCTATTAAAAAGATAAAATCCATATCGTTCACTTGCAGTAGGAACCCTTTCAGTATAAGCGATGCTGGCATTTGCTTTTATGGTACTGCTTATTTTTTTTGTGAATTGTACGGATCCATTTTTCAATACATTATTCTTTGATGCATGTTGAAAGCCAAAAATACCTACCTGGCTTTTTGCTTCTTCGGTAGTTAAAGTGGCCCGGATGAAATCTATCCTTACATTCAGTTGCCATTTGGTAGTACTATCTTTTTGCAATACCCAGGAGGACGAAAGCCCGAATTGATTTTTCTTATTATCGGGCCAGGTAAGCATATACATTGGCAACTGCCCCGGTTGATACATCGTCATAGAGGCTTTTAAAAATGTAGAAGAAGCATCTGCCCTCAGCATCATACTTTGTTTTTTATTTATAATAATTTCAGCTTCAGAATACAAACCGATCGTTTTGCTTTCGCCGGGCATATCCATGTGCATGGGTACATCTGGCCGATGTGTATCATCCATATAATGATGTACCTGGTTAGCATATCCCTTTAATTGAAATTTAGCAAGATGTTTTTGCCTGTTTTCATGAACAAAACTTAGGGAACCAATTCTGGCCCCGGCATACCCCACATCCATCGGTAAGGCCGGGTATCCAATATTCCATCCATCGTCCATCAATACATCTGCACGGATAAAATTATAAGCGCCTTGTAAATATTTTACAGATAAAGAATAATTTATTTTTTCGTATTGCGAGAAATTTATTTTTTCTCCACCACCGCTCCTATAGTTGCTATTATGGCGATAGGTAGCGCTCGCCCGCATGGCCCACTTGCCTGTAGCATAATTCAGGCGTATTGATTCGTAAAAACTCTTAGCTGCCGTTTGGTATCCGCTGCTAATAATACCGGTAACTTTTTTATTATTCAGGTAATCGGGTTCAGCAATTTTCATATTTATGGTGCCGCCAATGGATGAACCGCTTGAAAACCCATTGGATGCAGTTTGAAGTTCCAGTGTTTCCAGGTTGATGGGTTCTATATAAATGGTAACGGGGTCCATCTTGTCAGTACAGGCACCATGGATGCGCATCCCATCAACCAAAACATTTATTTGTCCTCCATTAAAGGAACGTATGGCAGGATCCATGCCATAAGCGCCACGCCGGGTTAAAGAAAGCTCGGGCAACCTGCTTAAAATATCTTCAAGCGTTGAAGCATTGTTTGCTTTAAAAAAGTTAACCAGCCTGCGTTGTGGTACATTTTGTTTGGTTATTAAGGTTACCTCATCTAAATTAATTACCCGGTTACTGTCTTTTACTAAGTTGGTGTTTTTATTTTGTGCCTGGCAATTTATTACAATCAGTAATAAAATAACAATATGGCTTAGTCTTTTCATCTTTAAAAAATTAAATGCTTCCTGATAAATAAATTAAAACGGAAATATTACAAAGCAGTGGTTATTTCACAAAGCTTATTTGTAAAATAAACGCTATGAAATAACCAGCCTGGTTGTTAGAATTCTATTTCAAAAAACTGTGTATCGTCTGCTACTTCAGAACCCATCATAAACTCTAAATTCACCTGCCATAATCCTGTCATGGTAAAGTTTACTTTGCCTTTATAATGGCCATTGCCTATACCAATGGGATTTACATTGTTGGGTGAGCCATGCCCCATAGTAGGCATTTCGGGTTCCATTAATATTGTGAATCCATTCTCGGCAGGGTAACTCATCATAGATTCTTTTTTATAAATAGCAATTTCCATATCATTGATCCCTATATGTGGTTTCACGGGATTGATTAAGGCCACAAAATATTTTGCGCCATTATTTAATGCGGTAAATGATTTTAGAGTTGATTTTACAGGATCTACTACAGTCACCGGAAAACTAAAAGTTCCCAATTTACCATTTACCAATACGGTTACAGATACTGTCCAATTACCGGCTGTAGAAGGCATTATAAAAACTACACTACAGGGAAACAAATGGTTTACAGCATTAACAGATGCAGGATTTTCAAATGGGCTGGAGTGTTGCATACTACCCATATCCATCATCGGCGTAAGTTGAATATTTGCATTATCAACCCGGTTGCCACTTAAAGAATCGTATATAGCAAGATAAAGGTTTGTATATCCTGTATTAATTACTGAAACCGAAGTATATACTTCTACTTTGGCTGCAGCACCAGGCGCATAGCCTTCCGTAATTTTTGTTAATCCATCGGTTGGTGAAGATTCAGGAATCTCATTTTTAGAGCATGAGGTAAAGAATAGAATAATGAAGGATGCCAATGATAACATCACATTGAATGATTTTTTCATAAAAGCTGAAAATATTTTTTGTTAAAGAATGTATACAGGAGTACAAGCTGCAATTATTACAGCTATAAACTACCTCTCAAAATTAATTATGAAATACTTTCAGCAGGCGGGTGAAAAATATCAGGAGATATTATGAATTTGTAATGATCAGTCATGATACCATAAGGTTCCGCATCATGAGAATAGAACACGATAAGTTCATTCAGTTTTTCTATAATACATGGTGCTGTTTCTACAGGTTTTTTCACCTGCAAGGGCGCCTCCTTATCCTGGGTATCGGTTGATTGGCTTAGTTTTTTATTAAGGAAACATTTACCATGACAAGCCATTTTAGGATTATTTTTGTTTACACAAAGTACCCTGGCAACATACTCCTGGTTTACATAATACCATGTAATAACAAAGGCAGAATATGCAAACTGCATAGTAAAAATAAATAATAATATAGCTGCACCTGTTCTTTTCACACTGCAAAGATAATAGTTTATAAGTTTGCAGTATTATGATTTATATCATGCATACAACTGATTATGTACCGAATTTATTTCAATTGCTGAAACCTGGCCTGGAAAAACCGTAAATATTTTGGTTCATAAATCATTTTCATCCCTTTTATCTTTTTTCTACGTTCATAAACGAATGCAGCAGATTCAGCAATCACATCCATGTGGGCCTGGGTATATACCCTGCGTGGAATGGTGAAACGTACTAATTCTAATTTTGGAAAATAATTTTCTCCATTTGTTTTTCTTCCGGCAGAAACAATTCCTCTTTCCATCGTTCTTACCCCGGCATCCAAATACAATTCTGCTGCTAATGTTTGTGCCGGGAAATTTCCCTGGGGTATATGCGGTAAAAATTTTTTTGCATCTACAAAAATCCCATGTCCGCCAATAGGTTTCACAATGGGTATATTATAATCCATCATTTTATTACCCAAGTAAATTACCTGGCCTACCCGGGCCTTAATATGGTCGGCGCTCACACTTTCTTCAATACCAATAGCCATAGCTTCCATATCCCTGCCCGCCAATCCGCCATAAGTATGCAATCCCTCATACACAACTACCATGTTCCTGGCTTCTTCAAAAATATCCCATTCATTCACTGCCAGGAACCCGCCAATATTTACCAATGCATCTTTTTTCGCACTCATCGTAGCGCCATCGGTATAAGAATTAATTTCTTTTACTATTTCTTTGATGCTTTTTTTATCATAACCTTTTTCTTTTTGCTGAATAAAATAGGCATTCTCTGCAACCCTTGTCATATCATGGATAATACGAATTTTATGTTTCTTAGTAAGTGTTCTCAAATCTTTCAGATTTTTCATACTAATCGGTTGACCTCCCGCCATGTTCACACTTGTAGCAATACTGATATAAGGGATTTTTTTTGCGCCGTGTTTTTCAATCAATTTTTCAAGTTTGGATAAATCCACATTGCCTTTAAATGGAAATTCATTTTCCGGGTCATGTGCTTCATCAATGATGATATCTTCAAATTTCCCACCGGCAAGTTCCTGGTGCAACCGGGTAGTGGTGAAATACATATTACCGGGAATGATGTCTCCTTTTTTTATGAGGATCTTAGAAAGAATATTTTCTGCCCCACGCCCCTGGTGCGTTGGTATCAGGTATTTGTAACCATAAATATCTTTTACCACTTTTTCTAAATGATAAAAATTTCTACTCCCTGCATAAGCTTCATCCCCCAGCATCATTCCTGCCCATTGCCTGTCACTCATGGCAGAAGTACCACTATCGGTTAATAAATCAATATATACATCATCAGATTTTAATAAGAAAGTATTATAACCGGCTTCTTGTAACGCTTTTTTGCGTTGGGTTGCCGTTGTCATTTTTAATAACTCTACCATCTTCATTTTATAAGGTTCTGCCCAGCTCCTTTTTACATTTTTCATACGTATTTTATTTATAATTTTTTTATTTATTAGATTTTAGCTTTACGGTGAAATGCCTGAGTGCAGGTGCTTCTTCAATAATGGTTAATCCGTAAATCGTATTCCTTCTTTGAAAAACATCAATTACTACTTCGGCAACATAATCAATATGGCTTTGGGTATAAACCCGCCTGGGTATGGCAAGCCGTACCAATTCTAATGTTGCAGGAATTAATTTTCCATCGGCATCATATTTACCAAACATAAGTGATCCAATTTCTACTGACCGGATGCCTCCTTCTTCATATAATGCACAAGCCAAAGCCTGCCCGGGGTATTGATCAATGGGTATATGGGGTAAAAACTCTTTAGCATCTAAATACACAGCATGCCCACCGCCGGGACGCATTACGGGTACGCCAGCAGCCACTAATTTCTCAGTGAGGTATTCGATACTACGAATGCGGTATTGCAAATAATTTTCTTCCATCACTTCTTTTAAACCAATCGCAATGGCCTCCAGGTCTCTACCGGCAAGGCCTCCATAAGTAGGAAACCCTTCTGTAATGATGAGGAGGTTGCGGCATTGCAAAGCCAGTGCTTCACTATGCATTGCCAAAAAACCGCCAATATTGGCAAAGGCATCTTTCTTGGCGCTCATGGTACAACCGTCGGCATAAGAAAAAAGTTCGTGTACAATTTCAGGAATAGGTTTATCAGTATATCCTTCTTCACGCAATTTTATAAACCAGGCATTTTCTGCAAACCGGCAGGCATCTATAAATAAAGGGATACCATATTGGGTACATATTTTACGTACTTCTTTAATATTTTGCATACTCACTGGCTGGCCGCCACCCGAGTTATTTGTAACGGTAATAATTACCAGGGGAATATTTTTAGCGCCTTTATCAATGATAAATTTTTCGAGTGCAGCGGTATCCATATTTCCTTTAAAGGCTGCAGGGATGCCCGGGTGTTTGCCTTCTTCACATATTAAATCAATCCCTTCAGCGCCTGAAAACTCAATATTGGCACGGGTTGTATCAAACAAGGTGTTACTTACAAAATATTTTCCTTTGCCTCCCAGTATCTCAAATAAAATTCTTTCTGCTGCCCGCCCCTGGTGTGTAGGAATAATAAAAGGCATACCGGTAATTTCCTGGATAGTATTGCTGAAGTGGAAAAAACTCGGGCTACCGGCATAAGATTCATCTCCTTTCATAATACCTGCCCACTGGTTACTGCTCATGGCGCTGGTACCACTATCTGTTAAGAGATCAATTAATACATCCTGCGAATGAATAAGAAATGGATTATAAAATGCTTTTTCCAGGATCGCCGTCCTTTGTTCTTTGGTATTGAAATATATTGGTTCAACGGTTTTTATCCGGAAGGGTTCAATGATTGTACGCATACAAAAATTTGTAATGAAAAAAAAATTAAAAGTAGGGTTACCGGGATCCGGTAAAGAAGAAATTAAGAAGGGCGGGAAATAATATTTTTCCAAAGTTGCATGGCGCAAAGATGGCTTAGTTATTTAGAATAAAAAATGATTTTTATCATATTTCTTAAATAATACAATTTGATTTTTACACATGATAAAATAAAAAGTAATGTTACCATTGAAAATTTACAGCAATAACCGGCCTGACAGCATAAAACCGGTATTGGTATGCAACATTTGTTACTTAGCATGCCGTAAGAGCTATTTATATTTGCCACTTATGATAAAACCATTGGTTATTATGAAACAAATTATTTTTAGCAATTGGAACTTTATGCGGTTATTCAGGCTTATTATTGGCCTCGGTATCATGATACAAGGAATCTACATAAAAGATATTTTATTTGGAATAGCCGGGTTTATTTTTGCAGGCATGGCGCTCTTTAACCTGGGTTGCTGTGCTGTAGGTGGTTGTGCCGTTGCGCCTAAGAAAAATACCGAAAACACAAAAGATATTCATTATGAAGAAGTGGTTTAGTAACAATATTCTTTACCTGGCCGGGGCTGTATTAGGCTCCCTGGCGGGATATTTGTACTGGCAACAAATAGGATGTGCCAGTGGTACCTGTGCTATTACATCAAAGCCATTGAACAGTACACTCTACGGAGCCATGCTGGGCGCTTTGCTGCTTGGCCTGTTTAAAAAAAATAAGAAAAAAGAAAAAATTGAATCGTGACTTTTAATGAAATCATACAATCTGATAAACTCGTTTTAGTAGACTTTTTTGCAACCTGGTGCGGGCCTTGTAAAACGATGGCGCCCATACTTAAAGAAGTAAAAGATGCGATGGGTAATGCCGCTACCATCATAAAAGTAGATGTAGATAAAAGTCCACAGGCAGCTCAATATTACCAGATACAAGGTGTACCTACCTTAATATTATTTAAACAAGGCAAACCGCTTTGGAGGCAAAGTGGAGTGGTGCCCGGTAAGCAGCTTATTGACATTATTAAAAAACATACAACCTAAATTTAAAAATGAGTTTCTTACAAAGACTATTTGGCAGCAGCCAAAAAGCAGGTTTAGCAGAAATTATTTCACAAGGGGCTTTCCTGGTAGATGTGCGATCAGCACAGGAATTTGCCTGTGGACATGTAAAAGGATCTGTAAATATCCCTTTACAAATTCTCCCTTCACAACTTTCAAAATTTAAAAACAAAAAAAATATTATTGTCTTTTGTTTAAGTGGTATGCGGAGTGGACAAGCAAAAAAAATATTAGAACAAAATGGTTTTACCAATGTAATAAATGGAGGTACCTGGACGCAGGTGAATCAGTTTGTATCTTAGTAAAAACAATGTAAGAAAAGTGCAGTAGTAGATGCATAACATCTTACTGTACTTTTTTTTATACCTAAAAAAATAACTATTCTGCGTTGAAGGTTACAAATGTTACCGAATCCCCTTTTAATCAGCATTAGTTTTGCATTCAAAATTTTAAATGAATGCATAGGATAAAACGATTCACATTTTTAGCAGCGCTCATCGCAATAGTCTTTAATTCTTTTTATTTAGAAACAAATGCACAGGACAGTGCCCGGTTCCTGTCATTAAACGAGGCCATTACTGCTACAATTCAAAACAACAGGGCCATACAACTGGCCACATTAGATGAAAACATTGCGGCCGCTAAATACAAACAAACAGAAGCTATTTATTTGCCACAACTAGGCGTTTCCTATACTGCGATGAATACGAATAACCCGCTGAATGCTTTTGGTTTTAAACTGCAGCAAAAAATTATCGTTCAAAATGATTTTAATCCCGCACTCTTAAATAACCCCGGCGCTACTTCTGATTTCACTGCAAAACTTGAATTGCAGCAACCCATTATTAATATGGATTTACAATACCAAAGAAAAGCCGCAGCTAAACAAACAGAAGTATATAAATACAAAACCCAACGTAGCAAAGAATATCTTACTTATGAAGTACAAAAAGCTTATTTGCAATTACAATTAGCTTATGATGCAAAAATATTATTGGAAGAAGCTCTACAAACTGCACAGTCGGTTTATAAATTTACCGATGACCACTACCAGCAAGGCCTTATTCAAAAATCGGATGTTCTGAACGCCCGGGTACAGGTAACTACCGTAGAAACCAACCTGGCAAAAGCCAAAAGCAATATTGGCAATGCCTCTGATTATTTAAGTTTATTAATGGCCAGGCCGGGAGGCACCATCTATACGATAGAAAAAAGTAATACCCTAACTGTTTTTGAAAATAATATACCAGCCAGAATAGATAGTAGCCGACCAGATTTTTTAGCCATGCAAAAAGCGATAGAAGCATCCAGCTTAATGATTATTGCAAACAAAAAAAACTACATGCCAAAACTCAATGCGTTTGCCAGTTACCAGTTAAATGATAAACAACCACTGGGTTTTGGGGCAAATGCTTATGTAGCCGGAGTACAACTTACCTGGAATATTTTTAAAGGCAACAGTATCAAAAATTCAATCGCTACCCAAAAGCTGGAACGAAATAAAATGGAATCAGAATTAAACAAGCAAATAGAACAAACCCAACTGGAACTTACCAAAGCCTACCGTGATTTAGGCGATGCACAATTTGATATTCAGCAACAAAAAGCAGCTATTGAACAGGCAAAAGAAGCTTTACAAATTTTACAAAACCGTTACAACCAGGGCCTGGTAAATACTACTGATGTATTGATGGCCAATACACAATATTCTCAGCAAAAATTTGCACTGGCCCAGGCACAATTTACAGCAAACCTTACCAAAGCCTACATACAACTATTAACAACCAGTACCACTAAATAAAATTTTTAAATCAAGATATATGACTCTACATTTTAAATATGCACTTGGCATGATAACCGGTATCAGTGTACTTTTTTTAAGCGCCTGTTCTTCCCATAAAAAAGATACAACCATTGCCAATAGTGATACACCCATTTTGGTTACAGTATCTACACCCGCTGCAGCCGCAACAACAGAAATTAATTTAAGTGGACAAATAGAAGCTTCACAAACCGCAAACATCAGTACCAGAGTAATGGGTTTCATTAGTATGCTAAAAGTAAAAGTAGGTGATCATGTAAGCAAAGGTCAATTACTGGCAACCATTAGCAGCCAGGATATATTGGCCAAACGTTCGCAAACCGATGCCATGATAAATGAAGCACAAGCGGCAGTAATCAGTGCAAAAAAAGATGTAGATAGATTTTCAATTTTATATAAACAACAGAGTGCTACGGCAAAAGAATTAGATAATGTAACCCTGCAATACAATGCTGCAAAAGCAAGGCTGGAAGGTGCCAGGCAAATGCGAAATGAAGTAAATGCAAATTTGGGATATACCAGTTTAACGGCACCTTTCTCAGGCATTGTAGTTCAAAAAATGGCTGAACAAGGAAGCCTAGCAAACCCGGGTATGCCCTTATTAACTATTGAACAAAATGGAAATTACCAGGTTAGCGCATCGGTACCTGAAAATGTGATCAATCAAATTAAACTTGGAGATAAAGCAAATGTTTCAATTAAATCTATTGAAAAAATGATTCCGGCTACCGTATCTCAAATTAATCCCTCCTCACAATTTACAGGCGGGCAATACATTATAAAATTGAATATCCCGGATGCAGAAAAAAAGGGATTGTATGCAGGCATGTATGCAACGGTATCCATCGCAACGCCTGGAGCTGTAACGGCAAATACTACTAACAATGCCATATTGGTACCCGTATCCAGTATTATAAAAAAGGACCAGCTTACCGGTTTATATAGTATTGGCAGTAACCATACTGCTTTGCTCCGCTGGGTACGGTTGGGTAAAATTTTAGGAGATAAAGTAGAAGTACTTTCGGGCTTAGGAAAAGAAGAATCATTTATTGTTTCTGCTGAAGGCAAATTATATAATGGGGCACCAGTTACAATAAAAAAGTAAAATCATTTTTAAATACAAAAAGTTAGCACCCTAAGCATACTGTATGTATAAAAAGATGTAAAAAATTATACCGGGTATAACCCCATAAAAAATTAAAAAATGAAAAACGGTTTTTCAGGAAATATAGCCAAAGCCTTTATACAATCTAAATTAACCATCCTGCTGATGATTGGGTTCCTGCTTATTGGCGGGTATAGCACTTTTCTTATTCCACGGGAAGAAGAGCCTCAAATAACAGTGCCTATGGCTGATATTTTTATTGGTTACCCGGGTGCAACACCTAAAGATGCTGAAACGAAAGTAGCAGCTCCTTTAGAAAAAATTATTTCTAATATCAAAGGTGTGGAGTATGTGTATTCTACCAGTATGGAAGGACAGGTGATGATTATAGTACAATTTAAAGTAGGAGAAGATGTGGAACGGTCTCTTGTAAAATTGTATAGTGAGTTGATGAAAAATATGGATAAAATGCCGCAAGGCATCGGCCTGCCATTAATTAAAACAAGGGCCATTGATGATGTGCCCGTATTGGGCCTCACTTTATGGAGTAACCATTATGATGATTACCAGCTTAAACAAATAGGACAAGCCTTTACCAATGAAATAAAAAAAATTACGGATGTAAGTGATATCAACATAATGGGTGGAAGAAGCCGGCAAGTAAAAGTACTGCTAGACAAGAATAAAATGGCTGAAAATAAAGTTGATTTCTTATCTATAAACAAACAAATACAGGGTAGCAATGCCCAAATGAATAGCGGTAATTTATTACAGCAAGACACTGTTTTTTCTGTGGTAACAGGAAATTTTTTAAACAATGCAGAAGATGTTGCCAACCTGGTAATAGGCATTAATCAACAACAACCCGTTTACCTGAAACAAATTGCAACAGTAGAAGAAGGGCCAGAAACGAGTAACCAATATGTATTATTTGGCTATGGTAAAGCTGACACTACAATGGCTGGTGCATTCAAATCGAATTACCCTGCCATTACCTTAAGTATTGCAAAAACAAAAGGTGCAGATGCGATGAAATTATCCAAACAAATTTTGGATAAAGTAGAAACCCTCAAAAAAGATTTATTGCCCAACGAAGTACAGCTAACGGTAAGCCGCAATTACGGTGAAACCGCTTCCCATAAAGTTTCAGAATTATTATTTCATTTATTTATTTCAATTGTAGTAGTAACCTTGTTTGTAATGCTGGCCATGGGTTGGCGTGGCGGCTTAGTGGTATTCCTTTCGGTACCGGTAACCTTTGCGCTAACTTTATTTAGCTATTATTTTATGGATTATACCCTCAATAGAATAACGCTTTTTGCGCTGGTATTTATAACGGGTATCGTGGTTGATGATTCCATCATTATTGCAGAAAATATGCACCGGCATTTTAAAATGAAAAAACTGCCGCCCTTGCAAGCTGCGATTTATGCAATCAATGAAGTGGGCAACCCAACTATTTTAGCAACCTTTACCGTAGTGGCTGCTGTATTACCCATGGCATTTGTATCTGGCATGATGGGCCCTTACATGAGCCCCATGCCAATAGGTGCATCCATCGCAATGATGCTTTCTTTAGTGGTAGCCCTTACACTTACACCCTACCTTGGCTATATCTTTTTGCGGGAAAAGGAAAAGAAAGGAAATGCTTCCAATGAAAAAAAATCACCAGGCCTGGAAGAAAACAGGATCTATAAAATATATTATGCATTTATAAATCCGCTGTTGAATAGTCGTTGGAAACGCTGGACTTTTATGCTGAGTATTGTCGTTATTTTATTAGGTTCCTTAATGCTGTTTTATACCAAATCCGTAGCCCTAAAAATGTTGCCATTTGATAATAAAAATGAATTCCAGGTAGTGATCGATATGCCAGAAGGAACTACACTGGAAAAAACACAGACAGTTACTAAAGATATTGCAGCTTATGTTTCTACCCACACATTGGTAGAAAATTACCAGGCTTATATCGGTACTGCGGCTCCTATAAGTTTTAATGGTTTAGTAAGGCATTATGATTTAAGACGGGGAGATAACGTGGCAGACATACAAGTAAATTTAGTTGGTAAAGATAAAAGGGATTTACAAAGCCATGATATTGCCAAGCTCATGCGAAAACCTATTCAGGAAATTGCTAAAAAATATAATGCCAATGTAAAAATTGTAGAAGTGCCTCCGGGGCCACCGGTATTATCTACATTGGTTGCAGAAATTTATGGCCCTGATTACAAGGAGCAAATAAAAATTGCAGACCAGGTGAAAAACTTATTTACTAAAACCAGTAATGTGGTAGATGTGGACTGGATGGTTGAAAATAAACAACCGGAATATAAAGTAGAAGTAGATAAGGAAAAAGCCATGCGGTATGGTGTATCACCTGCACAAATAACGGCTATCGTAAATGCTGCTGTAAGTGGCATGCCGGCGGGAAATATTTTTCAACCGGAAGCTTTTACCCAAACACAAATTCGTTTGCAATTAGGTGATGATGAAAAATCTGACATACAGGATTTACTTGATGTAAAAATTATCGGTATGCAGGGTAATGCCGTACCAGTAAGGGATTTGGTAACGGTAAGCCGTGATACAAAACCAGGAAATATTTATCGCAAAAATCAAAAAGAAGTGGTATATGTTTTAGCTGATATGTCCGGCAATTTAGAAAGCCCATCTTATGCTATTGCTGATATTTCTGCGAAAATAAAAAACATTAAAATACCCAAAGGGTACACACTAAGTGAAGAATATACCCATCAACCGGAATTACAGGAAAACTATACCATAAAATGGGATGGGGAGTGGCAGATTACGTATGAAGTGTTTAGAGACCTGGGTATTGCCTTTGCGGTGGTAATATTATTAATTTATATTTTAATTGTAGGCTGGTTTCAAAATTTCACGGTTCCGCTGGTAATGCTTGCAGCCATCCCTTTATCCTTAATAGGAATTGTGTTGGGGCATTGGATGCTGGGCGCATATTTCACTGCAACTTCCATGATTGGGTTTATAGCGCTGGCGGGTGTGATGGTACGGAACTCTGTACTGCTGATAGATTTTATCAATATCCGGTTAAGGGAAAATATACCATTAAAACAAGCCATCATAGAAGCGGGAGCGGTACGTACCACGCCCATCTTATTAACGGCCGGTGCGGTAGCCCTGGGGGCCATCATCATTTTGTTTGATCCTATATTTCAGGGCCTGGCAATTTCATTAATGGGTGGTACCATTACATCTACCTTTCTTACATTATTAGTTGTGCCTTTATTATATTATAAAATGATGCGCAAAAAAACATTAAAAAAATAAACCCATCATCATGAAATTATTGATAGTAACAAGCTTAAAAGAATGCCAGGAAGATGTAGCGCAAATTTTTAAAAATGCCAATATCAAGGCATTCAGTTATACCGGCATCACAGGTTCAAAAGATTCAAATGGCGATAACCTGTCAGAAGGCTGGTTTGCCAGTGGAGATGCCCAGTTTGATTCTTTGGTACAGTTTAGTTTTACGCAAGATGAAACTGCACAATATGCGATGAGATTGGTGAAAGCCTATAACGATAATAAAGATTCTAAATACCCTATCAGGGCATTTATTTTAGCAGTAGAAAATTCAAGTCATTAAAAAATAATAATTATGAGAGAAAAAATTGTAAGGGCCGTCGCCGGCTCGATGGTGCTCATCAGCATTAGCCTGGCATATTTTGTAAATATAAACTGGCTATTACTTGGCGTTTTTGTAGGGGTAAATTTATTACAATCCAGTTTTACAAGGTTTTGCCCATTAGAGAAAATTTTAGATGCCGCAGGTGTAGAGAAAGGAAATAGCTGCTAGACCTTTCAGGATATAAGCAGTATCCACCTCAAGTTTTAAAACATATCTTTGCCATTCATTTTAAATGATCTTATTGTAATATAATGTATGGCAAATGAGTTAACATTTAATGCTGCTTTTGAGCCGGCATTGATAGATGAAATGCATGAATTTGGAGAAGTAAAATTTTACCAGGAAGGAGACATCATAATGGATTATGGTAAATACATCCGTATGATGCCCTTAATTTTAAAGGGTACGGTTAAAGTGCTTCGGATGGATGAATTAGGGAAAGAAATTTTACTGTATTATTTATCCAGTAATGAGAGTTGCTCCATGGCCTACAGTTGTTGTATTGAAGCAAAAAAGAGTGAAGTAAAAGCAGTAGCGGAAGAAGACGTGGAACTCTTAGCAATCCCGCATGAAAAATTAGATGAATGGCTTTGTAAATATCCCAGTTGGAAAAATTACATCATGCGTAGCTTTAATGAACGCTTTTTAGAAATGCTTAAAAGTATTGAGAGCATTGCTTTTCATAAATTGGATGAACGCCTGGTAAATTATTTAAAAGAAAAGCAACGGCTTTCAGGTTCCAGTATTATTAAAGCCTCACATGGCCAAATTGCTGATGAACTGGCTACGAGCCGGGTAGTAATTTCCCGCCTGCTAAAACAACTTGAAAATGATAAAAGAATTATTCTTTACCGAAACGAAATTAAGTTGTTGAAAGAATTATAAAAATTAAACACACTAAAGTCTTACGTAATCGGCACCCATTAAATAATGGAATTAAAATCCTTCCTAGTTCAAATCATTACTTAAAAACTGTGGCCTTAATTAATAGTTTTTGTTCCACATTACTGTAAGCAAAGCCCTCTGATTAATCGTGCTTGTGCGGGACTCTAACCAACTGAGCTAATTCCAGATAGCATGAATTCAGGATTGCATAGTTGTTCTAATAATTTTCTGCTTTTTTGATTATTTAAAAAATTTTCAATTTTGATTGCCTCAGACTGATCGGAAGAACAACTAAATATAGCTGCAATTTTGCAGGGGCGATGTTTTGATATATAGGTATTAAATGGTTTTATTCTACTTAGTATTTATCAGCGGGAACTGATTATAGAATGTAAATAAAAAATATAACCCAAGTTACAAATTCCAATAATTTATAACAAAAATGCCGGACAATTGTCCGATTTTTGCTCTTCCTTTTTGTACGACATTGTGGGGGCACCCCCTCTGATTAATTTCGCATGTGCGGGGCTCTAACCAATTGAACCTACAATTTTCTATATCCTAAAAATAAAAAAGGCCAACACAACAGTTGACTTTTTTAAGCTCCCCCTGCTGGACTTGAACCAGCGACCCTCTGATTAACAGTCAGTACCGTTAGCATTTTCTGACTTCTCTTGCTTTCCTTTGTTATTGTAAACAACTGATTATCAATAAATATTTTTCTCTTGTTTTCCTTTATTACTACAATATTTAGTATTATTTAGTATCTTTGAGGTCACATTTGAGGTCACATTAATCAAATTACTTCTTATGGAACAGGAAAAAGTCACCGTCAGTTTCTTCCTTGATGCCTCCCGGCCAAGCTCCGAGGGTCAGTGCTTAATTAAGCTGAACATCTATCAGCGGCCAACAAAAAAAAGGTACGCCACCAAATACCACGCAACACCGGATGAATGGAAAAAAATCACCAGCTCCAATCTGCGTGATGATGAATTAAAGAAAATCAAAAAAGGGTTACGAGATATTGAAGAGAAAGCAGACAAAATCATAGAAAAACTGGTTCCCTTTTCGTTTGTTGCTTTTGAAGAACAGTTTTTTAATAAAGAGGCTGCAAAGCATAGCAATACTTTGCAGTATTGGTTTGAAAAATATATCGTTCAGCTTAATCAATCCGGACAAATTGGAACCTCCATATCCTACAAGACCACACTAAATTCAATAAACGGTTTTAAGAAAAAGCTGAGCCTGCATGATATTACTCCAGCCTTTTTATTGGATTATGAAAACTATATGTTGAAAGATGGCAAATCAGTAAGCACGGTTGGTATTTACATGCGGCAGCTCCGGGCCATCATTAACCAGGCTATTGATGCCAATGTTATTTCATCAGACAAATACCCTTTTAAGAAATACCAGATTCCCGCCTACCGTAATATCAAAAAAAGCGCTGAGTGAAGCGGACCTGAATAAATTACTTACCTACAATCCCAAGTCAGCGGATAAACAAAAAGCAATTGATTTCTGGCTATTCTCTTATTTGTGTAATGGAATGAACTTCGCCGATATTATAGAACTGAAGCCCGAAAATATCAACGGCAATTACCTGCACTTCATTAGGGTAAAAACCAAACGTACCAAGAAGAAAGATTTGCGGCCCATCCGGGTTGGGCTAAATCCAAAAGCTATTGATATTATCAAAAGGCAAAAGAATACTGTTCCTGCAAACCCATATCTCTTTCCAGTTTTAGAAAAAGACTTAACGCCGCTTACCACTAAGCACCGTTGCCAGCGTTTTATTAAATGGGTAAATAATAAAATGGAATCAATCCGTAAGGAATTGAAAATAGAACAAAAGATAGGTACGTATTCAGCCAGGCACTCGTTTTCAACAGTACTCAAACGCAAGGGTGTTTCAACTGAATTTATTAAAGAATCACTGGGGCATAGTTCATCTGTTACAACTGAAAATTATTTAGATAGCTTTACAGACGATGTAAAACTGGAATATGCAAATTTGCTAACGCAACTTTAATGCACACCATATGGAAATGACAATCTTCAATCATATCCTGTTCGACAGCCTGATGCCTTGGCTTGTCAAATCATATGATGTTACAATGATGAATGAGAAGTTGAAGGAAGCAGCCAAAGTTAAAAATGAATCAATGCCTGGCTTGGTCAATCAAATAAAATGCCTGTTGAATGATAAGCCAAGATTACTAAAATGGGTGGAAAGCCAACCAAGTAATGAAACCGAATCATTAAGAGAGTTGACATTTTCTACAGAGTTACCTGAATTTACTGATACAGCTTCCAAGTTTTATTCCTTACTGATTGATCAGGAATCATTCCGCATTTACAATGCATACCTGAGCATTTCCGAAAAATATGCACATGATGAAGACTTACTTCACTTTCATACTGTCAATGCCCTGCGGAATTTGAAACATTACATTCTAACCGCTTCAAAAGAAATAAAAAAGAGGGAACTATCAATCGATAAAGAATCAGGCACCAATTTGGTTACGTTTGTATTGTATTATGTCAAGTACAAACTCATTACACTTTACTTCAGCATCCAGCTTGTCAATAAGCATGTCATAGAAACCATTTATGAAATAACCGATTTCTACCTGATGGAACTCGGGGAAACAAAATCAGATATTCACCCTATCTATTACGACGGCCCTAAAACAAAAACAGCCGACAAGAAAGAAACAGCCAGCAAACGATTGTCTTTTGGCTTTACTGGCAAACAAGTCAAGCTGAAAACCATCATTAACACACTATGTACAAAAGTCGACTTATTGAAAGAAGATAAATCACCGGCTGACTTACTAATACAGTTACTACTTTCTAAAGACATCACACCGGGAAAGATTGCAATTTACTTGGACTGCGATAATAAAAATTTCCGCTACATTATTGAGAAATTGGCATCGGACTATTTCGACAATCTTACTTTTATAAATATTGAACACAGCCAGTCGTTTTTCTCTAAAAAAGGCCATCCCATCAAATCAAATAACCTCTCCAAAGCAGTTTCCCACAACCCTAAATCAAAAACAGAAATAGACAAAATCTTCAACCAACTGCAATAAAAAACATTCACTTTATTCAGGCTGCACATTCAGGTATGAATACCTGAACCTTTTTCCCTTGCCATAAAGCCAATTTGCCATCAAATTAAAAATTTAATAACATGGCAAACGAAAATTTAATTCTCGACAAGCTCACCGAAATCGCTAACAAGCTGGATGAGCAAAACCTGTTGCAAAAAACAACACTCAACTTTAACGAGGCTTGTAAATACCTCGATGTTAGTCCCTCCCACTTGTACAAACTGACCAGTACAAAACAAGTCCCGCATTTCTGTCCTCAGGGTAAAAAGCTCTATTTCCGCCGGGACGAACTCGACATCTGGCTGCAACGAAACAGGCAGTCAGCCGAAGAACCAGACCAGGATGCTGCTGACCTC
This sequence comes from Niastella sp., assembly GCA_016710595.1. Classification (GTDB taxonomy): domain Bacteria; phylum Bacteroidota; class Bacteroidia; order Chitinophagales; family Chitinophagaceae; genus Ferruginibacter. The sequence goes on from JADJVM010000005.1 coordinate 401,595, forward strand.
GTAATCCGCAGCAGAAAGAGTTAACCCTATTTTTTTACTGAATAATGAACTGAACAATGGCAGTTACTACGATTTTCAAAAACTTCGCCGAACCGGTAGAAGATATATCGCTGATCATCCTTTCCAACAGGGTTGCATCAGACAAATACAAAATTCAGGTTGAAGAAATACGAGGCCTGATTGCACAAGGTAAAACTGAAGAAGCACAGGCAAAAAAGCAACGGCTTCCAGCCTTTACCCCATCCGCTACATTCACAGAAAAACGATTGCTACCCAACATGGAGCAATACAGCGGATTTGTTCATCTCGATTTTGACAAGCTGACAACGGAACAATTAAATGCAGCATTTCAAATCATTGCTGCAATCCCTTACACATTTCTTTGCTTTATCAGCCCCAGCGGCAACGGCCTAAAGGTATTTATAGAAGTAAATACCGGAGCTGAACATCATGATGCTGCTTACCAACAGGTATTGCAATATTACGAAAACGCTACCGGCTTAAAAGCCGATGAAAAATGCAAGGATATTACCAGACTTTGTTTTGTAAGTCACGATCCGCAGTTGTATAAAAACATATACAACGAAAAGTTCAATGTTAAAGACATCCCTGTTCAGCCAAAGCAGGAACCTGCACATACAGTAAATGCACAAACAGAAGTGATTACTAACTCCGATGAATGGCTCTTAGTCTTTCAGCAACAGGTTTTATTCACCAATCAAAAATCAGAATTTACAAATGGAAACCGTAACAATTATATTTATCTGCTTGCTTCTAATTGCAACAGAGCTGGTATACCGCAGTCCGATACTGAAATACTATGTTCACAGCATTTTGATTTATCTGAAAGAGAAATTAAAGATTCGGTAAACAGCGCTTACAAACATCACAGCACAGAGTTTGCAAAATTCCCAAAACCTGTACAACAGGAAGAAGCTAATTCAAACAATGAATCAGAAGTACAGGCAATGCCAACGTTGCCCGACGAAATATTTCCTTTACTTCCTGTTTTCCTTAAAAGTATAGTGAAAGTTGCTGCATCAAAAGAGGAACGGGATATTTTACTGCTTGGTTCCATTGTAGCATTAAGCGCCTGCTTGCCAAATATATATGGGTACTACGATGATAAAAAGGTTAATGCAAACCTGTTTTTATTTATCACCGCCCAGGCATCCGCAGGCAAAGGCAGGCTTATCCATTGCAGGCAACTGGTTAACCCGGTTCATAAAGCAATGAGAGCACAGGCTGCACTATTAAAAAAAGAGTATGATGCTCAAATGGCCGACTACAATAGCAGTAAAGGCAAATCAAACGCAGAAAAGCCAACAAAACCGCCGGAGAAAATGCTTTTCATTCCGGCCAACAACAGCAGTACCGGATTTTTTCAATTGCTGAACGACAGCAATGGCCGGGGCCTCATTTTTGAAACTGAAGGTGATACTATGGCACAGGCATTTAAGAGTGACTATGGCAATTACAGTCATGGTTTCCGCAATGCTTTTCAGCATGAGCCTATCACTTATTACCGTAGAACCGACAGGGAACTTGTAGAAATAGAACGGCCTTGTCTGTCAGCGTTGCTTTCAGGCACACCCAAGCAAATAGGAACCTTAATTCCAAATGCTGAAAACGGTTTGTTCAGCCGGTTCATGTTTTATGTAATGAATATTCAGCCGTATTGGAAAGATGTATTTGCTGCAAATACAGATAATGGGATGGATGAACATTTTGCTGATCTGGCCAATGAGTTTTTTACTTTATACGAAGCACTAAACAACAATGCTGAAATCGTTTTCTCATTAACCCAAGAGCAGAAAAGTAAGTTCAATCAGTTTTTTACCGAAACACAATCCATGTACATAAGTCTGAAAGGGCTCGATTATATCGGCACAGTTCGCCGTTCAGGATTGATTGCCTTCAGGATCATGATGGTTTGCTCGGTACTGCGGATATTGGAAACTGGCGATTTCTCCAGTCCGATGGTTTGTGAAGATGTAGATTTTACAAATACCATCCAGATAGTAAAGCTGCTGGTAAAACATGCAGCCAAAGTCTATTCTGACCTGCCGGAGGAACCAGCCAGGGCAAAACCCAAAAGCCGCAAAGAAAGATTTCTTGATGCACTGCCCTATAACTTCAACCGACAGGGCTATCTGACCATTGCCACCAAACTCAACATTCCCGACAAAACTGCCCAGGGCTATATAACCGATTTTGTAAAAGCAGGTATTTTAGACAAAGACGGTCAGGATCTATATATCAATCAAAATGCAAAACCTTCAAATCCTGAAACACTGGGTTCTCAGGATGCTCAGGAAGTTCAGGAAGGCTAAAAGCCTTCCCTTCCATTGGGGATTTACTAATAAATTTTCCTCAAATCCTTAACTTCCTCAACCTCCTAATTATTACCACTTTAGGGTATTCTCTTTTCCTTTCTTATGTTTATATTTGCCAATATCTGACAAGTCAACATAAAAGCTATGAATAGTCAATTTGGTGAGCGGATCCGGGAACTCAGGGAAAAGCAGAATTTATTTCTGCGGCAGGTAGCACCATTGCTTGAAATGGATACGGCACAACTGAGTAAGATTGAAAAAGGTATGCGGCAACTCAAACGGGAGCAAATACCCATCATTGCCGATATACTTAAAGTTAGCAGCGATGAATTAACGACACTATGGTTAGTTGATCAAATTTATACTGTGGTGAAAGATGAGAAGATGGCGTTACAGGCTTTAACGGTAACCGAAACGGAAGTAAAAAAGCAAAACAAAAAATTAAAGAAATAACCTATCAACAGCAGCTATATGAGCATTGACAAATTAGACCTTCAAACACCCGACCAGGTAAACGCCAACTTTGAAAAGCTGGCTGAGCTATTTCCCAACTGTGTTACAGAAACTGCCAATGGCAAAGCCATAGATTTTGATATGCTAAAGCAGGAACTGAGCCATGCAGTGATTGAAGGCAATAAAGAACGCTACCGTTTGGAATGGCCGGGTAAAAGAGAAGCCATTGTAACCGCCAACCTACCCACTACCAAAACACTGAGACCAGTAAGGGAAGACTCTGTTGATTTTGACAATACTGAAAACATCTACATAGAAGGCGATAACCTGGAAGTGCTGAAACTATTGCAGGAAAGTTATTTGGGCAAGATTAAAATGATATACATAGACCCACCTTACAACACAGGTAAGGACTTTGTTTACAAAGACAATTTTACGAAAGATGTCCAGGAAGAATTAATAGAAAGCGGGCAGAAAGATGAATACAACCAACGCCTGGTAGTAAACCCCGAAACGGCAGGTCGTTACCATTCCGATTGGTTAACTATGATGTATCCTCGTTTGAAATTAGCAAGAAATTTATTAACGGATGATGGAGTGATTTTTATTTCTATTGATGATAATGAATTACATAATCTGAAAAGAGTTTGTGATGAAATTTATGGTGAGCAACAGTTTCAAGCACAAATTATTCCTATAGTAAATCCAGGTGGTCGTGACTATAAACAAATAGCTGTAACTAATGAATATTTACTTGCATATTCTAAATCACAGATGTTAGTTTTAAATGAATTCCAAAGGAAGTAGAATTTAGGTACACAGATTCAAAAGGGTGGTTATGAGCTAAGAGAATTAAGAAATCGTAATCCAAAGTTTCATAGCGGTAATCGTCCAAATTTATTTTATGCGTTTCATGTAAATCCTAACTCAAAAGTAGATGGGTATTGTACAGTTTCACTTGTGAAAGATTCTGAACATACTATTGAAGCTAAGCCATACAATAGCCAAGGAAAGGAAAGTGTTTGGCGGTGGGGTAAAGAAAAAGCAGGTAAAGCAATCACAAAGAATAATCATGATTTAAGTCAAAATTTTGGCTAAGCAAAAGTCCGATGGAAACTGGAATATATATGAGAAAAACAGAAGAAGTACCACAAAAGTTAAATCAATTTGGGATGAAACAGAAATGAGAACCGAGAATGGCACTCGAACAATTAGAGGCCTATTTGGAGCAACAGTATTTGACCATCCAAAACCAATTGATTTGATTAAAAGGTGTATACAAATTGGAACAAATGATGGAGATATTGTTTTAGACTTTTTTTCAGGTTCTGCAACGGCAGCTCATGCAATCTTTCAAATTAACTCTGATACAATTGAGGAAGAGGCAAGAAATTTTATTTTAGTGCAATTGAATGAGTCTGTAAATGCGGATTCTGAAGCTTATAAAGAAGGGTATGAAAATATCTGCGAAATAGCAAAAGAACGAATCCGTAGAGCTGCAAAAAAAATCAAAGAAGAAACAGGAGCTGATATTGACTATGGTTTTCGGGTGTATCGATTGGATGAAAGTAATATGCAGGATGTGTATTACAAGCCACAAGATTATAAGCAAGAGGCAATGGACCTTTTTGCAGACAATGTAAAACAAGATAGAACAGCAGACGATTTACTGGCTCAGGTAATACTCGATTGGGGCTTACCACTTTCTCTAAAAATCGAACAAATTAAAATTGCAGGCAAACAGGTTTTTAAAGTAGCAGAAAACTCACTTTTTGCCTGTTTCGATAAAGGCATTGATGAAGACTTTGCAAAAGCCATTGCCAAAGATGCACCCCTGCGTATCGTATTCCGTGACAATGGATTTACCAACGATACTGCCAAAACCAATGTAAAACAATTATTAAAACAACTCAGTCCAGAAACTGAAATGAAAGTGATATAATATGAAGTTACAATTCAAAGAACAGGACTTTCAGGTTCAGGCTGTAAAAGCTGTAGTGGATTGTTTTGAAGGGCAACCGCTAAAAACAAATCGTTTCACATTAGAACGAAGCAAAGAGCTAATCCGTAAAGCCAAGCAAGCAGCATCTGCCGATGTGCTCACACTTTATTTTGAAACAGATGTGATGGAAGAAATAGGATACCGCAACAGTCCTATTCAAATAATAGAATCCCAGGTTCTCAAAAACATTCAACAAGTACAAAAGAATAACGACCTCCACGAAAGTCAGGAAATTGAAAGACCAAGAGCTGTTAAGTTAGGCTATAACCTAACTATAGAAATGGAAACTGGTACAGGTAAAACCTATACCTATATCCGTACTATGTACGAGCTGCACAAACATTATGGTTGGAGCAAGTTTATTGTAATAGTACCAAGCATAGCTATTCGGGAAGGTGTGTACAAATCTTTTGAAGTAACACAAGACCATTTTCAGGAATTGTACGGCCATAAAATCAATCCGTTTATTTACAATTCCGGTCGCCCACAGGATATTGAAAACTTTGCTTCTGATAGTCGCATCAGTGTAATGATTATAAACACACAGGCTTTTAATGCAAGAGGTGCAGATGCAAGAAGAATATACCAGGAGCTTGACCAGTTTGGAACAAGAAGGCCAATTGAAATTATTGCTCAAACAAATCCAATTTTAATTATTGATGAACCTCAGTCAGTGGACGGTGAACAAACCCTGAAAAGTATGCAGGACTTTAATCCATTACTTACCCTGCGTTATTCAGCAACACATAAAGTGGATTACAATAAAGTATATCGTTTAGATGCCTTAGATGCCTACAACAAAAGATTGGTAAAGAAAATACAAGTAAAAGGCATTAACCTCAAAGGCTCAACTGGCACAACCGGATATTTATATTTGGAGCAAATAAGTTTGAGCACAACCAAGCCGCCATTTGCAGTTGTTGAATTTGAAAAAAGAGTGGGCGATGGAGTAAAAAAGGTTAGGCAAAAATTAAGTGAGGTGCCAATTTATATGAGCTTTCAGGAAATGTACCGTCTTACAAAAATCAAACGATAACAGAAATTAATGGATACCACAATAAAATTGTTGTAGCCGGTCAGGATATTTATCCCGGTGATATTTTGAATGATAAAGATGAACATACTTTTCGCAGAATACAGATACGGGAATGTATAATGTCACATTTGCAAAAAGAAAAACAGTTATTTGAAAAAGGCATTAAAGTACTCTCCTTATTTTTTATCGACTCCGTAGAAAAGTACAGATTGTATGATGAAACAGGGGAACAGGCATTAGGTGAATACGCTAAAATTTTTGAAGAAGAATACAACAATGTCCGCAATGATTTTTTAGACCTCTTTCAGCAGGAGTATAGTAACTTTCTGAAAGATACAGACCCAAGTAAAGTACACAAAGGCTATATGCCGACTAACTATGGTGAGTATTTAAAACGGGACGATGCTCATAGGGTGCATGAAGGTTATTTTTCCATTGATAAAAAAGGAAAGTCTGTAGACCCTTCAGTAAAACGAGATAAGCTTACTAAGGAGGAATTTTCTGACGATATTTCAGCCTACGACCTTATCATGAAGGATAAAGAAAGGTTACTCAGTTTTGAAGAACCCACTCGTTTTATCTTCTCCCACTCTGCCCTAAAGGAAGGTTGGGATAATCCGAATGTGTTTCAGATATGTGCATTGAAGAATGCAGAAACGGGCAGCCAAACAAGAAGGAGGCAAGAGGTAGGTCGTGGTATGCGTTTGTGTGTAAACAAAAATGGCAACAGATTAGATTTTGAATCTGTAGGCGACCAGGTGCATGAAATTAATAAACTCACTGTAATTGCTTCAGAGTCTTATGAAGCATTTGCAAAAGGCTTACAAAGTGAAATTGCAGCAACATTAAAAGACCGTCCACAAAAGGCCGAAGTGGAATATTTTGTAAGTAAAGTTGTAACTGATGAAAAAGGTGAAGAACACCGCCTTACAGAAGACGATGCAAAGAAGTTGAATAAGGTCCTATATAAAAATGACGTAATAGATGAAGGGGATAAGATTACTCCGGCAGGCAGAGAATTGATTGAACAGAATAAAATGCCATTACCTGAAAACCTGGAACCATTCAGGGAATCGATAGGCAAAATGTTGAAAGCAATTTATACAGGTGAAGCTTTTAAACCCGAAGATGAAAGGCAAACTATTGTCCTCAATACCAACCAGAATTACAGTAAGAAAGAATTTCAAGCACTATGGGAAAAGATTAATCTCAAAACTATTTATGAAGTAAGGTTTGATACTGAAAAACTGATTAGTGATAGTAAGGTTCGTATTAATGCTCAACTCCATATTGGCGATAGAGTATATGAAGTAAAAACTGGTGAGTTAAAAGATGGCACAAAAGAACAGATGCAGGAAGGAACATTGATGGTAGAATCACAAAGGCAAAACCTGAAAATTAAGAATGACATTTATACCAATGCAGTCTATGATATTGTAGGCGAGATAGAAGCTCTTACAAATCTGAAAAGAAGCACCATTGTTAACATACTCAAGTCTATTAAAGAAGAGAAGTTTTTATTGCTTCGCAAAAACCCGGAGGAGTTTATTGCCAAGTGCAGCAAGCTGATAAATGAAGTGAAAGCAAGTTTAATCATAAACAATATTGTATATCATAAGATTGATGAAAGGCATGATGCTAAAACGGTTTTCACAAATGATAAAAATGCATTGCGTAATTCAGAACTACTGAAAAAACATATCTATGACTACTTAACTTCTGATTCAAAGATTGAATCAGACTTTGCAAAGGCTTTGGAGAACAGTACTGAAGTGGTAGTGTATGCAAAACTGCCAAAGAGTTTTTATATCTCTACTCCGGTAGCCAATTACAGTCCTGACTGGGCCATAGTTTTTGATAAGGAAAAAGTTCGGCACATTTACTTTGTTGCTGAAACAAAAGGTTCTGATTCTGATATGGATTTGAGAGAAATAGAAAAACTAAAAATTCATTGTGCAACCGAACACTTTAAAGAGATAAGTGGAAACGAAGTAAAATTTGAAAAAGTGAGTAGCTATGATAAATTGTTAGAGATAGTACAACTAAAATAACAGGATGAAGTTGATAGATAATGTAAATAACCGCTTAGGGGATGACTTGAAAACAAGCATCCGTAAGGGCAGCAAAATGAGTATTGCTGCTTCCTCATTTTCTATCTATGCTTTTGAAGCATTAAAAAAAGAGTTAGAAAAAATTGAGGAATTGCGTTTCATTTTTAGTTCACCAACTTTCAGTGAAGAGAACTTCAAGAAACAGTCACCGTTATTTTACATACCCAACATTTACAAAGAAACAGAATTATGTGGTGGGGAATTTGAATTAAGATTAATCAACCAATTAAACCAAAGGGCCATTGCAAGAGAATGTTCTAAATGGGTAAAAGATAAAGTAGTTTTCAAGTCCAATAAGCATCATAATCTTCCAATCAATGGAATGATACATGTAAAGAACACTGACCAGGAGGAGTACGCATATTCCAATCTCAGCAGCTTTACTACGTCCGATTTGGGCATTACACATAAAAAAGGGTTTCCAACCTTAATTCAGAAATCAGAGTTCCCGGATAGCACAGCTTATTTGGAATGGTTCAATCAGATATGGGAAAACGATGAAGATTTAAAAGACGTTACCCAAAAAGTACAGAGTTATTTTGAAAGTGCATACAAAGAGAATAGCCCGGAGTTTATCTACTTCATTACACTGTACAATATCTTCAATGACTTCCTGCAAGACATATCCCTTGATAATTTACCGAATGACCAGATTGGATTCAAAGATTCACTGACCTGGAATAAGCTCTATAATTTTCAGCAAGATGCAGTAATAGGGGCAATTAATAAACTGGAAAAGTATAAGGGCTGCATATTGGCCGATAGTGTTGGTTTGGGTAAAACATTTTCAGCTTTAGGCGTTATCAAGTATTATGAAATGCGGAATAAGGATGTGTTGGTACTTTGCCCCAAAAAATTAGAGGCCAACTGGAATACATATAGGCATAACGATAAGAACAACATTTTAGCTGCCGACCGTTTTCGCTATGATGTACTGTTTCATACAGACCTTTCAAGAGACAGAGGTATGAGCAATGGCAGAAGTTTGGAAAATGTGAATTGGGGTAATTATGGTTTAGTAGTCATTGATGAATCACATAATTTCAGAAATAATAATCCTTACTCAGACAGAGAAAACAGATACCAAAAATTATTGCGGAGAGTGGTACAGGAAGGTATTGAAACTAAAGTGTTGATGTTGTCAGCTACGCCTGTAAACAATCGTTTCAATGACTTGAAAAATCAATTAGCATTGGCTTATGAAGGCGACCCGGAATTGATAAATGACAAATTGGATACTAAAACCGGCATTGATCAGGTTTTCAGGAAGGCACAACTCTGTTTACACTCCTTTAAACTACATACTGCCAAGTAAATTAGAAGCGTATAAAAATCTGTACGAAAAGGAAGTAAGGGCAGGTTCAAGTAAACTTTCGCAAATAGACCGTGACAACAGTTTGCGGATTTTAATGCGTATCAATTTGCTCAAACGACTGGAGAGTTCCGTAGATTCTTTCAGAATAACCCTGGAAAGGATAATTGCACAAATTGAACAAGCTCTTAAAACAATTGAGCAGGGTTCAAAAGGAGAGTACGAGGGCATAGAAGCAAAGATGAACGATGAAGAATTTGATTGGGAAGCAGAATGGGGTGATGAGGAAAATGTAATTGGTAAAAAAATAAAGGTTCATGTTTCAGATATGGACACCACAAAATGGAGTGAAGATTTGAATGAGGATTTAGCCTTGCTCAATATGCTTTGGGGCAGTATCGTTGATGTAAGAGGAAGTAAAGACTTCAAGTTGCAACAACTGATCAAATTATTAGACAATAAAATTTCCAATCCGTTCAATCCAGCTAATAAAAAAGCTATAATATTTACAGCCTTTGCCGATACCGCAAACTACTTATATGAAAACATTCAGGAGTATCTGAAACTGAAGTATGGATTGTACACAGCATTAATCACAGGGTCTAAAAAAATCAGTAATTCAAAGAACATCCCGAATGACTTGAACCCTCTATTAACTTGCTTCTCACCGTTATCGAAAGATAAAGAACAACTATATCCCAAACTTACAGATGGCATTGATTTATTGATAGCAACTGATTGTATTTCGGAAGGTCAAAATTTACAGGACTGCGATTATTTAGTTAATTACGATATACACTGGAATCCTGTACGTATCATCCAACGTTTTGGTCGTATTGATAGGATAGGTTCAAAAAATGATACTATCACGATGGTAAATTTTTGGCCTGATGTAACATTGGATGCTTATATCAATTTGAAGCAAAGAGTAGAGAGCAGAATGTTGATTAGTAATATGGCAAGTACCGGTGATGATAATATTCTGAATACCGATGAAAAGGATTTAGAGTACCGAAAAATACAGTTACAAAAACTACAGGAAGAAGTTATAGACCTTGAAGATTTAAAAGAAGGAGTAAGTATTACCGACCTCGGGCTGAATGATTTTCGAGTTGATTTAACCAATTACATAAAATCATTCGGTGAGCTTCAGAATATTCCTGAAGGGTTACATGCAACAGTGAATGCCACAGACATTCTCCCACCTGGAGCTGTTTTTGTTTTGAAGAATGTAAATACAAGTGTCAACATTAATAAACTCAATAGACTTCATCCCTTCTATTTGGTATATATAAAAACCAATGGCGAATTATTTTTAAACCATGTAGAATCTAAAAAGATATTGGATGCAATGAGGCTGCTCTGTAAGGGAATAAAAGAACCACTTGTAGAGCTTTGCAAGGTATTAAGCGAAGAAACTGATGAATACCATAAAATGGATGCTTACTCTTTACTTCTCAAACAGAGCATCAGTACAATCCTGCAAACGGAAGAGGAAAAAGAAGTGTTGAGTTTATTTAAAGCTGGAGGTACTACTGCTTTAAAAGATAAAATAAAGGGTATTGAAGACTTTAAACTTATATCATTTTTAATAGTACGATAGATGGAACTTTTTAACTTACCACATACGGCTTAAGTTAATAGGGTCATTCCTAAAAATGCCTTTGATGCTTATACAAACTCAAAGCAGAAGAAACTGTTTACAGACCTGATACTTCGTATTACTTGGCAACAAAAACTTTCTCCAGATACTGTAAACCTTGAAGCAAAAGAAATACTAGAAATTCAAATATTTAAGATTGAGCTTAAAGTAAGAGAGGAAATACAGTCACTGCTTGATATTATCAACAAGGCAATTCCTTACAACATCATATTTATAGTCGAAGAATCTGATGCTATTTATCTGTCAACATCAACAAAGCATCCCCATCCGGTAAATGCTGATAATTCAGTAATTGATTGGACTTTTAGAACATCATGGTTTTCCCATAATGAAAATGCATATTCGTTGCATCTGAAAAAAAGTCTGGATGCTGTGTACCATGACTTTTGTATTCAGCTATCAGGGAAAAAAAGTATGGCCAAAAAGTCATTACAAGATTTGGTTCATTACAATAAACAGATTGATACCCTTGAAAAAGAAATAATCCAACTAAAGAAAAACATTAAGAATAGTAAACAATACAAATATAAAGTGGAACTGAATTTATTATTGAAGCAACGGTCAAAGGAACTTAAAACATTAACTAGCTAATATTATGGCACTATACATTAACCAAACAGGCAAACTAAAAGAGGTAAAAGAAAAACCTTTTAAACTGGAGAAAGACATTCAAAAAGTCTTTGAGGAAAACCTGTCTGCCATAATGGGGCTTGTATTGGTTAAAAGCGAGTTTACCATTAAAAATAAGCGGATAGATACATTGGCTTATGATCCACAGGCATGTGCCTTTATCATCATCGAGTACAAGCGAGATAAAAACATAAGTGTTGTTGACCAGGGATTTACTTACCTGAGTTTAATGTTGGAAAACAAAGCTGATTTTATAGTAGAGTACAATGAAAGTCTGAAACGTAACCTGAAAAGAGAAGATGTTGATTGGAGCCAAACAAGAGTAGCATTCGTGTCTCCAAACTTTACAGAAAACCAAAAGCAGGCAACAAACTTTAAAGACATTGCTATTGAACTATGGGAAGTAAAGCAGTATGAGAATGATACTATTTCTATTACACCCATTAAAAAATCATTATCAGCCGAAAGCATTAAACCAATAACCCAGCAAAACCAAACACTCAAAAATGTAACAGAGGAAATAAAAGTTTACACGGAACAAGACCATATAGATAAAGCATCAGAAACTACTTCTGAGTTATATGAAAAGTTCAAAAATGCTATCCTGAATTTGGCAGATGGAATAGAAGTGATACCAAAGAAGCATTACATAGCTTTTAAAAAGGGTTCAAATATTACAGATATATCCATTCTTAAAAAATCACTCAAACTATTCATAAATGCTAAAGCAGGGCAATTAGACGACCCAAAGAATATTGCACAGGATGTATCAAGCATTGGACATTGGGGAAATGGAGATTATCAGATACAGGTTGAAACAGACAAAGACCTGGAATATATAATGAGTTTAATAAAACAAGCAATAAAATAATGAATTAAATATCCGTCTATGCAACAGATACAGCTAAACCTTATCTCCTTTACTCCTGTAAAGACTAAACTAAAATTTGCATTTTACCCCGAAAAGGTGGAGGGCATGGCTTCTATCAAATGGGATAAGTTGTTTGATGAGTTTCAGAGGCAGAGACCACCGCCATCCAATTCTACTACTGCGATTTTTCAATCTGCAAGAGAAAGTGCAATTGAAAAAGAAATTGAATTGTTTCATACTGTTGGTTTTGCAAAACGATATTTCAATTATTTGATCTTAAATTATTTTAAGCGTATCGATGGTGCTATTGTGTTTCCGAATTTTACAAAAGATGTTGAAGTTTGGTTTACTGATAATGATATTAGAGATCCACTTTATAAAGTATATAATAAGTTCACATTAAATGTGCAATATAGTAGTGCAGTACCAAAGCAGTTTCAGGTAGTGCTTTCATACAATGGTATTTCCAAAGTATTGCATACTCCCATTAAGCAGATAAAGGATTTTGATACAACAAAATACACAAAAGTTTTATGCAATGGCTGCATCTGGCATTACGAAAACCTTGCCGGATGATTTAAAGCAGCAGTTGGAAAATGTATATCCCGTTTTAAATTATGACCTTAAAAAAGAGTACGACATATACGAGGAATTAAAAAAGACGAACCGTTATCCCGAATATCTTGGTATGCAGGAATGGTTTTACAATCATTACCTGAATACACCAGCTTTTAATAGAATAATAAAACTTGCACCTGAAGGCTTTTATCAGGTGCCCAATGAGAAAGTGTTTTTGGTTGGTAAAGGCAATAACATCCTGCAATTCAAGAATGGTACACACATAAACCATGGTCTGGGCATTCTTACACACAAACCGTTACAGGCATATACTGAAGGTCACCTGAAACTGTTTTTTATTTACAATAAAGCAGATGCAGATTTTGTAAAAGGTCACATGTATAAGTTCATGATGGAAGGCTGGCATGGCATTGTAAATAAAAAGCAAAAAGATGCAAAACCACTGATCGAATATATTAATCAGCAATTCAGTTTTGATGCCGCCAAACAAACTTCCTTTACAGACAACAATACTATTTTGAAGAAGTAAAGGAACAATTAGATAAATTTTTCACTTGATCCCGGCTGTACGTATGTTGCCATATACATAAGCCCCATTAAGAATGACGATAAAGACCATCCACAGCACGAAGCCTTACCAAATAAAGAACACTTGCTCGATAAGGGTATCCTTCGCAGGTTATTTTTAAAGAACCCTTGCAAAACCAGAGTTCTATTATTTTTACCAATATATACGTTGCCTTATTGGCAAAAATGGGAGAGAATACCGTGGCGGTTGGCACGGTCGATGCAAATGAACTGATTATTGGCGTAGGCGCATTTCAGCCCCGTGATGCAGCTCATCGTTATGTAGGCAGTGCATTTTGTTTCAGTAATGACGGTAAGTTCGAAGGCTTCGCTGCTATAAAGAGCGAAACAAAGCTGCTGGCCGGTTCAATAAAAGACCAGGTTGAGAAATTCATAGAGCAACATCAATCTGTAAGGCAGATCATCATTCACTTTTACAAGGAAATTTCAGACCCCGAAGAACTACGCCCATACTTAAAATGCTTGACAGTATTAGTTACGGTGATGTACCTGTTATCGTAATCACCATCAATAAAACAGAAAGCCGTGAGTTATTAGCTTTTGATATGAACGGTAGTGGTAAAATGCCATTAAGTGGCACATACCTCAGCATAGGCTATAATAAATTCCTGTTGTTTAATAATGTAAGGTATAAGGAGGAAGTGCCAATTGCTGCGAAAGACTATCATTTCGGTGAAGCTGTCAATCAAATCCTCAAAGCCAGATGAATTGAGTATGTCAGTTATAGGAGGATTAATTGACCAGGTGTATCAGTTCAGTCGTATGTATTGGAAAAGCATCAGCCAGCAAAACCTGCCTGTAACAACTATATATCCGGAAATGGTAGCAAAGATTTTCCCCTATTTCGACAGAGAGGAATTACCTGAGTTTGGAAAGAAAAATTTGTGGTTTTTGTAAAAATAAATAATAATATGCCATTACACGAAGACATATTTGG
>JADJVM010000006.1:0-112500 GCA_016710595.1 Niastella sp.
TTATTATTTACCCAATGCTAAAACTTATGAATTAATGAACCTGTCTTTTAATAATTCCAAAAAAACTTAAGAGCATAAATTGATTCATTAAAAGCATTCGATTTAACAATTTTGATACAATATTCCTGATATGAAATATTATATTATTGCCGGTAAAGGAGTGGCGATTTACATGGAAGCAATTTAGACTACAGCCTTGCATAAAGCTAGAATCCCTATGGTTGATATATGGGCTTGGGGAGGTGATAAATGCAGGCAGCAGGGGCTACCCTGGCATTGCATTAAAAAGACCTTGCGTTGATGAGTTTTGTTGAAAGTATTAAAAACCTTTATACCATTTCACTGAATATTACCATTTTGCAAAAAGACATTTTGAAATACAAACTGGATGCCCTGGTGTTAATTGATTACCCGGGGTTCAACCCGGATTGCTGAATGGGCAAAATCCTGTAGGACTTAAAGTGGTGTATTATATTTCTCCCCCAGGTATGGGGGCATGGAAAGAAAGCCGGGTAAAGCAAATAAAAAGACTTCTGTAGATAAATGATTGTAATACTCCCTTGAAATGAACTCTTTATCAAAAATGGAATTACCCGGTAAGTTATGTGGGGAACCCACTTGGTGAAGAAGTAGATGCTTTTACAGATCATGCAGACGATTCAGAAATACCGCTTTACCAAAATAATAAAGGAACCATTGCCTTATTACCGGGAAGCCAAACAGGAAATATTAAAAAGCTTCTGATCATGCTACAGGTAAGTAGTCATTTTCCTGAATATAGTTTTGTAGCAAAAGCACCCGGCATTGAAGATGATTTTTATACAATGATGCTACCTCCCTACAAAAATGTACGCCATTACTGGTAAAACATATTGTTATTATAAGTGCTAAAGCAGCTTTATGTGTGTGTAATCAGTGGAACCGCTACCTTAGAAACCAATTTACTTGTGCCCATAATTTGTTATAAAGGCAATTCAATTTCGTACCAAATTGCAAAAAGGCTGGTAAAAATAAAATACATCGGTCTGGTAAATTTAATCTTAGGATATTAAAGCGGTAAAAGAACTCATTATCAGCATGATTTTAATGTAGCTAATAGCACGTGAGCTTGACCTTATATTACACAATGAAAATAAAAAAGCGTCCATCCAGGACTAATGAGAGAGCTTAAAAGATTATTAGAAGAAACTGGCTACGCTTCAACACAAGCTGCAAAAATTATTTATGATGAAGTGAAGCAGTAGAACATCATCAATTTAATGGCAAGGATGATCATGGCAAGTATGAATAAGAAATTGAAATGCGGTTAATTCCATGCACATATTTCATCCACTGTGTAGGTTCTTCTTTCGGATCCCCTTAAATGATATAAGTATTCTGCTATTTGTCGTAGTATGCCCATGCATTTGGAATTTTATGGCTTTGCAGTTGTTGCAAAGCCAGTATTGCACTTTATTGTTATTTATCGTAGCAAACAAAACTATTTTACAAATATTGTTTTATCTGTATTATATTTCTTATAACTCAATATATAAATATAGGCACCCAAGCTGAGCTTGTACGGCCCCCAACCTGCCATTCCATCCTTTGCTTTTGTCTTTGTTTCAAAACAAGTTGGCCATGTAACGGTTATAAATTTTAAAATCCATTTGCTCTATTAGCTCTGATCCCAATATTTTAAATTCATCATTCTATGATCGTTGCCGGGCGTAAATGCTGTAGGGATATAAACATCTGCGTTACTTTTACTAAAACACTATCTGTTGCAGCGCACCCGCTTGTTTTATGCGTTGCAGCAATAAATATTAACATCCTGGGCGGCAGATGTAACGTGGTTTAAAACAGTGGTATTGCTTAGTGCCGTGCCCGGTGCCCATAAAAAATCATACCTGATTTGCATTGACAATACTTGTTTGAATAGGTGCTACCACCTATTTGTAAGAAAATCAGAGGACGGCATCACCGAGCGGTTTAGCAATAATATTGATAGAGTTCCCGCAACACCTGTTGCCGGCAACCACCTGCATTTTCCACAGTTACAATTTGCAGAACTTCCAGCATTCGTATATGCCCTGTTAAAAGGAGGGGTTTGATTTCCTGCTCCATCGCCAAAGCTCCAGTTCCACAAATGTAATATCCGACTTCCAGTTGCTGAAAATTGAACAAATCTCATTCTCGCAAAATATATTTTTTTATTTACATTGAAAGCCGCCGCATTGGGATTTGTTATAAATAACGGTACCACTCTTATCAACCGTGTCGCTTTTTACATCCTCCCTATTGCAAACAGCATTTATGCGTATCGTAATATTGGTTGCAGCATTGCTGTAAGCATGAGAAACCGCATTGGCGGTATTGATATTTGTTTGTTGTCCATCAACAAAATTCCAATACCAATTTATAGGCGTATTTACATCATAAGCAATGGAAGATGTAAAGTGATAAGGTGCACTGTCCACGCAGGATTAATGGTATAGCTAAAATCTGGTTACAGGTTTATTCGCCACTACAACGGCTAAACTAAAGGCATCGCTTAAACATCCGCCTGATGCTTGTGTTTACCAACAGTAAAAGTTCCTGCAGTGGGATAAGTATAATGCATCAAAAGGAAAGCATCGGTACGTACTTGCGGGTAAAACGTTTTCCAAAATCCCAAATGCCATTCTAACATAATTAGTTGCATAAGTAGAACTATCGCTAAAGTTAATAGACTCGCCCCAGGCAACATTTTATCAAACCCAAATTTTGCAACAGGCTCGAACAGTTACAGGTAACGGTTCTTTTTAGTGTACTCGTTTAGCAACCGTTTGCAGCAGTTACTATTAAACTTACAGTGAAAGTTCCAGAACTTGTATAAGTGATAAAAAGGAATTTCCATTATTATTCACAATTTGAACATTTTCATCACCAAAATGCCAATCCCATTGTGTACAGAAACCAACTGTAATAAAAGAAGTATCTGTAATATAAACAGAATCACCAATACAAAAAACATTATCCACCCCAAATTCCAAGAGAAGTATCTTGTATTACAATTGTTTTGTGTTGGTATCCCTACAATGCAACCATTATCAGCAGTTATTTTTTGTATTGCACAACATGATTACCCGAAGATGCAAATTTTTTACTTCATTTTGGTGTTGATGGCACTTGTTTGTCCCCGAAAGCACAAGTATAGTTTGCAACATTAAAACCCTATGATAGAAGTCCTCAGTAAATCTTACACTGTCTTGCGGCACACGACGTTTAGCCTGGTAAAATCATTATGGGACCGGGCCTCGCCAACTACTTTTACGGTAGCTTGTTCTGTTTGGCTGCAATTTTGAATAACTTGCTTTGCCGTATAGCTTACAGGCAAATAATAAGTGCCTACTATTAAAAATAAAATCTTGCCAGGAAATAAACATAATAAGTTCTGCCATTAATTAATCATCGGTGTAAAGCGGAACGGGTAATATCCATTATGGAATCAGTAGTTTGGCGTAACACCGGTAAGCTGGCTTAATTTCCCAACGAATGGATAAAGCGGGAAGCCAATTTTAGCCAATAACTGAACCGGCTTTTTAGGCAAGTAAAAGTATCTTGCTTGCCCATTGCTGCTTAAACTATTTTGTATAGCGCTGTAATTATTTAAATTGTTGATAAGTGTGCTACATTATACCCATAACTTTCAAAATTACTTAAACCATAAACGGTAGATGTAAATGCAGAGAATCAGCTAATTCAATGCCGGGCTCCAGGCCCTGGGAATCTTGCGAGCGCAACGGAATAAGATGGATAGTTTGGATGTGGGAATTATTTGAGCAGTTGGAATAATATTTCCCATCAACCCTTAATGATGGTATAGCAGCGGGGTAAATGGTATATTTGCATACACATAATCAATGGTTGATTTTCTGCTGGTTTTTTTATAAAAGAGAGATGTTTTTGTCCTGTCCAATAGGGCAGATATATAAACATTTCCTTGGGGATCCCATAAGAAGGAGAGGCAGGACTGCTGGTTGGACAATTTGTATTAAGTTACCAGTTTAGAAAATAGTAGTAGTTTTTCGTTTAGAATACCAAAAAGCGGCTTGGCAGCTTTGTATAATCACCACCGTAGAATCCATGTATTCAAAGCTTTTATTAAGGTCCAGTCATTCCTGCTTACTGGCCGGGTAAGTAAAAGCGCTATAAGAATATTTTCTATTTCACTTTTACTGATATCAGTAAATGAGTTGCATTTTAAAAGCAGTGGCGCAGGATAATAACAGCTCTGTAACAAAAATAATAAAGGATACTACCGCCATATTAAAAATGATTGCACAAGGTGAATATCAAATGGAGAAGTTGCCCGAAGCTTCGTTCCAGTCCTTAAAGGAAGCGCTTTACAGCAGCGAGGGCGATTCATTATTATAAAGGAATTGGGATGGCATCTGAGCGCCTTGGCCATTGGTATTTTTGGGAATAACCTGAACATGAGCATTCAAATGGGCAACAAATCAATATGGGCTAAGTGAACAAAAGAAACCATCAAACGGTTTGTAGATAAAGCCAAAGAAGCAAGTACTAAAATTAAAGACACAGCAAATGGCCGTACTACTGTTTATTTTGTAGAAGGTGCTTATTATCATGCCATCAAAAAGTTTGATAGTGCCCGGTATTTTTATACCACTTACCTTACAGAAAGGGATAAAATGGGCTTACTGAGTACCGGCAGAAAAATTTCTACCCTCTCAAATATTGCCGACACCTATCTCCAGGAAGGAAATACCAAAAGAGCCTTCAATATTTACAGCAGATCAGGGATATGGCGAATAATCCGGAGCAAAAGAAATACCTGGCTTTTTATATGAGTTTTATTGACCTGCAAACTGCCAATGCATTTTACCAGCAAAAAAAATATGCAGAATCTATCGCCATTTTAGATACTGCATTGGTAAGCTTAAGCCGCACGGGTTCACATTTAAGAAATGAAGTGGTGCAGGCTTATGATACTTATGCCTCGTGTTATGAAGCGTTGGGCAATTATAAAAAAGCATTAGAATATAAAAATATATACGTAAAACTCAATGATAGTTTAACCAGGCGAGATAAGATAGATATCATCAGCAGGCTAGAGATCAGGAACCGCATTGCTGAAAAAGATAAAGAGCTGGCCCTTCAAAACTAAATCTTTCTGAAGTAAAGAATAAAATAAAAGATAAAAATTCTTGGATCATCGGTATCTCACTATTAACCTTAAGTGGTATGCTGATATTCGCTTTATGGCGAAAGAAAAATAAAAGTAAACAAAAATTACAGGAAGAACGCATCAGTAACCTGCAACAAAAATAAATTTAGAACGGCTTAAAGCCAGCATCAATGCTGAAGAAAGGGAGAGAACAAGAATAAGCCGAGAATTACACGATGGCATTGGCGGTTTATTATCGGTAGCCCGTATGAATTTTGAATTGGCAAAAAAAGCAAATCAAAATCAAACCAATAAAGACTTCGCAGATGGCTTACAAATGCTGGAAGAAGCTACTGTAGAATTACGCAAAGCAGCATATAACCTCATGCCCGAAGTATTACTCACCCAGGGCCTTGCCAGTGCGGTGCAGGCTTTCTGTGAAAAATGGCAAGCAAAAGCAATACCAGCATTACCTTCCAGGCCATGGGGCAAAAAAAGAAACGAGTACAACATTTGACCTTTCCATCTACCGCATTATACAAGAACTGCTTCATAATATCATTAAACATGCCAAAGCACCACATGCCCTGGTACAGATTAATTTTCATGAAGAAGGTTCTACAAATATTACGATTGAAGACGATGGTATTGGCCTACCTGCCGATGCATTTAAAAATTCAAAAGGAATGGGATTAAAAAATATGAAAGAAAGGGTAAACGACCTGGGCGGAAAATTAGATATACAAAGCACCCCTGAAACCGGTACCAGTATATATTTAGAATTTGATTCCTGGCACAATAATGAAAATAGTTTATGATAAAAGTGGCAATCGTAGATGACCAGGTCATCATACTAAATGGATTACAAAAAATATTGGCTGATGCACATCATATCTGCATCACGGGGATCTTTAATGATGGGGATGACCTGCTGGAAGCGTTGGAAAAGAACAACCCGATGTGCTTTTACTCGATATACAAATGCCCCATAAATCAGGACTTGAGCTGGCAACCATTATTTCTAAAAAATACCCGCAAATAAAAATGATTGCCCTTACCAATGTAGATGTACTTACTCAAATGAAGCAGATGTTACAAAAAGGTTGCCTGGGTTATTTACTAAAAGATGTAAGCCCCGAAATTTTAGTCAAAGCAATTGAAACGGTGTACGGGGGCGAACAATTTTTAAATGAAGAATTAAAAAAACAATTACTCAATAGCCTTTCAGGACATGGTGAAAAACAACTCATCACCCGCAGGGAGAAAGAGATTTTAAAACTGATATTGGAAGAGAATACCAACCAGCAAATTGCAGATAAATTATTCCTTAGTTTAAGAACCGTAGAAAACCACCGAAATAACCTGCTTCAAAAATTGAATGCAAAAAACACGGCAGGGCTTGTTAAGATTGCCTTACAGGAAGGCCTGGTGTAAGTTTTTTTTAATGTACATTCCATTCATTTTATTTACAAATGCAAGGTGAAAATTTTAAAATCATTTACCTTATCTTTACTTTCATCTTAATTAATGATTATGACGAGGGAAGAAAAATTCATGCAGGAAGCCATACTACTTTCCGGGCAAAGTATCTACAATAATCAAGGAGGCCCATTTGGTTGCGTAATTGTAAAAGGAAATGAAATTGTAGGCCGGGGGTTACAATAGGGTTACTTCTAATAATGATCCTACTGCACATGCCGAAGTAGAAGCAATAAGAGATGCTTGTAAAAATTTAAACAGTTTTCAATTACAGGATTGCGAAATTTATACATCCTGCGAACCTTGCCCCATGTGCCTTGGCGCTATTTATTGGGCCCGCCCAAAGATTGTATATTTTGCAAACAATCGCCAGGATGCAGCCGATATCGGCTTTGATGATTCCATGATCTATGAGGAAATGAAAAGCCCGATTGAAGAAAGAAAAATTCCCATTAAAAATATGGGACGGGAAGCAGCTCTAAAAATTTTTGAGGCCTGGAAAAATAAGTCAGACAAAACTGAATATTAAACAGGACTATTTTTTACTTGAATTATTTCTGCAGCAATACTTATTGCAATTTCCTCAGGTGTTTGGCTGTGTATCGCCAGGCCAATGGGAGTATGTAACTGATCAATAAAAGGGCCTGTAATTTTAAGATTACGGTATTTCTCAAATAATTGTTGCATTTTAAAAGTGCTGCCCAATGCACCGGCATATTTAAAATGGTATGGTGCCAGGCTCTGTATCACTTCATCATCGGTGCGGTACCCAAATGTCATAATCACAACATAATCATCCTTATTTTCTTTAAGATAATTAGCCATTTTTGTATAACCCGGTACCGTAATAATTTGGTGTGCGTATTTATTTTGAACCAGGGTATGCAAGCCCGGGCGATCATCATACACAATAATATAGAAATCCATACCCCGCATCAGTTTACTCAAAGCCAATGCACAATGGCCACCGCCAATAATATGAATCGTATTTTTAAATCCTAATTTTTCGTAGTAGGTAAAGTTGCCATTGTTGTAATGATAGGTATTATTTTCAAGAGGTATTATTTTATCAAGCTGCAATCCTGCCGGCGATAAAATTAAGCTACCTGTTAAAGACTCTTTTTTTGTATTACACAATGCTTCTACAACTGGTATATCCTTATTTAAAATGCTGTATAGAAAAATAGTTTGCTCACCGGAACATATCATGCCACTCCTGTTTTTGGCTTCTTCTTTATCATGCACCTGGTTTATTATTTCATTCAGCTCATCATTATTTTTTAGTGCATGCCTGGTAAGTTCTACAAATTTATGTTCCATAATACCTCCGCCAATACTCCCCTGCATACTATCATCCTCTGCAACAGCCATGTGAAACCCCTGCCTCCCCGGTGAACTTCCTTTGCTCTCTAAAACATACAACAATATTACCCGCTTACCGGAGTTTAGTTTTTGCAAAACGAATTCCCATACAGTCATGACTTTTTCTTTTTCCTGTTTTCCAGGATATATTTAAATGAGCGGCTCCTGATTTCCTGAAGCGTTAAGCCCGTAGCGAGCATTTCTTTTTCGGTAATAGCGCCACTATTGAGCGCTTGTAAAAAATAGTTCAGCAATCCTTGTCCCGTTGCTGCATCATCAAATACATCACCTATTAAGGTAGCTCTTGCAGCTTTATCTACAAATGTTTTCAATCGTTCAACTGCATCATCGTAGCTCTCTAAGAAAAAAGCAAATACGGCTGCATACCGCATTGGGAACTGGGCGGGGTTTAAATCCCAACCCTGGTAAAAACCATTCCACAATGAATGACGAATATGGTCATACCCTTTTTTCCAGGCACGGTGAACTACTTCCTGGTTTTCCTTTTGCTGTACCTTGGTTAATTTTTCGCCCCGGTGTGGCCCAATGGGCATGGTATTCGTTGCGCCATCACTCAACCAAATACCCGTATGGCCAAGCGCCACTTTGGTAATATGATGTGCAAAGTCGCATACCGGGTGATCCATTTCCTGGTAACGTGCTGTAATGCTGCAGGAAGCTGTATAGTCATAAGTACCAAAATGCATCGCAATACAACGCCCTTTAGAAGCTAAAATAAATTTACGCAAAGGATTTGTACCCTCGCTACTCATAATAGACTGTGTGGTTTCTACCATCATTTCAATTTTTAAAATCCCTTTTGGCAATTTTAACTGTGCTTCTATGCTGTCCATCAATAATGCAAGTGCAGCCGGTTGTTCCGGTATGGTAACTTTAGGAAGCATCACCACAAAGTTGTTGGGCAATTTCCCTTTGGTCTCATTTACTAAAGTGCTGATAAAAATATCAAGGGTCCGCAATCCCCTTTCTTTCATTTCTTCAGTAAATGGTTTTATGCGGATGCCAATAAATGGCGGCAATGTTTTTTTCTTCATTCCCATTGCTACTTCCTTTGCTGCCTGTACTGCAGTAGCATCTTCTTCTTCATTGCTGCGGTTACCAAAACCATCTTCAAAATCAATCCTGAAATCTTCAATAGCTTCCTGCTTTAATTTATTGATGACTTTATGATACACTTCGTAAGACAAATAAGCAGGATGCTTCTTTCTTTTTTCCACACTTAATTTTTCGTACATTGTTTTTACTGATGAAGCTGTAGCAGACTTGGGTAAGTCAGCGATTCCCTGCAATCCAAACACTTTTCCAAAAACAATAAAATCGGGTGCATACAAATTAAATATATCTAATGCCCGCTGGCCCAATGCCTGGGCTGCATCAAATTTAAATAAATTGGCGCCGCCGTATAATGTATGCACAGGCTGCCTTTCGGGCCTGTCTCCTGGATATAATTTTTGAAAAGCATTATTGGCGCTTTTTAATTTTCCAAAAATTTCATCTTTCTTTTTTTTCGGTATGCTTGTATTCATTTTAAATGATTAAAATATTTTTTGAGTGAATAAATATGATGCTGCAAAAACAGGCTACATTGGCTTTTAATTTCAATGGATTAAATGATCAATCAGTCAACTTCCCCGATAGGTTGTGTAACCAAATGGGTTGATGAGTAAAGGTACATGGTAGTGGCTTGCATCAGAAATAGTAAACCGGATTTCTACCTCAGGATAAAATGTTTTTATTTGTAAGCCATCATAATATCCACTTGTATCAAAAACTAATTTATAACAGCCTCCTTTTAAAATATGAACAGGAGGTAACAGGTCAGCTACCCTGCCGTCAATATTGGTTAATCCCTGGGCTATACTTTGCCATGCTTTGCCGTTCATGCTGTACAATTTAACAAGCATATTGTGTGCAGGCTTGCCAAATGAAGTATCTAACACATGGGTAGTAAGTTGGCTTATGGGAATTTGCTGCCACTGGGCATCATGTATATGCTTTTTAATTCTAAGAATTGTAATTTTTTGTTGCTCACCCATTGCCTGCGATATTTCATCTACTTTAGTATTTTGTAGCCTGGCTTGTAACAAATGAAGCATTTCACCGGCCGACTTACCCGTTGCGCAAACAATAAAAATGAATCCATTTTTTTGCAGGTACTTTTCATTCGATGTGGCCAGTTGCTGCAACATATTTTCATCAGCTAAAGTAGCGCCAGCCTGCTCTCCTATTGCCATTTGCCGGGTATTAGCAAATTTTTCTGCCAGGCTTTTCGCATCCCCAATTTTAGGATGACCTTCAAAGGCTTGTAACCAATCGGTTTCATTACAGCGATGGTACCAAATTTCGTCTGCGGCTGTAATCATGGCAAGCTCATTTGCAAACGGCCTATCATTAACCATTTGTGAAACCCAATGTTCAGATGCACAACAGGCGCTTAATAATTTTACTGCTTCATCATGAGAGAGTTCATTGAAATTTGCAAGATTCATTTCTTTTTATTTTATTTCTAAAATAGCTTTTCTTATTTTACTGCTGCACCCTGGCTTATCCAGCAACGCAAAGCATCTCTTTCTGCCTCAGTAATATTTGTCTTATTATTTAAAGGCATTGTTTTAGTAACCACTGCCCGTTCCATTATTTTATCTTTATACTTTACTATTTCTTCAGGAGTATCATACATAACGCCATTGGGAGCCGCCTTATACACATCATCAGTAGGTTTGGCAGAATGACAGCTGATACATCGCAGCTGCACAATTTTATTCACTTCTGCAAATGATACATCTTCTTTGCATACACCCGGTTTAGGAGGTGCAGAAATATAAGCAGCAGATAATAAAATTAAAATAGAAACAGGCATTACCCAAACAGAAATTTTTCCCTGCTCCCTTACATTCAAATAATGTTTTACACCCGCCACACCAACGCTTATGAGGAGCAAAATAAGCCAGGAGTTTTTGTATCCAAAAGTACTTGGAAAGTGGTTACTGATCATTACAAACAATACCGGTAGCGTAAAATAATTATTATGCAAACTCCTTAAACCTGCATTCTTTCCCAACTGGGCATTTAGGGGCTTCCCCAGTTTGGCAGCTTGTACCATTGCTTTTTGAGAAGGAATGATCACAAAGAACACATTGGCTGCCATAATACTCCCCAGCATGGCGCCAAAATGAATATAGGCGGCCCTGGCGGAAAAAACATGTGTATAAAATATTGCAAAAACACAAATCAATAATAACCCGGATGCCATAAATAAGACTTTACTTTTGGGCATTACATAACGGCATAATAAATCATATATGATCCAGGCCACAATAAAAGAACCCACCCCAATACTTACTGCCTGCCAGGGTAAAATATTCAAAATATTTTTATCAATTAATAAAGCAGCCGCATTAAAATAATAAACAATAAATAAAAGACAAAAGCCAGTTACCCAGGTAAAATATGCTTCATATTTAAACCAATGTAAATGTTTTGGAATGGCTTTAGGCGCTACTTTGTATTTCTCTAAATAGTAAAACCCACCACCATGTACTGCCCATAAATTTCCGGCTAGTTCCTCTCTCACATTTTCAGTTCGGTTCAATGCATTTTCTAAAAACACAAAATAAAAGGATGCCCCTATCCAGGCAATACCAAACGTGATATGCATTAAACGCACAATAATATTCATCCATTCCATAAGATGAGCCTGCCAAATTGTGCCTTGTAAGATGATGTAAAGGGTAGCCACCATTGCAAGAGATACCAGGACGATGGAGGCATATACATAATTTTGTGCCTGTATAAAACCAGTTTTTACGCCTTCAATACCTGCTTTTTTTGCATTTACCTTATAGGTAATAATGATGAGCGTAATTAAAATGAAAAGTAGTAATACCAGGATAAAAATGGGTAACATATTTTATGATTTACATCCAAAAATCCGAATCCGGCTAACCCCTCCGTCCGGAAAAATATTTAATCGAACATGTGAATATACTGTTTTGCATTTTAGCTCAGTGGTAAATGCATGTTCTGTATCTGCATTTAATTTTTGAGAAGGTAAAATCTCTTCCCAGTTTACTTTATTATTCTTTACAGCCTCATCATCTTCACAAAAACAAGCTTCCAGCGTACAGCTATCAGGATAATTCCCTTTAAAGTGTGCCGTATCTACAATTAGTTTATGGATCAACCCGGGGGTTGCTAATTTAATAATTACCCAATCCCGGTTGTTAGCAGTACGGTTTCTTTTTGTCTCCCATCCATCCCCCATATTGATTCCCCGCTGTGGCATGAGCAGGTTACCCATTTCGCTAAAAAACATATCATTACAGGCAAGTGCTTCGGCGCCATTTAGTGCAGCAGCAAGGTCTATTTCTTCATTTGGTTTTACACGGCCCCAATCTTTTACTACTTTTCCATAAACCCGAAACCGTGCCACGCCCCCATCCGGGTAAATATGCAGGCGTACATGTGTAAACATTTTTTGGGATTCACATTTAAAAAAATTCCTGCTGCCGGCATCCAGCGAACTTTTACTCAATACTTCTTCCCAATTTAATTTTTCCCATTCTATATTTTCTGTCGCATCCGGCAAATACAAAGCATCAACGGATGCATGGGGCGGATGATTTCCCAGGAAAAAATGGGTATCTATATCAAAACCTGCAATAATACCCGGCATTGCTAACTTTATTATTACCCAATCATGGCCGGGTACCCGTTTACGGCGGCTCTCCCATCCATCCATCCATTTCCCCCGTTCCGTAAATTTATCTGCAATAAAAATTCCCCGCCCGGGTTTTAATAAATTTTCTTTTTCGGCAAAAAAATCATCGGTACAATAAAGTGCTTTACCGCCCAGTTTTTCGGCTGCTAAATCAGTAAGAGATGCAAAGCCCGGTTCTTCTTTAATTATTTCATTTACTTTTTCAAAAGCCATGTTCCTGCATTTAAGTTTATAATATTATTATGTTCACAAACAGTAATACCGTTTATAATTGTTTTTAAAATTTTCCCATACAATTTTTGATGCGCATAAGCGGAGCATGAAAATCGATGTTGTATTTGTGAGTGCTCCACCATTTCATTAACTTCTGGTTGCCATACTACAAAATCAGCATCGGCGCCTATTTCAATCACACCCTTACTGCTTTGTAATCCTAAAAAGTAAGCAGGCTTTGATGTAACTAAAGGAATATATTCTTCTAAAGAAAGATTTTCTTTTAATGCGCTCCATCCGGCAGATAATAAAAACTGAAGCCCTGCAATGCCGCCCCATGCTTGTTGGAGGTTCCCGGTATCCAATGCTTTAATGGCGGGAGGAGCCGGTGAATGATCTGTGGTTAAAAAATCTAAAATACCGGATTGCAATGCTTTTTTTAATTGCTCATTATTTTCTTTTTCACGAATGGGCGGGGCGCATTTAAACAATGGTTGTGCATCAGGAATCATGTCAGCATTAAAATAAATATAATGCGCACAGGTTTCAGCCGTTAATGGTAATCCTGCTGCTTTTGCATCTGAAATCATAGGCAATGCTTCGGCTGAAGATACATGTACAATATGAACCGGGCATTGATGTTTCCGGCAAAGGCGAATCATCATTTCAATGGCCTTGTTCTCCCATACTTTAGGCCTGCTGGCTAAATACGTTTTATATGAAGTAGGATTGCTGTTTAATAATTTGGTAGTAGTATCATCAGATAATTCAGCATGAACCAAAAGCTTACTATCTGCATCCCGTATGATGGGCATGGCTATTTCTAAATCTCTTTCTGTTACATTGGGAAATTCATCAATTCCCGAGTATGTTAAAAATGCTTTTACGCCCAGCACACCCATTTTACAAAGTGCAGGTAAATGATTGGCATTACCCGGAACCAAGCCTGCATAAAAACCAACATTTACATGTAATTTATTTTGGGTACTTTTTAATTTCAGCAGCAATGCGTCTTCCGTTGTAGTAACCGGGCTTGCATTTAAAGGCATATCTACGAATGACGTGGTTCCACCTGTAGCGGCCGCACGGGTACCTGTATCAAAGCCTTCCCATTCGGTTCTACCGGGTTCATTAATGTGTACATGGGCATCTATCACACCCGGCATCAATATGGCATCTTCTGCATCAAACGCACCGGGTAATTTTTCAAAAAATATTTCCGTTATTTTTCCTGCTTCATAACATATAGTAGCTGGTTTTAGTTTGCCCTGGTGCCAGCAACGGGAACTGTATATTTTACCGGAAGCGTTCAAGAAAAAAATATTTAGTCGTTTAGTGTTGGTTTCTTTAAATATAAGCCCATCAAAACTTTTTCTGGCGTAATAGGCGCTGATAGGGCAATTGAAGACTGTGGATTAAAAGCGAGCACTGCATTCCGTAATGCAAAATAAGATCCAATGCCATACATCAGGGGTGGCTCACCTACTGCCTTTGAGCGAAAGATTGCCATATTCTCCTGGTCTGTTTTTAAAAAATGTGTATTCACTTTTTTAGGTACCGAATATATATCCGGTACTTTATATGTACTTAATGCATTGCTTCTTAGTTTTCCTTCATCATCAAACACAATTTCTTCCATGGTCATCCAACCAATACCTTGTACAAGCCCACCTTCAATTTGGCCAAGATCAATCGTCGGGTTCATAGATTGACCAAAATCATGAACAATATCTACTGCATCTATTTCATAGGTACCCCTAATACAATCCAAAGTAACCGTAGTAATGGCGGTTCCATATACATGGTAGGCAAATGGATGGCCTTTTTCTATACTTGCATTAAAGTTTATGACAGGAGTTGCATAATGGCTATGCTCACTCAAGCCTATTCGTTTTAGATAAGCTTCTGCAATGAGTGTTTTCCAATGTAAGGTTGATTTTAAATCCTTAATGTAAACCCATTCATCAACAATTGAAATTTCTGAAGGCTCAGCTTTTAAAATCTCAGCCGCAAGCGGAATTAATCTTTCCATAATGGCATTACAAGCCATCTCTACCGCTTTTCCATTTAAGTCGGCAGTAGCGCTTGCTGCCGAAGGAGAAGTGTTTGCTATGCGATACGTATTTGTACTTGCTATTTTAATATGGATGGGTTTTACACCAAGCACCATTGC
The DNA here is from genome assembly GCA_016710595.1 of Niastella sp. Lineage (GTDB taxonomy): Bacteria > Bacteroidota > Bacteroidia > Chitinophagales > Chitinophagaceae > Ferruginibacter. The sequence continues at coordinate 15,121 of JADJVM010000006.1, forward strand.
TGCAACCTGTACCATTTTGGTATTAACGCCTTGCCCCATCTCCACTGCACCGGTACTTAGCTTGATACTACCATCCTGGTAAACATGTATTAAAGCTCTCGCCTGGTTCATAAATATTTTGGTAAATGAAATACCAAAACATATCGGCATAAGAGAAATACCTTTTTTTAGCTGGGTATGGGTAGCGTTAAAATCTTCTATTTCTTTTCTCTTCTTTTTTACATCATATAATTCATCAGCCTTATTCCAGCAAGCAATGGCTTCGCTTTCTGCGATTTGGCCATAAGGGAATTCATCACCGGTTTTTACTAAATTTTTATATTGGATTTCACTCGCAGGAACCTGGAGCGATTCGGCAGCTTTTGCAATTGCAGCTTCTATTACAAACATTCCCTGGGGGCCGCCAAAACCCCTAAAGGCAGTATTGGGCACCAGGTTGGTACGGCAACAATAAGCAGTAGCTGTTACATTGGGAACGTGATAGGAATTGGTGCTGTGGAACAAAGTCCTTTCCAGTACTGCAGGAGAAAGATCGGCACTGGCACCTGCATTTTGATAAAAAGACGCTTCATAAGCAAGTATCTTCAGGTCTTCAGTTAATCCAATTTTAAAATCGGAACTGTATGGGTTTCTTTTACCAGTCATGCGCATATCTTCCATGCGATGCAGGCTGTACTTCACCGGCTTTTTTAAATGGAAAGTTGCCAATGCACAAAAAATAGCCCATACCGTAGCCTGGTCTTCTTTACCGCCAAAGCCGCCACCCAAGCGGGTTGTATCTACTTCAAACCGGTGCATGGGAAGGCTCAGCACTTCTGCTATATGGCGCTGTACAGCCGTAGGCCCCTGGGTAGATGAATATATTTTAAAAGACCCATCTTCTAAAGGAATAGCATACGCACCCTGGGTTTCAATATATAAATGTTCCTGGCCATTGGTTTCTGCTACCCCTTCAAAAATATATTTACATTTTGCGAATGCATTCTCACTGTCACCAATTTTAAAAGTTCGGGGGGGCGTAATTAATAAACCTTTTTCTTTTGCAACCCGTGGATCTGTAATTACAGGTAATGCTTCAGTTTCTAACTTTATTTTTTTTATGGCCGACTGTGCTATTTCTACTGATTCTGCAACAACCAGGGCAATTGGCATTCCATTAAAATGAATCTCATTGTGCGCAAATAAAGGTTCATCTGCAACAATACCACCAATCTGATTGATGCCGGGAATATCTTTATAGGTAAAGATGCGATGTACACCCGGCATGGCTGCCGCTTCTTCTATTTGTAAAGAAATAATTTTAGCATGTGCCACGGGGGCGCCATATACAGCAGCATATAAAGTACCTTGTAGTTCGGTGATATCATCTAAATAAATAGACTCACCCCGTACATGTGTATGTGTATCTATATTTATCATGCGGATAATGCAAGTATTTTATCAATGGGCAAACCGGGGAAAAATTTTATGAAATGTGCTTTTATCAATTGAGCTAATAACAATCTTTTATAGTCAGCTTTACCTCTTGCATCGCTGATAGGCGATATTTCTTGTTGCACCATTTTTAATAATTCATGCAGGGTTTCTACAGAGCCTTCCCTGTCTTGTAAATAAGCGCTGCTCTTAGCAAGGTAAGCCGGAACGGGCCCTACGCCACCTGCAGATAAAGCGGCATATATAATTTTACCATCTTTCATTTTAATGTGCATAGCACTATTAACACTGGCAATATCTAAATTTGTTCTTTTGCTTACCTTTTCAAAATTAAAAAGATCGTTTTGGCCGGGGAGTTTAAAAATGATTTCAGTAATAATCTCTTCGGGTTCTTTTTTTATTTTTTTATACCCGGCATACAATTCCTGCAGTGGCAATATTCTATTTTTTTCGCCATTATTAAATTTGATTTGTGCATTTAAAGCAAGAAAGAAAATTGTAAAATCGCCTATAGGAGAAGCATTGATGAAATTACCCGCCAGGGTTGCCATATTCCTTATTTGGGTAGATGATACCAATTTAATATAATGGTCCCAACCGGGAAATGCATTTTTTAAAACAGCGGAACCGGCCAATTGGCTTACCGTTACACCCGCACCAATATAGCATTCGTCATTTAAATAGTTAATCCTTTTTAGTTCATCATCCTGGAGAAGAAAATTTAATTCTTCATGATGTAACTGCTCATGTTGCTGCACATACAAATCGGTTCCGCCACCCATTTTTTTTGCTTCAGCATTTTTAGATCTTGTAATACCATCAAGTTGCTTTAGCCGGGCAGGGATTTCACTGAAATATTCGGGGACCATATTTTGTGAAATGGCATATTCAAGAGCCGGTTGTTTTCTTTGTTGTAAATTATTGGCAACTGTTTTTGCAGCACGTTCAATTGATTTGTACCCGGTACACCTGCATATATTACCGTTCATTGCATTGATAGCGGCATCATAACTTGGCTCATTTTCACTTACACAAAGCCCGGTTAGAGAAACAATAAATCCGGGTGTACAAAATCCGCATTGGGTGGCGCCTTCATTTGCAAATGCTTGTTGTACCGGGGTTAGGTTAGTTCCATTAATCCCCTCTATTGTTACAATATGTTTTCCTGCTGCATTTCCTAATGGCATCAGGCAACTCGTAACTGAATGGTAAATTAATTTCCCAGCTAAAATTTCACCTACCAAAACGGTGCAGGCGCCACAATCTCCTTCCCGGCAGCCAATCTTGGTACCCATTAGCCTTTTATGGTATCTTATAAAATCTAAAACGGTAGTACCGGGGTGAACTTCGGTTGTAACCGATTGTTCATTAAGAATAAATTTTATCAAAATGTAGAAAAATTATACCCTTAAAGATAAAAAAACAATATTAAATCAGTCATAAAATAAAAATAATTCAGAATAAAGCAGTTTTAATATTTAATAAAAATTTTATTTAAGAAGGAAATATAGGCCGGGGGAAATTAAATTTTGATCATTCATTTCATGTTAATCGTTAATAAAAATGGTTTTTTATTTAATGAATAGCTAATAAAGTTTGACTGTATGTATTTTATAAAGAGAAAATTATTAGCACAATAATTGTATTACACAATTAAATTATTTAATAAGAAAATAAAAAAAATGGATACAAAATCAAATAATCAGGATTCTTCCAAAAAGAAAATTTATGGCAATCCGGAATATGGCGCCAAACAGGATATTTATAACCGGGAAGAAAAGATTCCCTTTAATGATAAAGAAATGCCCAAGGAGCAGGATGGAAATGTACCCCCACTACTTGATGAAGGCCTTGATGTACCTGGCGCCAGTTTAGATGATGCCGATGAATTGATTGGTGAAGAAGATGAAGAAAATAATTATTACAGCCTGGGCGGTGATGCACATAATGATTTAGAAGAATCAAAAGACAAATGATCCTTTGATGTATGCATCCTCATTAAAGAATATTCATAGATTATTCTTTAAACAAAAAACTTTTGAAGCTTTAACAGGCTTCAAAAGTTTTTAATGCTAAAACAAATTTATTTATTTACTACAATGGCAATTTTTCAAGCTGAAAGTTGTTCACTTCATTCATTGTTAAGCCGAGGGCTTTTGCCACTCCTTCACCATAGGCCGGGTCGGCCTTATAGCAATTTCGGATATGCCTTATTTGTATAAATTTTTGTGCCTGTCCTACTTCTGCAGCAGTATTATTAAAAAGCAATTGTTTCTTTTCATCAGTCATTAACCGGAACAAATCGCCGGGTTGAGAATAATAATCTTCATCATCAGGGCGATGATCCCAGGCGCCTGCATCACCATGTAACGCTAAAGCCGGTTCTTTATATTGAGGCTGTTCATTCCATTCGTTAAAACTGTTAGGTTCGTAATGTTTGGCTGCACCATAATTACCATCCACTCTCATGGCACCATCCCTATGATAGGCATGGTATGGGCATTTCGGCGCATTTACAGGTATTTGTGCATTGTTTACACCCAGGCGGTACCGCTGTGCATCGCCATAAGAAAACAATCTTCCCTGCAACATCCTGTCTGGTGAAAAGCCAATACCAGGAACAATATTTGCCGGGTTGAATGCCGCTTGTTCCACATCTGCAAAATAATTTTCGGGGTTCCTGTTTAATTCAAATTCGCCAACAGGAATCAATGGATAGTCACCCTTTTTCCATACTTTGGTAAGGTCAAATGGATTTTGAGGATGCTTGTCTGCCTGTTCTTCCGTCATAATTTGAACAAACATTTTCCATTTCGGAAAATCTCCTTTTTCAATACTGGTAAACAAATCCCTTTGATGAGATTCCCTGTCGGTACCAATTAATTTTATCGCTTCTTCATTCGTTAAATTTTCAATTCCTTGTTGTGTTTTAAAATGAAACTTTACCCAATACCTTTCATTTTTTGAATTGATGAAACTAAAAGTATGGCTTCCAAAACCATGCATGTGCCTCATTGTTTTGGGTATGCCCCTATCACTCATTACAATGGTCACCTGGTGCAAGGCTTCCGGAAGCAGCGTCCAGAAATCCCAGTTATTATCTGCACTTCTTAAGTTTGTTTTGGGGTCTCTTTTTACGGCATGGTTCAGGTCAGGAAATTTCATGGGATCACGAAAAAAGAAAACTGGGGTATTATTGCCTACCAGGTCCCAGTTGCCTTGCCTGGTATAAAATTTCATTGCAAACCCACGGATATCCCTTTCAGCATCGGCAGCTCCACGTTCTCCTGCTACTGTTGAGAAACGTACAAACATTTCTGTTTTTTTACCAATTTCAGAGAAAATATCCGCCATGGTATATTTTGTAATATCATGGGTAACGGTAAATGTTCCAAATGCACCGGATCCCTTTGCGTGCATCCTTCTTTCAGGAATTACTTCCCTGTCAAAATGAGCCATTTTTTCCAGGAACCAAAAATCCTGTAATAAAGCAGGGCCTCTTACACCGGCAGTTTGTATATTTTGATTATCCGGTACCGGGGTTCCCGTACGGGTAGTAAGTTTATTGGCGTGGTCTTTTTCCTGTTTCATCGTATATCGTTTTATTAAAAAATAGTAATGGCTTCAAAACTACTGATATATTCTCTTCAATAAAAATGATATTATCTATATTAGCATAGATAATATCTATAATTATGAATATACAGCAACTGGAATACATTATTGCAGTAAATGATTGTCGTCATTTTGTAAAAGCAGCAGAAAAATGCTACGTTACACAGGCTACACTTAGCATGATGATAAAAAAGTTGGAAGAAGAGTTACAGGTAAAAATTTTTGACCGTTCCCGGCAACCTGTAGTACCAACCGAAATAGGCGATAAGATTATTGCGCAGGCAAAAATTATAGTCCAGGAAAGCTATCGCCTCAAAGAAATAGTACAGGGGGAACAAGCAGCATTGAGCGGTGAATTAAAATTGGGTATTATCCCAACACTCGCCCCTTATTTATTACCCTTATTCATAAATACATTTTTAAAAAAGTATCCCAGGGTAACAGTAAAAGTGAGTGAGATGACCACAGAAACCATTATCGAAAAATTGCAGAAGCATGATTTGGATGCGGGTATCCTTTCCACACCATTACATATTCCTTCACTCAAAGAAAAAACATTATTTTACGAGGAGTTTGTTGTATATGCTTCTTCAAAAGAAAAAATTTTAAAGAAAAAATATGTATTGGCTGATGATATTGATATTAACCGCCTATGCCTGCTCGAAGAAGGTCATTGCTTAAGGTCGCAGGTATTAAATTTATGTGAGCTACGGGATAAAGAAAAAGAATTGCACCAATTGGATTTTGTTACCGGGAGTATTGAAACCCTAAGAAAAATTGTAGATGCCAACCAGGGCATTACCATTTTACCCATGCTGGCACTCAATGATCTCAACAGCAAACAAAAAAATAATGTACGTTATTTTAAAAAACCGGTTCCGGTTCGTGAAATTGGATTGGTAACCTATCGTCATTTTGTAAAAGAAAAATTAATTGAAAGTGTCATCAATGAAATTTTAAGTGCTGTACCTGTTCAAATGAAATCCACTTCAAAGAAAGAAATTGTAAACATTTAATATCAAGAGTACTAATATTATTGTTTATTAATAATATTTAATGGGCATAACCTATTGATATATGAGTTAAAACTTATAATTACCTAAGTTCGAAAATGGCTTACATAAACATGCAATCAAGTATTTGTATCTTTGCAAACTTATTTATATTATGAGCAAAAAAGGAAAAGTATTGATGGCTATGAGTGGTGGTATTGACAGTACCGTAGCGGCTTTGATGCTGCACCAGGAAGGCTATGATGTAATTGGTATCACCATGAAAACCTGGGATTATGCAACGAGTGGGGGCAGTACTTCAAAAAAAGAAACCGGTTGCTGTAATATAGATAGCTTTAATGATGCCCGCCTGGCTGCTGTACAACATGGTTTTCCGCATTATATATTAGATATCAGGGATGAATTTGGCGATTTTGTAATTGAGAATTTTGTAGAAGAATATCTTGCAGGGCGCACGCCCAATCCTTGCGTAATGTGTAATACCCACATTAAATGGAGGGCTTTATTAAAAAGGGCAGATGCACTCAACTGCGATTTTATTGCAACTGGCCATTATGCCCAAATTCATCAACATACCAATGGTCGTTATTTTATCCGCAAAGGAATAGATGAAACCAAGGATCAAAGTTATGTGCTATGGGGGTTGCAACAAGATTTGCTAAGCCGCACGCTTTTACCCCTGGGCACCTATCGCAAAACAGCCATTCGGCAAATGGCACATGATTTTGGATACCCTGAGCTGGCAAAAAAAAGTGAGAGTTATGAAATCTGCTTTGTACCGGATAATGATTATCGTGGATTCTTAAAAAGAAAAGTGGAAGGGCTGGAAGAAAAAGTAGCTGGCGGTAATTTTATAAATACATCCGGCAAAATATTGGGGAAACATAAAGGCTACCCATTTTATACTGTTGGTCAACGTAAAGGCCTGGACATTGCACTTGGAAAACCGGCTTTTGTAACAGAAATTATTCCTGAAACCAATACTGTGGTACTGGGTGAAGAAGATGATTTAAAACAGAGCGAACTTACGGTGAAAGGCATAAACTGGATTAAATATGAAGGCGTGGGAACCGGTATAGATGCCATCACCAGGATTCGATACAAAGATAAAGGTGCACTTAGCAGGCTTTCTACATACGAAAATGGCGTACACGTGCGTTTTTATGAGCAAGTAAAAGGAATTGCACCCGGCCAAAGCGCCGTTTTTTACGAAGATGACGATGTAATTGGAGGAGGTATCATTCAACGTGCTACACCCATTATGTTGTAAAACAAACAGCAGGCTGCAAAACAAAATAAAGTAGTATCTTAATTTTATGAATAAACTGTTATCTATCCTGTTTGCTGCTATTATGCTCCTGGGCATGTATAGTTGCAAAAAATCTACAGAAGAATTAAAAACCGTTCCATTAACCGATTATGCTCCCATGGTTGTGGGCAAATACATTACTTACCAGTTAGATTCATTGGTATTTACAAATTTTGGAACCATTGCCGAAGTACATAATTACCAGGTAAAAGTCCAGGTAGATGCACTAACCACCGATGCCCTGGGCCGTCCCGCATATCGCTTATTCAGGTTCATAAAATATAATGGATCGCCTAACTGGATCCCTGATAATACTTTTTGGGCTATCCATACCGGGAATACGTATGAGTTTATTGAAAATAATTTACGTTTTTTAAAATTGATGCAACCTGTTCGGGAAGGTTTTAGCTGGAAAGGAAATGTTTATATTGATACCCGTAGCGCCAATACTGATTTCAGGTATATGGACGATTGGGATTATGTTTATGAAAACGTGAATCAACCCGCAACGGTTGGTAGTTTTACATTCGATAGTACCATTACCGTAAATCAAAGAGAAGATTCATTGGGCTTACCCATAATACCCGAAACTCAATATGCAGAAAAAACCCTGGCAAAAGAAATTTATGCCAAAAACATAGGCCTGGTGTACCGCAACTTCTTACATTGGGAATTTCAGCGTGTTTACAATGGGTTTGTGGGTTACGGAGTTACCTATACCATGATAGATCATAATTAATATTCTTTACTGCAATAATAATAATACCTGCCAAAGGCAGGTATTATTATTTGATACCAACTGCATAAAAAACCAAGCCGCATGGGCGACGCTCCGTTCATCTGTAATGCATTATTGAACTCTTTTTAAAACTTTGCGGTAATACCTAAATAAAAACTTCTGCCCACTGAAGGGATAATTCCAGGACCAGGATATTCATCAGCCCGCTGGGTAAAATATTTTTTATCGGCAATATTATTTATGCCTGCTTTTAAAGAATACCGCTGGAACCTGTAAGTAAGACTTGCATCTAAAACAGTGTAAGCCGGTATATATCCTGCCACCGGGTTTTCACTCTGGCGCACATTTGTAGCATCCCCATAAGCATCGCCTACATTACTCATTTGAAAAGTGCCTGACAATATTTTATCATTATAAGTAATACCAAGCCTGTTGATATATTTTGCTGCAGTTTCCACACGGTTTCCTTTAAAGGCCCCGCTTGTATATTTTGCATCTATTAATGCAAGAGAATTAAAAACACTTAACCCTTTTTTTGATTCTTCATTAAGGTATTTCAATATGTTGAATTCCGCATAGCTTTCAATCCCTTTATGAACGCTATTGGCAACATTGGTACGCAGCGTATATGCCGGTACTGAAGCAGGGGTCACCAATATTTTTCCAATTCTGTTTTGGTAAGCCATATAAAATAAACCCACATCAAAATTCAAATACTTTTTTACAGTACCACGATACCCAAGATCCGCATTATACCCGCTGGCATCCTTTAAATCAGGATCTATTATTGAGGTAACGCCAAAAGGAGTCAGGTCAGAATAGGTGATAGGCCGGTAAGCCTGGCTGATATTGGCATACAGGTTCGTATTCCCGGTTACTTTATATTCTGTTCCTACACCAAACAAGGGAACCAATCTTTTTCTATTTTCATGTGAAGGAAGTTTTACACCACTTTTAATTTTGTACCCATCACTGGTACTCTTAAGATACTCCATACGAAAACCCGGGGTAATACTAAAACGGTTATTTAACCTGAAAATATTTTCTGCAAATGGGGCAATATTGCTGGTGGTGAAATTTATATCTTTTCCAAATTCACCGGTAACAGAAAGGTCAAAATCAGTTCCCGTAGTACCTTCACCCCCACTCTGTTTTACAAACCAGGCATACGTATATCTTATACCTGCACTAAGTGTATTAAAAGTTTTCCCTATACTGTAATCATGCAGCAGCCTAATCTCTGTATTGCTATTGTTCATGTCTTCAATTCCTACTTCACGGTTTACATATTTCCCGGTAGCCGGGTCAATAATGTCTAATGCGCCGGCACCACCATCTTCATTACGCCATACTAAGGAACGGTTGCTAAACATGATTGAACTTTTTATATTTAAAGAAGTTTGAGGAGATATTTTTACCTCAGCATAGCCATTGATAATATTCCAGGGGCTTTTTATCCAGTTCCTGGTTCTGAATGAAGACCTGGGATTGGCTTCAAACATACTATCGGTAAGGCCGCCTGGCATTTTTATCCTGTTTCTTAAAAGGGTATATTCTACTCCAAATTTTAAATTTTCAGATGGATTGTATTGCAGCCTGCCAAAGCCTGACAACTGCCATTGCTTGCTGTTGGGCCTCCAACCATCCATCGTTCTGTATTGAACAAAACCATAGTAACTAAATTTATTCAAGGTTCCGCCCACAGCATTAAATGTGTTGAACAAACCAAAACTCCCCCCGGTTTCTGAGCTGAACCATTCAATTTTTTTATCTTTTGGAGCTTCGTTTAATACATAATTTACCATGCCGCCAAATTGGGCGCCAAATTGAAGAGAAGCAGCGCCCCGAACCATCTCTATACGGCTTACTGCTTCCATGGGCGGAAGGTAATAGGATTCATTATATCCATATATATCACCACTGATATTATATCCATCCTGCCTTACGTTCATTTCAATACTTTGTGTTGGGTTCAATCCACGGGTGCCAATACCATTTGCAGTAAAGCCACCGGTTTCTGTTTCCACAATATTCAGTCCAGGGATTCTACCCAATATCTGCCTTGTATTATTAATTGCTTTATTCGCATCCAAACTATCAACTAGTATTACTTCATTTTTTTTACCTGCATAAATAATCCCATCCTTCACCTCGGGCATGTGGCCCGTACCCCTCACGGTTTTTATTCCGTTTACAATTACTTCTTGTAAAACAATGGTCTTTGTACTGTCTTTTCTTTGTGCCAATCCTGTTAAAGGAAATAATATTATTAACGAGAGAACAATTTTTTGCATCTATTTTTATTTTTTGGCAAATGTAATTTATAGGCCAGGAGATGTTTGCTAAATAAGGAAACACTATTTACGAAATATGGTAATCATCATTCCTTAATATGATAGCGGGTTTTATAATTCTATATATTTTTTATAGCACATTTAATAGCCGGATGTTTAGAACATACAATATCACCCCACCATCCTTCTTTCAATTTTTTCTTGCAACCTTAAGGCTTAGCTTATACTAACCAGCATTTCCGTATTTTTGTGCCACTAAAACGATTTTGCAATATGAATTTCCAACTGAGTGAAGAGCAGCTTATGATTCAGCAGGCTGCCAGGGATTTTGCACAACAGGAATGTTTGCCTGGTGTAATTGAAAGAGATGAACATCAAAAATTCCCAAAAGAACAAATTGAAAAATTAGCCGACCTTGGGTTCCTGGGTATGATGGTGAAACCGGAATATGGTGGTAGCGGTTTAGATACAGTAAGCTATGTTTTGGCAATGGAAGAAGTGAGTAAGGTAGATGCCAGCGTAAGTGTTTGCATGAGCGTAAACAATAGCTTAGTATGCTATGGCTTGCAGGAATTTGGTACAGAAGAACAAAAACAAAAATATTTGGTGCCATTGGCACAAGGAAAAAAAGACGCTGTATTGCATATTGGCGCTTTTTTATTAAGTGAACCCGAAGCAGGCAGTGATGCTACTTCACAGCGCACTACTGCAGAAGATATGGGAGATTACTATTTACTGAATGGCACAAAAAACTGGATTACCAATGGTGGTACTGCAAGTACCTATTTAGTAATAGCCCAAACAGATAAATCAAAAGGAAGCCGTGGCATCAATGCATTTATTGTAGAAAAAAACTGGCCGGGTGTGGTAGTAGGGGCTAAAGAAAATAAACTTGGGATAAGGGGCAGCGATACCCACACCATCATGTTTACTGATGTAAAAGTGCCAAAAGAAAACCGGATTGGCGAAGATGGTTTTGGATTTAAATTTGCCATGAAAACGCTGGCCGGGGGCCGCATCGGTATTGCTTCACAAGCCCTGGGTATTGCCAGCGGCGCTTATGAACTGGCTCTGGCCTATAGTAAACAACGTAAAGCATTTGGCACCGAGATCATGAACCACCAGATTATTCAGTTTAAACTGGCCGATATGGCTACCCGAATTGAAACGGCCAGGTTACTCTGCCTTAAGGCAGCCTGGGAAAAAGACAGTAACATAGATTATACGTTAAGTAGTAGCATGGCTAAAGTATTCGCCAGCGAAACAGCTATGTGGACCACAACGGAAGCCGTTCAAATACACGGTGGTTATGGCTTTGTAAAAGAGTACCATGTAGAACGAATGATGCGTGATGCTAAAATCACACAAATTTATGAAGGCACCAGTGAAGTGCAACGGATCGTAATAAGCCGAAGCATTTTAAAATAATCTTTATTCATTATATCTTTAATTGTGCCGGCATTTTTGCAGGCATTTTTTTTAAACAACATGGCTATCAATATCACTGAATACAATAAAATTGTAAACGAAACCAAAGAAAAAAACAGCACACTAGTGGCCGTTTCAAAACTACAACCGGTATCTGCAATAGAAAGTTTATACCAGATGGGCCAACGGGATTTTGGTGAAAATTATGTTCAGGAATTAATAACGAAACAACCGCTTTTACCAGGCGATATTCAATGGCATTTTATAGGCCACCTGCAAAGCAATAAAGTAAAATACATTGCCCCCTTCGTTCACCTGGTACATACTGTAGATTCTGAAAAATTATTGAATGAAATTAATAAGCAGGCTGCAAAAAACAACCGGGTTATTCATTGCCTCATACAAGTTCATATTGCTGAGGAAGATACCAAGTTTGGTTTATTACCACAGCAGGCTGAAGAACTGTTACTATCGCTGCAGCAAATGGCATTTAAAAATATAGTAATTGCAGGCCTCATGGGAATGGCATCTTTTAGCGATGATGTAAATAAAGTAGCGGGTGAGTTTAAAACCCTGCAACAATTATTTAAAAAATATCAACAATATTTTTCTAAAAATCAGACACCGCATATTGCGTTCAATATACTGAGTATGGGCATGAGTGGCGATTATACATTAGCCATGCAACATGGCAGCAATATGATCCGGGTAGGAAGTTTAATCTTTGGGCAAAGGCATTAACTTATCAATATTCATTCCCGGCATCTTTAGGTTTGGTAGCCGGCTTTTTCTCATCTGTTTTATTAGCTGTTACTTTCTTTTTCTCCTCTGCCGTATTAATGGGTTTATCTGTTTTATTTTTTACGGTATCAGTTCCTTTTATTTCATTTTCCGGCTCGGGTTTTTCATCAAAAAAATCACTGCCATCATTATTCCCTGATTCAATACTAAGGCTATCACCGCTTGATAATAATTCGGCAAATCGACTATTGTCTGCATATATAGGATTCATCTTTAACTCTGCAGGTTCATCAAAATCTTTTTGTTTTACATAATTAATCTCTTTATCGGCAGCCACCTTACTCATAAAAATACCCCAGCGAGGCGCTGACATTTCTGCGCCACCTACGTTATTGCTGTAAATAGGAATAAAAGGATCACTACAACCCACCCAGGATCCTGCTAATAAATCGGGTGTATAACCTATGAACCAACCATCTGTATTCCCATTTGTAGTTCCTGTTTTACCGGCTTTGGCTACCGGAATTTTGTAACCGTTCAAGGATCTTGCAGTACCTGATTTTACCACGCCTTCCATCAATTTCACCATCGTATAATCATCTACTTCTCCAATTACCTGTTTGCTTTGAGCTACCGGAAATTCAAAAATAAGGTTACCATTTTTATCTTCAATCCGGGTTAAATATACGGGTTCCGTATTATATCCTTTATTCGGAAACATGGTATATGCCTGTAACATTTGTAACATGGGAATTTCTGCAGAGCCCAGTGCAATGGATGGATACGGCGGAATATCTACTTTAATTCCACATTGATGGGCAAATTCAATAGTTCGCTTTACACCGATTACTGACATAAGCCTCCAGGCCGCTGCATTTTTTGACTGTGCCAGGCAATAAGCCATGGTGCCGCCGCCGCCAGTAATGGTTTTACCTCCCAGCGTAAGGGAACCGCCGGGAATATTAGTTTCGGGAGTATAACCCGCATCTGTTACTGCAAGGGTATATAGCAAAGGTTTAAAAGTAGAACCTACCTGCCTCATGGCAGAAGCATTATCATACTTGAACCAACGGTAATCTATACCACCCACATATGCTTTTATTTCTCCCGTTTTGGGATCCATCGCTACAAAATTAGTTTGTAACAATTGCTTGTGATATTTAATAGAATCCAGTGGCGTCATCACGGTATCCCGTTCGTGCTTATTATTTCCCCACCACGAAAATATTTTCATCTTTACGGGTACATCAAAACTCTTCCGGATATCAGCATCACTAATACCCGCTTCTTTCATCGCTTTTAACCGTTCTGAATATTTGATGGCACGTTCTAAAATATCCTCATGTCCTTTCCATAATTTTTCTGTACGGCCTTTTAAAGAAGCATTTAATTTTTTTTGAATTACAGGTAAATGTTGATCCACTGCTTCTTCTGCATACTTCTGCATCCGGGAATCAATCGTAGTATAAATTTTTAATCCATCCCGGTATAAATCGTATGGGTCGCCTGTTTTTGGGTTTGTATGGGCCTGGCACCATTTTTTCAATACATCTATTAGAGCACGCCTGTAATAGGGGGCAATTCCAATAGCTTCGTCAATGGGTTTATAGTTGGTGATAAGCGGCTTAGCCTTTATTTTATCAGCCTCAGATTGCTGTAAATATTTTTGTTTGCAATCTGCCATTCTTTGTATCACTGTATTACGCCGCATCAATGAGGCATCGGGCCTGGATATGGGATTATAAATAAACCCTTTTAGCATCCCTACCAATACAGCAGCTTCTTCTATTTTTAAATTTGCAGGTTCTTTTTGAAAATAAGTAAGGCTGGCATTTCGTATGCCATATAAATTTCCCCAGGCAGCACGGTTTAAATACAAGGTCAGTATTTCTTCTTTGGTAAAATTTCTTTCGAGCCTTACTGCTACAATCCATTCTTTTACTTTATCCAAACCTCTTTCCAGGATATTTCCTTTTCCCTGTTTTAAAATCATCTTGGCCAGTTGCTGGGTGATGGGGCTTCCACCGCCATCAGTTCCCAGTTTAATTACGGCACGGGCAACGGCTCGGGCATCAATACCGGAATGTTCATAAAAATTTTGATCCTCGGTTGCTATCAAAGCATGAATTACATTGGGAGAAATATCAGTATATTTTACTTCACTCCGGTTTTCTGAATAATATTTTCCCATTAGCATACCATCGGCACTTATTATTTCACTGGCAAGATCTGCCTCAGGATTTTCTAATTGCGATAAAGAAGGCATTTTTCCAAATACACCAAATCCTGCCAGTAAAAAAACCAACAAGACCAGGGCAAGGCCACCAAAAAATAAAGTCCATAATATTTTAACGGAACGTTTCATAGATATCTTTTAATTAGGCAGTATGCTTAAAATTTATTTTCATAATTATTATTCAGCAACTGGCGATAGGCGGGTACATCTTTATTCTCTTTCAGCAGGTCAAGATTTGCTTGTGTAATAATCAGGAATGAATATTTAGCAGCGGGCAACCAGGAAACTTCGGCAGGTGCTGCTCTTTTAATTTTGTTATAATATTGAATCGCAGCATCGGCATTTTCAAATGAAGAGAATACCAGCAATTGACGGCTTTCATCCAACACATCTTTATTGATTATGATATTTGTGGTAGCCATGCTTTCCCGGTTAAAACGGGTGAAGGCATTTTTAGCTTCATTTACATATACGCCATCCACTTTATCTAAAATCATGATCACAAAATGTGCAGATTTAGGGTTTAATACAAACCCATCTTTTTTGTAAACTTCAGGAACTTTAATGATAGAATCTGTCATATTCACCCTGGGTGCAACAGGTACAGTAATGGGCTTACCCGTTGCAATTTCTACCTGTGCCGGTTTTACGTGTACCTGGTTACTTTCATCGGCAATCATTACTTTATCTTCTTCTGCCCTTGTAATTTCAAGGTTATTTAAGTACTCTAAAATTTGTTTTCTGCGGCCCAGCACATCTATTAAAGTGGTTGCTTTTTCTTTTAATACTGAAGTAGGAAAAAGAGTTTGTAAACTCTGTAAAGTAGCTATCGCCAGGCTATCATTATTTTCTTTTATATAATGTACAGCTTCAATATAGAGCAGTTGTGGCGTCCAATAATTATTGCCATACAAACTATCGTTTTTTTGTTTGGCCATCTCAGCTTCTGCATATTTTCCTTCCAGGTACAAATCTAAAATTGCGTTATATCGCTGAGTTACTACCTCATTGTTTTTTGTAGAATCTAAGGATGCGGGATCCAAAATCATTTTACCATAATGGGTATCTGCATATTTATTTGTAATGATGTTTTTATAATAAGCAGCCTGGTTTATATTACCCAGCTTGGTATAGCAATAATATAAACCCATATATACTTCAGCATCCATAGCCGATGGAGAAAAACGGTCAATATATTTTAGATAGGTAGCTATTGCCTCACCATATTCCTGCAAATCATTTTGAAAAACTTTAGCGATATGTAACATGCTGGAAGCTGCTATGGCATTGCTGCTATCTAACTTCTCAGCGGTTAATGGCAGGTTTGCCATCATGGTTTCATAATTATAATCATTGGCAGTAAGTATATGCCTTCCGGCAGCTACTGCCATTGAATCTTCAGGAGCCATTGGTTCATCCGGGTTATTATTATTTTGTGCCGCTTTTATTTGCTGCATGGCTGTTTCCATGGCAGCCTTTCGTCGCCAGTTATCTACATTCTCACGTTTGCCCCATTTTGATTTAAACGCAGTGAAGCCTTTCGCTTTCATCCCGTTATTATTGAAATACCAATCTCCTTTTGCTGAAGATGAAAAGAGGTCAACAGGCTTATCTTTTGAATTATTAAATGTAATTAATGAGTTTCCTATAAAATCATCACTTTCTTTTAACCCCTGATCCTTTCTATATTTTTTAATGATGCGTTTTATGAGTGCATCTCTTTCGGGTACACTTAGCATAGCAACATTTTGCAAACTGTCTTCCCTTTCAAGATCTTCATAATATCCTGATAGTTTCCCAAGTATTTGCTTACGTTCTTCTAATTGCATTGCCTTTGCTTCCAAATCCGGATCATCTAATTGCAAACTATCATAATAACGATGTGCATCCCTGTATTTTTTTTGTTCATAAGCAATATTCCCCAGGTCTAAAAAAGCTTTGTTTTTATAACTGATATTACCTGTATTATATTTTGTACTTTTTAGCAAATTGGCAATACTGTTTATAGTATCTGGTTTTTGCATGGTAAGCTCTGCGGCAGAGTAATATATTATATCCCGGTAATTTTGATACTTATCACGCTTTGCCATCTTCAATAAATTGTTGATGGAATTATCTAATTGTTTAAAATCGCCACGGTCTCTCCACATTTTAGCATTATTCAAATGCGCATAAATATCCATTACCGGATCGGTGGTATGGCTACCCGCTTTTGTATAATACATAGAAGCCTTATCAAAATCACC
The DNA here is from genome assembly GCA_016710595.1 of Niastella sp. Classification (GTDB taxonomy): domain Bacteria; phylum Bacteroidota; class Bacteroidia; order Chitinophagales; family Chitinophagaceae; genus Ferruginibacter. The sequence goes on from JADJVM010000006.1 coordinate 32,176, forward strand.
ATTTATTTCATAAAGTTGTGCCAACAAATATTCCCAGCGGCTTTTATCCTGTTTGGTATCAGCAGCGCTTAAAGCTTTTTCTAAATGAATGGCAGCGCTGTCGTAATTTTTTTGGTTAAAAAACCAATATGCATTTACTTCTTCCAGGTTATTTTGTAAGCGTTTGGGCAAGTTGGGATCATTTTGCAGAATATTCAATAATCCGGCAGCATCCCCAAATTCGTTTTGCTCTATAAATGTGCGGGCAAGTAAAAGCAGGGCATCATTCCGGCTTGGAGGGAGTGTAAAAGTTTTTTGGAAGAAATTTCTTTTTTCCTTGTTTGCAATGGATAATGCACCACTTTGTTTGGTTTCATTGGAGCCCACATATGTATCATCATCTCCTTCTTTTTTGCTGCGGGGCACCAGGTTATAATTTATAAACTGGAGAGTAAGTGCTGCTGAATCAAAATCCCGGCGAAGAAAATATGCTTTTGCAATGAGCATATAAAAATTATCAACCCAATTCGTTCTTAAATCATGAAGCAAAATCCCTGCTGTAGATTTATAAATAACGGAATCTAATTCAATTTTTTGTGAAGCCGTATTTTCCAATGAATAAGGATAAAATGAAAGCAGCTTTCCATAATCATCTTTGTTTGACATTTTGGCCCTTTCTATTACCGCATTCAATTTATTATTGGCATTAAAATAATAGTTGTAATGTGAAACAGTATTCTGAATGATCTTACGGGAAAATGTATATTTTGTATCGGCAGTTTTTTCCGATGCCAGCTTTTTATTTTCATATTGCTCCGGCTTTTTCTCTTTTCCAAAAGGATCAAATACCCAGGTAGGCTGTGCATAAGCTACCTGTGTAAATAGGCTGCAAAATATTATACTGAATACTAAAACTACAGGTTGTTTAATCATGAAAAACCGGGGTTGATATATAACGCTCAATATCGCATTTTTTTACTAAATACTGATTATTCAAAATTAGTTTATACAAATGAATGAGAACGGTTTACTCATGTGAAAATTATTAAAAATTAATGCAGGATGGGCGAGTTTCTTAAAATGAAGATGTTTTTATATGATATATCCCTTACAATTTAGGTATTTACAATACATTTTTTCAATGAATTAGATTTCAATCCCTCAATAGCGTTTCTTAATTTTACACTTATCAACCAGGGTATATGGAGAATAACAGTACATTAAAAAGATTGCGTAACAGGTACCGTATGGTTATCTTAAATGAAGATACTTATGAAGAGGTAACCCGCTTCAGGCTATCACGTTGGGGCGTTTATACAGTATTTAGTGTATTATTTATTTTAATGACCGGTCTTACCGCAGCACTCATCATTTTTACACCCCTAAAGTATTATTTACCGGGCGTAGGCATGGGAAGTGCCCACCAGGTGAAAGAGTTGCGGGAATTAAAAATGAGAACAGACTCTATGGAACATGCCCTTAAAATACAGGATAACTATTTAAATAACATTCAGAAGGTTTTAAGTGGAAAAGTTATTTCATTGGATACCAACAAATTGGCTCTTCCAAAATTAGAAAACTCAGACGACTAAGAATATTTTCCCCGGATAAGCGTTAGCATTTTACACCCCTTTTATTTACATTAAAAGCGCTTATCATGTTTACATCTAAAGTAAAATCTTTTGCAGAAAAACAACAATGCACAGTAGCCAGCCTTATCCATAACAGTGTGGCCATCACCGGTAACCTGGAAAGTGAAGGCGATCTTCGTATGGACGGCACTTTAAAAGGTAGTATTCGCAGTAAAGCTAAAGTAATCATTGGGCCATCTGCTGTTGTAGAAGGAAATGTTTGGTGTAAACAAGCAGAAATCAGCGGGCATATTAAAGGTTCACTAATTATTACAGACCTTTTACAATTGAAAGGAAATGCCGTGGTAGAAGGTGATATTAGTACCGGTAAACTTTTAATGGAAACCACAGCCAGCTTTAATGGCCAGTGTAAAATGGGTGCCAATATTGTAGAACTAAACAAAGAACTACAGATTGCAGTAAATGGTTAATGAAAATTTTATTTTAATTTGGAGAGCCTTCCCGGGTATTCATAAATTGTAAATCTGCCTATTCTCATTAAATCGTATAGATAATAATCGGTAGATAGGTGAACAGCAAATGGCGTTTGGGTATTAACTTTGCCGGTTAAATGTACCAGGCAAAAAATTAATACATGCAAAACTCTTACAAGCTTTTAACTCCATACATCATCGTATTTATCATTTTCACCTTGTTGATCCTGGCGCTTCATGGTTTTTTAATACACCACGGCATTGATGCATATCTCTTGCATGGCGCAAATCTTTTCTTCCTGTTCATCAGCATCCTCGTTTTTTTTATTCAGAAAAAAGCATTACAAAATAAAAACCCGAATGTTTTTATCAGGAGTATTATGAGTGGCATCATAATAAAAATGTTGTTATGTATAATAGCTGTATTGGTATATGCATTAGCTATAAATAAAAATTTTAGTGCAGCTTCTATTTTAATTGGCTTATTTATTTATATGGCCTATTTATCTGCCGAAGTAATGGTAACGCTCAAACTGAACAAAAGGCACCATGGCTAAACGCTACCCCTTAGATGCATTAGCACCATACCTTCCCGAAAAAAGTTTTCAGTGGGTAATTGGCTACATCCAACAATATAATGTGCAACTAACGATTACCCGAAACCGGACTAGTGTTTTAGGAGATTATCGTCATGCACATGGTACCAAGGGTCACCGTATAAGCGTAAATAGTTCTCTTAATAAATATTCTTTTTTAATTACACTCTTACATGAATTGGCGCATTTATTCACGTATGAAAAATTTAAAAACAAAGTAGCGCCACATGGTAAGGAATGGAAGCATGAGTACGCCATGATCTTAAAAGAATTTATAGCACACAAGATATTTCCTGAAGATGTAGAAAAAGTATTGCTCCATACATTAAAAAACCCGGCAGCCAGTAGTTGTAGTGATGAAAAACTTTTGCGGGTGCTAAGAAATTACGATATAAAAAAAGAGCGTCATTACCTGCTGGAACAAATTCCACCTGGCAGTGTGTTCCATATTGCAAAAGGACGAAGTTTCATTAAAGGAGAAAAAATAAGGACCCGTTATAAATGTTTGGAACCCGCTACAAAAAAATATTATCTTTTTAGTGCCGTATATGAAGTTTATCTTCCTCATGCATAAAAAAAAAGGCTGCTCAAAATGAACAGCCACGTGCGGCAAAGGAGATTCGAACTCCCACACCCTTTCGGGCGCTACCACCTCAAAGTAGTGCGTCTACCAATTTCGCCATCGCCGCATACTGAAGTTTGCAAAAGTAAAAATTATGCTTCAAACGAGGAAGATAATTTTACCCCTTCAATTTAAAGAATCATTTTTTTAAAATAATCCGGAATGTCGTCCCTTTTCCGGCATCACTTTGCTTTACAAAAATTTCGCCTTTGTGATATTGTTCTATAATGCGCTTGGTAAGTGACAGGCCAAGCCCCCACCCTCTTTTTTTGGTGGTAAAACCGGGCGTAAATACTTTAGCTATTTGTTGCTTGCCAATTCCTTTTCCACTATCCTTTACATCAATTATAATTTGGGTAAGTTCATTTTTTACATCAATATCAATATTGCCATGGCCTTCCATAGCATCTAATGCATTTTTTAATAAATTCTCAATAACCCAATCAAAAAGCGGGGCATTGATCATTGCAGGTAACTCACCCTCTACATTTGATCTTACAGAAAAATTTACTTTTTCAGGGGCACGCCTTTTAATATATGCCACCATGTTTTTGATATGCATCAGTAAGTTTTCTTCTTCTAACTGTGGTGTGCTGCCTATTTTGCCAAATCGCTCACTTACTAATTTTAATCGCTCAACATCTTTATTCATTTCAATGGCAATTTTCTCACTACCGGTTGTTTCTTTTAGCATTTCTACCCAGCCCTGTAATGAAGATAATGGGGTGCCCAACTGGTGTGCTGTTTCTTTTGCCATACCTGCCCACACCTGGTTCTGTGTGCTTTTATTGGTAATACTTACTGCATACAATAAAATACCAATGAATAAAAAAACCACCAGTAATTGTGCCATAGGAAAATAACGGATCTGCTTTAGCAGTTTTGACTCACCATAATACACCAGGTTATTTTCCTTAAGGTTAAAAGGGTTTCGCCAGATGATAGGTTTATTCTGACTTTTAAATTCTTTCAGTTTTTGTACAATATAACCCGGGTCATGCATTATACGGTTTGAATCCAAATTCCTGAAATCAAGTACACTGTCTTTTTCAGTAACTACAATAATGGGGATGTCTTTACTGTTTTCTACCAATACCCTCCCGGTTAAATTACTTTGTGTAGGGCTGGTTCCTACTTCAGTTACAGCTTCTACCCAATGCTCTATTTTTCTGCGTTCATCCAATGCAATTTTTTTAGCGAGATAATTTGAATAATATAAACTACCAATAACAATCGCAATGGCTACCAGTATAAGTACTCCCTTCCAGTTTAAAATTTTAGAAACCATAATTAAAAATAAACTATTAAGTGCAGAGCTTTACATTTTTAAAAATTCATTTTTAGCAAAAAATTGTAAAAATAAATTCTACATTGTATCATCGTAAAAAAGTAAAGATATGTGTGTAGCCAATAGCATACAAATGCCCCGTAAGCAATACCTCCGGTTAAAAGAAATCTTAAAAGAACTCACCCAATTAGAATATGAAAGGCTGCAAATACCCTTTCAATCAGGTTTTGATTATCATGATTGGCCGGTCTTAAAACCGAGCGCTGATGGTATGGATGTAAATTTATCTTTTATGGAATGGGGTTTAATACCTGCTTTTATACATACCCGGGCAGATGCCGATAAATTTAGAAAAGGGTTTAAAGATGCCGGTGGTTACCACCCGCCAAGGCTCACCCTCAATGCGATTGGTGAAGAGATGCTGGATAAACCTTCTTTTAAAGAAGCTGCCCGTAAACGCCGTTGCCTGGTGTTATCTTCAGGTTTTTTTGAATGGAGGCACCTGCCTAAAATTGGTAAATCGGGCAAAGTATTAAAACAAACAGATACTTACCCTTACTGTGTTTTTATGCCTGGCCACGATTATTTTTACATGGCAGGAATCTACCAAACTTTTACAGATAAAGAGTCCGGGGAAATGATTGATACTTTTGCGATTGTTACAAAAAAAGCGATCGGTATTATGGAACAGGTACATAATATTAAAAAAAGGATGCCGGTTATTTTAACAGAAGAAGATGCCAGGCGCTGGATTTTACCCGACCTGGCTGATGAAGAGATATTGGAACTGGTAAATAAAGATTTACCGAATGAATTTATTGACGCTCATGCTATCGCCAAAGATTTCAGGACCCGGCCCCATCCAACGGAAGAAGTTTTATACCCGGAACTGCCGGCCCTGGTAAAATAAAAATAAGGAAAACAAAAAAGGTTATCGAAATTACGATAACCTTTTAACCCGTACTCGGGATGGGAATTGAACCCACACTCGCATTGCTGCGAACAGGATTTTAAGTCCTGCGTGTCTACCAGTTCCACCACCCGAGTGACACTTACTTTGAAAAAAAATCCCGAACCAGGTCGGGAAATGATGAGCGGAAGACCGGGCTCGAACCGGCCACCCCGACCTTGGCAAGGTCGTGCTCTACCAAATGAGCTACTTCCGCATAAAGAACTAATAGAAGCATGTAAACAAATAATTGTTTGGTATTTACCCACGAAAAATAATTTCATGAGTTGCTTCTGAAATACCTTGAAAGAACTACCCTTTTTTTAAGGACTGCAAAAATAAGGGTTGATTCTGAAATCCAAAATTTTTATTTATATTTTGGATTATATAATGTGTTATCGGGAACTTCCACTTTGGGATGACCTTTGTAACGATGGGTATATAAATTATAACAACCGCCTAATACCAGCGCTAAAAATAAAAAAATCTGGCAAAGCCAAATAAACCTTGAGGTTGAAACCCAGTTGTGCGCAAGATCTTTATGTGAATTATCAATAAACTCTTTTTCTTTTTCCATTGCAGTATATTTTCATGGCAAAAATAAGGTTTGCACTTGAAATAATCATTTTTTGGATGCCGTAATTTCAGAAAAGGTTTTCTGCTTCTTAATATAATACTCCCATATAATCAGCCCACTGTACTTTACTTCTTTATCCGGTTGCATCTTTCCCGGCTTATTTTTCGCTTTCTTTTTAAAAACCAACCAATAAAAAAAATTTCTGTGCGCTTTTAAAATGGCAAAAAAACCACTGCCATGGCCATCGGCCAAAAACTTGATTGCAGCAACAGCATCCAGAACGAGACGTATGAAAATTTTCCATACTTTTTGTGAAGCAGGGTAATTTTTACAAAGCATTACCAGGTTATTTCTAAAATTAAGATACGTTTTAAATTTATTTTCTTTTGGTAACGTGCCTCCACCCACATGATACACAACAGATGCAGGTTGCACATACACTGAATACCCTGCCCGTTGCAATCTCCAGCATAAGTCAATTTCTTCCTGGTGTGCAAAAAAGTAGTCATCAAAACCAGCCACTTCAAAGAAACATACAGGCCGTATAAATAATGCTGCGCCACTTGCCCAAAAACATGGCCGGGCATCATTATACTGCCCATTATCTTTTTCACAGGTATCAAATACCCTTCCCCGGGCAAAAGGATAACCCAGGCTATCAATCCATCCGCCGCTGGCACCGGCATATTCAAAAGTATCTTTTGCCGAATAAGACAATATTTTTGGCTGGCATGCAGCAATTTCTGTATTCGTTTGCATGAGGCTAATAATGGGCTCTATCCAGCCGGGGCTCACTTCTATATCACTATTCAACAACACAAAATAATCACTCTGTATTTTCTGCAGGGCCGTATTATACCCTTTTGCGTAGCCCTCATTTACCGGGCTTTCAAGAATTTCAATAGCAGGAAAATTAAGTTTTAAAAATGCTACTGAATCATCTGTTGACCCATTATCAGCAACTATAATACGTTTTCGGGGATAGGTACTGTTTATCACAGATGGTAAAAATTGCTGAAGAAATAATTTCCCATTCCAGTTCAGGATCACTATGGAAACTTCGGGGAAGCTATCACCGGCCGCAATAGGAAATTGTGAAACTGGCATACATGAGTGGAATTAGGCACAAATATAATTGATAAAATAAGTTTGGCGGATCATCTTATAAATTTGCATTTTCGCTTGCTAAACTTCACCTCAATTACCAATTCAATTTATTATCTTGTAAAAAAAATATTGAAATGCCCCAGCAAATAAAATGTCCCGGTTGTGGCCATCTTTTTGAACCCAGTGATGCTATAAGAGACGAAGTAGAAAAAGAACTACGGAATAAAATGAATGATTGGCGTAAGAAAAAAGATGAAGAGTACAATGAGAAACTGGAAAATGAAAAAAAACTCCTGCTTGAAAACATGGAAGCTTCCCTTCGTAAGAATATTGCCGGCGATTATGAGGCACAACTAAAATTATTACAAACTCAAAATGCAGATAATGAAATTAGGTTAAAACAGGCACGGGATAAAGAAGTGGAATTTTATAAGCAGGCACAAGCCTTACAATTAAAAGAAGCTGAACTGGAAATAGAATTACAAAAAAAATTACAGGAAGAAAGAACACGGCTTACAGAGCAAATCCGAAAACAGGAAATTGAAAAAAATGCTTTAAAGGATACTGAGCATTCGCTTAAAATAAGAGAACTTGAAAAGCAACTGGAAGATCAAAAAAAACTGGCAGATGAAATGAAGCGTAAACATGAGCAAGGCTCCATGCAACTGCAGGGCGAAGTACAGGAACAGGCATTGGAAGATTTACTTAAAAGCAGCTTCCCTTTTGATTTGATTTCAGAGGTTGGCAAAGGTGTAAAAGGTGCCGACTGCATACAAACCGTAAGAAATAACCAGGGGCAAGTATGTGGCAGCATTATTTATGAAAGCAAGCGTACAGAACATTTTAGCAGTGACTGGCTTGAAAAATTAAAAGTAGATATGCTAAGCCAACGTGCTGATATTGCTGTATTGGTAACACGTGCTATGCCAAAAGACATGACACAGTTTGGTGAAAAAAACGGAATTTATGTGTGCAGTTTTGCAGAAGTAAAAAGCTTAAGCATTGTATTAAGAAATGCGATCATTAAAATAAGTGATACAAAAAAGTACCAGGAAAATAAAGGTGATAAAATGGTAGCCTTATACAATTACCTTACCAGTGCAGAATTTACCCTTAACTGGAACGCTATGCGGGATGGGTTTAAGCAACTCCGCAATATGCTGCAAAAAGAAAGGGAAGACTATGAGAAAAACTGGAAGAAAAAAGAAAAACAAATAGAATTGATCATTCAAAACTCTTTGCATATTTCAGGTTCTGTGGAAGGAATTGCAGGCCTGGATACAATTAATATGCAATTAGAAAATGATGCAAACAATTTTCTGGAAGAGTAATAATATTTCTTCTTTCCCATCACATCATTGTATTACCCAGGTTAATAAATTATCATCAATGATAGTTCCGGTAACGGTTAGTTCAATTTTATCGCCTTTTAAAATGACACATTCGGCAGTAAAAAAGTCCTGGCTGTAAGATACTTTTAAAATGTGCATGTGCTTTTTAAAATCTAATGAGCCATGCCCATACCACTTGAACAATGCCTCTTTAATACTCCATGCAGCCGTAAGGTTCTGCAGGGGATCGGCTGGCAGGTGCTGAATAAGCGCTGCTTCCAGCGGATTTAAAAATTTTAAGCTTAATCTTTCAATTTTAGGTTGGGGCATTTCAATATCAATACCCACTTTTTGCGACCGACTTATAATGGCAGCAGCATAATTACCGCAATGAGATACAGAAAAATGATATAATTCATCTGCCAAATAAGGCTTTCTGCTATCTGCAATTATAATATGTTCTATTGGGAACATGGGGAATAATACCTTAAGCAAATACCTGCCTGCCAAATGCTGTAACCTTTTGTGGGCATGGTTCACAGGAATTAGTAAAGATACTTTATGCAGAAAAAAAGGCTCCTCTTCGGTGATATGCCATACCCCGAGATCGGTACTTTCGTTGATATTTTGTTGATAAACCAGTGGCATTATTGCGAATAAAAACAGAAATGAAAAATGAAACTTTTAATTTTACAAATTAACAAACAAACAGTTGATACATGATACTAAGTGACAAAAGAATTTTACAGGAAATTGAAAAAGGCACCATAAAAATTTTACCATACAACAGGGAATGCCTGGGCAGCAATAGTTATGATGTTCATTTAGGCGCCAGCCTGGCTACTTATGTTGATGCAGAACTGGATGCCAAAAAACACAATACCATTCGTCATTTTGAAATTCCAGATGAAGGAATTTTATTACAACCCAGTATTTTTTACCTCGGCGTAACAATGGAGTACACAGAAACGCATGAGCATGTTCCATTTTTAGAAGGAAAATCATCTACAGGCCGCCTGGGGATTGATATACATGCCACCGCAGGCAAAGGTGATGTGGGCTTTTGTGGCAACTGGACCCTTGAAATTTCGGTAAAGCAACCTGTACGTGTGTATAAGGGAATGCCTATTGGGCAACTTATCTATTTTCCGGTAGAGGGCGAGATTGAAGTAAAATACAATCAGAAAAAAGATGCTAAATACAGTGGCCAGCCCAATCAACCTGTGGAAAGCATGATGTGGAAAAATGTATTTTAAAATAAATGAGTGTGATATGAAACGAATCTTTTGTTGCTTGCTATTAGTATTTTCTTGTGTTACCTTATTTGCGCAATCAGCGAGTGATTCCCTTTTTCAATTTTTACAGGCCAATAAAAAACGCTCTTCGCTTTACCTGGTAGTAAATGATACCGTAAAAGCAAGGCTTAATGAAAATAAACTGATGCCCCTTGCGAGTACGGTTAAAATTATGATCGCCATTGAATTTGCGAAGCAGGCCGGGAGCCATATTTTAAGTGTTGATGACAAGGTTGCCGTACATGAGCTAGATAAATATTATATCCCAAACACTGATGGGGGTGCCCATCCACAATGGATTGAATACGAAAAAAAATCAGGGAACCTTCAAAATGATAGCGTCCCATTGCTTGATGTTGCCCGGGGTATGATCATTTTTAGCAGTAATGCCAATACCGAATACTTACAAGACTTGCTGGGTATGGATAATGTAAAAAATAACATTCAGTTGCTGGGGCTTGATAAGCATACAGCTATCTTTCCGCTGGTAGCTTCATTATTTATGTATCAAAACCCAAAAAAAATAAAGGAAGAAAAAATAATAAAAGGAATTGAAAAATTATCGGAAGAACAATATTGCAGATACATTTATGATATGCACAATGCATTAAAATATGACACCTTACTCAAAGCCAGTTTCAGGCCGCAGGACTTAAGTCTTGCCATGCAAAAAGAATGGTCAAACAGGCTGCCGGCCTCTACTACCAAAGAATATGTACATATAGCGAATGTTTTAAACAACCGTAAATATTTCAGTGAAGAAGCCTATGCAGTAATTGCCGAGCTCTTAGAATCTGTGATGGAAAACCCGGCAAACCAAAAATGGCTGAAACACGCCGGCATGAAGGGTGGAAGCACTTTGTTTGTATTAACCAAAACATTATATGCCACATTAAAAAATGGCGAACGCATAGAATTAAGTTATTTCTTTAACGACCTTACAGCACAGGAAAATGAAATGCTTCGTCATTATATGAATTCTTTTGAATTATCCATTTTAAGGGATAAAACTTTCCGGGATAAATTGGCCAATGCATTTAAATAACTTTGAATTTTTTATGATATGCAATAATAAAACCAACCACTTCATCATAACTTAAAATGCCCTGTGGCTGTCGGTTCCCCAATAAAAATTGAGTATATATCCAAATAATAACAGGCTGTAAAAAACTCCGGTGTTGCCGTTGATATTTACGCATTGCCATAATGTCTGCCCTTACCTCATTGCTTAGTTTTTCAGAAAAAGTTTTTGCAGCTATTGAATCCAGCATGTACAAATTTCTATTGGCATATAAAAAAAGATCAAAATAAACGGAATAATGAAATAAAGTATCTGTGGATGACATGGCAGCCAGGTAACCTACAAAATTGGCTTCATCTTCTTTGGCATAACCCAGTTGGTGTGCCACTTCATGGCAACTGGTATAGGGTAATAAAAAAGCAGGGATATTTTTGTTTACCTGTGCCTCCCCGGTAAATGGATTATAATAACCGGTAATACCCGTATAACTTTGCCAGGCACTCCACAAACCCGGTTTCAATGATTCATTCTCATATTTCAAAAATGAATATTTAAAGCTGGCTTGCCTGTATGCCTTTTTTACATCCGGCACCAGACCTTTTACATCGGGCAGTTTAAGTTGCTGCCGTAACAGGTATGCTTTGCCTTCATTCAATTTATTCAGTAGCAGGCCATTCATCTCTATTAATTCTGCTTCGGTATATTTTTGCGATGGCAACCCCAATTGCCATCGTATCCCTTTTCTATCGTAATTAATACCCCAAAAAACATTAAAAACTATATAAATACAGGCCAAATACATTAAACCTTTACCCGCTTTTTCTTTATAAAAAGAGATCGAAAGTTCTTTAAATTTTACCTTATAAACCCATTTTATAAATTGTAAAATCTTCCATACCAGCCAAATTACCAACAAACCATAAAGTAAATCTCCCAGGCTCCATGGCAGCCAGCCAGTTAAAAAACGTAATTGCTTTGAAAAAACAGGATAAAAACCAGTTGAATACCCCTTTTCTACAACCAATGGAAAATAACCCAGTATATGGATACTAAGGCATACAATACCTAATAGCCAAAGGATTATCCTTTTCTTTCTTATTGGTTTCATTATTTAAAACTAAGAAAAAACAATAAATCTTAAATTTGAATTAATAAAACATAATTGCACTCCTTTTTTTCAAAAAATATATTACCTTTGCCGTCCTTTAAAAAGGAACACGATGGCCAATAGAAGGGAATTTGACATTGCGTTTGTGGGATTGAAGCCCGGTGTTCATGAGTTCAATTTTGATCTCGATGATAAGTTCTTTGCAGAAAAAGGTAATACAGACCTCAGCCATACCAAGGCACATATAAAATTGTTACTCGATAAAAAATCGGGTTTCATGCTTTTAAAGTTTGAGGTTGGTGGAAGTACAGAAGTAAATTGCGACCGTTGTGGCAACCCATTGCATTTAGATCTCTGGGATGAGTTTAATATGGTTGTAAAAATGGTTGATAATCCTGAGGAAATGAATGAACAGGAAGAAGACCCGGATATCCTTTATATATCCCGAACGGAAAGTCACCTGCACATCAGCGATCTTGTGTATGAATTTGTATTACTGAGTGTACCCATGCAACGCATGTGTGCCCCGGATGAACAGGGAAATGATACCTGCAACCAGGAAGTACTGCAAAAACTAAGAGAAATGGAAGAAAGAACTTCGGAGAACAATGCCAATAGCCTTTGGAAAGGCCTGGACAAGTTTAAAGAAAATTAAAAAATAATAAAAATAAAGAGTCATGCCAAATCCAAAAAGGCGCCATAGTCAACAACGTAGTGCAAAAAGAAGAACGCATTATAAAGCAGTAGCCAACACCTTAAGCAAAGATGCTACCACAGGTGAAATGCATGTGCGCCACCGTGCTCATGTAAGCGAAGGCAAATTATATTACAAAGGCAAATTGGTTGCTGAAAAAGCGCCCCTTAAGGCATAATTGAATTTGTTTTTTGCAAAAAAGTTGATTCCAAAATTTGGATTGAGTAACTTCAATCCGGATTTTGGAATTTTTAATTGTAATTATCTAGGATGAAGACAATAGGTATTGACATGATGGGTGGAGATTTTGCACCCTTAGAAGCAGTGAAAGGTGTTTCTGCATTTTTACAAACCCATACACCGGAAGTACACCTGCTTTTAATAGGAGAAGAAGGTAAAATAAAGGCAGAAATGGACCATAATCCTTTACCTGAATCTGCATATACGATCATACCCGCTACGCAGGTAATTGAAATGCATGAACATCCCACAAAAGCATTAAAAGAAAAACCGCAATCTTCTATTTCAATAGGGTTTCATTTACTGGCATCCGGAAAATGTGATGCCTTTATCAGTGCGGGCAATACCGGCGCAATGATGGTAGGGTCGCTTTTTAGCATTAAAACGATTGAAGGAGTGATACGGCCCACCATTGGAGCATATATGCCAAGAGAAGACGGCAACCTGGGCCTTTTGGTAGATGTAGGCTTAAATGCAGACTGCAAACCGGAACTATTGAACCAATTTGCATTACTGGGGTCTTTATTTGCTGAACATATTTTAAAAATAAACAGCCCCCGGGTAGGCCTCGTAAATTTAGGGGCAGAAGAAGGAAAAGGAAATTTACTCATACAGGCCACTTTTCCATTATTAAAAAATAATAGCCAACTTAATTTTGTGGGAAATATTGAAGGCCGGGATATTTTAATAAACAAAGCCGATGTAATGGTGTGTGATGGCTTTACCGGCAACGTAGTTTTAAAACTGGCAGAAAGTGTGTACGATATGGTGATAAGAAGAAATATAAACGATGTGCATTTTAACCGTTTTAATTTTGAAACCTATGGAGGTGTGCCTGTATTGGGAGTGGCTAAACCGGTAATCATTGGCCATGGAATTTCTACAGCCATAGCATTTAAAAATATGATCCTTACGGCATGTGATATGCTGAACACAGATCTTACCGGTAAAATAAAAGAATGTTTTGCTCCCGGATCCACAGCGAATTCCATAAAATCATAAAAAAAGAGGAACCGTAGCTCCTCTTCTATCGATATACATTTATTTTTTTAGAAAGTATAACGGATTCCTAAGCCTCCCCAGCCACCGGCAAAACCGTAGCCTTTAGAAAATTCAAAGGAAGGCTGCCAGTCTAATGAAATATTCAATGGCAGTTCATTAAATTTATAATCCAGCCCCACTACGCCATCAATTCCCACCAGGGTATTATTGCCTTTGTAGAATCCTACGTGTGCACCCGGGCCAATGTACCATTTTAAATTCCCTTCCGTATTTAAGTCCCCATGAAATTCGTACAAGCCAGTAACACGGGCACCTGCACTGTTAAAAAAACCTACAAATTCCAGTGCCGCTTTATCCTGGATAAAAGTTTTTAAACTTAAGCCTACTCCATCCCAAACTTTAATACCGGCAGCCGTTTTATATTCCAGGCTGTTTGCTGTTTTATTTTGTGCTGTTGCGAAGGTGGTTAATAAAATGGCCACTGCAAATCCCATTATTTTTTTCATACTTAGTTTTTTTACGTTGCAAATCTATTTGAATAAGACCGGTAATGAGAATTAATTACCAATAAAAATTTGTTATAAAGCCGAATTGCGAATGCTTATTGTTTCTTTAATAAACCAGGTATTTTCTTTGTGTGGTATAAAGCACAACAAATAATAATGAAATAGCTAAACCTACTACTGTTCCTATATCAGTAAACTGTGCACTGCCCATAATAAAGAAGCTGCCTGCAAGCGGAATAATTTGTCCTGCCAGGTAAATCCAAAATCCATCTTTTTTTAATTTACGCATCATAATAGCCCCAAACAGACAAAGACCAAGGCCGATAACCGAAACAATCATAAGTGGTACTATGTTTTGCTGTAATAAATCCAGTTTTGTGAGGCCCTCACGCATTTTTGCCATTTTAGCTTCTGTTAAATTATTTCCACCAGACTCAAGTTGTTTGGTGATCATATTTTTTGAAAACCTGGTGGTCCAGGGCGAAATCAGGGATAATAAAAGGAATATACTAGAGCCAACAATGGTGAGTATGGTAAGTATATTGAGCATTTGTGGCCTTTGTGGGGCATCAAACTCTCCGGTATCTAATTGAGATGTTGCATTGTCTTGCATAGTAGTTTTGATTTATTTTAACGTGCAAAATATTAAAACTTAAGTGATCTAACAAATTACAAAATCTACCTTCTTAATTTTGTTTTATGAGCGCTTATACCCTACACAAAATAAATGGGAATCATTTCCTTCTTTTTACTGAAAACTATATTTATTGGGAAGAAGAAAAAGCGATCATCCTCACAGATTTACATTTAGGCAAATCGGGGCATTTTCGTAAAAACGGGATTGCAGTCCCACAACCGGTTTTTAAAGACGATATGCAAAGATTTATGGCCATCATTCAATATCAAAAACCAAAACAAATAATTGTAATAGGCGACCTCTTTCACAGCCGGGAGAATAAAGAACATCAATTATTTTTACGCTGGAGAAAAGATATGCGGGGTATTGATTTTCACCTGGTAAAAGGAAACCATGATATTTTATCAAATGAATTTTACGAATCAGCAAATATTATTGTACATGAAAAGGAATGGGTGATATCTTCCTTTTGCTTTGTGCATGATGCACAGGATCATGAAAATGAATTACCCTTTTGTTTTAGTGGCCATGTGCATCCGGCCGTACATTTAAAAGGTAAGGGACGGCAACATTTACAAGTACCTTGCTATTGTTTTAATAAGCGGTTTGGTATGCTGCCTGCTTTTGGAAAATTTACCGGGCATTTTACCATTACACCCAAAATTGATGATGAGATTTATGCCATTACTGCAAATGCAATTATTAAACTCTAATTTTTTTGTGTCCGCCTTTTTAATTCTTTTTCAATGGTACTCAATTCTCTGCCTGTTTGCCCGGATACAGAACTGTTTTCCTGCGCCCTGCGCATTAAATAAGGCACTACATCTTTAATAGGCCCAAAAGGCAGGTATTTACTCACATTCAACCCAGCATGTGCCAGGTTAAAAGTTATATTATCACTCATACCATACAATTGCGAAAAATGAACATGCTTATGGTTGAAGGGTATATTGTTTTGTTTTAAAAATGCTACGCAACGAAGATTGCTCAATTCATTATGAGAAGCCAATATCATACAAATTTTATTTACATGCGAAATACAAAAATCAACGGCTGCATCATAATCTGCATCGCATGATTGCTTATCCGGTTGTATGGGCGATGGATACCCCAATGCTAAAGCCCGTTCCCTTTCTTTTTCCATATAAGCGCCACGAACTAATTTTACAGCCAATATAAAATTCCTTTGTTCAGCAGCTTCGTAACTCTTTTTTAAAAATTCGTACCTGTCATGCCGGTAAAGTTGAAGAGTATTAAAAACCAACGCCTTTTCCTTATTATAAATATCCATCATCATCATGGTCATGGCATCTACGGGGTCTTGAATCCAGGTTTCTTCAGCATCTACTAAAACGCCGATATTTTTATTTTTTGCTGCTTCACAAATACGAATAAAACGATTTAGTACCCTTTGCCATTCTTCTTTTTCATCATTCGGTAATTTTTCTTTTGCCCCTTCATAATTCTTCATTAAAGAATCTTTTTGTTGCTGCATCAGGGTATTTAATTTTTGCAACAAACCGGTACGCACAATACCCGTTATTTTAATACTCATGAAAGGGATATTTTGCTGAGTAGCCGCATAATTGATCACTTTTATAAATTCATCGGTTGCATGATCGTATCCCGATTCGCCATTATTGCCTCCTTCTACTCCATAATCTAAAATAGTTTGCACATGAAACCGGCCCAATTTTTCTGCTACGGGAGCCGTTTCTTCCAGGGTTTCTCCTCCAATAAATTGTTTAAAGATGGTAGAACGCAATGCGGTTTTAGTAAAAGGTAAGTGCCAGTTTATGGCTACAGGAGTGAGCTTTATAGCCATCTTTAAAATAAAAGGATTACCCATCATTGAAAAAAGGAAATGAGCCCTTTTTAATTCTTGATTGGATTTATAAGCGTAGGCTAGTTCTGTATTATCAAAAGATATCATATAAATTGGAATTATAACCGAAATTCAGAAAAGACCAATGAACTGCCAAATAAAAATAATTTTCGCAAGTGCCAATCAAAATTTACTTCCCAAAAATGCATAACTATATTTGCATAAAAATATAATTATGGACAAGGCTGCCTCTTCTTCACTCGTTATTATGACAGAGCTTGTTTTACCCAATGATACCAATACCTTCGGCAACCTGATGGGTGGCCGGTTAATGTACTGGATGGATATTGCCGCAGCCCTGGCTGCAATGAAACATTGTGGTTCCCCTGTAGTAACGGCTTCGGTAGATAATATTAGTTTTGAAACACCAATAAAACTTGGCAATGTAGTACATATAGAAGCAAAAGTTACCCGCTCTTTTAACAGTAGTATGGAAGTTCATTTGAATGTATGGGGGGAAGATGCAATTCAACAATACAAGTACAAAAGCAATGAGGCTTATTATACTTTTGTGGCATTAGATCCCAATGGTAAACCCCGAAAAGTTAACAGCTTATTTCCGGAAACGGAAGAAGAGAAATCTTTATTTGACGGGGCTTTAAGGCGCCGTCAGCTCAGGTTGATACTGGGTGGCAAAATGAAACCTGACGATGCCAGTGAATTAAAAGCCCTTTTTATAAAATAACAGGAATAACCGGGGTTTTTAATTTTAATTCGTTTTTATGAATAAAATCAACAAAAAGTTCACTTTTATTACCTGGAATTTATAAAAACAGAATTCAATACGGAATATTTATCAATCATGGAATGGTAGAAATTTTAGATTATAAGGATATGGTTATGACTATAAAATTATTACTGTGAAATTATAATTTTATGTACATTTGATTACTTATTGTATTAACAAAATTAAAAAAAATGAAAAAAATCTTACTTACTGCTTTCATTGCTTTAGGTTTTGGTTTTATTGCTACTGCACAAAAGCCTGCTTCTAAGGCACAGAGCAAAAAGCAAACCACTGCAACCAGCCAGCAAAAGGCTGAGCGTTTAGCTCAAAAAATTGCCATTGCGAAAGCTTATGACCAAGGGCAAAAGACTCCCGTTATCAATCAAAAAGCTGCAGCTGCTGATAGGAAAGTAGATGCCAAAAAAGACAACTAATAAATTTATTTTATTAATTGACCTATTGGATACTTTTCAATCTTAGCTACACAAAAAACTAAATGCATTCACTTTTTTCAATCTGTAAAAGTGAACTCTATTTTAAAACAAACTAATATTATGCAATCTAAAATTACTTTCAACTACTTAAGGAGAGTTATCAAAAGCGCCACACTGGCGGTGATATTCCTTTCCTTATTTACAGGTTTGGCTACAGCCCAAACGTATGTAAATGGCCCGTTAAGTACGGGCGCAACCTCCTCTGATGGAAGTGCCGCCCCAGCCGGCTATACCTGGAGTGAAGTGCAAAACCCAAACACCAGTGCCGGTTATGGCGCTAATATTGATGCGGGTCTTACTTTAATCGACAATTTTACTGTTATCGGTGCATGGAATTTAACCCAGGCATCATTTTTTGCTTACAGCACAGGTAATACTACAACCTTTGACCGGGTATTTGTAAGGATTTACAATTCAGATCCATCAGTTGGTAACCCAACACCTGTATTTGGTGATTTAACCACCAATCGTTATGCCTCCAGTACCGAAGCCATGATGTACAGGATATTCAATGGTACCCCTGGTACTACACGTAAAATTTGGAGAATAAACGCAAATGTTTCTATTTCTCTTCCCGCAGGCCAATATTGGATTGAGTGGCAGGTCGGCACAGTTACTCCTAACGCTTCAAACTTTAGCCCTCCTTGTACCATTACTGGTGTAGCAACACAACCTGGATGGGATGCAAAACAAAGAGATATAGCAGGTAACGCAATTACTGCTATCGTTGATGGTGGTGGTCCTCAAGATTTCCCTTTTATTTTATCTTATACTACAGGTGCTTGCTCTGGCACACCTACACCGGGCAACACACTTTCTACCGCAGCATCTGTTTGTCCTAATATACCATTCACTTTATCTACTCAAAATGCCACTGCAGGATCTGGTGTTACATACCAATGGCAATCTTCAAGCAGTGCAACCGGTCCATGGACAGACATTACCGGGGCTACTTCTTCCACATATAACGTAGCAAACTTAACGACTCCTACTTACTATCAAGTGGTCGTTACTTGTAGTGGTAACTCTGGTACTTCTACACCAGTTATGGTAGGTACTACTCCTTCTTCAAGCTGTTATTGTACACCAGGCGCTTCAGATTGTAGTGATGAAGATGTTATTTATAATGTAAATATCGGCGGATTAGATAATTCTACAGATTGCTCGCCGGGTGGATATGGTTCTTATTTAACTGCTGATACTGCTCAGTTAATCATTGGTGGTGGTAACCCAATTGTTGTTACTACCGGTTCTGCCTGGACAGAACAAGTAGGTGTTTGGATAGATTACGACAGAAGCGGAAGCTTTGACGCAAATGAATTTACTGATCTTGGCAATGTGGCTTCTGCAGGTGTACATAATGGAAACATTACAGTACCAGCAGGTACTACTGCAGGTTATACCCGTATGAGAGTAAGAGTAAGGTTCTTATCTGGCCTTACATCAACTACTCCTTGTGCAGGATATTCTTTTGGTGAAACTGAAGATTATACAGTAAACCTTATTCCTTGTGTACCAATCACAATTACAGGAGCTCCGGCAAGTACATCTACCACTTGTGGCGGCAATGCCAGCTTTACGGCAACTGCTGCTGGTAGTATCCCTGTTTACCAATGGCAATATAGGGTGAATGCATCTTCAGTATGGTTACCAGTTTCTAATGGCGGTATTTATACAGGTGCAAATACGAATGTATTAGCTTTAACAAATGTATTAGATAGCTACAATGGATATCAATACAGGGCTTTAATAAGTGGCGCTTGTGCCGGTGTTGACTTTACTACACCTCCAGCTACTTTAACGGTTAATAAATTAGCTCCTGTAATTTCTCCTGCATCTGCAACTATTTGTAATGGTTCTATTCAGCAATTAACACTTACCAATACCCTGGGTAATGCTGATCTGATTCATGAAGGTTTCGATGTGGCAACGCCGCTTCCAACCGGTTGGTCAGAAAAAAATAATAGTAGCCCATTAGGCGCTGCTGTTTACTTCCAGGGTAATGATGGCGTATTTGCTTCTCATAGCGGTGCCCCTACATCTTATATTGGTATTAACTATCAATCTACAACAGGTGCAGGCACAATCAGTAACTGGTTATTGTCACCTACTATTAATATTAAGAATGGTGATGTATTTAGCTTCTGGACCCGTACTACAGATGGTGCCACTTATGCTGACCGTTTGGAAGTACGCTTAAGTACAAGTGGTGCAAGTGTAAATGTTGGTACGACAGCTACTTCAGTTGGTGATTTCACAACCGTATTATTAACGGTTAACCCAACTCTAGTATCAGGGCCTAGTGGTTACCCTGATACCTGGACCCAATATACTGCAACTATTTCCGGTTTACCAGCTCCTACTACTGGTAAAATTGGATTTAGATATTATGTAACCAATGGTGGCCCTTCAGGTAGCAATTCTGATTATATTGGAATTGACGATGTAGTGTACACAACTACTGGCGGTCCTGCTGCCGGTGTATGGACTAGTACTGCAACTGGTACTATGTTTACAGATGCCGCAGCTACTGCAGCTTATACAGGCACACCTGTAAATTCTATATATGTGAAGCCTACCACTACATCTACTTATAATGTAGTTTATTCTACCTTAAGTCCATGTACTTCAGCACAGGGTTCAGTTACAGTAACTGTAAATCAACCTGTTTCTGGAACTTCTACCGTTTCCAGTATCAGTACTTGTGCCGATGGTGAAGTTTCATTTACAGCATCTTTACCTGCAGCCGGTTCTCCACTTATGCATCAATGGCAAGTAAGCACCAATGGTGGCGCTTCTTATACCAATGTTGCTAATGGCGGTGCTTATAGCGGCGCTACAACGGCTACTTTAAATATATCTTCTGCCAACGCAGGTATGGCTGGTTACATGTACAGAGATTCAATTTATGTTCCTGTATGTGGTGGGTCTATCTTTAGCTCTGCCGGTACTTTAACAGTGAATTTACCTCCGGCTGTAAACTTAACAGCTGCTCCTTACACATCGCTGTTCCCTGGCCTTACTACTACACTTACTGTAGCGGTAAATCCAGCTCCTACATCCGGAACAACTTACACATGGTACAAAAATGGTGAGGAAATAACTTCAGCTACTACCAACACCATTCCTGGCCTGGGTGTAGATGATTTTGGTACCTATAGTGTAGAAGTAACTTCAGCAGAAGGTTGCTCTACCATGTCTGATGATGTGAAGATTAAAAATGATTCTGTAACAACTATCTTGTTTATCTATCCTAGTCCTACTTCAGGTCAGTTCCAGGTAAGATATTACAGTAAGACCAATTTAGTAAGAGGACTTACTATTTTCGATAGCAAAGGTTCCAGGATCTATTATAAGAGATTCCCAGTGGGCATTGGATATTCTAGCATGAACGTAGATTTATCTAACCAACCAAAAGGAATCTATACTGTAGAACTTCATGATGGTTTAGGTGTTCGCATCCAAACCGGAAGAGTATTAGTGAAATAATCCTAATTCTCAAATAACTGATAAGCCGCCTGGTATCTACCGGGCGGCTTTTTTATGCAACATCATTACCGTTCTGTATGATTTTTATCTAACTTTTATACCTTTTTTATCGCAAAAAATGGTACTTTTGCCTCCCCGTTTAAAAACCCGGGGTTATTTTATGTCTTTTAATATTAATAAACAATTAAACGCAGACGAACAGGAGCCAAAAGCCACTGAGGTCGATGAGCAAACTGCGACAACAAATGAGCCTGTTCAAACTGAAACAGAAACAAAATCAGAACCCGTAGCAACAGCACATGATGATTTTGACTGGAGCAGGGATAAAAGAAACATTTCTGCTTACAGCCAGGAAGAAAAAGAAAAGTACGACAAAGTATATGAAGGTACTTTCAAACAAATTAATGATGGTGAAATGATCGAGGCTACTGTAGAATCATTGACCAAAACTGATGCGGTAGTAAACATTGGCTTCAAAAGCGATGGCCTTATTTCTTTAAACGAATTCAGGGACATACCCGGAGGCGTAAAAGTAGGCGATGTGGTAGAAGTAATGGTTGTAGAAAAAGAAGACAGGGATGGTAACCTGAACCTGAGCAGAAAATCTGCACGTATTACAAGGGCCTGGGAAAAAATAATGGAAGTAAACAAAACCGGTGAAATTGTTACCGGTATTGTTACCAGCAAAACAAAAGGTGGACTTATAGTAGATGTATTTGGAATGGAAACCTTCTTACCGGGATCCCAAATTGACGTAAAACCAGTTACTGATTACGACCAGTTTGTAGGTAAAACCATGGAATTTAAAGTGGTGAAAATTAATGAAGCCATTAAAAATGCAGTGGTATCACATAAAGCACTTATTGAAAGCGATATTGAAGCACAAAGAGCTGAAATTATCGGTAAACTGGAAAAAGGACAAGTACTGGAAGGTACTATCAAAAACATCACTGACTTTGGTGCATTCCTTGACCTTGGCGGTTTAGATGGCTTACTGTATATCACAGATATTTCATGGGGTCGTATCACACATCCTTCAGAAGTGTTGAAATTAGATCAGAAATTAAATGTGGTAGTATTAGACTTTGATGATGACAAAAAACGCATCAGCCTGGGCTTAAAACAATTAACCCCTCACCCATGGGATACCTTAGCAGAAAACATTAAAGAAGGAGAAATTGTAAAAGGTAAAGTAGTGAATATTGAAGATTATGGTGCTTTCCTCGAAATGATGCCTGGTGTAGAAGGCCTTGTTCACGTAAGCGAAATTACATGGGCTAATACACCAATTAATGCAAAAGAATTCTTTAACCTGGGGGATGAATATGAAGCCAAGGTGGTAACCTTAGATAAAGAAACCCGCAAAATGAGCCTTTCTATCAAACAAATGACAGAAGACCCATGGAGCACTATTGAAACACGTTTCCCCGAAGGAAGCAAACACAATGGCGTAGTTAAAAACATTACTCCTTATGGTGTGTTTGTAGAGCTTGCAACCGGTATTGGTGGTATGATCCATATCAGTGACCTGAGTTGGTTAAGGCGCTTTAATAACCCAAGTGAATATACCAAAGTGGGTAGCGATATAGAAGTTATCATTCTTAATATTGATAAAGAAAGCCGCAAATTACAATTGGGCCATAAACAATTAGAAGAAGATCCCTGGAATGCACTGGAAGCCACTTTTGGAATTGGTTCAATACATGAAGGAACAGTTATTAAGAAAGACGATAAAGGCGCCATGGTTCAGCTCCCTTATGGTTTAGAAGGATTTACTCCGGCCCGCCATTGCGTGAAAGAAGATGGTAAAACTTTAACGCTTGATGAGGTAGCTAACTTTATGGTAATAGAATTTGAACGCAGCGATAAACGCATCATACTAAGCCATACCCGTAGCTGGGAACAAGTGCAGGAAGAAGAACATCATGCACAGGTAAAAGAGAAAAAGGCAGAAGCTGAATCAACAAAAAAAGCTGTGAAGAACATTCAAAGCAAAGTTGAAAAAACTACCTTAGGTGACCTTGGCGCACTGGCTGATATTAAAGCCAAACTAGATAATGAAAATAGCGATTCAGACGCTAAGCCTGAATAATGCTTTTTTAAATTAAATACAAGCTGCTCAAATCGAGCAGCTTTTTTTTGCCCTGATGTATATTATATTCTTTAAAAAAATGCAGGAGCCCAATATTAAAACCGCAGGAGTTATAATATAAAAAAATAAGTAAAGAACATGGCATCAACTTTGAATGAATAGTATTACAAAATATTATTATTATGAAAGTTAATATCGGCATTACCGAAAAAAACAGGCAGACAGTTGCCTTAGAACTCAATAAAATTCTTGCCAGTGAACATGTATTATATAACAAAACCCGCAATTATCATTGGAGTGTAGAAGGCCCCAGTTTTATGGAATTTCATAAATTATACGAAGTCCAATATACCGATTTGGCCCACATCATTGATGAAATTGCAGAACGTATCAGAACGATTGGTCATTTTGCAGAAGGCCGTTTAAAAGAAATACTCAGGTTGGCTTCATTAGAAGAACCTGAAGTTCCCACAAAACAAGAAGAACAAATTGAAAACCTGGCAAGCGACCATGAAACCATTGTACAGCAACTCAGGAAACTCATTAAAGCATTTGATGAAAAGTATAAAGATATTGGCAGCTCTGACTTTGCTACCGGCCTGCTGAAACAGCATGAAAAAATGGCCTGGATGTTGAGAAGTTATTTAAGATAATATCGTTGAAAGCTATTCCTTATTTTTTATCTTCATATCAGGCACAAGTGATACAATAAAAAGAAGAATGGACAATCCCAACATTAAGAAAATACCTGCTTTTTTTTCGGGGCAATAAGCATTGTAACAAGAGGTATATAAAATATATGTTTTAATAGAATAAGCTACTAAAATACCGGCTACAAATATATGTGCTCTTTTAGCCCACAGTTTGGGCAATAATATCAACAAACTACTGAGTAAGGTTAAAAAGATAATAAACTTACCCGGTTTTCCATAAGCATTATTTTGTGAAAAAAAACCTGTGAAGTTCTTTTGTACATCTGCATGATACGTCCAGGGGATAAAGCATACTGCTATTAATGCGATACAGATGAATAAACCGATCCATTTACTATATTTCATCCTGTTTAAATTAAAGGCCTATAAGTTGTTCTTACAGGCCTTTTAGAGGTCCCTAGCGGATTCGAACCGCTGTAGAAGCTTTTGCAGAGCTTTGCCTAGCCACTCGGCCAAAGGACCTGGTTTAGAAAAAAAATCAACCTATTATTTAGGTTGATTTACGATGTAGCAAAAATAGGGTATTTTTATCCATATTTTCAAACGAAAAAAGATAAAATTAAACTTTGTTATGAATCAAATAGCTCCATCTGAATTAATCATAAATGACCGTGGCGCCATCTACCACATCAATTGCAGGCCCGAAGAAATTGCTCAAACCATTATAACCGTAGGCGACCCGGACAGGGTAAAGGAAGTAAGTAAATATTTTGACAAAATTGAATTTAAAAATCAACACCGTGAATTTGTAACACATACCGGTCTTTTAGGTAAAAAAAGAATTTCAGTTACCAGCACCGGTATCGGGCCAGATAATATTGATATTGTAATGAATGAACTGGATGCATTGGTGAATATAGATTTTGAAACCAGGATGATTAAAGAAAAATTAACCTCTCTTAATATCATCAGGGTTGGCACAGCTGGTTCTTTACAGGCAGAAATTCCGGTAGATCATTTTGTAGCCAGTACCCACGCAATTGGCTTAGATAATGTATTAAATTATTACATACATTCTAATAATGAAGAAGATAAACAGGTGCTGCAGGCATTTAATACCCATACCCAACTTCACCAGGGTATTTCTCATCCTTATATTTCAGGCGCTTCTATAAATTTACTTAAACAATTTGTTTCCGGATATCACCAGGGAATTACGGTTACCTGCCCTGGTTTTTATGGCCCGCAGGGGCGTGTATTGCGGATGGGGCTCACGCACCCTCATCTCATTGACCGGCTTACGAGTTTTAATTTTGGTAACCACCGCATTGCCAATTTTGAAATGGAAACTTCAGCTATTTATGGGATGGGTAAAATTCTTGGCCACCAATGTTTATCGTTAAGCGCAATAGTTGCCAACCGCATTAGCAAAGAATTTAGTAAAGACGGTGCAGCCGCTATAGAAAACCTGATTAAAAAAACCCTCAGTACGATAGAGGAGCGTGTTTAAAATATATGTAATCTCAACACCTATTTTCTTATTCAAATAGTTAATTATGCAAGTTCTGTTTTTTAAATATCAAGGCACAGGCAATGATTTTATTATTCTTGATAACAGGGAAAAAATATTTGATGGCCTCACCCAAAAGCAAATTAATAAAATGTGTAACCGCCGTTTTGGGATAGGCGCCGATGGTTTAATTATGCTGGAAAACATGGAGGGATACGATTTCAAAATGATTTACTTCAATGCGGATGGCAATCCCAGTACAATGTGTGGAAACGGGGGCAGGTGTTTGGTTCAGTTTGCAAAAGACCAGGGCATCAGTAAATACACTTATTATTTTACAGCTCCTGATGGCGACCATGAAGCAGAAATTGATAATTATGGAAATATTCGTTTAAAGATGAAAGATGTAAACGGTTTAGAAGAACATACAACCTATGCCCTGGTAGATACCGGCTCACCTCATTATATAAAATTGACGAATAATATAGAAAAAGTAGATGTTGTGGAAGAAGGCCGTGCAATAAGAAACAGTAAACCTTTTGCCGAACAAGGCATAAATGTAAATTTTGTGGAACCCGGTAATGATGATTCTATTTTTGTACGAACATATGAAAGGGGGGTAGAAGATGAAACCATGAGTTGTGGTACAGGTGTAACTGCTTCTGCCCTCTTAAATGCACATAATAACAGGGGATTTAACCGGGTAGAAGTAAAAACACCTGGAGGTGTGCTAAGCGTAGAATTTAATAAAGTTGCCGATGATGTTTTTGAAAATATATGGCTATGTGGCCCTGCCAATTTTGTTTATAAAGGCGAGATAGAAGTAGAAGATTAATAGATAGCTTACAACTGCACACAAAAAATAAATGATACAGTACTTTAACATCGAAGATAAAAAAACAGTCGCCACTGATAAGCCAGGATCAGGAACATGGGTAAATGTATTGCCACCCCTGAAACAGGAAGAGTTTTCAGAACTTAGTAATACCCTGGACATCCCAATTGATTTCTTAAAAGATTCTCTTGATATAGATGAACGCAGCCGGTATGAAGCAGAAGACAATGTAAAACTCATTGTGATAAAAACACCCACCGAAAATAATTCTTTTAATGAGAGTGATGCATTTTATGTTACCATCCCTATTTGTATTATACTTACCACCGGGCAAATTGTTACCGTAAACTCATTTGAAAATGAAGCGATCAAAAAATTTTTAAACAGTTTCCAAAATCGCCATCCCAATAATAAAAATATGATGGTGCTTAAAATATTCGAAAAGATTACATTCAATTTCCAGGAATATTTAAAAGAAATAAACAACCGCAGGAATGCTTTAGAGCAAAAGCTGTATGATTCTAACCGCAATGAAGAGCTTTTTCAATTAATGCGCATTCAAAAAAGCCTGGTGTACTTTGTAACTGCATTAAGAAGCAATGAACTACTAATGATGAAACTGGCCCGTACTAATTTCTTATTACTGAATGAAGACGAAAAAGATTTATTGGATGATCTGGTGATTGAAACCAGCCAGGCATTGGAGACTGCCCATACCTACACCAATATACTTAGCAGTACCCTGGATGCCTATGCCAGTATCATAAGTAACAATCAAAACCAGGTATTAAAACGCCTGGCAACCCTTACCATTTTACTCAGCATACCGGTATTAATAGCCAGCATCTATGGCATGAATGTACCTTTGCCCTTTCAACAATCTCATTTTGCATTTTGGGTACCCCTGGTTATTTCCTTTATTATTTTAGGCTATGCCATCTATAATTTTATTGTTCGTAATAAAAAATAAATATGTTTAATATTCGGGTATATGGCATATTAATAAATAAAGAGAAACAAGTGCTATTAAGTGATGAATGTATCCAGGGTAAATTCTACACAAAATACCCGGGAGGTGGTTTAGAATTTGGAGAAGGTACCCGTGCTTGTTTAGAAAGAGAATTTATGGAAGAGATGCAACTTCGGGTACGGGTAGGCGATCATATTTACACTACAGATTTTTATCAGCAAAGTGCATTCAACCCGGCTCATCAAATCATCAGTATTTATTATTTTGTGAAAGCCCTTGCCCCTATTACTGTTCCGCTCCATAGCAAGGCATTTGATTTTGACCCCCTTCTCATTTCAAAGCAACAAATAATACCCGAGAGTTTTCGATTTATTGACTGGGACCTCTTACAAGAAAACGAACTCACCCTACCCATTGATAAGCTAGTTACTAAAATTATTAAAAATAATGCCTGAGCCATACATTATCCCCGTATTATTAGAAAATCAAAGGACGATACTGGAACCATTGTTACCAGGCCATTTCAACGAATTATGGAAAGTAGCTGCACATCCTGAAATATGGGAGTTTACCATTCAAAAAATAAAAACACAACAAGCTTTTGAAATTTATTTTAATACCGCATTAAAAGAAAAAGAAAACAATCAAAGTTGCCCTTTCGCTATTTATGACAAGCAACTAAATGCTTTTGTAGGCTGCACCCGCTTAGGCAATATTGTGAAAGAGCATAAGCGGGCTGAAATAGGATGGACATGGTATGATCCTGCTGTACAAAGAACGGGTATTAACAAAGCCTGCAAACATCTCCTGTTGCATTATGGTTTTAATACCATTGGTTTAAACAGGATTGAACTTAAAACAGCTGCTACCAATTTAAAATCAAGAGGTGCAATATTAAAAATTGGCGCTACACAAGAAGGCATTTTTCGCCATCACATTATAAACGATGACGGAAGTTTGAGGGATTCTGTTTTTTTTAGTATTATAAAAACTGAATGGCCTGAGATTGAGAAAACCATATTCCCCGAATTTATTCACTCATAAGAATAGCGCTCATAGCAGCAAATATTTTATCTTAGCTCTAAATTAATTGTAACATGCCTATTTTGCCACAAATCATATTCCTACTTATCCTGGCTTATGCCAGTTGGCTTTTTGCAAAAAATATCATACAGATAAGAAAGAATATTTTTTTGGGCATCAAGGAAGACCGTACAGATCAACCCGGGCTCCGCTGGAAAAATGTTTTCTTACTGGCATTTGGCCAAAAAAAAATGTTTAGGAACCCATTAGTGGCCATCCTGCATTTTTTTGTATATGCCGGTTTTATTATTATAAATATAGAAGTACTGGAAATTATATTAGATGGTTTACTGGGTACGCATCGTCTTTTTTTATCACCTCTGGGAAGTTTATATCCGGCATTGATCAATGCCTTTGAAATACTGGCTTTTTTGGTAATCATCTCCTGTGTTACCTTTTTAATAAGGCGAAATGGAATAAAATTAAAAAGATTCATCAGTAAAGATTTAGATGGGTGGCCCCACAGCGATGCCAATTACATTCTTATAACCGAGATTGTATTGATGACTCTTTTTTTAACCATGAATGCTACTGACAGGTCTTTGCAATTACAAGGCCATGAACATTATAAAAACACCGGGGATTTTGTAATAAGCAGTATGCTGGTCCCTTTGTTTCAAAATATGCCAGCCAGTAGTTTAATAATTATTGAGCGGGGCGCATGGTGGCTGCATATTATTGGCATACTTGCCTTTTTAAATTATCTGCCTTATAGTAAGCACCTCCATATTTTATTAGCCTTCCCCAATGCGTACTATGCCAGTTTGAAACCAATGGGCGAAATGGATAATATGGAATCTGTACAAAATGAAGTAAAATATATGATGCAGCCCGAACTAGCCCCTACCGGTGAAGCTGCTGCAGTAAAATTTGGGGCAAAGGATATCATGGATCTAAGTTGGAAAAATTTATTAGATTCCTATAGTTGTACAGAATGTGGCCGTTGCACGGCTGCCTGCCCGGCAAATATTACCGGCAAATTATTAAGCCCAAGAAAAATTATGATGGATACCAGGGATCGTACAGAAGAAGTTGGCCGCAATATAAAGGCAAATGGAGGAGCCTTTAAAGATGATGGTAAAACCCTTTTGCACCATTATATTACCACAGAAGAATTGCGGGCTTGCACTACCTGCAACGCCTGTGTACAGGAATGCCCGGTAAGCATTAGCCCGCTTGATATTATTATAGCATTAAGGCGAAACCTTATAATGGAAGAAAGTAATGCACCACAGGAATGGAACAGCATGTTCAGCAATATTGAAAACAATTTTGCACCGTGGAAACTTAGCCCCGACGACCGTGATAAATGGGCTACCGAAATGGAATGATAATTTCAAGGATCAGGAAAATAAAGTTTTCTTATTTTTTTTGAAAATTTTTACAAAAATAAATAACCGCCAACTCATATCCACTTAAACCCAATCCGCTAATAACGCCCACTGCTTTTGCAGATACATGAGATATTTTACGAAACTCCTCCCTATTAAAGATATTAGAAATATGCACTTCTACCACCGGTATTTTTATTGCAGCAATGGCATCGCCAATCGCAACGGAGGTATGCGTATAGCCCGCAGGATTTAAGATAATTGCATCCGATTGGTTACCCGCAGCCTGAATGGCATCTATCATTCCCCCTTCTATATTTGATTGTATGTATTGAAAAGCAATATCCTTAAATTTTTCTTTCAACGTCAGCAGGTAATTTTCAAAACTCTCATTACCATATACATCGGTTTCACGGCTTCCTAATAAATTCAAATTAGGCCCATTGATGATTGTAATACGAATACTCATTTATTAAAGTTAAAGAATCATTCTGATTGATATTGCAATTTAAAAAAGCAGGATATAATACATGAAAAATCCCCATCTAAAATAAAAATGGGGATTTACTCAAAATATCTTTCTTGTTAAATGATCTTTTCTACCTGCATGTAGCTTAACTCTACCGGTGTAGCACGGCCAAATATTTTAACTTGTACTTTTAATTTTTTCTTTTCATCACTTACTTCTTCTATCACGCCATTAAAGTCATTAAAGGGCCCATCAATAATTTTAATGGTTTCACCAATAATAAAGGGCTCGCTCATACTAATGCCGCCTACATCACTCATTTCATCTACTTTGCCCAGCATTTTATTTACCTCAGCTTTACGCAAAGAAATAATATTACCCTTAGAGCCTTTCCCGTCGGTAAGAAAGTGCATTACATTGCTGATATTGCTTACATGCAAAATAATATCGTCTGTTAATTTACCATCAATCAGTTCCATCATAATATAGCCCGGGTAAAAGTTCCTTTCACGCATCACTTTTTTACCATTCACTACTTTATAAACTTTTTCAACAGGTAAAAAAACCTGTTTTATTATTTTATCCCATCCCTGGCGAATGATGTCTTTATCTAAGTATTCCTTAATCTTACGTTCTTTACCACTCACCACCCGTAACACATACCAGCGGGTTTCCTTTTCGGGTGTGCCCTGTCCGTCTCCCGTTACAATATCTTTTTCTGCTTCCATTTTATGAAAATAATGAGTAAATAAATTTCATAGCACCGTTGGCAATAAAGTCCATCAATGCTACAATAGCGGTAATAAATATGGTTGCGCCCAATACAATCATGGTAGATTGCTGGAGCTGGTCCCATTTTGGCCAACTTACTTTCTCAGTGAGTTCGTAATAAGAATCTTTTACAAAATTTGTAATTTTCATAATTGCTGTTCTTTATTGAATGGCTTTACTATAAGCCAATAAACTTTTCGTTGCACGGGCACTAGGATTCGAACCCAGATCAAAGGTTTTGGAGACCCGTATGCTACCATTGCACCATGCCCGTTTATCCTATAAAATACAAAGTACTTAGATGCAAGACCTAAGTACTTTGTAAAGATATAAATACATCTGTATTTTCTGTACTAAATACTTAGTACCAATACTATTTAATGATCTCTGTAACCTGTCCGGCGCCTACTGTACGGCCACCTTCACGAATCGCAAATTTCAAACCTTTTTCCATTGCAATTGGTTGAATCAACTTAACGGTTAAGTTAGTATTATCACCAGGCATCACCATTTCAGTACCAGGGTTCAGGGTCACTTCACCTGTAACGTCTGTTGTACGAAAATAGAATTGAGGACGGTATTTGTTGAAGAATGGAGTATGACGGCCACCTTCTTCTTTGCTCAATACATATACCTCACCTTTAAATTCAGTATGCGGAGTAATAGAACCTGGTTTTACTAAAACCATACCCCTGCGAATTTGGCTTTTTTCAATACCACGAAGTAACAGCCCGGCATTATCACCAGCTTCACCTTCATCCAATAGTTTTTTAAACATTTCTACACCGGTACAAGTGGTAGTTAATGGTTTTTCCATTAAACCCACAATTTCCAATGAATCACCCACTTTTACACGGCCTCTTTCAATACGACCAGTTGCAACGGTACCACGACCAGTAATAGAGAATACATCTTCTACACTCATCAGGAATGGTTGATCAACCAACCGGGGAGGTAAAGGAATATATTCATCAACTGCTGTCATTAATTCATCAATCGCAGCAACCCATTTTTCATCACCGGCTAAAGCTCCGGTTGCAGAACCTTTAATGATAGGAGTGTTATCACCATCAAAACCGTAAGAAGTTAATAATTCACGAATTTCCATTTCTACTAATTCCAGTAATTCAGGATCATCCACAAGATCTACCTTGTTCATAAATACCACAATACGAGGTACACCCACCTGGCGGGCCAGCAGGATATGCTCTTTAGTTTGCGGCATAGGCCCATCAGTAGAAGCCACCACTAAGATAGCTCCATCCATTTGTGCAGCACCGGTAATCATATTCTTTACGTAGTCAGCATGACCCGGGCAATCTACGTGTGCATAATGTCGGTTAACTGTTTGGTATTCTACGTGTGCGGTATTAATAGTGATACCCCTTTCTTTTTCTTCAGGAGCGCCGTCAATATCGTCATAGTTTTTTTTCTCCGCCAAACCTTTTTTTGACAAAACATCGGTTATGGCGGCTGTAAGTGTTGTTTTTCCATGATCTACGTGACCGATGGTGCCAACGTTAAGATGGGGTTTATCCCTCTTGAAAGACTCTTTTGCCATTGTATAAATTTTTAAAATTTGTTTTGAAAATCAGTTCTCATTTTAAGCCTGTAAACCATGGGCTTTTATTGTTTATGTACCCGGCTACCGTACTGCTATCAGCTTCGGTGGCGTCGCACACTTGTACTATATCTCTACCTGCAGCCTGTATTCCCTCATCTCATATTTCACCCATACTATAATAACAGGTCTGTGAATAAATAAAGAGCCGTAGATGAGAATTGAACTCACGACCTCTTCCTTACCAAGGAAGTGCTCTACCCCTGAGCTACCACGGCTTGCAGAGCAAAACCTTTTTTATTTCAAAAGAACTATTCACCTGAGCGGAAGACCGGGCTCGAACCGGCCACCTGAAGCTTGGAAGGCTACCGCTCTACCAAATGAGCTACTTCCGCTAATATTTTTATAAGCACATTCTAATTTGGCTAAATATACTTATAAATTATAAAGCACCATGATGAAAAATTAATCTGTACTAATTTAACATATTCCTGTGGGCAGTGGTGGATTCGAACCACCGAAGTCGAAAGACAGCGGATTTACAGTCCGCCCCATTTGGCCACTCTGGTAACTGCCCTAAATAAAAAACTTGAGCCGAAAACTGGAGTCGAACCAGCGACCTACTGATTACAAATCAGTTGCTCTACCAACTGAGCTATTTCGGCATATTTCAAAAAACTGAGTGCTGACGCTTTGGTCAGCACCCTGATAAGCTATGCTTCATCAGGGCTATTTCGGCATATTTCTGCATATTTCAAAAAACTGAGTGCTGACGCTTTGGTCAGCACCCTGATAAGCTATGCTTCATCAGGACTATTTCGGCATATTTCGGCATGTTTTAACTTAATAAGAACTTCCAAATAAGGGGCATACCAATGCTCCCCTTTTTTTTGGGAAGGCAAAGGTAAGTGAAAATGATTAATAGAAAAACTTTGTAAAAAAATATTTTAAAGATTTTATGGCCATAATTCAAATTAAAAAATCCTGCCCATAAGCAGGATCTTTTATATTTCTAAATATTTACCGAATCAAGCGGCCTGGCGCTCCTTTTTTCGTTTTATTTGAATGATTAAAGAATCCATCGCTAAATCAAAACTTTCTTCAAATGATTTAGAAGATTGCTTCACAAAAAACTCATGGCGGGGAATGCTCACTTTTATTTCAGCAATTTTATCTTTTATTGTATGAACAATATTGTCAAGCTTCAAATACACATCCACCGTCGTTATCCGGTCATGAAATTGGTTCAATTTTTCTACCTTTTTTTCTATAAACTCCAATAATTTGGAATCTGCATCAAAGTGCACTGTCTGAATTTTTAGATTCATAGCCTTCTATTTTTAAATGTAAAAGAATAAATGTGAGGTAAAAATCAGGTCATAGGCGTTCAAAAAAAATTCGCTTTTTATAAAATGAAATTAACCTTTTAAACGCAAGTTTCAAAATAAAATTATATCCAAAATAAAATAATATTTCATTAACTTTTTAAGCTTTAGGATGCGCTTTTTTATATACTTCTTTTAACTTTTCGATACTGGTATGGGTATATACCTGGGTAGCGGCAAGGCTACTATGCCCCAGCAATTCTTTTATAGCATGTAATGGAGCCCCGTTATTGGCTATATGCGTAGCAAAACTATGCCTGAGTATATGTGGGCTTTTCTTTTCTATTGTGGTTATTTGTGTTAAATATTTACGCACCATGTTATAAACCTGTTTTGGATCTAGTGGCAACCCTTTTTTCCCTACCAGCAAGTTTTGATGGGGAAGTGATTCAAATACTTCTTTTTTCTCTTTGCTGTATTTCTTCATACTTTCCGTTAAGGCTGCAGATATAGGTATCAACCTCTCTTTGTTCCCTTTTCCCAAAACTTTTATGGTATGGTTACTCCAATCAATATGCCCTTCCTGTAAACCAATTAATTCTGATTTACGGATGCCTGTTTGATACAATATTTCTAAAACCAATTTTTCTGTTTTACCCATCCAGTCAGTTGCAAACCGGATAGGATCAAATAACCTGCTCATATCTTTTTCATCTACAAAATGGGGAATCCTTTTGGGCAGTTTGGGCGAAGCAACAGCTTCCATCGGCGTCATTACAATAACTCCTTTTTTCATCAGGAATTTAAAAAAAGATTTAAGAGATGAAATTTTACGATTGAGTGTTTTTGCCCCGGCCTTTTCTTTTTCTTTCATGTCTGCCAACCAGCTTCTTATAAAAATTGCTTTTATTCCAGGTAATTCAATATGGGGATATTGAAATGCTAAAAAATCAAAAAGCCCTGTAAATCATTTTGATAAGCTAGCAAAGTATGTTTGCTGTATCTTTTTTGAAATTTAAGATACTCTAAAAATTCTGTATAGTAAGGTTGATGAGTATGGGGCATAAAAAAACTGATAACCAAATTTACTAAAAATGGCTATCAGTTTATATAACTTGCTGGAATATCTAATTACTTTTCAAGTTTGCCGGAGGCGATCTGCTGCTTATAAACCGCTTTCAGCACCTTTGTACGGTGCTTAATAGATGGTTTTGTAAACGCCTGGCGCTCTCTTAACTGAAGTAAAGTCTTACTCTTTTCGAATTTTTTCTTATACTTCTTAAGCGCTTTATCTATGTTTTCGCAATCTTTTGAATCAATAATCAACATAAAATATATACCTCCTTTGGTGAATAAATTTACTTTAGCTTGCTAAAGCAGGGGCGCAAAGATAGGATAATAATTGAAAAAAAGAAATATTGTTCCGAAATTTGCAGCATGTTTACAGGCATCATTGAGGCCCTTGGCCAGGTAAAAGACATACAAATCAATAATGGTAATACCCGGTTTTGGGTTTCATCACCGCTTTCAGCTTCCCTTTCAATAGATCAAAGCCTCAGCCACGATGGAGTTTGCCTTACTGTGGAAGAAATAAAAGAAGATATGCACAGGGTTACTGCCATTGCTGAAACACTTTCTAAAACCAGCTTGAATAATTGGAAAAAGGGTGATACCATTAACCTGGAAAGATGTTTAGAAATGAATGGCAGGCTGGATGGACATATTGTACAAGGGCATATAGATACCGTGGCGATATGCAATGATATCATCAAGAAAAACGGAAGCCTGGAAATTAGTTTTGAAATCCCGGATTCATTTTCAACACTGATTATTGAAAAAGGCTCTATTACCATTAACGGGATTAGCCTTACTTTATTTAATGTTACCGCTACCGGTTTTACAGTGGCCATTATTCCTTATACATTACAGCATACCAATATGCAGGGTATAAAACCGGGTGCACAAGTAAATATAGAGTTTGATGTAATTGGCAAATACGTAAATCGTATTGCCGGGTTTAGGGCTAAATAAATTACTCGATAATTTTATTCCGCATTGCATACATAATAAGCCCTCCAATGGTTTTGGCATTTACTTTATTTTTCATGGTTTGCCTGATCGTTTCAATGGTTCGTGGGCTTAAGAATACAACTTTTGATATCTCCTCTGTGGTTTTATCTTCTGCCAGTAGCTGGAGTATTTTTATTTCCTTTTCACTAAACTGAACGGGCATATTGCTCCCATAATGTTGCCTCACGTTTTTCTTTTGCATCAAACGGCCCATTACGGCTTTATTCACCAGGTCATTAAAATAAAAATCATCGTTCATACAGGTGAGAATGGCTTCATAAATTTCTTCGGGATCGGTAGTTTTGGTTAAATAAGCATTGGCGCCCATTTCCATCATTTTACTAATCATTTGCTGATCGTCGTACATACTTAGTACAATAATCTTTATGCCTTCGTATTCTTTTCGGATTATTTGTATGGCATTGATCCCATCAATTTCAGGCATCCGGATATCCATCAATAACACATCGGGCTTTTTAATACCTATTTTATGCATCATATCCTTGCCATCTTCTGCTTCCCAGAGCATCTTGAGGTTTGGTTTTCCTGATAACGCCATTTTAATGCCGTCACGAAATATTTTGTGATCATCGGCTATTGCAATTTTAATTTGGTTTTCGGCAGACATTGGTAAATTATTCCTTGGGTTAATAAATAAAGCAACTCAATTTAGTGTATTAATTTTATAATAACGCATATTTACCCATTTGTAGTATGTGGTATTTACTAATTTATAAAGGCGGTTTTTCGCATTTGAGGGTAATTACCTGTTTTTTATTTTCATCGGCACAGCACTAAATAATCATGCTGAAAACGTAATTCTTCCATTTTTTTACTACAATAAACCAGGTTATTTGATTCATTTTCGATACTATTAAATTAAGTTAAACAAACCTTAAATCGTAGAAACACTAAGTAACCATACGATATTTGAATAGTAATTTTACTAATTTTTATTCGTATATTTACCAAGTAATTTTTACATCAAATAAAAATATACAATATTAATTAATTGATATTCAGTATATTAAATTAAGTAAAGAATTCAATTCACATGTTATCCACTTGTGTGGATAACCTAAATGAAGGATGTTTGATGTGATATTTAATCGTAAACCACAAAAACTTTTTAAATTATGTGGTGTTTTTGGGCATGGTAAAAGCAATCTTAGGATTTTGATTTTGTTTTTTAGTTATCTATATTTGTAGAAACCTGAAATTCTGAATCTAATACTAACTTTTGCTCCGCTTTTCGAAATTCTGCCTTTGGTGTTTTGTTTTATTTTTTACAAAAAATTAAAAACAAAACCTCTGAGGCTTTTTTTTGTATATGCTATAACATTAGTTTTAACTGTTTTCTTGTCAGTTTTTTTCCTAAAAGCATTTACAAGTAAGGTTCCCTACAGTATCTTTTTTCGAATTTTCCAGATTGTTGAATTTACTATCATCTCATTATTTATACATACTTTATTAGTAAGTGAAAAACTAAAAAAGATAATTCTTTTCTCTATCATTCCGTTCGCTTTATTTTCAATCCTTATGTTTTGGATAAGGCCAAAACAATATATTGATAGTATTCCCGCCATTGTAGAGGCATTTCTATTAATCGTTTTTTTCATTTTTTATTTTTACGAGAAAATAAAAACCGTATATCAATACCCCCTCACACAAACAATTACATTTTGGATTTGCGTTGCCTTTTTTATGTATTTTACCGGTAATTTCTTCTTTTTCATTTTTATGGATACATATGCACAAGGTCAAGGGAATTCGTCTAATGAATTCTTCGCTGTATATATTTTCTTTACTCTAATTAAGAACATTATCCTTTGTGTTTCCTTATTTGCGAAAGAACCCACCCAGGAATCGCAAGAACTCCAAATACCCGATGATTTAAACCTCGATGACTTTTTACCTGAAAACACTAAACCAGAATCATGAGGTTGTTTTTTTTGCAAGCTTCCCCGGAAGCATCTAATGGTGCGAATGTAATTTTATTTGGCTCTGCCGGCATGGGCATCCTGGCGGTGTGCATTATTATTTTTGCAATTCTGCACCAACGAAAAGTAATACGTTACCACCTGCAACTAAAAAAACTGGAAGCAGAAAAGCAACAGATATACCTGGAAGCCAGTGTGCGGTTCCAGGAAGAGGAACGCCAGCGTATTGCTGCAGACCTGCACGATGATGCCGGCCCGCTGCTTGCTACAGCCCGGCTTTACCTGAACGAAAACCTGGTAAACCTTGATAAAGCCACCCAACTCCAAAATATTTTCAGCGCTAAGCAAATTATTGATGATAGTATTTTACTCATTCGCAACATTAGCCATAGCCTGATGCCGCCCACACTAAAAAACTTTGGGCTGGAAAGCGCTACCGTGGACCTGTTTCAAAAAATAAGTGGTAGTGGCGTAATAAACGCAAGCGCCCGATTTCATGATTATCGTGAAAGGCTAAAGGAAGAACAGGAGATGCTGGTTTTTCGGGTCATTCAGGAAATAGTAAATAATATCATTAAACATAGCAATTCGGCCTTTATCCACCTTACCCAAAATGCAACACCCGCCAATTCGTATATAAGAATTCATCATGATGGGAAAGGCTTAGTACAAACCGAATTTGACCGGCTTAGCCAGGTTGCAAATGGGCTAGGCCTTAAAAATATTGCCAGCCGTATAAAGGTTCTAAATGGCCGAATATTATTTGAAATAGATAGCAGCCATACCTATTATAAAGTAACGATCGAAGTTCCTAAAGAGCCAATTGGAAGCTGACAGTTTGTAATATGAGAACTGTTTCTTATTTTTATCGGGTATATGCTCCCCGAAGAAATTAAAATTGGCATTGCCGATGATCATAAGATATTCAGGAAAGGTGTAATCCTTTCACTGCGGCCTTATACAAATCTTAAATTTGTAATGGAAGCTGAAAATGGCCAGGACCTTATAGATCAGCTTGAAAAAGAACAGCCCGATGTAATCTTATGCGATTTAAAAATGCCCATCAAAGATGGTATTGATGCCACCCGGCACATTACCAAACACTTTCCAAAAATAAGGGTTATCATTTTGACTATGTACGAAGATGAACGTTTTGTGGGCCACCTGATGGATTGTGGAGCTGCAGGTTATTTATTAAAAAGCACCGATCCCTCAGAAATTAAAAGAGCAATTACCGATGTAATGCGAACCGGCTTCTATCTAAATCCTTTCGTAAATAAAGTTTTGATCAAAAAAAATTACAGCAAACAAAAATTTAATCCTTCATTAAATTCTGAAGTGGTATTGAGCGACCGTGAAAAAGAAGTGCTTACCCTGGTTTGTATGGAATTTACGGCTACCGAAATTGCACAAAAAATGGATATCAGCGCCCGCACCGTAGAGGCTATTAAAGACAGGCTAATGGAAAGGTTTGGTGTAAAAAACTCTGTAGGCCTGGTATTTTATGCTATGAAGAACCAGTTAATTGAATAACTATCCTTTCTCATTTTCCTGGTAACCTACATCCTCTTCCAAATGTTTTCCATCTGCAGCGGCAGTAGCTAACTCATCGCACCGGTTATTGTATGGGTTACTGTCATGACCTTTTACCCAAATAAATTCAAGTTGAAATTTTTTTGAGAGATGGTAAAAATGTACCCACAGATCTTTATTTTTTTTTCCTCCTTTAAAATCTGTTTTGATCCAATTATGCAACCAGCCTTCTTTTACTGCTTTTACTACATATTGGCTATCAGAGTAAATTTTTACTGGCAATTCGTTTTTTTTTATTGACTCAAGCCCGGCAATTACGGCCATTAACTCCATTCTGTTATTGGTGGTATGTAAATAGCCTTTAGATATTTCTTTTTTATGATGGCCACTCATTAATAGCACTCCATACCCTCCCCTGCCGGGGTTACCCCTGGCAGAGCCATCTGTGTACATGATAATACCCTTATCCATTATGTTGCATAAATAAATGGTTAATGAAGTTTAAGATGCTGCGAATTGTGTAAGTTCATCTGCAATTTGCCGGTTATTACTTAATCGTGGTACTTTATTTTGTCCGCCCAGCTTGCCTATACTTTTCATATAATCAACAAAACCATTATGCCGTATGGGTGTAATTTTTAATCGTTCTAAAATATTGCCCGACACCAGGTCATTGTAATAACTATTTTTATGCCTGAGATTATCATCAATATCTTGTGCAAAACAAATTAAATCTGTTGGCATATTTTCAAATTCTACAAACCACTCATGGTAACTTTTACCTGTATCTTGCTTTATCATAGGCGCTACTGTAAATTCCCGGATAGCAATATTTTCTTTTGCTGCAGCTTTTAGTATTGCGGATTCTACTTCTTCACTTATCACGTGTTCGCCAAAAGCAGAAATAAAATGTTTGGTACGCCCGGTAACAATAATTCGGTAAGGATTGATGTTTACAAACTTAATGGTATCTCCTATATTATATGCCCACAACCCGGCATTGCTACTAATGATCAAAGCATAATTAACATCTACTTTCACATCTTTCAGCATTAACCTTGTTGGCTTTTCATTTTGTAATTCATCCACGGGAATAAATTCATAAAATATACCACTATTGGTATTTAGCAACATCCCTTCTGCCAACTGGGTGTCCTGGAAAGCAAAAAAGCCTTCGCTGGCCGGGAATAATTCAATGACATCTACTTTTCGCCCAATACTTTGCATGAGCTTTGCTTTGTATGGTTCAAAGTTTACACCGCCTTGTACCATTACGCTAAATTGAGGAAAAAGTTCACCTACTGATTTCCCGGATTTTTCCTTCAACCGGTCAAAATACATTTGCATCCAGGGTGGGATACCGCTGATAAGGGTCATATTTTTATGGATGGTTTCCTCTACAATTTTATCCAACTTTTGCTCCCAATCTTCAATGCAATTGGTTTCATAAGTGGGTAGTTGATTGGTACGTAAATAATGTGGAATATGATGGTTCACAATTCCACTCAGCCTGCCGGTAGGAATTCCACCTATGCGTTCTAACACCGGTGATCCGCTTAAAAAAATCATTTTACCATTTGCAAATGCACTGTTCCCTGTTTCTGCCATATAACAAAGCAATGCATTTCTGGCAGTATCAATATGGTTACCAATGCTGTCTTTTGTGATTGGGATATATTTTGCACCACTGGTTGTTCCGCTGGTTTTTGCAAGGTAAATAGGAGTGCCCTTCCATAAGATATTATGCTTACCTTCTTTTATTTTTTCGATAAAGGGTTTAAACCCTTCATAATCCCTGATAGGAACCTGCTGCACATAATCTTCATACGTTTTTATTTCATTAAAATGATGTTCTTTTCCAAATTCAGTTTTAGATCCAATTTTAATTAAATGAGTAAACAGGTCCTGCTGATCAGCCAGGGCTGTACCCATACTTTTACGAATTTGTTTATGTATATATAAGGCGAATGGTTTCGCTAACCAGGATTTTATTTTCATTGATTTAGGCCAATTTTCAATCGTTATACAAAGGTCGGAATTTTTTATGATGTTATTCGCTTTAAAGGATAAACGGAACAATACCCGGCTAATCAATTCATAAAAATTGGTAACTTTGCGGCCCATGCAAAAGACGGTAGCATTACATACATTAGGTTGCAAACTCAATTTTAGTGAAACCACTACAATTGGTCGTATGCTTGAAAATAATGGTTTTATAAAAAAGGAATTTGATGAACAAGCAGATGTGTATGTAATTAATACCTGCTCTGTAACTGATAATGCTGATAAAGAATGCCGGCAATTAGTAAGAAGAATTAACAGGAAAGCACCCGAAGCACTGGTGGTGATAATGGGTTGCTATGCCCAGTTAAAGCCAAAAGAAATTGCAGCAATTCCCGGTGTAAACTTAGTTTTGGGTGCTTCAGAAAAATTTAATATTGTTACACATTTAAAAGAACTGGCAAAAAATGATGCCACCAAAATTTGCAGTTGCGATATTGAAGATGTAAACAGCTTTACTGCTACTCACTCGGTACATGAGCGCACCCGGGTGTTTTTAAAAGTACAGGATGGTTGTGATTATAGTTGCAGTTTTTGTACCATACCACAAGCAAGAGGAAAAAGCCGGAGCAATACCATTGACGAAGTATTGGCAGAAGTTGAAAATATTGCAATAGGTGGCGCCAAAGAAATTGTACTTACCGGTATCAACCTGGGAGACTTTGGCAAAGGGATTAAAGTAACTAAGAAACACACTGAAGATTTTTTTAGCCTCATCAAAGAATTAGACAAGGGAACCCAAATTGAACGTTTTAGAATTTCTTCTATTGAGCCCAATCTTTTAAGCAATGATATTATAGAATTTGTAGCCAATAGCAAAAAATTTATGCCCCATTTTCATATTCCTTTACAAAGTGGTAGTAATAAAACCCTGGCTGCTATGCGCCGGCGTTATAAAAGGGAATTATATGCCGAAAAAGTGGGTCTCATTAAATTATTGATGCCACACTGCTGTATAGGTGTAGATGTAATTGTAGGTTTCCCCGGCGAGACAGAAGAAGACTTTACCGAAACATATAATTTTTTAGATACCCTGGATATTTCTTATTTGCATGTGTTCACTTATTCTGAAAGAGATAATACGGATGCTTTGCAAATACAACCAATTGTTCCTATGCACATACGGCATGACAGGAATAAGAGTTTACGTAACCTGAGTTATGCTAAAATGCAGAATTTTACTGCAAAGCATATTGGCCAAAAAAGAAAAGTGTTGTTTGAGGGCATCAATAAAAACAAGATGATGGAAGGATATTCTGACAATTACATTAAAATTTCAGTT
Source organism: Niastella sp. (assembly GCA_016710595.1). Lineage (GTDB taxonomy): Bacteria > Bacteroidota > Bacteroidia > Chitinophagales > Chitinophagaceae > Ferruginibacter. Next base: position 75,274 of record JADJVM010000006.1, read on the forward strand.
CCTTATCATGCTGCATGGGAAAATCAAATAATAGATTGGACTATTTAATGCCCTGGGCATATTCATTCATATACAAATAAGGTTCATTTAATTTCCCATTTTTTACCAGGGTTGCTTTATCTATCATATTACTTCCTCCTTCTATTAAAGGGAGCAAAATGTGTTTAATCAATTGCTCACCAAAATACCGGCTCGCATCTTTAGGTAATTCATTCGGCAAATTACCAACAGCCATCATATCTAGTGAGCCGGGTAAATAGGGTTGCGTTTTTTCAAAACTAATTTTATCTACACCATAAACCGGGTCATCAATGGTACTATCTCCCAGGTTGCTTGGTACGGAACCATTTTTATCATCCGTAATATCAGCAATGGTTTGAATCCGAAAATCGGGGCGTTGAATATCATCCCATTCAAATAGCCGGGGAATTTCGGCTGTCCAATATACTCCATTCATTAAAATATCAGTATGGGGAATATATTTTTCAAATAAACATTCATACTTTGACGGATACAGGTGGAAATCTTCCCGGCTATAAATGCTGCCTGATTTATTTTTATACAATTGTGCCCCTTTCAAATGTACATAAACCGGATAAGGAAAATTGCGGGATACATAATCTTCGGGCTCTACATCGTGTATGCCCAGTAAATTCATAATTTCTAAAATACCATGAGCTACCCGGCCGCTACCTGTAACTGCAATCTTTATATTGGGAAGTTTTAACCCAAAATAAGTATGTATCAGGTCTTGAAAGTTGCGGGTAGCATGCACCCGTTGCAGATGGTATAAACCGGTGCGGTTGCCAAAGGCCATTATTCCATTATGGGCTCCCACTACACCTGCAAAAAAACCAAAACCAATAATGCGGGTACCATCTTCATGCTCCAAACATTCATAATCAATTAATGTTATATTTTTTTGAATGATGGATTGAAATAAATACTGATTATAAGGTTGTAATTTTTTGGTATGGCTAAAAAATAAATAAGTTTTACCAGGAATGAGCATATCAACCGGAACTTCTTTTATGCCAAATAAGATATCACATTCGTCCATACTTTCCTGAACTGTGGCACCCGCATGTTCATATTCATTATCACGGAAACAACGGGTGGAACTGGTTTGCACAATAATTTTAATATCATCTCTGTTTTGTTGAATCCATTTACATTGTGCAGGTGTAAGCGCTACCCGGTTATCGGAAGGTGTTTTACCTTCTCGTATAATGCCCAGTTTTATCATGGCCAATCATTTAGAAGCGCAAGTTAATGCACCCATTTTATTTAATACTAACTTTGTAAAATGAATTATTTTGAATTATTTGAATTGCCTTTCCGGGCAAGCATAGATAATACCCATGTGGTAAAGAAATATATGGATTTGCAAAAAAAATACCATCCTGATTTTTTTACTTTAGAAAATGAGGCAGAAAAAGAAGAGGCAGAAAAGAAATCGGCTGATATTAATAAAGCTTATACTATTTTTAAGGATAAAGATAAAACCCTGGAATATTTTTTACAGCAAAAGGATATTGTAACGACTGATGAAAAATATCAATTGCCCCCGGATTTTTTGATGGAGATCATGGATATTAATGAAGCAGTAACCGAAGATAACCGGGAAACTGTAAACCGTTTGATAGATTCGCTGAGCCATCAGTTAGAAGATGGAGTGCAGGAAATATTTCTTAAAAATGAACAGAGTGAATATAGTGCTGATGAACTGAACAGGTTAAAAGAATACTTTTATAAGAAAAAATATTTAAAACGTATTTTGGACAGATTGAGTGATTGATGTAATATTGCAACCCGCTTACAAAGCGTGAAAAGTTCTTACATTTTATAGAATATGCCCAGGTGGCGAAACTGGTAGACGCAGCAGACTCAAAATCTGCCGTCCGCAAGGATGTGCCGGTTCGATTCCGGCCCTGGGCACTTTTTTTGGGGGAAAATACTTTTATGAGGCCCTGCCCAGGTGGCGAAATTGGTAGACGCACTGCTTTCAGGTAGCAGCGCCGCAAGGTGTGCTGGTTCGAATCCAGTCCTGGGCACAAAGCTTCTATTTGAATACGAAAACAAATGAATATACATCTCTATTCATTCACCCAGGTAACTTTTTCATTGATTGGGCTTCGCCTGCTACGGTTTCGGGCCTTTGTTGGTATGAGCAAAGGTAATGTGTTGGCGTACCAACAACAACTGGCAGGAATTGCGTTCCCAAAACTGATACATCCTGTCTTTGGCATCCACTTTAAATTGCTCCAGCAAAGCAAGGTTATTTTTCTGCAACCCAATTTTAAATTCCTCCAAGCCGTTGTTGGTATGCAGCAAAGGTAAATGTGTGCAGGCGTACCAACAACACCGGGCAATACAAAGACAGTAGCAATTTAAAAATGCCCTCTGATTAAAGTTTTTTACAAAATGCTTAATCATTCGCATGGGTAACTATACCAAAATCATCAACGCCTGCAGCATAAAATTTTGCAGACGAATAATAATAATCCTCGGGCAAAGCGCACAAACCCGCTTTTACGGGATTGTAGTGGATATACTCCAGTTTTTGATTAAAAACTTTAGAAAAACGCAACTCCACAGATAAAGAATTACGTTCCCAAAATTGATACACCCTGTCTTTGGCATCCACTTTAAATTGCTCCAGCAAAGCAAGGTTATTTTTCTGCAACCCAATTTTAAATTCCTGTGCGGTGTACTTTAATAAACTGTGTTGTATGGTATGCAATGTTTGCCCGGGCAGTGGTTGCCATATCAAATGCATATGATTGCTCATTATTACAAACACATATACCCATACTCTTTTTTGCTTTACCAAAAACTGTAGGCTTTTAATAATTTCATCTTTGTAGCTGTTGTTCTGTAATAAGGGCTTCCATTCTAAAATGGTAGCGGTAAAAAAATGTGGCCAGTATTCGGGATAAATTTGCGGCATGGTAACAGCAAATTTATTGAATTAAGTTATAGGTAAGAAGGGGAATACACATTTTGTTCATCACTTTATAAGCAAATATTCGGTTTGTTACTCCCTTAGCGGCATGTTGTTGGTACGCCATCGCTTATTTGCCTTTGCTGCATACCAACAACGGCTTGGGCTGATTGAACCTTGGCTACCAACAAAGGCGAAGGACCATTGGGAAGGGTATATGGATGCCATGCTTTTAATTTAAGCATTTAGTTTAATTACTATCTTTTTATATTCTTCTGATTCTAAAAGCCTTTGCCAGTTATTAATAGTTGCCGTCCAAAAAAAATATTTCCCCAATTTCAATGTAATTTTTTCGCCTTGGTGTAAAAATACTAGCCATGCTCTTTTGAAAGGAAAGGTAAAGTTTTTAAACATTTTGCAAAGAAAATATTTATGGTGTGGAGAGGTGGTTCGTGAGGACACGAACCAAGGCGGGGACCTTCTGATTTAATTTAAATATCTATCAAAAAGTAAGAATATTGAAAAAAACAATGGGGATTTTCCCCCATAAAAAATTAGGGTTTTTCCCCATTGTTTGTGATGAGATGTTTCCCTATGTTTGTAAAATAGTTTTTAACCCTTAACCAAATGTTTATGGAGTTTAAAGTTACCCCCCCCCCGCAGGGTTTTTGGATTTCTCACAATCCTAACAATTGTGTTATTTGCAGCTTGTAAAAAAATGGACAGCCTGCTTACCACTCCAATGCAAGATATAAGCAGTATCGAAGAAAAGTTCTTTAATACGCACCGAAGCGCAGATCTGGTAGAAAATGCTTTGGTAAATTTTATTAAAAGAAAAAATGATTCGCTTCATTTTATAGCTAAAACCGTAAAGCAGATTGGCTACCCACGATGGGATAAAATAATAAACTTTAAACAAAACAAAAACCCACTTCTAAAATTGAAAACGAAGGTGCCCAGGTATTTTATGTCCCCTTTGTTCGGGTCAATCAAAATTATGTAAATGCCAGCATGGTTATTTCTGTGAACCAGACAGATACCGCTTTCTATTATTTATGCGACTGGCAATATAAAAACAGGGTGCATGGTTCTTCACAAATAGACAGCACAGCAGAAAAATATGCTTTATTTTTTATGTGGCTTAATAATCGAAGCCTGGGTTATAAATCATTTAATATTACCGATAGCAGTTTGTTTTTAACGATGGGTTCTTCAGGCGCAAAAAAAATTACTATTTTAGAGAAAAACACAGACTCTATAGCGGCCAACAATATGTACACTTATTTTGAAGAATGTACAGACATATATTACTGTGGCACGCCTGATTATTGCGATAACCAACCGAATGGTTGTGACTATTTAAGCGGGTGCGGCTTATGCCAAAAAATATATGATATTTGCTATAGTGGCTGGTTTGATGATGGAAGTACTGGAGGAGGAGAAAACGGCGGAACGGGAAACAATCCTCCCGGCATACCACCCGGTAACGGCGGCAATGCTGGAAGTGGAGGAACTCCACCTGACCCATGTAATGGCACTCCCAATAACCCGGCACCTTTTGCAAAAGGAAATAATACAACCGAAAGTAATGTGGTGCCAGATTGTGGTGGTGGTGGTGGTTGGAAACCGATACCGATAGAGGATGAGCCAGGTGAGAATGCATTTTGGATAGCTAATGAACTAGTTACTCCCTGTTTTAACTCTGCACTTTTGAATCTCGCAAATGAACAACCAAGCTTATTTTTTAGCCAGATATATAATATTTTTGACAGTTCAATAAATATGCATCTATATTTTCAGGAAGTTGATACAATCCCTGGAGCATATGCTACAGAAATTACAGATTCTACCAATTCAATGGGAAGTATCTCCATAATTACATTAAATAAAAATGATTTAAAAAAGTGTTCACAAGAATATATAAGTTATGTTTTAATTCATGAAGTTGCACATGCTGCTATGGATGTTAATGTTATTGAATGGGACTCAACAAATACTCAACATGAGAACATGATAATTAAATACTTGGATAAAATTATAAATAGCTTGCAGAATGCATTCCCAAATATGTCATATATTGATGCATGTTCAATCTGTTATTATTCTTTTAATAATGCTATTGATGGAGTTACACCAAATTTAATATTTATGGAGATGATGTTAAAAAGACTCAATCTAAATTTACTTAATCAAAACTCATCTACTGTTACAGTAAATCAACTTATTTTACAAGGAAAAAGATATTGTGATGATGGTGATTTAGGTGACAGAATTTGCAATTAATAAAAAATTCAAAATGAAATTATTTATCCAAAGTATATTTTTTATTTTCTTTACCACAACCAGTTTTAGTCAAGAAATGCAAAAAATAAATTTTAAAGACACATTACAATCTTATTTTGATTATTCAAAACTAAATGGCTATGCATGTAATAATTTCCCTCCTGGAATTTATAGCATTACTTTTAAAGTTGACAAATATAAAAATGCAGATGATTTTACTTTTTCAGATGAAAGTTTAAGAATCCTGAACAATATTTTAGAAGAAACAATAAAATTAAGCGTCAAAAAAGTAGCACTGGATGGTAATGAAATGAAATATTTACAATTAATATATTTTGATGTTAGAGCTTGGTGTAAAGTGGAAACAGATTCAACTGCAATAGATAAGAATATATATAAAGAAGTATCTAAAATTTTATTATCTCGTCTTCACTCAATCGAGAATAGTTTCAAAAAAATAATATATTCTCCTGATGAATTCATTGTATTAAAAACAGTTATAATTACAGATTACTATTCTCCCTTACCCAAAAGAACAGCAATTGATCTGCCTGCTTCAAAGAATTTACCTGAATCGAATATTAAAAATATAGAAAATAAACTACGAGAAATTGGAGAAATTAAGAAAAATGAAGAAAGATAGTATAACTCATACCTGTGCAGGTTTATATTAGAAAGAATATTTCTGTTGCATCCTGTACGAAATATTTATTTATAAAATTAAATTTTACATATTCTTCATAAGAAAAAATAAATAAACTTAGCCATTTTTTGTTTTAAACTATTTTTTTAGGTTTGATGTACATCATCAATCCTTAAAAAATTGCTTATGAAATTTAATTTTACCCCCCCTCCCCCGCAACTATTATTTACTACTAATTGCATTTGCATTAATGATTTTTACAGCCTGTAAAAAAATGGATACTTTTTCTATAGCAGAAAAACAAAATGGCCGGGATACTGAAGAAACCTTTTTTAATACCCACAGGAGTACTGACCCTGTTGAAAATGTTTTAGTAAACTTTATTAAAAGAAAAAATGATTCACTTCATTTTGTAGAAAAAACGGTGAAGCAAATTGGGTACCCCCGTTGGGATAAAATAATAAACTTTAAAAAACAAAAAAAAGTAACTTTAAAAATTGAAGACCAGGGCGCACAAGTGTTTTATGTACCTTTTGTTCGGGACAATCAAAATTATGTAAATGCCAGCATGGTTATTTCTGTGAACCAGGCAGATACCGCTTTCTATTATTTATGCGACTGGCAATATAAAAACAGGGTACATGGTTCTTCACAAATAGACAGCACAGCAGAAAAATATGCTTTATTTTTTATGTGGCTTAATAATCGAAGCCTGGGTTATAAATCATTTAATATTACCGATAGCAGCTTGTTTTTAACGATGGGTTCTTCAGGCGCAAAAAAAATTACTATTTTAGAGAAAAACACAGACTCTATAGCGGCCAACAATATGTACACTTATTTTGAAGAATGTACAGACATATACTACTGTGGCACGCCTGATTATTGCGATAACCAATGACACGTATAATATTTTTGATAACAATTGTACTACCTTAGCCTTAAATGCATTCAATTTGCTTATTTACCCAAAAATTATCGTCGAACCATTTGTTGTGCAAGTTCCAACTACGACGCCGCAGCCCCCTTATTTCTTTATGCAATCTCCTCAAAAATTGTATAAAGCTGTTGAAACATTTCAGGCAGGTTTTGGGTTAAGCAAAGAATTTAATGTAAACAGTGATTCTCCACTTTCAAATACTTGCCCATGATAAACAAAAAGCACAGAAGATTGATTTGGCTTATCGGTATAACATTGTTACTTACAAACTGGCCTGCTTTCAAGAATATAACAGGGCTAAATGATTGGTATTATCGCTATAGCAATATTTCAGGGACTTTTACAACATTGGAAATTCCAATTCAAGGGCGGTTATATAAAAAACCTCCAAACGGAGAATTTATTCTTAACCGACCCAATTTTTATGGTTGCAAGGCAATGCCGCAAAGCGACACTGCGGTATATCGCTTATTTACCATTAATCCGCTGAAATTTTGGAGATGGGGTGAGTATATTTTTAGCTGGAGATACAGGCTCCCATATGCGGATTGGGAAGCAATAAAAAAAAGACGAGGGTTTGATTATTTGAAAATTTCCAAAGATTGTATGGAATTCTGATACAATTCTTACTTCTGCCAATAACTAAGGTTTCGTGTTGCCCGCAGGGCAAGACATGAGACCGATGTTGTACGAAACCAATATCGGGGTGCTAAAAGATGGCTGACAAACTGCCTTACTTATATATATGGAGTTATCGTTTTTAAAAACTACACTTATGCAGGTGTAGCTTGGGTTTCAGTGTAGAAATGTGAAGATAAAAAATATACGACAAGTTGACAAAACTAATGCTGTTGGCTACCCCGATAGGGGTTTAGTACAACACTGCATTAGCAATATGGTGGCAGACGAACAAATGCTCAACAGTTTGTCTCATCCTAAAATAGGTTTACAGTAAAAAACTGTAAACCATGGACAAAAAAGTAAATAAACAAGCTTCGCCTTGGTTCCTGTCCTCACGAACCACACTCAAAACTCCAAGCCGTTGTTGGTATGCAGCAAAGGCAAATGAGCGATGGCGTACCAACAACCCCCGGCAATACCAGATAAATATTTATAGCCTTGAATTATATAGAAAAACACTTATCACAAATTTGGATACCAGCAACTTTTTAAGCATGTTTACAAATATGAATATTAGTAAAAGTGAATATAAAAAAATACTACCAAAACTTATCTATTTGTATCAAAATGAAACTACTCAATAAGTATTGATAGAAATTACATTTCTAATCATTTTCGCAAAAATAAAAAAGGTCTTGATGCTAACTATGTTATTTATAAATTAACAAAAAAAATTAAGAAAGGCATGATACGATTTCAAATAAAAAATTATTTTCTTTTATCATTCATGACCAATTATACATCTCTATTCATTCACCCAGCTAACTTTTTCATTGATTGGGCTTCGCCTGCTACGGCCAGAAGGGCTTGACACATGCCCAATATAAAAAAAGCCCAGCAACTTATCATTTTCACCGAGGTTGAAAAAGAGTTTTGCAGATTCGTAATAGGTAACGCCACCGGTAGTCCAGTATCCGCCCAAACCATAAGCTGTTACAGATAAATATATATTTTCTACCGCACATGCTACCGCTTCTATATCTTCTATTTCAGGAATTGATTTCTTTTTACTCCGCCTCATGGTAATGGCAACTACATGTGATGCTTTCAAAGGATTGGTTTGCAATTTTTGGTAACTGCCTTCTTTAAAAGATTCTCCTGCTTCAGCTTTATACAATTCACTTTGAAAATGTGCCAGCTTCTTTAATCCTTCACCACTAAAAACAATAAAATGCCAGGGTTCTTCATGGCCGTGATTTGGCGCCCACAATGCATTGGTTAAAATTTCATGGATGATGTGTTCATTTACTTTTTTACCGGCCTCCATTTGATCAGGGAAAACAGAACGGCGGTTGCGTACAAATTCGTTAAATAATTCAGGTGATATCATACAGGAATTTTTTAAAGAGATATAATATTATTCAATTTCGGTTTCCAATTTGTGTTTATTATTACTCCGGATATTTTTAAGTGTCCATTTAATTTTACGTTCAAAAGGATGCTGCCGTACGGGACATTCAAATTTGGAACAAATACGGCAACTAAAATCCAGGCAGGCATCAGAATGTACAAACATTTCAACAGATTCACCATACTCATTTTTTATAAGGTTAGATAGCTTATCAATTTCATGATGTGCTTCAGTACATTAAAATACCAGGGTACGGTAAGATGAAAATCTAAATGCAAAATAGCGCCGTACTTAATGATGCGCATATTATGTAAGTCAATCCAGTTGGTTTCCCTGTTTTCATTTAATAAAATCACCATTTTTTGTAGCAATTCCTCATCTGCTGCATCCATCATTCCGGCTACAGAACTCTTAATGATCTTATACCCCGTTCTCAGGATTACAAATGCAAAAATGAGCGCAACAATAATATCAATATAATTCAGGTGGGTAAAATAAACCAGTAATAAGCCGATGATGATACCCACCGTGGTGATCGTATCCGTTTGCAAATGCCTGCCACTGGCCATTAAAGCCATGGAATGGTTTTTCTTGCCGGTTCTTACACAAATATACCCGGCTCCGTAATTGATAAAGGCTGTAGCTGCTAACAACCAAATTCCAAAATCAATTTTGTGTATTTCTTTTGGTTGAAATATAGCGCTCACACTTTCAAAAATGATTACTATACCTGCCACAAAAATCAAAGTACCCTCAATAGCAGCAGAAATATATTCAATTTTTCCATGGCCATACGGATGATCAGCATCCCTTGGCTTTGCCGAAATATATAAACTGTATAGCCCAATGAAACTTGCCGTAACATTTACGATACTTTCTAAAGCATCGGTGAGTATGGCAATTGAATTTGTAATATACCAGGCAATTATTTTTACAGCAAATAAAATAAGGGATAGCATTACTATTCCTTTTTGAATCCTAATATTCTGTTTTGATTCTTGCATTGAAATTTATAAACAGTAAAGATATAACAGCAATCTTATTACACAGAAAAACAAAGGCATATTGATTTACCTTTTTAGATAATCTTCTATACTGTATTGCTCATACGCTTTTCCCGTTCGTATCAACTGATCATTCACCTGGCCGGCTTGTTCTATGAGCGATTTACCGACATTATCGAAAATAAAATAGCCTTTTTGATTTACGAAACCAAACCCATCATTAAATGAAAAATAAGCGGATGGTACCACTTTATTGCTTAATAGGTTTTTACTAAACTTAAAGGATGTATCCGGCATAGAGACAAGGCTTAGCAAAGTAGCAGCAATATCAGTTTGCGAACCGGTGTTATTATTGATCACATGTTGTTTTAAGGCTCCACCTGTAAATAAAAGCGGGATTTTAAAATCATCAATTTTTTTACCGGTAGCCGGAAGCCGATGGCCATGATCTGCCACAATTACAATGATGGTATTATTCCACCAGGGCTGCAATTTACAATAATGAATAAAATGGGTAACTACTTCATCAGTATAATGCAGCGAGTTTAAAAACATTTGTACATCTTTATTACCGGGAATGCTTGTTTTTTCGGGTATTTCATAAGGTTCGTGGCTGCTTAAGGTAAGCCATGTATAAAAAAATGGTTGCCTGGCCTGTGCTATATCTTGCTGTAACCGTTGCATCACAACTCCATCATGGGCTCCCCACTTAGAATTTTGATCTTCCTTTTTAAAATCATTTACTGTTGTAAATTTTTGAAATGAAGCACCCAGTAAATAAGCTTTCATATTGGCAAATTCAGTTTCACCACCATAATAAAATGCTGTTTGATAACCTGCCCGGCTGAAAATATTACCCAGCGTTGGCAAGCTCTTTGCTTTTTCGGGTATTTTAATAATAGAAGTAGTGGGCTGTGAAGGGTAACCACTCAACACTGCAACAATGCCTTTATCAGTTCTATCACCACTGGCATAAATATTTGAAAAATAAATACCCTCATTTTTAAGTTCATTAAAACCGGGTACTACGGGAACTCCATTTTCGAGATGGGTAAGCGCCTTTGCAGTAAAACTTTCCCACACAATTACGATTACATTCGGTTTTGTAGTGATCGTTAAGTCCGTATCACCAACGGGTATATACAAGCTATCCATTAGATGTGCTGCCACACCAGGCTTCATGAATATATATGGGTTGTGTTTACTTTCTACATTGTTATTCAGGCTATGCATGAAATTCCAGGTGGTATTTACTGCTGCAATATTTGAAAAATGATTGAGGCCAAAATAAACACTGCTTTGGTTGATGGGAGCCAACTGTAACCCACCCCGCATAGGAATAATAAAAATACCGCCAAGCAATAAAACTAAAAAGGCCTGAAGTAGTTTTTTATTTTCAAAACTGATAAATACCCAACCCCGGGAAATCAATTTTTTAAAAATCCATAACAAAATGAAATAGCTGATAAGAAAAAATAAAATAATCCAAAATAGGGGCAGGTTGCCTACCGAAGCCATGGCTTCTTTTGGGCTTTGCAAATATTTTAAAACAGTTGCATCAATCTTATTTCCCCATGCCCGATAGGCAAATAAATCAGCATAGCTTAAAAGCAAAACAAAAAATAACAAAATAGCTGTGTAAATGATCCATACTTTTTTATTATTTAGCACTGGCAAAATGATACCCAGTAAAAACAAGATGAGCATAGGTAAAACAAAATAAGTTGCCATAGAGGCATCCATTCGCAATCCATAGAGCATACTATTCATTACATTTCTTGTGCCGGCTGCAGTTGCCTCACTGTAATTAAAAAATAAAAACAGGATTCTTGCCAACTGAAAGATCAATATCCAGCAAAGCCAATATTTTAATAAAAAAACAATACGGCTAAACATAATTTTAATTTTAAAATAAATCTTTTATAAAATATTCACTTCTCTTTCTAATGTAACCTGAAACTTTTGGAATACAGATTTCAATATTTTTTCACTCAACAAAAAGATCTCTTGTCCGTTTGCATTTCCATAATTTACCAATACTAACGCCTGCAAAGGATGGCAACCTGCATCCCCTTCCCGGTAACCCTTCCACCCACATTGCTCAATGAGCCATCCTGCTGCAAGTTTTACAAGCCCGGGCTTTACTGGATAACCTACCATATTTGGAAATTCCTTTTTAAGTTGTTCAAATTGAGTGTCTGAAATTTCAGGGTTTTTAAAAAAGCTACCTGCATTACCGATCTTTTTTGGATCGGGCAATTTTGCAGTACGAATGGCAATTACAGCAGCTGCTATATTTTTTATGGATAAATCCTTACAACCCATGATCTCCAATTGTTGTTTAATAGCTCCATATTCTATATTGTATGCAGGTTTCTTACTCAACTTATAGGTAACCCGGTTAATAATAAACTGATCTTTATATTTTTTTTTAAAAACGCTTTCCCTGTAACCAAATTCACAATCTTTGTTATAAAAAATATAGGTTTTTGCTTCCTGTTTATGGTAAGCTTCTAATGAATAAAAGACATCTTTAATTTCTACTCCATAAGCGCCTATATTCTGCATAGGTGAAGCGCCTATATTCCCTGGAATAAGTGCCAGGTTTTCAATTCCGGCAAAACCATTTTCGATACAATACATTACAAACTGGTGCCACACCACGCCGGCTCCTACTTTTATATATACATCATCCCCATCCTCTTTTACAATTTCAATTCCCCTGATCTCATTTTTTATTACGAGCCGATCTGCATTTTTTGTAAACAAGATATTGCTACCCCCGCCAAGCACCATGCATTTGCTAAATTCATTTGAAACCTCTTGTAGTTGCAGCAATTGCTCCGGGTTTTCAAAAGAAGCAAACTGGCGTGCATACACATCCATCCCAAAAGTATTCAGCGATTTTAATGAATAGTTTGTATGAATGTTCATAATGATCTTTTAAGCAGGATCCACATCAATAATGATCTTTACTGCCCGGTATTTTTTTTCGGCCTGTAGCAAGTTAATATGATTCCAAATTACTTTACGATATACACTACCCATTCCATATTCTTTTGGCAACTTAAGCATGATCTCAAACAGGTATTGGTTTCTCACTCTTCCTATTACCGGCTCGGCAGGGCCTGTAATATAACTTTTTAAATCCTGGCTTAAGGATGCTGTTAACTTCTCTGCAGCATGCTGTACCCTCGTTTTATCAGTATGTTTCAATTGAATTTTGATGATCCGGCTAAAAGGCGGATAAAAAAACTCTTTCCGGGTGTGGATTTCAAATTCATAAAAATTTTCATAGTCATGTTTTGTAACAAACTCCAGCACCGGGTGATTGATATTGAGGGCCTGTATCATTACCTTTCCTTGCTTATGCTTTCTACCGGCACGTCCACTCACTTGTTCCATTAATTGAAAAGCACGCTCATTTACCCTAAAATCTGCAAAGCTCAGTATGCTATCGGCATCTAAAATACCAACCAACCCTACGTTTTCAAAATCAAGCCCTTTTACTAACATTTGGGTACCCACCAATATATCTAACCGATGCTGTTCAAACAATTGAATTAAAGTATGATGTGCTGTTTTACCCCGCATGCTATCTACATCCATTCTTCCAATCTTACTGTTTGGGAAATCTTCTCCCAAATACTCTTCAATTTTCTCTGTACCAAAATTTTTATCCAACCAACTATTGCTACCACAGGCAGGGCAGGTTACTAATTTGGGGTAGGTGCTGCCGCAATAATGGCAATGCAACTGGTTGCTGTATTTATGCCAGGTGAGCGAAACATCACAATGTGTACACTGTGGAATATAGCCACAAGCACCACAGATCATATAAGGGCTATAGCCCCTCCGGTTTTGAAATAATATAACCTGCAACCCTGATTCCAAAGTCTGCTCCATGCATTCTTTAAGCTGTGGGCTTATCATCACTTTCCCTTTTTGTGCTACCTGCCGAAGGTTTATAATTTCTGTGAGCGGCATTTTGATACCGCCATACCGTTCATCTAAATGGATGTAGCCATATTTATTTTGTTTCACATTATAAAAACTCTCTAAAGAAGGTGTAGCGCTCCCCAGTAAAACTTTTGCTTTAAATAACGAAGCATTATAAATGGCAGCATCCCTTGCATGATACCTTGGGGCCGGATCGAATTGTTTATAAGAAGCATCATGCTCTTCATCTACAATAATTAATCCCAAATCGCTAAATGGCAACATCAAAGCACTCCTGGCGCCCAATACAATTTTAATTTCACCACTCCTTATTTTATGCCAAAGTTCTGTTCTCTCCTGGTTGTTAAACTTAGAATGATATATGGCGATATTGCCACCAAAATGTTTTTGCAGCCTACGTATAATTTGAGCGGTAAGCGCTATTTCGGGTAATAAGTATAATACCTGCTTGCCTGCTAAGAAATATTTTTGAATTAAACGGATATAAATTTGGGTTTTACCACTCCCCGTTACGCCATGTAACAAGGTCACATTTTTTTCTAAAAAAGATTGTAATATTTCTTCGTGTGCTTTTTCTTGTTTCTCACTAAGTACAAAATCAATATTCACATGCCTGGGTAAAACCGGGATGCGGTCAACGGATATTTTCTCTACCCTTAAAATCCCTTTTTCAATTAAGCTTTTTAATTGCGCCGCCGTAGCGCCTGATTTTTTTAATAACGCTGATTGTATCACTTCCCCCTCTGCCTTTTGAAGGTGCAAAAAAGCCAATAATAACTCCATTTGCCTGGCAGCCCCTTTCCAGTCATTTAAGAGCGTACTAAGCGCTGCTTCGTTTTGATAGGCAGGCTGCAAAAAAACAAAGTTTTCTTTTTTTACTTTATATCGTTCACTTAACTCTTCCCAGATGTAACAAATATGATGGTCAATTAATTTTTTAATTACCGGATATACATGGTTTGTATCTAATAATTGCTGAACTTCATTTAAATTCAGTTGCTTTTTTATGAGCAATGCTTCGGCTACAATAAATTCTTCATCACCCAAGGCAGAAAAATCATCTCCTGCTTCCTCATTCAGGATAAGTATCGTTTCGCTACTTAATTTAAAATTGGCAGGCATTGCAGCGTTCATAACTTCGCCTTCGCTACACATATAATAAGCGGACAACCATTGCCAAAATTGTAGTTGCTGTGGATAGAGTAATGGCGCATCATCCAGCACATTTATTATTTCTTTGGTAAGATAATCCGGTTTTACGGGACTAATGCTTTTTATGATCCCGGCGTATTTTTTATTTTTCCCAAAAACCACTTCCACCCGGTGGCCGGGCAATGCCTTGTCTTTAAAAGCTTCGGGTACCGAATAGGTATAAACTTTTGGTAAAGCCAATGGCAAAATAACATCGGCCCAAAATGCAGGCACTTCACTAAATGCTATTTCTGATTCATCAAACATGTTTTATCCAACTGGCATTGTATTTTATTAGTGCAGATTCCATTTCTTCATAAACTTTTTGCTTTAACACTTCCATATTTTGTAAGGAATAGTCATTTACCCTGATTGGCTTTAAAAATACAGATCTTGAACGGCCAGGTGTAAATGAAAAAACAGATTTATAATTAAGCCGGTCATAAGTATCTAAAAAAAGAATGGGTTGTATGGGGGTTTGCATTTCTATAGCCACATTAAAAGCACCGTTATAAAAATCTTTTAAAGGTTTATGTGTCATATTAAAGGTTCCTTCAGGCGCAACTACTACCGAAATGTTTTTTTTGAGCATTAACTTTAGTCCTGCCAAACTTTTTGCCCTTGCCTCTGCACTGCTGCGGTCAACTTTTATCACAGCATTGCGGTAAATAAAGCCAAATATGGGGATCCTGGCCATTTCTGCTTTCCCCAAAATCCTCACGGGTTGATGCCGGAGGGTTTTCATAATAATGGGGATATCTAAATATGAAATATGATTAAAAACAAAAACAACGGGTTCATTGGTAATTTTCGGTGCTTCATAAATATTTTTATGCGACATACCCCAAAAAAATAAGGTAAGGTCTGCCCATAACCTGCAAATAGAATAAACCAGATTACCAGCTTTGATGGGGCCAAAGAAAGAAGCCAGCACAACAAATGGGAATAACAGGAACATAAAAATTAAGAAAACGCACATTGCGTAGATACTATATATATATTGTACTAATTTTACTATTACAGCCATAAGAGTAGCGAATATAGCATTTCTTAAAGAGGATTTTATAGGGCTGCGAAATTCATAAATGATTAAAAATCAATAGAAGTTTAAAAAGCCCCTTATAAAATTGGGAGATTCGGATAAAAAAATAAAAATTGAGCTAAAAAGAACCGAAAAATTAGCTTTCTGTCTGGTAAAAACCCTTACCTTTGCACTCCTAAATTTAGCTATGTTATGTTAGCAATTGTAAAAATCGCAGGTCAACAGTTTAAAGTAAAAGCAGGCGATAGCTTATATGTACCCCATATTGCGGGAAAAACAGGAGATTCAGTTGAATTTTCTGAAGTATTACTTACCAGCAATGGTAACCAGGTTACGGGCGGTGCCGATGTAAAGGCAACCGTAAAAGCCGAGATCCTGAATGAACTGGTAAAAGGTGAAAAAGTGATCGCTTTTAAAATGAAAAGAAGAAAAGGGTTCCGTAAAAAACACGGGCACCGTACTCAGTACACTCATATTAAAGTAACTGAAATTGCTTAATACCTTTTGGTAAATTTTCAATTCACTTTTAAAAATTAAAGTAAATAATGGCACATAAAAAAGGTGAAGGTTCCGTAAAAAACGGCCGTGATTCACAAAGTAAAAGATTAGGTGTAAAAATATATGGTGGCCAACCTGCCCTTGCCGGTAACATCATTTTACGTCAACGTGGTACACAATACCATCCGGGTAAAAATGTAGGTGTTGGCAAAGATTTTACCATCTTTGCACTTACCGATGGATTGGTAGAATTTAAAAAATCAAGGCTCAACAGGACCATTGTTTCTGTAACAGCTGTGGAAGCCGCATCATAATTTTTTTTAATTTTTTTTGGTAATATCAAAATAGTATTTATTTTTAAGTATTATTTACTAACCAATTAAATTTAAAAAATGGCAACAAAGAAAAAAGCTACTAAAAAAGCAGCTACTAAAAAAGCAGCTACTAAGAAAGCAGCTCCAAAAAAAGCAGCTAAAAAAGCAGCTCCAAAAAAAGCAGCAAAGAAAGCAGCTCCAAAAAAAGCAGCTAAAAAAGCAGCTCCAAAAAAAGCAGCAAAGAAAGCAGCAAAAAAGAAATAAGCTTCGCTTAATTCAAAGCAAAGATAGTAACCCCGGAATTTCCCGGGGTTTTTTTATATCCTAAAACACAATACCAGCCAGCATTTCAACCATACTCAACAAAAATGAGGGAGACCCGGGCGGATGAGTGTATTCACGATGAACAATTCTTTACTTTTGGGGTATGGACAACGCACAAATTGCCGATCAGTTTTCATTACTGGCTAAGTTGATGGACATACATGGTGAAAATAGTTTTAAATCAAAATCATATTCATCTGCTGCTTTTGCCATTGAAAAATTACCAGTTCCTTTATCTGAAATGCCACCTGAAAAAATTGCGGGCATCAAAGGCATTGGTTCCTCATCTGCTCAAAAAATTTTAGAAATCCTAAAAAATGGCCATTTAGCCGCTTTAGAGAAAATAATTTTATCCACACCCCCGGGGGTAATTGAGATGCTCCGGATAAAAGGAATTGGCCCAAAAAAAATACACACTATCTGGAAGGAAATGGAAATTGAATCGGTAGGAGAATTGCTGTATGCTTGTAAAGAAAACAGGCTGAAATTATATAATGGCTTTGGTGAAAAAACACAACAGAATGTAATTGAATTCATAGAGTTTTATTTAAAAAATAAAAACAGCCACTTGTATGCCGATGCGGAAACCCTCTTGCCCAACATCCAAAAATTTTTAGAAACGCTTTATCCCGGTTCTTTAATTTCACTAACAGGAAATTTAAAAAGGCAACTTCCGGTAGTAGATGAAATGGAATTTGTAATTGATTTGCCTGTAACCGACTTAAAAAAAGAATTAAAAAAAATTGAAGGCGCCCAAATAATATCCGAAACAGAAAAAGAAGTTGTTATTTCAACTTCACTGGGCATTCATTTGAAGTTAATTTCGGCCCCCGGTGAAAGTTTTTACCCTGTTTTAATAAAAACATCTTCTTCCCTACCTTTTTATGAGGCACTCCCTGCAGTTGGAAATATACCCGATTCAGAAGAAAGCTATTTTAAAAATATAAACCTTCCATTTATCGCCTCTCCTTACCGGGAAAACCCATTATTATTACCTAAAACCAAAGAAAATCCCAATTATTTACAAAATGTGATCACTCAAGATGATATTAAAGGCATCATACATTGCCATAGTAATTGGAGTGATGGTAGCAATACAATCGAAGATCTGGCAAATGCATGTATAAATATGGGTATGGAATACCTGGTAATGAGCGACCATAGCAAGTCAGCATTTTATGCAAATGGCTTATCTGAAGACAGAATAAAGGAACAACATCTTTATATAGATGAACTTAATAAAAAACTGGCACCCTTTAAAATTTTCAAAAGTATTGAATGTGATATCTTATACGATGGCCGGTTAGATTATACAGAGACAATCTTAGAAACCTTTGATTTGGTTATTGCCTCTGTACATAGCAATTTAAAAATGACTGAAGAAAAAGCGATGGCCCGGTTATTACAAGCCATTTCAAATAAATATACCAGCATCCTGGGGCATATGACGGGCAGGCTTTTACTAAGCCGTGCAGGATACCCGGTGAATCATAAAACCATTATTGATGCCTGTGCAGCACACAATGTGGTGATAGAATTAAATGCAAACCCGCATAGGTTAGATATTGATTGGGAACATATTGAATATGCACTTGATAAGGGCGTTACCATTTCCATTGACCCCGATGCTCATAATTTAACGGGCTTACAAGATATAAAATATGGTGTGTTAGTTGCTCAAAAATCAATCGTAAAGCCTCACCAAAACCTAAGCAGTTTTAGTTTACCAGAATTTGAAGCATATATAGAAATGATAAAAGTAAAGAAGAATTTATAGGGTCCGGTCATTCAATTTCTTCATATAAAGGAAACTCAATAGTAAAAATGGTACCGCTGCCTGATTCAGTTTCAAAATAAATAATACCATTACTATGTTCTACAATTCTTTTACACATTGCTAAACCAAGGCCGGCGCCCGAGGTTTTAGTAGTGAAATTAGGTGTAAATATTTTAGCCCGGGCTTCATCTGTAATACCTTTGCCATTGTCTTTTACACAGATGGTAACTTTCTCTAAATCTAAAACAGATGTAATTTCAATTCTTGGTTTCACGCCTGCGGGTACTGCCTGTAAAGCATTTAAAATTAAATTTGTGAATAGCCGGTTAATATGCGTTTTATCAGCATATACCCAGGCAGGAATAGCAGGAATTTGCCAAATAAAAGTAGCTTCATCATTCCCTATATATAAATTACTTAAGGAACGCAGGGATTCATGCAAGTCAATTTTTTCTTTTCTTGTATTCTCAAGATTTGCAAATTCACTGAATTCATTGGCAATAGTGGTTAAGTGATTTATTTGTTCTACCAGAGTCTTGGCCATATTACCAGCCAGTTCATTGATATTTGAAGATTTATTTTCTATTGAGCGTTGCAAAAATTGTAAGCTCAGTTTCATAGGTGTGAGTGGATTTTTTATTTCATGTGCCACCTGCCTGGCCATTTCTTTCCACGCCCCTTCCCTTTCTGTTTTTGCTAATTCAGCTGCGCTGGCATCTAATTTTTCTACCATCTTATTATATTCATTTACCAGGTCTTTAATTTCATCTTTACCAATCCATTCAATTGGTTCATTACGGGTACCTAAATGTATTTTCTTCATCTTTTCTGTTATCAAAGAAAAAGAATTGGTAATTCGGTTTGTAAGAAACAATGAAACGATACCGGCAATCAGGAATATAAATGCATTCAAATTAATAATGGTCACCAAAAAGTTTGATATCTCTTGTTTCAGTCGGGACTCTGACGTAAAATAAGGGATATTCAAGTAGGCATATTCCTTACCATCTGCACCTAAAACGGGAACATAATTGCTTAAATAACGAAGCTTACCAATTTTTTCTGTTTGAAAGTATAGGATTTCTTTTTCGTTGTGCAAATGATAATATGCCCCAGGCTCCATCTTATCGCTCACAATCCCTTTTACGTAAGGCAAAGGAAGAGAAGAAAATTTAAGGTTCCCCGATAGGTCATATAAATTCACGTCCACGCCGTGTATGTCTGCCATTCGTTTAAGGGTTTGATCAAACTGCTCTTCTTTCTCCATTGATAATGTATCATTCATTTGCCAGCCACCGGATATGGAACGATTTACTTCCTTTTCAACTAACTTGATGGTATTGCTTAATTTTTCCCGGTTGTTAGATTCATACTTATTTATAAAAAATAAAATAGTAGCAATCCCAATTACGAAAAAAGAAAGGATGCTGATAAACAAAATGGTTCCGTGTATTTGATTTCTTATATTTAGGTTTATATGTGCCAATATTTTTGTGAGCTGTAAACCTGAAACACGAAAAACATTAACTGCCCAAAAAAGGGCGCTCAATATCAGGAAGCCGCAAAACAAGTATGAAAACAATGTAATAGACTCAATGGATAAACTATTTTCTTTTGCAATTACTACATATTTATCTCCGCCTGCATTGTACCAGAGTTCGGAATGGTTTTCTTTTCCTTTTATGGATAGATAATTATAATTCCCAAAATAGCGATCAGGTGGTTTGGTAGCAAATGGATAATCATTGTGGCTACTGATTAATTTTTCTTTGTTATAAACTGCATAGGCATAGATGGATGAGTTTTCAATACTATTATCCAATCCTTTCCCAAATAATTCCGGGTAAAGGGTCTGCACGCCAATATTACGGGGTGTAACAACCAGGAATACTTCTCCTACCTTTTTATCAGCAGTATCAAATATTGTTCTTTTAGAAATATAACTAAAGCGGGCCAATGATTCATCAAAATAATATAAACCGGGAATGCTGGTGGGTTTGGCCTGTGTATTTAAAATTGTATTTAGTTGATTATAAGTAACCGGTTCTTTAAATGCTAACGGATGCAAATGCTCATCAAATGCATATATTTTAGTGTCATACTTATTTCTATAAGTTGAAAAATTATTCTTAACTAAACTGTCTTTAAAAAATTCATACTCATTTCTATCCTTAAAGCGCTGGAAATTTTTTGCAAAATAACCTGATCTAAAATCTGTAAGCATCGTATTTATCAACACTTCGCTGGCAGGGTCTGTCTTGGTGGCTAAAATTTCTGCATAGTGTTTACGGTTGCGCAATTCTTTGTCAGCATTTTCCATTACAATTACAGCGGTAATAGAAATCGAAAAAAAACATAGCCAAAACACCATTCGGGATGGAACAAACCGGGCAGTAATATAATTTATCCTATTGCTAAGCATAATATACAAAAACAAAATGGCCCAAAGTATCAAAAACAATTCATATCCACCGGTGAGTTTTCCAATCCTGAGGCTAAGATAACTTAACGCCATGATGCTAAAAACAATAAAAAAACTATTTAACTCACCCGGAAATAATTTTTGTTGTAAATAAAGAATTACCTGGCAAAGGAAATAATATCCTAATGCCACACAACACAAAATAAAAAAACCAATAACACTATATATAGAAAGAGAAAAGAAATTCACGACATCAAATGATATTTGTGAATCGGCCACCAGGGAGCGGATAATATCACTACAAATAAATGTAGCAAGCAAAATGACTCCTGCTGGCAGCGCCATGAGCAGCCATTTAATAAGAGGCTGCTTCAGTAAGAGCGGCTTAGGATCTTGTAATCCGTAAAGATGGATACGAATAAAATTCATAATCCAGAAAAACAGGATAGCATTAATAAGTAAATCTCCCAGGGAACGAAGCAAACCGGAAGAAGCATAAATAGAAGGATCAAACAATTCAAATTGCCTGAAGTTTAATGGAATTGGGAATTGATAACTAAGTGTTCTCAATATCACTACCATACATGCCAAAAATAAAACCCCCTTATAAATACTAAAATTTGTTGCAATAAAAGAGGCAATATTATGAAGCATAAGAAATACCAGGAATACAGCAAAGAGCCTTAAGATAATGGAGGCATCTGTATTTCGGTTACCGTCATATTTTTGTTTTTGAATGATGGAGAATAATGCGTTCCCATTTGTAGCACGAATGGCAGCCCCTTTCAGGGTATCGGTATCAATGTTATAATTATTGGTAATGGGCGTAGCGGCTGTAAAAGTATTCTTTAGGTACTCATTTGATATGATATAATCCCATTTTACCGGTATTAAAGCAACCGCTTCCAATGAAAGTCTTCTTTCTTTGTGCCATACATAATAACCATTCGATAATTTTCGAAATCCTTCCCTGGCCGGTGATGCCAGTATTACAGAATCAGGAATTATGATATTTGTATTCCAAAAGAGCAAAGCAGAAGGTTCCAAATGGCCCTCGCCATAAAAAAAAATAAAAAAATCCTTTTGCATTAACCCTTTTAAGGTTTCTTCCGAAACATCCCCTTTTTGTATAGAATTTAAAAAAGGCGTATCTGAAGTAACAGCTTTAATTTGCTCTTCTGCATGTTGTACATGGTTAGTAATAATTTGTTCTACCTTTTGGATACTGGAATTGGCGCTCCAATAATTATCCATGATAAATGAAAATGTAACCAACCATGCTGCTGTTAATACAAGCCATAATGACTTACGTTTTAGCTCCCGGGGCAATATTTTTTTTGGGGTAAGAATAATTTAAATATTTTATTTCTCTTTCATTTTTATAGTATTCCAAAGATTATCCATTTGCGCTAAGGTCATATCATGCAAGAAAGTACCCTGGTCCCTGGCTGCAGTTTCCATTTGAGTAAAGCGGTTGATAAATTTTTTATTTGTCCTTTCCAGCGCATTCTCGGCATCTACCTTCAAAAACCGGGCAAAATTTACCAAAGAAAACAAAACATCTCCCATTTCATCTTCCATTAACCCCACATCGCCTGTTTTTACTGCTTGCTGAAGTTCCGAAATCTCCTCTTCTACTTTTTTCCACACATCTTCAGTATTATCCCATTCGAAACCCACTTGTTTTGATTTTTCCTGCAGCCGTATTGCTTTTACCAATGCAGGCAATGATTTAGGTACACCTCCCAAAACCGACTTTTTACCTTGTGCCAATTTTATTTTTTCCCAGTTTTGCTTTACATCCTCTTCATTGTTCACCTTTACATCGCCATAAATATGGGGATGCCTGACAATTAATTTTTCACAAACCCCGTTTATCACTTCTTCAAGCGTAAATGCATTTTTTTCGCTCCCAATTTTTGCATAAAAAATAATATGTAATAATAGATCCCCTAGCTCTTCCTGTAATCCGGGTAAATCATTTTCAGTAATCGCATCGGCCAGTTCGTAGGTTTCTTCAATAGTGAGGTGCCGCAAGGATGCTAAAGTTTGTTTTTTATCCCATGGGCATTTTTCCCTAAGTTCGTCCATAATTTTCACCAGGCGTAGAAATGCAGTGGCAGTATGTTCCATAGAACTATAATTTGATAAATATATATAAGAAGAAAAAAACAAAGAGTAAGATCGTAATAAATAACAACCATAAATTGAGCAAAAACATTTTCAATAATGTTTTACCCCTGCTTTGATGATAAAAATTACGCATTGCCTTTGCCTGGTAATAAAAAATACCAATACTTAAAAGCACCAGTAAATTTCCTAACAAAGACCAGTTATAATAATCCTGTAATTTTTCAATAGATAAAATTGCCAGTAATATTATAAATATAAATACATATAAGTAAATACTAAAAACAGCATGGGTCACAAAGTTGAATGATTTATGCCGCCAATAAAGCAGGTTTAAAAAAAATGCAAATAAAGGCAACGAAATGATTAACATTTGTGGGAAGCGGTGCCTAAATTGTTCCCCTAAAGTAGCCCATAAGGTACGCTCTCCATTCGCACCTTCATATTTATTGCTCAAGCTGATTGCTTTTCTTTCTAATTTTTGTACCAGGAAATTATCATCAATTTTTCCTAACTGTAATAATGAATCATATTCCTTTACAGATTTATACTTGGTTTTAATGATCGTATTGCTGGTATCTTTAAAATCCAGGTATTCCTGCCAGGTAAGTGGCTTTCCATTATTTAAAGCAGCGGTATAGTTACGAAAAGTTACTGAATCCATCGCCTTCACTATTTCATCAGATTTTCCAGTATTGATTTTAATCCCAGGCTCTAATTCTGAATTGCTAAAAAAACTAAATAAAAGAAGAAAAAAAATAAATGAAGTAAATATATATAACCTTACCGGGTTCAGGTAACTTACCCTACGGCCTATTTTATATTCATTCGGTAAAAAACCGGGTTTAAATAACAGGAGTTTAATCGTAGTAAAAAATTTTCCATCAAAATGGGTGATATCGTTAAAGAAATGAGTAATTAAATGCCAGGCAGTTTCTACCGGCTCCACATTTTCCTGCCCGCAGATACTACAGTACCGGTTCGTAATTTCTGCATTACAATTAAGGCAATTCTTTTCTGTCCGCTCTTTTAAATGACTCAAACTGCTTTTTTTGTTAAAAATAATAAAGTTTAATCCTTTATTACCATTAAACCTGTTTATAGATAGTATTTTTGGCAAAATTGTGGGGAACAAAACCCTCCCTTACATCACATGAATAAAATTATCGTTACCGCTCTCTTTTTGATGCTTTCCTTTACACAGGTAGATGCCCAATATTATTATAAAGATATTCTTACCAACCGGGATCTGCTTACTACCATGCAGCGTTATAAAGAAAACAAAATAAAAAATGTATCAATCGAAAGTTTTGAAGCAGACGGTTTGCCAAGCGATGGATTTATTTGTACCCGTAAAATTTCAAAAGATTTTAAAACCGTAACTCTTTTCACCCGGTCAAATATGGTAGCACCTTCCCTCTTCATATCCCGGTTTAATGAAGATGGAACCCTATCTTCTACTTATGATAGTTCTGATATTTCAGTAACTGCCATACAATATACCTATGATAATGAAAAACGGGTTCAATCCATACAGTCCCGAATACACTCTACTGATGATGATTTTACAAACGAAATAAAAGAAGAACACCTGTATATTTATGAAAATAATAAAGTACCTGTCAAAATGATCCGGATCCGGAACCTTACAGATAGTACCCTGATTTTATTTGCGAATGATGAACACGGAAACTTAGGCATAGAAAAAGACACCCGCAGTGGCACAAAATATTATTATTATTATGATAGTAAAAACAGGCTAACCAGTGTGGTGCAGGAAAATGATTTTAAAATTAGGCCCGTACCCGATTATATTTTTCAATACAATAACCAGGACAATATTACCCAAATGATTGTAACCGCAGAAGGTGGTAATAATTATGTAACCTGGAAATATGGTTATGAGAATGGACTCAGAATTTGGGAAAAATGCTACGGCAAAGACAAACGCCTGGTAGGTTCAATAGAATATCATTATAAATAAACGGAGCATTAAAATATTTTAAACAGTGTTGCCTCCCGTCCTGTTTTATACAATAGCTTTATAAAAGATATTTTTATCTTTTATCGAATTATCTGGCTTATATTTGCTCATTAACTTTTTTATGTTTTCAAAAACTTGCGAATATGCGATCAGGGCCGTTTTATACATTGCACAAATGTCAAAAAATGGTGAAAAAGTGAGTATCAAATCTATTTCTAAAGGGATAGACTCGCCTGAACATTTTATCGCTAAAATTTTACAGGAATTGAGCAAAAAGGGACTGGTACAATCATTGAAGGGTCCAACGGGGGGGTTTTATCTTTCTGAGCATTCTAAAAAGCATAGCCTGGCAGATATTGTAAAAGCAATTGATGGAG
Source organism: Niastella sp. (assembly GCA_016710595.1). Classification (GTDB taxonomy): domain Bacteria; phylum Bacteroidota; class Bacteroidia; order Chitinophagales; family Chitinophagaceae; genus Ferruginibacter. Next base: position 101,139 of record JADJVM010000006.1, read on the forward strand.
AGAAAATATTTACAGGCTGTGGCTTGGGAATTGGACAATGCAGCGAAGAATTTCCCTGCCCCATACACAATGATTTTAAAGTTATAAGGAAAAAATTATTTGATTTACTGCAAAAAACCAAGGTTAATGAATTTAATACTCAATTAGAAGCGAAATTGGCATTTTTAAAAAAGAATCATACTTAAATTATTCATATAAAAGATGTAAATAAGATTTTAATATCTCATTTTATGAAACATTCCAAATTACTAAAAACTACAATTGTTACCGGCTTATTTTTATTGCCGGTTACCCTTTTAGCCCAAAAAGTAAGGCCCTCAACTTTTTCATTTCAAAGTAAAGAAGGATTATTGTTCTTACTCATATTTGTACTCATCATCATGTTGGTTGCAGTATTATATTTAAGAAGCAAAGTAGCAAGGGTACGCAGCCAGGAAAAAGAAGCTAAAAAAAACAAGGAGCCCAAGAGCCTTGAAACTTACGTTAAAACTATGAATAGTGAATTGGTTGAAAAATGCCTGGAATTCCGGCATAAAAAAGGGAAAAAATTATTAACTGTTTTAGCTCTGTTATTTCTCCAGTTAGCAGGCTATGCACAAACCAATCAACCCGTTTCCACCCCGGGTTCTATGTTGGGCGAAGGAGGTGTGATCATTACTTTAATTTTATTGGCAATCCCTATCCTTGGGGGAATTGTATTGCTGATTGTAAAACTCAATAATACATTATTAAAATATCAAAATAAAAAAAGAGCAGAAGAAGCAAAGGAAATAGTAACATCGCTCAAGAATATGCCTGTAGAGGAAGTAGATGAATTATTGAGAAAGAAAAAAGATGAATTAAATTATCATTTAGCGCATACTGAACTGGCAGGTGATCAGCAACCAGAAGATAAAAAAGGATTATTAAGTTTCAACCGTAGTGCAGATTTACCCATTGTAGCACCAAAAAAGAAAGCATTAAAACGGCCAGATATAGATCCGCAACTTTCAAGGCTTGTTTTATGGTTTTTGGGAAGCGCTACTTTCTGGTTACTTTTTGGAACAACGATTGGTGAATACCTCGGAATAAAATTTGTTGCACCCGATGCAGATCATATCAGTTGGTTAAGCTTTGGCAGGCTAAGGCCCGTGCATACCAATTCTGTTTTTTGGGGCTGGGCATCTCTCTCTATGTTAGGTTTAGCTTACTATGTTGTACCCCGGGTAAGCAATACCCGGCTGGCAAGTTTTAAATTGGGTTGGTATTCCCTCTGGCTGGTAAATGCAACAGTTCTCATTGGTAGTATCTGCTTAATGGCAGGCTTAAACAATGGTGGTGGGGAATATAGGGAATACGTATGGCCGGTAATGCTCTTGTTTGGAATTGCTTTAGTGCTAACCCTTATTAATTTTTTAAAAACAATTGCAAAAAGAACTACCCGTGAAATTTATATTTCCAATTGGTATATTGTAAGCTCAATTATATTTACGATTGTAATTGCACTTGTTGCCTATATACCTACCTGGCAAAACGGCCTGGGAGAAACGATTGTACAAGGGTATTACATGCACCAGGGTGTAGGCATGTGGTTTATGTTCTTCACTTTAGGATTGGTATATTATTTTTTACCGCAACAGTTAAACAAACCAATATATTCTTACAGCCTGGGTATATTGGCATTTTGGACACAAATTTTATTTTATACCCTTATAGGTTCCCATCACTTTGTGTTTAGTTCTATACCCTGGTGGCTGCAAACTGTTGCCATTGTAGGGAGTGCCGGCATGGTGATACCTGTAATTGCAGGATCTACAAATTTTATTATGACATTTAAAAATGCATGGTACAAAGTGCAGGACAGTTATACTTTACCCTTTTTTCTGGTAGGAATTATCTTTTATTTTACCGGTTCTTTGCAAGGTACCGCAGAAGCTTTTCGCACTACCAACTTAGTGTGGCATTTTACTGATTTTACAGTAGCCCACTCTCATTTAACCATGTACGGTATTATTACTTTTTTTGCATGGGCATGCATCTATGCCATTGTGCCACGCTTAACCGGTCGGGAAGCCCCGCAAATAACGATTGGCGCCCACTTTTGGTTAGCCCTGATTGGTTTGTTATTTTATACCATCCCATTAATGTATGGAAGCACATTAAAAGGATTGATGTGGATGAATGGAAAACCATTTATTGAAAGTGTTGTAATGATGGCGCCCTATTGGCTTTGGAGAGCCATTGGCGGAAGCCTCATGTGGCTGGCACATCTCTTTTTTGCTTATAACATGTATTTGATGTTTAAGAAGTCAAAAGTGATGGATCTTAATGAGGCCATCATGCAGGAAATAGAAAAAGAAAACCCGATTACCTCCACCGATAAAAATTCAAATGTATCATGAGTGCTTTTGATAATCATAAAAAATTATTTGGAACTGCGTTTATATTTTTTGCAGCGCTTACCATTTGGGTAGCCGTTATTCCTGCTTTAAATAATCAAAAAAACAATGCCCCACTACCCGGAGCCAAGCCACTTACGGAAGCTGAAAGAAAAGGTAAAGATATTTATATTGCAAATGGTTGCGTAGCCTGCCATACCCAGCAGGTACGGAATATTGATATGGATAAAATGTGGGGTGAACGCCCGGGCGTTGCTGCAGATTATGCAGGTAACCATCGCCTGGATTTTTTACGCAATACCGCTACCCTGATGGGTACAGAACGTACCGGCCCGGATTTAACCAATATTGGTAACAGGCAACCGAGTTCTGACTGGCAGTTGGTACACCTCTTTAACCCACGTACGGTTGTAAAAGAATCCATCATGCCGGCATACCCCTGGCTTTTTACATATAAAGATAAGCCGGCAAAAAATGATGTAATTGTAAATGTGCCAGATGAATTTAAAAAAGGTAAAACAGGAAAAGTAGTAGCCACCCGGGATGCATTAAACCTTGTTGCCTATTTGCAATCTTTAAAACAAGTATCCTTACCCGATGGAACCCCCAGCCCTGAATTTTTATATAAAAGAAGTATTACAAAAGTTGGAGATTCTGGCAAACCTGCAGGCATGGATGGCCAGGCGCTTTACACGGGAAACTGCCAAAGCTGTCATCAATCAAATGGAGAAGGCCTGGCAGGTGCTTTCCCTCCATTAAAAGGAAGTAAGATTGTAGATGGTGATGATTTAAATATGTATGTTGGCATCATCATGCATGGCTATGATGCCCGTGCAGAATATGGTGTAATGCCTGCTATTGGCACTACTATGAAGTTTACTGAAAATGAAATTGCCGCCATCATCAATTACGAAAGGAGCAGTTGGGGGAATAATGGCAAACAGGTTACGCCAGAAGAAGTAAAGAAAGCATTAGACTCAGTAAATACATCATTAAAAAAATAAACAATCAAATTTTCAGTCATGAAAAAAATAAAATTGTTATTGATATTTTGGGTTATTTCAATTTCTACATGGGCATGCCCGATGTGCGAAAAAGCTCAACCACGTGTATTAAGAGGAATTACTCATGGCGCCGGGCCCGAAAGTAAATGGGATTATGTAATTGTGTGGGTAACTGTAGCAATTGTAATTCTCACACTTTACTATTCAGTGAAATGGATTATAAAACCCGGGGAAAAATCAGGCAATCATATAAAAAGGTTAATCTTAAATAATGAATAGCATGAAAGACAGAAGCATTATTTACATATTTATTGATGATGAGGAGCAACCCATTGCCCAGGTTCATTCACCCATTAATTTTGAATTAGATACCCGTAAATTGGTAGATGGGAAACATTCCCTAAAAATCGTAAGTAAGGATCCTACGGGTAAAGAAGGTATCCGCATCATCCCCTTTGAAGTAAGAAATGGCCCGGCTATCAATATTGAAGGGATAACAGAAAATGCAGTGGTAGATGGCATTTTACCACTTATGATAAATGCATATAGCAAAGGGGATTCAAAAAATTTCTTAATAGAAGGAAGTGAAACCCCACAAAGCATCCCCGCATGGGTATGGGTTTTAATTATTGGCTTTACAGGTTGGGCATTATTTTATTTATTTAGTTATATTTCTCTAAAGATGTAATTCATGCAAAAAGAAATTACTGATCTTGATGATATAAAATTATTAGTTGATACTTTTTATGGTAACATAAGGGAGAACGAACTCCTGGCGCCCATTTTCAATGCTGTCATTAAAGATCGCTGGCCCCAACATTTAGAAAAAATGTATCGTTTCTGGCAAACTGTTTTGCTGGATGATCATACTTATTACAATAGCCCGTTTCCCCCACATGCAAAATTACCTGTAACGCAACAGCATTTTGACACATGGCTAAAACTCTGGCATCTTACAATTAATGAAAATTTTACAGGAAAGTTAGCTGAAGAAGCCAAATGGCGTGGAAATAAAATGGCCATTATGTTTCTTAATAAAATTCAATACTACAGTAGCCGGTCATCAGAACCCCTGATTTAATAGATCTTTATACTATAAAAAATATTTGATGAAAAGAAGTGACTACATAGTTGCATTATCCCGGGATCATCATCTGGGTTTGCTATTTTCCTGGAAAATAAAGCAGGGTTTAAAGAAGCAGGTAGCATTAAATCGTATTTCAAAATATGTAGATTATTTTTGGAAGCAGCATTTAAAAAAGCATTTTGCAGAAGAAGAAGATTTATTATTCAATAAATGGAATTTTGAAGGTTGTGCAAGGGCGCTCAATGAACATCAATTCATTGAAAAAAAGATTACAGAAGTTACAAATCCCCATACAAATGACCGGGCATTTATTGAACTGGCAGAGATGGTTGACGATCATATTCGGTTTGAAGAACGGGAACTTTTCCCTTTTTTGGAACAACATATACCAGTGCAAGATCTTGTATTAATTGGGGCCGAACTGGATAAACTGCACGATAAACCTGCATCAGAAAATTTCAGTGATGAGTTTTGGATTAAATAATCATTCATTAGCTCCCTCATTTCTCATCCATACAAAAAATGTATATTTACCGCCCAAATAATGGCGGTATCAGGCAATAATTTAGTCCTAAATCCGTATATACTAATTGCCAAACAAGTATTAAACAAATGAAATTAAGGAACCCCAAGAGCAGGTACCATTTAAAAATTAATAAATCGGCAAAAGTTCTGGACGTAGGCGGTGGCCACAACCCGCATCCCAGGGCAAATGTAGTAGTTGATAAATATACCGATACCAATTACCATCGCAGCGGGGATATCAAAGTTTTAAAAAATCAGCAATTTATAAATGCGGATGGCGAGAAACTCCCGTTTAAAGACCAGGAATTTGATTATGTAATTTGTTGCCATGTGCTGGAGCATGTAGAAGACCCAATTCAGTTTTTAAGTGAAATATTCCGGGTGGGGAAAAAAGGGTATATCGAGACACCATCTCTTTTGGGTGAATGCCTGGCTCCCCGTGAATCGCATAAATGGATCTTACATGAGCATGATGATATTTTATATTTAGTAGATAAACAAAAACTGGGATTTGTTTCCAATGCCTATTATCTTGGCGACCTGGTGCAGGAATATTTACCCAGGCATAGTATTGGTTTTAAAATGACAGAACGAACACACCCTAATTTAATGACGATTCGTATAGAATGGGATAAAAATTTTAATTACGAAATAGAACCCCAGGATCCTGAAATAAGAAAATATTTTAAAGATGGCTGGAAGCCTGAATGGGCCGAAAGCTTTTTCCCAAGAAGAACGATGGGTACAGAGTTTAAAGAAGCTGCTATTGCATTTAAAGAAATTTGTAACAGTGTTTTTAAATCGAAACTGCTTAAGAAATAAATTTCATAGTTCCTGTGGCCACAGTTTATGATCCGAATATTGAATCTTTAAATTTAAGTAGCGTTTATTTTTTATTTTGTTTCAGGAATAAAACCTGGAAATAAGAATCCTTATCCCTACAATGGCAAGTGAAAATGCCAATGCTTTAATAATAATTTTTCCTTTTATTTTTCTTGATAAGTAGGCCCCTAACTGGGCACCAGGAATTACTCCTACCGACAGGCCAATAACCATCTTTAATACCAACGGGTTTTGATAACTACCTTCAAAAATATGTGTAATCACACTCACAATCGTCATGATTGCTAAAATAAAATGCGATGTGGCAGTTGCTATATGCACAGGAAAAAGCAACCATTCCGTCATTGCCGGCACATGAATGATGCCGCCCCCTATTCCCAGTAATGGCGAAAAATAGCCTACTAAAATACTAAGGATCATACCATACCTAATATCATAAGCATATTGGTAGGAGATGCCGAATTTATCAGTAATAGAACGGCTTACCCAGCCTTTATGCGCTTTTACTTCTTTGGAAGAAGTTGCTTTTTTCTGGCCCCTGAAAAAAAGAAAAATAGCGAGGCAAACCAATAGGATACCAAAAATAATATCAAATACATTCCTGGGGATTATTTTAGTAGTAAGTACACCCAATATAGAACCGGGTATGGTACAAAAGGCAAAAAGAATTCCTGCTTTATAATCAACCCGCCTGGTTCTCATGTATGCAATAGAACCCGAACTTGCATTACAAGCCACTACCCCCATTGAGATAGCCGTAATGGCATCTGGTGAAAGATCGGGATGCACAAGAATAAGAAGCGGTACCAGTATAAAACCACCACCAGCCCCAATAAGGGTACCAATGGTGCCAATAAAAAAGCCAATTAAAATGAGTAAGTAAATATTATCCATAAATTAAAACCACTTTACTTACTTTACTTTTTATAAAAATGCTGATAGGAACCTTATAAATCAAATTTTCCATGTTACTAAATATTTTGTACCACATTGTACAAATGATGAATGGATTGCGACGCAACAATGATGCTATAAAAAACAAATGCCGGTACTTAAATTTAAAAACTCTTACTCAAACGTTCCCACAAATTTATTTTATATCGTACCATTATCAACAAATAAATTTTGACCGGTTACAGAAGCAGATTTATCACTGAGTAAAAACTCTACCATCGCAGCTACCGATGGTTTTGATGTTGGTTTTTTAAAGAAGTACGATTAAGTATCCTGTTTCTTTGGTCTTCAGTTTCAATCTTAGCTAAATGTTCACTTATCTTTACCCGATTCTTTGCTATATGGATTTTCATACGCCCCGGATAGAACCTTTATAAAAGAAAGGGTATACTTTCATAATGCAAAGCAGTAATGTTTTATAAAAAATAAAACAGGAAAACTGGTTTAGAAGCAATCAACCCCTTAGATAAAATGGAACTAATTATAATTAACAGTTACATATGCCGTGTTTATAAATTGATCGCTGCTATCATAAATATCAAAGGCATAATCACCCGCTATATAAAAACTATATTTTATATAGGTAAAATAAGTGTCCGGGCTAATATCATAAGTCTTTACATCTATCTTTTCAAATTTCCCGTTCACTTTGCGAAACACTTTCAGCGTAAGTTGTTTAATATTTAAATTAGTAGGATAATTGTCTAATACAATATAGGCATAACTTCCTTTACCTTTGTCGATCGTAATGGTTTTAGATTCTTTAGCGATACCAGACACAGGAACTTGAGTAGAAACAAAAGCCTTAGACTTGCTAAAATTACTACCAGTACCCGAAGTTTTATTTACTTTGCTTTCCACCGTAACATAACCGGAATTTATAAATACACCATTCCCATCATATACATCAAATGCAAAGTCTCCGGTAGTAACAAAATTATATTTTATATAGGTATAAGTTAATGTATTGTCTATGTCATAACTTTCTACTTTTATTTTTTCATACTGTCCGCCTATTTTTTTATATGAAGTCAGTTTTATGGAATTGGATAAAAATTTGTTAGGATAGTTATCAATGATTACGTAAGCAAAACTGCCTTTATCCGTATTAATAAAGATTTTTTTATCTTCAGTGGCTTGCCCCCGTACAGGCATATCTATGGAAATATAAACCCTTGATTTTGCATAATTGCCCGAAGTTTGATTTCCTACCTGGGCGCTTGTATGAAGGTAACTTGCAACAAAGAAAAAGGCAAGTGCTAACATGATTTTTTGCATTGTAAAAGCATTTAGAGTTTGGCAGAATAATTTACATAATCGAATATAATAATATTTTTAATTATAAACGAATAATCGTCATGCCAACATTTTCCAATAAAAGAAAGTGGGCAATAAGTAATAAAACCCCATCAAAAAACTACCCTTTTATACAGGAATACAAAATGATTTTAAAAATTAACGAATCATAATTCGGAATAAAATAGAACTTAAATCAACTAAAAAGTTATGGAAGAAATCATAAGCAATAAGTACTAAACAACATATTCCATTGAAAATGTATCAAGGCAAATCCCAGGCTTTCACTAATCAAAAAAATACATCACTAAATATCGGCAAAATAGCTACAACAAAAAAGCCCTCCAAAATGAATTGAAAGGCTTTTTTAAATAAATATGGCAGCTACCTACTCTCCCGCATTGTTGTGCAGTACCATCGGCCATGAGGGGCTTAACTTCTCTGTTCGGTATGGGAAGAGGTGAACACCCTCGGAAAAACCACCATAAGAAGGTGAATTTGTACGAGTACAAAAACAATAAGTTAACATATTGGAATAAGTTGTAAAAAGAGAAAAATTAAAAAATAAAGCTTACGGGCAATTAGTACTACTCGGCTTTGATGTTACCACCTTTATACCTATAGCCTATCAACGTCATAGTCTCTGACGACCCTTAAAAGTAAACTCATCTTGAGGAAGGTTTCACGCTTAGATGCTTTCAGCGTTTATCCTTGCTGTACATAGCTACTCTGCATTGCACCTGGCGGCACAACAGATACACCAGCGGTACATACGACCCGGTCCTCTCGTACTAAGGTCATGTCCTCTCAATTTACTAGCGCCCATCACAGATAGGGACCGAACTGTCTTGCGACGTTCTGAACCCAGTTCACGTGCCACTTTAATCGGCGAACAGCCGAACCCTTGGGACCTTCTCCAGCCCCAGGATGTGACGAACCGACATCGAGGTGCCAAACCTCCCCGTCGATATGAGCTCTTGGGGGAGATCAGCCTGTTATCCCCAGAGTACCTTTTATCCTTTGAGCGACGGCCCTTCCATACAGAACCGCCGGATCACTTTAGCCGACTTTCGTCCCTGCTCGACTTGTTTGTCTCACAGTCAAGCTCCCTTATACTAATACGCTCTATGTACGATTACCAACCGTACTGAGGGAACCTTTGCAAGCCTCCGTTACTTTTTAGGAGGCGACCACCCCAGTCAAACTACCCACCATGCACTGTTTCCCGCAAGGGATTAGATTCTAAATGTTTAAAGGTTGGTATTTCAACGTTGACTCCATCATGCCTGGCGACACAACTTCAAAGTCTCCCAACTATCCTACACATCAAAAATTCAAAATCAATGCAAAGTTGTAGTGAAGGTTCATGGGGTCTTTCCGTCCCGTGACGGGTAACCGGCATCTTCACCGATACTACAATTTCACCGGGCTCGTGGAGGAGACAGTGTTCAACTCATTAGACCATTCGTGCAGGTCGGAACTTACCCGACAAGGAATTTCGCTACCTTAGGACCGTTATAGTTACGGCCGCCGTTTACTGGGGCTTCAGTCAGAAGCTTTGGATTACTCCGAACATCCTTCCTTAACCTTCCAGCACCGGGCAGGTATCAGGCTCTATACGTCATCTTTCGATTTTGCAGGGCCCTGTGTTTTTGCTAAACAGTTGGTTGAACCATTTTACTGAGACCGACCGAAATCGGTATGCTTTATCCCGAAGTTACAGCATCAATTTGCCTAGTTCCTTCTCCACGGCTCACCCGAGCGCCTTAGAATATTCATCCCACCCACCTGTGTCGGTTTGCGGTACGGGCTGCTTTAAACATAACTTAGAAGTTTTTCTCGGAGGTCTGATTAGGATCACTATCAGCGCTGCCGAAGCTTTGCTGTACTATCAGGTTCGCCATTTCTTACGGATTTGCCTGTAAAAAATATAACTACACCCTTTAACCTGGTATTCCATCACCAGGCGGATCTTTCACTACCCCGTCACTCCATCGAATTTAAAGCAGGTGTTGGAATATTAACCAACTTGCCATCAGCTACCCCTTTCGGGTTCGCCTAAGGACCCGACTAACCCTGATCTGATTAACATTGATCAGGAAACCTTGGGTTTACGGCGAAAAGGTTTTTCACCTTTTTTATCGTTACTTATGCCTACATTTTCTTTTGAAATCGCTCCAGCATGCATCACCACACACCTTCAATGCAGATTTCAATGCTCCCCTACCACTGTACATAAAATGTACAATTTAGAACTTCGGTTCATGGTTTGATGCCCGATTATTTTCCGTGCAGAGTCTCTCGACCAGTGAGCTGTTACGCACTCTTTAAATGAGTGGCTGCTTCCAAGCCAACATCCTGGCTGTTATAGAAACTCCACCTCGTTTGATCAACTTAACCATGTATTAGGGACCTTAGTTGCTAATCTGGGTTATTTCCCTCTCGGCCATGGACCTTATCGCCCACAGCCTCACTCCCGGAGATATTTACTAGCATTCGGAGTTTGTCAGGGTTTGGTAGGCGGTGAAGCCCCCTAGCCCAATCAGTAGCTCTACCTCTAGTAAACTTCTATAATCCGAGGCTGTTCCTAAAAACATTTCGGGGAGAACGAGCTATCTCTCAGTTTGATTGGCCTTTCACCCCTATCCACAGGTCATCCCAAGACTTTTCAACGTCAACGGGTTCGGTCCTCCAGTGTGTGTTACCACACCTTCAACCTGCCCATGGATAGATCACAAAGTTTCGCGTCTACCCCCACTGACTAAACGCCCTATTTGGACTCGCTTTCGCTACGGCTCCGTTACTTAAGAACTTAACCTCGCCAGTGAGGAGTAACTCGTAGGCTCATTATGCAAAAGGCACGCCGTCATCCAGACGTTTTCAGTCTGGACTCCGACCGCTTGTAGGCGTACGGTTTCAGGTACTATTTCACTCCCTTGTTTAGGGTACTTTTCACCTTTCCCTTACGGTACTGGTTCACTATCGGTGTCTGAGGAGTATTTAGCCTTACCGGATGGTGCCGGCAGATTCAGGCAGGATTTCTCCGGTCCCGCCTTACTCAGGATACTGCTCGTCTCTGTTAATTTCTGCTTACGGGATTATCACCCTCTTTGATTTAACTTTCCAGAAAATTCAGCTTGATAACAGATTCTAAATGCAGTCCTACAACCCCACGGCAGCACGCCGCCATGGTTTGGGCTCTTCCCGTTTCGCTCGCCACTACTCAGGGAATCATTGTTATTTTCTTTTCCTCCGCCTACTTAGATGTTTCAGTT
>JADJVM010000006.1:117500-347896 GCA_016710595.1 Niastella sp.
TTTATAACCTGTATTTCCTGTATAAGGCCTGAATTTAAATTGGTTGTAATATCAAGATAATTATCGGAAAGTTTAAGATTTTCAATATATACTTCACTTATCAATTTTCCATTATAAAAAACGCCAAATAAAGTGACAGTAAAACCAGGAATATTTTTAAGTATATCATTAACATTTTTATCTGCTGTTTTACGAAACGCTTCTGCGTTAATGAATGTAGTATCCCCATTTTCGTAAATATCTGGTTTCACAAATATTTCCTGTAAGGGTTTTATTGATTTTTCAAGTGTAAATAGGATGTAAGCGTTTTGTAAATCATTGGGAAAAATAGTTACATTTTTATTTTTGTAACTAATGTGGGTAACCTCAATTTCAATTGAATCAGATAAATTAAAACTTTCCTTATTGAATTGAAAGCTCCCTAAAGCATTCGTAATTGCGAAAGCCCTAACTTTATTTTGCGTAATTTTTATAACTGCACCTGCAATAGGATGTTGAAATTCATCTTCTACCCTGCCCGTAAAGAGAAATTCTTGTGCATACAGATGGCTATGGAATAATACGAGTAGAAATAAAAACGAAAATTTCACATTAAAATCGTTTTTCAATAAAGTAACTTGACTGAGATAAAATGGAAAGTATCTCTATTGTTTTCTCCTGGCGGTTAATTACAGCCCGGTATCTTTCATTATTGGGTTTAGTTTGGGAAATATCTTCAACATTACTAATTAAGTACCGGGAATTTTGAATCGCCTTTTTATAATACGTTTTCAGGTAATTAAAGTAATCAGGTAAGGTTAAATTTATACCAGTTGTTTTTAAATTAACGGGTATGCACACGGGGGCGGGTATTTTAATTTCCGATGCAATAAACTTAACCTGCTCATCATCTGAATATAACTCTAAAATTAGCCCGGGAAGCCCTCCAAATTTCCAGGGGCCGGATAAAACTGGAATTTTGTTAGTAAACCAGGCAGTGTAATTCCTGCCCCTGAAATTTGCCCTGGCCTTATAAACTTCATACGATAAAATATATTTAAATTCTTTTGAAATCTCCCAATTAATACCAGGAATTTGTTCTTGTGTTATCAAATAAGTTTTATTAAAAAAATCTCTTGTTCTTACCAGGTTGTTTTTTTTGTCTATAAAAACATATTTCGCAGCAGAATCGATGGCAATAAAATGGTTCTGTACATTTGACAGGTCTACCATTACTGTATTGCCAGACCGGGGATCTTTATTTATTATAGAATCTTTTACAGCATTTAATAGAGAATCTTCCCTCCCGGGCGTTAACAACGAGTAATCTTTTCCCTGTGTAAAATACACTGAGGTATCAGTATTTCCAACCAAAGTCCAGGTAGAATATTCAACCTTTTTTGCAGAACTAAATGTTTTGGCAGAATCTTTCACAGTCGTTTGAATATAATTAATCTGGTATGATTGCGCCAGGGAAATTTTACAAAATGTAATAAAAATAAGGAATGTTAAAATGTATTTCAATTTTCAGGGTATTAGTTGATTCATGCCTCGGGGGAGGGAAGGTAAATTTCTACATAAACAAATTATTATTCACAAGTACCAAAAAAGAAATCAGGTGCATCACAATCCTCAGGATAAGCATTACAATCAGTCATATTTATACAATAAACACCATCACACATGGTTCCATCTTCAAAAATCAAAATTGCAGGTAGGCACATATAAGAAGGGCGTAAAGTTTGTTCTTTTGATGATATAGTATTACCCACCAAATATTTTTCGTTTACAACTTTTGCATCCTGCATATCATTTGATGCAAATGCAAAGCAAACATTCATTAATAAAAAACAAATCAAAATTAATTTTTTCATGATCTTTTTTTAGAATTAAACAATAATTTACTAAATGCAATATATATATATATATATATATATAACAAAATTATTTTTTAACGCTATTTCAAGATAACTAAAATTCGTAAATATTTTGTGCAAACTATGGTATATACAAGCACAAATAAGAAATGAAGGAAGGGAAATCCCTATATTATTCCTTTATTCAAAAATATTTACGCCCCGTATCCAAGACTTATATTTTTCAATTTTTATAGTTCAAAATGTATTTGTACCAGCGTAAGCCCCTGTGCCGGTGCTGAAAAATCAGTTTTAGAAATATTTTTACTTTCTATAATTTTTTGAAACTCATCTAATGAATATTTACCCCTGCCTACTCTTAACATAGTGCCTACCAAGCCCCTTACCATGCCCCGTAAAAACCTGTTTGCCGTAACCCGGTAAATAATACAATCGCTTTGCTGTTCCCATTCACTTAAAAATATTTCGCAGTTGGTTGTATGTGCCTGGTGATGTTTTTTGGCAAAGCTCTCAAAGTCACGGTAACGGTACAATAAACCTGCTGCTTCTTGTAAAAGGCCCATATTGAGGAGGTAAGGATAATAATAAGCCCTATCATTCAAAAAAGGGTTTTTTGATTGGTATAATACATATTGATATGCCCTGGATATTGCATCAAACCTGCAATGTGCATTTGCTGCTACCCGTTTCATACTCTTTATTACAATATCGGCCGGTAAAATGGCATTCAAATTATAGGTATCCTTTTCTTTAACCGGTATTGGCATATCGGCATGAAAATAATTTTGAAAAGCATGCACACCGGCATCTGTTCGGGAAGACCCGGTTAATGGGATGAGCATCCTATAAAATGTAAAAAGGGCTTTTTCTACCTCTGCCTGGATTGTATTTGCATTCTTTTGTTTTTGAAAGCCGGCATAAAATTTTCCATTATAAGCCACTTCTATAAAGTAACGGTTATCCATTAAAATGTAAATGAAGTTTGAAGCATTAAATACCGCTGCAAAATAGATTCTTTGTAATAAATAATAAAATATGGGTCAAAGCTACGGGTTAACAAAAAGCGATTGTTTAAAATATTATTGGCCGAAAAAATATTAACTTAAAATATTATTTTTTATTCTGCAGCTTTTTAAAACGGCTGACATACTCTTCATCGGTTAATTGATTAATCAAGGTGCCGAAGTATTGGGTATCATGTACAAAGGGGTATGCCGCCTGAAATAATTTAAACCGTCCCTCATCAGTTAAAAACAATAAGCCCAGGTTTTTTACCTGCTCTGTAGAATAACATTTTTGCTTAAACATTTTTATGGCCTGGGCAATCATATTCTCATCTGTTTCTTCTGAAGCCATATTTTTTCTGGCTTTTAAAAAATCTGCTTGCGTAGCTTCTGCTTTACAATCAGAATTATAAGTGAGGCCACTGGCCGGGATTTCAGTTTTTACAGTTTCATTTTCATGCAATTGAGTAGTATCAACCTTTTTTGTATTTGGATTTTCTAACTCAATATCTAAAAAGCGAGAATCTGTTTGCTTCGATTTTTCAGGCGTAGCAGGTATTTCTTTTTCGACTGTACTTTCAGCCGGGATATTGCTATCTGGCTTTGATTTTTCGGCTCTTTTCTCATTTTTAATAGGAATAAACACCCGCACAGTATCTATTTGTGCATCATTCATTACGGTATAAATGAATGATGTACCCCCATCATCATTAGCAGCAAATATTTTTTGAATAGTGGATGTAGTTCCTGCAGGTGATTGTACTTCTTTATTTGACGGCTTCACCTCATTCACTTCTGCCGCCGACTTTACGGTTTCCTGCTGTGGCTCATTTACGCTGGCTTCTATTGGTAATTCTTTATTGGGTTCAGCTTTAACTTCTTTCTTTTTTTCTTTTATGGAGGGTGTATTTACAATATCGGCAAGTGTATTGGCAAATGCATCCTGATTGTTTGTGGCTGCTTCATTTTCAGCAGGTTTATTCATATTGGAAGCCATCTCCAATTTTAAACTTTGCAAATTCAATAATCCCCAACCTTTGTCGCCAAAATTTTGTAAACTAAACCCAAGGTCGGTATTTGTAATCGTTACGGGCAAGATTTGCTCCTGCCATTCTGATTTTGGAAACCCTATTTTAAAAATATAATTGGCCGCCTGCAAACGGGGTATAATTAAATATCCCGAAGTGGACGAACTATACAGTTTTTCATTTGTACGTACATAAAAAGGCTGTTTATTATCGGTTTGTATATACACAAAATAATTTTGCTGTGCTAATAACACCCATCCCCTGGATAAAAATAATAAGAGAATAAAAATCCTTTTCATGTGCATCTTATATTGTATTTCATTTGGCAGAAGCCGTTAAAAATATTCTTTTAGGAAGGAATCCATACCTGTAACAAAACCTGTTAAAACAGCTTTAATACCCTACAAAGCTAACCAATAGCCCTTATACACGCATTAAATTTAATTCGCTTTTTAACCGTTTAAATAAAATTAACCCATTATTTAATTTTAGGTTATTAGTTTTGATATTCAATTTTTTAAAAATGAAAAGAAATTTATTTTTTATTGCGTTATTAACGCTACCGTTTTTAGGTGCTGCACAAATGCACCAAATGCAAGACAGCAAAGATACTTTGTGGAAAACCGAATATCGTGCCGAATACCCCAAAACCAATCAATTGGTACACACCAAGCTGGATGTGCGTTTTGATTACGACAAATCTTATATGTACGGTAAAGAATGGTTGACCCTGCAACCTCATTTTTATCCTACAGATTCTGTACGATTAGATGCGAAAGGTATGGATATAAAAGAAGTGGCCATCATGAGTGGAAATACCAGGAAGCCATTAAAATATACATACGACAAAAAACAACTAAACATTACTTTAGATAAAACCTATACCCGGAATGATAAATACACTTTGTATTTTGAATATACCAGCAAGCCTGATGAGGTAGAACAAACTGGAAGTGCCGCCATTACAGAGGCTAAAGGTTTATATTTTATTAACCCAAGAGGCGAAGAACCTGAAAAACCTACCCAAATATGGACACAAGGCGAAACAGAAGCTAACAGTGTTTGGATGATAACGATTGATAAGCCAAACCAAAAAACAACAGAAGAAATTTACATGACGGTACCTTCCAAATATGTTACCCTCAGCAATGGTTTAAAAATAAGCGAAAAGAAAAATGCAGATGGTACCCGTACTGATTATTGGAAAATGGACCTGCCCCATGCTCCCTATCTTTTCTTTATGGGTGTTGGCGATTATGCTATTGTAAAAGACAAACCCTTTAAAGGAAAAGAAGTAAGTTATTATGTAGAAAAAGACCAGGCAAAATATGCTCTGGGTGTTTTTGGCCATACTCCTGAGATGATCAAATTCTTTTCGGAAAAATTAGGAATAGATTTCCCATGGCCCAAATATTCTCAAATAGTAGGAAGGGATTATGTGAGCGGCGCTATGGAAAATACAACGGCTACGCTGCACCAGGAAAGCGCTTACCAGAACAACCGGGAATTAATTGATGGCAATGCATGGGAATCTGTAATAGCGCATGAACTATTTCACCAATGGTTTGGCGATTTGGTAACTACAGAAAGCTGGAGCAATATTACCGTAAATGAAAGTTTTGCTAACTACAGCGAATATTTGTGGAATGAATTTAAATATGGAAAAGATGAAGCGGATGCCCATATTTTCCAGGACAGGGCAGGCTACCTGATGAGTGGCAGCAACAGTAAGGACCTGGTACGTTTTTACTATCGTGATAAAGAAGATATGTTTGATGCTGTGAGCTATAATAAAGGTGGCAGCATTTTACACATGCTTAGAAATTATGTAGGGGATGATGCATTCTTTAAAGCGCTAAACTTATACCTGACTACCAATAAATTTAAAACCGGCGAAGCCCATCAATTGCGCCTTGCCTTTGAAGAAGTTACCGGCCAGGATATGAACTGGTTTTGGAACCAATGGTATTTTAGCAATGGACAGCCCAAACTAAAAATAAATTATGATTACAGCACACCGGGTATTGCCAAAGTGTTGGTAGAACAAACCCAAACAGACGCTCCTTTATTTAAAATTCCGGTATTTATAGATGTGTATGCAGATGGTAAAAAAACAAGGTATCCTGTATGGGTAAAAAATAAAGTTGATAGCTTTTCTATTCCGTTTACCACTATGCCCGAACTTATAAATTTTGATGGTGACAAAACTTTACTGGCCGAAATAACAGATAATAAGACCGAAGCCAATTATGTTGCCCAATGGAAATATGCAAAAACATATACTGACCGCCGGGAAGCATTAGATTTCTTTGCAAAGAAAAATATGCCGGAAGTAGCAAAGGGTTTATACGATAAATATCCTGGTATCAGGCAATATGCTATCACAAAAATTGCAAGCACACCTTATAAAACTGATAAAGTTGTATTGGAAGAAGTTTCCCGCATGGCAAAATCTGACCCCGATAAAAAAACAAAGGCTGCCGCTATTAATTTCTTAGTGAAAACTAAAGATGACAGTTATAAACCTATTTACCAGGCTGCTGTTACTGACTCTTCTTACCGGGTTGCCGGCGCTGCATTAAAAGCATTAATAAGTTTAGATCCTGAAAATGGTTATGCAATGGCACGTAAATATGGAGCCAATAGCAAAGGCGCTTTGGCTGCTGCTGCTTCATCCATTTTATTTGAAAAAGGTACAGATGCCGATTTTGATATTGTAATGCAAGGTTACAAAGGCTTACCGCCCAGTTTTGAAAAA
This sequence comes from Niastella sp., assembly GCA_016710595.1. GTDB lineage: Bacteria > Bacteroidota > Bacteroidia > Chitinophagales > Chitinophagaceae > Ferruginibacter. The sequence continues at coordinate 124,147 of JADJVM010000006.1, forward strand.
ATGGGAAGTTCTGCCAAGTTTGCAGAGTACCTCTCTAAGCTGAATAATATTGAAAATATAAAAAAAGGGATTGACTTGATCATGAGTTTCAGAAATATGATTCCGCCGGATTACAGGCCACAAACTGATCCTATGCTTAAAAAAGGATTAGATAAAATTTCTGATGCCAAAGGTGCTGAAATGAAAAACTATATTGATGAATTGTTCAAATAATCTTTTCGTTGAAAGTTATTAAAAAACCCGGCTTTGAGCCGGGTTTTTTAATATCATCCCTGATGTGGTAAACAAACCGGCATTTCACAAATCCCGGTTTACAATACACCAGCAGCCATCTACATAATCTATTATTAATTTAATAATTATGCTATTGGTTTATTTTTTTGTAACAAGCGTTTCAGTTTTTTGTAACTCCTGTAATAAAATTCTTTACTGAACAGTTGAGAATCATGCATGGCTTTGTAAGTGAGGAAAATACCAACTGGAGTTAATACAATGATTGAAAGCCACATGCCTATTTCGGGTGACAAAATATTTTCTTTTACAAATTTTTCACCAAACATATTCAACAGGTGAAAAATTAAAAAGAAGATGATCGCTACAACTAAAGGCATCCCTATTCCCCCTTTACGAATTATAGAACCCAACGGGGCTCCTATAAAAAATAATACCATGCATGAAAGTGAAAAAGCAAATTTGCGATGCCATTCAATTTTACTAAACAATAAGTCGCCTTTATATTTGTTGATATCTGCTGATGCAAAAGAAGCTTCGCTCTTTATTTGCTGCGCAACATATAAAGCCCTGCTTTTAACTGATAATTTAACCGAATCGGGAATTACCGGGGCGCTTTGTTTTACATTGGCCTTCTTCCAGGCACTATCATTTATTTGGGCAAAATGTAAAATATTATTAAAGGTAGCTTGGGCCCTTTCTACTACTTTTTTTTCTGACCGGTAAGCAGAATCAATATTTTTATTTAGCTGGCGGGCGCTTAGCATTTTACTGTTATTTTTAAAAATACTGTCGTTGGTCTTTTGCTTTTGTAAAGAGCTTAAATCAAAGAGTTTTGAAAACTCCTTAAACCCAACCCGTATATATTCTGTAGCCGTATCATTATAATTTCCCCTTTCCTGGTAACGGTAACCATTTTTTAAATTAAATTCAAGAAACACCTGGTTATCCGATATATTCATTACACCATCCCTGGCGCTGATGGTATTGTCTTGCAAGTTGTTCCCTTTTTCATAAATTACGATATCATGAATGGTTTTACCATCTTTATCTTTTTTACCAACTTTAATAGCATAATTAGGAATATAAGTAAAGAAAACCCCCTCTTTTAAATCGAATGCCGGCTTCTTAAGATAGATATCATTATAGAGGGTTACAAATTTTAAATTTGCATAAGGAATTACATTATTTGCAAAAACATAAGTAATACCACAAAACAATACGGATACCCACATGATGGGGCGCATAAAACGCAATAAAGAAATACCGGAAGCTTTTATAGCAACCAGTTCAAAACTTTCGCCCAGGTTACCAAACGTCATGATAGAAGAAATGAGTATGGCAATCGGCATGGCCAATGTTATTAAAGAAGCGCCGGCATACCATATAAATTGTATGATAGTGATAAAATCTAGCCCTTTGCCCACCAGGTCATCTATATATTTCCAGAGTATCTGCATCATTAATACAAACAGGGCAATAAAAAAAGTAATGATGAAGGGGCCGAGAAAAGCCTTTAGTATAAGTTTATCTAATTTACGAAACATGGTTGGGCTGCCTTAATTTTGAAGATCTGAATGATTATCAAATAATGAGCAACAATACAAAAATAATACTTTCTGATACTGAACTTTCGAATGTTAATGATACAAGCTGGATTTTAACCAAACAAAAAATTACCCAAAAGGTTTTTGAATTGATGAAATTACAGGTTGATTTTTTAAGCGTTTATGGTAAATCATTGCTGGGATCATTTGCGCTTCCTGAAATTATCGCATCAGTACCCCGTATTTCAAAAGGTGAAAATTATTTAGGTTTACCTTATGTAATGCTGGATTACCCTGCTGTATTCTCTAAAAAAGATGTATTTGCATTAAGAACCATGTTTTGGTGGGGGCACCATTTTAGTATGATGCTACTGTTAGAAGGTTCTTATAAAAAAATGGCAGCCCCCGGCATAGCTGAGCTATTGAAAAAAAATAAAGAAAATATTTTTATATGTGTACACGACAACCAATGGCAACATAGCTTTGACGCCGAAAATTTTAAGGATGCCGCATTAATATCCCCACAAGAAATGGATACAATAATTTTTGATAAAAAATTTATTAAAATCGGGCTTAAATATTCTTTACAAAACTGGAATGAATTGCCACAATTGTTACCGGCCGGTTATACAAAACTTTTAGCCTTGTTGCCATAAATTAGTTTCCGATGCGGTGAAAAAGGTCTTTGATCTGGTATTCCCAAAGTTGGCTTTGGTCTTTTATTTCCTTTTTATCGGCAAAATCTTTTATGATCAGTATGGTTTGATTGGTAACTTCAGATTTTTCGATTGCAAATTCAAAATATTCATCTTTACCGCTGTGTTTCCACCTAAAGCGAATATATTTATCATCTTCCATTTCCAGGAGATCTGCTTTATCTTCCGTACCATTCCAGCCAAAAGTAAATACGCCATCACGCTCATCTACCTTATCGGCAAACCATTCTTGCAAACCTGCAGGTGTGCTTAAAAAATCATACAAAATACCGGGGGAGCACCTTACCGGGTATTCAAGCGTATATAAAACTTTTTTGCTCATGTGATTCAGTATAAAAAATGTACCTAACTGCAATTATAGTCATTTATTGAAACTATCAAAATTTTTATTCTGCTAATTTATCTTATACGAAATACGATTTAACGGTTTTAGCCTATAAAACATAAAAATAATGCCCTTTTTGTATCATAAATAAATATAAAATACGTTAGTAGTTTTTTAACGGTTACATTAAATGTAAAATATCGGCAATCCGTTTAATAAAAAGAATAAACTTTAAAAACTACAGATTATGAGTATGCGCCAGCTGAAAATAACGAAATCTATCACCAACCGGGAAAGCCAAAGTTTGGAAAAATACCTCCAGGAAATAGGGCGGGTGGAATTAATTACTGCTGAAGAAGAAGTGGTGCTTGCAGGATTAATAAGAAAAGGCGACCAAAAAGCGCTCGACAGATTAACGAAAGCAAACCTCCGTTTTGTAGTTTCTGTAGCCAAACAATACCAAAACCAGGGCCTTACCTTACCCGATTTGATAAATGAAGGTAACCTTGGCCTCATAAAGGCAGCACAAAAATTTGATGAAACACGTGGGTTTAAATTTATTTCTTATGCTGTGTGGTGGATACGTCAAAGTATTTTACAGGCACTTGCAGAACAATCCAGGATTGTAAGGCTCCCTTTAAATAAAGTAGGCTTAACCAACCAAATAAGTAAGGCGTTTGCTAAATTAGAGCAGGAGTTTGAAAGAGAGCCCACGCCAGAAGAAATTTCTGATTTATTAGGAATAGATGTAGAAGAAATTGCAGCCACTTTAAGAATAGCGGCCCGCCATGTAAGTATGGATCAGCCCATGGGTGATAGTGATGAAGGGACACTTGGGGATATGCTGATTAATCATAATATAGTGGATACAGATGATGCCCTGGCAGTAAAAGCTTCTTTACAAACTGAAATTGAACGTTCTTTAAATACATTAACGCCACGGCAAAGAGAGGTACTGATGTGCTTTTTTGGATTGGGTATAGATCATCCTCTTAGTTTAGAGGATATTGGTAACCGTTATCATCTTACCCGGGAAAGGGTAAGACAAATAAAAGATAATGCGATAACGAAACTCAGGAGCGCTTCACAAAGTGCTTTGCTAAGAGGATACCTGGGCGCTTAGGTTATCATTTTTGTAAAAAACTTATAAACTCATTAGGAACCAGGGCAATTTTATGTTGGCCATGGTCGAAGCATCCAAAATCGGATATTGCTTTTGCCACTTCTGTATTTTCTTTATTAGTAACCTTATAGCATAATTGAAACCCGCTGTTTGAAATTTCACTAACAGCTATTTTTATTTTCAATGTATCCCCGTAAAATATTTCAGCTTTATATTGTACTGAAATAGCAGCCATAATGATTCCGGGGCCGCCCACATTTAATTCACTGAAACCACCTGTTGCCAGCCATTGTACCCTTGCTTCATGCAATAAAGCAATTAAAGCGTCATTGCCTACATGATTCCCATAATTAAGATCAGTAATCCGAACAGGTAGGGTAACTTCAAAATTAAAATTTTCAGGTAATTTAAATTTTATCCTTGCCATGATGCTGGGTTAAAAAGTGAATAAGTTTTTCAATTGCTTTTTTTCGGTGGCTATATTTATTTTTTTCATCCATATCCATTTCTGCAAAAGTCTTTTCAGCCCCATCAGGAATAAAAACAGGATCGTATCCAAACCCATTCTCTCCTTTTGGCAGTTCAATTATTTTACCAGTACAAATACCTTCAAATAAATATTCTTTTTTATTAAAAATAAGAGAAATCACCGTACGGAAACGGGCATTTCTTTCGGCCTTACCCGTCATATAATTGAGTAATTTTTGAATATTTTTTTTACTGTCTGCTTCCTCACCTGCATACCTTGCACTTTTAACTCCCGGTTGGCCATGTAAGGCATCTACTTCAAGCCCGGTATCTTCACTAAAGCAATCTTTACCCGTAAGCGCATGAATAACGGTAGATTTTTCTCTTGCATTTTCTTCCAGGCTACTATAAGGCTCAGGAATATCTTTATTGATACCTGCTTCTTTTAAAGAAGTAATGGTGAAGATATTTTTTAACACTGACCTTACTTCTTCTACTTTATGATGATTGTTGGTTGCGAAAATGAGCGTTTGCATATTATACTTTAAAAATCGTTTTCAAGCAGGGCCAAAGTTTTTTCTTTTCTTCCTTATTATTGGCTAATTCTTGTACTGAACAGGATATTAAATAAATTTGATTGTTATAATGCTGCACCTGGTAGTTTGGAATTTTTATTGGCAATTCAATGTCCGAAGCAGCAACACCCATACACAAAACAACAGCCGGCGAAAAATATTTATTTAATAATTGATAGCCCCGCTCTTTCAATGAACAAATATTTACAATGGCTACATCTGCCAGGCTCAGGACACAGGCATTTAAAATTTCTGTAAGTTTTACTAAATCATCGTCAGGCAAATAAGCAAACCCGGGTTCATGTACCAATATGAGAATTTGTTTCTCATTTTTTCCCAAATAAGGAATAGGGATTGTATCATTTTGATTAATAATATCCATATCAATCAATGAATTACTATACAATTGTTGAACTAAAGCAGGCGTTAATTGAATATCATTTAAACCCATAATTGTTTCGGTGTTGCAGCGGTTTTTTGTACTTTTGTACAAATTTAACGATTATGATTGCAGCTGCCGATTTTAACATTACAAAAGTGGAGCGAAGTAAGCTTCACGATATTAATTTGGAAAATATTCCATTTGGGAAATATTTTACCGATCACATGCTTGAGGTAGATTATGAAGACGGAGAATGGAAGACGGTTGAAATAAAACCTTATCAACCTTTATTATTAGAGCCCTCATTGGCTGCGCTACATTATGGACAAGCCATTTTTGAGGGTATCAAGGCTTATAAGAACCCTGAAGGAAAGCCCTATATTTTCCGGCCGAAAGATAATTTTCACAGGTTTAATATTTCTGCAGAAAGAATGCAGATGCCACAAGTACCAGAAGAAATTTTTATGGAAGGGTTACGGGTACTTATAAACCTTGATAAAAACTGGATACCACAAAAAGAAGATCATTCCTTGTACATAAGGCCATTTATGTTTAGCACTGATACTTCCATTGGTGTAAAACCCAGTGAAAAGTATAAGTTCATGATCATATTAAGCCCAACGGGCCCGTATTATAATACCCCGATGCGTATCTATGTAGAAGAAAAATATGTACGTGCCGTAGCGGGCGGTGTGGGATATGCCAAAGCTGCCGGCAATTACGGCGCTTCTATGTATGCAACTGCACAGGCTAAAAAGAAGGGTTACGACCAGGTATTATGGACCGATGCGTTTGAACATAAATATGTACAGGAGTGTGGCACCATGAATGTATTTTTTATCATTGGAAATACAGCTATTACGCCCCGTTTAGATACCGGAACCATTCTTGCCGGGGTAACCCGTGATAGTGCAATGAAAGTATTACAGGATATGGGATATGAGGTAAAAGAAAAAGACCTATCAATTGATGATATTATAGATGCTTACAAAGCAGGATTGTTGTATGAAGTATTTGGCACGGGCACTGCAGCCACTATTTCATTGATTAAAGAATTAAAATACAAAGACTTTGTAATGGAATTTGATGTAGAAAAATGGAAAACAGCCCCTGAATTAAAAAAACGCATAGATAATATCCGGTATGGAAAAACAGCCGATACACATGGCTGGATGTTCCCGGTACAATAATCAAATTTAAAATGCTTCAAAGGCGGCTCCTTTTTGAGCCGCTTTTTATTTTTGGATGTTAATATGATACAAAACAGGCTAAGTGAAGCTGAGAAAGGGATAATTTGAGAAATTTGTTTGAAAATATAGAGATTTTTCACTTTTTAGTTTTGGCAATTTAAATTGTTCCCTTACCTTTGCCGTCCGAAAAAAAAGGTTATTAAATGCCCACTATTCAACAATTAGTAAGAAAAGGTAGAGAAATTATAAAGGCAAAGAGCAAATCCAGGGCACTGGATAGTTGCCCTCAACGCCGTGGAGTATGTACCCGTGTATATACAACAACTCCTAAAAAGCCAAACTCAGCTTTACGTAAGGTAGCCAAAGTGCGCCTTACCAATAAAATTGAAGTAATTGCTTATATTCCGGGTGAAGGGCATAATTTACAAGAACATAGTATCGTTTTGATCCGTGGCGGAAGGGTAAAAGATTTACCAGGTGTACGTTACCACATTGTAAGGGGTAGCTTAGATACAGCCGGAGTAAAAGACCGTAAACAAAGCCGTAGTAAATACGGAACAAAAAAAGCAAAAAAATAATTTAAAAGGATAACGTACTCAAGCAGTACGATTTACTAAAATCAATACAATGCGTAAAGCACAAGCCAAGAAACTCCCTTTAGCACCAGATCCTAAGTTCAACGATAAACTGGTGACTCGTTTTGTAAACAATTTAATGTGGGAAGGTAAAAAAAGTGGCGCTTACCAAATTTTTTATGACGCTTTAGATAAAGTTTCTAAAATTGCCGGTGAAGACGGATATGAAGTGTGGAAAAAAGCCCTTGCCAATATTACACCTGCTGTGGAAGTAAGAAGCCGCCGTATTGGTGGTGCTACTTTTCAAATTCCGGCAGAAGTTCGCCCGGACAGGAAATTGTCGTTAAGTATTAAATGGATGGTTCGCTATAGCCGGGAAAGAAACGGGCGCAGCATGGCTGATAAATTGGCCAATGAAATAGTAGCCGCCAGTAAAGGTGAAGGTGCTTCTTATAAGAAAAAAGAAGATACCCATCGTATGGCTGAAGCCAATAAAGCTTTCGCTCATTTTAGGATCTAAGTATCAAAATACAATAAATAATTTACCCGGCTTTTGCCGGGTATTTTTTTGTTTTTTATTCAATACATGTAAATTCTAAAACTACATGCCATACATGGCCGGGTTTAGGGCCCGTGGGCTCCACATTTCTAAAAAAGCCTGTACTTTTAATTTATCATAACTGTTTTTGCCATCTTCTAAATATTCACTGTTTTGGGTATGGATACGCTCACCATTTTCATTTAAAATAATAAACGAGGGGAAACCAAACCTCTGGGGAAAACCGAGTTTTTCGAATACTTCGGGGTTTTTATTTTCTTTGCTATAATTTAAATGATACCAAATAAAAGCGCTATTTATTACAGAATCTATTTGTGGATCTGCCTTAGCAAAACGGGCAAACTCAATACACCATTTACACCAATTGCCTCCTGCTTGTATCAATACAAATTTATGCTGGTCTTTGGCCTGTTTTACTGCCATTGCAATATCATTTGTTGCATTGGCATCCGGGTGATATAAAGTTGACTTTTCCTGGGCAATTACATGTATGCTGAGCAGTACCAATACAGAGAACAATAATTTTTTCATCCTGTTTTAATTTTTTAGTCAATAATCTGATTCCGTAATAAATCATCAAATTCATCCCGCCTGCGAATGAGTTTTGGCTTTCCATCCTGCATCAACACTTCTGCCGGTTTTAGCCTGGCATTAAAGTTAGATGACATTTCGAAACCATACGCACCTGCATTAAAAAATACCAAAAAATCACCTTCTTTTATTTCAGGTAAGGTACGGTCCCATGCAAAAGTGTCTGTTTCGCAGATATAACCTACTACGGTGTAAATACGGGGCGTTCCATGCGGGTTACTAATGTTTTCTATATGGTGATAGGCTTCATACATCATGGGCCTGATGAGATGATTAAAGCCGCTGTTTACACCAGCAAAAACAGTGGCCGGCGTTTGTTTTACAATATTTGCTTTTACAATAAAATATCCTGCCTGGCTCACTAAATATTTTCCGGGCTCAAACCATACCTGTAATTTTTTACCCGATTTTTTTTCAAAATTATCTATTGCCTGTTTCAAGTTTACGCCAAGTTCATCCACATCTGTTTCATAATCTCCCATTTGGTATGGCACTTTGAACCCACTGCCCAAATCAATAAACTCAAGCGCAGGAAATTGTTCGGCCATGTCTAACATTACATTCAATCCCATTAAGAACACATTGATGTCTTTTATTTCGCTACCGGTATGCATGTGTATGCCATTTACATGGAGGCCTGTAGATTTTACCACCCGCTCAATATGCCGCATTTGGTGAATGGAAATGCCAAACTTGCTATCTACATGGCCTGTGGAAATTTTAAAATTTCCACCTGCCATGATGTGAGGGTTTAGCCGGATACATACAGGGTAACCTGATCCGAACTTATTGCCAAATTGTTCCAGCAAAGAAATATTATCAATATTAATGTGTACGCCCAGTTCTTTGGCAGCTAAAATTTCGGCAAAGTCAACACAGTTTGGTGTAAATAAAATATGATCTGCAGTAAACCCTGCCAGCAAGCCAAGTTTCACTTCATTAATACTCACACAATCTAACCCGGCCCCAAGGCTGCGTATATATTTAAGGATATTGATATTGGTAAGTGCTTTACAAGCATAAAATATCCTGGAGTTTAAATTAGAAAAAGCATGTGTTAGCTTTTCGTATTGTTCTTTCATTTTTTCTGCATGGTAAACATATACCGGGGTGCCAAACTCTTTGGCAATATTTATTAATTCTGCTGCAGTTAAATTTTCCATATTCATTCTTTGTGAGTAAATGCAAAAATAAAGGCATTGATCTTTCAATGCCGGGAATATTAATTAGGATAATAAAAAAGTTATGCCTCTTCCTGCTCCGGCTCTGCTGGTTGGTTTGGCTCCTCGTTATTTTGTGCTGATGTATTTTTTATTTCCTCATTCCCGGTGATGCCGTTTGGTTCATTCTCCTGCCCCTCATTTTCATCTTGCGTAAGTATATCTTTCAAGGCTGTGGCCTTTTCATATTCTTCCATCAGCACTTCATTTATTTTGGGCAATTCTTCGGCGCTATTGATACCAAAATAATCCATAAAAGAACGTGATGTAGCATAGATGAGTGGTTTTCCTACTGCATCTTCATTTCTGCCACTGATAATAACGAGATCTTTTTCTAATAATTTTTGTACGGCATAATCGCAATTCACACCCCTGATACTTTCAATCTGGCTTTTGGTTACGGGTTGTTTATAAGCAATAATGGCCAGTGTTTCAAGGGCCGCTATAGACAGTTTCTTTATAAATTTATCTCCATTAAGCAGGGCCACAGTTTTATGGTAAGCCGGCTTGGTTAAAAATTGCCAGCCACCTCCGCTTTGTTTCAGTTCAAAAGCATAAAATTCAGAAGCATATTTTTCCCTGATGCCTTCAATAGCCGCTTCTACCTGGGCAGGTTCTGCACGGTCTTCAATAAAACCCAATGCATTATTCACCAGTTCGGTAACTTCTAATGCCGTAAGTGGCTTATCACTGGCGAAAACCAGGGCCTCAATATGTGGAATAATTTCAGAAATTTCCATAATAATATTAATGGTAGCGAAACGGTTACCCGGTTTATCCCTGTAGTGCAGCAGCGCCACTCACAATTTCAGTAAGTTCGGTTGTGATAGCTGCCTGCCTTGCCCTGTTGTAACTTATTTTTAATGTTTTTAATAACTCATTGGCATTCTCACTAGCCTTATCCATTGCGGTCATACGGGCGCCATGTTCACTTGCATTGGCATCTAATACCGCCTTATACAACTGGGTATTTAAAATTTTAGGCATCAATTCTGCAATCAATATTTCTTTGTCTGGTTCAAAAATAAAATCTGATTTTTTTGATCCTTGCTTTATTTCAGCCTTGGGAACGGGTAAAAATCGTTCAATAGCAAATCGTTGGGTAGCTGCATTCTTAAATTCACTATACACCATTTCCACTGCATCATACTTGCCGCTTGCAAATGCGTCCATAGCATATTGTGCTGCCACTTGTACTCTTTCGAAACTTAAGTCCTGGAAAATATCCCAATAATTATTTACCATATTGAAACCCGCCTTGGTAAAGCTTTCATACCCTTTTTTACCAATGGGTAATATATGCACATTTCCTGCTGCAAACTGCGTAGCGAATTTATCTTGCAAGAGCGACTTCGCTAATTTTATCAGGTTACTATTATAGCCGCCACAAAGCCCACGGTCGCTGGTAACTACAATAATCAGCGCTTTTTGTACAGGCCTTTCAGTAGCCAGGCTTAGCGCAATATTACCATCTGCATTGCTAATAATATTGCTTAGCATTTCCTGTAATTTTTGAGCGTATGGGCGCATTTGAGTAATGGCATCCTGGGCACGGCGTAGCTTAGCTGCACTCACCATCTTCATGGCCTTGGTAATTTGCTGGGTACTCTGTACACTTTTAATCCGGTTCCTAACCTCTTTTAATGCACCACTCATGGTAGTTTTTTATTTATTTGATAGGAAATTAAAGATCACCCCTAATTCCTGCTTTTTTAGAGCGGCAAAGGTAGGGCAAATGGATTAAAAATCAAGCATTGGGCTATACAGTACCATCGTAAATTTTAATATTTTTTCAACGAATAATCCCCGTTTTTTTTGGTTATATATTTTCAAATTGTTCACAAACCCAATAAATAGATCGGTATTTTCCTGTTTGGAGAAAGGGAACATGGAATAAGCGCTTTATTTTTCAATTTAACAGCAGCATCCACCCTGTTTTAACAGATAAAAACTAACTTTGCCCCCCAATTTATAATGACCCATTTTCTGTCAATATGGCGATGGTTGCAGAATAGCACCATATTTGACTTAAAAAATAACGCTCGACAAAAAAATATATTAATTATTTCAATTTATGTTATCAACTATTTCAAAGATTTTTGGTGGAAATAAAAGTGAGAAAGATGTAAAGAAGATTTTACCCCTCGTTAAAAAAACCAATGAATTTTTTGCCGGTTACCAGCAATTAAGCAACAATGAACTCCGCAATAAGACCAATGAATTTAAAGATCGCATCAAAGCACATCTTACAGAAATTGATAAAGCCATTATTGATAAACAAGCTGAAGCTGATAACCTGCCCACGATTGATATTGCTACAAAAGATGAAATTTACAGGCAGGTAGATGAATTAAAGAAAGATCGTGACAAAAAGATTGAAGAAATTTTACTTGAACTTTTACCTGAAGCTTTTGCGGTAGTAAAAGAAACGAGCCGGAGATTTTCTGAAAATGAAACATTGGAATCAACCGCTACAGAATTAGACCGGGCAATTGCTGCCAAAAAAAATCATATCCTTATTGAAGGCGATAAAGCTATTCATAAAAATAAATGGACAGCAGCCGGCGGTGAAATTACCTGGAATATGGTACACTACGATGTACAGCTTATTGGCGGGGTAGTTTTACACAGTGGTAAGATAGCCGAAATGGCAACGGGTGAAGGTAAAACCTTAGTAAGTACCCTGCCTGCCTATTTGAATGCACTGGCCGGTGAAGGCGTACATATTGTAACGGTAAACGATTACCTGGCACGAAGAGATAGTGAGTGGAATGGCCCTTTGTTTGAATTTTTAGGCTTACGGGTAGATTGTATTGATAAACATGAACCCAATAGCGATGCCCGTCGCAATGCCTATAATGCAGATATTACGTATGGCACCAATAATGAATTTGGTTTTGATTACCTGAGAGATAACATGGTGCATAACCCTGATGAAATGGTGCAACGCAAACACCATTTTGCCATGGTAGATGAAGTGGATAGTGTATTGATTGATGATGCCCGTACACCTTTGATCATCAGTGGCCCGGTAGGCCATAGCGATAATACCCAACAGTTTTTTGACCTGAAACCCCGTATTGAAAAATTGGTAGAAGCACAACGTAAAGTGGTGAACCAGTTTTTAATTGAAGCAAAGAAAAAAATTGCAGAAGGAAACGATGATCCCAAAGACGGTGGCCTGGCATTGATGCGGGCATACCGGGGCTTACCTAAAAATAGTGCGCTAATAAAATTCTTGAGTGAGCCCGGCATCCGTGTGAAACTTCAAAAAAGTGAAAATCATTATTTGGCAGATCAGCAAAAAGAAATGCCAAAAGTAGATGCGGAATTATTCTTTGCTATTGATGAAAAAAACAACCAGGTAGAATTAACAGATTCCGGTATTAATTTAATTACCCGTGCCGGTGAAGACCCCGAATTTTTTATATTACCCGATATTTCTGTGAAGCTGGCCGATATTGAAAAATTAGACATCAGTGCCGATGAAAAATTACAGCGCAAAGAAAATTTACTAAGCGATTACAGTACCAAGGCAGACCGGATACATACCACTCAACAACTTTTAAAAGCATATACTTTATTTGATAAAGATGTAGAATATGTTGTATTGGATGGCGCTGTAAAAATAGTTGATGAACAAACAGGCCGTATCCTCGACGGAAGAAGGTACAGCGATGGTTTGCACCAGGCCATAGAAGCAAAAGAAAATGTAAAGATTGAAGCCTCTACCCAAACCTACGCAACCGTAACACTGCAAAATTATTTCAGGATGTTTCACAAGCTTGCCGGTATGACGGGTACAGCAGAAACAGAAGCAGGTGAATTTTGGAGCATTTATAAATTAGATGTAGTAACCATTCCTACCAACCTGAAAATAATCCGTACCGATGTGCAGGATTTTGTTTTTAAAACCAAGCGTGAAAAATTTAAGGCTGTAATTGATGAGGTAGAAAAAAACAGGCAGGCAGGCAGGCCTACCCTGGTAGGTACTACTTCGGTAGAAGTAAGTGAATTGCTTAGCCGGATGCTGAAGCAAAGAAATATCCCTCACAATGTATTAAACGCAAAACAACATGCCCGTGAAGCACAGGTAGTAGCCGAAGCCGGCCTGGCAGGTGCGGTAACCATTGCTACCAACATGGCTGGTAGGGGTACCGATATTAAACTTGGCCCTGGTGTAAAAGATGCAGGTGGGCTGGCCATTCTGGGTACCGAAAGGCATGAGAGCAGGCGTGTGGACAGGCAGTTACGTGGACGTGCCGGCAGGCAGGGCGATCCCGGTAGTTCTTCTTTCTTTGTATCGCTGGAAGATGATCTGATGCGTATGTTTGGCAGTGAAAGAATTGCCGGCCTTATGGACCGTATGGGTTATAAAGAAGGCGAAGTGATTCAGCACAGCATGATCACAAAAAGTATTGAACGTGCCCAACGAAAAGTAGAAGAAAATAACTTTGGTATCCGTAAACGGTTATTGGAGTATGATGATGTAATGAACAAACAAAGGCAAGTAGTGTATGGTAAAAGGAACCATGCTTTGTTTGGAGAAAGATTGGCCCTGGATTTAGATAATGCATTTTATTCAGTTGCCGATGGCCTCATCAATTCATTTAAAGAAACAGATGATTATGAAAGTTTCAAATTAGCAGCCATTGTAAACTTTGGAATAGAAACCCACATTTCTGCCGAAGAACTTGCTAAAGACCCGGCCCAAACATTGGTTGAAAAATTATATACTGAGTCAGTAGAAAATTACAACCGTAAAAAAGAGGCGTTATCCGCACAAACCTGGCCAATCATTTCTAATATACGCAAAGAGCAAGGCAATCATATTGTGAATGTAGCAGTACCTTTTACAGATGGTAAAAAAGCAATCCAGGCATTGGCCAATTTAGATAAATACCTTACGAATAAAGGAGCAGAACTTGGCGAAGCGCTTGAACGCAGCATTACCTTAGCCTTGATTGATGATGCATGGAAAGAACATTTAAGAGCGATGGACGATTTGCGCCATAGCGTACAAACGGCCGGTTACGAACAAAAAGACCCGCTGGTGATTTACAAAATAGAGGCTTTTAATGCTTTTAAACAAATGGACGACCAGGTAAATAAAGATATCGTAAGCTTCTTATGCCATGCCACCATCCCCATGGAACAAACCAATGCAGGACGCATACGGGAAGGCCGGGAGCAAAAAACTGATCTCAGCAAAATGCGTGAAAACAGGCAACAGATTGATGCCGCAGGTAGTGATTATGCTGCCAATGAAAATGATTATTTCGATCCTTCCAGCCCGGTAAAGCAAGAGCCCGTGCGGGTAGAACCTAAAATTGGCCGCAATGACCCCTGCCCTTGCGGAAGTGGTAAAAAATATAAAAACTGCCATGGCCGTGATTAAGAAAATGATGTAACCGGCTTCCTGTTATATAGCAACATTTGTGGCGACGCTCCGTTCAACTTCATCAAAAAGTGGAACGGGGTTTTTTATTATCATTATAAGTTGATTGCTAAGTGTTGTGTGTCATCAAAGAGAAAAAATGATAAAGGCATACGACTTCTTTTAAGCACTCCATAATTTTTACCTCTATTCTTTTCAGGCCGGCATCTATCGCCGTGATAGATTTTTTGATTGACTTAAAGAGTAGGTCAGCCATTTGATTCTGGCCGGCATCTCTTAAATCATTAATAGGAGTTATGAGCCTTTTCTGTGTTACTATCATCCTTTCTCTAAGCGTTGCAAATTGCTTAATTTTTTCAAGTACAACACCTGATGGCTTCCAAAGCCTTACCAATTCAGTATTTTTAAAGGCATACCTGGCAATTTCTATAGAATCAACCTTGTCCGTTTTACTACGCCTGACACCCAGGGAATGTTTGATTTGTACAGCATTCTATACCCAAACATTTGCCTGCTGGGTTTGAAAAAATTGAAGTAATGCATTACAGTATAACCCTGTAGCTTCCATACAAAACAATGCTTTGGTTATTTCAAAATCTGGTATTGTTTCATGTACAAAAGGAATCAGGTCTTTAAACCCATTTTCATCATTGCTAAAAGCATTGTGGAAAATTTTCTCCGGGTGGTTTGCCAGGAGAATTGCCATATTGAAACTGTGTTTGGAAATGTCCAATCCAATTACAAATTGATACTTCATAAAATTGTTTTTGCAACAATCATTTACAGGCTATTCATTGAAACCTTAATAGTAGGTCTTTAAACTTTAATTTCTATTTGATGCGTCCTGTAAAAACTGTCTGGGTGTTCATCTGTGCATAGCTTTTTAAGCTGGTTGGTGTTATAGTTCACCCAAACTGTTTTGATTGTTGGTTATTAACATAGTTATGTTTTTCACAAAGAAAAAGAAGCAAAAAGAAAAGAAATAATAGTAGTAAATCTATTTATCTAAATTTCTAAAAACAAATCTAAAGGTTCGTGTTATGTGACTGCCCTTTGTCATGGTGCTTTGAATTGAAAGTATGTGTCCACCGTGGCAGAGTGTGTCACGGAAGCGTTGGAACAAGGCAGGCTCTTTTGCAAGGTTGGCTTAGTGCGTAGATTTGTATGCCTTGCAAATGTGCTTGACTTGGTGCGTGGGCTAATAACTGATAAATTTAATTACATTTGATTTCATGTTTAAAGCTTTAATACAAAAAATGTCACGAAGAAAAACGGTAAACAAGACTGGTATATCAAGAATTGAAGGCATTCCTTATCATGATGCTTGGGTTGCATATAAGTGTGTAAACTGTCATGAAATGAATTACGTTCAAGTTGGACAAAGCTTGATAAAGCCATCTGATGCAATAGAAACGTGCGTCTGGAAATGTGATAAATGCGGTTTTGTGCATTCAAAAGAATCAGATTTGCCATTTGAAAATTGGGAAGAAGAATATAATAATGCTGATTCAACAACTGCTTTAAGATTTTGGGAAGGCTTTTTCAGAATTGCCACGGAACATTCGGAATCCTATTGGAAGCAATGTAATGTTTGCTCTAGAGTACTTCCTTTTAATGCTTTTAGTAAGCATGTTGGTTGGGGTCCACTTGCAAAACAAATGGAATGTAGAAGTTGCAAAGGAGCAATCAATGCTGTCCTCAATCCAAAAAGAAGCAAAGAGCAATTGCATGAATCTGCTGTCAGAAGAAGAATTGCTGACTTATTTTTGGAAGACATTAATCAAAGCATTGATTTCAAAGATTTGTTTGACCGCTTTGAACATCGTTGCTTTAAAACAAAAGCTCCTTTAGATATTAATAAAAGGGATACTTGGGCTATTGACCATATTTTACCTTCAAGGTATTTGTATCCACTGACAATAAATAATGCTGCCCTTTTATCAAGAGGTGCTAATGAAAATAAAAGGGACAAATGGCCAAGTAAGTTTTATGAAAACAACGAATTAATTGATTTAGCAAGAATAACAGGTGCAAATCTTGAACTTATTTCCAGAAAAATTCCTTTAATGAATCATAATATTGATGTTAATAAAGGAGTTGAACGCTATTTGCAAGTCAGAGAAAAATCTGATTTGCCAAAGCGGATTAAAGAAATAAAAAAGATACTTCAAGTTTATGAACTTGTAGATAACTTGTCTATTGAGAATAAAAAACTTTTAGGGTTCAAATAAACTATACCAATACAAGATACTGGTGAGAGGTAACAGTTCCTTTATCACGGATTCCATGCGACTCACAATGTTCAACACTTTCATCAAATAAGTCAGCAGTTTTAAACCAGCGTTTGCTTACTTTTTGAAGTTCTAACGCCATATCGCATTTTACACTTTTTCCTAAGTGTAAAACACAAACTCCATCTTTCTTCATTCTTTCTTTTGATTGGCGGAAGATAGATTCGTAAATAGCGAAATCCTTTTTCTGTTTTTCTTCAACAAAAGAGTTGGGTTGAAATTTAAAATCTTTTTCCGACCATCCTGAAAACCAAATTCTAATCCAGTTGGCAAGATGAAATCTTGTGCTATCAAAAAATGGAGGTGATGTTATAACAGCATCAAGATTATTTATTTCTTGTGGCCAGATAATTGTTGTGTCCTGATTGAATATTTTACCATTTTTGAAATTAATTGGTAATTCCTCTTTAATTACTCGGTCAACTTTTTCTTTAAGTTTTTCTATTAAATTTTTGTAAATAAATTCACCGGTTGGGGCATAGGGTACAATCGGATGTGATCTACGACTAAGTGCATATGGTCTGTTCCCGTGAAGTATATGAAGTAACGCTCCAACTACCAACATTTCGCTTGGAGTTTTTGGATAATTGTATTTTACAAATCGTCGTGCAAGTAAAATTTCCTTCAATGTTTTATCTTCATAGTATTCAGATAGTGTCTTGTTAAATCCGAATCTTTTCGCCTCCTCCAATTCCTCTTTAGTGCATTTACTTTCTTTAATAAATTGCCCAATTGAGTATATATAATTGTAGCTCTCAACTGAAATTGGCGCTGTAACTTTTGCAAGTGAAATATAGTATGCTGGAAGGCTAATATCAATACCAAAAGAGGTTTTGCCAGCTAAGGCTGCTTCAAAAGGAATTGTCCCTACACCGGCAAATGGGTCAAGCATGGAACCGTTTTCAGGAACAAAGGTTTTAACCAAATGGTGACCAATGGCAGGTTTTAATTTTCCTTGATAGGAACAAAGGGAATGATTGTTATGCCCCCAGTTTCTACTTGAATATGGCACTTGTTGGTGTGGAATTTCTGTTTTGAAGTGATTCCAGTTTTTTTTCCAAAAAGCTGAACTACTGCCATTTAATACTTTTCCATTTTTTGAAACATGCTCAAAAACAAGCAAGGATTGAGTTAATATTTCTTTATTTCTGGAACGTCTTTTTCTTAAAATTTTATTATCAATTAGTTTAAACCCAAGTTCTGTTAATAATTCAATAAGTATTTCGTCCGTATTAATATGCACATCACAAAAAATTGAATCTCCAATGTCTATTAAGATTTTTGCATTTGGAATTAAGTGCTGCTTTGCATCAGAAAATATGCGATACATTTCCTCAAAATAACTCTTTGCCATTATTGGTATTCGGGAATCATAGGACTTTGCATTTAGCTCAACCAAAGTGCTTTTAAGAATTTTACTTTTAGAAGATATATCCAATCCATTAACGTAGGCATATTCTTTTTTCACATCATTAATTCCACTAGTCAAAGCTTGGTCTCTGAAAAATCTTAAATCATTTTCATATTGCAAATAGCGAAGAAACCAAAGTTCAACTTTTGTGTTTCTAAAATAGTTTGTGCCGTTCAAATATGGAGGACTAGTTATTATGGCTCCAATTTTAAGTTCATTTACTCTGCCAATATTTTTTGCATTAGAAAGGATTAGCTCATGCTTATTTTTTAAGGAGAAGTCCAAATTCAAAACATCTTCTGCAATGGTTGCAATTTTTTGAGGTAATACATCTTCAAGAATTTTTGAGTCTTTTTCTATTTCCTTTGGTGTTTTAAATCTCACATCTCCTGCTTTTTTTAGGAATGAAATAGGAAGTAAACATGATAATACCGCAACAGTTAAAGCATCCGCAAGTAATTCGTCTTCAAGTTTAACTATATCAATATAAGAACGAAGCTTTAAAATTTGACTAAGTGCTTCATCAGAAAAATATTTGCTATCAGCAAAAACTGTTTTAAATGATTCTTTTAGTGATTTATCTTCTTCGAAATTATTCAGTACCTCTAAAATGTTTTTTTCAATGTCTTTAAGGTTTTCTGATAATTTTCTTCTTAATGGCTCTTTAGCACGAAGTACTTTGGTTTTTGTTAATATAAGATATTGTAATAACGGATTTACTTCTGAATACACGGCAGATAAGCCTGAATCGTCAGCAGCGAATAAAGTTGTACCTGTTCCTGCGAATGGCTCATAAATTAAAGTGTCCTTTATTTCATAGTTTTTAATAAGAGATTTTACAAAGTCGGGAGCATACCCTTCGATATAAGGATACCACCGTTGAAAGGGGATGTCTTTGCTTTTCACAAATGTTACATCCTTTTTAGTCATTCCTTCTACAGTGTCGACCTCTGAAAGATTTTGTTTTATAAGCCGCTTTACAACTTGATTGATTGACCTTTCTTGCTTGTCGGCAAACATGGCAAGTTGCTTATAAGTTTTTATTCCTATTAATTCCTTTATTTCTTGCGTTGTCATGTCCTTTACTTTTGAGAAGTAAGGAGCTTCCGGTTCGTTAAATGCAAGAGTTACTGATTTATCTTTTGTTTCCTCAGAAGGGTAATCGCTGAAATATATTGCCTTAAAGTATTGCTTTGCCATTTCTTGAAGTATATGTCAATTTATGATAGTTACTTCACAAAGTAAAGAAGATATGTCCAATGTTGAACATTGCAGCTATTATTTTTTTTTCACCACAGTCAGGCTTTGTCAAATTTGAAGTGCTGCTGATGGTAGTTGTTTTGTTGATGTTTAAAATGAAGTTGATATGAATTCCGTCCGCTGGGTGGCGGGTGGGCTTGGGGCGTTGGCATTTTTAGCTCTTTGCAAAGTTGGCTTTTGTGTCAGAACGACCGCTGCAAGCTCCTAAAACTATGCTGCGTAAATGTCCTTGTTGCAAAACAGGAACACTGGTAACTATTGATGTGTTTGGTAAAAGAGGGCCCCCTGGAAAATATTTATTGGCCAACCAAACTGCACCGGTCCCTACAATTCTGTAGGGATGGGTAGGGGAATTTGTGTGCCTACTCATTAAAAAAGCTATGAAAAAACACACAACATGATTCATAAAAAAAGCAGACCGCCCTTATCTGCTACTCCTACCATAAATTTACCAACGACAACTCCATAATCTAACGGCGGCTACCAAAAGTTTCGTTCAACATCGGTTTCATGTCTTGCCCTGCGGGCAACACGAAATCTTAGTTATTAGCTGCGGTTTGAATTCTTTGTAGAACCATTTCGAACGGTGTTGCAATATTCGTTTCAGCCATTGAAAATATAAGGTCATCGGTAATCTGTCGAAATTCTTTATTTCGGTCAAATCCCTTTTCATGTCGCCAATAATATGGGTCAGTTGCGTTGAACAATGGGAAAATTATCGAAAAAGGAAAATCTGTTGTCCGACTAACTGGAAGTTGTGTCAGCTTGTTCCAAAACCTTTCAGAGAACTCTTTAGTAACGTTTGCATGGTCTTCAAAAACATAAATAATATTTTCGGGCAGGACTTTAAAGTTCTTAGATAGTTCTGAAACTCTTTCTCTGATATTTAGATATGGGTCAGGCAAATTAAGATTTGGTCTGTCCCAACCAATATTTGTTTTGACTTCTACTAAAAAATGATAAGTGCCATTCTTTTTTATCACAATGTCAGGTTGAGTTTTGCCAATCTTCGTTTCAAGCTCAATTTCATATTCGTCAGAAAGGCTTGCCTTTAAATAAAAAGCAATAATATCTTGAAAAAATTCAGCAATAGAGTGCTTTCTTTTTCTCTTAAAATTTATTCTATGCCTCCAACCTGCATACTTCATTTTGCAAATGTGGTAGTAAATAGCTTTGCTAATTTCAGTCTTATTCAGGTCAACTTGCAATTTGTCAGCACATGAAAAGCTGTCTAACAAATTTGAATAATGTTCTGATGCCTTAAAAATATTAATAGTGTCCATATTGAGAGTGTCCTACAAATAGCAGCTTACGTCAGTTCGCCTAAAAACTACCGTTTCTTAATCAAATATAATTGAATTTAACGCAGTTGTTTGCTGATGTGTAATTAATTTTCAGCAGGTGATTTATTACATTATCAGGTTTTAAAAAGGGGAAGCCTACACAAACCAGCACCCAATTGTTGATGGTAGTACGGCTAACGCCATACTTCTTTGAAAGCTCACGGTAAGCAATCCCATCTTCTAAATACTTTCTTACCGCTTCTTTTTTAATATCCATTTTGGTTGATTTTGTGTCAACTTATTTCAGGACAATACAATAAAATGATGAACTCTTATTCGTCCGCCAGCATTGTAGCTAGCCAATGTTGAGCGGCGTTAATTAAATAAGTTTGTATATTTCTTAAATAAATATAATTTACTTCGTTTTGAGCCAGTTACTTCCTTTAATATTTCAAGGCTTTCAAGATCAGCAATAAGTTTGTAAACTGATGGCAACGATAACTTTGTTATTTCCTTTGCTTTTTGTGCATCAATTACAGGACGTTGATATAAGTACTTTATTATAACATTTGCATTGTTTGATCGGCTACCCAACTTTTGAATTTTTGATTCAACCTCTTTTTGCAATTTTAGAATACTGTCAAATGTTGAAATACCTTTTTTTGTTGTTTCAATTATACCGACTAGGAAGAATTTGAACCACTGAGTAATATCATCCTTTTCTCTTGCTTTAGTAAGATTGTCATAATAAAGTGTTCTGTTTCGTTCAAAAAAATCTGATAGATACAAAATTGGCTTTTTTAGTATACCTTTTTCTACTAAATAAAGAGTAATCATAAGTCTGCCAACCCTACCATTACCGTCCAAAAATGGATGTATAGTTTCAAACTGAAAATGAACCAATGCTATCTTCAATAAATCAGGGAAATAATTTTCATTTGAGTGGACAAAATTTTCCAAATCACCCATGTATTCGTTTATCGAGGATTGAATTGGAGGAATAAATATTGCGTCATTGATACTTGCACCTCCAATCCAGTTTTGACTAGTTCTGAAATCTCCTGGAAGTTTGTGTTTACCTCGTACGCCTTGTAATAATATCTTATGCGTATCTCTTATTAACCTCGATGAGAATGGAAGTTTTTCCAAGTTTGAAATTGCATAATTTAAAGCAGAAATGTAGTTGTGCACTTCTTCCCAGTCATCTCTTTTTTCGTCAACGATATCCTCTTTATCAAGTAAAACTTCCTCAATGTTCGTTTTGGTTCCTTCAATTTTACTTGATTGAGTTGCTTCTTTAAGGACATGCATACGAATAAACAAATCTATATTAGGAATATATTCTGAATACATATCGAGCCTTCCCAATTGTCTATCTGCTTGACTTAAAAGATTTAAAACCTCCATATTGTCCACAGTCCATTGTCTATTAATCTTTTCTGGCTGGAAACTTTTATACGACTTTTGTTTAATGTAAACCCCCGCTTTAAAGTTTTTCATCAAATTTTTTAGTAATATTACTCCTTATTTAAGAAAATAGCAAATTTCTTAAATAGAGGGATTTGTTATTAAACAATATGGGATATATCGTAAATAGTGAACTTCAGTCTTATGTCGCCCAACGTCAGTTCGCCTAAAAACTACCGTTTCTTAATCAAATATAATTGAATTTAACGCAGTTGTTTGCTGATGTATAATTAATTTTCAGCAGGTGATTTATTACATTATCAGGTTTTAAAAAGGCTCTTATTGTCTTTAATAAGGCTGTTTCAGTGAAAAATAACAGCACAAGTTCTTTCAGGAACTTTTGGAAGCTGTTTTTATCAATAATGTTCATTAGCACCAGCACCTCGACCTTTTTTTCCAGATCAGTTTGATCCACTTTTAATGCCTTCTTAGATTTTTTACCCAATATTTTTTGTTGAAGGTCGTAAGAAATCTGTTTATGACTTCTGGGTATATCATAAATACCTGGTGAACCAGCACCCACCTTTAGATTTGTATTCATTATTTCATTAGTTAAAACTACTACTATTACTATCTTTCTTTTTTGCTTCTTTTTTAAAATCCATTTTGGTTGATTTTGTGTCAACTTATTTCAGGAAAAGACAATAAAATGATGAACTCTTATTCGTCCGCCAGCATTGTAGCAAGCCAATGTTAGCGGGTCGTTGTTATTCTCGAATTATTATATTTTCATAATAATTATGAGTTTATTCTATTAAAAGTTGCATTAATAATGCCTGGCGTTGCTTTTACCATCATTTCACTAAACCCAAAGGTCAGTTCAGTTTTACCTTCTTTCATTTGTTGAAATACTGCATTTATAAAATCTGAAACGGGTGGTTGTCCATCGTGTAAACCCTTACCTCCAAGGTCTGTGTTCAAAGCAGGAGGAATCATTTCAATAACCTCGATATTTTTTAATTTTAAAATGTGTCGTAATGAAATAGTAAAGGAATGGAAAAAAAGCCTTTGAAGCACAATAAACTGGGACTTTAGAAAGTGGTACAAATGCTAGTCCCGATGTAACGTTAATAATTGTATCTAAAGAATTTAGATTAATAAATAGATTTGTTAGATGAACTGGAGCTATTACATTTATGCTAATCTCACTAGAAGCCTTCTGGTAAAAATCGCTATCTGAAATATTCATCCAATTCTGAATGCCTGCATTATTTATAAGCACATTTAAGTCTGAGTGATTTTCTGAGATCCATTTATAAAGTTCAATTCTATCTTCTTCTTTTGATAGGTCGCATACTTTCGTAATTACAGATGGAAATTTGACCTTTACTTCTTCTAATACTTCTTCTCGCCTTCCACAAATTATTA
This sequence comes from Niastella sp., assembly GCA_016710595.1. Taxonomy (GTDB): domain Bacteria; phylum Bacteroidota; class Bacteroidia; order Chitinophagales; family Chitinophagaceae; genus Ferruginibacter. Next base: position 148,127 of record JADJVM010000006.1, read on the forward strand.
CTGAGTTTGCCTCTGTGATAAATCTTTCGGTAAGACCAAAACCAATTCCACTGGCTCCGCCGGTAATTAAAATTTTGTTACCTGATAATTTCATAATTTATGTATTTTTTAATTTGGTAGATTTCACTTTACAATGCCCGCTAACGGCTACGCATTTATGCAGGACTGGAATTAGAATTCCTGGCTGCCGGAACCGCTGCCAAATTTATAATTAAAAGTTCATTGTTGTAACTATCGCTCAATGAAGTTCTTTCAGCTCTGCGGAGTCTGATACTCGTCAGAGTCTTCAGACCCGGAACTACTGCTGAAAGACGCACCAATGCTCATTGTTAGTACTTCAGCCAGGTTTGCATAAATGCGAATGTTAGCAGCCATTTATTGTCTGAACGTATAACTGTATTTGTCAATTGTTTCAACATTCATCCCTTTGTCAAATATTAAATCCCAAGCTCTATCCACCCCCATCGTATAAAAAACAAATTCCCCCGGATGATCCGGATCGGAATAAATACCAACCCTTCTATTGCCGGCTACCGGGTGTTTGAAATCCAATGGTGTCTTCATGGCTTCATACTGTTATGAATGAAGTGTGTTTATTCACTCTTTTTGTGTAATACATTTTATACTTTCCGATTTGTCTGCATTTTCGAAAGTAGAATGGGAAAGATGAAGGCACTTAGTCCATAACTAATTAAATTTTTGATTGAAAAAGGATTAAATGTGAATCCCCAGGTAAAACCGCCAAATAATATAATTACCACACTCATAATCAGAAAACTAACCATACATCTCAATAAAAGGTTTTTCAGGGCTAATATTTTTTCTATAAAATAATAACATATAGCGGTCAGTAGGCAAAGGAACCCAGAAATTTCTAAATAATCTCTTATCGATAGTTTGAAAAGGTAGCTATTAGAAGAATCTACAACCACTATTTTTTTAAAAATCAAGTCTCCGATATAACTAAAAATTGCAGCAATAATTATTAAAATAATTATTGAAATCAAATAAGATTTCAAAATTACAATCGTACTTCTCAACATCCCAACCTCCTCTTTAATTCCATAAAATCAATATCACCTTTTAAATAATCTTCAACATCTGTCCAATGTGGTCTCGCAATTGTATTGTGGCTCGAATAAAAAGTAGCAGAACCATTATTATTTTGAATGAATTGAATCATGCCTTGTTGCATACTTGACCACAAACTATCTGCCCTTTTAAATCCGCCGAAGGGTTCATTTCCCCAATCAAAAATCCAATCCCAAGCCCTATCCACCCCCATCGTATAAAACACATACTCTCCCGGATGATCCGGATCGTAATAAATGCCAAACCTTCGGTTGCCTCCCTCAGGATGTTCGTAATCAAGCAGTGTATTACCTAATTTAATGTTGAAGAAATATAGTCTTAGATCCGCCATCTTTTTTGTTTAAAAATTTAAGTGCTAATCTGTCAATTAGAGGTAATAAAAGACCTAGGAAGACCATAATAAACCAGTATATTATGATTTGTACTACATTCATCGTCAGAATATAAGGTATGAAAATCATTCCAGTTGCGAAAAGTCCAGCCCAAATAAGACTACCAATAATAGCTTTTACATTCCTTTTCAATCTTTTTATTAAATCCCAAAAAATTAAATAAAAAATACTGACAAAAAAGAATAAAAATAGCATACTCTCAACTTCGTAGGTCCAGGAATAATACCAAAAACTATTCCAGTCGTCTCTCAATTTAAACTTAAAGATAAAATATTTCATAAGGAACATTAGTGTTCCAATAATCAGTGCTGAAATAATCCAACAAAGTAAAAATCTGAATACAGTTTTAAGAAGGTGATACTTTAGCATCCCAACCTCCTCTTTAATTCAGGGAAATCAATATGACCTTTTAAATATTCTTCTACATCGCCCCATTTAGGACGTGCAGTAGAATTATGGTTTGAGTAAAAGGATGCAGCACCTCCATTGTCATGAATATATTGAATCATTCCTTCTTGCATACTTGACCAAAGTATATCTGCATCTTCAAATCCATCTGTGGTTACCTGTTCTTTAAGCCAATTCCCAAAAGAAAATGTACCATCCCATATCCTATCCACACCCATCGTATAAAAAACAAATTCCCCCGGATGATCCGGATCTGGATAGATACCAAATCTTTGATTTATCGGAATAAGATGTTCATAATCCAAGAATGTGCCACCGCATTTCATGAACTATCCAGTTTGCCTAATTTGTTGTATGCAAAATCCAATAAAGGAATATAAATGCCAATAGTTCCCGATATTATAGCAATTTTGATAAATTCTACAATTGTAATGGAGCCGATAGTGTTTACAGCCATTATAATTCCAATCCAAGTACCCAATATAAGACCCCAAATTAATAAGAAAATCGCTTTATGATTTCGAATCCGTATTTGAAATAATGATTGTACTACCCAATAAAATACCAAATATCCCAAAATAAGAAAAGGAAATATCTGAGCCGCCATTTTTACAAAATAGATCCAATCATAATACCTTTCTGAATTCCAATTATTACCCCATCTAAAATGATATTTTAGCTTACTATAAATGTACATTATTAATGCAGCAATTAGAGAACTTAACATCCATAAAAAAAGAAATCTCAAGATTTGGTCTTTGATATTCTTTAACATCCCAACCTCCCCTTTAGCTCAACAAAATTAATATGGCCTTTCAGATATTCTTCCACATCGGTCCATTTAGGACGTGCAACAGAATTGTGGTTTGAGTAATATGATGCAGCACCTCCATTGTCATGAATATATTGAATCATTCCTTCTTGCATACTTGACCAAAGTATATCTGCATCTTCAAATCCATCTGTGGTTAACTGTTCTTTAAGCCAATTCCCAAAAGAAAATGTACCATCCCATATCCTATCCACCCCCATCGTATAAAACACATACTCTCCCGGATGATCCGGATCGGAATAAATACCGAATCTTCTGTTGCCACCAACCGGGTGTTCAAAATCAAGCGGTGTTTGCATCGTACTTACTGTGAAATAATTCGTTTGATAGCCGCCGGAATTATATCGTGTATAACCCGATTCAATAACACTGCCATCAGCGCCTGGCAGATTACCTAATACCAAATGCCACAAAGAGCCGATGGACGCTTCATAAGGCGCCAGGTATTTTGCCGTGTCTATAAATAAGCCTGCGCCCGCTCCATAATCCCAATAAGGTCCAAAGCTCATACCGAGATTAGTATCTATAAAAGAATTAATCCGTGTGCGGAAATACTCCAGCAAACTTTCCGCTGTAAAACCTGTAGGCATCTGTGTGATCCTTACCGGGAAAAAATCACAATTCACTATGGCGCCAGAAGCATCCTCCAGTGATTGAATGTAAAAATTATCTACAATCCAGTTGGGCGCTACATTGCGTATGGAATCTATCCTGTTCATTACATATTGTGAGGGCTTGAACTGCGCTACGTTTTGCCACATAGAGCCATACTGCTCCAGGGGCATGATGTTTAGGCTGTCGCAGGGCAGCAGGGCCTGAGGGAAATTCAGGAGTATTTGCTGCAACTCTGCAATTCGTGAATAAAGATACCCATTTGCATCTCGTCCTCCCGGCTCTCCTTCTATTGGCACTGGTATCCCTGTACAAGGGTTCTTCCATATACCAGTTTCAATGTCAGGCACAATTCTTACCCAGCCTCTGCCACTGCCGCAAATTGTTGGTAGGTTATTAGGTGGGTTTGTAGTGGTTGGGTTTGTTCCGGTACCACTGCCGCTACTACTGCCAGGCGTGATGGTGGGTGGTATTGGTACCCATTCACCGGAATCACCATCTCCTTCATAAGTGGTAGATACCCATGTAATGGAACAGATCTCGGGAATAAGCTCAAAACAATGTTCCACGCCGGGTGGGCAAGATTGTAATTGTCCGCCTGTATGAAAACCGCATACCCAGGTAATAGTAGAATAGGTAGTGGTAAATTTTTGAACCACATAAAAAGAATCCGGTTTAGGTGCCCCTTGCGGCCAGTTATCAAATAAACGGTTATCTGTGATCTCAAAAATATTTTGTCCCCATATTAAGTGTTCATATGCCATAATGGTTCCTACAATATCATTTGCATTAGGTGTAGTACGATTGGGGTTTTTATTAAAGCCAAAAGAAGCATATTCTTCTCCCGCAATAAGTTTGTAAAGGATACTACTATCAATTCTAATATTTAGTATGTCTTTTACATATTGAGCTTCTTCTTGCACAATGGGCACTTGTACCAGGCTGTCCTGTTCATTCCCGTCTCCTCTGTTAGTTACATTAAATTTTCTTTTTTTAAATTGAGCAAATTCCCAAAGCGGGTACCCTTCACTAGCTATAAATTCATTAATAAATGGATGAATTTTATTTTTTATTTTCAGGTCTTCCACTATGCGCTTTAATTCCGGACGAGCATTTGCCGGTAGTTTAAAAAACCTTTCTTCATTTTGCAAGCTACTTTTTTGTGCAAAATCTGCTTTTTTACAAGCTGCAAATAACACAATTGTTAGGATTGTGAGAAATCCAAAAACCCTGCGGGGGGGGGATAACTTTAAATTTCATAAACATTTGGTTAAGGGTTAAAAACTATTTTACAAACATAGGGAAACATCTCATTTCAAACAATGGGGAAAAACCCTAATTTTTTACGGGGGAAACCCCGTTGAATCTTCCCGCTATCCGAAGAGCGCTGCGCTAGCTCTTAAGATGGCGGGATAAAGGCTACGAACCGCCTGGACTTCAATGAACAAATGCCCATCCGGCCCTAAATGATGTTCCGCAATGAATTTGCTGCCGTTGCTTGCGCTGCCGATAGCAGGGGATTAATATTAAAACTCCATACAACCCTTTGAGATTTTCAAATACCCAAATCCTCTTTTTTTCTTTATAGCCTCCCAGTCTGTATAGGGTATCCGCCTGTATCTCAAATCAAAAATATATTCGCCCCAGCGCCAAAATTTAAGTGGGTTAATTGCAAATAGACGATATACTATGATATCACTTTGAAGTGTAGTAACGCACCCATAAGCATTGCGTTTGTTCAAAATAAATGCATCTTTATCATACTTTCCAAATATTCTCCCCTGAAATGGATTTTCCAATACTGTAAATGTTCCTGAAATATTGCTATAGCGATAATACCAGTCATTAAGGCCTGTAATATTTTTAAATGCAGGCCAGTTAGTAAATAATATAACTACTGCAGCTAACCAATACCAACGCTTTGGTTCGTGGCACAAGAACCAATTTTTCCAACTCTTTGCCTTGGTTCATGGCATGAAAAATAATTGCTTAGCTACGTACCATAGCATACAATTTTCTTTAAGTTTTCATAACTCAATATAATAAAATCGAAATTTTTTTTATATTGCTTTTTTGTTTCGTGTTCCACGAACCAAGGAGCAAGTGTTCCGTACAACTGCGCTCTCATTTCTTGCCCGTTGGGTAAAACGAAACCTTAGTGATTGGCAGATTTATTTGAATAAAATATAGACTGAACAATATATGACCCATACAAAAATAAACTTAGTATAGTTTGTACTCAATTTTTAATTCTCCAAGTTTAGCTTTATAAGATTCATATTTCAATATTATATTTTTTTGATACCAGTCCGTATGCCAAAAGGTATCCACTTTGCCTCCTGGAATTTTGAAGCCTGATATCATAAATGTGTCACTGGAATTTCCTGTAACCTTAATTTTGAGTGTTGTTGGATATTCTTTATTTGACTTTATATTAATTGTCGTGTCCATCCCTAATGTATTTAGAGTAATTGAATTTGAACTCGAATTTTCTGTACATGAAATAAATAAACCCAAAAAGAGCATGAAATGATATTTCATAAATTGAATTTAATTTGTTGCAACAAGCTGTGTTGTCAATATAATTTCTGAGCTGGGGCCTAAAGGTGATAATCTTTTTAATTCTCCATTCGGAATCTTATGATTACATAAAAGAATCATAACAGTTTCTTTAAAAAAATGTCCAGCTTGGCCATTTTGTGAAAGTGTGACGAATAAATCCCTTCCAAACTGATTATTAAATAAATCCATCGTATTTTCCAGCTGATTACTATTAGGAAAAGTTTCGTGGGCATCACCAAGTAGCTTTGCCAAATTAAGCCCCAAAACTTTTGCATTTAATGCACTAAAGTAAGCATGACGAAACGCATCACCATTTCCATTTAAGATTGAATTTGGATAAAGTGATTGAGCTCGATCTAGTGCTTCTTTTGCATTAAATAAATATTGCAATTGCTTGTACCTAATTAAACCGTCAAAAATTACAAGTTCTTGAGATGACATTTGACCCCGGTAATCTTGTTCAAATAAAAGTATTCCTGCAGACTCTGGGTAAGATGCAGGATCTAAATCTGGATCATATTCTGCATCATCCTCTATCGGCACCGGTTCCCAACCACCACCACCACCACAGCCAGGTTGGACCGCATTTGTTTGGTTAGTATTATTTCCTTTTGCAAAAGGTGCCGGGTTATTGGGAGTGCCATTACATGGGTCAGGTGGAGTTCCTCCACTTCCAGCATTGCCGCCGTTACCGGGTGGTATGCCGGGAGGATTGTTTCCCGTTCCGCCGTTTTCTCCTCCTCCTCCAGTACTTCCATCATCAAACCAGCCTCTATAGCAAATATCATATATTTTTTGGCATAAGCCGCACCCGCTTAAATAGTCACAACCATTCGGTTGGTTATCGCAATAATCAGGCGTGCCACAGTAGTATATGTCTGTACATTCTTCAAAATAAGTGTACATATTGTTGGCCGCTATAGAGTCTGTGTTTTTCTCTAAAATAGTAATTTTTTTTGCGCCTGAAGAACCCATCGTTAAAAACAAACTGCTATCGGTAATATTAAATGATTTATAACCCAGGCTTCGATTATTAAGCCACATAAAAAATAAAGCATATTTTTCTGCTGTGCTGTCTATTTGTGAAGAACCATGCACCCTGTTTTTATATTGCCAGTCGCATAAATAATAGAAAGCGGTATCTGTCTGGTTCACAGAAATAACCATGCTGGCATTTACATAATTTTGATTGTCCCGAACAAAGGGGACATAAAATACCTGGGCACCTTCGTTTTCAATTTTAGAAGTGGGTTTTTGTTTTTGTTTAAAGTTTATTATTTTATCCCATCGTGGGTAGCCAATCTGCTTTACGGTTTTAGCTATAAAATGAAGCGAATCATTTTTTCTTTTAATAAAATTTACCAAAGCATTTTCTACCAGATCTGCGCTTCGGTGCGTATTAAAGAACTTTTCTTCGATACTGCTTATATCTTGCATTGGAGTGGTAAGCAGGCTGTCCATTTTTTTACAAGCTGCAAATAACACAATTGTTAGGATTGTGAGAAATCCAAAAACCCTGCGGGGGGGGGTAACTTTAAACTCCATAAACATTTGGTTAAGGGTTAAAAACTATTTTACAAACATAGGGAAACATCTCATTTCAAACAATGGGGAAAAACCCTAATTTTTTACGGGGGAAACCCCGTTGTTTGTTTGAATCATTTTTTGTAAAAAAATGTTTGTAATTATTTTTTTAAGAATATTATTTTTCAGTTTTAAAAATTATGCAATGTACAATTACAGCTGAAGCATAAGCTCAGTGAATGAATGTAACCTTGCCATTTCTCAGTTTTAGCCTTCAGTTTTCGTAATGCAATTTCCTAAAATAAATACAAGTGTAATCAAAGAATGATAAACTACTATAATACATTTATAACAATAGTAAGCTCATTTAAGTATTACCAATTTACCTGCATGAAACTGATGTGCCAGTACGCAGGACTATTGGACATATCTTCACCAGGAGTATTAATTTAGTAATATATTAATCACAACAATCCTTTTTGCGAAATGAAAAATGTTGTAAAAAGAAGCCCAGGATTAATACCAGCCCGGCTCCAATTACATTCAGCCATAAGAATGAAATGATCTCCATTTTATAAATTACGATCACAATAATTTCAGAAACAATAGCCGCATAAAAAACGGCATTTGCTTTTACTGATTTCACCCAAAGCGCCATAAGGAATATACCCAGTATGACGCCATAAAAAAGAGAACCCAGAATATTTACGGCTTCTATTAAACTATTACCGATATTATTAGCAAACATGGCTATGATAATACAAAATATACCCCAACCGAAAGTGTACCACTTAGATAATTTTACTTCGTCTAAATCTGTTTCCTTTTTTTTGGTATATCGCTTGTGAAAATCAACAACCGAACAGGCAGCGAGTGCATTTAAAGCCGCTGCAATACTTCCCCAGGCCGATAAAAATATAACGGCAAACAACAAGCCGATCAATCCTTTTGGCAAATGATCTTTTACAAATTCTAAAAAAATAAAATTGGTATCATTATTATCTTCCCTGGTATAAACCTTGTCAATCTCCTTCTTATACGCCTTTCGATAGGCCGAAGCTGCAACCGAATTCTTTTCGGCTATGGCTGTATGATACTGCAGTTCAATTGCATGAAGCGAATCGGCATGTGCCGTATGCATGGCTGCATCCTTCTTGGCTTTATTAAAATAAACCGGCGAGCTGGTATGAACATAAAATACAAAAACCAGTACACCCAGTAACAAGATCATAAATTGCATGGGCACTTTCACCAGGCCATTCATCAATAAACCCCGCTGGCTTTCTTTTACATTCTTAGCCGTAATATACCGCCCCACCTGGCTATGATCGGTACCAAAATAACTGAGCGCCAGGAAAAAGCCACCAATCAATCCACTCCAAATATTATATTTATCATTCCAGTTAAACCCGTTTTTATCCATCCCGGTAGTAATCACATTCATCTTGCCCAGTTCTTTTGCTTGTGAAACAGCGCCTTTAAAACTCAACCCGTCAGGTAAAATATGTACGATAATGATAAATACTAAAATAAGTGTTATGAACACAATGATCATTTGCAGCATTTGTGTATGTGCCACCGCCCTGGCTCCGCCACTCATGGTATAAATAAGCAACATGCCGCCCATGATGATATTGGTAATATAAATATCCCAACCCATTAAAGAACTTAATACAATGGAAGGGGCATAAATACTGATACCCGTACTTAGTCCCCGGCTTATTAAAAAAAGCAAAGCGGTGAAGGAACGTGTTTTTCCATCAAACCTTTTTTCAATAAACTCGTAAGCCGTATATACTTTTAGTTTATTAAAAACAGGAACAAAAAAAAGGCTGATCACAATCATGGCAAAAGGAAGCCCAAAATAATATTGTACAAACCGCATTCCATCGGTATAAGCCTGGCCGGGGCCGGATAAATATGTAACAGCACTTGCTTGTGTTCCCATAATGCCAAGCAACACCAGGTACCAGGGCATAGAACGGTTACTCAAAAAATAAGCATCTATATTTTTTGACTTTCGGCTTATGTACACACCATATAAGATAATACCTGCCAACACCGTTATCAATATAACCCAATCAATAAAACTCAACTCAACATTATATTTTAAGATTTTGGTTTAGCAATAATATTCGCAAATAAACGAAAGGCGCCCGGTACTGCTGCCGGTAATTCCCTAAAGAATACCAAACCGGTATATACATATTTTCCCTTGCCATACTTTGCAACCAGTAAACTACCTGGCTGTGGCGCTTCCCCTGCATCATGCATAGAAAGTGGCATTTCATAAGCAGGATCTTGCTTCTCTGCATGGTAAATACTCCGCTCCTGAATCCAGCCCTCAAAATCTTTTTCAGAAATCTTATTGGGATAATTTAATACCGGGTTATTGGGTAACAAAAATGTTACATCAGCGTTTTCATTTGTAACCCTTGTGCGGCTTATTGTAAAATCATAGGGTGCAATTTTTGCTTTTACGGGGCCGATGCTATTGTTGGTATTGTATTGGGTAACCAGCACACCACCATTATAAACATACTTCATTAAAGCATTATAACTTTTGCTTAACCAGGTATGAATATTATATGCACGCACACCACTTATGATCACATCATATTTCTCAAGGTTTTCAACCGTCATATCTTTTTCCTGCAGTAAATCTACCTGGTATCCCATTTCACGCAAGGCCTCAGGGACTTTATCACCGGCGCCAACGATATAGCCGGCACGGCTTCCAACCGTTTTTAAATCAATTTTTAGAATCGTTCCCATATCCAAATAATTATAAAATATATCGGGAATATGATCGTGCAGAATTTTTCGTAAATTAAAATATTGATTTTCGTATAAGCCGGGGTTTGCCAAACTACCATTAAACGTATTGATGCTATTGGGTAGAATATCTTTAGCATTTACCTTTATTTTTATTTGATAGGATTGGCCCGCCGGGTGATTCGTGGTATCTGAAATTATTTCTACCGGATTACTATTGATGTGATGGTTAAACTGTGTTTTGCCAGATAAGGTGATATTGGGTTGAAGAGAATAGGTAAGTTCAGTTTGGGTAATTTGATCGTTATTTTTTAAAATCACAATAGATGGTGCACTTTGAATAAATACAGGTTCGGCAATGGCCATCGGCTCATATAATTCTCCCTTTACAGGATCTGTATATTTGTACATTACGGGTGTTTTAAAATTAAATTGTTCACCATACAATGTTGCCCGGATATTTACTACAGGATTTATATTTTCGGGGTTTCCAATAAGCCGCTGATCATTCACAGTATAACTTCCTTCGCTCATTTTTTGTTCCAGCCAATAGGGTTGTGTAATATTTGTTTTTAAGGGGATAAAAAAGTTTTTAACAACCGTACTATTTATATTTTTCTCAACTTTCGGCATGGTAAAGTCAATATCGTTATAACGTCCCGAAACATTTTCTAAAGGCAGGCCCAGCCTGTCATTAAGTGTAATTGTAAGTTTCATACTATCTCCGGGAACATTTAGTTGATGGCCTGCCACAGCTTCTATAAATAAGCCACTGCAAGCTTCTATTAAATTTTGAACAGCATTTAATTTTAAGGATTTATAATTCCCATCGGGTTGCTTATTGATCAATGAAAATAAAGCTACTAATTTAGGCACCGATTTTCCTGGCATAATCGGGTTGTATTCATTCATGATTTGATCTACTGCTGCACCATAAGACCCGCCAAAAACCCGGTTGCTATAAGTATTGATGCCATCCATTAAATCCTGCTGTGGTTTATCTCCTGCCAGGGTAGCAAAATATTCTAATTGCTCTCCCCTTTGTGCTGCTACACCAAACCCCTGGCTCTTATGCTGGCTGCGGCTTTCGGATGCTATTTCTCCATAACTTTTTCCCAAAACCGGGTTATAACCACCGCAATCTAATTTAAACTGATCTTCTCTTTGTGTATTGGTACTACCAAAATTAAATGTATTCCAAAGGAGCCGCCTGGCTTGCCAGGGTTTTACGCCATATTGAAATTGAGAAGCGAACCGGGTACTATCCGCTGCTGCCGTAAAAGCTTCAGTAGCGAGGATAGCAGATGCGGTATGATGCCCATGGCCTCCTTCGCCTGTGGTAGGGAAGCGGGTAATAATAATATCAGGTTGAAATTTCCGGATGATCCAAACCACATCACTCAAAATTTTGTCATGACCCCATTTTTGAAGTGTTTCCACAGGTGTTTTACTATATCCAAAATCGTAGGCACGGGTAAAAAATTGTTCTGCACCATCTATTCTTCTTGCTGATAATAATTCCTGAGTACGTATCAATCCAAGTGAAATTCCCATTTCATCCCCTATCAAATTTTGCCCTCCATCACCCCGGGTTAAACTCAGGTACCCGGTACGCAATTTCTTTTCATTGGCCAGGTAGGCTAATAAACGGGTATTCTCATCATCGGGATGTGCTGCAATGTATAGAACAGAACCAAATACTTTTAATTTTTGTAATTCTTGTATTACTTTACCGGCAGGCCAGTTTACCGGCTTTTGAGCAAAGCAATTAAGAGCAAAAAAGCTTATGAGTAAACTTACATAAATCTTATTCATACCATTTTATTTTTACGAAAGTACAAGTTTGATTTTTTAAAGTGGCTACCGGTTACATAAAAGCAATCATTAGCTTAAAAACATATTATAAAGTAAGCAATGAGTTCTTGAATGAGATAGCAGTTTCTATATATTTTCGTATTTTTACGGGATTAATTATTCAATAAGGAACAATGAAAACAAAAGATGAAATAGTAGATAACTGGTTACCGAGGTACACAGGCAATGCACTAAGCGATTTTGGAGAATATATTTTGCTTACTAATTTTTCAAACTACGTAAATATGTTTGCCGATTGGAACAAAGTAGATGTGATTGGCAAAGACCGCCCAATGCAATGTGCTACAGCGGGAAATATTACAATTATTAACTTTGGAATGGGTAGCCCCGGCGCTGCCACTATCATGGACCTCTTAACTGCAATCAATCCTAAAGCTGTTTTATTTCTGGGTAAATGTGGTGGATTAAAAAGACGAAATAAAATTGGCGACCTGATCTTACCCATTGCTGCTATACGGGGAGAGGGTACCAGCAATGATTATTTACCTGCCGAAGTACCCGCCTTACCTGCATTTGCGCTTCAAAAAGCAATAAGTACTACCATCCGGGATCATGAATGTGATTACTGGACGGGTGTTTGCTATACCACCAACCGTAGGGTATGGGAGCACGATGAAAGCTTTAAAGAGTATTTAAAAGAAATTAGGGCTTATGCCATTGATATGGAAACAGCTACAATTTTTACGGTAGGGTTTCATAATAAAATACCCACAGGCGCCTTGTTATTGGTGAGTGATTCTCCTATGATTCCGGAAGGTGTAAAAACTGAGGAAAGTGATAAGTCGGTAACGACTCATTATGTGGAATCACATTTAAAAATTGGTATTGAATCCCTCAAACAATTAATCAACGATGGCCATACGGTAAGGCATCTTAAATTTTAATTTCTAATGCAAGCGGCGCTGGCCATACATCATTTAGAGGTAACCTTTGGCCATACCCAAGCCGTAAAAAGTATTTCTTTTGAAATTGCCCCAGGCAAACTCACTGCCCTCGTGGGTGAAAGCGGGTCAGGAAAATCAGTAACTGCTTTATCAATATTAAAATTATTACCCTCAACAGCACAATGCCGGGGTGAAATTTTATTTAACAACCAGGATAAAACGGAAAACCTGTTATCACTCAGTACAAAGGCAATTGCAGGAATACGTGGCAACCGGATATCAATGATCTTCCAGGAACCGATGACTTCTTTAAACCCTTTGCTTACTTGTGGAAGCCAGGTAATAGAGGCAATACGGCAACATCAAAAAATTACAAAACAAAAGGCGGGGCAACAAACGATTGAACTTTTTAGAAAGGTTGGTTTTGATGATCCTGCTTCTGTAATGAAGCGCTATCCCCATGAAATAAGCGGCGGTCAAAAACAAAGGGTGATGATCGTTATGGCAATTTGCTGCAAGCCAGATTTACTCATTGCTGATGAACCCACCACAGCTTTAGATGTAACGGTACAAAAAAATATTTTGCTCCTCATTAAAAAATTACAGGAGCAAAATAACATGGCCGTATTGCTCATTACTCACGACCTGGGTGTGGTAGCAGACATTGCGGATAATATTATTTTAATGTACCAGGGTAAAATTGTGGAACAGGGTGTTGCCAAAGAGGTTTTACAAAACCCTTCTCACCCTTATACCAGGGCGTTGCTGGCATGCAGGCCAGGGGCCAATCAAAAACAATTCAGGTTACCCATCATTTCTGATTTTTTAGAGAAACTCATTCCTTATGAACCTATACCCAAGCCGCTTACTCAAATACAAGAAAAAACAGAGTTGTTGGTAGAGAATTTGAAAGTTTATTTCCCCATTCAAAAGAATTTCTTTGGTAAACCACAGTCATTTTTTAAAGCGGTAGATGATGTAAGTTTTACAGTACAAAAAAATGAAATACTGGGACTGGTGGGCGAAAGTGGCTGTGGCAAAACAACACTTGGCCGAACCATCTTACAATTACAGCAAGCCACATCGGGTAATATTTATTTAAAAGGTAGAAATGTACAGGAACTAAATACCGAAGAAAAAAAGATATTCCGTAAAGAATTACAAATTGTTTTCCAGGATCCGTACGGGTCGCTGAACCCACGCTTAACGATTGGAGATGCCATTGAAGAACCATTAAAAGTGCATGGCATTTATAACAATGCAAATCAACGAAAAGAAAGGGTTATCGAACTCTTTGAACAGGTGAACTTGCATCCTGATTTTGTAAACCGTTATCCACACCAGTTTAGCGGGGGGCAAAGGCAACGTATTTGTATTGCCCGGGCACTGGCATTAAACCCTTCTTTCCTGGTATTTGATGAAAGTGTATCAGCGCTTGATGTAAGTGTGCAGGCACAGGTATTGAACTTAATAACAGATATCAAATCATCTCTTCAATTAAGCGCTATATTTATTTCACACGACCTGTCAGTTGTACATTACATTAGTGACCGCATCATGGTAATGCAAAAAGGAAAAATAGTGGAAGCAGGAAATGCAGATGATATTTTCTACAGGCCTGCTCAATCTTATACCCGGGAGCTCATTAATTCTATTATGCATTAATGGGTTACTTGTGCCAAGTATTCTTACTCTCCATAATCTCCTCCCATATAATTATTCATGTAATCGTAACCGGAATTAGAACTAAAAAAATACCTGGCACTACGATGAAAGCCAAAACGTAATTTTTTTAATTGATCATTCATCAACTTGTTGCCCTCTTCACCTTCTTTTATTTTTTTATCTGTAAGGCTCACCAGGTCGCCATCTGCATCTACTTTACCTGAATCTAATGGTTGCAGGCCGGATATACCAAGCTTCCAGTCATCAGACTTCTTTACCCGGTATTTGAAAAAATATACCATGCCGGTACTGTCCTTTATGTAGGTTGCTTCTTTTTTAATGAAAATGATAGAATCAAAAGTAGTGCGGTCAGATTCTAATCTCAATAAACTCGTAGCAATACTTAATTGGTTATTAAACGCCTGTGGAAATTTATCGGTTCGGTTAATTTCAAGTAATTTACGGTATAAGCGAACCCTAAACTTATCATCCGCAGCTAATTTCTGTAAGATGCTATCAGGAACTTCTTTATTATTTTTTATTAATACTGCACTTGTATTCAAGAGTACTTTTTCATCTTTACTTAATAAAAGTTTATTGAAAAAATTCCTCACTTTCTCTTCTTTATCATAAAATGGAAGCAGGAGTACTGTATAATCGCTTAGCCCATTATCGTAATAATTATTATAATTCCGGTCGTAATCATTATCCTCGTCAGCACTTGCATCTTCTTTTTCTTTATTGGCCTGCATAATCTTTTCGTCTCTTGTTTGCTGCTTGCGTAAGGCTACTTTGGCATCAATATAAATAGAGGGGAAATATTTCTCGTAATCTTTCTTCTTAAGCATTCCGCTATCAATCATATTAATCAGTAAGCCGGTAACATATTCTTTATAATCTTGCAGGGTTGTTAATTGCAATATTTCAGGAAAAAAATTAGCGCTTAATTTCAGGCTATCACCCAGGTTATTAAATAAAGTTCGGTAATTATCATTCTGGTCAAATATGGGCGGGTCTTCCATCATGATCTTTTTGAGATATGAATAAGATGCTTTTGTCTTTAACCTGGACAATGCCAATATTGCTTCATTTTGAAACAATGAAGTATCGGCCGTTTTATGATATATATCATTTAGATAACCGGGAATATTATCAGTAATTGAATCTTTTATATACCCCAGTTCGGCTATCAGTTTTACTTTAGTATCAAAATAATCTTTATCAGAAATATTGATCCTGGCAATGGCATCGTTTAGTAAGTGCGCTCCTTGTGGCCCAAAGTAAATAGCGGTAAGGGATTGCTGTGCTTTTTTATGCAGTGCACTGTCTTTACTAAAAAGATCATCAAAAAATAAAGGCAATTTAGTAACATAAATATTTTGATTGCTATCTTGAAGCAAACCATTAAAACTATTAAAAAACGCATCTAAAAAACCATGCGTGCCACTTAGGGTGTCGCTCATGCTTACTAAGGAATACATGGCATTTCCTTTGAGCAACAACATCCTTTCAATTGTTTTGGCAGAGCCTGTATCTTGTAAAGTAAACCGGTAGCCTGCCCTTATACCAGGAATAGAAATTGATTTTTTTTGAGTTATCAGCATATCGCCATCACCGGTGTAATCATCTATTTCATTTTTCCAAAACTTTGCACTATCCCTGATGGAATAATATTTAGGATAATCCTGTACAGTTACATAAACCATTTGACCCGTAGAATCACTTTGAAATAAAGCAGGTTTTTTTTTGGGCCAATAAGTTATATAACCAGATGAATTATTTCCATTGGCAATATCCTCAGCCGATTTCTCAATGATTGCCCTGATACCTTCATCAATTACAGGATGAATCGGCGTGTTAACTGAAAAATGATAAAAAGTGTCAGTGAATTGATTTGCTTTTGGATAACTGTAAGGTTCCCAGCCAAAGGAACTGGCAAAATCAAAAGAGCTGTCAGATTCATTTTTTGTACGCCGGGCCAATACATAATACTCCGGACCCTTTATCATGTAAACGGCATTTACAATATCGCCATCTTTTAATTTTTCACGTACAAACAATGCAGGTGCGCCAGCCAGGCTACCCAGCTTACGGCTTATTTGTGTATCAAATATATCAGCACTCCTAAAAGATTCTTCAATGAGACCAAGATCAAAACTATCTCTTTCTATAAAATCAAAATTATAGTTATTGAGTTTGAGCAAGAGCCAGGCATCACCAGTACCAGGGTCTTTTGTTTCATATTCCCATCTTTGTTTTTTTACCTGGTCGAAAAATACAGAGGGTGAATTTGGAAATTGAAAATGAAAACCACCTTGCACCGGTTTATAATTTTGCGGGCCGTTATTCAGTTTTTTTAAACGGATAGAAGTAAAGAAACGTGTGGCTTCTTCACCTGCCACGTAATCGTTTTTACCACTCATTTTAAAGATTACAATCTCGGATGGTAATACAAAAATCTGGTAGCGTTGTAAATCGCCCCTACGGGTACGATTGGTTATATCATAACCAGGGTATCCATTATTGGTGATTGTTTTCTTTGTAATTATTTTACCCGGTATATTTTCATACAGCACACTATCAATTTTTTTCAGCACATCTTCATCCGTCATTTTTAAAAAACTGGCATTTGTTTTTACCCTGGTAACCATATAATAAGAACCATTGTTCATATCAGCAAACTGCCAGCGGTTCAATGGCATATAGGGATTGGGCAAAAAATATAAAGGGCCGGGTACATCTACACTATACGTGCTATCTGCAGCAAACTGAGTAGCAAAATTTACTTTTACTTTTAATTTTTCTATTTCATCTTTTTGGCGGGCATCCCGGTTGCTCATTTTTATTGGCCTAAGCGTATAACCCATTGCTCTCAATAATTCTATAACTCCCCGGGTACCGGGTAAATGCGCTGCACCTACACCCACAAATAATGATTTCTTTTTAATGATGCTATCAATTGAATGTGCCTGAATTTCGTTTCTTTTTATCAAAAATTTTTCTCTGAATGCAACGGATCTTTCCATTTTATTATCAAGAGAATCCATAAGGCTTAAATCCCCTCTCTTATAAGCTTCCTGTATTTTATCCTGTATATCAGAAACCGTTTCACCGTCCAGGTCTATTTCCTTTTTCTTTTTTTCTTTTGCCATATCGGCATACGCTTCCATTACCAATTTTTGCGACTCATAAAAATCTTCTACGCCCGCCGGGCTTTTTCCCAGCTTACGGCCTGTTTGATAAATATATAAATCTAAAAAAGTATCTTCTTCAAAATCTTCTTTGGCCTTATAAGACCTATAGAGGAGGCTATTTACTACGGGCGGTTCACTATTAAGGGCCAACAGTAAATTATCATTGTATTTTTCTATTTTAAAGCTATTTTCTGTGAGGTACCCATTTCCTCCATACTGTACATAATTCGTATAGTTTAAATTCAGGTCATTAAGTGATGCCATTTGTGGCTGCCATAGTTCAGGGTTAAGCTCCAGGGCTACGGCATCTACATTCCGAATGGCATAATAAAATGAATCGCTTAAATGAAATGCGAGTTTGCTACTTACATGCATCGTACCAAAAAGAAATGAAGGGCGTGTAAGCCCATTGCCGCTTATTTCCCACAAAAGGCTATTATATACCTGGCGTGTGGTATCCTGGGCTTTGGCAGTACAAAATACAAGGGATAATAAAATGCAGTAAAAAGGATACCGGAGTTTCTTTCTTTTCATTGAAGTTGCTAGTACGCTAGTGTTTATTATTTAAGGCTTTACCTATTGGGTACAAGTGCTTGCCAGGAAGAATTACAGAAAGAAAGATGGCAGTCATTATACTTATGATTTACCTACTTACAAAAGACGAAAATAACATAAAAATTCACATTTTTTTCTGCTTTAACCATATATTAGAAAAAATGTATAATAAGATACGCATTAAATGTATTAACTTTGCACACTTTCAAATCATGCCGTAACATGATACATGCCCTGCTTTGGTGGGGATAAACATCCTGCTAATAAAATGGCAGGTCGGCATGTGATAAATAAAACAAGTTTATTGCATGAAATTATCTCAGTTCAGGTTCGATCTCCCTCTTAACCTCATTGCCCAACATCCGGCCAAAAAAAGAGAAGACAGTCGTTTAATGGTTGTTCACCGTGATACCGGTGAAATTGAAAACAAACAATTCCGGGACATCATGGAGTATTTTGATGATAAGGATGTGTTTGTGGTAAACAATACACGTGTGTTTCCTGCAAGGATGTATGGACGTAAAGAAAAAACAGGCGCTAAGATCGAAGTTTTTTTACTGCGTGAATTAAATCGCCCTAACCGGCTTTGGGATGTAATTGTAGATCCTGCCCGAAAAATAAGAGTGGGTAATAAACTTTATTTTGGCGAGAATGATGAATTGGTTGCCGAAGTAATTGATAACACAACCAGCCGTGGCCGTACCATTCGTTTTTTATGGGATGGCACCGAAGAAGAGTTTAGAAAAATGCTGGAGTTTATGGGAGAAACTCCATTGCCAAAATATATAAAACGTAAACCCGAAGCAGAAGATAAAGAAAGGTATCAAACAGTGTATGCCAAACACGAGGGTGCTGTGGCTGCACCTACAGCCGGTTTGCATTTTAGTAAAGAATTAATTAAGCGCCTTGAAATACAAGGGATCCGGTTTGCAGAAGTAACCTTGCACACCGGCCTTGGCACATTCAGGCCCATAGAAGTGGAAGACCTGAGCAAACATAAAATGGATGCTGAGTATTATAAAATTGAGCAAACAGCATGCGATATTGTAAATAAAGCCAAAGAAACAAATCACCGCATCTGTTCTATTGGTACCACTACCATGAGGGCGATGGAAACTTCGTACACCGCTCAAAAATTATTAAAACCTTCAGAAGGCTGGACCAATCATTTTATTCATCCACCTTATAATTTTAATATTGCTGATGCCCTGGTTACTAATTTTCATTTGCCAAAAACAAGCTTGCTCATTATGGCTTGTGCTTTTGCAGGATATGACTTAATGATGGAGGCCTACAAAAAAGCAATTAAAGAAAAATACCGGTTCTTTAGTTATGGTGATGCCATGCTCATCATATAACATAAAACATAAATCTTTCAAGGCAATGATTTTAATCGTTGCCTTTTTTTATGTGTTTACATTTAAAAAAAGCTATCAAAAATGAAACTGAAAATAAAAAGGAAACAAAGTGTTTGAACAGGGAATTGAGTTGATACAAAAAAAAGGGGCGGTGATAGAAATCATTGCCCGTTTTAAAATCCAATATCCTATGAAAAACCATACATAAGACTACAATTGTTTTATAATAGTTGCTTCCTTTTAAAAATTTATTGTGAAAAAAATGCTAAAGAGAGAGAAAGTGTAGTAGGCGACATGCTCCCCTGTGAATTCCATTGTAAGTGGCAAAAATAAATTTTAGAAACCCAGGGTATAGGACAAAAAAAAGGGGCTGTGATAGAAATCTCAGCCCGTTTTAATCCAATATCCTATGAAAAACCAAATTAAAAACGGCTGAGAAGAACGATTTATTGTATGGTTTTAAAAATAAATTAAAAAAATAAGTGGCTGTGTAATGCCCGCAAAGCCTGCGCCTTATAAGCCTGGGGTATTAATAAAGAAATATTATGGCTGCTCCCACCATAACTAATCATACGAACCGGTATGGTAGTAGTAGCCTGAAATACCCTGCTTAATATATCTTCGGTAATGTTTATTTCATTTCCTACAATAGAAACGATCGTGTGATCGCTATCAATTTTTACCCGGCCATAAGCTTCCAGTTCACTTACAATTTCTTTTAAGAAGCTATCATTATCTATTGTAACAGATACGGCTACTTCAGAGGTTGTGATCATATCAATAGAAGTGCGGTATTTTTCAAAGACCTCGAACACTTTTCTTAAAAAGCCATAAGCTAGTAGCATACGGCTACTAATGATTTTTATGGCAGTAATATTGTCTTTTGCTGCAATTGCTTTTGCACCTTCGCTACCGGCATCAGCCGAAATGAGCGTACCCTTCGCCAATGGCTCCATTGTATTGAGCAATTTAACGGGAACATTATGTGCCTGTGCCGGCCAGATAGATGCCGGGTGCAAGATTTTCGCCCCAAAATAAGCGAGTTCCGCAGCTTCATTAAAACTTAACTGTTCTACCGGTTTTGTATTTTCTACAATCCGGGGGTCATTATTATGCATCCCATCAATATCCGTCCAAATTTCGCAAACCGATGCCTGTAAAACGGCAGCAATTAAAGATGCACTATAATCACTTCCTCCTCTTTTTAAATTATCCACTTCACCCCTGGCGTTTCTTGTAATGTATCCTTGCGTAACAAATACATTCATGTCGGGGTATTGGTCCAGCAGTTGGGTTAATCTTAATTTGATGGTAGCCAATTGTGGTTCATCAAATTTATCGAGCATCATAAATTCAAGAGCAGGTAATAATTTATGATCAATACCATTTTCGTCCAAATAAAGGCTAAAGAGTTTTGTACTTAGTAATTCACCTTGTGCCAGAATGTCTTTATGAAGCGCCTCGCTAAATGAAATGCGTAAAATAATCTCTAAAAATTCAAAATGTTCTTCTACCTGTTTACGGGCTTTTTCAACAAAATCCGGTTTACTTAATAACTCATCAATAAATTGATAATAATGATCCTGTAGTTCTTTAATACGGGTTAATGCCAGTTCCCGGTTATTATTCGCAATAAGGTTGCTGATAGTTACTAATGCATTGGTTGTTCCACTTAGTGCAGAAAGCACTACGATCTTCTTTTCTTTACTTGCCATTACCAACCCAGCCACTTGTTTCATACGTTCCGGCTTTCCCACACTGGTGCCGCCAAATTTCATCACTTTCATATCCTGTTTTTTGGGAATGCAAAAGTAGATAATTCCCCGATGGGAATATGAGCTTATTGAAATACTATCAAAAAATTACATTGATGGTGGAACTTGTAAAGAAAATTTTTGAGCAAGTTGGGTTAAATCCTCTATCACCGGTTGCAGCAAAGGGATCCCATTTTTAATTCGCTCTTCTTCCATTTGCTTTTCGGGTTCGCCGGGAATTATCACTTCTTTATGGCCGCTGGTGGTTTTGGCTTCTTTAAAACGGTTTATCCACTGGTCCATATCTTTTTTAAAATCCATAGCAGGCCGGAATGCATCTATGCGCATGGCTCCAAAGAAATGGCCAATGCCTTTGCCCGGCATATTTTGCGGCATGGGTATATAGGTAGGAAATGGTGGAACCCATGGCCCGTAGTTGGCGCCACTTAAAATGGCAGAAAAAATATCTACAATGCTACCTAGCATATATCCTTTGTGGCTACCATGCACTTTATCGCCCCCCAATGGCAATAAAGCACCGCCCTCTTTTAAAGCGGCGGCATTTTGTGTTGGCATTCCATCGGCATCCTGCAACCATCCCGAAGGGCAATCTTCATTTATCCTTTGCAAGATTTCCAGTTTTCCGTTAGAAGCCGTGGTGGTTGCAAAATCAGCCACAAAAGGAGGATACTGGCCCGCAGGAACAGCCACTGCGATTGGGTTTGTGCCCAGCATCCGTTCATTTGCATAAGTAGGCGCTACTAAAGCCGATGCATTTGTCATAGCAATACCAATCATATCTTCTTGTACTGCCAGTAAAGCATGATAACCGGCAATACCAAAGTGATTGCTATTTTGTACACTTACCCAGCCGGTGCCTACGGATGCTGCTTTTTGAATGGCCAGGTTCATGGCATAAGGTGCCGATACCAGCCCCAGTGCACGATCTGCATCTACCACAGCAGTAGATGGAGTTTGATGTATAATTGAAATATTGGGTTTTGCATTCACTCTTTTATTTTCCCAAAGCCTTACATAACCAATTAAGCGGGCAATACCATGGCTATCTACGCCCCTCAGGTCGGCAGATAACAAAGTTTGGGTAGCCGTAATGGCATCTTCATCATTACAACCTATTTTTAAAAAGACAGAATTTGCAAAAGAAAATAAATCCTCATAACTATACAATGGCAACATTACACAAAGATAATTAAGAACATCAATCTTTGATATTGAAAACTGAATGGTAAATATAGTAGTCTATAAGTTAGCTGTTTTATGGAGTTATGATATTGGGTTATATTTCTTAATTGGAGAAAAACCATATTTTTGGAAATAATTTGCACCCCATTTATTTTATTAATTATTCATTAAATATTTATAAATATGCTTTGGCAAGGAAGAAGAGAAAGTGAGAATGTGGAGGACCGTAGAGGTAGTGGCGGACAAATAGCCATTGGTGGAGGCATCATTGGCGTTATTTTTTTATTGGTTAATTATTTCTTAACCGGGGACCCGGCCGCCTTGCAACAATTGCCCCAGTCGGGAGCGCCCCAGGAAACAAGAGCCTTATCTCCTGCAGAAAAAGCAAGAGAAGATAACCGGGCTTCTTTTGTAAAAGTAGTATTGGCAGATACAGAAGATGTGTGGACAAAAATATTTTCAGAACATAATGAAAAATACAAGGCTCCTACGCTTATTCTTTTTAGTGGCGCTACACAGAGTGCTTGTGGTACGGCCAGTTCTGCCAGCGGCCCCTTTTACTGCCCGGGAGATAATGACCTGTATATTGATCTTGCTTTTGCAGATGAATTACAACAGCGCTTTGGTGCAAAAGGCGATTTTGCGATGGCTTATGTAGTTGCCCATGAAGTAGGCCACCATATACAATATTTAATGGGAACTACACAAAAAATGGATCAAATAAGAAGGAAAGTAGATGAAACTACTTATAATAAATATAGCGTGGCATTAGAACTACAAGCAGATTTTTATGCAGGCGTATGGGCACATTATGATCAAAAAATGAAAAACGTAATACAGCCCCAGGATATAGAACAAGCCTTAGAAGCGGCAGCGGCTGTAGGGGATGACAATATACAGGAACGCACACAGGGATATGTAGTGCCCGAAGGTTTTACACATGGCACATCTGCTCAACGTATGTATTGGTTTAAAAGAGGCTATGAAACCGGGGACATCAACCAGGGGAATACCTTTGCGGGAATAAATTAAAGAACTTCACTTTTATTAAAAGTTTCTTTTCTTTTTCGCCTTTTTCTTGGCCGGTAATTTATCGCTATAAATTATTTCAGCATTTGAAACTTGTTTTACAAATTCTTGTTGCAAATAATCATGGGTATCGGCTGCGGATTGGGCAAGTGATTTTATGATAGGCCAGTCTGTATTATTAAGAGAAGTGGAGTTCCGGAGTTTTAGTCCAAACATAGCAACCGCAGTAGCAAATTTTAATTCCGGGTGTACACTATCTATCGGTTTATAATTATCCAGGGCTGTGTACCGCAAAATATGTGAAAGGCTATCGTTTTCACAAATATATTTCAATTTAATGTTGGCAACAATATCCCTGCTGTTGGATAGTTGGTTTTCAGCTGGTAATATTTCGAATACAGCCAGTGTACTATTCCCACTGCCAATATCGCCCCCTTCTAATTCGCTTTTTGCATCTACTATAGCATCCCTGCGATTGTCAAAACCGATTAAACGGTATTCTTTTACCACAGCAGGGTTAAATTCTAATTGCATGCTCACATCATCGGCAATACCATACATGGTCTGCGTAAGTTCTTTTACCAATACTTTCTGTGCTTCATTGATATCATCTAAATATGCATAATTCCCATTTCCTTTTTTTGCCAGGGCCTGTAATTTAGAATCTTTAAAATTTCCCATACCTACACCCAGGCAGGTTAAATACACACCAGATTGTTTTTTCAATGCAATGAGTTCTTCCAAATCTTTTTCTGAAGTTTCACCCACATTAAAATCACCATCCGTAGCCAGTATCACCCTATTGGTACCACCTTGAATAAATGTTTTTTCTGCCACTGTGTAGGCAGCCCGTATTGCCGATTCACCGGGTGTGTCGCCGGAGGCTTCTAACTCTTCAATGGATTGAATTATTTTTTCTTTATCTGCTCCCGAAGTAGGGTCTAACCAAATACCTACAGAACCTCCATAAATTACAATAGAGACTTTGTCAATAGGACGGAGGTTTTTTACAAATAACTGGAATGCTGCTTTTATTAATGGTAAGCGGTTGGGCATATCCATACTACCGGATACATCAATTAAAAAAACAAAATTTCCCGGCGCTGTTTTACTGAGATCTAGTTTTTTTGCACTTACATTTATAAACAATAATTTTTTTACGGGATTCCAGGGGCAGGAACTTAGCTGGCTCTCTATTCTAAATACATTGCCAGGTGATGGTTCGTGATACTGAAGGTTAAAATAATTTATCATTTCTTCAATACGTACAGCATCTGCAGGTACCTTACTTTTCATGTTAAGGAAACGGCGCACATTGCTATAAGAAGCTTTATTTACATTTAATGAAAAAGAAGTATTGGGATAATCCTTTACCATTACATTTTCATTTTCTGCCAGTTGAAAATAAGTTTCATTATCAAAGTGTGCAAAGAGGCGTGCATCTCTTTTTTTATTTTCAGTAAGGGAAGATAATTTGGGTGCCGATTTATTATTTTCTGTAGCTGAAGGTTTCATTTGTAGCGTTACCGGACGTATGGCATTCACTACCATTTTTTCTGTATTGAATCCGTCACGGCTTAAGGTAACCGTATCGGTAATATTAGAAATCGGGAACCCAAAACTTCCGGATGCATCGGTAATATAAAATGTCCTGGCTGAGTGAAGGAATATTTTAGTATTGGGCAAAAGATTTCCATTACCATCTTTCACATCACCACGCAGGTAATATTGGCCAAATACAAGCTGGGCCGATAGCATAAAAAATAGATATAGTAGAATCTTGTTCAACTAAATTAATTTTTTGGCGGAAACTTAGGGTATTGCCACCTACACTTATTCAACTAATTGATATATCTCTTTCAGGTTTCTTGCGAGGCCATCAAAGTCTAATCCATAACCGAGTAAAAATTTATTAGGCACATTAAATCCTAAATAATCAATACGGATGTCATGAACAAGGGCTTCAGGCTTATGTAACAAAGCTGCAATTTTTAAAGATGCCGGTTGTTGGTTGATTAACTGAGGTAAAAATTCGTGTAAGGTTTTACCGGTATCTACAATATCTTCTAATATAATTACGTGTTTATCTTTTAAGGATTCATCTAAACCAATAGAGGTTACTACATTGCCGGTACTTTTGGTTCCTTTATAAGAAGCTAATTTTATAAAATTAATTTCAGCTTCAATTTCAATAAGCTTAAATAAATCGCTGGCAAACATAAAGGAGCCATTTAAAATGGCGATGAACAAGGGACGTTTGCCGGCGTAATCCCGGTTAATTTCATCCGCAATACGTTGTACCTGCTTTTGAATTTCTGTAGCATCAATGTAAGGGATAAAGTCTTTATTATTAACTGTAATAACAGGCATAGAAGTAAATTAAATTGTTTTAACGGGTTGCAGTAGTGGCACCTGAAACGATGGGTCTTAAATATATTTTTTGTCCTTTGTGAACATTCGAATGTTCGGTAAGGTTATTAAATTGTACCAATGATTGCAATTGTACCCCATTGTTCTGTGCAACGTCTCGTAAAGATTCATTTTGCAATGAAATATAAAAATCCCGGTTGCCCTGCTTTGCTTTTTTTTCTAAATAAACAATTTGGTCTTCTTTTAAAAGCCCATCATTTTTAAGATCATTGAAGTCTAACAATTTTGATAATGAAATGTCATTTCCCAAAGCGAGTGCCAGCAGCGATGTGCCTTTAGTGGCAAAAATGGCTTTTAAGCCATTGAACTTTGTTTTATTTCCCGGCTTATGAGCTAGAACAGGTGCCGGTTCATTTGATACAGGTTGTATGATTGCGTTGGTTTCTTCTTTTTGTGAGATAACGGGTGCGGTTGCATCTGCAAAAAGCATAGGATCTGTTTCGCTCATACTGTCGTATTGCTGTAAATTATATTTTTCAATATTAGTGATCAGTATAACCGGGTAGCGTGGGTTTGTGGCATACCCGGCTGATTTTAATCCATAAGCCCATCCTTTATAATCAGTAGGATTTAGCGAAAACAAATTTGAATACCTGCTACTATTTTTCAAAAAATCACTATGGTCTTTATAACTATCTTCTGCTGTGGCATATTTACGAAAACATTCATTGGGTGCATCATCAGTATGTGCTACCGACTCGCCCGTCCAGTTACTTTTACATTTAATTCCAAAATGATTGTTTGATTTTTTTACCAGGATGCTATTTCCACATTCAGTTTCTAATAAGCCCTGGGCCAGTGTGATAGAAGCAGGGATGCCACTACGCTTCATTTCTTTAATGGCAAGTTCTTTATAAGTATCTATGTATTGCTGGGGCGTAAGCATTTGCGCCTGTACCAATCCAATAAACATACAGCAAATAAGTGCCATACTTAAATTCTTCATGAATGGATATCTTTTATTCATTTATAATTTTCTTATAAGCATCAAACCGTCCCGTAAGGTTACTATTACCTGCTCTACCTTTTTGTCGTTAGCCACATGATGATTAAATGCATCAATGGCAATAGCATTTTTTCCTTTTATAGGTTGAGCTACAACCTGCCCGTGAAAAAGTACATTATCCGCAAGTATAAATCCCCCCTTTTTTAATTTTGGCAAAGTTAGCTCGTAATACTCAATATAACTCACTTTATCGGCATCAATAAATACAAGGTCCCACTCCCGGTTTTCCTGTAATAACGAAATAATATCTAATGCATTGCCCCTATGTAATTGTATTTGTTTCTCTAACCCTGCCTTTATAAAATTATCTTCTGAAATTTGGGCATCCTTTTCCCTTAACTCAATGGTATGCACTTGCCCGCCTTTTTGTAACCCGGAAGCCAGGCAAATGGCACTAAACCCAGTAAAGCTGCCTATTTCCAGTACATTCATTGGTTTTATCATCTGGCTCATCATACTTAAAAACAAACCCTGCACATGGCCGCTTAACATTTGAGAATCTGAATGATTTGCTAATGTTTCCTTTTCTATTTGTTGTAAAATTTCTGATTGCGGAGATGCAAAAGCAGCAGCATACGATTCTATTTTTAGATCAATTATATTCATTCCTTATTCTTCAAGTTTAATTTTTTTAGAAATCATTAACAACCCGATATAGGTCAAAAATCCATTTACAACCAAAAGTTCCGGGCCCATTTTAAAGCCGGGAATAATGAGTGGTGTTAATTTCTCAATACCCAAACAAATAAGTGGTGAAACGATACAAATTAAAGGAACCCATTTATCTTTCACAGATCGTTTGGTTAAAATACCAAATGTAAATAAGCCCAATAATGGACCATAGGTATATGCCGCTAATTTTAAAATCACATCAATCATACTGGGATCATTTACCCAATGAAATACCATTACAAAAATCAGGAAGATAAAAGCAACCGTAAGGTGCACCCTTTGCCGGATTTTCTTCTGTTTTTGCTCACTCCAATTCGGCCTTCTTTTTATACCAAGAATATCAATGCAAAACGAAGACGTCAAAGCAGTAATAGCACCATCGGCACTGGGAAATAATGCAGAGATCAATGCGATGATAAATATTACCGATACAATGGCAGGCATATTATTTAATGCCAGCGCCGGAAATAAATCATCGCCTTTTGCCATTATCCCTTGCTGTGCCCCATACAGGTGCAATAAACCACCCAGGAATAAAAAGATGAAAATTACCACTACCATGATAAAAGCAAGGCTCACCATATTTTTTTGAGAATCTTTCAAGCGTTTTACAGAAATAGATTTTTGCATCATTTCCTGGTCCAGCCCAGTCATGGTAATGGTGATGAAGGCGCCTGCCAAAATCTGCTTCACAAAAAATAATTTATCAGATGGGTCTGTAAAAAATATTTTAGAGTACGCCCCTTTTTCACCTTGATGGGTAGATAATGCATTGATTGCATCCCCAAAACTTAGCCCCATAGTGTGCAGAATGTAAATGATACAAACGATTAAGCCGGTAAGCATAAAAGTTGTTTGTAACGTATCAGTAAATACAATCGTTTTTACGCCCCCTTCATAGGTATAGATAAGGATCATTATTAAAATGATGAGTGTGGTTGCCCAAAAAGGGATTCCCAGGTCAGACAAAATAATATCCTGCAATATTTTCACAACCAGGTAAAGCCTTGCGGTAGCGCCTAATATGCGTGAAAGGATAAAAAAAGAAGCGCCGGTTTTATAAGATTTTATGCCTAGCCTGTTGCCAAGGTAAGTATAAATAGAAGTGAGGTTCATTTTATAATACAAAGGCAATAATACATAAGCAATGGTGAGGTACCCAATAAAATACCCAATCACAATTTGAAAGTAGGCAAATGAATTGGCACCTACTGTACCGGGTACGCTTACGAATGTAACACCTGACAAGGAAGTACCAATCATCCCAAATGCAACAAGCATCCAGTTAGAATTTTTATTCCCTATAAAAAAAGATTCATTGGTGGCATTCTTACTGGTGTACCAGGCTACTAACATCAGCAATAAAAAATATCCGGCTACAAAAGAGAGCAATACTAATGGAGACATGCAAAAAATTTACTTTAAAATAAGATTGAAAATAGATAAAATCTTTGTGTCTTTGTAGAATAATATTTTAACACATGTCAATAAGATCTGTTGCTGTTTTTTGCGGAAGTAAAAGTGGTACCCATCCTATCTTTGAAATTCATAGCAGGCATTTGGGCGAATTGCTGGCATCGCATGGGCTCACCCTTATTTATGGCGGCGGAAATAAAGGATTGATGGCTGCTGTAGCCAATGCTGCGCTTGAGAAAAATGGAAAGGTAATTGGCATCATCCCTACTGTACTGGCAGCATGGGAACATCAGCATAACGGCCTCACCGAATTGCACATTGTAGAAAATATGCATGCCCGAAAAAAAATGTTGTATGAAAAATGTGATGCCGCCATCATACTTCCGGGTGGCTACGGAACCTTAGATGAACTTTTTGAAATGCTCACCTGGAACCAACTGCGTATTCATCATAAAGAAATTTTCTTCCTGAACAGTGCTGGCTTTTATGATCATTTACTGGCACATATCAAAAGAATGGATGATGAAAACTTTTTATACTCCCATCCCCTGGAACACCTGATCCATTTGAATGAACCCAAAGATTTTTTACAATACATCTAAATTACTTTCGGTGCTGGAATAAAGCGATATTATAACCTGCCCTTATTAATGGGATCACCCTTCCTAAACCATCTACATAGGGTGAATTTTTATCTTTGGCAACATCAAAAAGCAATGAGATATAATAATAAGATTTATTATACTCATCCCTGCCACCACTAAAGCCACCCCCAATTAAAAAACTGGAAGCATGTAATTTTTCTTTTTGTTCCAGGTACCCCGAATTGGCTGCCGGCAGGTATTTGAAATTTATAAAATTATATTCATAATGCGCCTGCAGAAATATGAATTTTACAGGAAAAATACGAACAAATGCCCCCGGCCCATAAGTGGTTTGCCGGGCTTTATCGCCGTAAACCTGGTAATCTCGTTGAGAAATATAATTGATGTTGCCGGATACCGCTACATCGAGCCACTTATTGATACTATAACCAAAAAAAGGGCTTACGCCCAACATGGTGGCGCCATTAAAAAACGAGATATTTGCCGTACCACCGGTAAAAAGGTTTTCTTTTTTAAATCCGGAAGTTTTTTCTTCATCATCATCTTTAGAAGATGATTGTGCAAAACTGCTAAGCGATAAACTTATTGCCAATGCAAGCAGGAGAATGTGAGTGTTTTTTTTCATGTTTATTAAATATCAAATATTTTTCCGGGGTTAAGGATATTATTGGGATCAAATGTTTTTTTAATGCCCCGCATCAATTCAATTGTTATGGGATCAAATACAATATCCATATATTCTTTTTGTACAAGACCTATGCCATGTTCGCCACTGATGGTGCCGCCCAATGCTTTCACTAACTTAAACAATGCCCTTAATGCCGGAATCACATCCGGGTTATTAAGGCTATAAATACTGCCCGATTTTTTTATACGTATGTGTAAATTCCCATCGCCTGCATGGCCATAACATACCACTTCAAAATCATACTCTTTACCCAGTTTTTTTACACCTTTTATCAATGCCGGTAATTCGGCCCTTGGCACCACCGTATCTTCTTCTATGGTATAGCCATCAATTTTTACAGCTTCGGCAACCCGCCGCCGCAATTTCCAGAGTGCTGCTTTTTGAACTGCATCATCTGCAAAAAATATTTCACCGCAATCATATTCAGCCAATATGGCTGATATGGCTTCCATTTCACTCATTAAAGTTTCCATATGATTCCCATCTACCTCTACAATTAAATGTGCTGCCACATCATCTCCTACCGGTACGGCCGTACTTTCTACAAAACGGCTTACTATTTTAAGCGCATCTATTTCTACCAATTCCATTGCACTGGGTGTAAAACCCGCCCTGAACACAGCGCTCACAGCTGCACCTGCTTTTTCAATATCTGTAAAAGGAGCCAGCATCAATAAATCAAATTTTGGATGAGGCAACAATTTCAAAACAATTTTTGTTACCAATCCTAAAGTTCCTTCGCTGCCTACTATTAATTGTGTTAAATTATAACCTGTTGAATTTTTTAACACATTCGAACCCGTCCAGATAATTTCACCATTTGCCAATACTACCTGCAGATTCAGTACATAATCTTTTACTACACCATATTTCACCGCTTTTGGCCCGCCACTGTTTTCGGCAATATTACCACCAATGAAACAACTACCCCTGCTGCTGGGATCGGGTGGATAAAATAACCCTTTTTCTTTTACTGCATTTTGTAATACTTCAGTAATGACCCCAGGTTCGGTGGTTACCTGTAAATTCCTTTCATCAATTTCTAAAATGCTGTTCATCCTTTCAAAAGAAACCAGCACACCACCCCGGTGAGGAAGGGCGCCACCACTTAAGCCTGTACCCGCACCCCTGGCCGTTACCGGAATTTTATTTTCGTTACAGATTTTCATAACAGCACTCAACTCTTCGGCTGTCCTGGGTTTTATCACAATGGCGGGGAGGAATAATAAGTTTTCGGTTTCGTCCCGTCCATACTTTTCCCTGCTTTCATCATCTGTAAATACATAATTGCTCCCTAAAATATTTTGAAACAAGGGAACAAATGAAAGGTATTGCGTCATGAAAATTTTTTGTGCAAAAATCGTAAAAATAAATGAGGAAATTTTTAGAATTTAGGGCAAAGGGCCTGCCTGTTTACATTGGCAGGATAATAACCGTTTTTGATAAGGCTAAATTCAATTGCGCCTCTTGAATTGTTATAGGTTTTCAGATTCGATAAAGTAACATCGTAACTAAATGTAAACTTAAGTCCATTTAGTTGAAATCCTGCAGCAGGAATCACGGCATCTTTATACCGGTAATAAGCGCCAAAGAGGAGTTGCTTATCATCGTATTCTGATAAGTTATAACTCGCCATAGCGCCACCCGTTATTTCCATAGATTTTGCCTGGGTAGTAAAATAAATATTCGGGTTCAAAATGATATTGTCCTGCACTTTTAATATACCATTAATGAATGCGATATGCCGCATGGGAATAATATTATTAGCGCCGGGTGTATTAAAAAATGTTTCAGTTGGTTTATTTACATGATGAATAGAATAACCAACGTTCAGGTATATATCCTCGGTAGGAAAATAAGCATAGTTCATACCCACTTGCATATCAAAATAACTCACATTATTATTGGCCAGGGTTACAGCAGTGGGTAATGTATTATCAAAAAATTTTCCATCAAACTGGTCAGGAAATTTCAACTGGCTTTGATCAATTCTTTTATTTGCCCAGCCAAGGTTAAAGCCGGCACTTAACAAACTACTAAGCCCCAGCATTTGATGGTATGCCAGGGATCCATAAATTTTTGTGGAACGTAAACTTCCACTACCCGCTACATCATTCAGAATTACGCCACCCAGTCCCAGCCAGCCATTCTCTAATTTATCTCTCATTACCTGGGCATCGGCAAATATGCTTTGGGTTTTATAAGGTACCGCCATGATATTGCTCCACTGGTTCCGGTATTGCACACCCAGGCGATAATCTGCATCTGGAATGAACCCGGTGTTTGCAGGGTTCGTAGTTAAAGGTGAATTAAAGAATTGAGAAAAATGCAAATCCTGTGCATGCAATATCACTTGCATACCAAAATAAAAAATGATAAATGATCCTATTTTTTTACAAATTCCCATGATGCTTCTAACTGTTTTTTATTATCTCAACAATGTGATATCTCCAGTCTTTTTATACTTTTTTCCATCGCTAAAAATTACATCCAGTGTATAAGTGTACACATCCATGGGTTGTAATTTTCCTTTGTAAGTACCATCCCATCCCAGTTTACTGTTTTCACTGTGAAAGATTAATTGTCCCCAGCGATTATAAATATTCCAATCCATTTTTGCGATACCAAATCCACGTACCAGTACCATTGCGTTCTCCCCAAATTTGCCTGGTGTAAAAGCATTGGGCACATCAAGTAAAGGCTCAATAATAGTGCGTACTTGCAGATGAAAAGTATCGGTACAATTATATCTGTTATACGCAATTAATTCAGCATTAAACATACCCGTTGCATTATACTGGTGCCGTGGGTTTATTTCTGAAGATGATTCAGCATCTCCAAAATTCCAGAGATAATGATTGGCGCCTGAAGATTGATTGCTGAATTGTGTAATGGTATTTGCCGTTGGCGGGTTAGGACTCCAGGTGGCCTGGGCATGCGGTTTATCTGAAACGATGATGGTTATATAATCTGAAGTATCTCTTTTATTACAAGTACTGGTATCAATAGCGATTAAGCGTACCCGGTAGGTACCGGGAATATTATACAAATGTGTATGTTCTATGTTGCCATCGGTGGAGGATGTATTATCTCCATATTCCCAAATAAAATCTGTTCCCGCCAATGATTCATTTTTAAATATAGCTGTATAAGGGGCACAACCAGTAGGCGATGTTGTAAAACGGGCATCTACCAACGGATTGATCCTGATTATTTGTGTATCTGCTAAAGGTGAATTACAAAAATTATCATCATGCAATTGCAATATCACGGTATAGGTTCCTGCCTGGTTATAATTGTGGGTACGTGCAGGAGAGATACCGGCAGTTTCTTTTGGAGAGCCATCACCATAATCCCAGGTAAAGGAATTTGCATTAAAGTTGGGTGGTGTACCGGTACTTGTATTTGTAAACATAACGCCCAGCGATTCGCAGGGTTGGGTTTTAGCCCAGTTGAATTTTACATTTGCCCTGTTGTTGCCCACTTTTATTGTAATGTAAGAAGTATCTCTTATATTACAGGTAGTGCTATCTTCAGCAATCAGCATGGCTACAAATGATCCAATGGTATTATATAAATGAGTACTTGTATTGGTAGTTGTCGTATCATAACGGTTAGGTGCATGGCCAAAATCCCAATAATATTTTTTCCCTTTTTTTAAAGTGTCAGAAAATAAAACGGTTTCACCGGTACAAATAATGGTATCGGTGGTTACTCCATCTACAGTTGCTTTTATAGCAGCACCTACACCGGCAAAATTCATATCTATTTTTACAACGGCCAGGTTGTACCCATTTAAACTATTGCAGGTATAAGCGCCAGGCGTGATGGGAAAATTTCCGTTGGCACATTCACCACAAATTGCCTGGTAAATAATCCCATTTTCATCAAAGCGGCTGGTACCTCCATCCACATGCTCCCCTGTAGCATTGGGACTATATTTTCCAAAATGAGATCCAAACAATTGGCTTTGTGCATTTCGTTGTAATACAAAAAAATAAAAATCCCGTGCATCAGCAGGAGGAATACCAGCCAACGGATTTACTTCGGGTAGATTTTGGGTAGTGCCCGATTCGTAATTCAAATTTAAACCTCCGCCCCACCCGGATACATACACATTTTCACAACGATCTACTAAAAAAGCTACAGGAGAAATATTAGGATTTACGGATACCGTCCCAAATACTGTTGAATATTCAAAAGCTGAAAGATCTGGTTTTAGCTTACTGATGAATTGCCTTGACCCCGGGTTTGAATATACTGCATTCATAACCGGCCATGAACCTGTGGATGTTCCCATGATATAAGGATAGCCATGTTTATCGAATTTTAAACCATATATCAAATCAATACCTGCTGTACCAAAATAAGAAGTTTTTAAAATGCCACTTCCATCATTTTTTAAAATAGTAACAAACCCATCGGCAACTCCACCATTAAAATTGGGATAAAGTACATTTGTATTATTGCCCGGTAAACCCGAAGCGCTGGAAGTGGCGCCACCTACATATAAATTATTATCAACAGGATTTATGCTAGCAACAAAACAGGCATCATTTCCATCCCCTCCAAAATAAGTAGAAAATAACATGGTACTTAAACTGCCATTAAATTTAAGTATCACACCGTCCTGGTCTCCTCCACCTGATGAAGATTGAACGGCACCGGGTGTAACCGGAAAGTTTGTTGACCGGGTGCAGGAAGCTACATATACATTACCTGATTTATCTAAAATCACTTCACTACGGGCATCATCACCATAGTTTCTTCTCAGGCTTTCTGCACCACCGGGAGGTTCATATTTTGGCCTGATATTTACACCATCCCTACCCGTACCACCAATTATTACAGAACCCAATAAATTATTTCCGGTGGCATTGAGTTTGGTAATTACAATATCAAAATCTCCCCTTGGCCCATATTTATCTGATGCGGTAAGCGTGGGATAATTTGGGGAAGCAGACCGGCCTGCAATGTAAAGGTTACCCTGTGCATCGCAGATGAGGCTATGCGGTTGTTCATTATTATTGCCGCCAATATAGGTAGAGAATAAACGCTGTGCATTGATGGAGGCAAATTTTGTAATACCCATATCAAAGCCGGTAATATTACCTTCATTGGCACCACCACCAAATGTGCCACTATAAGCGCCTGCTGTTACCGGGTACCCGGCGCTAAAAACAATACCTCCCGCATATAATGTTCCACCGGGGCCGGGAGTGGCCGTATATCCCCAATTGTCTGCAGTACTCCCACTAAAACTAGAAAAAACAATTACCGGGTCTATCACTAAAGTTTGGTTATGATCATAATCATCAACTTTAAAACTTACAATATTATTTTTTAAAACATAGCGTGCCGAAACTTCTATTGGTTTTCCAATACTGGATTGGTAACTATAAGGTTTTAATTCAGAAATTTCACCCACTGCTGTAGTAAGAATAAGATCAGCATTTTTTATGGTAAGTTTAGGCCCATCATATTGCATGGCAATTGCATTTACATTACCACCCGGCCTTACAATAAAATCATATTTCAGGTTGCTGCCATTGCTGTAATAACGTACATCTATATTGGGATAAATATCAGGATAGGTAATGCTGTAATAAATTTTACAATCGGTTGCCCATTTGGATTTATCATTACCTATAAAATAATTATTATAACTATCAAGTGGTTTTTCGGGGAAAGATTGCAGTTCCTTTTTTGTACCCAAAAGTTTCATTTTATAGGCAAAGGAGTGAAGTGTGTTTGCTGTACCAGGTTTTTGATCTTTTTCATTGAGTTCACCATGAAAATATTGATACATTTTTTTTATTTCATCTGGTTGATGAAGTAAAACAGTATAACCGCCATCTTCTATGAAAAATGAACCGGTATTAAAATCACCCCGGTACTTTACCTGGTTTGGCCATTGGCCTTTGTTTTCAATAAATTCTACCTGCGCCTGTAAATACAAAGGAATGCCGGATAAAGACAAAATGAGGATACAAAAAATAATTTTAAAATTTTTACTCAAGATGGTGGTTTTTTACATATACAAATTACAGCATTAAAACTAAGAATCCAATCCAATTAAATGAAACCACCTCTTTTTTAAGCCTGATTTAACGAATATTTGAAATTACCCAACTTTACTCCATTTGGTTTTAGCTTTTTGTTGTTGCAAATACATTTTAATCATGATATGCCCGGGGTTTTCTAATTCAGGATCGGTACTTAGTATATTTTCTACTGATGCCCGTGCGGCTTCTAATGCTGCTTTATCATTTACCAAACTGGCCAGTTTAAATTGTACGGCACCGCTTTGCCGGGTACCTTCTATTTCTCCCGGCCCACGCATTTCTAAATCTTTTTCTGCAATTTCAAAACCATTACCGGTGGCTACCATAATTTTCATCCTTTCATAAGCATCGTTACCCAGCTTTCTTCCTGTAAGTAAGATGCAATAACTCTGATCGCTACTTCGCCCTACCCGTCCACGCAATTGATGTAATTGTGATAAGCCAAATTTCTCTGCACTTTCAATAACCATTACTGAAGCATTGGGCACATTTACGCCCACTTCTATTACCGTAGTGCTTACCATTATTTGTGTATCGCCGGTGATGAACCGTTTCATGTTTACAT
Source organism: Niastella sp. (assembly GCA_016710595.1). Taxonomy (GTDB): domain Bacteria; phylum Bacteroidota; class Bacteroidia; order Chitinophagales; family Chitinophagaceae; genus Ferruginibacter. The sequence continues at coordinate 185,288 of JADJVM010000006.1, forward strand.
CTTTTTGCACTGACGATTGTTTACCATGCACCATGCTTATCCAATATTTAGGTTCCGGAAAAAATGCTTTTACTTCTTCGTATCCTTTATATAAATTTTCATAATCCAGTTTACTACTTTCTTCTATGAGCGGATAAATAAAATATGCCTGCCGGCCTTTACTAATTTCAGTACGTACAAAGTCCATTACCTGTGGGCGGGCCGCTTCATTGCGATGTAATGTTGTAATAGGTTTTCTGCCGGGTGGTAATTCATCCATCACACTATAATCTAAATCACCATAAGCAGTAAGGGCAAGGGTCCTGGGTATGGGTGTGGCCGTCATTACCAACACATGAGGTGGTATTTCATTCTTTGCCCATAGCATGGCCCGCTGTGCCACCCCAAATTTATGTTGTTCATCTACCACGGCAAACCCCAGGTTTTTAAATATCACTTTTTTTTCTATTACCGCATGGGTACCAATTAAAATATGGATACTTCCATCGGCACAGGCTGCCAATATTTTTTTTCGCTCTTTTGCCGGGGTAGATCCGGTGAGTAATGCAATTTGCAAAGGCAAATGAGTAATATAAGTACGAATACTTTCAAAATGTTGCGAGGCCAATACTTCGGTAGGAGCCATCATTACACTTTGAAAATCATTATCGGCTGCCAGCAGCATTCCCATAAAAGCCACCATGGTTTTACCGCTGCCCACATCGCCCTGCAGCAACCGGTTCATTTGTCTTCCGCTGGCTGTATCCTGCCTGATTTCTCTTATTCCTTTTTTTTGTGCATTGGTAAGCGTAAAAGGAAGATGATGATTATAAAATTCATTAAACATATTCCCGACTGTAGAAAAAGTAAAACCTTTACTAAAACGGTGTCGCCGCATTTTTATTAATTGCATCCGCAACTGTCCATAAAACAATTCTTCAAACTTAAGCCTGCGTAAGGCTTGCTGGTATAATTTTTCTGATACGGGGAAATGAATTTGCTGATACGCATCAAAACGGGAGATGAGTTTATATTGCTGAATAATATCATCCGGAATATTTTCCGGAATCTCTTTTTCTGAAAGCTTTTGTAATAGTTCCTTAGTATATTTTGCAAGATTGGCACCAGTAAGTCCACGAGCTTTTAATTTTTCTGTGGAGGGATAAACCGGTTCAAGCGATTGCTTGCCACTTGCCTGCTGTTGTGTAAAATTTTCAATATCGGGATGGGCAATTTGTGGCTTGCCCATAAAAAAACCGGGCCTGCCAAAAACCAGGTATTGATGCCCGGCATGAATGGCTTTTTGCACCCAGGCAATACCCTGGAACCATACCAGTTCCAATACACCGGAATCGTCTTTTAATAAACCAATCAACCGCCTGCTGCGTCCGGTGCCTGCAATTTCAAGCTGTAATAATTTTCCGGCTACATACGCATATTCCTGGTTAGGATGTATAGAAGAAATTTTATCAACCTTTGTGCGGTCAATATGCCGGTAAGGAAAATGCTCCAGTAAATCTTTAAAGCTTACAATATTTAATTCTGAGCGCAATAGTTCACTACGCTGGGCGGTAATACCCTGCAGGTACCCGATCGGATTTTGTAATATTGATATCGTAGGAGTTGCATCCACAACCAGTATGTAATAAAGTTCCTTAGTGGCTTTGTCTTTTATTCCTGTTGTAAGAAACCTTTCCATCCCGGCCTCCGGGATTATAATCCGGCTGTTCGCCGAGTGCTTCCGGTAGTTTCATTTTAGCAACGGGTTTGCCCAATAATTTTTCTATAGCAGCAAATTTACGTTGTTCCCGGGGGCTTACAAAAGTAATGGCGGTGCCTTCGGCCGAAGCTCTTGCGGTACGCCCAATGCGGTGTACATAATCTTCGCCATCATGCGGCACATCAAAATTTATAACCAGGTCAATACAATCAATATCAATTCCCCGGCTTAAAATATCGGTAGCTACTAACACAGAAAGGCGCTCACTGCGGAACCTCATTAATACATCTTCTCTCTCTTCCTGTTGCAAATCGCTATGTATTTCGCCTGCATTAATTTTATTTCTTTTTAAATCACGGGTGAGTTGTTTTACACTTTGCTTGCTGCTACAAAAAACGAGGACTAATTTATAAGCATGGTTTCTTAAAAGCTGCAGCACCAATGGAATTTTTTGTGTATCATACACAATATACGCCTGCTGATTTATTTTTTCTGGTGGTTTACTAATAGAAATATTTATCTCTTCGGGATGGGTTAATATTTTACGTGCCATCTCCCTTATTTTATGCGGCATGGTGGCTGAAAATAACAGGTTTTGCCTCTTAGCAGGCAGGTGTTTTATGATGAACATGATATCATCATAGAAGCCCATATCCAGCATCCTGTCGGCTTCATCCAATACTAAATATTTTACCTGCTCCAATTTTACATAGCCCATTTTTATATGCGACATCATTTTGCCCGGTGTGCAAATGACAATATCGGCTCCCTGGCTTAATGCTTTTTTTTCCTGCACAAATGCATTCCCATCTCCCCCTCCATACACTGCAATGGAGCTTGTGTGCGTAAAATAACTTAACCCTTCCAGGTGTTGTGAAATTTGTATTGCCAGTTCCCGTGTAGGTACAATTACCAAAGAACGTACACCCGGTTTGGGATTTGTTTCATCACTTAATTTTTGAATAAGTGGTAATAAAAAAGCGGCAGTTTTGCCGGTACCTGTTTGCGCCGAAGCAATAATATCTTTTCCTGAGAGAATGAGTGGAATTACTTTTTCCTGTACCGGAGTGGCATCCTCATAATTAGAAAAATCAATGCCTTCCATGAGGTTCTCACTAAACCCGAATGATGAAAATTTCAAATTCTTTTTTTAATTTTTATAAGTATAAAGATAATACCCTTTTACTGTTTTACGAATTATTGGCCGGAGGATGGTATGAATCCCATTAAAAATGAGCAATACCATCATAAATACGGTATTTTTATACCATGATTCAAGCTGGAGAATATTACAATTTAAAAATAATGCGCCTGGCAGATCCCGGGGCTTACTTAGATGATGGAAAGGATGGCGTTTTACTGCCCAACCGTTTTGTGCCACCCGGCGCCAACATAGGCGATGAACTCCGTGTTTTTATTTATCACGATAGTGAAGACAGGCCTATTGCTACCACTCAAAATCCCAAAGGCACAGTGGGTGAAATCGTAAAATTAGTAGCAGTGAGCGTTACACCACAAGGCGCCTTTTTAGATTGGGGTCTTATGAAAGATATTTTTGTACCCCGTAGCCAGCAAATAAGTTTGATGCGTACCCAGGGGGCTTACTTAGTAAAAATTTATGTGGATGAAAAAACAGGGCGTGTAGCCGCAACAGAAAGATTTGAGCAGGACCTAAATAATGAAAATTTAGATGTAAAAGAAATGGATGAAGTTCAACTTACCGTTTTACGCCGCACCGATATTGGATATTTAATGATCATCAATAATAAATATACCGGGGTTTTGCATTTTAATGAAATTTACAGGAATATTACTGCAGGCGACCAGTTTAAAGGATACATCAAAAAGATTTATGAAGACAATAAAATTGATGTAGTTGCAGGAACCGCAGGGTATAAGCGTGTGGAAGATGAATCTGAAAAAATAATCCGGCTATTGAAAGAGCATGATGGGTATCTTCCTTATCATGATAAAAGTAACCCGGACGATATCTACGATTTTTTTGGCATGAGCAAAAAAACTTTTAAGATGACGATTGGTGCATTATATAAACAAAGAAAAATAGAACTGGTAAAAACCGGTATCAAGTTACTGGAATAAGTAGCTTTTTAATAATGATACAATCATGAAAATATTTTTTCTCTTCTTTTTTATTCCATGTTGTTGTTTTGCACAGCAAGTAGATTTTACCGGCAGTTGGAAAGGGTATGTTTCAACCGATCAAAAAAAACTGCCTTATGAAGTGGTGTTTAGTATGGAAGATGGCGTACTTACCGGCTTTGGTTACCTGAGTTTTGATGTGAAAGGGAGTGAACAGGTGGCCATGAAAAAATTACAGATCAATGTACAGGGAATCCAAATTACTTTACAGGATGAGGATATGCTTTATAGCAATTTAGTAAAAAGTGAACCAAAAAAAATAAAACAAAAAAGTTTGCTTGTATATGATGAAGAAGATGGCAAAAAAATATTAAGTGGAAATTTTGAAACCACGGGCACCCGTACACTCAAGCCGGCAAAAGGAAAAATATACCTTGAGAAAGTATTACCCACCGAACCCACAGCCCTTATGGTAAAATTGGGAGAAATGGATCTTAAAAGGGAACTTTCTTTTATTAAAAAAATAAGAACAGATAGTTTAGCTTCCCTTGCATTTGCTCAAGAAATAATGGAATCATTGCAGCCGGTACTTACCCAATCAAAATATGCATCCTATGCTAAAATAACACCTGCCAAAAAGGATTATACATTATTGCTTCAAAAAAATAATAAACCTGCCACCGGAATGGCGAGAGCAAAAATTATAATTCCTGCGCCGGTTATTGTAAAAGCTCAACCAAAACCTGTAGCACCCAAAGTGATTGTTGCCAAAGAAAAACCAGTACCAACAGTGGCAACCGCAGCTAAAACAAATATGCCGCCCAATAATAATGTAACTCCTGAAGTTGCAAAAACGGTATTGGTAAAACCGGCTGCCAATCTTGCCCCGGCCAATAAAAGTATTGCAGCAAATATTGATCTTAGCAAAAGAAAAATAGAAACCATAGAGCACCTTTATATAAAATCAGACAGCCTGCAAATGACACTATACGACAATGGTGAAGTAGATGGCGATACCGTGAGCATCATTCTTAATGGGGTAACTATTGTAAGCAAGCAGGGGCTTGATGTAAAACCTTTTACTAAATCATTTTACCTTACCCCCGACCTGGGTGACACCCTGCAATTTGTAATGTATGCAGAGAACCTTGGTAGCATTGCTCCCAATACCGGGCTGTTAATTTTAAATTTTGATAACCAGCGGCATGAAATACGCTTTAGTGGCGATTTAAATAAAAATGCTGCCATAAAACTTATTAGAAGAAAAGAAGAATAGGTTTATAAGCAAACAGCTCACTCATTGGTTATCCCATTAAATAAGCCAGTCCATCATTCACGGTTTCACACAAATCAGAAATTTTATTTGATGTACACATCTCTTTAAATTGATCCCTTACTTTTTTATAATCATTGTGTATCGGGCAAGGATGTGTTGCAGAACATTTGCTAAGGCCCAGGCCACATTGATCAAATATTTCAGTGCCATCAATCGCAAAAATTATTACAAGCAGCGGCTTCTCCATTTGTTCTGCAGATATGTAAAAGCCGCCGGTAGGGCCTTTTGCACTATTGATCACACGCTCTTTCACCAGGATTTGCAGCATTTTACCCACACTATGTTCGCTGGCATTAATAAATTCAGCAATTTCTTTAATGCTAGCTTTTTGGCCCGTTTCAAATTTAGAAGCTAAATAAATAACGGCTTTTATAGCTGTTTTACAAGTAAGGCTTAGCATTTATCTTTCGTTTAAAAATTCACGTCCTTCGTCTGAAATCATTTCATGGTTCCAGGGCGGGTCAAAAGTTAATTCAATGGTAGGTTCTAATTCAGGAAAAGATAATTTTAAACTTTCTTTTGCTGCACTGGTAATAGATTCGCCCATGGGGCAAAACTGTGTAGTAAGTGTCATGCTGCAGAAAACTTTTTTACCCTCTTCATCAAAATCTATTTGATAAACCAAACCCAGGTCCACAATATTTAAACCTATTTCAGGGTCTATTACATTTTGCAATCCTGCCAGGGCGATGGTACATTGTATATTATTATTAGAAATTACATTCATGATTTAATTTGTGATTTATGCAAAAACAATTTCAAAATATTCCAATTGTATAATATGGAACAAAGGACCAACAGCGCAGAAGCGATTTGCAGAATTAACATAAAATGAAGTAAAACACCCGCAGTAAATAACACAAAACCTGATAAGTAAGCAATGGACATCCATTTAAAAACAGGTTCGCTAAAAAGGTCTTTTGGATTGGGCGTTTTTCCTTTTCCTGCCAGGTGATGATAAGTCCGGTTCCAGATAATGAAAGGCAAGGTCTTAAACGTCATCCCCAAAATGATAGCTGTGATCCATCCAAAGAAAATAACAAAGCCATAACTGATCATAATCCTTAAATCTTGTGCATGTGTGGTTATTAACCCGGTAATAATAAAGATTAAAAAAAGAATTGGCAAACACATCATCAATACTGATAGCAAGGATATTTTCATTTGTTCATCCACTTTTTTCCGAATCCTGGCTTTGTAACTCATTACACAAAAATTTCCAAACAAAAGGATAGCGGCTGCTACTGAAAATAAAGGAACCAGCAGGAAAAACCGGGGAAGCCCCCATAAAAAAATAAATACAAAAAAAATCAATCCTCCATTAATCAACCCATAAATCCACCAGAGTTGTTTTTTATTATTATATTTTGAAATTAAAAACATGGGAATAAGCCGGGATCCAACTCCCATTACCAACAGTAAGAACCATCCCACAATACCCAGGTGTGCATGTAAAGGAAGGTAATCTAAAGAATTTTTAGGCAATAGATCGTAAGAAAAATTATAGATCATCAATACCCCTACAATTGCTGTTGTAAGCAACCATAGTACAGCGGTAAGCACAAAATAAGCATGTACATTTTCATGGTTACTTTTTACCATACTGATAGCAAGATTTAAAAAATAACAAAGAATAGCCAGTACCACGCCTATGCCTGCCCATTGCGAAAAATGACCCATATCAAAATGATAAAATCCGTAAACCAATACCGGGATACTAAGTGCTGCAAATAAAAATGAAAGATATGCAAGCGTATTACTGTATAGTTTCCCTTCAATCATTACTGGTACCAACTGGTGGCTGGCGCCCAGGATCATCACGGTTCCCCAGCCTAACGCCATGGTATGAACAATCGCCAGGTTGTGTGGTGTAAAATAATGAACGCTTGCTGTTCGGGATGTATAAAATAAAAGAAAACTGCCTGCCAGGAATGAAATTGCGCCATAGGCATAAAATGGCAAAACAACTTTATAAGAAGTGGTTTTTGTATTCCCTGTATTTCCTGCAACTGAAAACATAATACTATTTATAAATCAACAGATGTACTTCGCCATCGCTGATTTCTTTTATCCGGTAATTAAACCCTTGTTGTTCCAATTCTGGCAAAAGGAATACCGGGATACGTTTATGATATACAAATAAAGCTTTACCCATTGGTAAAGTTTCAAGCGCTTCCAGGATGGTATGCATAGGCAAAGGCATTTCCAATTCCCGCACATCGGTAGTAATTAAATTCCCTTCAAATTCATTTAGTATGGTATCCCATCCTTCGCCATAATCCTTTTCGGTTTTTGAAAGCTCAGTGGCTGTACTATTCTTTTTATAAAAATAAGTATTTACCAGGTCTGCACTAATTGTTTCGGTGTAAGCATCAAACCCCTGGTTGCCCAGCAAATGTATGAGTGGTGTAGGTTCAAAACTATTTATGATTTTTAGTACATGGGCATTGGGTAACTTTTTTACGTTTTGTACAATTTCATTTAGCGGGTCTTTTCCTGCATCAATCACAGGCCGCACATCTAATTCCACAATTTGCCCGGGCTTTAGGTTTTTCATGAAATCGGGTACCGGCGCCGCCATATTTTTTTCACCTGCAAAAGCTACCTGGGTGTCCACTTCAAAGCCAAGCGGAATTAGTTTATCAAAAAAATCTTCTACCCGGCAGCCACCCATTTTGGATGCCATCATGATACTCGTTCTGGCCGCAATTACTTTACGCAATAGGGGATTGCGAAGTTTAGTAAACTTGGGCGAGATGCTTACAATAGCTTCCAGTGCATCGGGATGTTGCTTAATGAGGCTGGCAATTTTTGTATTTACATTTATGTGCATAATAAAGAGCGTTAAAATTTAATCCTTAAAAACCCTGATAAATTTGTATGCAAATATAAAACACGGGTAATAAACCAATTTACAGGAATGTTCATCTGCAAATAGGTAAGCAGGCGGCATCATGTATCTGTTGATGAATCCCGTTTTCTGATTGAATATATAGATTCATGAAATTCTCATGTTTCTATCTATCGTAAATCCTAAACAGGAACGCTTTTCTATAGTGGGGGTTAATAAGTCCTTTACGAAAAAAGCCAACATACACATTTATCCGCTCTGCTGCAACGGCCCGATTTGGGCCAAGCCACATTTTAAAATCTATAACAATTAAAAAAGATGATTATATAAAATGCGACCTGGCCCGGTTCCGTTAGGGGCTGGTTTCTCTGCTTAATTATTTAATTTCTTCTCCACTTCCAGCGCTTTGGGGAAGAGTATATTATTTTCTAAATGAATATGCAAATGCAGGTCATCTTCAAATTCTTCCAACATACGGAACAATAAACTATAACTGGCACAAGCATCTTCAGGCAAGGTATAATCATTAGAAAGCTGCCTGATCTCTTCCATGTTTTTTCCCACCAGTTCGTGTTCCATCTCCATCATGTTGATGGGATTTTTTACAGAGCCCAATTGTGAGGCATGTGCTTCACCATTATTGGCACTCACCAGTTCTTTAATATAGGGAAACAATATTTTTTCTTCTTTAATCATGTGAGAACTCATTTCATCAATCACTTCTTCTACCAGTTCGTGAATGCGAATTAATTCCGGGTGTTGCTGTCCATGTACTTGCTTTACTTTATTAGCATAAGCTGACAGGTCAGGCATACTTTTTCTTACATAGCTATGATGTGTATTTACAATATAGTCAGCCAGGAAATCAAGGTTCCATTCGCCATAAGGTAAAGGGCGGGTGTTTGGCGCTTTATCTGCCTGTTGTAATTCCTGTTCCACTTTGGTTGCATCTATCCCTTTTTCTGCACAAGCTTCCTTCACTGTTTTTTTACCACCACAGCAAAAATCCAATCCATATTTTTTAAATACTTCGGCTTTGCGTAAATCATTGGCAGCAATTTGTCCCAGTGTTTCTTCATTTTCACCTGCTACCTTTTTTGTAATTTTTATATCCCACCATTGTGGTCCCTGTTGCAGGTATTGCCAGGTAAAAATATTTCCTCTTTCACCCAATAATTGATAATACAAAGGTTTAGGGTCATGATCATTGTGAATAATCAGGCTCTCCCCCTGTTCTAATTCATCAAAGCGGGCAAAAATAGTTGGGTGTTTTTGCCGTGGCTCCAATAAGGTTACGTTGAGGATATTTTCTGTTACTGTTTGCATGTTTTACTTTTTTAAATGATACGATTTGGCAAAGGTACAGCTATTTTTAATAAAAGTATTTATTTACTTTTATTATTTAAAAAAATTATGATTTTATGACAATAGGAAGATGCCCGCTTAAAGAATAAGTGTACAAATCAACTGGTATCTATTGTATTACGATGAAATAATCATATTACAGCATTAGGTTTTAATATGAAATTTACCCTCGCTCTAAAATAATTGCGCTTATAAATACTCCAAAACCTGCCATATTTTGGTTCACCACTTACTTGCTCAGAATTGCTACCAGATTAAAGTATATATTTACTTGAGCTATTGAACCGCTAAACTCTAATTCGCTTTTTTATTACATTTTATTATCACAATTTATGAAAAAGGCAACCCTCATTATTTTAATCTTTATGGGCGGTTTTGTATCTGCACAACAAGCGATCCATTTGCAAAATTCCAATGACAGCATGGTAAGCCAGCAAAACTATTTACCATTGGCATCAGAAAACAAAATTGAAAAAAAGCATCCTTATATTAAACCTTTTATTATACCGGCAGTATTTATAACCTATGGTTTTATTTCTATCGGGCACAATTCCATACATCAAATTAATATCAGTACTAAAAATGAATTAAGAGAAGATCATTTACATTTTAAAACAAAAATTGATAATTATTTACAGTACTCCCCCGCTGCGGCTGTTTATGCATTAAACATTGCAGGTGTAAAGGGAAAAAATAATTTTAGGGACAGGACTTTTATTTATGCTATCAGCACAGTATTCTCAGGTATTGCGGCGTTGTCTTTAAAATCTATTACAAAAGTGGAGCGGCCTGATGGCTCAGGCAACAACTCATTTCCATCGGGACATACCACCACTGCATTTGCCGCTGCAAGTTTTTTGCAGCATGAGTATAAAGATGTTTCGCCCTGGTATGGTATTGCAGGTTACACCGTTGCAACAGGAATTGGAATCTTAAGGTTGTACAACAATAAACATTGGATAGGCGATGTAGTTGCCGGCGCAGGTGTTGGTATTTTATCTACTAAATTTGCTTATGCTGTTTACCCTTGTATTAAAAAGAAGTTGTTTAAAAATAAATCTTCCAATACAGTTTTGATACCCTATTATCAACAACACACCGGCGGAATATCAATGTTGTATCAATTTAAATAATAGATTTTTGTGCTTATTTTATTTTATGAAATACAAATTTGTTTTTCTATTTTTTGCGATACATTTTTTATTAGTTTCGATGGCTTTTTCACAAGCGCCTTTACCCAACGATACCCTGCAAAAAAATAACGAACAGTCTTTTGATATCGGAAATGGAAAAGCCCTCGTTTATTCAAAACCCAAACCCTTTGCTTTTATAACCCAATTGCCTAATGCAACTATCGGAACTGTGAACGCTACTTTTTCAAAAAAAAGCATCAAACCCTTAGTATTTATTGCAGCAACAACCGGCTTATTGATTTTGGCAGATGAGCCCATTGCAAATGGGGTACAACAATTTTCACGTATCATACATGTAGAGGCTACCGAAAGAAATAAAACAATCTGGGCAATAAAATTAAGTGGCAAACCTACTAACATTATCAAAGCACCCCAAAACATCAACACGGCGCTATACCAGGTAGGGCAAGGATTCCCTGGATTAATACTGGGGGCTGGCATGTTTGTTTATGGAAAAATAAATCAAAATTACAGGGCCATCAGCACAGCGAGCCAATTGGCAGAAACATTTATTTTAATGGGTGTAACCACACAGGTATTAAAAAGAATAACCGGAAGGCAAAGCCCGCAACCCGGCAATGAAAACAGCAATCAATGGCATTTCTTCCCATCTTTCAGCGCTTATCAAAAGCATACACCCATGTATGATGCCTTTCCTTCAGGACACCTTGCTACACTCATGAGTACAGTAACCATTTTAACCGAAAATTATCCCGAAAAAAAATGGATAAAGCCAGTCGGGTATTCCTTAACCGGTTTAGTTGGGCTGGCCATGATAAACAATGGCGCTCACTGGGCAAGTGATTACCCTTTGGCGTTAGGCCTAGGGTATTTGTGTGCCAGGCAGGTTGCTAAAATAAACAGGCATGTTGAAAATAAAAATGCATCAATTAAAAATCTTAACAGGCTTCATTTTACCATAAATTATGTGCATGGACAATTAATGCCTGCCTGTATTTATAAATTGTAATAAAGGTTCAGGAAGATTTGTATCCCATTTATTTTTTTTGCAACTACTAAGCCGAATCCAATAATGAAGCAAATCTATTTCTTAGATTTACAAAAAGAATATGAAAAAGCTACTCATACCATTTATCATTTTTTTTGCAACAGGTACAAATGCACAAACAATAACCATTGACCGCAATGAAGCCATTGCAGGCATCATCGGTAATATTTCTACCGATTCATTAAAAAGTTACATCACTAAAATGGTAGGTTTTGGAACCCGCCATACGCTCAGCTCGCAAACAAATCCTGCAAGAGGTATAGGTGCTGCCCGCAATTATGTGTTTTATAAATTTAAAGAATTTGAAAAATATGCAGGTGGCAGATTAACCAGCTATATAGATACCACAATGATTGTAGCAGATGGAAAGAGAGTGGACCGAAATATAATTTTAGGCAATGTAATGGGCGTTTTAAAGGGTACCGATGCCAATGATAAAAGAGTATTCATTATCAGCGGCCATTTAGATAGCCGCAATACAAATATAATGGATAGCATTGGCGAAGCCCCCGGCGCCAATGATGATGCAAGTGGCGTGGCTGCTGTAATAGAAGCCGCAAGAGTAATGAGCAAAATACCAATGGCAGCTACCGTAATATTTGTAGCTGTAAGTGGCGAAGAACAAGGTTTACTGGGTTCTCATTATTTAGCCACAAAAGCCAAAGCTGAAAAATGGGAAATTGGCGCCATGCTCAATAACGATATTGTGGGCAGCAACAACAGCAATGAAACAAATATTATCAACAACACACAGGTACGGGTTTTTAGTGAAGGCATTCCTGCTACCGCAGATGAAAAAACAGCACAACGCATCAGGTTCCTGGGTTTAGAAAACGAATCACCCAGCCGTCAATTAGCCCGCTATGTAAAAGAAATTGGCGAGCGCTATGTAGATCATATAGAAGTGGTTTTAATGTACCGGCCCGATCGTTTTTTAAGAGGTGGTGATCATATCCCATTTTTAAAAAATGGATTTACGGCAGTAAGGATTACCGAGATGAATGAAAATTTTAACCGGCAGCACCAGGATTTACGTACAGAAGATGGTATTGAATATGGTGATTACATCAAGTATATTGACTTTGATTATCTTAAAAAAAATACAGGCGTAAACGTAGCCGTACTGGCTAATTTAGCAAGCGCTCCCTCACAGCCACAACAACCAAAAATGGATACAAAAGAATTAACCAATAGTTCACTGTTAAGCTGGCTGCCTCCCGTAAATGGAAAAGTGAAAGGGTATAATATCTTAATAAGAGAAACCAGTAGTCCCGTTTGGCAAAAGAAATTTTTTACTACTGCCAACTCATTGCGCATCCCGTTTAGTAAGGATAATTATTTATTTGGGGTACAGGCGATAGGAGAAGATGGAAATGAAAGTGGGTATGTTAGTTTTTGAATATAATGGTGAATGGTGAATTTTTTACTGGGATTGAAGTTCTTGAAGGTTTAATTTTTTTTGCAGTTGAAATTTTTTAATGTTTCGTTGAGATTTTGGAATAACTGTGAACGGTTCACAAAGGAAACGTCAAGTTATATAAGATTTTGTTTTACTGCAAGGTTTATTAAACTTGCCGTATTGTTTACATTTGATGTGCCAAAGTCGGTGTATATACTCTTGTTTTCAAGGTATTCCAGTTTGGTCATTTTCTCGCCAACCAATTCTTTTACTTCATCTTCTAAATACTATCCATAAAAACCCTGCTGCTGGCCAACAGAGAATGGTAATGTAATTTCATTTACAGGTGTGCTGAATGGGATTATATTTAGCTGTAAGTTTTGCATGGCTACTACTTTTTTATGTGGTCATTTTTATTTTTTATTATTTGGTCACTTAGAATTATGGCATCTAAGTTGTAAAACTTGGTTTTATAATTTTTGCCATCGGTGGCAGTTGTTTCCAAAATGGAAATAACTGAATTTTCCTCTAACTCGTTGGTTTCAAAAATATTGGTTAAGTGCTTGCTAATAGCTGGCACTTTTACCCCAAATAATTCTGCCATAGCTTTTTGCGTAAGCCAAAAGGTTTCGTTGTTAAAAACTACTTCTATTTTCACATTACCCGTTGGGGTGGTGTAAAATATGATGTCGTTATTTTGATTTTTATCGGCCATACTTAAAATGTGATTTTCGCTTTATCCTATATGTCTTTTATATTTGTCCCCCAACACCTTTAAACTTCTCTATAAACGATACTAGCTTTTGAAAAACACTTTGCTTCTTAGTCAAATATTGAGGATTTAAAGGACTCATTTTCGGTAAGAGTGCATTGAGTTCTGTCCCGTTTTCACTAGCATATTCTCGTTTTAAAGAAGCTGTTATATATCGCTTTGCTTCTTCTACATTTAAATTTTCTTCTGCAATTAATTCTAATGCTTCCGCTTTCTGTTTGTTTTGAGCGTATGCAAAGAATGAATCAATAACATTTGCTTTATCTTGAAGGGTATCAAGGTCGGTTTCATTGATGAAATCAACTACCAAACTCTCTTTTGCCCTATTCCCAACACTTGCACGAATAACCCTGCGTATTTCCGCAATTAAAGTTTCTTTGTCTTTAGTTTTCTTGTTATGTTCAAAGATTAATTCAAGAATGTAGTCAAGGTTTATTTCTTGTGATTTTAAAAGGTCAACCTCAAACACAACATCGTCCCAGTCGATTGTAGATTCTTCTGATTCTTTACCGCTTTTCTCACGTCTCAACCAGTCTCGTATATCATTATAAGTTGAACGGTAATCCTGAACTGTCCTTTCCTTGAGCAATTCAATTTTTTGCATTGCGGCAATATCCACATCGGTTACAAAATGAGCTTTTTTAAATTCCTCAATTGCGTTAGGATCATTTATTTCTATTGCTTGCAATGCTTTAAGATGGTTAAATTCATCGTAATTCTGGAGGATGTTTTCTACTCGTAAATATTCTCCAAATAGTTTTGCAAAGTCCTTTTTGTCTTTCTCTTTTACAATTTCGTCAGGATTGGGGAATTTCTCATTTAACTCTTTTACTACTTCCACATAACCTCTGCGTGCTTCACCTGTAACAATGTCTGTAAATCCTTCTAAATATTCTTTGTAGCTCTTTTCGAGTACTACGTTCTTGGTGTTACTATCTCCAAAGAGCGTTATGGCATCAATTGTTGCTTTTTCTAAATCTCTAAACGTAACAATATTGCCAAAGGTCTTTGTAGCATCATAAATCCGGTTGGTTCTTGAAAAAGCTTGAATTAATCCGTGATAACGTAGATTCTTATCAACAAATATCGTATTTAGAGTAGGTGCATCAAACCCGGTAAGAAACATGCCGACTACAATTATTAGGTCAATCTCTTTATTCTTTACACGTTTTGCAAGGTCTCGATAATAATTTTGAAACTCATTGCTGTCAACTCCATAACTGGTTTTGAACATTGCATTGTAGTCATTGATAGCTTTAGTCAAAAACTCCTTGGCACTGCTATCCAATGCCGAAGGTTCAAAACTTTCATCTACTATTTCACCGATTGCACTTTGTTCTTCATTGGCTGCAAATGAGAAGATTGTCGCTATCCTTAAAGGTTTATCACTATCCTTTTGTAAATTGTTTAACTCCTCATAATAACATTTGGCTGCATCAACACTACTTACGGCAAACATGGCATTAAAGCCTTTGTTACTTCCTTGATTCCTGTGCGTTTTTATCTTGAAATTCTGTAAAACATATTGGGATATTTCTTTGATCCGAGCAGGATGAAGCAAAGCTTTTTTGTTTTCTGCTGCACTTAACTTTTTCTCATCTATTTCAGTTTCTATACTCTTGAATTGTGGACGAACATCATTATAGTCAACTTTGAATTTCAGAACTTTTTCATCTCTAATAGCATCCGTAATTACATAAGAATGCAATTCACGACCAAAAACACTTGCAGTAGTTTCAGCACCTAACGCATTTTGTACGAAGATTGGAGTGCCAGTAAAACCAAATTGATAGAATTTTTTAAACTTTTTAATCAGATTTTTTTGTGCTTCACCAAATTGAGAACGGTGTGCTTCATCAAAAATGAAAACGACTTGCTTTTGGTAAATGGCTAAATCATTCTCAGTTTTCATGAGGTTGTTCAATTTCTGAATAGTTGTAACGATAATTTTATTATCATCTTTTTCAATATTCCTCTTTAATCCTGCGGTACTATCTGAACCGTTCACACTATCGGGAGAGAATCTTTGATATTCTTTCATCGTTTGAAAGTCCAAATCTTTACGGTCAACTACAAAGAATACCTTATCAATGAAATCAAGTTGAGTTGCTAATCTTGCTGCTTTAAAACTGGTTAGTGTTTTGCCTGACCCAGTGGTGTGCCAAATATATCCGCCACCTTCTGTGTCGGACCATTTTTTTGAATGAAACGAACTTTCGATTTTCCACAACATTCTTTCTGTTGCTGCAATTTGATAGGGTCTCATGACGAGCAGCGTATCACTTGTATCAAAAACAGAATAAGAAAGTAATACTTTTAAAAGTGTATGTTTCTGAAAAAATGTAGCCGTAAAATCTTTAAGTTCTTTTATCAAAGTATTATCAGCCTTTGCCCAGTTCATGGTAAAGTCAAAGCTGTTTTTATTTCGCTCAACAGTGTTTGCAAAATAACGGCTGTCAGTACCGTTTGAGATAACAAAAATCTGTACGTATTTATAGAGTGAATTTTTACTGTTAAAACTTTCTTTAGTGTAACGATGCACTTGATTAAAAGCTTCCCGAATAGCAACACCTCGTTTTTTTAGTTCTACTTGAACCAATGGCAATCCATTAACTAATATTGTTACATCATAGCGATTTCCCTGCGTTCCTTTCTGTTCAAATTGAGCAATTACCTGCACTTTATTCCGTGCAATATTTTTTTTATCTACCAGATAAATGTTTTGGATATGTCCATCATCAAAAACGAAATCGTAAATGTAATTTTCGTGTATTTTCCTTGATTTCTCCACAAGGTTATCACTTGGCTTATCTAAATACTCTTCTACAAAACGAATCCATTCAGCATTTGAAAACGATACATTATTAAGCGATTGAAGTTGCACCCTCGCATTCGCCAACATGGTTTCTGCTGTATTTAGGTTTAATGGATTCTCATAACCTTGATTGATTAAATCCTGGATAAATTCACGTTCAAGTGCAGCCTCCGTTTGATAGACTGCCGGCGGTTCATTCACAACTGAATCCTTGATATAGTTATCCAGTACAATGAAATTATTTGATTCTGCTATGGTTTTATACTGTGTCATCATTTTTAATTATTTAGCATTATTATTCATTCTCTTCATAATAGTATGAATAATCTATGCCCTTCATATACATTTCACGGTCGTTTATTTTGTTGGTAAGTGCATTCTGCAAAAGCGATTTCAGTACATTACTTTTTGTTGGGCTAAGCATCATAGCGTTCATATAATCCCGTTTGCTGATCTTACTCCAATCTACACATTTTTTCAGGCGTTTTTTCAATAGTAAGTCTAACCAAATGCGGGTGCTTCTGCCGTTGCCTTCCATAAATGGGTGGGCAATGTTCATTTCTACATATTTGTTTACAATTTCATCAAATGTAGTTTCGGGCATAGCTTCTATTTGTTGTAAGGTTTCGCCTAAAAAACGGGATACTGCAAATTGAAAACCTCCTTTTGAAATATTTTTTTGCCGTATTTGCCCTGCAAAATCATATAAGCCACCAAATAAATAAGCATGTATTTGTTGCAAACCTTTGGCCGTGCCTACTTCAAATTCATTGATCAAATTGCTTTCAAAAAGGCTGTATGCTTTTTTCTTACTTTGTCCGTCAAGGCTGGTATCGCTGTAAAGAAACCAGTCTAAAAATTTCATAGCCCTATTGTTAGGAAAATTTTTGGCAAGCTGGGTTACACCTTCACTATCCAGCATATCTGCTAAACGTTTCTTGCCATCGGGTGCTAACAATTTCAACTGGGTAGTGGCACTAACCACTTCACTATTTTCTTTTTTTAGTTTGGCTTTTAGGTATTTCCAATAGTTTCGGGTTTTGTTGTAATCGGGTTCTTCATTTAAAACAGCAACAATATCCAGTACGCTAAACCACCATTTGGAATTTTCATCATCCCAAACGGCTCGCACTTCTCTGTCATCAAAAAAACGTATGGAAACTTTGCTCATTGTACTCATTTGTCCGAATCAGGATTTACTTGATTTTAGGATTTGCAGAATTATACCTTGGGTTAAAAACTTTTTTGAATTGCAAACTCGTTGCACCAAAATTTATGAGTAAGCCAATAGGAAAATCATAAGCCACCACATAATTCTTTGCTTGTGCCAAATGCACATCTTCTAAATTTATCAATGCTTTTAATTCAACGATTATCTTATTTCCTACTACAAAGTCTGCCCTTCTGGTGCCCACTTCTATGCCTTCATAAAATATTGTTTGCTCAATTTCTCTTCCAAAATTTAATCCTGCTTTTTGAAGTTCTATTGCCAAACATCTTTGATAAATTACTTCCTGAAAGCCATTGCCCAAAGTATTGTGCACTTTCATTGCACAACCATTAATCTTGTATGTAATTTCATCTAATGTCATCTTCTAATTTTTTTGTCTGAATCAGGATTTAGTTGATCTTAGGATTTTCAAGATTAATCCTGTCTATCCATTCATCCTACAAATCCTGATTCTGACTATTTAAACGCTAACAACTTATCTCTATAATACTCATACTGCTTTTTCCTTAACTCAATCTCTTTCGGCAAACCTTCAGTTATTGAGGTGGTGAGTGTGTCGAATTTATCAAGGATAGTAACAATACGTTCTTGTTCTTTGAGGGATGGCATGGGGATTTTATATTCCATTATCTTGCTTTTATTTCCACGAGGCATTTTTGCTCCTTTGGAATGTTGCATATTATATTCAAAGAAATTATCATCAGCTAAAATTTGATACAAAAACCTTGGAATTATATTTTTGTCAGTTGGATGAATAACCAAAACATCACCATTTGTACCACCGAATTTATCAGAAAACCAAATCTTCTTCAAGTAAGGACGAATATTACCGATTAAAATATCATTGATGTTGTATTTTGTAGAATTGCCAGATTGTGGTACATGAATAGATATTCTTTTCCCTTCCCGATTTTGTAGGAGATTGTCAACGCCAACATAATTATTTTTATCAATTTTATCCGAACTGATTCGTTCATTAGAGTATTCTGCAACTTCCCCCAAACTCTTCCACTCCACTTCCTCATTATTCATTAACCCTTTATCATTAACCATTAACAACTGCTCTCTATAAAAACTATACTGTTGTTTACGAGCTGTAAGCTCTGCTGTAAGCTCTGCTGTAAGCTCCGTAAAACTATCTAACATGCGAACGATTTCTTTTTGAACCGAGGGTGGAGGGATTGGGATAGAAAGGTTAGCATAATTACTAATCCATTGTCGTTTATGGTCACCCTCAACTAATCCACTTGGCAAAGTATTCAGCCAATAATAAATATACTTCAACAACGCTTTAGATTCATCTTTTGAAGTAATCATCTTCATTGCAGATGATTTGGCTTTAAAATCAAAATCAACCCATTTATTAGCAGTCGTAAAATCATCAAAAATGATAACAGGATTTTCGGATGCTTTGTAAATGCCATCAGTTTCATCTGTATAACCAAGAATAAAAGTTTTGCCCGCAGTCAAAACAGGGGTTTGAAAATTGTCGTTATAATTATTTGTTTTTACCAAATATTTAGTTGGTTGCTCATAATCTGCAACTTCTCCTAAAGGCATCCATTCCACTTCTGCACCTTGTAATAATTTATCTAAATAACTCATGCTTCAATCTCTTTTACAATTTCATCAATACTTGTACGCAAGGCATTTATTTTCTCTACTGTTTTTGAAATTTCTGTGTTTAGCTGTTTAATATCTACCTGCTCTCTATTGTCTTTTGCCTCTATATAAGAACTTACCGATAGGTTATAATCGTTTTCAGCAATTTTTGAATTGTCGATAGTCTTAGCCACATACTCAACATCCTCTTTATTGTCGAAAATGTCCATTATCTTTTCAATGTGTTTATCATTAAGCACATTGTTGTTGGTTACTTTTTTAAAGAAATCTTCACCACTGGCATCAATAAACTGAGTTTTATTATCTGTTTTATGCTTTGAAAGGACAAGGATTGTTACTGCAATTGGAGTTCCATAGAATAAGTTTGGTGCTAAGGAGATAATGGTCTCTACAAAATTATTGTCCACTAAATACTTTCTGATTTTCTGTTCTGCACCACTACGGTAAAAGATACCAGGGAAACAAACAATCGCTGCCCTTCCTTTACTTGATAGATAACTTAGGGCATGTAATACAAAGGCAAAATCTGCTTTTGATTTAGGAGCCAACACACCGGCAGGTGCAAAGCGGTCATCATTAATGAGCGTTGGGTCATCATCACCAATCCATTTTATAGAATATGGTGGATTAGAAACAATAGCATCAAAAGGTTTCTCATCGCCATAGTGTGGGTCAATGAGTGTATTGCCAAGGGCAATATTAAACTTGTCGTAATTGATGTTGTGCAAAAACATGTTCATACGGGCAAGGTTATAAGTTGTGTGGTTCACTTCCTGCCCATAGAAGCCTTCTTCAATAATATGATTGTCGAAATGTTTTTTGGCTTGTAACAATAAAGAGCCTGAACCTGCGGCAGGGTCATATATCTTGTTTACCTTGTCTTGCTTGTGCATAGCCAATTGGGCAATGAGTTTGGATACGTGTTGTGGTGTAAAAAACTCTCCTCCTGATTTACCTGCGTTAGCTGCATAATTAGAAATAAGAAACTCATAGGCATCGCCAAAGAGGTCAATCTTATTATCTTCAAAATCTCCAAAATTCAGCTCTTCTACGCCTTTTAAAACGGATGCTAAACGGCTGTTTTTGTTTTCAACGGTATTACCCAATCGTGAGCTGGTTGTGTCAAAATCGGCAAACAATCCTTTTATATCTGGTTCGGATGGATAACCATTTGCAGAACTTTCAATAGCGTCAAAAGTGGCTTTTAAATCAGTATTTAGATTTGGGTTGGTATTGGCTGTTTTGGCAACATTTACGAAAAGTTGACTGGGGTAGATAAAGTAGCCTTTCGTTTTAATGGCATCGTCTTTTATTTCAGGCGTGATTTTATCATCAGGATAATTTGCATAGTTTACGCTTTGCTCCCCACCTTCAATGTAATTGGTGAAGTTTTCACTAATAAAGCGATAAAAGAGTGTACCCAATACAAACTGTTTAAAGTCCCATCCATCGACAGAGCCACGTACATCGTTGGCTATTCTCCATATTTTAGCTTGCAATTCTGCTCTTTGTACTGTGCTTGTCATTTCTTATTTATTTTTTATGTCTCTTGGTTTAACTCTTAATATCCTTTGCATTATTTCGATTTCTTAATTTGCTTCGTTACTGATTTTAATGCTTCGTCTGCCATTGGTTCGCCTTGAACCATATTATACAATTGGTCGGCAAGCCAAAGGGTTTGCAATTCTTCAACATCAGCTTTGAGTATTTGGGCTAATAAAGGGATTTGCTCTTTCTTCAATTGCCTGTCGCCCCGTTCTACTTTGCTAATAATAGAAGTATCCACATCCAACTGGGAAGCAAGCTGCCGGAGCAGCATATTTTGCTTCGTTCTTAGTTCTCTTATTCGTTCACCAAACTGTGTTGCCATTATAATTATATTGTCTTGACAAATATTGGCAAATATAAGAAAACAAACCCAAATAAAAGAAAGATAAATCAGCTAAAAGATAACAATAACAGGCATTTACGAAACAAAGGAAACATAATTACTTTCCGATACAGAATTTGAAAAATGCAGTATTGCTGGGCATTTCAGAGGTCGGGCAACAAAAGGGCAACACGAAAATTTAAGTATGAAAAAAGAAAAACAAAATCTTTTTTAATTAAAATCTTTCTACCAATTGATAAAGACCTCTCCCGTTATTTCTCGCAAAGCTATTCATTATTTGATAATCACTCAAAGCAGTACACCAGTATTTATCGTAAGGCTTTGCATATCCGGTATCAATCATCATTTCATTTAGGCAGCTCCCATCCCGCAACAAAACATAAGCTAATGTTCTTCCATAAAAATCATAGCTATGTTGACGCTCCATTACTAAAGTTACCCATTCACCCGGTAATGCAATTGATGAAAGATATTGTTTAGATGCTATTCCTAATTCCAAAAGTAATTGACCAGGCAAATGTGTTTCCCTTTCATCCTGTTTTAATTTCTTAGATCTTCTTACCTCCGGTGCATCAATACCCAGGAACCTTATTTCTGTTTCATTTTTACCAAACATATCCACCACACAAAGGCCATCTCCATCGACCACTTTTGTTATTATCTGGTGTGTTTTAATGTACTTCTGTTTATATGCTTCCATTTGCACTGCTTTACCTTATTTATCTACCTGTAAATCAACATGTTAGATTGTAACTTTGAAGTTAAAGAATATTCTATTTCTAACCCATTAAAAATAAAATAAAATGGCAAAGCAAACAGGTTTAACACGATACTCCGGTACAATGGGAGGCGTTCGTCATTTCAAAATCAAAGGTCTTTCAGGTGACTTCGCCGGCATGGTCGGCGGTCCTTCTGGTGATCAAATCTTAACAGCTCCTGAGTTCGTCCGTACTCGTGAAAATATGAACGAGTTTGGCGGATGTGCTTCGGCTGGTAAATCTATCCGTACTGGTTTGAGCCAGGTGATAAAACAAATGAGCGATCCGCAAATGACCGGCCGTCTTACAGGTGTACTGAAAAAAATTAATTTGGAAGACCAAACAGAAGCCAGGGGTTACCGGGCAATTCTGATCTCACAGGAAAAACAATATTTAATTGGATTTCCTTTTGACAAAAATGTGAGTCTGGAAGGTGTGTTCACTGCACCTTATTCTTTAAGCAATACAGTTGCCCGGGATGCAGGTACTTTAACTGTACCAGCTTTTAACCCTGCCAATCTTATCAATGCTCCAGCTGGTGCTACTCACTTCCGTCTGTTGGTGGCTCTGGGTTGCGTTTCTGACTTTGCTTTCAATGCACAAACAGGAACCTATGAACCAATTGATGTGGCCAACAATGAACTTTCAGATGTGGCCTACTCTGGTTACCTTGATTTAAGTGCGGCAATTGCAACCTCAACTGTAGTTACCGCTACGTTACCAGGATCACCTACTATTACTGCTGATGCAAGTGTGTTGTTTTGTATCGGGATAGAATTTTATCAGCAAGTAGGACCTAATTATTATCTGTTCAATTCAGGTAATGCTTTAAAAGTTGCTGACATTTTCTAAGCGTTAAATATTACGACAAACACGGCCCTGTATTCTTGCAGGGCTTTTTTGTGTTACTTCGTTTTCATTGTTTTTCTTATTGTGGTGCTTCATGGTGCTTTTATGTTAGGGTCATGGTTGGCTTATGGTCGAAATGCAGTCAAGCCTGGGTAAGGTCAAAATAAAAGTGCAAAGCCCCTAAAAGGGCAATGCACTAAGCTGACGGCGACCGGATGAATAACAGTGAAGATACCAGCCGGAAGAACCGACAACGAAAACCCGGCAACGATGATAACGATAATAAACGGGACGCCTGCCGAGATGCTTACTGAAAACCCAGGAAGATAACTGAGGCACTGGCCCCAATGAAAGGCTGAATGGACAAACTGCCAAACGCTGACGGGTGATGATACGAAGCTGCTTTTGCATAATAGTGATTTTTATAAGCATCTATCAGCGAAGGCAGATAAAAAAACCAAAAGGAAACGGAATAAAAGATGGCCATGTGCGTCGGGTTTGTGTTTATGCCGTAGTCTTTTGGTTTTTTTTGTCAGGTCGGTGCGGTGGGCTGCCGTAGCTACTTTTGCTTAATAAAAAACACATTGGCAAAAGCTGTATTCACTCACCGGTTCCGGCTGGATTGTAAAAAAGCGGCCATTGCTGACCGCTTCCTTTTCGTTAGTACTCATTTGGCAACATCAAGCAGCCATCAACCAGCCAAATTGTAGCAAGGTCATAAGGAAAATCGCTAAACGGGATTTCCTGACTTGTTACTTTGTTGTGGTTTCCATCTGTAGCAAGAATTGTAAAAACATCTTCCTGCTCCCTTTTTAGATCCCACACCTGGAAACGTTCAAGGTTTATTTCCTTGTGGCATTGATGGCTTATGATTAAATCAATCAACCAGTAAGCACCGCATTTTTCTGCTAACTCTTTTACACCATCTGTGTATAGAATTAATGAGGGTTTGTGACAATAGAAATTTTCTGAACCATTGCCGGAACCGAAGTAGTGATTTGCATTTTTCATCTTGATAAAATTTTAATTTTTAAAAGAAAAAAGAGAAAAAAAGAAAGCATCCACATCAGGCGGCGTGGCTAAAAAAACAAGGAGGAACGGAATAAATGATGGCTTTGTGCGGTGGGGCTGTGTTTATGCCGTAGTTCCTTGTTTTTTTTAAAGCAAGGGGCTGTGCCAGCCGACTAACTTGCTGCACTTTTTTTGATTGCGTTAACTTTATAGGTAATTAAAGAACATACCTTGATTACAACATTTGAAGAGTTTATAAACGAAGTCATAAAAAGGCTAAATGATAAAAAATTAATTGTTTTTTGTGGTGCTGGGATTTCCTATAACTCAGGAGTGCCACTTGTAAACGAAATCAAGAGGAATATCATACAAAGGTTTTGCAAAACAGCCGATGAAACCGAACTGCTTGTGCATGATAAAATACCATTTGAATTATTCATGCAAACACTAATTGAACATTCAGAATCGGAAAAATTACTTGACATTTTTGATATTGGAGAACCGAATGAGAATCATTATCTATTTGCAAGGTTTGCGAAAGCAGGCATTTTAAACTGTATTATTACTACAAACTTTGATACGCATATTGAGAAGGCATTTGCTACTGAAAAGATAAAGTACAAAGTGCATTACGATGAGGCAGAATTTACAAATATTGAATTAAGTAATGATTACGTTACAATTATTAAAATACATGGAAGTGTAGAAAATAAGCAGCGCATGGCTGTTACATTAAAAAGAGTATCAGGGAAAATATTATATAGTAAAAGAAAGGACGCAATAAACAAAATTGCAACAGGATTAAATGGCAATGCCATATTGATAATGGGATACAGTTGTTCAGATTATTTTGACATTAATCCAATATTGGAAGGAATCGATGAAAATAAAAACGAAATATTTTTTTTGCAACATGAAAAGGTAGAACAACAGACCTTTTTGGTATCCCCTATCAATTCTTTAACAGGAAACAACCCATTTAAAAATTACCCGGGCTATTTACTAAATATCAACACTGATATTTTTGTTCAAAACTTAGTGAAACAGATGTATGGTAACGATTTAAAAATAGATAAGGGAAAAGATATTAAGTGGGAAAGATTAATTGACCTATGGATCAATGAGGTTAAGATCATAAAAGGAAGAGCTATAGAAGCATTTATTGCAGGGCAATTATTCAATGTATGTACAAGGTATGCTAAAGCAATTGAATATTTTGAAGATGCTCTAAATATTGCAAATGAAGATAATGACACTGAACTAAAAATAAACTCGCTTTTTGCATTAGGCAGATGCTACCGTGATACACAAAAAAATAAGGAAGGATGGCAAAAAGCATTATTCTACTTATTTAAGAGTAACAAATTGAGCAAACTAACTAAAAGGTTAAAAAAACAATGCTTTTCGTTGCTAAGCATAGGGGTGACAATGGAGGACAAGAAAGATCATTTTAAAGCCATAAAATATTATGAAGATGCAAAGAAAATAGCAGTTAGAATTGCTGAAAAAGATATTGAGGCAATATGCCTCGGAAACATTGGGATTGTAATGAAAAATTTGGCAGAAGAAATACCCATATGTTCAAAATACTATTTTAATAAAGCCATACAATTTCAAAAAAATCAATTGATATTTCTGTCGACACTGGTGACAAAGGAAGTGAGGGAAGAACATACGGAAATATTGGTATAATAGCCTCTTGTATGGGTGATTCGCTACAAGCAATTAAAAACTATGAAATAGCATTTAAAATAGCAAAAGAGTTAAACGATTATAAGCATCAGGGAATTTGGCTGTTCAATAAAGGATTTGATCTTAAAAACATAAATTTAATAAATGCACAAGTAGAAATAATTAATGCAAAAAATATATTTAGTGGTATCGAGCCTCCATTGGAAAACTACATCGCTTTGTGTAATAAAGAACTTGAGGAAATTGAACGGCTTATTACTTAAATAAATTAAGTAGTCAAATACTAAGTACAAAAAGATAACTGTGTGTTGGCAAAAGGTAATAGCGCCTGCGGCAAAAAAGAAGCGTAGCTGTGTGGCACACTTGTCCACACTGTAGCCCAGGGGCGTGCCGCCAAAAGCCAATGGAAGGAGGAACGACTGGAATTGGCTGCGTGCGCCTGCCACAGTGGTGGCTACAGAGCCGTGAAACGGCGGTAGACAGCTACTAAGAATGCAAGGGTTTGGCGTGTGTTTTTGTTTTCGACAAGGGTATGTGTGCTGGACAAAAACCATGACAAACCCGCAGCTGTGGCAGGCCGCAAGGCACGCCAAATTATTGGCAGCGGGTGGACTGAATGCGACTGAAATGAATGGAGGACGTAGTGAAGCGAAATGGAACCCAGTGAGTATTGTAGGGATGGCTTGCGGAAAGGCTTGTGCATCACTTGTGCTTTGCCTTGTGTGCCGGAAAGTGTGCCATGCCTTGTAGCAATAGCAAGCTACGAACGTGGTGTAATGAAGCGGAACGAAGGACGAAATGAATGAAGTGGCATGAAGGACACAGGTAGCTGCCCGAACGCAGGCTGTAGGAGCAGCAAGGAGTGTGACAAACTGCGTAGCAAAGCGGAGCACCCGAAGGGCAATGCAGGTGTGCCAATACCATACAAGTTTATAAACGGATTTATTGGCACTGCTGCATTGGTTTGGCGCATCTACTTGCCGACAAAGCCGAAGTGAGACCTTATTACCTTGCAGCGTGGGATTGTGGGGAGGGAAAAGAATGGTTCAGGCGTATCGAAAATTTATCTATTGTCAAAAAAAAAGCCCCGAAGGGCTAAAACTAAGGGAGCATTGCTAACCAACGCTTAGAACCTGGAGGCGGGTAACGATAACGACCAATAACAACGCCATTACTGACATAAATATGCCAACCATTAGCAGCGCAAACCCAAACCTGACAAGAAGCTGTGTAACAGAATAAATGATACATAACATAAAATTTTAAAAATGATAAAATAAATATGTAGCATCACCACGGCCTAAGACCAAACAAAAACCAAATAAAAACCATAGTACTACTGTTCAAAATATTTGCTGAAGCCTTATTTTTATTTTTTACAGATAGGCTTTCCTATCACCGAACAGTAAGTAAAAAATAAAAAAAAGAGAGAGGGTGAGATACTGTCGAGCCTACTTGCTTAGCCTGGTTTATTTGGATTTTTTTTGGCTGGCCGTAACTTTGTGCAATATTTGTTTTTGATTTCCAACGGAAGCCCTCTGTTGCGGTTTTAAAAATTACTTCGTTACGTGAATTTATTCGGAAGCTGAAAAGAAGCATAGCAACAAGCAAGTGCCATGAGGTACGAATGGCTCTTGCTGTGGGAAGCCGAAGGTGGCTAATGACAAGCCTTGTGCTTGGGATTAGCTACCGTAGGCTGAAGCTAATCTGCTTAATAAAATTACTTAACGTACAAGTGAATGACAAAACGGCAAATGCATAGAATAAATAAAGGCGGCTCCCGTGACTTTTAACTTTCAATCATTTTTACATAACGCTGAAAATTTACATCCGAAGCAATGCTTGGCTTCTTCTTTAGTTCTTCAAGTTTTATTTTAACTTCAGAACTCTTTGCACCGTACTTTTCCAACACATCCAAAAAGTCTTTGAGTAATAAAACCTTTTCCTGATAGTCTTCAACCATAGCGATGTTTTGCTCGTTTACAACGTTATGAGTTTGCTGGTCACTAATGTGGTTCGCAATGCCTTCTTTTGTACCTAAAATCCAGTTCTCTGAATATTTCTGAATATCAGAGTTATACATTAGTACATCTACTTTGCCAACTTCCATTCTTTGCAGATAATCTGAAGGGTGCTCACCGGTTTCAGGAAGTATAGTTAATATAGTGTTCTTATCAAGCGGCAGATGTATCATATTACTTGGATCAAACGGGTTAATCTGCTGCTTGTAATACTGTTGATAATCAAAACCAGGTTGTGTAGGATCAGCGTAAGGTCTTATTATTACAGGATTGTCGGAAGTGATAAATTCACTTTCATCAACAATATGGTAGACAGCCATATTATCTTTCAATTTGCTTTGAACAAATTTTTCATAACTCTGTAGATGTTGAAAAAGAAATTTTACCCTGTTATGTTCCTTTCTTTCCTTAATAATTTGCTCAACCTCATTCCTGTTTATTTTTATTTCTTCATTAAAAAGTGTGACTGTTACTTCTTCCTTTTCAGAAGAACTCAAAGAATTACTAACTAAATCTTCAAATAGTTGATTTTGCAAATTCAAAAACTTAGGAGTTCTAAAATAAAGGCTAAGAGCAGTAGAAATGACCTTCAGCCTACTTTCAAAATCAATACTTGCAATAGTTTTGTCTGTTAAGAGTTTATAAACTTCGGGAAATACACCATCTACTTTATCAGCATAAAAATGTTCTATGTCAAATCTCTTCTTTTCATCTTCGGTTGGAATTGTATAAAGATTTCTATCAACACAAATATCTTTAGTACTCAATTTTAAAATATTGTCGTTGTCAGACCTTTTTGCATGAATAAAATATTTATCATTATCCCTTGCTGCAAAATTGTTTAAATAACTTCTTGGAATAAAATGTTGTCGTTGGGGATTAGACATTGTGTTTTCAAAAATTAAATTAGTAAAAAAGAAATTAAGATCAGGAAATGAGAGGTAGCTTAATACCTAATTTAAAAACACCATTGTAAGATTGAACTTCTGCATTCAAAAGTTCAATATTCGCCAAACTGTTAGAACCATTTTCCTGGTCTGGATAAATTATCAGGCAATCAATACTTTCGGGATATTCCTTCTCCAAGAAATTATATACTTTTTTCAACCGAGCATAGCCACTGACTTGTCTTATATCTTCATCAATCTCACCATCAATATATTTGGGTTTATATTTTGCATCGATAACCAGTTTGTATTTATCTGATTTCAAGATAAAATCCAGCTCATTACCATAATGAGTAAAATGGTATTGCACATGAGATTGAAACCTGTCTTTTAATAACCCTAAAACATACAATTCAAATAATTTGCTCATGTCTATCCAAAAGGGAGGCGTTGAGATGGTATCCTTTTCAATATTAGAAATATTGTAACCATACCTGCTAAGTATAAGTTTTGAAAGCCTGATAGCTTCTTCGTATTCTTTATAAAAAACATTTGGTTTGGTATGCCTGATTTCGCTCAATTCAACTTCATCAGAAACTGTATCAAATGCAGGACTAATGTAGTTTATCAAGTCTTTTATATAGGCTTCTGAACCAATATTCAAATATGTAGGCAAATATTTCCGAATAAAAACAAGGGCTTTTTTTATTAACCGATTTTCAACACAGTTTAAACCAAACTCTTCAAATGAACAGAATGTATTCAGCTTCTTATTCCTGAGAAGATTTCGTTTTATGGTGGCACTAACTTTTACCTTCCCTTTTACTTTTGAATACAAATTTTCCTCGACCCTGTAATATGCTTTTTTAAGTCCTTTACGTACAATGTCTTTTACTAAAACTAAATACTGAACTACTAACAGTGGTGTTAGCAAATCCTTTTTCTGTTCAATTTCTATCTCTGGTTTATCCCATTTTATTTCAAACAGTTCCTTAATTTCTTTAGCTACATCTGAATGCCTAATGCAGCTAAAAAGCATATTCAAATAATCAGTTTCTTTGATTGATTGCCAGTCATCACTTGATGTAATGGAAACACCGGGCTTTGTATTCAGCTTTGGAGCCACATAAATCGCCAGCTTTTTTTCATGAACCCAATCCACCCCGATAAAATAGGAAGTGCTCAAAACTGAATTAGCCGGATCAATATTTTTTAAAATATTGTAGCAAGGCTGGTCGCCTCTCTTCTTGTAAAATAAATATGAAAATTCATTTTTGTCAGCAGGCAAATCAGGTGGCAAATTTATTTTGCCATTATAATGTTCCCAGTAATATTGTAAGCTATATTCCAAAATTATACAGTTCGTTTATTTTATCTTTTGCTTTGTCTAATAAAATTCCATCTTTTAAATACTCTTGAAGTATTGGAATGATCTCGTATTCCAATTTTAGCTTCAATTCTTTATCATCTTTTACAATGAAGTAGCTATGACCCAATTGAACATCTTTACTACTGAAATCAGGAGCCCTATATTCATCCGTAAATAATTCGGCTATTTTTCCATAAAGCACTTTGGCCTTAGGATTGGTAATCACTGTCTCGTTTGGCAAAATATTTATAAAAGCAAATCTTCTTCTTATTGCGTAGTCGATATGGCCCACACTTCTATCAGCAGTATTCATTGTACCAATGATTAAAAGGTTGTCCGGTATAATTAGTTTATAATCTTCATCTATGGCATACATGCTTGAAACTTCTTCTCCACGGTATTCCAATGCATAAATCAGTTCGCCCAAAACCGATGGAAGATTTGCCCTATTGATTTCGTCAATGATTAATACAAACTTTTTCTCGGCTTCTGTCACTGTATTTTCGATGGGCTTCAGATTGTTATCCTTGATATATTTCTGAAACAGTTCTAATATTTTTATCCAATAGGTTGCAAGACTTTTAGCAGTTTTTGTAAGGGTAGTTAATTCCTTTACTTCTTTCCTTGTTTTAATACCTGCATTATACATTTTAATCAGGTCAGAAACTGGCACACCACCATCTACTTCCCATGCATCAGAATTATAACGGATACTATTTTCTGTTATTCTGTTGATATAAACTTTAGGAGTAATGGAGATCCGGCTTTCCCCTTTTTCAATGTTGTTAAGCAAATACTCTTTGAAGTCATCGATTGTATCCTGCAACCAATTTTCCTGTGATAATTCTATGGGATTAAAAGCAGCTTTCCAGTTCTTATTTGCTAAAGCTGCAAACTCTGCAAAGGCTTTATTTTCTGACAAGTATTCTATATTATTCCCATTACTTTTTGCAGATATTCCCCTTACAAAATCCTCATAGGAATACGAAGGATGAAATTGAACCAATTTAAATTGGTCTGTTTTTTCTAAGTTAGCTTTTTGCACTTTTTTATCATCCGATACCTTGCCGTAAATTAAATATTCAGCGATATCCTTTGCCGTATATGTTTTTCCTGTGCCTGGAGGTCCCTGTAAAATAATTTGTTTTTTATTTAAGAGTATCTCGGAATAGTTGTTCATGCTAACATTTTTAATATGTAAATCGTAATAGTATTCAATGTATTCATAAGAGCCAGTTTCGCTATTGACCAATCTTTCAAGAGTACCTTGTGGTTGTGGAAAATCATCTTCGCCATCAAGAAACATCAACACTTCCACCTGGCGAAAATTGCCATGATGAAACTCAGCAGATAATGAAGCGTCCGTAAAGTTCTCCCCAACTACTTTGCACAGGGCTATTGGTTTCTTTCCTTCGTGGACAAGTACAATATCATTAATCTTTAGCCCTCGTTGATCCGCACCCTTAAAATATCTGCATTGTAAATCATCCCATTCCCCTGTGCCAATTACGGGAGGATTTCTCTCAAGCATCTCCTTAGAGTTAATCTCTCCACCATTTCTACCCCAAGGTTGGTTCATTTGTATATGCCAGAAAACCATAATTTCTTTTTTGCGTTAATTGAGTTTTATAAAAACCAAAGATTGTTTTTGCCGTAATGCGGTATATCATCACCTTCAAAGTAGGGGGCTATCTGTGCTACCATTTCCGGATATTTGATTGTTACCGGAAGGTTTTGCTGGCGTACAGATTTCCAATACATTCTGCTGAACTGATATACCTGGTCGATTAATTCATTGATAATTTTTACATCTTTTAGTTTGGATTTATCTGTACAATCTATGGCCAGTTTTACAGGAAATGGATAACCGTCTGCTTTACTTACTATGCTGCCTTCATACCGTGTATTGTTGTAAAGCAGGTATTTGTTATCTCCGATATTGATGTATGTGCCACTCTCCGGCATTAATTCGGTATAGTCCAAATCAAATGCAACAATGTCCTCTGCTTCGGTTTTGTTGATGGTAATTATGAAAATCGGAATGGGGTTAGGCAATTCCAATTCCTGTAATGCTTTTTCGATGGGCACCAGTTCTTCCTGACTTAGCTTTTTGTAGAAATGTATTATTAAGCGGTCGGGTGTTTTATTTACTGAGGCATACTCTTTTACTTTGGCTGCTATGCAGCCTGCAAGAATATCAGTTTCGTGACGCATGAAATAATCAAAGCTGTTGAAGCTGCCGAGGTTATTAAAGCTAAAGGCACTGCCGATGTATTGCACATCATCTTCTACATGCTTAAAAGCACCTACGCCTACAATCAGCTCGTTCTTTATAGGTGTATGTAAACGCCACGGAATACCATTTAATTTAGCCAGCATGGCTACTCCAATATTCAATAAGCTATAAACATAATCATCTCCCTGATCAATGACTTTATTTGCTTCGATTACCTGTGAAGTGATGTTCCGCTTTAGCAGCATTTCTTTTACCCGGTAATAAATTTTTCGTTTATCGTCCTCTGCTTCGTATTTGCTGTAAGGTGTTACATAGACAGCTATGTATTTTATTGCAGGGTCAAAAGTTCTTTCGTCCAACTTTCTTTCAATTTCAGCCAGTGGGTGGTCCTTGTCTGTAAATACTACACTAAAATTCTTTTCCGTGTGGAGCAATAATGAGGCGAAATCGTTTAAGCCTTTGAACCATTTCAATCCCTTTTCAAAATACTCTTTTAGTTTAACGGCTACCTGTACATCCTCTTTGTGAACAATAAAGAAAAGGTGGGTTTTACTCCACGGACTTTTTTGATATGGCTTCAACTTTCTTACATCATACTTTGGTACTCTTCCCTTCTGGTTATTGCTAAAGGACAAATCATTGCTGCTGTCATTGGTTGTACTTACACTAACCGGGGCTACTTTTGTAAAGCCATTGTCGTGAAGTGGTATTACTTCTTTGAAGCCTTCGGTATTAATATAGTCAATGTAAAAGTTTTGGATATGCTCCCAATATTTTAGATACCTGTTTCCCTTTATCGGTGCTTCTGTTCCTAACCTCATTGCCTTTCGCAATTTATTATTCATAATTGGAAAGGCTGTTTCATAATCAGGCTCTTCAAACTCCACCATTTTATCGTACTTAAACAGACTGGTGCCCTGTAATATAAAATTGAAATTACCCGGTGAATACTCCATTATTAATTGTGAAACGTTTTGCTTCAATACTCTTGCCTTGCCATCATAAGAAATCAGTAATTCAGGAAATTTACTCACCGTACATAACTGTACTCTTATGGAGAACTTATCGTAAATATTAAATAGCTGTGCTTTATCCTGCGAAGGCAGCCATACAATGGTTTCGTTTATGAAACCCTGCTTCGCTATTATCTTCAACTCTTTTTTGAAATAAAGATAAATCTTACGGTTGTAGTATTTTTTTACTAGGTCTGGATTGTCTTGTGCAAAATTGATGGCTAATGGAACGTAGCCCTCCTTTTCGTAGTTGTAAGTTGTATATATGAACTCAGTGCCATTAGATTTAATGCCCGGGAAAATGCTTTCAATATCGTTTGGAAAAAGCGTCCAATGGAGGCGGTGACATCTTCCTTCTTCTGTTTTACTGAAATACAAAACCTGATATTCCTTCGGAAAATCAAAGGTTACAATATTAAAGAGCAGGTTTTGACTGGGCATGGGTTAACATATTTAAGTGTTTGCTTGCTTTTTTATTTCCTCCTCCGCCTCTTTGGTGAATATATCATCGATACACATATAGAAAGAGTAAGGGTCTAACTCAAGGAATTTTTTAGCGTTATCTACTATATCATTGGTCGGTTCAAACAGCAAACTCTCATAATTATCTTCATCATTACCAATAAAATCCAGATCAGTTTTAATTGGCTTATCCGGCGAAGACGATAAGCTCATTTCTATAAAGACAACAAAGGCATTTTTACATATTTTCAAAGACGTAATGGCCGGGTTTAACCATTCAGGAAAACGCTCCTTCAATTGAGGTAATAGTTCTAACTTTTCAACTTCTTCGCTTGGCTTTTCCTTTTTTATTTTCCTTACTTTTTGATCGTAGAGATCATTAAACCAAAGTGATTTAAACATGTGGTTAACTTTATCTTCCGTTAACTTATTATAAAACTCCAGTTTTGTATTAATGAAGTTCAATAACTCATTATCGATTTCCTCATTGAACTTATCCTTTATATTGTCCTTTGAATTGTTCTTGTTGAAAAAAGCCATTAATTCATCATTGGAGTATATATTTTTTTTCATCCGTTCAAATTCAACCTTGTCTTCTTCTTTTAACTCCAACCCATATGTATCATTCAAAACTTTAATAATTTTAGTTAGCCACTCATATTCATCCTGCTCTTGTTTACCAGCACCTTCCGGTGACATGCCTTGCATTGCATTATTACCTGGCTGCAGTTGCAGGTCAGTTGTAAATTGATGTTGAAGCTTATAGCTTTCCAGATCGATTTCTTGCAAAACTTCTATTGGCAAAGCATTGGGGCTTGCCGGTAATTTCTTCAACAGGTCGGAAAGCAGTACATAGTATTTCTCCAATTCTACATCCGTAAACGTAATAATCTGTGATAAGAAGCGATACAATCGTACATAAGTCTTTCCATCAGCTTTAAATGCTACTTTCTGATCTAAATCCAAAGTCTCTTCAAATCGTGCTACTATCGCATTTAATATGGGTTGTAATTTTTCTTTATGATCGCCTTTATTAAAGAAATATTTTGCATACGCTTCCAGATCATTTTTAAAAATCAAGTCGAATGAATTAACTTTTGTCAAAACATCATAAATGCTATTAGGATCTGTCTGGTCATTTTCTTCCATGTAATTGCTTCCATAATAAGCCTGAAAATCTTCCTGCACCTGTTCCGGTTCGTTGACAAAATCCAAGACCATAGTCGTGTCCTTGCCCTTTGTAGTTCTATTCAACCTGCTCAACGTCTGCACTGTATTTGTACCACCTAATTTTTTATCTACAAACATGGTATGCAATAATGGTTCGTCAAAACCAGTTTGATACATATTGGCTACAATCAAAATCCGGTGCTGAGGGAGTTTGAATGCATCTGGGACATCAATACGTCCCTGGAGGTTATTCATTTTCTCTTTTGTATAATCCTCACCCGTTTCTGCATCGGACACAGTGCCGCTAAATGCCACCAAAGCAGAATAGGGTAATTTCATTTCCCTCATAACGTCATCAAACTTTCGTTTAAACCGAACAGCATGAAGACGTGACCGTGTTACAAGCATCGCCCTTGCCTTTCCCTGTATTTCATTTTGTGTTTGAGCCACAAAATGTTCAATCATTATCCGAGCCTTCTTCTCAATGGCATGATCCTGCAAGTCAACATAAGAAGATAATACCCGAACAGTTTTTTTCTTTTCGTATTCTTTATCAACTATATCAGAACGCTTAACGAGCTTATAATATCGCTTCCAGCTCATGTAGTTTTTCAGCACATCAAGGATGAAACCTTCTTTGATTGCCTGTTCCATTGTGTATAGATCAAATGCTTCCTTAACTCCATTTCTATTAGTGCCAAATAGTTCTAAGGTTCTGGGCTTTGGTGTGGCCGTGAATGCGAAAAAAGAAATGTTTTTCTGATCGCCTTTTCGCCTTATTTCATCTGCAATAATATCTTCAAGGGTTTTCACCTGATTCTCTTCATCCAGTTGTTCTTCTGCTTCCTGGGCCTCTTCTAATGCAAGTGCTTTTCTTAAATGTCTTGCACTTTCACCAGCCTGTGAACTATGTGCTTCGTCAATAATTACCGCATAGGTTTTATCTGCGTTATTAGCTACTGATGATGATATAATCGGAAACCTTTGTAATGTAGTTACAATGATTGGTGTACAGTTTTCTATGGCTCTGGCTAATTCTGAACTTGGCTGGCTTTCGTCAATATATACTACTGAACCGGGGACCTGCTGAAATTGCCGGATGCTATCCTGTATTTGCTTGTTTAATACTCTCCTGTCTGTAACGACAATAATACTATTGAATAAAGATTTCCCATCGTCAGGGTGTTGATGAAAGCCGGACAGTTGGTGAGCTAACCAGGCAATTGTATTTGATTTGCCTGAGCCTGCTGAATGTTGAATAAGGTATTTTTCTCCAACACCGTCAGATAGTAACGCCCTTAATATACTCTGCACTGCTCTTCTTTGATGAAAACGAGGAAAGATCATCCTCACAGAAGATTTCTCTTTAAGCATTCTGGTTTCTACATCATAATACTTTTCCTTATCAATCTGTATATTGATATAATTCTGCACTAAATCAAGCAAACTGTCTTTACTCAAAACATCTTCCCATAAATAAGAAGTAGCGTACCCATTCACATCTTCATTTACCAATGCCTTATTAAACGGTAGAAAGAAAGTACCCTTGCCTTTTAACTCTGTACACATACTCACCTTTTCTGTACTGACAGCGAAATGTACAAGGCATCTTTTAAATTCAAACAATGGTTCTTTAGGGTCCCTGTCTTCAATATATTGTTTGATAGCATTGTGAAGGTATTGCCCAGTTAAAGCATTTTTCAATTCAATGGTAATTACCGGAATGCCATTTATGAATATAGCAAGGTCAACTGATTTTTCATTCTTCTTGGAGTACTTCAATTGCCTTACTACTGTAAGCTTATTTTTTTGGTATGCAATCAAATGCTCCGGTGTTCTGCTGTGAGTAGGCTTAAATATTACCGATTGAAAATAGACTCCATTTATAACAAACTTGCTACGGAAATAATCCAGTGTTTTATGTGATGAACTATTTAATTTTCTGGAAGCATAATAAATTATTTTATCATCAGTAGCTGCACCTAATTGGTCATATAATCTTTTATATTCCTCCGGCTGGCTTTCTTTAATAAATGCCAATAAATCAGCAGGAAGCATACAAAGATCTTTGTCATAAGCAGCAGCATCTCCTAAGCTATATTCCTGAAGCACCGTTTGCTTTCCTTTGGTAAGGTAAACTGCAACAGGTTCTTCTAACATATTTTCGTGAACGGATGCCCTTACTTTACCCGTAAGATAGTTTACGATATGCTCCTCAAAATGTATTTCTTTAGTACCGGTGGCCATAATAATTGTCTGCTTTATCCTGATTGCTGTTGTTGCTAATTTTTTAGTAAATATTCAAAGTCTTTGATTTCTTCTTCCCATTTGAATCCTTGCTTTTCTACCAATTCACCCACCTGGTTAATCCACATACCACATTTGGTTTGCAAACCATTCTTTGCACTGGCTTGCAACTTATCGTTATTGCTTGCAAAGTCCGTAATTACGTTATAGAAAGCATAGGCCGTTTCACCCATTTGATCTTTATTGATGTAACGATCTGAATACTGGTCAATGGAATTTGTAAATAATTCTATCTTCTCTGCAACTATCTTTTTTTTAACCGAATCTTTCTCATGAATATTAAATGTTCTGTTTAACGTTTTGGCTGCAAGGGGTACAAAGTACTTCTTAGGCAATTGAATTTTTGTACTCTTTGATGTTTTTGAAATGAAATCCTGTTCCAATTTTTTCAGATGTTCAACATTTATTTTATCCAATCCTTCCAGGCTAATTGATTGCTTTGTATGAGCAAACTTCAGCTTTACCGCCTGTTGCTCGAAGATCATCCCGTTATCACACAGTTTTCTGCAAAAACCAATATCGAATTGTAATGAACGACTACGATTGTAACTGTTATGAATACGCACAAAAGGAACATAAACTTCCTGCTGCCAAATATTAAGGGTATAGTTTTTATCAATAATATCAATATGGCAAAATGATTTAGAGGCCGGCGCTATTACATTAAATATCTCAAAGCTATTTTCCTGAGCATTAGGAAAAAGTTTAGCATGTATTTGCTTGCCCATTTCAAGAGCTTCCTTATTGGAAACGAGCTGGTAATTATCTGAAACAATTGAGAAAACGGTTTGCAAACTACCATTTGGATTACCTGCAATAGCCTTAAAGCCCGGAATCGGTTTGGGTTGTTTCTCCAGATAAACCGGCTGTTGCCACACAGGAAAAAGTTGTTCGTCTATATTGGTGTTACGTGCCATTGCTTTAATTGTTTAACCGTTCAATTCATTTATTATAGCTGCATTTACAATTTCATTCGGAAGATCCTTTTTTGTTTTTAAACCCAAATTCTTGAGTTTAGTAGCCTGGGTTACCAAATTATCGCTACCTGTACTTAATTGCTTATAGGCTTCCGTATATTTTCCTTGTGCCTTTTCAAGATGATCACCAACTCCTTCCAGATTGGATACAAAACCCACAAACTTGTCGTATAGTTTAGCACCTCTTTCTGCTATTTCTAATGCGTTCTGATTTTGATATTCTCTTTTCCAGAGGTCAACAATCAGCTTCAAAGAAGTAATCAGATTGGTTGGACTTAGTAATAATATCCTCCTATCATAAGCAAAGTTCCATAAGTCAGGATCGCCTTGCAAAGCTGCTATGTATGCAGGTTCGCTTGGGATAAACATCATTACAAAATCCAAACTCTTATTGTAATCATCATACCCTTTTGCACTCAGAGAAATAATATGTTTTTTAATGCATGAGATGTGTTCCGACAATTCACTCACCCTGGATTCTTCATCCATTGCTGCAATGCACCTGGTAAAGGCATTTAATGACACTTTTGAATCAATGATTACATTCCTGTTATCGGGATATTTGATTACTGCATCCGGTCTCATTTTTTTATCTTCAGAATCAGATTTCATTGGAATGCCATTTTCATCCAATAACTGATGTTCCATAAAATACTCCCTGTCTTTTACAAGGCCAGACCTTTCTAAAATATTCTCTAAAATCATTTCGCCCCAACCACCCTGCGTTTTAGATTCACTTTTTAATGCCCTGGTGAGATTGTGAGCTTCTTCACTTATTACCTTATTAAGCTGAGCCAGTTCCTTAACTTTTTCGCCTAATGAAAACCTTTCTTTAGATTCCTTATCGTACACTTCTTCTACCTTAGTTTTAAACTCGGTAATGTTTTTACCCAATGGCTCTAATATGCTTGTAAGGTTTGTTTTATTAAGCTCCGTGAATTTCTCCGATTTAGTGTCCAATATTTTGTTGGCAATGTTTTCAAATTCAGTATTGAATTTTTTACCCATAGCTTCCATTTCATCTTTTTGGATTTGC
The DNA here is from genome assembly GCA_016710595.1 of Niastella sp. GTDB lineage: Bacteria > Bacteroidota > Bacteroidia > Chitinophagales > Chitinophagaceae > Ferruginibacter. The sequence goes on from JADJVM010000006.1 coordinate 224,360, forward strand.
AGTTTTTCAGTTAACGCTTCATTATTTGCCTTAGCAGTAGCTAACTGTTGGCTGCTTATAGCATAGTCATTTTTTATAACCTTCAATTCTTCTTTTGCAGCTTCTAAAGCTGCGTTCTTATCAACTATGGTTTGATTGGCTGCCCGTAAATCTGCATTGGCTGTAGATACCTGGTTGTTTAAAGAAGAAAGCTCTAAAGCATCAGCCTGAATTGACTGCTTCAATTCAGCAATGTCTTTTAGCTTTGCATCCAGATTTTCATTTGCTGTTTGCAGTTGTGAAGTAGCCGTTGCCTTGTAACCAACAAAGTCTTTTTCTAATTCACTGTATTTTTGTTGTGCCGCATCTTTCTCAGCTTGAATGGCTGATGTGGTTTTTGCTTTTGCAAATAACCATCCAACGATTCCACCAATGATGACACCGACTGCTATGTATAGAATTATTTCCATTATGCTACTTGTTGTTTATGAGATTGCCATTCTCTAACATCAATCTTGCCTGTTACGGCTTCAGTTATTATAGATTGGTGATATTCTTTTAACTTATCGACAGAAGATTCAAGAATTTTAATAGCATTAATTATTCTATTATCAAATAGCTTTAGATATTCTTTAATTGATTTTTGTTCCCCAATTTCAGGAAAGGGTATTGGCAAATCCAAAAAAGAACTTTGAGTAATATTCTTCATGCTTGGACTCGAGCCTGTAGCTATTGTACTAAATACACCTCTATAAATATCAGACTTTAAGATATAGCTAATAAACTCAACATCCACTTCAACACTTTCATTTATGACTGTTTGCCAAAGACGATCAGGTAAAAATAAATTCGGATAGTCCTTTTCAACATATCCAGAAGCGCCAACCAAATCTGGAGTATTCATTCTACTGATAATTATCGTATTTGACCTAACTGGGCATTTCACCCTATCAATCTCCTCTTCCACTACTTTTTTATTTTCTTCTGGCTTAAAGGAATAATCAAAGACACAGCTTGTTTTTAAAACTGCTTTTTCTGATGAATCTATTTCAATCGGGATACTTTCTGAGTTAACACTAACACCAGATTCTAATTCATCAATAATGTACTTCAGCTTTGTTATACTCCAATTCTCTGGCATCTCACCCAACCATGAAATCCCACTATCTTTCATTTTAGATCTAGGGTTTAGACCTTTTATTACAACCTCATTAATTATTGACTGCCATTTCTCTTTTAATAATTGGATTAATTTTACTTTCTGCTTTATTAGCTCGTTAATAATACTTGTTTGATGATCAAGGTATTCTGCAATTCGCCTTTGCTCTTTGATGGAAAAAGGTGCATATATCAAAAAATTCTGAATTTTACCAACTTGTATATTGATTCTAGTAAATCCTTTCGCTTCAATAGACATCAACTGACGATACAGGTCACTTGATAATAAATAATTTAAAAAAGAAGGGTCGAAATTTTTATCACTTATTCTAAATCCCCTACAAAAACTATTTAGGTATGTATTTTCCAATTCAGTTTCTAAAACCGCTGTCTTTCCTATGTCTTCAAAGTTTTCGGAGCTCATTAAAAAGAATAAGTCACCTTTCTTCACCTTATTCTGAATATCATCTGGATTTATAACGACATAATCTAACTGTGCCGGATTAATCTTCGAATTTCCTGCAATGTTTTTGAAACTGATATAGGGTCTACTCAGAGGATTTTCTGGATTATAAAAATCATCCCCAGATTTACCCGATAACCCACTGTACAGATTGCCAATAAATTTCAATTTAATAGGCTTCCAATGGTGAGGAACTTCATTAATTCCAGCAAGGCTTGTTTCAATATATTTTTCGTATTGTTTCATTATCCCAACAATTCCTTTAAAAGTTCAGTAATTCCTTTATTATCATCGGACCCAAATTCAAGAACCTCAATTTCTGATTTGATTTCAGTAGAAGACCTCAAGCCTTTGTACTCATAAAAAAACTTGGCAAAGTTTATTTCATACCCTATTCGGGTTTTTTCAAAATCAATCCAGGCATCAGGCACATGGGGTAATACTTCGTTTTGGAAATAGACTTCTATATCTTCAACTAGGGGAACATTTTCTTTATCTCTTTTTTTTGTGTCTGGTTTAACATTCCCCTTTTTATCCTTTACAATATTTCCGTTTTCATCATACTCCGGCTGCTCAACCGTTATTTGGTAGTAACCAAAATCATTATTACTGTAAATTTTGGAATAGGGCCCTTCGGTAAAGTTGGTAAAGATTTCAACTAATTTTTCAATATGAGACGATTCAATCTTATTGCGTTTGTTACCGAGGCTTCGTTTTTCACCGTGACAAAAACCATCTATTCCATTATCCTTATCTTCCGGCACATTAGCATTAATCAATTGTACTTTGCCTTTGCGGTGCTTTGGTTTTTTGTTATTCAAAAACCAAATAAAGGTATTGATGCCTGTATTGTAAAAGAGGTCTCTAGGTAAGGCAATGATACACTCCAGCCAGTCGTTGCTGATGATCCATTTACGAATATCACTTTCACCGCCGCCAGCATTGCCTGTAAACAAAGGAGCGCCATTTGTAACAACCGCAATCTTGCTGCCTTCATTTTCCATTTTACTAATCATGTGCTGAAGGAACAGTAACTGGCCATCACTTGTGCCAGGCAAACCCGCATAGAATCTCCCGGCCGGGTTTGCACTTTCGTTTTGAATAAACTTTGCGTCCTTAACCCAGGTAACCCCATACGGAGGATTGGCAAACATGTAATGAAAGTTTTTATCAGGAAAACGGTCTTCTGTAAATGAGTTTCCGTGACGGATATTATCGGCATTCTCACCGGTTATCAATGCTTCTGATTTAGCAATTGCATAGCTCTGTTCATTAATTTCCTGACCGTAGGTTCTGATTACGGGCTTGTTTTTTTCATCCTTGCACAATTCATCAATAATATAGTTCTTGGCAAGATTTATCATACCTCCAGTGCCTAAAGCCGGGTCGTAAATTGTACGAATGATACCAGGCTTAGTTAACTCTTCTTTTTCAGTGCTGAATACAATTTTTATCATCAACTCAATAACATCTCTCGGTGTAAAATGCTCACCCGCTGTTTCATTACTTTGTTCGTTAGAAATACGAATCAGTTCCTCAAAGATGTAACCCATATTGTGGTTGTCAACTTTGTTCAAGTGAAGGGGAACTTTGCATATAGCATCAATCATCTGGTAAAGCAGCTTGTTTTTTACTAACCGGGCCACCACCTTATCAAACTGGAAGTTGTCGATAATATCCTTTACTTCGGCATTAAAACCATTCAGGTAATTGTTGAAATCCATTTCTACCGTCTTGGGATTTTCTTTCAAGCTTTCTAACGTATGCCTGGATGTATTGTAAAATTGAACACCCTTAGGAAGTGAAGGATGAATAGTGGCTTTTCTGAGAATAGGCTCGAGTTTGTCTTCCCCAACCTTATCTTTAAAGTTTTCGTAAGCAGCACGAACTTTTGCATTCACTGGTTCCAGGATACAATCGAGGCGGCGAATTACAACAAACGGCAACAGCACATCGCCAATTTCATTTTTCCGAAAAGTGTTCCATAGCACTTTGTCGGTTATCTCAAAAATGAACTTCACATCTGGTTTATTATTACTCATTTTATTCTGTTGTTGTTTTTGTTTGTTAATGCAAATAGAAAACATAACTGTGCAGCAGAACTGCACTGTTAAAATTATTTTTTAAACGTCATTTACAAGGCGGTTTTTTAAAGTCTTATCGGCATTGGAGCCCCCAAGTATTGCTCCCCGATATACAGCTGCACCTGATACTATATGGGCAGCTAAACCGTTGCATTCTCTTTTTATAACCCTCAATGCCTTTGTGGAGGCGTTGTATTCTGTATCACCTAAATGGTTTTGATTTGCACTAAATATGCGATTAAACCTGATGTCATTAACGCCTTTTACTGTTTTACCATCCCTTACACGAAATACAGAAAAGCCCTTATCACAGGAAGCATTGATATAGTTCATAATTAAGCGTCTTTTATGAAAATGTTCTGATCCCATAAAAACAACCTCTACATTTATATCATAAGGGCGAAGATTATTAATTTCTGTATTCATGCTGCCCGCTATCTGAGCCCTCCAGGCTTCTGCCCGATTATAATCCTCTGAAATTAAGGTAACGTGATACACAACATTTAAAGAATCTGGTAGTATTTTATCCAGTAACCATTTAATATTTTCCTTGCCTACAGATATTGGATTACCGCCGACATTTTCAGTATCACTAAACAAGAAGCTGTCAGAAATAATCAGTGCATTAGAGGGGGGTATGTCAAAATTTAGTAAATACTTCCAACCAAGTAGAGGCCCGTTTTCAATTGTTTCATCCTTCGCTAATTCTCTAAAAAATGAGGAACTTAAAACGTTATCGTCTATATGATCACAACTCTGTACAATTACGCCAAACGAATTTTGCAACTGATCTGCTTCAGCCTTTGTAATATCTAAAAAATAGATACTTCGTGGAGTAGAAACTAAATTAACACCATCATCATAAACATTTTCAAATTGGTCGGGATGAGCTTCCGGTACTTTCGCCGCAGCATAAGCATGTAAATAGTAGAATATTTCGCCTTCGGAATTGATATTATCCTGCAATTCCTGTGCTGATAAATTTAAAAAGACAGTAGAATGATTGGTAAAAATGCTATGCAGATTAGGATAATTGCCATTGAATGTAATTTCATCAAAAGCCTTCTTTTCTGCGTATATTATAAAATCACTCATTTTAGTTTTGCGGTTTAGATTTGAGTAGAGCCATTGTACTATTTGTTGCTTCATCAAAAAAGCCTTCGCCAAAATTCACTTTAAATCTTCCATTCACTTCATAACCCATTTTATATGGCCCGGTATCTTTTGGAAAATAATAGACATAAAACGGGTTTTCATTTGGACCTACTTCATACTCATTATTCTTAACGAAAATCTGCGACCTTCTTATTACGTATTCTGAATGAGTTTCTATAATAAAGCTCAAACCATAATCCTCCTTCATTTCGAGAAAAAGATCAGTGAGCTTGCTTTGAAGCCTTGGATGTAAATTGAGTTCAGGTTCTTCAATAATAATGGTATAGTGCCTGGAGCCAGATTTTGATTTCGTATTACTACCTTTAACAATTCCATTTTTGTGTATAACAGTTGCTAAGCGAAGGATAAGCAACATAGCCTGGATAGAACCCATACCCTTGTCAGCCAGAGGGATTGATGTGTTGTGAGAGAATATATTTACTTCGTATGCTTCTCCGGCATGTATTTTACTTTCAAATGTATCACCCACTTCAAATTCCTTCATCCATTTTTCAACAAACAAATAAGTTGATGTGCCTTTTTCAATCTTCAATTGAAAAAATTCATGAATTGATTGAGCTAACGCATTGTTTCTATCCCTTATGGCAAACAGCGCTGATTGTTTTGCAGGATTTGCTCCTAAGTAAACCAAATAAGAATTAAATAATAATTCATGAAAACCTTTAAAGGAATCCTCTATCTGGCCTTGATCCTGCTTGATGCCCTGATAGTTTTTAAATTCTGCTGAAGGCTCTTCACCAATTTGAGTTTTTCTATAGTCTTCTCCATGTAGAAAGATTGTTTCGCTAATAATAAAATCAACAATCTCCTGTAAACTGCTGCCTTCAGAGTAAGCGGTAGAAACTTTATAGCTCAATACTTGCTCCTCCTCAGCCTTTTCAGTATTATACTCGGCTGGTTCTTCTCCAACTAAATTATTTTCGTCTTCGGGTTGAATACCATGTACATATTGATTTCTTTTCTTTTGCAAAGCGTTCAAACTATCAACCAGCTCAATATATTCTTTGCTCGATTTTTTAAGTGTGCTTTGTTCAATTGATTCTTTCAATTTTTTAATCTCCTGCTCCAGGATAGATAAATCGGAAGACTTCTTACCCTCTGCACCATCTGAATCACTCAATAATTTGGAAATAGTTATAGTATTTATCTGAGGCTCAAAAAGGAATTCAAAATTATTTTCTTCATCTACTATCTTTATTAAATAAACACTTGCATAAGTATCATCATTATCACCTGAAATATTAATCGTGATATTATAATTTTCCAGCCGATAGTAAAACTCAATGAAATTTTCTTTGGCCTTTTTATTTTTAGCCCTTCCATAGGTAACAATGTTTGCATCCTCCAATACTTTGTGACCAAAAGATAATCTGGCTATATTACCAGATTTAAAAAAGTCCTGGATAAGGAGTAACGATTTTACCAATGTTGATTTGCCGGAATTGTTTCTACCAACTAAGAAAGTTATTCCATTGAACTCAATTGGCGGAAAGTCTTCAAAGCGTCTAAAATTTTTGAACCCTATTGTTTTCATCTTTTAAAGATTGAATGATTTAGTGCAGCTTAACTGCATTAGTTTTTATAATTAATATACATTTTAGCTACCCTTGCATTTAATTTACGGCGAAGAGCAGCCGGTTTAACTAATTCCATTCCTTCGCCATATGATAGAATTAAGCTTTCCAACTCATAGTTTGGAATTAAATCCAGTGTTACCACCGTATAATCTTCTTCTTTGGCTTTGACTTTTTGAGAGCCATGTATTGGCTTCGTTTGGATGTAGGGGAACAAGGCATTACTTACTTTAAGTTCTATTCTTTCTACTTTCCCTTGATTTGCCACAGTAACCCCGATTATATCATCAAAGTATTCTTCAAAGTCAATTTCTTTGTTGTTTTCGTACTTTTTTTTGTGATCACTTATTTCCAAAATTCTATCCAATGCAAGGTTGACAATAAACTTGCTCTCAGCATTTTTTCCGAAAACATACCACCTGTTGTTATACTGTTTTAGAAAATATGGGTATAGGATAAAAGATTGTTCTTCAACCTGCCGAAAACTTTTATACCTGATCAAAACAGTTTTTGAATAAAGAATAGCATTATATAACGGTGTAATAAATTCCAAGCCTTTTAAATAATCGTTTTGATCAAATTCTATAATTTTCTTTTCTGTTTTTGATAACCCTAAACCGGCATCTAACCGGGCAAATATTTCATCAATCCACCCAAATTGTGGCATACCCTTAAACCTTGAAATTGTCATCAATGCTTCCTTCAATTGGTTTTCCTCTGTCTCATTCAACGGCTGGTTATTTATTGAAAAGGATGTGTCAATATATTTATAATAAACTTTGTGTCCATCCCGGCAATGATCTAAAGGAGCATTCCAACCTTGGCTGCTCTCCATGAATTTTATATCTTCAAAAATCTGCCTTCTGCTAATTCCTATATCTGTGCCGCTAAATTCATAAATAGCTTTATTACAGGCATTGATAAGATCTTCCACATAATATTTCCTGCCGGTGTTTCTAAAACACCGGTCCAGAGCCTGGTATCGAATTATAGCATGTTTGTTAGTGGCCACTATTCTTTAATTTTTAAATCGTTTGTTACAACCTTTAAAGCCATAGCCGCTACTTTCTCATTCTTGATTAAGTCATACACTTTGTCTGCTAACCACAATGCTAAGAGGGTATCCTCTTTTTCATTTAATAGCTTCGATAGAACAATTACCTGTTCCCTTTTTGCTTTACGTTCTCCCCGTTCAATTTTACTAAACATAGGAGTATCCATTTCCAACGAAGCGGCTAATTGTCGTTGCAACAGGCCTTTGTTTTCCCGCAATTCTCTTATGTGTTCACCAAAATGCATGACTATTTGTTTTATGACTTGCCAGATTTTGGACAATTTAAGAAAAAGCAGGCAAAAACAATTAAAAACAAACCAACTATTATTAACAAACTTGCAAAGTCTGCAAAGTCTGCAAAGAAGTGGCTATAAAATGGCAGCAAAGGCCATTTGCTGCCGAAATATAGATATGGCTTAATCAGCGTTTTCCTATGAAAAATCAGAGTTTCTGGTAAAGGCCAGCCTTTGGCTTGTTTAAAAGAGCAGGAAGGGCATTCCTAAGTATTTCATCAACTGTACGGGCTGAAAGGCTGAAACCTGACCCCAATTTTACCGCCTCGGCACGGGTAAAGGTTTGGGGCAGTGCCTCAAAAAACTTCCGTTTATTGTTGCCGCTCTGGAAGTTATTGTTTTCCTGGTGCCGGGGAAGGTTATTAAACATCAGGATACTATGCTGGAGATAAATCTCCACCAGTCGGAACGCTGTATTGAAATCTACATCTGAACATTCGACCGTTTCTGAGGCTTCGCCGTTCTCGTATTTGCGAAGTGTAGTTAATAGCATGGCAATCCGGTAAAGGACCAATCCCAGGCGTTTTACTATGCTTGCTGCATCTTCACCAGTAAAGGTTGTAATGTCCTGGAGCCAGATAGAACATTGGGTGTTTAGCTGCTCCCACTGTTCTTTGGAAAGAGTAATGATGGTATCGCCCATTTGTAAAAACTTCACCATGTTGTACACTTTGTAAGAAAGCTGTTTGAAATGCTCTGTGAGATTGATCTCGGAAACATAAGGCGATACATCTTTCCAAAGCTGTTCTACTTTAAAAGCATAGAAAAGAAAACGGCTGAATAACCCGTCTTCAGCAGAAGCAATAAGGCCAGTGACCTGGCTTGGAGTGCCTGACAATGCAATTGACAGGCTGGGATTATTTACTTCTGTAAACTCATTGTTTGTTTTACGGGAGCTGGACAGCCGTTCGTGATGGAATGACTTACGCAGCATGTCTGAGTATGAACCCCACTCTTGTTTAAATACATTGCCTAAAGTATCGGCTTCAGTTTCGCAGATAATACCTGTGCCCTGGTTCTGCTCCATGTGCCAAAGGATTTTGGCATAGCTGGTATTGGCAGGGATGTACACCACTTTGAAAGAAGGTTTTACCGGTGGCTCCTGATTGACAGTTTCACCTTTTTTACAGGTTTTCAATAATTGTTTATAGGCATTTTCTTCCTGTTGAAATTGTGCATCGGCTTCTTTACTGGCGGTTAAGACCTGCGTATGATATTCGTCTGCTAATTGCTTTGCAAATTTCAATGCTCCTTTGCCACTTGCGGCTGGAGCAATGGCAAAAGTGAAGAGGTTTGGGAAAACTTCTTGCTGTGCATACACACCTTTTACATTGGGGAGGCATCCGCTCAGGATGCCCAGGGCTCCGGTAAGAAAAACATCTCTCTCCCGTGCATCGGTAAAAGCCAATGCACCTACCCGTAAGATTTCCGGCATTTGGCTGTATAGCTGTTCCGGAATGGAAGGTGTGTTTTTTAAGTAGTCTTCGGTATCGCCTTCTTTTTCTGTTTGCAGGATTGCAAGGTTTGCAAACTTCGCAAATTCACCGGCATGGTGATGATAGGCACTGCTTACTGATGCTTTAATTTCTTTAGCATCAAGATCAAAGTTTTGATTGCATAATTGCAAAGTGTCTTGTTCGGGAATGCCGGCACGGTTGCAGTTAGATGCCAGCAGATAAATGTAATTATTACGATTGCTTGGTCCATACTGTGCTTTTTGATTGGTGAATTGAATTTGCATGTCGAAGGCTAATGCGTATTGATTAGGCTCCTCGGTTACTGGCTGGGTTTTGACTTCCTGCCTGTGTTGCTTTATTTCTTCTTGTTGTAAACCTTCAATAACTACCCGAAATTTTTCATTGCTGATATTTCGGTAGGTGTCAGGGTCATAAGAAACAAAGCAAAGCCTTGTGATGTCTTTACCAGAGCGGTCAATCGGTAAGCCTAATTGCTGTTCATAATAATCAGCAACCTGATTGTAAGCCTGTAAATGATGTTCCTGTGTGCTGGTAACTTCTACCAGTATTTTAAAGCCGTTACCACTTGGGCTGCGGAAGCAGCAAAAGGTAAAAGGAATTGCAGCGGCTTTTTGGAAAGCCGCCTGCAAATCATCTTGTGAAAGTTTATCCAGATCGAGAATGATAAACTGGCTGTATTGCTCCAGGTATTCCATCTTTCTACCACCCTGAAAAGTGCCTGAAGGAGTGAATGCCGGAAGCATTTTCTTTAGCCTGTCTGCTTCTTCTTTGTTACCCTGCGTTGTCAGTTCTGTAACTTTCCTCACCTCGTCTTTGTATTTACCCTCTTGTATTTCTTTGGTAAGAATGATGAGGGATTTATTTTCGATAGGATTGTTGAACCCTTTGAATATAGTAGCTGATGCCATTTTACTAACGTTTAAATATTACTGAATTGAAGCACTACTTCTTTGCTTCGGTTCTATTCTTGTCCAGGAGTTTCATAATGTCGCCCATGCGGTAATAGATTTTATTACCTACCTGTGAAAAGGCGATCAGTTTTTGGTCTCGCCATGTTTGGGCGGACCGTTTACTGATATTCATGATTTGCAAAAACTCCTGGTTGTCTACAAACACATAATGAGGATCACATTGCTTTACTTTTAGCATGGCTTCCATTTTGGTAAGCCGTTGCAATATTTCCTGATATGCCTCTTCGGAAAAGATTATCTGTGCCATGTTACACCCTCCCTTTTTTGATGATGTAATCAGTTGCCATCTTTTCTATTTCCTCTGTTGTAGTCTGGCGGTTCCGTTGTAACCAGGCATCCAGCTCCTGCCGGTTGAAATAGAGTTTCTTACCCTGTGGGCAGAAATGAGGGATCTGTTTTGTACTGGTTAACCGGTACAAATGAGATAGTGACAATTCGAGGTACTCAGCAGCTTCATTGAAGTTGAGCACTTCTTTTTGCAACATTGTCTGGCTTGTTAAAAGCCGCTCGATTTTTTCGAGACGTAATAAAATTTCGTCCATTGTTAAACGATTTAAAAAGTTATTAAATGGACTTTAGCGCTAAAGTCAACTCCGATTATCGAAGCTGAATGCAAGTTGTTACGAATGGGCTGGAAGTGGTATTTTGGTATTTTGCAAATGGCTGAAATGCAATACCAGCAAGTATTGAAGAATTTTATTGGTATTTTGTTTTGGTAGAAACTGGTGAAAATACCAGCAATTTAGGACGGGATAATAAGGGTAAGCCAGGGCTTTGAAGGAAGGTATTCTTCTAAAACTTCTTTGTCATTGAAGTTGCGGAACTCTTTATCAATACTGGCCTTATAGCGAAGGTTTAAAAACTTGCGGATGTGAAGTTCTGTTACCTTCTTACGGCCCGGGAAATAAAATTGATTGAAGTATTTCTTTTTACTGATCACATGGTAGGCTGCTGCCATCTCGGTTACCTGTCCACGTTTCTTTGCAAACTCGTATTGCTGATTAATTAATCCTTGATAAAACAATTCCGTTTCAAACGCTGCAAACTTATCCGGGTTAGAAATAATGTCAGTGTATTTTAATATTCCCTTTGGCACTGTTCTTATGTCTGCTTTGATTGGTTGGAATTTTACTTCTTCTTTTATTTCGATAGGTTGGGAACCTTTGGGCAATTTGTAATCTGGTGCAGAAATAATAAAAGATTTCTCGGGGGCTTCTTCACTTTGAAAGTATGTTGACAGAATATCAGCCTCCGTTAACGGATCTTCTTTCAGATAAGCTAAAAAGCTATTTTGTATTTCTACATAAATTCTTATCAGCTCAAACTTTAAAAGCTGGATGACATAAGCATCATCTTTGTGCTTTGATGTTTGTTGTCTATCATTAATTACTGAAAAGAAAAATTGGTTTGCTGTTATAGCCTTTTCTGTTTCTGTAAACTTGTCCTTTAATTTTTTTGTGAGTGTGTTGTGTATCCAATATTTCTTTTCGTTTTCATTGGAAGCATCTTTCATCAAACTGTGTATAGTATTGATGTAACGCCTGGCTTCATTATCAATCAGGGCAAAGAAATATTTACGTTTGGGAGTTAATGCTTTTGGAAATGATAATTCGTGGAATGGCTGCTGTGCATAATTTTCCTTAGACACCATTTGTAATAATTGCTGATACTTCTGGTCGGTAGTTGCACTCAACCAGGGACGATCAATCAACAATATGTTGTGAAACAATTCTAAGTCGTTACTCATAGTTTTATTTGTATTCTATTTGCAGCTTCCTGTTTTCTTTTATCCATCACTTTACCATATACTTCTGTTGTTTTTAGATGGCGGTGACCTAACATCTTGGACACTGTATAAATATCGGTTCCTAAATCTAATTGCAGCGTGGCATATGTATGCCTTGCACAATGAAAAGTAATGTGCTTTGTGATACCTGCTTTCATTACCCACTCTCTTAGCTTCAGGTTATTCCAGGCACTGTATTTCAAATGAGTAAATACTTTTTCTTCCGGCTTACCTCGTTTGCCTAATAAACCAATGGCCTGTTCTGATATAGGCAAGGTCTCTGCACCTTTTGTTTTCTTCTGCCGAAAACGAATATAAAATTTGTCTGCTGAATTTTGCACTTCTGCCCAGGTCAATTTTTCTATATCGGACCATCGTAGGCCAGTAAGGCAAGAGAAAATGAAAGCCTTTTTTAATATTGGTAATTCGCATTCTATATCCGCAGCTGCTTGCAATTCTTCAAGCGTTAGAAACTCCCTTTCCGGATCATCGGGTTTTATACCTGCAACCTGTGCCGCCGGATTAAATTGAAAGATGCCATCTTTAATGGCTTCTTTGATAGCAGCTATTACTTTACTGAAATAAGAAGATTGTGAATTTCTTGATAGAGGTCTCTCTTTATCCTTACCAGCCTGGTGCTGTAGATAATATTTAAACCCTTCTAACCAGCGTTTATCAATCTCTTTGAAAGTCACATCGAACTTTGAATAAGTTTTCAGGTGTTTTAACGTGCTATCCCAATTACCCCAATTGCCCTGGCTGTTTCTTCTTTTCTCTGTGAGGGTTTCAAAGTAGGTAAGGAAACTGCCTTTTGTTTTTTCGGTATCCCGGAAACCAAATTCTTCATTCTTAATTTGCAGTAAACGTTTGGAACGTACTGCATCGGCTAACGCCTTTGTCTTTTCATTATGATCTCTTTGCTCTTTGGTGAGCTTCCCATTTTCAGGCTTGGCATGTAAATACATTTTAAGGTATTCATATTTGCGTTTGCCATCCTCGTATAAATCGAGGTAAAGGCTGATCTTGTTGCCCTTTTGGCGTTCTCTAAGTGCTACATTCATACGACAGAAGTATTAAAAAGTTGATCAATTGCTTTTCGTGAAATAATGGTACGGTTTCCTAATTTTTTTGCTAACAGCTGGCCTTTATCAATTAACCGGTAAATGGTCCACCGGCTGGCTCCCAATAGTTGGCAAGTATCATCAATGCTCAAGAAATCTTTTTGTGTTACTGGAATAGTTGGGTGTGGTTGGGTCTTTTGTATTTCAACCTGGATAGCTGTATCAATTTTTGCGGATCGTTTACGCAGCTTATAGGCTCTCTTTGAACAATCGTTGGAGCAGTATTGGGTAACAGTAGTTTTTGCGGTAAAGGCATTACCGCACTGATTGCAAGTTTTTTCTAAGCGTATATTACTACTCATTTTCTGTTGCCTTGTGTTGCTGAAAGTAGCAGGTTGTTGCTCTATGTAGCTGTGTGTAGCATCATTTCTCCATTTGTTGCCGTGGGCAACAAATTAACAGACTGGGCAACAATCTGGCAACAAATATACATCAAAAAGGGTGGTCGGGCAACAAATAACAACAAAACTTATTCACATAAGTAATTGAAAAACAGACGTATAATTAAGAATGGTAGAGTAATTACTTTCCGATACAGAACTTACTGAATATTGTCCCCAGGATATCTTTATCTATTTCTACTTCGCCGGTTATTTCTCCCAGGTAATACAGGCAACGGCGTATATCGGGCGTGAGCAGGTCGCCACTTAGTTGTTGTTGTAAACCTGCTTCAATAACCAACAGGCTTTCATTCATTTTTTGCAATGCCAATTGGTGGCGGGCATTGGTTACAATACTGGCATCGGGCCTTATTTCTTCTGTAGCTACCTGGTTGTATAAAAAACGGCAAAGTTCGTCAAGCGGTGATGCGTTATTCTTTTTCTCTTTTAATGAAAGCAACAAAAAGGGATAGGGTATTTGTTCCTTTGCTTGTTGCCATGATTGTAACCCCTGTTCATCCAGGAGGTCGGCTTTGTTTAGCACCACCAACACTTTCGCTGTGGTTTGCAGATCTTGTAATGCAATATGTAAATGTTCCGGCGTTTCGGTTTGGCCATCGGCTAAATAGATGATAATACCGGCGCTTTTAATTTTTCGAATGTCTTTTGAATACCAAGCTGTTCTATCACATCGCTGGTATGCGACCGGATGCCTGCCGTATCTACAAAACGAAACAGGATGCCATGGATATTTACGGCTTCTTCAATCGTATCCCGGGTGGTACCGGCGATTTCACTCACTATTGCCCGCTCTTCGTTGAGCAATGCATTGAGCAATGTACTTTTACCGGCATTGGGTTTTCCAATAATAGCAACCTGTACCCCATTCTTGATCACATTGCCAAGCGCAAATGAATTTAATAATGAGGTAGTTTCTCTTTTTAAATCATTTATCAATTTTATAAATTGGGTACGGTCTGCAAACTCTACATCTTCTTCTGCAAAATCAAGTTCCAATGCTATGAGCGCCGCAAAATGTATGAGTTGTTCTCTTAATTGTTTTAGGTCTTTTGAGAATCCACCCCGTAATTGATTCAATGCTGTTTGCCTGGCTGCTTCAGTATCAGAAGCAATCAGGTCGGCTACTGCTTCTGCCTGTGCCAGGTCTAATTTACCATTCAGAAAGGCACGTTGAGTAAATTCGCCGGGGTTTGCCAGCCGGGCGCCCTGTGCAATACAGGCATGTACAATATCCTGTTGTATGCGGGCATTGCCATGGCAACTGATCTCAACTACCGGTTCGCCGGTATAGCTTTTATTTCCTTTGTACAGGCTCACTACCACTTCATCAATGATGGTATTCTTGTGTTGCAGGAGCCCAACATGCAGGCTGTGGCTGGGTTGTACCATTAAATCTTTGTGTGTAAATAAATTATTTGCAATATTAATCGCCTCATTGCCACTTAAACGAATTACAGCAATGGCGGCTGCCCCGGGAGCCGTTGCAATGGCCACAATGGTATCGTTCCAGGTCATTTTTTTTTCCATCATACAACAAAGATAACTCCATTCATGTTTCTGTTTTACCGGTTTACCGGGTACAAAAAAACCTCCCAAAGGGAGGTTATCATTTATACATTGAAAATTTTATTCTTCACTTACAATAAAGGTAATGGGCTGCCTGCGATAGGCGTTTACATTACGGCCATTTTGAAGGGCAGGTGTCCACTTTGGGCCTTTACGAATAATCTTCATGGCTTCATCTTCCATGCCGTACCCATGTTTTGTTTCTGCCTGCACATCGCTGATACTACCATCTTTACTTACAATAAAGCGGATAACTACCTGGTAGGTGCCGGGAGGTGCCCCGTTATCTGCCGGGGTATTGGCGTTTAAATTATTCCGTAAGTATTTAGCCCATGCACCAGTTCCGCCGGGGAAGCTTGCTTCTACTTCTACCTTATTAAATACTTTGTTTTCATCTTCTTTAATCACCGGCGCTTCCACTACCTGAGTACCTTTATCTTCTACAGGAGCCTGTACAACTTGCTTTGTATTGTCGCTCTTTACCGTTTCGGTACTTATTTTTTGATCTTCTTTAATTTCTTCAATCTTTTCATCTGGTTTCACCTCTTCATCTTTTACAATTTTAGGAGGCGTAAACTTCACCTGGTTTACCGGTGGTGGTGGTGGCGGTGTAGGTGGTGGTGGAGGGGGTGGTGGCGGTGGTGGTAGTGGTTCATCTGTTTTCACCTCTGCCATCTGAGTTTCCAGCACATTTATTTTTTCATCTCCTTTATTTTTATTTACCGCATTGGCTATTACTGATCCTAAAAACAGGAGAAGTAAAATGGCACCGGTAGTTAACAATGCTTTTATCATTGTTTTTTTATAGCTCCTACGCAATTCGTAAGCTCCATATTTTTTATTCCTGCCATCAAATATGATATCCAGGAGATCGGCACTTAAAATTTTATTTACGTCCATTGTAATCTTTTAATAATTAGATTCAAAAATGTAATAATTCCATACAGCTATTTGATGCCGTTTGATTCTTCTGTATCTTTTATAAGCTTGGCTTCTGTTTCTGTAATATCTACTTCGGCATAGTGGCCTGGTGGAATTGCATTAATACTCATTTCATCCAGGATATTAATGGCATTTCCAAATTTTGAATCTTTATCTGATTTAATAATATACATCAGGTCATCAATAGGTGTTGCTTTCTTTTTTTCAAGAATCAACTTGCGAATATTTTTAAAATTGGTGCTTTTAAATTGTTCGCTCAATGTATTGGGATCAAGCTGGCCATAGTAATAATATATTTGGTTTCCTTTACCCAATAACAATGTCATGGCGCCTGAATTTTTCACTTTTATCTGTTGCGAAGTATCATCATCTTTGGGTTCATTCATATTCATGGCCGTGCTTTGGCTCATGGTAGTGGTAAACACAAAGAAGGTAAGCAGCAGAAAGCCCAGATCTACCATGGGAGTAAGATCCACACGGGTAGAAAGCTTCTTCGATTTTTTTACGCCCGGGCCTTTTTTACCGCCGCCCGACGAGGTATCTATTTCTGCCATTTCAATTTTTTTTAATCGTTAAGCGAATAATGTTTAATTCTTTTTGGCACTGTTATACAATTCTGATCCTACCGGAACGGGTTCACCATTGGTAACAATACGGAATTTATATAACTGGTTTTTCTTAAAAGCTTGTTTTATTTGTTTGAAACCGGGGTACAGGGCATCGTTATCGCCTTTTACCAGCAGTGTTTCTTCCAGCTTTCTTTGATCGCCCCCGGCATATACATTGGTAATGCTCCGGAGCCAGTCTGTCAATTCATTTTTAGCTGTATCTGTAGGGATACCCGGCATTTTAGCAGGATTTAACTCCATACTTAGGCCGGATTTCACCTGGTTTAATGGCAAGCCATAAAACAGTTGCTTTTTCCATTTTGTAAGTTCAGATGGCGATAAGTTCAATCCCTGTGTAAGGTTCAGGTTTTCCAGTGTTTCATCTTTTTTGGTATCCTCACCAAACATTAAAAAAGTTCTGCCATCTTTAGTGAGGGTGATGATGATTGATTTATCCGGAACAGCCACAGCCGAAACTGAATTTGGCGGGGTAATGGTGAGCACTTCCGGTGGCTTTTGCTTTGTTGCTAAAATGAAAAAAGTCAAAAGCAAGAAGGCTACATCACACATCGCCGTCATATCTACGGTCGTACTCTTACGGGGTAGCTTAGGTCTTGACATGATAAATTATTTATTGGTATTTACTATTTAGATGCATTTCTACTGATTCTTCACAAATATTATTTGTAAAGAGATGCAAAAGATTGCGTCAGCGTAAATCCTGATTCATCAATACCATACGTAATACCATCAATTCTAGTAGTAAATATATTATAGAATACAATCGCTACGGCTGAGGTACCAATACCCAGCGCCGTGTTGTATAAGGCTTCTGCAATACCTACAGAAAGTTTGCTGGCTGCAGCGCCACCGCCACTATCTTCACCCAGGGCAGCAAATGCACGTATCATTCCCATTACCGTTCCCAACAGCCCTACTAAGGTTGCAATAGAGGCAATGGTAGAAAGGAATACCAGGTTCTTTTCAAGCATGGGCAGTTCAAGTGCTGTAGCTTCTTCTACTTCTTTTTGTATAGCCAATACTTTTTGTTCGGTAGAGAGTTCATTATTAGAGATCATATCCCGGTAGCGATAAAGGCCGGCTTTCATTACATTACCAACGGAACCCTTTTGTTTATCACATTCTGCAATAGCAGCATCTACATTTTTATTGGCCAGGTTATATTGCACTTTACGAATAAAGTCGGCATTATTACCAGTACCTGTGGCTTTAGAAATGGTAAGGAACCTTTCTACTACAAATGTAATCATGGTTAAAAACGTACCAATCAAAATAGGTACGATAATACCACCAAGGTACATCCGGCTCAATACGGTTTTGGGCTCATCCCTGTCTGGCCAGAAACCACCGTCTGTTCCATGTCCAAAGTTGTCCGGATTTCCCAATACAAATCTCCAAAGAATGTAGCCTATGATAAGGCAAATTACAGGTGCCAGGAGCGAAATAATATTGCTCGATTTTTTTGCCTGAACCGTGGTTACCGGTTTAACTGTTGCAGTTGGTTTGATGTCTGCCATAAAAATTCAAATTTTAATAAGTGAAAATTAATTTGTTCGTTAAATTTCTGTTAGATTTAAATACATACTTATTTTTATAGGTTTGGATATAGAGCCAACAAGTTAATAAAATATTCCAAAGTTGAACCATTGTATGAAAAAATATTTTTTTAACTTTTTATAAAGGTTTGTTCAGTTTATTAAAAATCATCTACCTATTCGTATCGTAAAGCCACTACCGGATCAAATTTAGATGCTTTATATGCCGGGTATAAACCTGCCACCAGGCCTGTGACGGTACAAACAAAAATGGCAATAATTACCCAGGCCCATGGAATTACAAACCCTGTTTTCAATAATACAGCCACAAGGTTCCCCACTAATATGCCTGCAATAATACCTGCCACGGCTCCCATAATGCTAATAAAAATGGATTCAAATAAGAATTGCAACTGAATATCCCTTCGGGTACTCCCCAACGCTTTTGCCAAACCAATTTCCCGTGTTCGTTCATTTACGGCAACCAGCATAATATTCATCAGGCCAATTGCGGCGCCAATTAAAGTGATCAGGGCGATGCCAATCGTCCCTTTTTCTAAGAAACCAAGATTGGTAAGTAAAGATTCGGCGATACTATCGCTCTTTACAATTTCAAAATTATTTTCATCGGTTACCGGTAACCCCCTGATGGGCCGCATAATAGCCGTTGCTTCACCAATGGCCATATCCATCCGCTTAAGATCTTTTACCATTACAGATACGGTATAAGATGTTCTGCTGGTTGCATACATACGGCGAACATTATTATATGGAATAATAACAATACGGCTGGTATTAAAAAAAGCGCTGGATCCTTTATCTTCTAAAACAGCAATTACTTTGTAAGGCACATGATCTGCATTAATTACTTTATCTACTGCCTTGGCAGGATTTTCAGGAAATAATTTTTCTGCCACCCCGCTCCCAATCATACAAACCGGGGCGCCCGAGTTAATTTCTGTTTGTGTAAAATTTCTTCCATTTTGAATGTTATATCCATTTATTTCAAGATAATTTTCATCACTCCCAAAAATGTTTACATCGGGGTTTGTTTTTTTACTTCCATAGTTAGCAACAATACCAATGCCCCCTCTTAATGCAATACTTACAATAGCGCCGGGAAAATGAAACCTTTCTTTAAATGTACTTGCCTGGTCAAATGTTAAGGGTAGCCCTTCATTGGACCTTTTTGCTTTTAATGCTGATTTTTTTTCAATACCACTGGTGGTATTCCGTTGTCTGCCAATACGATTGTTTTGATCTTTATACCGGATGGTAAATGCATTGGCGCCCATGGTTGAGAAACTGGTGGTAAGGCTATTGGTAGCGGCTTGTATGGCAGTAATAATGAGGATGAGCGCAAAGATGCCCAACGCCATAATGATTACGGTAATAGCGGTACGTAATTTATTTCCTTTTACGTTTTTCCAGGAAAATGCCAGGGTGTCGTTAATCGTCATACTTGTAATTATCCTAAAGATAGGTAATTGCTATAAATTCATTAAACCAATAGGGCACAAAAAAACCTGCAAGGCAGGCTAAATATTTTTATAATAAGATTAATGATATAACCAACCGATAATAATTTCGGGATAAGCGCCAATGATCAGGATGAGAGCACAGGTTACCAATAACATGAACTTAAATGAAGCAGGTATTTTCTCATCGGTAAACACCCGGTTTTCGGCGGGTTCTTTAAAATACATTGCCTGGATGATCCTAAAATAATAGTAAGCGCTGGTTGCTGCAAATAATACTGCTACTACTACCAACCATTGGTAATGGCCATTTTGTAAAGCGGCTAATAATACATAGAATTTTGCGGTAAAGCCGGCAGTAAGCGGGATGCCCGTGAGCGAAAATAGAAATAATGCCCCGGCAAATGCCATTACAGGTTCTTTGCGGGCAAGTCCATTAAACCCATCAATTGTATAATCATTGAGTTTTATAAGAATAGCAAAAATGCCAATAGTGGCTAAGCTGTAAGCTGCACTGTAAATCAATAGTCCTTCTTTTGCAGGGCCATTTAATGCAAAAATTGCCAGTAACATAAACCCTGCCTGGGCTATACTGGAATATGCCAGCATCCGTTTCACACTTTGCTGAAAAATAGCGGTGATATTGCCGATGAGTAAGGTAAGCACGGTAAGGATCACTATTAGAATTTGCCAATCTTTTTGAATCGCTCCAAAGGAACCTTCAAACAACCGGATAAATGCAATAAAGCCACCCACTTTTACAATGGTTGCCATAAAGGAAGTGATCACAGTAGGCGCCCCATCATATACATCGGGCGTCCAAAAATGAAAGGGTGCGGCTGAAACTTTAAATCCTAAAGCAACAATCATAAAAACAATACCCACCGTCATCATCACCGTAAGATGTTCTTTACCCGGTTGTATATGCTCCAAATAAAATGAACCATTGCTATTGGCGCCATAAATAAATGCAATCCCCATTAAAAGCAAACCGGTAGAAAATGCACCCATCAAGAAATATTTGAGCGATGCTTCATTACTTTTTAAATTTGATTTTTCGCTGCCGGTAAGAATGTATAAAGGAATTGACATGATTTCAATACCCAGGAAAAGCAATAATAATGTATCGAATGTAGCACACAAGGAAACGCCGCATAATACAAAAAAGATAAGTGCAAAATATTCAGCCACATGGTTTCCTATTTTTTCAAAATCTTTTCCATTCAGTAAAAAGAGTACCAGGGTACATATATATACAATACAAATAAAGGTAAGGCTGAAATTGCCCGTACGCAGCATATCTGTTTTATCAATATTAAACAACGGCAGCCCGCTATATAATTCCATACCGCTAAGCACCAAACCCAGTATTGCTCCGGCTATGGCAATATATTTTACCGACCCCCTGCTTTTTACAAATGCGCCGACAAACATTAAAACCACTCCCCACAGCGCTGAAAATACAATTGCATTCATAATTTACTTTTCCAAATGTTTACTCATTATATAGCTTTCAGCATTAAAATCTTTACGGCTTCTTTGGTTAATTCAAAGAAGGGTTCAGGATAAATCCCAATCATAAAGATTGCTACTATTACTATTGTAAAAACTAATTTCTCATAAATTCCCAGGTCTGTCATGTTTGCAGAAGCAGGTGAAGTTTCACCATAAAATATTTGCCTTACCATTCGCAAGGAATAAACAGCGGCTAATATGATACATACCAGGCCTGCGATAGCATACCATTTACCATAAATAAATAAACCGCTAAACATCATATATTCCCCCACAAAACCATTGGTTAATGGAAGCGCAATATTTGCTAACACAATCAGTACAGTAAAGATGGTAAGTACCGGCGCCTTGTTGGCAATGCCGCCCAGTTCACTCATTTTACGCACATTCACTTTTCGTTCTAAAAATTCTACAATCATCCACATACCAATGATGTTGATACCATGGCTAAACATTTGTACCATTACCCCTTTTACACTTATTTCATTCATGGCAAAAAGGGCAGCACACATTAACCCTATGTGAGCAATAGAAGAATATGCAACTAATTTTTTTAAATTATCCTGCACCATGGCCAGTAAACTGGCATATACCATTCCTGCCACGCAAAGTATGATCACAATTTTTGAAAAATGCTCACTTGCCTGCGGAAACAATGGGAATAACCAGCGTATTACACCAAACAATCCCATTTTTACCATGATACCGCTTAGTACCATGGTAGTGGGCGTAAGGCTTTGATCGTAAGTATCGGGCTGCCAGGTATGAAAAGGAAATACGGGCATCTTAATCGCAAATGCCAGGAAAAATAACCAGAACATCCAGTTTTGTTGATTGGGCGTTAATACCGCCTGGTAAAAAGAATCAATCACAAAAGAATGGGATACAAAAGTGCCATCAGAAAATGTTCTGGCGGGTGTATGCAAATACACAAAGATGATCCCGATAAGCATTAACAAGGATCCTGCAAAAGTGTACACAAAAAATTTAAATGTAGTTTGAATTCTGCGTTCGGCACCCCAACGGCTACATAAAAAATATGCAGGGATCAATGCCAGTTCCCAGAAGAAATAAAACAATAAAGCATCCATTGAAACAAACACACCCATAATACCAGACATACAAAGCAACATCAACCCATAATAAGAAGATGCATCTTTAATATTTTTACGGTAGCTGGATGCAAATATGAGGGGGTAAGCCAGGGCTGTAAGTAAAGTAAGCAGCTTGCCGGTACCATCTAAACCAAAATATAGACTGGCACCCAGGTATTTTAACCAATAATAAACTACATTATTATAAGCATAATATTCTTTACCAGTATAAGCCAGGCTTGCTACTGATACAGCAAGTATGATAAGAGTTGTAAATAAGGCAATTTGCCGTACTGCATTCTCTTTTTTAATAAAGAAACAAAGTATGCCCGCAAGAAACGGTAGCCATACTAATAGTTCAGGAAAAGTAATAAAAGTTCCCAATGCGCTAATTGTTTATAGAAATAATTGAATTATGAAAAATGCCAACATACCCAACACCATCAGGAGAATGTAAACACCTACCTGCCCGCTTTGCAACCATCTTAGTTGCCGGGCGCCATAGTTTACTGTTTTACCCACTCCATTCACCAATCCATCTATTCCTTTCTTTTCAAAAATATTATTTAAAAAATTAGAAAAAGCAAATAGTGGCCTTACTAAAATAGAATCGTGAGTTTCATCTATATACCATTTATTTTCCAGCACTTTGCTCAATCCTTTTGCTTCTTCGTTTGTTTTTTGATATTTACTATATTTCATCCATGCCCATACCAGCATTACCAGGGCTACCCCTACCGAAATGCCGATTAGTAAATATTCGGTACTGTGGCTTACAGGATGTTCTTTTAAAATTTTATTGCTTTCACTAAAAATAGGATCTAAAAATGTTTGCAGTTTATGGCCACCTTTCATCATAAATTCAGGAATACCAATAAAGCCGCCAAATAAAGATAGAATTGCCAAAATGATCAATGGAATGGTAATAACAGCAGGGCTTTCATGCAAATGATCTTCCTGTGCCTGTGTACCCCTGAATTTTCCAAGAAACGTCATACCATATAAACGGAACATATAAAAAGCCGTCATGGCAGCGCCCAATACACCAATGGCCCAATACGCAGGGTGTGCGCCATAAGCTCCTGCAAGAATTTCATCTTTGCTAAAGAAACCGGAGAAAGGTGGCAGACCTGCAATGGCGAAACATGCAATTAAAAAAGTAATGTGGGTAATCTTCATGTGTTTTTTAAGGCCGCCCATATTGCGCATATCTTGTTCACCACCCAGGGCATGAATTACACTTCCCGCTCCCAGGAATAATAAGGCTTTAAAGAATGCATGTGTCATTACATGAAATACGGCGCCTGTATAAGCGCCTACCCCAAGACCCAGGAACATATATCCTAACTGGCTCACAGTAGAATAAGCTAAAACTTTTTTAATATCATTTTGTTTTAAGGCAATGCTTGCTGCCAGGATTGCCGTAGTAAGGCCGATTATTGCCACTACCCCCATGGTAACGGGTGCCAGGCTGTATAAAACATTACTGCGTGCAATCATATAGATACCGGCTGTAACCATGGTAGCTGCATGTATTAATGCACTTACCGGCGTAGGGCCTGCCATGGCATCGGGAAGCCAGGTATATAAAGGAATTTGGGCGCTTTTGCCGGTAGCTCCTAACAGCAAGAACAAAGTGATCCATTTAATATCAGTGGCCGTAAGTTTGGCCAGGTTTTCAGTTGAAAATACCTGGTCGTAACTCACCGTTCCCAGTTTATCAATCATCCAGAACAAAGCAATCAGGAATCCAAAATCACCAATCCGGTTCATAATAAATGCCTTGTTACCGGCCCTGGTAAAATCTTTATTCTTATACCAATAACCAATTAATAAATAAGAACAAAGGCCTACCCCTTCCCAGCCCATAAACATAATTACATAATTACTGCCCATTACCAGCAACAGCATCGAAAACACGAAGAGATTGAGAAAGGAAAAATATTTTGCAAAATCTTTAGCAGGTTCACCATGCATATAGGAAGTAGAGTACACATGAATTAGAAAACCAACCCCGGTTATGATGAGCAGGAATAAACTGCTTAACTGGTCCAGCTTAAAATCGAAACCGATCTTTAAATTATCAATATTGATAAAATCAAAATAATGAATAGTTGCAGTTTGGCCTTTCAGCACCTGGCAAAAAACCAAAATACTTATTACAAAAGAAAGAAAGACAACGGCGCTTCCTATAAATCCACTCATGCCTTTAGACAATACATTTCTTCCTCCCCCATTAATGATAAAACCAATGAGTGGTAATACAGGAATAAGCCAGGCAAAATCAAAAATATTATTCATAAGCATAATTAACCGGTAACTCTTTGTTAAAAGAAATTGCCGGCCGTTAGTTCTTTAACCTGTTTAAAAAATTCACATCTACGGAATGAATATTCCGATATAACATTACAATAATAGCCAATCCCACACTTACTTCAGCCGCTGCCACGATCATTATGAAAAAAACAAAAATTTGTGCATCGCTGGCATATGTTACCGAAGCTTTTGCAGCCGTACTCACGGCATGCATTTGAGAAAATGCTACCAATAAAAGATTTACGGCATTGAGCATAAGCTCTACGCACATAAAAATAAGGATTGCATTCCTGCGGATCAATACGCCCACAATACCAATAGTAAATAATATAAGCGATAAGGCGATATAAGCTTTAATGTCCATAATTATAATTTCACATACAGGCCCACACCCATTGTTTGAGAGGCAGGGCCCACTGATAAAATATCTTTAATTGATTTTGTAACCACTCCGTTAAAAATATCTACTGCTTTATACGAAGCTCCTTTTGTAAGGAATTTTACAATAAGCCCCGAGCCTATACTACTCAACCCGGCGGCCAGTGCAGTTTGATAGTCTGTTTTAGCTGCTTTACTTACGGCACGTATAGTGGCATAAGTAGTAATAGCGGCGCCGGTATAGCCCGCTATTTTATAAATGGTTCTACCGGTACGGAAGGTATTGAACAATTTATTAGCCTTATCATTCTTTTTTAATCCAATGATCTCTGCCACTTTAAATATTTTTTCAATGGGTTGCTTGCCCAGGCTAAATTTTGGGGCAAAGCCTTTATCTACTTTCAAAACTTTTCCAAGTATTTGGTTAATATTTATCTGGCTAATATCAATTTTATTAAGATCTATTTTATTGATATCTATTTGTGCCGATGCGGTGATAGATACACAAAAGGCAAAGAAGCTTAAACAGATTATTTTTTTCACATTGTTTTCTTTACGATTAAGAATCTTTTTTTCCTATTACCACGGCTCCTACCATAGCGCTTAAAAATAATACACTGCTAATTTCAAAAGGCAGTACATATTTTGTAAATAATGTCATTCCTAAAACATGGATCAACCCCCCATCACCGGTTTTTAAAAGTACCGGATTCGCTTGCTGTACATTCATAAATGCCGATAATAAAACCAACAATAAACTGCCTCCCGAAATAATAGCAATCAGGCGCAGCCTGTAATTTTTAACGGGTTCATTATCTGCATTCAAATTCATAAGCATTACCACAAAAAGAAATAATACCATGATGGCGCCTGCATATACAATAATATTTACAACGGCCAAAAATTGTGCATTTAATAAAACATAATGCCCGGAAATAGAAAAGAATACCACGATTAGCCACAGAATACTTTTTACCGGGTTTTTGCTCAGCATCATCATGAGGGCGCTGCCCACAGAAAGAATGCTTAATAAAATAAATAATATAGTTTGAATATTCATATCAGTTCTCTGAAAATTATTCGCTTAGTCTTTTTGTTTTTTTTGACTTGCCCGGTTTCCCAATGCTTTTTTATATGCTTCAGGATCTTCTTTTGGATCCGGAATAAGCAAATCTTCTTTTTTATATATAAACTGTGAACGCAAATAATCTGAAGGCATAAAAGATTCACTTAAATAAATCGCATCTTTAGGACAGGCATCTTCGCAAAAACCACAGAATATACAACGGAGCATATTGATTTCATATTTTGCTGCATATTTTTCTTCCCGGTATAAATGTTCTTCACCCGGAAGCCTTTCTGCGGCTTCCATGGTAATCGCTTCTGCCGGGCATGCCACTGCACATAACCCGCAAGCGGTACAATTTTCTCTCCCTTCTTCATCCCTGTTTAAAATGTGTAACCCTCTAAACACCGGGCTGAAAGGCCTGGTCTTTTCAGGAAATTGTATGGTAGGGTTCTTTTTAAAAATGTGGCTAAAGGTAATGCCCATCCCTTTTGCAATGGCAGGGATATACATTTTTTCCCAAATCGTCATTGGCGACCTATCTACTGGCTGGAATCTGTTTGTTAATGACTGCATAAGGTTAAAGTTTGCAAAAATATGATTAATCGTATCTTATTTATTAAAAAATAATATTGCCGCTCCTGTTGCCATCATATTAAAGAGGGCTAAGGGTATCATGATACGCCATCCCAGGTGCATCAGCTGATCGTAGCGGAAGCGAGGTATGGTCCATCGAACCCAAATAAATAAAAACAGGAAACAGGCAATCTTGATGAAAAAAGCAACCACTCCTAAAATAGCGGCCGTATTCACAGCCAGGTTTGCTTCATTTAAAAATGGTATATCGTAACCGCCAAAAAATAATGTTACCATTACAGCGCTACTGATAAACATATTTACATACTCACTAAACAGGTAAAAGCCCAGCTTCATTGATGAATATTCTGTGTGATACCCACCAATCAATTCATTTTCTGCTTCGGGTAAATCAAATGGCGTACGGTTACATTCAGCAAAAGCACAAACTAAAAAAATAAAGAAGCCCAATGGCTGTTTTAAAATATTCCAGCTTAACAAGCCACCCCATCCGCCTTGCTGCTGTTGTACAACCATTTCTTTTAAGCTAAGTGTGCCGGTAAACATTAATAATGCAATGAGTGAAAGGCCTAATGCAAGTTCATAACTAATAATTTGAGAAGCTGCCCGCAGGCCGCCCATTAATGAATATTTATTATTGCTTGCCCAGGCTCCTACCATAATGCCATATACCCCCAGGCTTACTACAGCAAACACATATAGGATCCCAATATTTACATCTGCAATTTGAAGTTGCATTTCCCTGCCACCCGGTAATATTATTTTATCGCCCCATGGTATCACAGCACTTGTCATAATAGCAGTAAGCATGGCCAGCCCGGGGCCCAAAACAAATAATGCTTTTGATGAAAAATTAGGAATGATCTCTTCTTTAAAAAATAATTTCATTCCATCGGCTAAGGGTTGTAAAATACCGAAAGGGCCTGCCCGGTTTGGCCCCGGCCTGTCTTGTAACAAACCAGCAACTTTTCTTTCGGCAAAAGTAGTGTACATAGCTACTACCAGCGAAATAGAAACTACAATTGCAATCAGGACTAATTTTTCAATTAGAAATGGCCAGTCAATATTTAATAAAATGCCGTTCATTTGTTTTGCTGTTTGTTTCTTTATTTTTCAAAATCGCCTGAATGAGCAGGGCGGTTTAATTTACTTAAATCTATTGCTGGATTATTTACATCACTTACTGCATGTATATCCATTAATAATTTAGGATCCCTGCCATCCATTACTTCCCTGATGGTTTCTTTTGGCACATCCAATACTTTATATTTATTGGCCCCAATTACGGAATGACGGCTTATTTGTGTAAGCCCTTCCACTACCCAATCACTTGATTTCTTTTTATCGAAACGGCAGGTATTACAAATCCAACCTGGTTTTCCATCAAAACTTTGTACCTCGCCCCAGGGATCTTTACGGGAAGTAACCCGAAACACTTCTTCACCACGGAGCCAAAGTGTTGCTTTGCCACAGCAACCGGGTGTTTCACAATCCCGGTGAGCATCTACCGGTTTGGTAAACCATACCCTGTTTTTAAAACGGAATGTTTTATCTGTTAAGGCGCCCACGGGGCACACATCAATCATGTTTCCGCTAAAATCGTTATCAATTGCTTTTGAAATATAGGTAGAAATAGCAGCTTTATCACCCCGGTCCACAATGCCATGTACCCTCTTATCAGTGAGTTGATCTGCTACCATTACACAACGGTAACACAAAATACAACGGGTCATGTGCAATTGAATAAGTGGTCCAATATCTTCTCTTTTAAAAGTGCGGCGTACAAATTCTGTACGGGTACCCACTTCACCATGATCGTAGCTTAAGTCCTGTAAATAACATTCTCCTGCCTGGTCGCAGATGGGACAATCCAGGGGATGATTGATCAATAAAAATTCTACCACTCCATTCCGGGCATCCAACACACGTTCGCTGGTAATATTTTTTACTACCATGCCTTCCATTACTTGTGTTCGGCAACTCGCAACCAGTTTTGGCATCGGCCGGGGATCAGCAGCAGACCCTGCCGCTACTTCTACCAGGCAGGTACGGCATTTTCCACCACTCCCTTCCAGCTTACTGTAAAAGCACATTGTAGGGGGTGCAAATTCACTGCCTAATAAACGGGCTGCTTCCACAATGGTTGTACCGGGTTCTACCTCTACCGTAATATTATCAATGGTTAGTTTTATTTTTTTATTTTCTTCTGCCATAGTTTTTTTCATTTTAATGAATGAAAAATAAAATCATTTTTTCTGCTACATCCACTCATTTATGCAGGCACCTGTATATCATCAGCATAATGTGCCAATCCATAATTTTGTTGCAAGCAAAGTTCAGGGTTATTGACATGCCATTCAAATTCATCTCTAAAATGGCGGATAGCTGCTGCCACCGGCCATGCTGCAGCATCACCCAACGGGCAAATGGTATTGCCTTCTATCTTACGTTGAATATCCCATAACAAGTCAATATCTTTCATCTCTCCGTTTCCTGATTCTATTTTTTTCAATATTTTTTCCATCCAACCGGTACCTTCCCGGCATGGGCTGCATTGGCCGCAACTTTCATGGCGATAAAAACGAGCCAGGGTATAAGTATGCCGCACTACACATTGATCTTCATCCAGCACAATAAAACCACCCGAGCCCATCATAGAACCTGTTGCAAAACCACCATCAGAAAGGCTTTCATAATTCATTAAACGTTTTTCCCCTTTTGCTGTGGTCAATAGTAAATTGGCTGGTAAAATGGGGACAGAAGAACCACCGGGAATGCATGCTTTTAATCTTTTACCATGGGGTATGCCACCGCAATATTCTTCGCTGTAAATAAATTCTTCTACAGAAATCGTCATGTCTATTTCATACACACCGGGTTTATTGATATTGCCACAGGCAGAAATTAATTTAGTACCGGTAGATTTACCAATACCTATTTTTGAATACGCTTCTCCGCCATCATTTATAATAGGAACAACGGCGGCAATGGTCTCTACGTTGTTCACCACAGTTGGCCTTTGCCAAACGCCTTTTACCGCCGGAAAAGGGGGCTTGATGCGGGGATTGCCCCGATTGCCTTCTAACGATTCTAAAAGAGCCGTTTCTTCACCACAGATGTAGGCACCAGCACCCCGTTGTGTATATATCTCACAATCGAAACCGGATCCTAAAATATTTTTTCCCAACCATCCTTGTTGCTTTGCCTCGGCAATGGCCTGGTCTAAAATATCGGTTATCCATGCATATTCACCCCGGATATAAATATAACTCACATTGCTACCCAATGCAAAGGAAGAAACAATCATGCCTTCAATAAGATAATGCGGAATAAACTCCATGAGGTAACGGTCTTTAAATGTGCCGGGTTCACTCTCATCGGCATTTACTACCAGGTGGCGTGGAATACCTTCGGGCTTAGCAATGAAACTCCATTTAAGCCCGGTAGGGAACCCTGCGCCACCACGTCCCCTCAATCCACTTTTCTTTACTTCTTCCACAATCTCTTCGGGCTTCATGGTAAGCGCTTTTTCCACACTGCGGTACCCGCCTTCACGGCGATACACATCATACGTTTTTATACCGGGGACATCAATTTTTTCTAATAATAATTTCTTTGTCATAGCTCCTTGCGCTTTGCTTGTATTTTATTTAGGCCTTTTCCTCCTTCGGATAATCGTAGTTAAACATCCAATGCACTCCAAATTTATCTTTCGTCATACCAAAACGAGCAC
Organism: Niastella sp.; assembly: GCA_016710595.1. Taxonomy (GTDB): domain Bacteria; phylum Bacteroidota; class Bacteroidia; order Chitinophagales; family Chitinophagaceae; genus Ferruginibacter. The sequence continues at coordinate 254,747 of JADJVM010000006.1, forward strand.
CCCAAAAAGTATCCTGCATGGGCATGGTTACCGTGCCCCCTTCACTCAAATTGGCAAATGTTTTTTCAATTAAATCCAGGTCAGTAAAATTTAAAGAAAGGCTCACCTGGTCACCTGAACTCACTGATACATTGGGAGGGCAATCACTCACCATAAATTTTAAGGCGCCCGCTTCAAATAAGGCATGCATTATTTTATTTTTCACCGCTTCATTATCGCCTGCCATCTGTGCCTCGCCAAATGTGGAGGAATGCACAATATTACCATTGAGCGCCTTACAATAAAAGGCTAACGCTTCATTTGCATTACCGTTAAAATTCAAATATGGTATGATGGCTTCCATACATTATTTTTTAATTGTTTTTAACTTTACATTCTTCAATGAGGGCATCAATTTTTTCTTTTGTTAAATGCTCCCGGTAAGTTTTACCATATTGCATCATGGGAGCATAACCACAAGCACCCAAACATTCTACAGTTTTTAAGGTAAATAAACCATCGGGAGTGGTTTCACCCACTTGTATGTTGAGCTTTTGTTTTATATAATCAATTATATCATCACTGCCATTGATCATACAGGGCCCGGTTTGGCATACTTCTAATAAATGTTTACCTACGGGCTTTAAATTATACATGCTGTAAAAACTTGCCACTTCATATACTTCAATAGGTTCTAAATGAAGCAGGCCTGCAACATAATCCATTGTTTCCACACTCAGCCAGCCTCCAAACTCTTCCTGTGCCATGTGCAATACAGGTAATAAGGCGCTTTTTTGTTTGCCGTCAGGATAGTGTGAAATAATTTCTTTCACTTCCATTAATTTTTGATCACTAAACACAATCATAAAAAATCATTTATTTAAAACACTCCGTTTATGCATCCAGCTCACCTGCTATCAAATTCAAACTACTCATGGTAATTACTGCATCACTCAACATGCCACCTTTTATTAATTCAGGATAAGCCTGGTAATAAATAAAACATGGCCTGCGAAAATGAAGACGATAGGGAGTACGGCCTCCATCACTTATTAAATAATAACCCAGTTCCCCATTGGCTCCTTCAATGCTATGGTACACTTCTCCTTTTGGCATTTCTGTTTCGCCCATTATTATTTTAAAATGATAAATGAGGGCTTCCATTTTTGTGTACACATCTTTTTTATCTGGTAAATAAAATTCGGGTGTATCAGCGTGGTACACTTCTGCTTCGGCACCTTTAAATTCTTTTATTTTTTTATACGCCTGGTTCAGGATGTGTAAACTTTGCCACATTTCCTGGTTACGCACCAAATAGCGATCATAACAATCACCGGTAGTACCTACGGGTATTGTAAAATCAAAATCTTCGTAGCTGCTATAGGGAGTATGGATCCTTACATCATAATCTACCCCGGCAGCCCTAAGATTGGGGCCGGTGAAACCATAATTCAAAGCCCGTTCTGCCGAAATGGGGCCGCAACCAATAGTGCGATCCATAAAAATACGGTTACGGGTAAACAGGTTTTCAAATTCTTTTAATTGAGCAGGGTATCCTGTTTTTTCATCGAGAAAATCTTCCAGTCGTTGCCAAGCTTTAGGTGTAAAATTCCTTTCAAATCCGCCAATACGGCCAATATTTGTAGTTAACCGTGCGCCACATATTTCTTCATAAATTTCATAAATCATTTCACGGTATTGCATTACGTACAGGAAGCCTGTATAAGCGCCGCTATCTACCCCTACAATTGAATTACATATTAAGTGATCGCTGATGCGGGCAAGTTCCATAATAATAACACGCAAATAATCTACCCGTTTGGGTGTTTTTATTCCCAGTAATTTTTCGCAAGTGAGTTGCCAGCCAATATTATTTAAGGGTGATGAGCAATAATTTAAACGGTCAGTAAGCGGCTGAATTTGATACAGGGGCCGGCGTTCGGCAATCTTTTCAAAAGCCCGGTGGATATACCCAACGGTAGAAGTGGCACTTACTATGCGTTCTCCATCCATTTCCAGTACATTCTGAAATACACCATGGGTAGCCGGATGCGTGGGGCCCAGGTTGAGGGTATTGGTTTTTTTCTCAATACTGCCTTCGGGTAATGCGATATGATCTGCGGTTTTATCTGTCATTATGAATTATCAATATTAGTATGTGCCCTTTTGCTTTTAATAATATTATATACTGTGGTAATTTTAATTACTACAAGTATTAAAGACATGATAGTAATTACCAATGATAAGATATCTCCAGTACCCCTCCATTCCATATATTTAAATAACCCTATCACAAAAAAAACTACCACATATAAAATGGCAAATAAGAGCTTGTATTTTTGAAAAAACGATTTCATAATTTTTAAATATTACCGTCCAAACATTTCATCATCTTTATCTACCCGGCTTTGATCTTCTAATGGGTATTGCTTGCGCATGGGGAAATAATCCATCTCATCTACATTTAACACCCTAATTAAATTGGGATGGCCAATAAAATTCACTCCATAAAAATCATAGGTTTCCCTTTCCATCCAGTTAGCACTTTGATATAACGCTGTAGCGCTGAAAACATCTGGATTTTCAATATCTGTAAATACTTTAAAGCGGATGCGTACATTATCAACCAGGTTGTGCAAATGATATACTACAGCCAGTTCACGGCCTTTATCATTTGGATAATGAACGGCCTGCAGGTCAGTTAAGAAACGAAACTTCAGCTCATCATCATCAAATAAAAATTGGAGTACTTTTAAATTCAAATCTTTTGGTGCAGTAAAGCTGAGCATCCCAAAAGGTTCTTCCCACTGTGTAAGTGCTTCTCCAAATTTTTGAGTGAGCCTGGTTTTTATTGTATCGTTCGTTAATGCCATAAGGATAAATGAAAATATAAAGACAAAAAATGATCTGCAGCGCTGTAATTTATTTTTAAAAAATTAATGATTGGTTTAATTAATCAATTCCATATCCTTCCAGCAGGCTTTTATATTCAGCACTATGCCTGCGGCGAAGGCTTTCATTATGTACTAATTCCTGTACTTTTAAAATACCATCTAAAATTCCTTCGGGCCTGGGTGGGCAACCCGGTACATATACATCTACCGGGATTATTTGATCAATCCCCTGTAATACAGAATAGCTGTCGAAAATACCACCGCTACTGGCGCAGGCTCCTACAGCCATTACCCAGCGGGGTTCTGCCATTTGTAAATATACCTGCCGTAATACAGGGCCCATTTTTTTTGCAATGGTTCCCATTACCATGAGCAGGTCGCATTGGCGGGGAGAAAAACCCACTCTTTCTGCACCAAACCTTCCAAGATCGTAATGACTACCCATTGTTGCCATAAATTCGATACCACAACAACTGGTTGCAAAGGGTAATGGCCAGAGTGAATTTTTACGGGCAAGGCCCACCACTTTTTCTAAACTGGTAGCCATGTACCCTTCTCCCATATACCCTTCGGGTATTCCCTGATATTTTATCGTATTATTATATTGAACCGGACGAGCCATAGTTTTAAATTAATAATTAATCAATCATCTCATTGCCATTTTATTTTCAAGTATAAGCAAGCAATGCATTTTCTTTTTATTCTTCCCACTTTAATGCCCCTTTCTTAAAGATATAAATTAATCCTGCTAAGAAAAGGCTAATAAAAATAGAAACTGCAATAAAACCTTCCCAACCCAAATGCCGGAAGTTTACTGCATAGGGATAGAAAAATATTACCTCTACATCAAACAACACAAAAAGAATGGCCACTAAAAAATATTTAATGGCAATCGGCCTGCGTGCATTGCCTTTGATCTCAATACCACTTTCAAAATTTTGAAGTTTATCTGCTGTGCGCCTTTTGGGGCCCAGTAAACTTGACCCCAGTATCATGGTGGTTACCAAACCTGCAGCAAAGATTAGCTGAAGTGCAATGGGGATATAATTGTAAGCCGTATTAGCGACTTCTGTTTGCAATAAAATAAAATCCATAATCAATTTCCTCCGGAATTATTAACAAAAGTAAGACAGCAAAGGCAATTTTCCATATTCATTTATATAACTGACACTTAAAATGAGAGGGAGCGCTTTTAACTAGGTGCGTTAAATTATAAATTTTGAATAAACGAATTTTTCAAAATTCACTCATCAGAAATAAAAAAAGCTTGCAGCAAAACTGCAAGCTTACATCTTAAAATTATCTTATACTTATTTTTTATTGTTTGATCTTTTAGGTGCTGCGTTGGGATCATTTTTAGAAATAAACTCCCTGTTAGATATCAATTGTTCATCAGTAGGTTCTAACACCAGGGCTTTGTCAACATATGCTAATGATTTGGCCTGGTCTTTTTTTACATTATAATAATATTCAATAAAGTAACGATAAGCGCCTGAAAGCTGGCTTTTTACTTTCGATTTGTCCGGGGCAGCTTCGCCAATTTCTATTGCTTTTTCATAATAAGGAACAGCCAGTCCCAGTTCTCCGGTAGTATCAATACCTGCATAAGATTTCCCTTCCATATAATACCCAAAAATATCATCTGGGTATTTTTCGGTGTAAAGCTTGAATTTAGAAGCTGCAGAATCAAATTGCCCTGCCCTGAAATAGGCATACCCCGTATTATAAATATCTACATTGGTATAATTTTTCTTTACATCCAATACTTTTCCATACCATTTGGCAGCGTCTAATGTGCGGCCTTCTTTATCAAATGCCTGTGCCAATGATTTTAGATAACTTACTTTATTGGTTTCTAAGGTATCTAACTCTACTGCTTTGTTTACCAATTCTGCCACTTTATCTTCGTTGCCTGGGAATTTTAAAAGAATGGTTGCATAAGCAGCATAATCGCCTGCTCCTATTTTATCTGGATTTTGTTTTTGGAAATACAATTCATAAAATGTCTTTGCATTTAAAGTATCGCCAAGCCTGTTATATGCCAATGCTTTTAATCCATATAAATTAGGATAAGGATTGGCGCCTTCTGTGGCAATACAATTATCTGCATTACGAATGGCATCGGCAAATAAGCCTTGTGCATATTTCATAGATGCTTTGTAAAAACAAGCTTTGGGATCATCATCAGAATTGGCGAGCCACTTGTCTAAATATTCTGCTGCTTTGGTAACATTGGTATTATAATAATAATTGTACAAGGTACCATATACCGGTGCATAAGCAGGGTCTTTAGCGATGGCTTCGTTATAAAATTTCATATACAACGGTTCCTGCGCAACCCCTTGTGTTTGATATACCTTACCCGAACGATATATGGCCCTGGCATAGTTAGGATCAATCGCCAATGCTGCATTATAAGATAAGATGGCATTGCCGCCATCTGCAAATTTGCGATAGGCATCTCCCAGGTTTGTGAGTACTTCAGGGTCTTTAAACTTTTTGATTTGGGTTGCTCTTTTGAGTACATCTATAGCATAATTCGCATCGCCATTTTTAGAATCGGGATTGGCATTGGCATGGCCAACAGCATTCAACACCTCAATACTTTTACCGCCACTTAATGAAATGGCTGTTTCAAAATGATTTCGGGCATCTGCTTTTTTCCCTTCCATGAGTTCAATTTCACCAACACCCGCCAAAATCAATGGACTGTTTGGGTTGGCAGCCATTTTCTCTAAATATAATTTTTTTGCATCTGCTACATCTTCCAGACCCAGGAAAGCCTGGCCCAGGTAATATATTGCTGTTTCATTATTGGGCTCTTTATCTACAATACTTTGAAAGACGTCTTTTGCACTTTTATACCTTTCATAATACATAAACTTTTTGCCTTGCTCTATGCTTTGTCCAAACATGGAACCACATAAAAACAAAGCAAAAACTAGCATACTCAATTTGAACTTATTCATCATCATTTGGTTTTTGTTTTTACTTTGACTCTCGCCGGGTTAAAAATATATATAATAAAGCGTTAAAGGTTCTTAATCTTTAGGAATTTTTTGATTGATCTTTACATCCCTAATTCCAAAAGGCATTACCGTTCCTAAGTAAGCCCGCTTAAAGATTAATTGGCCCCTTTCCTGTTTCATAAAGGTTGAAAAGCCGGTTCCCAATCCAAGATAAGAGCCTTCCTTAACAATATAAAACAAACCTCGTACCAAAGGATACCGATGCGATTCAATACTTTCCTGCATCGGTTTCACATAAGGGCTATCCTTACACAGATCACACTGCACATAAGCCATTTTAACCCTTTTTAATTCAGCCAACTGTAGGGTATCTTCCGGGTTACCAATCCAGCTAAAACCAACTAACCCAATCGCATTCTCATGGGTTGCTACATAATCTATCACCGCCTGGTTGCCCTTTACGCCTTTTACTACCGTGGTATCAAAATGCTGCCCCTTTAAAACAGAATCTTCAATAAACCTAACCGTACTGGTAGTGGTTAAGCCATCGAAGATAATTTGTTGCTGCCGGTTTATCTTTCCTTGTAACTGGTCTTTTAGCCGGTGCATGGAAAACAAGCTATCTTTACTTTTTTCATTTACCAATATTACAACTGCATCAAGGGCCATTACGTTATTTGCCGGTACATAATGTAACGAGTCTAAAAAGAATTTTTTCTCTGTATCATTTAGCCCCCGGGTTACAATTACCATCCGGGTGGCAGTATCAAAAAAAAGGTCTTTTAAACATGCTGCTTCGGGTTTGTACGTAGCCACAATCTTAGTACCGGGATAAGATGCTTCATACATTTCTATTTGGGCTTCTATTACCGGCTTAAAAGATTCATCTACACTAATATGAATGGTACCCGACTTAGGCGTATCTGTATATCCACCAGGTTTTTTCTCAGACTTACAGCTATTGACAACTACCATACATATACCCAAAAATAAAATTATTATCCCCCTGCAAGCCACACTCATTTTTTAAAATAATTTTTTTTAATGCCCCTGTATATCCTAAATACGCCATATACTAAACACACGCCTCCAAATATCTGGGCTACCCCATCATCCATATTGACAGGAATGGGGCTATTTAAACGATTTTTTAGCAGAAGAAATAATCCCATGGCAGTCCACAGTAAGCCCATCCCAAAATCCATCAGGCTGCGCATACGGGCATAATTCATTTCCCTTTTACTCATTTTTTCTTTTTCAAATTCTTCTAATGCCATAAAATTATTTTCAAGTGTTGGCAATATACTAAAAAACAGCTTACAGATTATTCGCAGCAAAAATTACAGGAAGGGTAAAATATACTGATACATTTTGTCCCTGGCTCTTTCCGGGTATCCATTGAGGCATTTTTTTCAGCACCCTGATTACTTCGTTATTAAACGCTTCTCCACCATTTTCTACAATTTCAAAACCTTTTAAATGTCCATCAAAGCCCACAACAAAACGAATTTTCACAATTATATTTTCACTTAAATCCACATCGGGGCTTTGCAAATTATTTTTTAAAAATTTCCTTAACGCAGCAATTCCTCCAGGGTATTCCGGCATTTGTTCGGCTGTAAAAAGCGGTTGGCTGTTATTGGTTGTACTATTTGTTTGAGGCAGGTCCGGCATGTTGGGTATCGTACCCGGTATGGGGAGTTCCCCTGGTAATGAAATATCTGAAATGCCGGTTGTGGGCAGCCCCCGGGTTGAATTTGAAGCAATATCAGGAACAGGCGCTGAAATTAATTTTTCATCCACCAGTTTTATGATACCACTATTAGCTGTCTGTATTTTTTTTGCCTGTACCAGGGGCTTTACCTCAGTTTTTGGCTGCTCTGGTATTTCATAAGGTACGGTATAAATTTTTTGTAACATGGGGCCGTCAAATACAATTTTAGTAATTCCCTCTGCTGGTTTCCAAAATGTACTAAACCCCACAAAAACTACAACTGCTATAAACACTAAAGAAAGTGCCAGCATTGTACGTTTGTCTTTATATTTACGCAATGGGTAGGCACCATACATTTTATTTCGGTTATCAAAAAGAATATCCAACCAATCTGATTGCAAAATTTTATCTGGTTTCATACTCCTGTATTTAAGTTGAAAAATAAAAACACATTCCTGTTGTTATATACAATAAGATGCCCTGTTTTACATTCTCCATAAATAAAGCCTGGTATCTTATCTTTGCGCAATGAAAATTTTAATGGTATGCCTGGGCAATATTTGCCGCAGCCCACTGGCAGAAGGCATTTTACAACATAAAGCCGCACTGGCGGGATTACACTATACAATTGATAGCGCAGGTACCAATGGTATCCATGTAGGCGAAGCGCCACATCATTTAAGCCAAAAAGTGGCAAAAAAGCATGGCCTGGACATTAGCACGCAAGTAGCACGTAAATTCAATAAATCTGATATAGCGCAATACGATAAAATTTATGTGATGGCACAGGATGTTTTGAATGATGTAAAACAAATATGCGGGTCTGATTTTGATCCGGAAAAAGTAGATTATTTTTTAAATGCACTTTACCCTTTTCAAAATAAAGATGTACCTGACCCCTGGTATGGAGATGAAGATGGCTATGATGAAGTATATGACCTGATTGAAGCTACATGCACAAAAATGATAGAACAAAGTTTGGTATCACCTAAAACGCAAAACGTATAATGGCAAAACCCGGTTTACCACAAGGCATGAGAGATTTTTCGGCCGAAACGGTTCGAAAAAGAAATTATATACTGGATACTATTACCAGTGTAATGAAGTTATATGGCTACCAGCCATTAGAAACCCCTGCCATGGAAAACTTAGATACTTTAATGGGAAAATATGGTGAAGAAGGGGATAAACTTATTTTTAAAGTTCTCAACAATGGCTTACATGACCCCAAAAATGCAGCTAAAACAAGAGCCGGTTTCGAAAAATTGATGGAAGGAAAAAATACAGCTGACCTTACAGAAAGGGCGCTAAAATATGACCTGACAATACCTTTTGCCCGTTATGTTGCCATGAATCACGGCAACCTTACGATGCCCTTTAAACGCTACCAGGTTCAGCCGGTATGGCGTGCCGACAGGCCTCAACGTGGCCGCTACCGGGAGTTTACGCAATGCGATGCCGATGTGGTAGGCAGCCGTTCGTTAATAAATGAAGTAGAACTCTCACTCATTTATCATACTGCCTTTACTCAATTGGGTATTGCTCAATACCGGTTAAAAATAAATAGCCGAAAAATTTTAACGGCGCTGGCAGAAAAATGCGGTGGCGCCGAAAAAATAAATTCCCTCAGTATTGCAATTGATAAATTAGATAAAATTGGCCTGGAAAAAGTGAAAGAAGAATTACTTAACCGTGGCTTTAACGATTCACAGGTAGAAATTGCAACATCCTTTTTAGCACTTAGCGGCAGCAATCAGGAAAAATTAGAAGCCATCAAAAAACTTTTTGAAAATAATGAACTGGCATCCGCCGGAGTTAATGAAATAAATTATGTGCTGCAACATACTTCCGGTATCCCAATTGATGTGGACCTGACACTTGCCCGTGGGCTGGATTATTATACCGGGATTATTTTTGAAGCCAAGGCCCCCGAAGAAGTAAAAATGGGAAGTATAGGCGGAGGCGGCCGATACGATGATCTTACCGGTCTATTTGGTTTACCCGGTATTACGGGGGTAGGCATTAGTTTTGGTATTGACCGTATTTATGATGTACTGGAAGAAATGAATTTATTCCCTGCCTCCATTCAACAAGCTGTATCAGCGTTATTTATAAATATGGGTACCCCGGAATCAGAACAGGCTTTTCAAAATGCACAAGCTTTAAGAACAGCGGGCATTGCATGTGAAATGTATCCTGAAAATATAAAACTTGATAAACAATTTCGGTATGCTGATAAGAAAAACATACCTTTTGCCATAATAATGGGTGCCCAAGAAATTGCTTCAAATATTGCGCTGGTAAAAGATTTGGCTACCGGCCATCAAGAAAAAGTTGACCTTACCCATTTGGTTGAGTACTTTAGCAAAAAATAAAATAAATTCCTTTTATGAAACTTCGTTATTTCTCTTTATTGAGTATCTTTTTTATACTCATTTTTGGCTCTTGTAAAAAGGCCAACAAAACAGGACTGTTTATCCCTAAAAATGCTGCCATTGCATTACAAATTGATGGCAAGGCGCTTAATAAAAAAGTAAGCTGGAGCGAGTTTAAAGATAACGCTGCATTCAAAGAAATGCTAAATGATTCCACTTTATCGAACTCGGCAAAAGCCGCTTTTGAAAACCCCGAAAATACAGGGGTAGATATAGAAAATGACCTTCTTTTCTTTTTTGTTGCAGACACTACTGGAGGTTACTCAGCAGTAGAAGGAAATCTTAAAGATGCTGCCAAGTTTAAAGACTTTATTGGCAAAAGTTACCCTGCTGCCACAATGAGTGAAAAAGAAGGCATTCAATATGCTTTATTACCCAGCATGTCTGTTTCCTGGAAAAAAGACAGGTTTATTATTATGAATGACATACCCGGATTTAATAAACGAAAATTAGAATATGAATTTGATCCTTTTGATACTACCCGCCCGGCAATTTCAAAACCAGAAAGCACCCGGGATTTAAATGTATCCATTGCAAATTTATATAACCTTAAAGAATCTGAAAGCCTTGCAAAAGACAGCCGCTTTGCAGATGTGATGTCGCTAAGCGGTGACATTCATTTTTGGATAAATTCTGAAGCCTTTGCTGACCTTGCCTTACAGGGCAATATTATGGGCATGATGAATTTAAGCAAACTCTATAAAGGCGCTGTAACGGGTGGTGCCGTGAATTTTGATAACGGTAAAATAGTAGCAGATACCTATTCTTATGCATCCGGTGAAATTACCAGCTTATGGAAAAAATACAGTGGCAATAAAATTGATGAAGAAATGGTTAAGCGCCTGCCTTCAGAAAATATTGCCGGTATGCTTGCCCTAAATTACAAGCCCCAGGGAATTGAAGAATTGCTAAAACTAATTGGGGTAGATGGACTCGCAAATATGAGCGCTACTAAAATTGGGATAACCCTGGATGATTTTGTAAAAGCAAACAAAGGCGATTTGTTTTTGGCAGCTACCGATGTTCAGTCTGATAGTTTTGGCAGGCCAAATGCTAATTTTGTTTTCTCAGTTTCTATTGGCGATAAAAAGGCCTTTGATAAATTGGTAACAGCTGGCAAAACCCTCGGTGGGCAAGCCTTTGGCGGCAGCGATCCAAAAATATTTTTTAATAGCAACGATCAATATTTTGCAATTGGCAACAAACAGGATTTTATCAATAAATATATTGCCAGCAAAAATAATAGCAAGCCAGCTTTATTAGATAAAGTTTCAGGTAACCCAATTGCCGGTTATGTAAACTTTCAAAGTATTTTTAATGGTATGAAAGATGAAACGCCAAAAGATAGTATCGGCAAAGCGATGTATGATGCCTCGACAAAAATGTGGGATAATTTAATCATGACGGGTGGCAATATGAAAGGCGATGCCATGAAAGGGCATTTTGAAGTAAACCTGGTTGATAAAAACACAAATAGCTTAAAACAATTAAATACGTATGCAAGCCAAATGTCAACATTAGAAAAAATGCGTTATCAGGATTTGAGAACTGCAACCGTAGTACCTTATAATGACAGCACTGTTATTGATGCCCCTCCGGTATATACAGATACAGCCACTGTTCCGGAAAAAAATTAATTTTTTAATTAACTTAATAAAAGCCGCCAAAGTAATAAGGCGGCTTTTATTATATTTACGTTTTATGAAAATTATCCTTCAGCAAGTTTATCCTTCATTTTTAGATAAAGAACTCATCAACCATTCTCAAATATGGACAAAAGAACTATGCTTTTCAGCAGGTGAAAATATACAAATTGTTGCGCCGAGTGGTAGTGGCAAAACATCATTGATCTATTTCTTATATGGGTTACGAAACGATTATGAAGGGAATATTTTTTTTGATGAAAAAAATATAAGATCATTTTCACCAGAAGACTGGGCAACTTACCGTTCAGAAAAAATAAGTATTATGTTCCAGGACCTGAGATTATTCCCACAACTGAACGGAGCAGAAAATATTGAAATAAAACGGGCTTTACAACCATTTCATAACACTGTCGAAATGATTAATATGGCGAAAGACCTGGGCATTCAAAACAAACTGCAACAAAAAACAGAAACCTGTAGTTATGGCGAAAAACAACGGATTGCTACGGTAAGGTCGTTGCAACAACCTTTTGAATTTTTATTAATGGATGAACCTTTTAGTCATTTAGATGAAGTAAACCGTCAAAAATCAATGCAACTGCTACAAGAAGAAGCTACCCGAAGAAATGCAGGTATTATTCTCGCCGATTTAAAACCGATAGAATTTTTTAAGCCACACCGTACGCTATATTTATAAAAAATGAACCGTTCTATTTCATATAAAACAATTGCCGGCCTGATAGATACAGGTGGCAAAAAAAGATCGAAATTTACGAGCTATCTCGGGCTTTGCCTGGGCGTATTGCTGCTGTTGGTTGCGGTACAAATGTTTATCAATATTAACCAATTGATAAAAGATAAAAATCCCCGGAAAAATGGGTACGACTATATTTCAATAACAAAAAACATTACCAACCAAAACATGGGGCAGGATAACCGCTTTACAACTGCCGATGTTGCCGAATTAAAAAAACAACCTTTTATAACGGATGCAGCCCCTTTAATAAGTAACCAGTTCCGGGTAAAAGCCAGTGCCGGTAATATTATACCATTTAGCACCGATCTTTTTTTAGAAGCAATACAAAATGATTTCATTGATACCTTGCCTCCCAATTTTACATGGCAACAAGGCCAGGTAACGGTACCCATTATTTTCTCGGCAGATTATCTGGAAATGTATAATGTATTTGCGCCTGCACAGGACTTACCACAAATGAGCGCTGCTACCATTAGTACGGTTAACATTAACCTGGAATGTTATGCCCCTTATGGCTTTCAAACTTTCAAGGGAAATATTGTAGCGATTAGTGACCGCATCAATTCGGTATTGGTACCTGAAAATTTTTTAACCTGGGCCAATAAACATTATGGGAATGCTGAAAATGTACCGGCCGCAAGGGTTTTTATAAAAACAACTGATGCCAATAGCAGTGAATTATTAAACTTTTTACAGGAAAAAGATTACCGTATCAATAAAGATAAAACCAAATTTGGAAGGGTAAAGCAAGTACTCCAGGCTATTGTAACCGGGCTTGGCAGTTTTGCTGTTTTGGTTATCATATTGGCCATGCTACTGTTTTCATTTTATTTGCAATTAATGATTGCACGCAGTAAAGACAATTTGCAACTGCTTATCACACTGGGCTATTCACCAGGCTGGCTGAGCAAGACGGTTTCTTATAAATGGATACCGGTATATGGAATCATTATTGCTGTTGCCCTGCTGGTTACTCAATTAATACAATTTTTCTTCAGGCATTCTTTTTTAAGCGCCCGGGAAACATTATCTCCCATGCTGAACTGGTCTGTAGTAGGCCTGGCAGTGTGCTTGTTTGTACTTTGCATTACCATCAACTACCGCCTTATTAAAAAATTATTGTACCATCTATAACTTCAGCATGGCAATACCATTATATTGATTCAAATATTACCGCAGCGCCCTGCCCTACACCCACGCACATCGTAGCAAGGCCATATTTATTTTTTCTTCTTTTCATTTCATGGAGTAAAGTAGTGGTTATACGTACACCGCTACAGCCCAACGGGTGCCCCAATGCAATAGCGCCGCCATTTACATTTACGATGGCTGCGTTTAATTGAAGGTCTTGCATACAAGCCAGGCTTTGAGCAGCAAATGCCTCGTTTAATTCAACCAGGTCTATTGCATCAATGGCTATACCTGCTCTTTGCAAAGCTTTCCTGGTAGCCGGCACGGGGCCAATGCCCATAATAGCAGGATCTACGCCCGCCACACCCATACTTACCACCCGGGCCATCGGCGTTAAATTGTATTTTTTTATTGCCTCTTCACTTGCCAGTAAAGTAGCCGCAGCCCCATCATTTATGCCACTGCTATTACCTGCCGTAACTGTACCATCTTTTATAAATGCCGGTTTTAGGCTGGCTAATTTTTCGGGTGTGCTCAGGCGTGGGTGTTCATCCTGGTAAATGGTATGTGTATCTTTCCCCACTGCTACATCAATCGCAATGATCTCATCTTTCCAACGGCCGGCTTCCAGTGCTGCTGCATATTTTTGTTGGGTTTTAAAAGCAAATTCATCCTGAGCCTGCCGGCTAATATTCCATTGTTTAGCTACATTCTCTGCAGTTTCGCCCATGCCATAAGGAAAATATTTTTCTGCCATTTTTTTATTGATGAAACGCCAGCCCATCGTGGTATCAAACATGGTTACAGAACGATCAAAAGAAGAACCCGCTTTAGCCATCACAAAGGGTGCCCGGCTCATACTTTCTACCCCACAGGCAATAATCAATTCGGCATCGCCACAGGCAATAGCCCGGCTACCATCCATGATTGTTTGTAGTCCGCTGGCGCAAAGCCTGTTTACAGTGTTACCCGCCACAGTTACGGGTAATCCTGCCAGTAAAGCTGCCATGCGGGCAACATTCCGGTTATCTTCACCGCTTTGATTTGCCGCACCTGCAAGTACATCTTCTATAGCATTTACATCAATCCCCGGGTTCCTGGTAACAATTGCTTTAATAACATGAGCCAGCATGTCATCTGGCCTCACAGTACTTAAAACACCCCCATATTTGCCAATAGCTGTTCGTACAGCGTCAACTACATAAACTGTTTTCATACACTTTTATTAAACTTAAATTTAAAGTATCCATTATCATTAAATAACCCTAAACTTTATTTTTTGCAAGATATATGATTTTAAAGCGCCCTCAATCTTAAAAACCCGTTATAAGTCGCATTTTACAGGATATGCTCCGCCAAATCGTTGTACCTTTGCCGCTATGCCTTCTTTAAAAAACATAAGGGAACTCTCCCTTCAGGAATTGAAAGATTATTTTGTAAGCATTGATGATAAAAAATTCAGGGCCATGCAGGCTTATGAATGGTTATGGAAAAAAAATGCCCGAAGTTTTAGTGCCATGAGCAATTTACCCCTTGCATTGCGGGATAAGCTGGCCCAGCAATTTAGCTTTCCTGCTTTAGAAACTGAAAGTACCCAGTATAGCAGTGATGGTACCATCAAGACACGCTTTAAAACGCATGATGGCCATTTTTTGGAAGGTGTGCTAATCCCCACCGAAAAAAGAGAAACCGCCTGTGTATCTTCACAAATTGGATGTAGCCTAAGTTGTAAGTTTTGTGCTACCGGACTTATGGAACGTAAGCGTAACTTACACTTCGATGAAATTTACGACCAGGTTGCCATCATCAATGAGCAAAGTGAAAAAACACACGGTCGCAAATTGAGCAATATTGTTTTTATGGGAATGGGCGAGCCTTTATTGAATTATAAAAATGTATTACTTGCCATTGATCGTATTACTTCGCCCGATACCATGAATATGAGCCCCAAACGTATAACGGTATCTACCGCAGGTGTTGCAAAAAAAATAAAACAGTTAGGTGATGATAAAGTACGGTTTAACCTGGCTTTATCCTTACATGCCGCTACCGATGAAAAAAGAGACCAGATCATGGGCATCAATGAAACCAATAATATACAAGCCCTGGTAGATGCATTGAATTATTTTTACCTGCATACAAAAAATGATATCACGCTGGAGTATGTACTATTAAAAGGTCAAAATGATAGCCTGGAAGATGCCGCGGAGTTGGTAAAGATTTACCGAAAAATACCCACACACCTTATTAATGTAATTGAATATAACCCGGTAGCCGGTATCCCATATACTACGAGTGGCACAGATACCACTGAAGAATTTACCCGCTACTTAGCCAATCACAGGGTAAATGTGAGGGTAAGGCATAGCCGTGGAAAAGACATAGATGCTGCCTGTGGCCAGCTTGCTAATAAGGAATAAAGATTAAGCAGTAAAATTTCTTATCTTGCCTTTAACATTGTTTTAAAACCTGCTGTTAAACCTGTTTATCCTTATGCAGTCTATGATATAATAACCAATAAAAATTATTAAAATGAAGAAGATACTTTCACTCGGTTTAGCTTTTGCAATTTTTAGTTTTTCTGTAAATGCACAGCAACAAAGACAGAATACAGCTAAAACATCCGATACCCGCAATGCTATGAAGCAGCAAAAAGCGGATCAATTAAAAGACCTGAACCTTACTGACGCACAAAAAGCTGACCTTAAAAAAAGTAATGAAGCATTAAAAGCTAAAATGCAGGCGCTAAAGAACCAGGATTTGCCAGCAGAAGAAAAACAAAAACAGATGCAGGCGATTAAGGCAGAAAGACAAGCAAACCTCGATAAAATCCTTACTCCTGAACAAAAAGCTACTTTAGAAAAAAATAAAGCTGAAAAGAAAGAGGATAAAATGGAAAAGAAAACTGAGAAAGCGGCAAAAGTGAAGGCTGAACTTGGACTTACAGATGAACAAGCAGCAAAAATGAAAGCCAATGCAGCTGAAAACAGGACTAAAATCCAGGAGATCAGGAATAACAGTACTCTTACTGAAGATCAAAAGAAAGCACAAATTAAAGAAGTAATGAAATCTGCAAAACAAGAAAACAAAGAAATACTTACTCCCGAACAGCAACAGAAAATGAAAGAAATGCATAAAAAAAGAGAAGGGAAGAGAAGGGCCAATAACATTACACCCGTTTCACAAAATTAAAATCATTGGTATAGCCACAGGAAAGGCCCGGATTTTCCGGGCTTTTTTATTCTAAATATCTAAGCCTATCTTTGTAAGCCTGTTGAAAAACAGCAAAAATTAAAAATATTATGAGCCAGGCCCCGTTTCAAAAATTTATAAGTAAGAAAAAAAATAGCGTAGTAAAAGAAGAGTTACGCCAGGAAAAGAAAAAATATAAAAAAGAAAGAGCTGCTTACTTCGATAAAGTAAAAGAAGAAAAATACCTGGCCCGGCAAGCTGCTGCCAACCCAGCCCAAAAAAAGGAAGCGCCTAAAAAGGATGCAATACCTCAAAAGACTACTGATGTAGCCATGCCACTTAATAAATTTTTAGCACATTGTGGGGTATGCTCCCGCAGGGATGCTATAGAGTTGGTAACTGCCGGTAAAGTGAAAGTGAATAAAGAAGTAGTAACCGAACCAGGTTATAAAGTACAGCCTACCGATGAAGTGGTTTTTAATAGCAAAAAATTATATGTTACCAAAAACCTGGTGTACATCTTACTCAATAAACCTAAAGATTATATTACCACCAATGAAGACCCACAAGGCAGAAAAACGGTTTTGCAACTCATCAAGAATGCAACCGATCAAAGGGTGTACCCCATAGGCCGCTTAGATAGAAACACATCGGGGGTATTGTTACTTACCAATGATGGCGACCTTACCCAAAAACTTTCGCACCCCAGTTATGAAGTAAAAAAAATATACGAAGTAAAATTAGATAAGATATTGGCTAAAGGGGATTTTGAAAAAATATTAAATGGTATTAAACTGGAAGATGGTCCGGTGCAGGTAGATGGTTTAGCGTATGCTGACAGTAAAGATAAAAGCATTATCGGTATTGAAATTCACAGTGGCCGAAACCGTATTGTACGGCGTATTTTTGAATCTTTGGGTTACGATGTAAAAGGATTAGACCGGGTAATGTATGGTACACTTACCAAAAAAAATGTAGAAAGAGGTAAATGGAGAATGTTGAGTGAAAAAGAAATCCGATTATTAAAATACCTGAACGCCTCAAAAAAAACAACAGTTGGCAGCAAAAAAAATTGAGATCATTTACGAAGATGATAACCTGGTTGCCATTAATAAACCTTCAGGGCAACTCAGCATTCCTGACCGGGAACAATCTGAACGCTCACTCAAAGAAATTTTACAGGAAAAATACGGTCAGATATTTACTGTTCACCGTTTAGATAAAGACACAAGCGGTATCGTATTATTTGCCAAAAATGCAGAAAGCCATAAATATCTTTGCCAGCTTTTTGAAGAAAGAAAAGTAAAAAAAATTTATAGTGGTATTGTAATGGGCAGGCCCGAACAGGAAACTGGCGATATAGAAGCACCACTTGCCGAACACCCGCTGCATAAAGGAACCATGCATGTACACCGCAAGGGTAAACCTGCGCATACAGGGTATAGGATTTTGCAATCGGCCGCTTCCTATAGCCTGGTAGAATTTGAATTATTTACCGGGCGCACCCATCAAATAAGGGTACATGCCAAAGAATTAGGTTTTCCGCTTGCCTGCGATCCATTATATGGCGATGGTAAACCTGTGTTTTTATCTACAATTAAAAAAAAGTACAACCTGGGTAAGTTTGAAGAAGAACGCCCAATGATAAACCGGCTTGCTTTACATGCACATAAACTTGAGCTTACCCTAAGCAATGGAAAATTACTAACGCTGCAAGCAGCTTTACCAAAAGAGTTTAAAGCCCTCATGCAGCAGTTAGCTAAAAAAAGTTGATTTCATAAAAAAACTCCCGGAAAATTAAAATCAAGGACTTTACTATTAATATTTAGCTGGTTGTTTTGGATTCGGAATAGAATTTTTAATAAAAGTACGCAGGTGATCTGTTGCAGTTGCTAAATCATCTTTTCGCAAATACATCATGTGGCCACTTTTGTATCCTTCCCATTGGATCCTGTCTTTTAATACACCAGATGGATCCATTTGCCATAAATTATATTTTGCATTAAAATAATCACATGCGCCATCGTAATACCCGGATTGTACCAATAAATGAAGGAATGGGTTTTGTGCAATTGCCTGCCGTAGGTTTTCACCTGTTTGGTCATTTTTATTATCCCATGGATGTACGGGTCCAAACATATTATATTTAAGATCGGTTTTATATTTCAATTCGTCACGTATATAAATATGTATTGCCGGTGTAAAAGATTGAAGCCAGGCGGTTAGTTCAGCATTATAATCGGGCCAAAGGCCTGCTACTTTTTTATCAATTCCTTTGTAACGGCTATCCAGGCGGCCAATGCTAAAACCCTGGTTGCGCAGAAGTTCTTTCCAAAATAAATTGTATGAAACATCTAAGTTATTTTCCTCAATTACTTTTTGGGAAATACCACTATACATAGAAAATTGTGAAATTATTTTTTGCTTTTCTGAAGCATTTAAAGAACTTCCTTTGGCCAATGCCGGCAACAATTCATTGATGGTAAAATTTTCTACCTCGGGTAATACTTGAAGTAAATCTTTTTGTTGCAAACTGGCTGCTAATTTTTTATGATACCAGGCCGTTGCGGCAAAATAAGGCAAGCGCAATGCCTGTTCTACAGCACCGTCTCTTTTAATGCCGAGTTGGGTAGGCGATACCAGTATAATACCATTTAAATACATCCATTGGGATTCCTGCAACTCCAGGGCCAGGCCCGAAACCCTTGTGGTACCGTAGCTTTCGCCTATTAAAAATTTAGGTGATGCCCACCGGTCATTTCTTGTTACAAAAGTATTGATCCATTCTGCCAAATATTTAATATCGGCATTTACCCCGAAAAATTTTTCCTTCAATACCTCTTTATCTACGATGCGTGAAAAACCGGTATTCACAGGATCTATATAAACAATATCTGCTACATCTAAAATCGAGTTTTCGTTATTACGCATCCCATAAGGCTGTATCGGGTAACCTTCATCATCAATATTTAATATCCGGGGGCCGGTGTATCCAATCTCCATCCATACGGAGGGGGTTCCCGGGCCACCATTAAAAGATATAACAAGCGGCCGGTTCGATTTATCTGTAATACCATCACGTTCATAATAAGTATAAAATACACCGGCAACAGGCCGGCCATCTTCGTCCCACACAGGGATAGTGCCTGCTGTAGCGGTATAAGCAATATTTTGACCTTTAATAATGATTGAATGTTTGGTAACTACTGAAGAGTCAACTGAAAGTACCCGGCTTGGTGAAGGAGGTAATTTTTTTACTTCTTTTTTTTCAGTTTGGCTAAATACCAACTGACTGAAGCCCATCAACAGGAATAAAAATAAATTTTTCAAGCAAATAATTTTAGTGTGAAAAAATAAAACTCTTATCGTAAATCCATTTATATCTTTGAATTTTCAAGGTAGTAATTAATATGATTATTTTTTTCAAATTTATTTAGGCGGTATGACTACCTCCCGCCTTTTTTTAAAAATAAAATATAAACAATGTCTTATTGTGAAGCTATAGAAAACATGAATGCTGAAAGAAAAGCACTTCATAAAGCCTACCACGACAATCTATATGGTTTTCCTATACAGGATGATAATGATTTATTTGGGAGGCTTATCCTGGAAATTAACCAGGCTGGCCTAAGCTGGGAAACCATTTTAAAAAAAGAGCCGGCTTTTAAAAAAGCTTACCATCAGTATAATATAAAAAAAATAGCTGCATATACCCCTGCTGACTTTGAGAGATTAATGGCAAATTCCGGCATCATACGAAACCGGCTTAAAATTAATGCGGCCATTGAGAATGCAAAAGCAATTCTACAGTTACAAAAAGAATATGGCTCTTTTAAGCAATGGATTGCACATCATCATCCAAAAACGAAAGCAGAATGGGTAAAGATTTTTAAACAACATTTTAAATTTACCGGGGGTGAAATTGTAAATGAATTTTTAATGAGCATTGGTTATTTACCCGGTGCGCATATTGAATCCTGTAAAATATATAAACGCATTTTAAAACAAAAACCAGCCTGGCTCAAAAAATAATATTGAAATATCTTTTCTTAATTAGAAGATGCCCTTTTTACTACATAATTACCAAACCTGTTTTTTACCCCATCAATTGCTTTATACAAATCTGATTTACGGTTTACATCATCAAACATATTGGTTTGTACCGCATCATGGGTAAGTTCACTAAGGCGTACACCCAATAGCCGTATTGGTTTGGAGCCATGGTATAATTTTGAAAATAAGGTTTTGGCAACCGGTATTATTTCATCATCAGCGCAGGAAAAAGGAATGGCCAACTGGCGGTTAACGGTTTCAAAATCGGCGTACCGGAGTTTGATGGCTACACAACCTGCAACTTTACCATCCTGCCTTAGTTTAAAACAAATTTTTTCAGTAAGCCTTACCAATTCTGCCTGTAAAAAAATAATATCTGTCTTATTTTCATCAAAAGTATTTTCAGATGAAATAGATTTAGCCTCATGATATTCCGTAACGGGGCTATGGTGGATGCCCTGGCTTTTTTGCCAAAGTTCAATGCCAGTCTTACCCAATCTTTCATCCAGTGCATCCTTACCGGTTGTAAAAATATCCTGGATGGTATAGATGCCCATACTTTGCAATATCAATTGTGTTTGCTGACCCACCCCCGGAATTTCACCTACTGAAAGAGGCGCTAAAAATTCCTGCTCACGGCCATGAGGAACCTGTAAAAATCCGTTTGGTTTTGCCTGGTTAGTTGCAATTTTAGCCATCATTTTATTACAGGATAACCCAAATGAAATAGGTAAGCCGGTTTGGTTCATAATATTTTCCCGAAGGTTAATGGCCCATTGCAAGGGATCGAAAAATTTATCCATTCCACTCAGGTCAAGATAAAATTCATCAACAGAGGCTTTCTCTACCAATGGAGCTTCGGCCTTGATAATATTGGTAACCCAGCGGGAATATTTACTATAATCAGCATAATTACCTTTTAAAAAAATAGCTTGTGGGCAAAGTTGCCTGGCTTTATTGGAAGGCATGGCAGAATGAACACCATACTTACGGGCTTCGTAACTACATGCTGCCACTACCCCTCGTTCTTTACCACCTACAATTACGGGTTTGCCTTTTAAGGATGGATCATTGAGCATCTCTACCGATACAAAAAATGAATCGAGATCATAATGTGCTATGGTGCGTAATGGGTGGCTCAAATTGAATATAAAATATAATTAAGCATAAATATCCAATAATCCTTCGGGAACATTTACAATTACTTTCCGCTTCTGCTGATCAAGTTTCACCAGGTTGTCTTCATGCACCGGTATCAAAGCTTCTTTGCCTTTATATTGTATGGCACAAAGTAATTGATGGGGTTGCTCTATCACTTCTATTATTTCTCCCAACTCTGTTTTTCCATCTACCAGGGTAAAGCCCAATAAAGAAATAGGCGCTTCTTTTGCAACTACTTTTTTAAAATCATCTTCTGTAAGCCATACCGGCCTGGGGGTAAGTTTCCTGGCTACTTCCAGGGTTTCAATACCTTCTAATTTTATAAGGAGTTCTTCATTACTTTTTACACTTACTTTTTCAATAAAATAGGGTAAAAAAAGATCTTTTTTATCTTCTACAAATAAAGCCTGGATATTTTTAAGCGTTGTTTTTTTACCCAAATTATGCGTTAACAGCAACTGGCCGTGAATGCCATGGCTGGCAACAAATTTGCCGATCTTAATATAATGTTGCATGTAATGTAAAGATAACAAACTTCATAAGTGCACATTAAAAAAGCCCTGCAAAAATGCAGGGCTGAAATTTTGTTGTGGGAGAGATGCAAAGAATTATTCTGCGTTTTCTGTTCCTTCAGCGGGAGCTTCTGTTTCAGGAGCTTCAGCAGCAGGTGCCTCCGTTGTGTGTACTTCTGCTTCAGCTACTTTTTTCACCACAGGTGCGTTACGCTTGTCCATACGTACTTTCTTATGAGCAATCTGGCGTTTTGCCGAATTTGCATCATGTTCTGTACTCCATTTGGTGAATTTTTCCATAGCAGTAGCTTCATCAAAAAGGCCAAGGCTTACACCTCTTAGCAAATGCTTAAGAAATAATACGCCTTTAAAAGAAAGAATACGCCTTACCGTATCGGTAGGTTGTGCACCTTTCTGAAGCCAATCCAATGCTTTCTGACGATCTATCTGCACAGTAGCAGGAACCGTAAGTGGATTGTACGTACCAAGTTTTTGAATGAATTTACCATCTCTGGGGCTGCGGGCATCCGCAATTACGATGAAATAGAATGGCCTCTTCTTGGAGCCATGTCTTTGCAATCTCATTTTAACAGCCATAAAAAATAGACATTTTTTTGGTTGTGAATAAATAGGGTTTACTTTCCTTTAAAAAAAGGAGGACAAAGATAACAAGCATAATATGAAAAACCAAATCTTAATCACTTTTAACCCAATTATTTATAATATGTCTTATTTGAAGTGAAATTTAGATAAAATATTGGATTTTTGAATGCCTCCATTTACCTGCGGGGTATGCCGGGCATCCGACCCATGGGCATTTTGTTCATCATTTTCATCATCCCTTTCATTTGATCGAATTGTTTGATGAACTGGTTTACTTCATTTATATCTTTTCCACTACCCCTGGCAATGCGTTGCTTACGGGAAGGGCTTATCAGGTCGGGGTTACGCCGCTCCTGTACCGTCATAGAATTGATAATGGCTTCAATACCTACAAAAGATTTATCATCTACATCCACATCTTTTATTTGCTTGCCTACGCCGGGAATCATGCCCATGAGATCTTTAATATTCCCCATTTTTTTTATTTGCTGCAGTTGAGTTTTAAAATCCTCAAAATCAAATTGATTTTTACGGATCTTTTTTTCAAGTCTTGCTGCTTCGGCTTCATCAAACTGTTCCTGGGCTTTTTCTACCAGGCTAACGATATCGCCCATGCCTAGAATTCGCTGTGCCATCCTTTCGGGATAAAACACATCCAGGGTATCCATCTTTTCACCATTGCTGGTAAATTTAATTGGCTTTTTTACGGTATTTCTTATTGAAAGCGCCGCCCCGCCCCGGGTATCACCATCCAGCTTTGTAAGTACCACGCCTGTAAAATCAAGCCGTTCATTAAAGGTTGCTGCTGTGTTTACTGCATCCTGACCCGTCATACTATCCACCACAAATAAGATTTCCTGTGGCTTTACTGCATTTTTAATATTTGCCACTTCATTCATCATTACTTCATCTACAGCTAAGCGACCCGCCGTATCAATAATGATTACATTCTTATTTTTTGCTTTGGCTTCTTTAATTGCATTTTGAGCAATAAGCACCGCATCCTTTGTTTCTCTTTCTACATAAACATCCACCTGTATTTGTTCACCCAATACTTCTAATTGATCCATCGCCGCCGGGCGGTAAATATCGGCTGCAACCAATAAAGGAGATTTTCCTTTTTTGGTTTTTAAGTAATGAGCCAGTTTTCCGCTAAAGGTAGTTTTACCACTACCCTGCAAACCGGCTATTAAAATAATGGCCGGGTTGCCATGTATATTAAATTCACTTTCGGTTCCCCCCATTAATTCGGTAAGTTCGTCTTTTACGATTTTTACCATTTGCTGGCCCGGGTTTACTGCCAGCAATACTTTTGAGCCGATGGCTTTTTCCTTTACCCTGTCAGTAAAATCTTTTGAAATTTTATAATTCACATCCGCATCTACCAATGCCCGGCGAATATCTTTTACGGTATTGGCAATATTGAGTTCGGTTATGCGGCCTTCTCCTTTTATATTCTTAAATGCCGATTCTAATTTTTCGCTGAGTGAATTAAACATAGTTTTGAGTATATCTTTAGCTGTTTTTCTTGACTGGCTGCAAAAGTAAGATAATTGTGTAATGTATGTTTTTAAACAGGTATTGAATTTTGTAATTTGAATGTATTTTTTTATTTCAATCCATAAGTAATTATCACGCTTTAAACTAAAGTTTTATAAATATTTAAAACAGGAAATTAACATATCGTTTTTGGTTATTGTTGTATAACCTTTCAAAACATCGCATAAACCTGATATTTTACCTAACATTAAATTTAAAATACAATTTCTACGTAAGTAAAAATATTCAATAATACAATGGGAGTTTTTCCCATAAGATTTAGGATTTTCTCCCATTGTTTAAAATGGATTATTTTCCAATGTTTGTAAAAATAATTTTAACCCCATACCTGATGTTTCTGGAATTTAATGTCCCCCCGCAAGATTTTTGGATTTCTCACACTCATCACAATTGTGCTCTTTACAGTTTGTAAAAAAATGGACAGCAGTGGCATACAAAAAGTTGACATATAACTACGGAATAACTTAGGATTGATTATTTGATGCTCACAACAAAACTTTACACAGTTGGTTTTAATAATAATACGTGTAAAAAAAATATCAGTATAGTTAAATATTTTTATATACTAAATGCCTGTTCTATAATAGCAGCTTGTTCTACTTTATGTATTTTACCGTATCCTGTAGCTGTGGCGGCGCTTGCCTTACGGCTGATGATGTGAAAATTGATACTATTCAAATTCATGCGCAGGTAAGTAGCGGCCCCCATATTGATAGGCTCTTCCTGTACCCAATGCCATATTGCCTTACTATATATTTTATATAACGCATCAATTTGATTTTGGGGCAAAGGATAGAGTTGTTCTAACCTGATGATGGCAATATCATTCCTGTTTTCAGATTTCTTTTTCTCCTCCAAATCAAAATATATTTTACCGCTGCACAGCAACACTTTGGTAATAGCAGATGGGTCAGTAACACTGCTATCATCTATCACTTCTTTAAATCCACCACTTGTAAATTCATTTACGGTACTGTAACTGCCCGAATGGCGCAGGTTTGCTTTGGGTGAAAAATTTATAAGTGGTTTGCGGAAAGGCCATGCCAACTGTCGCCGAAGGCCATGAAAAAAGTTGGCTCCTGTGGTGATATTTGTAACTACAATATTTAATTCGGCACACATTTGTAAAAAGCGTTCCATACGGCCACTGCTATGCTCAGGCCCCTGGCCTTCGTAGCCATGGGGCAATAATAAAACCAGTCCGTTCATCCGGTGCCATTTGGTTTCTGCTGCACAAATAAACTGGTCTATGATGGTTTGTGCGCCATTACAAAAATCGCCAAATTGAGCTTCCCACACAACCAGGGCATTGGGGTTTGCCATACTGTAACCATATTCAAAACCCAAAACTGCATATTCACTCAGTAAAGAATTATAAATGCGAAAAGGGCCCTGTGTTTCTGTAAAATGATTTAAGCGGTTATATGATTCATTTGTAATTTCATCTCTTAAACAGGCATGGCGATGGCTAAAAGTTCCACGCTTTACATCCTGACCACTCATACGTACATCTTTACCTTCTACCAGCAAGCTACCATAGGCCAATAATTCTGCCGTTGCCCAATCCACTTTATTCTCATCATGCAGTAGTTTAATTTTATCATTTAATAATTTTTCTATTTTACGCAAAGGTTTAAAATTATCCGGTGTCTTCATAAGCCCATCGAATAAAAGTGTAAACTCATTTTTAGTGATCGCTGTTACAGGAGAAGCTAAAAAATCAGATTCAACAGCAGTGCGTAAGCTCTTCCACCATATTTCAGGCAACTGGTAACTGTAAGGCAGTGGATGCTGTTTTACTTCGTCCAACCTTTCCTGCAGACCATCTAAAAAAGCTTTTTCCATTTCCTTTGCTAGTTCCCGTGCATCTGGTTCCCCATTTTCAATTAAGTATTGTGTATATACTTCACGTGGGTTCAAATGTTTTTCTATAATCGCATAAAGCATGGGTTGGGTAAACTTGGGTTCATCACCTTCGTTGTGGCCATGCCTGCGGTAGCAAAGCATATCAATAAAAATATCACTATTAAATTCCTGGCGGTATTGTGTTGCAATTTCTGCCACTTTCACCACAGCTTCTGCATCATCTCCGTTTACATGCAATACCGGAGCCTGCACAATGGAAGCTAGAGAAGTGCAATAATCACTGGTTCGGGCATCATCATAATCAGTTGTAAACCCAATTTGATTATTAATAACAAAATGTATGGTTCCACCGGTATAATATCCCGGCAGACCGCTCATTTGAAGCACTTCATACACTACACCCTGGCCGGCTAAAGAAGCATCGCCATGAATGAGGATGGGCAAAATTTTATCGTAATCGCTGTTGTAAAGTACATTGGCTTTACAGCGGCTAAAGCCTATCACTACAGGATCTACCGCTTCTAAGTGTGAAGGATTGGGACAAAGTTTCAGACTTATTTTTTTTCCATCTACCGTTTCCACTTCACTTCCGTAACCCAGGTGGTATTTTACATCACCTGAACCCATGGTAGTATCAGTAGGGGCGGCACCTTCAAATTCATTAAATATTTGTTCATAGGTTTTGCCCAAAATATTGGCAAGAACATTTAGGCGGCCACGATGTGCCATACCCATTACCACTTCTTCTACCCCGCTATTTGCTGAAGTATTGATGATGGCATCTAAAGCGGCAATGGTTGTTTCGCCACCTTCTAAACTAAACCTTTTTTGACCAATAAATTTTGTGTGTAAAAACTTTTCGAACATCACACCCTGGTTCAGTTTTTCCAGGATCCGTTTTTTTTGTTTTATACTCACGTTATCATGAAAACGCCCTTCCATCGCCCTGGTTAGCCATTCTATTTTTTCTGCATTATTCAAAGATTCTATTTCGATACCTACATGCTGGGTATATGTTTTCTGAAGCCTGGCAAGAATTTCTTTTAAGGAAGCTTTACCAAGGCCTATAAATTTACCCGCTTCAAAAACAGTGTTAAGATCGGCATCGGTTAAGCCAAAAAAAGAAAGATCAAGATTTGCTTTACGGTCTTTCCGATCCCGTATTGGATTCGTTTTGGCAATAAGGTGCCCTTTTTTTTGATATGCTGCAATCAGTTGGTACACTGAAAATTCTTTATCCAAATTACCGGGGGTTCCGGTAGCAGCAATAGTTTTACCGTTTTGAGAAGGCACCCCGGTACTTACTGCAAAATCGAACCCCTCGAAAAACTTGCGCATATCGGGGTCAATACTGGCAGGATCTTTTAAAAAATCGTGATATAAATTTTCGATATAAGCAGGGTGCGAACCGGTAATGAATTGAAAATCCTTCATGATAAAAGAATTTTTTAAAATTTGGCTTTAATAATGGCTGCAAATATCGGCTTTTAAACTGAACAAAAACAGTACAATTGGTTAAATAGCATTTAAAAACCAGGATACTGAATGCTTCTCCTCAAAATTTCAAATTGCTCTATGCGGTTCTTATCTTTGTGCCAAAAAAAAGTAAAATTATATGCTTTGTATTCATCATCATTCTACCGATCCGTATTTTAATATAGCTACTGATGAATATATTTTTAAACATATACCCGAAGACTGTTTTATGCTTTGGCAGAATGATAATGCGATTATTGTTGGAAAACACCAGAATACGCTTTCAGAAATAAATTATGATTATGTAAAAGCCAGGAATATCCATGTGGTACGACGGCTTTCGGGTGGCGGCGCCGTGTATCATGATATGGGGAATCTTAATTTCTCCTTTACCAAAACAGGAGATGAAGGTTCATTAATGGACTTTGAAAAATACACGCTCCCTATTATTGAAGTACTTCAAAGCCTGGGTGTGAATGCCCGTTTTGAAGGGCGAAACGATATTAGTGTAGAAGGAAAAAAGATTTCGGGCAATGCAGAGCATATATTTAAAAATAAAGTACTTCATCATGGCACTTTGCTTTTTGCTTCTGAAATGAAAAATATTAGCGAAGCCCTGCGCATAAACCCATTGAAATATATAGATAAAGCAGTAAAATCTATCCCCAAAAGAGTAACCAATATATCTCAATATTTAAATAAATCTATTACAATAGATGAATTTGCAGAAAAAATAATGGCCCATATTGTGGCTACCAACCCACAGGCAAAAAAGTATGTTTTTACAGCAGCTGACCTGGAAGCCATTGGAAAAATAAGGGATGAAAAATATGCAACGGATGCATGGAATTATGGTTACTCGCCGGATTATAGTTTTAAAAAAGGGATCAGGACCAAGGGTGGTACACTCGAAATGAACCTGGATGTGGAAAAGGGCGTAATTCAAAGAGTGAAAATCCTGGGCGATTTTTTTAATAAAAAAGATATTTCAGAAATTGAAAAAGCATTAGAGCATACGGCGCATAATGAAATGGCCATACAAGCAGTTTTGAATCAATTTCAAATTGATGATTATTTTATAAATTTTACCGCCGGGGATTTGATAGAATCGATGTTTTGATTTTGAAATATTTGTACTCACTTACGGTATCAATTTAAATTTTTGATGTATTGGTATATCTGCCATTGGGCATTGTTCTTAACAGGTCCGGTAACAAAACTTTGTTTCATATGAGTATCTAATTGTACCAATTTACTGGTATCATTCCATTGCAGGTCAAAATAATCCAGTATCTGTTTGCGGTTGCGGGCATCTTTTATTTTAATGGCAACTTCAATCCTTCTCCTAATATTCCGTATCATTAAATCTGCTGAGCCCATTACAACAGTAGCCATTTCTCCTTCACCAAAAATAAAAAGCCGGCTATGTTCCAGGTATTTATCCACCAACCTCCGAATGACAATGTTTTCAGTTTCCCCCGGCAGGCCGGGAATTAAACAACAAACACTCCGCACCAATAGTTGAATGGTAACCCCTGCATTGGATGCCTTTTTAAATAGTTCCAGTATTTTAGGCTCTTCCAGGTTATTTACTTTTATCCTGATTAATCCTCTACCTCCTTTTTTTACTTTTGCCATTTCTTTATGTACCGCTTTTTCAATCTCTTCTTTCATATTAAACTGGCTTACCCAAAGATCATGGAAAGTAAGGTTCATTTTTTGCAAAGGAGATAAGTTTTTAGTGAGGTACAAAAACAAAGTATTAATCTCATTGCACACTCTTTTATCGGTACTAAACAAAACATGATCGGTATAAAAGCTTGCCGTATTTTCATTAAAATTACCTGTACTTAATATGGCATAACTTTTCA
The DNA here is from genome assembly GCA_016710595.1 of Niastella sp. Taxonomy (GTDB): domain Bacteria; phylum Bacteroidota; class Bacteroidia; order Chitinophagales; family Chitinophagaceae; genus Ferruginibacter. The sequence continues at coordinate 284,566 of JADJVM010000006.1, forward strand.
ACTCGTTTTTAATTTTCTTTTTTACCAATCCTATTTTAGAATGAATCTTTATGGCAGCGCTACTATAAATTAACTTTACCCCGGCTTGCCTCATAATGCGGCTCCATTTGATATTGTTGGCTTCATCAAAACGGGCTTTTAACTCAATAAATGCAGTAACTCGTTTACCATTTTTTGCTGCGCTTATTAAGGCATTAACGATATGCGATTCTTCGGCTACCCGGTAAAGTGTAATATAAATTTCCTGTACATCTGCATCAATAGCAGCCTGGTTAAAGAATGCCAGCACAGGAACGTAAGAATTATATGGCAAATGCAGTAATATTTCCTTTTCTTCAATCGCTTGAAATATCTCACCTCTTACGGTAGATGAAGGGTATAAAATAGGTTCTTGCCTGGGGTATAATAGCGATTTATCCAGGCAGGGAAATTGAAACAGGTCGCTCATATTATGATAATGGCCACCTTCAAACATATTGGCGGGTTCTACCTGGAACATCGTTGACAATAAACTACGCAATTCCTCATCCATTCCGGGTTCATACAAAAAGCGGGATGTCAAACCAAAATCTCTTTTAGCTATTTGCTTTTCCATTTTTTCTAATAAATCGCCGGTAAAATCATAATCAGGCACCAGGTCGGCATTGCGATTAAATTTTACACTGTTTACCATGATGATTTCATTGCCCGGAAAAAGCATTGCCATATTTTCACGGATAATATCATCTATAAAAATCACATAATTCATATCCCCAATGGGCGTAAGTTGGTAAAACCGCTGCAATTTTTTATTGGGAATGTTTACAGCAACATGTTGCAACTTTTCTGTGCTTTCATCCTGAATGGTTACTATAAAATATAAATAATTGTTTTGCGGCGTAAAATTTTCCCTGGCTTTTACATTTAAAATTACCGGTTGTATAAAAGACAATACTTCCGATAAAAAAATTTCTGTTACGGCTGCTGTATGTTCGGGCCTTATTGGCTGCTGATAATAAAAATACAGGTTATGCATTTTCAATTGCGGAATAATTTCACGGGTCAATACCTCTTGAAACTCTTTTACATGTTTGTTTATAATACCCTCAGCTTTTTGTGCCAAATTTTTGGGAATCGCCGTCTTTTCTTTTTTTATGGTTTTCTTGCTTAATTTACTAAGCGCCTGCAAGGCCGGGAAGCGAACCCGAAAAAATTCATCCTGGTTTGATGAAAAAATAGCCAGGAATTTTATTCTTTCATAAAGTGGAACAGCAGGATCTTTGGCCTCCATTAAAACCCGGTAATTAAACCCAAGCCAACTTATATCCCTGTTAAAATACATTTTACAATTAAAATTTATACACCCAAATTACTGGCTTTCAATATGGTTTCAAAATATGAAGGTAAGCGCAACTTTAAAAAATGATGAAAATAAATAGTAAAACCGCAAAGAAAAACCCATTTTTATAACAGAAAAATAAAATATGGTACCCAAAAATTAGCATCGTGCCAAATCCATTAAATAGGGCCTTAAAATATATTCATAAAAATGATATAGTTTTAAGTAATCTCCTTATCTTTGCAGCCCAAAATTTAGATTTCAGTATGGCAAATCATGCAGCAACCAAAAAAGATGTACGTCAAAGTACAAAGCGTAACGAAAGAAACCGGTATTACGGTAAAACTACCCGTAACGCAATACGTGATATCAGGACTTTAACCGATAAGAAAGCTGCTTCAGACAAGCTTCCAACAGTAGAATCAATGATTGATAAATTGGCTCAAAGAGGTACCATCCATAAAAACAAAGCTGCTAATTTAAAAAGAAAATTAGCGTTGAAAATAAACAGGTTAGACAAATAGTCCTTCTCTGTATTGGTATTATGATTTTTTATAAAGCCCCTCAAATAAACTTTTGATGGGCTTTTGTAGTTTAATAACAAAGTTCTTATTTCAGATTTAACATATACGAAAATGAATAACCTAAGCATGAAAAAAAAAATACACCTCTGTTTATTTATCAGTCTTTTTACAATTCCAGCATTTGCTCAAATACCTGCCGGGTATTATGATGCGGCAACCGGCCTCAATTGCCAGGCACTTAAAACAGTATTAAAAACTATTACCAATACCGGTACCGGGCAATTAAGTTATACCCCCGGCCTTTGGAATGCTTATGGCGTAACTGATATAAAACCGGGATCTACTAATTTAATATGGGATATTTATACAGATGACAATGACCCCAACACACCTGAAACTTTTAATTTCATTTATAGCGTGAACCAATGTGGAAACTATAACTCCGAAGGAGACTGCTATAACAGGGAGCATACTACACCCGCTTCCTGGTTTAACGATGCTGCGCCTATGTACACTGATATTCATCATATTCTTCCTACAGATGGATGGGTAAATAATAAAAGAAGCAACTGGCCTTACGGCAATGTTACCAATGCAACTTATACTTCTATTGATAACCAAAGTAAATTAGGAACCGGCAATAATTTTGGATATACCGGAACCGTATTTGAGCCATTTGCCGCATTTAAAGGAGATGTAGCCCGAATAGCCCTATACATGGCAACCCGACATGAAGACCGGATTATAGATAACAACTGGGCAGGTGGTACTGATGCAAACAGGGCCATGCTGCAAGCCGGTGAAGAAGGCCTGGATGCTGCCGGCAGGAGGCTTCAAATATATGATGCCTGGTATTTAAAAACCTTATTTGCCTGGATGGCACAGGATCCTGTGAGCCAAAAAGAAATTGACCGCAATAATGCGATTTATTACAACACGATTCAACATAACAGGAATCCCTTTGTAGATCATCCGGAATATGCAGCTATGATCTGGCAATGTACCGGCTTAATCCCTGTAACAATTGTAAACTTTACTGCTGCAAAAAATAATGATAAAGTAAACTTAATTTGGCAGGCCACACAGGAAGTAAATTTTAGAAATTACATAGTACAACGAAGTACCAATGGCATTGACTTTAATGACCTTGAAACCGTAAATGGAGATAACAGGTATAATTATGATTTTACTGATTTTAATTTACCCCATACAGCAATGGTTTATTATCGCTTAAAAGTTGTGGACATGGACGGTAAATTTTCTTACACCAAAATAATCCCCATTAAATTAGACAATAAAATAGGTCAGGCCCTTATATATCCCAATCCCAATTATGGCCAGTACCTGCAAGTGAGACTATCTGAAAGTTTAGCCGCAAATAGCCAAATTGTGATAACAGATGTTACGGGTAAATCGGTTTTAAAAACTACCGCTCCGCAGGGCAATGTAAACGTAACGCTGAATGTGAAAGCATTGGCTGCCGGCAGGTATTTCATAAAAATTTATAATGAATTGCAACTTATCAATGAAAGCTTTGTTTTGATAAGGCCCTGATAAAAAAATTTCTACTTCAATGAGGCTCCATAATTTTGGAGCCTTATTAATTTTTAAGCAATATGAAATCATTTATTCTCTTTTTTATTTTAATGATAAGCTTGCAAACCGGTTTTGCACAATTAACGCCATTTGAAAAATCGGGTGGGTTAGCGTCTGCCACTTATTTCCAGGCAATAGATTGGTACCGTCAACTCGCAAAAAAAAGTAAGCAAATAAAAATAAAAACAATGGGGCAAACCGATGCCGGCTACCCCCTACATGTAGTATTGCTGAGTGCCGATGCAAGTTTTGAACCCAGGCAATGGAAAAAGCAAAATAAGGTGGTCTATTTTATTTTGAATGGTATTCATCCCGGTGAGCCGGATGGCATTGATGCTTCTATGATGCTGGCCCGGGATTACATAAATAAAAAAATTAAACTTCCCACGAATGTGGTTATCGCCCTTATTCCTGTTTACAATATTGGAGGTGCATTAAACCGAAATGCTTATAGCCGGGTAAACCAAAACGGGCCATTGCAATATGGCTTTAGGGGCAATGCCCAAAACCTGGACCTGAACCGGGATTTTACCAAATGCGATAGCCGAAATGCAAAATCATTTATTGAAATATTCCATTATTTACAGCCAGATGTTTTTATAGATACACATGTAAGCGATGGGGCCGATTACCAGCATACCATGACGTTGATTACAACACAATACGATAAACTCGGTGGCGAACTGGGCCAATGGTTAAAAAATGATTTTGAACCGGCCATTTATGCTGATATGAAAAAAAAGAATTGGGATTTGATCCCTTATGTAGATTTTGGAAATACCGATTTTAGTAAAGGAATGAAAATGTTTAATGAAACGCCACGTTACTCTTCAGGTTATGCTGCTTTATTTAATACGATTGGCTTTATTTCTGAAACGCACATGCTGAAACCTTTTAAAGACCGGGTGCTTGCTACTTATGATTTATTAAAAACACTTGCAGATAAAACTTCTCAATATGCGAATACCATCATTGAAAAAAGAAAAAAAGCAAATAAATTAACTACCACACAAAATCAATTTGCATTAAGCTGGGAATGTGACAGTAGCCAAACTGCAAAAATTGAGTTTAAAGGATATGAAAGTGATAGTATGATGAGCCAGGCAACCGGGCTGATGAAAATGTTTTATAATCATCAAAAACCTTTTACCCGTTTTATCACTTTTTATAACAGCTACCGTCCGGCCAATTTTATTACGGCACCCAAAACCTATATTATCAAAAGAGGATATTATGCAGTGGCCGATTTACTGGCATTAAATGGAGTAAAAATGCGGGCCTTTCAAAATGATACTACCATTTTAGTAACGGCCTATAAAATTGATTCATACAAAAGCTATACAACCCCTTATGAAAAGCACCACAAAAACTTTAATGTAACACTGCAATCAAGTACAGAAGCAGTTCATTTTTTAAAAGGGGATTATATTATAGACCTTAATCAGCCTGGTAATCGTTTTATTATTGAAATGCTGGAACCAATGGGTGACGATAGTTATTTTTCCTGGAACTTTTTTGATGGCATTTTACAACAAAAAGAAGGGTATAGCGATTACCGATGGGATGAACTGGCTGCCGAAGTTTTAAAAAAAGATATGGCTCTTCAGCACGACCTGGAAACAAGAAAAAAAAATGATGCCCGGTTTGCGAAAAACAGTAATGCCATCCTGGATTTTATATACCGCCATTCTCCTTACTTTGAAAATGCATTTAAGCAATACCCGGTATATCGAATTGAGCATTCAAAATAAAACGGTTTCAGATTGGCATAATAAATATATTTAATTAATAATCAATTGTTTATAATTTTAATTATTCTTTCAAAATATTTTCTACACTCCGTTCAAATCAGGCTGAAATGCTTTACCTTTGCCACCCGTTTTTAAATGAAGACGGGATATTTTAAACAAATTTTTAAAACAAAATCAGGGAAAATGAGCAACTACGAATTGATGGTGATTTTTACCCCTGTGCTTTCTGAGGACGATTTCAAAAATGCCCGGAATAAATTTGAGCAACTTGTTAAAGAAAACGGTGGCTCTGTTTTGCACAGTAATCCTTGGGGACTAAAATCACTGGCGTATCCCATTGCCAAAAAGACCACAGGTATTTATTGGGTAATGGAATATAGTGCGCCAACCAGCTTCAATGAAAAGTTGAAAATTCAACTTTTGCGTGACGAAAACGTAATGCGTCACATGTTTACTGTACTCGACAAATACGCCGTGGAGTACAATACCAAAAAGAGAAGTGGCGTATCATCTTCAAAAACTGAAACAGCGGAGGTATAACCATGGCAAGAAACAACGAAATAAAATACCTTACAGCCATTAAGGCTGATAAGCGCCCAAAAAAATACTGCCGTTTTAAGAAACTTGGGATCCGCTATGTGGATTACAAAGACGGAGATTTTTTGAAGAAATTCTTAAACGAACAAGGAAAATTATTACCCCGCCGCCTTACCGGAAACTCATTAAAGTTTCAGCGTAAAGTAAGCGAAGCAGTAAAAAAAGCCCGTCAAATGGCTATTCTTCCTTACGTAACCGATTTATTAAAATAAATTTTTAACCACCCTAATCTTTTAATGGAGAAAGTTCTGTGTAAAAACGGAATTGGGTAAAAATGCAACAAAATGCAGGTAATATTAATTCAGGATGTAAACAACCTTGGCGGCGCCAATGAACTGGTAACTGTAAAGAACGGCTATGGCCGTAATTTTCTTATCCCAAGTAAATTAGCGGTAGAGGCAAGTCCCACAAACCTGAAACAATTAGAAGAAAGAATGAAACAATTCGCTAAGAAAGAAGCTAAATTATTAGCAGAAATCAATAGCGTAATTAAAGTACTTCAAGATGGCGCATTAAAAATTGGCGCTAAATCAGGCACCAGCGGAAAAATATTTGGTAGCGTAACCAGTGTACAAATTGCACGTGCTATCAAAGAACAAAAGGGTTATGAAATTGACCGTCGCCGTATTACAATCCTGGATGAAGTAAAAGAACTGGGTACATTTAAAGCTAAAGTTGACTTTGGTAATGGAAATGAAACAGAGCTTGACTTTGAAGTAGTTTCTGAATAATACACTAATTATCAATTAATTGCAAAAAACCGCCTAATAGCGGTTTTTTTTTATGAAAAAAAATGATTATAAATGATAATTAAACCTGCAAAATTTCATTGCTATATGAAATAATATATTAAATTTGCGGTGCTTTAATGGTTTTTGTTTTGCCACAGTAAGCTGATGTAGTTTTAATAGCCCTCAGTTCATTGTTTCACACTAAGTCATTATGGTTTTTAAAACATTTTTTTTAAACAAAGTATTACAATGAACATTTACGTAGGTAATTTAAGCTGGTCAATGACTGACAGCGACCTAAACGACCTTTTTATACAGTTTGGAACTGTATCAAGTGCAAAAATTCTTAAAGACAAAATGAGTGGCCGTAGTAAAGGTTTCGGATTCGTTGAAATGGAAAACGATGAAGAAGCTAAAGCTGCAATTGCTAACTTAAATGAAACTGAAATTCAGGGTCGCAAAATTGTGGTTAATGAATCACAACCACGTCCTGAAGGAGAATTTAAAAAACGCACTGGTGGTTTTGGCGGCGGCGGTAATCGTGGCGGCGGCGGCGGAAGCCGTGGCGGTTACGGTGGCGGCGGCGGAAGTCGTGGCGGTGGTTATGGCGGTGGAAACCGTGGTGGCTACAGCGGCAACAGAGAATCAAGAGATTATTAATCAACTTTCTGTTATCAAATAATTTGAACCTCTTCAATAAAATGAAGAGGTTTTTTTAATGCCTGAGGCTATAAAAAAACGCAGACTTAGTATCTGCGTTTTTTATTATAATGAGATGCTTTTTTTATCATTTTAAAATTTGCAATTTCATACTATAGCTTTGGTCTTCTGCATTCAGTTTAAATAAATAGACTCCTTGCGCTAATGTAACAGGTATTTTTAAAGGCAAGGTATGGCTGCCAGTACTTACAGCAATAGCAGGCAAAACTCTTGCAATATACTTTCCGGTTGCATCATACAAGTCGCCTGAAAGTTGTACCCGCTTGCGAATGTTGATCTGTAAATGGGCATCAGCTTTTACCGGATTAGGAAATACATTCCAGGAAAAAACACGATCTACTGCCGGTGTTACCGTACCTGGATTGTTGATCGCCAATACTTCAAAATTACTTTTTAAGAAAATGGGGGAACCTGTAAGATTAATATTTGTTTTTGGAATGCTATTCATCAACCCTGTACTGCTATAATTCCAATCGAATTTGTATAATACTGAATTCACATTAATGCCGGTTGGGAAATTATAAACCGCCGATGCTGTTTCGGAATTATCAATACTCGTCTTTGCCCATAATACCAGGATGATTTCTCCTACCCCATTTTTAAAAGCAGCGCCGTCAATATTGGCAGGCAATGCCAAAGACCGTGTAAAAGTGGTATCAAAATGATAGCCTTTTAATAAGTCGGCCGTAGTTTTATAAGCCAGTCCACCATCTGTAAATTGTTGGTTGTATTGCCCGCCGTTCCATAATGGGCCAATACCTTTTAAATTGGTAAATAACCCCATCATGCTAAATGGATCGGTGGCACTTCCATAATTATCATAATCTCCCAGGCAATACACCTGGGTTTGTAACAATCCTTTTTTCTGGCTTTCTACCAGGCTTTTAATCATAAAATTCCGTTGAGCTTCTATACCACCAAAAATACCATTGATATTTTTTCGGGATGTATTAATCTCGGTGGTAATCATATATTTCCTGGGATAGGTTACGCCATTGTACCCACGATTTGACAGCACCTGGTTCATTCCATCAATTTTATTTACATAAAATTCAAGGGCTTTATCAGAATGACGATTTATGACACCCATATCCAGATAAGGATAACAATGAATACTCACACAATCAAAATAAGCGCCCCCTTTGTAAGGATAGGAACCCGTTACTGTACCATCAGAAGGATTGTCGCTATAACGCAATAAAGCATCTAAAAAACTAGGATACCCAATACCACCAGGCGTTACATAAGCAGTAGGATCTACTGATTTTATTACTTCATAACTAATCCTTAATAAACGGATATAGCGATAAATTGGAACATATATATTTTTAAGCTCGCAAGTTTTGGGTGCATGGTCCCACCAGTTTCCCAACGGGTCGCCACTCGGCCGCCAGCCAATTAAGCCCCAATCCTGGTCGGGTTCATTTACAATCTCCCAAAATTTTACATATTGTTTATATGTTTTAGCGAGGTTATAAATATATACTGCGTAATAATTATTTTCATTTACCGGCGTTCCATTTGCACCTCCATCCCAAATGGGTTCATACATATTGGCATATAATTTTGAACTGTTTGCACATCCATCATAAAAATTATTATCGGCATGTGAGGCAGCTACGGGTAAATCAACAAATAAGGTAAGGTTTGATGCACCAATTGAACTAAAATGCTGGAACCGGTCGTTTAAAATACCAATTCCCCATTGATCCGTAAATTGTTCATATACTTTTGGCCTTAAAGTATTTGCCCCGGCACCTTTTATATTTAGGGAAGCATTCCCAACAGCAATGTTTGCCATGGCCTGGTCGTCCCATGAGCCATCGTACCATCCTAAATTTACGCCATACCCAAAAATGCCGGAATAGGCATCCACACGGGTTTGTGCATTATAATTTATTTGTGAAAAAAGGGGTAAGCCTGAAATTAAAAATAAGGCTAACAAAAAAGAATGTGGTTTCATAAGAAATAGATAAGTGGTGTTTTAAAACAAGAACCATGCAAAACTGCAATTGCAACAAGAAGCAATTTGTAGTTCAAACTACCTGATCGGTGTAGTTACAAAAACAGTTTAGTGCAGCCTTCAATATTGCTAAAATATAACGCAGTAATATTTTATTTATTGTTGATAAAATTCAGTGTGGACAAAGGTTTCCGCTATTTTACCAGGGAACATATTGAGTATGAACCTGTCCGTCAAAAAAAAAATAAAAAATGATTTATGTAAAGTGCATATTTACAACATCCTGTACAAAACATGTAAAATTGATAAATATGAAAAAGTATTTTATAACCTTTTTGCCACTAACTCTTTTGCTACTATCGTTTGCCCCTGCAGACGAAAAAGTTACAACCACATCTACGTTGAACAGTGTTACTGTTTATCGTGCCGGAGCTGAGATGAACCATACAGCGAACGCTTACTTAAAGCAAGGGAATACAGAGCTAAAAATTGATGGCATTAGCAGTTATCCCGATCTAAACAGCATACAGGTGAAATGCCCCGCTAGTGTTACCATTTTAAGTTTAGAATATGGAAATGATTATTTAAAAGAAGAAGATAACAGCAGTGTAAAAAGATTGAAAGACTCCCTTACCATCATAGCAGATGAAATAAAAAAAATTGATGTAATGATTACATCGCAAAATGAATTGTTAGATGTATTAAAAACCAACAAAGAAGTGAAAGGCAGCCAGGCAGGCCTGAGTGTAGCAGAACTGGCAAAACTAATGGATTATTATGAACTAAAAAGTATTGAAATAAGAAACCGGCTACTGCTACATAACAGTAAAAAGAATAAACTACAAAACACGCAAAGCCGCTTATCTCAACAAATAAATGAAGAGCAAAAAAAGAATACAAAAACAGGCGGTACACTTACTTTGCAATTGTATGTTGCTGCTGCCGGTAATAGCAAGTTCGATGTCTCATATATCACCCGGAATGCTTACTGGACGCCCTACTACGATGTAAAAGCAGCAGATATTAAAAGTCCTTTACAGTTTATTTATAAAGCAAAAATATCTCAAACAACCGGAATAGACTGGAAGAAAGTGAAACTTTCATTATCCACTTCTACCCCATCCAGCTTTGGTAATGCGCCACTTTTAAAAACATGGTTTTTAAGTTATATAGATACATACGGGGCAATAAACAAAAGTTTAAATAAAATCAATACAATTCCGGGTATTGCGGGTGCATCTTCAGAATTAAGTGAAGTAGTTGTTACAGCTTATGGAAATAGAAGAGACGGGAAAATTGAGGATGCCATCTATATTGTAAATGGCAATCTGATGAGTAAGTCAGAATTTTCAAAATTTACGCCACAGGCTATTAAAAGCACTGAAGTATTATCACCCTCAGACGCTGTTGCGCTTTACGGTAGCCGGGCTGCTGGCGGAGCTGTAATTGTAAACTTAAAAGATGGATTAGATGATTACGTATCAGTAAGTGAAAGTACTTTAGATATCACCTATGATATAGATATCCCTTATGACGTGCCAACTAATGGAAAACCTCAAATAGCTACATTAAAAGAGACATCTGTACCAGCATTATACAAATACTATACGGTTCCGAAACTAGATAAAGAAGTCTATCTGCTGGCAGAAATACCCAACTGGCAAACATTAAATTTACTTCCCGGTGAAGCCAATATCATTTTTGAAGGTACTTATATTGGTAAATCCTTTATAGATCCGGCCAGTACGAGTGATACATTAAACTTTACCTTAGGCACCGATAAACGGGTAATTATAAAAAGAGAAAAATTAGTTGATTTTAGCAGTATCAAATTTTTAGGATCCAATAAACTGCAAACTTTAGCTTTTGATATCACTGTAAAAAACAATAAAAAAGAAGCGATACAAATTATTGTAAAAGACCAATACCCCATTAGCAGTAATAAAGAAATAGAAGTAGATTTATTAGAAAATAGTGCTGGTGCTGTGAATGAGGAAATAGGCGTCGTAACATGGATCCTGAATATTGAACCGGGGCAAAGCAAAAAAGTGAGAATAAGTTATTCAGCAAAATATCCGAAAAACAAAACAATCAATTTTAATTAAATTCAAATTTTTTCTAAAAAGCCTGTCATCTGACAGGTTTTTTAGTTTAATAACCAAATGCTGAGATGATTACTGGTATTCCAATTTTTCACAATAACTCTACTATCTTATCTTTGCGGCATCTCAACACAAAATATACTTTAAAAATACACTATGTCAGTATTAGTAAATAAAGATTCAAAAGTAATTGTACAAGGTTTCACTGGTACGGAAGGCACTTTTCATGCAACTCAAATGATTGAATATGGAACCCAATTGGTAGGTGGTGTAACACCCGGCAAGGGTGGCACTACACATTTAGAAAGGCCAGTATTTAATACCGTAAGCGATGCAGTAAAAGAAACGGGAGCGAATGTAAGTATCATTTTTGTACCACCTGCTTTTGCCGCAGATGCCATTATGGAAGCGGCAGATGCAGGAATTGCATTGGTTGTATGCATTACCGAAGGGATTCCCGTACAGGATATGGTGAATGTAAAAAATATTTTAGCAGAATCAAAGACAAGGTTAATTGGGCCAAACTGCCCCGGCATTATTACAGCAGATGAATGTAAAGTAGGTATTATGCCCGGCTTTATTTTTAAGAAAGGACGTATTGGAATTGTTTCAAAATCGGGGACCCTTACTTATGAAGCTGCCGACCAGGTAGCGAAGGCAGGCCTTGGAATATCTACTGCCATCGGAATTGGTGGCGACCCCATAATTGGAACAACTACCAAACAAGCAGTAGAATTATTTATGAATGACCCCGAAACCGATGCAATAGTAATGATTGGTGAAATTGGTGGCGGTATGGAAGCAGAAGCAGCAGCGTATATAAAAAGTACCAACAATAAAAAACCGGTTGTAGGATTTATTGCGGGACAAACAGCACCTCCCGGCCGCAGAATGGGCCATGCCGGCGCCATTGTAGGCGGTGCTGAAGATACTGCAGCTGCTAAAATGAAAATTATGGGCGAATGTGGTATCCATGTGGTAGCAAGCCCCGCAGACATCGGTAAAGCAATGGCCGATGTGCTAAAAAAATAATAAAATAATTTCATTCTATAGCCGGCTCGCAACAGCCGGCATTTTTATACCTGCAAAAAAGAAGGATTGTATTTTTATTTTTAGCCTGGTATTTGTGTAATATTCATTAGTAATACATCTTACTAAAAAAAGAATTTCTATGTATTCCTTACTAAGCAAAGTTTCTGGCAAATTATTACCTGGCTTTATAAAATGGATTAACTTGTATTTACATATATCTAAACCACCCGCAATGAAAGCATTTACGCTACTTTTAGTATCCTCTTTCTTAATATTATTACCCGCTATGGCACAAAAAACGGATTTTGATGCAGCATGGAAAAAGTTGCAGGATTTAGAAAAAAAAGGGCTCACCCAAAGCGCTTCGCAACAAGCGAATGTAATTTTTGATCTTGCACTCTCTTCCCAAAATGAACCGCAACAAATAAAAGCAGCGATGTATGTAATGAAGTATCGCTACACCCTGAGTGATGAAGAAGCGATGGCAAAAAATTATGCTTATATAGATAGCCTGGTGAATAAAACAAAAGCACCGGCAAAAAATATTTTATTGAGTATGCAGGCCGATTATTTACATGCCTTTAAAAACAATAACCGGTATCAATTATATCAACGTACAGCGCTTGAAAATGAAAATAGTACCGATATCCATACCTGGAGCCTGAAAAAACTAAATGCTGAAATTGAAAAGTTATACAAAGCCTCATTACAAAATGATGAGCTTCTTAAAACAACCCCAGTTTCACAATTTAATGATATTTTAGACAAAGGTGAAAATACCCGCATCCTCCGCCCTACATTATACGATTTCCTGGCACACCGGGCATTATCTTATTTCATCAATACTGAAAACGATATCAGTTCACCAGGTTTTAAATTTATTATTGATGATGAAAATGCTTTTGCAAATACAGCAATATTTGTAAAAATAAAATTTAAAACTCAGGACTCAAGTTCGCTTCTTTACCAGGCGCTCCTGGTATTTCAGGATATTCTTCGTTTTCATTTACAGGATAAGAATACAGATGCATTGATAGATGCCGATATTGAAAGAATTAATTTTGTTCATGATCATGCTGTTGTAGCTGATAAAGATCAGCTATACGAATTGGCTTTAAAAGCCATTGAACAAACCTATGCTAACAATCCATTGGTAGCAGATGCTATGTATGCAAGAGCAAATTTATATTTTAACCAGGGCGAGCAGTACGACCGAATTACAAAAAAAGAATTTCAATTTAAATTAAAAGAGGCAGTTGCGCTTTGTAAAGAAACGGTTGCTAAATACCCTGGCACGGCCGGGGCTTTAAATTGCTTTAACCTGGATAATATGATTCACAGGCCAGGCCTTGATATGGTAACCGAGAAAGTAAATGTGAGCAATACCGCATTCCGCACCCTTGTGAAATACAAAAACCTTTCAACCATTTATTTAAGAATTGTAAAAACAAATTATGATGACTGGAACAAATTGGTAAACCAGGAAATGTATAAAAGTTGGGAAGCCTTAGTAAATTCAAACGTGTTAAAAAGTTGGTCGCAATCTTTTCCAAACCCGGGTGACATGCAAGATCATGCTGCCGAAATAAAAATTGATGGGCTCCCCAATGGCATGTATGTGATCCTGGCGAGCCTAAGCCCCAATTTTGAATTAAGCAATAATTATCTTTCAAGGCAATTAACTTATATCAGTGATATTAGTTACATTATCAGTACAAAAAATGAATTGTATGTATTAAACAGGAGTACAGGCGAGCCCTTAGAAAATGCACAAGTACAATTGTGGGATAACCATTACAATTATAGTACAAGTAAATATGAAAAACAAAAAGCCGGGCATTATGTAACAGATAAGAACGGTTTAGCTATTTTGAAATTTAAGGATCGAAATTATTATAACAACAATATCCAGGTGAATTATAAATCTGATGAGCTCCATACAACAGATGAATTTTACCTAAGCTATTATCAGGGTGAAAGTGAAAGACAAGATGTAAAACAAACTTTCTTTTTTACTGACAGGAGTATTTACCGCCCGGGGCAAACTTTATACTTTAAAGGCGTAGTAATTAATAGAAACAAGAAAGACGGTATGCCCAGCATTGTACCCAATTACAAAACCCAGGTTGTTTTATATGATGCAAACAGGCAAAAAGTAAAATCATTGTTCATTGAAACCAATGAATATGGTTCATATCATGGAAGCTTTCAATTACCCGAAGGCAGTTTAAATGGCAATTTTTACATTTCTGATACCGCAACAAAAAGCAATCAATATTTTTCAGTAGAAGAGTATAAAAGGCCAAAATTTTTGGTAGAAATATCAAAGCCAACAGGAAGTTACCGGGTAAACGACAGTATAAAAGTGTTGGGAAATGCAAAAGCGTATGCCGGGAATAATATAGACGGCGCAGCAATAAGTTACCGGGTGGTGCGCAAAACACAATATCCTATATGGTGGGGATGGGGCAGGTACTGGCCACCCTATTACCAAAAGGAAGAAATGGAAATTATGAATGGGAATACCATTACCGATGCAAACGGCCATTTTGAAATTTCATTTAAAGCGATCCCTGATGAAACTGTAAGTAAAAAAGATCAACCCACATTTTATTATGAGGTATCTGCCGATGTTACCGATATTAATGGTGAAACACGTTCTGCTTCTACAAACATAGCGGTAAGTTACCAGGCCATACAATTAAACATTGCATTAGATGAAAGAATTGACGCTGATAGTTTAAAAAATATAAGGATCAGTAGTACCAACAGCAATGGAATTTATGAACCGGCAAAAATAAAATTGAATATTTACAGCTTAAATAATCCAGGCAAAATGTTCAGGGAAAGATACTGGGAAGCACCAGATCAATTTGTGATGAGTAAAGAAGATTATTATAAATATTTTCCTTACGATGCTTATGCTAACGAGAATCAGATTGGCAGTTGGGGTGTAGGGCCTGCGGTAATAGAAATAAATGATAGCACCGAAAAAGATGGTGCATTTAAAATAAAAAATATTGCACTAAAACCAGGATGGTATAAAATAGTAGCAACATCAAAAGATAAGTTTGGTGAAGATGTAAGGGCAGAAAAATTAATTTTTATCATCAATAATATTAATCCTGCCAAAAACTTACCCCTATTGGTTGATGTAAATAAAAAATCATTAGAACCAGGGGAAACTGCATCATTAGCCTATCATACAGGTTTTGATAAGATATGGTTAATTCAAAAATCATCAACAGTTAACAAGAAGATTAATACTATTTATACAAATGTAGATCAGACTAATCCGTACCGAACGAATATCTTAATAACTGAAGCTGACCGGGGCGGAATTTATATTGGATATGCTTTTGTAAAAAATAACCGGGTATATAAAGGAAGGAACTATGTTAGTATTCCCTGGACCAATAAACAGTTACAAGTAAAATATGAAACTTACAGAGATAAGCTCTTACCCGGAAGTGAAGAAAAATGGAAAATAAAAATTTCAGGCCCTAAAACTGACCAGGTAACTGCAGAAACGCTCATTAGCATGTACGATGCTTCACTCGATCAATTTAAACCACATCAATGGGCCAACCTTTATTCCACCTGGCCATATAATAATACATATATTGACTGGCAACAAACAGATAACTTCCAGCAAGAAAATTCAAATGATTATGACCGGTTAATGCAAGATTATAAAAGCATC
Source organism: Niastella sp. (assembly GCA_016710595.1). Taxonomy (GTDB): domain Bacteria; phylum Bacteroidota; class Bacteroidia; order Chitinophagales; family Chitinophagaceae; genus Ferruginibacter. The sequence goes on from JADJVM010000006.1 coordinate 300,603, forward strand.
CCACCTAAAACTTATGATGGCTTATTAAATAATGGATGGATATATAGTAGTATTTCTGTGAGGTTAAGAGGCATGGTAGCAGGCTCTCCAGTTGTGGCTGATGAACTCGATTCGGCAGAAGAACAGAGGGCAAAAAAAAGCATGGGTTTTGCAACAACAATTAAAAGTGAAGATAAAAATACTGATACAACTACTGAAAAGCCAAATCAAAATGGACAGGGTGAAATCCAGGTTCGCAAAAACTTTAATGAAACCGCATTCTTTTTTCCCAACTTAGTTACTGACAAATATGGTAATGTAGCATTTTCATTTACCATACCGGAAGCGCTTACGAAATGGAAAATGATGACAATGGCTTATGATAAAAACCTGGCCAGTGCTTATTCCGAAAAAACAGTAGTTACTCAAAAACCATTAATGATTCAACCTTTTGCGCCTCGTTTTTTCAGGGAAGGTGACCAGTTGGAATTTACTGCCAAAATCGTAAACCTGGAAGACAAAGAGCTTACCGGCATCGCAACACTTGAACTGTTTGATGCCACAAACAATAAGCCCGTTGATGGTTGGTTTAAAAACATATTTCCCAACCAATATTTTACAGTTGCTGCCGGGCAAAGTTCATTGGTAAAATTCCCGATAGGCATCCCTACAAACTTTAATAGTGCATTGCTGTACCGTATAAAAGCAGTAACCAAAGATGGTGCTTTTTCCGATGGTGAAGAAATGGTGCTCCCGGTATTGAGCAACCGTATGCTGGTAACAGAAAGCATGCCTTTGAACATGCGCCATACAAACAATAAGAATTTTACTTTCCAAAAATTATTACAATCGGGTAATAGTAGCAGCCTGAGCAACCAATCGCTTACGGTAGAATATACCAGTAACCCTGCCTGGTATGCCATACAGTCATTACCTTACTTAATGGAGTATCCTTATGATTGCGTGGAACAAAATTTTAATCGTTATTATGCAAACACATTGGCATCTTACATAAGTTACAGTACGCCAAAAATTAAAGCAATTTTTGAACAATGGAAAAATTTAGATACCGCTGCCCTGCTGAGTAACCTTCAAAAAAATGAAGAGTTGAAAGCAGCCTTGATACAGGAAACTCCATGGGTATTACAAGCTAAAAATGAAAATGAGCAAAAAAAGAATATTGGTTTATTATTCGATATGGTGAGGATGGCTAAAGAAAAAGCGAATACATACAACAAATTAAAACAGGCACAAACACCCAATGGGGGATTTGCCTGGTTTACGGGAGGCAGTGATGATCGCTATATGACCCAGTACATTTTTACCGGCATGGGCCATCTTAAAAAACTAAATGCATTGGAGCCGGAAGATTACAGCTTGCTGAAACCCATGATAGATAAAGGGCTTGCCTATCTTGATGAACGCATAAAAGAAGATTATGATTATTTGATAAACCACAAAATAAAATTAAATCAAAACAACCTTTCTTACATGGCAATTCAATACTTGTATATGAATAGTTTTTTTGCAGATCATAAATTAAATGATAAATCAAAAAAAGCATACAATTATTATTTTGACCAGGCTAAAAAATTTTGGTTGCCACAATCCAAGTATATGCAGGCAATGATTGCACTTACAATGTATAGAAAAGGGGAATTGAAAACCGCCCATGAGATTATGGCATCATTGAAAGAAAATGCAGTAACCAATGCTGAAATGGGAACCTATTGGAAAGAGTTTGCAAAAAATGGTTATTACTGGTACCAGGCACCCATTGAAAGCCAGGCGCTAATGATTGAAGCCTTTACAGAAGTAAAACAGGATACTGAGATGGTAGATAATTTAAAAACATGGCTCTTAAAAAACAAGCAAACCAATCAATGGAATTCTACCAAAGCCACTGCTGAAGCCTGCTATGCACTTTTACTAAAAGGTAGCAATTGGCTTGCAGAAGAAAATAAAGTTACCATTCAACTGGGCAATACCACCCTAAGCAGTACCGATGCAAAAACAGAAGCAGGTACCGGTTATTTTAAACAAAAAATACCAGGTGAAAAAGTACAGCAGGGAATGGGCCATATCAATGTGAAAATAGAAAAGACAGATGTAAAAAGCAGTTCCAGTAGTTGGGGCGCTGTATATTGGCAATACTTTGAAAATTTAGATAAAATTACAACTGCAGAAACTCCCCTTAAGTTAGTGAAGAAACTTTTTGTAGAGAAAAACACAACTACCGGTCCAGTATTGCAGGCGATACATGAGGGGGATGTAATTCATATTGGCGATAAAATAAAAATACGTATTGAATTGCGGGCAGACAGGGATATGGAATATGTACACATGAAAGACATGCGTGCATCATGTATGGAACCTGTAAATGTATTAAGCAGTTATAAATGGCAGGGCGGACTGGGCTATTATGAAAGCACCAAAGATGCCAGTACCAACTTCTTTTTTGGCTGGCTCCCCAAAGGCACGTATGTATTTGAGTACCCCTTATTTGTAACACATGCAGGCGATTTTAGCAATGGCATCACACAAATACAATGTATGTACGCCCCGGAATTTACCAGTCACAGCGAGGGTTTAAGGCTAGTTGTTGAATAACATGAAAGGCTTATAAAAAAATATATTTTAAAAATATTTGGTGGTACAAAACTTATCACTATATATTTGCAGCAGTTCTTTTAAACAATTCTTATCAAGAAAGGCAGAGGGTAATGGCCCGATGAAGCCTTGACAACCTGTTCAAATGAAAGTTTGAAAAAGGTGCCAATTCCATCCCGGATATTTCGGGACAGATAAGTCAGATGAAACGCTTTTACAAATGATTCAACATATTTGAAAGCTCACCTGATTTACCGGGTGAGCTTTTTTGTTTTGTAACCCCCAAACAAAAGCTCACGGTAATTTCTCTTTGTTTTTTTGATACGAATATTTTACAAAATATTAAATAAAAAAACAATGAGCAACGCAACCGAACTGATTCACAGCATTCCTACCGATCCATTAACAGGCGCCATAAGTGTGCCTATTTATCAAACCAGTACATTTGTACAGGAAGCACCCGGCGTAAATAAAGGATACGATTATGCCCGTACCGGAAACCCTACCCGTTTTGCATTAGAAACCCTTATCGCCAAATTAGAATGTGGCCATACAGGGGCCGCTTTTAGTAGTGGCTTAGCAGCCATTGATGCCGTATTGAAATTGTTAAAATCCGGCGATGAAATTGTTGCCGTAGATGATATCTATGGCGGTGCATTCAGGTTATTCACTCATGTGTATGAAAAATTCGGCATCCGGGTAAACTATGTAGATGCTACTGATCCCATAAATATTTTTAATGCCCTTACACCAGCCACCCGCCTCATTTGGATTGAAACACCTACCAATCCAACTTTAAAAATCAGCGATATCAAAACCATTGCTGCTATTGCAAAGGCCCAGTCATGCTGGCTTTGCGTAGATAACACTTTTGCCTCGCCTGCCTTACAAAAACCCATTTTACTGGGTGCTGATATCGTAGTGCATAGCGCTACCAAATACCTGGGCGGCCATTCTGACCTCATTGCAGGATTGGTAGTAACCAAAGAAAAAGAATTGGGTGAAAAAATAAAATTTATACAGAATGCTTCTGGCGCTATCCTTTCAGCCTTTGACAGTTGGTTGGTGATCCGTGGCATTGAAACCCTCCCCCTGAGAATAGAAAAGCATTGCAGCAATGCCCAGGCCGTTGCAACATTCTTACAGGAGCATCCTGCTGTTGATAAAGTGTATTACCCCGGGCTAAGCACACATCCCAATCATGATATTGCAAAAAAACAGGCTTCTGGTTTTGGCGGCATCGTGTCATTCAGTTTAAAAGAAGATACAGAAGATACCGCAATTGCATTTGTTACGGCTACTCAATATTTTAAACTAGCGGAAAGCCTGGGCGGAATTAAAAGCCTGCTTTGCCACCCCGCCACGATGACCCATAAAAGTATCCCGGCCGAAAAAAGAAAATCGGCAGGTGTGGCAAATAGCTTGGTAAGGCTGAGTGTGGGATTAGAAGATGCCGGGGACCTTATAAAAGATATTGAACAAGCTTTTGAAAAAATAAATTACAAAATATTTTTATTAAAAAATCAAATTTAATGTTACAATTAGAAAATGAAATTGCTCAAAAGCCCAAACATTGCATTGGTTTATTTGGATATGGAACGGTTGGGAAAGCAGTATATGATGTGATTCAAAAAACACCCGGCTTACAGGCATGTATCCAAAAAATTGGAATAAAAGATACCGGTAAAAAAAGAAACATCCAGGATGATATATTTACAACAGATGCCTTTGAAATACTCAACAATTCCTGCATCAATATAATTGTAGAACTCATTGATGATGCTGACGTGGCATACAAAATTGTAAAAGCAGCTTTGTTACAAGGCAAAGCAGTGGTAACTGCTAATAAAAAGATGATAGCAGCACATTTCAATGAACTTTGCCAGCTTCAAAAACAAACCGGCACACCATTATTATATGAAGGAGCTTGCTGCGCCAGCATTCCCATCATTCGTAACCTGGAAGAATATTATGATACTGACTTGCTTTTAAAAATCAGGGGGATCATAAATGGTAGCACCAATTTTATTTTAAGCCGCATGGAAAAAGAAGGATTGGAATTTACCGAAGCTCTTTTGCAGGCGCAACAATTAGGCTTTGCCGAAAATAACCCCGCATTGGATATTGATGGCCATGATGCAGCCAATAAATTATCCATACTATTGGCACATGCTTTTGGGTGTGTAATAAAGCCCGAAACAATTTTATACAGTGGCATCAGTAAAATAAATGGAGAAGACTTAAGATGTGCCAGCCAAAGAAAACAAAAAATAAAATTGATAGCGCATGCACAAAAATTAAAAAACGGGAAACTGGCCACTTACGTTTTACCACAATTCATTACAAAAGAAGATGAACTTGCAGGGGTGCATGATGAGTTTAATGGCTTAATCACTGAAAGCCACTATGCTGATAGACATTTTTTTAAAGGTAAGGGTGCAGGTGCTTTACCAACGGCTGCTGCTGTATTAAGTGATATTGCCGCACTACGCTATGGGTATAAATATGAATACAAAAAGATAGATGCTCAAAAAAACATCAAATTAAGCAATGATTATTATTTAAAAGTGTATGTAAGCGCCGACGTATTTTCAAAAATTAACTGCCAGGCATTTGAATATATTGAGGAATATCAAAATCAATATGGATATGGCGCTGTAACGGGTGTGATACATGCTGAAAAATTATTGGAAGATACCTGGTGGAAACAATCCGGCGTATCACTTATAGCCTGCCCCGAAGCCATTACCCAGGAAGCAGATTACAAAAAAATAAGCCGAAGGTCGCTCGAACTGGCAGGCATCACATAATAAAATGCAGTTTTCGGTATAAATGCGGTAGCGCTTATCTTTGCAACCCATCGGATAGGTGAGACCCTGTAAAAGGGCGTCTTTTATATCTCTACAAAACCGGTGATTAAAATTTAAATGCATGTTTCGCACACATACCTGTGGCCAGTTAAGTGCCGCTGATATTAATAAAGAAGTAACCCTGGCGGGATGGGTACAAACCATCCGTAAATTTGGTAGTATTACATTTATTGATTTAAGGGACCGTTATGGTATTACCCAATTATTATTTTCTGAATCATTAAATGAATCATTAGAGAAAAATCCCCCGGGCAGGGAATATGTTTTACAGGTAACCGGGAAAGTAAACGAACGAAGCAATAAAAATAAAAATATTGCTACCGGTGATATTGAAATTGAAGTTGAGAAATTTACAATCCTAAATAAAAGTATTACACCCCCATTTAAAATTGAAGATGATACCGATGGCGGCGATGACCTGCGCATGAAATACCGTTTCCTGGATTTAAGGCGCAATGTTATAAAGAAAAACCTCGAACTCCGGTATGCCGTAGGCCGCAGCGCCCGCAACTACCTCCACGAAAATGGTTTCATGGATATTGAAACACCTTTTTTAATTAAGAGTACCCCCGAAGGCGCCAGGGATTTTGTAGTACCCAGCCGGATGAATAGTGGCCAGTTTTATGCACTCCCGCAAAGCCCGCAAACTTTTAAGCAACTTCTGATGGTTAGCGGTTATGATCGCTATTACCAAATTGTAAAATGTTTTCGGGATGAAGACTTGCGTGCAGACAGGCAACCAGAGTTTACACAAATAGACTGTGAAATGTGTTTTGTGGAGCAGGAAGATATTTTAAACACATTTGAAAATATGATAAAACGTATTTTTAAAGATGTAAAAAATATAGATTATAATGAACCTGTACAACGCATGAGTTGGGAACAAGCCATGTGGCAATATGGCAATGACAAGCCAGATATACGTTTCGGTATGCAACTCTGCAATTTTAAATACCCGGCCCATCTTTTTGCTGAAATAAAAGATAAACAAGCAGTACCTGCTATCAATGGCTTCCCGGTATTTGATGAAGCTGAAACCGTAGTGGGCATTGCCGTACCCGGTTGCAGTGAATATAGCCGAAAGCAAACAGATGAATTGGTGGAATGGGTGAAACGCCCACAAATTGGCATGAAGGGATTGGCCTTTATTAAATGCAATAGCGATGGAAGTTTTAAAAGCAGCATGGATAAGTTTTATGATGAAGAAGCGCTAAAACAAATGGCAGCATCGGTAAAGGCAAAACCGGGCGACCTTATTCTTTTACTAGCCGGTACCGAAGAACGCACCCGTAAAGCCATCAGTGAACTCAGGTTAGAAATGGGTAAACGGCTGGAATTGAGAAAAGACAATGAGTTTAAATTATTATGGGTTTTAGATTTCCCTTTATTTGAATATGATGAAGAAGGGAACCGCTGGGTAGCCCGCCACCACCCTTTTACATCGCCAAAGCCGGTTGATATAGAGATGATGATTCAGCATGACCCATCCATTAAAAATGCAGCAGATTACCTGCAACACCCGTATGCCAACATCAAAGCAAATGCTTATGATATGGTGCTAAACGGAAACGAAATTGGAGGAGGCAGTATTCGTATTTATCAAAAAGAATTACAGCAAAAAATGTTTGCTGCCCTGGGTATGAATGAAGAAGAACAACAACATAAATTTGGGTTCTTACTCGGTGCATTTGAATATGGAGCCCCTCCACATGGCGGTATTGCTTTTGGTTTCGACAGGCTCTGCGCTATCCTGGGTGGTAGCGAAAGTATCCGGGATTTTATTGCATTCCCTAAAAACAATAGTGGAAGAGATGTAATGATTGATGCCCCATCAGCCATTGATGAAAAACAATTGGATGAATTACAAATTCAATTAAATATAAAGAAAGACTAATGGAGTAACCTCTCAATTTTTCGCTTCACTAAATAAATTCTAAAAAAAACAATCTCATAAAAAAGATTGTTTTTTATTTATATACCCATTTTTATGCTAAAAAATAAATTCAATATTTCTTAGCATAGTTATTGTAATAAATAGCATAAAATGTGTTGATATGAGAAATCTACTCATTGTTTTTTGTACTTTGATCTTAATAAGTTCATGCAGTAAATCAGAAGACCCGATCCGCCCGGCAGAAACGGCATTAACCCAAATAAATGTGAACTATGGAAATGATGCTTTGCAAAAATTTGATCTCTACCTGCCTGCAAACAGGAACACAGCAGCAACCCGGCTCATCATTTTAATACATGGCGGCGGTTGGAATGAAGGAGATAAAACAGATTTCAATCCATTTATAGATACTCTAAAAACCAGGTTTCCCGGTTGGGCTTTTGCCAATATTAATTACAGGTTGGCAACTTTTCCTGCTATCAATATTTTTCCAACCCAGGAAAATGATGTAAAATCCTGCTTAGAATATATTTACAGCAAAAGAAATGAATATGCCATCTCCGATAAATGGGTTTTATTGGGTGCCAGTGCCGGCGGCCATTTATCTTTATTACAAGGATATAAATATGATATGCCCATAAAACCAAAAGCTATTGTGAACTTTTTTGGCCCTTGTGATATGGCAGATATGTATAACCACCCGGCTTCTGCTTTTGTTGATACGAGTATGATACGGCAATTAATGAGTGGGACCCCGGTAACGAACCCTGTATTATACCAACAAAGCAGCCCACTCAATTTTGTAAATGCACAATCGCCTGCAACCCTTACCCTGCAAGGGGGCGCCGATCCCCTGGTACCTGCCTATCAACAGGAAACTTTACACAATAAATTAAATAGTTTTAATGTACCTAACCAGTTAAAAATTTATCCGGGAGAATCACATGGTTGGGTAGGCGCAAATCTTGTAAATTCGTTTGATCTTATTCAACAGTTTTTAAATCAATATGTGCCTTAAACAAATTTTTACTTTAATAGTTGCTTGTAGTTTTTTACCTCTTGCATTGTGGGCACAGCCTGCACAACAACCTTCATTGCCGGTATTCAATGGCGCTTTAGCGGCCAAGCGTGCAAGTTTTTATAATCGTACTGTAAATGAAACAATACTGGCAAATCTTAATAGTAACTTAAATTCAGAAAATGAAGAGAAATGGATTGCTGCATTTTCTGCTATAAATTTATTGCAGTATAAAACAGATTTTAGCTATCATAAAATAGATTCCCTTGCCCATCACTTAACGGGGCGTAGCATTGAATTTAAAAAAGCATTTTTAGAACTCATCAATAGTGATTATCCCAAAAAATATATTCCGCAGGTTAAGGAAGTTTTAAAAGACAGCCTGCATGATGCCGCATTAATAGGGATGGCTGCGAATTATATTATGCAATCAGGTAATGAAAATGATATTATTTTAATAAAATTTGTTTTACAAAATGCATTGATTGATTTTCCAGGCAATATCATCCTCACAGAAATGCTATACCGTGCCTCCTATTGGCAAAAGCCCGAAACCATACCCAACCCTGCCAGTTTTTTTTCTCCCAATTATTTACCCGGACAGATTTTGGTTATAAGCCTGCAACGCAATAACAGGAATTACGCAGGCCTTGTAATTGTTCGCCGGGCCGATGGAAGTTTTGTAAGGAACCCTGATTCCAGTATTTTTCATGTAGGCCAGTTGGCCCGCAGTGCAAGCAATATGCCTTCGGTAATTAGCATGGGTAATACACCACAAGGTATTTTCCGGATGGATGGATTTGATGTATCAAAAGGATATTTCATTGGCCCCACTACCAATATTCAATTAACTATGCCTTTTGAATTTAAAGCATCTCATTTTTTTAACAACATGAATGATTCTACCTGGAGTATAGAAAAATATGAATCGTTGCTTCCTAAAAATTTTGTGGGTTATCATCCCATGTATGAAACCTACTATGCCGGTAAGGCCGGGAGAAACGAGATTATAGCGCATGGCACAACCCTTAATCCTGAGTACTATAAAGATGAGCCCTATTATCCGTTCACACCCACTGCCGGCTGCCTTGCTACAGAAGAATGCTGGGCTGCCAGCAATGGCATGCTTGTAAAAAGCGGGCAATTAAAATTAGTAAATGCTATAAAAGAAGCAGGCGGACCGCATGGTTATTTTATTGTTTTGAATATTGATAATATGAATGCCCCTGTAACGATGGCTGATATTGAGAATTATATTAAGTGAATGAAGCCCCTACAAATGGGTTCTCTGCTTTCTCTTCTGCAATGGTTGTAACAGGTCCATGGCCGCTATGCACTACCGTATCGCCAGGTAAAGCAAATAATTTTGTACGGATATTTGATAATAGTTGTTGATGGTCTCCACCGGGCAGATCGGTGCGGCCAATACTGCGATGAAATAAAGTATCCCCGGCAATTAAAAAAGATTGGGGTGCATAATAAAAACAAAGATGCCCCGGGCTATGGCCAGGCACATACAGGGTTTCAAATACGGCATCACCCAACTGTACTGTTTCATCATCTTTCATTAAATGTACCTGGCCGGTATATTGATCAAAAGGAACGCCATACATCAAACCCGCAGCAGGGGCAAGATCCATTACCATTTTTTCGTTGGCATGAAAATGGGGAATTAAATGATAGGTATCGGTTACATATTTATTACCAAAAATATGATCCAGGTGACAATGGGTATTAAGCAGCATTTGGGGTTTTAAATCCATCTCTTTAATAAATGTGCTTAATTTATCTTTTTCATCTGTATCATAACAACCCGGATCAATGATCATTGCATTTTTTGCATCATCATAAATGATATATGTATTTTCTGCAAAAGGGCTAAAAACAAAGGATTTTATGTGTAACATTTGTTAAAATGAATTTGATTTTAAGTATTTGTTCGAATAAACTAATTTTAGTGTTCAATTCTAATGTAACAGTATGGCAAAGGTCTGCAGAATAATCTTTATAACATTCATTATTTCGGGAATTTCATTATCTATTAACGCACAAGTAAGTTCCGTAACATTCGGGAAAAACAGGTTGCAATTCAAAAAAATGAAATGGCAATTTTACCAATCCGATAATTTCAATGTATATTTTTACGATGGTGGGCAAGAGCTGGCAAAATATGCTTTGCAATTGGCCGAACAGGAACTTCCACAAATAGAAACCGCTACTGAATACAGTTTACAGCGCCGGGCCAATATTTTAGTTTATAATAATTATGATGATATGCGCCAAACCAATGTGGGTTTGGATAATAGTGTACTTACAGAAGGAGGTGTAACCCGGCTGGTTAATAATAAAATGGTAGTTTATTTTGATGCCGACCATGCTAACATGAAAAAGCAAATACGGCAGGGCATTGCAGATATTATTACCAAAAATGTTTTATTTGGCGATGACCTGGGTGAAGTGGCCGGCAACCAAACATTGCTTGATTTACCCGAATGGCTTACAGATGGCTATGTGGCATATATTGGTGAAAACTGGAGTACTGATTTGGATGATGACTTGCGCAGTGAAATATTAAGTGGTAATTATAATAGTTTTAAAAGCCTTTCATTTCACCGCCCGCTTTTAGCCGGCCATGCATTTTGGTTTTATATAGAAGAAAAATATAAAAAAGAAAATGTTACTTATTTTTTATACCTGGCACGCACTTATAAAAATTTAAATAAGGCCAGCCAGCAAATTACCAAGAAAAAATTCAACGAAGTACTCAAAGATTTTATGGAGTACAACGAGGATAAATACTATAAAGATATAAGCCGCCGGAAGGCTTATCCAAAAGGTAATTATATTGAAGGGTTCGATATCAGTAAGCGATTAAACTATTACCGTTTTAATGTAAACCCCAATAAAAGGAGCAGTGCTTACGTGGTAACACAATTTAAAAAAGGGATTGTAAGGGTGATCCTATATGATGATTTTGAATATAAAACATTGTTGAAATACGGCATCCGTACGTATGAAAACAATATGAACCCTAACTACCCTATGATGGCCTGGGATCCAAAAGGAACAAGGGTTGCCGTATTGTACAGTAAAGAAGGCCGGTTAAAATTATTTGTTTATGATTTGGTAACCCGAATTAAAAACCCCGTGCTCGACCTTACCGACCAGTTTGACCAGGTACAGGATATTAAATATATGATCAATAGTGGTACCTTACTTTTATCTGCCGTAAAAAATGGCCATACCGATATTTATTCTTTAAACCTGCAAAACGAAAAAACCAGGAAGATCACTGATGATGTATATGATGATATAGATCCTACGTATGTAGCCTTTCCGCACAAAACCGGTATTATTTTTAGCAGTAACCGACCCAGTGTAATTGCCAAAGGAGGAGATACTTCATTGCCCAGCAACAATCGCTACAATATATTTTTAGTAACCGATTTTGGAGATAAACCGGAACTTAATCAAATAACCCAATTATCAAATTTAAAGTATGGCAATGCCCGTTACCCTACACCTTATAACAGCAGCCACTTTACTTTTGTAAGTGATGAGAACGGGATCGCAAACCGATATGCGGGCTTCTTTACCAGCACCAAACTAGGGCTGGATACTTTGGTGCTTATTGGGGATGATATTTTAAGAAACCCATCAGAAGCAGAAGTGGACAGTACATTAAGAGTAAATAAAAAAACAGACATAGACTCCATTGCCGTGGTATCTATATCTGCAGATTCTGCATATACATTTCCACTCTCTAATTATCCCAGCAACCTGGCCGAAAGCCGTATTGCAGGCGAGAATAACCAGGTGAGTGAAGTAACCCGCCAGAGTGATGAAAAAACTTTGTATAAATTAAAAATTGATGAGAACACGCTTCAACGCAGAAATATTACAGCTCCACCCACAGAATATGCAAAGAAAAGAATGAAGGAAAGTATGCTCACCGAAATGAAGCCTGCCATTTTACCACCGGTAGCAACCGGTGTGCAACCCTCCGCAACCGATAGCGTAGATAAAAAACAGGAAGCCATTTTCCAAACTGAATTTGGGATAGAAGAAAATGACAGTGTACCTATAAAAACAAACCCCGGCCAAATACAGCAAGTAGCCATCACGCCACTTCAAGCAGCAGAAAACCCTTTATCAAGAGCAAAATTATTCAGGTATAAGCCCCTTAAATTTTCGGCAGACTTTGGCTCTGCGGCATTCAACAGCAATGTGCTGGTAAATCGTTACCAGCCTTATATGTATGGTTCCGGACCCATCATGCTCAATAGCGGTACTGTATTGAACGGGCTCATTAAATTGGGTACTGCCGACCTCATGGAAGACATCCGCATCAATGGCGCTTTTAAAATTGGTACGAACTTAAAAGACAACGAATGGTTTCTTAATTTTCAAAATTTAAAAAAGAGAATTGATTGGGGGCTTACTTATTACCGAAATGCACAATCAATAGATTTTCCAGATACGGTAACTTTTACTTACCTGCCCGTAAGAAATATAACCAATCTGTACCAGGGCAATATCTCTTATCCTTTTGACGAAGCCCGCAGCATCCGTTTCAGCACTGGCATACGGGTAGAAAAACAAGCCTTTAAAGTAATAGATGGCTATACACTTGAACGTCCGGATCAGCGACAATTTTATTCTATCTCAAGATTAGAATATATTTATGACAACAGCCTGAACCCTTCTATGAATATCTGGAATGGATTGCGATATAAAATTTATGGTGAATACAACCGTCAGTTAAATAAGAATGCGTTTATAGAAGGTGCATCTACATTTAATGTGGGTTTTGATGCCCGTTACTACTATCCTATTTTCCGTGACTTTATTTGGGCAGGCCGTGCTGCTGGTGATTTTAGCTGGGGCAAACAAAAATTCATTTACTATTTGGGTGGTGTAGATGGATGGTTGATGTTTGGCAACAACCAAAAAAGTGATGGCAGTTATCGTTTCTTTAATGAATCAGTAAGGCCGGCCAATGATAATAGCTACAGTTTTCAAAGCCTTGCAGTAAACATGCGTGGCTTTATACAAAATGTTGCCAATGGCAATAATGCATTGGTGATAAACAGTGAATTCAGGCTACCCATATTTTCAACTTTTTTCGATAAAATACCCAACAATTCATTCTTGCGTAACTTCCAGCTTACCCAGTTCATTGATTTGGGTACCGCCTGGAATGGCGCTTATAATGGCATAAAAAGACCTGAAATTGTTTATGGAAATATCAATGACCCCAACACCGTGCTGGTAAAAGCAAAAGCAGGTGGTATTGGCCCTTTTGCCGGAGGCTATGGCTTTGGCGCACGCAGCACACTACTTGGTTATTTTATAAAATTTGATGCGGGTTGGCCAATGTCAGGATTTTTTAATAGCAAACCAGTATTATATTTATCACTTGGTTTTGATTTTTAAATAACCGGGTAATCAAACTTAAAAATAAAAATACTTTTATACACTGGTTACACAAAAAAATATAGAATATGCCTGAAGAAATGAAATCTTGCCCAAAATGTAAATCACCTTATGGTTATTCTTTAGGAGATGAAATTTATGCTTGCCCCGAATGCGGAAATGAATGGAATGTGAATGATGAAGTTGACACGGGTATCATAAAAGTGCTTGATGCAAACGGGAATGAACTACAAAATGGCGACACAGTAATTACGATAAAAAACCTGCCTGTAAAAGGATCTCCCAAACCTATTAAAGCAGGAACAAAAGTGAAAAACATTCGCCTGGCTGAGGGTGATCACAATATCGATTGTAAAATTGAAGGGTTTGGTTCTATGGCCTTAAAATCAGAATTTGTAAAAAAGGTGTAGGAGAAGTTGAATGTTACATGGATAAAATTTTGATTTGAAAAATCTATTTCTCAAAATATTAGAATCGTTTGCATTTAATTATCCGTACCCGTAATAGCTATTACGGTGCGCCTTTTAATAAGCAGGGATAGTGAGAAAAATTTTATTTCGCTATTTAAGGAGCAGTTTTATCTTCTACTTCAAAACGAAATTCCCTGAGTTGTTTACAGCTTAAATTTAATTCCACTTCTACAGCAGGCGGTTCATTATTCTTTTCTAATAATTTAAGCTTATACTGATCAAACTCAATGCTTACAATTTCATAAATTTTTACAAAGCCCTCATCACTCTCTTTTAATTTAGAATGAAGGTAAATTTGTTTATTGCAATTGGTAAGCGGTATCCACATGGTTGTTTTATTAAGATCAGGAAAATAATTTTCTGTACCACAAGGTAAAGAATTATAAATTATGAAAATACAAGAAAAACCAAGATAGGTTACAAACCGAAACCAAGCGAGATTAAAAAAGTTAATTAAACCTTATTGTCTTTTTTAGGTGTAGGTTTATCATGAATTTTCATTTCAGAAAATAATAAGGGCAATATTTTTAAACTAAAATAAAAAAAGCCATACAGCAAAGAAAATAAGAGTGTAATGGCCCATACTTTGTAATTGGTTACCGGCTTACCAACAAAATGTAGAATATCAGCACTCAATGCAAACGGATTGGTTATAACGTCCCAACTGTTCCAGCGTTCAAAGCGGCCCAGGTACACACCGAATGAAGAAACAAATAATAAAATGGGAATTAAAACCACCCTTACCATGTTACAATTAAAATAGTGCAGTAAATAATTTTCTGCACGGGCGAGAGATACGAAAGCCATCAACAAACCCACAAAAGCGGAGCTAAACAAAAATGCTGCATCAAACCAAATAGGAACCGAAGTATCTTCATTTAAATGAATCAAATCGGTAATGATATATAAGGCATTGGGAAAAAAAATAAGCCAGCAAAAAAACACCAGCAGCTGTTGCACTTTATTTTTAACAGGCAGTTGTTTAAAATTAAAACTAATGGCAAAGGGGATCCAGGCCAGGAATAGGTTCCAGATAATAGAGAGGTAACGAATATTTTGATAAAAAATGATCCGCAGGCTGATCATGACAATAATTAATAAAATAAATCCGGTAAGTAAGCGATTAAACGCAAGGTTGGTACGCATTGAATAAAAAATTAAAAAAGTAGAATGATGTAAGGAATAAAAATAATGGAGCCGGTAATGGCCGCCATCAGTGCACATAAAAGCACAGCTCCTGCTGCTATGTCTTTAATGATCTTGATACCGGGGTGTGGCCCGGGCTGCACCAGGTTGCACAAATGTTCGATAGCGCTGTTCAGCATTTCTGCTCCCAATACCATCCCAATACAGATACAAATGATCATCCATTCTTGTGCTGTTACCCCCAATGCTACGGCTGCAATTATCGTAATGAGGCCAATTAAAAATTCTATTTTAAAATTTTGTTCTCTTTGTATGCAATGCCATAATCCTTTAGTTGCATATCCAAAAGATTGAAAAAACTTTATCATAATGTATCAATTTTATTTTTTAATATACGGGTAGGCTCCTGTAAAATAGCCACCCATTCCCAGTTTCTAATATCATTTGCCTTGCGGCCACGTTGCCATGCTTTTTTAAATAAGGGCCAATGTTCCGGCATGGTGGCCAATCCATAACATACCGTTGCCAATACCGGGAAAGAAATATGGCCATTCCCCAGCATAAAACATTGCAGGCATACTTCACCATCGTCAGTTGTATCGTAGCTCAATAAAATATGCTTTACGTCATGCTTGGCATAGTAAGGTAATAAATCTAATTTTTTGTTTGCCAAAAAAAGATACAGGTCTTTTCCCAACGAATCATTGGGAAAAGACTGTAGATCATCATAGCTGTACGGAAATACAACGGGCTTTCTGATGAGTTTCAGAATAGGCAAGGCCATCTTGTGGGTAAGGTAAACCAGCATGGCCGATCGGATTTTAATAATACGGGAATACATATTTTTAATTTTTAAAAGCACTTTGTTTTTCAAAGTATTTGGGTAAAAAAAATCAACGGGTAAATTTTATCATTTTTTCAAGCGCATCAATATGTGCTTTAAATAATTTTTCACCGTTTTTAGTTAAGCTATATGTGGTATTGGTTTTGCGGCCAATAAATCCTTTTTTTATTTTTATCATATCATTTTCTTCCAATGCTTTTAAATGACTGGCGAGGTTACCATCCGTAATATTCAGGAGTTCTTTTAATTCATTAAAATTAATATGTTCATTTACCAGGAGCGTACTCATAATACCCAGCCTAACCCGGCTGTCAAAAAGTTTATTTAAGTTTTGAATAAAATTGGTCATGGTGTTTGTTTCTTAATTGGCTGAGACCAATTTTTCATTTCGTTCATATTTCATCCACATATAAATGCCATACACAATATGCATAATGCCAAACCCAAAAGCCCAAAAATAAAGGCCGTAACCGCTGCACCATATTGCAGTAATGCCAAGGAAAAGTTGCACAAATCCCAGGTAGCGGATCTCACCGAGGGTATATCTGCCTGCACTAATTAATCCCAGTCCATAAAATATTAAACAACCGGGTGCCAACAGGCCAAACGTACCAAATTGGGCCAGTCTGAATAAAAACAATCCACCTGCAAATACCGGCACCAACACACTTAGCAACAATCTCCGGGAAGTGTTGCTCCACATTGGAAGCCCTTGTTTACGGCTCCTGAAATATGTAAATAGAAAAGCCGATACCAATGCAGCCGTTAAAGTTCCCAAAGCGATCCAAAACAACCAGGTATTTAAAATGATGGTATAACTTTCCGATGCCACCTGTGCTAATGCAACATATTCATCAATAATTATATTTTTTTCACCATGCACATACGGATAAGCCAGCCAGGCGCCAATCAAAGCACAGATACCGGCGCTAATACCACTTAAACCGCTCAGGCTTATAAAACGGCTGCTACGTTCCATCATCGTTTTGATGTGGTGCAAATCTTCTAAAGATTGTTGTTGATTGGTCATAAAAAGCACTTTGAATTACAAAGTAAAATAAATTAATTCAGCCATCCAAATTTTAGTGGGTATTATTTTAATAAAAAAATATGGCAGCTTTTATAAAATACAACCACCTTAAATTCATTTACAAAATTGTAATGCTACGATTGATCGGAAAGAATACCGTATTGCCTGGACTCATTTTACTTAAGAGCGTTAGATTCGCATCATTCTTTATTGGGTGACCAATACAACAAAAATATTTTTCTACCAACTGCATTATTGAAGCCAGTTATTGATAAACGGCAACATTAAAGCACCTTTGGGTGTAACCCCATTATATTCGGGGTTTAAATTGGCAGTATTATTATTTTGCGAAGTATTATATAAAACCTGGTCTAATAAATAATCGCCGGTGGTTAGGCGATCAATTATTTTTTTATAATGTTCTATGGCAAATGTACCTGACTGCTGATAGTTTATGGTTGAGTCAATAATACCTGCTTCGGTAATGGCCAGGTGGCTGCTAGCAGGTAATATAGATTTTAAATATGAAATTTGGTTGTAATTAAAATCCATTCCTGCTCCTTGTATGTAACAATGAAGGGTCGCATTTAGTTTCCGGGAAGCATATTTATTATAAATGGCATTTATTAAGGTATCGTTCCAGGCATTATAATAAGTTTGCAAATTGCCCGTGGTAGTAGGCGCTAAAATTACATAATAAGGCAAGTTAAAAACATCCAACTGGCTCCAAAAATTTGGTAAAATGGTATCCACGTATTTTTGAGGGCTAACGCTCTCGGTTACTTCCGGGTTGCTGGTATCACCCAATGCGTATTTCAGTAAATAATATTCATTCATCATTTCTATAAAATCGAAACGGGCACCAGCATTTATCCATCTTTGTATTAAATTTTTTTGGTTTATTGGTGTATCATTTCCGTTCACAACAAAAATTAACCGCAACCCTTGCGTTTGTTGCAAAAGCACCCATGTACCAATGTTTTCATCTGTCCAATCGTCATTAAAAGTTGTTTGCGAAACTTTACCACCTGTTACCCGTACAACTAAATTCTTTTTTATGTCAGCCGGAATTTGGCTAAAATAACTATTGGCATAAGATGTTTGTTCAGCTACTTCCATATTACCTTTTGCATTAAAGCCAAAGTAGGGTAAGTTCCAACTTGTTTTACCCGGGTTATTGCTTTTTTTACAACTATTAGTGATTATAATAAATAGTAAAATTGAAATTAAGAATAAGTATTTTTTCATAAGGACCCTTTTGTGCAGATGAATATTGAAGGAAGTAAATAATACCTGAATTTATAGACATTTACGATGGATAAAAGTTAAAATAGTAAAATTATTTATATTCAAACAAATAAAATTTTCCAAAATAAATTCATAATTTCTTTATGAATGGGTTTATTTTTTCATAATAACATCATTAAACCAGCTTTGTTATACTATGTATAAAATCTCTCTTTTAATGCCATGAAATCAATGGTCTTTTATAAATTGATGCTAAGTTTATATACAATCAACTTACTTTTTTGTGTACTGCCAATACTAGTGAACATTCATCTTTATACTGTTACAGAATTACTACTACAGCAACACATATTTATTTAGTTCCCTATTAGCTTCATCCAATCCTATTACTATATTACAAAAAAAACCGGCAAAAAGCCGGCTTTCATTATGAAGTATAAATTCGTTTATGGGAAAATACCCAGTTCAGCATAACTGGTAGCTACTTTGTTGATGGCGCTCACATAAGCTGCGGTACGCATATCCGGAATTTCAGGATTGCTTAGCCATACCGTCATTATTTCCTGGGTAGCAGAAATCATCGTTTCTTCTAACCCACTATGCACCAGGTCTTGTTCATCGGCTCCATGCATGATGAACCTGCGTTCACCGGCTTCTACTTCTTTACCAGTGAGCGTTTCTATTTGATGCAAGATTTTGGTATTCATATTTTCAGTAAATCTTTTTTCCATACGGCCATAACGGACGTGGCTCAGGTTTTTAAGCCATTCGAAATAACTTACGGTTACACCGCCAGCATTCAAGTACATATCCGGAACACATAAAATCCCTTTTTGCAAAAAGATATCATCGGCATCGGGAGTACATGGGCCATTGGCTGCTTCAGCAACTATTTTTGCTTTCACCTGGTTGGCATTGTCGCTGTTAATTACATTTTCAAGTGCAGCGGGTATCAGGATATCACAATCCAGTTCAAGGGCATCACCTGTTTTTGCCAGGTTGGTTGCACCGGGAAAATTTAAAATAGAACCCGTTTTTTTACGGTGTTGAAAAACTTCTTCTTCGTTTAATCCGGCAGGATTAAAGATGGCACCTTCATACTCTGCAAGCGCAATGATGATGGCCCCGCTTTCCCTGAAAAATTTGGCAGAATGATAACCTACATTACCCAATCCCTGCACCACTACTCTTTTCCCTGTCATACCCACGGTTAAGCCCAGTTTCTCCATCACAGCGGGCATATTACACACTTCCCGGATACCAAAAAACACACCCAGTCCGGTTGCTTCTTTACGGCCCCTTACGCCACCCTGGGTTACAGGTTTGCCGGTTACACAACCTGCTGCATCAATTTCACCAGGTTTTAGTGAAGCATAGGTATCCACAATCCAGGCCATTTCTTTTTCACCCGTTCCATAATCCGGTGCAGGCACATCAATACCCGGGCCTATAAAATTTTTCTTTACCAACTCTGCTGTGTAGCGGCGGGTAATTTTTTCTAATTCGTAGGTTGAATAATTTTTGGGGTTTATTTTAATGCCGCCTTTACCACCACCAAAAGGTACATTCACAATGGCACATTTGTACGTCATAAGTGCTGCAAGCGCCATTACTTCATCCTGGTTTACTTCATCACTAAAACGGATACCACCTTTACAGGGAGATTTATGCTGGCTATGCTGAATGCGGTATGCTTCTATTACTTCAATCGTACCATTATCTCTTTTTATAGGGAACCGCATACGGTAAACACTGTTACAAGCCTTTATTTGTTCTAAAATCCCCTTATCCCATTTGGTGAATTTTGCGGCTTTGTCGAAGCTTCTTTCAACACTTTGAAAAAAACTGTACTCCTGGTTGGCGTTCATAACTGTTTATTTTATTTAATAAAAGTGGGGCATATCCCCTGGCAATTCGAAATTATTTATTTTCTTTTTCCAATTTGCTTAATTTTCTATCTATTGTAAACACATAAAAGAATAATCCAAATAAAATGATAAGGCAAACGGCTACTACAGCGTAAATTTTCCCATTACTCCTCATTACATCAGCCATTTCTACTTCCTGTTGCTGTGCCATGGCAGTTGTAATCCCCAAAAACATCATGATAAAAAAGAAACCCAGTTTTTGAAATATGTCTTTGAATTTATGCTGCATGTATTAACGATTTTTCTTTTAATAATTCAATACGTATCCGTAAAGTAGCAATCCATACAGAAAGCAAGGTCCACCCAATAACTGCTGGATAAAAAACTACCCGCATAGTAGAATCCATATCATCTTTATTTAAAGCCGGGTTCCCACTATCACTGCCCGGCGATCCTGGGTGTAAGCTACCTACCAGCCTGGGTATGATCCAGATACTGGGAAAAAGCATTACAAAAGCAAAAATATTATAAACCGCACTTACCCTCGCCCTTTTATCCATATCAGTAAAAGAACTGCGCAATACAAAGTAAGCGGCATATATTAATAAGGCAATAGCAGCCCCGATGAGTTTAGGTTCCTTTAGTACGGCTCCCAGGCTTTGGTGCTGATCGGGCATCCAGGTTACAGTAACCCACATAGCACCTGTAGCATAACCTAATATGCCCAGTACTGTACCCACTGAAGCATAGGAACGGGCATAAATATCATACACATATTTATTAGAGGCCAGGTATTTAATACTATAAATAAAACTTATGATAAACATGATCATCATGCCAAACCACATACAAACATGGAAATATAAATTACGGATGGTTTCATTAAGAATGGGAAGGCGGGGAACTTTCCATAAAAAGCCTGCTGTAATTGTGTAAATTAGTAAGAGAAGGGCTAATATTTTCCACCAACTTTTTCGCATTAATAAAACAAGCATTAATGATGTGGCGCAAAGTTAGGATGGTGTGGCTTATAAACCTTTTATTTTTTAAAAAGAATTTTTAGATAGGTTCCGTTATTAGGAATATTTTAATACATACGAATAATGGTAAATAAACACGCTGTGCAGAAAAACCTGCATACAGGGTGCAAAACAGGTGCATTTTAAGTTACCTTTTTATTTGGAAAAGGCATTAAATGAACCTTACCTTAGTCATAACATTTTGATTTACCCCATTATCTTTACGATAATAGGGCTTCAAATAAGAATACAGAAAAACTCAGGTTGATTTGTATTTCTAAAGGAAGCGCCAGGTTCATGTTCATCCAATGAAGTAATTTAAAAGATGAAAACATAATCCTGGTGCTTTTTTTATGTTTCAAAAAAAAAACACCAGTAAGTGGTGTTTCAATTTTTAATATTAAAAATATTTCCATTTTTCAATATCTGCACGGGCAAAATCATTTTTATACCGTTCGGGTATATGATCTGTTACCATCGAACCCGGTTCGGCAGGAGGAAATATATCTTCAAACGTAGTAACCTGGTTCATAAATACCCTGCGGTAAATATGAAAGCGCCTTAATTGATCAGGGTGTTCAATGCCCGCTGCACCCATCAGTTCTACCAAAGACTTTACTGTTTCGTTGTGATAGTTTTTTACCCTTACTTTTTTATCCGAAACATCCAGCCCGGCTACTAATTGAGGGTCTTGCGTAGCCACCCCGGTGGGGCATTTATTGGTATTGCAAACCAATGCCTGTATGCATCCCAATGCCATCATCATGGCCCTGGCGCTATTACAGGCATCGGCACCCAGGGCAATTGCCCTTAATAAATGAAAACCGGTGATCATTTTTCCCGAAGCAATGATCTTAATATGCTGCTTAATATTCATGCCCACCAAAATATTGTGAACAAAGGCCAATCCATCAAGCAAGGGGGCGCCTACATAATTGCTAAATTCCTGCGGTGCTGCCCCGGTTCCGCCTTCACCTCCATCTACCGTAATAAAATCAGGATAGGTATCTGCTGCAATCATGGCTTTGCAAATAGCGATAAACTCACTTTTATGGCCAATACATAATTTAAACCCTACGGGTTTACCGTTACTTAATTTACGAAGATGGGCGATAAAAGCTACCATTTCCCTGGGTGTAGTAAATGCAGTATGAAAGGGGGGCGATAATACCGTGGTGCCAGGTTCTAAGTGCCTAATGGCTGCTACTTCCGGTGTATTTTTAGAGGCCGGCAAAATACCGCCATGCCCCGGCTTGGCTCCCTGCGATAATTTGATCTCAATCATTTTCACTTGTGGCAATGCAGCATTTTTTGTGAATGCCTCATCACTAAAAGTGCCATCGGGGTTGCGGGCAGAAAAATAACCGGTACCTATTTGCCAAATCAGGTCGCCGCCCTGCTTAAGATGATAAGGGCTGATGCCACCCTCACCGGTATTATGGGCAAACCCACCCAGTTTAGCCCCTCCATTTAGCGCCTCAATAGCATTCTTACTTAAAGAGCCATAACTCATAGCGCTTACATTAAAAACACTTGCATTATAGGGTTTTGTGCAATCCTTATTTCCAAAAACTACCCTGGGATCATGATTCATTTTATGAAAATCAACCGGGGCAATACTATGTGTCATCCACTCATACCCTTCTTCATACACATTCATTTGGGTACCAAATGGCATGGTGTCTAATTCTAATTTAGCCCGTTGGTAAATGGTACTTCTATCTATCCTGTTAATGGGCCTGCCATCTGTATCGCTCTCAATAAAATATTGATACATTTTAGGTCGCAACCCTTCCATTAGCCAGCGTAAGCGGCCGAAAATCGGGAAGTTTCTTATGATGGAATGCCGGGTTTGAACCATATCATAAATACCCCATAAAAAAATAAGAAAAATAAATCCCGTAACCCACCAAATACGTTGAGATATAAATATTGATAAAACAGTTAATACAATTAATGCGAAAATACTAATGATGACAAATTTCTTTCTCATTTTTTTACATTGATAAGTCTAAAAAAATATAAAATAGCAAATGTACACAAAACAAACCCTATTAATGGGTTTAAAAACAGAGTATGATTTATATAAAGTGGAAATAAGATTCTAATCTTTCCATAAAAATGGGAATAAGATAATTGCCAGCACAATCACGAGTGCATCGAGGCCTGCAATTAAGCCAATGAGTTGCCAAACAGCTGATTCCCTAAATACTTCAGCAAAAGCTAACTTACTCAACCGCATTAATAATAACAATAAAGGCAATATCACCGGGAAGCCCAGGATAGCGATCAATGCTGCATTTTGTTGTGCCTTAGCAGCTATGGCACTCATAACAGTAAATACCAAACTGATACTTAGTCCTCCCGCCAAAGTAATAGCAAAAAATAAAAAAGTATTGCTTACCGGGTTGCTTAAAAACATAAAAAATAAAACCAGGCTTACAAGGCTCATCAGCAACATGAGTATGGCATTAAAAATAAGTTTGGCAATGATAAATTCTATCGGCGAGGCAATAGAATAAAAATACAGCATACGGCCCCTGTTTTCCTGGATGAAACTTTTAGCCACAGTATTTACACATACAAAAAGCTGGATCACCCAGAATAAACTGTTCCATACATTGGCTTCGGGGCTATCGGGTAATGACAGGTAAAGTACAAAAATGGTTGATGCAATATATAAGAGTACCCCATAAAAATTATGCTGCTGGCGTAGTTCCAGTAACAGGTCTTTTTTTACGAGGGTGATTATTTTTGCAACAGCGGTCATTAAGGCTGAATGAGTGATTTAGCATTTGGGCCCAGGGTACTGCAAGTGCGGCAACGGGGTTCGTAAATATCTTTTTCTCCCAAAACCACCTGGTTGGTATCTGCCGATTTACGATAGGAAATACTGGCCATAGAACCACATATCACACAGATGGCGTGCAACTTGGTGATATAATCTGCCTTTGCCAATAAAGCCGGCATTTGGCCAAAGGGGTTACCCAAATAATCCATATCTAATCCCGCTACAATAACCCGTATCCCCTTCATTGCCAGTTGCTCACATACCTCCCCGATCTCAGCATCAAAAAACTGGGCTTCGTCTATCCCCACTACGTCAACATCCTGTGCAAGAAGCAATATATTTTGAGAGCTGCTTACAGGTGTACTATTTATAAAATTGGTATCGTGGCTTACAATCTTCACTTCGTCATAGCGGGTATCAATGGCGGGTTTAAAAATTTCTACTTTCAGGTTGGCGATCTTTACCCGTTTAAGCCGGCGTATCAATTCTTCGGTTTTGCCACTAAACATGCTCCCGCATATCACTTCAATCCATCCTCGTTTTTCTGCACGAATATTAGGTTCTATGAACATTTACTTATTATTTTGAATTTCTATTATTAACTTTAAGGCAATTCGCTTGCAAAGATTATGGTTTTGCGCCAGTAGGCAAAACTATTTTTAGGCAGAGCATACTTAATATATTGATTAAATACTGTGTATGGACCGGGTGCAAACCCTTACGGATAAGCTGGTACAACAATTAAAAGAAAAAGCAGGTGCCGACAGGCTTTTGCTTACCGTGCAAATGCTGCAATCAGAATTACTTCATATGCAGCAAAAAATGGACGGATCCCCTGTAAATGTTGTGATCAATCAAACAGCTCCACCTACTGTGGAAGATGATAAGAACAAAAGTGAGTATGCAAAAAATGACAAACCAGAAAATACAGAAGTAGTAACATTTCAAAAAATTGAAATTCCACTGGAAGAAAAAACTGTTGAAATACTACAGGTAGATGAAGCGGAACTGGAAGCGGAATTAGAAGAAATAAAACGAAATGCAGAAACGCTTAATAAAATAAGCGCTCAAAATAAACCCCAATTATTATTCGATCCTATTGATGATATTCCAACCATGGCGCATCAGCAACCGGTAACCGGTGAGCAAAAAAAAGAGCTTCACGAAATACTTCCTACCCAACAAACGGCTTCTTTAAATGAAAAATTAAAGCAGTCAAAAATGGAACTCTCAGATACCTTACAGGAACAACCTATCAAAGACCTGAGAAAAGCCATTGGTGTAAACGACCGTTTTCTTTTTATCAATGAACTTTTTAGGGGAGATGAAACGATGTATGAAAGAAGTATTAAAACCATCAATGGTTTTTCAATTTACCCCGAAGCTGAATATTGGATAAAACGGGAACTGAAATTAAAATTAGGCTGGAACGAAAAAAATGAAATTGTAAAGCAGTTTGATCATTTGGTAAAACGCAGGTTCTTATAAATATATTCCATTACATGGGAAGTAGCGCCCCGGTTATCATACACGAATTTTTTTGCAGCTAACCCTGTTTCATTCATTCGTGCTGGCTGCATAAAAAGCTTATCCAGCAATACTTCCAGCATTAATGCATTGGTCACTTCAAATGCGCCGCCGGCTTGCAGCAATGCAGTTGCTTCGGGTTGTTTTTCATGTTGCGGACCAAAAATAACTGGCCTGCCATATACTGCCGGTTCTAAAATATTATGCAAGCCATCACCCCCAAAACCGCCACCTATATAGCAAACCTGCGCATATTTATACAAGCGGGAAAGCATGCCCACATTATCCATGATCAAAACATGCGATTCAAAAATATATTCATCTCCTGTTAAAGCAGAATATAAAATACAACCGGGAAATCTTTTTTTCACTTCTTCTATATTACTGTTTTCGGTTTCGTGTGGGGCAATAATAAAATGTTTTGAAGGATGAAGCCGGATATAGTGTTGCAGTTCTTCTTCATCTTCGGCCCAGGTACTCCCGGCAACCATTATATTTTCGGCACTGCAAAACCTTTCAATAACGGCAGGCAGGGGTTCAAAATTTTCGGCTGTTGCAATTACCCTGTCATATCTTGTATCACCAGAAACGGTTGCTGCTATGCCAATTTTTTGCAACAACAATTTAGATTCATTATCCTGTACAAATATTTGCTGAAAGCAGCCTAACATTTTTTTCCATAGAGCCCCATACCACATAAAAAAAGGTTGCTGCGGCCTGAATAAAGCAGAAAATAAAATAACCGGGATGTTTTTATTTTTCAGCGTCGTTAAATAATAAAACCAATATTCATATTTTACCCATAAAACCAACGAAGGGTTTATTGCTTGTATGAAAGATTCTGCATTTTTTTTACTATCGGCAGGTAAGTAAAAAACATGATCGGCTCCTTTAAAACCTTTACGCACTTCATAGCCGCTCGGCGAAAAAAAACTTACGACCAAACAGGCCCCGGGGTATTGTTTTTTACAGATCTCCAATACAGGCCTTCCTTGTTCAAATTCACCCAGGCTGGCACAATGCATCCAAATAACTGGCCTTTTATTGCCTGTTAATGCTTTTTCTACCCTTTGTATAATTTTCTTACGTCCTTTTATCCATAACTGTGCTTTTGGATTTGCCAGGGCAGCAATATGAATACCAATACGGTAGAAGATTAAAAATAAATGATATAACAGGCGTGAGACAAACATATAATAAAGCCAAAATTAACCCGTTATGTTGTAAACTGTTTCTTTTTTCGGGTATTTTAGATATTTTTGCGTGATGAAAAAATTTATAGCAGCATTGGTATTGGTATGTTATTGCAGCGCCAGCTTTGGCGTGAGCATTAACTACTTTTATTGCTGTGGTAAATTAAGATCTGTTACGCTTACAGAAGTAAGTGCAGAAAAGAGCTGCACCCCGATGCCCCGTAAAGGTTGCTGTGAAAATAAAAAGCTTACCCTTAAAATTACCGTTGACCAGGCAAACCAATCCCTTAAATATATAAAAGCGGATATTAGCTCATTTTCGTTACCGGCCTACCTCTGGCAATTACAACAAATATTTTATGCTACTCAAAACCTTTCCCCTCTTTTATTGGGCGAAAGCAATCCACCCCCTTTATTAAAAAGAAATATTCTTTTTTGTGTTTTTCGTATTTGATTTATTGAAATAAAGTGCATTCCCCGGATGCAGTATTTAATTATTTCATTTTAAAAAATCATTTATGAAATTTATTTTCATTTTACTATCTGTATTGCTGGTGAATATCGCATCAGCTCAAAAAAATAATAAGTTAGAATCCTTTTTTGTGAATGGCAAATGCGAAATGTGCAAAGACAGGATTGAAAAAACCGTAAACAAATTAAGGGTGCGCTTTGCTGATTGGGATGTTAACAGCCACCTGCTCACCGTTTCGTATGACAGTACAAAAACAGACAGGCAAAAAATAGAACATGCATTAGTAGCGGTAGGGCATGATACCAAAGACTTTACTGCAGATGAAAAGGTTTATGATGCATTGCCAGAATGTTGCCATTACGATCGTTCTCAAACGGCACTCACATCCAATAACAAAGTATGGATAACCGGCGTTGTATTGCAGGAAGATGCTAAAGGAAAACTTACTGCCGTAAACCATGCCAATATTACCAACCTGCACCAACAGGGATCTGTAAGTACCGATAGCTTCGGCATTTTTAAAATATTTACCGAAGTACCCTCCCAATTACAGATTAGTTATGTGGGTTTTAAAACAGATACCATTTCTATTAAAGAGGTTTCAGAAATAAAGATCATTTTAAAAAATAGCAGTACAGGAAACCTTAGTGAAGTAGTGGTACAATCAAAGCGATTTGCCACCTATGTTTCATCTATTAATCCTTTAAATACGATGATCATCACATCTAAAGAACTGGCAAAAGCTGCATGTTGCAACCTGAGTGAAAGTTTTGAAACCAGCCCATCTATTGATGTGAGTTATACGGATGGTGTTACGGGCATGAAGCAGATCCAGTTGCTAGGCTTAGCCGGCCAATACAGCCAATTACTCACTGAAAATTCTTCAGAAATAAGAGGGCTTGCAGGTCCCTTTGGGTTAAGCTTTGTACCCGGCCCCTGGCTTGAAAGTATTGAAGTGACCAAAGGAATTGGTACTGTAGTGAATGGATATGAAAGTATGACGGGTCAAATAAATATTGAAGAAAAAAAACCGGACCGGGCAGAAAAACTTTTCATAAATGGATATATAAACAGTGCAGGCAGAATGGAAAGCAATATCATGCTGGCTAAAAAATTAAATGATCACTGGAGTACAGGGTTATTGACAAATATCAATGGCTCCCCGGTTAAAAATGATCATAACAAAGATGGGTTTCTAGATATGCCTACCGGGCGGCAGTTTAATATCGTAAACCGGTGGAAGTATGAAGGCCACAATGGCTGGATCATTCAACTTGCACTGAAGGCTCTATCAGATAAAAGAATTGCCGGGCAAACCAATTATGATGAAAAGAAAGATAAGTTTACTACCAATGCGTATGGCCTGGGGATTGATGTACAGCAATATGCTGCTACCGGTAAAATGGGTTATGTATTTCCAAATCATAAATATAAAAGCATTGGATTGATTGTAACTGCCGTAAAATTAAACAACAACGCATATTACGGGTTGCGGTCTTACGAAGCTAAACAAGGTACCCTGTACAGTAATTTAATTTATCAAAACATTATTGGTAATTCTTTTCATAAATTTAGAACGGGTTTAAGTTTCATTAACGAATCTTTTAAAGAGATGTTTAATGTAACCCCGTATCAAAGGCGGGAAACGGTACCCGGCGCATACTTTGAGTACAATTACAGCGGTGAAAA
The DNA here is from genome assembly GCA_016710595.1 of Niastella sp. GTDB lineage: Bacteria > Bacteroidota > Bacteroidia > Chitinophagales > Chitinophagaceae > Ferruginibacter. The sequence continues at coordinate 329,707 of JADJVM010000006.1, forward strand.
TAAATTATCAATCGTAGCAGGTATCCGTGCTGATCACCATAATGCTTATCATTGGATGGTTACGCCACGCCTGCATTTAAAATATGATATCACAGCCCAAACCAATCTTCGCTTTAGTGCCGGCAGTGGTTTTCGTACAGCAAACATATTTGCAGAAAATACGGGCCTGTTCATAAGTTCAAGAGATTATAGTATCGAAAACCAAATAAATAATTATGGTTATGGATTGGGTTATGAAAAAGCATGGAATTATGGATTGAACCTGGTGCATAATTTTCATATTGGTGAAAATCATGGCAGCATTAGTTTAGATGCGTATCATACAAAATTTTTAAATCAAACAGTGGTGGATGTAGATGCCAATCCACAACAAATTTTATTTTATCCTTTACAGGGAAAATCATTTTCTAATAGCTTGCAGGCAGAAATAAATTATAGCCCTTTTTACCAATTTGAAATAAGACTTGCATACCGCTGGTTAGATGTACAAACACAATATAAGAATGCGGTATTAGAAAAACCATTGATTGCCAGGAACCGTGGATTTTTAAACCTTGCATATAGTACACATACCAATTGGAAATTTGATTTTACCAGTCAATGGTATGGGCCTAAAAGAATCCCAAGCACATTGATGAACCCTGCTGATAAACAAATGCCTTCCAGTTCTCCTGCTTATATGCAGATGAATGCGCAGATAAGTAAAAAACTGGGTAAGAAATGGGAACTCTATTTAGGTGCAGAAAACTTAACCAATTATGTACAGGAAAAAATGATAGTATCGGCAGAAAATCCTTTTAGCCCATATTTTGATGCCTCCATGATTTGGGGTCCTATAAATGAAAGGCTTATTTATGCGGGGTTCCGGTTTAAAATAAAATAATGAAAATCTAAAATGTAAAGCCGGGGATTGTACTGCTGCTGCAGTGTGCGACGCCACAAATGCCTAGATATGGATTGATGCCCGTAACAAAATTATTTTTATTTTTTACCATATTAATATTTGTAAGTTAGTGCTATGAAGTTGAACAAAGGGACTGCATTTGAGCGTAATAAATTCGTTATTATTATCCTGTTATTCCTGCTGGCGGGATTGATTTTTTATCTTACAAAAAAAGATAAATTTAAAAATATCCCTGCTACTGAGCAAGTTTCAAAATCAAAAGCCGGCCCGGCAAATGAAAACAATAATACCAATAGCCCGATTGATGAATTAACCAGTGAAGCGAAAGTAGTGGGTTACATTAAATTTCATGGTGTGTTGCCGCCTTATTATATTACCAAATCGGCAGCGAGGCGCAGGGGGTGGAATGCATCGAGTGGAAACCTATGTGAGGTAGCGCCGGGCAAAGCCATTGGTGGTGATATTTTTACGAACAGGCAGGCTTTATTGCCCGTAAAAAAAGGGAGGGCATGGTATGAAGCTGACTTAGATTATAACTGTGGCCGGCGGAATGCCCATCGGGTATTATTTAGTAACGATGGATTGATTTTTGTAACCTACGATCATTATAAAACTGTGGATAAAAAATGAAGAAACCGATAATTTTTAATTTCAGTAAAATATACACTTATCACAAATTTTATACATTGTGCAAACAAAAATTACAATTACCCGAATATTTTGGAAATAATTTAGATGCGCTGTGGGATTGTATTACAGGAGATATTGAATTGCCGGTTAGCATCCGGTTTACCGGAGTGACCCCTTATCATAAAAATAAATTTAAAGCACTTATCAAGTTAATGCAGGATGCAGAAATTGAAATGCCGGGTGATTTTGTTTTTAACATGGATAGTAGCGAAAAAGATGATGGCACCGGTTAGTTTTTTTCTTACTGAACTGTATTAAAATTGAATGAATTTTTTCTCAATATAACAGGTGTTTAAGAATAAATAAGCATTGAGGTGTGATACATACTTATGTAAAACAAAGGCCCCTCTCTTTGAGAGGGGCCACATACAAACTGTAATTACAAACACAACATTCACTTTGTAGTAAACCTTAGTTTAATACAAAAATGCCAGGCTCTTGCGGGCCGGGCTATATATTTTAATCAGGTTTTTTTCCGTCCAGGAATGTGTTGATACCGCTTATTTCAGCTTGATTTTTATCATCGCTTTTTACGATATAGTTACTATAAAAAGATTCTACGTCTGCAATCTGGTTGTGAATTTCCATATTGCGGCGAAGGTAAGCCGGTACCGTTTCAAACTCATTATTCGGATCTGCTGCGTTGATGTTAAAAGACAAATTACGCAACTTCGCAATGCGTTCCATAGCCCGGCGCCTGAGTTCTTCTGTTTCGTCCTGCAGCGCAGGTTCCTCAACATTCGACATCATGATGGGCTGAGTTTGTTGCTTATTTGGCTGTTCCTCCGCCGCCTTCTGGGATTCTTTAACCACCAGTTGCATTTCTTCCCGGGGTTCGTCTTCCGCCGAAATTATTTGCACAGGCAGTGGCTCCTCTGTCGAATTGGATTCTGTATTTACCGGCTCGTCCTCAGCATATATTTGCTTTGGCTTGGCCAGAAAGCTCCCCGACGAAAGGGCACTTTTATTGCTAGCATCTTGATTACTTTGCTGGTTAATCTTTGTTTTGTCTTCGCTGGTAGGTTGGGTTTCTTTTGAAGGTATCGGATTGGGAATATCAAGGTCGAAAGTTACAACGGACGTTTGATCGTTAGCCGAAGATATTTCAAAAAATTCCGGTTTCTCATCTTTTTCTTCTTCATTTTTTTCCACAGTAGTTTTACTTAGTGGATTTACTTCATCCATTTCCTTCATTACCGGCATCATGGGATCTGCCGTTTGATCAACTGCATTATTTATTTCAAGTGTTAACTCCTCATGCTTATTCTCTTCAGCCGGTTTTATTTCATCATCCTGCGCTGCATAATCTATGGGGAGTTGAATTTCTATTTTTTTAGTTTCAGGTTCAGGCATTGCCAATTGCATTACAATTTTTTCATCTGCCTTTTTATCTGTTACATTTTCTTTTTCGGTTTTATCAAATGGATCCTTATGTTCAAAACCGGTGGCAATAAGTGTAATCCCTATTTGATTGCCCAGGGTATTATCATATCCCAATCCTAAAATAATGTCGGTATCATCACCAGAATTACCGGTAAGGTAATTTTGAATAATTTCTACTTCATCCATGGTAAACTCATGTTCGCCTTCAGCAGAATTGATATTGATAAGGATCCATTTTGCGCCATGGATATCATTATCATTCAACAGTGGAGAAGCTAAAGCCTGTTCTATAGCTTGCTGTGCCCTGTCTTCACCTTCGGCTTGTGCGCTGCCTAATATAGCAACTCCACCATTTTTCATAACGGTACATACATCGGCAAAGTCAACATTTATTTGACCGGTACTATTGATCACATCTGTAATACATTTTGCTGCTGTTGCCAAAACATTATCGGCTTTGCAAAATGCTTCTTTCATTTTAAGATTACCATATTGATGCCTTAGTTTATCGTTACTAATCACCAACAAGGTATCTACATGATCTTTTAAATTCATGATTCCTTCTTCAGCCTGTGCAATTCTTTTCTTTCCTTCGTAAGAAAATGGAGTGGTTACAATACCCACGGTAAGAATATCAAGGTCTTTACAAATTTTTGCCAGTATGGGTGCGCCACCGGTTCCGGTACCACCGCCCATACCTGCAGTTATAAAAGCCATTTTAGTATTGACTTCTAATATGCGGCGAATTTCTTCGAGGCTTTCTTCTGTTGCCTGGCGGCCAATGGATGGATTGGCGCCGGCACCCAGCCCTTGTGTAAGGTGCGGCCCTAACTGAATTTTATTTGGCACCTGGCTTTGGGCAATTGCCTGCGCATCGGTATTACAAATAATAAAATCCACGCCATCTATATTTTGGCTATACATGTGGTTTACGGCATTTCCACCACCGCCACCCACACCAATTACCTTGATGATGGAGGACTGGTCTTTGGGGAGATCAAATTGAATCATTGTGTGTAAGTTTGTTGTGTTAGTAAGTATGTATTCTAAAAGCGTAAAAAAGAAAAATTACAATTGTGCGTCTTCTTCTTCTTTAAATATTTCAATTAAATTATTTTTAAAACTGTCCATAAAAGATTTAATGGTTTTTCTTTTTGGTTTACTCAGTTGTTCTGTTTCAAGTTCTGCTGTTGCCATTTCTTCTTGTACGAGTTCTTCTACAACCTCATTATTTCGTGTGATTTTGATAAAGTTTCCGTCTAACTTTTGTTTGTTTTCATAATCATTATACCCTTTTAAAATCAGGCCGATACAAGTACTATACATGGGCTTGGCCAACTCTTCAATATGGCCGCCACTTAAATGTTCATTGGGATAACCGATGCGTGCATTCAACCCGGTTACATATTCAGTAAGCTGTATCAGGTGTTTTAGTTGAGACCCGCCACCGGTAAGAATTACGCCGCCATTTAACATGCGGTTATCTAACCCCACTTGTTTTAAATGGTAGCTTACAAAATCCATGATCTCACTCATCCGTGCCTGAATAATAGATGCCAGGTTTTTTACTGAAATTTCTTTTGGTGCCAATCCTCTTAAACCCGGTATGGTGATAAAAGCATTTGCTTTTGCTTCATCGCTCAAGGCACTTCCAAATTGAATTTTCATTTGCTCAGCCTGGGTTTTTAATACCCCCAAACCGGTTTTAATATCAGTGGTAATATTTTCACCACCAAAAGGAATGACAGCCGTATGTTTTAAAATACCTTCATAAAATACTGCCAGGTCGGTAGTGCCGCCGCCAATATCAACAATAGCAACACCAGCTTCCAGGTCCTGGTCGCACATGACTGCAGCCGCAGAAGCCAATGGCTGAAGTACCAGGTCTTTTGTTTTGAGCCCTGATTTTTCAACGCTACGATTAATATTGCGAATGGCATTTTTGTCGCCGGTAATAATATGGAAGTTAGCACCCACTTTTACACCACTGTATCCAATGGGGTTGGGTATGTTTTGAAAATTATCAACAGTAAACTCTTGCGGAATTACATCTATAATTTGATCGCCGGCAGGTATGTAAGTACGATATTGATCTGCAATTAACCGGTCAATTTCGTCTTGCTTAATTTCATCTTCATTTTGCTGGCGTACAATATCGCCCCTTGTTTGAAGGCTTTTAATGTGATGCCCGGCAATGCCCACATACACTTCACTGATCTCTAAATTTGGATTGCTGGCATAGCAGTTTTCCAAAGCCTTTTCAATGGCTTTGATGGTTTGATCAATATTAAGTACCATGCCATGTTGTACGCCATTACTGGCTGCACGGCCAAAACCTAATATTTCTAACTTGCCGAATTCATTTTTGCGACCGGCAATGGCAGCGATCTTGGTTGTTCCAATATCGAGCCCGACAATAATGGGTTGTTCCTGATTCATAGTTGTATGTTTTTGTGTGTTTGTTTTACTTGAGTTTGTTAATGAATTATATAAATTAAAACTTTAGAGGTTTACAAAAAGTTAATAATCGTTTGCCGGCATAACTGCTTTTGGTTTTTCAATTGGTTTTTTCACTTTTCCTGGTAACGCTTTTTGGGAAACAGGTTTCTTTATTTGCTTTTTAATTGCTTCGTTTTTGTTTTGTTGTTTGCCTTTATTGGCAGGGTTAAGATTTACCGGTTTTTCAACTGGTTTCACGGGCGTTGCTGCATCAAGTTGTGTTGTAGGAGCAGGCTCAGTTTCATTGATAGAGCTTTCACCGGGATCATCTTCTCTTTCTATTGAATGTTCAATAAGGCTACTATCATAATTGGACTTGTCATTTTCTATGTCCATTTTTCCTTTCAGCATGAGTTGAGAATCTGCAGCCATTTTCTCTGCCCGTTCTGCCATCAATGTCATGAGCTGGATGGTTCGTAATGAATCGGCAGCAATATCTTCTTTGCCTTTAATTTTTGCTACAATTTGATTGTTGTATTGCAAATTGATGCTACTATATTTATTCCATCCCACTTTTTCAATCACTTTCTTATAAAATAATTTCAACTTATAAAACTTGGCATCCATATCTGTGGCATCGCCAAATAAAATCAACTGGTCTCCCATTTTTGGGATCAATTCAAAAAAATGTTTTTCATTCATATTTACCTGGTCAATCATTGCCATTAAAAATGGATCGGCTTCAATTTTCAAACTCATTTCTTTCACTCCATTCAGCAAGGCACTATCACTTTTGGTAAGGCCATTCTGGTTTGCCGTGAAACCTGTAAATACCGGTAGCCTGGCAGAAAATTTATTGCTCAATGGCAACAGCATGTTACTACTATCAATATAAAATGAATTACCAGTAATGGTAAATACCCTGGCAATAGGTTCCCGTTCATCAATATTTACATTTAAAGTATTGTTGTTATCAAAATAGAGTTCAGCATTTTTTATCCAAACTTCTTTTTCTAAATCTTCTTCCATTTTCCGGAGGTCGAAATTTTCCATAAGCCCTCCCACTACTTTACTTTGTGAATGTTGCTTTATCACTTCAAGCACATCTGACTTGTCAATAAAGAAATTATTATTTACCCCCCTGATATTTACTTCTATGCCATTGCAACGGTTGTTGTCCTTACGCTTTACAGCGGCTACCAGCAAAACGATAGAAGCCGTTCCCAGTACTACCCAGAAACAGGCAAGCAATACATTTTTGATATGATATTTATTAACCTTCATTTATTTTTCTTCCACAATTTTTTTAATTGGTTCTATCAAAGTATCAATATCACCCGCCCCGCTCATAATGAATACCTGCAAATCATTATTTCTGATCCACTCTTTTAAAGTACCTTTTTCAATTAGGGAAACATGCTGATGTGTCATTTTCTCTAAAATTGTTTTACTCGTTACTCCGGGTATCGGCAATTCCCTTGCCGGGTATATCGGTAGTAGCAACACTTCGTCTGCCAGGCTTAATACTTCAGCAAAACCAGCAGCCAAATCACGGGTACGACTATACAAATGAGGCTGAAAAACAATTGTACATTTCTTACCGGGAAAAAGTTCTTTGGCCCCCATGATCAAAGCCCGCAGTTCTTCAGGATGATGCGCATAATCATCAATCATTACAACCCCTGTTTTTCCTTCTGATGGTTTTACAATATATTCAAAGCGCCTTTTTACCCCTTTAAAATTTGAGAATGCTGCCCTGATTTTATCTTCATCAATTCCTACCTGCATGGCTACTGCAACTGCTGCAATTGCATTTTCTACATTGTGCCGGCCGCCCATGTGCAAAGTAAGCCCTTCAATGATTTTGTCTTTTACAATCGCATCAAAAACATAAGCCCCGTTTTGTATCTTAATATTTTTTGCAAAGCAATCGGCATTTGTATCTGTTGCCGCATAAGTCCATTTATTTTTTGCTGCCAATTCTGTGTCTCGATGCAAGTTGTATTTATAAATCAATAAACCATTCTCTTTTATATTTCCGGTAAAGCTTACAAAGGCATCCTGCATATTTTTTTCGGTACCATAAATATCCAAGTGATCTGCATCCATAGCTGTTATGATAGCCACATCCGGAAATAATTTTAAAAAACTCCGGTCATATTCATCTGCTTCCACCACACAGGTACAATTTGAGCTTTTCCAGAAATTGGTTTCATAGTTGGCTGAGATGCCTCCCAGGAATGCATTGCATCCTACACCACTATGCCGAAGGATATGTGCGATTAAAGTACTGGTAGTGGTTTTACCATGTGTGCCCGCTACTGCAATGGTAAAGGCATCGTTGGTAATAGCTTCTAATACATCACTGCGTTTTAGCAATAAGTAATCATTGTTTTTATAAAAATTTAATTCCTGATGATCTGCAGGAACGGCGGGCGTATAAACAACCAGTTCTGCAAGTGGGTCCAATAAGTTTACATCATCTATATAATGAATATTTATTCCTTCTGCTTCTAATTTTTTTGTTAGTGGTGTAGAAACCCTGTCGTACCCACTCACTTTTCGGTTCATACTTATAAAATATCTCGCCAGGGCGCTCATACCAATGCCGCCGATGCCCAGGAAATACACCGGCCCCTGCCCCTGCTTCACTTTTTGTGTAATTGATATTTTATTTTTTACTTCCACGAATCGTTTAATTCTTATTTAAAATAGTAAGTACTGTTTTTGCAATTTCAATATCGGCATGACGCTTGGCTTCTTCCCCAATTTTCTCTTTCATGGCTTGTTGTTTTGTATCATCATTACTCAGGGAAATTATCGTAGGCACTAATTTTTCTAAAGCATCCTTATTGGTAACTAACAATGCTGCATTTTTATCTACCAAAGTTTTGGCATTAGCGGTTTGATGGTCTTCTGCCGCAAAAGGATAGGGAACAAATACAACTGGTTTCTTTGCCAGGCACAATTCAGCAATGGCCATCGCCCCACTGCGGCTAATCACAATATCTGCCGCCGTATATGCATATTCCATTTGCATAATGAAATCACTTACATAAATATTTTTATGTCCGGTAGCAATTGCGATTGCTTTTTCTTTAAAAGATTTTCCTGTTTGCCAAATCAATTGCAGGTTGTTTTTTTCAAAATCTTCAATGTTATTTGCAATGGCTTCATTTATTGATTGTGCCCCGAGGCTTCCTCCAATGGATAGTACAATTTTTTTTAAGGGGTCCAGTTTAAAAAAGTGTACTGCTTCCTGCTTGCTTACTTCCATTCTTTCTATCACCTGTCGTACCGGGTTCCCGGTTACCTGTATCTTTTGGGCAGGAAAAAATTTTTCCATGCCTTCTGTGGCAGTGAATACCCGGGTAGCATTTTTCGCCAGCATCATATTCGACTTTCCGGCAAATGAATTGCTTTCATGAATAAAAGTTGGTATGCCTTTATTTTGTGCATATTTCAATACCGGGAAACTTGAATAGCCACCTACGCCAATAGCGGCATCGGGTGTAAACCGATTGAAAATAGAACGTACCTGGAAAAAGCTTTTTAATAACTTAAATGGTAAAAAAATATTTTTGATCAAAGAACTCCTGTTGAAACCTGCAATATCTAACCCTTCAATTTCATAACCTGCCTGGGGTACTTTTTCCATTTCCATTTTTCCTTTAGCGCCTACAAATAAAATATCTGTAGCAGGCGCTTCGGCTTTAATGGCATTCGCAATAGCGATGGCAGGAAAAATATGCCCTCCCGTGCCACCACCGGCAATAATAATTTGCCGGGCAACTTGGGTTGATATGTTATTTTCTTTTGTCAATTTTTATTCTTCAATATCTTCTTTATTATCTTCTTCATTATCTACTGCTACCGGTTTTAATTTTCCTTCTTGCTGCTCTACATTCCGGCTCACACTTAATATAATTCCTATAGCGAGGCAAGTAAACAAAAAGCTGCTGCCCCCCATACTTACTAAAGGCAGTGTAACACCTGTATTGGGAAAGAGGTTTACATTCACCGCCATATTTACCATCGCTTGTATAACCAATGTAAAGCTCAATGCCAGGGCCAGGAAAGCGCCAAAAGCATACGGGCATTTTTTATACGTACGGATACACCGGTATAAAAACAATAAATAAATAGCAATTATAGCTGCGCCTCCCAGCAAACCATATTCTTCTATAATGATGGCGTAAATAAAATCGCTATAACTATGGGGTAAAAAATTTCTTTGTTCACTATTGCCTGGCCCACGGCCGAGTATGCCCCCTTTTGCAATAGCAATTTTTGCCTGGTTTATCTGGTAACTTTTTTCGCTATCCAAATGTTTGCTCCCATATACAAAAGTTTGAATCCGGCTGATCCAGGTTGGCATACGACCGGCAGAAAATATAGCCGGAAGTTTATTGGGTTCATTCGTTTTTGAATTATAGGTAGATATGGCTATGGTTACCAATAAAACTAACGGGATACAGGCAATACCAATAGTTGCCATGATATGTTTTGTACTTACCCGGCCAATAAACATGAGCATCAAACTGGTACCGGCAATTAAAATAGCAGTAGATAAATTTGCAGGTGCTACCAATGCACAAATAATACCTACCGGGATGATGACAGGCAGGAACCCTTTCTTAAAATCTTTTATTACTTTTTGTTTACGGCTTAGCTGGCGGCTCAGGTACATAAATAAAGCAAGCTTAGCTAAATCTGAAGTTTGAAATGTCATATTAATTACCGGGAGTTTTATCCAACGGCTGCCGGCATTTAATTCTACTCCAAATAAAAGAGTGTATAATAGCAAGGGGATCGAAATAAGAAATAATATCAATGCTACCCGTGAGTAAATTGTATAATTAATGCGGTGGGCCCAATAAATAATGATTAGCCCCAGGATGATAAAAGCAAATTGCTTAAACAAATAACTTTCATTGCTCCGGCTCATGCGATAGGCCAATGAACCGGTACTGCTGTACACCAATAGCAAACTGGCCAATGTAAGAATAACGATGATGGCCCATATTACCCTATCTCCCCGGGTTTTGCGTACCAGGTTTCCTCCCATCTCTGAAATATGGGGAGAGAAAATTGATTTTATGTTAAAAATATCTGCCATCTTTTTTTACATTCCTTACTTATAAATTTTTTACAGCTTGTTTAAACTGGTTACCCCGGTCTTCATAATTTTTAAAAAGATCGAAGCTTGCACATGCCGGGCTTAGCAAAACAACATCTCCTTTTCCGGCAAAATGAAAAGCTGCTTTCACCGCATCTTCTGCATTATCAGTATTCACCATCAGTGATACAATATCTTTAAATGTTTCATGTATTTTACGGTTATCAGTACCCAGGCAAACGATCGCTTTTACTTTTTCTTTTACCAATTCTGCCAGTAATTGGTAATCATTCCCTTTATCTACACCTCCCAAGATTAAGATCACCGGCTTGGTCATGCTTTCTAAGGCAAACCAGGTGCTGTTTATATTAGTAGCTTTACTATCATTAATAAATTCGATCCCTTTGATATTGGCTACCGGCTCCATACGATGTTCCAGGCTTTCAAAAGTTTGAAGTGCCTCCCTGATTTTTTCTTTCCGGATATCTACTGCCGTAGCGGCCATACTTGCTGCCATACTGTTGTATTGGTTGTGCTTTCCTTTTAATGCAAAATCATTTACACTCATTTTCATTTCTTCACCTTTCCATTTTAAATGCATTTGTGCATTGGTAAGGTACACACCTTGAGGTAGTTCATTGTTAATTGACATGGGTGCAAGTGTTGATTTAATGGAATAATGGTTAATGTATTTCATGGTGGTTTCATCATCTGCACAATAGATGAAAACATCATCTGCCGTTTGGTTTTCTACAATACGGAACTTAGATTTTATATAATTTTCTACTTTATATTCATACCTGTCTAAATGGTCTTCTGTTATATTCATCAATACAGCTACATCAGGCCGAAAGGCCTTAATATCATCTAACTGAAATGAACTTACTTCTACCACATATAGCGCTTTGGGTTCTACGGCTACCTGGCGGGCAAATGAAAAACCGATATTTCCTACTACGGCACATTCTTTACCCGCATGCTTGCAGATGTGATAAATAAGTGCGGTAGTTGTGGTTTTTCCGTTGCTCCCTGTTACTGCTATAATTTTACTATCTCCTTTATAACGGTAAGCAAATTCAATTTCACTCAGTATGGGAATGCCTGCCTGCCTGAGTTTGTGAACCCATTCATTTTTTTCTGGGATGCCGGGGCTTTTTACCACTTCCTGTGCATTCAATATTTTCTCTTCGCTATGCTTTTCTTCTTCATACTGAATTTGATGATCGTCTAACTCTGTTTTATAATGCTCTTTTATTTTACCTGCATCGCTTACAAAAACATCAAACCCCTGCCTGCGGGCAAGTATGGCCGCACCTACGCCACTTTCAGCAGCACCCAATATGACGATCTTCTTTTGCATGCTTATTTTTTAAGCTCACAATTTTATGAGGACCTTTATAAAGGCTCCCCGGTAAATAAAATAGGTTCTTCACTGGTATTGGCTACAGGACAAAAAATCTTTCCTTTTGATTCCAATACTAAATTTGGTTTTTCAACAGTATAGAACTTAACGGGCAAAATAAACATCCACTTTTAGCCCAATTTCTTTAAAATGTTTTTCACAAGCATAGAACTTAATGGGGCTTCATATTCATCACGGACTTTGCAAGAAGAGGATACAGCGCTGCTGCATCGCTCACTTACCAAATATGTTACCTAAGCTTAAGCGTTACTATAGCCATTGCCACACAGAGTATGGTAATGATCCAGAAACGCACAGCTATTTTACTTTCATGATATCCCAGTTTTTGATAATGATGATGAATGGGGCTCATTAAAAAAACACGCCTTCCTACTCCATACTTTTTACGGGTGTATTTAAAATAACTCACCTGTATCATCACACTTAAACTTTCAATAAAAAATACAAGGCAAAAAATGGGTATCAATAATTCTTTACGTACAATAATGGCCAATGCTGCAATGATGCCCCCAAGTGCTAAACTCCCGGTATCGCCCATGAATACCTGTGCAGGGTAAGCATTGTACCATAAGAAACCAATACAGGCTCCCACAAAAGCAGCAATAAAAACAGAGAGCTCGCCCAGGTTGGGGATGTACATAATATTTAAATATTCAGCGAACTGGATATTGCCACTTACATAAGCAAATATTCCCAGGCAAATACCAATCACAGCACTCACACCGGTTGCCAGCCCATCCAGCCCATCCGTAATATTAGCGCCATTTGAAACAGCCGTAACAATAAAAATGACAACCAGAATATATAAGATGTAAGTATAATCCTGCCAGCTCTTCGGCAATAATTTTGCATAATTAAACTCGTGGCTTTTTACGAATGGAATTGTAGTAATGATTGATTTTGAATTTACAAAATAGCGTTTTTTGCCATCCATGCTTATTGAATCATATACAATGCTGTTACCTTCTTTGTCAATAACCGGGAGGCTTGCCTGGTTTGTTCTGATGACTTCTCTTTTTACTACTACATTGGGGTTAAAATATAAGGTACATCCTACAATGAGGCCCAAAACCACCTGACCTACAATTTTAAATTTTCCGGCCAACCCGTCGCTATCACTTTTTTTATATTCTACCCCTTTTTCTCTTGCTTTTTTGCGTGAGCGTATTTTTAAATAATCATCAATAAAACCGATGGCGCCCATCCATACGGTACATAACAACATTAAGCGGATATAAACTTTATCAATATTGGCAAAAAATAAAGTAGGTACTATGATGGCCAGCAATAAAATAATACCGCCCATAGTGGGGGTTCCCTTTTTCTGCTGTTCACCGGCCAATCCCAGGTCCCTCACGGTTTCGCCCAATTGTTTTTTCTGTAAGAAGAGAATTAATTTTTTACCGTACACCGTTGTAATCACCAGGCTTAAAATGAGCGCCAGTAACACCCGGAAGGTGATAAACTGAAAGAGGTTGCTCCCGGGAAACCGGAAACCCTCTTCTGACAACCATTTAAAAAACTGGTACAACATAATTTTTATTTTTCTAGCATCTCAAACATTTCCTGCAATACTTTTTTATCATCAAAAGGATATTTAACCCCATTGATATCCTGGTATTTTTCATGCCCCTTTCCTGCAATCAATAAAATATCTTCCGGCTCACTCAGGCTTACGGCTGTTTTTATGGCTTCTCTCCTATCTGCAATGCTGATATATTTTTTTTTGGTAACTGCATTGGTACCCTGTTCCATATCTTTTATAATATCAAGCGGGTTTTCTTTACGTGGATTATCTGAAGTGAATATCACTTTATCACTATGTTCACATGCCACTTCTGCCATAACCGGCCGCTTGGTTTTATCCCTGTTTCCACCACAGCCAACAACTGTAATAATTTTATGATGGCCCTGCCGTAAGTTTTTAATGGTTGCCAATACATTCAGCAATGCGTCAGGCGTATGGGCATAGTCAACTATCCCTACTATTTTTTCTTTAGGGCTTATACTGTATTCAAAGCGGCCTTCAGCTCCTTTCAAATTACTTAGTACCAGCAAAACATTTGCTTTATCGAGGCCCATGCAAATTGCAGCACCATATACAGCCAGTAAATTATAGGCATTAAACTCACCAATAATCCTAAAATGCACATCTACCTCATTGATGTTCATGTGCAGGCCGGATAGGCTGTTATCCAAAATTTTTCCTTTAAAGTCTGCCAGTGTATGCAGGCTATAGAAATATTTTTTTGCAGCAGTGTTCTGCAGCATCACGCTTCCTCTCCTGTCATCCGCATTGCTGATGGCAAATGCATTAGATGGCAAACTATCGAACCATGATTTTTTTACCCGGATATATTCATCAAAAGTTTTATGATAATCCAGGTGATCGTGTGTAATGTTGGTAAACAAAGCACCGGTAAAAAATAAACCAGCCAGGCGCTGCTGCTGAATAGCATGGCTGCTACATTCCATAAATACATGGGTGCAACCCTGTTCTTTCATGTGATGCAGCAGTTGGTTAAGTGCAATGGCGCCCGGCGTGGTGTGTGTGGCTTCTATTATAAGGTTACCCACCTGGTTTTGTACGGTGCTGATGAGGCCGCAGCGATAACCCAGGGTAGAAAATAAATTAAACAATAAAGTTGCTACGGTTGTTTTTCCATTGGTACCTGTTACCCCTACCAATTTCATTTGTAAAGAAGGCTCTCCATAAAACAGGTGACTCATTAGGCCTGTTGCGGTTGCAGCATCTGCTACCTGCACATATGTAATATGCGGCCTGGGTTGCTCGGGCAGCTCTTCACAAACAATAGCAACAGCGCCATTATGAATGGCTGCCTCAATAAACCGGTGCCCATCTTCTACTGTACCTTGTACCGCTATAAAACAAGAACCAGCTGTTACCATACGGCTGTCGCTATGCAATGCCGCAATGGGTATTGCCGTAGTTCCTTTTACGGAAATTATTTTTGTTTTATATAGTAAATCCTGTAACAGCATATTGTTTTCTCAATTGAGCATTATGGAAATTTCCTGTCCTTTAATAAAATTGGAACCCGCAGGTAAACTTTGCGTAATTACTTTTCCTTTTCCCAACAATGATATTTTTAAACCTTTGTTTTCTAATAAATACACTACATCTTTTAATCCCATACCCACTACATTGGGCATTATATTACCCGTTGCATTTAAACCAGCGGGAGCCACCATACCAGCTTTATTTTTTACCATCATGGCATCTCTCCAGTTACCTGAATGAGATGAATCGGTAAACCCAATTTGCAGGAAATTAAAAATGGATTGCAGGTCGTGCTTTGCACCAACGATGTTATAAATACTACTATCAGTATCGTTTGTCTTTTGATCTAATCTATAATTATTGATATAGCGGCCATAAATCCGATCTGCAATTTGCTTGAACACTTTACCGGCAACATCTGCCCCATAAATAAATTTTGATTCCCGTGAGTTTTGAATAACCACACCAATACTATACTTTGGATTTTCTGATGGAAAATATCCCATAAAGGATGCCTGGTAAATTTTATTCCCCTTATTGTAACCTTTATTATCTAATGCTGTTACGGCTGTTCCGGTTTTCCCGGAAATTGAGTACAATGAATCGAATAAGATTTTGTGCCCTGTACCGTGTAAACTATCTACCACAGCTTTTAAACATTCTTTTGCTTGTGCCAGCGCCTGTGGGCTACAGATACCATTTACAATTACTTCCGGCTCTATATGTTTTATTTCTACCCCATACTCACGGATAGAACTTACCAGGTAAGGCCGCATCATTTTACCATTATTGGCTACGGCATTATATAACATGAGCATGTGAAGTGGCGTAACCAATTCTTCATATCCATGCGCCATAAAAGGTATGGTTGTTTTTGACCAACTCCTGTTAGTGGGCCTTTTAATAGTTGGTTTACCAGAAGAAGCTACAATATCAATCCCTGTCATTTTATCTAAATGAAATTTTGACAAGTGATCAACAAATTTATTGGGTTGACTTTCATAAAATTGATTTGCCATTTTAGCAAATGCAACATTACTACTGGTAAAGAATGCTTTTTTTACAGTAATTTTTTCTGCACCAAGGTGAGAATCTTTAATTCGTAAACCATAAAACTTCTTAGCGCCACCTTCTACATCTACAATGCTTTCGTTGTTTACATACCCATCATCTAACAAGCTTAATAAAGTTGCCAGTTTAAAAATAGAACCGGGTTCTGTGGCTTTGCCAATTCCATAATTCAAATCTTCGATGTAGCTGCCGTCTGCTTGTTTGCCCAGGTTTGCAATGGCTTTAATTTTGCCGGTTGCTGTTTCCATTACAATAGCAGTACCATGTGTGGAATTATTGCCCACCATCATTTCCATCAATGCACTTTGGGCTACATCTTGTATATAAGTATCTAAAGTTGTGATGATATCCTTACCATTTACGGGTGCAAATTCTGAACCCTCTACCGGGATGTAGGTGCCCGCCGCATAACGCATTAATCGCTGGCCGGTGGTGCCTCTTAATACACTGTCATAAGTAAGTTCAAGTCCAACATTTTTGCGGGCATCGGCACGGGATAAACCAATGGTTCTATTCGCAAGCAATACATAAGGATTTATTCTTTTGTCCCTGGGATCTATAATAAACCCACTTTTATTCCGGCCCAGCCGCACCAGTGGGAATTCCCTCAACTGGCGGTATTCATCAAAAGAAATCTTTTTCTTTAATGCATAATATCGCTGCTCATCCTTATAAGCAATTTGCATTTCTTTCTTATAGGCAGCTGCTGTTTTATCTTTAAATAAATTGGCGAGACAAATACTTAATGAATCAATATTATCTTTAAAGCGTTTGCCTTCCTTATCCCTCAGGCCATCTGCACCAAAGTCAACATACACATCAAAAATAGGAACCGATGTACTCAACATATTTCCATCTTCACTATAGATAGTCCCCCGTTCTGCTTCGATGGGTAAATATTTTAAATGCAGGCTATCACTCATTGATATCCAAAATTTGCCTTGTGCCCTTTGTATATAAAAAGCACGGCCCAGTATCATGATACCCAACAGCACAATACCCAGGAAACAGAGGTAAACCCGCCATAATATGTCATTCTTAATTTCCAATGCCGGTTATATTATTGAGTGTTTTTTTGTTGTGATGAATCTTGTAAAATAAATGCCGGTACTTTTAATTCTTTAAGTCCTAACGGTTCTACTGCTTTTACCAATTCACTTGCCTTGCTTCTAAAAATAACTTCGCTTTTTACTGTTTTATATTCAAATTCTAACTCCCTGATATTTTTTTCAGTGGTGGCTATTTTCCGTATAAGCTTATCGGCATGGTGGCCATTATAGATATATAAAACTGCCAACACACTTAAGAAAAGAAAGAAAGGAATATTACGGACCATCCAACGGTAGTTGAACAGCCTGCGTAACTCTGTTTTAATTGAGCTACCGTTTTCCTTTATTTTTTTTTCTTTAGCCATTTTATATTTTTTCTGCCACTCTTAATTTGGCACTCCTGGATCTTTTATTTTTTTCCATTTCTGCTTTTGTGGGCAGCATGGGTTTTTTATTTACGGGTTTCAATACACTTGCCGGCCGGGTTCCATAAATGTCATCTGCGAATACTTCCTGAAAACTTCCTTGCTTAAAAAAAATTTTCACTACCCGGTCTTCCAGGGAATGAAAAGTAATTACCGCCATTCTACCACCCGGCTTAAGAACCTTTGCCGATTGCTCAAGCATTTCTTTGAGCGCTCCCATTTCGTCGTTTACTTCGATGCGTATTGCCTGGAACAACTGAGCAAAATATTTATTTGGATTCCCCTTTACAATTGGCTGTACCGCTTGCTTTAGCCGGCTTATTGTACCAATGGGGCTAATTTCCCGCTGGGTTACAATTGTTTTTGCCAGCGTTTTGGCATTGGTAACTTCACCATATTGCTCAAACATTTTGTGGAGGCGATTTTCCGGGTAGGTTTGCAAAACTTCTGCGGCGGTTAAGGTATTCCGGGTATCCATACGCATATCTAAATTGGCATCGAACCGTGTAGAGAAACCTCGTTCGCCTTCATTAAACTGGTGGCTGGATACACCCAGGTCAGCCAAAATCCCATCTACCTGTGTTACCTGGTGCAGGCGTAAAAAACGTTGCAGGTGCCTAAAGTTTTGAGGAATAAACAGGAAACGATCATCAGCAGGTAAATTC
>JADJVM010000007.1 GCA_016710595.1 Niastella sp.
CCGCAGACGAAATTTGGTACCATCGCTGTGTAATGAAACCGATTGTTATAAGCCTTTGAAGGTCATCCTAAAATTGGGGATCGAAAAGCCTGGCAGAAAATTTGCTAATACCCGGCAAATGGCAATAGGAGAGCAGGCTGGCGCTACTTTAGCTGATGAAAATATGTTGCAGCAACTGGCCACATCGAATGAAAAGTACCTGCAAAAAAATGGATTCATTTTATTGTTTGCGCAACGGGTAAGTCGGCCAGTGCGAAATGCTTCATTGTTACAAGCCAGGCTACAAAATACTAAAGTAGATGAAATATCGCAGGCAATGGGTGAGCAACAAAAATTACAATTCTTAGAATTAAAAAAGCATATACACGATGCCCAGTGGCAGCAAATTCCCATAAGCCAACTTACTACCCATGTGTTAGATACTTCATTTGGCAAGCCTGCACACAATATGCTTGTTAAATTGTACAGCATGAACGGCAAAGCATGGCAAAGTATAGCCCAGGGATTAACCAATATTGACGGCAGGGTAGCTGACCTGTTACCTCCTGTTCATATTTTAAAAGGAGGCTGTTATAAATTAGTTTTTGATACAAGTGGATATTATGATGGCTTACAAATAAAAACATTTTATCCTGAGGTAGAAATCCGGTTTACTATTTCTGATGCAAGCCACTACCATGTACCTTTACTCATCAACCCATTTGGTTACACAACCTATCGGGGAAGTTGACTGATTGATCATTTAATCCATTGAAATTAAAAGCCAATGTAGCCTGTTTTTGCAGCATCATATTTATTCACTCAAAAATATTTTAATCATTTAAAATGAATACAAGCATACCGAAAAAAAAGAAAGATGAAATTTTTGGAAAATTAAAAAGCGACAATAATGCTTTTCAAAAATTATATCCAGGAGACAGGCCAGAAAGGCAGCCTGTGCATACATTATACGGCGGCGCCAATTTATTTTAAATTTGATGCAGCCCAGGCATTGGGCCAGCGGGCATTAGATATATTTAATTTGTATGCACCCGATTTTATTGTTTTTGGAAAAGTGTTTGGATTGCAGGGAATCGCTGACTTACCCAAGTCTGCTACAGCTTCATCAGTAAAAACAATGTACGAAAAATTAAGTGTGGAAAAAAGAAAGAAGCATCCTGCTTATTTGTCTTACGAAGTGTATCATAAAGTCATCAATAAATTAAAGCAGGAAGCTATTGAAGATTTCAGGATTGATTTTGAAGATGGTTTTGGTAACCGCAGCAATGAAGAAGAAGATGCTACTGCAGTACAGGCAGCAAAGGAAGTAGCAATGGGAATGAAGAAAAAACATTGCCGCCATTTATTGGCATCCGCATAAAACCATTTACTGAAGAAATGAAAGAAAGGGGATTGCGGACCCTTGATATTTTTATCAGCACTTTAGTAAATGAGACCAAAAGGGAAATTGCCCAACAACTTTGTGGTGATGCTTCCTAAAGTTACCATACCGGAACAACCGGCTGCACTTGCATTATTGATGGACAGCATAGAAGCACAGTTAAAATTGCCAAGGGATTTTAAAAATTGAAATGATGGTAGAAACCACACAGTCTATTATGAGTAGCGAGGTACAAATCCTTTGCGTAAATTTATTTTAGCTTCTAAAGGGCGTTGTATTGCGATGCATTTTGGTACTTATGACTATACAGCTTCCTGCAGCATTACAGCACGTTACCAGGAAATGGATCACCCGGTATGCGACTTTGCACATCATATTACCAAAGTGGCGCTTGGCCATACGGGTATTTGGTTGAGTGATGGCGCAACGAATACCATGCCCATTGGGCCACACCGGGGCGAAAAATTAACCAAGGTACAGCAAAAGGAAAACCAGGAAGTAGTTCACCGTGCCTGGAAAAAAGGGTATGACCATATTCGTCATTCATTGTGGAATGGTTTTTACCAGGGTTGGGATTTAAACCCCCGCCCAGTTCCCAATGCGGTATGCAGCCGTATTTGCTTTTTTCTTAGAGAGCTACGATGATGCAGTTGAACGATTGAAAACATTTGTAGATAAAGCTGCAAGAGCTACCTTAATAGGTGATGTATTTGATGATGCAGCAACGGGACAAGGATTGCTGAACTATTTTTTACAAGCGCTCAATAGTGGCGCTATTACCGAAAAAGAAATGCTCGCTACGGGCTTAACGCTTCAGGAAATCAGGAGCCGCTCATTTAAATATATCCTGGAAAACAGGAAAAAGAAAAGTCATGACTGTATGGGAATTCGTTTTGCAAAAACTAAACTCCGGTAAGCGGGTAATATTGTTGTATGTTTTAGAGAGCAAAGGAAGTTCACCGGGAGGCAGGGGTTTCACATGGCTGTTGCAGAGGATGATAGTATGCGGGGAGTATTGGCGGAGGTATTATGGAACATAAATTTGTAGAACTTACCAGGCATGCACTAAAAAATAATGATGAGCTGAATGAAATAATAAACCAGGTGCATGATAAAGAAGAAGCCAAAAACAGGAGTGGCATGATATGTTCCGGTGAGCAAACTATTTTTCTATACAGCATTTTAAATAAGGATATACCAGTTGTAGAAGCATTGTGTAATACAAAAAAAGAGTCTTTAACCGGTAGCTTAATTTTATCGCCGGCAGGATTGCAGCTTGATAAAATAATACCTCTTGAAAATAATACCTATCATTACAACAATGGCAACTTTACCTACTACGAAAAATTAGGATTTAAAAATACGATTCATATTATTGGCGGTGGCCATTGTGCATTGGCTTTGAGTAAACTGATGCGGGGTATGGATTTCTATATTATTGTGTATGATGATCGCCCGGGCTTGCATACCCTGGTTCAAAATAAATACGCACACCAAATTATTACGGTACCGGGTTATACAAAAATGGCTAATTATCTTAAAGAAAATAAGGATGATTATGTTGTGATTATGACATTTGGGTACCGCACCGATGATGAAGTGATACAGAGCCTGGCACCATACCATTTTAAATATGCCGGTGCATTGGGCAGCGCTTTTAAAATGCAACAATTATTTGAGAAATACCGTAATCTTAAAATTACAGGCCCTTTTATTGATCAGTTACATACTCCCATTGGCCTGGCGATACACAGCCAAACACCGGAGGAAATTGCAATAAGTATTGCTGCAGAAATAATACAAGTAAAAAATAGTCCTGTTTAATATTCAGTTTTGTCTGACTTATTTTCCAGGCCTCAAAAATTTTTAGAGCTGCTTCCCGCCCCATATTTTTAATGGGAATTTTTCTTTCTTCAATCGGGCTTTTCATTTCCTCATAGATCATGGAATCATCAAAGCCGATATCGGCTGCATCCTGGCGATTGTTTGCAAAATATACAATCTTTGGGCGGGCCCAATAAATAGCGCCAAGGCACATGGGGCAAGGTTCGCAGGATGTATAAATTTCGCAATCCTGTAATTGAAAACTGTTTAAATTTTTACAAGCATCTCTTATTGCTTCTACTTCGGCATGTGCAGTAGGATCATTATTAGAAGTAACCCTATTGTAACCCCGGCCTACAATTTCATTTCCTTTTACAATTACGCAACCAAATGGGCCTCCTTGATTATTGTAGATACTTTGCCCGGAAAGTAGTATGGCTTCCTGCATGAATTTTTCTTCCCTCGTCATAATCATTAATTAAGATGAAAGTAAAGATAAGGTAAATGAATTTAAAATTTTCACCTTGCATTTGTAAATAAAATGAATGGAATGTACATTAAAAAAACTTACACCAGGCCTTCCTGTAAGGCAATCTTAACAAGCCCTGCCGTGTTTTTTGCATTCAATTTTTGAAGCAGGTTATTTCGGTGGTTTTCTACGGTTCTTAAACTAAGGAATAATTTATCTGCAATTTGCTGGTTGGTATTCTCTTCCAATATCAGTTTTAAAATCTCTTTCTCCCTGCGGGTGATGAGTTGTTTTTCACCATGTCCTGAAAGGCTATTGAGTAATTGTTTTTTAATTCTTCATTTAAAAATTGTTCGCCCCCGTACACCGTTTCAAGTGCTTTGACTAAAATTTCGGGGCTTACATCTTTTAGTAAATAACCCAGGCAACCTTTTTGTAACATCTGCTTCATTTGAGTAAGTACATCTACATTGGTAAGGGCAATCATTTTTATTTGCGGGTATTTTTTAGAAATAATGGTTGCCAGCTCAAGTCCTGATTTATGGGGCATTTGTATATCGAGTAAAAGCACATCGGGTTGTTCTTTTTCCAACGCTTCCAGCAGGTCATCCCCATCATTAAAGATCCCCGTGATGCAGATATGATGTGCATCAGCCAATATTTTTTGTAATCCATTTAGTATGATGACCTGGTCATCTACGATTGCCACTTTTATCATAAACTATTTTCATTATTGTGCCAGGAATCAAATTCTAAATATATACTGGTACCGGTTTCAGGGGTGCTTTGTATATCTAATTTTCCGACAAGGTCGTTTACCCTTTCTTTCATATTTTTAATCCCATTCCTTTTGAATTTTTAAATGCATCGGCAGGTAGGCCAATACCATCGTCTTCAATCGTAATATTTGTAGAACCTTCTTCATGAAAATTAATCTGTACCAGGGCATGTGGTGCTTTGGCATGTTTAATGATATTATGAAGCAGTTCTTGTATAATGCGGTAGA
Source organism: Niastella sp. (assembly GCA_016710595.1). Lineage (GTDB taxonomy): Bacteria > Bacteroidota > Bacteroidia > Chitinophagales > Chitinophagaceae > Ferruginibacter. Next base: position 4,681 of record JADJVM010000007.1, read on the forward strand.
TGGAAAGGTCAAATGTTGTACTCGTTTCTTTTTTTTGCCCCATGGCCTGGAAGGTAATGCTGGTATTGCTTTTGCTTGCCATTTTTTCACAGAAAGCCTGCACCGCACTGGCAAGGCCCTGGGTGAGTAATACTTCGGGCATGAGGTTATATGCTGCTTTGCGTAATTCTACAGTAGCTTCTTCCAGCATTTGTAAGCCATCTGCGAAGTCTTTATTGGTTTGATTTTGATTTGCTTTTTTTGCCAATTCAAAATTCATACGGGCTACCGATAATAAACCGCCAATGCCATCGTGTAATTCTCGGCTTATTCTTGTTCTCTCCCTTTCTTCAGCATTGATGCTGGCTTTAAGCCGTTCTAAATTTATTTTTTGTTGCAGGTTACTGATGCGTTCTTCCTGTAATTTTTGTTTACTTTTATTTTTCTTTCGCCATAAAGCGAATATCAGCATACCACTTAAGGTTAATAGTGAGATACCGATGATCCAAGAATTTTTATCTTTTATTTTATTCTTTACTTCAGAAAGATTTAGTTTTTGAAGGGCCAGCTCTTTATCTTTTTCAGCAATGCGGTTCCTGATCTCTAGCCTGCTGATGATATCTATCTTATCTCGCCTGGTTAAACTATCATTGAGTTTTACGTATATATTTTTATATTCTAATGCTTTTTTATAATTGCCCAACGCTTCATAACACGAGGCATAAGTATCATAAGCCTGCACCACTTCATTTCTTAAATGTGAACCCGTGCGGCTTAAGCTTACCAATGCAGTATCTAAAATGGCGATAGATTCTGCATATTTTTTTTGCTGGTAAAATGCATTGGCAGTTTGCAGGTCAATAAAACTCATATAAAAAGCCAGGTATTTCTTTTGCTCCGGATTATTCGCCATATCCCTGATCTGCTGTAAATATTGAAGGCTCTTTTTGGTATTTCCTTCCTGGAGATAGGTGTCGGCAATATTTGAGAGGGTAGAAATTTTTCTGCCGGTACTCAGTAAGCCCATTTTATCCCTTACTGTAAGGTAAGTGGTATAAAAATACCGGGCACTATCAAACTTTTTGATGGCATGATAATAAGCACCTTCTACAAAATAAACAGTAGTACGGCCATTTGCTGTGTCTTTAATTTTAGTACTTGCTTCTTTGGCTTTATCTACAAACCGTTTGATGGTTTCTTTTGTATTCTTGTTATTAGAAATATCGTTATCAATATTAATCCAAAAAATACTGAGTTTGGTAAATACTACCACAGCAAATTCAGGATCCGTAAGGTTTCCCTCAGTCATTTCTGATCCCAATAAATAATAATAATATGCAGATGAATCTTTTTTTCCTGCTTCATCATAAGCTTCGGCTAACAATAAATGCGTTTTTGCAAGTTCTTCAATAGTGGCTGTACTCGTACTTTCATAAGCCCATATTGATTTGTTGCCCATTTGAATGCTCATGTTCAGGTTATTCCCAAAATACCAATGGCCAAGGCGCTCAGATGCCATCCCAATTCCTTTATAATAATGAATCGCCTCGCTGCTGTAAAGCGCTTCACTTAAGGACTGGAACGAAGCTTCGGGCAACTTCTCCATTTGATATTCACCTTGTGCAATCATTTTTAATATGGCGGTAGTATCCTTTATTATTTTTGTTACAGAGCTGTTATTATCCTGCGCCACTGCTTTTAAAATGCAACTATTTATTGATATCAGTAAAAGTGAAATAGAAAATATTCTTATAGCGCTTTTACTTACCTGGCCAGTAAGCCGGTTTTGGTTTTGTGTAGCAGGCATGTTACTTAACTTTAATAAAAGTTAAATGTACACTAAGAATTTAAAAAAGCAGCTAGGCCTGGAGGCTTTGCTGCTTTTAAGTTCTAAACCAAAACCTACTACTATTTTCTAAACTGGTAACTTAATATAAATTCATGCGCAGCGTTACCACCGTTAAATAATCCTACCGGGTTTTTATATACATCATATGCATAGCCCAGTGTTAAACTTTTTTTAATATGAAGGCCTGCTGAAAGCATCACGCTTTGTGTAGAACGATATCCCACACCCCACCATAATAAATTATGATGCGATACCCTGATGCCGGCAGTTACATCGGTAGGGGCATTGGGCAAATAGGTAACAATAAAATGGGGAGTAATGGTAGTAAAACCATCAACATTCCAATTATATAAACCATGAAAATAATAATGGCGGTACAACCTGGCTTCTTCTGTTCTGCTTAAATTACCACTATACACATCTAATTTAGATTGTATTAATTGAGAAACAGAAGCGCCGATTTGCCATTTTTTATTGGTATAAGAAAGGCCAAAACCTGCATCAAATTTAAAACGGTTGTCTTTGGCTCCCAGCACCGGGTCATTTGTACCAAGTGCATCGGAAAGTTTATTCATATCAATGGCGTATTGTTGAAAACGGGTTTCAATACCAAGTGAGAATGTGCCACCATCATTAAAATTGATATGTTTAGCCAATGCTACTTCTAATCCGGTCCTGGAAGTAGGGCCTGTTTTGTCGTTGTAAGCATAAGCGCCAATTCCAATTTGGCTTTTTGGTAAATTGAAAGATCCAAAAGCTGTAAATGTTTGTGGGCTTCCATTTATACCACTCCATTGTGTGCGATAGGTAGCACCTATTACTGCTTTTACATTTTCATCTTGCTGTACGCCTGCCACCGATGGGTTACTCAATATCCCCTGCATGTCGTAAAACGAAGAGTTTTGTAATTGTTGAGCATGTGTTACAGCAAATCCTCCTAAGAAAATGGCTGTAAGAATATATTTTTTCATTGTATTTATTTCTTTTTACAAATTATCTTAAAATGGTTACATCGCCTTTTGCAGGAACTACATCTCCATTGGTAAGGCGGTAGCTAATTACATAGTAATATGTACCATCGGGTATGGGTTTTCCTTTATATGTGCCATCCCAATTGTTTTGGTAATTATTATTTGAATATACTTCGCTGCCATAGCGGTTAAATACTTTTACCATTATTTGTGAAGTACAAGCATCACCGGTAGTTACCATCCATTTATCATTGATACCATCACCATTTGGTGTGAATGCATTTTTTGGATTTATACAAAAAGGAATCACATGAACAATCATATCGTCAGTAGAAGTACAGCCTTCATCATTTACTACTTCTAATGTGTAAGTAGTAGTAACGGCTGGTTTTGCAGTTGGTGTGTAAGTGTTCATATTAATGAGGCTCGTTGTGGGCGTCCAGCTAATAGAAGTTGTAATTGCCGGGCCGCTACCATTAAGCATCACTGCATCGCCTTGTATAATTGTTTTGTCCGGGCCTGCACTTACCGATGGGCTTTGCTTAATACTAATATTTACACTTGAAGTTTTTGTACAACTTCCTAGTTTAGCAGTAACTACATAACTGGTATTTCCACTGGCAATTGCTACAGGATTTGCAATGGTACTATTGCTTAAGCCTGTTGCCGGTGACCATGTGTAGGTGGCAGCATTACTGGTTGCCATCAATTGTACCGGTGCACCAGAGCAAACAGTTGTATCAGTAGGAGTGGTAGCTAAGACTAAGTTATCTGTAAATGAAACCGTAACATTTTTGGTTAGCGTTCCACAATATGCATCTTTAATTACCACCGTGTAATCGCCTGCGGCCAGGCCGGTAAATACATTAGAAGTTTGAAAGTTAGTTCCATCAATACTATAAGTGTATGGTGCAATTGCGCCTGTTGCATTTACGGTGATTGTTCCCGCATTTGCATTGCTACAATTTGTATTTCCTATTTCTTCAGTGCTATTAACAGAAACATTTGCAGGGCTACCATATTCCATAATATTATTACCAGCTGTAGGACCACCGAATCCAGCACCAAAACCACCAAAGAACATTTTTCTGTTTTCCATATTTACGGAAGCCGGAACTATACGTGGAGCAAAAGCCATCGTTTGAGAAATGATACTTGTTGGAGAAATATCTAAAATCCAGGTAGCGCCACCATCATCAGTTTTACAAATGGTATTGCCTATTCCTATATATCCATGATCAGCATCATGAAATAATACGGTAGTAATATTTCCAGAATTAAGTTGATCAATATTTCCGGAAATGTCCGTCCAGGTAGTGCCGCCATCTGTTGTTTTATAAACCCTTCTGTTGTTTTGGTTTGTGTACATATTACCTACTACAAAAACGGTGTTATCATCCACCGCCATGATATCTGTATAGGTTACAAACCTATTAGCGAAGCCAACAGGGTTTTCGTTTAAAGCCGGGAAAGGATTGATGCTTGTCCAGGTTGCGCCGGCATCAGTAGTTTTATAAACGCCATTCCTGGTTCCGGCTACATAACCAATGTTTCTGCTGGGAAATGCTAATTGAGAAAGATTGGGAGCAGTAAATGCAGGAGATGCAGTAGTAACGGCTATATCTATTGTATTAAAAGTAGCACCATTATCAGTAGATTTAAAAAGTGAAGTTTTTCTATTAGCTGTTGGTACTGTATAGGTGCTATATCCTACAGCATACACGGTATCATTTCCTATGGCTGCTACATCATTCATTTGATACGAAACATCATTATACATCGGGTCAATTATAAAATCTGCCTGCGAGGCATTTGCATTTTCTGACTTATAAATAAAACCATTACTAACCGTAAACCAGGCTTTAGAAACAGTAGGATAAGAAAGGCCGGTAAGACTTACACCATTGCTAAAATCAGGACGGTTATTATCTAACCAGGTATTTCCTCCATCTAAAGTGCGGGTAATAGAACCGCCGCCTACACCAATCCCGGTATTACAATCTGCAAAATCAAATTTTACATAAGAACCATCAGGTGCCACTAAATTATAATTACTAAATAAAGCTCCTCCTGGTATTGAATCAGCTACAGCGCCATTTTGGCCCATAAATAAGAACTTTCCTCCGGGTGCAATATCTAAAGCCCAGGCAGCAAATTGGCTAAAGTTTTGCCCTTCAGGATAACTTCTTTCTTCTAACCAGTTTTCACCATTATCTATTGAAGTCCAAATTCTGCCAAAATTAGAACCCACATACAATTTTCCATTGGCAGCTCTTTTTATATGATAAGGATTAGAAGCCAGTAAAACCTGTGTAGCAGGAATTGAAGGGCCGGCATTGGGGCCACCTGTGGGTGGGAATGGGAAGTTTAATATTTGATATTTTCCCTTTTCAAAATTACCGGGGTTATTTACATTTTCTGTACTATCATTATTTCCGGTATTAACTCTCACAACACAATTGTTATTGAAGGACATTATGATAACAGTAGAGTCATTAAGAATATTCATTGCTCTGTAAGTTTGACCTACTGGGGTAACGCCTGCAGAATTATATTGTGTAGTACAAGTAACCGTATTGGTATTGATACCGGTATAACCTAATCTTTCTTTGCTTAATGAATAATCTGTAATCGTGTTACCGGATATTTTCCATAATAATGCAGAAGTTCCGGCACTACTGGTAAGGTTACCGGTAGGGTTTGGTAAACAAGTAGATGAATTAGCAGATTGTGAAACCCTGGGATATAATCCATTCGCAGAACCGGTTACATAACCCACATTATCATTGATGAACTGGATGCGTTGAATTTCTTTATTTTTTTGATCCAGGTCTAATAACACCGATGAAACATTGGGGTTGTTGATATATCCCGCTCTTGAAGTTCCATTCACCATGGGAGCGGCTAAAGAATCCCAGGTAGCGCCACCATCATTCGTTACATATACTTTTGGAATAGAATCAGGAGAATTAAACTGTCCACCAATATACCCCTTGTTCTCATTTAAAAACCAACAAGTGTTTATGTTCCTGGCATTTTGGTATAAGGGTGTTATTACAAAATTCCAGGTTGCTCCGCCATCGGTTGTTTTAGCCATACAGCCCCGATCACCTACTACGTAGGCAACGTTGGCAGAAATATAATGTACATCATATAAAGTGGATGTGGTGCGGACACCAGCAGCATTTATATATGTAAAAGGGCCGTAGGTCCAGTTCCTTCCACCATCGGTACTTTTTGCAATACCACCACTTTGGCCTACTGCAAGTACATTATTGTCATCAAAAAAATCTACATCTAAAACAGTAATACCCATTTGTTTAGGGTTACTAAATTTCCAATTTACAGTATTGTACTGCCCACTTTGGGCAAAACTGGCTGTACTAAATAAAAGAAGCAAACTGAGGATACAGAAAGCAATCTTAAATTTTAAAATACATTTTCTCATTTTTTAAAAAATTTAATTTGGTAATAAAACATGCTTTTTTAGATATTGATAAAGCGGGATCTATCTCTTTTTAGAGAAATTAAAAGTAGTTCTAATGGTATTCCAATTTCTAAGCATTTCTACTTAATTTTTAAATTGAGCATAAACACTCATTTATTGAAATTGGCCTTAATTATTTGTGTTTTTATGAGCTTTCCTACTTTAAATGGGCTAATTTGTATTTGATTTTAAAATACCGTTTTGAAATTAAACAGACCATTTCTTAATTTATGAAAAAAACATTTCTTTTATTGTTGCTTATTGTTTGTTACAAAACAATGTTGGCGCAAGATAAAAGCAATCGGGGAACAGAGTTTTGGCTGGCTTATGGATACGATTATACCTTTACAAACGAGCCACCCATCAACTCCCAGGAAATGGCCATATATATTAGTACCGAGTTAGCTGCCACAGTTACCGTAACTATTACCAATACCGGCTATACTCAAACATTAAATATCCCTGCAAATACCGTTAATGCCAGTATCCTTATTCCCAAATCGGGGCCTAACGATGCACGAACGCTTACGGATGGTTTACAAAACAAGGGGATCCATATTGTAAGTGATGTACCGGTTGCAGTGTATTCTCATGTATATGCCAACCAGGTTTCAGGAGCCACCATGCTCATGCCTGTAGAAACTTATGGATACATTTATCATTCAATAAACTATTATCAAACTACTTCTCAAAGCAGCCCGGGTGATTGGTATTCCTGGTTTTATGCCATTGCTTCAGAAGATAATACCCGGCTGGAAATCACTCCCTCTGATACCACTAAAAATGGTTGGTTACCCGGCCAGACTTATATCATAAATTTAAATAAAGGAGAATCTTTTCATGTGTTTGGTAAGGCCATTTTTAATGGAAATCCGGCTGACGCAAGTAAAGATATGACCGGTAGTAAAATTGTATCCGTACCGGGAGCTGATGGCAATTGCCACCCGGTAGCAGTATTTTCAGGGTCCAGTGGTATTCGTTTATGCCGTGGCGATGGGGGCGAGTTTATGCAACAACAGGTTTTTCCGCAACAAGCCTGGGGAACCCGTTATTTAACCTATCATACCATCAATAATGCTACTACAAATATTCTGGAAACCAATAGAAATTATTATCGGATTTGTGTAGCAGACCCTACTACGGTTGTAAGAAAAAATGGTGTGGTAATGACCGGACTTATTAAAAACTTTTTTTACGAATACATGGATTCTACCGGTGGTGATTATATACAAGCTGACAAACCCATTTTGGTATCGCAGTACATGGTAAATAAAAACCAATGCTGGAATTATCCAACCACCAGTCCTGCCCCTCCTTCTTATGGGGATCCGGAAATGTTTTATATCAGCCCTATTGAACAAGGACAAAAACATGTACTATTTTATACCAGCAGAAAATCAACCATTGATTATGTGTATGCAAATATACATTTACCCACCGCTGCTGTACCATCATTAAGGGTTGATGGAAATATTGTGCCGGCTGCTCAAATAATTCCACATCCAAACTATCCATCTTATTCCGTTGCGCTCGTAAGATTCCCAGGGCCTGGAGCCCAGCATTGGATTAGCAGTGATTCTGCATTTACATCTACCGTTTATGGTTTAGGTAATTTTGAAAGTTATGGGTATAATGTAGGCACACTTATCAACAATTTAAATAATTACAGCGCTATACAAAATAGTTTAAACAGCAATGGGCAAACAGATACTTTTACTTGCCCTAAAAGCCCGGTTCGGTTATTGGTAAAATTGGCTTACCCCGCTTTATCCATTCATTGGAAATTAAGCCAGCTTACCGGTGTTACGCCAAATACTGATTCCATAATGAATGTACCCGTTCCGCTTTACACCGAATTAATTAATGGCAGAACTTATTATGTTTATTCCCTGCAACAAGATTTTATTTTTAATAATGCAGGCACTTATTATTTGCCTGTAAGCTATACGGCAGCAGTTATTCAAAATTGCAACCAAACAGAACAAGCTACCGTAAAAATAGTTGTGAAACCCGGTCCCATAGCCGATTTTACAACACAAACGCCATTGTGCCTGCAAGACAGTGTAAGATTTACTGGAACTTCTATCATAACGGGTTTTAATATTGCAAACTATACTTATACTTTTGAGGACAACAGTACCATCAACACCCAAAATGCAGTAAAGAAATTTACATCTTCGGGTAATCATGTTGTGCAATACAAAATAACTGCTGATAATGGTTGCATTGCAGATACCAGCAAAACAATTGTAATACAAGATGCACCTATCGCAAGATTTGGTGTGGATACTGGTATTTGTATTGGTGATTCTGTTTATATTACAGATACTTCTTTTATTACAAATGGTTCTGTTACACAATGGGATTGGCATTTTGGTGATGGTAATTCAAGTGTGAATAATAATGGAACTCCTTTTTATCACACTTATACAAGTGCTGGAACTTTCACTGTAAGTTTAATAGTAACTGCTGCAAACGGTTGCCAAAGCGATACACTAAAAAGAACCGTTACTGTATCATCCAAGCCTATTGCAAAATTTGGGTTTGATAAAAATGTTTGCCTGGGGCAGTCTATTAACTTTAGCGATAGTTCTACTTATGCAACTGGTGTAATTACAGAATGGCATTGGGATTTTGGAAATGGTTTTACAGAAGTACGTACCGATGCTTTACCTTTTAATTATACTTATCCCACTGCAGGAACTTTTACTGTTACATTAAAAACCAAAGCATCAGGCGGATGTTTAAGCAATGCCTTTAGTTTAGCCGTTGTAGTGGCGAATAAACCTGTAGCAGATTTTAACTATACCGGTACATCCTGCGTGGACAGTACTTATCACTTTACATCTTCCATTGCTTATGATGTAAATACGCCTATAAATTGGTATTGGAATTTTGGTGATGGACAACAAACAAATATCAATACCGCCAATACGGTTTCTCATGCTTACAGCAATGCTGCAACCAATATTACGATACGCCATGCTGTTGCAATAGGAGGATGTAAAAGCGACACGGTTGATAAAGTGATACCCGTTATTTATAACAATCCCAATGCGGCTTTCAATGTAAATAAAAATATATTTTGCGAGAATGAATTTGTTCAATTTTCAGCAACTGGAAGTCCGGATATTACATTGTGGAACTGGAGCTTTGGCGATGGAGCAGGAAATCAAACCCCTCCTTTTAACAGGGCATATACGAATGCTGGAAATTATACACCAATTGTAACTGTGGAAAATGCAGGTGGTTGCCGGCAAATTATTACGGGAACTCCTATCAATATTATTGCTAAGCCGCCCATTGATGCCGGCCCTCCCATTTTCTTACAAATAGGTGGTAGCAAAACTATTGAAGCAAGTATTGCCAATGCAAATCAGTATGATTTTTTATGGACACCAGGCACGGCACTAAGCAATACCACTGTTTTAAATCCCGTTACATCTGCCACCCAGGATATTTTATATTTTATTACTGCAACGCATAAAACAAGCGGGTGCGCTGCAACAGATAGTGTTTTAGTAAAAGTAGTTACAGATGTTTATATCCCTACAGCATTTACGCCCAACAACGATCATAAGAATGATGAATTTAAAGTATTGGGATCAGAGCTAATAGAGCAAATGGATTTTAAAATTTATAACCGTTATGGCCAACTTGTTTTTGAAACAAAAGACAAAAGCAAAGGATGGAATGGCAGGTTGGGGGGCGTACAAGCTCCTTTGGGTGCCTATATTTATATATTGAGTTATAAGAAATATAATACCGATAAAACAGTATTTGTAAAAAATAGTTTTGTTTTGCTACGATAAATAACAATAAAGTGCAATACTGGCTTTGCAATAACTTTGCAAAATAAAATTTAAATGCATGGGCATACTACGTCAAATAGCAGAATACTTATATCTTAAAAAGAGGGATCCGAAAGAAGAACCTACACAGTGGATGAAATATATGCATGGAATTAACCGCATTTCAATTTTCTTATTCATACTTGCCATGATCATCCTTGCCATTAAATTGATGATGCGCTAACGCTTCACTTCATCATAAATAATTTTTGCAGCTTGTGTTGAAGCATGGCCAGTTTCGCCTAATAATCTTTTAAGCTTTCTATAGTCGTCCTGGATGGACGCTTTTTTATTTTCATTGTGTAATATAAGGTCAAGCTCACGTGCTACATTAGCTACATTAAAATCATGCTGAATGAGTTCTTTTACCACTTCCTTATCCATAATTAAATTTACCAGACCGATGTATTTTATTTTTACCAGCCTTTTTGCAATTTGGTACGAAATTGAATTGCCTTTATAACAAATTACCTGGGGCACAAAAAACAAAGCGGTTTCTAAGGTAGCGGTGCCACTGGTTACTAAAGCTGCTTTTGCTTTGTATAATAACGAATATGTTTTACCAGTAATGGCGTACACATTTTTGTAGGAAGATAGCATCGTTGTATAAAAATCATCTTCAATGCCGGGTGCTTTTGCTACTACAAAACTATATTCAGGAAAATGACTGCTTACCTGTAGCATGATCGGAAGCTTTTTTAATATTTCCTGTTTACGGCTTCCCGGTAATAAGGCAATGGTTCCTTTATTATTTTGGTAAAGCGGTATTTCTGAATCGTCTGCATGATCTATAAAAGCATCTACTTCTTCTACCAATGGGTGCCCCACATAGCTTACCGGGTAATTCCATTTTTGATAAAATTCTTTTTCAAAAGGGAGTATTACAATCATTTTATCTACCGAGTCTTTTATTTGCTTTACCCGGCTTTCTTTCCATGCCCATACCTGGGGAGAAATATAATACACCACTTTAAGTCCCTGGGATTTTGCCCATTCAGCAATCCGAAGGTTGAACCCCGGGTAATCAATTAACACCAGGGCATCCGGTTTGTATTTCAAAATGTCTTTTTTGCAAAATGAAATATTCTGTAAAATGGTATAAAGGTTTTTTAATACTTCCACAAAACCCATAAACGCAAGGTCTTTGTAATGCCTTACCAGGGTAGCCCCTGCTGCCTGCATTTTATCACCTCCCCAAGCCCTTATATCAACCATAGGGTCTATTTTATGCAAGGCTGTAATTAAATTGCTTCCATGTAAATCGCCACTCGCTTCACCGGCAATAATATAATATTTCATATCAGGAATATTGTATCAAAATTATTTAAAATCGAATGCTTTTAATGAATCAATTTTATGCTGCTAAGTTTTTTTAGAGTATTAAAAGACAGGTTCATTAATTCATAAGTTTTAGCATTGGGTAAATAATAATGCCACCATTCCGTATCCAAAGCAATGAATCCATATTTTTCCATAATTGTTTTTAAAAGAGCCCTGTTTTGTAGAATAGTGGGATTTAGATTTTTAAAATTATGGTGTGCGGTATCCGTAAAATTATCAAAATCAGTGCCCATATTCAATTCCATCAAATTATTTGAATGCACGATGGTAAGGTCTATGGCAATGCCCCGGTTATGCCCACTGCCAAATTTAGGGTCGGCTGCATAACGGCTATCTTTAACGGGTTCCCACATTTTAACAGTTACATGGTATGGCCGGTAAGCATCAAATATTTTAAGAGACAATCCCTTTTGTTTCAATTCATTTTGTATTAATAAAAGTATTTGGGCAGCAGCCAAACGTACATACGTGGTTTTTAATAAAGGGTAAAGCCGGGTATGCATGAAATTATTTTCAGTGCTATACCTCAAATCAATTTGAATGCCTGGTATATATTGTTTGATGTCAACCATTCTTTTAAGCGAATCTGCTGCCACACTTTGCTTATATTCTTTTTTGGTTTTAATTACCAATAAACCATACTCATTAGGCTGTGCCTGCAAAGTTTCATAATTAAATAAACAAAGAATGAACCAGGTAATGATGAATGATAAAAAAGAATTATTATTGTTTTCCATAACTTGTGTAATTTACAAGATAAGGCATCTCCTCCAAATGAAAATTTTCTGTTCCATACTATTATTATGCTTTTTTTCTTCCCTGTTTTTTGTGTGTTGTAAATCCGGAAAGAAAAAAGCTGGCGAAAGCCAATTGGTAAAAAATAAAGCTCAAATGGATGGGTATGTACAAAAAAATATTGAAGATTTTCTAACCCATACCAGTGAAAATAAAATTGATGATTCTACGCTCCTCCCTTTTTTACCGGTAACCAAAGCCTTCTATACCTCAAATAATTACAAACCGGTATGGAGCAGTAAAGAACAATGGGACAAAGCAGCCCTTTCTTTTTTAAATTATTTAGATACTTGTATTTATGATGGCTTGTTTAAAGAAGATTATCAGTATGGTTTATTAAAGAAATACTACAGCAGTTTACAGGAAAATAATGATAAACGAAAAGATGCAGTTTTATGGGCAAAAGCAGATTGCTTATTTAGTAATTCTTTTTTTAATGTTTTGCAGGATATTCGCCAGGGCAGGTTACAAAAAGATAGTGCCGGCCTGCAATATGATAGCAGTGAACAAAATAATTTTTTTATACCTGCTTTACAAAGCTTTTTAAAAGAAAATTCACTTACCCAGCTAATTACCCGGTGGCAGCCTAAGCATCGGGATTTTCTTTTATTAAAAAGAAACTTACATTCATTTATTGATAGTATGGATACCCAGGATTATACTTATTTGCAATATCCATATAAAGATTCTACCGCATTTATGAAGTTACTGAAGAAGAGAATGGCAGAAAGCGGGGTTTCAGTACAACAACATCTTCCGGATACTTTACAACTACGTTTAATGATTAAAGCTTATCAGCAAAAAAGAGGAATGAAAACAGATGGTAAATTATCATCCGGTTTAGTAAAGAAATTAAACGATAACGACCGGGAAAAATTAATTCGTATTGCCATTACATTAGATCGTTTTAAATCTTTGCCCGCATCGCTGCCTGAAAAATATATTTGGGTAAATATCCCTTCGTATCAATTACAACTCATCAGTAATGATTCTGTAAAATTAGTGTCTAAAGTAATTGTGGGTAAACCGGGAACCCCTACACCGGAATTAACCGGGAAAATAAATAACCTGGTTACCTATCCTACCTGGACGGTACCGGTAAGCATCATAAAAAAAGATTTGCTTCCCGGTTTAAAACGGAATCCCGGCTATTTGACCAAAAAAGGGTTGGCGCTTTATACATATTCTGGAGAACCGGTAGATCCATATCATATTGATTGGAATAAATACAGTAAAGGAATTCCGTTTAAAGTACAACAAGGAAGTGGAGATGCCAATGCCCTTGGTGTCTTAAAATTCAATTTTAATAATCCTTATGATGTTTACCTGCATGATACCAATCAACGATATTTATTTAAAAGATCAGATCGCAGCCTAAGCCATGGATGTGTAAGGGTAGAATCCTGGAAAGACTTAGCATATTATATAGCCCGAAATGATAGTATGTTATATCCTAAAAAAGATACACTGAGATATACTACAGATTCTATTGATAACTGGATAAACCGGAAAGAAATGCATAAAATTTATATAAAAAATAGCTTTCCTGTATATATCCGGTACTTTACCTGCATTCCAAATGACAAAAAAATCATTTTTTTTGACGATATTTATAATAATGACAAAGCGTTAAGAAACCATTTTTTCACAAAAAAATGATTTGTTCACTTTAATTCAATCAATGACAGGATATCGTATTTTCTTTATTTTACTTTTTTTAGCCTTCTCCTTTACCGGCCAGGCGCAAACAGGTAAATCTAAAATGGCCAAATCTAAGACTACTATCTTATATGGACAGGCCAGTTTTTATGCAAATAAATTTCATGGACGACGCACTGCCAGCGGCGAAACTTTTGATCAGAAAAAGTTTACAGCAGCTTGTAATTCATTACCATTAGGTACCTGGATAAAAGTAACCAACCTTAAAAATAAAAAAGTTATTTACGTAAAAGTAAACGACAGGTTGCATCCCAAAACCCGGAGATTACTTGACCTTACCCGGGCTGCTGCCCAAAAATTAGGATATATCAAAGCAGGGCTTACCCGGGTAAAAATTGAAGTTTTGGGTAAAACGAGGCCTATTCATACAACTTAAAGTATAGGTTCCATCCAATTTTTAAAAAATAGGTGTACTAAAACTGATATATTTTTCCTCAATTCAAACTAAGCCGTTATTTTTGCTACGTTTACTGTAAACTAATTATTTATGAAAAAGAGTATATTACTTCTTTTGGCCTTTGGCCTATTCAATAGTGCATTTAGCCAAACTGATAATAAAAAACCCGGAACTATTGGAATTCATTTTGTTTTAAATGATTTTCAAACAGCAGCGGATATCAGGTCCACCAGCCTTGTGAATGTAATTAACGAGAAACAATGGTTTAAAACCTCCCGGATGGCGCCCGGTATAGCTGTAAGTTATATGAAAGGGATGATGCAAAATCTTGATCTTGCTGCTACTTTATCGGGTAGTTTTGTAAAATACCCTTATCCTGACCGCCCCAAATCAACTAGCGATGAAGTTCTTTTTGAAGCTGCCGCTACTGCAAACCTGAAATTACTTTCTGATAAGTACTTTTTAAACCCTTTTTTAACAGGTGGCGTTGGAGCATCAAAATATAGTGTGCATTTTGGTGCATTCACAGTATTGGGCGTAGGGTTACAAATAAAACCTGCCGATAATTTCTTTATTATTCTAAATTCTCAATATCGCATGCCGGCCAGCAGCGATGTTGCTTATCATTTTTATAACAGCTTTGGTATGGCAAGGTCTTTTCCAAAGCCCAAAGCTGTAGTAGTAGCAGCACCTGAAGTACCGGTAGTTGCTGATCGGGATGGAGATGGTGTTGCTGATGCAGATGACAAATGCCCCGATACGCCTGGTTTGGCTTCTTTACAAGGTTGTCCTGATCGGGATGGAGATGGTATTGCAGATGCAGACGATAAATGCCCCGATGAAGCAGGCCTTGCTAAATATGGTGGTTGCCCTATTCCGGATACTGATGGAGATGGCATAAACGATGAAATGGATAAATGCCCAACCGTAAAAGGTGTGGCTCGTTACCAGGGTTGTCCAATACCAGATACAGACAATGACGGCGTAAATGATGAAGAAGATAAATGCCCAACTCGTCCCGGCCCGGCAAGCAATCAAGGTTGCCCTGTAATTGCTAAAGAAGTAATTGAAAAAGTAAACATGGCTGCTAAAAACGTTTTCTTCTCAACTGGTAGTTATAAATTACTTCCTAAATCGTTCAAATCTTTAAATGATGTAGCAAGCATCTTAAAGGCAGATGAAAGCCTGATGATTGATATTGATGGCTATACTGACTCTCAGGGAAGTGATGAACTAAACCAAACATTATCTGAAAACAGGGCAAAATCTGTAAAAGATTATTTGGTAAGTAAAGGTATTGATGAAAGCAGGCTGAAATCTACTGGATATGGTGAAACCAATCCTATTGCAGATAATAAAACTGCAGCAGGCCGTGCTAAAAACCGCAGAACAGAAATGACAATCCGTAATTACTAATCAGTAATTTTAAATACTTGCAATGCCCGGTTTTATAACCGGGCATTTTTAATGTACTGGTGCTACTATAGTAAAGTGAAATAAATGAATAAGTGTGATGATTATTAAAAATAAAATTGAATATTAAGAGAGCCGTAAACACAAAAAAAACCTGCATTATATGCAGGCTTTAAGTTGCCCTGCACGCACATTTCTCGAACCATTTTATCCCAGATTTAACAAGACTTGCCAATCTTTTGACGGACTAAGATTGAGTGAGTCTTTTTTATTTATTGGTAATGAGGCATTTAAAAACAGTAAAATTAATAGTATGAAACCAGATAAAAGTCACCTGGAATTTATCCGCTTTTTGAAGCAGGAAATTATTAATTCAGCGGTATTCAGTAGGAAAGTTTATATTCGCTATTTACTACGAAATGCGTAGTTAATCGCAAACTGTTATTTATGCCGAAAGCTGCCATACAATATAATTACCTGGAAAATTTTATCAATAAAATAAGATCGGTTGGCAGGTATTCGTTTTCGCTTGCCGAAATAAAGCAACAGTTCGCTATTTCAGATAAAGCCATTAATCAAAACCTTTACAGACTAAAAGCAAAGAAACAGGTGGCACAAATCCGTAAAGGTTTTTATGCCATCATTACTCCGGAGTATTCACATCAGGGCATGATACCGCCTGCTCTTTTTATTGATGATTTAATGCATTCGCTCAACAAACGGTATTATGTTGGTTTGTTATCAGCCGCTGCTTTGCATGGCGCAGCCCACCAACAGCCAATGGAATTTTTTGTAATAACTGAAAAGCCTGCACTAAGGAAGATTAATACTAAGAAACTGAAGATTAATTTTAATGTAAAAAAAGACTGGGCAGATGAAGATATTGTAAGCAAAAAAACTGATGCAGGAAATATCAAAGTAAGTACCCCGGAACTTACTGCGCTGGATTTATTGTATTATAACAAAAACATTGGTATTAATAATACTGCAACCATACTAAAAGAATTAATGGCGGAAATAAAACCTGCTGAATTAATTAAAACTGCCAAACGTTATCCGCAGGTAGCAGCTATACAAAAACTCGGGTATTTGCTGGATAGAGGAATTGGTAACGAAAAATTAGCGGATGCGTTAACCAAAGCGCTGAACAATAAAAAAATATTCCCGGTGGCATTATCCAACCAAAAAAATAAAAATGCGGATATAGATGAAAAATGGAAAGTGATAAAAAATGTACAAATTGAAAGTGATTTATGATAGCACGGCGGTATATTGAAGAATGGAAAGTGAATGCACCCTGGCCTGATAATGCATAGGTGGAGCAGGATTTAATTATTGAAAGGGCATTGGTAGAAATATTTTCTGATGAAATGCTCAATGCCCATCTTGCATTCAGGGGTGGAACAGCTTTTCATAAGTTGTATTTGAAACCGCAGGCAAGATATTCGGAAGATATAGACCTGGTGCAAATAAAAGGAGAAACCATAGGGCCGATATTAACCAGGTTGCGCCAACGGCTGGATTTTTTAGAAAGCAAACCAAAGATTGAACAGAGTAAACATAATAATACGATTACTTATCGGTTTGTATCTGAAATAGCACCTGTAATAAATATGCGGCTGAAGGTTGAAATAAATACCAGGGAACATTTTACGGTACTTGGTATGAAACAAATGGATTTTAAAGTAGAGAATTCATGGTTTAGCGGTGAATGCAAACTAAATACCTATGAACTGGAAGAATTGTTTGGCAGCAAACTAAGGGCATTGTACCAGCGCCGAAAAAGCAGGGATTTGTTTGATATATACTGGGCTTATGCCTACCATACAATGGATACCAATAAACTATTAACCTGCTATACGGAATATATGCAGTTTGTAGTTGACAAGTTGCCCAAGCAAAAAGAGTTTATACTTAACATGGAAGAAAAAATGAAGGACAAAGAGTTTACAGGTGATATACAAATGATACTACGGCCGGGTATTGAGTATAATAATATGAAGGCTTATGAATTTGTAAAAAAGAGATACTGGAAAAACTATAACATAAAAAAAGAAGTGCCATAGCAATTACCGGAAGGATAGGTTTGGACAACAGGGCTACAACTTTCAACAATACAGTATTTACAGTTTCGGTAACTGAAGCAGACAAGCTGAATTTGGAGGAATTGCTAATGGTAGTCAAATATGTTTTTTAGAGAGGGATTGCTTTTTTATTAAAAGAGTTATTGTAAAACTGTTTCTTATTTAGCAAAGCCCTAAACTCAAAAAATCAAAAAGAAATTTACCTGATAATTGAAATACCCCTGCATATTTTAAATGCAAGGGTATTTTTAGAAGAAAGTAGCTGTTGGGTTACTAGGATTCGAACCTAGACAAACAGAATCAAAATCTGTTGTGCTACCATTACACCATAACCCAGTAAACAACCCCTTATGGATAAGGGAGTGCAAAAATAGGGGTTAGTGATAAAATATCAAAATTGAACTTTTAAAAGCTGGAAAATATATTTTAATATTTTATTTTCCAGCGTGCTAAAAATATTATACCAATTCTTTGTCTTCCCTGGATTTAAGTTCTTTTATTTTATCTAAAGCACCGGTAACTACATCGCACATCATGGTATATAAAGCACCATGTTGCGGATTGGCATAAATATATTCTAATGCTTCCGTTTCATTTGCAATAGTGGTTATGGAGATATTAGGGTTTTCAGCAATGATACCTTCTTTTAACAGGTCAATAATTTCATCGGCACTGCGTCCACGTAAGTTTTTATCGCAACGAATAATAATTTCATCAAAATTTTTAGCAGAAATGGTACCCAACTCCCGAATGTCTTCATCTCTTCTGTCTCCCGTACCGCTTATGATCCCGATTTTTTTAGGATAATCTAATTTATTTACAAAATCACAAAGCAGGTTTAAGCCATGTGGGTTATGTGCAAAATCTGCAAGGATGGTAAAGGTTTTAAAATGAAAAAAGTTTAATCTTCCGGGCGTGAGCGTAGCAGATGGTAAAAACGACATCAATGCACTGCGAATATCTTCAATGGTAATGTCCCTATATAAATAAGCGGCCATTACTGCAGGCAGGCAATTGTTTACATTATGCACTGCTTTACCTTCATAAGTAACCGGGATATCTTTTACATGCATTACCCTTATTTTCCAGGTGCCTTTTAAGATACTGATATATCCATTTTCATACACAGTAGCGAGCCCACCATCTTTAGCATGTTTTATAACGTGTGGGTTCTTTTCATCCATACTAAATAAAGCGATATTACATTTTAGTGAGTCCCTCATGGCATACACCAATTCATCATCAGCATTTAAAACAGCATATCCATACGGAAATACGGTTTCGGGAACCACCGCTTTTACTTTAGCCATTTGTTCAATGGTATTTATCCCACTCAGTCCCATGTGATCGGCTGCTACATTGGTAACAATGGCTACATCGCAGTTTTGAAAAGCAAGCCCATTTTTAAGGATGCCACCCCTGGCACATTCCAGTACAGCAAAGTCTACCGTAGGGTCTTTTAATACAAATTGTGAACTAATGGGGCCGGTGCAATCGCCTTTCATCATTAATTGGTTTTGAATATACACACCATCACTGGTAGTGTACCCCACTTTTTTACCGGCTGTTTTTGCAATATGGGCGGTAATACGGGTGGTTGTAGTTTTACCATTGGTTCCGGTAATAGCGATAATTGGTATTCTTCCGGCAGAGCCTCGGGGAAAAAGCATATCTACAACCGGTTCGGCAACATTTCGGGGCAGGCCTTCAGAAGGGTCAATGTGCATCCTGAAACCCGGGGCTGCATTCACTTCTAAAATGGCGCCCCCATTTTCATTTACGGGTGTACGTAAATCTGTGGCCATAATATCAATACCACAAATATCCAGGCCTACAATCCTGGCTATTCTTTCGCACATAAAAATATTGGTTGGGTGTACTTCATCTGTTACATCGGTAGAAGTACCTCCGGTACTAAGATTCGCAGTTGGTTTTACCAATACAAATTCTCCTTTTGCAGGAATGGTATCTAAAGTATATCCTTTTTCATCTAATATTTTTTGTGTAAACTGATCTACTGTAATTTGTGTTAATACTTTTTCATGGCCATATCCTCTCCTGGGATCCTGGTTTGTAATATCAATAAGTTGCTGAATGGTATGTTTGCCGTCGCCGGTAACCGATGCAGGAGTACGCAAAGCAGCACATATAAACTTATAATTAATTACCAGGCACCTAAAATCGAAGCCGGTAATAAATCTTTCTACAATTACACTGCGGCTATATGCTTTGGCAGCATCAAAAGCAATAAGGGCTTGTTCCCAGGTAGTAATATTGGTGGTATTCCCTTTACCATGGTTTCCATCAATTGGTTTTATTACTAAGGGGTATCCGTATTTTTCAACCACGGCTTGTAAGCCATCCACCGTTCTTACAACCATCCCTCTTGGAACGGGTATTTCAGCAGCTTCTAATAGGTTTTTGGTTTCTTCCTTATCACAGGCAATATCTACGGCAATATTGCTGGTGGTACTGGCAATAGTAGCCCGGATCCTTTTTTGATGCACCCCATATCCTAATTGTACCAGCGAGTGTTTGTTTAAACGAATAAAGGGGATACCTCTTTTTCCTGCTTCTTCTACAATACAGCCGGTGCTTGGGCCAAGGCGGGTGTCTTCTCTTATTTCACGCAAGCGCATAATATCATCTTCCAAATTATATTCCTGGCCATTTATCAATGCTTCTACAATTTTAAAAGAAGCTTTCGCAGCATACACGCCGGCATCTTCTTCTAAATAACTAAAGCATACATAATATTCACCATCCACACCGGTACCCCTTGTTCTTCCAAAGCCGGTATCCATACCTGCCAGGGTTTGTATTTCCAAAGCGATATGCTCTATTACGTGGCCCATCCATGTACCTTCATCCACACGCATAAAAAAACCACCTGCCACCCCTTCACTGCAACGATGTTCATATAGGCTGGGCATTAGTTTTTCTAACCTTTCTTTAAAACCAGGAATTTTATTGGTGGGAATTTGCTCCATCTCTTCCAGGTCAATTTTCATCTGTATCAGTTTGTTTCTTCGTACACTCCAAAAATTTGGGCCCCGTAAAATCTTAATTTCTATAATTTTCATTCATTGTATTTTGATAAAATTTCAAACAGGTAAATTAGTGAAATCTTGCTGTATTGCAAAAATCAATATAGCGTTCAAACACTTTATTTTAATATCTCCGGCATAAATACCGGCAAAGAAAGAAGGTTAATTGTATAAAAAACAAAGCTATCAACATCATCTTAATAATTTATGGAGGGTGATGCTGTACGATTTCCATTAAATTTGCGTTTTATTTATAAAGAAGCGTCATTATGATTAAAGGAAAATTGATAGCGATAGGTGGGGCAGAAGATAAGGGAACCGACCTGGAACTAGGTCAAATACACAGGAATAATCTTAATTTTTTTGAATTGGGAATTTTAAGACGTATTGTGGATGAAGCAGGAGGTACTGATTGCAGAATTGAAGTGATAACTACCGCAAGCACCATACCCTTAGAAGTAGGCCAGAATTATTTAAATGCATTTGGTAAAATTGGTTGTACCAATATTGGCCTCATGGATATTCGGAACCGTAAAGACACTACGGATCCAGGGTTTCTTGAACGTATAAAAAAATGTGATGCTGTAATGTTTAGTGGCGGTAATCAACTACGATTGAGTGTTACAGATGGCGGAACAGAATTTTTATCAATCCTTAAAAAACGGTATGCCGAAGAGGAAGGATTTATTATTGCCGGAACTTCTGCCGGCGCCATGGCGATGAGCCATACCATGATTTATGAAGGCAATGCCAGTAAAGCACATTTAAAAGGTGAAGTAAAAATTACCACCGGATTGGGATTTATCAATTCTCTTATTATTGATTCTCATTTTGAAAAAAGAGGGAGGTTTGGCCGTTTGGTTCAGGCGGTGGTTTGTAACCCCGGAAGTATTGGTATTGGTTTGGGTGAAGATACCGGCATGATCATTACAGAAGGGAATAAGATGGAAGCGATTGGCAGCGGTTCTGTAACGGTAGTAGATGGACATGATATCGGGTTTACAAATATTGCTGATGTGCCGGAAGGGAATCCATTTTGTATTGAAAATATTAAAGTTCATATTTTAGAACACGGGAATGCTTTTCTTATCAATGAAAAACAATTTATTGCCGAAGTGCGGGAAGGCGCCTTATATGGTAAGCAGGTAGCAGTAGAATAATTTTATTTAAAAATTATTCTAAGTAAGAATTGAACTTACTTTATAAACCTTTCATAAATAGCTTTATCTAATTCTTCTCTATGTGCAGGGTGCGCTATGCTTTGTAATGCCCTGGCACGTTGCAGCAAATTTTTCCCAAATAAATTTATATTTCCATATTCGGTAACCACCCAATGTATATGACCCCGGGTGGTTACTACACCGGCTCCCTGTTTTAAAAACGGAACGATACGTGAAATGCCTTTTGAAGTTGTTGATGGTAAAGCAATAATGGGTTTTCCTTCTTTGGAAAGGGAAGCACCTCTCATGAAATCCATTTGCCCCCCAATGCCAGAATATTGATAGGTACCTAATGAATCGGCACATACCTGGCCGGTAATATCAATTTCAAGGGCACTGTTTATGGCAATTACTTTAGGATTTTTTCGAATAATAGCGGTATCATTTACATAACTTATATCCATAACCCTGATAGCCGGATTATCATGAACAAAATCATATATCCTTTTAGTTCCGGCTATAAAACTCGTTACAGAGCGGCCAGGATTAATCGTTTTCTGGCTATTGTTTATGATACCATTTTGTATTAAAGGAATCACTCCATCAGAAAACATTTCTGTGTGCAGGCCCAGGTTTTTATGATGTTTAAGATTTTGTAATACCTGGTCCGGGATGCTACCAATGCCAAGTTGCAGCGTACTCCCATCTTCAATAAGGCAAGCCACATGTTCGCCAATTTTTTCTACAATTTTATTTTTTTTAGATGCATAATCCACTTCGGGCAGTGGGGTATCTATCCAAACCATAGCATCCATTTTACTGTAATGTAAATATCCATCACCATGTGTGCGGGGCATTTGCGGATTTACCATGGCAATAATATGTTTGGCTGTATCTACTGCTGCACGGGCAATATCTACGGAGATTCCCAATGAACAATATCCATGTGCATCCGGTTCCGATACCTGGATGAGTGCTACCTGTACAGGCAACAAATTTTCCTTGAATAATTGTGGGATTTGGCTCAAAAAAATGGGTACATAATCTCCCCTGTCACTATTTACTACAGCACGGGTATTGGCCGAAACAAATAGTGAGTTCATGAAAAAAGATTTACGATATAGTGGGTCATCAAAATTAAGCATACCCATGTTACTGATACTAACCAATTCCACATCCTGTAAACTGGCATGCCTGTTTTGCATGGCTTGTATAAGTGGAACAGGCGTGGCGGCACTTCCATGTAAAAATACACGGTCACCGGATTTTATAACCTGTACAGCATCTTCTGCTTTTATGTATTCTATTTTATTCATGCGATTATAAAAATGGAGTAAGATTAATTTTCATTGAAGGTTCTTAAGATGTTCAATTCTTGCAAAAGTAAAGAAGAAATGGCTATGCATAAATCCCTACACTTATCATGAATGAGAGAAAACGAATGAATACTACTATTCAATTTTGATTATAGTATTTATAAATACATAATCTTGTTGATGAAAAGGGGAAATACAAAAAAGACAGGTTGATAAAAAATATTTAGTATTGTTCTTTATCATTCGGAAAATCTTTATCCTTGATGTCTTTTATATAATGCTGCACTGCTTGCGTAATTTGTTCATTAAGGTTTAAGTATTGCCTTAAAAACCTGGGTTTAAATTCTGTGTTTATACCCAGCATATCATGCATCACCAATACCTGGCCATCGCAGGCGCCGCCGGCACCAATACCAATGGTAGGTATAGTTAAATTCTCCGAAACAGTTTTAGCCAATGTGGCCGGAATTTTTTCTAAAACAATTGCAAAGCATCCACATTCCTGCAACAACAAAGAATCTTTATGCAATTTTTCTGCTTCTGCCTGCTCTTTGGCCCTAACGGTGTATGTACCAAATTTATAAATACTCTGGGGTGTAAGACCCAGGTGCCCCATTACCGGGATACCGGTATCTACAATTCGTTTTACGCCATCTGCTACCTCGGCGCCCCCTTCCATTTTTACTGCATGCCCGCCACTTTCTTTCATAATTCGTATGGCAGAGTTTAAGGCTTCTTTGCTATTGCCCTGGTAACTACCAAAAGGTAAATCTACCACTACCAGGCTTCTTTCTACGCCACGTACCACAGAAGAGGCATGGTAAATCATTTGGTCGAGTGTAATGGGTAATGTAGTTTCATGGCCGGCCATTACATTGCTGGCACTATCGCCAACCAATATTACATCTATACCGGCAGCATCAAAAATGCGGGCAAAGGAATAATCGTATGCCGTGATCATCGAAATTTTTTCACTGGCTTCTTTCATTTTTAAAAGCGTGTGGGTAGTTATTCTTTTTACTTCTTTATTTATTGACATAAATTTAAATTAGGAGTTGATGATGGGGTGTAGCAAATGGAACTGCAGTTAGAGTTGCTACATCAATACATAAATATATTTTACTTTTTTATTTTAAGGTAGATAAATTATTTATAATTCAATTTTTAATATTGCATGGTAACCATCCTTTAAGATCACATTATTGGGGTCTTTACTAAAAGCATCTGAACATAAATAGATTTGAATGATTTTTGTATAGAAAATATTTCTTTTTTTACAATAATACCATTCCTGTTCAATGGCAATCTTATTAAAACTCTCTTCATTATAATTTTCATACATGGTCTTGTTCCCGATAAGCTCACCATACATATTGTACAAGGGAACGTTTATGATGATGTTGCTTTTAAATCCATTCCCACCGGTATTTACAATGGCCTTGCTACTATCTTTTGCAAAATATACCTGGCCGCTCTTGAGCCATACTGGCCATAGAGTACCAATAATATTTTGTCCATAAAATTCTTTTAATTTATTATCCATTGTGAGAGAATCTAAATTAAAAAATTGGATAGACCGGCATAAGAAATCTTTTTTACGATAAGACCTTTTCCTGTTTTTATGATTGATAGAAGTAGAAAATATCCTGGCTTCTCCCAAATAAGTTCCGGCAGGAGTAACAATAGGGGAGCGCATGCTCACCCAGGGAATATAACTATACAACTTATTGTTTTGAATATACAATATTTCATCTATTGATAAATTTGCATTCGTGCGATTCGATGTGATGTTTAGATCAATATGATGCATGGTGTCAATCTGCAATTTGTCGATCCGTATTAATTTTAATGCATCGGGCCACCGGTATTGGATGGGTTGATAAGCTTTTAGGGTTCCTTTTATAAATTGATCCAGTATATCATTTTTAACTTCTTCGTTGCATGATTTCATTTCAGTAGATAAATACCCTGCCCACTGAATTTTTGAATTCTTAATAAATGCATCATACCGGGTAGGGCCATTTTGCACTTGTGCCAACAGCATATTGCAAAATAAAACACCTGTAAATATGAGAAAACTGGGTTTCATGATGATTTGTTTTTTAATTCGGCCCAAAGGTGCTGTATCAAACCATCCCCAAGGCCAATGCGGGGTACAAAAATTTCATTCGCATTGGCACAGCGCATCACTTGTATATAAATTTGTAATGCGGGTACTATCACATCTGCCCGGTCTCTTCGTAAATTATATTTTTCCATACGGGTTTCAATAGAATAGGCGCCCAACTCTTTGTAATAATCTTTTAATAAATCTAAACTTAAAGATTTTCCATCTTTCTTTTTGCTTAAAGAAAAAACTTTATTAATGTTACCGCCACTCCCTATTGCAATTACTTCTTTATGCCCCTTGGTTACTGCTTTTATGGTGTTTTTCAAAACATCCCAATCGTTTTCTGTTAGTTGGCCTTTTAATAACCGAATGGTTCCAATATTGAATGATTTATTAAAAATGAGTAAACCATTGCTGAAAAAAGAAATTTCAGTACTACCGCCACCAACATCAATATACATATAGCTATGATCTGTATTCATATACTCTGCCACATGGTTTTCAAAAACTAAATTGGCTTCCATATCGCCGCTGATGATCTCAATTTTAATACCGGTGTGTTGCCATACTTTTTCGATGATCCCGGGTCCGTTCACAGCATCCCTCATGGCACTGGTAGCACATGCTTTTATTTTTTCTACACGGTAAGCCTGGGCAAGATATTTAAATGACAACATGGTGTCTAAAAACATTTTGATCTTTTCTTCAGAAATTATTTTCTTTTCAAAAACATCAAACCCCAATCTCAATGGCACTCTTACTAAATTAAGTTTATTGAAATGAAGGGTATTGCCCGGCGTCTCCGTTACCTCCTTTACTAAAAGCCTTGCTGCATTACTACCGATATCTATGGCTGCTAAAATCAAATCTGGTGGTTTGTTTCAAATTTCGGATAAAATTTAAGAAAGTATCATAAATAAAAAAGAAAATAAAGTTTGTACATAATATGATACAGGATTGCTCATTTCATTTCCTATTACCGGTTTATTTGTTTTTTAATTTTTCTATTATTACAGAGGTAGAAATTCCTTTCACCATTTTTGCTAAATGCACATGTCCCCCGGCTGCTATTACTTCTTTAGCACCGGCAATAGCATCAATGGTATAATCTCCCCCTTTCACCAGTACATCAGGTAAAATGGAAGTAATTAAATCTTTGGGTGTATCAGTTTCAAAAATTACAACGGCATCTGTCATTAACAGGCTGGCAAGAATTAAGGCTCTTTCCTGTTCTCCTAATACCGGCCGGTTATTCCCTTTTAATCTTTTTACCGATGCATCAGAATTTACCCCTACAATAAGGATGTCGCCCAAAGAAGCAGCTTCGCACAATGAGGCAATGTGGCCCTGGTGCAATAAATCAAAAACCCCATTGGTGAATACGATTTTTTTGCGATGCAAACGCCATCTCTTTAATTCTTGTTGCAAATGTATTTCATCAAATATCTTGTTTGGTATCGCTTGTATTTGCCTCATCTTTATTTTTATTTTTATAAAAAAGGTATATCATACTCATTACACCTACTATTAAAATAATACTTGTGGTTACGCCCCACATCAGCCAGCCAAATGCTTTTCCGGTAGGGGCCGATACGTGATATATTAAAAGCGTTTGCATTACAAAAACCGGGAAAGATCCCAGCCCGCCAGGTGTAGCAATCATAGAAAGGGTAGCTAATGATAAAATGGCGCAAGCTGCTTTAATGCCCAGGTGTGCGGTGCCTTCTATCACCTGGAAGCCAATATATATCTGTAATAAATACATAGCCCAAATAAAAATGGTATGAAAAATAAATAATTTCCGATGCTTTAATTTTTTGATACTGATAAAACCTGTTAACATACCTTTTAAAAAATGCCTGACTTTGACGATTACGGTATGTTGAGGATATTTCCGAACCAGGAATATAATTATCATTAAAATTAAAAGAAACAACCCTGATATTGCCTGAATGCCTCTTGTAATATTTCCGGAGTAGGTAAAGGAATTAAGCGCCTTTTTAAAATATCCCCCTACCAGGTCAATTTGTATTAATACAGAAAATAAAATAAAAAGGATATAACAAAACATATCGAAAATACGCTCAATGATAACGGTTCCTAAAACCTTATCTACTTCTAATTTTTCTTTTTTTGAAAGTACCGTACATTTTACGATCTCTCCTAACCGTGGAATAAAGCTGTTGATAAGATAACCCAGCATGACACTGGCAAATACAGTTTGGGTAGCAGGTTTAAAGCCCAAAGGCTCCATCAGTAATTTCCATCTTAAGCTGCGGCTTAAGTGGCTAAGAATTGCCATAATAAATACAGGAATCAACAGGTAGTAATTGGCACTTTTGATGGCCAAACGAAATTCGGCAGTCTCTTCCGGCGTCATGCTGCTTAATTGCCACCATACCAGCAAAATACCGGCGATGGTGAACACACCATATTTTAAAAATGTAATAATTTTCTTTTGCATTTTGTAATACAAGGTTGCCGAAGAAAAGAAACAAAATATTTATCCTTAATTTTTATGTTATGAGAATCTTATTCGTTTAATAGCATATTGTCAATTAACCTCACCTCACCCAGGTATGCTGCTACCAGGGCAACCAATCTATTTTTACCATCCCAGGCTTCTATTGGTTCAAGTGTATCAGCATCTGCAATTTCCAAATAATCTACCACAAATCCATTTTCCTTTAATTGATTTTGCATAGCAGCTTTTAATTCATTTAAAGAGCCAGCCTTTATCACCCGTTTTATTTTATATAGTACTTCACTAATTACCTCTGCTTTTTTTATTTCAGTGGCAGATAAACGCATATTTCGGCTACTTAATGCCAACTTATTATTTTCTCTTACAGTGGGAACGGTTATTACCTGTGTAGGAAATGATTTAAGTGCAATTAATTTTTTTATCAGCATGCATTGCTGGTAATCTTTTTGGCCAAGAAATAAATTGTTGGGCTCTATGATTTGCAGTAACCGGTCAACTACCTGGCATACCCCCTGGAAATGTCCCTGCCGGAATTTCCCTTCTAAAATTGTTTCCAAATTACCTAACTCATAATGTGGGGCAACATAGCCCGGGGGATATATTTCTGATACCGATGGTAAAAATAAAATATCACAACCTGATGTTTCCAGCATCTGAATATCCTGTGTAAGGGTTATTGGATATTTTTCAAAATCCTTTTTATTATTAAACTGGGTTGGGTTTACAAAAATGCTGCAAACACAAATTTCGTTTTTGGTTTTGCAAGCCTTTATAAGTGCCAGGTGACCGTTGTGCAATGCCCCCATAGTAGGTACAAAACCAATAGATTGTGATTTTATTTTTAAACTGCCTAATATATTTCTTATATCAACCAGCCTTTTACTTATAATCATTTTGATGTATATAAATGTTATACTAAGTAAAAAATGGCTTTCTCTCTAAAAAAACGTAATTTTGCAGCCAATTTCAAGTATAAAGCTTGTATAGCTCTCTAACTTAGCACAATATGTCAACAAAGAAACGGATTTTATTTATTGCAAACGAAATGTCGCCCTATTTGGAGCTTACTGAATTTGCAGAAGTAGTGAACAAATTGGCAATCATGTCAAATGACAATAATATAGAAGTGCGATGCATTATGCCCCGTTTTGGAGTGATAAATGAACGCCGCCACCGGTTGCATGAAGTTGTTCGTTTATCTGGTATCAATGTGATGATTGATGGGGACGATTATCCTTTGGTAATAAAAGTAGCTTCACTGCCCAATGCCCGCCTGCAAATATATTTTTTAGATAACGAAGATTTTTTTAAGCGTAAATCCATTTTTACTGATGAAAATGAAAATTGGTTTGATGATAATGGATTGCGGACCGTTCTGTTTTGTAAAGGCGCATTGGAAACAGTAAAGAAATTTGGCTGGCCTCCCGATATTATTCATTGCAGTGGCTGGATGACCGGCCTAATACCCTTATATATTAAAACGGCTTATAAAAAAGAGCCCGTATTCAACCATAGTAAAGTAGTATTTACAATTGGCGAAAATACCTTTAAAGAAAAATTAGAATCTGATTTTGCAAAACTAGCTACCATTAGCGATTCTATCACTCCTAAAGAGCAAGCGCTTTTTAAAGAAGGTACCAATGCAGCATTATATAGAACTGGCGCCTCTTATGCCGATGCGATTACTTTTGGAGCTGCCAAAACAGATAAGAAATTAACCGAAGAGTTTTCAAAAGTAAAAGGTAAAAAAGTTTTGAAATTTAATCCTGAATCTGATTTAACAGACTATTTACAATTATATAACGACCTTGCTAAATAGTTAACTGCAAACCTGATTATCTTAAATATTTATTTGTGCGCAAAAATGTTTTCCCTGTAATTATTACCGGAATCTTAGTGGCCTCATTCGTTTTTTGGGGCTGTACTAAATTAGATACTACAAACCTGGGGGTTGACCTGATACCCGCCGTGGATAATGTTCATACCTTTCGGGATACCTTTCAGATAGAAACTACCCAGGGCTTTTTTAATGATACCAGCCAGGTAAACCTTTCCGGTAATTTTCTCTTAGGGAGAATCAATAATGATCCTTTATTTGGAACCACGAATGCCGAATTGTTTTTACAATTTAAGCCTCCCTTTTATCCTTATTATTACGGTAATCCCCTGGATACTTTAATTGGAATTGACTCAGTTGTTTTGACATTAAAATATTCAGGTTCTTATGGAGATACTACCATTCCCCAGCAATTAGAAGTTACCCGTATTACAGATACAGAGTTCTCTGATTCATCTTTTAAACCACACAATATTAATTACAGCCCCATGTTGGGCTTACCTGTATCCTCAGTGCAAACAGTTGATATTCGTAATTTACCCAATAAAGTATATTTTGCCCATGGTAAAGATTCCAGTACCAATCAAATAAGAATAAAGCTAGACCCAATTTATGCCAATGAATGGTACTTGTATGATTCCAGCGCTACGGGATCGTTCAATGCGTTTAGAAATGATTCCCTATTCAGGAAAATTATAAAAGGCCTGGCTGTAAAATCAATCAGCAGTGGCAACGCATTAATGTACCTGGTATTAGATGATCCTGATACAAGACTGGAAATTCATTTTCGTAAAAGATTTAATGGAAAGGTAGATACGGTATTTAACAGTTTAGGAATACAAACCGCATATTATTCTGATTTCTATCCATCGGCTGTAGCCAATCATATTCAAAGAGACAGGACCGGTACGCCAAGCCTAAATCCGGGGCCAGATGAATTGTACTTACAAACAAGTCCGGGTTCTTATGCAAACTTACATTTTCCCGGATTACACCCCGATAGTATAAGCAACAGGGTTATAAACCGTGCAGAGATTGTAGTGGAACAAATACCAGATAACCCATATTATGATTCTGTTTTTGCTGTTCCACATGCATTGTATGTTGATTTGATTGATACTGCTGCAGCTAAATGGAAACCTATTTATTTTGATTTAAACCCAATGGCTTATTATGATCCGGACAATGCCAGCTTTTATTTCCCATCATCTATGGATTATAATAGTTTTGGCGCTTTCCCCAAACATAAAACGGGGCCTGGCGGTACCGGCATCTATTATTATACATTAAATGTAACCCGGCAATTGCAGGACATGGTAAGCCGTAAACATATAAATTATGATATGCGCCTATTTGCACCCTATACTTTAGTATATCCACAATATTCAACAGCCATTTTACCGTACGCAAACCCATTGGCTTTTGGCCGTATTAAAATTGGCAGTGGTAGCAATCCGCAATACAGAATGAAACTCATAATGACCTGGACGAAAATATAATTTTTATAGCCCCCACAATATTGTGGGGGCTTTGTTGTTTTATGTCCATACCCTTATCTTTGCATCCTTAAAAAAAATATTTATGCCTTATTTATTTACCTCCGAATCTGTAAGTGAGGGACATCCTGATAAAGTAGCTGACCAGATTAGTGATGCTTTAATTGATCATTTTTTAGCTTTTGACCCACAGAGTAAAGTAGCTTGTGAAACATTGGTAACCACAGGCCAGGTAGTTCTTGCCGGTGAAGTGAAAAGTAAAGCATATTTAGATGTTCAGGAAATTGCAAGGGGTGTAATTCGCAAAATTGGTTATACCAAAAGTGAGTATATGTTTGAAGCAAACTCCTGTGGTATATTATCTGCTATTCATGAACAATCATCTGATATTAACCAGGGGGTTGATAAAAAGAAAAAAGAAGAGCAAGGTGCAGGAGACCAGGGTATGATGTTTGGGTATGCTACCAATGAAACCCCAAATTATATGCCCTTAGCCTTGGATCTTGCCCATTATATATTAATTGAAATGGCGGCTTTGCGCAGAGAAAATAAACAAATAAAATATTTGCGCCCCGATGCAAAAAGCCAGGTTACACTGGAATATAATGATCAAAACCAACCTGTTCGTATTGAAGCCATTGTAGTTTCTACACAGCATGATGATTTTGGAACAGATGATACTATGCTGGCAAAAATTAAAAAAGACATTATCAATATTGTAATACCCAGGGTAAAAGCAAAATATCCTAAGTACAATCATTTATTTAATAATAAGATTAAGTACCATATAAACCCTACCGGTAAATTTGTAATTGGAGGGCCACATGGCGATACCGGCTTAACCGGGCGTAAGATAATTGTAGATACCTACGGCGGAAAAGGTGCTCATGGTGGTGGCGCTTTCAGCGGTAAAGATCCCAGCAAGGTAGATCGTAGCGCCGCTTATGCAACCCGCCATATCGCTAAAAACTTAGTAGCAGCGGGTCTCTGCGACGAAGTATTGGTGCAGGTTTCTTATGCCATTGGTGTGGCACAACCTACCAGTATTAATGTAAATACTTATGGTACTGCCAAAGTAAAACTTACTGATGGTCAAATTGCTAAAAAGGTCATGGGTATGAAGTGCTTTGATATGCGCCCATACTTTATTGAACAACGCTTAAAACTACGTAACCCCATGTATAGCGAAACAGCAGCTTATGGGCACATGGGACGTAAAAATGAAACTGTTGAAAAAACATTTGTTTCTCCCGATGGTAAAAGCATCAAGAAAAAAGTAGAACTCTTTACCTGGGAAAAACTGGATGCCGTGAATGATGTAAAGAAAGAATTCGGATTAAAATAAGCAATGCTTTATAATAAATTTGCCCAACATTTGTTGGGCTTTTTTGTGGCTTTACTTTATAAATGTGCCTTTATTTAAAAACAGTAGCTAAAAAAAGGGTCCCTCCGTAGAAACGGAGCGACCTTTTCGATTGCTTGCCATATGAAAAAAATTAAACAGCATAAATGCTGTAAAAAATATTTATCTTGCTTTTAGGGTTTTAAAAACCTGGCCTTTCCGATTGCCAGCTCTTTTCGATTGCTTGCTGATATGAAAAATTTATTTTAAAGCAATGAGCAAATTTACATGGCTGAACGCTTATGTGTACACAAGATTTTCATCCATTTTATGATGTTAAAACAAAACTCATATCCTTGTAATGTAGTATAGATAAGCATTGTACCTTGTACCTTTCATTATGCCCAACCGATCAACCGACATATTATTTCAACTTGTACATTCCCTTGAAAAGGCGGAAAAAAGGAATTTTAAACTTTATATCAAAAGGAATTCAGGTAATACTGATTTAAAAATCATTGAACTTTTTGATGCATTGGATAAACTGGAAGAGTATGATGAAAAATTTCTGTTTAAAAAACTGCATTCAATAAAGAAACCGCAACTCGCCAATGTAAAAAGCCATTTATATAAACAGTTGCTGGCAAGCCTTAGGCTCATAAAAATTGCAGACAGTATTGATTTGCAACTGCACGAACAATTAGATTATGCAAAAATTTTGTATAATAAAGGGCTTTATTACCAAAGCCTTAAAATTTTAGAAAAGGCCAAAGAGCTCGCTATTGCTAACAATCAGGACAGTCTTTTAATACCTGTAATTTCCCTCGAAAAAAAAATAGAGACACTGCACATTACCCGTAGTATGGAAAACCGGGCAGAACAATTGAGCAACGAAGCAGAAGAGATTTATCGAAAACGCAGGAATATTACCAGGCTCTCGAACCTGGCACTTAAAATGTATAGCTGGTACATTAAATACGGCCATGCCCGAAATGAAAAAGATGGAGCCGCAGTAAAACATTTTTTTATCACGAGCCTGCCTGCCGGAGCACAAAATTTTATGGGTTTTTACGAAAGGTTATACCTGTATCAAAGTTATTGCTGGCTTGCTTTTATACGCCAGGATTTTTTACAGTATTACCGTTATACACAAAAATGGGTAAACTTATTTATGGAGCAGCCTTTTATGATAGGTATAGAAACAGGCCATTATATAAAAGGTATGCACAACCTCATGAATGCTCATTTTGATTTACGCAATTATCAAAAATTTGATGAAACCTTAAAAGAATTTATTCTCTTTTCAAAGTCTGAAATTGCACAGCAACATGATAATAACCGGGTACAAACTTTTATTTATCTGGTGAGCGCAAAAATCAATAAGCATATTAGTACTGGAACTTTTAAAAAAGGATTAGAACTGGTACCAGATACTGAAAAAAAACTAGCCCAATTTTCTTTATACTTAGACAGGCACCGCATCCTGGTGCTTAATTATAAGATTGCGACCTTATATTTTGGAGCGGGGGATTATAGTACCTGTATTGATTATTTGCATCGCATCATTAATGGTGTAGATGATTTGCGCAGTGACCTGCAATGTTATTCCCGTTTATTGCATTTAATAGCTCATTATGAATTAGGTAATACCATGATCATTGAATCCCTGGTAAAATCTGTTTACCGGTACATGGCTAAAATGGATAATTTGTCAATGATAGAAACTGAAGTATTGAAATTTTTAGAACGATCTTTTTTTATACCGGTAAATAAAATGCAACCACAGCTCAATCTTTTTTTGAAAAAAATAAAGCATTATGAATTCAATCGTTTTGAAACCCGGGCATTTGCGTACCTCGATATCGTTTCCTGGCTGGAAAGTAAAGTAAAAAATGAGCCCCTTCAAAAAGTGATACACGATAAGTATTTAAAAAGTTCCCGCCGTTAATTATGCAGTAAGCAGGCTACAGCCCCGTAAATCTGTAACATCTAATCTTCCTGTTATTTCAAAATGATGATTGGTTGTAATTTTTCCTACATCATCAGTCGCAATAAAAGCACAACTGTAAATATTCGCCAGGTCAATAATATTAATTACACCACTTGTTCCGGCATCACCTGAAATGGCAAAAGGGTCATCTTCTGCCCGTATTAAAATTTTCATCCACGGCGGGCAACTAAAGAGGCCATCTTGTAAGGCATAGGCTTGCGATAGGAGTTCCGTCATGCCATATTCTGATGCGATTTGTTTTAGCTGGAATTTTTCTCTTAAGATGGTATGTACTTCCGCACGGATAATTTCTTTTTTTCTTCCTTTCATACCACCCGTTTCCAGTATCCGGCAATGCTGTAACGGTATCGGAAATTTTTCAGCAAAATCGAGTAGGGCGTATGTTACTCCAAATAAGATTGTTTTTATTTTATTTTTTTCATTTTCCAGCAGGATATTTGCCAGGGCATCCAAATCTTGTAAATAAAAACCACTGTTGTAGTGATTGCTTAGCCCAATAAGCTCATGTACCATATAAACCAACGAGGAGTTACCTTTTTCTAAATAATTTGGTAACAAACCCAGGATGCAATATTGTGAAGGGTCACCAAAAAACAGGGAAAAGGTTTTTAAGAAACTTTCTGTATAGATATTTTCATTTGTAAGAAAATGTTTACTGGGGATCATTCCGGTGGTACCACTACTTTCAAATACTAGTTTTACAGCGTTTGACCCTGTAATAACTTTATGTGTTTTAAAGAAGACGATTGGCAAAAAAGGGATATCCTGTATTTTATGAACATTGCCGGGCACTTTTTTTATTAAATCACAATATTGGCGGTATAAAGGATTATGCTCATATTGAAACTTAAATACTTGTATTGCCAACTGGTCAAAATTAAAATTTGACGAATTGAATACTCCATTTATTATATCAATATCCTGTTGGGGCATTTGAATGCTGCAAATTTCAGCAAAATAATTCAATCCTTTCAAAAGGTTTGTTTTATTAAGAGGTTATTTAGAAATCTGTCGTTAAATTTGGATATGCAAATAATGAAAATGAAAAAAGCCTGCCTTTTTGCCAGCACTGTATTTTTGCTTGTCTCCTGTGGTAAGGATAAATTTAATACCGTTCCAGAAATTAAGTTTACTTCTATTACGCCAAATGTGATAAGTAATTCCAGTTTCCCCGGCCAGATTGACCTTACTTTTAAATTAAAAGATGCCGAAGGTGATTTTGGAGTGGGTGGTAACAATGATTCTACTTATGTATATGTAAAAAACATAACTACATCCCAGGAATTAGATTCTTTTAGGTTCCCTCTCTTAAATGGTATTAGCCGTAAAAATATGGATGTGGAAGTTACCGCTAATATTTTACGGGATGCCAAACCCAGTAATATACCTGCACCTTATACTGATACTTTGTATTTTGAAATTTATGTAAGAGACAATGCCGGCCATAAAAGTAATGTAGAGCAGGCCGGGCCTTTATACTATATCCGAAATTAATGCGTTGGTTACAATTCATCTTATCTCATTCTATTTTCATTTCATTTTGTGCAGCAGCTTTATGTATGCAAACATATATCCTGTTGCATATACCGTCAAATATTAATATCATTGGCCTTGTTTTTTTCTCTACGCTCTCCGGTTATAATGTATATTGGTTCTTAAGTAAATATTTTTTTAGCAGTTCAACCTCCATTTTTAAATTTATAAGAATTGCCAAATCTTATTTTAGTGTGGCCGTAATAAGCGCCGGGCTTACCTTTTATTTTTTTTTAAAAGTACCCTATAGTTTGCCTTATCTTGTAATCTCCATTTTTCTTACGGCTATATATTCAATGCCACTTTGGCCCTTACCCCGGTTGGCTGGCCTGGCACAAAAAGCAGGTTTTTTAAAAACAACATTGCTGGCATTTACCTGGGCATATACCACAACCGTATTACCTGCTATTGAAATTTTGCAAAGTGAGGCCTATGCCATTACCCTGTTATTTGCATCCCGTTTCTTTTTTATGCTTATGCTATGTGTAATTTTTGATAAGCGTGATACGGAGATAGATAAAATTCATTCTTTACGAAGTATGGCAACAGATATTGCTTCCCATACACTAAGGATTTTAATGTATGTAACACTCATTTGTTATATGATTGCTGGAATATTTGTGAGGATACATTTTGGAGATACCTCCCAGGTATATGCTTTTGCACTTACCGGCGCTGTAGTATGGATCGTTTTTGAAATGTCGTTTAAAAAAAGAGGATATTTTTTCTATTATTTTATTGTAGATGGCCTTATGTTGCTTTCTTCTGTTTTTACCTGGGGTGCCAATCTGATAAATAATTGATCAGGAAACAAAGCTTTAGTTACTTTTGCAAAAATAATTTTACAATGGCAAAAGCAACAAAATCTAAATCAATACTTCCTCCGGCGTCATTTCAATTTTTAGAAAAATATATCAATAATGCCTCTCCCACAGGTTTTGAAACACCCGGACAAAAATTATGGATGGAGCATTTAAAGCCGTATGCTGATGAATTCTTCACCGATCCTTATGGTACAGCTGTTGCGGTTATCAACCCGGGCAATCCATTCAAAGTAGTAATAGAAGCTCATGCCGATGAGATCAGTTGGTTTGTAAATTATATTTCTCCCGAAGGCCTTTTGTATTTAAAAAGAAACGGCGGAGTAGATCACCAGGTAGCGCCCAGTAAAAGAGTGATGATACATGGAAAAAAAGGGCCTGTAAAAGCGGTATTTGGATGGCCTGCCATTCATACCCGTATAGGTGCTGCCGAAAAAGAAACCCAACCCAAAGTAGAAAATTTATTTTTAGACTGTGGGGCCCGTAATAAAAAAGAAGTGGAGGCGCTCGGCATCCATGTAGGTGCCGTGGCAACTTATATTGATGGGTATGAAGAACTCGCCCATGATTTTTTAATTGGCCGGGCATTCGACAATCGAATTGGTGGCTTTATGATTGCCGAAGTGGCCCGCTTGCTTAAAGAAAATAAAAAGAAACTACCCTATACATTATATATTGTAAATGCGGTGCAGGAAGAAATTGGTCTCCGTGGTGCAGAAATGATTGCCCGGCGTATAAAACCAAATGTGGCCATTATTACAGATGTTACCCATGATAGCACAACCCCGATGATCAATAAAATGATAGAAGGCGATTGTGTTTGTGGCAAAGGCCCCGTATTAAGTTTTGGCCCTGCTGTACATAATAAATTATTGGGGTTGGTGCAGGATGTAGCTGCTAAAAATAAAATTGAAGTGCAACTGCGGGCTGCAAGCCGTAGCACAGGTACCGATACCGATTCTTTCGCTTATGCCAATGATGGTTGCCCTTCTGTACTTATTTCTATTCCTTTAAGGTATATGCATACTACTGTAGAAATGCTTCATAAAAGAGATATAGAACTTACTGTAAAATTGATGTACGAAACTTTATTAGCCCTTACCCCAAAAACCAACCTGAGTTATTTTTAAATTTATGGAAGATCGTTTCTCAAAATATGTAAAACTTACTACAGGGCTTATACTCACTGTAATTGCTTTTGTTTTATTCATAGCTATACTCCTGGTAGTTTTCAGGTTGTTTTTTGGAATATTAAGTTATGTTCCCTGGACGAGCTATTTTTTTATGGCTTGCTTAGTTTTATTTCCTTCTGTATTTTTTATTGCAGTGTTTTATGTTTATTATAAACGCACCCGGCCATACCCCCGTAAATGGATAAGGTATCTTTCTTTTTTTATTTTTGGGGCAATCAGTTGTATTTGGTTGTATGTGTTAGTAAGGGATATGATTACATTCACTCAATTTCAATATACAGAAATGGATAAATACCGGGGGTTTGGTATGTGGATTCTTGCTGGTTCAGTTTTTACACTATTTTTGGTTGGTATGATACAGGCTTTAGGCAACCAAAAAGAATTAGATTGGCGCACAAAAAGGCAACAGGAACGGGGCGATGTAGATTAACCGGGATTTTGTAAACAATATATGGCTGAATCGTAAAACATACTTTCATAATAATAATTTTCTTTAAAATGGGCTTCTTTTACAAAGCCCATTTTTTGTAAAACATGCTCACTCCCTTTGTTTTCCGGGTTGATATGAGCTTCTATACCATGTAAGTTCATATTCTTAAAACCATACCCTATTACTGGTTTTGCGGCCTCCTGCATATAACCCTGTTGCCAAAATTCCGGGTTTAAAATATAACCTAATTCCGCTCGTTTATGTTCAGCATCAATACGCCAGAATGTAATATTTCCAATCATGATTTCCGGCATTTCTTGTAAAGCCATTACCCATAGGATTGCTTTATTTTCAAACCAGTTATTTTCAATCATTTTTATCATATCCCGGGCTTCTTTGATATGCGTCAAAGGTTTTTTTTGTATGTATTTTAATACAACCGGGCTGCTGCGAAGCGCAAACAGGCTCTCTGCATCCATCATGCCGATGGGCCTTAAAATCAATCTCTTTGTATGCAAAACCGGGAATGGGTGAAAATTCAAATGCAGGTTAAATTTATTTTTCTCCATCAGTTTTATATTATTTTTTTTCCCATAATGATCAAAGAAAATTCTTTATCATCCATATTAGCCACATCAGGTAAGTGACCCCATGTTTCAAAGCCGAGAGATTTAAAAATAGATAGGCTTGCATAATTATGGGCAAAAATAAAACCCAACAAATTTTTTATTTGTAACGAAGGTGCTTCTTTGATGCATTCATATAATATCGCTTTACCATATCCCTTACCCCTGCATTTTTCATCCAGGAAAATACTAATTTCTGCGGTTCCGGAATAAGCAGGCCTACCATAAAAATCACTGAAACTTACCCATCCTATTTTTGAAAGTTGAAGATCATCTTCAATAATCCATATAGGGCGATTACCTGTATGTGCCCAAAACCATTTCTCTTTATCCTTAGTATTTACCGGTACGGTATCGGCGGTTACCATCCGGCTTGCAATGGTAGCGTTGTAAATTTCTACAATATATGGCAGGTCATTAATTTCTGCATTTCGGATGAACATAATTCAAAAATAAAGTATATGTTTGAAAAGTAAATTATAATTACTACAGATCGATTTATATAATAATTAGGATAGCAATTTACTCAAGAAAATTTCCGTAATAAAAAAAATATACCTTATTGCATAGGATTACGTAAATTCCTCATTGAATATTTAGGGTAAATACGCTATATTTTGAAATCCTTCGTAATTAAATAGTAAAAAAGGCGTTATAGAATAAGTAATCTTACTGATCCAAAAATTTACTAATTTCACGTTTTTATGAAAAACAATATGTCTGATCCAATAAAAGTTATAATCGCCGATGACCATGTGTTATTCCGGGCCGGTGTAAAATCATTTTTAAGCTTAAAAGAAGATATCCGTGTAATTGGCGAAGCTGATAACGGGATGCATTTGCTTACTTTACTAAGGACCCAGGTGCCTGATGTAATTTTATTAGATATACAAATGCCCATCATGAGCGGTATTGATGCCTTGCCCGAGATTAAGAAACTTTGCCCGCAAACAAAAATTGTCATGCTTACCATGCTCGATGAAAATAGCATGATTTCAAAATTAATGGAACTTGGCGCCAATAGTTACCTCTCTAAATCGAGTGATAGCGAAGTAATTTATGAAGCCATTAAAACCTGTGTAAGCCAGGAATATTATTTTAATGATCTCACCAATAAGGCAATGCTTACCAGTCTGAAACAAAAAAACAATATAGTTCCTCCTCATTTAATGGTGCAGGAAGCGGTATTGAATGAAAAGGAAACAACGATCCTGAGGTTAATGTGCGAAGAGAAAAGCACAAAGGAGATTGCAGATATTGTAGAGCTTAGCCCACGTACCGTAGAATCTATCAGGGATAAATTGAAAGTAAAAACGGGATCAAAAAGTACAGCAGGCTTAATTATGTATGCTGTGAAACATAAAATAATTGAAGAAATTTAGATGATGCATCAGCTAAAATAATCTTTTCATAAACCCCTCGCTTTACGCACTGGGGTTTTTTAATGTATGTAAAATGAGTTATTATAATTTTAATGGGAAACTTTTTCAAGACCAGGAACCGGCCTTAGGCCCCAACAGCCGGGCAGTACGCTATGGCGATGGTTTGTTTGAAACCATTAAATACCGCAATGGCCGTTTGCTGCTGGAAGAAGAACATTTTGACCGCTTATGGCATGGTATGAAATTATTAAAATTTGATATTCCTGCACAGTTTACGCCCCAGCAATTGAAAAATGAAATAGAAAAAACGGTACAAAAAAACAAGCATACATCTGCCAGGATAAGGATGGCGATACTGAGAGGGGATGGCGGCATGTTTGACCCTAAAAATCATTTTCCAAATTATATTATTCAAAGTTGGCAATTGCCCGAAAAAATTGAATTATTGAATAGTAATGGTCTTACCTTAAGCATTTACCGGGATGGCTGGAAATCTTGCGATGCGTTCTGTAACGTAAAACACAATAATTACCTCTGCTATTGTATGGCAGCTTTATATGCAAAAGAACAATTTTGTAATGATGCTTTATTGCTGAATAATTACGGCCGTATTTGCGACAGTAGTATTGCCAATGTGTATATGATAAAAGACAACCGAATATATACACCGTCTTTGCAGGAAGGATGTATTGCCGGGGTAATGCGTAAATTTTTAATTGAACATTTGCCATTGTTAGGTTATACTATTGAAGAAACTCAAATTACAGAAGAAATGATAAATACTGCGGATGAAGTATTTATTAGTAATTCTATCTTTAATATCCGTTGGGTAGGCCATATCGGTAGTTATGAATTTGCTAATAAAAAAATTATTGATATGGTAAATGCCTTGCACGAAGCTTATCCCGAAGTATTTTATTGATGCATTCTCTCCGGCTTTTAATATTATTTATCGCCTTCCAACACCTGGAAGGCTTTTTTGTATATGGGATTGTAATTTTTGTATAAAATAAAATATGGCAATTGCATGACAATAAACATGCTCCAAAAAAGCTGGGGCAATGGTTACGAAAATAACTTTGCAAAACTATTTTTAAAATACTGCTTTTCCATGTATGTATTATTTCCACTTATAAATAAGGCATTTTAAAAATAAAATCATATCAACAAAACTACATGAAGAAAATAAGTTTCCTGGTATCTGCCTTATTTATGGTGATGCTGGCCGATGCACAAGATTCCCTGGCCGTAAAACAATTAGATGAAGTAATCGTAACAGGCCAATACAAGCCACAGTCAATAAAAAAATCAGTTTACCAAACAAGAGTCATCACTGCCGGGCGGATTGAAAAACAAGGTGCTTCCAAACTACAGGATGTATTAAGTTCCGAATTAAACATTCGGTTTGCCCAGGACCTGGCAACCGGAGGTACCAATACTACTATGATGGGGATGAAAGGCCAAAACGTAAAAATTTTATTAGATGGCATACCTGTGGTAGGCAGGCAGGGTATGTCGAATGAATTCAATATCAATCAAATTGATTTAAATACGGTTGACAGGATTGAGATAGTAGAAGGACCCATGTCAGTGATTTATGGAGCTGATGCATTAGCCGGGGTAATAAATATCATAACAAAAAAAATAAGTAAGTCAAAATTTTCAGTTACAGCAAAATTGCATGAAGAAACAATAGGTAAAGCTTACAGCCTTTTTGAAAGAGGCATACATGATCAAAACCTGGGTGCTACTTACCGGTATAAGCAATGGAGTATCGGTGGCAATATTGGATACCATTATTTTGGCGGATGGAAAGGAGAAGAAGTAGGCCGAGAATTAGAATGGCATAAAAAAGATCAAATTACTGGTGCCGCTTTTCTGCAATTTCAAAATTCAAAGCTTCACCTGAATTTTCGTTTTGATGGTTTGGATGAAAAAATTACAAACCCGGGAAATTTTGTAAATCCCCAGGTAGCTTCTAATGATACACTGGCAAACGACCAGGAATATTATACACAACGGGCCATGCAACAGTTGCAGGCAGGCTATCAGGTGAATGATCGCCTTTCCTTATCTCTGCAGTCGGGATATACGGTGTATGGGCGCCAGGTAGTATCCAGTACACTAAGCAAAAAAACCGGGGCCATCCGGGAAAATAATGCGCCCGGTGCAAATTCTGTTGAAAATATTTCCGGCTTTACATTTCGTTCAATGCTCATCTATAAATTAAATAATACATTTTCTTTTCAGCCGGGGGTGGATGTAAATATGGAGACAGGTGATGGAGAAAGATTGAAAACCGGTGAGAACAGGATAAATGATTATGCATTATTTATTACTTCAGAAATTACGGCTTCTCCAAAAATTAGCCTGAAACCAGGATTGCGTTTTACAAAAAACTCAAATTATAATGCGCCGGTACTCATTCCATCTATAAACAGTAAATTCATTTTAAATAAAAATTTAGATCTTAGGGCATCTTATGGAAATGGTTTTCGGGCACCTTCAATGCGGGAACTCTATTTTAATTTTATTGATGCCAACCATACCATCCTGGGCAACCCCAATTTAAAAGCAGAGGTCTCCAATAGTTTTAATGCATCGCTTAACTGGAATAAAGTTCAAAATACAAATACTCAATTTACATCAATGATCAGCGGATTTTATAATGATGTAAAAAATCTGATTGATTATGCTGCATCTTTAAGTGAACCAGGAAAAACAACTTTGATTAATGTATCACACAGTAAATCTGCCGGGGTAAACTGGCTGGGGACTTTTACAACTAAAAGCTGGAACATTAGTATTGGCGCTGCTTATACCGGGTTTAATAATGAATATGCTGAAACTGAAAAGAATCTGTCCCGTATGTTATGGTCGCCTGAAGCTACTACTACTTTGGGCTATAGCTTTAGTAATCAAGCGTTGGATATTAACCTCTATTATAAATTTACGGGAAAGCGTCCATTATATGCATTTGACAATGATCAAAATTTAGTGCTAACAAAATATGATGCATTTAGTATGGCCGATTTCACAGTGAATAAAAAACTGTGCAGAAATTTAAAAATGAATATCGGTATCCGGAACTTGTTTAATGTAACCAGCATAAATAGTAATGCTTCAGTTACCAATAGCAGTATTAATACCTCATTCCAGGGAATGTACCAGGCTACCGGAAGGGGATATTTTGCAGGGCTCATATTTAACTGGGCACAATAAAAATTAAATAGAAA
This sequence comes from Niastella sp., assembly GCA_016710595.1. Classification (GTDB taxonomy): domain Bacteria; phylum Bacteroidota; class Bacteroidia; order Chitinophagales; family Chitinophagaceae; genus Ferruginibacter. The sequence goes on from JADJVM010000007.1 coordinate 48,592, forward strand.
ACAATGATGATAAATAAAATGAAAATAGGATGGATGTTCATACTGCTGTGCAGTATTTTATTGATGGATTGTCGAAAACATGATCATTTAGCGCCACCAGATATTCTTGTAAATTTTGAAGCCAATTCATTTGGAATTGCTGCTGCAGAAGATAGTATTATCATAAAACTGAAACTTACTTCAGCTACTACGATAGATGTTCCGGTTATTATAAATGTAATTGAAGATCACTTGCAATACGATCAATCATATACTTCTACTCCTGCCGTATCTGCAGGAAAAATTACTGTGACCATCCCGGCTGGAAACAATGAAACTCAATTTACCATTAAAAAGAAACCAGGTATTTTCTATACAGGAGATGAGAAACTCAACTTAGAAATTTACAGCTCATCCTCACCCGTAATAATTGGTGCCGTAAAAAATCTGGAACTTAGTTTTAGCGAAATTGTTGCGACAAATGTTGCTGCCATTATAAATGGAGGAGGCCCGGATTTTCCAAATAAAGTATTTATTGACTTGAGTGCGAATCGACAAAACCCGGTATTGCGTACCAGTTGGGATCTTGGGTTTTATACAGGCCCGGAATTTAATGTCATCCTCAATTCATCTACCGCAATGATGGCAAAGCAACTTAATAAAAATGATTTGAGCCTGGTTTCCGCAAACGATACCCTGGGTTTTGCTTCAGCGGTTTCATTCAGCCTTACCAATCCTTCTCCTGCTGCTTTGCCTTATATTGATTATCCCGACGGCAACCTGTCCCGTACTGCAATCAGCCCGGTATCTGCTACTGCATCAGAAAATAAAGTGTATATCATAAACCGTGGTACTGGCGTAGGAAACCCCGCCCCCGAACGGGGATGGAAAAAAATAAGGATATTAAGAAATGCAAGTGGTGGATATAGTTTGCAATATGCCGATATTGCCGCCACCAATTATAATACTTTAGAAATTCCAAAACAAGATCCTTATTATTTTAATTATGTTTCTTTTGATAATGGGTTATTAAATGTAGAACCGGAAAAAGATAAATGGGATTTTGCATGGACTTATTTTTCAAATGTACTTTCTTATATGGGGACTGATGTACCTTATTTATACCAGGACTTTATTCTCATTAATAGAAATGTGAGTGCTTGTAAGGTAATGATGGCAGATAAATCTTTTGAAAATTTTTCTGCAGACGATATTAATGGATTGATTTTTTCATCGGCGCAAAATGCAATAGGAGCCGATTGGCGCTCCGGTGGCGGACCTACTACACTTCCTTTTGTAAGAACTGACAGGTACTATATTATTAAAGATGGAGATTCAAATTATTATAAGCTCAGGTTTACAGCGCTTACTCAAAATAATGAAAGAGGCTATCCTGCTTTTGAAGCAGTGTGGTTGAAAAAAGGTTAAGGACTTTGCAGATATTTTTGGAAAGCTGTCTAAAGGCAGCTTTTTTCTTTACATGCACTGGTAAGAGTACTTTCTCCCAATATCGCAAATTGTAAATTGGGAACGAATCTTTTCGAACGTAATTTTGCAACAATCATTTTATTATGAATTTAACAGAAGCACTTCAGTGGCGCTATGCAGTAAAGCGGATGAACGGAACTATCATCCCAAATGATAAATTACACAGGATTTTAGATGCGATCCGTATGGCTCCTACCTCATCCGGGCTTCAGCCGTTTGAAGTATTTATAATAAGCAATCCAGAGCTAAAAAATAAAATACAGCCCATTGCTTTCAATCAGCCTCAAATAAGCCAGGCAAGCCATATATTGGTATTTGCTGTGTGGGATGGTTATACAGAGCAAAGAATAAACGACTTTTTTTCATTGAATAACCAGGAGCGCAATATTGATAGTGCTGTTACGGATGTTACCCGTAAACGGATTATTAAAAGTTTTTCAGAACAAACAGCGGAGGAACAAATGCAGCATACTTCCCGACAATCTGCTATTGCAATGGGTTTTGGTTTAGTGGCAGCAGCTATCGAAAAAGTAGATAGTACACCCATGGAAGGATTTGATGCTGACCGGTTAGATGAATTACTGGGCTTGCGTGAAAAGCGTTTAAAAAGCGATTGTATCCTGGCTTTAGGTTATCGTGATGAGGATAATGATTGGGCAATCAAATTAAAAAAAGTACGGCGCCCGAAACATTCATTATTTACATTTATTGAATAATGGTAATTATTAAGGCATCTTATAAATCAAGATCAACGATGGGCCGTTTATTTGATTGAGATGCCCGGTTTATATTGCTATCAATAATTGGAAGGGTGTGTTCCCTGTTTGTTATGAGTGAGTCTTTTATATTTTTAATTTTCTCTGTAGCAATCCATAAAAGCGTTAAATTCCATTCATCATTCTTGTAACTTACTTTATAGCATTTTGTAATAGTAATACCTGCGCTCGTTTGCTCCCGAACAACTACTTCCCTGGCACTATCTTTTGAATGGCCAGTTAATGAAACAGGTATATAAAGCGATTGATTGTAAGTAGGCTCATCTTCATCATTCTTAATAGTATGGGTTTGAACGATATCTTTTGATTGCCTGGAGTTAGCATCTTTAATTTGATCAGTGCTTACATTTTTAAAATTTGTTTCTACGTTTTTAACGGTAATGGCTTCTGCTTCTCCTTCATTCATACCTGAATGATGTAATGCACTTGGAAAAATAATCTTTGTTTTAACCATAGAATCGTTTGTACTATGTGTTGCTTTTGTAAACGGTAATAAAGCTATGATTGCTGTAAGAGATAAAAAAGCCAGTGGAAATATAAAATTACGCCTGCCTTGTTTGCTATAATTGTACCCGGTAAAAAAATGAATCCTTTTTAATAGAAACGGTTTGTTAGAAGATGCTGCCAATTGAAAATTAAAATGCTGTTGGTTAAACTTTGCCGTTTTTAATAATGCCGTGGCATAAGTAACCTGGTTATATCCAAAATGTAAAACCTGTAAATCGCAGCTTTTCTCTCTCTCTAATTTTGCCTGTCTGCTTATGATATAAATAAAAGGATTAAAAAAATAAATTGTCTCTGCAAATAAAATTAACCAATTAAGTAAATAATCTTTTTGACGGATATGGGCTAATTCGTGCAACAAAATTGTTTCTATTTCATCGGTGGTTAAACTTGCCGCCAATGCAGCAGGAAATAAAATAACCGGTTTTAAAAACCCCATGGTGCAGGGGATTACTACCTTGTTACAAAGCCAAACTTGTACATTTTTCTTTATTCCAAAAAGATGTACGGCTTGTTTTGTAAACAATCGCATGGCAGCTGGCGCTTTTTGCAATGAATCCCGGCCGTTCCTTTTATATTTCCGCCATGTAAACAAAATTTTATTTCCTTTTATCAAAATGAATAAGCAATAAAAGGATAATAGGAAAGGAGAATAAGATATAAGTGTGGATTTATCTATCGGTAATAAATATTCAATATCATTACCATTGCCAAAAGTTGTGAAACTTACATTGAATGTATAATATAAAAAAGTTAGGAGCGAACAAATAAATAGAAAAGGGAAGGCCAGGAGTAGCCCATTTCTCCTAACATAGGGATCTTTAATTTGTAATGCATAAATAGCAATCCTATAAATAAAATAGAACAATGCTGCCTGCCAAATACTGTGCAGTAACATTGCGATTAAACTATAAGAAATTATTTCCATATAAAATTTTAATGCCCGGCTTTTAATTTTGCAATATAAGCTTCTATTTCTCCCAGTTCCTGCTTGCTGGCAGTATGGTTTCCCAATGTTTGTAAAATCATTTGAGAAGATGATCCTGAGAAAAGATTTTGTATCATTTTATTTACAAATAATTTTTGTGTTTTTTCTTTGTTCACAGCAGCTTCATAAATATGGATCTTACTGCTACTATCCCGTGTTACTAATTTCTTCTCGAACATGATTTGCATGAGTTTTAAAGTAGTTGTGTAGCCACAATCTTTTGTTTTGCTTAATTCTTCATGAACGGTACGCACCGAGGCTTTCCCTTCTTTCCAAAGCACAGCAAGTATTTCTAATTCACTTTCTGTGGGTTTGCTAATTTTATTTTTCATAATGATTACGATGTATTTCGTAAGCAAAGTAAGAAATTATTCGTAAACAAAATCAAAATTTTTTAGAAGAGGTTAAGTAATAAGGTGAAAAATAATCAAGAGTATTTAGTTGATAACCAACATTATTATTTTTATACATATCTTAACAGTTTTAACAGATTTAAAAAAGTCAATTCAATATAACTTTGCAGAGTCATTTACTTTCAAGCAATTACATTTTTTTAATTTACGCACATAAGGATATCTATACTTAAATTTATTTTTTAACGTTAATGTGTTATAGAATAACACTTTAAGTATTTGCCCATGTTCAAGCTCAAGCGTATTTATTTCTTATTTTTTATTGTACTTTTTTTAATGGTTCATTTGCCATTTGCTTTTGCAAAGAGTAATGAACTCAAATTAACAATGCCGCTGGTACAGCAAAGAATTACTGCGCCGGTTTCTCATGTAAATGCACTCTCATTTGCGTATGATAGCCTTCGTTTAGATGTGAAAGGGTTGTCCCGCCAGGCATTTGATTATGCGTTGAAAGGTTATAATATTTTAAAAAGTAAGGGAGAATTAGCCAATCCTAATGTTATTACAATTGCTGATTTTTCAAAACCATCTTATCAAAAACGGTTATTTGTGATTGATGTAAAAAGCCTGAAACTATTGTATAATACGTATGTGGCACATGGCGCTAATTCAGGTAAAGAAATGGCTGTTGATTTCTCTAACCGGCCGGAGAGCCTGAAAAGCAGCGCTGGTTTTTATATTACTTCAGGAACCTATGATGGAAAACATGGCTATAGTATGAAATTAGATGGTATTGAAAAAGGGATTAACGACCTTGCGATGGATCGGGCCATCGTAATGCATAGTGCAGATTATGTGAGTGATGGTTATATCCGTGCCAATGGTTGCCTGGGCAGGAGCTGGGGATGCCCGGCCGTAAGTAAAGAATTGAATAAACCCATCATCAGCAAAATTAAAAACGGAAGTTGTTTTTTTATTTATAGTAACCAACCAAATTATATTAAGCGGTCTAAATTATTAAATGCCGCTTAACTGATATTTCTCCGTGAAAAACCAGGATTGTTTATATTAACATCAACTGTTTTAAAAAAGAAGTCTCCTTTATGGAGACTTTTTTATTGTATGTAAGTTTTTTTTATTCTACCCTGGTAATTTTAATGGTATTGGTGTTTAAATGTAATGCAACTGGAGTGCTGCCTGTACTCACTGCTACATCTCCTTTTTTTATAAAACCCCTTTCTTTTAAAATTTCTATCTGGTCAAAAATAATGTCATCAAAACTTTCTTCTTCTGCATAATAAAATGCCCGTACCCCCCAGCTTAGTGCCAGTTGGTTGATGAGTGTCCTTTCTTTACTAAAAACAAACAATTTCGATTTTGGGCGGTAGCTGCTAAGCATAAAACCGGTATAACCACTTTGGGTCATTCCAATTAAAGCATCTGCATTTGCATCTTGTGCTATTTTGCAGGCACTGTAGCAAATGGCATCACTCAGGTAAGAGGGCGAGTGGGGTTGTGGCGCCAAAATATCATCCCGGTTATATTCATATACGGTGCTTTCCATGTGCTGAATAATCTTGCTCATGGTTTCTACTACTAATTCAGGATAAGACCCGGTAGCGGTTTCGGCGCTTAGCATTACCGCATCTGCACCTTCCAGAACGGCTGTGGCTACATCTGTTACTTCACTTCGGTTTGGCTTGGTACGATCCATCATGCTTTCCATCATTTGGGTTGCCACAATTACAGGCTTGGCACGACGCATACATTTCCTGATAATATCTTTTTGTACTACAGGTACATGTTCTACCGGTATTTCTACCCCCAGGTCACCCCGGGCTATCATCACAGCATCACTTGCTAAAATAATATCCCTAAGGTTCTTAATGGCTTCAGGCATTTCAATTTTAGCGATTACTTTCGTTTTGCCATTCCGCTTTCTAATAATCTCTTTTAATTCAGCAATATCAATGGAACGGCGTACAAATGAAAGAGCCACCCAATCTAATTTTTGATCGAGGATAAAATCCAGGTCAGCCAAATCTTTTTCTGTGAGCGAAGGCATCGAAAGTGTGGTATCGGGAAGGTTCACTCCTTTTTTGGGTAATAAGGTACCACCCAGGGTTACGCTGATCTTTATTTCATGGTCATTTAAGATCTTTTGTACCTGTACTTCCATTTTACCATCATCTAAAAATATTCTTTCGCCAGGTGATATATCTTTACAAAGGTTTGGATATGATACATAAATTTTTTCATGGGTACCTATTTGCTTTACTGAAGAAAAAATTAATTCATCGCCGGGCTTTAGCAGCAGGCTTCCATTTTCCAGTTCGCCCACTCTTAATTTAGGGCCTTGCAGATCTGCCAATATCGCTATGTTATATGGCTCTTCTTCAATGATCCTGCGAATTTGTTTTATGATTTCAACTTTTTCTTCATAGTTTCCATGAGAGAAGTTTAACCTAAATACATTGGCTCCTGCTTTTACCAGTTTTAAGAGCATTTCATACGTATTGCAACTTGGCCCCACAGTGGCTACTATTTTTGTTCTTTTAATGGCATGAGCTTTTGCGGCTTCATTATCCATGTGCAAATGCGTGTATTTGCTTATATCTTTTATTTTCTTCATCATGTTTTTTAATAATTCATTACCACTAAGAAGATAGGATCCTTACAATTTTCATCCATTCTTCACTAATGCGTTGTTTCTTCTTTACGGCCTCGGATAGGGGAGTATAATTCATCCTGTTTTGGAGTACGCCTACAAATACATTATGCCGCCCTTCCATAAGGCATTCTATAGCATGATATCCCATTCGGCTTGCCATTACCCTATCCATACAAGTAGGAGCGCCGCCTCTTTGTATATGGCCCAATATGCAAACACGGGTATCTAACCCGGGGATTCTTTCTTTTATTACTTGTTCAATATATTCAGCTCCTCCTTTTTCGCCCTCGGCAACAATAATTAAGTTTACTAATTTTTTTCTTCTTTCTTTTTCCTGGAGAGAAGCTACCAGGTTTTCAATATCTGTTTTTCTTTCGGGGATCAGTATATTTTCGGCGCCGGTAGAAATGCCACTGTGTAAAGCAATATAGCCGGCATCCCTACCCATCACTTCTATGATGAATAAGCGGTCGTGTGCATCGGCTGTATCTCTTATTTTATCTATGGCTTCTACGGCAGTGTTTACAGCAGTATCAAAGCCAATGGTGAAATCTGTACCGGCTATATCACGGTCAATAGTGCCGGGAAGGCCAATACAGGGTATATCAAAATCATTGCTAAATGCCTGTGCCCCACGAAAGCTGCCATCGCCACCCAATATTACCAACCCATTGATCCCTCTTTTCTTTAGGTTATCGTATGCTTTTTTACGGCCCTCGTAAGTCATGAATTCTGCTGAACGGGCAGTTTTTAAAATAGTACCTCCCCGTTGTATAATATTGGCAACACTGCGGTTATCCATTTGAAAAATATCATCTTCTATCATACCGGTGTAGCCTCTCATAATTCCAAATACTTCTAAACCATAATACAGGCCGGTACGCACTACTGCCCGGATACCTGCATTCATACCCGGGCTATCGCCCCCGCTGCATAATACGCCTATTTTGGAAACTTTGGGTGTCATGTGTTGATTTTTTATCTGCTTCTTTTTTTAATTACATTCTTTCGGGTACGTCAATACCCAATAAGTTCATTCCTGCTTTAATGGTATTGGCGGTTGCCCGGCTTAGCATTAACCGCAATTGCTTTTTCTCTGTTGTTTCTGCACAAGCAATGGAATGTTCATTATAAAATGAGCTGAATGTTTTTGATAGTTGATAAATATAAATCGCCAGGGCAGCGGGGTTCATTTCCTCGTTAGCCTGTGCTACCGTGGTACCAAATCTTTCGAGCAATACTACCAATTCTTTTTCGAGTGGTAAAAAACTCCCGGATGGCTTTACAGTTTCATCTATTTCATTTTTTCGTAAAATAGATTTTATCCGGGCATGATTAAACTGGATGAACGGCCCTGTAAAACCATGAAAGTCTATACTTTCTTCGGGGTTAAAGATCATTTTCTTTTTTGGGTCTACCCGTAATAAAAAAAATTTTAAGGCACCTACTCCTATGATATGATACAGGTTTTCCAGTTCTGCGGTTGTAAAATCTTTTACCTTACCCAGTTCTTCGGTTTTAGTACGTGCTACATTTTCCATTTCATCAATGATATCATCCGCATCTACTACTGTACCTTCCCGGCTTTTCATTCTGCCACCGGGTAACTCTACCATGCCATAACTTAAATGATAAATGTCATCGGCATACGGCAAGCCCATGTGTTTTGCAATTTCTTGCAACACTTTCATGTGATAGTTTTGCTCATCACCAATTACATAAATGCAACGGTCAATTTTTTCTTCGTCGTAGCGCTGTTGGGCCAGGCCAATATCCTGTGTAATATAAACCGAAGTGCCATCTTTTCGTAAAACTAATTTTTCCCCCAGTCCCTCCTTTTCCAAATCAATCCACACACTACCATCTTCTTTTTTAAAAAAAACATTTTTATTAATTCCTTGTTGCACAATTTCTTTTCCCAGCAGGTAGGTATTGCTTTCATAATACATACGATCAAAATCGCTGCCTAATTTTTTATAGGTTACATCAAAACCTTCGTACACCCAGCCATTCATTTTGTTCCAAAGTGTTTTCACTTCAGTGTCACCGGCTTCCCATTGTAGCAACATATCCTGTGCTTCTAACAAAATAGGTGCATTTTTTTCTGCTGTTTCTTTATCTAACCCTTTGGCAAGGCCTTCGTTCACTTGCTTTTTATATTCATCATTAAATTTTACATAGTATTCACCCACAAAATGATCTCCTTTTATACCGGTACTTTGTGGGGTAGCGCCATTTGCAAATTTTTGCCAGGCAATCATACTCTTGCAGATATGGATCCCCCGGTCATTTACAATACAACCTTTCAAAACCTGGTACCCACTGTATTTTAAAATCTCTGCGATGCTCCATCCTAAAAAAATATTGCGCAAATGACCTAAATGAAGGGGCTTATTGGTATTGGGTGAAGCATACTCTACCATCACTTTTTTACCATTGGCTTCCTGCTTGCCGGGTTTTGCTATTGAACTATTTTTGGTTAAATAATCCAGCCAAAATTCATCGGCAATTGTAAAATTTAAAAAACCGTTTATGATATTGCAGGAAGCATAAATTTGAGGTTGACTAACCAGTAAGGCCTGTCCTATATCTTCTCCCAATTTGGCAGGTGCCAGTTTTGTTTTTTTTAATAATGAGAATAGAACTACGGTATAATCACCTTCAAATTCAGCCTTGGTTTGGTTAATTTGAAAATCAGTTGCATGAAAAGGTTGATGGTATAATTTTTCTAATACGTTTATGACTGATTCTTGTATGATCTTCACAATATGCATGGCGCAAAAATAATACTATCATTCTGGTTTAACTAATTATATGTATAATTTACACATTAATGCTGATTGACTCTGAAGCATACAATCAGCAGCTAAATTACGGGGTAAGGGTTGCGTAATTTTTAATTTAATTTTGGGCCTTATGTCAAACCTTGCTAAAGTACAAAATCAAAAAGCAATACTAAGCCTTACTGCTTTATGGGGCCTGGTAGAATCGGGATTGGGCGGCTTTTTATTTGCATTGCGAATTCCATTAACCGGTTTTTTGGTTGGAGGTTTTGCCATTTTAATCATCATCTTGTTGGCAAGTTTTAGTACAGAGCCTTCAAAACAAATTATTAAAAGCACCATTTTGGTGTTATTGATAAAAGGGATGGTGAGCCCTCACGCTCCTATCACAGCATACATTGCAGTAGGTTTCCAGGGTTTTTCGGGTGCACTCTTTTTTTTCCTGGTTCCCAAACCCTGGTTGGCTGCGGTATTACTTGGTTTCTTTGCGATGGCCGAAAGTGCAATGCAAAAAATATTGGTATTAACGATAGTATTTGGTAGTTCTCTATGGGATGCGGTAAATACTTTCTTTGATACATTGATGAAGGATTTTAACATGTCAGCAAATTTTAGCTGGTATATTATTGTGACCTATGTTTTATTTCATGCCTTGTGGGGAATATTCCTGGGTGCATGGGGGGTAAGCCTGCCCGGAAAATTAAATCTGAGAAAAGAGGTTGTAATTGCTGCATACCAAAATCTTAAACCATTTAAAAATAGGCCTGCATTTAAGAGACCCAAAAGAATGCATTTTGTTTTTTTAATATTGATCCTGTTTTTTGTAATTGCCGTTATCCTTTTTATGAAACCCGGAGAAAGCACAGCCACCACAATATTTTATTTTGTTGTAAGGGCTTCGGTTATGTTGTTATTGTTATTTTTTGTTTTAAGGCCAGTGGTTTTGTTTATTTTCAAAAAGGGATTAAACAAAACTTCTAACCAAAATAAGGAACAGGTAAAAAATCTTTTAGTACAGATGGAAGGATTAAAAAAATATATATTACCCGCCTGGCAAATGACTGCAAACAAGAGCCCGGTTACCAGGGTATTTTTGTTTATCCAGAACATGCTGATATTAACCCTATATCTTTCACATTCGCCCATTTACATTTTTAGCAGGCCGGTAAGAACGGGTAAAACTACCGGGCTTCAGCAATGGGTAAAAAATAATGCGCAGGTAGCAGGCATCCTTACGCCAGATGTGGAAGGGAGAAGAATATTATATGATATTGCCAGCAACGAATACAGATTGCTGCAAGTAGATAATGATTATCCCGGCGATAAAATACTCATTGGGCGATACGTTTTTTCGGCTGATGTTTTGCAGCAGGCTCAAAAAATTTTGATTGATGCTTCCGGCTACAACGGCTGGTTAATAATTGATGAAGTAGGCAAGCTGGAAGTGTATCAAAACGCCGGGTTGGAACCGGTTATCTCCTCAATTATTGAGAAGTATAAAATGAATGCCGGCAATGGAAAATTACTGCTGGTAATACGTAAAGAGATTTTAGCTGATGCCATAAGAAAATATAACTTACAGGGGTTCACTGTTTTAGATAATTTATCATCATTGTGAAAATGATTGGGGGCAAGTAAAAAAAATGAATATTTTTTTAATAATTATAGAATAAATACAGGATAATCTCTTACCTTTGCGACCCGAAAAGAAAAATATTCTTTTTGTATCATTTCCCACAAGGCCCAAAAAGTTCCCGTCTGTTCGGGGCGCCAGTAGGGAGTAACGATAACAAGTTATATAATGCCAAAGGTTAAAACCAACAGTAGCGCCAAGAAGCGCTTTAAAGTTACAGGTGGAGGTAAAATCACTTTCCAAAAAGCTTTTAAACGCCACATTCTCACCAAAAAATCTACAAAACGTAAACGCCACATGCGTAAAGCCGGTGTAGTTTCGGATGCGAATCTTCATTTTGTAAAACGTTTATTGGGGATGAAATAATCCACAAAAGCACAACTCTAACTTTAAAAATATTAAGATATGCCACGTTCAGTAAATGCAGTAGCCAGCAGGGCTCGCCGCAAAAGAATATTAAAAGCAGCCAAAGGATATTATGGCAAGCGTAAAAATGTATATACCGTTGCTAAAAATGTAATGGAAAAAGGCTTAACCTATAGTTATGTTGGCCGCAAAATCAAAAAAAGAGATTATCGTACATTGTGGATAGCCCGTATCAATGCTGCTGTAAGGGCAGAAGGGCTAACATATAGCGAGTTTATCCATAAACTAAATAGTAAGAATATTAGCCTTAACCGTAAGGTTTTGGCCGATCTTGCAATGAATGAACCCGAAGCCTTTAAAAGCCTGGTTGATTCAGTAAAATAGATTTACCCAAACCAACTGAAATAAACCGCTTTGATTTTCAAGGCGGTTTTTTATTTTAAATGATATATTTGCTTCCACAAATTTTTAGTTCATCATTACACAGGTAAGCAGGCATGAATAATACATACAACGATCTTGTACAGCAGACATTTAATTTTCCGCAGGAAGATTTTAAAGTAAAAGATGAATATCTGCAATATAATAACCTTGATTTAAAAGCATTGATTGATAAATATGGCACCCCATTAAAACTATCGTACCTGCCTAAAATAAGCATGCAAATACAAAAAGCGAAACGCATGTTTGCTACGGCTATCAAAAAGCATAAATACGAAGGAGATTATCATTATTGCTATTGTACCAAAAGTTCTCATTTTAGTTTTGTATTAGAAGAAGCATTAAAAAATGACATACACCTGGAAACTTCTTATGCTTACGATATTGAGATCATTAATGCACTTTACAAACGGCGTAAAATAAATAAGGAAACTTATATTATTTGTAACGGATTTAAACAAAAAAATTATACCAGCCGTATTGCCAGGCTTATTAATACCGGGTTCAAGAATGTGATACCCATACTGGATAATAAGGAAGAGCTTGCCATGTACAAACGCAGTATTAGGACTAAAGAACCATTTAAACTGGGCATCCGTATTGCTGCAGAAGAAGAACCTTCTTTTCCTTTTTATACTTCCAGGCTGGGCATTAAGGCTAAAGATGTACTGGAATATTATGTAGATGAAATTGAAGGCAATGAAGATAAATTTCAGCTTAAAATGCTGCACATCTTTTTAAATAAAGGCATTAAGGATGATCTCTACTATTGGTCAGAGTTACAAAAAAGTATCAACCTGTATTGCCAGTTAAAGAAAATTTGCCCAGAGTTAGATTCCATAAATATTGGTGGTGGATTTCCTATCAAACATTCCCTGGCATTTAATTACGATTACCAGTTTATGGTGAATGAAATTGTAAGCAACATTAAAAAAGCTTGCCGCAAAGCCAAAGTTCCCATGCCACATATTTTTACAGAGTTTGGAAGCTTTACGGTAGGGGAGAGTATGGCCCATCTATATAGTGTGATTGGCGAAAAAATGCAAAATGACAGGGAAACCTGGTATATGATTGATTCTTCCTTTATCACCACCTTGCCCGATACTTGGGGTATTGGTGAAAAGTTCCTGATGTTACCCATCAATAAATGGGCGAATGATTACCAGCGGGTAGTACTGGGTGGCATTACCTGCGATGGTCATGATTATTACGATTCTGAAGAACACATCAATGAAGTGTTTTTACCTAAAATAAAAAACACAGACGGTGCAGAGGAAAGTAATAAAGAACCGTTGTATGTCGGCTTCTTCCATACCGGCGCCTACCAGGATCAAATAAGTGGATATGGGGGTATTAAGCATTGCCTTATCCCCTCTCCAAAACATGTAATAGTGAGTTACGATAAAAATGGTAAGCTTACCGATTGGCTATATGCAAAACAACAAACGGCACAAAGTATGCTTAAGATACTGGGTTATTAAAATACCATTGATTTACTGAAAATTTTTATTTTCAAACATACCTTTATAATACAAATAGTATTTTCCATCTTTATTGTTTTTCCAATATCGTTTACCTTCAAGGTCATAATATAATCGGCCCTCTGTTGATTTTTTGGCAGCGCTATCATTTACCGCAATTACTTTTGGAACCGGTGTTTTGATTGGCTTTACCACTACGGGCTTTGCCGGTTCTTCGGTTTTTACAGGAACTGTTTTTTTACTGCAACTTATAACAAAGGCCACCAGGAGAATAGCCAGGATATATTTAAACATTTTTATACAGGTGTTTATCCTATATGAAACAAGAACTTTACCAAGTTTTAAAAATTGGGCGTTTATTCAAAAGATTCTCAGGATTTGAAATTGAATGTATTAATTTCGTGGGCAGTTTTTTAATATTAACCCAAGTATGCAGTCCACAAACTTAAGATCGTTTAAACGTAAACTATCGTATCATAGAAAATCATTTCGTAGTTTTTTAAATAAAACAGAAAAAATAACGATAAGGGGCATTGATAAACTTACTCCAGAAATTGAAAAAGAAGTTTGGCAGGAAGTAGATTGTTTAAGCTGTGCCAATTGCTGTAAAAAAATGACGCCCACTTTTACCGATCAAGATTTAAAAAGGATCTCCGCTCATTTTAATCAAACTCCGGAAGAGTTTAGAAAACAATGGCTGGAAAAAGATAAAAACAAAGATTGGGTGAATAAACAACAGCCTTGCCAGTTCCTGAATTTAAAAGATAATAAGTGCAGCATTTATGCCATTCGCCCTGCCGATTGCGCCGGTTTTCCACATCTTTCTAAAAAGCGCTGGAAAGAATACGCCCATGTGCATAAACAAAATATTGATTATTGCCCTGCTACTTATAGCATGGTAGAAAAAATGATGGCACGCTTGCCACAGGTTTAATTAAACATATACATCTTCTATTAAAAAAAAATCAGGCTTGTTTTGATCGAGTAAGGTAATCGCCAATACATCAAATTGCATGCGGACCGGGCTGGGGTTTATCTGGCAATATGCTTCTGCGGCATTCATCAGATTGATGATCTTTTTTTTGCTTACCGATTCTTCGGGATGGCCAAAACGCAAACTACGCCTGCATTTCACTTCTATAAAATGGAGTACTTTGTCTTTTTGGGCAATGAGATCAACTTCCCAATGGCCTGCCCGCCAGTTTTTATGCAAAATAAGGTAGCCCTGGTTTAAAAAATAATCCACTGCAAGGGTCTCGCCTAATTTGCCGGTATGGTTATGTTTTGCCATATATTTAAAGTTACGGTATCGGAAAAATATAAAGCTTAAAATATGGCAGGAAGGCTCAAACTAAATTATTGCTTATTTTTGCTGAAACTAAGATGATGATGAAAAAATATATTTCTCTTTTTTGGATAGCCGCTATCATGATATTTCTTGCCGCTTTGCTACGGTTGGTAATTTACCCGGCCAACTTTAGCCCGGTAATAGCGATGGCTTTATTTGCAGGTGCTGTAATAAAAGATAAAAAATATGCCCTGGCATTGCCATTATTTGCCATGTTTATTTCCGATATTGGTTTTCAAATCTCAGGTATCGATATTGGGTTTTGGGGTTGGGGACAATTAATAGGTTATGGCATCCTGGCAATTATTGTATTAGGCGGCTCAGCAATTAAGAAAATATCAATTTTCCGAGTGCTGGGATTTGCCATTGGTTCATCGCTTTTATTTTATTTAATAAGCAATGCCTCAGTTTGGTTATTTGACAGTTATGGAATGTATGCCCGTAATTGGGCCGGCTTTAAGCAATGCATGATTGCCGGTATCCCCTTTATAAAAAACACAATGGCTGCTACAGTTCTTTTTTGTGCTGTACTATTCGGTTCTTATTATTTATACAGTCGCACGGCCGTTGCAAAAGTAATTGCGTAAACTGCATTTGTTATAAAAAATAAATCCCCGTAAGTTAAGTACAGGGGATTTATTGTTTTTATGAATATGATTACTTTTTAGATACTTTCTTTTTTGAAGCTGTCTTTTTTGAAGCTGTCTTTTTTGAAGCAGATTTTTTTGTTGCTGTTTTCTTCTTTGGGCTAGCTTTTTTGGGGGTCTTTTTATCAAATGCTTTAGGGTCTTGTGCCAATACCATTTTTTTAATTTCTTCTACTGATATTGCTGCCAGCTCTTCGGATGTATATTTTTTTCCTTCTTTACTTTGAGTAATCTTATACATTTTCTTTCCCAGCCTAATGAATGGGCCCCATCTGCCGTTTTCAATGGCAAGTTTTTCTTCGGGCCATTGTTGAATATACCGGTTGGCTTCCTTTTCAATTTTTTTTGCTATCAACTCATCACAATCCTTTTGAGAAAGGTTATCGAAATTATAGGCTCGTGGAATATTTATAAACATATCATTCCATTTTATAAAAGGGCCAAACCTGCCTTTGCCTTTTGTAATGGGTTTTTCATCATAATAACCAATGGGTGCATCTTCAACCTGTTTTGCTTCAATAATTTCAATTGCTCTTTGCAGATCTACTTCGGTAGGCTCCTCAGCTTTTGGAATAGAAATAAATTGTTCGCCCCATTTTACATAGGGGCCAAAGCGGCCGATGTTTACTGACACTTCCTGATCCTGGTATTCGCCTAATTGTAAAGGAAGTTTAAATAATTCCATAGCCTCGTCTAAGCTAATTGTTTCAATACTTTGGCCGGCTTTTAAACGGGCATATTTAGGTTTTTCTTCATCGGATTGTTGTCCGATTTGTACCATTGGGCCATAGCGCCCCATCCGTGCTATCACCGGTTTTCCCTCTGCATTGCCAAGCGAGCGTTCACCAACTGCACGTTCTGCTGTTTCTAATGTATGTTCTACACCAGTATGAAAAGGACCATAAAAATCACCCACCATCTTATTCCATTTCATTTTGCCATCGGCAATCTCATCAAAATCTTTTTCTATTTCTGCAGTAAAGGAATAATCCATCACATTGGTGAAATGCTGGTTCAGAAAATCAGTTACTACCAGCCCCAGGTCGGTTGGAAAAAGTTTTGATTTCTCAGCGCCTGTATTTTCTGTTTCCGTAGTTTTTTGTATGCTTTCTTTTTTTAGCATTAACACCCTGTATTTTCTTTGTATTGCTTCCTTATCTTTTTTTACTACATAATTTCTTTTTATGATGGTAGAAATGGTAGGAGCGTAAGTGCTGGGCCTTCCAATGCCTAATTCTTCTAATTTTTTTACTAAGGATGCTTCTGTATAACGGGCGCCGGGGCGGGTAAATTTCTCGGTAGCCATCAATTGTATAAAACCAAGTGTTTGGCCAGGTTTTAAATCGGGCAAGCGGCTTTCTTGTTCTTCGCCGGTTTCTTCATCATCGGTACTTTCTAAATATACTTTTAAGAAGCCATCAAATTTTAATACTTCCCCGGTAGCAGTAAGGTCGCCGGGTTGCCCCTGTACTGCATGAATTTGAATTTTCGCAATAGTTTTTTCAAACTCTGCATCGCTCATCTGCGAAGCAATGGTGCGCTTCCAAATAAGTTCGTATAAGCGGCCCAGTTCCGGGTCGTCAATGTGGTGATCATTTATATAAGTAGGCCGGATGGCTTCATGTGCTTCCTGGGCGCTTTCATTTTTATTTTTGTAACGGCGTTCTTTTACATACTGGTTGCCATAGCTTTTTACAATTTCCTGTTTTATTGCCAGCATTGCAGTATCGCTTAGGTTTACACTATCTGTACGCATATAAGTGATCTTTCCACTCTCGTATAATTTTTGTGCCAGAAGCATGGTTTTGCTTACACCGTATCCTAATTTACGGCTGGCTTCCTGCTGGAGTGTACTGGTGGTAAAAGGAGCGGCAGGGCTACGTTTACCTGGTTTCACCTGGATATCCCTTACTGAATAAGTAGCACCGATACAAGATTGTAAAAACTTTTCTGCATCTGTTTCCTGGTTGTATTTTTCACCTTCTGCTTTAAAAGAAACTTCTTTATGGTTTAAATCGGTAGCAGTAAACAAGCCTTCTATTTTAAAACTACTGGTAGCGGTAAAGGCATTTATTTCCCTTTCTTTTTCTACGATCAGTTTTACGGCTACACTTTGTACCCTTCCTGCACTCAAGCCACCCTGCATACCAATTTTACGCCACAATACCGGGCTTAATTCAAAGCCCACAATACGATCTACCACCCTGCGTGCCTGTTGTGCATCTACCAGGTTCATATCAATTGTACGTGGGTTTTGCACCGCTTTTTGTATGGCGGGTTTAGTGATTTCATGAAAAACGATCCTTTTGGTAGTGGCGGGGTTTAGCTTTAATACTTCTGCCAAATGCCAGCTAATACTTTCTCCTTCCCTGTCTTCATCCGATGCCAGCCATACTTCATCTGCTTTTTTAGCAAGTGATTTTAGTTCCTGTACTACTTTTTGTTTTTCGGGGGGTACAATATAGGTTGGGGCAAAATTATTTTCAATATTTATGCCCATGTCATTTTTCTCCAAATCCCTGATATGGCCAAAACAACTTTTTACTTCGAAGTCTTTCCCGAGGATTGCGCCGATGGTTTTTGCTTTAGCAGGACTTTCAACTATCAATAAATTTTTTGCCATAATCCGTATATTATTCTCTCCTTATTTTATTCTTTATCCTTGTGAAAGAAGGCCCAAAAAACATAATAAGATTTCTGCAATATTAGTTTAAAATTAAAAAATCAAAATTTTCATTGCCTTTTTATTGCTTTATGGCCTTTTTATTTGGTTTAACCACCCAAATTAATGAACTGGCCGCAATAAGTAAAATCATGAGTTGTTAAAGGTATTCCATCACCAGGTTTTGTACGTCTTTATCTTTATAAATCTTTTGATGTCCAAGCCCCTTTGTTGTTATTAAATGAACATGGGGTAGATGGTCTTCCAAAATTTTTTGTGCATCCCGGTATGGGGTAATAAAATCGTCCTGGTCGTGTACCCATATTACTTGTGCCTGAATATGCTTTAAAGCCCTTCTTACTGAATACCATTGAGCCGGTTTCCCGCTTTTTCTTAAAATTGTTTCCCGTAAGGCATCTTTAAATTTTTGCTGTGGTAATTTTAAAATATTGAAAGCGCCTTCTATGGCGCTAGTGGTTTCAGTGGCTGGGGCTATTAATACAAGTTTTGTATCATTCATTGGGGTAGGGGTTTCCTCTAAAGCAAGACATACCGCCAACCCGCCAAATGAATGAGCTATATAAGTATCAATGGGCCCATATAGTTCAATAATTTTTTTTATCATTTTACTATAATCAAGAGCATTTACTCTTTTTCCTTCGCTTTTTCCATGAGCAGGCGCTTCAAATGCCAATACCTGGTAGCCTTTCTTCACGAGCGCTTCGGCATAATTAGAAAACTTATGATAGCTGGATGAAAACCCATGAAGAATCAAGGCTTTTTTTGATTGGTTCAAATTGATCCGGCAACCAGAAATTTTACATTTTTCTAATTGAAACTGCAGTTGTTCCCCTTTATTAAATATATCAGTACCCTTACCTTGATAACGGGTATAGGGTGTACAAAATAATTTAAATGCATAAGCACCGCTATATTGGCTGCCGAATGCGTCTAAAAAATAGAGTTTTGTTCGAATGTACTTATAAATGATATTTTTTTGTATTTTCATGTTCCAAAGTTATTGCTTATGAAGATTGTATTGATTGGCTCCGGAAACGTAGCCACGGTACTAGGCAGGCTTATCATAAAAAATGGCCATACCGTTACCCATGTTATTAGCCCACATATTGAAAATGCAGGCATTCTTGCCGAAGAATTAAAATGCACTTATTCTCATTGCAAGCAACCGATAGTGCCTGATTGCGACCTGGTAATATTATCCGTATCAGATTCAGGCCTGGATAATATATATGCCAATGTAAAAAGCTGGAATAAACCCGTAGTGCATACTTCAGGTTCTGTATCAATAGAAATTTTAAAAAAGTATGCCGATGTATATGGCGTGCTTTATCCTTTACAAACCTTACGGAAAGAAATGACAACGATTCCGGAGATTCCTTTTTTAGTAGATGGATCAACAGATGAAATGTATAAATTTATTGATGAGTTTGCCAAAACACTTTCTCCCCATGTGAAGCGGGCAAATGATGATGAACGGAGTAAACTGCACCTGGCAGCCGTAATATCAAGTAATTTTACAAATTATATGTATAAAATAGCAGAGCAATTCTGTAACGATGAGGGAGTAGATTTTGCCATGTTACATCCCCTGATCCTGGAAACTGCACAACGGGCCACTTTATTTTCTCCTGCTGATGTTCAAACAGGCCCGGCTATAAGAAAAGATATTCAAACACTCGATAAGCATCTACGTTTATTAAATCCTTATCCTAAATTACGCACTACCTATTTGCGTATTACAGATAGTATCATGAACCCATAAGAATTATTTTATTTTCTTATAAGGCATCACAATATCGGTTTGTACCTTATAGGGATTTTTTAAATTCCCTTTTTCATCTATCGGGTCACTCACATAAATCTCATAGGGTGCCGATACAGCTTTCCTGTTTTGTGAAACTAACCTTTCCTTTAATGCATCATAAGCGACACCCGTAATTTCGTAGGGCCCAAAAAAATGAGCAACCAGGGCGCTATCGGCTCCTATTTCTTTTACAAAAAAAGCTTTCATTAGTTTGGCTGGTTTCTTTGCCACAGGTAACCCTATCTCAAAAAAATATGGGGCTTTATTTGTTTTATACCAGGCCATGGGCGGGCCAACCGCTTTCATTTTATTTGTTTTTAAAAAACTACTTAAGCCAGATAAACTAGTTGCGATTTTCTTACTCACCCCTGCAATATTAGCCGCACTGTCTTTGGTATAAATAATATATTGTTTTGCTGTAACGGTATCTTCTATATTAATCACGGGCGCTTTTAATTGCCGGGCCTTATCCATGGTATCTACTACCGGGGCATGAAGCTTAATGCTATCATTTTGAGCTGCCAGTTTGCTATTTTTACTTTTACAACTTGTATTGATGGTAAAAAAATAAAACAAGATTATTAAAATATGGTGAAACTTCATACAGGATATATTTTTAAATGGTATAAGAAGATGTTTTCAAGGAGATATTGCAAAATAAACTATTGTTTTAATAATTATTGCTTAATATTTTTCGCAAATAGTAATCTCCATTGAGAATGCAAACCGAAATTTGCACTTATGTACACGATTACCTTTAAGTTTGAACAGAAAGGGATAGAACCTATAACAATTAATAATGTAGAAGATGGCCAATCTATTTTAGAAGTTGCCCTGGTAAATGATATTGATTTGCATCATAATTGCGGTGGTGTATGTGCCTGTAGTACCTGCCATTTATACGTAGAGCAAGGTGAAGATCACCTGGAAGAACTGAGTGATGCAGAAGAAGATTTTATTGACAGGGCCATCAATCCCCGGTTGAATTCCCGTTTAGGATGCCAATGTGTTTTGCAAAAAGGTTCCGGCGAAATCATTGTAAGATTACCGGACCAAACCCAGTTTTTGGGCGAATAATTAAATAGTGCTAATGCATATAGGGATATTAAAAAATCTTTCACTTATACTAAAAATTGATTATATTTATGAGTTATGAACCCCCCATTCATTGGAATGATTATGAGGATATCGCCCAAAAATTATATGAAAAATTTGGAGATGAATTTGGCGAGGGCAAAATTTACCGTATTCGTTTTACTGACCTGCATAAGTGGGTACTTTCCCTTCCGCATTTTGAAGGCAAGCCGGAAGATAGCAATGAAGGGCACCTGGAAATGATACAAAGCAGTTGGGTTTACGAATGGCGGGATAATCAAAAATAAAAAATTCATGAATATGCTTTCAGATTTTAAACCCATTAAGCTTTTTGTTTTTGATATTGATGGTGTTTTAACTGATGGCAATATACTTGTACTGGATGATGGGCAGCAAGTACGTAAAATGAGTATTAAAGATGGCTATGCATTACAAATGGCCATAAAAAAAGGGTACCAGATATTGGTAATTTCCGGGGCCCGCCAAACTGCAGTAATCCATCGCCTGGCTTTATTGGGAGTAAATGATGTATATGCAGATATTACAGATAAGGTGGCTACTTTACAAGAGTATATAAAAAAATTAAATTTGCGTGCCGAAGAGGTTTTATTTATGGGTGACGACCTGCCCGATTTAGGCTGTTTGCAAATAGTAGGCGTTCCCTGCTGCCCTGCTGATGCGGTTCCTGAAGTAAAGGGAATGGTACATTATATTTCTCCATTTAATGGCGGACAAGGCTGTGTAAGGGATGTGATTGAAAAAGTACTAAAACTTAACAGCCATTGGATGCACGACTCACCCATCGCTTCTCAATAGAGTTTTCCCTATTTTTACCAAATGAGATTAATTGCTGCATTTTTACGACTCATTCGCTGGCCAAATCTTTTCTTTATTATCCTTACTCAATGCCTGTTTTATTTTTGTGTATTTACGCCCATGTTGAAATTTCCGCTTCCATCGTCATTTGATGTTTTATTTTGGTTGTTGGTAATGGCATCAGTTTGTATTGCGGCGGCAGGGTATATTATTAACGATTATTTCGATTTTCATATTGATGCCATTAATAAACCTAAAAAGGTAGTGATTGATAAAGTGATTAAGCGCAGGTGGGCCATTATCTGGCATTGGTTCCTATCTGGCCTGGGTATCCTGTTAACTGCTTACGTAAGTTATAAAACCAGGAAATTACATATCCTTTTTGCCAATACAGCTAGTATAATATTGCTTTGGTTTTATAGCACTACATTTAAAAAGAAAATCTTGTGGGGCAATATTATTATTTCGTTATTAACGGCCTGGGTAATACTCGTAATATATTTTTTTGTGGGTACGGGTATTGGTAAATGGCAATCGCCAGACCTGGCATTGGATGTAAAAAGGCTTTATAAATTTGCCATCCTCTATGCCGGTTTTGCATTTTTATTATCAGTAATAAGAGAAGCGGTAAAAGACCTCGAAGACATGGATGGAGATTTAAAATATGGTTGCCGTACCATGCCTATTGTATGGGGTGTACCAGCCGCTAAGATATATACAGCCATTTGGTTGGTGGTATGTATCGGGGTGCTCACGGCTATCATGATTTATACCGGGTTAAGTGGTTGGTGGGGAGCAGCACTGTATATAGCCATTGCCGTAGTAACACCGCTTTTTATGATCCTCGTGGCCCTGGGTAAAGCTTCGGTACCGGGAGCATATCATAAAATAAGTACCATGCTAAAGCTGGTGATGCTGGCCGGCATATTATCCATGTTATTCTTTCTGATCCTCAAATAATAAAAATGCAAAAAATTGTTTTAGCTTCAGCTTCACCAAGGCGAAAGCAGTTATTGGAGTGGGCCGATCAAAACTTTGAAGTCATTGTAAGCAATAGCCCCGAAGAAGCGCCCGGCGAATTATCCCCATCTGAAACTGCCATCTATATTGCCCGGCAAAAAGCCCTTGCTGTTTTAAAAAAATTAAATGAAAATATTCCGGTATTGGCCGCCGATACGATTGTGGTATGTAAAGGCCGCATTCTGGGAAAACCAAAAGACCGGGAAGAGGCGATTTATTTTTTACAATTATTGTCTGGTACCCATCATACTGTAACTACCGGTGTGGTGATTCGGTATGGAGAAAAAGAAATATCATTTGCCGACGAAACCATTGTTTCATTTCATTCATTAAACCGGGAGCAAATTGAATTTTATGTAGATCATTATAAACCTTATGACAAAGCAGGCGCTTATGCCATACAGGAATGGATCGGTGTAATTGGCATTAAGGCCATTAAAGGAGATTTTTACAACGTAATGGGCCTTCCCGTGAGCCGTGTTATGCAGGCCCTGGCTTCTTTATAAGTTTTTGATTTAAGTTTAAATTATTTGTAATTTTCAGAAAGATTCCTGCCCATGACTGAAAAATTACTCCAATTTATCTGGCAGTTTCGCCATTTTGATCTTTCCCATTTACAAACGGAAGATGGGGAACCTGTACAAATTCTACATCCCGGTAGTTTAAATAAAAACCAGGGCCCCGATTTTTTAAATGCCAGGATACAAACCAAAGGTACTACCTGGGCCGGTAATATTGAATTACATGTTTTAAGTTCTCAATGGAAATTGCATAAGCATGATGATGATCCCAATTATAAAAACATTATCCTGCACGTGGTATGGCAACACGATGCTGATTTGAATTTACCTTTCCCAACTTTAGTGCTGGGTGGCAGGGTAACTTTATTATTTTTAAAAAAGTATGAACAGTTGATGCTGGAAGAAGGATTTATACCCTGCGAAAAACATATTGCACAGGTACCCGAAATTATTCTTATTAGCCGGTTAGATAGTATGCTTGCAGAGCGGCTGCAACAAAGGTCTGTACGTATTTTAGCATCCCTTGCCCAAAATAAGGCACATTGGGAAGAAGTGTTTTGGCAAACCCTTTGCCGGAGCCTGGGTACCAAAGTGAATGAGAGCGCCTTTGAGGCCATTGCAGATTCTTTGCCCATTTCTTTACTGGCAAAACATAAACACAATTTAATACAGATAGAAGCCTTACTCATGGGGCAGGCAGGGTTATTATCAACCGATGTACAGGATGATTATAAAAATATGCTTTACAAAGAATACCAGTTCTTAAATAAAAAATATGCATTAAAGTACATTGAACTGCCTGTTCATTTCTTAAGGATGCGCCCGGCTAATTTTCCAACCATCAGGCTGGCACAGTTAGCGGTATTGGTTTATGAAAGCCAAAAACTATTTTCTAAAATATTAGAGGCAGGCAACCTGCAGCAGGTACAGCAATTATTTTCCATTACGGCAAATGATTATTGGCATTATCATTACCGGTTTGCAGAAGAAACGCCATATAAAGAAAAGAAACTCGGCAGGCAAATGGTTGATGGGATACTCATCAATACCGTGATACCCATTTTATATGCTTACGGCCAATATCATCAAAATGATAAAATAAAAGAGAAAGCTATTGCCTGGATGCAGCAATTGCCCACAGAAAAAAACAGCATTACAACCGGTTTTAAAAACCTGGGTCTGCGTTGCGCAAAAGCAAGTGAAAGCCAGGCTTACCTGCAATTAAAAAATGAATATTGCAACCATAAACGGTGCCTGCAATGCAGTATTGGCAATGCCATTTTAAAAATGGAATAAAAAAAGCCGGTAAAAACCGGCTGTATAAAATCTTTATGTATTGTTTAAATATCTATGGCTTCTCCATATGCTACAGCAGTAGCTTCTTTAATACCTTCACTCATAGTAGGATGAGGATGAACGGCATTTAAGATTTCATGTGCAGTGGTTTCCAGTTTCCTCGCTACCACTACTTCAGCAATGAGTTCTGTTACATTCATGCCAATCATGTGGCATCCTAAGAATTCACCATATTTAGCATCATAAATTACTTTTACAAAACCTTCGGTAGCGCCTGCAGCACTTGCTTTACCGCTTGCCAAAAGGAAACTTACCTACTTTAATTTCGTATCCTGCATCTTTTGCTGCTTTTTCAGTAAACCCTACGCTGGCAATTTCGGGTGTGCAGTAAGTACATCCCGGAATATTGTTATAATCCATGGGTGTTATTTTAAGTCCGGCAATGTGTTCAGCAGCATTGATCCCTTCTTTAGAAGCCACGTGGGCAAGGGCCTGGCCGGGGGTACAATCGCCAATAGCATACACACCTGCAATATTAGTTTGCTGGTTCGCATCCACTATTATTTTTCCTTTTTCTGTTTTAATGCCCAATTGTTCCAATCCTATATTTTCGATATTTGCCACTACGCCAACAGCGCTCAATAAAATATCGGCTTCTATTACCTGTTCACCCGATGCCGATTTAATGGTAGCCTTTATGCCATTACCACTGGTATCTACTTTTGTTACTTCACTGGATGTTAAGATGGTCATCCCTTGTTTTTTGAATTGTTTCTCCAATTCTTTACTTATTTCTTCATCTTCTACGGGCACGAGCCTGGGCATAAATTCTACCATGGTAACTTTAGTACCGAGGCTATTATAGAAATACGCAAATTCGCTGCCGATAGCGCCGCTTCCGCAAACGATCATGCTCCTGGGTTGTTCCGGTAATGCCATAGCTTCCCGGTAAGCAATTATTTTTTTACCATCTACGGGCATGCTGGGCAATTGCCTTGCACGGCCCCCTGTGGCAATAACGATATTTTTAGCTTCCAGGGTTTGTTTGGTTCCGTCTGCAGCCGTTACTTCTAATTTGTTGGCAGCAATTAGTTTTCCGGTGCCCATGATCACTTCAATCTTATTCTTTTTCATTAAGAACTGAACGCCTTTGCTCATTTTATCTGCCACGCCCCGGCTTCGTTTTATTACAGCACCAAAATCCTGGGAAACCTCACCTACCTGGATGCCGTAATTAGCGGCATGTTTGGCATAATCAAACACCTGAGCGCTTTTTAATAAAGCTTTGGTAGGGATGCATCCCCAATTCAGGCAGATACCACCCAGGCTTTCTTTTTCTACAATTGCAACTTTTTTACCAAGCTGGCTGGCCCTGATTGCAGCGGGGTAGCCACCCGGGCCACTTCCTAAAACGATTACGTCGTATGCCATAATTTTACTGTGTTTTTTTATAAAAAATCACTGCAAATTTACTCGCTAATAGCTGAACGCCAAAAAGTAATTTTCTTTATTCGTTTAGGGCTGATTTATGGGAGTATTGCTATTATTTTGGGCATTGATTGCATTGTTATGCCAATAACAAGTGTTTCACTTTGTATTTTTTAGTTTGAGAAAAAATATAAATTCATCTGTTAGCTTAAAATGAAATAATATTTATACTTATTTTGGTAATTGTTGGGAACGCTTTAAAGCTGTATTTGTTGTTTTAATTCTCCGATGCAATTGGGGGTTGTCAAATGATCTACTCCTGCTAATTTAAGGAGTTGGGGACTTGGGTTACCAAAAACTATTCTTGCTTATGATAGTGTAGGGAGCCTAAAGAAAAAAACTAAGAATATATACTTGTTTGATACAACAATTTATCAAAATGACAATGTAAAGTCGCTTAAACTTGGCCAGGATCAAATTATTTATTATGGTGACCCTTATAATAATAATACGGCAAAAGAATATAAATATATTGGTGAATTTTATTGGTTACAAAATGGACAGCCAAAATTAAGTTATAGTTATGATACAACTTTTCATCAAAATGGCAGCTATCATGCATCGTATAAACAATATTTTTATGACACGAATTATAATGTAATTAAAGTTATCAGTAATTATGATAAAAGCCGGGGGTTGTTAAAAGAAGATAGAAACTATTATCCATATAATTATACTTTAGGTGGTGCAATAGGAAAACTAAGAGATAGTGGCTATATTAATAATGTAATAAGTAGTGAAAGTTGGATAGTAGGTGACGCAAATCCCCGGATGATAGCTGCTGGTATTACATCCTATCAAATATTAGCATCAGGGAACGTGAAACCCGATACCGTTTTTATGCTGGAAAGTAAAAAACCAATTTTGCAAACAGAAATTGGATTGTTTAATCCAGCTAAGCTGAATAGAAATTATACGTTCATTGCACCCCAAACAAAATTTGTAGGCTATGATTCAAAGGGAGATTTAATTGAATCAAAAAGCATTCAAACGGGGCAGAGTACATCTGTTATAAAAGGTTACGAGAATAATTATACAGTTGCTTCAATAAGCAATGCCTTACAAAATGAAATTGCTTATACAAGTTTTGAATCAAAGTTGAATGGATACTGGACAGTGCCTAGTACTGCACGTGATTTAACTGCATCTATAACTGGTAAAAAGAGTTATAATTTAAGTAATGGATCAATCATTCGGTCGGGCTTAAATACTGCAAAACAATACATTTTAAGCCTTTGGTTGAAATCGGGTGCTACTGCATCTGTTAATGGTACTGGTGTAAGTGCAGTATTGGAAACCCATCAAGGATGGAATTTGTACACTGTTAAGCTCTCTGGTATAAGTACAGTAACAGTATCTGGAATTGGTTTGATTGATGAACTCAGGCTGCATCCTGTAGATGCAAATATGACGACAAACACTTATGAACCTCTTGTAGGTGTTATGAGTAGCGCAGATGTAACAAATAATATTGTTTATAACGAATATGACAAGCTGGGCCGCCTCCAGTTTATAAGAAATAAGGACAGGAATATTTTGAAAAAACTTGAATATACTGATACTATAATGACGATAAGCAGGGCGCCCCAGTGGGTAGCTGATGGGTATGAATGCTCATTAGGTAATCCCGGCGATATTGATTCCACTGTCGTTGATAATAATCCATTTAGTGATTCATACAGGGTTAAGTACAAAATGACAGGGGTAAGATTGGATTGTAGTTGCCAAAATGCTATTGGAAGGCCTGAACTTAAGATTGTATTTGGGCAATGTGAAAGAGGTATTTTATCTGTTACATCATCTGTTTACAGAAAAGTGGGTACTAATTATTATTGGTTTTGTACATATAGATATTGTTTTACAGATGGATCTCAGAGTGCAGACATTAATGTAACACAGAATACAAGCTCTTGCCCAATTACCTGTGTAATACCCTTATAATTTATTAAATATTATTTTATGTTAAAATTATTTTTCCTCTTGCCTTTTGTTTTAGCAACTTCATTTTATGATTTACAATATTCTGATATAGATGGTAATAACCAAACTGTGGATCGATATAGAAATATCGGGAAAAAAAATATTGTTTGTGAATATAGCAAGTGGTAGTGCAAGGGTAAGCCAACTTGCCGGGCTTGAACAACTCCAATCCCAATATGCAAATAAACTTGTAATTATTGGGTTTCCGAGTAACAGTTTTTTTACATGAACCTTTGTCAAATGAAGGGATTAAAAACTTTTGTATTACCAATTATAATGTGAGTTTTAAATTAGCATCAAAAGCCCCTGTTACAGGAAGTGAAATACAGCCTGTATATAAATGGCTTACTGATAAGTTAG
The DNA here is from genome assembly GCA_016710595.1 of Niastella sp. Lineage (GTDB taxonomy): Bacteria > Bacteroidota > Bacteroidia > Chitinophagales > Chitinophagaceae > Ferruginibacter. The sequence continues at coordinate 77,113 of JADJVM010000007.1, forward strand.
AGAATGATATGATAAGTCAACATGTAGATGGTGATTTTCAAAAGTATCTAGTAAATGAAGATGGTTTATTAATAGGGGTTTTTTCTCCTGCTATAGAACCATTAGATGCAAAAATTATTGATGCTATACTACAATAAACCCTGAATTTGTACCTTATAAATTTTCATTATGCTTTTAATAATTGATCATAAAATCAAAATGGGAACAATTAAAAATTTAATAAGAGTTAATAAAATTGATTCTTTGAAACTGAAGAAAAATTTGAATTCTGAGTTATCCTTACGAGTAAGATGTTTTAGAGCTTTTAAATTTAGTATTCCCGTATTCTTATATTTGATGCTATCTTTCCAAAATAGCCTTGCTCAGCAATCTTCCCCATTATCACAATAAAACTCTATTGTTTCCTCACAATATCAAAGAGAGCTTATACCCCTGTTTCCTACAACTGATACTAGCTTAGTAACTATAAATCAGGCGGTAGAAAAAATCATAATCTCCACTTTGTATTCTGATCCTTTGGGTAGGCCTATACAAAAAGTAACCAGGCAGGCAAGCCCACTAAAAAATGATTTAGTACAACCCATTTATTATGATAATTTTGGGTTGCCTTCTGCTCAATACATGTCTTATGTACAAACCGATGCCAATTTCAATAACGGTTTGTTTAAAACCAATGCGCTTACTAAAGATTCTGCTTTTTATAAATCTTTATTTCCAGGCGAAAATTACAATTACGGAAAAACTTATTATGATGCCTCACCTCTAAATAAAACAATAAAACAAACAGCCCCAGGTAATCTTTATGCTGGAACAAGCCGTGGAAAAATCATTGAAGACAGAGCAAATATTAATACAGATAGTGTAAGGCTATGGACTATTGCCATCAATAATGAAGATGATGTTCCGGCTTCAGCATTGTTTTATGTACCTGGCTCCCTATGGGTTACCCAGGTAACAGATGAGCAGGGTATAAAATCTGTAAGCTACAAAAACGAACAAGGCCAGTTGGTTTTGGTAAAGCAACAAATAAGCAATTCGCCGGCTCAGGGCCATTCAGGTTGGCTTTGTACTTATTATATTTATGATGAATTGGGTAATCTTAGGGCTGTAGTACCCCCAAAAGCCGTAGAAGTTTTGCAGACTGTAAATTGGAATTTTGCAGCAGTTCCCACACTTTATAATGGATTGTGTTATAAATATTTTTATGACAATAAGCAAAGGCAAACAATAAAACAAGTACCGGGTGCTGGTAAAACATACACAGTTTATGATCAATGGGGAAGAATATGTATGGTACAGGATGCCCGTATGAGGGCTACATCACAATGGGCTTTCATTTTGTATGATGCACAAAGTAAGCCGGTAAAGAGTGGGTTAATTACCACTACTATGAGTGATCAGGATATAGTTGCAGCAGCAGCGGGCAGTAGCAACTACCCGGTATTAAGCGGCGTATATACTATTTTAAAAGAAACCTATTATGACGATTATAATTGGCTTGCTATTAATGGGAACCCATTTACCACAGGCTTAACCACAACAAACATAAGTAGTGGTAATTTTAATATGTCTCCCGGTACAGCTCCGGATTATGCTGAAGCCTTAACCCAGTCAAATAACACAAGGGGTATGGTTACCGGAACTAAAATAATGGTTTTAAATAGTACTACCTATCTTTTTACCATGCCGGTTTATGATGTATATAATCGTTGCATCCAAACCAAAAGTACCAATATAACAGGCGGTACAGATATTGGTACACAACAATACAGCTTTAGTGGTAAAGTTTTAAGTAGCCATCTGGCACATCAAAAATTAGGTACGCCCGTTTTAAATTACACCGTACTTACAAAAATGAGTTACGACCATGCCGCCAGGATTACAGCAATTCAAAAAAATATAAACGGAACCGGACTAAAAACAATTTCATCTATTACATACAATGAACTGGGCCAGGTAAAGCAAAAACAACTTTTACCCAATGGCGGCTCTGCATTAGAGTATTTGAATTATGATTATGATATACAAGGCCGGAATATTGGCGTAAACCGTGATTTTATTAAAGACCAGTTTCCAACCGGGGGTGGGCAGTATTTTGGTTACGAGTTGGCATTTGACAACAACCAAAATATACTCACAGGCCAGACCTATGCAAGCGTGTTTTACAATGGCCAGGTAGCAGGCGCTACCTGGAAAAGCAGGGGAGATGGTGAAAAACGAAAGTATGATTACAGTTATGATAATGCGGGGCGTCTTTTAAAGGCTGATTTCACCCAATTTACCGGGGGTAGTTTTAACCAAACTGCCGGGTTAAATTTTTCAGTTAAGATGGGCGATGGTAGTAATTATACAAGCGCATACGATGCAGGCGGTAATATCAAGAAAATGCAGCAATGGGGTTTTAAAGCCGGTGTAAGTACACAAATTGATAACCTGAGTTATAATTATATTGCAAATACCAATCAATTACTGAATGTGATAGATGCAAACAATTTGGCAACTAGCCTTTTGGGTGATTTTAAAACCAGCGCCCTGCACCCGGTACAATCTAAAACCAGTACAACGGTTGATTATACTTACGATGCCAATGGCAACCTGCTAAAAGACTTGAATAAAGACATTGGGAACTCCGGTACCAATGGCATTGTATATAATTTTATGAACCTTGCAGAAAGTATTACCATACGTAAAGATGCGGGCGGTGCCAATGTAAAAGGAACCATTGTATATACCTATGATGCCTTGGGAGTAAAGCTCATGAAAAAAGTTACTGAGGGCAGCGCTGTAACCACCACCACTTATATTGGCGGTTTTGTTTATCAAAAAAGGCATACCACCAGTACCACAGGCAATGATACGCTACAATTCATTGCACACGAGGAAGGCCGGTTTCGTGAGAAAACCCCCGGCGTTTGGGTAAGTGATTATATGTTGCGGGATCATTTGGGCAATGTACGCATGGTAATAACCGAAGAAACTAAACAAAACCAATACCCTGCCGCCACAATGGAAACAGGAACCTTGGCCACGCAGGAATTATACTATACCAATATAAGCAGCACACAGGCCGATAAGCCAGCCTGGTTTAACGACCCCGCATTAGAGGAAATTAATGGTAAGGTAGCCAAACTAAAAAATGACGGCATAGGGCAAAAGATCGGCCCGGCCATATTGCTGAAAGTAATGGCAGGTGATAGTTATAATATAAGGGTGGTAAGCGGCTGGAACAGTGGCAGCACACCCACCCAAGGAACTAACGATATAGCAACAATATTGCTAAATGCCCTCAGCAGCGGCTTGGTGCAGCAGGGCGTAAAAGCCACTACTACTGAACTGCAAAATGGTAGCAGTGGGCTAAGCAATGCCATAACCGATTTTTTAAATAGTCAGCCTTCGCCGGGAGCCAGACCCAAAGCATATATAAACTGGGTAATGTTAGACGAGCAGTTTAAATACGCCGGTGGTGGTGCTGATCCTGTAGGCATCAGTGGTGTAAGCACCGTACATACAAAAACAAATTTAACAGTTCCTAAAAACGGATACCTGTATATTTATACAAGCAACGAGAGCAACAATATAGATGTGTTCTTTGACAATTTGCAGGTAACACACACTTCAGGGCATATACTTGAAGAAACGCATTACTACCCATTTGGTCTGGCTATGGCAGGCATCAGCAGCAGGGCACTTACTGGTACTGCAGAAAACAGGCTTAAGTATAATGGCAAAGAGCAGCAAAGCCATGAGTTAGCAGATGGTAGCGGCCTGGAAGAATATGATTACGGCGCTCGTTTATATAATCAGCAGATTGGGCGCTGGCATAATATAGATCCGCTGGCCGAAGTAAGCCGGAGGTGGAGCCCGTATAATTATTGTTATAATAATCCAATTAGGTTTATTGATCCAGATGGAATGAAAGCTACAACGAAAGGTAGTGGAGACATTAGTTTAACAGGTAATGAAGCAATACAGACATTCTCACTTTTGCAATCCACTTCTGCCTTTGATGGTTCTTGGGGTGTAAGTAATTTTTTCCATTATTTTGAAATCTCTATGCTTGAAAGTGGAGGTGGAGGAGGAGGTAATATGGAAATTGCAGTTGAAAATTATCATCAGCAATGGGGAGTTCAGGCTAAATCGTATGGGGGTAGTGGAGGGTTTAATAATATAATTAGCAGAATAGAAAAAGCTGGGGGAAGAAAAATGGAATATGGAAGCAATGAATTCTATGATTTGACTGCTGCTGAAACTGTGAGAGAGCAGGTTTTTAATTGTAATTATGAAGATGCTTTAGGAACAATATCATCAGCTTATAAAGAAGTATTTCTGAATCCAGGAAACGGTTATAGTTTTCAAAGAATAGTTTCTGAAGAAAATGGAACATTTTCTACTTATGCATCCCAAACACCTTCTAATAAAAGCATAGGCATGATATTTCGCAAAACACCATTTGAAGATTTTGCATTTTCGCAAAAGAAAGATTTTAATACGTTCGGCATGCTTGTGAGATCATTGTATCATGAGTATATTCATGGATGGGATTTTTCCGGGTCAAATTATTTAGGTACAAATTCTAGATTTATTCTATCAACACAAGACGCATTGGCACAATTTAGGGCTATGTATTTATCAACTTTATCAAATGTTCGATTACCATCTTTTACAACTAAAGAACTAAGTGCAACATATAAAGTTGCTATGAGTTTCTATAATGGATTTATTAATGATGCATCTATAAATGCAAATGACAGAAACATGTATTTAAACTGGTATAATACAATGTACAAATTTGTTTATAATAAGTAATTTGAAAAATATGAAAAAAATAATGCTATCTTTTTCCATCGCATTTTTATTGTTGCATTACAACAAGGTGGCTGCACAATATTTAAAAATTGAAAAAATTTCTACGATTTTTCATGAATTGAAAGAGAATTACGCTCCTCAAAAAGACACAAATTCTAATTCTTTTTTTGTGACCGGTTATAGCTATCATAATATGTCCTATAAAGTTGTAATTAAAATCGGCGAACGGAATGTATATCATCGTTCATATAACGATTATGCTAAGGTTATAGTAGAATATATGGGAACTGATGGAAAATATTATATTGATACACCTTCCATAGAACATGGCTATGAAATTCCTGCACCGGAGGAGTTTGATAAATGGTATTCCCGTAGGGATACTCAAATAGTTCGTACTGTTGCCCCGCCCTTGATAATGCTTCTTGAGAATCATAAAAAGTACCGGTTTCAAATTATATACCCCTACTTCACTTCAAAAGATGAGCGGAGCAAGAGGCTCTTAAAATCTGACTGGATTTATATGGAATTTGAAAAAGGATAGACAAATTTTGATCCTACGCCTGTCTTGGTTCGAATTCTAAGATATTACTGAATAAATTTTTAGCTGCCTGCCCTACTTCGTATAGATTTTGATTTTTATTACGGCAAATATTCGCTGTAAAGGTTTAGCTCTTATCATATATTACCCCCGCTATCCGAAGAGTTAGCGCAGCGCTCTTCGGATGGAAAATAAGAGCCAGACTCTGTCTGGAGTTTGGATAACTGCAGCTGATTGTGGTTGATAAAGCAGAATAATCAATTTTTAAAATAGTTTTTTTTCTTGCTAAATTGCTGCAAGATGAAACACGACGGTTATAAAATACGAGACCAGCAAGGTATTCACTATATTACATTTGCCACAGTGCAGTGGGTGGATGTATTTACAAGGCAGTGTTATGTGGAAACATTATTACAAAGCCTAAGGTATTGTATAGAACACAAGGGGTTAGTTTTAAATGCCTGGTGCATTATGAGTAATCATATTCATTTAATAGCAAGTGCGAAAAATGGCGACTTGTCTGATGTTATGAGGGATTTTAAAAAATTTACATCAGGTGCTATTACCCGGCAAATTGAAGAAAACAAAGAAGAAAGCAGGCGCAACTGGATTCTATGGATATTTAAGGTTTAATATGGTTAAAAATAATGGTGTATGGTCTGTTGATAAAAATTCAATAAACTCTATTGGTTCTTTAAATACAAACGATCCAGGAAGTTATTACAGCCCCAATGGGCATCTTCATTCATTTGTAAGAGAACTACTTGGTAAAAAATTAAGTTACAAAGAAAATGGGAAGGATGAGACCTTTGTTGGTAAAATCCACCGTGGGTTCCTTGCATCTAATAATGACATAGATCAGGCATTTTGGGAAAATAAAAGATCGGGAACTATTTTTAATGCCGTTGTAAGCACAGTTGGAATACTTTTTTATAATAGTACTTTTGGAATTTGTATTAATCGCTAAAAAATTAAATATGAAGATTCAATTAATAATTTCTGTGCTTTGCTTTGCTATGTTGTGCAGTTGTAAAATTAAGCATCGGGAAATACCAAAAGAAATAATAAAAACTGAGGTTGGTGAAAACATAAATGATTCACTCAAAAAATACAAAGTTGAAAATATAAATGATACCTGCATCAAATATCTTTATGGTAGAAATGGGTTTAAAATGTTCTCTAATTCAGATTCATTACTTGTAGGAATGTGTAAATATGTACCTTGGAAAATTAGACAAGAGAACGACTCAATAGTTTTTATTTATTACATTCTATATTATCAAGATACAATTTTAATGAATAACCGATTTATAATGGATGAAAATTTTCATTCCTTTGATATTAATATCAGAACCCAAAAAATTGAAAAAGTGTTTTTAGGTCAGGAAACAACGTATGAGAGATTTAATGATTATTTAGATGAGTATAATGAGGAAATACGGAGCCAGAGGTTTAAGAATAATTTCAAAAAATATTTTCCAAAACTTCATCCGGAGTTTAAGCGCTTATTTGAGGGTATGAATATTGACGGGGCAACTGTACCCTGATGCTACTAAAAGCTATAATCATTTATATACCCAACATCCCTCCAATAAAACCTTACCGTAAATAATACAACGAGGAGTAGTATTACAAAAGCCCATGCTACCAGGGAATAAAAGATGCCCGGAGTTGTTTCCCGAAACCGGGCTGTATATCGGTTTCGGGGGCCTTTTTTTGTTCCTTTTTTGGGCAAGCAAAAAAGGAAAATACAAAACGAAGCAATTTGTATATTTACACCAGCAACGAGAGCAATAATATAGACGTGTTCTTTGACAATTTAAAGGTAACGCATACCGCCGGGCATATTCTGGAAGAAACCCATTATTACCCATTTGGTTTGGCTATGGCGGGCATAAGTACTAAGGCGCTAAATAATATTGCGCCCAATAATTATAAATTTAATGCAGGCAACGAACTCAATGAAAATTTTGGTATAAATTTATATGAAACCTTTTATCGTTTGCAAGATGTGCAAACAGGCCGGTTTTTAAATACAGACCCGCTGGCAGAAAAATACTACAGCATTACAACTTATAATTATGCAGGAAATAATCCAATAAACTCAAATGATCCCTTAGGCGATCAAATGAAAGATTATGGGAGAATGCAAAAAGGCCCGGATGGAAATTATCATAGCGGCTGGGTAAGTGAAATGATGTGGAATGAAAAAGGATTTTATAATTATGGTGAAGTCTTTGGTACGGGTGGCGCCGGTGGTGGTGAGTATGCCTATAGCCGGGGCTTATATAATATACAGGGTATATCATCACAATCCTTTTTAAATCAAAAGCAGTTATTTGGAGATAATGCTACCTGGAATGTGGCAAAAGCACAATTTGGTTACTGGCGTTACAATATTTTTGACCCAAGAACCAGAGGTTATGAAGAAGCACCTGCAAATAGCGCTCTATTGGAGGAAGTGGCCGTTGGTACTGGAAAAGAGTGGGTAGCCTATGAAACTCAAAGTAATTGGGATGCAGGGTCAAACTGGCTTTCAAATCTTAAGTTAGCAGCAAGTTTAACAGTTGCCTGGGCTTTGGGAGTTACTCCTTCTGATAACATTACTTTTGAAAATAGTCCTGCGGCAAATGCAATGCGAAATGCTCAGGGAGTTATTCAGGCAAGAAAGGATTATTACAACAGCAATGGTAAAGTATATAAAGGAGATACTGGATTTGGTTTATCAGGCTTATTTAAAGCAGGAATAGACCCAATTGAGCAGTTTGTTGGTTCCTATCATTATCAAATAGACAGAATAGGAGACAATTTGCAATTTACCATTACCAACACAACCAGTTTTAGCTCTGCTGCTTATCATTTGTGGCCTTACTCATGGAATTGGAATAACGGTCCAATGGGTAATACTACTCAAACATATATTTTTACTGAACCATACAGGAAATAGAAATGAAAAGAGCAATATATTTTTATAGTATTTTACTTTTGTTTAGAGGATGTAGCGGGTTAGCAATAAAAGAAAAAATTATTGACAATTATTATTTGATTGCATCAGATTCACAAGAGGCTTGCAACCTTTCATTTAAAGAGAATGATCAAGCTAATTTTTGGACAATTATAGATGCAACTGTATTTGCAGCAGGTTACAATGAAGATTATATGATTGTAAAGCAGCATCCGAGAACTTTTCCCAATCCACCTGACAAGAAGATTACAAACTATTATATTCTACCACTTAAAAATGGAATGGACTGGAGGAGTAAAAACAGTTTAATGGGCCCGCTTACTTTAGAGCAGTTTAATGAGAAGCGAAGGGAGCTGAATATACCCGAAAGTGTAGTATTTACAAAAGAGATTGAAGATTTAAAATAAGTAATATAAATATTCTCACCCCTCTGGCGCAAATGTTCCGTATGTTCTCTTAAAAATAAAAAATATAATACAATTTTATATACCCAACTCCCCAAATAAAACCTTACCGTAAACAATACCATGTTGAATAGTATTACTAACGCCCATGCTACCAGGGAACAAAAGAAGATTAAAGCTGTATCCCGAAACCGGGCTGTATATCGGTTCCGGGGGCCTTTTTTTGTTTCTTTTTTGGGCAGGCAAAAAAGAAAATTATAAAATGACACAAACAATAAAAGCAGTTATCTTTATATTTATACCAGCAACGAGAGCAGCAATATAGAAGTGTTCTTTGACAATTTGCAGGTAACGCACACAGCAGGGCATATACTGGAAGAAACACATTACTATCCCTTTGGGCTGGCCATGGCAGGCATAAGCAGCAGGGCATTAAATAATATTGCACCCAATAGTTATAAGTTTAATGGAGGGGTAGAACTTGAAGAAGAGATCGGATTAAATTATTGCAATACATTTTATAGAAAGTACGATGCACAAGTGGGACGCTTTACCGGGGTAGATATGCTGGCTGAAAAGTTTTTTGATATAAATCCCTACCAGTTTGCGTTTAATAATCCAATAACTTTTAACGACCCGCTGGGCGACCAGAATAAAGAGCCGGGTAGAAGTGTAAAAGGGCCGGATGGTAATTATCATAGCGGTTGGTATGGCAATATGTTGTGGGATTACTGGAATAATAATGGTGATATTAATTTTTTTGGATTAGGAAATGGCGGAAGCGGAAAATATGAAGCATTTTGGAGTAATTTATTAAGTAATCTTGGCGATGGTAATACAGATATACTGTATGCTTACCAAAACCTAAGTGAATCAGGCCAATATGTGGAAGATAAATATGATGGTTTACTAGGATGGGCGGCTGGAGAACAATATCATTTTGTAGGTATTGAAACATGGACAACTTACCATTTTGATGAAAGCCAAATACAAGCCCAAAGTGAAGGATTATTGAGTAAAATTGGCGATGCATATACGAATTATGTTGATCCTGTATTTGTATGGATAAACGTAAATATAAATCCAGTAACACCTATAGTTGAAACAATATTAGGTAAAGAGTACAGCGCCCAGGGATTTATAAATGATAAATCAAGATTAACTTCTTTCACCCAGGCGACTATACAATTTTGCCCCATTGGAAGAGTTGCGGGAACAGGAGAAAGGATATTAACAAATGTAGCCGCTAAGACGGTAACACAAGCTGAATATACATTTACCAAGACGGCAGCGAAACATTTAACCGAGGTAGTAAAGCGAGGAGAGAATGCGGGGCAACTCGCCAGACCATATATGAACTCACCTTTAACTATTCAAGAAATTATGTCAACGGGCAAGGGGACACTTGATGCTACTTTTAAAGGAGGAATGAATTGGAGAGTGCCCGGTACATTCAGAGGTTCACAAGGAATATGGGAATTAGGCATCAATCCTAAAACGAATGTTATTTACCATTTCAATTTTACACATCCATGAAGTTTGAAATAGAATATACAGGTGTTTCGGAGGATAGATTATTGGTTTATCGTATAGAGGAATATTCCTTTGATATGGAGCCATGGATTTATGAATTAGATTTTGAGATTGCTATAAATACACTTACCCTTGCTGTTGTTGATAAAAAAATCATCCAGCTTAATGGTTTTTGTGGATTGAGTAAAAAGATGAAATCCAATTTTGAAGTTCCTAAAAGTCAAAAAGGAATATTAAAAGTTTTGGATGATTTGGAGCCAGGGATTGGTTCTTATAGTGCAAGCAAAGAAGATTTGCCTGTATATGTAAATACTAACACAGGTTGGGTATGCATCGGAAATCCTGAAAAGAAAGGCAATGCAGTTGAGTTTGTAAATAGTTGCGTTGCAGTTATAGACGATGATAAGGGATTTGTTTCTCTTTGGCTAAAGCCTGATAGACTACCAGATATTTAAAGCAAAGCCCCGGAAGTCCGGGGCTTTTTCATTTATTAAAGGCTTTCTTAGTTTTGTAGTTTTGGATAACGTTGTCAATAAGGAAAAACAGGTGTTGCTTAGTGGCTTCGTCCAGTTTTTCAATGTCCTCGATACGTTTTAGTAAATCCTTGTCCAGGGCAGCCAGTTCGCCCTCTCCGATAATGTAATCTACGCTTACATTAAACCCCCCGCTATCCGAAGAGTTAGCATAGCGCTCTTCGGATGGGCAATAAGAGTCAGACTCTGTCTGGAGTTTGGATAACACCAACTGGCGCAAGTATTCCTTTAGGATTTATTCTTACATTAGTATAAGAGTTTCAATTACCAACAGGGTTGGCATATTAATTTGATGATGCAGGTGAAAACACCTGCATCGGCGAAAATAAAATCAATACCCTGCGGCCACAATGGAAACAGGCTCCATTGCCACCCAGGAGTTGTATTATGCCAATTTAAGCGCTACCCAGGCCGATAAGCCCGCCTGGTTTAACGACCCCGCATTAGAGGATGCTAATAATAAAGTAGCCAAATTGAAGAATGATGGAGTATCCCAAAAGATAGGCCCTGCCATATTATTAAAAGTAATGGCGGGTGATAGTTATAATATACGGGTGGTAAGCGGCTGGAACAGTGGCAGCACCCACGCAGGGAACCAACGATATAGCAACCTTATTGCTAAATGCCCTCAGTGGCGGCCTGGTGCAGCAGGGCGTAAAAGCCACTGCAACCGAACTGCAAAATGTCAGCAGCGGGTTAAGCACGGCCATAACCGGTTTTTTAAATAACCAGCCTGCGCCGGGGGTTAAGCCCAGGGCATATATAAACTGGATTTTATTAGATGAGCAATTTAAATACGCCGGCGGTGGCGCCGAGGTTGTAGGCGCCAGCGGCGCAAGCACAGTACATACAAAAACAAATTTAACAGTTCCTAAAAACGGTTATCTTTATATTTATACCAGCAATGAGAGCAACAATATTGATGTGTTCTTTGACAATTTGCAGGTAACGCACACGGCAGGGCATATACTTGAAGAAATGCATTACTACCCTTTTGGGCTTGTGATGGCAGGTATTAGTAGCAAGGCGCTAACAGGCGCAGCAGAAAACAGGTACATGTATAATGACAAAGAGCAGCAAAGCCATGAGTTTGCAGATGGCAGCGGCCTGGAAGAATATGATTACGGTGCACGTTTATATGATCAGCAAATTGGGCGCTGGCACAATATTGACCCCTTAGCAGAAACAAGCCGTAAATGGAGCCCGTATAATTATGGATATAATAATCCCATACGGTTTATAGATCCCGATGGGATGCGTCCCTGGGCACCATCAGAAACGGGGCAGGATGGAGGGATAGAAAGAGATTATTCGTCCTATTCATCCGGGCGGTATGATTGGAGCCGGGCGGATGCTTGGGAGGCAGATAATGCACTAATAGGCTGGGCAGAAGATTTAGCAATTTGGATAGGAGGTTCTGGAAGTGAAAGTAACTATAATTCCGGAACACAATATTATACAAGTGAAGGCCAATTTATTACTTCAACAAGTGCTGGAGACTACAATAGGCTATTTATTATTTCTACAAATAATGTGGGAAATTTCAATTCGCTTTTGGGTGATTTTTTTCTTTCAATTAAATCAGATGGGGGTAAATTATTTGATCAAATGATTCTTACTGGGAATAATAATGGTTATTGGGGTGATTGTTATAATTTAAAATCTATTTTTAATTTTTTCGATACATATAATGGAACAGCAGAAACCGATATGATAGATCGAGTTTCAATTGATAACATGGAATATATAAAACTTGAAGGCAGAAAGGTTTCAAAAGAATATTTCAGAGCATTAAGAGCAGCAGAAGTTGGGTTTAATATGGTTAAAAATAATGGTGTATGGTCTGTTGATAAAAGTTCAATACACTCTATTGGTTCTTTAAATACAAACGATCCTGGAAGTTATTACAGCCCAAATGGGCATCTTCATTCATTTGTAAGAGAACTATTTGGTAAAAAATTAAGTTACAAAGAAAATGGAAAAAAAGAAAGATATGTTGGTGAAATCCATCGTGGGTTTTTGGCATCTGATAATGACATAGATCAGGCATTTTGGGAAAATAAAAGATCGGGAACTATTTTTAATGCCGTTGTAAGTACTAATGGAATACTGTTTTATAATAGTACTTATAAAATTAGTATTAATCGCTAAAAAATTAAAAATGAAGATTCAATTAATAATTTCTGTGCTTTGCTTTGCTATGTTGTGCAGTTGTAAAATTAAGCATCGGGAAATACCAAAAGAAATAATAAAAACTGAGGTTGGTGAAAACATAAATGATTCACTCAAAAATACAAAGTTGAAAATATAAATGATACCTGCATCAAATATCTTTATGGTAGAAATGGGTTTAAAATGTTCTCTAATTCAGATTCATTACTTGTAGGAATGTGTAAATATGTACCTTGGAAAATTAGACAAGAGAACGACTCAATAGTTTTTATTTATTACATTCTATATTATCAAGATACAATTTTAATGAATAACCGATTTATAATGGATGAAAATTTTCATTCCTTTGATATTAATATCAGAACCCAAAAAATTGAAAAAGTGTTTTTAGGTCAGGAGACTTCGTATCAAAAAGTTAGAGATTTTTTAAATACATATAATAAAGAAATAAGAAGCCAGAGGTTTAAGAATAATTTTAAAAAATATTTTCCAAAACTTCATCCGGAGTTTAAGCACTTATTTGCAGATATGGCTAATACTGGTGCAAGTATTCCATAATGCTACTAAATGTTTTAAATATTTATATACCCAACATCCCCAAATGAAACCTTACCGAAAACAATACAACTTTGAGTAACATTCCCAAAGCCCATGCTACCGGAGTACAGAAGATCAGTAAAGCTGTATCCCGAAACCGGGCTGTATATCGGTTTCGGGGGCCTTTTTTTGTTCCTTTTTTAGGCAAGCAAAAAAGGAAAATACAAATTTGATGAGGTTACCAATTTTGTAACTATGAGCCGAAGGAAATTATTATCAGAATATTTGAGATCCTTTGGCCAGGATGCCATGTGGCGGAAAAACCCCCGATAGACCTTTGAGAACTTAATTGTTATCCTTAAATTTATAATACAATGACTTATCAAGTTGACATATTGAACCCTAAAGCTGATAAACTACTGCAAAGCCTTGTGGACTTGAAATTAATCACTCTTTCCAAGACATCTGAAGATCCTTTTATGACCATTGTAAAACGACTTCGCAAAAAAGCAGCAGTGAAACCACCTACTTTTGAAGAAATAACAAAAGAAGTTGAAATCGTAAGGTCAAAACGATATGCCAGCAAATCCAAAACATAAAATAATTATTGACACCAATCTTAGCACATGCCGTTGTTGGTATGCAGCATAGGTAAATGTGTGTATGGATACCAACAACATAGCCTAACTGAGGCAGTAACAAGTATAATGTTTCCCTGATTTTACCAGGAAATTGAAAAATAAAAACTGAGTAACTTTAAAAACTCTAAATTAAAGTAACACTAAAATATAGGGAGCTTCCAAAAATACTTAGGGTGTATCAAAAAATATTTTTAATATCTCTTTTATATTTTCATAGGTGTTGGCAACCGGTTTTTATATCTTTTGTTTTAAACCATTTTATCTCTGTAATATCTTCTTCTGTTTGGGGCTTGGTTGCTTGTTTTTTTACTGTAAAATAAAACCAATGTGTTTTCTTTAAATAATGTTTGCCAAATGCCTCGTATGTATGCCAGGTATCTGTGATTTTATTTTTTAAGACCAGTTTTTCAATCCTGTTTCTTCTTGTATTTTCCGGGTGGCTGCTATTTGTGGAGTTTCTTTCTTTTCTATTTTACCTTTTGGTAAATCCCATTTGCCTGAGCGATAGATAAATAATATTTCTTTGTCTTCATTCTGAACCAAACCGCCTGCCGCTTCTATGAATGTAAATTGGCGTGAAAACATTTTTGTAATTTTTCTAAATCATTATCTAATAAAATACCGGCATGAAATGTATCTTTTTTTATTTCGTGTAATAAACTATGTATTGCGGCGGTGCTGGTTTCATCAATAAAAACAGTATCGGGGTGCTTACATAATTCTTTTAATTCTGGTGTGAGTGTATCGCATAGATATACCGGCTTTTCTCCAAAAAATATTTTTATTTGCATATCCCCTGTTTTCTTTGTAAAAATAAGATTTGTAATGGAATAATGGCGCTGAAAGCAAAGCTGTTGCCATATTGCTACTGTTGCAGTGTGCGACGCCACCGCAATTGAGTAAAGAACTGTTTAAGCTACCAAAAAATAAGAACTGTATGTAGAGCCTGGCCAATATCTTTGTGCAGAAATAAAATGAAAAAATATGACGAATGAAGCCGCCATTGAAAAGCTTTTGCATATAGGAGCCGTAAAATTAAATACTGAAAAGCCTTTTACCTGGGCCAGCGGTTGGGAAAGCCCCATTTATTGCGACAATAGAAAATTACTTTCTTTTCCGTATGAGCGTGACTTTGTGAAAAGTGAATTGTGCAGTGTGATCTTTGAAGAATTTATGCAAGCCGATGCTTTGGTGGGTGTGGCAACTGCGGGTATAGCATGGGGCGCCATGGCAGCTGATCAGCTAAAACTTCCTTATTTATATGTGCGGCCAAAACCCAAAGAACATGGATTGTCAAACCAAATAGAAGGAATTTACAGAAAGGCCAAAAAGTGTTGTTGATTGAAGATTTGATATCAACTGGCAAGAGTTCTTTGCAGGTATGTGAGGTTGTAAAAAATGCAGGCGCCGAAATTTTGGGTGTTGTTTCTATTTTTAATTATGGGTTCCCGCAAGCGGATGAAGCATTTAAATTGGCTGGCATACCTTATCGTTCTTTAAGCAATTACCAGGTATTGATTAAACTTGCACAGGAAAAGGGTTACATAACTGATGCAGCGTTAAAATCGCTGTTAAAGTGGAGGGAAAACCCTGCAGAATGGCATGGTTAATGTAGATTTGAAGATATTAAATGAAAAAAAATTTATGAAAAAATCGCTCCTTATCATTTTGCACTGTTTGGTTTGGTACTGTTTGCTGCTGCACAAAAACAACTGATAAAGCTGTGATAAAAACACCTGCGGCACAATGTGATGTTTGTAAAGACAAAATTGAAAAATATTTATTTAGGTCGCAAGGCATTACTTCTGTAAAGGTTGACATCAAAAAAGAACAACT
>JADJVM010000008.1 GCA_016710595.1 Niastella sp.
GATTTTCCAGGTCAATGGAATTAATAGATAGTGCCAAACAGATTTTTAGGTACAATCGCAGGCATGATACTATACTGACCTGCAAATTGATAATAAGGGTACAATCATATTTGCAAAAGAAAAAATAAAAGGCGCCAGGAAATGATCAATGAAGTTTCGTTAATTACCCTGCCATTGGGTGCCTCAAACATTATTTTCACCCCGTTAAATTTAAATGAGAAATATATTGATGAACTTAAAATTAAAATTGATAACCTGAACCAAAATTATGTTTTGAACTCACTTTATTATACCCGTATTTCTGGGAATGTAGAAGGGTTATATACTGCAAGGCTGAATGATGGGTTGAATGAAACAAAAAGCAAGCTTCATCCCATTTCCCTGATTCTGTACGAGCCAAGTTTAGCGATGCCCGTTATCGTTCTGCATTTGATGACATGTTTCCTGCGGAATATGTTTTAAAAAAGATGGCAGTTTCCTGGTGATCGGTGAAGATTTCTCCAGCCAAACAAGCGGCTCCAGGTGGGACCGTTGGGATTATATGTATGGTTCACCATATCCTTACGATTATTATTGGTACCGCCCGGGTTATTACAATTATTATAGCCCTTACCGCAATTATAGCCGCTATACCCAATACACATTATATGTATGATAATATTTTAATCATGGATATTGACAGTAGCCTGCTTCCCGCTGGACGAAACTCATTTTAAAACCAGTCAGATGATAATAATGACAGCTATCTTTCTTACAGCACCATCAATACGGGTTCAGAGATTTTATTTTTATTTATTGAGAAAGGAAAAATACGCAAGTGGTAAATTGCCAGGGTTTGTCTCCCGATGGTAGTATTAACCGCTATGCTACGCTTAAGAGCCGTGAAAAAGGATTCCAGTTTATGCCCAGGTTGGCCAGGCAAACAGGTTTAAAGGAAATAATTATGCCGGTGGTGTACAGGAGTATGATTTCTTTTGCAAAAGTAGATTTCTCGAAACCATCTAATTAGCGGCAGTTTTTTTTCATTCATTATTGCAAATAAATAAGCAATTTTGTAATCATTAATTTCGTTCGTTAATAAACGTTTAATAGTGATAGGTACTTTTAAGCCAATATTCCATATAATAATTTTTTTTCTTTTTATTTATGCGCTTATAATCAGGCTGCCCTCACTTGTATATCCTACCGTGCCGCATTCTGTAGATGGCGATGGGGTAATTTATACCGCATTATTAAACTGGCTGAAAACCGGGAATGAGGCAGCTATATGGTATCCCGTTATTAGCTTACTGCTTGTGTATATACAGGCATTATCCATAAACAGGATTGTAAACAGGCAAAGGCTTTTTACAAAACCACATTATCTTACTGGGATGAGCTACTTGCTTATTGCAGCACTTTTCCCCGATTGGTATGTATTATCTGCTGCTATGCTGGTAAATACATTAATGATTTGGGTATGGTCAAAATTAATTGGTTTAGGAAATGATGCACGTCCTAAATCAACTTTATTTAATCTGGGTTTTATTGTGTCTGCAACTACATTTTTTATAATCCCACATTTGCTTTTTTTATTTTGATCATTATGGGGCTTAGTATCAGCAGGCCTTTTAAACCGGCAGAATGGGTAATTGTATGTATTGGGGTGGCAACACCATTTTATTTTTTATTTATCCTGGTTATATTTAACCGATAGATGGGCTGCATTTCAATGGCCACGTTTTGGTTTTTACCTAAAACATTTCCAGGATTCTAACTGGGTATATTGCGGACTGGCTTTGGCCTTATTTACCACCTGCCTCGGTATTTATTTTGTGCAAAGCAATATGCGCAGGCAAGTAGTACAAACAAGAAAAAGCTGGCATATATTATACCTTTATTTAGCAACGGCTCTGCTCATTCCTTTTTTAACTGCTGTTTCAGGTTTCGGTCATTGGATATTGGCAGCCGTACCACTGTCAGTATTTGTATCCGCAGCCTTTTTTTATCCTGAAAAAAAATTCTTTCCCCAGCTTATACACTGGCGCTCTTTATAGTAGCGTTGATAACAGGTTTATACAAGAATTTCAATTTTTGATACCTAACTTTGCACTGAATTTTTAAATCTTTGCAAATGAAATTTGGGTTATTGGTTTTTCCGGGTTCTAATTGCGACAGGGATATGGCAACTGCCCTGGAAAAAGACCTGGGTCAGCAAGTAATTTTATTGTGGCACAAAGACAGGGGGCTTCAGCAATTTTCTACTGATGATTGTATCGTGTTACCCGGGGGTTTTAGTTATGGCGATTATTTACGCTGTGGCGCTATTGCACGCTTTAGCCCCATGATGCAAAATGTAATTGAATTTGCCAATGCTGGTGGTAAAGTGTTTGGGGTATGTAACGGTTTCCAGGTATTATGCGAAAGTGGTTTGCTGCCCGGCGTTTTATTGCGTAATGCAGGCCAAAAATTTGTATGTAAAAATATTTTTATAAAGGATGAAGAGGCTACCCTAAAAATACCTATTGCACATGGAGAAGGAAGGTATTATGCAGATGAAAGAACTTTACAAAAACTAAATTCAAATAACCAGGTAATTTACAGGTATTGTAATGAAAATGGCGGAGCCGATGGGGATAGCAACCCCAATGGGGCGCTGGATGATATTGCGGGCATTTGTAATGAAAAAAGAAATGTATTTGGCATGATGCCGCATCCTGAGCGGGCTTGTAACAGCTTGCTGGGAAATATCGATGGCAGGCAGGTATTTAACAAGTTATTTGGTATATAGGTAAATTAACATTGTTTAGCATACAGCTTGCGTTAGTTTTTTTAATTTTACAATTCATTTATTTAATCATCATGAAGAAAATATTACTTTCTCTTTCTCTGTTCACATGTATTGGTAGCATGGCTTTTGCACAAATTGAAAACCCGGTAAAATGGAGTTTTTCAGCAAAAAAAATATCAGCCACTGAATATGAATTACACTTAACGGCGAACTTAGATAAAACCTGGCACATGTATGCACAAGATGCGGGCGAAGGCCCCGAGCCTACTTCTATAGCATTTACTGCAAACCCTTTATTAAAATATAATGGAAAAGTAAAAGAAGTGGGTAAACTCACTAAAGAATTTGATCCTAACTTCAACAGTGTTTTAAAATTTTATGGAGATAAAGTGGATTTTGTTCAAAAAGTAACCGTAAAAGCAGGAGTACCCACAGTTGCAAAAGGAAACATTACCTATATGGTTTGTAACAACAATAAATGTTTACCACCCAAAGCAATACCTTTTAGCATAAAAATAGGAGGCAAATAAAAATTCCGTTTCTTTTATTGGAAGCCGCTGACAAGTGGCTTTTTTAATAGGCAATCCCAGCACAATTTATTTTAATAGGAATCCCCCGGGGGGGATGGTGATATATGAGCGGCACTGGCATTTTAGTTAAAAGCAATGAATCGCCTAATCTGTTTTAGCCAATTGTAATCATATTTCTTTCGTAAGAGGTTCAAATAAAAAAAACTGCTTCCGTGAGGAAGCAGCTTTTATTAAATTGTTATGGTAGTTTAAAAATTAATTCTTAAACCCAATTGGCTCACCCAGCGTGAACTTCCATTCAGGTTTACAATACCATCACTTATAGAATAAGGTTTATTATTTTTCACCGGTGTAAATTTATATTGCGGTGTTAAATTAGACGCACTTACATAGCCTGTAAAATCTAACAGGATGAATTGGTCGTTAGATTGAAAGTACTGTCTGCCCCAATTTTTATTCAGTAAGTTGGTGAAATTAAATACATCGTACGTTAATTGCAGTTGATAAGTTTTACCTCTCACTTTTACATTAAAATCTTGTTGTAGTTTTAAATCAACCACGTTAGAGAAAGGCAACCTGGCTCCATTTCTTTCTGCATATTGTCCCCTGCGTTTGCTAAGGTATTTATCTCCATTTATAAATTCATCCAGCATTTGGCGTTGCTGATCTGGTGTGTATGTAATGGAAGTACTGCCTGAGGTTACTGTATTGGTTAGGAATACCATTTGTTGCAATTGTGCTGTGGTGGGCACAAACATCAGGTCGTAGGTTTCAGAATTATCGAGGTCACGTATCAACCCCCTGTTCAGCACATAGCTATAGGGCGAACCACTTTGGCCATTATAAACCAATGAAACGGTAGTTCCCAAAATGCCATTCAGGTAAGTGAATTTCTTTGCCAGGTAAGCACTGATGCGGTGGCCGGGGTCAAAATCACTACGAGATAAACCGGTAAAATTTCTTCCGTTTACTGTTTCCATATATCGCCACTGGGAGTTATTTTGTGAACTGGTTCCTTCATTAATTACTTGTGAGAAACCATAAGAGTAGTTTACATTAAATGCCCAGTTTTTTTGCCATGCTTTATCTATCGTAAATGTAAAGTTGCTGGAATATCCATGATGTTCATTATTGTTGCTCAACAGGTAAATACCGGTATATGGATTGGTGCCATTAGCACGTAAAGGAATTTGTTTTGAAAAACTTCCGTTTAAATCATATATATTTCTCACATCGGGACCCACGGTTTTTAAAGTGGGTGGCAGGATATCTACCCTTTGATAATTAATTTCATTGATGTTTCTTGTTATAATGGCTTCCAGAGACAGTTTCCAGTTATTAGCTAATCTCTTATCAAAACCCAGTGAAGTTCTCCAAACTTTATTCATCTTAAAGTTTTTGGCAATTAAATCTACTTGCCCGGAAGGGATAGGAACATTAATACCAAAATCATCGGCATTGTATTGTCCGAATGGATCTTGCCTGAAAGCTACATTACTTTTTGAGATACCTGCTAAACTGATCCCATTGTTATTATATACACCGCCGGGCCATACCAGGGGTACACGACCGGTAAAGAAGCCGGTTCCACCCCGAATGGTAACTCCTTCATCGGGTACCCGGTAAATAAATCCTACCCGTGGGTTCAGCGACCATTTAGGGCTTGAAATTTGGCCGGAGCGGGCTCCTTGTAAATCATAATAAGCAGATAATTTAGCGACTGCTGTATCATTAAAGAAATTATCTGTTTTAGGCGTTGTTAAGAATTTAGTATAGTCTGCCCGTAAACCAATGGTAATACTAAAGTTATCGTTAATCTTAATTTCATCCATAGCAAAAAATGCTAAACGAAGGCTATTGAATTTAGCCGCAGCATTTACTGATTCATCACCCGATTTTCCGGGATCTAATAATGAATAAGTACGATTATAAGTATCTGCAGTTCCTCCATTCATGAATGTAGAAAGGCTGTTGAAAACATAAGAACCAAAGTTTTGGCGGATAAAAATATTTTTTGAATTACTAAATTCATTATCGGTACCCAGTGTAAAAGTGTGATTGTTTTTAACCATTTTCACTACATCAAACAAAGCGAAGTTTTTTTGATCGAGCAGGTTGCCGGTAGAAAATTCTTCAGTACCAAATACAATGGAGGCCGGGCCATCTTTAATTGTTACCCTGGGAAATGGGCTTCCAATAGGTCCCCGGTCATCTTTTACCAAAGTACCTGTTAGTAAAAGTTTGTTGCTTAAAGAATTATTAAACCTTGAGTTTAACTCTAAAGATGCAGAATGGGTAACATCCGGCATTTTATATCCATTATTATAAAAATTAATTGTAGAATTACTGCTTCGTGATACATTGTTCCTAAATCCTTCATTATAGCGGTAACTAATGGTTACTTTTTGTTTGCTGGAAGCATTCCAGTCAATTTTTGCAGCTACCCGGTTTGCTTCTACCAGTTCGGGGTTGGTTAAGTACTGGCCGGGGTCATATCCATATTTTGTTTTAATATATTCTGCCAATATAGGAATGCTATCAATCCCTGCGCTGCCTCTGTAATCAGAAGGTGTGGGGTAAGGTTGGGGTTTTTCATCCCTTTGCATTTCTGCACTCAAAAAATAGAACAATTTATTTTTTATAATGGGCCCGCCTACACGGAAACCATAGGTTTTATTAGAAAAATCAGGAAGTTTAGTCCTTTCTTCTTTCGTTAAATTAATTCCCGGTGTTTTACCAGATAAATTCTGGTTGCGGAAAAGATAATAAAGCGAACCTTTAATTTCATTGGTACCGCTGCGGGTTGTGGCATTAATACCACCCCCGGTAAAATTACCTAATGATACATCATAGGGCGAAAGTATAACCTGCATTTGATCTATCGCATCCATTGATATGGGAGCAATATTGGCCTGGCCACCATTGGTACCCGATGCAGCTAATCCAAATACATCGTTGTTTACGGCGCCATCAATATAAAATGAGTTATACCGGTTATTTTGCCCGGCAAGTGATACACCACCATCGCCTGTAATTTTAGCTTGTGGTACATACCGAAGATAATCACTCAGGTTACGGCCTACAGAAGGCATATTGGCCATTTTATCTCGGCCAATATTGGTTTCGCTACCCCCTTTGGCATTGGATGCAGCACGGGCTGTTCCCGCAACTACAACCTCAGCCAATTCGCTGGCATTATTTATTAATATTACATTGCTTACTGTGTTTTCACCTAATCCAAGATTAATATTGGCATCCTGGTAAGTTTTAAAACCCACATAGCTGGTGGTAAGGGTATAGGGCCCACCGGGCGCAATATTTTGAAATGCATAATACCCGTTTGCCTTGGTAGACATGGTATATGTGGTTCCCGTAGGTCCGTGCACTAAACTTACTGTAGCGCCCGATAAAGGATTGCCTTTATCATCTTTCACAGAGCCACTTAAGCTACTTGTAGTTACCTGGGCCAGCATAGCCATTGGCAACATAAAAAGGAATACCAATACTGGTAATAATTTCTTTATAAGCATATAGTTCAGTTTTATGAAGCAAAGAAACTAAATAATCATGTAAAAACGACCAATTTACAATAATTTAATATCATCATTTAGTAATAAAGATTTCTCATATTGCCATATTTCGAAAAGCGAAATCCTTCTTTCAATTGCATGAAACCTTATTAACTTTGTATTTTAAAGAATGTAATTATGCTCAATAGGATAGAAGATGCCCTTATAGATATTCAAAATGGCAAAATGGTAATTGTGGTTGATGATGAAAACCGTGAAAACGAAGGTGATTTTGTAATTGCTGCACGCCATGCCACTCCTGCTAATGTAAATTTCATGAGTAAATATGGCAGGGGTTTAATTTGTACGCCACTCACCGAAGCAAGATGTGCCGAACTAAACCTGCAGGCTATGGTAAATAATAACACATCGCTTCACGAAACTGCATTTACTGTAAGTATTGACCTGCTGGGCCATGGCTGCACTACCGGCATATCTGCTCAGGACCGCTCAAAAACAATTCTTGCACTTATTGACCCTGAAACAAAACCCGAAGACCTGGGCAGACCCGGACATATATTTCCATTAAAGGCTAAAAAGGCGGCGTGCTCCGGCGTGCTTACCATACCGAAGCCACCATTGACTTAGCCCGGCTGGCCGGTTATGAACCTGCCGGTGTATTGGTTGAGATTATGAATGAAGATGGCAGCATGGCAAGGTTGCCTCAGCTTCTTGAGATCGCTAAAAAGTTTGACCTTAAAATTATATCTATCGAAGATTTAATTGAATACCGATTAAAAACAGAAAGTTTAATTGAGGAAGAAGTTACCGTGAGCCTGCCAACCAAATATGGAAATTTTGAGCTTACCGCTTTTAAGCAAACCAATACAGGAGATATTCACCTGGCATTAAAAAAAGGAAGTTGGGCGGCTGATGAACCCATCCTGGTGAGGGTGCATAGCAGTTGTATTACAGGCGATATACTTGGATCATTACGCTGCGATTGCGGCGACCAGTTGCATGATGCCATGAAGATGATAGAGCAGGAAGGCAAAGGCCTCATCCTTTATATGAACCAGGAAGGAAGGGGCATAGGTTTACTCAATAAATTAAAAGCTTACAAACTGCAGGAACAAGGTCTTGATACCGTGGAAGCCAATATAAAGCTGGGTTTTGGAATGGATGACCGGGATTATGGTGTGGGTGCACAAATACTCCGCCACCTGGGGATCTCTAAAATGCGGTTGATGAGCAACAACCCAAAGAAACGGGCTAAGCTTATTGGGATATGGGTTAGAAATTGTAGAAACCGTACCGGTAGAAGTGCCGCCAAATTCACACAACGAAAAATACCTCGCCACCAAGAGAGATAAAATGGGCCACCATATTTTAAAAGGATAATTTATTTTTCTGGATAAGCTTCTCTAAACTACAAAAAAGCAATCGTTTTAAATGTTGATTACAACCTTCTCCGCATAAGGATTTGTGGCTGTATTCCTGCGTACAGATATGCCTTGAATCTTTGGCAGGTTTGTAATTGGTTATAAAAATTAAATATAATATAATGAGGTTGTATTTATGTATATTTATGAGTTCCTGGAATTATTAGGAACGCATTTCCAGGTTAACCTTGAATGATACCGTAACAAATTATTTAAACAATTTTAAATTAAAACAATTATGGGATCACAAATTATGTAAGGAAAATTTTGGGGGCAACGCCCTAAAGATTGGTCTGAAATTCAAGAACCAACCGGCAAAGCAGGATATGATTTTGTGCTCAATTATATAGAAGCTGGATCAGCAAATAAATTATTGGATGTGGGCTGCGGCTCTGGTTATTTTTGCAAACTTGCGGTTGACAAAGGGTTTGATGTAACCGGGCTGGATGCCACACCTGAACTGATTGCTGAAGCAAAAAAAAGGGCATCTGGTAAAAATTTCATAGTAGGAGAAATGGAGCAACTTCCATTTGAAGAAAATTATTTCGATATTGTTTGTGGGTTCAATTCATTTCAATATGCAACCGATATTAAAAATGCACTGAAAGAAGCAAAAAGAGTTTTAAAAGATGGCGGAAAATTATCTGTGATGATATGGGGAAATAAAGAAGACTGCGAGGCTGCAACATATTTAAAAGCAGTGGGTAGCCTATTACCGCCACCAGCACCGGGTGCCGGGGGTCCATTTGCATTTTCAGAAAACTAGTTATTAGAGAATATTTTGGGCGAAGTTGGTTTTAAAATTCTTAGCAATCAGGATGTAATATCGGTGTGGGATTATGCTAATATCGAAACCGCTTTAAAAGGGTTAATGTCTGCGGGGCCAGTATCAAGAGCCATTGAACATTGTGGCTTTCAAAAAGTGCATGAAACATTGTTACAGGCTGTACAACCTTTCGTTCAAGCCAATGGTCACATAGTATATCATAATAAGTTCAGGATTGTGATTGCAGAAAAATAATCTTTCAGAATTTTGGTAAATAAATTCTGTAACTTTTTTTTTTGAAAGGAGAACAAGATAAGTTACGGGCAATAAAAATGCCGCCTATTAACCTTAAAATATGTTTGTGAGCAAACCTATGAGCGTATTTTTTAAATTTTAAATTAAACACTTATGAGAAAATATTTTATCTGGGCAATCTTGCTATTGATGGCTACAAGTACATTTTGCCAACAAAAAGAATTAAGCCAATCTTTAACCAAAACAGACTATTTACAAAAAAGCAAAAAGCAAAAAACAGCAGCATGGTCACTTCTGGGAGGAGGCTTTGCACTGGGAGTAGGAGCAATTATATTGGATGTTAGTAGTGATTGGACAAAATCTGAAACCCCGTATCTTGTAGCGATCTATACCGGCTGTGCATCAATGATTGGGAGTATTCCTTTATTTATTGCTTCGGCACGGAATAAAAGAAAAGCGATGGATGTTTCTACCTATTTCGAAATTCTGCAAGATCCTCTTCCAGCAAACATAGGGATAAGTGTACATCGGACAGCTAATGTATCATTAAAATTTAATTTTTAATGCTCTAAGTAACTAAAAAAATTTTGTAAAATTAGACGAAGATATTTAGTTGAATGGTTATAATTAAATTGTAACCATTCTAATTTTTCTACAAGCGGGCAGGAGAGTGATAAATGAATTCTCACATAAGGCATCGGTGAGCAATTATAAAATTCCAGTCCTTTGGTAAGTCATAAATGTTTGTGGGTTGGTTGATTTTTTCTATGCCTATTTAAGAAATGGATTTATGAAATTGCTTATATTTATAAGTTAACGAACATTGTAAACTACACTCTATCATAAAACGAGAAAGTTTATGGCGGCAATAAATAAAACGACAGAAACAAAAGCCAGTGTAATTGACTTCATAAATTCATTTGTTGACAACGATCAAAAGAAACAAGATAGTCTTTGCCTTATTGAACTCATGAAAAAATGGTCAGGCTTTGAGCCCAAAATGTGGGGGCCCACCATAATTGGCTTTGGGAGTTATCATTATAAGTATGCAAGCGGACACGAAGGCGACGCTATGATAATTGGCTTTTCACCGAGAAAAGCTGAGTTCTCTCTGTATGTTCTTGCAGCAGGTAATGACGATAAAAAATTGCTTGATAAACTGGGAAAATATAAAAAGGGTAAAGCTTGTATTTACTTCAAAAAGTTATCGGACCTAAATCTTGATGCATTAGAGAAGCTAAGTAAAGCTACAATCAAGTACATAAACGAAAATCACGGATGAGTTTGCGGAGCGTAAAGGCAACGGAGTAAAGTGTTTTCCGGGATTGGTTTTGTACAAGGCAGTTAGGTACTTCACCTTTCTTGCTAAAATAATTCTCTTAACTTCATTTAATGAGGAAATTCTATTTTCTGCACATTGGAAAATATTAATCCTTTGATTGTTAAATACCCATAATACCTTAAATAATTAGTATGATAAAAACTTTTAGTTTCATCATCTTGTTTTGTTTTTGTACAAATACAGGATTTTCACAAACCCGCCCTGATTCAAATACGGTTGCTTCGGGCATCTATGAAAGGATTAATAAAACAATGACGGATTTTAAGTTAGATACCAGTATTTGCCCGAGTGATAAAATCAAATCGAAAATATTAGAGTTAAGAAATTTAAGGGGTGAGTTTAATATCAATGAAGTAGTGAGATTTAAAATAGAAGAAGATAGAACAAAGAATGAAGTTTCTAAAGAAGAAATCAATAAGCTTTCTGAATTTTTTAATTCCGGTAAAGGTAAAAGATGGTTAGACAATGCTGTAATTTGGATTTACCGCAGGCATTTTACTTATAAGGAATTGAAACAATTAGTAAAATTTTATAAGACATCGGGAGGCAGGAAAATGTCAACTGAATATCCATTGATTATAGTAGAATCTTTAAAGACTGCCGAATTATTAAAAGACATTTACATAAGCCAGGGAGCAAGATAAAATAAAGTGAAAGTTTTTTTGAAGTCAAGTTATACACCTGCCTTACAGAATCAGAAAAGCATTGAGCCAACAGGAGGCTTAGGAGGAAGGGCTGTAAATATGGATTTATCTTTTTTCTTTATTGGGCATTGGTATTGGCAGCCGGGTTCTACTCGTAACTAGCCCATAATACTAATTTTAATGGCATTAATAGGGGGTAATTATTTGTATATATTTTGCTAATTCTTAATATTTATATTTAGCTTTAGATCAATAAGCCGGGCGGAATTATTACTTCCACAGGCCCTGGATGCTGCTGGAAATTGCACAAAGCCCACCGGTAAATTTTTATCTTTTAATTTATGAGTGGAATTTAATTTTTTAAAAAAGTCATTGAACAATTGAGAAAAAACTTGTGATTAAAATTAGTTATTGGAAGAGAACAACTCCATAATATCTTAAATAATAAAATTATGAAATATTTATTTTTCATTTTTATGGCAGCTTTTATTTGCTGTTTATTATCCTGCAAAAAAAACAATACTGGTATTACGCTATCAAATGAAGAGAAAAAATTACAGGGCCATTGGGAATTGAAAAAACAAATAATTGAAGAACCCGGGCAACTCCCTATTATCAATTATATTAACTCACCCATAAACTGTTTTATGGAGTTTAATGATAGCCGTGCACCTCTGGAAGATCCAGGTTCTCCCATATTTTCAAATGCGAAATCCGTTCAGGATTATAAAGATTGTACAACACTTATGAACGGCTGGAAAATTGGTAGTGATGGCAAATTATTATTAGCCTCTCTTGATACCCTGTATGCTGACATATTGTATGTTACTACTGATTCATTAGCAATTAAAGTGCCTAGCCATAACAATCACAATATCATCATCACATATGGTTTAACGAAATAAAGCGGTACACATCAAAACGATGAAAAAAGAATCAGCAGTATCCCGATGTTTCGGAGAATATTCTACCACATTTTCAAAATTTATTTAGGCTCAATGAAAAATTTGTTTTAAGATACTACCCCCTTTGGTAAGCCTTAAATGTTATGGAGAATTGTTGAATTTTTGTAGGGCGAAGTAGGGTAGGATTTATGGTAATAGCGTATATTTATGAGTTATATGTCATTATAGCGACACCCTACACAAAACTAACATCAAAAAAATATGAGAGGACTTTCGGACAAAATCAAACTAATTTTCAAACCTTTTTTAATCATCGCAATTTGTTTCATAGCGATATATACATTTTTGCATTGGGCATTATTTATTAAGGCAGGAATTCCACAGCCATATATGGCAACACCATAAATTTAACAATGGACAATAAAAACATTTTAATATCGGGAGCAGGTATTGCAGGGACAACGCTTGCATTTTGGCTCAAAAAGTTTGGGTTCAATCCAGCCATAATTGAGAACTCGCCTGAATTACGGAAAGGCGGTCACGCTATTGACTTTATGGGAGCAGGCTTTGACGTTGCCGAAAAAATGAAAATTATACCAGCCCTCAAAGAGGTTGACATCAATTTTTCAAAACTCGTTTTTGTTGACAGCAACAACAAGGAAAGAGGCAGTATGAATTATCAGAAAATAAAAAATTTTCTCAATGGCAGGGCTTTTACCCTGTTTCGCAGCGATTTGGCAAAGATTATTTATCAAAATATTGGCGAAGGTGTTGAAATAATTTTTGGCGATACCATCGCTAAAATAGACCAAACCGAAAAGGAAGTTACTGTAACATTTCAAAGTGGTAAAACCAGAAATTTTGATTTGCTTGTAGGAGCAGACGGTTTGCACTCTAACGTGCGCAAGTTGGTTTTCGGCAACGAATCGCAGTTTGAAAAATACTACGGCTATTACACTTCGTCATTTACGATTGATAATTTTTCTTTGGGGAACAATGCTTTTTCAATGTATAATGTGCCTTATAAGCAAGTCGCTGTTTTTTCAAAAGATGGAAATAAGACTACAACTTTTTTCATTTTTGCATCGCCTGAAAAACTATCTTACCAACATCACGATATAGCGAAGCAAAAACAAATTCTGAAATCGGAATTTGAAAACAGTGGCTGGAAGTGCCCCGAATTGCTTTCTAAAATTGACTCAACAACAGACTTTTATTTTGACTCCGTTAGTCAAATCAAAATGGAGAATTGGTATAAGGGAAGAATTGCTTTAGTAGGAGATGCCGGCTATTGCCCGTCATTGCTGTCAGGCAAAGGTTCTACGCTTGCAATGGTGGGCGCATACATACTTGCAGGAGAATTGAAACAGGCAACCGGAAATTATAAGACAGCTTTTGAACAATACGAAATTTTGTTCAAACCTTTTATGGAAAAAAAGCAGAAGTCTGCCCGATCTTTTGCAAAATCATTCATCCCCAAAAGTAATTTCGGCATTTGGCTAAGAAATAAAATTTTTAAGCTAATGTCCGTATCTATCATTTCAAAATTATTTTTGAACCAATTTAAAGATAGTGAACTAAAACTAAAAGAATACTAATTGACAACACGACAAATATACGGCTGCTAATATTCGCATTGGCAATAGCAGGGCTGACGTGCATTTCATCAGCTTTTTGTTCGCTATTGGGCAGTAGTTCCGGGCTGAAAATTCTTTGATAAACTTTTGTACATATTCTGTACTTTTATTTCTTTATCGGCTGACGTTCGGGCGAAAGGAACATTGAATATCCTGCCATCGCCAATGCGTGGCCGTTATGTGTAACCTTATGACGACAGACAACAAGTAAATGATAGCATTAAAAACTTTAGGAGTTCTATGTATTATTTTGGTTTGCTTTGGTGGCGCCATAACAGTTATTGTGGACGTATTCCAAAAGCCTAAGCCGACAAAAATTGACAAAGACGGCAAACGAGAATTGAAAATAAATCGAATTAATTATTGGGATTATTTAATAATCATTCTTCCAGTTTCTTTATTGTTCATAGGACTTTTGACAAACGACAGAGAAGAAAAGTTAACCAGTCTTACAATACTTGGACTTGGTTATGCTTATTTACTTTTATCACCTTATAACAATCGTATTGACGTCCCATGGGTAAATCGAACAGTTTTAATAACAAGTGTGACCCTTGCTTTAATCTCGGGACTACTTTCGGCGACAAATTACAATTTCAAATTTCAATCAGGACTGAGTGC
Organism: Niastella sp.; assembly: GCA_016710595.1. Lineage (GTDB taxonomy): Bacteria > Bacteroidota > Bacteroidia > Chitinophagales > Chitinophagaceae > Ferruginibacter. Next base: position 14,422 of record JADJVM010000008.1, read on the forward strand.
CTTAACAGTTCTGTTGTTTCCCTTAATAACAAACTTTTATCTCCTTTCAGCCCGACAAATTATTAAACTAACAGCAAAAACATACCCTTTGACACTTGACCGGTATTTTCGAGTAGGACACTATTCACACAGACTAAATAGAAAAGTAACCTATTGGGATTTGACATGGACTCTTTGGAATATTGCTGGTTTTCCAGCGACAATAATTTATATCTTAGTAATCACGAAATGACAAGAAAGGCTACACATAACTATTTTTTCGCAACCATCTTCTAACAGCAAAGTGACTTAATGAAACCTTTTACTCTTACACTTTTCTTTGGACTTCTGTTCATTTCCTGCGACCATGAAAGGGATGTGAAAACACTAAGAAAAGTTTTTGGACAAACTCATTATGACACCGCCATCATTCAGAGCCTTCCACTCTATGACAGCTTAAAAAACATTATCGTTACTAATATTGACACAATCTTCAAATATAGAAATAGCCGTCACTTCGTATTTCATTCTTACAGCAATGGCGACACAGCAACAATTCAGGAAGATGAAAACTTCTTTAGCTTTTATTATAATTATGGTGGCGCGACAGCACTTAGTTACGGCACGGGACCAAATGACCAGAAGCTAATAGATGAAGTAAGTGTAGAAAATATGCCAGAATTTATTTATCCTTCAGTTGAGAGAATTTTTAAAAAACTTGGTAAAAACAAAATTCGCGGCTTCACTCTTCAAAAAGACAGTACGATAGAAATTGCAGCCAAAAACCTTCACAAAGAGAAAGAAAATGTTGACGTGGGACATACACTAACTTGGAAAAGAATTTCAGCAGTTAACAATGACCCTGATAACTTTTACCGCGACACAATAATTGCACCTAACTGGACTTATCAAATTTGGGTGGACGAACATTATGGATGGTGAAACAGCATACAACATTCGCATTTATACAAGCCTGGCTGAAGTGCTAATAATGAGCTTTGGTGGATCTTTCGGCAGTAGTTCCGGGCAGAAAAAAAATTAATGAGCGATAGAATAAACAATGAACTTTTAATTATAAATTTGGCAACGGTTCGGGCAGAAGGAATTCTAATTCCAGTCCTGCATAAATGCGTAACCGTTATGCTTTGGCGACAGTGCTAACTTTGAACCGACATGCAAAAAACTATCACAAGACATCCACTAACTGACAATGACAAAACAAAAATTTTATGTAGTATGGAATGGACGACAGACAGGGGTTTTTGAAACATGGGAGGACTGTAAAGCACAAACCGACAAGTTTCCCAAAGCGGTTTACAAATCTTTCAAGACACGGCAATTAGCAGAACAAGCATTCAAAGACGAGTGGTGGGATTACATCGGCAAACACATTTTTGAAAGCGAACTCACAGACGAGCAACTCAAACTAATTGGTAAGCCAATTGAGGAAAGTATTTCAGTTGACGGAGCATGGAACACTTCAACTGGTGTTGTAGAATATCAAGGCGTTCACACTACGACCAAAGAAGTAATTTTTAAAATGGGTCCGTTTGAGGACGGCACAAATAACATTGTTGAGTTTTTAGGAATTGTTCATGCACTTGCTCATTGCAAAAAGAACAATATCAAACTTCCAATCTATTCAGACAGCAGAAATGCTATAGGTTGGGTTCGTGACAAAGAAGCAAGAACAAACCATAACCGCAGCGATAAAAACACAAAACTTTTTGAACTACTTGACAGGGCAATAAAATGGCTCAAAGAAAACGAGTATGAGAACGAAGTTTTAAAATGGGAAACAAGGGCATGGGGTGAAAACCCTGCTGATTTTGGAAGAAAGTAACTATTAAATTTTATCTTGCTGACATAATTTATATATGCAACCCACAGAGACCAAAACAAATTTAGGTTCCCTTAACGACAAGCAACGAGAAGCAGTTGTAAGCGAAGACAAGCGGCTTTTAGTTTTGGCGGGTGCAGGCTCAGGTAAGACTAAAACACTTTTGCAGAAACTCATCTACTTGATTGAGGAAAAAGGCGTAAGTCCGTCAAGCATTCTTGCAATCACTTTTACGAAGAACGCAACTAATGAAATGATTGACCGCTTAATCATTTCAGCCGACCAAACAGGAGAATATGAAAAACTTCTTTTTGATAAACGACTAAGTAAAGCGGACAAAGACAAAGAAAGATTTCTGCAACAGAAAAAATATAAATGGATTGACGGTTTAACTGTCAGAACATTTCACAGCTTTTGTTATAGCATACTTCGCAATTACGGAGTAAACGAGTTTGACAATAAATTCCGAATAATCGGAGATGAAAAGAAAGACGAAGAAGATGAACTTTCAAAGCATGTAGCACCCGAAACAGTTTTTGAAGTAGTCCATAAACTTTTGATTGAGCAATGTGAGGACACAGAATTTTTGCTTCAACTCAAACGCTACATTTTAGATTATATCATTGACAAAATTCACCTCAAGAAAACAGATGGAAATTATGTGCCGAAAGACGGCAAGTACTTCACAACTCTTGATGGAACAAAAGTTCGTTCAAAATCCGAGCAATTTATTGCCGATTGGTTTTACCGACACAGCATTAAGTATGAATACGAGCCTTTGCTCAATGTAAAGGACTTTGCTTTTCATCCTGACTTCTATATTCCCGAAGCCAACCTATATATTGAGCATGTAAGCGACAAAAGTTTTTCAACCAAAGACAAAGAGGAGCAATTTCAAAAAGGGAATTTGCTTTTAGTGAAAACTTTTGAAGCAATGACAAAGGATTCTGCATTGTTCAATCATACACTTGACAAGGTTGTGAAAAATCGTTTGCCAGCAAACTATCATGCAACCGTGGCACTCACATACAAGGAAGAATTTAACGGCTACCATGAAGATGTAAAAGATTTTGTTGCACAAATCATGCGTATCACCGACATGATAAAAGTTGAAAACATTGACTTTGATTTGGTTTTGGAAAATGCAAGGAAAGACCAACACGAAAGAGTTCGGAACTTTTACGAGTTGGGAATTCCAATCGTAAAAAAATATGTTCACTATTGCACCGACAAATCTTATCTTGATTTCAACGACTTGATTTCACGAAGCACTTCCCTATTTCAGAATCATGAGGACATTGCAAACAAATACAAAAGCAAATACCAATACATTTTGGTTGACGAGTTCCAGGATGTAAATAATTTACAGGTTGATTTAATAAAACTTTTACTCACAGACCAAACGCAGCTCTTTTGTGTTGGCGATGATTGGCAAAGTATTTATGGGTTTAGAGGTTCTAATGTGAGTTACATAGTTGATTTTGAAAATCACTTTCCTAATTCAAAAGTTATAAAACTCAATTTAAATTATCGGAGTACACAAAATATTGTCGGAGCAAGTAATGAGGTAATAAAACACAACAAGTTCAAAGTTGAAAAAGAGATTCAGGCATCAAAAAAGTCAGAACACAAAATTGTTGTTTATTCAGGAAGTAACCAAGATGAGAACATTCAATTCTGCTTTGACAAAGTAAGAGAATTGTTAGAGGACGGATTGACTAACGATGATATTTTATTCCTCTACCGTAGAAGTAAAATGTATTCGCCTTACTTCTTTCGTTTTAAAAACGAGGGTATGAGAGTCCAATCAAAAACAATTCATGCAGCGAAAGGACTTGAAGCGAAAGTCGTTTTCATAATTGGTTTGACAGAAGGCAATGGAGGTTTCCCTGACATTTGGTTAGAAGATAGAATTTTTCAAGTTATTAAAAAAGCAAACCACGACTTGCTTATGGAAGAAGAAAGACGATTGTTCTATGTTGCAATTACCAGAGCCAAAGACAAACTCTTTCTTATCACAGAGAAAGGTAATGAATCAAGTTTCTTAAAAGAAATTCCCGAAACATTTACAGTTAAAACAAGCATTCCAATTAAGTCAATTGTTGAGAAAGTAATTACTTGCGACAAGTGTTACAGTCAACTTGAAAAACTTTGGGTGGTTTGCCCTTACTGTGGCGAAAAAGTTAATGGGCAGACAGAGTAGCACGAACGCATAACACGAACTGTGCATAAAACCAAACAAATCAGGCAATTTTTTTATAATAATTTCTATCGAACAAGCATTTGTTTTTTACTACTCCGAAAACCTGTTTTAGAAGCTTATTTGCAACTGCAATAATGGCTAGTTTTTTATTTTTTCCTTTTGCTACTAACCGGTCAAATAATTCCTTGCAGGCTCCATTTGTTTCTTTAGCATTTAAGGCGCACATGTAGAGTGTATGACGCATCAATGAGCCACCTTGTTTGCAGATGCGTACTTTGCCTCGTATGTTGCTTCCACTGCTGTATTCCCTGGGACTAAGCCCTGCGTAGCTAATGAGTTGCTGGTACGTTTCTGTGTGTTTAAAGCCTTGTGTACCACGATATAGGGGTCGTTGAAAAAGTTCTATGAGTGAACAAATAAAAGATTTGCCTGATTTTGACCAAGTAGAAAGAGAAGTGCAACGACACATGAAAATGATACAATTTTAATTTTTCTTCTTCCTGAAATACTTTTTCTTCTTCTTTGAATCATTTTCTCTGCCATACTCTATTTCACTTACCGACCATTGCCGGGCAAACCTTATTCTGCTTTTAGTAATCCAGTAATGTGAATTGCATCTAAAATTCCAGTTCCCAATAGCAGGACTAAGTGAAATAGTTTTACCGTCAAAAATGATTTTCCAATCAGTCGGAGAAATTTTTTGCCTCTATCAGTATCACCCCGTGAAAGCCTGCCGCTGCCTGGCCTCCCGGCCAGCAGCTTATAAACGAGCAATGAATTCCAGCCCTTTGCCAAACTTCCCCATTACAACCCCACAAAAAAACATCACCCCTCTATTTATTAAACCATTTATTATGGTGTGCCATATTTATAATTTCTGCCCGGGATTGTACATATAGTTTTTCGTAAATATTGGCAATATGTTTTCTTACGGTAAGAACACTGATGTGTAATACGGTTGAAATCTTTTTTGCATCCCAGCCATCAACCATATATTTTAAAATTTCTTCTTCCCGGTTGGTTATCATTTCGGGTAAGGGATTGCTGATTGTTTCATTGGGCATGGTAGCACGGCTCATAAGTTGAAGCGCTTTTCTTGCAATGGCTGGGCTCATCGGGGCGCCACCAAAATCTATTACGTTCATTACAGATTCCTGTAACACGCCTGCAGGCTCATGTTTAAGCAGGTATCCCGATGCACCGGCTTTTATAGCATCAAATATTTTATCATCATCATCAAATACAGTTAATACAATAAAATGTATTTGTGGGTAAATAGATTTTGCGAGGCGGATGGTTTCTATACCATCCATCAATGGCATCTCTAAATCTATAAAAATTACCTGCGGAAGTTTATCAACAGGCATCCCTTTTAACTCTTCTAAACATTGCTGGCCATTGGCCGCTACAAATACTACCTGCATATTTCCAAGCATTTGAATTTTTTGCAGAAAAGTATTCCTGTTTAGTTGGTTGTCTTCGGTGAGTGCTACTGTAAAATTCATAATAATTTAAAATTAGGAAACCTGCCATTTTGAAAAATAATCAATTTGTAGTAAATAATCTTGAGTAATCATTGGCTTAGTTTTGGCTGAATACTTACCCTTGTACCCCCTTTAATTCCTGCTTGCCAGCTAATTTGCCAGCCTGCTTCTGTAGTTCTTGAGTTCATATTATAAATACCATTTCCATTTTGCATAGCCGTAACAGGCATACCCACTCCATCATCTTCAATCATCACTTCCCAATTTTCAGTAGAAATGATATGTACCAGGATGTTTTTTCCTTCACTGTGTTTTAATGCATTGTTTACCCCTTCCTGTATAAGACGATATAAATGGAACGCCTGAGAAGATGGCAGTAAAATATTATCAGTGATATTTTCTTTTACATTGATTTCTTTACTTGGATAACTTCGTTTTATCCTGTTTATAAACTGCTTTACCCGATCACTGATAGCAGTAAGCAATAGCGATTCTTTTTTAAGTACCCAAATCGTATCATTCAATTCAGAAATAATAGCACCCGAATTTGATTGAAGTTCAGCGAGTGCATTGTATTCGGCTTCTATTGTAGGTTGCAGGTAATTGAGATTCGCAGCAAGTGAAGCGGCATAAGCACCCAGGTTATCATGCAGGTCGGCAGCAATGCGGGTACGTTCTTTTTCCTCTGCCATTCGCACGGCTTCTGCTTCGTTACGTTTTTGATCTGCAAAAGCCTGGTTCATTTTTAATGTTTGCCGTCGGCGATAATTCCAAAATAGTAACAGGGCTATTACAGCGATGAGGGTTCCAAAAATGGCAGAACCAATGAGTAAATAATTTTTTTGAGTGAGATCCATTTTTTGCTTTAGTATTTCCTGTTGCTTTTTTTGTGCTTCCGTATTGGCTTGCATATCGCCCAGTAATTTGGCAGAATTAATATTATTGAATGAGTCTTTTAGTTGTATGATATCTTCCAGTGTTTGGGCATACATACCGGTATTACCTGCTGCTTTATAATTTTCAGCAAGGCTATGGTACATCATTAATAATTGGGAAGAAAGCTTATTTTCTTTTGCAATTTGAATCCCCTCCATACATAAACGAATCCCTTTTTGTGTTTGGCCAATGCTGGCATAAAAGCTCGCCAGGCTACTCATATCAAATACGGTGTAAAAGGGGTCATTAAATTTTTTTCTGAGGTTTACCACTTCTGTTAAAAGGGTTTCAGCAAGTTCCTGTTGGTTATGGTCTATTAATATCTTTGCCTTAATACTCATTGCAGTTGCCAGGAACAGTTCATTGTCTGTTGCCTTTGCTTCCCGTATCGCAATATCAATGTATTGATATGCTAATGCGGTTTTACCCAGTGCATTGTAAGTAGATGCAAGGTTGCTGTACAGTGCGCCATAACCATGATAATAAGAATTATTGGATGATGTATGCAAAGCACTTTCTAACCAACGGAGCGCTTCGGGGTATTGTTCCATTTCCATCTGCACCCAGCCGATACCGGTTTTTGCCTGAATGATGGTAAGTGTATCTTTTTGAATTTGGGCTACTTTTAAAACAAGATAAAGCTGGCGTAATGCATCGGTATAGCGATTGCCCCGGTCTAATATTTTGGCTTTAAAAAATAGCATATCCAGATATTGTCTTTTATTTACAGCATTGTTTTCATACCTGCTTAAAATACCGTTGATGATAAATAGGGCGCTATCTACATGATTTTCCCTGATGTAATAATTAGCTTTTATGAATTCTACATTTTCTTTTTCCTGTTTTAGTTGAGAAACAGCAGCTATAGAATCGGCCATAAGGAGATAGGGTAGCAGCGTATCAGGGTTTATGGATTGGTTTGAAAGCTGCATGATAAGCCTTATTTTTTCGGATGCGGGTAAGGTTTGTGACAATTTAATGCGCAAACTATCAGCCAGCCTGGTTTGGCCGTTCGAGCCCTCCGTACCACAAAGCAATACAAGGAGGAAAAGTAATAATTTATTAGCCTTCATATAAATTGCTACTATCTTTTTTATAATTGCTAATTCGTTAAAAAATTATTGACTTCAATACTACTACTACAAATTTGGTATTCGGGATATTCATTTAAAAATTGAATTTTACATGGTTGCATTTTCAATTATTATATACCAACTTTATCTGTAAGTTATCTACTATTTCGTAATTACAAACCATATCAATGATTTATCATGAACAAATTTTTACTTATTCGTTTAGCTGTAATGCTGTAACAACATTTGGGCTCACCCGGTAAATTTAAAAATGAAAGCCTGTAACGGAAAGTTATATGGTCCTACAAGTTGTGGGTATATTTCAGGTTTCAGAAATGTTTTTATTATAACCTGGCAGGTATATTATTGAATCATCAAAGAGGAAGTTTAAAATAATATTTCAAATCCGTGCTTTGCTGCCCAGGTTTTCCGGGCAGCTTTTTTTTGTTCATCACTTACAGCAATTCTTCATCCTTTTCCCACCATTGATTGCGTCGGTATCTCTCCGTGAGACCTTGCCGCTGCCTGGCTTATTGGCCAGTAGCATATAAGTATTCCTTGCTACAAACACACATTTGCATTCTATTTAAAGATTCAAAATTCTTTATGCACTGGAAAAATATTTTCTATTGTGGCGTTCCCTGCGGGCCGGGCTTTCCATTCCAATCTTTTTATTCCTGCGTCATAAAAAGGATTTCCATTTCAATCCCTAACGCTATAAATGCAGCACTCCGCTGAAGATTTCTCGGTATTCCTCCATGAAACCTTGCCACTGCCTGGCCTCCCGGCCAGCAGTATAAATTACGTACTATAAATTATGTATATGCCGGCACATCATACTAATATATTTTTGGTTCATTAATTTCAAAAATAAAATTAAAAATTATGAACCGGATTCAAAATATCCCCAGGCCTTATCTTTTATTAACTGTTTTTATTTTTCTTTTAGGGTCATGTAAAAAAGATGACAAACCCAATAATAATAATAATGATGTTTTTCCAACCCCCATTAGTAATTTCGTATCGCAGGGTATGGTAGATTCTTTACGGGCAGTCGGCGCAAATGTTTACTCCGGCACTACACCGCCAATTGTAAATGGGATTTATTTTATGCACCCCGATAGCTGCACATTTGATAACTCACCTGGAAACTTTACCGGCACAATATTTTCAGATTATAAATTTAAATTTTCGAATCAGGATAACAGTTTGTACACCCTTTTGGTAGAACAGAAAGCCATTCCTTCTGGTACGCTTAGCTCAACCCCGGTATCTATCCATATTTCAGGAGCAGGCAATCAATTTTCTATCTTCCTTTTAAGAACGGTTACACCCACTGGAATTACCGTAGAGCAATATAATATTTTGAGTGGTACTTTAACGTCGAATGGGATACAAGGCCTTCAAAATATTTTGTATGTGAGAAGCAAAGGCAGCGATCCGGGTAATATTTATCCTCCTGCCGGAACTATCCGATTATTTGTAAACGGCGCTCCGGGGTTGGCTGCAAATACGAGTACCTTTTAATTTGTATATTTTTAAATACAGCAGGAAAGTGAAAAATATTTTGATGTTACTGCTGGCTTTTCTTTTGTAATTTTTTTGCCAGTATGATAGAATGATTCAATGAGTTTATATTTTTCCAATCGCCATGCGATATGATAATGTATTTTGGGTGAGCATATTTTATTTTTATTTTTCTTAAAGTGCTTGCGTATGCTGTTGTATTTCCATCGCCCAGGTAACCCAGGTCTTCTGCATCTGCAGCTTTTACCAGGCAACCGGCATAGAGTATTTTTTGATGGTTAAACCAAATTACAATATTATCTGCTGAATGGCCCTGCCCGGGATAATAGGTTTCAAAAGAATATTTACCTACATGGAAGGTAGTATCATGATAAATTAAATATTCAGCTCTATTCTTATTATTGAGTTTACATAACTCATCAGTAAATGAAGTTGTATAGGTGTTAATTCCCTTATTCTTATAATATGCTAAGCCGGCTGTTTTGTCGCTATGCCAATGGGTTGCAATACACATAACGACCACTTTATGATGTTTTATTTTTATACTGTCAAGTAAGGGTTGAAATTGAGTAGTATCCCAGGGCGTGTCAAGCATTACAACGCCATTGTTGGTAACGATATACATTCCATTTGCAGGCACTTGACTGTCTTGATAGGTATTGTATGTAGTATAAACATAAAAATCACCAGTAACATGTGTGATTTTTAGTTTTTCATGTATATCCTGTCCAAAAATATTTGAAAATAATAAAAAACATGTGAGAGCCAATATAATTTTTCGCATTTTATTTATTCAACAGTTTATGAAATAATTAAAATTACTGATACAGGGTTACAATTTATTTTTACTGAACCGTATTTCACTTATGCCAATTGCTTTTAATTAAAACATTCATTTTATTACAACTTAAATTAAAAAAAGCCGGCAAATAACCGGCTTACATATTTGTATAAAAATATTATTGTACAATTTTCTTTTTTAACCCTGCATCAATGGCATCTAAAAATGCTTCGGTATTCAAATAATCTTTTCCTTCCTGTATCTTATTACCATGAATACATACTGCCAGGTCCTTGGTCATTTTACCTGATTCTACAGTTTCGATGCATACATCTTCTAATGCTTTACAAAAATCAATCAGAGGTTGATTGTTGTCTAACTTTCCCCTAAATGCCAGGCCTCTTGTCCATGCAAAAATAGAAGCAATCGGGTTGGTGCTGGTGGGTTTACCTTGCTGGTGATTGCGGTAATGGCGTGTTACCGTACCATGGGCCGCTTCAGCTTCCATGGTTTTACCATCTGGTGTAACTAATACAGATGTCATCAATCCCAGTGAACCAAAGCCCTGTGCAATGGTATCGCTTTGTACATCACCATCATAATTTTTACAAGCCCATACAAAATTGCCATTCCATTTTAAGGCACTGGCTACCATGTCATCAATTAAGCGGTGTTCATATACGATTCCTGCATTGTTAAATGCTTCTTTAAATTCTTTTTGATATACTTCTTCAAAAATATCTTTAAAGCGACCATCATATTTTTTTAAAATGGTGTTTTTGGTTGATAAATAAAGCGGCCATTTTTTACTGAGCGCCATATTGAAGCAACTCCTGGCAAAACCATAAATACTTTCATCAGTATTATACATGGACAGCGCTACACCATCTCCTTTAAAATCGTACACTTCAAAAACCTGGGCGGCACCGCCATCTTCAGGTGTAAAGGTCATGGTTAATTTTCCTTTTCCTTTTATTACGGTATCGGTAGCCCGGTATTGGTCGCCAAAAGCATGACGGCCTACAATGATGGGCGCATCCCAGTTTGTTACCAGCCGGGGAATATTTTTTATTACAATGGGTTCCCTGAAAACGGTACCATCTAAAATATTACGGATGGTTCCATTGGGGCTCTTCCACATTTGTTTTAAAGAAAATTCTTTTACCCGGGCTTCATCGGGGGTAATGGTAGCACACTTAATACCTACACCATGTTTTTTAATGGCGTTTGCGGCGTCAATGGTTACCTGGTCGTTGGTTGCATCCCTGTGTTCAATACCCAGGTCGTAATATTCAATGGGTAATTCTAAGTAGGGGAGTATAAGTTTGTCTTTTATAAAACTCCAGATGATCCTTGTCATCTCGTCTCCATCTAATTCTACTACCGGGTTAGCGACTTTAATTTTTGCCATATTTGTTTTAGTTTCTGAAATTTAAAATTGAAATATAAAATAATTTGTTTTATAAACTTGAACTTTTCTTGAGTTGCCCATCACCGGTAAACATACCCATATTAGCGATGATCTCGTTTCCAAATTCGCTGGTTTTAAGTAAGGTAGCACCTGTCATTAAATTGTAAAAATCAATGGTTACGGTTTTGCGCATGATGGTTGCCTGTAATGCGGTCGTAATCATTTCGGCGGCTTCTTTCCATCCAATATAGGTGAGTAGCATACAACCGCTTAATATTACTGAAGATGGGTTCATGCTATTGGTACCAGCAAATTTTGGAGCAGTGCCATGTGTAGCTTCAAATACGGCATATCCTGTTTTATAGTTTATGTTAGCACCTGGTGCAATACCAATGCCGCCTACTTCGGCAGCTAGTGCATCTGAAATATAATCCCCATTCAGGTTGAGAGTTGCCACTACTGAAAAATCTTGCGGAGCAATTAATATTTGTTGTAAAAAGTTATCGGCAATCATATCTTTCACTAACAGTTTGCCGGAGCTTAACGCTTGTCTTTGTACTTCATTGGCATGGGCTTCTCCTTTTTCTTTTTTCAGATCATCCCACTCATCCCAGGTAAATGTGGATTCAGCAAATTCCTGGCGTGCCACTTCGTAACCCCAGGTTTTAAACCCACCTTCGGTAAATTTCATAATATTGCCTTTATGCACCAGGGTTACAGAGGGTAGTTTATTTTCTAATGCATATTCTATGGCAGAGCGAACCAATCTTTTACTTCCCTGATTAGATACCGGTTTTACCCCATAGCTTGAATCGCCGGGAAACCGGATATTTTTTACACCCATTTCTTCTATCAAAAATTTCTCAAACTTTTGCGCTTCCGCACTGCCTGCTTTCCATTCGATACCGGCATAAATATCTTCGGTATTTTCTCTAAATATTACCATATCCACCTGTTCGGGATGTACAACAGGAGAGGGGACTCCCTTAAACCATTTTACCGGCCTTACGCAGGCATACAAATCAAGGTCTTGTCGCATGGCCACATTGAGCGAACGAATGCCGCCCCCAATAGGAGTAGTGAGAGGCCCTTTGATAGAAACAATATAATCTTTAGCAGTTTGTAAAGTTTCTGCAGGTAGCCATTCGCCGGTTTGTTTAAATGCTTTTTCACCCGCCAGCATTTCTTTCCATTCAATTTTTCGCTCATCAGCATACGTTTTTTCTACGGCGGTATTAAATACTTTTTCTGCCACCTTCCAAATTTCCGGGCCAATGCCATCTCCTTCTATAAACGGTATGATGGGGTTATTAGGTACTATTAACTTACCGTCTTTTCCCATTGTTATCTTTTTGGCCATAATATTTTTTTTAGTACCGGCTGGGTTAAAACCATCCTTTATGTTTTCCAGTTTTTTGGAAAAAGCTGGTAACATAACCGGTTAGTATAGGTTTAAGAGCCGCAAAAGTACAAATTCATTTTCCCAAATAAAAACACTTTTAAATAACAATGAAAGTATTTTGCTTTCCCGCTTCTTTAAAAAAAATAACCCCCAAAGAATTGGGGGTTATTATGACAACTAATTGAACCTAATCAATTAGTAAGTTCGCCGAACCCTGAAATTAGAGTTGACAGTATAAGTTGTAGAGGTAGTGTTGCCTGTAAATGTTCCGGTAAAGTTACCTGCTATAAAGCTACCAATAGCTCCCAGTTCTGTAATATTAACATTTATTAAACCTACGGGGGTGAGTTGTTCGCCAATAGTAGTAGGTGGTAAAAATTTCACCAGGTTTTGCATACTATTTAGGGCAATATTCGCTTTTACAAAAACTAAGTTTACTTCGTAATTATTTGCAATACTATGTCCGGTAATTCCAATATCAGCATTATTGGTTCCATTATAGGCTACATGTTCTGCTAAAGTATCAGCAGGTGCCGTAAGGTTATATGTGGTACCATTAATATTCATATTCCAATATTGTTGGGTAGATACCCCACAGGCTTGCATGGTTGCCATATTATTTCCGCCGGCATGAATGTTTACGGTAATAGGCAGGCTCTGTGCCCCTCCGGTAATATCTTCTGCAATAAAAATTACATTTTCGGGCCCATCGCAAAGCAGGTAATGCCAAATATAATGGCCATTGGTAATGGGTATAATATTAAACCCAGACGGTGTGTGGATAAACATACGACCATTTACAACGGCTGTATTGTTGCAATCGGTAACCGTACCCTCCACATTGGCCATGAGTGTTGGCGATGGAGAAATAATTATGTCGCCCAATGAAAGATCCGTAGTACCGGTGGTAATTATTTGTGTGTAAACGGGCTGCCCACAATTATGATTACTGAAAACTTCTATTTTTAATTGTGAGTTTGCAAATACAGCACCTGAAACATAGCCTGAAGAATCTGTGTAACCATAAGAAGACATTTGTGGGTTACTTACTACACTTATTTTTACCCAAGCATGAGGTACAGCTTCGCCTGATGTATTTTTGATCGTCATACTCAGGTGAATATAGTTTGCAGGCACATCGCAATTCCAAAATGAAAAATGGCTTACTTCACCTACATATTCATTACCTGTTTTCATGGCGCTTCCTTCTTCTATCCACAATCCCTTCGTTTCATCAAAATGCCATAGTTTAATACTTGCCGGCGACGATGCTGAAAGCGATGGAGATAATGGAAAATGTAAAGTTGCTTTTTTACCGCTGGCTATTTGTAATTTTTCTCCGGCTGCCCCGGTAAGTTCTACAGCAGCCATACCGTATGTTGTAAGCAATTGCATTTTGTTATCGGTATTAATAGCCCTTAAATCGCCGGGCATTTCGCTATTCAATTCACGGGAGCTGGGGTCTATCCAATAAGCAGCAACCTGCAGCATGCCATTGTATGTTGCCTGTGTAGCTGCATTTACCACGCCGCCCGCCGGTATTTGTATGCTGAGGCCGGTAGTTGTATTTACAGTACCACCCGAAGCCGCATCAATAGAGCCGGCAATTGTTTTGGGTAATAACTTCATTCTGAAAAATGCCTGCTTGCCTGTTTCGGCCATAAAGGTTTTAATGGCATTAAAATATCCGGGCATGGTTACCGTTACTACGGCAGCCATTTTTGTAACCTGGGTAGCTCCAAACTCAAAATAACCAAATTGGTTGGTGCTTGTAGTAGCTGCTCCCAGCTTTACTATAGCACCCTGAACGGGCAGGTTATTTTCGTTAGTAACAAATCCTGAAGCAGCTGAAATGGTTACCTGGCTTGTGAAATCAGGTAAAACAGGCGCTGTTACCGGATCGGTGCCACTTAGGTTTTTCTGGCAGGAAAGAATGAATAAAATAATTATTACAGGAAATAAAAATTTCAAATAATTTTTAAAATGATAATGTGATTGCATGATAACGATTGTTTAATGATGGAGTGCAGTTTTTTTTATAGATGCCGGGATCATTAAAATTGTTGCCTGTAGAAAAAATTAAAATGTAAGGCTACAGTTTATCCACTCATCATCAAACTTTGCATGATATTTTTCATAAAAATGAATGGCTGGCTCATTCCAATCTAATACCTGCCATACTATACCGCTATATTTATTTTCTCTGGCAATCGTTATCAGTGTATCCATCAATTGTGTACCCAGCCCGTGGCCCCTCATGCTTTGTGTAACTACAATATCTTCCAGGTACATACGGCAACCCTTCCAGGTGCTATAGCGAATGTACCAAAGCGCAAAACCTTTTACAGCGGTTTGTCCATCTCCTGCTACTTCGGCTACAATGGCTTGCCATACCGGCTTTTCACCAAAACCAGATTCCATAAAATGATCTATGGTTACTGTAACTTCCTGTGGTGCCTTTTCATATTCAGCTAATTCTTTTATGAGATCAAACATTGCCGGGCAATCTTTTTTTTCTGCCTTTCTTATTTTTATTTGCATATCATGGGCCTTTATAATCGTATAATATTTTTACCTGGTTGTTTTGGCTAAGGTTGGTATTGATGTAATATGCCTTTCTAAATTTACCATCTATAATTTCCAGTAACGAAGTATTGGGCGGGATGGCTCCCAGGTTATCTGCTACAAAAATAATATTATTTATACCCGGTTCTAATGTTACGGTTAAGAACTGTGGTTTTTTCTTTACGGCAAACCCCTGCACAATCCATTGGTCGTTGATGCTAAGGCTAATGCTATCACCATCTTCTACGGCATCATCCCAAATGGCCAATGTGATTTGTGCTGAATTTAATTTTATACTATCTACAAGCTTCGTTTCCCTTTCTAAGGCACGGTCAGTGATCTTGATGTTTTTGGGAGGAGAGGGGATCCTGTTGGTTTGCCAAATATTTTCTTTTTTATCGGGATAATAATAAATTTTAGCCACTATAAAAGTAGATGAGATATCAGCCTTATTTGCAAAATTGATGGCAAATTTATCTTTATCAAATGCAAGGTTTAGTTTCCCGGTATTGGGTGGTACATGGCCATAATTATCTGCATAAAAGCAAAGGAGGTTCATGCCGGTATCAAGCTGTATTTCTGCTACGGGATTATGTTTGCTTAAATCTATTTTATCTAAAACTATGTTACCATTCAGCGATACTGATACTGTATCATTATCTACCCGGTTATTGTCAGTAAAATTTAAAATACCACTGGCAGAGCGTACCTGTATGCTATCCATGATACCATAGTAAACACCGGACATCCAGGGGTATAAAATTTTATCTACCGATTCACTCTTCCAGGGCTCGTTGTTTATTTTTTTTAAAACGATGAATGCTTCTTTTATGGAATCCCTTACATGCATTGCCAGGTTGCGGAACGAATCGGTATAATTTAATAAAGAGGGCATGGTTACGCCATATTTTTTTGAAGGGATCCGTGCTACCTGCAATGTTTCATGGCTCCGTTGTTTTTTATATTTAAAAATCCCATTCAACATAACCGTCCAGGCGCCAATAGAAAATGGGTTTTCTGCAACGGGTATTTTATTTCTGCCTATGGCTAAGCTGCCATCACTTTTTTTTACAAGCAGCAATTCATATACTCCCGAAAAATTATCATAACTAATTTTTAACCGGGCAGGATACAATGTATTTCTTTCTGAGTTGGCAATTTGTAAGCTTACATGAAAGGAACTATTATCGCCTGCGTCCATCTCCCAGGTTCCGGAATACAAATTCTTTTGTGCAGACGCCTGCTGATAAAAAAATAAGCATAAGAAAAAAACGCAGCCAGCTGGTATGTGAATGAACTTACTCAAAAAGTTCCAGTTTATTTTTTGGCCTCCTGTTATCCTGCCATAAAAATCCCTTTAAAAGCTTCAGCTCCATGGGAATTTGTTTTAAAGGATACAGCGCATTGTCCACATCATTGATGTATTTTATTTTATTCATCTGTTTATTTAAAAAATAGGCTTCTATTACATCGCTTTTACTCCTGTTCATGCCAATATAAGCACTGTCATCATCCTGAGGATAAAAAATACTTTCGGCAGGCGATCCTTTAATTCTTACATGATCAATATTCCCGTTTTTAAAAAATGCATTTAAAGTGCGGCCACCAATTTGGTTATACATACTATTGTTTTCTTTTCCAATCACCATACTGTTGTTAAATACCGATAAGTGCTGGGGTTGCTGATTTTTAGTAAACATATACATGGTATCGCCGCTCACCTGGTTTTTCCCATTCCAAAATATGGGGTCCTGGTACAATCTAAAGACTGAATCTTCTGTAGAATAATATAAACTGTCGCATACCGCCTGGAGTGAATCATTAAAAATGCGTACATGATGAAAGGCAAGGATATACCGGATGGTATCTGATGCAGAACCAATTTCTACTGAAGTGGTTTTATTGAGTGTATCATTTTTTATAACGGTATGTTTCCCGTTTTTATCATATTTGCGAATTCCTGAGAATAAGGTATCTGCAGCCACATACGTACTATCATTATCTTTATGAATGATCATTACGGGTTTGCGGGTTCCCAGGAATGAATTTTCTTTTTTATTCAGGTATAATAAATCACCTATGATGGTTACCTGGTTGATGCTATCTACAATTTTACCCCGGTCTTCTATTTGTGCAATCCCCAATTTTTCATTGTATGCAATATGGCCACCCGTTACAGAATAATTGCTATCACTGATAGCCGAACGGTCAAAAAACTCTGCCTGGCCTGTTTCTAAATTATAAATCCCGTTACTGGTATTTATGATAGCGCCATCTTTATTTACTATCGTAGTGGGTGCAATAAAATACGCCGATTTCATTTGCATATTATAACGAAGGCTATCGGCTTTTATATCATAATTGGGATCGGTAAGGTGTACATATTTTTTAAAATATACATCCCTGGTATCGGAATAATAAGTGGCATCGGTGCTGGTGAGTACCGTATTCCCATTCACTACTTTACCCCCATTTTTATAGGTACCAATTCCTGTAGCAACATCATACTGCAGATCATCTGTAAATAAAGTTCCTTTACCATCGGTTAAGCGCACTTTGTTTTTTAGATAAGCCATGCGAACCGGGCCAACGTAACGGAGATATTCGGAATAGGTATTTACGCTATCCGCATCATTTATGTGTACGTTGCCAAAACATTCTGCAACACCTGTAAGTTGGTTTACGGCAATACTATCTGCAGAAATTTTTGTATTTCCCTGTTGCACTCGGGCATCTCCGGCAAGAGTGATAATGGTATTTTGATCATCTATTTGTTTTTGCCGCATGGTAAGGCCGTGTATGATCTGAATGACACGTGAAGTATCCTGCGCTGCACAAATAAGTGAATGGCCTCCCCAAAAGAAAGCGATAAAAATTAATATTTTAATATAGGGAGCAGTCAATCCGGAAATTTATTTGCTGCAAGATGCAAAAATAAATGATAACAGTTTGATAAAATCCTTAAGGGTTCACCTTTTCAATATAGTAAGGGCTGTTTAAGGTATCTGGCACTGGTACCATAATAGGTTCATTTTTTTGTTTTTTACCAAATACCGAAATGCTCACATATCTTTTTGGATGAATGCGGATATCATCAATCAGCAGGTTTAATTTATTGCCGGTTGATGCCAGGTTTTGGTAAAGGGTAGGATCGTTAATTAATTTACCCAACGTACCGTCATTGGTACTTAGTTTAGCCATCGTTTTTTGCAGATCTCCTACTGCAGCATTCAGGTTATTCATTGTTTTTTGCAAATCAATTTCCGATAAGTTAGTGGTCGTTTTATCCAGGTTGGTAACGATGTGGCTTACTTTATCATTATTACTTGCGAGGTTGCCCGTAATGCTGTTCATATTATTCATACTCTTTACCAATGGGCTGCTTTCGCTAAGTAAGGCATTGAGTTGTGCGGTAGTTTTTATAAATGAAGCGGTAATGGTATTTACGTTTTGAAGAATATCACCTATATTGTTTTTTGCACGGGGGTCAATAATAGAATTGATATTGTGAATGGTGGTATCAAGGGTTGAGATTGCTTTTCTCACTTCATATAATACCGGATCCACTTTTTTAAGTACGTCATCAAAAATTCCTTTATTGGCTTCTGTAATGAGGGTGTCTTTATTTTTCAAAAATGAATTGGCATCCCCCAGCTTAATTTCAATATTGGTAGTTCCCAATGGGTTGGGTTTTACAATGGCAATAGAATTATTGGGTATTTGAATATCTTTGGTAATATTAAAATCTACCAATATTTCTCTCATATCTTTAGAAGGTGTAATTTTATACACGGTACCTACCTGCATACCATTAATAAAAATTGGGTTTGAATTTTGTAGTCCCTGGATATTTTCATACACCGCATACAAGGTGGTGCTTTTACTAAAAAGTTTTTTACCTTTTAAAAAACTAAATCCCAAAATCAAAAGTGTGATAGCCACTACTACAATTGCGCCAACCTTGGTTTCATTAGAAATTTTCACAGTCCAGTTTTATTTTAATAATATAATTTTAGGTACATCCATTTCATAAATAAACATATTAATAAAATGGATGTAACAACACTTTAATCAAATTATTAGCCAAAGTTATATTAATGGCTTATAATCTGATCAATTTTGTACAGTATGGGGCGATTCTAATATTTTTTTATAACGAATTACGGCTTTTGTAATTGCTTCAGCCAGTTCTTGTTGCCCTTTTTCACTATTCAGGTATTTTTCATCAGCGGGGTTATTGATAAACCCGGTTTCAATGAGTATGGCTGGCATATTTGTGGCTTGTAATACCCATATTCCTTTTTGACGCTGGCTCACGCCTAATGCAGGGCGATGTGTTTTTTCTATTTCATCATTTACCAATGTAGCCAGGCGGTCACTTTTTTCCTGGTACCGTTTAGCATAAACCTGTGCCATTACCCGGCCTTCGGGTGTATTAAAATCAAAATTATTATAAGAAGAATCTTCGCCTGCCTCAATTTCAAAATCGCCTTCTTCCCGCATAATGGCTTTTAATTTTTCACTCGTTTTGGCTGCCGCAAATATCCATACACTGGTGCCGGAGCGGGTAAGGGGCAGTTTATAATATTCATATACCGGTTCGGTAACCTGGTATGGGGTTGAAATTTTTTTTCTGTGCTTTCCTTTTCCTTTGTAGGTTATTTTGTGCCGGGTAACCGTCCTGGTACCTATTTGCCTGCGTCCTGTTTTTAGTGGCCCGGAATCTGCGTGGATGCAAAGGAACAAATCGCCTTTTACATCATTGGCAATATTGGCTTTTTCACGGGGATCCTGGTAAACATCAGTAGTTCTTGTAGGAACTATATTTACATCGGGTAATTGTTTTTTTAGTTCTTCCACTACTTTTTTTGAAATGGCCAATGTTACATCCTTTTCTTTACTTCCTATCGAATTTTCATATTGGCCAACAGCACCCGCATCTTTACCACCATGGCCTGCATCCACTACAATAGTTTTTAATAGTTTTTTGGATGTTTGTGCAAATACCTGGTGTTGGCTGAATAAAAAAATAAAAGAAATAAGTAAACAGGAATTTATTTTTGCCATAATGAATCAATGGGTTTAATGGGTTTGTTTTAACTCAATTATTAACAATTGGTGTGTTTTAATATCTATTTTTGCGTTCAACTATTTTATGAGGCATATTTACAAAGGTAAAGCAAAAAAAAATTGGGCTCTGCACTACATTCTTTTATGTACCATCTTATTATGCCATATTGCTTCCTTTGCACAACAAGACACATCGCTGCCAACTATTACCAATAAAAATATACCGCAAAAAGTTAATGCCGGGTTAATTCCGCAGCATCATCAGGCTAAATCTCTTAACGATACTACCTTGAAAATAGTGTCTGATACTTTTGATTTTAAATTTTCGAAAGATTCATTAACGGCTCCTGTTTATTCACATGCAGAAGATTCAATGGTATTATACGTACCGGAGAAAAAAATAATTTTATATGGTAGATCATCTACCGTAAAATATGTTGACAATGAACTGGGCGCCCCTCAAATAGAATACGATCAGCAAACCGGCCTGGTAAAAGCCATGCTGAAAAAAGATAGTACGGGTAAGGTTATTGCCTTTCCTTATTACAACCAGGGAGAATCTAAAATGGTGATGGATACCATTATTTTTAATATGAAAAATGGGAAGGGATTTACCAAAGGCACCTATACCAGGCAGGGCGAAATGTATGTATATGCCGAAATCATAAAACGTACCAGCCCTGATGTATTTTATGCTTATAAAGGCAGGTTTACCACCTGTAATTTAGATACGCCACACTTTGCTTTTGTGAGTCCGCACATAAAGTTTGTAAATAAAAAATGGGCGTATTCCGGGCCTGTACACCCGGAGTTTGAAGGCGTGCCGGTACCCATTTGGTTACCATTTGGAATTTATCCGCTTACGACCGGTAGGCGTTCCGGGTTATTATCACCTGAGTTCACAACAAATAATGAGTTGGGTTTGGGTCTTACCGGCCTTGGCTATTACCGAATTTTAAGCCCTTACTGGGATGCTATTTTCCGAACGGAAATATATTCTTATGGCACCTGGGCAGCACAGTTGAACCCCCGGTATTATAAACGATACCATTACCAGGGAAGTTTTAATCTTAATTACCGTTCTACCAAACCTCTCGATCAGCCGGCGAGCAAGAATATGCAAATTGCCTGGGTGCATAGCAGCGACAATAAAGCCCGCCCCGGGGTAAGTTTTAGAGCCAATGTACTGGCAGGAAGCAGTAAGTATAATTCTTCTATTCCCAATGACCCTCGCCGCAATTTTGATAATATGATGAATTCATCCATCAGTTATTCAAAAAACTGGTCAAATAAAAACATTATTATTAATGCCAGCCATAGCCAGAATACCAACCAGAAAATAATAAATCTTACTTTTCCCGATATCGCTTTTTCGCTTAACACATTATATCCATTTCGCCGGCAAGAACCGGTGGGAGCCTATAAATGGTACGAAAACCTGGGCATTGGCTTAAGTTCTATTGCTAAAAGCCAAAGTTTTTTTTATGATACGGCCAAAGCTGTTTTTCAGCAGTTAAACAATAATTTAAAATATGCAGCTTCGCATAGTGTCCCCATCACCCTGGCTTTACCTTCATTAGGACCCTTACAGGTATCTCCATCTGTTTCTTATAATGAAAACTGGTATCAGCAAAAAACACTCAAACAATGGAATCCTGTAACTAAAAAAGTAGATACTGTTTCTGTACAAAAAGGTTTTTTTACCGAGCGTGAAATTTCATTCGGGATGAGCATGTCCACTCGTATTTTCGGTATGTACACATTTCATAAAAAAACCGGTGTGCAGGCCATCAGGCACGAGATCAGGCCATTGATTTCATTTAACTTTAAGCCCAACATCAACAGTAAGCATTTTAGAAATATACAAGTAGATAGTATCGGTACAATGGCTCCTTATAGTATCTATGCCAATAATTTATTAGGAAATTTTGGGAATGGGCAATCGGCGTCTATGTCATTTAGTATAGATAATAATATCTCAATGAAAACACGGAGCCGAAAGGATACTACTGAGAAGAAAATTACTTTAATAGATGGGCTCCGTTTAGATGGCAGTATTAATTTTTTATTGGATTCTTTTAAATTTTCTCCATTACGCTTATCTGCAAGAAGTAATTTGTTTAATAAAATCGGATTGACGGCAAGTGCTGGTTTTGATCCATACCAAACCAACGATGCAGGCAAAAAAATTGATAAGCTGATATGGCGTAATAAACCACTAACCTTGGGCCGCTTAACAGATGTTGGAATATCGCTGCAAAGTAGTTTTAAAGGGGGAGATAAAGGAAGTGGTAAAAGGGGGATTAGCCCAAATAACAATCAAACCATAAATGCTGTGGGTCCGGATGGATTGCCCATTTCAGATTACGAGCAGGAGGCTGCTTACATAAGAAATAACCCCGCCGAGTTTGCTGATTTTAGTATTCCATGGAGTATTGATTTTAGCTATTCATTTACATATAGCCGGCCTTATAGCACTACTTCCGGGTGGCTATCGGGAGTGGTTAATCAAAGTACCAATTTTAATGCATCCTTAAATCTTACACCCAAGTGGAAACTTGGTGCCAATGGCTCATATAATATCAGCACAAAGCAATTGGGCATGCTTAGCGCTTATTTATCGAGAGATCTACATTGCTGGCAAATGGCGATAAATGTTTCTCCTGTTGGGTTATACCGCTTTTTTAGCATTAGCATTTCACCCCGTTCACCTTTATTGAGAGACCTTAAAGTGAACCGCACCCGGTCTTTTATTGATTTGTAAAAACTATTTCTGGTTGTCGAGTATCACTGTTTTCATTTGTTGAAAAATAGTTTCTTTTAATGCTTCCACTGTTTTATTTTCGGGAGATACAGGCGATAAAAATTGCATCCTGAGTTTTGTAGGCAGTAAATAAAAAGTTTTATGAATGGGCATTGCTTTATTGGTTCCTGTAAGTATGCAGGGTATTATTTGCTTTTGAGATGCGATTGATAATTTAAAAGCGCCATCATAAAATTTTTTCAATGGTTCAGGGGTCCGGTTCCGGGTACCTTCAGGATAAATGCACATATGCATACCCATTGCCAATACCTTTTTCATTTGTTCAAAACTACGGCTGCGGCTCTTATCCTCTTTACGGTTTACCAAAACGGCTCCCCGTTTATAGAACCATCCAAATATCGGCACTTTGGCAAAGGATGATTTTGCAATGGTTTTATTAGCACCCGGTACATAGGGCGCCGAGAGCGGCACATCCAGCATACTATTGTGATTAAACAACACGATGTAATTTTCATTTTTTTCAAAATAAGATTTGCCTTCTACTGTTACGGGGCAGGCAATCAACCATAGCCATACATTCATCCAAACTTTTGAAACGGCAATAAAATATTCCTGTCCTTTTTTATAGTCTTTAAAAAGATAGGATAGCATGGACGGTAAAAAAATAACAATAAAACTGACGATAAAAATAAACAAGGCCCAAGCTGCCCATACACGGGCGAATATGTTTTTAAAAAAGTTCATTATGCCTGCAATTTACGGGGTTAATAATTTCCAATTAATCGGTGATTCTCCATGAGCAATCAAAAGCTCATTTGTTTTAGAAAAATGTTTGCATCCAAAAAATCCTTTATGCACCGAAAAAGGGGAGGGGTGCGCTGCTTTTAAAACCGAATGTTTTGTTTCATCTATAAGCGCTTGTTTTTGCATAGCAAAATTACCCCATAGCAAAAAAACAACATGCTGTTTTTGATCTGATATTTTTTCAATCACAGCATCTGTAAATTGCGCCCAGCCACTCATGGCATGGCTATTGGGTTCCTGTGCCCGAACGGTTAAAGAGGCATTCAGTAATAATACACCTTGCTGTGCCCAGGGTACCAGGTTGCCTGATGTAAGTGGCATTTCGGTTCCTGTGTCATTTTGAATTTCCTTAAAAATATTGATGAGAGAGGGAGGTGGTTTTATACCATTTGGAACAGAGAAACTTAACCCGTGGGCTTGTCCTGCTCCATGGTAGGGATCCTGACCCAGGATCACTACTTTTACTTTATCAAAAGGAGTTTGATTAAATGCATTAAATATTAATGGCCCCGGCGGATAAATTGTTTTACCTAATGATTTTTCTGTTTTAAGAAAAAGTACCAATTGGCCAAAATAGTTTTTAGAAAACTCATCTTTTAAAACTTCTTTCCAGGATGGATGGATTTTTACATCCATAATTATTTTTTTTTAAATGCTATTTAAGTATGCTGATCCTGTACCCATAACAATCGGATATAAAAAAACAGGCAGCTATTGCTGCCTTTGTGATCCGGATTGGATTCGAACCAATGACCCTCAGCTTAGAAGGCTGATGCTCTATCCAGCTGAGCTACCGGACCTATTTAAGGGCTGCAAAGATAATTTTTTGAAGTAAATTGGCAATTATTTTTAGATATTGAGTATATTTAAATCTACTATTGCAAATATTAAAATCTTAAAATCTTATATATTTGTTAAAAAAATTTAAATTTTATATGGTTTTAGGCATTAACTTTGCAACAACTAAAAGTAACTAAACTAATAAAAACTCCTAACTACTTGGGGTACAATTAAATTAAAATTAGCGTTTATGAAACAAAAAATTGCGTTAGCGATTACAATGATGGCTCTAACCATCGGAGCTACTGCACAAAATTCTAAAAGCAGATTTGCATCTGAAACAAAACCTGCCTTATTTGGAATACACTATGTAGCTGCAGATTTTATTACACCAGAAACTTTTAAAAACCAAAGTGTATCTGCGAGAAATTTTGCGAAATTGAAAGATATGGGCCAGGGTTTATCTCTTTCATATTGGAAAGGTTTAACTCCTACCATTGATTTCTCTACCAGGATGAATGCAATTTTTTATGATTATGCTGCCGATGTTCGCATGGAAGCTACTGATAAAAAAGAAATTGGGTTAGAATTAGAACCCAGTTTAAATTTTCGCCCTATTAAAGATAACAACCTGTTTGCGCCATTCTTAACAGCTGGCGTAGGTGGTGGTTATTATACCGGCAAATTTGGTGCTTATGCACCTTTGGGTGGTGGCCTTCAATTAAATTTTAATAGTGTGTCTTATTTACTGGTTCAAATGCAATATCGTTTTGCATTAACTAAAGATGTATTAAAAGACCATTTATTCTATTCATTAGGTTTTGCACAAAATTTTGGTCCTGAAAAACCAAAAGAAGTAGTACCTCCACCACCACCGCCAGTAGTTGACCGTGATGGCGACGGTGTTCCTGATGCAGAAGATAAATGCCCGGATACGCCCGGTTTGGCTTCCTTACAAGGTTGTCCTGATCGTGATGGCGATGGTATTGCAGATGCAGACGATAAATGCCCAGATGTAGCCGGTATTGCAAAATATCAAGGTTGCCCAATACCTGATACTGATGGTGATGGCATTAATGATGAAGAAGATAAATGCCCTACTGTAAAAGGTGTTGCACGTTATCAAGGTTGCCCAATACCTGATACTGATAATGATGGCGTTAATGATGAAGAAGATAAATGCCCTACTCGTCCCGGCCCTGCAAGCAATCAAGGTTGCCCGGAAATTGCTAAGGAAGTAATTGAAAAAGTAAACATGGCTGCTAAAAATGTATTCTTCTCTACAGGTAGTTATAAATTACTACCTAAATCTTACAAATCTTTAAATGATGTAGTAAGCATCCTAAAAGCAGATGAAAGCCTGATGATTGATATTGATGGCTATACTGACTCACAGGGAAGTGATGAACTAAACCAAACATTATCTGAAAACAGGGCAAAATCTGTAAAAGATTATTTGGTAAGTAAAGGCATTGATGAAAGCAGGCTGAAATCTACTGGATATGGTGAAACCAATCCAATTGCAGATAATAAAACTGCAGCAGGCCGTGCTAAAAACCGCAGAACAGAAATGACAATAAGGAATTTTTAATCTCCTTTAAATAAAATACAAATCCCCTTGCTTTTGCGAGGGGATTTTTATTTCAGGACAATTCACATTCAGAAAATCAAAATGTATAAGAAAAGTATTGAGCTATATTGAATCCGCTATCAGTACCTCATTAGAATAATCCGTAATTTCATTATAAAGCGTATCTCTTTCTATGGGGATGCGATGGGCTTGTTTAATGAGCGCTACCAATTCAGAAGTTGTCATAGTGGGAGATTGTTCCTCACTACCGGCCATTGAGTAAATTTTTGTGGAATCATCAATAGTACCGTCAATATCATTTACGCCAAACTGAAGGCTGAGTTGGGCATTTTGCCTACCCAACATGGGCCAGTAAGCTTTTAAATGCGGAAAATTATCAAGATAAATCCGGGCAATGGCATAGAGCCGCATATCTTCTATTAAAGTACTCTCTGCCACAAAGCTCATATCATTATTTGAATTCCTGAATTTTAATGGTATAAAAGTATTAAAGCCATTGGTTTTATCCTGCAGGTCTCTTAGTTTACGCATGTGATCAATGCGATGCTCATATTTTTCAATATGGCCATACAGCATGGTGGCATTGGTGGCCATACCCAGGTTATGGGCTGTTTCATGAATGTGTAACCAGCCTTCACCACTTACTTTATCGGCACATATTTGTGATCTTATTTCCGGATGAAATATTTCTGCACCACCACCCGGTAAGGATTGAAGCCCGGCTTCGTGTAACTGTTTCATTCCTTCTTCTACAGATAGTTTTGCTTTCCGGAACATATAATCTAATTCTACCGCAGTAAAAGCCTTGATGTGTAACTCCGGGCGGTGTGCTCTTATTTTCTGGAGTAATTCAATAAAATATTTCATATCCATTTTAGGATGTACGCCTCCTACAATATGAACTTCGGTAATGGGCTTGCCGTCATAGCTTTTTACTTTATTCAGCATATCATCAATGCTTAATTCCCATCCTTCTTCCCGATGTGCGTACAGGCGGCTATAAGAGCAAAATTTGCAACTAAATACACAAACATTCGTTGGTTCTATATGGAAATTCCGGTTGAAGTATGTTCGATCTCCATGCTTCTGTTCCCTGATGTAATTTGCCAGGCTTCCCACAAAACCCAGGTTTCCTTTTTCAAATAACAATAAACATTCTTCATCCGTAATTCTTTTATCTTCTTTTACTTTAATCGCTATTTTCTGTAAGCCTTCTTGTAGGGTAGCATCAATTAAAGTATTTATTTGGCCGCTCATCTTTTGTAATTTTATACAAATTTAAGTCATGAAGGTTGTACCCTAAAATTGTAATTCAATATTTAGCGTTTTATACAAAATAGCCGATTATTATTTATCTTACTCCCTCAATTACTGCATATGAATATAAAGTTTCGGTTAACTGTCATGAGTTTTCTCCAATTTTTTGTGTGGGGAGCCTGGTTAATCACAATTGGTACTTATTGTTTTAATGCAAAAGGATGGACAGGAGCACAGTTTGGAGCCATTTTTTCTACCCTTGCTTTGTCCTCTTTATTTATGCCGGCACTTGCAGGTATCATTGCAGATAAATGGCTTAATGCAGAAAAGTTATATGGTATCCTGCATATCTTATACGGGTTGGTATTGTTTTATGTACCACAGGTGAACGATCCCGATACCCTGTTTTATGTAATATTCCTGGCAATGATATTTTATATGCCCACCATTTCGCTTTCAAATTCTATTGCCTATCATATTTTAAAAGAGAATGGGAGTGATGTGGTAAAGGAATTTCCTCCTATCCGTGTTTGGGGAACTATTGGTTTTATTGTAGCGATGTGGGTTACTAATCTTACAGGCAGTAAAGCCAATGCCAATCAATTTATCATTGCGGCTATTGCAGCCATTATACTGGGTATCTTTTCATTTACATTGCCTAAATGCCCACCACAAAAGTCAATTGCTAAAGATGCTTCTATTATGGAGCAAATGGGGTTAACTGCATTTAAGCTTTTTGCTGATGTAAAGACTGCATTATTTTTTATATTCTCTATGTTTTTAGGAGCTGCACTGCAGCTTACCAATATGTATGGAGATTCATTCCTGTCAGATTTTGGAAACATCGAGAAATATAAAGATTCATTTGTGGTGAAATATTCCACCATCATTATGTCTATTTCTCAAATTTCTGAAACATTATTTATTCTTACCATTCCCTTTTTCTTAAAGCGCTTTGGTATTAAAACTGTGATGTTATTCTCTATGCTGGCTTGGGTATTAAGGTTTGGCCTTTTTAGTTATGGAGACCCGGCAGGTGGTTTGTGGATGATAATTTTATCTTGTATTGTATATGGTATGGCTTTCGATTTTTTCAATATTTCCGGTTCATTATTTATAGAAACAACTACCAGCCCCACTATCCGAAGCAGCGCCCAGGGATTGTTTATGATGATGACGAATGGGGTAGGCGCCTTCCTGGGAAGTGTAATAAGCGGTTGGGTGATTGATAAATATTTTACAACTGCCGGCGTAAAAGACTGGCACGATATCTGGCTGGCCTTTGCTGTATATGCATTAATAATTGCTGTATTCTTTGCAATATTTTTCAAGCATAAGCATGATCCCAATGCAACCCCGGTAACATTAACGCATTAACAAAATAAAGTTGAGAAGTGGGGATCTGCTTCTCAGCTTTTTATTTCTATCAAATAATAATTTCTCTTTCCTTTTTGCACCAGCAAATATCGGTTGTGCAAAAGCCAATCTGTATTTATGATATCTGTAGCCGCATTTATTTTTTTTCGGTTAATGCTCAATCCACCGTTTTGTATCATTTTTCGGGCTTCGCCTTTACTACTGAAGATGACGGTATCAGCCATTAATTGGGTAACATCAATGCCTTTTTCCAAAAGAGCTTTATTATATTCTTTCTTTTCTATTCCTTCTATCGCTTTTAAATCATCTTCACTTAAGCTTTCTATGGCAGCACTTTGGTTAGCGAATAATTTTGATGTGGTTTCTTTCGCTTTTTGATATTCTGCTTCACCATGTACAAAGATGGTAAGTGTTTCTGCTAATTTTTTTTGGAGAATCCTGTCAGATGGGTTTTCTGTATGCTGCATTATCAATGCATCAATGGTTTCCCGGTTTAAAAATGTAAAAATCTTAATCCAGTTTTGGGCATCTGCATCACTGGCATTTAACCAAAACTGATAAAACTGGTAGGGAGATGTTTTTGTGGGATCTAACCAAATATTACCGGCTTCAGATTTTCCAAACTTACTGCCATCTGCCTTAGTAATTAATGGAGATGTAAAGGCAAATGCCTCGCCACCACCTTTTCTGCGAATAAGTTCGGTACCGGTTACTATATTTCCCCATTGATCGCTACCACCCATTTGCAATTTGCAATTTTTATTTTTATGAAGCCAATAGAAATCATAACCCTGAATTAATTGGTATGAAAATTCAGTAAATGAAATTCCAGTATCTCCTTCTAAACGTTTCTTCACACTATCTTTACTCATCATATAATTTACGGTAATATGCTTGCCGGTATCTCTTATAAATTCCAGGAATCCCATATTTTTAAACCAATCGAAATTATTTACAATTTCTGCTGCATTGGCTAATGATGGATCAAAGTCAAGAAATTTTTCTAATTGTTTTTGAATGCCTTCTACATTTTTTTGCAATACCTCTTCGCTTAAAAGGTTTCGTTCGGCACTCTTACCGCTGGGATCGCCCACCATACCCGTGGCTCCACCTACTAGTGCAAATGGTTTATGCCCTGCCTTTTGTAAATGAACTAAAAGTAATATTTGAACCAGCCCACCTATATGTAAACTATCTGCAGTGGGATCAAAACCAATATAGGCAGTAGTCATTTCCTTATTTAATTGTTCGGCTGTGCCGGGTGTAATATCCTGTAACATACCCCGCCATCTTAATTCTTCTATTAATTTGTTCATATTCAAATAAAATCTATAAAGTGGATTGCAAAAATGAGCCCTTTTTTTTAATTATGGATAATTCCTCACTATTTCATAAAAAAACTATCTTCAAGCAACTCTTTTGGTTAAAATGGCCTCTTTTGTAAAAGCTTCTATATTGATGGGTGCTTGCCTGAAATATAGTATTTTTGAATTTTGCATCGTATAAATAGGTGAAAACAATACAATTTGTTGAGTAAAACTACGTTTATCAGAATTAAGACCAATCCATATTCAAACAATAATCATATAACATGAAACAATGCATAGTTGCATTAACCTTACTGGCTCTGCTTTGTAGTGAGAAATCGTATTCGCAATTTAGAAAATATTCTAATGAATTTTTAAATATTGGCGCCGGCGCCCGGGGGCTCGCCATGGGCAATGCACAGGTAGCATCGGTAAATAATGCCACCGCCGGGTATTGGAACCCTGCAGGCCTTACCAGTATCAAGGATAACCCAAGCGTATCACTGATGCATGCTGAATATTTTTCCGGGATAGCCAAATATGATTTTGCTTCGGTAGCTATTCCTGTACAGGATAATAAAAGAACTCTGGGATTTTCATTGCTTCGTTTTGCAGTTGATGATATTCCCAACACATTATTTTTAGTGGAACCCGATGGTACCATTAACTATAATAATATCCAGGCATTCTCATCTGCCGATTATGCTTTTCTATTTTCATTTGCTCAGAATATAAGAGATGATGAAGATAAAAATATAAGCGTGGGTGCCAATGCAAAAGTGATATATAGAAAAGTGGGCCATTTTGCAACTGCACTTGGCTTTGGCCTTGATGCGGGCATACAAATGAGAGGAGATAAATGGAGAATAGGATTAATGGCAAGGGATATCTCTACTACCTTTAATGCATGGTCATTTAAGTTTACTGAAAAGGAAAAAGAAGTTTTATACCTCACCAAAAATGATATTCCTGTAAAATCTACTGAAATTACTGCTCCACGATTGGTACTCGGTGGAGCGTACCGGTTTCAATTTGGCCGTTCCGTAGGGTTATTGGCAGAAGCAAACTTAGATGTAACTTTTGATGGAAAACGAAATACGATTTTGAGCGGAAATACGGTAAGTGCCGATCCTCACCTGGGTTTAGAAGCAGACATTAATAATGTGTTTTTTATCCGGGGAGGGATTACCAATTTTCAAAGGGCATTGGCAGATGAAGATACCCTCAATCAAAAAAAAGTATGGATTTATCAACCCAGTATTGGAGCAGGTTTCAAAATAAAAAATGTGACGATTGATTATGCTTTTACGAACCTCGCAAACCAGTCGAATCCATTATATACACATGTAATTTCTCTACAATTAAATCTTGGCAAAAAAGAAGATTAAAAAAGAATTTCTATGATGATGAAAAAAATATTATTCCCATTTTTGATCTTATTGGCATTTACAGCAAATGCACAGTATAATAATAGTTGGATAGATTATTCTAAAACCTATTACCGTTTTTCATTACTAAAAGATACCCTTACCCGTATTCCGCAATCTGTTTTATCAACCGCAGGGTTGGGTAGTGTAAATGCAGATCAATTTCAACTTTGGCGAAATGGGGTACAGGTAAGATTATTTACCTCTGTTAGCGGGGCGCCCTTACCGGCAAATGGATATATTGAATTTTGGGGGCAAATGAATGATGGTAAACCCGATAAAGCGCTTTACCGGAATCCTGATTTTCAGCTTTCAG
Organism: Niastella sp.; assembly: GCA_016710595.1. Lineage (GTDB taxonomy): Bacteria > Bacteroidota > Bacteroidia > Chitinophagales > Chitinophagaceae > Ferruginibacter. The sequence goes on from JADJVM010000008.1 coordinate 46,316, forward strand.
ATAAGTTTAGTATGGAGAATGATACTTCATCCTATTTTTTAACGGTGAACCCCGCAGGAAATAATCTTCGGTATGTGAATGATGTAAATTCAGCGCCGTCGGTCCAAACCCCCGATCCATATTTTATTCGTAAAGTAGATTTTTATTATAATAGCAGGTTCAACAGGGGGATGCCCTACCTGGCCGGTGAGTGGGTATATTCTGCCAGTTACGATGAAGGTGAAGGTTTTGTTGGCCCTAGTGTTGGGCCGGGTGTAGGCAATTCGTACATTCAGCAGGTTCAAAATATGCATGTATATACCAGCGCTCCCGCAAATAGTGTTACTGTGTGGGCCAATGTAGTAGGCGGGGCAGCCTTAATTAGAAACGTAAAAATTAGGTTGAATTCCAGTTCTCTTTACGAAGTTCCTTTACCCTTATTTGGATATGCAAAAATAAATATTCCAAATGTGCCCTTATCGTATATCACCAACCCTGAGTATGTAAGTTTAGTGGCAGAAAACGTAAGCCTGAATGGTGGTGCTGCAGATAATTTTAATGTTGCTGCCATGGGCATTTCTTACCCTGCAAAATTTGATTTTGATTTACAACGGAATTATAAATTTCAATTGGCCGCAAGCGCTACAGGTAATTACCTGGTAATTGATAATTTTAATTACGGTACTACCGCCCCTGTATTATATAATATCACAGATGGGTTGCGGTATGTTGGCGATATTACATCTACCCCCGGTAAAGTAAAATTTGTATTGCCTGCATCTGCACAACCGGTAAGGGAATTTATGTTAGTGAACCAGGAGGCTTCTAATTATTTTACCATTGGTGGGCTTACTACTAAAACATTTACTAATTTTTCTAATGCGGCCATGCAGGGCGATTATTTAATCATAAGCAATCCTGTATTATATAATGATGGAAATGGAAATAATTATGTAGAACAATATCGTCAATACAGGGCATCTGCTTTAGGGGGCGGGTTTAATGCAAAAGTGTACGATATCCATGAAATAATGGATCAATTTGGATATGGTATTCGTCGGCATCCCGATGGGCTACGCAATTTTATTTTGTGGGCTAAACAAACTTTTTCTATCAGTCCAAAATATGTCTTTATACTTGGTAGGGGAGTATCTTATTACGATTACCTTGGCAGGGTAGATGATCCCAACTTAGATAAGATCTCGATGGTTCCTACATTTGGATGGCCACCATCAGATATTTTATTAACCTGCTTGCCGGGTACTTTAAAAAGCCAGGTGCCTATTGGTAGGTTAAGTGCAATCAATGGTACAGAAATAGCCCATTACTTAGATAAGGTAAAAGAATACGAAAATGTATTAAGGGTGCAACGCCCTACGGTAGCCGAGTCTGGCTGGCTGAAAGATATCCTTCATGTTTCGGGAGGTAAAACTACCGATGAAGGTGCACAGTTCGAAAGTTATATGAATGGCTATGCAAATATTGCAAAAGATACCCTTTTTGGCGGGTATGTAGAATCCTTTGCCAAAACAAGTAACAGTCCGGTACAGGAAGCAAATAACATTCGCATATCAGAATTATTTGCAAATGGGTTAAGTGTTGTTGGATATTTTGGTCACTCATCTGCCAATACTTTTGAATATAATTTAAGTAACCCTGAAAACTATCATAGCCAGGGTAAATATCCTTTTTTCAATGTAAGTGGTTGTATGGCCGGTAACCTGTTTACGTTCGATCTTCAGCGTATTACGGGTAATTCTATGTCATTGTCAGAAAAATATGTATTGGCTCCCCAAAGAGGAAGTATCGCATTTTTAGCAGATACCCATTTTGGAATACCTTATATACTCGATACTTACAACCGTAACCTTTACTATAATTTTAGTACAAGAATGTATGGGCAAGCGCTTGGAGATCAAATTCATGATGTAATTGAAAGGATGAACATTCCTAATATAGATCTTTCTCACCGGCTGCACTTAGAAGAAATAACATTACATGGTGATCCTGCACTTAAGCTAACCAATTTTGCCAAACCAGATTATGTGATAGAACCTCAAATGGTATCTATAGATCCTAATATTATTACTGTAGCAGATAACAATTTTAAGATAGACATTAAGATGCGTAATATCGGCAAGGCCATCAATGATTCTATTAATGTAACGGTAAAAAGACAATTACCCAATGATTCAATCATGGTGTTATTTGATAAAAAAATATTGGCCATTAAGTATATGGATTCATTACAACTTGATGTACCTATATTACCTACCAGGGATAAGGGGTTGAACAAGCTTATTGTAACATTGGATAATACAAACCGGGTAGATGAAGCCTTTGAAAACAACAATACCGTTACAAAAGAATTTTACATATTTGAAGATGAATTAAGGCCCATTTCTCCTTATAATTATGCAATTGTAAATACACAAAATATTACATTCTCTGCCAGTACCGCCGCACCACTTGGTGTAAGCCGAAATTACCAGATGGAGATAGATACTACAGAACTATTTAATTCGCCTTTTAAAAAACAATATAATACCACAACAGTAGGGGGCGTAGTAGATTTTACGCCTACCAATTTAAATTTTACAGATAGTACCGTTTATTACTGGAGGGTTTCTATTGTACCTGATAACCAGGGTGGGCAGCAAATATGGAATACAGTTTCATTTGTGTACCTGCAAAATGGCGGATCGGGATATAATCAATCCCATTATTTTCAATTCCTGAAAAACACTTATGTCGGCATGAGTTTGGATGATGACCGCACATTTACTTACGGCACCAAACCAATTTTATTTACAGTAAAAACGGGTCATAAGCCTTATGCGAATGAAACGGATGATTATTCTATAGCTAAAAATAATGCTGTGGAACAATCCGGCCTGGCAGGCCCATTAGTAACCAATAGTAACGTGTTGCGCTTTTATATTATTGATGGTAATACCATGAAGTTTTGGAAGAATGTAGATCGTGGAGGCGGTATGGGCCAGTATGGTAGTTTCGCACCATTGGGGATTAATCAATATTCTCAACTTGGGTTTTATCATTTTGATATATCCACTCCTGCACATCGCCAGGTTGTTAAAAATTTCTTTGATTCCATACCGAGTGGTAACATTATAGTAATGACCAATGCACCGGGTGCCGTATCAGATTACAGGGCAGCCCAAATGAAAGCAGACGAAGTAACTTTAGGTACTACTGATATACTCTATTACAAGCTTAAGGATATAGGCTTTACAATGCTCGATTCTTTTAAGACGCATATCCCATTCATTTTCGTAACAGAAAAAGGAACCAATACTGCCATTATGCAGGAATTTGGTTTGGCAGAGAGTGATAAAATGCTAAGAGAGTTTACTGTCATTGCAAAAAATACAGATGCATCTATGCAGTCGGATATATTTGGTCCTGCATTACAATGGCAAACATTAAAATGGAGAGGCACTTCTACAGAATCGCCTTCTACCGATAATAATAGCATTGATGTAATTGGTATTAAGCCTGATGGTACAGAACAAACATTAACAACCGTGTACCAGGCACAGGATACTTCTTTAAGCTGGGTAAATGCTGTGACGTATCCTAAAATACGATTAAAATTAAATACGCAGGATACCGTAAACTTAACGCCCTATCAATTGAGGTACTGGCGGGTGAATGGCAGATATGTTCCTGAAGGAGCCCTGATGCCTTCTCTCAATTTTGCCATACAGGATAGTGTTGCACAAGGTGACACGATTCATTTTTCTGTGGCATTTAAAAATATCAGTGAAACAAATTTTGCTTCTTTAATAAAATCAAGAGTAACGATACTGGATCGGAATAATAATCCTACCGTAATTAATATTACACCACGCAAAGCATTGGTACCGGGTGATACGCTTATCATTTCTGGCTTCATAGATACACGTAACCTGGCAGGCATCAATACTTTTATTTTAGATGTGAACCCCGATAATGATCAGCCTGAACAATATCATTTTAATAACATTTTATATAAAACCATAAAAGTAACGGAAGATCTTTTTAACCCGCAGTTAGATGTTACATTTGATGGGGTACACATTTTAAGCCGGGATATCATTTCATCTAAACCCAATATCATTGTGAAGTTGAAAGATGAAAGTAAATTCCTGTTACTGAAAGATACTGCGTTATTAAAAGTGCAGGTGCGTTTTCCAGATCAAAGTTTGCATACCTATCATTTTGGCGATACCATGCGATTTATACCTGCCGATATCAATGCCGGTGAAAATACTGCCACTATTGAGTTTAAGCCTTACTTCCCGGATGATGGAGAATATGAATTCATTGTATCCGGTAAAGATATGAATGGCAACCCAGCCGGGTATTTAAACTACAAAGTGATTTTTAATGTGATCAATAAATCAATGATCTCTAATCTCATGAATTATCCTAATCCATTCACGACATCTACTGCATTTGTGTTTACCTTAACGGGACACCAAATACCCCAGAATATGCGGATACAGATACTAACCATATCGGGTAAAGTGGTGAGGGAGATCACTCAGCAGGAACTGGGACCAATCCATATCGGGAATAATATTACTGAATATAAATGGGACGGTACAGATATGTATGGTCAAAAACTGGCCAATGGTGTTTATCTCTACCGGGTACTTACAAACTTGAATGGTAAAAAAATTGATAAGTTTGATGGACGAAATAGTAATGGCGATGTGATTGTAGAATCCGTAAACAGTACCGACCGTTTCTTTAATAAAGGTTATGGTAAAATGTATTTGATGCGATAATAAAGTAAAATTAAAGTGCAAACTGCCGGAACAACTCCGGCAGTTTTTTTGTATCCTTAATTCCCATTATAGCAAGTATTTTAGGGCTTTAGAGGCTTATTTTTGCAAAAAAAGGGATATGGCTAAAATAGCGATCAATATTGCAACAGGAAGTTTACAAAAAGATGAAGTAATTGTGGGAATTGACCTGGGAACCAGCAATAGCCTGGTAGCTATCATACATCCGGAAACGGGAAAGCCGGTTGCATTAAAAGAACATGATACGGAAGGCAAACCATCTTCCTCATTGGTTCCTTCTGTAATCCATTTTTTAGATAGTGGTGATGTGATAGTAGGTACTGAAGCAAAAAAATATTTAGTGAGCAAACCCTTACAAACAATCTTTTCTGCAAAACGTTTAATGGGCAAAAGTTTTACTGATGTAAAAGATCACCGGGATCAATATAGTTTTAAAATAATAAATGATAATAAAGAATCTCTTGTAAAAGTACAGGTTGGAGAAAAGTTTTATTCCCCGGTTGATTTTGGTGCGCTAATATTAAAAGAATTAAAAAAGCGGGCAGAACATATTTTAAAAACGCCTGTAAATAAAGCAGTCATAACAGTTCCGGCATATTTTAATGATGCCCAGCGCCAGGGTACCCGGGATGCAGGTAAATTAGCTGGTTTGGATGTACTTCGTATTATCAACGAACCTACTGCTGCAAGCTTAGCTTATGGTATAGGATTGCATAAAAATGAAAATAAAACAATTGCAGTATATGATCTTGGAGGCGGCACATTCGATATTTCAATCTTGCGTATTACAGATGGAGTTTTTGAAGTATTATCTACCAATGGCGATACTTATCTGGGTGGCGATGATATGGATATGGCGATCGTAAGATATTGGCAATCTCAATTGCATATTTCAAATGAAACGCTACATGAAAATAAAGTTCTCGCCCAAAGTTTACGGTTACAGGCAGAAGAGGCTAAAAAAATATTAAGTACGCAGCAAGCATTTAAAACAAAAATAGAAGCAGGTGAATTGACCCTTTCTAAAGAAATATTTAATGAGTTAATAAAACCCCTTGTTACCAAAACGATTGATTGCTGCAGTAAAGCTTTAAAAGATGCCATGCTATCTAAAGGCGAAATAGAATCGGTAGTGCTGGTAGGAGGGAGTACCAGGGTACCGCTTGTAAAGGAAATGGTAAGTGAATTTTTTGGTAAACCGGTAAATGATTCAATGCATCCTGATGAAGTAGTAGCCCTGGGTGCCGCCATTCAGGCAGATATATTAGCAGGCAATAACCGGGAAGTTTTATTGCTTGATATTACACCCCTCAGCCTTGGTATTGAAACTTCCGGCGGATTAATGGATGTATTGATTCCCCGCAATTCAAAGATCCCATCGGGCGCTGCCAGGCAATATACTACTCAAATAGATGGCCAGGCAAACATGCGTATCAGTGTGTACCAGGGTGAGCGAGACCTGGTGAAAGATAACAGGAAGCTGGCCGAATTTAATCTTACCGGTATTCCGGGTATGCCAGCAGGCCTGGCAAAAGTAGAAGTGAAATTTATTATCAATGCCGATGGTATCTTAAAAGTATCTGCAAAAGAATTACGTAGTGGCGTAGCCCAGGAAATTGAAATAAAACCGCAATACGGAATTACTGATGAAGAAGTAGAAAAAATGCTGATGGATTCAGTAACACATGCTAAAGAAGATATTGCTTTAAGGGCACTTACAGAAGCTAAAACAGAAGGGGAGCAGTTATTAAAAACAACAGAAAGGTTTTTACAAAAAAATGCAGATCATTTATTGCCGGAAGAATTAACGAATACCGCTGCTGCCATGCAAGCTTTGCAATTAAGCGTCACCATGGATGATAAAGACCTGATACATCAAAAAATTGAAGAACTTAATAAGATCAGCCGGCCTTATGCAGAACGCATCATGGACAATGCTATTGCGAATGCGATGAAAGGAAAAACAATTGGATAAAAGTTTATTAAAACTTACTTAATCTCCAGTTTCAGTAAGCTTTGGTTGCCTAAGAAAGCTTCTAATTCATCACCTACTACACATTCACCCACACCAGCAGGTGTGCCTGTAAAAATGAGGTCACCAATATTCAGTGAAAAATAATTAGAAATATGGGCTATTATACTATCGAATTTAAAGATCATATCGGCAGAACTAGCTTGCTGTACAGTAGTACCGTTGCTTAATAATTTAAAAGTAAAATTTGCTTTTTTCTGATCGGGTGTTAAATCTAAAAATTTTCCAACAGCAGCAGAGTTATCAAACGCTTTTGCCTTTTCCCAGGGCAGCCCCTTTTGTTTACATATTTCCTGGATATCTCTTGCCGTAAAATCAATCCCTACGGTAATCCCATTGTAATATTGGCCGGCATTGCGTTCCTGTATGTATTTTCCATTTTTACATACTCTTAGCACCAATTCACATTCATAATGCAACTCATTGGTAAATTCGGGATAATAAAAGGGAGTATGTGGTTGAAGTAACGCACTTTTAGGTTTCATGAATATAATTGGTTCATCAGGCACCTCATTACCTAACTCTTTCACATGGTCACCATAATTTCTACCAATACAAATGATTTTCATTTACCAATTTTAGGTTTAAATATTTAAAAAGGCAATATAGTAAAAACTGCTTAAAAATTAGCATTTTATGCATATTCAAGTGATTGAATAAACCTGATTATTTACCTGGGTCATAGTCCTTTCGATACCAATATTGGCAAAATTTTCAATTATTTCGACTGATTTTTCAATTTTATGCCTTACTAATGGCAGTTCCTGCGAAGTCCATTTTCCCAGTACAAATTCGGCTTGTAACCCTTTAGGATAATTATTGCCGATACCAAAACGTAATTTGGGATAATCTACAGTGCCCATTGTTGCTTCAATATCTTTTAAACCATTGTGGCCACCTGCGCTCCCGGATGCCCGCAATCTTATTTTTTCGAGTGGTAATGCAATTTCATCTACCAGCGTAAGGGTTTGTTGCAGCGGGATATTCATTTTATCGAACCAATACTTAAATGCTTTACCACTTAAATTCATAAAAGTGGTGGGGCATATTACCGTAAAATGTTTTCCTTTCCATTTTACTTCTGCTTTATAAACCAACCTTCCAATTGAAAACTGGCCGGCATGTTTTTCTACAAAAGCATGTGCAATATCAAACCCGATATTGTGGCGGGTATCTGCATATTCATTTCCTGCATTGCCAAGGCCTACAATTAAAAATTTTGACATACTTTTTTTATTAATCAAAAGATGTTTTTATAGCATATCATTAAGATGTTGTTGCAAATCAGCATCTGTTTTAATAAGTACATCCCTGGCTTTGCTGCCCTGGTTTGGGCCTACAATCCCGGCAGCTTCCAACTGGTCCATTAAGCGACCTGCCCGGTTATAGCCTAATTTCATTCTTCTTTGTAATAATGAAGTACTACCCGATTGGCTGCTAACGATGAGCCTGGCAGCATCTTCAAAAAGTGAATCTTTATTGTTCAAATCAAAATCTTTGGCATCCATATCTTTTTCATCAATGTATTCAGGTAATAAAAATGGCTGGGGATACCCACGTTGGTCGCCAATAAAATCGGTGATACGATCTACTTCGGGTGTATCTACAAAAGCACATTGCAGCCGCACCAATTCACCATTATAACTTATAAGCATATCTCCTTTACCAATTAATTGCTCGGCTCCGCCCACATCTAAAATGGTACGGCTATCTATTTTACTGCTTACTTTAAATGCAATACGGGCAGGAAAGTTAGCTTTTATGGTTCCTGTAATAATATTTACAGACGGCCTTTGTGTGGCAATAATTAAATGGATGCCAATGGCCCTTGCCAATTGGGCTAATCGGGCAATGGGCATTTCTACTTCCTTGCCTGCCGTCATAATTAAATCGGCAAACTCATCTACTACCAGCACAATAAATGGTAAGAACTGGTGTCCCTTTTCGGGGTTTAATTTTCGGGAAACAAATTTTTCATTGTACTCCCGGATGTTTCTGCAACCAGCTTCTTTAAGCAAATCGTAACGGTTATCCATTTCAATACAAAGTGCATTGAGTGTATTCACCACTTTTTTAGTATCGGTTATTATTGCATCTTCTTCACCAGGCAGTTTTGCCAGAAAATGATTTTCGATAGTTTTATAAATGCTTAGTTCTACTTTTTTAGGATCTACCAATACAAATTTTAACTGAGAAGGATGTTTTTTATATAGCAATGAAACCAGTATGGCATTTAACCCTACTGACTTTCCCTGCCCTGTAGCGCCTGCCATAAGAAGGTGGGGCATACTGGTAAGATCCACAATAAAATTTTCATTATCTATTTTTTTTCCAATGGCAATGGGTAATGAGAACTTGCTTTTTTCAAATTTTTCCGAAGACAATAATGTCTTCATGCTTACAATATTTTTTTTAGTATTGGGCACTTCAATGCCAATGGTTCCCTTACCCGGAATGGGTGCAATAATACGGATGCCAAGGGCAGCAAGGCTTAAGGCAATATCATCTTCCAGGTTTTTAATGCGTGAAATACGTACACCGGCTGCAGGTATAATTTCATAGAGCGTAACAGTAGGCCCCACGGTTGCTGAAATTTTTTGAATGATGATGTCATAATTTTTCAGCGTATTGATGATCTGGTTTTTATTATTTTCTAACTCCTGCGGATCCTGTATAATTTTATCACTGCCGTGGTTATCTAAAAGATCGAGTGAAGGATATTTATAATCCCGTAAATCTAAAATGGGATCATAATTTTTAAGCTCTTTCACTCCGGGTTTGTTTTCGGGTATTGCATTTTCTTCTGCTATGGTTTCGGCAGATTTAATTTCGAGTTCCAGGCCCGAATCGGGTACTCCCGTTTTTGAAGCTGTGGTAGTTTCAAAAACTTTCACTAATGGGTTTTCTTCTGTCAAAATGGGGTTGTCATCTTTTTCAATTATTTCCAGTTCCTGTTTAAAAACAGGAGATTGATCAGGGATATCCCCCATCCCACCGCCCTGCTTTAGTGCATTGCCCATACTGGTATTCCCTGCTGAAGTTTCTGTATCGGTAGCGGTTTCATCTTCTATATCGCTTTCAAAAGGTTCATTTACGGGAGGAGGTATTTTTGTGTTGTTTACGGCGAATGAAGGATTAAAGCGCCAAATAATATAAGCCAGGAAAGTAACTGCAATAACTGCATAGGTTCCTATTTGGCCAATTAATTTAAACAAATATTCTTTACTCATATCACCCACAGCGCCACCCCACGGGAACTCTGTTTTACCGGCCAATGCCGAAGCCGTAATACTAATCAATGGCAAACCGATAATGATATATTTTAAATTTCGAACAATAGAAAATATTTTCTTTCCAAAAAATAAATTAAACCCGATCACAAAAAAGAAACTACAGATAAGGTAAGAAGCAATACCAAACCCTTTGAATATAAAAAAGTGGGAAATGTAAGCGCCAAAAGTACCCATTAGGTTGGCAACCTTAGTATCGCTTGCCATTAATAATTTATACCCTTCATGATATACTTTATCCTGGTCTTCATCCCAGGTAAACAAATAAGAGGTAAAGGCTATGAAAAATAAAATACCCAGTAAGATTAAGATACTGCCTGCAATTTTATGGGTACGCTCATCTTTAAGCAATTGTTTTACTTCAATGCTCTCTTCTTTATCCTGTTTTAAAGCTGTTCCTGATTTTATGTTTTTTTCTGTTGCTTTTGTTTTTTTAGCCATGGATATACAAAGATAATCAAATACTCACCTGTGGTAGCGTTGCGAATGTAACTTCAATTGATTTTTTTACAAAGTAAAAAGGGAATAAAGTTTACCACAGTTGTGTATAATCAATATTTCAACAAAATCAAGAATGGGATTACCTGCCCTGGGGGCACTTTTGTGAAATGCCGATTGCCAGCATTACCCAACCGGCAATAAAACAAAGTCCACCAAATGGTGTAATGGCCCCAATGGCATCAAGGCCCTGGATACCTTTTACCTGTAAAAAAGTTAAAGCATACAATGAGCCACTAAATAAAAAAATGCCTGTTAGAAACAAGTTGCCCGCCCAGGTTATTTTTTTGTTTGGATAATGCGCATATAAAATACCTGTAAGAATAAGCGCTAATACATGGTAAAATTGGTAGCGTACACCTGTTTCAAAAATCGCTACGGTATGTTCTTGAGCTATTTTTTTTAAACCATGTGCTGCAAAAGCGCCAAGTGCAACGGATAAGGCGGCTAAAAAAGCGCCTATTTGTAAAAAACTTTTATGCATGTTGCTTCTTATTCATGATTGTATCAAAACTCATTGCATCTAATTCGGAAATATCTAAAATAAGCGTTGCCTGCTCATAAAAAGGTTCCCTTTCTTTCATTAATTTTTCAATATAATAAATGAGCTCTGCTTCATTTTTATCTTGAATTAAAGGGCGTGCCGTATCATCGTTTTTAATATTTTCTAATAATTCAGTGGGTTTTCCTTTTAAATAGATACTGGTACCGTTTTCTTGAATCCATTCCATATTATTGTGATAACAGGGGGCACCACCCCCGCAGGAAATAATACATTGGTCGTACATGAGCATGCTGCGCAGCATTTGAGCTTCTTTTTCTCTAAAATAACCTTCTCCTTTTTGTTCAAAAATTTGGGCTATTGATTTTTTTTCTTTTTCTTCTATTGCCTTGTCCAGGTCAATAAAAGACAAGTGTTGCTGCGCTGCCCATTGTTTACCCCAATGGGATTTTCCGGCTCCCATAAATCCAATTAAGAAAAATCGGGACTGCCCGGTAAATGGTATCTTATTATTCATGATATGCAAAGAAAATAAATAATGTACTACTTAGTATCAACTTTTTTAGAATACCCTAAAATTAATTATTGGAGATACCGGCCTTATTTTTTTGATTTAAAATCGCCCCGTTTCCACGCTTTTATAAACTCGTTCCATGCAAAGGGATTAAAAATATTCTGCGGTGCAATTTGGCCTGCATAGCTAAGTTTATTGGCATATTGCCGCATATAATTATTAGAAGCTTCCCGGCCATCGGACGGTAGCGATGCGGATAGCAGCCTACGGGTAGCTGAATTATTATTTTTTCGGGCAATTGTAATATCGTCATCTGGTACTACTGTATTTGCAAAATCACGGGCAAATTGTTCCCTGGTAGGACGTGGTTTTATGATGGTAGCAGGCAGGTAAATGGTATCATTTATCATAAGTTGGATAATGCTATATTGATTTCCCACCAGATCTTTAGGAATACTGGCTAAAACTGGTTTATATCCAATACTGGTAAACTCTACTTTATCACCTTTTAATACCACAATACTAAAAACACCATTTTCATTGCTGATGGTTCCCCTGTTTTGGCCTTTTACCATGATACTTACAGAAGGTACACCATGAAGGCTATCAGCCGTCATGACTACGCCATATAATTGTACTACAGAATCCTGGAAGCTCTCAAACTGGGCATGGACGGCTATTGGAAAAATAAAAAAAGTAAATAATAAGTATCGTAATTTTTTTTTCATGGGCTACAACCTGCTATTTTAATTTTGGTTTGTATGATATTCTATGGAATACAAAGTAAAGTATGTTTTGGAATTTTTCAATAAAGTGAAATTGCATTGTAGAAAAGATGCATGTGTAGTTTTCGAAAAACGAAACATATTCTCTACTTCTCAACAAAATAACGGCATCAATGGCTAATTTTGCAGCATATACTACATATTTAACAAATAATTGAACCATGACGAAGGAAGAAGTTTTAAAAGCATTGAGCAATGTGCAGGAGCCTGATTTGGGAAAAGATCTGGTTACGCTTAATATGATTCAAAACCTGGAAATTGAAGGCAATACCGTAAGTTTTACTATTGTACTTACTACGCCCGCCTGCCCCATGAAAGATATGATGCGTACTGCCAGTGAAAATGCCATAAAACTATTAGTGAATAAGAATGCCGAGATTAAAATTGATTTTACCAGTAAAACATCTACCAATCGGGTTGATGCAAAAAAGATGCTGCCGGGTGTAAAGAATATTATTGCCGTTGTTAGTGGAAAGGGGGGTGTAGGAAAAAGTACCGTCTCTACTAATTTTGCATTGGCTTTAGCAGAAACAGGGGCCAAAGTAGGATTGATGGATGCTGATATTTATGGCCCCAGTCAGCATATCATGATGGGTTTAAGAGGAGAAAGGCCTATGATGAAAGATGATGGAACGGGTAAAGGCCAGATTGTTCCACTCGAAAAATTTGGAATTAAAATGATAAGCATTGGTTCCTTAATTGATGAAAAGCAGGCAGTAGTATGGAGGGGCCCCATGGTAAGCAGTGCCATTCGTCAATTTGTAAGCGATGTAGATTGGGGAGAGCTTGATTACTTAGTAATTGATATGCCACCCGGCACCGGCGATATACATCTTACCATTGTGCAAACAGTACCGGTTACAGGTGTAATAGTAGTTACAACACCACAGTTAATAGCGCTTGCTGATGCAAAAAAGGGAGTTGCCATGTTTGGCCAGGCACAACTTAAAGTACCCATAATTGGTTTAGTTGAAAACATGAGTTACTTTACTCCTAAAGAATTGCCGGAAAATAAATATTATATTTTTGGTAAAAACGGGGGTAAAAATCTTGCCGAAGAATTTGATATTCCATTGCTGGGACAAATTCCTATTGTGCAATCCATCCGGGAGGGAGGTGACATTGGTGTTCCTGTAATGCTGAGTGATGATGAGATCACAAAAAAATCATTCAGGGAATTTGCGAATAATGCAACAAGGGGAATTGCAATGAGGAATGCTAATTTGCCAGCTTCACAAATTCAGGAAGTATTGGTGTAAACTTTTATCAATAATTTTTATCATAAACCATACCCGGCTTATGAAAATATTTTTTTCAGCAGTTTGTTTCATTTTGTTATCCGTTTTTATAAATGCATGTTACAGCTCTCGTACATTCACTTCACAAAAATATATACCCATGGATTATTTTGATGTACAGGGTCACCGGGGTTGCCGTGGGCTAATGCCGGAAAATACAATTCCGGCTATGATAAAAGCCCTTGATTTGGGCGTAACAACATTAGAAATGGATGTGGTAATTACAAAAGACAATAAAGTGATACTCTCTCACGAACCCTTTTTCAATCATGATATAACAACCAGGCCCGATGGAAGTTTTGTTTCACAGGAAGCAGAAAAAAGCCTGAACATCTTTGAAATGAATTATGAAGAGGTAAGGCGTTACGACGTCGGTTTAAAAGTGTATCCCCGTTTTGCACAACAAGAAAAAATTGCGGTAACAAAACCTTTGCTTTCAGATGTATTTAATGCAGTAATGGAGTATATGAAAACACGCAGGAGGAGGATGCCTGAATTTAATATTGAAACCAAAACAACTCCCGCTACAGATAATATTTTTCACCCTGCGCCTGGTGTATTTGTGAATCTGCTGATGGAACAAATTTTGCAAAACGGGGTTCAGGACCGGGTTACCATCCAATCATTTGATATTCGCACTTTACAATACCTGCATAAAAAGTATCCTGAAATAAAAACGGCATTGCTTGTTTCTCTCGGAAATAAATTTAGTTTTCGCAAACAATTAGATGACCTGGGTTTTTTACCCAGCGTTTACAGCCCGGATTACAGGTTGGTAACTGACAAACTTATTGCAAATTGCCATGAACAAAATATTCGCATCATTCCCTGGTCGGTAAATGATAAAAAAGAAATGGATCGTTTACGAACGCTTGGTGTGGATGGATTCATTACTGATTATCCAAACCTTCTCAAAGATTAATTTCATTTTTTTATTACGTCTTCAATTACTTTTCCTACCGCACCATTTGGCATTTGAATATGTAATAAGGCAGCAATTGTGGGTGCAATATCCGTCATATACACCTCCCGGTTAAGTTTCCCCTGCTGAATGCCCCATCCGTAAAAAAGCAACGGAATATGGGCATCATACGCATTCCAGGTTCCATGTGTAGTACCCCTGGCAGTTCCGCTAAAATATCCCGGCAGCGGCAACATTTGAATATCTCCACTTCGCTTTTCATTATAGCCGTTAATCATTCTTTCCCGCATTGGTTGGGCAAGTGTTTCGTTCATAATTTGAGGTAAATCATATACGCCGGCAATAAATGGGTTTTTAATAATTTCTTTTTTTATGATATCAATAATGTTTGTTATGTTCTGCCCTGCCTTTTCAATGCCTTCTTTATTTAAATACACCTGGTAGTTCATTATTTTGGTGATAGAGTGATGGAAGCCGGTAAGCTTACCTACTTCCTCATTCAATTGTTTTTGTAATTCTGAATCTGAATAAAAACCTGCCGGAATTTTATTCTCTTTTAAGAACCCTGGCACATGGGCAACGGCATGATCAGCCGTTAAAAAAACGGTATAATTTCCTTTTCCAATTTTTTGATCTAAATA
The DNA here is from genome assembly GCA_016710595.1 of Niastella sp. Lineage (GTDB taxonomy): Bacteria > Bacteroidota > Bacteroidia > Chitinophagales > Chitinophagaceae > Ferruginibacter. The sequence goes on from JADJVM010000008.1 coordinate 61,588, forward strand.
TTTTAAAAAATTTTCAATATCCTGGTCAAGTCTTAAGTAAGTATCCTCAATCTCGATAGAGTTGGGGCCAAATGCGTGTCCCGCATAATCTGTTGATGAAATACTGATGCATAAAAAATCAGTTACGTCAGCACTGCCCATCCTTTCCTTATCAATAGCTGTTTTTGCAAAATCGAAAGTATAATCTGCGGCAAAGGGTGTAAACTTAAATGCCTCAAATTTCTTTTTACCGGCAGAATCTAAATAGTAAGGAAAAGTATTGCCCTTTAAACCTGAAATACCCGCTTCATAAATTTTATTATCGGCAGTACTTTGGGTATAGGTTTCAATAGGGTATAGGGTATTCCAGGTACCCTTCATTGCTTTCGCAGGAATTTGTTTTGCATTATAATCATTTACCCAACCGGGTAATTGCTCCATATAGTAATTACTGGTCATCCAATTTCCATCATCAAACCAATAAGCTGCATTGGCGCTATGCCCCGCAGGAAAAATCGCCCCACGGTCTTTAAGTGCAATGCCAATTACTTTGCTTTTAAAATTACTGGCAAGTCTTAATTCATCCGTAATGGTGGTAGTCAATAAATTATTGGGGCTCATTTTACCGGCTTTAACTCCGCCACCTATTGCCTGCACAGTGCTGTCTTCACTGCAATACATATTTCGGTTTAAACTCCTGTCGTACCAGTTATTGCCAATTATTCCATGCACAGCCGGTACACTTCCCGTATATACACAGGTATGGCCTACTGCAGTATAGGTAGGTAAATAAGGTAAAAATGTATTTTCACAACTAAAGCCCTGGTTTAATAACCGCTTAAAACCTGCTTGTCCAAAGCGATTATTATATCTATATAAATAATCCCACCTCATTTGATCTATTACAATGCCAACTACTAATTTTGGCCTTTGTATGCCAGTATTTTTAGCAGCATTTGCCGTTTGCTGTGCCAGTACAGGTAAACTCAAAAAACAAGTTATAAATAACGAATGGAATATTTTTTTCATCGTAAAATCATTTGGTTCAAAGATAAGCGGCTTTTCAAAAGTCTATATGAATCTGCTGTCAATTTCTTAATTTTGCCTCGTTTAAAATTAATTTATTACTATATATACTTATTAAAATGGCAGATCTGTTTGAAAAGATGATAAAAGATGGTGGCCCACTGGGTCACTATATGGATAGGGCACATGGATATTTTGCATTTCCTAAATTAGAAGGAGAATTGGGCCCCAGGATGAAATTCAGGGGAAATGAAATGATTGTATGGAGCCTGAATAATTATTTAGGATTGGTAAACCATCCTGATGTACGAAAAGCAGATACTGAAGCGGCTGCAAAATACGGCATGGGAAACCCGATGGGTTCACGCATGATGAGTGGAAATACAGAATTGCATGAAGAACTCGAAGCCGTTATCAGCAAATTTGTAAACAGGGAAGATGCTATGTTGCTCAACTTTGGTTACCAGGGTGTGATGAGTTGTATTGATGCCCTCGTAAACCGTCACGATGTAATTGTATATGATGCCGAATCGCATGCTTGTTTGGTAGATGGTATGAGGCTGCACATGGGTCAGACGTATGCTTTTAAACACAATAATATTGAAGATTTTGAAAAGCAAATGATACGTGCAGAAAAAATGATACAAAAAACCGGTGGCGGGATTTTAGTAATTACCGAAGGTGTATTTGGGATGGATGGGGAGCAGGGTATAATAAAAGAAATTACAGCGCTTAAGAAAAAATATCAATTCCGTTTACTTATAGATGATGCACATGGCTTTGGATATATGGGGCCAACCGGCGCAGGTGCCGATGAAGCCCAGGGTTGCCAGGCAGATGTAGATCTTTACTTTTCCACTTTTGTAAAAAGTATGGGTAGTATTGGAGCATTTATTGCCGGCCCCAAAAATATTTTAATGTACCTGCGCTACAATGTACGTTCTCAAATATTTGCAAAAAGCCTTCCATTAATTATTGTAGAAGGTATGATGAAACGGATGCAAATGCTTAAAGAAATGCCCGAGTTAAGGGAAAAACTTTGGGCCAATGTGAATCGTTTACAGCAAGGCCTTAAAGACCGTGGCTTTGATATTGGAAATACCAATAGCCCCGTTACTCCTGTATTTATGAAAGGTGATGTGCCCGAAGCAACACAAATGGTAATGGACCTCAGAGAAAACTATCATATTTTTTGCTCTATTGTAGTGTATCCGGTAATCCCTAAAGGAGATATTATTTACCGGTTGATACCCACTGCAGCACATAGTTTTGAAGATATAGACCAAACACTCGATGCATTTGAAGCAACTAAAAAGAAATTAGATGCCGGTGCCTATAAAGCAGATAAAATTCCGGATATGGCTGAGAAGGTATAGCCATTTCAAATATCAAATTAAAATAAAAAATGCTGCATCTCTGATGCGGCATTTTTTATTTTAAATATAAGTGTTATTTTTTTATACTTTAATTTTTATAAAGATCCTTTTCCTTTAGGATTTATTATTTATTGCTGCCTGCTTCAACTTTGTATTTGCAAAAACGGAAAGGATAAGTCATACCTGTTTTTAAAATACTATTATGGATATTATAATATATCGCAATTTCCCCATTAATCATGAATGAAAAATACGTGTCATGTTGGGTATTTTTTCGATTTTAGTTTGATAAAACCCTTGATCTTAAAAGATTTTAGCGATTTACACAATAACCATCATTTTTTAAAGTTATCCTTTGAATAAGATATGTCCTTATACTTATGAAACCTAAGAAAAACCTATTGTATGAAACCTTTTTACCTCTTGCGAAACCGTTATACCCTGGTGGTATGCCTGTTTAGTTTTCTATTTAGTGTATCAGTAAATGCACAACAAACATTAACACATATTGATGGTTGGAATGCTTATGTTCATTTGCCGGATGATTACAATGATGGCAGTATGCGCAAATATCCACTTATTTGTTTTGTGCCGGGTGCCGGCGAAGTGGGAACCGATGCATCTAAATTACTTGTGTATGGCCCATCTAAATTTGTAGCGAGTGGGCACAACATGCAATTTAATATAAACGGGGTTACTGTAAAACCGATTGTTATTTCTATTCAGCCCACTTCGGGCTGGCCCACTCCGGCTGCATTAAATGCAAAACTAGATTCTATTATGCTACGCTGGCGTTGCGATCCTGCAAGAATAAATGTAACCGGTTTATCAATGGGTGGCTGGTCCTGGGATAATTTTGTAGATGGATATAATGCTTCATATAGCTCCAAGATCGCATCTATAGTGGCAATGAGCGCTCCTCCACCCGATAATACAATACCCAATATGCGTGACTATGCCATTGGTGGTGGCCGCTGGTGGGGCTTTGAAGGCACCCAGGACTATCGGCTGATGGATATCATCCGGGATACTTTAAATAATGCTTCACCCGGTTCGGCCCGATATACAAAATATGTAGGTGGCCACTGTTGTTGGAATACCTGGTATGATCCTAACTGGACAGAAAATGGCGAGAGCATTTATACCTGGATGTTAAAACAATACCGCCCTGAAATTTCGGGTACCGTAAATCCTATTGCAAATGCAGGTAGAGATACCGCATTCGCTACATCAATAACTGCTTTAGATTTATTAGGTAGTGGATTTGATCCCAATGGATTAGCTTTAGAATATAATTGGAGAAAAGTAATGGGGCCAACTGTGGGATTTAACTCAACCAATGATCCACAGGTTTCTTTATTTGATCTTGAATACGGCTATTATGCATTTGAGCTTAAAGTGACCAACACCCTGGGCGGTGTAGGATTAGATACGGTTTATGTATTAAATGGTAAAAATGCATTACCGGTATCATTAACACAGTTTACCGCAAAACGCCAGGGAAAATCAATTCTTTTAAACTGGCAAACGGATAATGAAATTAATTTTGATCATTATGAAATAGAACGAAGTGCAGATGGTATTCATTTTAGCCAAAAAGGAATCCAATTGCCTAATGGAAATGGAACAGGCATCTCCCGTTACCAGGCTTTAGATCAAACCCCATTGAACGGAAGAAATTATTATCGTTTAAAAATTGTGGACAGGGATGCATCATTTGCTTATAGCAAAATTGTATTAATAGATACTAAGACTGATGCAGCCATTGATATAAAAGCATATACCGGGCAAAAAGGGAACCTTAAATTGTTTATTACTTCACAAAATACAATTGACGGAAATCTTTTATTTACGAATACAATCGGGGCAACTTTATATGAAGCTCCATTAAAGATTATAGAAGGAGAAAATACACTTAATATTCCTTTTAATTATCAAAAGGGCACATATTATGTAAGTTTCATTACTCCCGGATCAAAACATACCATTGCGGTATCTCAACAATAATGGATTGATATAAAATCTGAAATATTTAAAAGTGGGCATTGCCCACTTTTTTTGTGATTAAATTTTATAGATTTACTACAACTGCTATAAACTTTTATATACTATACTGCAAAACCTTTCGTTTATTTGTAGTATTTAAAAAAGGATGTAAGTAATACCCAATTAATAACAAACGGATTTATTAATTTCGTAATCTAACCCGATAAAATTTATCACAACAATGGAATGGATAAGTATTTTGAAATGCCCGATTAGCCAGGCAGACCTACGCCAGTTAACGGTATCTGAAATAAATGATTTAAATGCTAAATTAGCTAATGGCCAATTGTGGCAAACGGATGGTAAGCCTATGACAACTCCAATAGAAAATGGATTAATTGGCGTTAATGGAAAATATATTTATCCGATTATAAAAGAAATATTTCTATTATTACCCGATCTTGCTATTGTTGACTCAAAAGATAAAATACTGGGTGATAGCCTTAGTGATGATAAAAAACTGGTAAAAGATTTTTACGACAACAGGGGGTGGCATGTTACTGAAAAAGGAGATTATGAAGATGCAGATATTTTTGAAGACCTGCGTCCATTTGCACAAGATTATATTACAAAATGTCATAACCGGGTAAACCGATATCTAAACCCTTCCGGCACTTATATGATGGATGCTGCTTCAGGCGCATTACAATACCAGGATTATCTGCAATATTCTGAAAATTATAAATATCGCATTTGTGTTGATATGTCTTTCCAGGGATTGGCAGAATGTAAGAAAAAGTTGGGTGAAAAAGCGATCTGCCTGCTTTGCGATATGACGAACCTTCCCGTAAAAAGTGAACAGATTGATGGGTTTATTTCTTTAAATACAATTTATCATATTCCAAAGGATGAACAGGTTACTGCTATAAAAGAATTGTACCGGGTATTACATAAAGGGGGAAAAGGTGTGGTAGTATATGATTGGTACAAACATTCTCCATGGATGAATATGAGTTTGCTTCCATTTAGAGGAGTTGAATTTATTCGCCACCGGCTTAGGGGGATGGCAGCAAAAGCTGCTGGTAAAGATAAAGCCAGCAAAAACCTGTACTTTTTTGCACATCCATATGAATATTTTAAAAAGCACTTGGATATTCCATTTAAGTTGGTATCCTGGCGCTCTGTAAGTGTACCTTTTATGAAAGTGTACACACATTCATGGTTTTTTGGAAAAAAAATACTGGAAAAAATCTATCGCAAAGAAGAGAAAGATCCTTTTATCTGTGGATTGAAAGGAGAATACCCCATGTTTATTTTCGAAAAATAAAGCAGCAGTTTAAGTATCCCTGTTTTTTACAATGGTGAATTTTTGCTTCAGTTTCATGAACGGCTTTTCATAAATCTCGTACGATAACCCTGCAACAATTGCAGTAAGTACCGTACATGATAATGGATATACGATATCATATAAAAGCGTTGTTTTTTGCGGTATTAATTTTAAAAATGCAAACAACAATAACTGTGAAACAGTAGCATGAAATACATAAATGCCATAAGAATATTTACCCAGGCTTTTTAAAATAGGCTTTTCCAGGTTTATAAAAAAATGTCCGGTAGAAGCAGCTAATATCAGATAGGCAAAAAACAATGCAGGTGTTGTAGAAAAGAAATATTCCTGCTCAAACGCCGGCATTGGTAATACCTTGATCATATAAAGTGTAACGAAGCAGGCGGCGGCTACTTGTATCCATTTATTTTCGATATACGGTTTTATTTTAGCGTAAAGGTCTTTTCTAAAATACAGGTAGGCAGCTAATGCCCCAACGCCAAAATTATCAATACGGCAAAGTGTAAATAGGTATAATGGGTTATTATGATTAAAGTCAACATGCTTTACAATATCCAACCACCGCATAAAAAATTTAGAACTTATACCAATTACAATAAATGCAATAATCACATATACCATTTTGTGAAACCACTTTTTAACCAATAAAGGTGCAAAAAGATAAAATTGCTCTTCAATACAAACTGACCAGTACAGCTCAATGATCCCTCTGTTTAGCTGGCCAAAAAGTAATTGAAAATTGATACTAAAAATGAGCAGGAAAAATAAGTTAGTAAACTCAGGTGTGTTTACTGGTGTACCCATCAACTTTAAAATATAATCAATACCAAAAATGAGGACGAGTCCAAAACCCAGGTACAAAGGCCATATCCGTAAAACCCTTCTTATATAAAAGCTTTTTACATCAATTGTCTTTTTCATTTCATGCTCTGCAAAAAGCAGGTAAAAGATAAGGAAACCACTAAGTACAAAAAATAAGGTTACGCCATAACTGCCAAAATCTTTGAAATAGGGAAGAAAGTGATTGGGTAAATTTTTACCGGTATCTACTTTATACTCAGCAGTATGTTGTAGTATTACCAGGAAAGCGGCAATAAAACGGATACCATCTAAATTTTTAAAATACACTCTCATAAATGGGTCATGGTTTGTTTTTTATTTCTTCTAATCCCCTGGTTACAGAATGTTTTGTAGCTACTGATACTTTATTTGCTTTTGATGCCTTGGTGAGCGAAATTATTTGAATGATCATAAATTTGGGAATATGGATAATGGATTTATATAAATTTTTATCCGTACCGGTATTTGCCAATCCAATAAAAAATGCCAAAATAAAAAGCAGGAAGCATATTATCCAAACCCAGGCAAGTATGCTATGCACAAACAGGTTCATTAAAAAGAAACATCCTGATAAAAGTAAGAGGAGAAACAATGGTGGCCTTAGTAATACAAAACCAAATAATAATTGGTTCAGGCTAAAATTTTTGAGACCCTGCCAAAATATTATAAATCCAAAACGTACATACCGGAACCAGGTGTTGTTCCACCGGGCTCTTTGCTTCACTAATTGATCGGCATTATCGGTTTTTTCATCATACACAATAGCTTCTTCTGCAAAAGCAATCCTCTTTTTGTTGTATAGGATTTCTTTCTGTAAAATTTTGTCGAAGCCTGCACCAGTACTCTTTGTTTTATCTAAGAAATTTTTATACAATGGGGAAGTAAAGGCCATCCCGGAACCTGAGAGCATAGCAGAAGACCCAATGGCGAAAAGCACAATACGGTCATAAAATAAATAGTATAATTCATTTAATGCATCTACAGAAGCATATTCTGTATTTGTGTTTTTTGCCCTGCGTACTCCCTGCACTGCCTGGAACCCTTCTTGAAACCAGGGGTTCAATGCTTCTAAATAATTTGGCGACACTAAATTATCACTGTCAATGATGGTTATTATATTATGCGGCCGTTTAAAATTCTTAATGGCAAGTAAGTGGGATTTTAACTGGTTGCCCAAAACGGTTTCCGGCTTTAGAATAACAAGTTTTTCATGATATGGATAAATATCTTCGTCACCACAATTATCTGCTACCACATAAATTACAAATTCAGCATAACGCTGATTTAATAAAGATTCAATCACATGTTTTAGATTTCCGGCATAGCCATAGGCGGTAACAATAATGCCATAATCAGGGATCAGGCCAGTTAAAGGAACGCCTACTTTTCTTTTACCCGTCCATAAAAATACCAGGTAACTGAAAAGCGGAAATACCAATATGATTGCTGTAATTCCCTGTATTATTAGCCATACATTATAAAACACATTTCCAGTCATGATATCGCTATCTGTTTATTATAAATTGTTAACGATTGCATGTATAAAAAATTTCATTCAATATAAATCTATTTATTTTCATTCAAAATAGATTGATATACTTTTAATGTTTCTGCTACCGTATTTTCCCAATTAAATCTTTTTACATTTTGCAGGCCCAGCAGCTTTAGTCTTTCAACTAACTCAGGTTGTGTTACCAGTTGCTGTATTGCATTTCCAATTTCTGCGTGATTATAAGGATCTACTAAAATGGCTGCATTACCTGCTATTTCAGGAAGCGATGTGATGTTTGATGTAATTACAGGTGTGCCACATGCCATACACTCTATAACGGGCATCCCAAACCCTTCTGAAAATGAGGGGCAAACAAATGCGATGGCATTTTCGTACAACAAAGGAAGGTCTTCCTGTTGTATGTATTCGGGCAAATGTAAATATGCCTGTATTTGTTGCAAATTATGCTGAAGCAGCAAATCGAGTATTACTTCTTTCCTGCATCCGGATATTACAAGGCTTACAGGGTTTTCATTTTCTGCTACATATTTTTTAAATCCGAGTAAAACACCGAGTGTGTTTTTCCGGGTTGCGGTATTACCAAAATGAAGTAAATAATTTTTCGGGATTTGATATTTATCAAAAAAAGAATTGTTTTTGCTTGCGTTACCTGCTATTTTAAATTGAGGGTTCACGCCATTGTATATAACGGTGATCTTTTGTTCTGGAATATGTAAGGCCTTCATGATTTCCTGCTTAGAAAATTGAGAGACTGTAATGATGGCTTTTGCTTTCCTTGCAATACGTGGTACAATTAATCTCCTGTATTTATTTCCAAAATTCTGGTAGGCAGAACCGGAATATTCATTTTTATTCATGTAAATAACATCATGAATCGTTACTACCAGTGGTAGCTTAGTAAAAACGGGAGCCGTATTAGATGTGCAATGCAGTAAACTGGCTTTTAGTTTTTTGGCGACCCCGGGCATGATAAATTGCTCCCAAACAGGGTATGGCTTTGCCGGTATTTTTATGATGGATACATTTTCACTATTCTGCAAACATTCATCTTCACCTGCTTTCACCAGTATTTTAAATTGTAATGTAGATTTTGTTTTTTGCAATTGCTGCAGCCAATGTAAAGCGGCTACTTCCATTCCATATTTTCTTTTACGAAATAATCTTTGGGTTTCTATACAAATAATGTTCATCATAAATCCTTCACATGCTTTTATGGGTTAGGTTCCACCAAACCGCTTTAAGATAAGCTTTTAATAAATCCGGCTTTCTATGTATTATAAATTGAATAACAATTTTTGGAAAACTGAATAAAGAATAAAACAAAGTAAAAATAAGTAACTGCATAAAACTGCAATTCCTCCGCATAAATAAAATCCTGTTACGGTTTATATAATAGGTTTTTAAGATGCTGTCTTTACCTACACTCATTGATTCTTTATGATAAATTACGGCATGGGCCTGGTAATATATGTGGTACCCTGCTTTTAGGATCCGCATACTCCAGTCCCATTCTTCATAATATAAAAAAAAAGTACCCGGAAACATGCCTGTTTTTTCAACAACTTCCTTTTTTACCATCATGGCACAGCCATGCGCACCGTAAGTATATCCGGGTGTATCGAATTGCCCCAAATCTTTTTGTTTATCACCAATACTATGCGTTCTTCCGGTGTACATATTCATCTCTTCAAAACCTGCATATTGAATTGTATCCGTATGGCTGAAATATTTTATTTTAGGACAGGTAACAGCAATCGTTTTATCATTATAAAATGGTTCTAATAATTTGTCAAGGATGTCAGGAGTAAGTTCCGTATCGTTATTTACAATAAAAAAATAATCTCCCGTTGCCTGCTTTATTCCCCAGTTATTTCCTGCTGCAAAGCCCAGGTTTTCCGGGCTTACCAATACTCTTGTATTGGGATAATTGCCGGCATTAATTTGAGATGAAGGATTTATGTTTGAATTCATATCACAAACCAGTATCTCGTAATTTTGATATAATAATTTACGGGAACTTTCTAAAAAGCTACAGGTAACATCGGTTCCATTCCAGTTAAGTGTGATGATGGAAACTTTCGGCTTGTTGTGAACATTGCTCATGAGCTGCAAACTTACACATTCGTTTTTTGTAAGAGAGCAGATGGCGTTTTCATAATGATTTTAAAATCGCCGGCGAGGCTCCGGGAACGTGCATAATCAATATCAAGAGAGATCCTTTCTTCTGTACTCATATCTTCTTTTCCACGTTTTGAAATTTGCCAAAGCCCGGTGATTCCCGCAGGTGCCATAAAGCGTTCTGCCCATTCATCGGTTGTTAAACTCACTGCTTCGTATAAGGGTAGGGGGCGGTTGCCCACAATACTCATATCGCCTTTAAGTACATTAAATAATTGGGGTAGTTCATCTAAACTGGTATTGCGTAATATTTTGCCAAAACGGGTAATACGGGGGTCATCTTTTATTTTAAAGAACGATGGGTTTTTAGAGCCATCCTGTGCATAGAGATTCCGGTCTGCTAATTCTTTTACTTTTTTATCGGCATCAGCTACCATGCTTCTAAACTTATAGAATTTAAATATTTTAAATCCCTTTCCAGCCCTGGGAGAACTATAAACAATGGGCCCTTTAGATTCAATTCTAATTAGCAGCGCTATAATTAAAAACAACGGTAAGAGTAAGAGGATGGCCGTAAGGGAAACGAGAATATCAAAAAGTCGTAATAAGGTATTGCCAAAATTAAATTTTTCAAAATCGGCCTTTTCATTATTACCTGCATTTTTCTGGAATTTTTTAATAAGTCTTGCTTTTTGAGGTAGCTTGTTATAATGGCGTTCCATGTTTACAATATCATCTACTAATCTTTGTTGATAGAGTCGTTTTATTTCGCCGGGTACTACTGCTTTTTCACTATATATTATGGGCGTTTTTTCAAATTTGCTATTTGCTTTCCATATTTTAAATGAAATAAGATCTTTATAATTAAGCGGAATATCTATAATAATCAGGCCGGGTGTACTATTATTCTTATCTAATAATTCAATAGCCTCATCAAAATTGCGTACACAGGTACTTTTTGGAAAAAGAATCAACCATTTTTCATTACCGGGAGTACTGGTATTACCAATAAATAAGAATTCATCATCGGACATACCATCACTTTCCATGGCATCCCCCCCTAAATTTTTTGATTTAGTTGTGGTTTGCATATACAACAATTTAGTATTATTTCATCTAAAACGATGAGGTAAGCAGGTTTATTTGGTGTTGCCTACAAAATTTTAGAAAATATTCAGATTAAAGGAAATTTTCCTTTTCCTGGTCTTAGCACCGGATTTGCTTGTTATATTGCCTATTTGATAAGATAAATATACGGGATCGAAGGGCTTGGATACAAACAAAGATGCGCCGAGTTTGGTAGTTTTACTTTTAAATTCTTCATCAGAAGAGTTTGAAAGTACAATGGTATTGATATTACTCAATACAGCACTACTGGCTATATGCTCTAAGAATTGATAATTATCACTGTTCTCATCTGGAATATCGAGGATGATTAAATCCTTTTCTGCAGAAGATTTCAGATAATTGATGGCATCGGCGCATGACGCTGCCCTGGTTACGGAGTAATCCTTTTTTAGTACAGTGGACAATAAGTACCCCATGGCACTATTATCTTCTACTGTTAAAATTTCTTTTTTTACCACTTGTAAAATTTTTTGTTATTAAACATAATGTTCAAACAATAATCTTTCAAGGGGATAACTTGGAGAGATGCGGCTATTCTAGTACTAACATATTAATACACTAGTGTATTATAGATAATACAATGGATATAAGAAATTCAATCAGATGGCTTGCACGTAGATTTTTGCAGTGTTTCGGGATAGGTATTGGAGATTGTGAAAAGAATATGAAATTCTTTTGCAGGATGTAAAGCTATAATAAAATTTGGGTTTTCAAAACTTTTTTCAATTTTTTTATAAAATTGCTACAAAAAATCAGGTTTTTCGTTTTGCTTTTTCCCAAAGCACAGATTGTCTTTTGCTGTAAAACCGCACCAAGCCTATATATAAGGCAAGGTTCATGAAAACAAAATAATAAGGGACATACAATACTTTTACTTTAATATTTTTTAATGAAAATAACCAACCGGCAGTTGCAGCTCCATAAAATAAACATTGCGCCCATAAAATATAGCTATACAAGGCCGCGGCATTATTAGTATAAAGTAAAATATTACTAAAGAGTAGCAATGGAAGTAAAAATGGGCAGATGGCCCAACGCAACACACGGTGAGAAATATATTGAAAAGACAACTTCCCATATTTAAATATATTAAGCAGTTCTTTCAGTATAACCATAGATTGAAAACCGCCGGCACTAATCCTGACTTTTCGTTTTTGTTCTTCCTGCATAGAATGAGAAGGCGCTTCCGCCGCAAAGGCTAAAGGTTCGTAAACAACTCTGTATCCTTTTTTAGCAATTTTGAGAGAGATAATAAAATCATCCAGTAAAATATCATTACTTGTAGGTTCAAAAAGAGCAGTTCTTATAGAAAATAATTCACCGGCAGCGCCCACTACTGTATAAAAGGCAGAATCAAGCCGTTTTAAATAAGATTCATATTTCCAGTATAGGCCTTCACCGGCACCGGCTGCATTTTCTTTACCTGAAATATCTATTACTTTTTTCTCACCGGCCACTGCACCCACCTTTTCATCGGCATAATGCTTTACAATCTCCTTGATACATGCAGAATTTAAAAAAGTATTGGCATCACTGTAAATAACAATCGGCGTAGTTACAAAAGGCATTACCCGGTTTATGGCAGCTACTTTTCCTGAACGGCCTGGTTCATAATATAGCGTTATATCCGGGTGAGATTGAATGATGTTTACCGTATTATCGTTAGACCCATCTGCCACAAAAATTAGCTGTAACTTATCTTTAGGATAGTCGAGTGCAAAACAATTTGTTATTTTTTCTTCAATAATATCCTGTTCATTATAAGTAGCAATGATTAAGGAAACAGGAGGCTCAAATTGCGGAATTGATGGTTTTTGTGTTTTAGAAACACCCATTTTTAATTTTAACAAAACCCATAGCAACATTCCATATCCTATATAACTGTAAAATAAAATAAAAAAAGAAACCCAGAAAAGGGTTTTAATTATGAGCATATTTCAAATTTAAGCGAAAATAGAATTGGTCACGGATTTTATTAAAAACGCAATTTTAAAAAAAACATTACTTTTTTTGTCAAATTTATTTGTATAAATCAGAAAAATAAATACATTTGTTCCGAGTTTACTAATTACCTCTTATACTCCGTCCAAGTTTCTATTCAAAACTCCTTTTTTAAAATCCCCCGCATTTTACTCTATTACAAAGACAGTAATCAGTGTTTGCACTAATCCAGCCATTAAATTCATTTTAATATTCAATTCCTGTAAGGCCACCCTGAAACAATAATATATATACAGGAATGAAACATACATTTATACGCTTAGCTATCTTTGCAATTTTATTAGGTGCCATGCATTTTGCAAATGCCCAAACCATGAGCCCCTCCGATCCTAACTGGGTGTTTACCGGTAGCAATAATCCCGGTCAACCTGCCTGGAGTAATAATATTATAAAATGGGGACATACCAACCGGTTGGGCTGGAATCCTTATAGTGTAGGGTATAAATGCTATTATTATAAAGGGATGGTATTTCGGTTGAAATTCCCAAAAACCTATCAACCGGGCGTAAATGATGGAAAAAAATACCCCATCTTTATATTTTTACATGGAATGGGCGAAAGGGGTACCATTTATGATAATGAATACCAATTACTGCATGGTGGCCAAATACATCAGCAAAAGGTAGATGATGGAACATTTGACGGATTTTTATTTTATCCGCAAAGCCAGGATGGAACTTTTGCCGGAGGTTTCCCATTATATAATGATATCATTGATTCATTAGTTCAATATAATAAAGGAGATGTTGACCGTGTATTGTTAAGCGGACTTTCCGGTGGTGGCCAGGCAGATTATGAATATATGAATGCCTATTCTAAAATCTTTGCGAGTGTACTTCCTATCTCTGCTGCAAAAACAGATTATTTTCCCCAATTACATAATTATATTACAATACCTATCTGGCTTACCAATGGTGGTCAGGATACCAACCCTGCACCGGGAGTTGTTACAGAACTTATAGATTCTTTCCGTGCACAGGGAGGCTTAATAAAACAAACTTTTTATCCTCCACAGGGCCATGGTGTGTGGAATAGTTTTTGGGCAGAGCCCGATTATTTCCCTTATTTGTCTTTACAACATAAAGCAAATCCATTAATTTATTTTCAGCGAAATGAATTTTGTTCCAATGACCCGGTAGGAGCCAGGTTAGGTTTACAGCCCGGTTTTTATGCTTATGAATGGCAAAAAGATGGGGTAACTATAATTGGCGCTACTGCAAGTGAATATATTGCTCATGATTATGGTACTTATCGTTGCCGGTTTAAAAGAACTTCTACTTCTAACTGGTCCGATTGGTCACCCAACCCGGTAGTGGTTTCTGTAAAACAAGCTACAGTAACGCCACCCATTACTATTAATGGAATGTACAGTAATGTACTTCCTTCGCCGGATGGTAGTAATACTGTTCCGCTAATGGTACCCAATACATATGCATCTTATGAATGGAGACGTGTGAGCGATAATAACCTGGTGAGTACAGCCTATACCTATAATGCTCCTGTAGGCCAGTACAAAGTAAAAGTGAATGAATTATATGGTTGCAGCAGTGATTTTTCTCCAATCTATGATGTAATCTCTGCAAATGGGATTAATAAACCTGATGGAGTTACCAATGTAACAGCAACTACGGTTTCGAGCAGTACTATAAGAATTGACTGGAACGATAACCCAAACCCAGCCTATAATGAAACTGCATTTGAAATTTATCATAGTAAATCAAGTGGTTCTGGTTATTCCTTAGCAGGAACCGTTGCTGCAGATGTTTTAACTTTTAATGATCAAAATTTAGACCCAAACACTACTTATTATTATATCATCAGGGCTGTTAACTTAAATGGGGCATCAGCAATTAGCGACGAAGTGGATGCTAAAACATTGGGAGATATACAGCCTCCTACAATACCACAAAATTTACGGCGGGTTTCCAGTAGCACTACTTCAATTAGCCTGGCCTGGGATCCCTCTACGGATGATTATGGAGTGTATAAATATGACCTGTATATAAATGGCGTAAAAAAGTACATTACAGAAAATAATTACTTTACCATAAATGGATTAACGACCGGCCAATCGTATGCATTTTATGTGCGTGCAAGAGATATTAGTGGTAATACTTCAGGAGCCAGTAATCAGGTAAATGCCTACGCATTATTATCTGGTTTAAGTTATAAATATTATGAAGGTACCTGGAGTGTATTACCGGATTTTAATGCGCTTACACCTGTTAAAACGGGAGTTACACCCAATGTATCATTGGACCAAAGAAATGTAGATGACTTTTTCGGATTTCTATGGCAAGGATATATTAATATTCCTGTAAGTGCAACATATCAATTCGGTATTCAATCTGATGATGGTAGTAAACTATATATTAATACAGCTTATACTGCAGGTGCTACACCATTAATTAATAACGATGGTTTACATGCTGATCAATTGGCAACAGGAACTATTAATTTAACAGCTGGCGTATATCCTATTGCCATTACTTTCTTTGAAAGAGACGGTGGAGAATCCATGAAATTAATGTGGAAATCAGTTACAGCAGGAATTCCTAACCTTATATCCATTCCTGATAGTGCATTTTGGAATAAATCTGTGCCCAATGTAAATTTATTGCCAGCTACGCCTTTAAACTTAACAGCTACTGCAATTTCTACTTCCAAAATAAATTTAAACTGGGTTGATAATTCTAATAATGAAACCGGGTTCCAATTGTTCCGCTCTGCTACTGAGGCTGGCCCTTTCCAAAGTATCAACATTAGTCCCGCTGGTACTACTTCTTATACAGATTCGGTAAATTTATTGCCGAATGTAAAATATTGGTATAAGATCAGGTCAGTAAATGACTATGGGGTTTCTCCAACCATTTATAATTTTGAAGCCATTTGGAACCTCAATAACAATTATCTGGATGCGAGTGGCAATAACCGGAACCTTAGCCCGGTGAATAACCCAATTTTTTCAACAGATAAAAAAGAAGGCTCGCACTCAACTACGCTCAATGGATCAAACCAGGCCTTAAAAGTTTCAATGCCTGCTAATAATTTTCCTGGCGATGCGTACAATACACGTACCGTTGGAGTTTGGGTGAAAGCTAAAAGCAGTACCGTAAACAAACTAAACAGGATCATATTTGATTTTGGAGGAAATGATAATGGTTTGAGCTTGCGTTTTAATTCTGGTGCTTTAGAAGCAGGTATCGCTTCAAACAATGTAAGGAAGAAATTAACGATTAGTAATTTATTGAGTTTGCCCGGTTGGAATAATGGGGGTTGGAACCATATTACATTAGTATATAACGTAAATAGCCTAACCATTTTTATTAATGGAACACAGGCAGGAACTACCTCTTTAACTTTCTCATCGGTAGGTATTACAAATGATTTATCAAGCCTTGGAGCAAGTACCGGAAGCAACGCTTTTAATAGTTCAGCAAATGTTTCTTATTTGCCTGCCGGTATTGATAATGTTGTAATTTTAAAAGAAGCCATTAATACGGCAGATATTGCTTCTTTAATGACTTATACTTTGCAAAGTGATACCAGCTTTGCATTGCCACCGGTTCCTGCTGTACCTTCCGGATTATATGCAACTGATAGTTCTACCAAAAGTGTATCACTTGAATTCTATGATAATTCTATAAATGAAAATGGAATTGAAATTTTCCGTTCTGTAAATAATAATACAACCTATAAATTACTTACCACATTGCCGGCCCATGCAGGGTACCAGGTGAATTATATAGATAGTAATTTGTTTGCTAATACTGTTTATTATTATAAGGTACGTGCCGTAAACGATGGTGGTGCATCATCATTTTCAAATGAAATTTTGGTAAATACTAAAAATAATTTACCCGTAATTGTTTCTCCTGATCATTACAGCATGAAGTATGGCACTACTGAAACTTTAGCCATTAATGCCACGGATCCGGATGAAGAAAATTTAACTTTCAGCTTTACTGATATACTGCCGGGTTTTGTAAGTTTTGTAACTACCGGAAACGGAAAAGGTACATTTACTTTTACAAATCCTTTAGAAGCCCAACAAGGCAATTATACTATTGGCGTAATCATTACAGATGCCCATGCAGGAGCTGATACAATGCAATTTGTACTTACGGTAAATGACAATAATATACCCGTTGCTACAGTAGTAAGTGATAAAAACGTAGATGAAGGGTCCGTTTTACTGGTACCGTTAACTGCAACTGATGTAGAAGGAAACACAGGATTGGTTTGGACTTTAGATGAAGCGCCTGCCTTTGCAAGTATTACCGATACTGGTAATGGAACCGCTACAATCAAATTGGCTCCCGGTTTTTCAAATGCTGGTGTATATCACATTACGGCACGCATCACCGATTCGCAAGCTGCCTATAGCACTATATCATTTGTATTAACAGTAAATGATCATGATCCTGTATTGGAAACAATCTATACTAATATGGAATATACAGCGCCTGCAGCAGCCACTCCATGGAATAATATATATGGTGCAGTAAATAATAACCTTTTAAATGCTGATGGAGTAGCTACAAGTGTAGGGCTTGATTTTGTTGGAGCAAGCTGGTGGAGTAGTGTAGGAGCAGGGGCCGTAACAGGGAATAATTCAGGTGTATATCCCGATGCGGTGATACAGGATTATTTATTCTGTGGAGGCTATGGCGGTTCTGTGGATACCATTGCAATCACTTTCCGGGGTCTTACTACCGGAGCTACTTACAATGTAACATTATTTGGTAGCAGCAATTGGGCAACTTTTGCCGACAATGGCACTACTATCTATGATTACAAAGGCACACTTAAACCTCTTTATATTCAAAATAACAATAGTAAAACTGTTACATTTAGTAGCTTATCTCCCGATGTAAATGGAAAAATAGCAATCCGGATGTACAAAGCGGCAGGTTCACCTTATGCAGTAATTAATTCTGTGGTACTGCAAAAATCATTAGATGATGGTACTGCTCCTGCCATGCCTGTTAATTTTAAAGCCATGGCCTTAGATAATGCAGGGGTAAAATTAAACTGGAAAGATGTGGCATATAATGAAAGTAGTTATATTATTTACAGGGCATTAAATGAGGCTGGTCCTTACACTACATTAAACTCCGGCGCATATAATGCAAATGATACTACTTATACTGATACCCAAACAGAAAGCGGGCTGCAATATTTCTATAAATTAGAAGCAATAAACGGAAATGGTACTTCTGGAAAAACGGCGGCCGTATCTGTAGTAACAACAAACCGGTTACCGGTAATTACAAACTTCAATGACATTTTCGTAAATGCAGGACAGGTTGTTAATACAAATGTTTCAGCAACAGATCCGGGTGATGTAGTAATATTAACAGTAGATGGATTGCCTGTTTTTGGATCATTTACTCCGGGTGCAGGAGGTACAGGTGTTATTAATATTTCACCAAGTATAAATGACATGGGTACATACCATGCAACATTAATTGCTACTGATAACCGTGGAGGTGAAACTCGTAAAGACTTTAATATTTATGTTACAGATCCGGTAATGCGAAATGTTTACCTGAATTTCGGGCCTGCGAATGCTACACCAGAACCGGCTCCATGGAATAATTTGTTAAGCTATCCTTTCAATAACACCATCATCAGTAACCTGGTAGATGATGCTGGCAACAATACCGGCTTTAGTGTAAAACTTTTAAGCGCATGGCAGGATAACTTTAACTATGGTATGTTTACCGGTTATAACAATGGAATATATCCAGATAATGTAATGAAGACAAGTATTTATACACAGGAAAATACAGCAAAATCAATACAAATCGCAGGATTAAACCCTTCTAAAAGTTATAACATCGTTGTATTTAGCAGCCATGATGCTGGTATCAGTTCATTGCTAACAATCAGCAGTGGGTCAAGTACAACATTAGATGGGATGTATAATAATAATAAATCGGCACAGTTAAATAATTTAACGCCAAATGGATCTGGCATCATAACAGTTTCATTATCTAAAACCAGTTCAATAAAATATTTAAACTTAAATGCACTCATAATACAAGAGTATGCATCTAATGTACCTACCAGTTCTATCATTCGTCCGTATAATTTATTTGCAGAAACAATTTTAGATAGCAGTAAGATAAAACTTACCTGGAGTGATCAAAGTAGCAATGAACTAGGTTTTGAAATTTGGAGATCTACTTCACAATATGGAACATACAGCTTAGTAACTTCTGTAGGATCTAATGTAACTACTTATACCAATACAGGACTTGCTCCCAATACCAGGTATTTTTATAAAGTAAGGTCATATAGAAATCCTACTTATTCAAGAATATATAGCAGTTACAGCAATATTGCTACCGCTATAAATGCTCCCCGTATTGTATATGTAAATTTAAATGTTGAAACGAATATGGCGGGGGCTGCTCCATGGAACAATACTACGTCACCCTCCACCGAAGGTGCAACTTTCTCAGATTTACTGGATAACAGATCAGTAAATAGCGGTGTGGAAATGGAAATTACAAAAGAGTTTAATGGCACCGGCTATACCGGAAGTGCAGGGCCTGGTTTATTCCCGGCAGTAGTAATGCAAAGTAATTATTGGGGTGATGCCAACCAGCTATGCCAGGTGAAATTTAAAAACCTGGATATCACAAAAAAATACCGGATTGGTTTCTTTGGTAGCGCTATCTTCTTTGGGTATGCTACTGCTAACTACACCTGCAATGGATATACTGTACAATTAAACAGTTATAACAATAGTACCGAAATTGTGTACCTGGATAATTTAGTTCCGGATGAGTCAGGCGAATTGGTTGTTTCTGTAAAAACAGCGCCGGGTGAACCTTATACCTTCACCAGTGCATTTACACTTGAATCTTATACTGACAATAGTAATTATACACCAATAACAACCAATAGGGTAGTAACAACTCCTGGAGATGAGATTTATAATACTCCTCATATAAGTACTACAAAAGATACGCCACCTGCCATCACTCAAAATGATATCCAGGCCAGGACATCTGATGCATTGCGGGAAACTACTTCGAATGCAGAGAATATAAATGTATTCCCGAATCCATTTACCAATAAAATTGAAGTAGAGATCAATACAAAAAAAGCAGGAACTTTCTCTATCAACCTCATTGATATGAATGGAAGGCAGGTTTACAAATCTCCTGTTACCAATGCGATAAACGGTAAAAATAAGATCAGCGTTAATTTACCCGGCGGCGTTACACTTGCCAGGGGGAGTTATTTATTAAATGTATATACTGACGGAAAACTAAGCAAGTCAGTAAAACTTCTAAAGATCAACTAGGAAAACCTAAAACTAAAAGATTCTGGCATCATCATGATGCCAGATCTTTTTACTTTAACTTTGTTACCGACCACAAAAAATTAATTCTATAATGGATTTACTCTATTTTCTTAAAGTACTCTTTAGAAAAAAATGGCTTATTATTGGGCTAAGTGTTTTTGCAGTAGTTGTTACATTTCTTTTTTTACTGAATAAAAAACCATTGTACGAATCGGTGGCACAGTATTCAACCGGCTTTACTGCTGAAACCATTAAACTGGCAGATGGTACTACGGCTATTGATTTATTTACGGCCGATGTAAAATTTGATAATGTAATTGCAACCATTCGATCGCCGCAGGTGATGAACAGGGTTTCTTATACTTTAATGGTTCATGACCTGGTGAACCCCGCAAAAGCATACCGGCATTTAAATGAAAAACAAAAGGAAACCGGCGCCTATAGGGGCATCAATGCCGATACAGCACGAAGGATTTTGATGGATAAACTTACTTCAAACCAATTATTACAACCCGATGTCCCTTTAGAAAGGGTTTTGGTGGAATATTTAAAGCTGTATCGCTACGATTATTTTAGCTTGTTACAAGATATGATGGTACGCCGGGTAGATCGAACTGATTACCTGGATATATCATTTCAATCAGAAAGTCCAGAACTCTCTGCATCGATCGTAAATAATATCGGCCGTGAATTTTTGAACTATTATAAAAGTTTAAACTCGATGCGTACTGACGAATCTGCTGAGAGTTTAAAAAGCATCATGGAAGGCCAGCAAAATAAAGTAGATAGCTTAAACAAAAAATTGCTTTCAGAAAAATTGGCACAGGGTACTATTGACCCTGTTAGCCGCACTACCTCTGCAATGGAAACAGTGAGTTCATTAGAAGCTTCCCTGGCAGAGCAACGCAGTAAATACAATGAACATGCCAATCGGCTGCAATACCTGCAAGCCCAGTTAAATACTTTACAAAATGGAAGTAATAGTTCAGGAGGATCAAATAATAACGCAGAAGTAGTGAGGCTCATGAAGAAAAAAGATGACTTAACGGCTGAGCTGGCACGCAAAGGTGGAAATGATGCCTCGTTGCAACAACAAATAGATGACCTTAGATCAGAAATTGTTTTGAAATCGAATAGTGGAATAAGTAAAACAAAAAAATCTGAAGATGTTACCGCTTTAACAAGAGAGATCAACGAAGAAAAGGCATTAATGAATGCCGCATCTTCTACCATCAATGAATATACAGCAAGTATCCGCAAATATATGGGTATGACCAATGTGAATGCAGGCAGTGATGTTAAGATGGATGTGATAAAAACACAATTGGATATGGAGAATAAGCAGTTGAACAATGTGATGGAAAAATATTCACAGGTTCAGGGGCTTTCAAAAGATGATCCTACGGTAAACTTTATACAGACAAGGGTTGGGCAGGTAGCGGCAGAACCACAATCAAAAAAAACTTTATTAAAAATGCTGCTCTCGGGTGCATCTGTTTTCTTTTTGGCTTCGATTCTTTTTTTATTTTTAGAAATTTTTGATACCACTGTAAAAATGCCATCATTATTTAATAAGCTATCAAATGTAAAAGCCAGCTCAATTTTAAATAAAGTAAACTTTAAAAAAAATACTCCCTTTTCACTGATCATGTCTGATGAAGGATCTATGAAAACAAAAGGATTGGCCGTATTTAAAAATAATATTCGAAAATTAAGGTTTGACTTACTGAATAGTGAAAAGCAAGTGTTCTTATTTACCAGTACAAAAAATAAGGCTGGTAAAAGCACAATTATAGAAGCCCTTGCAGCAAGTTTATTGCTAAGCAAAAAAACAGTATTGATCATTGACATGAATTTTATGAACAATACACTTACTCAAAAAATCGGCGCTAAACTTATGATTGAAGACCTGGCTGCCCTAAATAAAAATTGGGGAGCATTTCAATCAAACAAAGCAGCAACAGATACAGAAGGATTGTATATTATCGGGTGCAGGGGTGGCAATGTAACCCCGCTTGAAGAACTGTACAATATTGACCTCCACGCTTTTTTAGATGCCATGAAAGATAAGTTTGATTACATACTTATTGAAGGTGCATCTTTAAATGCTTATGCTGATAGTAGGGAAATTGCCCGCTATGTGGATGGCATATTTACCGTATTTTCTGCCGATACTTCTCTTGGTCAAATGGACCAGGAATCCCTGAGTTTTGTTGCTGACCATAAAAGCAAAAATTTTGGAGTAATTCTGAATAAGATATTTACCGATAATATCGGGTTCTGATACTCCCGGAAAAGGTTATGAAAACTGCTAGATTGGCTTGGATAGACTATGCCAGGGGTATAGCTATTATATTGGTATTATATCGTCATGTTTTTGAAGGCATCAAGCAGGCGGGTGTTTCTATAGTGCATTACTTGCCTGTGGAATATGCTAATATTATGTTTTATAGTTTTCGGATGCCTTTGTTTTTTATTGTATCCGGTGTATTTGTAGCTCGTAGTTTACATAAAAGGGGCATACAAAAATTTATTGAAAATAAAGCCAGAACAATTATTTACCCTTATATTATTTGGGGATCCCTGCAAATAATCCTTCAGTATATCTTTAGTTCCTATATCAATACCGATAAAGAACATCTGAACCTCCTGTACCTGCTTTATTCTCCCCGTGAAGTAGGGCAGTTTTGGTATTTATATGCATTGTTTAACGTGGCTGTATTATATGTTTTATTAAAAGTATATGCAAAATTGAATGCCGTACAATGTACAGCGCTCGGATTATTGATGTTTTATCTATCTTCTATATTATCTCAAAACAATATCAATATTTGGTTCCTGGCTGATATCCTGCATTATTTTGTATTTTTTGCCGTAGGCGATTTATTAAGTAACCAGGTTTTAAATTCAATTCACAATGAAGCAGGTTATTTTAAAAAACGTATCCTTATATGGGTACTTCCATTTATCGCAACGCAAGCTGTCTATTTATACATTAACCTGGAGAACCCTTCGGTGCTTTTTGATTATGTAGAGTACTCAATGCCTGTTACATTTTTATTAATTGCTTTTTTGGGCTGCGGATTTGTTATTTTATTTTCTCAATATCTTGATAAAACCGGTAAAATAAAATGGTTAAGAATAGTAGGTGAGCATTCCTTATATATATATGTAGTGCATGTGATTGTTATGGCTGCCACAAGAATATTCATGATGCATGTACTCCGGATCACCAATTTACCGTTATTGCTTATTACAGGTATCCTGGTGGGTTTGTTAGTTCCAATTTTAATTTATAAACTGGCAATGAAGGCCAATATGCCCTGGTTATTTACTTTGGAAAACCGAAAAGCCATCAAATTGAAAAAAGAATAAACCCAGTAAGGGTTATTAACATGCAAACAACACCTAAATATTCCAATTGGCTGGGCGCTGCTTTATACAATGGGTTACAGAAACTATCTGTACCTATTTTTGGGGTGGTAAGTACTATGTTGCTGGCACATGAAGGGCTCACAAAATCTGAAATGGGTGTATGGTCCTTATTTTTGGTTTTTACTTCTTTTATAGAATTAATCAGGCAGGCATTGGTGAAAACATCTTTAATAAAGTTTGTAAACCATGCAGGTGAAGAAGACCAAAAGAATGTATTGTCTGCAGCCTTTTTTTTAAATTCTGCTATTACTGTAATTCTTATTTTGATACTTATAATCGCAGGCCAGTATTTTGCAAGGGCATTAAGTGCACCCGAATTGGGTTCCATGTTGTACATCTTCATTGCAGGTATGATCTTACTGATCCCGTTTTCACACTTTGAATGGATCATGTATGGCAAGAGCGATTTTAGAGGATTATTTTGGATTTATTTTATACGCCAGGGTTTAAATTTATTGCTCATCATTGGCTACTTATTTTTTCGTAACCAGGTACCATTAGATATATTGGTGCTATTTTATAATTGTGCAATACTTGCCGGCACAATTGTAGGCTACAGGTGGGCAAGCAAACATTTACTTAAAGTATTTGTATTAAAAAAAGAATGGCTAAAGCTTTTATGGAACTTTGGGAAATATGTTTTTGGAACAGGTGTAAGTTCATTGGTGCTAAGTAATGCAGCACAAATTATGCTATCACCTATGCTGGGAAGTACCACTTATACGGCATCGCAGGGAATTGCAAACCGGGTTATTAATCTGGCTGATATTCCTTCGCAGGTTTTAGGAGATATTCTGTATCCTAAAAGTTCGAAACAGGAAAATGCCCAAAATAAAGGGATCATTAAATATTATTATGAAAAAACAGTGGGCGCAGCGCTTTGTATAAATATTCCCGTCGTACTTTTTATGGCCATATTTCCTAAATTTATTGTTTTGGTATTGGGCGGTAAACAATATTTAGATGCAGCTCCATACCTGCAATTAATAAGTATAACTGGTATTTTTCTTACTTTTTTAAAATATTATGGGATTATCACCGATTCTTCGGGCAGGCCCAAACTCAATTTTTTTACAACTACCCTGATTGCAATTATTAATGTAATACTTACTTATTTATGTATTTTAAAATTCGGATTTTTGGGAGCCGCTTATGCTTATATTATTACGCATATCATCGGCTTTGGTATCACCCAGGTATTGTTAAATAAAATGTTTGATATCAATTTTATAAATTGTTTTAAATATGCCATAGGCTTCTACCCGGAGCTTACCAGGCTGATATTGCACAAATTAAAAAGGAAATGATAAAGGGGAAATTACAAAACAGGGATATCATCATGATTGGCATTCAGCCATGGGATTTTGAGATTGGCTGTAATTTTAAAGATATGGCTTTTGAGATCGCTAAAAATAATAGGGTGCTGTATGTAAACAGGCCACTAGACCGTATTACAGCCTACAAACTTCCAGATGATGTAAAAACAAAGAACAGGAAAAAGAGTATTCACAATCCTGAAAATGCATTACAAGAAGTTGAAA
Organism: Niastella sp.; assembly: GCA_016710595.1. Classification (GTDB taxonomy): domain Bacteria; phylum Bacteroidota; class Bacteroidia; order Chitinophagales; family Chitinophagaceae; genus Ferruginibacter. The sequence continues at coordinate 87,200 of JADJVM010000008.1, forward strand.
AAAATCTTTGGGTCTTCAATCCACGGATTGTGTTGGAATCAATAAACTGGATGGGGCACCACGCATTATACCGCTTTTTAAATAAAAGAAATAATAGAAAGCAGGCAAAACAAATTAACTGGGCACTCTCAGAATTACATTTTAAGGATCCTGTTTTATTTATTGATAATGATTTTTTTAATGGCCTTTACCTGCAAGATTTTATTGATGCCAATTGTACTATTTATTATATCCGGGATTTTTTACTGGCACAACCCTATTTTAATAAGCATGGTAAAATATCAGAACCGGAATTGATAAAAAAAGTAGATGCTGTTGTTGCAAACTCATTATACCTGGCTTCTTATGCAAGGCAATACAATGCCAATAGTACTTATATTGGGCAAGGCTGCGGGCCTGATTACTTTAGGCCGGTACCAGGTACATTTCCCGCTGATATCACAAGTATCGCTAAACCGGTAATTGGATATTGTGGTTTTTTAACAGCCGCCCGTCTTGATATTGACCTGCTGGTTTCAATAAGTAAAGCCAGGCCACAATGGAACCTGGTATTGATTGGCCCCGAGGATGAACAATTTAAAGATTCAGCATTACACCAATTATCGAATGTTTATTTTTTGGGCAGAAAAGAAGAAAAAGACTTGCCCGATTATGTAAATTATTTTGATGTATGTTTAAATCCGCAATCCATCAATCAACTTACCATTGGCAACTATCCACGTAAGGTAGATGAATATTTGGCAGCGGGGAAACCTGTGGTAGCCACACGTACCGAAACCATGGAGGCATTTGCAGATTGTACTTATTTATGTACAGATGCAAATGATTATATACATGCAATAGAACAGGCATTGAAGGAAAAAGATGATATTGCACTCATTGAAAAAAGAAAAGAAGTAGCCCGGTCCCATAGCTGGGAAAATTCAATTGCTTCTTTTTATGGAGTAGTAGAAAATTTACAAAATAATTAAAACAAAATGCAGGAGGAAGATAAACATGAATTAGAGGAGGGGCATGAATCAACAGGGTCATTATTCACCCTGGTGATAGCGTTGCTTTTTGTTACCATTGTAATGGTATTCTTATTTTTTAAAATCTTATTTTTTTAAAATCTATTGAAACTACAAGCAAGAAATATATTATTCAATATTGCAGATTGGTTCCGGCGGGAAATATTTGTAAAAAGGCTAAGTTCACCACTCGGCCTGGCTGTATTATTATTCATGGCATTGGTATCTGGATTTTTAGCAGCCAAAGACCTGTTTATTATCCCATTTGCATTAGGGGGGGCGTTAATTGGTATTACGGTAGTGGTATTTTGTTTATTCAAACCTTATATCGCTTATTATTTAATTACCATATTGGCATTTTTTATTTTTTTCCCAAGCCATTTGATTGGCTATGATATTAAAGTTGCCATGGCCCTGGAAATTTTGATCTTGTTTTTATTTTTTGGCACTATGATCAGTAAAAAAGCAAACCCTTTGGCCAAAAATGACTTGATAAAAACGCCGATAGCGATCCTGTTTATGCTAAATGTGATCATGTTTTTGCTGGAGGCATTTAATTCCAATGTGCCCAATTTAGCAGGCTGGTACACACCTACCAGGAGGTTGCTGGTTTATGTGCTGGTTTTTATATTGTCCTATCGTTTATTCGACAGTTTTGCAAAAGTGAAGCAATTCATCAATGCCTGGATCATTTTATCTTTTGTATGTGCTTTATATGGTTGTTACCAACAATGGTTTGGTTACTTACCCAGTGAGATCAGGTATATCATGAGCCGGCCCGGTGAATTTGAGTTAATGTTCCAGGGTGGCCAGTTCCGTAAATTCTCTTTTTTATCAGATGTGGTAACATTTGGGATCCTATGCGGGAGCATGTCAGTATTAACCCTTTTGCTTGGGATTAATGAAAAAAATAAGCGTTGGCGGTATTTTTTATTTTTTGCTACGCTCATCTTATTACTCGGCATGGCTTATTCCGGTACCCGAACCACGAATATAATGCTACCATCCGGAATGGCTTTATATGGTTTTGTAACAATTCAGAAAAAGCGCACCTTACTGGCTTTGTTTGGGATGGTGATGCTGGCCATGTTCATTTTGTTTGCACCTATCTATAATAATCCCACTTTAAACAGGATGCGAACGACTTTTGACAGTAAAGAAAGTTCTTTAAATGTACGGGATATAAATCGTAAGTATATTCAACCATATATTCATGCTCATGCATTTGGCGGCGGCATTTCCACCTCAGGGGTAGAGGGGCTTTCATTTTACCCCGGCCATCCCTTAGCGGGTTTCCCACCCGATAGTGGTTTATTAAAAGCAGCGTTGGAGCTGGGTTGGATAGGGTTGGGGCTACTGATTTTATTTAATTTGGTAATCTTATACCAGGGTATTTATTATTATTTTAGGATGCAGGTAGCCGAGTATAAAAAATATGTGGTAGTGATTTTATGCAGCCTGTTTCCTATGATGGTAGCTTTATATTCTCAAAATGCCATTGGTCAAATTCCTACTGCATTATTTTTTTATTCTGTAATTTCAATTATTAAGCGTTTGAAAGAGTTTGATGATGAGTATATACTAAATTCACATGAAAGAAATAAATCAACTAATTAATCGTTAATATTTTTCGTAAACTTACTTTACTATGAGATTTTATAAACATTTCAAAATAGCCGCCATACTGGTTACAGCGTCATTACCCATACATGGCATAGCCCAGCGCATACCACAAGTACCGGATAGTATCCGCAAGCAATATAAAGTAAGGTACCAACAGGATGTGGCTGCCGCAAAGCAAGAACAACAAAAATTGGAAGAAAGTAGTGTACCTACGATTGATTTTACAAAATACGACAATGATACTTTGCTTAAAAAGAAATTGGTGCAGCTTGCTATGGATAATTCTGAGTTAAGGGTTGCAGATGCCAATATTGAAATTGCCAAAGCCCAATTAAAGTATGCAAAATCATCCTGGTTAAGTTCTATAAGTGCCGGGGCCAACGTAAATGAGTTTGTTATCAATAACTCAGCAGCAGCAAGTTTTTTCCCAAAATATAATGTGGGTTTAGCATTGCCTTTTGATATTGCTTCCCGTACAAAAAAAGAAAAAAAAGTGGCCACCCAGAATATTTTGATAAACCAGGAACTAAAAAAACAAAAGACTGCTTTAATTGAAAAGGAAACATTGGTTCGGTATGAAAATTATAAAGAGCAGCATGAGATCCTGATGTTGCAACAGGCATCGCTGGAATATGATCTTACCGCCAATGAAGCAGCTAAGAAATCGTATGCCGATGGCGAGATCAAGTTAGAGGATATGAATAAAGCGTACCAGGTAGTGTTGAGTGAGAAAGCAAACCTGATCTCAAAAAAAAGGAATTATAATGTAGCCAAATTAGAATTAGAAGAATTTATTGGCGCAAAAATTATTGATTAATTTCCTATATTTGCCCCCGCTTAAGGGGGATTAGCTCAGTTGGCTAGAGCGCTTGCATGGCATGCAAGAGGCCGCCGGTTCGAATCCGGCATTCTCCACAAAAGTTATTGGCCGTAATCATTTATTTGGTTACGGTTTTTTTATTAATTCTTTTTGAACACCTCGCCCTTGTTGGTAGACAGCCTCAATTAGCACATTCCGTTGTTGGTATGCGGTATAGATAAATGTGTGTTGGCGTACCAACAACATAGCCTAACTGAGACAGTAACTAAAATGCAGTTATTTAAATCAATAAATTTGTAGTTACTATGCAGCTTATTTATGCCGAATACTGGCCACAATTTTTTACCGCTACCATTTTAAAGGCATATTAACGAATGCGAATAATTAAGCCTTTTTAAATTACGAGCAATGGTTACTTTTAATTTATTGCTCTTTTAGTTTGCTTGTTGTTGGTACGCCAACACAGATTACCTTTGCCATATACCATCAACGGCCCGGAGCAATTGCTTGATGGAGAAATGCTACTGGTAGCAATTTCTAATGTTTAATTATCTTCTCTGTATTATCGGAAGAAGAATGGTGTCGCCACAAATCAAGGGGTGGTCTTATTCGCTTATTCTATTTCTTAAATCCATTCTACTATTTAATATTTTAACAATTTCTATCTTATTATTTTTGATAAACCGATAAAATATAATATGCTGTCCAATTCTAAAGCCATATATTTCTTTATCAATGTCAGGATATTGTTTGCCGAAAAATTTTGTAGCAGCTAATTCCCTGAAAGATTCTAAAAGAAGATTATAATATGTATCAGCTTGCTTTTCTGACCATGTATCGAAAGTATAATTCCAAATACTTGAAAGATCTTCAACTGCTTTTTTTGAAAGAATAAAATTAGCCATCTTTTGTTTTGGCCGATTTTAATTTTGCAAGGTGTTTTTTGGCGTCAAATTTTTTTGCAACACCGTTATTAATGCCTTCTTGAATTGCATTTCTCAAAACAATAATTTTACTTTCCTCTTCTTCAAGCAATCGAAACCAGCACGAATTACTTCACTTGCGTTTTTAAATCTACCAGCAGAAACTTTATTGTCAACAAAGTTTTCAAAATAATCACCCAGTGCTACAGAAGTATTAGGTGCCATAATAATATATTTTTTATAATATTACCAAAAATTGATAATTATCAAAATAAAGAAAGAAATATATTTGTGAATAAATGCTATTTTAAAATTGCAGTTTATCTATAAATTACTGCAACTATTGGATTACTTGCATAAGAATGATGTAAGATCAGGATTGGGATGGAATCCTGACATAATAAATATAGCAATGTTATTGATTATGATACTATCAGGGCCGGATAAATATAAACTCCGTACATTGTACCACAATGATCAAGCTTTTTATTCCTTAATATTTCACATCTCCCGAAAGTGGAATCCCATTGATCCTGATTTCATATAGCGCCTGTAATAAAACACCTATATAACCTTTTGGAAAACCTTTCCTGGCAAACCACTCAAGATAATTTACCGGCAATTTTTGTAAAGGGGTATCCCGGTATTTACCAAATGGCATTTTCATGGTAAGGATATCCTTAAATATCTTGTCATCAGGCATGGGGGCATCTTCCATATTTTTCTTGATAAAACTAATTAATCTGTTTTTTTATGAATACTGTACTTGCGCCATTTTTCAATTACTTGTTCCATGTCTGCTGGCAAATCGCTGGTAAACATCATTTCTTTTTTGGTAACCGGGTGGGTAAATCCTAATTCTTTTGCATGTAGTGCCTGCCGGGGGCAAAGTTTAAAGCAATTTTCAACAAACTGTTTATATTTTGTGTAAACCGTTCCTTTTACAATTTTATCTCCACCATAAAAATCATCATTAAATAGGGGGTGGCCAATGTGTTGCATGTGAACCCGTATCTGGTGCGTACGGCCCGTTTCCAGCCGGCATTCTACAAGAGTTACATAGTTAAACCGTTCTAAAACTTTGTAATGGGTGATGGCATCTTTACCATGGTCAGCTTCAGGGTAGGTTGTAAATAATTTTCTAAAACGAAGGTGCCTGCCTACATGCCCGGTAATGGTTCCTGACTCTTCTTCAAAATTTCCCCAAACCAATGCTACATACCTGCGGTGAACAGTGTGCGCAGAAAATTGTTTTGCCAGGTTGCTCATAGCCAAAGGTGTTTTTGCCATTACCAAAAGCCCGCTTGTGTTTTTATCAATGCGGTGCACCAAACCAAAACGGGGTAAAGTGGATTCATCAATTTGTGGATTGATCTCTTTTAAATGCCATGCCACTGCATTTATCAAAGTGCTATGTGGGTTACCGCTCCCGGGATGCACCACCATGCCAACAGGTTTATTGATCACTAAAATATCATCATCCTCATATTCAATTTTAAGTGAAATTTGTTGTGGGATAATTTCAGAGCTTTCCGGGGCTTCATTTTCATACAACACTAGTTTATCGCCGGCTTTTACTTTGTAATTGGCTTTTACAGGTTTGTCGTTTACCAATACTTCTTCTAATTCAATAGCTTGTTGTATTTTATTGCGTGTGGCACCTTCTATGCGCTGCATTAAAAATTTATCAATACGCAATGGCTCCTGGCCCCTGTCTATGATGATGGAAAGCCGCTCGTACAGCGCTTCATTTTCCGAAAGTTCATTTTCCTCATTATCTTCTATATTATTTGCCATGTACAATATTACTTAAATCAACAGGAATAGAATGGTTTTTATTTTGATGGAGGTCGCATATACCGTTTTATCTACCTGTTTCCCGTTTTTGTATCTTTTGGAATAAAAAATTTATTTTTCTCCACCAACTCGTTGTTATTATAAATCTCAAAATGATACCAGCCTGAATGCCTGAAATTCATTTTATCTAAAATCAAATATTCATCTTTGAGTTTGGTAAGTTCAAAAATCTTATTATCTGATTCGTCATAAAACTTTACTACATAGTTGGTAGCAGATGCAAAAGGCAAATGAATTACCACACTGCTAAGCTTAGAAGTAAAAATTCTTTTGCTGGGATATGCCGGTTCTACTTTTGTAATTATTGGCGGATTATTGATGTTGGGCAGTGTAGGTGCCGTAGGAGGAATTTGTATTGCACTATCTGCAAAAGGATTCGCTTGCCAGGGGTAACGTTGCTCGGCTACACTGTCAACAGTTACTTGTTTTGTGGGCCTTGCGGATTTGGTAATTAAATAGGAGCCACCTTCAAATGCAATAAACACACGGTAATACATCATGTTATAGGGAGGGTTATTATCTGAGTATCCATTCTCGTAACTGGTGGGGCTTAATACAGAACCAATGGTAGTGTAATTTTTTAAACTATCGTAAGATCGCTGTATGCTGATATTGGTTACCGGAACCTTGTATTCATTTTTCCAGCTAATAACAATATTGTTGTTCAGGTTGTTTACTGAAATTTCGGGCAATATTTTTTGTGCATTTAAAGATGCTGATGCCAAAAGGAAACAAACAAAGAAAGGGGAACGATTTAAAAAATATTTTAGCACATTGCAAATATAATAAAGCCAATTAATTGTTCCTGTATTTTATTAAATTTGCCTGTTAAAGAGTTTAAAAAATAAGAGTATCGGCGGGCAATCCCATATTTCCCTGTAGCCCACCCGTTTGCAGGCATATAATCTTACTCCCATTTTTAAAATAATTTTTATGGATCAAATCAGTGATAGCATACATAAGTTTGCCCGTATAAACAAAATCAGTGGGTATATGTGTTTCTGTATAAAACCGGTTCATGAACTGAATGAGTTTTTTTGTATGTTTTGCATAGCCCCCTTCATGATAATTACTAAACAATTTTATATTTGGATGATTAGTTTTACCTGTCAAAAAAAATAATCGATCGGGGATATCATTCAAATTTTTCAAAACAGGTATCCCTATTGTCTTTGTGTTTTGATGAGCCGATAAAGATAATCCTGCAAGGGTAGTAGCGGTGCCTACAGCCGTACAAATATGGGTTGCGTTTTTTTGTGCCAGAAGATCTGTTATCAGTGAAGCGCCCATTGCCCCTTTTTTTCCATAGCCACCTTCCGGAACAATGATAGGATCGTTGTATTCTTCCAATAAGCCAAGTGTATTTTCCTGTGTAGCTATCTCTTTATATGCTTGCCTGCTCATAAAAATTAAATTCATTCCATATTCTTTACAGGCAAGTAAAGTAGGTGACAATTGCCCAGGTTCTTCACCTCTTACAATACCGGTAGCTGCAATGCCATAAGTTTTACAGGCATAAGCAGTGGCTACTAAATGATTGGAATAAGCCCCTCCAAATGTAAGCAGCGCTTTTTTATTGTGTTGATTGCATTCCTGAAGATAGTACCATAATTTAAAAATTTTATTTCCAGAAACGATTGGATGCAATTGATCTAGCCGGGCTACAAATACTTGTATTTTTTTTCCGGTATCAAAAAAATCTGAAATATCGGTACATATAATTTGTTTTTTATGGAATAGAAATTGCATTTACGGTTGCTTTAGGCTTATTTTTGCGACAAATTTTAAATAAAATTCCCAGATTAAGTATGAAACCTACTTTATTAATTTTAGCAGCAGGTATGGCAAGCCGGTATGGAAGCATGAAACAAACCGAAGGTTTTGGCCCTTATAATGAAACCATCATGGATTATTCCATCTACGATGCGATACAAGCTGGATTTGGAAAAGTAGTCTTTATTATCCGTGAAGATTTTGCTGAAAATTTTAAAGCCATTTTTGAAGAAAAACTAAAAGGTAAAATTGAGGTGGAATATGTGTACCAGCATCTGGAAGCACATGTACACCCACAATACATTCCCGAAGGACGCACCAAACCCTGGGGTACAGGCCATGCGATGCTTTGTGCAAAAGATGTGATCCGGGAACCCTTTGCTGTAATAAATGCCGATGATTTTTATGGTACTGACGGATTCATGAAAGCAAGTGAATTTTTGCAACATCAGTGTAATGAAAATACGTATGCTATCATCGGTTATAAATTAGCAAGAACATTGAGTGAACATGGAACAGTGAGCAGGGGAGTATGTAAAACAGATGAATCCAATAACCTGGTAGATATTCATGAACGCACAAAAATATACAGGAACAACCAGGGTAAAATTGTGTATGAAGAAAATGATGAAAAGATAGAAGTGCCTGAAACATCCAGCGTATCAATGAACTTCTGGTGTTTTCATCCATCCGTATTTGTATTAATTGAAAAATTATTTTCTGAATTCCCAAAAAACAATATGGATAATCTGAAAGCTGAATTTTTTATTCCACTTATTGGTGAGCATTTTATTAAAACTGCTGGAAATAATATACAGGTAATACCTACCGATGCACAATGGTTTGGTGTTACCTATAAAGAAGATGCACCGGGTGTAAAACAAAGTATTGCTACTTTAATTACAGCAAAAGCTTATCCTGAAAAATTATTTTAATGTACTTCTGGTATTAAAAAAAGGCAGCTTGTACAAGCTGCCTTTTTTTGTAAGAGATGGTTACCAAATCTTTACCCGTAAACTATCTGGCCGGTACATTTTATCACCTGGTTTTATTCCAAAAGCCTCATAAAATTCCGGCACATTCACTACCGGGCCATTCACCCTTTGTATAGCTGGTGCATGTACATCTGTCATTACCTGGCTGGCCAGTTTTTCCGGCCTGCTTTTATAAAGCCATCCCATTGCATAGCCTAAAAAATATCTTTGTAAAGGGGTATATCCTGAAATTTTTTCATTCTTTTTATAAGTGTCAGTTTTCTTAAAAGCATCTAAGCCGATGAGCATACCTCCCAGGTCGGCAATATTTTCGCCTTGTGTGGCTTCTCCATTTACATGCAGGGTATCTATTGGCATAAACTCATTAAACTGTTGAATGATTTTTTTTGCACGGTTGCTAAACTCTTCACCATCTTTTTTTGTCCACCAGTCAAACAAGTTTCCATTGGCATCATATTGGCGACCCTGGTCATCGAACCCATGTGTAATTTCGTGGCCAATCGTAGAAGCTGCAGCATATCCATATACCAGCGCATCATCCAGTTCATTATCGGCATAGCCAGGTACAGAGAAGATTCCGGCCGGTAATACAATTTCATTGTTGCTGGAGTTGTAATAAGCATTATATGTTTGTGGCGTCATATCCCATTCGGTACGGTCAACCGGTTTTCCCAGCTTATTTATTTCATATTGATGCCACCATTCATTGGCTCTTTGCATATTTAATATCCATGGACCATCATCAATTTTTAAGCTGCTAAAATCTTTCCATTTATCTGGGTACCCTACTTTCTTTGTCATCCTGGTTAATTTATCATAAGCTTTTTGTTTGGTGCTGTCATTCATCCAGGTGAGTTTTTCAATTCTTTCTTTATAAGCAGCACGAACATTTTCTACCATATCACTATATCTTTTTTTAGCTGCTTCATTAAAATATTCTTTAACAAAAAGCTGACCCAGGGCTTCGCCCATTACAGCTTCCTCTGCATCCAATACCCGTTTCCATCTTTGCCTGGGCTTGGTTGCGCCGGAAATGGCTTTGCGGTATTCAAATACATTATTAAATGTAGTGCTATCTAAATATGCGGCTGATGATTGGATGAGCCTTAGTTTTAAATAATTTTTCCATACATCAATAGGCGTTTGTTTTATTTCATTTGAAAGGGTGGTTATAAATTCCGGCTGGCCCACAATTACAGAGTCAACCTTATCGGCACCAATTTCTTTGGCATAGCTTTTCCAGTTTATAGAAGGGCCGGTTTTATTTAATTGATCCCAACTCATTTTATTATAATTTTTATAGGGATCTCTTAAATCAGCTAATTTCCTGCTTGCCTTTGCAAGTTTTGTTTCTAAATTGAAAACATTATTCATATTCACCATAGCGGTTGCAGGGTCAAGCTGGGCAAATGTTTTGGCCATATAATCCTGGTATGCTTTTTTTACCTTTAGGGTGCTGGCATCGGTATTAAAATAATAATCCCGGTTGGGTAAGCCCAATCCGCCCTGCGAAAAATGAAAAGCCATTTCATCGCTTTTTTTATCATCCTGGTACACGTAATCATCAAACAGGCCGCCAACACCTTTGCGGTGCAGTATGGCAGTTACTGCTATTAAGTCTTCGGGGTTTTTAATAGCATCTATCGCATTTAAATCGGGTTGTAGCGGATTTATTTTGGCTGCTTCAATTGCTGCAGAGTCCATGCCGCTTTTCCAAAAATCACCAATTTTTTGAGAGACCGATCCCGCTGTTGATTTTTCTTTTACTGCATCTTCATTGATCTTACGAAGCTTTTGATAAATTTCATCCTGTACCATATTGCCAATGCCCCATGCACTTTCTGCATCGGGAATATTTGTTTTTTTATACCATCCGCCATTTGCAAACATAAAAAAATCATCACCAGGTTTTACCGTACTGTCAATATCCATTGCCAATATATCTGGTTTTACTGTTTTTGTTGATTCTTTTGACTTACATGAAATGAGGAGTGAGAGAGTAATGACCGTTAGAAATATTTTGTACATATTTTTTAAATTAGTTTATAAATGTATTAAAGTAGCAGGTACTGTACAAATTAATATGATGAAAGGTATAATAGGGTATGGGCAAAAAAAAGCGATGAATATTCATCGCCATTTTTATCCTACTTTTTGCCTGGGTTAATTGCCCTTAATCATAAAGACGTAGTCTTGTAATTTTTTTATTTGGTTTACCCTGTCGTTACCTTTTAGTGCATTGGAACCTTTAAATGCAATGGCCTCGTTGCCCTTTATTTTTTTAACTTCTGCAATGGCACGGTTAATATTTACCGCTTTTATGGCAAATACTACGCCATCAGCATTGGTTTCAAGGCTATTGATTACGCCAACCAATTCGCCATTTTTATTGATCACCGGGGAGCCGCTATTTCCTTCATTGGCCGATGTGCTAAGCTGGCAGAATATAGTATCCATTTGATAGCCGTTTCTTGCACTGATGTATCCTTCGCCATATACCACTTCCTGTTTAGGAAAGCCCAGCATAAAAACTTGTTCACCGAGCTCAGCATTTGTTTTCTTAATGGTATAGGGTAGTGTTGCCATTTTGGGAAAGTCGTGATCATCAACTTTTATGATAGCTAAATCCATTTCGGGGTTTACATAAATAGAATGGGCATTGAATTGTTCACCTTTATTATTTTCAATAATCAACTTATGTTTTGCCTGGTCTATTACGTGAGCGTTGGTAACAATATAATTATTAACGGCATCAATCATAAACCCGGTTGCTCTAAACTTAGCGTCGAGCCTGGGTTTTATGATAGGTGTATTTACGCCGGCTTCCAATTTGTTTAGCTTGTTTTCTATTTGGCGTGTTTTATTTTCCTGTTGGTTTAATTTTTCAACCAGGGGCTTTATATTGGTAGGGGTTTGCTTAGCAACAGAAGTGACCAAACTGGCAATAAACAATGATACCACGCCCGCTATAGAAGCGGCTACGGCAATGGTACGTTTTGACCGGGCCCATAGTTGTATAAGTTTACCTTTTCCTTTGGGGAGGTTACGGGAAATAATACCTTCTTCTGAAAGTTTGGTTTCCACTTCGTGCAGGGCAATAGTAAAGTTTTTACGATCGCTATATTTTTCAAGTTCGTTGTAGAAAAAGATTTGTTCTACCACGGTTTGATCCAGCTCAGGATTATTTTTTCTAAGGTCTTCAAAATATATTTTCTCCTGGGCGCTCATTTCACCTTTTACAAACCTTTCTACCGCATCCATTAATAAAGAATCTTCCATATCTTATTCACTGAATTTGTATTGTGCAAAAAATAATTTTTTCAACCGCACAAGGCATTTATATTTTTGTGTCTTGGCATTATCAGCATTGGTATATCCAAAATCAGATGCTATTTGCTGCATTGGCTTTTTTTGGATGTAGTAGGCTTCCAGTAAACTTTTACAGGGTTCGCCCACTTTTGCCATGGCTGCTTCCATCAGGTTAAAGTCGTTTTGTTTTTTTTCATGATGTTCTACATCATCTTCCACCGGTATGGTTTCTTCCAGCAATTCATTTTGACTGATAAAACGGCTGCTTTGTTGTAATTTTTTCAACCAAAGCCTTCTGCTTACCGAATAAATGAATGTTTTAAGCTGGCAATGCAACTCAAACTCTCCTGATTTCGCTTTTTCAAATAGCACAATCATGGTTTCCTGAAAAATATCTGCGGCATCATCTGAAGAACCATTGTTATTGATTATCAGAGACTTAACCATGCTGTAATGCTCCCGGTATATCCGTTCTATTGATTCTTTGCTCTCCTGCGCAAGTCCGTCCAATAAAAGCTTTTCTTGTTCTAATGTTGTCACCGGTCTGATATTAATACAATAATAAAGGTTTTGTAACCCAAGCAAAGAAAAAAAATAATTTTTAAAACAATGGGTTACCTTTTTCTTTAATGGGGTATTAACATGAAATTATAATTTTAATTAAACAAAAAACAAAAATGAAAAAATTCTTAGCTGTTGCCGTAATCGCAATGTCATTGGTAGCTTGTAACGATGGTGAAAAGAAATCTGAAGAAGTTAAATCTTCTGATACTACAACTATTGTAACTCCAGCTGCTCCAGAAACTACTCAAGTAGTTACTGATACTACAGTTAAAACAACTGTAACTACAGATACTTTGAAAAAAGACTAATCTGAGTTTCAGCTAATATACCAGGGTTTTGCCACCCAGGTATCTAAAATAGTTTTTAGGCAAGCAATCGTAATAGACCGCTCATTTTTTGGGTGGTTTATTTTTTATGGCAATGGTAGCCTTATGAAATGATCTGCCCATCTTTCATGTGAATTACCCGGTTACTCATTTGTGCCAGTTCTTCATTATGGGTAACTATCAAGAAAGTTTGATTGCGGGTATTGCAGAGATCTATGAATAATTTGTGTAATTCCCTTGCATTTATACTGTCTAAATTGCCGGTAGGCTCATCTGCCATAATGATATCAGGATTATTGATTAAGGCCCGGGCTACTGCTACCCGCTGTTGTTCACCACCGCTTAATTCTCCGGGTTTATGGTCTGTCCTGTTTTGTAAGCCCATTTGTTCCAGTAATTCCATACCCCTTTTTACTGTTTCAGATTTTTTTGAACCTCCAATCCATCCGGGGATACATACATTTTCAATTGCCGTAAACTCAGGTAATAAATGATGAAATTGAAAAATAAAGCCGATATGTTTATTTCGGAACCTGGCAAGTGATTTTCCGGTTAATTGGTCTATCCTGGTATTTTGTAATATAATTTCTCCTTTATTGGGCTTATCTAAAGTGCCTAAAATATGTAAAAGTGTACTCTTTCCGGCACCCGAAGATCCAACAATACTAACGATTTCTCCTTTTTGAATTTCCAGGTCAACCCCTTTTAATACTTGTAATGCCCCATATTTTTTTTCTATTTGTTTTGCCTGTAACATACGCCGAAAATACTTCTTTTGCAGCATAAATATTACTGTAAATCTGAATCATAAAAATCATTTTTAAAGTAATCCGCAAAAAGATATATGGTTTTAAAAATGAGTATGTTTAAAAACACATTTGGTAGTTTCAGGGTAAAATTTACATTTGCAAAAAATTAAACCAGATATAGCATGTTTTGGACACTCGAATTAGCATCGCATCTCGAAGATGCACCCTGGCCGGCAACCAAAGACGAATTGATTGATTATAGCATTCGCAGTGGTGCCCCTATTGAAGTAATTGAAAATTTGCAGGAACTGGAAGATGAAGGGGACTTGTACGAAGGACTGGAAGATATTTGGCCTGATTACCCCAGCCAGGAAGATTTCTTTTTTAATGAAGATGAGTATTAAGTAAGATACCGTTATCTGCGGTTACATAAAATTAATAAAGCCCTCCCGAAAGGAGGGCTTTATGATTCTACTAAAAGCTATCAATAATGCAGTACTTCTATACTTTTTTTGATGATCTGAATACATTCATCAATTTGTGCTTTAGTGATAAGTAACGGAGGTGCAAACCTTATTTTATCACCATGGGTAGGTTTGGCAAGCAACCCGTTTTCTTTTAAAGCCAGGCAAAGTTCCCAGGCTGCATTTGGATTTGGATGTTTTATAATAATTGCATTCAATAATCCCATACCACGTACCTGGATATGTTCAGAATCTATTTTTTTTAATTCGGCCCTGAAGTAAGTGCCTAAGGCTTCGGCATTCTCAGCCATATTCTCTTCTTTTAACACTTGCAACGCTTTTATCGCAACAGCACAAGCCAATGGGTTGCCACCATAAGTACTGCCATGTTCACCTGGTTTTATTGTAAGCATTATTTCATCATTGGCCAATACTGCACTTACTGGTAAGGTACCTCCGCTCAAAGCTTTTCCCAGTATCAGCACATCAGGCTTTACATCTTCATGATCGCAAGCCAGCATGCGTCCCGTGCGGCAAAGGCCGGTTTGTATTTCATCGGCCATCATAAGTACATTGTGTTGGGTGCATAAATCCCTGATGCCTTTGTAATAGCCTGCATCAGGCACTACTACGCCCGCTTCTCCCTGTATGGGTTCAAATAAAAATGCGGCTGTATCCTTATCTTGTATCGCTGCTTCCAATGCGGTTAAATCATTGTAAGGAATTACCTGGAAACCCGGTAAATAAGGGCCATAATTTTGTTTTGAAGCAGGGTCGGTACTAAAAGAAATAACCCCTAAAGTGCGGCCGTGAAAGTTTTGTGCACATACAATAATTTTAGCCTTCAGGGGTTCTACGCCCTTTACTTCATAAGCCCATTTGCGTGCCAATTTTAAAGCTGTTTCTACTGCCTCTACGCCAGTATTCATGGGTAATACTTTATCATATCCAAAGTATTGGGTAATAAAAGATTCATACGCTCCCAATATATTATTATAAAAAGCCCTTGAAGTAAGGGTTAATACCTGCGCCTGCTTAACAAGTGTTTCAATAATTGCAGGGTGGCAATGGCCCTGGTTTACTGCAGAGTAACCACTTAAAAAATCATAATAACGTTTTCCTTCCACATCCCATACATATACACCTTGTCCTTTGCTTAAGACTACCGGTAAGGGATGATAATTATGGGCTCCATATTTTTCTTCCAGGTCAAGAAAAAATTGGGTATCGGCATTTTCATGCATTGTTGTTTGCATATTAAAAATTTTAAAAAGAATTAAGAAAAAAGTACAAGGAATGGGCTCCCTGGCGGGAGTATGGTATAACTTATCTTCGATGATTTAATAAATCGAGATTGCTATGTAAGAAATCCTGTATGGTATTAACCTTATTGATAAGCAAATTTAAAATATTAAACCCACTTGCAGAAATAGTTTGCAGGGAAATTAAAATCAGTATTTGTTTTTTTGGTAAATATGCCATACACAGTACTCCCGCTTCCGCTCATAGATGCATATAAAGCGCCATTATCATATAAATGATTTTTTATTGACCTTATTTGAGGATAGAAATCAAAAACAGGGGCTTCAAAATCGTTATGCAGTTTTTCTTTCCAGGTTTCAATGGGTTGCAAAACGGTTTTGGCGATACTTTCACGCTCACTGTTTTGTATCGAAATTTTATGAAAGGCCCAGCCGGTATTTACCTGAATTTGTGGATTTACAAATAAGATGGCGTATTTATTAAGATCTACTGAGATGGGGTTTAATATTTCTCCCCGCCCCGTAGCCAGTGCTGCTGTGTTTAATAAAAAAAAAGGACAATCACTTCCTAACTGCAATGCCAGTTCCTGTAATTTTTTCTGAGGGATGTGAAGGTTGAATTTTTCTTGAAGTAACTGTATTACAGCTATGGCATCTGCAGAACCTCCGCCCAGCCCGCCACCTGTGGGAATATGCTTATGTAAATGCATTTTTATAGGAGGTAATAATGGGTACTCTTTTTTTATTAGCTCAAATGCTTTTATACAAATATTTTCATGGGTATCACCGGGAATTGTGAGGCCTGTTTGTGTAAATGAAATGTGAGATCTGTTTTGTGTAGTTTGAAAGTTTTCTACTATTTCTATTGCATCAAAAAGGGGGGTGGGATAAAAAACGGTTTCCAGGTTGTGATAACCATCGTTTCTTTTATTAACAATATGCAATCCCAGGTTTATTTTGCAATTGGGAAAAATGAGCATGTTGTAGTGGGTTATTTATTTTTTCCCCTGCTTTTTATTTCATCTCTTATGGCAATGGCTTTTATATAATCTTCCTGTTCCAGCACATCGTTTAGCAGTTTGTTTAATTCATCCAGTGTTTTGCCCCTTAAATCATCGTCGCCCGAACTTTCTTCGGTAGATGTAGTACTTACTTTGCTTAATTCTTCATCGGGTTTTTTATATTCTTCTTCCATTAATACACCTGCCTGGTCCAGTATATTTTCATAAGTATAAATAGGGCAACCAAATCTTACTGCCAATGCCAATGCATCTGAAGTGCGGCTGTCAATTTCTACGGTATCATTTTGCGAACTGCATACAAGTTTCGAATAGAATATCCCCTCTTGTAAATCATTGATCACAATTTCATGCAACTCCACATCAAAAGCCATCATAAAATTTTTCATCAGATCGTGGGTAAGGGGCCTGCTGGGGTTCATTCTTTCTAAAGCTACAGCAATAGCCTGTGCTTCAAAGCCGCCAATTACAATGGGTAAACGCTTTAATCCATTCACTTCTCCTAAAACTACAGCATAAGAATGTGTTTGGGTAATGCTGTGAGAAAGGGCTACAATTTCCAATTCAATTTTTTTCATACGTTTGGATGGCATGTGGTATTGGTTCCTATCCTGGTTTGTAAAAAGCAAATATAAACCATTAATGCTATTTTAACATATACAAATGAATGATTTATGTTCATTCTTGATTTTGTATTGAGTTCAAATTAAATAGGGATTGCCCGGAACCAGGTTGTTTATGGTTTGTTACCCTGGTACACGAACCGTACCGCCCCACTCTTTTGCAAATCGCTGCTGATGCGCACTTCATAGCGTTTTGTACCATCGGTAACAATCATTAAGGCAGTATTGGGTGGGATAGAACCCAGGTTATCGGCATACATCACCAATTCATTGCTGGCATTATCCCCTGGGTTTACCTCTACTTCAAGCGAAAGGGGCTTATCAGTAAGTTTTTGGTGGGGTAAAATTAATTTATCATTAAAAAAAACTGAAACGGTATCACCATCAATTTCTCCATTATCGTATAAGTCCACTTTTATTTTTGCGTTTTCTACCGGTATGGTCCTAATGACACTACTATTTCTTTTTTCAAAATAATGTTTTGTGTCCAGTCCATTTTGTTTATTCACCAATGCCAATTCGGGTGCTTTTTTTGTAATAGTATCTAATGGTATCGGTTCTGGTTTTGTTAGGTTTTTATTGTTTGCAATATTTGTTGAAATAGGTTTATTCGCATGATTTTCTTTTGGTTTTATTACATTTTTTGTAACCACAGGAGTACGCCCGCCCGGTTTTGTTTTTTGAGGTTGATTTGTTGCTACATTGTTTTTTTGGGGTTTACTTAAAGCCTGCAACCCCGGGAAAGCCTGTTTAAGTGTACGCCTGGCCAGTTCGGTAGTTCCATGCCCACAGTTCCCGGTTTGGTTGGGAGCAGGCAGCCAGACTCCTTTTAGCATCTCAATGCCGTTTTGTACTGTATAATAGAGTTTATGAACCTGGAAGCAATTGGTAATATCAAGGGGTACATTGGTTTTGGTGCGCTCAATTTCTCTTACTTCCACATATTTTCTTTTACGATCTGCCTTACCGGTAACTTTACAAATAGTATAGAATTTTTTTCCGTTTGCAGTATAATAGGTGTAAGAATATCCCGAAACCCTGTTACCATTCATATTCAGCTCAAGCACATAATCGCTTTGGTAGCCTCCCCAATTTACATTGGAACTGCTGTTTTCAACGAAATCGCCCTTCCATTGGCCGGTAAAATTTTGGGCAGGGCATACCTCCCAATTGAAAAAAATGATAAAGAGAAGGGGTAAAATTTTGTACATAATATTAACCGAATGGTAAAATTGATAGAATTGCCCAAAGTTATTCCAGATAAGTTTTTGCTTCGCAAAGAGTTCGTTAAATTTGCAGCCTCAATTTAAAAATAGAGATTACCATATTAATGATAAGGATAACATTACCCGATGGCTCTGTAAGAGCGTATGAAAAAGGTACAACCGCAATGGATGTAGCTAAATCTATTAGTGAAGGACTGGCAAGAAAAGTGCTTGCAGCAGAAATTAATGGTGAAGTATGGGATGCATCAAGACCCATAAATACAGATAGTAACTTAAAATTGCTTACCTGGGCAGATACGGGAGGAAAATCAACTTTCTGGCATTCATCTGCACATTTGTTGGCAGAAGCGGTAGAAGCCATGTATCCCGGTGTAAAATTTTGGGTTGGCCCGGCAGTAGATAACG
The DNA here is from genome assembly GCA_016710595.1 of Niastella sp. GTDB lineage: Bacteria > Bacteroidota > Bacteroidia > Chitinophagales > Chitinophagaceae > Ferruginibacter. The sequence goes on from JADJVM010000008.1 coordinate 106,148, forward strand.
GGTTTTATTATGATATGGACCTGGGAGAAACCCGGATGAGCGAAGAAGCTTTTGCGGCTTTAGAAAAGAAAATGAATGAACTGGCCCGCCAGTCAAATGTATATCAGCGTAAAGAACTAAGCAAAGCCGAAGCGATTCAATATTTTACTGATAAAGGAGATGAATATAAATTAGACTTGTTGCAGAACCTGGAAGATGGAAATATAACTTTTTATACCCAGGGAAATTTTACTGACCTATGCCGTGGCCCGCATATACCCAATACCGGCTTTATAAAAGCTATTAAACTTATGAGTGTGGCAGGTGCTTATTGGAAAGGCGATGAAAAAAATAAGCAGCTCACCCGGGTTTATGGAATTAGTTTTCCGGCTCAAAAAGAGTTAGACGAATACCTGGCCATGTTGGAAGAAGCCAAAAAAAGAGACCATCGTAAGCTGGGCAAAGAACTGGGTATTTATACTATGGATGATGATGTGGGGCAGGGCTTGCCTTTATGGATGCCCAACGGGACCATCATTATTGAAGAGCTTGAAAAATTAGCAAAAGAAACAGAAAATGCGGCGGGTTATAAACGTGTGGTTACACCTCATATAGCCAAAGAAAGTATGTATTTAACCAGTGGCCATTTACCCTATTATGCCGATAGTATGTTTCCTCCCATGGAATTGGATGGCACCCGGTATTATTTAAGAGCAATGAATTGCCCGCATCATCATAAGATTTTTGATGCAGAACAAAAGAGTTATAAAGATTTGCCTTATCGTATTGCAGAATATGGTACTTGCTATCGCTACGAGCAAAGCGGGGAATTGTTTGGACTTATGCGGGTACGTTGCCTGCACATGAACGATGCCCATATTTATTGTAGCAAAGAACAATTTGCATCAGAATTTAAGGCAGTAAATGATATGTACCTGAAATATTTTAAAATATTCGGAATTGATAAATATGTAATGCGGCTAAGTTTACATGACCCCGAAAAACTGGGTCAAAAATATGTGAATGAGCCAAAACTTTGGTTAGAAACAGAAGCCCTGGTACGGGAAGTATTAATTGCAAATAATATTCCATTTGTAGAAGTAAAAGGGGAAGGTGCTTTTTATGGTCCAAAGATTGATGTACAAATTTGGAGTGCCATTGGGCGTGAGTTTACACTTGCTACCAACCAGGTAGATTTTTCGCAAGGCAAGAGTTTCAAGCTGAGTTTTACCAACCAGGATAATGAAGCCGAAACGCCACTCATCATACACCGGGCACCTTTGGGCACCCATGAGCGCTTTATCGGGTTTTTACTGGAGCATTATGCAGGAAAATTCCCTACCTGGCTGGCTCCATTGCAGGTAAAAATATTGCCCATTAGCGATAAGTTCATAGAATATTCAAAAACAATTTTGGATAAGCTTAAAAAAGCAGATATTCGTGCTGAAGTTGATGACCGAAACGAAAAGATAGGGAAAAAAATAAGGGATACTGAATTACAAAAAGTACCTTATATGCTGGTGATAGGCGAAAAAGAAGTGGCTGAACAAAAGATATCGGTTCGTTTGCAAGGCAAAGGTGATGCAGGTGCAAAAGAAATAGATGATTTTATAAAAGAACTCACCGAAGAAATTAAAAACAGGCTGTAAAATTTTTCAATAACCATAAAACCATATTGTAAACTAAAATTAATAAATGGCATTTCCGAACAGACCCAGAGGGACATTTAATCCCAGGTTTAAAAAAGAACAACAACAAGAACACCGTACCAACCACATGATCCGTGTACCCGAAGTAAGGCTCGTGGGGGAGAACCTGGAACCGGGTGTTTATCCTACCCAGGAAGCAATGAAGATTGCACAATCGCAAAGTCTTGATTTGGTAGAAATTTCACCGGGCGCAGTACCACCTGTTTGCCGCATCATTGATTATAACAAGTTTTTGTATAATCAAAAGAAGAAGCAAAAAGAAATGAAAGCGAAAGCGAAGACCAGCGAAGTAAAAGAAATCAGGTTTACACCCAATACTGATGATCATGATTTTGAATTTAAATGTAAACATGCTGAAAAGTTTTTGCAAGATGGCAATAAAGTAAAAGCGCATGTGCAATTTAAAGGGCGAGCCATTATGTTCAAAGAAAGAGGAGAACTGTTGTTGCTCAAATTTGCCGATCGCTTAAAAGATGTTGGCGCCTTAGAAGGCCTCCCAAAATTAGAAGGAAAGAGAATGCATGTAATGTTTGCACCTAAAGCACAAAAGAAAAAAAGCAGTGAAAACAGCCTGGGTAAATTAATTAAAGATGATCCCAAGCCAGAACCTGAACAGGAGACTAATACAGATACTGCAGAATAAAATATTTGAGTATAAATAAAATTAAATAACCCGGTTTACCGGGTTTTTTGTTGGTAAGAAAAAAATTATTCTCCTGTAAAGTTGAGCGCTTTTTCATCATCAAACTCACCTTCCCAGCGGGCAATTACACAACTAGCCAGGGTATTGCCAATCACATTTACCGACGTACGTGCCATATCCATCAATTCATCTATTCCATAAATTGCCATGATGGGCCATAGCGGAAAACCAAAGGTAGAAGCCGTAGCTATAAGGATTACTAATGAAGCACGGGGTACAGCAGCAACGCCTTTGCTGGTGAGCATGAGTGACAGGCCAATAAACATTTGATGTGCAAATGTGGGATGCTGCCCTGCAGCTTGCGCCACAAAAACAGAGGCCAATGAAAGATACAACGTGGTACCATCCAGGTTAAATGTGTAACCCGTGGGTATTACAAAAGAAACAATTTTACGGGGTACACCAAAACGCTCCATGTTCTCCAATGCCTTTGGCAAAGCAGAGTCAGAACTGGTAGTTGCAAATGCAATGGAAACAGGCTCTTTGATGGCCTGGATAAATTTCTTTAGCGGTATTTTGGCAATGAATAATGCAATTGGGATTAAAATGAGTAATATAAATGCAGTTAATGCCATGTACAATGTCATCAGCAACATTAACAGGTTCTTTAAAATATCTACACCCAAATGCCCCACGGTAACGGCAATGGCTGCGCCTACACCAAATGGGGCAAAATGCATTATGATATTGGTAAACTTAAACATCACTTCTGCCAGGCTTTCAGAAAAATCCAGCAGGGGTTTTTTCTTTTTATCATTTAGCATGGCCAATGAAATACCAAAGATTACGCTGAACAATACAATGGGCAATACGTTGCCTTCATAAACCGATTTTATAATATTTTCGGGAAAGATATCAATGATATGGTCTTGCCAGGTTTTGGGAACTACCTGGGGCAATTCTTTTAATAAGGCTTCAGGAACCTGAATGCCAACACCGGCATGTGTAAGATTTATAAATAATAAGCCAATCAGTAATGCAAAAGTAGTAACCACTTCAAAATACAGCAGAGATTTCCAGCCCATGCGGCCTACCTGTTTTAAATTAGAATGACTGGCAATACCCACTACCAGGGTAGAAAATAATAATGGTGCTACAATTGTTTTTACCAATCGTAAAAATATTTTACTCAGGAATTGAAGGTTTTGCGAAAATGCAGGAAAGTCGTGGCCAATCTCTACACCTATTACCATGGCCGTTAAGATCCAGGTAGTTAATGATTTTTTATATAATGAATATATGCAAAGGCTTATGATAAGCAATACCCGGCTGGAAAATAATACGGAATGGGAGATAGGATTTACAAATTCATGAACCAGATGCAGGATCGTTAAGACCGTAAATACAATAAATGCAATCCAGCCGGCTTTTGTTTTATTCATACCTATTCTTATAAAATGCCTTAAAAATAGTATTTATATGCTTTATGATGGTAAAAAATTAAAATTTGTCTGTTAGATATTCATATTTTAAGCAATCAGGTTTAATGAAAATAAGATAGTAGTAATAAATAAAATTCCCAGTCCCAAAAGAAAAACTACATCTGCAATTTGTTCATATTTTTCTCCCCGGCTACTGGAAGAACGTAATGCCAGGAAAGAAAAAATACAACTTGCCATAAACATAATAATGGCAGCGGTCGTTATTTCATCTGCAATGGTAATTCGGGATACTTTAAAAACCCGAAAAGTAGTGAGCAATATAAAACAGAAACCCAATAAATTTGAAGATGCAGTAAGAATATGCTGAGACTTTTCGGGTTTGTTACGCATGTACATTCATTTTTAAAAATAAGTTCGGTTATCTTTAAATTAAAGATCTAATTTTTTTAACCTGACATGAAACAGGAAAAATAAAACGTTTATTTAATTCCATATTTCCTTTCATATCTCTCGTTTAGTTGTTTATGTTTATCCATCAGGTTTATTTCCCGCCCTTGTATCAGTGCATTGGTAATTACACTTGTTTCCATATCCAATACATCGCCGGTACTAATAATAATATTGGCATCTTTCCCTGTTTCCAGGCTCCCGGTTTTATCTGAAATGCCCAGTATTTTAGCGGCATCCAGGGTAATTGCTTGTAAGGCTTCTTCTTTATTGAGTCCGTAAGCTGCTGAAGTGCCGGCATTAAATGCCAGGTTTCTGCCAGTGGTATTACCATCATTATCATTGATGCAAAACAAAACCCCCGCTTTTTTTAAAAGAAAAGGTGTTTTAAAAGGTTGGTCCACATCATCATCATCCAAAGTAGGCAGATCATGTAACTGTTGTAAGATAACGGCAATGCCATTTTGATTTAAAAGATCGGCAATGCGCCAGCTTTCGCTTCCGCCTACAATCACCACATCAAAACCAAATGCTTTTGCAAAGTCAATAGCTACCAGCATTTCTTTAACAATATCGCAGTGAATGTATAATTTTTGTGATTTATCATACAAACCTTTTACCGCTTCGAATTTCAAATTTGTTACGGCATGATTCTTTTCTGCCAGGTATGCTTTTGCTTCTTTAAAAAAGCTACGCAGCATTTCTACTTTTTCCATGGCTTCTTTTTGCTGATCGGCTATAGATTCGTTCTGACGAAAGCGGCTTCTCCTTATTAATAAACCTGGAAAATTAATATGAATTCCCCCGTCCAATTTATAAGCTGCATCTTCCCAGTTCCAGGCATCAAATTGCACTACCGAGGATGTACCCATAAGCAAACTTCCCTGTGGAATAATATTGGCTAAGAGGATGCCATTGCTTCTTAGTATATTGATAATCTTACTGTCAGCATTATAACTTACAACACTTCGCACATTTGGATTTAATTCACCCAATTCCCGGTAGTCATTTGTACCTCTTACGCTTCCTGTTACTTCTCTCAGGCCAATAATGGTAGATGCGGCTATGAGGCCGGGATACACCTGTTTGCCGCTGGCATCAATAACAACCGCATTTTCATTTTTTAAATCATTTCCAATGGCAGTAATCTTTCCTTGCTGTACCAGGATAGAAGTATTTTTTAAAACCTGTCCATTGCCTACATGGATGGTTCCATTTTTTATAAGGATGTCTCTGGTTTGGGCAGGTGCTGGATATACATCATCCTGTGCCTGTGCCATGCCAGTAAATAAAACAAGCGATATGTAAACTAAAAATATTTTTTTCATCTTATTTATTTTAAGGATAAAGTATTATTCTACATCTTCTGTTAATAAACCATGCTGGTGAAAATGTTCGCTGCACACATTTACTTCCCGGTAAGAAGGCATTGCCGGGTTGGTAGGCGACCCCGATTTTTTTTCCTGTAACATTTTATTCACTAACCGGTTTTTTTCTATTTCAATGGACGATCGTTCCTGTAAATCCTTTTGCCGGTCAAAATAAATAATGCCATCTACTATAGTTGTTTGTGCAACGGCGTAAATGCTTAACGGGTCATTATTCCAAATTACAATATCGGCATCTTTTCCCACTTTCAGGCTGCCCACTTGTTTATCAATGTGCAACATTTTTGCGGGGTTCAGGGTAACCATTTTTAATGCTTCCTCTTCTGTAATTCCGCTGTATTTAATGATCTTGGCAGCTTCCTGGTTTAGCCTGCGTGCCATTTCAGGATCATCGCTGTTGATGGCCACATTTAATCCTACCTTATGCATGATACCAGCATTGTAAGGTATAGCATCCCGTACTTCCATTTTATAAGCCCACCAATCACTAAAGGTAGATGCATTGGCGCCATGTGCTTTTAGTTTATCAGCTACTTTATATCCTTCTAAAACATGCGTAAAAGTGTTTATTTTAAAACCGAATTTTTCTGCAATGCGCATTGTTTCTAATATTTCACTTTGTACATAGCTGTGGCAGGTAATGAATCTTTTTCCATTCATAATCTCTACAAGGGCATCCAGTTCCAGGTCGGGCCTTACATATTTACTATTGGGCCCTTTTAAAGCAGCTTCGTAATCTTTTGCCCTGGTAAAGGCATCCATTTGAACTTGCTGTACACCCATACGTGTATCGGGAAACCGGTTGTTGTTTGGGCTGGTTGTACGTTTCACATTTTCACCCAGGGCAAATTTGATAAAAGGATCTGCTCCTTTAAACTTCAATCCTTCTGCATCTTGCCCCCAACGGAGTTTTATGAGCTGTGTTTGTCCTCCAATGGTATTGGCGCTTCCATGTAATATATGAGATGTAGTAACACCACCACTAAGTTGCCTGTAAATATTAATATCATCCGGGTTCAGCACATCAGCAATACGCACTTCGGAGGTTACCGATTGGGCACCTTCATTAATAGCGGCTGCGGCAATATGAGAATGTTCATCAATAATACCGGGTGTTACATGCATGCCTGTAGCATCTATTATTTTTGTATTTCCTGCCTGTAAGTTACGGCCAATGGCTGCTATTTTTCCATTCTTTAATAAAATATCTGATTGTTGCAGCACCCCTTCATTTTCATTTGTCCAAAGAGTAGCATTTTTTATAAGTATGTCTTCAGCTTGTGGCAAGGTTTGCCAGCCATAAGCCATATTGGGATAAGTGAGTTTGCTGCTGCTAAGCATTTTTTTCTTTTGAGAAGTATCTGCATTTTCATTTAAAGGGCCTTTATATTCTGCTGTCCAGCTAAAGATCTTGCCACTGCTATCGGTACCGGTTCCAGTCCATTGCGTACCCCATGCAGCACCGCTTAAGCGGTAGTTACTTCGGCTTCGTTTTGTTTCACCAAATTGCAGCGATACCAGGGTATTGCTAAATTTAAATTTTGCTGCAATAGTATCTTTAGCGATGAGGGTTGCCGAATTATTATTTTTTACTTCCAGCATAAATGATTTACCGGGTACGTTTACCTGGTATTTGCCGGATACTTCATCCAACTCATTGGGGCCATCACTGTACTTTTCGCCAAGCACCCAGTTTTGTAAAATATTTGTTTTATCAGCGAATAACGGACCATCCGTGATAATAAAATTGGCATATTTTCCCGCAGTAATACTACCTATTTCGTTGTATGCATTCAGCAATTGTGCCGGTATGCGGGTGAGTGCATTTAAAGCCATATCTTCAGAGAGGCCATTATCTATTGCTTTGCGCAGGTTTGTAAAAAATGTTTTGGCATCTTTGAGTTCGTCTTGAGTAATGCAAAATGTAATGCCTGCTTTTTCAAATGCAGCCGGGTTGGTAGCTGCCATATCCCAATGTTTTAATTCAGCAAGCGCAACAAACCTTTCATCATTTGGGTCTTCTACATCCATCGCTAACGGAAAATTGAGTGGCAGGATAAATGCAGCATTGCTCGCTTTCATTTCATCCATCCGTTGATATTCGTTTCCACCTGCTTTTAAAATAAAAGATATGCCAAATTCATCCCCAATCTTATCTGCCCGCAGGCAATTCCACTTATCAGAGGCATCAAATATTTGTGGTAAATATAAATTGTTGTTCCAGGCCTGGAGGCTAAGATTTAATCCTTCTTCATTTTTCTTAGTAGCAGGTAAATTCTTATACCAGTTAGCATCTAAAAAAGTTTGCCTGAGCAATGCAATACTTCCCATTAAACTGGTAGGGTAACTTTGTGAGGAAGTGCCCTTACTAAATGAATAATTAGCGCTTGCCTTATCTTTTATAACCACTAAATTTTCTTTTTTATTGGCAAGGGCAACCAGCGTTCCGGTACCTCTTGCAATGCCATCTTTTTGAAAACTATTTACCACACCAAATCCGGCTTCACGAAGTTTGGCAGCTTTATCTGCATTTACACTAAAAGTTTCAACGGCATTCACTTCGGGTTTTATAGCCTGGTTCCAATTGTAGGGCCCGGCTTTAGCTGAAGTAAATTGAGTAGGGGCGCCATAATTAAATTCTCTTTGTGAACGGGCAGGTGCTTCCATACCATAATCAGAAAATAGATCAATAAAAGAAGGGTAAATATATTTGCCTTTACAATCTACAATGATCGCATCGGGGGGCGTTTTTACCTGGTTTCCCACTTCAATAATCTTTCCTTCTTTAATGAGGAGGCTGGCATTATTTAATTGAGAACCTGCCTGTGTAATAATTTTTGCGCCGGTAAAGACATAACATCCCGACCTGGTATCGGCAACACCATTTACAGGGTTTGTTACTTGTGCATTGCCCTGTAATAAAATGCCAATGAAAAGCATTGTGAGATAGATTACTTTTTTCATAGACTGTATTTAGTCATTTTAAAGAATAATGGAATTATAAATTAGAATCAGCGATCTTTTCTAAAGATGTTTTAATTAATTTTTCAACAGCTGCATCTCCATCTTTTGAAAATTTTTGCGATACCCTGTTGGCAACAACTACATTCAGGCTTAAGCATTCGTGGCCCAATGCCCTACCCAAACCGTATATCGCAGAACTTTCCATTTCAAAATTAGAAATCCGGTGATCGCCGGTTTTAAAACTGGTTAATTTTTCAATAAGCCCGGGATATGCCAATGGAAGCCGGAGAATTCTTCCCTGTGGCCCATAAAAGCCGGGACATGCAACGGTAATTCCATTGTGGTATGCATTTCCAAAGATGGATAATAATTTTGTACTGCCACTAAAAATATATGGGACCACATTTCCTTTTTGCAAACCAGTATGTACTTTAAAGTCTTCCATCATTTTTTTCTCAGCCTCATTATTTTCAATAGCGTAATAGTGCATTACGTTATCAAAACCTAATCCATGTGTTCCTGCTACCAATTCATCAACAGGGATATCTGCCTGTAAAGATCCTGAAGTGCCAAACCTTAAAATATGCAGTGGCACAAATGCCGGCTTTATTGTTCGGGTTTCAAAATCAATATTTGCCAGGGCATCAATTTCATTTAATGCAATATCAATATTGTCGGGGCCAATGCCGGTGCTGATAACTGAAATTCTTTTATTTCCTAAATAGCCGGTATGGGTGATGAACTCACGGTGCTGGCATGTAGTTTCAATACGATCAAAATGTTTGGTTACTTTTTTTACCCTGTCGGGATCACCCACAACAATTATTATTTTTGCCATTTCTTCGGGCCTTACACCTAAGTGGTAAATGGCGCCCCGCTTATCAAGTATCAATTCAGATTCCGGAATTTTAAACATGCCGATGGTTTTAATGAATAATCTTTATTATATATTTCGTAATAAATAGGCTAAAAGGTATCATTATTTTAATAAAAACATTAAATATTATGTGTTCCTAAGCTTAAAAATAAAGAATATTTAGTTTTATAGTTCTCAAGTGTTAAATTTGGAATTCACAAAAATAGATATGGTAGAAAAGAATCTTGCATATTTTCCCGACTTTAGTGTATCTCCCCGAATTGACCAGGTGGGAATTGAAGAAAGGGCAGCACGTTTTACAAAACGCAGTATTAAAAAAGAAACCAAGCTTAATGGCTTGCTCCTTACCTTAAACATGATTGACCTTACCACTTTAGAGGGTAAAGATACGGTAGGTAAAGTGCAGCAGATGTGCTATAAAGCCAAACACCTGCATGATGCCTATGAAGGGTTACCTACGGTAGCCGCTGTATGTGTGTATCCTACCATGGTGAGTGTTGCAAAAAAAGCAGTCGCCGGGTCGGGTGTAAAAGTAGCATCGGTAGCAACAGCATTTCCCAGTGGCCAGGCGCCCCGTGATGTAAAAATCCGGGATACCAAATATGCCGTGGCTGAAGGTGCAGATGAAATTGATATGGTAATAAGCCGTGGAAAATTTTTAGAAGGTGAATACAATTTTGTATTTGATGAAATTGCTGCCATAAAAGAAGCGTGCGGCAGCGCCAGGCTAAAAGTGATTTTAGAAACCGGTGAACTGGTTACCTATGATAAAGTGCGACGGGCCAGTGATATTGCCATGTATGCCGGTGCAGATTTTATAAAAACATCTACCGGTAAAATATCTCCTGCAGCAACAATGCCCGTTACGTTAGTGATGCTGGAAGCAATAAGGGATTTTTATTATAAAACTGGTAGAAGGATTGCGATGAAACCGGCAGGTGGCATTTCTAAATCAAAATTAGCGCTTCATTATTTAGTGATGTTAAACGAAATATTGGGTGAAGCTTGGATGAACAATGAGTGGTTCCGCTTTGGCGCCAGCAGCTTAGCCAACGATGTATTGATGCAAATCATGAAAGAGAAAACAGGTGTGTACCAGGGTAAAGATTATTTTTCTTTAGACTAATGATAAAAGTAAAATTCAGTAATTAAAAAAGGAATAAAAAATATACATGGCTTCCAGTAAAAATAATACCATTAAACTCAAATTTGACAGTGCCCGTAAATATGCCCCAGCTCCCGAAAGCAGGAGTGCCGCTAAAATAAATGCACGTTATGACCTTTTTATCAATGGCAAATTTGAAAAACCTTTAAGCAAAAAATATTTTGGAACAATTAGCCCTTCATCCGAAGAAAGGCTAAGCGAAGTGGCAGATGCCAATGCCGCCGATGTGGATAAAGCCGTAAAAGCGGCACGCCAGGCTTATGATCGTTATTGGAAAAAACTTTCCGGTGCCGAAAGAGGAAAATATCTCTATCGAATTGCCCGAATGGTACAGGAAAAGGCAAGAGAGTTGGCCATCATCGAGTCGCTAAACGGAGGCAAACCCATAAGGGAAAGCCGTGACTTTGATGTACCAACTGCCGCCAATCATTTCTTTTACTATGCCGGCTGGGCCGATAAATTAGAATATGCATTTCCAAACAGGCAGGCACAACCTTTAGGTGTAGCGGGCCAAATTATTCCCTGGAATTTTCCTTTATTAATGGCAGCATGGAAAATTGCACCTGCCCTGGCAACAGGAAATACAGTGGTATTAAAACCTGCAGAAACCACGCCACTCACGGCTTTGAAGCTTGCTGAAATCATACAGGAGGCTGACTTGCCGCCCGGCGTTGTAAATATTATTACTGGTGCCGGTGCAACAGGTGCCGCATTGGTAAATCATCCCGGCGTAGATAAAATTGCATTTACAGGAAGTACACAAGTGGGTAAAATAATTCAAAACGCAATAGCCGGTACACCCAAAAAAGCAACTTTGGAGTTGGGCGGTAAAGCTGCCAATATTATTTTTGATGATGCCCCATTAGACCAGGCAGTAGAAGGAGTTATCAATGGCATCTTTTTTAACCAGGGCCATGTATGCTGTGCGGGATCCAGGTTATATGTGCAGGAATCTGTTTTTAAACAAGTGGTACAAAAATTAAAAGACCGTTTAGAGACCATGATCGTTGGTGATCCGCTTGATAAGAATACTGATATTGGTGCCATCAATTCAAAAGAACAATTAAACACCATCAATAAATACATTAAAATAGGAATTAAAGAAGGCGCAGAAATATATCAAAGCAGCGCCGAGTTACCCCATAAAGGGTTTTGGTGCAGGCCTACTTTATTTACCAATGTGGCGCAAAGTAACCGCATTGCACAGGAGGAAATATTTGGACCTGTATTGGCCATTCAAAGTTTCAGGACGGATGACGAAGTAATTGAGAAAGCAAATAATTCTCCTTATGGATTATCGTCCGGAGTATGGACCGATAAGGGTTCCAAGATATTTAACCTTACTACTAAATTACGGAGTGGAGTAGTATGGGCCAATACCTTTAATAAATTTGATCCTACATCACCCTTTGGTGGATACAAAGAAAGTGGGTATGGCCGGGAAGGCGGCTTGCATGGCCTGAATGCTTATGTGAAATTAGTATAACATTTAACCCAAGTGTAAATTAAAAAAAAGAAGATGCGACTCGAAGTGCTAAAAACGTATAAAATATATATTGGTGGAAAATTTCCCCGTACAGAATCCGGGAGATACTATATTGCTGAAAATAAAAAAGGTGATAAGCTGGCCAATGTATGCCTGGGTTCCCGGAAAGATTTTAGAGATGCCGTAGGCGCTGCCCGAACTGCTTTTAGCGATTGGGCGAGCCGTGCCGCTTTTAACCGGGGCCAGATTTTATACCGGATAGCTGAAATGCTCGAAGGCCGAAAAGGCCAGTTCATCGAAGAATTAATAAAGCAGGATAGTTCCCGGGTACAGGCTGAAAAGGAAGTAGAACTTTCGATAGAAAGATTGATCTATTATGCCGGCTGGTGCGATAAATATCAGCAGGTGTTCAGCTCAGTAAACCCTGTTGCGTCAAGCCATTTTAATTTTAGTACGCCGGAACCTACCGGAGTGGTAAGCATAATAGCACCACAAGACAGTTCCTTACTTGGGTTGGTGAGTGTGATAGCGCCTATCATTGTAGGGGGGAATACTTGCGTGGTATTAGCTTCTTCTGCCAAACCATTGTGCGCCGTAACTTTTGCCGAAGTACTTCATTCATCAGACGTGCCGGGTGGAGTTGTAAATATCATTACTGGTAAAGTGCCGGAATTATTAAATTGGTTTAGCAATCACATGGATGTAAATGCCATTGTATATTGTGCTAATGATAAAGAATCCATTCAAAAGATACAACAAAATGCCACGCTGAATATGAAACGGGTATTGCTTTGGAACCATCAGCAATGGCCCCAGCTTTCTTCACAATCGCCTTACTTAATATGTGAGGCGCAGGAAATAAAAACAACCTGGCACCCAATTGAAAATATCGGTGGAGCAAAATCCGGGTATTAAGCTTAAAATTATCGTAGATGACTTCGGCAGCTTTTACTAAAATGGTATTATCCTTTGATGGTACTATGAATCATTCTCATTTTGATAGAGTTGCATTTAAAGTTGTTGGCAAAAGGATATTTGCTACATTACTGGAGGAGAAGAGTTTGGCAAATATTAAACTATCGCCGTCAGAGCAACTTATTTTTTGTTCTATGAGTAAAGCGATTTCACCGGTTCCCAATAAATGGGGTGAGCAGGGCTGGACTACTTTTGAAATTAAAAATGTAGAAAACAATATTATTTTGGAGGCGCTGAACAGTGCATACCAGGATATTGTAAAAAAGAAAAATGCATAAAAACGATTTTATGCATTTATTGTCGCCTTACCTAATTTGTCTATTCTACTTACAAAACAAATAAGAAAGTTGAATAGTTATAATACTTTTCAATTTGCAGGTAGCAGGGTTCTGTTAATATTTTTTTCTATTGCTGTGATTGTTTTGCCTGTTATGCTCAAAACGCTTTTTTGGAGAATTATTATTTGATGAGTTTCGGCTGGAAAAATTTCTTTGAGGCCTTTGCGGAGGAGCAGCTCTTTTTGTAATACCGCTGAAAGTAGTATGATAGGGATGGTTTTCCTGTATGAAAATTTGTTTTCCAATTAATTTATGGATATCCCGTAACTCTTCTGTTTCTTCTTCACTGCAAAATGAAAATGATGTACCACTTAATCCGGCCCTTCCGGTTCTGCCAATACGATGTACATAGGTTTCTGGTACATTGGGTAATTCGTAATTGATAACGTGTGTCAATTCATCTACATCTATACCACGGGCTGCAATATCTGTTGCAACTAAGATCCTGGTTTCCCTGTTTTTAAAATTATTTAATGCCCTTTGTCTTGCATTTTGAGATTTATTTCCATGAATTGCTTCGGCGCTTATACCGATGCGTACAAGATCTTTTACTACTTTATCGGCACCATGTTTTGTTCTAGTAAATACAAGGGCCGTTTCTATATTTTTATCGGCCAGTATAAATGCAAGCAATGATCTTTTATTTTCTTTTGCAACAAAATACAATGATTGGTCAATGGTATCTGCTGTAGATGAAACGGCTGCCACTTCCACTTTTACCGGGTTATGTAAAATACTGTTTGCTAAAGATTGAATTTCCTGCGGCATTGTTGCAGAAAAGAATAATGTTTGCCTTTTTGTTGGAATCTTGGCAATGATGCGTTTTACATCATGCACAAAGCCCATATCCAGCATTCGGTCTGCTTCATCTAAAACAAAAATTTCAATATCTCTTAAACTGATATACCCCTGGCTAATGAGATCTAATAAACGACCTGGTGTTGCTACCAAAATATCAATTCCTTTTTTAAGTTCAGATACTTGCGGGCCCTGGTTTACGCCTCCAAATATTACCAGGTTTTTTAAACGCAGGTTTTTGCCATAGGCATTAAAACTCTCCTGGATTTGTATGGCAAGCTCCCGGGTAGGTGTAAGAATCAAAGCACGGATAGGCCGTTGGCCCCGGCTTGCCATGGTGATGGGCCTGGCCAGCAATTGCAACATGGGAATGGCAAATGCTGCAGTTTTACCGGTTCCGGTTTGTGCGCATCCCAGCAAGTCGATGGATTGTAAAATATGTGGAATGGCCTGCTGTTGAATGGGGGTAGGTTTGCTGTAACCTTCATCATGAAGCGCATCTAATATGGGCTTTATGATTGCTAAATCTGTAAATAACAAAGTTTGTTTTTTTTAAAATGAGTGCGGAAATGAAATGGTTATTTCATCATCAAAAACGAGTATAGCTTTGGAGCTTTATTAGGGAGGTTGTTACATCAATAATACACTGGCTTGTAATGCCGCTAAATATAAGAGCTTTTGCAAAGGTATGTTTTATTTGAATAGCAGATGGTTTGGTTCATTTAAATTAATTTTCTCTCTTTTTTCACTTTGATCGTATTTTTAAGTACAGATTAATTTGGTAATAACAGTCTTGTATGGCAACATTAGAAAGAAAGCTTGGCCTTGGTCATGCAACTGCAATCAATATGATTGATATGGTTGGTATTGGCCCGTTCATCACTTTACCCATGGTAATTGGAATGATGAATGGCCCTTATTTTTTATATGCATGGATTGCCGGGGCCATATTATCTATTGTAGATGGAATGGTATGGAGTGAGTTAGGCGCAGCGTTTCCCAGGGCAGGCGGTAGTTATAATTTTTTAAAAGAAGCTTATGGTAAAAATGAGGCAGGTAAAATGATGAGCTTTTTATTTGTTTGGCAAACCATGATACAAGCCCCATTAGTAATCGCTTCTGCAGCGATCGGCTTTGCAAAATATTTTTCTTACCTGGTACCGCTTACTTCTATTACAGAAAAAATGGTAAGTGGGGGTGTGGTGATTTTAATAGTTGTACTGTTGTACAGAAAAATAGATGCAATAGGGAAGATAAGTGTTTTTTTATGGACAGGTGTGATTATTACCCTACTCTGGATTATCGGGGGTGGCATTGTGCATGGAAATTTTTTAACACCTATAAAAAATATCAATACCGGCCTTACCGTTGATTATGCATTTATAACTGCTATTGGTTTTGCAAGTGTGAAATCGGTGTACAGCTACCTGGGCTATTATAATATTTGCCACTTGGGAAGTGAAATAAAAAATCCGGCAAGAAATATACCCCGTAGTATGTTTATTTCCATTGCGGGTATTGCCATTTTATATCTTTTAATGAACATCAGTGTAGTGAGTGTGATTCCCTGGCAACAAGCCAGGAACAGCGATTTTGTGATAAGCGAATTTATGGATGTATTGATGGGGCATACTGCCGCTACCATTATTACCTGCTTCATTTTATGGGTAGCTTTTGCATCTGTTTTCTCTGCTACACTGGGATATAGCCGCATTCCTTATGCCGCAGCGGCAGATGGTGAGTTCTTTAAAGTATTTGCTAAACTACATCCTACAAAAAACTTTCCGTACATATCCTTATTATTTTTAGGGGCATTAGCATTTGTTTTTAGTATGTTATTAAAATTAAGTGAAGTAATTAGTGCGATACTTGCCATGCGTATTATGATACAGTTTATAGGCCAGGCTATCGGCTTATTAATTTTAAGAAGAAAAAATGGCAAAATACTTTTCCCATATAAAATGCCACTTTTCCCATTACCGGTTTACATCGCCATTGCTTTATGGCTTTTTATTCTCATTTCTACCGGAACAAATCTAATGCTCAGTGGATTTTTGGTGATATCCCTGGGTGCAATTGTTTATTTTATAAAAGCCAGGATTCAAAAAGAATGGCCTTTTAAGTAAGCCTTTTTTGTACGATCAAACAACTATTTCTTTTTTATATAATGATACCAAAAGTTCATAGTTAAAAGCCATAAAATTTTTAATTTTTTGAATTTGCTTTACTTTATATTTACTATCTAAAACAAAAATTAAAATGGCAACTAAAAAATCAAATGCCCGGGTGGCAAAACCAGCCGAAGATAAATCTACCCTTACAAAAATTGCAGAGACAATCGGAGAAGTAGCTGCTGAAATTTCTATTAAAGCCGACCAGGTTTCGGGGATGGCTACTCATGCGATTGATACAGTAAAAGCAAAAATTCATAACATTACAGCACCCAATGTAAAAAAGAAGGTAACTGCTAATAAGCAGCTCACAAAGAAAGTGAAGACAGTGCAAAAAAAGCTAAAGAAAAAAGTAGCAAAACCAGTAACCAAAAAAGTGGCTTCAACAAAAAAATCTGTAAAGGCTGAAGTGAAAAAAGTAAAAAAAAGCATAGTAAAGCCGGCTACTAAAAAAATAGTTGCTGCAAAGAAAGCAGTTGTAAAAAATGCCAAAAAAGTTTCAAAAAAAGCAGTCGCAGCCAAAAAGGATGCTAAGAAAGCAGTAAAAAAAATTGTAAAGAAAGCCAGGAAATAACAAACTAATTTTATAGTGTTGATAAAAAAAGTTTCTAACTCATCGACAATGAAACACACCCTTAAACTCTCACTGGCATTGGCATGTATGTTTTGCCTGGGTTTTACATTTAAAACATTGATATTAAAAAGCAATCAAAATATGAAAAAAGTAACTGGAATTGGCGGTATTTTTTTTAAATGTAAAGATCCCGGGAAAATGAAAGCATGGTATAAGACCCATTTGGGTTTAGATACCAATGAGTATGGTGCCAGTTTTGAGTGGAAAGAATTATCTGACTCTACAAAAACAGGCACTACACAATGGACACCCTTTGCCGAAACAACAAAATATTTTGAACCCTCTCAAAAAGATTTCATGATTAACTACCGGGTGGCAAACCTGGAAGCATTGGTAGAAGACCTGAAAAAAGAAGGAGTGGTTATTTTAGATAAAATTGAAACCTACGATTATGGTAAGTTTGTTCATATTATGGATGTGGAAGGAAATAAAATTGAATTGTGGGAACCTATAGATACAGAATAAATGAATAATTATAGTTCTGTATCCTGAAAAAATACTACTTCAAAATTTAAATCATCAAATATAAAATTTTGATCGAAATATAGTAAGGAAACTCTCTCAACCTTAATGAAGAAAAGCTCAGCTTTATATTTTCTTTAAGCTTGCAATCGTTGCACTTGGGTCATTAGATTTAAAGACGGTATTTCCGGCAACCAAAACATCAGCGCCTGCTGCAATAATTTCACCTGCATTTTGTAATGTAACGCCGCCATCTACTTCTATTTTTACATTTAAGCCTGCTTCATCAATCAATTTTCTTAAGTGTTTAATTTTATGTATGGTATGCGGAATAAAAGATTGACCGCCAAATCCCGGGTTCACACTCATCATACAAACCAGGTCAATATCACCCAAAATATCTGTAAGGCTTTCTACAGGCGTATGAGGATTGATCGCCACTCCACAATGCATATCCAACGATTTTATTTGTTGAATATTTCTGTGTAAATGCCTGCATGCTTCCAGGTGTACAGTTAGGCTATCAGCGCCTGCATCTTTAAAAGCATCAGCAAATCTTTCGGGTTCTTCAATCATTAAATGTACATCACAATATTTGGTAGTTGCTTTTCGGAAAAATGATACAAGCATGGGACCAAAACTTATATTGGGAACAAATCGGCCATCCATCACATCTAAATGAAACCAATCTGCCTGGCTTTCGTTTAGCATGTTACAATCTTGTTGTAAGTTTAAAAAATTTGCAGATAATAAGGAGGGTGCTATAAGCGCCATAAAAAAATTATTTTAGTTTATTGTTTTACACCTAAGTTGGCCAATGCTTCTTTTGCTTCTGTAAAATCAGGAGCATAAATAAGTGCTGTTTGATAACTTTCAATCGCATCTTCTTTGCGGTTTAGTTTTTCAAAACAACGGCCCATATAATAATAACCTTCTTCAAAACTATTATTTAGCTTTACCGCTTTTTCTAAAACCAATAATGCTTCCATATATTGTTGCTGATCATACAATGCCAATGCTTTTTCCCGGTATGCCTCCATAAAAGTAGGACTTACTTGTAAGGCTTCATTAAAAAAGGAGATAGCATCCTGTTTTTTCCCAATCGAACTAAAATATAAGCCTTTAATAAAATAGGCTTCTTTTTCTGCATGTGCTTTATAGCCAATAAGCAATGCATCGGCCAATTCAATCGCTCTTTTATTTTTTGTTTGAGCATACAAAGTGGCCAATGAAATAATATATGCCGGCTCCGGTACCAGGGCTACTGCTTTTTCAAAAGCATGTATGGCTTGCAGGGTATCACCATTTTCAAAATGCAGAATGGCTTTCATATCCCAATAACGTGCACGGGTACTATCTATTTTTATCGCTTTGTTTACTGTGGCAATGGCTTTTTCATAATTACCTCCATCCCGGTAATATTGAGCCAGGTTTTCTATTAATATTGCACTATCCGGGTATTTTTTTACATCAGCTTCTAACTGATCCTGCCTGGGTGTTTCTAATATTTTATCATCCGGGTTACTGTCTTTCTCGTTATTACAGGAAAGAAATAATAGAATAGTTAAAAAAGCTGCATATCTCATATTGCAAAAATACTATTTACAGTTTAGATGACAATTTTTTGACAATTGCCCTGCTTTGTAAACAGTAACTTTGCGAAAATTTAATTTTGATATGAAATATATTTTAATGGCCACCGGAATGGTTTTGTTCTTATTGGGATTTACGGTTTTAAAAAGCAATAAAACAAATCTTACCAATTCCATTCCGGTAAATGATACTATTCATTTTGATGGGGAAGATCATTTTGCCAATATGCGCCAGCTTACTTTTGGCGGCGATAATGCAGAAGCCTATTTTAGTTTTGATGGTAAATATTTGATTTTTCAAAAAACAAATCCAAAAGAAGGCATTATGTGCGACCAGATTTGGATGGGTAAAATTCCCACAGAACCAGGTGAAACATTTAACCCTAAATTAGTAAGTACCGGCACAGGCCGTACTACCTGTGCATTCTTTTATCCCGATGGGAAACACATTTTGTATGCTTCCACTCATTTGGATAGTAAAGATTGCCCGCCAGTTCCGGATCGGAAAAAACATGGCAATAAATATATTTGGCCCATCTATGCCAGTTTCGATATTTTTAAAGCAGACACCAGCGGTAAGATTGTAAAACAACTTACAAAAACCAAGGGGTATGATGCCGAAGCAACCATTTCTCCTAAAGCTGATAAGATTGTTTTTACCAGTATGCGAAACGGCGACCTGGATTTATATACGATGGACCTTGATGGTAAAAATGTAAAACAAATTACATTTGATCTGGGGTATGATGGCGGCGCCTGGTTTAGCCCAGATGGTACCAAAATTATTTGGCGTGCCAGCAGGCCAAAGACTCCTGAAGAAATAAAAGAATATAAAGAACTGCTGGCCGAAAACTTAGTAGCGCCTACCAATATGGAAGTTTGGGTAGCTAATGTAGATGGCAGCAACCCGAAAATGTTGACCAATTTAGAAAAAGCAAATTGGGCGCCTAATTTTACACCTGATGGTAAACACTTTTTATTTTGCAGCAATCATGAATATGAAAGAGGTTTCCCATTTAATATGTACATCGCCAGCCTGGATGGGAGTAATATAAAAAAGATTTCAAGAGATAAAGGCTTCGATGCCTTCCCTATGTTCAGCCCCAATGGAAAGAAGATTGTTTTTAGCAGCAATCGGAATAACGGGGGTACCCATGATACAAATATTTTTATTGCTGATTGGGTAAAATAATTTTTGTATTTGTGTAATGATAACAGGGCATATTAAAGTATGCCCTGTTTATTTTATTCTGTTAAGTTGAAATTCCTGCCAGCATTTTTCCTTTTTTATAAAAGGAATCCATTTCTTGATTAGGTACTAAATTGCCGCCCGTTGCCCAGGCAATATGCCGAATTTTTTGTTCTGAGAGTTTGTGTGTTTGTATGTAATTTGTAATAGCAATTCGTTGTGGGCCAATAAGGCCGGCTGTGGCAGAGGGTTCCAGAAAAATACCTTCACTATCCGCAAGATGATAAAGTAAAGTAAACAATACATCATCATCAATTGTATAGACACCACTAATTAGTTTTTTACTAATGGCTGTTGCAAAAGCTGAAGGTCGGCCTACGGCTAGGCCATCTGCTTCGGTACGGTTATCAATTCCAAAATCATGAACACTTACTTTTTCCATCTTACCGGTTACTAAACCTATCAGTACAGAAGGGGCGTGGGTAGGCTCTGCAAAAAAACAATGTGCCGCATCACCAAATACCTGCCTTAAACCAAAGGCTACACCCCCGGGCGAGCCGCCTACGCCGCATGGTGAATACACAAACAAAGGATGCTGCTCATCAATCAAAATATTTTTTTCTTCTAATTGTTTTTTTAACCGAATAGCAGCAACACTATAACCTAAAAATAAATATTTTGAATTTTCATCGTCCACAAAATATCCTTTTGGATTCGATAAGGTGGCTTTTCTCCCCTCATTGATTGCCTCACTAAAATCGCCTTCAAATTCAAGCACCAAAGCGCCTTTTGAACGCAGGAGCTCCTTTTTCCACTTCTTTGCATCTGCACTCATAAATACTGAAACTTTAAAACCCAATTTAGCACTAATGATCCCGATACTTAACCCGAGATTACCGGTAGAGCCTACACCAATAGCATAATTACTAAAAAAATGATTAAATTTTTCAGAATCAAAAATGGCATAATTCTCATTTGGTTGTATTAAATTATTTTCAATGGCTAATTGTTCGGCATAATGCAAAACTTCAAAGATACCACCTCTTGCTTTTATAGAGCCTGCTATCGGAAGTTCATGATCGCATTTTAAAAATAATCTTCCGGCAAATGGAGTTTTCATTTCGTTTTCAAGTACCTGTTTCATGGCCGGTATCTCTTGTAAGGGAGATTCAATAATACCATGGCTGATGGCGGTTTCAGGGAATGCTTTTGCCAGGTAAGGTGCAAACCGTTCCCATAGTTTTTCAGCATCCAGCATATCCGCTTTATTTACAGGTAATGATTGTATTTCCATCATTTTTTTGCGGTGTGTATTGATCCAGGTAACAGGCTTGAGCTTTATTATTTCATCTAATAGCGGGTAATCATGAATCCAATGATCTAATTCTTTAAAAGGCATAATAGCATATTTTAAATCATCGGTTATGGCAATGTGGAATAACCTTACTGCAAAGGTAAAAATATTTTTATACCAGCATGTGTTAATAATGAATAACGTCATGCTGTCATAATTTAATAATACAAAAAGGAGAGCATAATGAATGTTTTATTCTCTCCAATGAGTTATAATTTTTCTTTATTTTCTCTCTGCTTTTGCTTGCAAAACGATTTTACCTTTCAGTTCAATATCCTTCTTTTTTGATTCCACATCCAGTTCTAATAATTTTAACTGCAGGTCTTTCACTTTTTTATTGTAAACCTTGTCATCAGCTTCTTTTTCGGGATCATATATTTGAAATTGCCCTTTTAAGGAAACATATACTTGTACCATGGGTTCATTTACTACCGGGTTAATTACTTTATCAAATTGTTTATCAGAAACTTTATCATAAAAAAGGGTACGGTTTTTTTCTGCATAGTTATATGTTACGGTAGTTGGTTTTTTTTCTTTATATTGAATAAACTGTGGCGACATACCGGTTTTAGCTGCTGTAAATTGTATATATCTCTCAGCAGGGTAAGCGCTTCCTTGTTTTTCACCAATATTTACAAAGCGGCTATAAATACCGGCTCTCTCCATATTCATTTTTTTTGATACCAGGATGTTCAACGCTTCATTCCTGAGATTTGAATAAACAGATTCAAGATCATCAACTGAATATTCCACTTTTACCATGTCATAAATTTCTGCTTTTGCTGCCATGCTTACCAGGGCATTGATAGCGGATTGTTCTTTAAAACTTATGTGAACATTTTTTTTTATTTCGAAACCTGTCGGCACTTCGTTAAAGGTTTTACTGTATTTTTTTTCCTGCAATTCTGTTTCATAAGTAGGCAGCATTGAAATTGGGTCTATAAAAATTTGTGCATCGGCTACTCCATTTTGTTTTAAAAATTGGGTAAAAAAATCTGTCCGCTGCCGTATTGCTGTTTCTGCTTCATCTACTGTTTTTCCATTTTGGCTAAGGCTAAATATGGCAACATAACCTGTGGCTTTAACATTCATCATTACACTGGCTTCAAGCTGGTTGCTATAGTTATAATTGTATGCGGGGTTCAATGCCAGCTCTACCTGCCTGCTTTGATAGTTTGGGTTACTTTCAATTACATTGCCTGCTATTTGTGAAAAGCAATTTAAAAATGAAATGAGTAAACCGACCGATAATAAAATTTGTTTCATAATAATTTAATTTATTTATTACCAGTACACCGTACTTTCAAAATCGTTCAAAGTTTCATGAAATAAAAAAAGCATTGCGGTTACACAATGCTTTTTTTCTAATGAAATAATATGGCTTTAGGGTACATCAAAATGTAAACTTACTTCATGATAAGCCGTTACTGGTTTATTTTTTATTTTCGCCGGAACCCAATTTCTTATCCTGCCAACTAACCTTAAAGTTTCTTTGCCCATACCATAACCCGGGTCTTTTACAATTTCAAGCTTACTAAGTCTTCCATCCCTATCTATAATAAATTTCACGGTAGCTGTGTAGCTGCCAGCCGGTGCTTCATTATCAGTAGCTACATTTTTATTTCTGTTGCTCTCTACATAATCTTTCCAGGCTTCTTCACCGCCTGGATAAGTAACTGGTACATCCACTTTTTCAAATATCTTGTCAGATAATATGGGTTCGGGTACCCGTTGTTCTTGTCCATAACTATTTCCTGCAAAAAAGAGAAGTGCTAAAAAGAATATCGTTTTATGCATCATATATTATTTCTTAAATGAAGATCTAAGGTACTAATTATCCAAATTATTTGAACAGTTTTTTGTATAAGAAATCCTTTAAATTTAATAAGTATCAGTAACTTTGCATAATATGACAGCAGAAGCATTAAAAGATATGAAAGACCGTATCCTGGTCTTGAGGAGGTTTCTTTGACGTTGAGAACAGAGAATCCAAAATAGCGAACGATAAACAACTTTCTCTTTCACCGGGTTTTTGGGATGATAATGCCCGGGCTACCTCTATTTTAAAAGAAATTAAAGAAAATGAGTATTGGACCAATATGTATTATACGGTCAATACAAGTGTAGAAGATTTTGCCGTACTTTTTGATTTTTGGAAATCCGGAGAAGCCTCCGAAGAAGAAGCTAAAGAAGCCTATCAGTCAGCTATAAAAGGCATTGAGGATGCTGAATTTAAAAGCACGTTAAATGATCCTGCCGATGCCTTACCGGCAGTGATGGAAATTAATAGTGGCGCCGGAGGAACCGAAAGCCAGGACTGGGCAGAAATGCTCTCCCGTATGTACCGTATGTATGGTGAAAAGCAAGGCTGGAAAGTTACTGAACTTGATTGGCAGTGGGGAGATGCGGCTGGTATTAAAACCTGTACCATGCAATTTGATGGTCCTTTTGCCTACGGTTTTTTAAAAGCAGAAAGTGGAGTGCATCGTTTGGTGAGAATTTCTCCATTTGATAGTAACGCCCGCAGGCATACTTCTTTTGCCAGTGTGCATGTGTACCCATTGGTTGATGATAGTATTGATATTGATATAAAAGATGCTGATGTAAAAATGGAAACCGCAAGGAGTGGAGGCGCAGGCGGACAAAATGTAAATAAAGTAGAAACAAAAGTTTTTTTAACGCATATACCCACCGGGATTGTAGTTGTTTGCCAAACTGAAAGAAGCCAGTTGGCAAACCGGGAAAAAGCAATGCAAATGCTCAAAAGCAGGTTATATGAAGAAGAATTGCGCAAGCGGAATGAATTAAGAGATGCCAATAATGCCAATAAGAAAAAAATAGAATGGGGCAGCCAGATCAGGAGCTATGTGTTTCATCCATATAAAATGATAAAAGACCATCGAACCGATTTTGAAACCGGCAATGTACAACCCGTTATGGATGGTGAACTGGACGGCTTTATCAAAGCATTTTTAATGAATGAAAAGGAAGAAGCTGGATAGTTATTCAATAAAAAAGTAATCATCAATTATCATCAATAAAATCTTACATTATGCAATACGGCGATTTTTATTATCCTTTACCTGTTAATGAACCGGTATTGAACTATGCCCCCGGCAGTGCCGAAAAAAAGAGATTAAAAGAAGTCATTAAAGAATTAAAATCTACTACTATCGATGTACCCATGTATATCGGCAGCGAAGAAGTACGAACAGGGAACACCAGTACCATTCGTCCGCCTCATGAGCATGCCCATGAATTGGGGAAATTTCATACCGGCGAAGCAAAGCATGTTACCAAAGCCATTAATGCAGCATTAAAAGCAAAAGATAAATGGGCTAATATGAGTTGGGAAAACAGGGCAAATATTTTTTTAAAAGCAGCTGATTTACTTGCTACCAAATACCGGCCTTATTTAAATGCTACAACCATGCTGGGGCAAAGTAAGAATGCTTACCAGGCCGAAATTGACAGTGCTTGTGAGCTAATTGATTTCTTAAGGTTTAATGTACATTACCTGAGCGAAATTTATCGTCAGCAGCCCATCAGCAGCCCGGGTGTAAATAACCGGCTTGAGTTCAGGCCGCTGGAAGGATTTGTATTTGCACTTACGCCATTTAATTTTACAGCCATTGGCGGTAATTTGCCCACAAGCCCAGCCATGTGTGGCAATGTAGTGGTTTGGAAATGTGCCAATACACAAGTGTATAGTGCGCAAATGTTCATGCGCATTTTAAAAGAGGCGGGCTTACCCGACGGCGTAATTAATTTAGTTTTTATTGATGGCCCCACAATTGGTGAAGTCGTGTTTAATCATCCAGCTTTTGCAGGTTTACATTTTACAGGCAGTACGGGTGTGTTTAACCGCATGTGGGAAACCATTGGTAAAAATATGTCAACCTATACCAGCTATCCACGTATTGTTGGAGAAACCGGTGGTAAAGATTTTGTGGTTGCACATAAATCAGCCGATGTAGATGTTGTAGTGACAGCCCTTGCCCGTGGCGCTTTTGAATACCAGGGCCAAAAATGTTCTGCTGCTTCCCGTGCTTATATCCCTTCGAATATGGCAGCAGCCGTAAAGAAAAAATTGGTAGAAGAAGTAAAAACCATGAAGATGGGTACAGTAGAAGATTTTACGAATTTTATCAATGCTGTGATTGATGAAAAAAGTTTCGACAAACTGGATGGTTATTTAAAGAATGCAAGAAAAAGAAATAGTGGCGCTAAAATATGGGTTGGCGGCCATTGCGATAAATCGATAGGATATTTTATAGAACCTACAATCATTGAAGCCAGCGATCCTAAATATGTAACCATGTGTGAGGAATTGTTTGGCCCCATCTTAACCGTTTATGTGTATGATGAAAATAAATTTGAAGACACATTAAAATTAGTAGATTCCACTTCTAATTATGCCTTAACAGGTTCTATTATTGCAACAGATCGGTATGCGATTGAAATGGCGACCAATAAACTTCGTAACAGTGCCGGTAATTTTTATATTAATGATAAGCCAACGGGCGCTGTAGTAGGCCAGCAGCCATTTGGCGGAGCCAGGGGAAGCGGTACAAATGATAAAGCAGGGTCTGCATTAAATCTTTACCGGTGGTTGAGTGCAAGAACCATTAAAGAAACATTTGTTCCGCCAACAGATTACCGGTATCCGTTTTTACAGGAAAAATAAATTATTATATTTGCAGGGTACTTTAAAAAGTATCCTTTTTTATTTTATGAAAACCGCCTTCTTATTTCGGCTGCTAATTGCCAGGTATGAATGAAAAGTTTTACTTATAAAATGTTTACTTAAGAACTTAATAGATTTTATTTCAGAAAAATGTTTAATCCTTTTTCTATCATTGCGATTAATGAATCTATGAGAACCTTATTATTTTTAGTTGTATTTTATGTAGCAAAAGTGTTTTTTCACAAACCTATATTTTAGAGTATGAGTATCGTATAATTAAAAATGATAGTACAGATACGGTTCTTAATTTGAAAAAATGAAAAGAGGAATTTAATCCGCCACGCAAATTTTATTATGTATTTAATGATAGCATGGCATATAAGTATTGGCTAAATTCAGGTATTCGCAGATTTCAAAAAATTCAAAAATATAAACAGATAGGAAATAAACCCAGGGAGGGCCATATATTCATTGACCTGGTAAATAATATTTCTTATGATTATAATTTTGGGTTAAAGATGAAGCCTGTACTAATGAAGATGCGAATTGATACTCCAAAAGTAACTTATACTGTAATGGCAGATAGTGCTAATAATTGGATTCAGGAAGGGTTTTTTAACTTAGGCAAAAATTATTTTTGCATGGTGAAATTACAAATGGGGTTAAAAAGATCATTTGTTTTTAATAGCCACAGATTTGACGGATTGGTATTGGAATATTTGGGCAATAATGGCCAATATTTCCAATTAGTAAATATAATTGAAACCCAAATGAAGATCAAAAAGCCATCTTCAAAAATTAAAATCATAGAATTTCCGAATAAAACGAAAACTCATGGAAATATCTTTAAACATTAGTTGATTGTAAATGGTTTTTCAGTAAGTTTGAATGGCTGGGTTTAGTATGTTATAAACAAATTAATCTGCGATATTATTGGTTGAAAAAAATTAAGATTACAAACAACGAAATTAAAAAGCCTTTTACAAAAAGGCATCTAAAACGCAAATAATTAAATAATATCCTTTTTTTTAGTTTAATTTATGAGAAGAATACTAACCCTTATCTTGCTGGCTTTCTTAACCACAACGCAAGCCCAGGAAATAAAATTAACTTACAAAGTAGTGTATGATGCAGGGCTACTTCATCCCGACAGTTTGCTATCCGTCACAAAAAAATCACCCAAATTTGACACCCTTCCTTTGAATAATATGATGCAGACTCGATATTTAACCATAGTTTACAACGATACCATTGGTTATTCATATTATACTTTTAAAAATGAAAGAAGGTATCACAAAAAGAAAGATATTCTTTATGGTTCAAAACCCCGCCAGCATGATATTTACTTTGATCTTATTAAAATGAAGGGTTACAAATATTCAAATTTAAAGAGTAAGCCTTACTTATATGCTTACAACTTAAATAACAGCCCATTGCTTTTTACAGCAATACAAAGCATTGACAGTTTAAAATACCGGACAGGTTATTTTATAAATGAGAGAAATTTAATGGAATACTTTGTGATTCGGAATCAGGAGCAACAAGGGTTAATTATGCGTAAATACCCGGGCATCGTTTTGAGTTATTATTTTCCCAATAGGAGTTATTTGCAATTATTGAAGGAAGAGACAGGGCATTTTCAAATTACTCCGAAGCCTGATTTACCCATTAAATTTTCTGAAAATGATACGCTAATTTTTATGAATCTATAAATGGCTTACATTATTAGCCATGTATTAATCTAATTACAGAAGATAAAGTTTACATGCAATTTCTTAAAAACATGGCTTGACATACTATCTGTATTTTGAAATATAAGCTTATTCAGTTATCACATCGCTGGATGAAACATACGACCCCTACGGGGCCGATTTTACATACTACAAGATTTTATTATTAATATACCATCCCTAAAGGGATTTTGAAAATCCGTAGGATTCAAATATCAATAGAACCAGGAGAATGAAAAATCGGCCACGTAGTTGTCGATCCCTACAGCCCCGATCCGTAGGATTCAAATATTAATAGTAGCAGGAGAATGAAAAGTTCGGCCCCGTAGGGGTCGAACAAACAGAGCATAAGATTTTATTATTAATATATAATCCTTATGGGATAAAATATTGAATTGCTTTGAGTCAGAAAAATTTTGAATTGAAATAAATAATTAAAATTATTATCGAATTTGAATGTGTCAAAAATTTCTAATAAAATATCCCATGGATCCGTAGGATTCAAATATTAATAGAAGCAGGAGAATGAAACATTCGGCCCCGTAGGGGTCGAACAAATACAGCATAAGATTTTATTATTAATATATAATCCTTACGGGATAAAATATTGAATTGCTTTGAGTCAGAAAAATTTTGAATTGAAATAAATAATTAAAATTATTATCGAATTTGAATGTGTCAAAAATTTCTAATAAAATATCCCATGGATCCGTAGGATTCAAATATTAATAGAAGCAGGAGGATGAAATATTCGGCCCCGTAGGGGTCGCACAAATACAGCATAAGATTTTATTATTAATATATAATCCTTACGGGATAAAATATTGAATTGTTTTGAGTCAGAAAAATTTTGAATTGAAATAAATAATTAAAATTATTATCGAATTTGAATGTGTCAAAAATTTCTAATAAAATATCCCATGAATCCGTAGGATTCAAATATTAATAGAAGCAGGAGAATGAAAAGTTCGGCCCCGTAGGGGTCGAACAAATACAGCATAAGATTTTATTATTAATATATAATCCTTATGAGATTCCAAGATTATGAAGGATTCAAATGTTTATAAGAGGAAAAATATCGAAAGCTTAGGATTCTTACACACTCAACCCAATGTTTTTAATTTACATCCAATAATTTCTGGATAAAATATTGAAAAATGGTTTTTCTAAAATCCTGAAATAATAATTGGTCAAAAAAATACTCCCTGGATTTGAGGGAGTCTTTTATATTTTCACTATTAAAACTTGGTAACCCTCACATCAATTCTCCGGTTTAGTGCTTTACACTCAGGTGTGCTGTTTAGCGGGCATATTGGAAACATAGGGCCGTAGCCTTCAGTAGCAATACGCTTTGCATCTATACCCATTTTTACAAGTGCTGCTTTGGTGCTTTCTGCACGGGTGGCGCTAAGTTTTACATTCATCAGGCTATCACCGGTATTATCAGTATAACCACCCAGTTTTACTTCTGCAGTTGGATATGCATTTAATAATTGATATAAATTATTGAGCGCTTCTTTTGATGCTTCTTTTAAATTGGAACTTCCACTTTCAAAATATAAATTTTCAATGGTGTACCAGTTTGATTTATCTAAGAGTTTGGCATCTTTGTTTTGTAAATCTTTGCTTAATGTGAGCATTCGGCTATTGCTGCCAGGATTAATTTTTGTTTGATTTGGAAGCGTTACTTCAGTAGCCTGTCCCAGGTCATAAACAAAATCACCGGCTTCATCCACTTTGCCATTCACCGTGGTAACAGTTGTTTCAGTAGCTTCAGCAGCAGGTGCCATAATATCCGCAGTAGTAAGATGGGTAGTTTCATTTACCTTATCCATCAAAATTAATGTTTCAATTTTAGCTTTACGGGCAGCTTCAATTTTATTATGATGTAGTTTAGCAATAGTAGGGGCAATAACCAATGACACAATGCTCATTAATTTAATAAGAATATTCATAGAAGGGCCCGAAGTGTCTTTAAATGGATCACCTACGGTATCACCGGTTACAGAAGCTTTATGCGGTTCTGATTTTTTATAATGCATTTCACCATTGATCTCAACTCCTTTTTCAAAAGATTTTTTTGCATTGTCCCATGCGCCACCTGCATTGTTTTGGAAAATTCCCATCAGTACACCACTCACCGTTGCGCCTGCAAGGAAACCACCCAATACTTCGGGGCCAAATACAAAACCAATAATGATTGGAGCTAATAAGGCAATAGATCCGGGAAGCATCATTTTCTTTAAGGAAGCTTCAGTAGAAATAGCCACACATTTATCATATTCCGGTTTACCAGTACCTTCCATAATGCCGGGAATTGTACGGAATTGGCGGCGTACTTCTTCAACCATTGCCATGGCAGCTTCGCCCACCGCTTTAATAGCAAGTGAAGAAAATATAAAAGGGATCATGCCACCCACAAATAACCCGGCTAATACATCTGCATGATAAATATCAATACCATCAATTTTTGCAATACCAACAAAGGCTGCAAATAAAGCCAGTGCCGTTAATGCTGCAGAGGCAATCGCAAAACCTTTTCCGCTGGCAGCCGTAGTATTACCAACGGCATCAAGAATATCTGTCTTTTCACGAACTTCCGGAGGTAGTTCACTCATTTCAGCAATACCCCCAGCATTATCGGCAATAGGGCCAAATGCATCAATGGCTAATTGCATAGCAGTAGTGGCCATCATACCGGCCGCAGCAATAGCAACACCATATAATCCTGCACATTCATAAGAACCATAGATACCTGCTGCCAATACCAATACAGGGAGTAATGTACTTTCCATACCTACTGCAAGTCCACCAATAATATTGGTCGCATGACCGGTACCCGATTGGCGAATAATACTCATTACAGGACGTTTGCCCATAGCGGTATAATATTCTGTAATGATACTCATCAAGGCACCTACAACCAACCCAACCATGATGGCACCAAAAACACCATTTTTAGTAAATGCATGGCCTCTTAAAGTCATTTCGGTGGGTAATAAATATTGTACTAAGAAATATGCAACAATAGCTGTCAGGATCATTGACCCCCAGTTACCCATATTTAATGCATTCTGTACTTTATGGGTACTTAAGCCGGTATTATCGCCAATCCGAACAAACCAGGTTCCTACAATTGATAATAGAATTCCAACACCAGCAATAATCATGGGTAAAAGAATGGGAGAAAACCCGTGGAAACCATCTGCC
This sequence comes from Niastella sp., assembly GCA_016710595.1. Classification (GTDB taxonomy): domain Bacteria; phylum Bacteroidota; class Bacteroidia; order Chitinophagales; family Chitinophagaceae; genus Ferruginibacter. The sequence goes on from JADJVM010000008.1 coordinate 137,388, forward strand.
AGGGCAGTTCCATCCATCGCAGTAACTTCGTGGCCCAATACAATTGTTGCTAATACAGTTGCTACATAAGAGCCAAAAAGATCGGCGCCCATACCGGCCACATCACCTACATTATCGCCCACATTATCTGCAATGGTTGCAGGGTTACGGGGATCATCTTCTGGGATACCGGCTTCTACTTTACCTACCAGGTCAGCGCCCACATCGGCAGCTTTGGTATAAATACCGCCACCCACACGTGCAAATAAGGCAATAGATTCTGCACCCAATGAAAAACCTGTTAATATTTCAATAGCTTTTGCTACGTCTTCTGAATTTGATAATGCGCCCGGGGCGAAAACATTAAGTAATAAAATGAACAATCCCCCCAATCCTAAAACTGCAAGGCCTGCAACACCCATTCCCATAACACTGCCACCCGTAAAGGAAACAGAAAGTGCTTTACGCAAACTGGTTCTTGCTGCCTGGGCAGTTCGCACATTTGCCTTAGTGGCTACTTTCATACCAATAAATCCTGCACAGGCGCTAAAGAATGCACCTAATATAAAGGCTAGAGCAATACTCCAATGGCTACTAGGGTTTGAGTAACCCATAACCCCCAATAATATACCTGCAATAATTACAAAATAGGCTAGTATCTTATATTCAGCTTTTAAAAAGGCCATGGCGCCTTCTGCTATATAATTACTGATCTCTTTCATGCGGTCATTGCCCGCATCTTGCTTAGAAACCCATAAAAACTTAACCAGGGTGTAAATTAATCCTACAATTCCCATGGCCGGTACTACATAAATCAAATTTTCCATAATAATGAGTAAAAATTTTGGACGGCAAAAATAGGGGAAAACAGCCATATAAAGGCCTGTAATACATTTGGTTTAAAAAAATAATGATGTCAAATATTTCTTTTTAATTACGGCAGGGTTACAAAAAACGTATCTTCTTAGCAATGAGTTGTTAACAATTTTACAATAACTTACTCATTTACTGTTTATAACTGTAACAAAATTGCTGTGAACCCATCTTACATAAAATTCTATTATTACTTTTGCAACCATTAAATTTACTATCATGAGTATTGGCTGGATTATATTTATTATCGGAGCGTTGGGCTGGCATATCGGTATGTACGGCATGTTTCAAAAAGCACGTATTGCCCCATGGAAGGCATTGATCCCTTTTTACAATACCTGGTGTATGGTAGAAAAAATGCAATTAAAAAGGGTTTGGTTTTTTCTTCAGTTTATACCCATTGCGGGAGTGTTTATCACCATCTGGATCACAATAAAATTTGTTGAACATTTTGGCCGGTTCGGTATCCTGCATCATGCGGCAGCCGTATTTTTTCCATTTATATATTTTCCTTACCTGGGATTTTCTAAAAATGAAAAGTATGCCGGTAAATTGGTGATGGATAATTATAAAAAAAGTACTGCAAGAGAATGGGTAGATGCTGCCGTTTTTGCAATTGTTGCAGCCACCCTCATTCGTACATTCTTTTTTGAAGCATACACCATTCCTACCGGGTCAATGGAAAAGACATTATTAGTAAATGATTTTTTGTTTGTAAGCAAATTCAATTATGGTCCACGGTTACCCAATACACCTATTTCATTTCCTTTTGTACATAATGTATTACCGGTTACAGGTAGCAAATCATATTCAGAGGCCATTAAAATTCCTTACACTCGCTGGTTTGCAAAACCGGTAAAAAGGAATGATGTTGTAGTCTTTAATTTTCCGGTAAATGATACACTCATCAATGATGATGCACAATACTATGGTAGCCGTATTACGTATTACCAGGCAATGAGAGATGAAGGCCGGGAAACCATCTGGAATAAATTTGGCAATGTAATTACTACCAGGCCGGTTGATAAAAGAGATAATTTTATTAAACGCTGTGTTGCCATTGCAGGAGATGAAATAAAAGTGGTAAACGGAAGAGTTTATACTAATGGTACCGCACAACCTTTATTTCCGCATTCTGAACGGTATTATATTTTAAATCATCCGGCAAATACTTTTGTAGATGCAGAAGCAGTGAAAAACATGGGATTTTATGTAAGGGAAAGTCAAAATGATATAATGCAGTTTCCCGGCAAAACAACTATTTTGGTAAATGTCACCAATAAGGAAAAAGAGACCATTAAACTACCGCAGGGATATTCATTATCAGATTTTATAGTAGATTACAACGACCCTTATTACCGTAGCCAGGAATTATTTCCTTATTATGACACCATACATCACTGGACGGTGGATAACTATGGGCCATTGGTTGTGCCTGCCAAAGGGATGACCATTGAACTTACACCCGATAATTTAATACGCTACCAGCGTTGTATTGAAACCTATGAAGGCAATAAATTTGAAAATAAAAATGGCCAATATTATATAAACGATCAGCCAGCCAAAAACTATACTTTTAAAATGAACTATTACTGGATGATGGGTGATAACCGGCACAACTCTTTAGACAGCCGTTATTGGGGATTTGTACCCGAAGACCATGTAGTGGGCCAGGCTTCATTCATTTGGTTTAGTTGGGAAGGCGGGCCAAGGTGGAAAAGGTTTTTTAATGCTATAAAATAAGAACTCCCATCCGGCGAAATGACCGGGTTTTAAAATATGTTTCACTTTCATCAGGACAAAGAAAAATATTTTGATATAAATATTGCAAATGTAAAGAAGCATATCCTGCCATTTATTGAAGCGAAATATCCAATAACAACCGGTATGCGGGTACTTGAGATAGGCTGTGGGGAAGGCGGTGTGCTAAAGGCATTTTTGGATATGGGTTGTACCGGGGTGGGGGTAGAATTAGATGAAACAAGGCTTGTGGATGCACGCAAATGGTTGTATAAAGAAATTGAAAATGGCCAGGTACAATTCATCGCAAAAGATATTTATCATACGGATGTAGAAACAGACCTGGGAGGTAAATTTAATATCATCATTCTTAAAGATGTAATTGAGCATATTCCCGATCAACCGAAGGTAATGGCATATATGCAAAGTTTTTTATTGCCCGATGGTGTCATATTTTTTGGATTCCCACCCTGGTATATGCCATTAGGAGGGCACCAGCAAATTTTAAAAAATAAACTCTTATCCAAAATACCATATTATCATTTACTGCCCATGCCGGTTTATAAAAGCATATTAAAAGCAGCAAAAGAAAATGTACAGGAAATGGTAGAGATCAAGCAAACTGGGATATCAATTGAACGCTTCGAAAAAATTGCTTTGCATACAGGCTATCAAATTCTAAACAAAAAACATTATTTGATAAACCCAATTTACGAATACAAATTTGGCTGGAAACCTAAAACCCAATTTGCATTGGTTCAGGCAGTCCCCTTTATCAGAAATTTTTTCACCACATGTGTGTATTATCTTTTGCAGAAAAAAGACTAACGGCTTACTTTGTGCCAAATGCACTACACGCTTACATAAGTTTAACCAAATAAATCATGATTCACTTAGTATTTAATGAGGCCGATATGAAACCCTTATCAACAGCAATGGAATTAGACGAAAGCCTGCAAGGTGATTTACTGCTCATTCAAGACGATTATTCAGTAGGCCCTATTGAAAATATTTATACTGAATCCGGGTTGCAAGACAGGGCAAACTGGTGGGCATCTGTTTTAACAAACAGCGATTTTGAAAATAAATTAAATACCCAGGGTGAAACAGATGATGCCCTTATGAAAAAGATACAGGATCGCTTAAAAAACGACTCCGAAGAAAAAATATGGATATGGGCCGCACAAAATAAGCATGATGTATGTGGTTATTATTGGCTATTATCTTATGTAAAAGAATTCCAGGGCAGGGCCTTTATTTTATATTTGAATAACCTTCCTTTTATCAACGCAACGGGTAATATTTTTTATCCTACCTGGCTGCATCAAATTCCGGCAAAAGAATTTATAAAAGCTAAGAAGCTTGCCCGTGAAATTACACCCAGTGAGTTTGAAATTGATCCTGATGAATGGGCTAAACTTTGCACAGAAAATAAGGGGGTACGGTTACTGGAGGGTGCAAAGAAATTAATACAGGCTGATTATGATTTTTATGATTCAGAATTAAAAAAATATATTACACATGATTGGCAAAAAGCATCAAAAATTTTAAGCCATTTTTTAAACAAATCAAAAGAAACTACATCCGAACCTTATTTGCTCTGGCGATTAAAAACAATGATCAATATGGATATGTTTGATGTTCAGGGGAATTTAAAAAGATCAAAAGAATTTGAACTCAAACAGAAATCTTAATTGATTTGAATTTCATATAATTTAGGCCATCTTTTACCGGTAATAAAAAATGTTTTAGAGGTACTATCATAAGCAATGCCATTAAAGTAATCGGTAACTCCTGCTTTCTTTTCATTTTCCGGCAGCAGGTTATCAAAATGCATAATGCCTACCACATGGCCACTTACAGGGTCAATTTTTAAAATAACATTTGTAGTATATTTATTGGCATACACATAGCCATCCACGTACTCTAATTCATTGATCTCGTAAACGGGACCATTGTTATCAGCAACACCTACGGTACTTTTAATTTTAAATGTAGCAGGATCTACAAAATATAAATTCGGGTTCACTCCATCGCTTATAATCAGGTCAGTTCCATTATTGGTAATTCCCCAACCTTCATAAGGCCACTTAAAGGTTTTAATAGGTTTGGTTAAGTCTTTTAAACTATACACATAAACAATATTATTTTGCCAGGTAAGTTGATAAAGTGTGTCATGCAGAATAGTAACGCCCTCGCCAAAAATATCCTTGGTACCCATCATGTGTTTAAATTCTACTTTGCCTGTTTTATAATCTGTAATACGGAGAGATGAATTTTCAAAATCACCGGTGCCTTCATACATTTTTCCCTGGTACATTTGTAAGCCCTGGGTATAAGCTGTTTCATCATGTGGATGTTGAGCAATTACCCGGTAAGTTAACACTGCAGGAGCTTGAATGCCAGACATTAAAGTAGTGTCAACAATATTATTATTATCATTATTTGTATTTCCTTTACAAGAAATGAGGGCGATACAGCAACACACATAAAAGATAGCTTTCATTTATAATTCTATATTAAGGATACAAATGTAGGGGAGGATTTTATATTCTAAAATATGAATCTTGGTAAAAAATATAAAAATTTTGAGTTTACAATATTTAATTCTATTTTTGGAATACCTCTGAGTCTATATTTCCATTTCCCCAAAGTGGCTAATTAAACTCTAATCTCTATAGCAGGATCCCTGCTTTTCCTTAAATCACCGGTTTCCAATATCTCCTGGTAAGATCAAATTTACTTACACTTACATATTGGAGAATTATGCGTTACTTAACCGGTTTACTCATCGGGATATTTAATTTTTTAGCCTTACAGGCACAGCGGAACTGTGGTACGGTTGAATATTTAAAAACTCACCCTTTTGTTGCATCACAAAATATTACAGAAAGAGGCGGTAGGGATACCATCATCAATGAAATTATTACCATTCCGGTTGTCATTCATGTTCTTTACAATAACCCGGCTCAAAATATCAGCGATGCACAAATACTTTCACAAATAGATGTTTTAAACAAAGATTACAGGGCGCTTAATCAAGATAAAGCAGGCACCCCTTTTGTATTTCAAAAATTGATAGCCGATTGCAGGATCAGTTTTTGCCTGGCAAAGGTTGCCCCAGGGGGATATTCTACAAATGGAATTATAAGAAAATATACAAACGTATCTTCTTTTTTACCAAATGATGATATGAAGTTTTCAGCCAGAGGAGGTGCAGATGCATGGGATACAAAAAAATATTTAAATATCTGGGTTTGCAGTATGCAAGGGCGCATTTTGGGATATGCAGCAATGCCCGGTGGTCCTGAAAATTCCGATGGAGTGGTAATAAATTATGATGTATTTGGTAACCGTGGGTCGGTACGTTCACCATTTGATAAAGGCCGTACTACCACGCATGAAGTAGGTCATTGGCTAGGTTTGAAACATTTATGGGGCGATTCAGATTGTGGTGATGATGGTATTGATGATACACCTCAGCAATATGGTTATAATTATGGCTGCCCAAGTTTTCCCCGTAAATCTTTATGCTCAACTGATGAAAATGGTGACTTGTTTATGAACTTTATGGATTTTGCAAATGATGCCTGCATGTTCATGTTTACCCAAGGCCAGAAAATAAAAATGCGTTCTGTTTTTTCAAAAACAGGTTTCCGGAATGCCATGTTACAAAGCTTCACCTGCGATTCTGCAAATGCCAGCGCCGGCCCATTGCCGCAGGAAACGCCACGTACTACGGTTGCTGAACCGATACCCGAAATGCTCCGATTAAAATTGAACCCGGTATCTAATTTCATTGAGTTTATTTATAAAGAAAAATCATTATTGGCAGGTAAGCAAGTGCAAATTTTTACTACCACTGGTGCAAGGTTATATCACGCTATATTACAAACAGGCAATGAAAAAATAAATGTGAATTATTTGCCTTCGGGAATATATTTATTAGTAGTAGGTGATGGAGCTGACCGCAATATTTTTAAAGTGGTAAAAATATAGAATAAAGGTAGGGCGATAAAAAATTAAGAAACAGTTTTACGATAATGCACATTTCTTTTTGCCAGGTAATCCATTACAAATTCAAAACATCCGGGAGTAGGCGCAACAAGTTCCGGAGGGAATATCCCTTTTTCATTAAAAAAATTCTTCAATAATAAATTTACGGCAGCTGTACAGGTATAGCCAGTAGTGCGGCTCATGCTTGATGTTTTAGTTGCTTCATCATATTCATCATATAAAAAATATTCTACACACACTTGCTTATCATGCATCATCCCTTTCATTATGATTTTCATGATTGTAAATTCAGGTTCGGCTTCACCCAACTTCCATTGTTCAAATAAAATTTTTGATGTGAATTGCATGGGAGATACCTGCTGCCCCTGTACCTGCATGGGCTCATGATTTAGAAATCCTGCCTTTATTAATGATTGTATTAACTTGATATGGCCCGGGTAACGTAGTGTCTTTTCTTTCATGTTGAGAATATCCGGCATGGTAAAAAGCAGGCTTCTCAATCCATCCGTATTAAAACTTTCGAGTGTACCGGCATATTCAAAATCTATTAATTCGACATCACTGAGCGCCGGCTTGGTAATGATATGGCCGTTTTCTACATACCGGGCTGGTCGTGTATATTCTTCAAGTACATCAATAGGTGAAAAAGGAGCTTTATATTCCCATGGTTTTATTCTCAGTTTTGGCAAACCACCTACCATACATTCAAATTGATCAATCTTCATTATAGTATTGTAGTAACCCAGTACCCAGTTACTCATACCCGGGGCTACGCCACAATCTACAATTGCAGTAACGCTATGTTGCTTTGCCAGCTCATGTAATTGCAAGGCATCTTCTGGAAAGAATGAAATATCCACCACATTTTTTCCTTGTATGATCACCGCTTCCAAAGTTTTATACCCCATAAAACCTGGTACGGCACAAACAACCATATCACAATTTTGTAATAAGGAGTGATACTGAGATGTATCAGAAAGATCTGCAACCCGGGTTTCTATTCCGTCAGGTAATAATGTAAGATTGTTTAGATTGATATCAATACAGGTAACCCGGTGATCTTTGGCTAAATCTATTGCCATAGCACGGCCTACCATGCCTGCTCCCAATACAACAATTTGCATACATTATTTTTTAAAAGTAAATACGATGAGTATGGATTATTATGCCCATTCATAATTAACGTCCACAATCAAATCAGGATGTAAACTTTTCATTACCGGGCAATTGTTTCCTGTTCTTTCTAAAATGTCTTTATCTCTTGCATCAAGGTTTAATGCCGGGATATGAACTACAATTTCTATTTTACCGATGCGGCGGGGATCTGCTAACATGTGTTTAGTTACCTCAAGCTTTGTACCTCTTAATTCAATTTTCATATCCATTGCTTTAATCCCCATGGTAGTGATCATACAAGTTGCCAACGCCATACATACTGAATCGGTAGGGCTAAAACGTTCTCCTTTGCCCCGGTTGTCAGTGGGCGCATCTGTTTCAATAATTGAACCACTCTGTAAATGAGTGCTAATGCATCGCAGGTTACCTGCATATTCTACAGTTGCTGTCATGTGTTTTGTTTTATATGAATTTTGCCAGACAATCCATTTATATTTTAAAAATTACGGTTCCCATTGCACCCGTGAGATCTTTTTCCAGTTTTTTTAAAGCAATATGCATATCCACGCATAGCATTTGGTCTTGCTCGTTGGTACTCTTTTCCATCACAGTTTGATTTTCGGCAATCAGTCTTTTTATTTTCCTGAGTTTAAGATAATTTAAAGTTGACAATACTTCTTCTTTAAATAATTCTTCCCTTGTAGGAATATGGCCTTCATATCTTTCTTTCCAGTTGTGGCTGATTTCTGTGGAATAATCCATTAAGTTTATTACCATGGCATTTAGTTCCCGGTCTTCATGGTACAAAAAGTTTTTTGCTGTAGGTTTCAATCCCTCCTCGTACCATTTTTTATATGTTTCAAATACCCTCACCAACGCAGTATTGTCAAGCATATAGTCTGCCCCAAACTCTTCTATTTGTGTAAAAAGAAATTCAGCTACTGTATTTGATTCATCCCAGGGGTTATTACCAAATTCAATCAGGCTGCGTAAGAAAGCTTGCTCATTGAGTTCATCGGTATTAAAAAAAGTTAAGCCTTCATCTGTTGATTCTGTACCCATTTCTGCTGAAGGACCTGGCTTGAATGCATTTCTGTTTTCTTCTTTTAAAACTTTATCCCTAATTAATTTATTTACCAGTGCATTCATGCCCGCTTCTTCAATCTTTAAAATCTCCGAAACCTGTTTTATATAATCCTGCCGTTTGGTGAACTCTTCTGTTTTATTAATTTTAGAAATTGTTTCAGCCATCTGGTTTACTAAGGCTGCTTTTTTGGTACTATCATTTCCAGCTTCTGTAATGGCAGCTTCTAACTGGAATAAAATAAAATCCTTTTTATTTTCCTTAATAAAATTCCGGAAAGCTTCTGCACCAATTTTATGAACATAACTATCCGGGTCTTCGTTTCCGGGAATCAATACAAGTTTTACATTTAACCCTTCTTCAATAGCAAGGTCCAGCCCACGGAGTGCTGCTTTTACACCGGCACTGTCACCATCGTAAATGATGGTTAAGTTATTGGTATATTTTTTTATTAACCTTAGTTGGTCAGGCGTTAAAGATGTACCTCCGCTTGCTACTACGTTTTCAATTCCGGATTGATGCAGGCTTACTACATCTGTATACCCTTCTACCAATAAACATTCATCGGCTTTATCAATCGCCATTCGGGCAAAATAAGAGCCATATAAAACCCGGCTTTTAATATAAATCTCATTTTCTGGCGTATTTATATACTTTGGCGCTTTGTCATTATTCTTAATAACCCTGGCGCCAAATCCTAATACTTTTCCACTTTGGTTGTGAATGGGAAAAATAATCCTGCCCCGGTAATTATCGCTTAAATGCCCATCCCGCATAACCACTAAACCGCTTTTTTGTAAAAGTTCAGGATTATACTGTGCTGCGGTAGCTGCCTGGGCTAGTTCATTCCTGGCTGATGGGTTGTAGCCTAACTGAAATTTCTTAATGATATCTTCTCTAAAACCTCTTTCTTTTAAATAGGCTAATGCAATATCCTTACCTTCTTCAGAATGTAATAGGGCATTGCTAAAAAACTGCTGGGCAAAATTATTTATGATGTAGAGGCTGTCTGCACTTTGCTGAAGTTGTTTTTGCTCTTCACTTTGTGCTGTTTCTTCAATTTCTACATTATATTTATTGGCCAGCCAACGAAGCGCTTCTACATAACTGTATTTTTCCAAATCCATTAAAAAACCAATGGTATTGCCACTTTTGCCGCAACCAAAACATTTATAGATTTCTTTGGTGGGCGATACCGTAAATGAGGGTGTTTTTTCATTATGAAACGGGCATAGCCCCAGGTAGTTGGAACCTCTCTTTTTAAGCTTTACAAACGAACCCACAATTTCTATAATATCTATGCGGCTTTGTATTTGTTGTATGGTTTGCTGACTAATCAAAAAAATATATGCTAAAATTGGGCATAAAATTACCAACATTCTGTCAAAAAAATCCAGGAATCATAAATATGCAGGTCATGGCACGATTTATGAATATTTGGATGCGCATATCAGCAACTTATAATATCTTTAACATCAAAATAAAACTTTACAGATGAAGCAATTTTTTATTCTATTGACATTTTTATCAGCAACCTTGTTTACTTATGGACAAAAGTTGGATGACATTACAGCATTAATGAATAAGCAACAATATAAAGAAGCAAAAGCCGGCATAGACCAATATTTAGCGAATGCAAAAAATGCAAATGATGCGGATGCCTGGTATTATAAAGGAAGAATATATAATGCACTCAGTACAGATAAATCTGTATCCGGTACAGAAGCATACCAGGATAAATTAGAAGCATTTGATGCATTTAAAAAAGCCCAAACACTCGATCCAAAAGAACTCCGTTTTAAACTGGAACAATACCTTTCTTACCTTGATTTGTATTCAGGATTTTATGATCTTGGGGCTAAGGATTTTAATGAGAAAAAATTTGATGCTTCTTTATCTGCATTTGAAAAAGCATTGGAAGTAAAAGATTATATCCTGGCAAAAAATATTACGTTCGACCAGGTAACCCTGCATCCTTTAGATACCGGACTTGTAATGAATGCCGCTATTGCCGCCTTACAGGCAAATAAAGAAGACGTGAGCATGAAATATTTTCAGCAAATGGCTGATTATAATGTAGACGGTGAATCTAATTTACAAGTGTACCAATTATTAGCCGATTATTATGAAAGAAAAAAAGATTCTGATAAGCTACAGGCCATACTGGCTAAGGGTCGCAAACTATATCCCAAAGATGGATATTGGGATGAAATTGACTTAAAACAAATAAAAGATAAACCGGCTTTATTGGCTAAGTACCGGGAAATGATCGTAAAAGATCCAAATAACTTTGGACTGAATTATAATTATGCCGTAGAAATTTATAATTTATTGTACAATAAAAATGATGAACGCCCGGCTAATGAAGAAGAATTAAAATCGCAACTTACCGAAGCACTGAAAAATAGTATAAAGTTAGATACAACGATTGACGCAACGGTACTTATGGCAAATCATTTATACAATATTGCTGCCGATTATGGCAATGCTGCAACTTTAATAAAAGGTACAAAACCCGAAGATGTAAAAAAACGGAATGATCTCAATAAACAATCTGTTTCTGTTATGGAAGAATGTATTGGATATTGCAATTCAGGTATAGCCTATTATGATAAACTTCCTTCACTTAACGGTAGGCAAAAAAGCAATGAGATCATCATGCTGGGTTATTTAATTGATATCTACGGAATAAAAAAAGATCCCAAAAAAGTAGCGGAGTATGAAGCTAAGCGAAAAACTTTAATGTAACAGAATAACAAAAAGGATATAAAAAAAGGGGAAGCATTTGCTCCCTTTTTTATTTTGTAATTGTTGCCAGCCACAAAAGTTCTTTAATAATATTTGCGGCATTTTTATCTGAAATTGATTTATCAACCGGGCTGCCGTGTTCTGTAAATGATTCCTGCACTTTGGCCACCTGGAAAAAAGAAGGTACCAGTAATGCTTTTAATTTCCATAATGTAAATCCTAAGGATGTTAATACCTGCGAAGCTCCAAAAGCTCCACTTGATACTGTAGCTATGGCTACCGGTTTACGATACCATTCTTCGCCCAACCCATCAATCATATTCTTTAAAGCTGCAGGATAACCTCCATTGTACTCAGGTGTTACGATCAATACGCCATCTGCATTTTTTATTTCTTCTGAAATGCGCAATAAGGCAGTGGGTGGGTTTTCCAGGTATTTTAATCTTTCATTGAGTAAAGGCAAACTCATTTCCTGCAAATCAATGATCCCCGCATTTATTTGATGATTTTCTTTTAAATAATTTTTAAAATAGAGCGCTACCCGGTTACTCATCCTGCCTTGCCGAACACTGGATGATATAATGGTTATTTTTTGCATATCTTCTTATTTTATCACAATTCAGGCCATAAATTGTATCAAAACAAGGGCTTGAATCAGGTTATTTTTTTTGTGTACAATCTGTGCATAATTACGGGGTAATTCCCACAAAATCAAACTAATTTTCATCATCCATTCTGTTATATTTGCTCCCTTACTTAAAATAGAAAAATAGTGCGTTTAAAGAGTCTTGAAATAAAAGGTTTTAAAAGCTTTGCTGATAAAACCGTATTGAATTTTGATGAAGGAATTACCGGTGTAATTGGCCCCAATGGCTGTGGAAAGAGTAATATCATTGATAGCATCCGCTGGGTAATTGGTGAGCATAAAATAAGTAATCTGCGAAGCGAAAACTTAGAAAGCCTGGTTTTTAATGGCAGTAAAAGCCGTAGCGCAAGCGGCCTGGCAGAAGTAAGCCTTACATTTGAAAATACAAAAAACCTTTTGCCTACTGAATTTAATACCGTAACGGTTACCCGTAAATATTATAAAAGTGGTGAAAGTGAATACCGGTTAAATGATGTTGCCTGCCGGCTAAAAGATATCCATAATTTATTTATGGATACAGGGATAAGCACCGATAGCTACGCCATTATTGAACTGGGCATGGTAGATGATATCATCAAAGACAAAGAAAATAGCCGCCGCAAAATGCTGGAACAAGCTGCCGGTATTACCATTTATAAAACACGTAAAAAAGAGGCAAAGCTTAAGTTGGATGCTACAGAACAAGACCTGGCACGTATTGAAGATTTATTATTCGAGATCAACAATCAACTTAAAACATTAGAAAGTCAGGCGAAAAAAGCAGAGAAATATTATGAAATAAAAAAAGATTACAAAGAAATTAGTATTGAACTCGCCAAAGCAGCCCTCGAAGGATTTAACCTTACTTACCGTGACCTCAATGAAAAGCAACAGGCAGAGGTAGATAAGCGGATTGAATTGGAAACTGCCATCGCTAAAGAAGAAGCGGCGCTTGAACAGGAAAAACTGGCCTTTATTGAAAAGGAAAAAGCCCTGCATGTAATGCAACATGAATTCAACGAAAAGTTAGATAAAGTACGCAACAAAGAAAATGAAAAGAACCTTGCGGCCCAGCGTTTGCAATATTTAAAAGAACGCAAAACCAGCTTAGATAGTTTTATAAGTAAAGCAGCAGATCAATTAAAAGGATTAAACGAAAGCATCATTTTTACCGGAAGCCAGGTAAAAGATGAAGAACTAAAACTTGCAGAACTGGAACAAGCAACCAGTTTATTAAAAAAACAGGTAGAAGATAAGCGACTGGTGTTTGATGAAAAAAGAGCGCTCATTGATGGTTTACGAAGAGATAATAATGTTTTGCAGCATAAGCAATTTGATGCTGAAAAAAAGGTTGCCGTAGCTGATACATCTATCCAAAACCTGCAACGGAACATCCAGCAACTGGAAGAAGAAAAAAAACAACGGCAAATTACTTTAAAGCAATTAGAAGAAGATAAAAAGACCCGGGAAGAAGAGCTGGAAACAAATAAAAGCAGGTTACAGGAATTGTTGCAGCACCAGCAAAAAACCAAAGAACAAATTTTAAATGCCCAGGCACAGATGGAAGGCCTGAGAAATAAACTGGCTGAAGAAAGCCGGAAATTAGATGCCCGTATCAATGAGTATAACCTATTGAAAAGCCTGGTTGATTCCATGGAAGGCTACCCGGAGAGTGTAAAATTCCTGCACAATAATCAAAACTGGAATTATACTGCTCCCTTACTTTCTGATATCATTTATGTAAATGAAGAATACCGCACTGCGGTTGAAAATGTACTGGAACCTTACTTGAATTATTATGTGGTAAATACACTGGAAGATGGTTTAAAAGCTGTTTATTTATTAGATGAAAATAAAAAAGGGAAAGCAAACTTTTTTATTTTAGACAAGTTTGAAGATACTGCTGCAATTGCGCAGCCCGAAGGTACTATACCAGCATTGAGTGTAATTGAAGTGGATGAAAAATATAAAAAAATTGCATCTCACCTATTAGGTAAGGTATTTATTGCAAAGGATAATTCGATAAACTTAAACAACGTAAATAGGGATGCCGTTATACTTGAAAAAACAGGCAAATACGTAAAAGGGAAATATGCTATCAGTGGCGGTAGTGTTGGTTTATTTGAAGGAAATAAAATTGGGCGTGCCCGCAACCTGGAAAAAATGCAGCAGGATATAGATGCACAACAGGTTACTGTAAACGCATTAAAAACAGATATTCAGCAAAAACATAGCGAGGTAATTACCTTTAATGAAGATCTTAAGGAAAACGAAATACGGCAGTTACAACAGGATATAAATACGCTTATCAATCATGTTTTTTCTCTTCAAAACAAGTTTGAAAACCTTACACAGCAGGAAAATCAAAGCATTGCCCGCCTGCAGGATTTGAACCAGCAATTTACCCACAACCAGGAAGCCATTGCGGTAACCAGGCAGGAATTAGAAAATTACAATACTCAGCTCCAGGATTTAAATACTCAACTGCAGGCTATAGAAACAGATTATACTGCTGCAGAAACAGAATATGGGGATGCTACAAACAAATTCAATGAAAGCAATTTGCAAGTTACCCGCCAGCAAAGTAAACTCGCTTCTATTAACCAGGAACTACAATTTAAATCGAGCCAGTTAGAAGAATTAAACCAACAGGTAGAAAATAGCAATAGCCAATTGCAGGAAGCTTCTTTAAATATAGAAACTGAAAGTACCGGTTTACAGGATTTAGAACAACTTGTAATTGCGATGCTGCAAAGTAAAGAAGTTGATGAAAAGAAATTGAATGAAGCTGACCAGCAATATTATAACCTTCGAAATATTTTACAGGCAAAGGAAAGTGAACTTCGTTTAAAACAAAGAAATAAAGAAGGCATTGATAACTTGCTAACCGAAATAAAAGACAGGCTTACCGATTTAAAACTCCAACTGGCAGGGATGAAAGAAAGATTGAACGTGGAGTTTAAAGTTGACCTGGATAGTATTATTGATGAACCCCGCTCGGGAGAAATGCCATTAGAAGAATTACAGGAAAAAAATGAACGCCTTAAAAAGCGTTTAGAAAATATTGGTGAAGTAAACCCTACTGCCATTGAGGCTTTTACCGAAATGAAAAAGAGGTATGAGTTTATTCTTGAACAAAAAAATGATTTGGTAACAGCAAAAGATAGCTTACTTCAAACCATCCAGGAAGTAGAAGCTACCGCCAATCAGCAATTCCTGGATACATTCAATAAAGTAAGGGAAAACTTTCAAAAAGTATTTAAAGCCCTCTTTACTGAAGAAGATACAGCCGATATGGTATTGGTGGATCCCGAGAATCTGGCAGAAACAGGAATTGATATTGTAGCCAAACCAAAGGGCAAACGGCCGAGCAGTATCGGGCAGTTAAGTGGCGGTGAAAAAACATTAACGGCTACAGCATTGCTTTTTGCCATCTACTTAATAAAGCCGGCGCCATTCTGTATTTTAGATGAAGTAGATGCCCCGTTAGATGATGCCAACGTGGGTAAATTTACAAACATGATCAAGCAGTTTAGCGAAAATTCTCAGTTTATCATTGTAACCCACAATAAGCAAACCATGAGTGCTGTAGATGTGATCTATGGTGTTACCATGCAGGAAGCGGGAGTAAGTAAATTGGTGCCAGTAGATTTTAGGAACCTAAATTAATTTTTTAATTATATTTTTTAGACAGCTTACGATCTGTAAGCTGTTTTTATTTTCTGAACAATCCAGTCCAGCTATTGATAATAAGCAAGATTAAGAATATAACAGCCACACCGGTAGCAGCACTAAAATAAAGAGGGGTTAGTAAAATACTTAAGATACCGATTCCAGCCAGGATCATGCTAAACTTATTGTGTGCTCCATACCCATTAAACGATAACGGAAAATAAATACTGCTTAATGGCATGCTAAGCCCCCAAAAAACTAAGGTACATAAAGTAAATATATTTATTAAGTCATTTTGACCGGCAGGTAGTAAAGCAAGTACAATTAAAGACATAATGCCTGCAGTGAGTGCTGTAACAACCGATATGGATGAAAATTTTTCACTTGCAGTTAATGCATATTTTCCATCTTTATGAAAAAGCAGGAAAAAATTGGCCAAGGGCCCAATAACCCATGACGTTATCACAAACAACAAATAAAGCCCAACGATGATATAGGCTACATTTTTATACTTTTCTGTCTGCTGAAACAAGGAACTTCCTATACGAGCCAAAAGGTAAAGCCCTACCGGTATGATCCAGCGCATATTTTTGCCCTTATTGTTTACCCAAAAACTATATTGTAAAAGCCACCTGTATGGAGGGATAATTGATTTTAATGATTCCTTTAAGCCCAATTGTGCCGATGTATAATTAGGATTAATCCGTAGCGCTTCTTTAAAATGTTTGCGTGCTTCTTTGTGTTTTCCTTTTTCTAATAAATTCCAACCCACGGTAGTGTGGGTGTGCTCATTGTCCGGATCCTGTGCCAATGCATGTTGCATGGTTGCAATGGCCTCATCGGTCATTTTTAATTTATTCAGCGAAATGGATCTTGCATTCAGGCAACTAAGGTTTTCAGGTTCCAAAGCCAATCCATCATTGGCATAAGCAAGCCCTCTTTTAAAATCTTTCTTTTCGTTGTACACATAAGCCAGCATGGCATAAACTTCAGTGAAATAGGGTTGAAGCCTTAGTGCTGCTTCGTAATGCTGAATTGCTTTTTCAAGTTCATCGGTATGGTAATAACCAAACCCTCGCAAATAAAATAAGTAAGGGTTTTCGGGGTCACATTGTAATGCCTGCTCCACAATTTCAAGCCCTTCAGGATATTGGTTTAGCTGATAACTGCAACGGGTAAGCAAGGCAAGTGCTTCACTATTTTGTGGCTCCTGTTGTAATATGTTATGGAGTTGCTCTTGTGCATCTTTTACCCGGTGCTGATGCAATAATAAATTTGCACGGTCTAATCCTGCCTGTACATCTTGCATAAGGGCCCCTTATTTTTTTATTTTAAGATACTCAAGTATGTCATTATACTGGCCGCTCTCATTGGCATAAAGGGCATAATTACGGGCACTTGCAAACCATTCTAAAGTAGTAGGCTTATGTTTTTTTATGGCAGATAACAAATCTTTTGTAGTAATAGGGCTCAGGTTACCACTTTGTATAGAAGTCCTCAATTTTTCTTCTACTGCCATATCAATAACCGCAGTTAAATCTGCTCCCGAAAATTCAGCCGTTGCCTGGGCAATCTTTGTGTAATCAATATCCTGTACCGGTTTTTCTTTTAGCAAAGACGTAAGTATATCATGGCGTGCTTCCACATCTGGTGGCGCAACAAAAATAATACGGTCAAAACGCCCGGGTCTTCTAAAAGCCGGATCAATATTCCAGGGCGCATTGGTAGCTGCTAATATTAAAACCCCTTCATTGTTAGATGATACACCATCAAGTTCAGCTAAAAATTGATTGATGGTATGCCGCAATGCAGACTGCTTCAAATCGCTTCTGCTGGCGCCTAATGCATCTGCCTCATCAAAGAAAAGTACACAAGGTTTATTGCGCCTTGCCATTTCAAATACTTCGTGCAAATTTTTCTCACTATTGCCAATCCACATATCCAGGATATCATGCAACCCAATACTTATAAATTTTGCATCAATTTCACCGGCTGTAGCTTTTGCAATAAAAGTTTTCCCGCAACCGGGAGGGCCAAAAAGAAGGATACCGCCACCACTTTTTTTGCCAAAAGCCTTATACAAATCCGGGTTTTGCATCGGTTGAATAATCTTAATGGCAATTTCTTCTTTTACTTTTTTCATACCGCCTACATCCGAAAAACGGGTAGTAGGTTTTTCCATAAAATAATCTTCATCATCATCTAATTCATCAAATAAACCATCCATCTCATTTCCTGCACTTAAGCGAAACATACCGTCCAGGTCATCATCTGTAAAACCCGGATTTTCCATTAATATTTGTTGATATAGTTCCTGCGCCTGTACTATTGAACCTTCTTTTACCAAACATTTTACATATTGTACTTTATCGGCTTGTATTAATTCATTTCCTATTTGTTCGTATATGATAATGGCTGCAGAATATTTTTGCTTATTGTAATAACAAGATGCCAAACCCAGGCTGGCTTTGTTGTTTCCATAATTTAAATTTAAAATTTCACGGTATTGCTCTATGGCTTCATCATAACGCCGGTCTTTTAAAAGCATATCTGCAACTTGCAGCCGCAAAGGGATGTTTTTTGGAGATAAGTGTAAAGCTTCTAAAAGGTTTTTTATTAATTCTTCGTTCATAAAGGTATTTTAGCTCAATTTCGGTACATGAATTACTCAAAAGTAATGCTTAATTTTTTATTGTATAAGCAGCTTGTAGTAAATTACAGCCTTTCAAATAAAAGGGTTGATTTTTGGTTGCATATATACTAAAAAAATGCACATAAACATAATTATTTTAATATAAATTCTCATTATGGCCGTTATTAATTCTAAATATGATGCAGTAAAATATAAAACACCCACGGGCAGCCAATTGTTATGTAAGGGATGGATACAGGAAGCAGCGCTTAGGATGCTATTAAATAATCTTGATCCTGAGGTAGCAGAACGGCCCGATGAATTGATTGTGTATGGTGGACGGGGAAAAGCAGCCCGGAATTTTGAAGCCTTAGATCAAATTATAGCTTCATTAAAAATATTAGGGAATGATGAAAGCTTGCTGATACAAAGTGGCAAACCGGTGGGCATATTACAAACACATCCCGATGCACCAAGGGTACTCATCAGCAATAGCCAATTGGTACCCAACTGGGCAAATTGGAAACATTTTGAGGAACTTGAAAAAAAGGGCTTGATGATGTATGGCCAAATGACAGCCGGTAGCTGGATTTATATCGGAAGCCAGGGAATAGTGCAGGGTACTTATGAAACTTATAGAGCAGCTGCCGATAAAGATTTTGGTGGAAGCTTGAAAGGTACATTAAACGTTACAGCAGGCCTGGGCGGTATGGGTGGTGCTCAACCGCTTGCCATTACCATGAATGAAGGCGTGGCATTAATTGCCGAAGTAGAAGAATGGAGGATTGATAAAAGAATTGAAACAAAATACCTTGATGAAAAATATATTGATATTGATAAAGCCATAGATGCCGCCTTGCAATACAAACTTACTCAACAGGCTAAAAGTATCGGTGTATTATGTAATGCGGTTGATTTATTACAACGGCTTATTGAAAGAAAAATAATACCGGATACCCTTACAGATCAAACCAGCGCACACGATCCGTTGATTGGTTATGTACCTCATACATTAACAAACGAAGAAGCAAATGTATTACGGCAATCTGATCCTGAGAAATATTTGCAACTCAGTTATGAAAGTATGTATCTCCATGTGCAACTCATGCTTCAGCTTATGGATGCCGGCGCTGTTACTTTTGATTATGGAAATAATTTAAGGGCAAGGGCAGATGAATTTGAAAAAAAGTCTGACATCACATTAAAACAGGAAAACACATCTTTATCACAATTTAAAAAAGGGAGATGTTTTGATTTTCCGGGATTTGTACCTGCTTATATCCGCCCATTATTTTGTGAAGGGAAAGGCCCGTTTCGCTGGGCCGCTTTAAGTGGCGACCCTGCAGATATTGCCGTAACCGATGAACTGATCATGAACTTATTCCCCGAAAATAACGGTATGATACGCTGGATGAAAATGGCGAAAGAAAAAATTGCTTTCCAGGGATTACCGGCACGCATTTGCTGGCTTGGCCAGGGAGAAAGAGAAAAAGCAGGATTGGCTTTTAACGAATTGGTTAAACAGGGTAAAGTAAAAGCACCCATCGTAATTGGCCGGGATCATTTAGATACTGGTTCGGTTGCCAGTCCAAACCGTGAAACTGAAGCCATGCTGGATGGTAGCGATGCCGTAGCTGATTGGCCATTACTGAATGCATTATTAAATACAGCCGGCGGCGCCAGTTGGGTAAGCCTGCATCATGGCGGTGGGGTAGGAATGGGTTATAGCATTCATGCCGGGATGGTAATTGTTGCAGATGGTACTACAGAGGCAGCACAACGGTTAAAACGGGTTTTAAGAAATGATCCGGGTATAGGTGTAATACGTCATGCCGATGCAGGTTATGAACTGGCAAAAGAAACTGCTAAAGAATTTGATTTGGATTTGAGTTCAAAGTTGAAATAATAAAAAAAATTTGACACCCTCTTTTATATTTAAGTAATTGATTGAATTGGTTTTAACTCAAATTCCGGGTGTACTTTCAATAATTTATAATATTTATTTTAAAATACGTTAAACTTTTTAAGCGGTAAATAATCTATACAAGTGTAATTATTTAAAAACTTAAAAAGTATCGTCATGAAATTATTATTTAGTAACCGGTTTAAAGCATTTGCCTTTGCTGCTGCTTTTTTACTGGTTTTATCATCTTGCAAAAAAGATGATGTTTCCCCCACACAAGATGAAGCAGTTACAGACACTGCAATCATTCAAAATGCAAATGAAACTGCCAGAGCAGATGAAAGTTTTACTAGTTTAGATGATGTAACTCAAGTAGCCAGTGAGGAAGATGATGCGGCCAGCCCACTTACTCCGGGTGGTGCATACAATCCAAGTTTCGGCAGATTAAGGGACATCATTGGAGATTGTGCCACTATTACAGTAACACCACACGATGGAACTTTTCCAAAAACAATCAGCATTGATTTTGGAAATGGTTGTATAGGTTTAGATGGAAAACGCCGTGCCGGTAAGATCATGATCTTTATGACTGACCGCCGCAGTCATCCAAATTCTGTAATTACTACTACATTGGTAAATTACAGTGTTGATTTTATACAATTACAAGGCACAAAAGTTTGTACCAATAACAGCAATGCAGATGGCATTCGTTTCTCAATTGCTATTGAAGGGGGTAAAGTGATATTCCCGAATAACCATGGTTACGATTTTGAAATGCATAAAATTAAAAGGCAAATAGCCGGCCAGGCAACCGCTAACCCAATGGATAATGTTTTTGAAATAACCGGAACATCCAATGTTCATTTCTTTAATGGAAATAACATTCATATTACCACACAACAACCGGTAATAAGAGCAGTGAATTGCCATTGGAGAAGTGATGGTATTTTAAAGATTGTAGTGAGCAATGGCACACATAGTTTTAACTTCTTATTTAATTATGGGTACCCTGCTACATCGGGTGCCGGCGTATGTGATAACCTGGCATTGCTTAGCTGGAACAATGGAAATGGTAGTACCGTGATCACACTGCCATAAAATCTTAATAATAACAAAGAAGCCGGGAATCAATTCCCGGCTTTGTTATTTTATATACTTCGTATTTTACCAAAGTGGTTTTTTACCTGCTGGTTTTGGGCCACCCTTCCTGGTTTTTGATAATTTAATATTATGGTTATTGTAATTTTTTTCTGCAGCTTTTTGTAGCGATTTCTGATCCATGTCTGGTAAAGATTCTGTAATGGGAGCGGGTTGTTGAATGTCTGGTACCTTTTCTTCAAACAGTTTTGGTTGTGTACCATGATCAGGTGCAGGAATGGTAGGGGCCGTTGTTACAACTTTTACAGGAGTTTTCTTTGCAACCTTCTTTTTTGCAACTGGTTTCTTTACTTGCTTGACAGGCGACACTTTTTTTGCTGCCGGTTTTTTACCAACAACAGCTTTTTTAATAACCTTCTTTTTTGTTACACTCTTCTTTTTAGCTGTTCCTTTTTTAGCGACGCTTTTTTTCTTTTGTGGTACTGGTTTTGAATTTTTTTTTGAAAGGGATGTGGCTTTCTTTTTAGTAGCGGCTTTTTTTGCGGTACTCTTTTTTGCTACGCTTTTCTTTTTAGGTGCTGTTTTTTTTGCGATTGTTTTTTTTGGGGCAGTTTTTTTATTTTTTTTAGGTGCTGCCTTCTTTGAGGATGCCATAAAATTTGTTTTAATTGATTAATGGGTGAACCATACATTAAAATTATGGTTTAGATATATGTTTTCAAATTTTGTACCAATAAATATTTTGTAGCTATGGTTGATGCGGCTCAATGGCTGCCGGATAGAAGCGTAAAGCGTAGCCTTGCGTAGCTTGCAGCGGATAGCCGGAACTGCTTCTGAATAAAGAAATAAAGCCGGGAGCCCCAATATTAAAATTAAAATTCCTTTTGACCTATCTATATTAATTTGCATCAATGAAAATCACTGGAATATTGTTTTGTATGTTGTTTTATACCTATTGCCAGGCACAGCAGCCATTAGATACATTGGTAGGCAAAAAAGTAATCACTTTGAGCAATGTGGTAATTGATAATAAGCTGGATGTTCCCGGATTTATTCATAAAATTGAAAACGACAGCAGTTTTTATAAAGCTTTTTTAAACCTGCGGATACTGGGTTATAAAGCGATAAACGATGTGCGGATGCTTAATAAAAAAGATGAATTAATCGCTTCCTTGCATAGCAAAACAAAACAATACCGTAAGCATGGCTGCCGGTTTATGAATACAATTGAAGAAACAAGTACCGGTGATTTTTATACGGATGATCACAAGTATAACTACTATACCGCTCAAATGTATGCTTCGCTTTTTTTTACAAAAGATTCTGTTTGCCATGAAACCAATATAGTTGCGGGAACCGACTTTAATCCCAAATCAAAATCTGGTATGGAGAAACATAAAGAGCAATTGAAAATGCTTTTTTTTAATCCCGGTCGCCGTATCAGTGGCCTGCCGTTTATGAGTAACAAAACAGCAATTTATGATGATGGGCTGGCTGATGCTTATGATATGGACATAGATATGGATGTTTTAGATGGAAAGCCCTGTTATATTTTTCATCAAAAAGTAAAACAGGGTAAAGAAGACAGGGTAGTGGTTGATGAAATGACTACCTGGTTTCATGTTTCCGATATGGAAGTGATGGCCCGAAAATATAAATTGAGTTACAATGCCGCTTTCTATGATTTTAAAGTGGAAATGGAAGTGCAAATGACACAATTTAATGGTCTCACGGTACCCTCACTCATAAGATATACAGGCAACTGGAAAGCAATAATGAAGAAAAGGGAAAGGGGTATTTTTACAGCTACTTTATTTGATTTTACCAATTAAATTAATCAAAAAGCTGTGAAATTTATTTCAAGTATTCATTAACACCCGGTAACGATAGTTTTGAAAAATAAAAACCCGGCAATAGCCGGGTTAAATTATAAACCTGTATAACATGTTGAATTATTGTAAAAGCACTACTGTACCTTTTTGCTGAACTATTTTTCCATTTTTATCTTTTCCTTTTATTACCCATACATAAGTACCAACGGGTTGCTTGCGGCCAAGATAAAACCCATCCCAACCTTTTAACCATTCATTGGTTTCAAAAACCAATTCACCTAAGCGGTTAAATACCCTAAAGTATTCAGTAGAAGTAATGCCAGAAGGAATAGGACGGAAGATGTCATTCCTGCCATCGCCGTTTGGTGAAAATGCATTTGGTACATAATAAGTGGGGCCTGCATATACTTTTATAAATACAGTATCCCAGCCTTCGCAGCCTGCAATATCCTTTACGGTAAGGGTGAAGCGGGTATCCTGTTGTAGAATGGCCAATGGGTTTTGTGCAAATGCATTGTTTAAAACAGCAGCAGGAGCCCATACGTATTGTACACCTCCCAAACCAAATAACTGATGCGGTTGGCCCAAAACAGCAATGGTATCATTTCCTGCAAATGCCGGAACAGGTGGCGTTACTGTAACTATTACTTCATCAGAATGACTAAAATTACAACCATAATTATCAGTTACAGTAAGGGTATATATAAAGGTACCATCATTGGTAGTAGTTACCTGTGTTACTGCTGCATTGGGGTTGCTTAAACCACCAGCAGGTGTCCAGGTGTAAATTACAGAGCCAGATGTATTTGTTGCACTGCCATATAAGGTTGCCGGTGTGCGGTAACATACTGCAGTATCAAAACCGGCATGGGCAATGGGTTTGCGGAGTACATTGATTTGTACCGTATCTTTTCTTTGGCAAATTCCCCATTTAGCCAGTAAAGCATAACGTGCTGTATCGGTAGGGGAAACTACTGCATTTTTTACATTCGCATCCTGTATGGTACTGGCAGGTGCATCTAACGACGTCCAGGTAAATATTGATGTAGCTGCATTTGTTTGCGGATAAATAGTTTTAGCGCTTTCAGCACAAACGGTAGTATCTGGCCCCAATGTTAATCTCATGGTATCATTCAATACTACATTAATGGGAGCTGCTGAAGCAATACAGCCTTTTGCATCTTTTACTTTTATATTAGGATATGGCCCAATAGCAGGGGCAGTTATAACAGCAGAAGATTGATAAGCTGTTCCGTTTATTGAATATTGATATGGCGTGGTGCCACCTATTCCGGTAACTGTTATTTTTCCATCATTTCCAAAACAGGTAGATGCTAAAGAATTTGTTGCACTGGCTGTAAGCTGGGTGGGTTCCGATAAATTAATGGTTGTATCTTTTGTACACCCTACTGCATCTTTAATTCTAAAACTATAGTTACCCATTGCTAATCCTGTAAAGGTGTTGGCTGTTTGGAAACTGGCAAAACCTGGCCCCATTGCATATTGATAAGGACTTACGCCACCACCACCATTTAATTTTATTGATCCGTTTGCATCGCCATTACACAAAGGCATTGTGTTTATATTTGGCATTTTTAATGCGGTATGTGTTGTTAAAGTGAATGAACCTGTGCCTGTGCAACCAATAGCATCGGTAAATGAATAGTTGTAAAGTACATTGGGACTAAGCGCTGTAAATATGCCTGTGTTATTGGTTTGTGGCGTACTACCATCAGTAAGGGTAAAGCTAAATGGTGCTGCACCAGAAGAAGGCAGGATAGTTACCTGCCCATCATTTATACCATTACAGGGAGGGTTCACAGGAATAAAGGTTGATGCAATAGGCGAACCCATACCAACTATAGGGTTTACTGGTATTGTGCCGGTACAACCTGCAGCCGATACAAAACTAATGGTGTAAGTGCCTGCGGCTAAACCGGTAAATGTTGGACTGCTTTGTACAATATTACCCGGGTTCAGTGTAAAAGTATAAGGGCCGGTTCCGGTAGGTGATAGTGTTATAGTACCATCATTTACAGTAGGGCACGAAGTTGCAGTTGGAACTGAAGTGCCTGTTAGTGGGGCACCTGCTGCAACTATAATATTATTTTCTGTGTAGCTACAACCCAGGCTATTGGTTACTGTTACAGAATATGTATTGGGGGCAAGATTTGTAAAATTGCCATTCGTTTGGGTAACCGCACCAGGGTTTAAAGCATAAGTAAAGGTTCCGGGAGTAGTTGGAGTTACTGTAATAGTACCATCATTCACACCAGTGCAGGATGTATTATTTTTAACAACATTTGCAGCTAATGGAGGCCCTGCTGAAACGATTACATTATTAAGTGTACCACTGCATCCCAATGTATTTGTAAAACTAAAATTATAAGTTCCCGCAGTTAATCCTGTAAATAAAGGATTTGTTTGGGTGATAGCCCCGGGGTTTAAAGTATAAGTATAAGTTCCTGCAATGGCCGGGCTAAGTGTAATGGTTCCATCACTTGCTCCCTGGCAAGTAGTGCCAACAATTGTAGGAGAGGCGGTAGCCAACGGGCCGGCCGGAACTACAATATTATTAAGTGTACCACTGCAACCAAAGCTATTTGAAAAGGTAACCGAATAGGTTCCGGCTGTGAGGCCTGTAAACATTCCATTACTTTGGGTTATGGCACCGGGGTTTAAAGTATAAGTATATGTACCTGCAACGGTAGGCGTAATGCCGATGCTGCCATCAGATGCACCCTGGCAGGTTGGAATACCGGGACTGGCAGTACCGGTTAAAGAAGCACCGGCTGATATAATTATATTATTTACCGTTGCAGAACATCCCAGACTATTAGAAAAACTAACGGAATAAGTTCCTGCGGCCAATCCTGTAAATACTGGATTGGTTTGAGTAATGGCACCGGGGTTCAGTATATAAGTATAAGTTCCCGGTACGGATGCTGTAATGGTAAGGGTTCCATCTGAAGCACCCGAACAACTGGTAGCAGTAGATGATGCGGTTCCAGTAATGGCAGGCCCTGCAGAAATTATTATGTTATTGATGGTGCCACTACATGTACTTGCATTTGTAAATGTAGCAGAATATGTTCCCTGAGCTAAACCGGTAAATGTTCCATTTGACTGAGTATATGGACCGCCGGGTCCTGTTAATACGTAAGTATATGTGCCAGCAACTGCTGGTGTGATGGTAATGCTACCATCTGATGCACCCTGGCAAGTAGTACCTGAATGTGTTTGACTTCCGGATAGAGAGGATCCGGCTGAAACTACCAGGTTATTCAAATTTCCACTACAACCTGTTGCATTGGTAAATGTTGCCGCATAAGTGCCTGCTGCCAGACCGGTAAATGTAGCAGTAGTTTGTGTATAAGGGCCTCCCGGGCCGGTTAACACATAAGTATGCGGGCCCGGAATGGTTGGCGTTATGGTAATGGTTCCATCTGCAGCACCCGAACAGCTTGTGGCAACTGTACTGCTGGTTCCACTTAATGAACCGCCGACCGAAATAATAATATTTGTAAGCGTGCCAGAGCAACCGGCACCGGAAGTGAATGTTACGGAGTATGTGCCTGCTGCTAAGCCCGTAAATATGTTACTAGCCTGGGTAATAGCGCCGGGGTTTAGTATATATGTATAACTACCCGGAGCGGAAGGTGTTATAGTAATCGTACCATCGGTTGCACCATTACAAGTGGTATTTGTATGAGTCTGAGTACCTGATGGCCCGGATCCTCCGCCAACAGTAATTGACCTTGTGCCCTGGCAACCATTATTATCTTTGAAAATAACAGTATGTACACCACTGGTTAAACCGGTGAATACATTAGATGGCTGAAAAAGGCCGCCATCAATATTATAAGAATAGGGGGGTACGCCAGTGAGCGGAGTTAGTGTAACTGTTCCATCTGCATTGCCCGGGCAACTGATAGGAGTTTGAGCGATACTTCCGGTTAAGCCGGCTCCTGAACTGACGGTAACGGTAATATTAACCGTACAACCCCTGGAATCAATCACAGTAATAATATGGCTACCATTAGTTACCCCGGTAAAAACATTACTTACTTGAGCTGGTAATCCATCTATAGAAAAAGTGAAAGGCCCAATTCCGCCACTTCCGGGAGTGACAGTAATGGTACCATCATGAGCACCACTGCAAGAAGTACCTGTGCTTGTAGCAGAAGCATTAATATTTGTTCCCGGACTTATGGTAACAGTTTTTGTTCCTGCACAACCTCCTGCATCAGTAAAAGTTATGGTATAATTACCGGGCAATAGATTGGTGAAAATATTAGAAGGCTGAAAGGGTCCGCCATTGGCCGAATAAAGATAGGGAGGTACCCCATTCGTAGGTGTAATCGTAATGGATCCATTTGCAACACCCGGGCAACTTGCATTGCTATGTGACTCGTTTGATGTAAGACTATTAATAAGCGCTACTGTAGCCTGGATAGAATTACTGCAGGTACCCGTTGCATCAACTACGGTAATAGTATAAGTTCCATTAGCAAGCCCTGTAAAAATTCCTGTATTATTACTAATATTTCCCGGTTGTAATGTATATGTAAGCGGTGGTGTTCCACTACCAGCAGTAACAGTAATAGTACCTGAATTGGATCCACAGGTAGTTGCTGTACTACTAGCATTTACAGGCATCGCATTTTTAGTAACATTTATAGTATCTAAACTGTAAAAAGTACCATTAGGATCATCTATTTTTCTATAAGTTGTTTTAACAACATAAGTTTCTGTGGCATTGGTAGGGCAAATATTATTAAAGGCTACTTCAAAAGTTGATGCATCTACTCTAACGGTATCACCTGTTGCAATCACTGAACCTGTTCCATCTAATAATTCTACCTTCTGGTATAATGAATTTCCTCCAGATGGAATAAATCTCCAAATCTCATTCATTCCA
Source organism: Niastella sp. (assembly GCA_016710595.1). Classification (GTDB taxonomy): domain Bacteria; phylum Bacteroidota; class Bacteroidia; order Chitinophagales; family Chitinophagaceae; genus Ferruginibacter. Next base: position 165,628 of record JADJVM010000008.1, read on the forward strand.
ATACTGCCCCAGGGTGGGTCTGTCATTGTACGTCCGGGAGCCATCACGGATTTGGTCTTTGTAATATCCTGGATACCTATCATCGAAACACCCGGCGTACCTGTTGGCCAGGTATTGCAAATTTGCATATCCCTGATATCCACTTCGATAATACCTGAAGATTCGTGTAAAATAATTTGATGAGTATTTTCAATTAAACTAGTACAATCAAATAAGGGCACTTTATAAAAACTAAGAATCCATTTTCTATTTGGGGCTGTACCAAATGTTTGATATTTGATTTGTGCCGTAGGAGAAAGTGTTGCTAAATTAACAGGATACAGATCATGATAGGGACCCATTACAATTGCTCCATCATATTGGTTGTTTGGTAAATTTCCGTAATTCTGCCAATGACTAAATCCTCCAGTTAGGGCAACATTAAATGAGATCAGTCCATTTGTACTAGCCACTACAGAACTGTAGGGTGTTTGATAAAATGGAAAAGAAAATGGAAGCGTTAATACAGAGGAGTATCGGTCATCAATTATTAAATTGGTTGAGGGACCAGGATCGGCGGGTGAAACAATGGGGTAACAAGCACCAACTTCGCTACTTATATTTTTTACAACATAGTTAGATGTTAAATCTTTAATATCGGGAATTCGTTCTGTGATGTTGAAACAATTAATACCACAACCCAATACAGTATCCTTGGCACAGTTATAAGATAGTGATTGTGCCTGGGTAAACTGAAACCCAGCCACGCAAAAAATCAGGAGTAAAATTTTACGCATTTATTAAAATTATAAGCTTGAAAAAACAGGCCTTAAAGTTAATTAAAAAAAGTAAGTTTTTAACAAATCTATAACCTACTTTACACAATAAATTAATAGATCCATCGTACAAACGCCTCCATAGCAGCATATTGTGTAAGGCCCAGTTGTGCATAAAGTTGGGCCGTATTACTATTTCTTGCCTCGGCACGTTGCCAAAACTCCCTGTCATCGCTACCTTGAAAGGGAACGGTATCTTTTTGTGACTGGTGGATAAATATCCCATTCCTTTTTTGTAATACCTGGTCGGGACTCATCGGTACTGCCATTTGTATTTCGGTAATATCCCATTCCTGCCATGCTCCTTTATACAGCCAGAGCCAACAATCTTTTAACCAAGGTTCGCCGGCTGATTTTAATCTCTCTAACGCCGTCAATACAACATCAAAACAAACTTTATGGGTACCATGCGGATCGGCAAAATCACCGGCACAATAAATAATATGTGGTTTTATTTCCTGCAACAATTCCATTGTTTTTATGACGTCGGCTTCTCCCATCGGATTTTTCTCAATGGTGCCGGTTTCATAAAAGGGTAGATTTTGAAAATGTATATTCTCATCCTTTATGCCTACATATTTACATGTGGCCCTGGCTTCGCATTGGCGTATCAGGCCTTTGATTGCCCTTATTTCTTCGGTATCTTTTTCACTGGTTTGTTTTTTTGCCAGGTAATCATGGGCTTCTGCTAATATTTTTTTGCTTTTGCTATCATCAATATCAAAGAGCTGTTCAAAGCCTACAGCAAAATTTAAGAAACGGGTTGCAAATTCATCTGTAACGGCGATATTACCACTGGTTTGATATGCCACATGTACATCATGCCCCTGGTTATGTAATCGCATAAACGTACCACCCATACTTATAATATCATCATCGGGATGGGGGGAAAAGATAATGCACCGTTTTGGAAAGGGTGTATTTCTTTCGGGGTGCGATGATCGGGAATCAGTAGGCTTGCCACCGGGCCAGCCTGTAATACTGTCTCTTAATAAATAAAAAACCTGTAAGTTTATTTCATAAGCATCTCCCTTCTCAGTGATAAGATCATTTAACCCATTATCATTATAATCAAAATTGGTAAGGCTAAGTACCGGTTTTTTTAATTTTAGCGCCAAATTGATCACAGCCTTCTTAATCATCTTTTCTGTCCACTCACATTCACCGGTAAGCCAGGGCGATTTAAAGCGGGTAAGTTCGCTGGCAGCAGTTTCATCTATCACAAAACAACAGTCGTCATGATGCTGCAATAAAGAGGCAGGTATTTCATCGGTATCATCATCTTCCACCGCTTTTTTAATAACCGGCGCTTTATTTTGGCCCCAGGCCATTAAAATAATTTCTTTTGATTTTAAAATGGTATGAATGCCCATGGTGATGGCCATACGGGGCACCTGGTTCATATTCCCAAATTCAAAACTATTTGCCTGGCGTGTACTATTATCCAGGGTAACCAAACGGGTTTTGCTAAAAATGCTGCTGCCCGGTTCATTAAATCCAATATGGCCGTTTACACCAATCCCTAAAATTTGTAAATCTAAGCCACCAGCATCTTCTATTTGTTTTTCATACTGCAAAGCATGTTCTTTTACCTTTTCTTTTGGCAACGTGCCATCTGGCAGGTGATAATTTTTAGGATCAATATCAGTATGCTCAAATAAATATTTACGCATAAAATAATGATAGCTCTGCAAAGCATCTTTACTCATAGGGTAATATTGATCTAAGTTAAAAGTGATCACTTCTTTAAAACTGAGCCCTTCTTCCTGATGCATACGTACCAACTCGGCATATAAACTTTTGGGGGTAGATCCTGTAGCTAACCCAATAACGCATTTCTTTCCTTCTGCATTTTTTTTGCGTATGAGCGCAGCAATTTTATTTGCTACAAATACAGAACCCTCTTTAGGAGATGGAAAAATTTTTACCGGTATTTTTTCTAATGAGTCAGTAAAATCTATTTCTTTTATCATTGCCTTTTTTTATGAATGTTGATTGTGGTTATTAATTTATTTCAATTTCATCAAAGAATATCCAGGGTTTATAGCCAGCGCCGGGAAGCCCTGAAGGAATTACTTTCAAGGCATCTGCCTTAATTTTTATAAACTGGGCAATACCGGGTTTTTGATATTGAAAAATATGATTTCTTTTTGCATCGGGTAAACTTACTGTTGCTAATTCAGTAAAAGAAACTCCATCATCGCTGCTGTAAAATGTTACCTGTGTGGCAGGGTAAATCCAACTGGCAGGCTGTGCAAACGCATGTAAATTGATAGATTGAAAAACTGTTTTTTCTCCCAGATCCACAATGGCTTCCATATCGCTACCATTGAATCCTAAAAATTGGGATGACTTGCTCATGCCCATTGTATTTACAACCCCATCTACCAAACTAAAACCACCACTACCGGCATATTTACCCGCCGGAGGATAAGTGAGTGTAACTGGTTTACCGGATGCTTTATTTAGCAAGAATTGTTGCTTCACCCAATTGCTTACTATTTTTTTATTTTCATCCTGTAAGGCAGCCTGCCATAAGCCTGATGTTTTTATTTCAACAGGTTCTGTATATTCGTAAGCAGAAGTTAGGCTTTCGCTATTGGCAATTATAATTTTATCGTTTTTACTTTTGGTAGAAAGGTACCATCCAATTTTATAATGTGGTAACGGAACAACTTTTGCCTGCAAGTCGTAGAAAGCATTGCTGTAGTTTGCACCCCATAATTTGTATCTTTTCATTAATTGTGGGATTCGGTCTTCAAAACTATCCCAGTTCCTGGATGCTTTAGGGCTCCATAATACTTCACTCAATGCAGTCATTCGGGGGAATATCATGTATTCAATTTTCTTAGGATTCGTAATATACTCAGTCCACAAATTTGCCTGCGCACCTAATATGTAATGTATTTCATCTGGTTTTAAACTTGCCGGAATAGGTTCATATCCATACACTTTTTCTAAAGGAACGTAGCCTCCAATCGTTATACTGTCTTCATTCAGCGATTGGCTATGATCAAAATAGCACCATTCACCGGGTGTCATAATTACATTGTGTTTTTGTTTTGCTGCTTCAATGCCGCCTTGTTCGCCACGCCAGCTCATTACAGTAGCATTGGGAGCAAGGCCGCCTTCTAAAATTTCATCCCAACCAATAATGGACCTTCCATTTTTGTTTATGAATTTTTCTATACGCTGTATAAAATAGCTTTGTAATGCAAACTCATCTTTCAGGTGATTGTCTTTAATTCTCTTTTGGCATTGCACACAATGTTTCCATCTTTCTTTGGGGCATTCATCGCCACCAATGTGTATGTATTTAGATGGGAATAATGCCATCACTTCGGTTAATACATCTTCTAAAAAATGAAAGGTACTATCGTTTCCTGCACAAAAAACATCTTCTATTACGCCCCAGGTTTCAAATGTTTTATAAGGGCCTTTGGTGCAACCGAGATATGGGTAACTGGCCAATGCAGCCATGGCATGTCCGGGCATTTCTATTTCTGGTATTACATTTATATGGCGTGCTGTTGCATAAGCTACTATTTCTTTAATTTGTTGTTGGGTATAAAATCCACAGTAGGGGGTGTTATCGTATAAGTCGCTACCATAGCGGCCTACCAGGGTTTCTGCACGGCAACCACCTACCGAAGTGAGCAATGGGTATTTTTTAATTTCAATACGCCAGCCCTGGTCATCGGTTAAATGCCAATGAAAATTATTGTACTTATGCATGGCTAAGTAATCAATATATTTTTTCACAAAAGCAGCTGATGAAAAATGCCGGGCAACATCCAGGTGCATGCCACGGTAGGCAAAACGGGGTTTGTCTTTAATGAGAATCCCGGCGATATCGCAGGCATCCATTTTTTCTGGCGGAAGCAGTTGTAATAATGTTTGCAGGCCATAAAAAATACCGGTGCTGTTTCCTGAACTTATTAAAATGGAATGATCTGCTACTTGTAGCTCATAAGCGCCTTCATCTTTAATGGTAGCATTAAATTGAAGGATAATTTTATTGGAGTTTGATGAGAATTTAGAAGCATTTTTAGAAATGGGTAAACGGTAACCGTAAAATTGCTGAAGCAAATCGTTGAATAAAAGCGCTTCTTTGTCATAATTTTTTCCTGCTGATACTATCCCGGTTTTTTTGTCAAAATGAAAAACACCCGTTTGGTTTTGAGTAAAAGCAGGAGCAGGAGTTACCTGTTGGTTATTTTGTGCTATTAGATGATAACTACAAAAGGAAAGGAAGAGGATAGGTATATATTTTATCAAAATAAACTGGGTTTAAATATTATTCTTAATAAAAGTGAAAATACAATTTTTAACCAAGATAATTTATTTTCATTTTTACCATTTTAGGCAGGTCGTAGTTTCTATTTGAAATACTTAATGGAAGCCATAGGGGGCTATGGATTTAAAATATAATAGCCAAGAAAAATCCTTAGCGAAAATAAAATTTTAATGATATATTGTACAAAAAACGGTATGAAAAAACAGGAGGCCGGTTATTCACTTTTAATGATTTTAACCAATGTAGATCACAAGCTCAATGTGGCTGAAGATATGGTAGTACGAAAATGGCTGGAAGAAAATTTTGATAAAAAAGGCGACCTGGACCATTGTATGCAAAAAATAAGTGCATTACCCGAGACTGATTACCCGGTTTATTTTCAAAAACAAATGGAAGTATTCTATAGTGATTCAACCGCTGCTGACAGGCTTCGTTTATTACATTTTGCGATGGACCTTATAAAAGCTGATGGCAAAATAACAAAAGAAGAGAATACATTTTTCGATCTTTTATACAATGCATGGAGTGGAGATAATATTGAATAACAGAATATCAATTTCGTCTGATCTTCTTATTTATATTCCCCAAAAACCGATCTAAGGGTATCGGCAATTTCACCAAGGGTACAGTTATTTTCAACTGCTTTTATTACGGGCGGCATTAAGTTGGTGGCAGATAATGCAGCTTCTTTTATTTCTTGCAGGCATTTGATGGCTATCTCATTATTACGATTTGTTTTTAATTTTACAATCTTATCAGATTGAATTTTTCTAATGCTTTCATCTATTTTAAATTCAGGCGCATGAAAAAGTTCATCAACCTGAAATTTATTTACACCCACGCTTATTTGTTCTCCTGATTCAATTTGTTGTTGCACTTTATAAGCGCTATCAGCAATAGCTTGTTGCATATAACCCTGTTCTATTGCAGCCACACTTCCTCCCAATTGATCTATTTTTTCAATTTGATCCCAGGCATCTTTTTCCACCTGGGCGGTCAGCCATTCTACATAGTAACTGCCTGCTAATGGATCTGCAGTATCTGGCACGCCACTTTCGTAAGCCACAATTTGTTGGGTTCTTAATGCAATTCTTGCGGCTTCTTCTGTAGGCAGGTTAAGTGCTTCATCATAGCCATTTGTATGTAAAGATTGGGTACCGCCCAATACGGCGGCCAGCGTTTGTATGGTTACCCGGCTTATGTTATTCAATGGTTGCTGTGCGGTAAGGGTGCTACCCCCGGTTTGGGTATGAAAACGAAGCATCATGGCCTTATCATCTGTTGCTCCCATGTCTTTCATCATTTTTGCCCACATCTGCCGGGCGGCTCTAAATTTAGCTATCTCTTCAAATAAATTGTTGTGTGAATTAAAGAAAAAAGAAAGTCTTTTTGCAAAAACATTTATATCTAACCCTTTTTCTAATGCAGCTTTCACATAAGCTTTTCCATTGCTTAGGGTGAATGCAATTTCCTGTACTGCTGTACTGCCGGCTTCCCGGATATGGTACCCTGATATTGAAATGGTATTCCATTTAGGTAATTCTTTACTGCACCATTCAAAAATATCGGTGATAATGCGCATAGAGGGGCGAGGCGGATAAATGTAAGTTCCCCTTGCCGCATATTCTTTTAAAATATCATTTTGTATGGTACCGGCAATCTTTTTTAAATCGGCTCCTTGTTTTTTTGCCAGTGCTACATAGAATGCCAATAAAATAAAACCTGTCGCATTAATGGTCATGCTGGTTGATACTTCTTCTAAACGAATATCTTTAAAAAGCAGTTCCATATCTTCCAGGCTATCTATTGCTACACCTACTTTACCTACTTCGCCTTCTGCTAAGGGATGGTCGCTATCATAACCAATTTGGGTGGGTAAATCAAATGCAACACTTAGGCCGCTTACACCCTGGCTTAATAAATAATGATACCGCTTATTACTTTCTTCGGCTGTTGAAAATCCTGCATATTGCCGCATCGTCCAGAGTTTACCACGGTACATGCTTTGCTGAACACCCCTGGTAAATGGATAGATACCCGGGTCACTGGCTGGTACACCTGTAACATCGGAACTACGGTAAACTTCTTTTATTTGGATACCAGAACTATTCTTAATTTTTTTTTCGCTCATGTTTTATTCTAATATTTTTTTTGCCTCATACCTCAATGCATCCAAAACCACAATATTTAATTCGGCATTTTCCTGCATACTGTATTCTAATATCCGTTTACTCAAATCAATCGCCATGGCATTATGAGGCAGGGGAGCTGCCAGTTGGTTGATGATAAATATATTTTGATCTTTCAACCGGGTAATGGCATTCCACATTTCTGTGCTGATATAAATTTGCTGGCTGATATTATAATCATATTCGGCACGGATGGTTTCATTTAATGTATGATGAAATTGGGCGGCCGATAACCCGTGTAATGCTGACCGGCTTACCAGGTTTTGAAGCCCATTTCTATCAACAAATAAAGTAAGCCTTTCCAGCGCCTGTAGTTTTAAATTAAAAGCTTCTTTTTCGGTTTTATTTTCATTCTGTAACCGTTTTTTTATTCCGTTTAATTCATAAATAATCAATGCGCTAAACGCAAGAATAATAAAGAGGGCAACCACCAGTGTGATTTCGAAATTAGTAAGTAGTAATAGCATTATTTTCTGTTAATGATTAGGCAAAAATAGTCATCTTATGGTAACTATTTCCTGCTTTCGTAAGGTTAATGACCTGTGATTTTTAAAATTCAATGTAATTTTGTAAAAAAGAAGTTATGGAAGTTACGATACAATCACCGGTAAGTTTTACTCCTTCGGCTATCCAGGAGCTTAAGCGTATTATGGCTGCTGAAGATTTTAATAAAGACCATAAATTAAGAATTGGCGTAAAGGGTGGGGGATGCAGTGGTATGAGTTACCTTTTGAATTTTGATGCAGCAAACGAAACAGATGAAAGCTTTGAAGTATCCGGGGTTCCCTGCATCATGGAAAAAACACATGGCATGTACCTGCAAGGGATGGAAATAGACTGGCAGGGAGGTTTAAATTCCCGTGGTTTTACTTTTAGAAATCCCAATGCGAGCACAACTTGTGGTTGCGGAAGTAGCTTTGCCGTTTAAATAAATTTTAGCAATAAAAAAAAGGCTCATGAAAATGAGCCTTTTTAATTGTCTATCATCATTCCATATGAGAGGTGTTTTTCCTTAGCAACGACTTACTGCTTTTAAAGGAAAATTTTTGGGGGTTAGTTTATTTTTAGCTGCCTTGTTTCGGTATTCCCATCGCTGGTAATGCGTAAGCTGTAAATGCCTGCCGGCAATGAAGCTACATTCAGTTTCATTGAACTTTGTTTTTTATACATGAATTGCTTCAATCGCTGGCCTGTAGCATTTATGATTTCAATTGTACAACCAGGTGCTGTGTAACCTAAATCTATTTGTACGATATCTACGGCAGGATTGGGAAATACAGCTATTGCTGTTTTAATTTCAAAATTGAGCAGCCGGCTTTCGCTTAGGCTTGTTCTTCCATTTAAATCTACCTGCCTGATGCGATAATAATTATTGCCCCGAGCCACTTGTTCGTCAGTAAATTGATAAGAGGCCCCATTATTATTGGCGCTTACTGCAGGCACAAATCCAATGCTGGTAAACTGTGTTCCATTGCTGCTTCGCTCAATATAAAATCCTTTATTATTTATTTCGCTGTAAGTACTCCAATTTAATAATGCAGATGCATTTGTTTTTTTAGTTGCAGAAAATTGTAAACCGGTAACCGGTAATGCGCTAAAATTTCTTTTATAACTAAGCATCCATTCATATACATTCATCCCATTTTCCCGGTAGTTGGGATCATAAGTACGGCTCCAGGCATCATGCCCATTGATATCATAAAAAATTGATTTTTTAGCTAATGGAGTTGGTGGATGTGCAGAATTATTCATCCCATCTACATATTGGCTGGTAAAAATTACATTCACGGTGGGATCCGTATTATTGTGAGTCGCCCAGACCGGTAAATTGGCATCTGCCATATTATTAATTCGCTCTTGTGTAGATCCTGAAGCACCACATACTGGTACGATAGCAGCCACTCTTTCAGCAAATGCTTTACTAAATCCTGAATATTCCCAAACACAGCCGCCGCCCATACTTAAGCCCGTAAGATATATCCGGTCAATATCTACTTTGTAATGAGTAACTGCATAGTTTAAGATATCATAGATCTGTGCATATCCCGGCCAGCCAGTAAATTGTGGTGAAAGTATGATGAACTTAAAAGTTTGTCCACCCGAAGTAAATGATGTGGGAAATGTTCCCTGGTTAATTAACCGGGGAGTACCATTGGTCAACACTTTAGATAGTTCAGTAGTTCCATTGCCACATTCTCCCAACCCATGTACAAATATGAGTAAAGGAAATTTTTCATTGGGGCTGTTTGTATAGCCTTGTGGTAAATATTCATAATACCCATTTGAAATAGGCGTCATGGAAGTGTACACAGCTCTTTGTACCTGTGCGAAACTGTTTAGCGAAAAAATAAGCATAAAAATGCCTATGGTAATTCTAATAGGTTGCTTGAACATAGTTATTGGTTTTTCATTGTCAATTACCAAACATAACGTATAAAGCAGGGATATTAGTTTGTGTACAGCCTCAAATATTGCTTATAAAACAAACAAAAAAGTTGTAGCTTTTATACTACAACTTTTAACAAATATTAGAATTAAGATTTAAATAGAATTAAAAGCTCCGATATCTTGTTTTTCAGCTCTTTACGATTAATAATAAAATCCATAAAGCCATGTTCAAGTAAGAATTCGCTTCGCTGAAATCCATCGGGAAGATCTTTTTTGATGGTTTCTTTTATCACTCTGGGGCCGGCAAATCCGATGAGGGCGCCCGGTTCGCTGCAAATAATATCTCCCAGCATGGCAAATGAGGCTGTGGTGCCACCAAAAGTGGGGTCAGTACAAAGTGAGATGTAGGGTAATTTAGCTTCACTTAATAAAGAGAGGCGTGCCGAAGTTTTAGCTAATTGCATTAATGAAAATGCGCTTTCCATCATACGGGCCCCGCCGCTTTTGTTGATGATCATAAAAGGGATACGATGCTCAATGCAATAGTCGCATGCTTTTGAAATACGTTCTCCCATCACGCTACCAAGGCTACCCCCAATAAATTCAAAATCCATACTGGCCACCACTAAATCCTGGCCATTTACCTGGCCATGGGCTACCGTAATAGAATCGTTCATGCCGGTTTTGGCATAAGTTTCTTCCAGCCTTTGTGCGTAAGGTTTTAAATCTACAAAATGCAAAAAATCTTTAGATCGTATGTTTGAGAAAAGTTCTTTATAGCTCCCATTATCAAATAAAATTTCAAAATACTGATCGCTGCCCACCCGGTGATGATAATTACATTGCGGGCATACATATTTATTTTCTGCCAGTTCACTTACCGTGCATGTGTATTTGCATTCCGGGCATTTTGTCCACAATCCTTCAGGAGCATCTTTTTTATCCCTGGTAGAAGTAAGGATACCCTTTTTTATTCTTTTAAACCAACTTGCTTTTGCTTCCATTTCCGGAGATCCGGGTTCGCCGGACAGGTTCACATCAAAGTCTTCTTCTTTCTTCATTGTATAAATTTACAAAGAATTTAATTGTGGTATTGTATGCCGCAGTTGATGTAAGTGAAAACCCATTTAATTATGCGATTGTAATTTTTTTATCGAGATATACATCCTGGATACTGTTCAGTAAAGCGATTCCTTCCTTCATTGGACGTTGAAAAGCCTTCCGTCCACTGATCAAACCCATACCGCCTGCTCTTTTATTGATTACCGCTGTTTTTACTGCATCTGCCAAATCGGATGCACCTTTACTTTCTCCACCACTATTAATTAAGCCAACCCTGCCCATATAGCAGTTTGCAACCTGGTAACGGGTTAAATCTATCGGGTGATTGGTAGTTAATTTATCATACACTAAGGGTGAAGTTTTGCCATGTTTGGTTGCTAAATAACCAGCATTGTTTGTAGGTAATTTTTGTTTAATGATATCTGCCTGTAATGTTACTCCTAAATGGTTTGCCTGCCCGGTAAGATCCGATGCAGTATGATAATCTACATTATCTACTTTAAAAGCATTATTACGCAAGTAACACCATAAAACAGTAGCCATACCCAATTCATGCGCTATCGAAAAAGCGGTAGCCACTTCTTGTAATTGGCGGGTACTGGCATCGCTTCCCCAATATATGGTAGCGCCCACGGCAACTGCTCCCATATTCCAGGCATCTTTAATTTGGCCAAACATCACCTGGTCAAATTTATTGGGATAGCTTAAGAATTCATTGTGATTAATTTTTACCATCATAGGAATACGATGGGCATATTTTCGGCTTACGCTACCAAGAACTCCATAGGTTGATGCTACGGCATTACAACCTCCCTGAATAGCAAGTTCTACAATATTTTTTGGATCAAAATAAATGGGATTGGGTGCAAAAGAAGCACCGGCGCTATGTTCTATACCCTGGTCAACGGGTAATATAGATACATATCCGGTACCAGCAAGCCTGCCATGATCCAGCATTTTTTGCAAGCTGCAAAGGGTTTGGTTGCTACGGTTACTGTTGATCCAGCTTTCTTCTACATGATTGGGAGAAGGAAGCATAATTTGATCTTTGGTTATGCCTTTGCATTTATGGTTTAATAAACTGTTGGCATCTTTGCCTAATAATTTTACAATCTTATCTACCGCCATGATGTTGTTAGTTTTTTACAAATGTAAGAAAGTGAAGTTTATAAAGAAAGCTTTTTACCCTTCACTTATTTTTTGGTGAAGTTGGCTAAAGTATTCTGGCGCTTTAAGCAAGCGGCTGCCATACCAACTGAATATTTCACCATCAGTAAGAATGAATTTAATTCCGGGTAAAAGAGTTTGAAGTTCCAAAATATGTTTTTCTTTAAAAGGGTAGGGCTCCGATGAAAGTAAACCGATATGGCATCCGGATGATTTTATATCTTGAATACTTACCTGCGGGTAACGCTCCAATAATTTAAATGCATTGATAAACCCGGCTTCTTCCAGCATATTGTTGATAAATGTATGCGAAGCGGCTACCATATATGGATCTTTCCATATAAAATATACTACCGGGATGGTATCGTTTGTACGGTTTTGCTTGAATTTTTGAAATTGAAATTTTATATCTGAACTTAGTTGTGTGGCTTTTGAGGCAGTATGGGTAAGTTGACCAATATCTAATATCATTTGATGTGCATCCTGTAAATTATTTACTTCTGTAAGCCATACCGGAAATTTTGAAGCCAGGTGTTCTATTTGTTCTTTTGTATTTTCTTCTTTATTGGCGATTATCAAATCGGGTCCCAGCAATTCAATTGCTGAAATATGCAGGTTTTTAGTTCCGCCAATTCTTTGTTTAGTATTGAACCAATGAGTGGGATGAACACAGAATTTAGTAATACCAATTACTTCTTTATCAAATCCCAGATAATGGAGCAGTTCTGTTTGAGAAGGTACTAATGAAATTATTTTTTTAGGTGAATAAGGAAGAATGGGTGAGGTTAATAGCATAAACAAAGTTACCAAATACATAAAAATAAAAAACTTCCACAGAAGTCGCATTATGCTGTCAGTCTGTGGAAGTCATCTTTTTAAGCTTTACACTGTGGTTTCTCAGGTATTGTTTACTTCTGAGGGGGTCTCATATCGTAAAAATTATGTTCCTGGTTTCAGTGATCGGTCTTTCGCCATCATCGCACGGTATCATACCTGCATAGGCATCTTAGGATAATTGGTTTGGTTTTTCAGGATCTGGTCAGTTTTTAAAGTACTGTAACTTTGGTTTTTCTGGATATTCTCAGTTTTTAAAGTACTGCAACTTTGGTTCTTCTGGATATTTTCAGTTTTTAAAGTACTGTAACTTTGTTTTTCAGGATATTGGTTCAGTTTTTAAAGTACTGTAACTTTTGCTATCATCGCCTTTTAAGGCATAAGCTTAGATATTGGTTTCTCGAAAGGATTTTATAGTGAATGTTCCTAATGTCAAAGAAAATAGAAGTTGACTGATATTGAATTTTAAGGCCTTCCTTAATTGGATATTGGACGCTTTTTCTTTCTGCTTTTTAAGCTTTTGGCTTTATCAGGATCTTTGGACAATGATTGATATTTAATCGCTATCAATCAACTTCATAACACAAAGATGGGGCTAAATATAAGTGTAAGCAAGAGCAAGATTGCTCAATTTTAAGTATAACATAATTACTGTTCTCACACCAAATCAATCGTAGTTTTCATAGAACAGATACGATAGTAAACATCGTAAAAATACGATATTTTGATGTAAAAGTGAACTGTTAAGCATAATCAAAAAGTAATAAAAACCATACTGACACTGTATTCTAATGGTTTTATAAAGATTATAATGCTGTAAGTTAAAATATAGGTTTTTGCCCTGGATCATATATAGTTTGTTTCTTAATTTATAAGTTTTCCACTTTTAAAAATTGTTGAAATTTTAAAATCAGTTTATCTATATATTTACAAAACAGATAAAAAAAGAAATAATCGCATGGTTACTACCCTACAAGAACAGTTTGAAGCGGCTGCTGCTGCAAGTAAATCTCTTTCTCAAAAACCAAGTAACGACACGTTACTACAATTGTATTCCTTATATAAACAAGCAACTGCAGGGGATGCAACAGATGAAAAGCCGTCTAATCCTTTTGATTTTGTTGCAAAAGCCAAATATGAAGCCTGGGTTTCACTTAAAGGATTACCGGCAAACGAAGCCATGCAACGTTATATAGAGTTGGTAAAAAAACTGGCATAGTAATTCTATTTCATTTTCAAAATTTTAGTATTTGGTTTATGTGGCAATAAACGACTCATTTTTAATGTAATTCTTTTACAATTTTTTGTATGTTTAAAATAGGGTTTTACATTGGTTTTAATTGATTAATTACGTGTTATGCACAATGCTCAGCTAACAAATACGTAATTTTGTAAAGATGTCTCATCTGTTTACGCTTAATCGTTTTTTTTGGAAGTACCGCAGGCGGTTTTTCTTTGGGATATTTTTTGTGGTTCTTACCAATTATTTTAGAATACTTTCCCCACAACTTACCGGGTATATCATTAATAGTGTGATAGCGGCCTTAAAACCCGGCTCGGCAATGGCGCCACATGTGGGTAATTCTGGCTATAATTTTATTGTGCGCTATATTATTGATTGGATGGGTGGATTGTCTTTTCATCAAAAAATCCTGGCTACAGGCCTTACCCTCATTGGCCTGGCATTGATAAGTGGCTTCTTTATGTTTTTAATGCGGCAAACCATCATTGTAATGAGCCGGTTGATTGAATTTGACCAGAAGAATCAAATTTTTGCACATTATCAAAAGTTAGATAATACTTTTTATAAGCAACACAGTACCGGGGACCTTATGAACAGGATATCAGAAGATGTAAGCAGGGTAAGGATGTACACAGGCCCTGCCATCATGTACTTTATAAACCTGGCCGCTGTAATTGGTTTCAGCCTGTTCTTTATGTTGCGGTCAGATGTAAAACTCACATTGGTGTCACTTTGCCCATTGCCCGTACTGGCGATAGCTATTTATTATGTAAATACAATCATTAATAAAAAAAGTGAACGTATCCAGGTAATGTTAAGCAACCTTACTACCAATGCCCAGGAATCTTATTCCGGTATAAGGGTTATAAAATCATTTGTGCAAGAAAACCAGATGTTTCGTTTTTTTAAGCAAAATAGTGAGACTTACCGTGATAATGCACTAAGTCTCGCTAAAACAGAAGCCATTTATTTTCCCAGTATGGCATTATTAATTGGGTTAAGTACCCTTATTACCATTATGGTAGGATCTTTAGATGTGGTAAATGGGGTGCCGGGTGCCGATGTGGGTAAAATAGCGGAATTTGTGATGTATATACAAATGCTTACATTTCCTGTAAGTGCCATTGGCTGGACGGCCAGTATGACTCAACGTGCTGCTACTTCACAAAGACGGATCAATGAGTTTTTACTCACCGATACCGAAATTAAAGATGCACCAGGCGCAAAAGATATTGCTATCTCAGGCAAGATTAAAATTGAAAATTTAAATTTCACCTATCAGAATACCGGCATACATGCAATAAAAGATTTGAACCTTACTATATTACCAGGTGAGAAAATTGCTGTTGTTGGAAGAACCGGTTCGGGTAAATCAACCTTTGCAAAATTATTGCTTCGTATGTATAATGCTGACAAAGGTTTTATACGATATGATGATGTGCAGGTTGATGATATAAAACTTCATTCACTTCGTAACCAGGTGAGTTTTGTGCCACAGGAAGTATTTTTATTTAGTGATACGATTAAAAATAATATTTTGTTTGGTAAAGCCGATGGTACCGATGAAGAAGTATTTGAAGCTGCCCGGCAATCCGGTATTTATAGCGATATCATAAATTTTGACAATGGCTTTGAGACACTGGTAGGAGAACGGGGAGTAACCCTGAGTGGTGGCCAAAAACAAAGAATAAGTATTGCCAGGGCATTAATTAAAAAGCCCGAGCTGGTTATTTTTGATGATTGTTTAAGCGCCGTAGATGCCCGAACAGAAAAGGAGATACTGGGCCATTTATACCAATATTTGCAGGATCGTACTGCCATTATTATTACCCACCGTATATTCTCACTTTTTAATTTTGACCGGGTTATCGTAATGGAACAGGGGCGTATTGCAGAACAGGGTACTCATGCTGAACTATTAAAAGCCGGTGGCCTCTATGCAGCTATGTATCACCGCCAGCAGGAGCAACAGCCTGGTGAGGATGTGTAAAATACAGTTACTGTGATAAATTTTGTGATTTAAAAAACAATTTTATCTTTGTCCGGCTGTATAAGCAAGTTTAAAAATTTAAAAAAACAATTTAAAGTGGCGTACGAAAACAACGAAAAAAAAATGGAAAGCGTTTATAGCAAACGTATAAAAGCAGGGAAACGCAGAACTTACTTTTTTGATGTAAGAGAAACCCGTGGTGCTGATTATTATTTAACCATTACAGAAAGCCGTAAGCGTTTTGATTCTGATGGATATGACAGGCATAAGATTTTTTTATACAAAGAAGATTTTAATAAGTTTATAAAAGGCCTGAACGAAGCAGTAGATTTTGTAAAAACAGACCTGATGCCCGATTTTGATTTTGATGCATTCAATCATGATACACCTTATGAAGAAGGTGCCGAAGGGCAACAAAATTCACCAGCTCTTCCGATGGAAGCAACGCCTGCCGAGGGTCATGAAGAATCACCTACAAATTCTTCGGCACCAGAAACCCCTTTAGCCGGGGCGCAAGAACTTCCCAAAGAAGAACCCGGAGCCGGTAGTGGAATACAACATGAAGAAGTTGATAAATGGTAATACAAAAATATATTTCAATAAAGAGCCTTCTTGACCGAAGGTTTTTTTATGAATTTATTTTTTATTTTAACGTTGTGAAAAGACTTTATTTATTATTTTCACGTTCAAGTTTTGTAACCCCCAATATTTTTCTATATCATGCCTATGCGTCAATGCATAATAATTAATATTATCCTATTTTTCTTTACGATTACATCCACAGCACAACGCCCCCCGGATTTTAAACTCTTTACCCGAACACAGGATCCATTAAATAAAGTAGAAGATTCAGTAAAAAAGCAATTTGAAAGACAAAATTTAAATTGGCCTCCTGCCTCCTTGTATATCCGTTCATTTAAATACGACCGCCAATTAGAAATATGGGTACAGAATAATACAAATGAGCCTTATAAATTATTTAAGACTTATAAAGTGTGTATGCAAAGCGGCACCATGGGGCCTAAACGTATGGAAGGTGATTACCAGGTACCTGAAGGATTTTATTACATCAATGAATTTAATCCAAACAGTGTTTATCATTTATCCCTCGGTCTCAATTATCCCAATGCATCTGATCGCATTTTAAGTGATAGCATCAGACCCGGTAGCGCTATTTACATACATGGTAATTGTGTAAGCACGGGTTGTATCCCAATAAGTGATGCACCAATAGAGGAATTATTTGTTTTAGCATCGGCTGTAAAAGCTGCCGGGCAGGAGTTTATACCCGTACATGTATTTCCCGTAAAATATTCAGTAAAAAAATCTTTGGACTTCCTCAATGCCAGTATTCAGAATAATGCATATCTCCAGCATTTTAATGCCAACCTCCGCCGTGGATATGATTATTTTGAAACCAAGAAAAAACTTCCCATCATTATGGTAAATAAAGAGGGAGAATACGTGTACAATTAATCGTAGTATGGGCAATGTTTACCAGTATAAATTAATTTAAAACTACCAACTTAAAAAGGATGTTGAAAACCGATACATTATTTCATGTATTTTTACAACATTCATAAAAATTTTAAGTAGCTATTTTGAATACCTTTGGTACCATTTTCCGGATGCATATTTTTGGCGAATCTCATGGCCCTGCAGTAGGCATTATAATTGATGGTTGCCCCACAGGTATGGATATACATGCCGATATGTTTACAACTGATTTGGAAAGGCGCAAAGGAGGAATCCTAAAAGGAACGACCCCCCGGTCAGAACCGGATGTACCCATATTTTTATCTGGCGTGTTTAATAACAAAACAACCGGAGCTCCTCTTACTATTATATTTGAAAATACAAATACCCGAAGCAAAGATTATGAAATGCAGCGGGAAATACCACGCCCGGGTCATGCCGACTTTGTTGCCCAAAAAAAATATAAAGGAATGCAGGATTACCGGGGTGGCGGGCATTTTAGTGGCAGGCTAACTGTGGCGTTGGTTGCAGCAGGCGTAATAGCAAAAAAAATACTGGCAAAACGAAATATAATTTGTTCATCAAATATTATTGAGATTGGCGGGGAAACCGATATGGATAAAGGGTTACAAAAAGCAATTGATGCAAAAGATAGTGTAGGCGGAATTATTACCTGCCACATCACCGGACTGCCAATAGGATTGGGAGAACCTTTTTTTAATTCAGTAGAATCATTGATTAGCCACCTGGTTTTTTCTATCCCTGCTATCAAAGGAATTGAATTTGGCGCTGGTTTTTCAGCAGCAAAAATGTTTGGCAGCGAACACAATGATGCATTGGAAAATAAAGAAGGAAAAACTACCAGTAACCATGCAGGTGGTATAGTAGGTGGTATTACCAATGGAAATGAAGTAAATTTTAAAGTAGTGGTAAAGCCCACATCTTCTACACCAAAAAAACAAACAAGTTTAAACGTAGTGACCAATAAACCCGAAGAATTTTCGATTAAAGGCAGGCACGACCTCTGCATTGCCTTGCGGGTACCTGTTGTTTTAGAAGCAGTAGCAGCTTGTGTGATGGCCGACTTGTTATTTTTAAATGATCAACAATTAAATTATTAATGGAGTAAGGTATTGCCTGATACCGATTGCATAAAATATTATGGCATTAACGAAAGAGATGTATATAAGGGCCTGGGAGAAAATGTGCCTGGCAAAAGCAATGGCAGAAACCTATGAAGCCAACCGGCAAATATGTAAATATGTTCATAGCACAAGCCGGGGGCACGAAGCCATACAACTGGCTACCGCATTTAATTTATTACCATGCGATTTTGTAAGCCCTTATTACCGGGATGAAAGCATCATGCTGGGCCTTGATTTTTCACCTTATGAATTAATGTTGCAATTATTGGCAAAAGCTGATGATCCTTTTACCGGGGGCAGGGAATATTATAACCATCCCAATGGAAGGTTTCCCGGCAAGCCAACCATGATACACCAAAGCAGCGCTACCGGTATGCAGGCAATCCCCACCACCGGCATTGCTCAGGGAATAAAATATTTGGAACGTACAGGATCAGATCAACTGCATAAAGGCTCATCAGGTGAATTACCCGTAGTAGTATGCTCTTTAGGAGATGCCAGTATTACGGAAGGAGAAGTAAGTGAGGCATTTCAATTTGCAGCCTTGCATCAATTACCCATCATCTACCTGGTGCAGGATAATGAATGGGGCATTAGCGTAAGCAGGCAGGAAGCCAGGACTTCCAATGCTTTCGATTTTATTTCAGGGTTTAAAGGAATAGAAAGGATTAGCATTGATGGGAGTGATTTTGAAGCCAGCTATAACACTATGAAACAAATAATACAGGAAGTGCGTGAAAAACGCAGCCCCTGGCTGGTGCATGCAAGGGTACCATTACTGGGTCACCATACCAGTGGAGTAAGAAAAGAATTTTATCGTTCAGAAGACGACTTGCTGAAACATGGGTTAAGGGATCCTTTCCCTAAGCTAAAGGAAATACTTTTGCGTGATGGCTTTTCACAAGCAGAATTAGATGCAATAGAGAATGAAACACGTTTACAAGTTTTAAAAGACTTTGAAAAAGCTGTTGCTTCACCTGAACCGGATACGGCACATATAGAACAATTTGTATTTGCAGATACCCCAGTTAGGGTAGAAAAAGGTGTGAGAGAGCCAAAGGATAAAGAAAAAGTATTGATGGTAGATGCTGCACTATTTGCAATTCGGGAAATTATGGCATTGCACCCTGAAGCCGTTTTATATGGGCAGGATGTAGGCCGCAGGTTGGGTGGCGTTTTTAGAGAAGCTGCTACACTTGCGGAGCAGTTTGGTGATCACCGGGTTTTTAATACTGCTATACAGGAAGCTTATATTATTGGTTCTACAGTTGGCATGAGCGCTGTAGGATTAAAACCGATTGTAGAAGTTCAGTTTGCAGATTATATTTACCCGGGATTGAATCAGTTGGTTACAGAGATTTCGAAAAGTGGTTACTTAACTTGTGGTAAGTTTCCGGTGCAAACGCTTATACGGGTTCCTATTGGAGCTTATGGAGGAGGAGGCCCTTATCATAGCGGGAGTGTAGAAAGCACATTACTTACCGTTAAAGGAATTAAAGTCGTTTATCCATCGAATGCTGCCGATATGAAAGGATTGATGAAAGCCGCTTTTTATGATCCAAACCCGGTGGTAATGCTGGAACATAAAGGCCTGTACTGGAGTAAAGTGCCGGGAACAGAAGCTGCTAAAACGATTGAACCAGATGAAAATTATATCATACCTCTAGGGAAAGCCAACATAAAACTCCGTGCTACAGAAGTTAAAATAAAAGAGGGGGAAAGTTGTTGTATCGTTACGTATGGTATGGGTGTATATTGGGCATTGGAAGCAGCCCGAAAATTTGATGGTAATATTGAAGTAATAGATTTACGAAGTTTATTTCCTTTAGATGAAACACTGTTATTTGAAACTGTGAAGAAACATGGTAAATGTATTGTACTTACTGAAGAACAACAGAACAATTCATTTGCTGAAGCCCTCGCAGGAAGGATTTCAAAAGCATGCTTTAAATTTTTAGATGCACCTGTAGATGTGTTAGGTGCATTGAACTTACCGGCAGTCCCAATGAATATGGGATTGGAAAAAGCAATGCTTCCCAATGCAGAAAAACTGGAAGACCGGATTCGTTCCCTATTGGCATATTGATCTTGATAATTGATTTTAAAATAACCACCGAACTCATTCTAAAATCATTCAAAAGATGAAGCAACGTGAAATTTATACGATTGGCCACTCTACCCATCCATTGGATGAATTTGTGAAAATGCTAAAATCATTTTCAATTGAATTGTTAGTGGACATTCGAAGTTTTCCGGGATCCCGGAAATTTCCACAGTTTAATAAAGAAAATTTGGAAGTCGCCATTCCTGAAAGTGGCATGGAGTACCTGCACATACGTGAACTGGGAGGCAGGAGAAAAGCATTGGCGGTGTCGAATAATATGGGTTGGCGTTTAGCGGCTTTTAGGGGTTATGCAGATTATATGGAAACAGCAGATTTTCATAATGCCATAAAAGAATTGGAAAAAATAGCAATAAAAAAACGGGTGGCATATATGTGTTCCGAAGCAGTGTGGTGGCGATGCCATAGGTCTTTAGTATCTGATTATTTAAAATTAAAAGGCTGGAAAGTGATGCATATTATGGCTGTTGGTAAAGCAGAAGAGCATCCCTATACAAGCCCTGCTAAAATAATTGATGGTAAATTAGATTACAGTCCCGGTACGGCACCATAGAAAGTAACCAAAAAATAAAAAGAAAATGCAACTTATTCGCTATTTTAATATCCTGCTTACCGGCATTATTTCCGGGATACTAATTGGTATATGGATTGGTTTGAATCCCTCCGATTTTAGTTTTGCAGCTTACTTGCCTATTCAGCAAAAATTAATCAGCGATTTGTATAATTTTTTACCCTGGTTACAAGTGTCAGCGCTCATACTTTGTATTATTTCTGTCTTGCAACATAAAAAACAAAGGTTGGTATTCATTGGATTTATTGTAGCTTCCATATTATTGGCCTGTAGTTTATTGATCGCACAATTTGCTGTTCATCCATTGCATGATCAAATGATGAATTGGACGGCTGGCACTTTACCTGCACAATGGGAACCTATAGTAAGGGAAAGCTGGCAATACCAGCAATGGCAAACCATGGCGGTGCTGCTTGCATTTAGTATTATTGTGTGGTATTCCTTATCCGAGCCTGAAATAGAATCTGAATAGAAGATAAAAAGCTATTTTATTTTTTTATCATTCACCGTTTTTTTTTCTGTACATACAACAGTATCCTATTATACATTTATTGATTCCTGATAGTAATTTATTTTTTATTAAATTCAATTTTACTTATATTTATGGAAAGCCTATAAAAATTACAACCATCCAATATCTCTGAGTATTTTATTATGTTAATTATTAAATCCTTTAATGGAGTCGAAAATAAAGATTTTGGTTGTAGAAGATGAAATGCTAATCGGGGCAAAGATTTCAATGCTACTTACAGAACTAGGATATGAAGTAACAGGTTTGTTTCCCCGTGGGGAAGAGGCCATTTTGCATATGAAAGAAAGTAAACCCGATTTAGTATTACTGGATATACACTTGAATGGAGATTTGGATGGAATTGAAACTGCCAGACGAATAAATGTAGAAAGTGGTATCCCAATCATATTCTTAACTGCAAATGCAGATGAAGCAACTTTTAACCGGGCAAAAATTACAAAGCCTGCGGCATTCATCTCAAAACCATTTAAACAATTAGATTTACAAAGAGCCATTGAACTGGCGATTAGCCGGATGGCAGATATGAAACTGGAAATACATGATAACTCTCCATTATTACACGAATCATTTCTTTTAAAAGACCGCATTTTTATTCGACATAAAGATAAGATGGTAAAAATAATGGTGGATGATATCCTGTTTATAGAAGCAGACCGTAACTACAGCAGGATATTTACCCAAAACAAAGAATTCCTCTTATCTGTTACCTTAAAAGTAATTGAAGATAAGTTTTCAAAAAATAATTTCGTTCGCATACATCGTTCATATATGGTAAATATAACCCGTATTGACGAAGTGGCCGAAAGCCATGTAGTGATTGGCAATAAATCTATTCCTTTAAGTTCGGGATTAAAAGAACAACTGATGGCAAGGATACAAACCTTATAGCAACAGAATACAGCCTGCATGAAAAAATTATTTTTTATTTTTTTAATACTATTGCAAACAGGATATGCGCAACAAACTCATTCCGATAGCCTGGAAAAGAAACTTCAGGCAACATCATTACCTGTACAAAAACTTGAAATCCTCAATCAGTTAGTGGCTGATGCTTTTAATTTTGACATAAGTAAAGCGCTTATGTATGCAAAACAAGGTGTGGTTTTGGCAGATAAAACGGGTAATAAAAAATGGCAACCGAAATTTTATGAAATGGCAGGAAGGATGCATGCCAACCTGCTTCATTTAGATACAGCTTCACTCTTTTTTGATAAAGCAATGGCAGGATACCAGGAAATTGGTGATAAAGAAGGCCAGGCTTCCACCGCTTTTAAGATGGCGTGGATTTTTAAAAAGAAAGGTAAAATGGATCAGGCAATGAGTAAAGACTTGTATGCTTTAAAATTGATGGAGGAAACGGGTAATAATGCTATGATCTGTAATGCACTAACCCGAATTTCTGAAGATCTCACCATGCAGGAGCGACTGGGAGAAGCAAAAGATTATGGCCTTAAGGCGATTGAAATGGCCGAGAAAAACAAATTATCATCTCAATTGTTTTATGTTTATTTCAATGCTGGCAATGTAGCCATGAGTGCATCTGATTACAATGCTTCACTTGATTATTATAACAAGGCAATGAAGTTTGCGAAAGAACAGGGTGAATCCTTAGGCAGTATCTGTGATATTACCAATAGTCATGGGAATGCACTAAAAAGACTGGGCCGGTATAAAGAAGCAAAACAAGATTATGAAACTGCATTAAAATTAGCAAAGCAGGCAAATTATCAAAATGCAATTATTGCTACCATTGCTAACCTGGGTGAAATAAATTTATTAATGGGCGATTATCAGGATGCATTGGGATACCAGCTTGAAACAGTTAAACTACAGGAGCAGCATAATGATTTAAGTAACTTAACTGAAAACTACCAGCATGTTAGTACGATATATGAAAATTTAGGCAATTATAAATCTGCCCTGGAATATCAAAAGAAAGCATATCGCATGAGGGATAGTGTGGCATCTGTAAAAAGTGATACTACCATGAGTAAAATGCTTACCAGGTACGAAACCAATAAGAAAGAGGCAACTATTGAATCTCAACAATCAGAAATTTCGCAACAAAAAAAATTACAGGGGCTCACGGTAGGCATTCTTTTTTTAATGTTAGGTTTTATTGTTTTTGGTATTATAAGTTACCGTCTTCGGGTAAAAAGAAACCGGTTACTGGCTGCAAAAAATGCAGAGAATGAATTACTGCTAAAAGAAATCCATCATCGGGTAAAAAATAATTTGGAAGTGGTAAGTAGTTTATTGGCTTTACAATCTGCACAAATTGACGATCCCAATACTAAGGAAGCCATGCGTGAAGGGCAAAACCGGGTACATTCCATTGGTATTGTACATCAGAAATTATACCAGGGTACAAATCTGGGAGCCATTGAAATGAAAGATTATTTTTTAAACCTGGGCGACAGTATCCTTGATTCTTTTGGTGCAGAAAAAAAGATAAAAATAGAATTGGCCATGGAGAAATTGGAAATAGATATTGATACGGCCGTGCCTTTGGGTTTAATTGTAAATGAGTTACTCACCAATACCATTAAATATGCATTTCCGACAGGTAAGCAGGGCAATGTAGTAATAAAATTAGAAAAGGGTAAAACGGGGGTATTGCATTTGGAAGTTTCTGATGATGGTGTGGGTAAATCAAGCAATATCCAGGGAACCGGTTTTGGCAGCCAGCTTGTTTCATTACTTACCCGCCAGTTGCGGGGGAATATGAAAGAAGAAATTCACAATGGCACCCATACTTATTTTAATTTCAATTTAGATAAAGTTGCTTGAGTGAATTATTGAGCAGGATAGTATTTCTATTACTGGCATTGTACATTTAAAAAGTGAATGGTAGCCCGGTTATAATCACTGTAAATATGATGGCTGGCACGAGAGATATTTATTTGCGCTAACAAAAATTGTTTTTGAGTAAGACTCATATTAACAATAACAGGAAATAAAGCAGGATTGGCTTGCAAATCGGCTACCAGGCTATCTGAATTACCAATAAAATAATTACGGTTATCCATATAATTTTTTGCTTTGAGTTCATTTACTATATCAATACCCTGTGCAATAGAAATTTCACCGCTTCGGGCTATTCTTTCTGGGTATAATGGTGATCTTTCTGTGATAAAATATTTGCTGCAAATGCCTCTTGCATTCAATTGATTAAAATAATTAAAAGCAGCCGCATTTCCTGCCGGGCCCACTTCATCATTATCATCAAAACGGGCCATGCAAAATTGAGTTGGAATGGTAGTAAATGCAGGAAGGTTACTACCGCCTTGTGCACAATATTGCACCCCTGCTTTAAAATTATATACATACGAGAGCGCCCCTGAAAAAAAGCCACCATTGCTCATCCCCACTGAATAACGGGGCTTTTGGCGGTTGGTAATTCCACGGTTATAAAATGTATCGGTAATGATCCGGATATTAGCAAAATCTACATTATTGATGGTATCTACCGGTAACAGGTACCATCTTAATTTTCCATCTCCATTGGCATCTATATGGGTGGTTGCTTCTTCAGCTTCTGTAATGATGATACCAAAATTATTATTCACTAAATCTTTAATGAATTGCTGCCATTCATAATCCCCTGCGATATTTGCGGCGGTGCCAGATGTGCCATGCAGCAGGTAAACAATTCCTTTGTGGCCTGTGGGAAAATAAGAATATACATTTTTCATCCTGTCTCTCCCCATGATGGATTCATAGTGTAATGTGTAATTTGGAATGTTAACCAGGTTGCCTGTAAAACTTACATTTTTATTTGGCATGATAAACCAGGTATGCCATTCATCCGGGCCATCCAGCAAATTTATATCACCAACCCAGCTTCCAAAAACCTGACCTGCAGACCATGCATTTGAAAATATATGCACCGTATCACCGGTTTTAAATTTTCCGGCGCCATAACCATGGTTTACGGTAACCATGAAACTATCTGTATTGGAAGGTGGATTAGGGTTTTCACCCGATTTACTACAAGAGGTAAATAGCCCTGTTATTAAAATTGAAATTACCAGGAGGAGTACAATTCTCATATTCTTAGTTTGTGTATTGACTTAATAAGTAAAACCGGGTTTAAATGAATTAAAAAAAATATTTTCAATTCCGCATACATAAAACGGGTTCAATTCATTTTTATTGGTAAATTTTAAAAAAAAGTAGCATTTAAATTTATTGTCTTGATAATTAAATCAGCTATTCATACAATTTATTCAGGCATTCGTCCTCAAATGAATATCTATGTCTTTTCTTTCATATAGATTTATATCATCAAATTCAATTCTCTTAAAAACTATTTACGCATAACCAGGAAATAGGTTTACACTAAATTAAATTTTTTGCATCCCTAATTATACACCCATTTTTTCAGGTAGGGAATTAATTATTAAATAAAAAAAATTATGAAAAAAGCAATGTTCACAGCCCTCTTATTTTTATTTGGAATAATGGCATATGGTCAGCAAAAAGAAAATGGAACTATTTACATTACCCACCCCTTTATTGATGTAGTAATGAAAAGTAGCAAAGCCTATGAATCACAAGATTGGGCTGCGCTCAAAAAAATGTATTCAGATACGGCAAAATGGTGGGTTTCGGGATTGGAAAAATTCATACCTATTGAAGATGCTTATAAATCATGGAAAACTGATTTTGATTTTTACACCGATATTAAGCAAGTACAAGTTGGCTACCCCGACTATCTGCATTATAAAAAAGAAAATGCAATGATCGTACAATCATGGTGGAACTGGGAAGGTAAATCAAAAAAAACGGGCGAAGTATTAAAAGTACCCATGGTAATTTTTGATGAGTTTAATACTGCCGGTAAAATCGTAAATGAATATATCTATGCTGATTTTTCTAAAATGGAAAAATAACCGATAAATATGATCATTCCAGGGTTTGTTCCAAATTGATAAAAAGCATTATAACATCTGTACCCTTTTACTTTTTATTTAGGGTAAAAATGTAGTTGGGTATGGATGTTATAAAGTTATTCAAGATGGTTTTATTTTTAATAAGTACAATAAATAAGAATTGTGTTTAAAATACCATAGGTAAATGAAAACAGTAGGTATTATCGGCGGATCAGGATTTATTGGTAGCTATATTACTAAAATATTCCTGGAAGAAAATTACCAGGTACGGGTTTCCACTACAAGTTTTCAGAATATAGAGAAATACCAGCATTTATTCTCACTTGCCAATTCAGAAAATATGATGGTGATGCCGCTTGATGTAAGGGAGGTAAACCTGCTGGAAGAATTTGTAGATGGTTGTGAAATCCTTGTTCATGCAGGTACCCCTTTTGTATTGGATATAAAAGACCCGGTAAAAGAATTATTTGAACCAACCGTGCAGGGAACCAGAAATATTCTTGATGTAGTTTCAAGATCCCGTAAGGTAAAAAAAGTTGTAATCATTGCTTCCATAGCATCCTGGAATACATCATTCCCACTAAACCCTGCCACTTATTCACCCGGCCATATTTTTACGGAGGAGGATAGCCCTTATTTCAGTGATAACGACCACCCTTATGGGCAGGCAAAATATTTTGCCGACCAGGAAGTCAGAAAGTTTATTAACGATCACCCGGATTTACCATTCGAGGTCACTTCGCTTTCTCCCACCTGGGTAGTTGGGAATAGCCTTTCAGAAAGAAAAGATTCTACTTCTTTAGGGATGCAATATTTAATTAAAAACAAAATAACAGATAACCCATTTATTAAATTACTATTTGAGAAAGATGTAAAATTCTCAATGATAGATGTAAGAGATGTGGCTGAAGCTGTTTTTCAGGCAGCAACAATCTGGGGCATACATGGCAGAAATTATTTGATCGCTAATGAAAGCTATTCCGTATCGGATATTTCCAGGATGCTGAATAATGAAGAGCCAATACAAAATGCTGAAATTCTTTATAACAGTGCATTGGCAAAAAAAGAATTGGGAATTGCATTTATTGCTGCTAAAGAAACCCTGCTTCATTGTATGTAAAACGATTTCGAAATAAAATATTCATCATTAAAACAAAACAACATGAACTTATTTAAAAAACTATTTTTCATTCTGCTTTTATTACCCTTAGCAACTTTTGCCCAGGAAAGCAAAGGAACATTACTGAATATTTCTGAGATTACCGTAAAACCAGGACAGGATGCACAGTTTAACGAAGGTGTTAAGCTTTGGAAAGAATGCTATGTAAAGCACCATGGTACCGATCATTGGAATATTTGGCACCGGGTACAAGGCATCGGAAATGTGTATGTGCTTGCAGGCCCTATGGAAAAATGGGCCGATATGGATAAAAAAGATACATCCGGCGATGCCTGTAACAAAACGGTTAGAGATTTTATTATGCCTCATATAGAAAAGGTAGATTATAATATAGCCCAATCTATTCCTGAATTTAGCAGGGAAACATTAAAGGATACCAAATTAATTTGGGTAACTTTTTTCAAAATTAAAAATACACCAGATTTTATGGATGCAGTTAAAGGCCTAAATGCTGCCATTAAAACCACCGAAGGAAGTTATAGGTGGTATTTTTATAAAATTATGGGAGGTTCACCTGAAACTGCAGATTATTTTTTTACACAACCCTATAAAGGTTTTGCCGATTTAGATAATGATCAGAGTAGTGTTTGGAAAGTATATGAAAAAGTAAATGGTGCAAAAGCTACTGATGCCATAAGGACAAAAATAAGAAATGCAATTACATTAAACTGGTCTTACCTATATACCCTTAGTGAAGATTTGTCCAACTAAATTGTATTAGAGCAGTGAAAAATTAGTAATTGATAAACCTGGCAGGGATATTAATCCTGCCAGGTTTGTATTTTTAATGATAAAACTAAAATGAAAAAAAATATTCATGTTAGTACTTATCACTACATTGATACTTAGCTGTAACAATACAGTAAATAAAAAAGCAGAAAATAATAAAATAGGCATTGATGATGCTACTGTCAATAGTATAAAAACAGGCGGCGCCCGGTTTATATTGGTAGATGATAAGGATCAGGTATTGTCAAAAAAGCAGGTACCGAAAAAATAAAAGATTTATTAATACACGGTGTCCTGGATTAAAGGATGCAGATGGCAATACATTTAAAGCGGATAAAAAATAATTATAAATAGTACCTTACTTGCGATAATTATAATCAATTTTACGATATTGAGCAGGAGTTTGGTATTTAAAAATGAAACAATAAGATCAAAATTTAAAATGAGAAAGGCTATTTTATTGAGTACAATTACTTTTATCTTAATTTCTTGCAATCAAAGTAATTCAACTGAAACAACTATACCGGATATTGTAAAAGAAAAAGCAGAAATTAATTCCATGCTCGATTCTTTTAACCTGGCTGCTGCCAAAGCCGATTATGACGGTTATTTTAATTTTTATACTGATGATGCTATTTTTACCGGAACCGATGCCACGGAACGTTGGGATAAAATGGAATTTATGGTTTGGGCAAAACCATTTTTTGATAAAGGCAAGGCCTGGAACTTCACTGCTATCGAAAGACATATCTACCTTAATAAAACCGGTGACCTTGCCTGGTTTGATGAACTGCTGAATACACAAATGAAAATTTGCAGAGGTTCTGGCGTATTGTCACAACAAGGGAATGGCTGGAAACTGCAACAATATATTTTATCCACTACAGTTCCAAATGATCTGATTGATACTGTTACCATCATGAAAACGCCCATCGAAGACAGTATCATTAAAATGAAATCACTAAAATAATTTAGGATTTAAGGAAAATTTAAAATAACCAATGGCTAACAAAAGATCGTTTCCCGGCCCTATTCCCATTTTAATGATTGTCATAATCCTGGCAGCTATTTGTACCTGGCTCTTGCCGGCTGGTGAGTACAATAAGTTATCGGTTCATGAAAATTCATTTGTGAAGGTTACTGATTCAGGTGAAATCAGCCTTCCACTCACACAAAAAACTTTAGATAGCCTGAATATTCAAATCAAAGTTGAGAAATTCATTCATGGCGATATTCGTAAACCCGTTTCAATACCTGGGACATTCAGCAAACAAAAAAAGAATGGGCAAGGCTTTATTGCTATTTTACAGGCCCCAATAAAAGGCATTATAGATAGCATTGACATTATTTTATTCTTACTCATCATTGGTGGTTTTATGTTTGTATTTAATGAAACAGGGGCTATGGTAAAGGGTATTACATGGCTGGCACATCGTATGAAGGGTAAAGAAACCTGGCTCATTGCCATCCTGACCATTGTATTTTCATTTTTCGCTGGATCGTATGGTATGGCTGAAGAGGCATTGGTGTTTTATCCCATTATTGTTCCATTATTCCTGGCCGCTGGTTATGATTTAATAGTACCACTCGCCATCATTTTTGGAGGAACCTCAGTTGGTGCTTTGCCGGCATTTTCAAATCCGTTTTCAACCATCATTGCTTCTAATGCTGCCGGTATTAACTGGATGGATGGATTAACCCAACGACTTGTTCTTTGGATGATTGTTACCGGGTTATTGGTTTGGTATATTTTAAAGTATGCTGCTAAAATTAAAAAAGATCCAACTGCTTCTTTAGTATATAAAATTGATGGTGAAGTTGCACCTATATATGATATGCATATCAGTAACGACAGTATTCCTAAAATGGATGGTAAAACAAAATTATTATTACTTATTTATATCACTACATTTCTTTGCATGATTGGGGGTGTAGTGTTTTTAGATTGGTGGACAACAGAAATGTCAGCCCTGTTCCTGGCATCATATATACTCATCGCCCTGATAAGTCGCATCAATGAAAAAGTATATATCCGTGAGTTTATTAAAGGTGCAGAGAGTTTATTATCTGTTGCCTTTATTGTAGGAGTGGCAAGAGGAGTAACCATCATTTTAAATGAAGGCCATATAAGTGATTCTATTTTATTTTTTACTACCCATGTAGTGCAAGGAATGCAACCTGCATTTTTTATCCTTTTACTCTTGTTCTTTTACATCGTCTTTTCATTTTTCATACAATCTTCATCAGGAATGGCTGTTTTAACAATGCCTATTATTGGTGCATTGGCCATTTTGGTAAATATTCCTGGCCGTGAAATCGTAAATTCTTATATGTACGGAATGTGCTTAATGTCTTTCCTGGCGCCCACTGGCCTTATATTACCTTCTCTCGCTATGGTTAATATAAGTTATAAAACGTGGTATAAATTTGTGATGCCATTTTTAATGATACTCGTTATTATTGCTATGGCCGCATTGATCATTGGTATTTATTTGTAGCTATCTTTTTTACCTACATCTATTTTGCAAACTGTCTAAAAAATATAAAAATTAATTTAAAAAAGCGTTGCCTGGATATTTACAACAGCATGAAAAAGGAATTTGATATTAAGTTTTTTTTAATGCTAACTGTTTGCCAATAGCTATATAAACCAGCGATACAACTACAAAGAGCATAAATATTAAAAATGAATGAATCATTACATTGGTAAATCCCAATTCATTTTCATCTAAAAATGGATAAGGATAAAAATTTGAGAAATGACCTCTTATTAAAACAAATATTAAATACAATAAAGGATATATGAGCCATGATTTTATTTGACTGTACCGAAGGTTTTCTTGGTTCTCATATACATACCAATAAATAATAGTGAGCAAAGGGATGATGCTGTGCAATAGTTCATCCACAATCTTTTGATTGCCCTGTGGAGCCCAAGTTTGCCTTAGTAACACCTGGTAAACCAATCCTACAATCGTTATGTAAACGGTAACGGCTGTAAGTGTCCCATTTCCCGGGGCGTTGTATTCACCGGAGTTTTTCTTGAAACATTGTATCAATGCATAAATACCTACCAGCAAATTTGTAAGAATGGTGAAGTAACTAAAAAACCGAATATATGTTTCTGTAAGAGAGGCCACCCGGTTTTGTATCATTAAATAAAATTGAAAAACAACAGTACCACAAGCCAATATGCCAAGGCAAAAAAACATTATCCTTCTTAGGTTACAATTTTTATCAGGCATACCAATTTATTTCTTTGATCGTTTCGGTTTGCTGCATTTTATCTATTAATTCTTTAATTTTTTCTTTATCATATTTTTCAAATTTAAATTGAATGATACTGTCATTGCCATCTTGCGTGATATCAAAATTTTCTACTTCATTATTTTGCCAAATTTGTGCCAATAGTTCATTCACATCTTTTTTTTGAGTAATAACAATGCGTAAAGTTTTTTGCCTGAATCTTTTACTATACATTCTTTCAAGCGGCTGTAATGCCCAAAGAATAATTAAAGCGAGCAGGGTAGTAGCACTGGCTGCAAAATACATGCCTCCTCCACTGGCAAGCCCAATAGCCGCAACAGTCCATAAACCGGAAGCAGTTGTGAGACCACGAATTGTTCCAAATTTCAGGAAAATAATAGTACCAGCTCCAATAAAACCAATACCGCTGATAACTTGTGCCGCTACTCTTGAAGGATCGAGTACCACATGATCCTTTCCCAGTACCTCACCAAAACCATAGGCAGATACAATCATGATTAAAGCAGAACCTACACATACCATCATGTGTGTACGCATACCTGCAGCCCAATCTTTTCGCTCTCTTTCTAAACCTATTAACGCACCAAAAAGTGCAGCCAGGCTCAACCTTATTAATATCTCATTCCATGCCAGAATCACAACGTAATTTACAAAAATAAATTTTAAATATGCTCACAAATAGCAAAATTGAATTTTATTCATTTGTTGTTTTCAATGATTCTAAATCATCAAAAAAGCGTGGATACGATTTATTTACTGCTTCGGCATCATCTATAAGAATGGGCTCTTTGGCAGCTGTGGCAACAATAGCTAATGCCATAGCGATCCTATGATCATGGTGAGAATAGGTAGAGCATGAGTTTATTTGTGAGCCTCCTTGTATGGCCATACTATTTTGGTGAAGGCTGATGTGTACGCCCAATTTCTCAAATTCAGCTTTTAATGTTTCAGCCCGGTTTGTTTCTTTATAAAATAATCTTTCAATTCCTGTAATTATTGTCTCACCCGGGCAATATGCAGCCAGTGCAACAATGGGTGGAAATAAATCAGGGCAATGGGTGGCATCAAATTGAAAAGCCCGAAGGATATTTTTTATTACCCGTATTGAATTTTGCTGAATGATAACCTTAGCGCCTGCTAATTCTAAAACTTTTAAAATATCTTTATCTGCCTGTTGTGAATTGATTTGTAAACCACTCACCGTAACATCTCCATGTATGGCCGCTGCTACAAATAAAAAGGAAGCACTGCTCCAATCACCCTCAACCGTAAAATCAATATTACTTTTTTCTTTTTTTACAGGAGTAATCGTAAAAGTCTTATAATCCCGGTGATCAACCAGGTAGCCAAACTCTTTTAATATTTGTAACGTGATATCAATATAGGGTTTGCTATTAAGGTGTGACACTTCAATTTCTGTTTTTACAACCGCACTATGCGCCATGCTTATCAGCAACCCGGTAAGGAATTGCGAACTCAGGCTGCCGTCCACTTTTATATTTTTCGGTTGCATGGGGCCTTGTACTTCAATTGGCAGGTTGCCTGCATTGGTTTTTATTCTTACATGTAGTTGCGGGAGTGTATCTTCAAAGAAATACATTGGCCGTTTGGTAAGGCTGCCTGATCCTGAAATTGTTATCTTTTTTGAAGATAAGGCAGCAATGCTGGTAAACATGCGCATACTTAAACCACTTTCACCACAATGTAAAGTATTGCTGATAGGATGAATCCCTGCAGAAATTATTTCAATACAGTCACCGGATATATATTTGATTTTGGCTCCCAGGTCTTTGATAATTTCCAATGCAGCTTTATCATCGGCACTATTGCCAAAATTATGAATTCGGGTGGTGCCTGTATGAAGTAAAGCTAATGCACACGCCCGCTGCATCACACTCTTGGAAGCGGGTGCCTGGATAAAACCTGATACATAACCGGGGAGGATCCTTATTCTCAAAATGAATTTTTGATTTAATGAAATAAATTAAAAAGGGGTTTATAAAGAGAATACCATTTCTTTTAATTGATCCAGGCCAATAGATGATATGCGCCCTTCTCCAATTTTATTCAATAAAATAAAATCCATGGTATCTTTTTCTCTTTTCTTATCTCTTAACATCGTTTCCCAAATTTTTTCTTTATCACCTAAAAAATTTGTTTGTAAATGATATTGATTTAATAATGATAATACCTTTTCTTTTTCGCTGCTATAAAACATATTCATCTCTTCAGAAAACTTGCAGGCTGCTGCCATGCCAATACTGATGGCCTGGCCATGGGGCAATTGATATTGGTTTTCGATGGCATGACCAACAGTATGGCCAAAATTTAATAATTTCCTTTCATTTTTTTCATATTCATCGGCTTGCACGATTTCTGTTTTAAGCCTTGCATTTTGTTCTATTAACAGGGAAATTAACTCCGGGTTATCCATAAAATTTTCTAATTGCTGATGTTGAAGGCTTGTAAACATAGCTTCATCTTTTATACATGCGTGTTTAATAATTTCTGCAAACCCATTTATCCATTCATCTTTCGGCAATGTTTTTAAAAAAGAATAATCAAAAACAATGGTGGTAGGTTGGTAAACGGTTCCTACCATATTTTTATACCCATTCACATTAATTCCATTCTTACCCCCAATAGCTGCATCGGTCATTGCTAAAATAGAGGCAGGCACTAATATGAGTTGTATTCCCCTTTTATAAATAGAGGCAATAAAGCCTCCCATATCAGTAATTACACCACCACCAACAGCTACCAGTATGGCATTTCGGGTTGCTTCCTGTTGCAATAATTGATCAATGATTTTATCAATCCCTTTCTGTGTTTTACTGGCCTCACCGGCTTTTTGAACTACACAATGCATACCGGAAAATAAACCGGCATAATGTTCATAAAGGTTTTCGTCTGTAAGGATAATTAAACGGTCTCTTTCAAATTGCTTTAAAAATTCGGAGAGATTTGCATCAAAAATATATGATACCTGCCTGTTTGAAAAAGTAAAAACTTGTTTATTCATTATTTTGATTCTTCCTTTTTTGCATACATAACACTATTTTGGCGGCTGATGCTTTCTAAATGCACGGCATCAAAATAGCGGGTAATAAATTCTGGGCTTAATCCTAAATGAATACCTTTTTGTATTGATTTTTCTAATATCTCATTCCATCTTTGTGTTTGTAAAATGGTAATATTATTATCTCTTTTATATTCCCCGATCTTTTCGGCCAACTTCATTCTTTCAGAAACCAATCCCAATAATTCTTCATCCAGGTTATCAATCTGTGCCCTGAGTTTTGCCAATGCATCTACAAATTCCTGTTCTAAACTTTGTTCGGAACGCCATACCAGGTTATTCAGTATATTCAATAGATCTTCGGGAGTAATTTGTTGCTTTGCATCACTCAATGCTTTGTCAGGGTTTGGATGGCTTTCAATCATAAGGCCATGATAGCCCAGGTCAATACTTCGCTGTGCAACTTGCTGCAGCAGGTGGCGGTTTCCACAAATATGCGACGGATCGCAAATCAGAAGCAATTCAGGGTACCTTCTTTTCATTTCAATAGGAATATGCCATAGCGGTGCATTCCTGTATTTAGAATCACCATAAGTAGAAAAGCCCCGATGGATCATACCTATATTTTTTACATTCGCTGCCTGCAACCTTTCAATGGCGCCTGTCCAGAGTTCTATATCCGGGTTTACCGGGTTTTTTACCAATATAGGAACATCTGTATTTTTTAATACATCGGCTATTTCCTGTACACTAAAAGGATTTACAGTTGTTCTTGCTCCCATCCACAAAACATCTACACCCATTTTTAGCGCTTCTTCCACATGCTTTGCTGTAGCAACTTCTACACAAGTTGGCATACCTGTAACAGTGCTTGCCAGCTTAAGCCATTGTAATGCGATGCTTCCCATGCCTTCAAAGAGTCCGGGTTTTGTACGTGGTTTCCAAATACCTGCACGCAACAGCGACACTTTTCCTGTATTGGCAAGTGCCATAGCAGTTTCTAATAATTGTTGCTCAGACTCTGCACTGCAAGGCCCACTTATAATGATTGGTCGCTGTTGCCAGGTTTGAATAACAGACGGGTTTGTCATTGTTTTTTTTATTTCCATTGTAAAGCTATATGAATTAAATAATTTGATTCCATTAAATTCAAATCTTTCTTTCTACTTTAATATTCTTCTCACCTTATTGGCTTGCAAAATAAGTTGATGTAATAAAGTGTAATTCTCTTTTTCCAGGCAACTTTTAAATTTTCTAAGCTGGCTGATGTGTTCATTGAGTACATCCAGTACATTCTCCTTATTTTGTTTAAAAATAGGTACCCACATATCCGCATTGCTTTTAGCAAGCCTAACCGTACTTTCAAAACCCCCACTGGCAAGCTGAAAAATGGTTTCATCATCCCTTTCTTTTTCTAATACAGTATTTGCCAATGCATATGCAGCAATATGTGAAACATGGCTAATGTAGGCCGCATGCAAGTCATGATCTGCTGCATTCATATTTAAAATGTGCATGCCCAGTTGTGTATAAATATATTCAATAAGTTGCCTGGCTTTTTCACTTGATTTTTCTGCTTCGCATATTACGAGGGTGCGGCCTTTAAATGCCTGGTCGCTGGCAGATTGAGGGCCACTATTTTCTGTACCCCACATAGGATGGGCGGCTACAAATTGTTGCCTGTTTGGCAGGCTATTCGCTAATTTGCAAATTGCCAATTTAGTAGAACCAGTATCTGATACAATTTGTTCTTTTACCAATGGCATCATGATGGGCAACAACTCTATCGCAACATCTACCGGCACAGCTAAAAATATAAGTTGTGCGTTTTCAATAGCGGATATTAAAGTTTCAATAGAATCTGCAAGGCCAAGATTCAATGCTATTGCTGCATGTTCGGGGTTATTTTCCACGCCAATGATATGCGTAGCGATTCTATGCTTTTTTAACAATAAGGATAATGAACCTCCCATTAATCCCATTCCTATAACGGCAACTTTCATAATCGTTTTAATATAAAAATCCCGGGCATTTTAATGACCGGGATTCAAAGTTTGTTTATTTTTTAAAATCATACATACTTACTCCCGTAATAGCAGTAATAATAAGCAGTAGAATAATATGTAAAATTCATTTTCATTTCTAAAGTGTAAATGTAGGAAAGCATTTTTAATTTATCAGATATTTTTTGCTATGTACCTGCCCAGCTTCAGTCTTGCAAATTGAATACAATTCCTTATTCTAATACTCCAAATTTACCTTCCTGGAAATCCCTGATAGCCTCGTGTATTTCGTCTTGTGTGTTCATTACAAAGGGACCATAACTCGCAATCGGTTCATTAATAGGTTCTCCGCTCAATAATAAAACAACACTATCTGTTGTAGCGGTAATCTCAATATCTTCCCCTTCATTTTCAAATAACACAAAACTATATTCGGGTACTTCAGCATCATTTACCTGTACATCGCCATTGATTACTACCAATGCCGTATTGTGGCTGATGGGAATATTCGCTTTTGCATTTCCATTTTTATTCAAATGAAAATTAATAATATTTACAGGAGTATAAGTTTTTGCCGGCCCTGTAATACCGTTAAATTCACCAGCTATTATTTTTACCTTACCGGCATTATTTTCTAAAACTACTTCACCCATCATATCTTTTGTTAAAGCCTGGTAATGGGGTTCTACTGATTTATTTTCTTTAGGTAAGTTTACCCAAAGTTGTACAAACTCCATGGGGCCGCCTTTTTTTGAAAATTCAGTTTCATGGTATTCTTTATGCAGAATTCCATTACCTGCCGTCATCCATTGCACATCACCTGGATATATGATACCATGATTTCCTTTACTATCATGATGTTCTACTGCGCCCTGGTAGGCAATAGACACTGTTTCAAATCCTTTGTGCGGGTGTACGCCAACACCACGTGCTGTTTTAGAAGGTTCAAAGGTGAACTTGGGTGCAAAATCAAGCATTAAGAAGGGGCTCATTCTGCGTTGAGAGATTCCGGCGCCGGGTATTAAATTAAATACCCTAAAACCATCACCTACCATATTGGGTTGAGCAGGCCTTGGTACTATTCTTTCTATTTTCTTTTTCATAATTTTTATTTTTATTGTATGTTCACAGCGATTGAACTAATTTCAAAAGCATCATCTTTAATTGTGATAATGGGTTTCATCTTTCTTTCAAAACTCAAAATACATTCATTTAATAAGTTTGGAATTGCTGAAATATCCTGATCATCAATCCAAATAATCTTACCATTGGGAAATTGGTAATTAAAAACCCTGCATAGTTTTTGAAAAGGATTTTCAGATGCATGTTTTTTTAAAATGAGAATGTCAATTGTAAACTGCTGCATTTTTTTTATCGCATCTTCAATATCAGTTGCAGCAATTGCTTTTAATGCCGGGCCAGGTAATTCATTCCATTGCGGTGCTAAATAAAGCATGCTGTAAGCATTCATATTTTACTCCTATTTTTAAAACACAAATTTACAACATACCATTGCAGAACTGCTTAATCCAGGTTAAGTGTAAGTTACTTTTGGTTAAAGGGGCGATTGAGCATTTTACTTAAAAATTCTGGTGTAACACCAATATAGGAAGCGATATGTTTTTGTGGCAGCCGTTGAATAAGCATGGGATACCGCTCACAGAACTTGCCATATCTTTCCTGTGCAGGAAGGCTTAGGTTTATGGCAAATCTTTGCTGGTATGCAGCCAGTGCATTTTCAGATAATTTACGAAAATAAATATTTAAACCAGGTATTGATTGTAATAAGGTTTCTTTAGCAGGTTGCGAAATCGTTAATAACCGGCTGTCTTCAATTGCTTCAATATTAAATGAGGCTGGCGTTTGGTTTAGTAAGCTAAGCATATCACTCATCCACCATCCATTCATTGCAAACTGTATGTTATGATCAAAGCCATTATTATCTGTAGCATACATGCGCAACAAACCATCTTCTACAAAATAAGAGTATTTAGTAATCTCAGCCTCTTTCAATAATATATCCTTCTTTTTTGCAGTAGCCGTTTGAAAAGAACCTTTCAAAAGTACTTTCTCATCTGCTGTGAGTGTTAAAACTTTCTCAATGGAATCTATTAATGATTGATGGGGCATAATTGTAAATAAAGATAATGAAATCACTATAATAAATTGGTGATCCATTTTGGTAGAATATCCTAACTTTAAAAAAAGAATAAGAAGTATGCCGAGCATTAGCATCAATACGGTTTTTAATATTAATCTGGAATTTGAGATTGCTGCATTTCATAAGCGTTTATTTGCCTGGTTTATTGATTTTGGTTTATTGATTTGCTATTTGTACAGTATGAAATATCTTTTTTATGGATGGATGGGTATTTCTATGGATGATAACCTGGGGATAGATATTTTATTAATTTCTTTGCCCATGTTACTGTATCCGCTCATAGCAGAAGTAACTATGAACGGCCAAAGTGTGGGAAAAAAAATAATGAACATCAGGGTTGTGAGTTTACATGGGGGGGAGCCGGGCTTAGGGCAATATATTTTGAGATGGATAACCCGTTTTTTTGAATGGCCTTTTTTGTTTGGCTATATTGCTTATTCTCCTGTAAATCTTTTTCAGTACATCATTCTTACCTGTATTTTTGGAATAGCGGTGGTAGTGGCTATTAGCGTTACTAAATTCAGGCAAAGGATTGGAGATATTGCAGCTGGTACCGTATTAGTAGATACAAAAACAAACTTTAGTGTAGAAGACACCATCTTCCAGGATGTTTCAGCAGCCGATTACAAGGTAATGTTCCCGGAGGTTATGCGCCTTTCTGATAGTGATATCAACACTGTGAAAACAGTTTTGAACCGGGTAACCAAATCAAAAAATGAGGAATTAAGTTACCGGGTAGAAATGAAGGTGAAAGAAGTGTTGAAAATTGAATCTCATTTAACCTCTGTTAATTTTTTAGAAAAACTATTAGCAGATTATAATTATCTCGCTACTAAAGAATGAT
Source organism: Niastella sp. (assembly GCA_016710595.1). GTDB lineage: Bacteria > Bacteroidota > Bacteroidia > Chitinophagales > Chitinophagaceae > Ferruginibacter. Next base: position 205,557 of record JADJVM010000008.1, read on the forward strand.
TTATTTTTTTTTATACGCAGGATGAAAAGCATCTAACGTGCTACGCAAATATGCCCGGTCCAGGTGGGTATAAATTTCGGTGGTCGTAATACTTTCATGGCCAAGCATTTCCTGTACTGCACGCAAGTCTGCACCTCCTTCTACCAGATGCGTGGCAAATGAATGCCGAAATGTATGGGGTGAAATATTTTTTTCTATCCCGGCTTTTTTTACGAGGTCTTTGAGTAATAAAAAGATCATTACCCGGCTTAGTCGGCTACCCCGGTGATTCAAAAATAAAATATCTTCCTCACCCATTTTTATTTTTATATGATTTCGGATTCCTGTTCGGTACAATTCAATTTGCCGCATGGCCTCTGTACCGATGGGAATTAATCGTTCTTTATCGCCCTTGCCAATTACCCGGATAAAGCCTACTTCTAAAAACAAATTGCTCAATTTTAAATTTATTACTTCGCTTACCCGTAAACCACAGCTATAGAGTGTTTCAAGAATTGCCCGGTTGCGGGTACCTTCCGGCTTACTCAGGTCAATCGCCGCAATGATCTGTTCAATTTCTGTAAAAGTTAAAGTATCCGGGAGCTTTCTTTTTTGTTTGGGTGCTTCTAATAAATGGGCGGGGTTTATTTTAGTGATTTCTTCTGTAATACAATATTTAAAAAAACTTCTTAAGCCAGAAATGATCCTTGCTTGTGAAGCGGCAGACATTCCTAATTGATGGATAGAATGAACGAAAGTTTCTAAATCTTTTAATACGATTTGTTCCGGGGATTTCAATGTATTTTCTGCCTGCATCCAGTTGGTAAATAGGTCTATATCGTGCAGGTATGCATCAACAGAGTTTTCTGCCAGCGATTTTTCAAGCTGTAACCAGGCTTTAAATCCTTTTTTATACGGCTCCCACATAGCGAATAGTGATTAGCATTTGAGAAATGAAAAAAACAAATGTAATCTGTTTCCCGTTTTCAATTACATTTAGAGTTATAAATGAATAATAATATGAAAAAAATAACCTTCTTTTTATTTTTACAAATTTGCTGCGTAAGTATGAATGTAACAGCACAAACAGCAACCGATAGCGTGAAAGCAGTCATTAATAAACTGTTTACTGCCATGATTGAGGCTGATGATAATGCTTTGCTGGATTGCTTTAGCGATAGTGCCATATTGCAAACAGTTACAAAAATTGAAGATGGCTCTTTTAGTATCCAAAACGAAAGTATTACCGAATTTGCATCCTTCATTGCTCATGAAACTAAAGGGAATGCCGATGAACGTATCCAATTTGAAACCATTAAAATAGACGGTCCTTTAGCTATTGCCTGGACGCCATACCAGTTTTATTATAAAGGAGCATTTAGCCATTGTGGTGTAAATTCATTTCAGTGTTTGCGAACAAATAAAGGCTGGAGAATTATTTACCTGGTAGATACCCGTCGAAGGCAGGGTTGTATATAAAATTATGATGCAGAAAATTTAATGCAATAAAAAAGAGCCGCTGACAAAGCGGCTCTTGCGTGTAAGGCAGATGAAATATTATTGTACTTTTTGAATTTTTCCGTTGTAATTCAGTTCATCATTGTTTATCGTTACATAATATAAACCGGCTGGTATATTTGGTAAACGGTTTAGTTGAACTGCATTATAACCCTTGGTTACTTTTATTTGAGTGTGATAAACAATTTGGCCGCTCATGTTAATAATTTTAAATGTTGCATCACTCGTCTTATCAGCACTGAAAGAAGCAGTGAAATCTGACTTAAATGGGTTGGGATACATTTCAAAACTTTGTTTTACATTACCCATATTCAGGCGAATGATATTGCTATTTTTAGATTTACCATCAAGATCTACCTGGCGTAAACGGTAATAAACATATCCTTGTCCGCTATATTTATCTACAAATTGATATTTTCTTGCTAATGCACTATTGATCGCACCGGGAACAGCTCCTACAGTAGTAAAGTTTATACCATCAGAGCTTCTCATAATTTCAAAACGATCACTGTTCCATTCCATACTGGTTTCCCAGTTTAAAGTACTTACGCCATTGCTATACTTTCCGGTAAAAGAAACCATGGTAACGGGTGTAGGAGAACAGGCAGGTACTACTAAAGTATATTCATTAAAGAAACCACAATCCGGGGTTGACAAGCCAGCAGCGCTGGTAGCAACAACGAGGCGGTATTTATAGCCATTCATGCTCATTAAAGCGGCACCAATGTTTTTGGTAATGGTATAGCTGGTTCCGGTAAAAGTGGCTTGTGCCGGGCTACCATCATTGGTAAATGAAGCGCCGCCATTGGTACTTTTTTGCCATTGATACCATGAATTATGTGCCGTTGCATCTGTTACGGTAAAGTTTACAGTTACATTCTGTCCTTCACAAAAAGGAGCAGGCGTACTCACTTCTATTTGTGATCCACATAAATTAATAGATATATCGTCAAGGCCTAAATCGTTACCTGTTGCTACCGCAGTTGCATTTACTACTTCAAGATCTACTGTGCTGGTAGTGGCAACAAATGAACCTCCTACTTTTACCCAAATGGGTGTAGTATTATATGCAATGGCGCCAGAGTTTCCTATTACAGTACCATTTACTTTAAATGAAATATTTGGTTCAGAACCGGCAACAGCAGCCGGGCTTGTGCCAGGTAATAAGTTAATTACCCAGGCAGAAAATTCGTACGTAGCGCCTATACAAACCGGTATATTTTTAATACGATAAAAAGTGCCGCTGGTACTGGTATTAGGTGCGCCGTTTACAGCCATAAAATAACCACCATCTCCGGTATGATCAGAAGCTCTCCAATCACCTTTAATACAGTTACCACCTTCGGAGTTACCGATTGTTTTTAAGATACTGTAACGGGCTTCGGGGCCAAGGCCACCATTAGCAGACGTATATGTATAATCAGAACAAGGTACATACGAACCGGTAGTATTGGTACAAGACGAAATTGAATTACCAACATTTCCAATCGGGTTGTACGAGTTTGATCCGTTACGGGTACAGCTTGCTGCACTGTTATTTACAGTAATAAAAGGAGTTGAAAATGTTCCTTTTGCACCCAATAAATTAGGTCCTTTTACTCCATTACATTGTGCCTGTATTTGTTGAGTAAAAATTAAGCTGATAATGCTTAAAGTAAGTTTGTAAAACTGTTTCATTTTTTTCTTTTGTGGTTTAGAGAAATAGAGCGGTAATACAAAAGAATTGGATAAAATAACAACGGAATTTTACAAAGGATAATAGGAAGTAAGCTGAGGTATAATGAATATACTTCAATATTTTTATTGTGGTATTACAAAGGGTTGTAATAAAACAAATGAATTCTCAGTAAATAAAAAGGATGATTGTGATTAGGTTAGGGAGCGTAAGAGGTAAATGCTGATGTAAAATTATAGAATAAACTGAAAGATGCAAATATTTAAGGAATTATTTTTCAAAAATATTTTTCAAATCAGTGCAAACCGTTGCTGATCAAGGGTTATAATGAAGAAATATGTTACCGTAATAAAATGGTACTTCCTTTTTGCTGGTATCTTTTGCCAGATAAATCAACTGCATCAATCATCCAAACAACGGTTTGCATTTCTTCCAACATGCCATTTGTTCTGCCGTCCCAACCCGGATAATCGTTATTGGCACTGTACAATAATTTACCCCAGCGGTTATATATTCTAAAATAATTTACTTTGGCAAAACCAAAAAGTAAGGGGCGTAAATGATTATTCCTGCTTCCACTTTCGGGTGCAAAAACAGAGGGTACATAAATACCTGTTTTCCTTACAGATTTTACAAATAAGGTATCTACTACATGGCATCCGGAACGGGTAGTAAAATCAATGGTATATAATTGTGAATGGTCACCTTTAAATAATGGTTTTGCACTATGTGCATCTGAGAGTTGGCTTGCGGGTGACCATGTTACCTGGTTGCTTATTTCTCTTGAATCTAAAGGCATCGGGAAATTGATGGGCACTTCTACATCCGGGTAACGTACCGGTGGTTTTGCTATCTCTATATTTATCAATACTGAATCTGAAAAAACAGTTCCATTACATACATTATAAGTAAGGGCAGCTTTATAAAATCCATTTTCAAGCGGAGAAAAATCAGGCCCTATACTACCGGTTATTAGTGTATCATTCCGATACCATTCTACCTGGTCAGCATGATCTACATGTAACTGTGGTGCATTTGTATTAGATGTACAGTAAGGGTTATCACCGGTAAAATTAATATTTTTACTAATATTTCTTCGGTACACTTTTACGGTGTTTGAATTGGTACAGCCGCCTCCTTTTGAAGAAACCGTAAGAGTATAATCCATATCAGTAGCAGGAAAGGCACGGGGATTGGCAATATCAGGATTGCTAAGACCGGTAGCAGGCGACCAATGATAATTTAAATTTGCCTGGGGTACGGTACCCAATTGTACAGAATCACCATTACATATTGCTTTATCTGTTCCCGCAAATGCAGACAGGTTCAAGTCATTACGTATTGGAACAAGCAGTGTGTCTTTGCAACCATAACCATTAAAAGGAGTAAGCTCCAATTTTAAATTGGTTCCTGTAGGCGGAGGCGGCGCCACATGATAATTTTCTGAACTGCTGAGTAGTAAGGAATAATTATTATTAAACCATTTATAAGATTGATATCCTACAGGTGCTTTTATATCAAGTGAAGTATCGCCAGGGCAATAAGATGATCCAGGAAGGTTGCCATTACATTCTGTTTCGATATCAAAATAAGCATATCCGAAATGTTCTTCAAACACACAATCCGCCGTGGTAAAGGATATAAGGATTGTTTTGCCCTGCATATTATCCAGCTTAATGGTATTTGCAGACCAATCTTTGTAATAATATTTTTTTTCGGCAGTAGAACGAGGCGATAAAATAAAGCCGGGTAAATTTGATGTAGCCACAAATGAAAATGAAGGACAAGCAACAGTATCAAAATCTGTAAGATTGATTACTTGAATTTGTAACCTGGGTTGCTCATAAGAAGCGTGCCCCGGATCCTGGAACACCAATGCATAATGATATATCAAGCTAAACCTGGGGGTACTATCTGGTATTGTAAATGTGTAATACACGCCCTCTGCCTGGTGCTTACCAATATCATCTCCCAACTTAATAGAATAATTACTCCCATTGGGACAACTTTTTGGGAAATTACCGTAATAATCATAACCGGGAAAAGGATTGGCAGCAATTATATCCTGCCTGCCGGGAATTTGTTGGGTTCCGGTATATTGAATTACATTTTGGTAATTTACCACCTTAGTGATACCGTTCCTAAAATTCCAATGATTAAAAGTGCCCTCCTCAAAGTCTAAATTTGGCGGGCATTGGGCAATTAATGTATCATTAAAAATAAAAAGTATAGAAAAAAGTACAAATTGGCGAAAGTGCATCTTGTAAAATTAATTATTCTGAGATTATTACAGGATATTTTATCTATAAACGGTAAAAAGAAAAATAATATTCTGCTATAATTATATATGGTGGTATTTTTCATTTTTTAAAATAGTACAAGACCGGTATATTTGTTCTGCCAGCATAAGCCTTATAAGTTGGTGCGGAAATACAAGAGGAGAGAGGCTCCAGGTGAAATTAGCCCTTTGCAATACAGCATCATTTACGCCAAAAGCGCCTCCTATTAGAAATACAATCGTTTTTACACTTTCATTTGCACGGGCCTGTATCAATTGGGCCAATGATTCATTGTTGAGCATTTTACCCCTTTCATCTAATAATACCAGATAATCATCCTTTTTTAAAAGAGCCAAAATACTAGCAGCCTCTTTATTTTTTTGCTCTTCAGCAGGTAAAGTGGCTACATTTTTTGGTTGAGGTATAATCTTCCAATCTGTGGTAAAATAATGGTTTAGTCTTTGGGTAAACATTGCAATACCTTCCTTTACATATGCTTCATGATTTTTACCCAGGCTCCAAAATTGTATTTTCATTTTTTAATTTAAGTAGATAATCTTTCTCATTTTCATTCCGAATCCCTTTTTTTGAGAAATAAAATCCCTTTTTATATTAATAACTAAAGGTTTTTAATTTAGGCACGGTATTCATAGCTATTAGACTATATTTCCTAAACGCAAAATCAAAAATTTCTTGAAAAAAGGAATAAAATTAACCTTAAAAATCGTTTCTGCATTATTCATTTTCATAATCTTACTTTATGTAGCAGTATCATTATATGTTACCTATAATAAAAAGCAGATCATAAACCAGGCTTTATTTGTAATTAAAGAAAAAGTTCGGGGAAATATTTCCATGGGAGATGTTGATTTGAATATGTTTGGGCATTTCCCAAATATTTCTGTAAGCATTAAAGATATCTTACTTACTGACAGCTTATACCCGACACATAAAAGGCCATTAATTAAAGCATCGGAACTGGACGTTACTTTAAATGTATTCCGGGTAATTGCCGGTAAACAGGCAGTTAGCGGCGTTTTTATGAAAAATGGCGTAATTGATATTTTTACAGATAGTGTGGGATATACCAATAAATATATTTTGGCTCCAAAAGACCCCAAAAATGCACCGAAAGATAAGACAGTAAAAGATTATGCTTTCCAGCAGTTAAACCTGAGAAATATTCAAATAATTATTCAGGATGGAACCAAAAGAAAGCGTTATGATTTCTTAGCACATAAGATAGATATAGATTTTGAGGCCTCAGGCAATGAAATGTTTTTATATACAAAAGCTGATATAGGCATCAATGTATTAGCATTTAAAACAGACAGGAACCGGTATTTAGAAAACAGCAGTTTTAGCGGAAACTTTATGGCAAAGATTAATGAAGCAAATCATTTGGTATTTAATAATATTCCCATTCAATTAGGGCAACATCCCTTTCAAGTTACCGGTGATTTTAATATGGGCCGGGAAAACCCTTATTTTAAAATACAATTACACACTGTTCAAATTACTTATGATAAAATAAAATCAATGGTTCCCGCCAGGATAAAAAATAGTTTGAGTATTGTAAACTTAGATCAACCCTTAAATGCAGATGCCTACATTACCGGGCCGCTAAGGGGCGGCCAGCCACACATTTTATTAAAATGGGAGGTGAGGGATACAAAGATGGCAACCAATTTCATGGATTTTGAAAATGTTTATTTTACAGGTTCGTTTAATAATGAAATTTCTCCAGGTTTACCCAGGAGAGATCCAAACTCGAAAATTACATTGCAACATTTTAAAGCCAACTGGCATGGACTTCCTGTAGCTATGCAAAAAATTGAAATTCAAAACTTATTGGAACCCGTTTTAACTGCCGATCTTAATTCTTCATTTACGCTTTCAAAACTCAATTCAATATTAGAAAATAATACTTTCCTGCTTAAGGATGGCGAAGCTGACCTGTCACTGAATTATCATGGGCCATTCAAGCGTGATGAAAATACGAACTCGTATATTGATGGCCAGGTAGCGATAAAAAACGGTAACCTGGTATATGAACCACGCAATGTAGAAATGAGCAATATCAATGCATTGGTATTGTTTAAGAATACTGATCTGATGGTACAAAACCTGGAATGTAAAGTAAAAAACACTCAATTAAAGATGGACGGTACCGCTTTGAATTTTTTAAAATTAATAAATTCAGATCCTTCAAAAGTGGTTATTGACTGGAATATATTTACACCTTCGGCTGACCTTGGATCATTCCTTTTTCTTTTTCAACAACGTAATGATAAAAGGAAAAACAATTCAGCAAAAGGGAGTTTATCGGAGATCACACATAAAATTGATAATTTATTTGAGCAGGGGAGCCTTCGTGTAAATTTTACAGCAAATGAAATCCGGTATAAAAAATTTAAAGCTACTCAATTGCTGAGCAATTTTTTTATTGCACCAAATGTTTATACGCTCAATAAAATTAGTATGAACCATGCAGGCGGTACAGTGAATGTTACCGGGGCTATCAATCAATTATCAAACAAAACCAACCAGGCAAAAATTAATGCAATATTGAAGGGGGTAAATGTATCAACCGTTTTTTATTCATTTGATAATTTTGGACAAACCGGTATTGAATCTAATAATTTAGATGGGCAACTTACTGCCAGCGTAAATACCAATATAAATCTTGATGCAGCAGGAAAAATTATTCCTCGTTCTATCAATGGGCTGGTAAATTTTTCATTAAAAAACGGGGTTTTGAAACATTATGAACCCATCATGAAGATCCAGGATTTTATATTTAAAAACAGGAATTTTGACAGTATTGCATTTGCAGAATTGAAAGATAAATTAGAAATTAAAAATGGCGAAGTAAAGATCAACCGGATGGAAATTCAATCTTCCGTTTTAAGTATGTATATCGAAGGAATTTATAGTATGCGGGGCAATACAGATATCAGTATCCAAATTCCATTAAGTAATTTAAAAAAGCGAAAAGATAATGATGTGCCTAAAAATAAAGGAGTACATGCCAAAACTGGTTCCAGTATCTATTTGAGGGGTCGTAGTACCGATGATGGAACTGTAAAAATTAGCCTGGACCTATTTAAGAAATATTTTAAAGACAAAGAAAAAAGAGATCGTACCCCGTAAGAAAACTGTTCAATTTTACCAAATACTTTATATTAAATACATTTGAGGCAAAATGTAAACCATGTTATTGGATAAAGACACGGCTCAGAGAAAAATATACCGGATGGCCATGCAAATTGCAGAACAGCACTTTGATAAAGAAAACTTAGTGCTGGTTGGTATAAAAGAAAACGGACTTGCTATTGCAGAAGCCATACATCAATACCTTACAAATAATTTTACAGGAGCATTATCGGTAATAAGTTTATCGCTTGATAAGCGGAATCCGGGTGATATTACATTGCATCCTGATATTTCATTAAAAGGGAAAACAATTATTTTAATAGATGATGTTGCCAATAGCGGCCGTACAATGTTATATGCTATAAAACGATTACTCAATCAAACTCCAGCAGAAATTCAAACCCTTGCTTTGATAGAAAGGACCCATAAATTGTTCCCCATAGCCGTAAATTATGTAGGTTTATCTGTTTCCACAGGTATGCAGCAATATATAGAAGTACAGGTAGAGGCCGGAAAATATTTTACTGCAGTTATTAAAGAAAAAAAATAATCAACATTTACAAAGCATAAATAACTAAATATGAGAAAATCAAAAATTATCCTTTTTTTATTCTTTATTTTTTCAGTAACCATCGTAAAAGCAGACGAAGGCATGTGGCTTCCTCAATTATTGCAAAAGCTAAATGAAAGCCGCATGAAAAGCCTGGGCATGAAGATAAGTGCAGCAGATATTTATAGTATCAATAAGGGAAGCCTTAAAGATGCGGTGGTAAGCCTTGGTGGGTTTTGTACGGCTGAGCTCATTTCATCAAAAGGATTAATATTAACCAATCATCATTGTGGGTTTGATGCCATACAAAACCACAGTTCACTTGAAAATAATTATTTACGGGATGGTTTTTGGGCAAAAACCAATAAAGATGAACTCCCCAATAAAGGTTTATTTGTAACATTTATTGTTCGTATTGATGATGTAACCCGTGCTGTAATGAACGGCGTAACGCCTGCTATGAACGAGGCTGAGCGGCAAAGTGTAATTGATAAGAATATCGCAGCCGTACAACGGAATGTGCAAAAACAAGCAACCCAAAAAAGTTTTGTACGTGGTTTTTTTGAAGCCAACCAATATTATTTATTTGTTACTGAAACTTACAATGATGTTCGCCTGGTGGGGGCCCCGCCTTCTGCCATCGGTAATTTTGGAAAAGATACTGATAACTGGGTTTGGCCCAGGCATACAGGTGATTTCTCAATGTTCAGGATTTATGCTTCAAAAGATAATAAGCCGGCAGAATATGCAGAAGGCAATATTCCTTACACGCCAAAACGGGCATTGAATATTTCATTAAAAGGCATAAAGGAAAATGATTTTACGCTCATCTTTGGTTTTCCTGGCCGTACATCAGAATATTTACCTGCAGTAGCGGTAGAACAAATTCGCACTGTGAGTGACCCTGCAAAAATTGCAATCCGGGAAAAAGCACTTACCATTATTGATAACTATATGCGAAAAGACGAAGCTATCAAAATTAAATATGCAGCAAAATATGCTTCTATTCAAAACGCTTATAAAAAATGGCAGGGAGAAGTGCTGGGCCTTACCAGGACCAATGCTTTTGCTAAAAAAACAAATTATGAAGATGAATTTCAAAAAAGAGTAGATGCCAATCCAATATGGAAAACTGAATATGGTAACCTGCTGGCAGATTTTAAAACAGTTTATAATAACATTGAGCCTTATAATTTAGCAAGGGATTATTATACCGAGATATTTTCTAAAATTGAATTATTTTCAATTTGTGCCAGGTTAAAAGCATTACAAATTACTTATGAAACCAAAGGTGAAACGGCATTTGCTGAAAGATTAAAGAATATAGAACCGGATTTGTTGCATGTACTGGAAGAGTATAATGCTGAAGTTGATAAGAAAGTTGCCGAAGCCTTAATGGAGATGTATGTGCAAAACCAGGATAAAAAATATGTTTCCCCCGAAGTGCTGCAAGCATTAGAAACCACAGATGGAAATTTTGTTGCATTTATAAACAGGCTGTATAGCCAAACCTCATTAACGAATGCAGATAGTATAGAGGCCTTATTGGCCCTGCCTGCTGCCGAAGCAGTAGAAAAAATAAAACAATATGATGCCATCCATTTATTTAGTGATGTACAATCAGTATATCAAAACCAGGTACAAAAACAGCAAAATATTTACCAGGCTTACATCAATAAATTACAACGCTCCTACATGCAGGCACAAATGGAAGTAATGAAAGAAAAGAAATTTTATCCCGATGCCAATAGCACCATGCGTGTTACATACGGCCAGGTAAAAGGGTATAATCCAAGAGATGCTGTTTATTATAAATTTCAAACAACATTAGATGGTATCATGGAGAAATATATTCCCGGAGATTATGAATTTGATGTGCCTGCAAAATTAATTTCATTATATAAAACGAAAGATTATGGCAGGTATGGTGAAAATGGAAAAATGCCTGTTTGCTTTATCGCTACCAATCATACTACAGGTGGCAATTCGGGCAGCCCTGCTTTAGATGCGTATGGAAATTTGATTGGGTTAAATTTTGACAGGGTATGGGAAGGTACCATGAGCGACATCAATTATGACCCTTCTATTTGCAGAAATATTATGGTGGATATACGATATGTGCTCTTTATTGTGGATAAATTTGCCGGCGCAACACATTTAATAGATGAAATGAAGCTGGTACAAGCCGGCAAGTGACAAATTATCCACATAACAATTTCTTAATACAGCAGGTAGCGATACCTGCTTTTTTTATGCGTAATTTTGTATTGTACTTTTTAAAAGTATGCAGCGGTTTAAAGCTGAAGAAAAAGATTTTGAATATAAATTCTTGAACTCAGTAAACCAAATAATTATGAAAGAAAAATCTTCAAGCTCATTAATTGAGTTGCTACAAGAAAAGAAATCTTTCGTTGACCTGGAAACGAAGAAAAAGATTGAACAACATCTTTCTAACATCAACGATGTTATTACTGATAATGATCTCAGGAATGTAAAAACAGATATCTCCCTCATCCAACCACCAATTACTCCCCGCATTTTTTAATAAGCCCTTTCAACTGTTTAGCATTAAGAGATTATGATAAGCTTTTATCTTTTAAGCTATGCTAATATACTTTTGTAATAAAAGTTAATAAACTACTGTCGCTTTCTACCGTGGCACTTATATACCTGTCATATTTTTGAGTATTTATTTTCACTGTATCTATATTGTTATTATCACTGTTTTTTTCTTTCAATTTTACAGTTACTTTTTCCTGTGCCGATGGTTTAACCATTATCGTATCTTTCATTACAGGTTCAACCATGCCCTGATCAGGTGCTTTTACTTGTTCAACTGCTTTTTGTTCATTTGTTTTTACAATGGGATTGCTTTTTTCGGGACTGTTATTCATTATAAAAAATAATGCGATCATGATAGCTGCCACAGCGGCTGCCGCCAACCAACCCATTTTCATCTTGAAAGGTTTTTTTTCAAATAATTGTTCCTTTAAATGATCCTGCACTTTTTGTGAAATATTGGGTATTGATTCTTCCCTGATTGCAGATTGCAGCATAATACGCTTTACTAAACTGAATTCAGTTTCAGTAGCAGCCAATTCCTGTATTTGTTGCTTTTCATCAGCACTTAAATCTACCCATTCTTTATATTTTATTATTTCATCTACATTCATACATCTTTATTTTATGGGTAACTGAGTAACCCTTCAAATTGTTTTAAATGCTCTCTCATTTCTTTCAGTAAATTAAATATTCTCGATTTTACGGTACCTTCCGGTACATCCATAATGACGGCAATTTGTGGGATGGTATAATTTTCTACAATACGTAAAAAATATAGTTCTTTCTTTTGTGGGGGAAGTGCATCGGTACATTCATGCAATGCCAGGGTAAACCTTTCCAGGTCGGGGTTATGGGCATTTATTGTATGTACATCTTCTTTCATTTTATTAAATTTTAGCCTTACTTCCTGTTTACGATACTCATTTTTGCACATATTGTGGGCAATGCTGAATATCCAGGTATTAAAGTTCCGGTCTTTATCAAAAATTGCTTTATTTTTTATCAATTTCAAAAAAAGATCCTGGGTAAAGTCTTCTGCCCGTTCTTTATCCTGCCATAGCATTTTAAAAAAATACCTGAATAATTTTTGGCCATAGCGTTTATATATTTCATCAAATACCCGGTTATCGCCCTGCTGCAATAATATGATCAATGCTTCATCAGTAAAAGAAGTATCATCTATTTGATCTGTCATAAAGGGATCGCTTTCTTTAAAATTTCATTTACCTGTGCTTCCATATTTACTTGCTTTGCGATATATTCTATTTTCTTTTTTATAAATTCTTTCATTGGTGTAGCTGTTCCGTAACTTTTGTATAAAAGAATGAGGGAGGGCAGGTAATTTTTATACAATGGTATTTCATCAGCGGCCAATTTTCTCTCCTGGCTGATAAAAGAAAATTTAAAATCATTTTCAATATGGTCTTTCATTTCTGTAAAATCTTTAGCTTCATCTAAACAAATAAGTAAGCCCGTGTAAAATGCTTTTGGATAATTGCGAATGATGTCTCTGCCAAGTGATAAACAGAGATATGCATTTTCTTTTTGAATTACCGGGGCATCATAATATCTTAATTCAATGTCTTTTCTTATGCCACCGGCCTGTACCATGGCCAATGCAACCAGGTCAGCAATTCCATTTGCGTAAATGAAGGCCCCCTGTGTAGCGCTCATTAAAGTATTATAGTGATACTCGTATAAGTTTTGTGTTAAAGGATTCGTTTCATTGAGTTTGTTTGCATATTCATTGAGCGCTTGTTTGTCTTTTGCAATGATGGCATATTGAACTAAATATGGATAAATAATGTTTTTATCTTTTGCCAGGCTCAATGCTTTAAATACTTTATCCTTTTCTTTTTTACCGGATTGAATAAAAAGCATCAGGTTGTATTGCCAGGTTTCTTTAATAAAATTGGATGCTTGTGAAATGCTGTTTTGCATTTCTGCCTGTTTTAATGAAGCGGTTATAGATTCATCATGATCTAAAGCTAAAAAATAATTCCACCAATGCATGGCATTGGCAGGGGCAAACCATGCTTGTTTTTTTAATGCAATAAGAGTGTTATTCTTTCCCAGGTTGCTTGCATTAAAACTTTCAGCTAATACATTTTGCTGATTCGGTTTGCCGGTACTTTGTCCAAAACAAGCTAATGATGAGAAGAAAAATAAAAGAATAATAATATATTTCATATCATGCAGTACAGTTATCTCTAAATTTCGTTCATTTTTATTGAAATAAAAATTTCAATTTCTAAAATCAATTAACCACCCCCGAATTGTCTTAATTTTATCACATGAAATTTATGCCAAAGTTTTTACAGATCATATTTCTTGCCTCTGGTTTTTTGTCTTGTAAGGCACAAAATGAACCAGAAATACCCAGAGCTGCAGATGGCAATACCTTACTTTGGGAGGTTTCAGGCAATGGATTATCATCGCCCAGTTATATTTATGGAACCTTCCATTTAATGTGCAAAGATCAATTGCATTTGAGTGGGAATCTCCTCACTGCAATAAAGCGCAGTAAAGAGGTATATTTTGAACTGGACCTGGATGATCTGTCAAATACCCTGGGAGCTATTTTTATGATGAATATGAAAAATAGTACCAGTTGGAAAGACTTGTATAATGAAGCAGATTTTAATACCGTAACATCTTATTTTAGGGATTCATTGAAAATGCCCCTGTCCATGGTAGAAAAGATGAAACCTTCATTTGCCGAATCAATGCTTTACCCAAAATTTTTAAATTGTAAGAATATGAGTGGGGTAGAACAGGAAATTTTGGCGGTTGCCAAAAAAGACAATAAAGAGATTAAAGGATTGGAAACGATTGCCTTTCAAATGTCGGTTTTTGATAGTATCCCTTACCAGGAACAGGCACAAAGTTTGTTGAAAACAATTGATAGCCTGCAGCAAAGCAAAATATTTTTTGACAGCCTCGTTCAAATTTATAACTCACAAAACCTTTCAGCAATGGAAGCTGCTTTCTCAACACCGGAATATGGTATGGCAGATAACCTGGATATTTTATTAAATAAACGAAATAAAAACTGGGTTACTCAATTTAAAAACATTTTCGCCAGCCAGCCGGTATTGGTAGCAGTAGGAGCAGGCCATTTGGTAGGTGAGCAGGGTATCCTTTCATTATTAAAAAAAGAAGGTTACACAGTTACTCCATTATTAAATAAATAAAAATGACTTTTCAGGAATACCTCAAATTATTTGAAAATATTGTAAGTGGTAAATTTACCGAGCCACCATACAATGAGGCAGACATACTGGATTATTCAAAGATGAATATCACCAGGATGAATCGCTGGCTTAAAACCGGGCAAATATTGCCATCTGTAAAATCTGCCTTAAAAGATTTTAAGCAACCACAATTATGGGAATTAATAACCGAGCCCTGGTGTGGAGATGCAGCACACATAGTGCCATTTATTTATTTAATGAGTGAAATAAATTCTCATATTAAACTAAATATCCAGTTGCGTGATGAAGGTTCTGAAATGGATCAATATTTATTTAATGGTGCAAAAGCAATTCCACGTTTAATTGTTCGCAATAAATATAAGGAAGATATTTTTATTTGGGGGCCCAGGCCGGTTGCCGCACAGCATTTATATGAGCAATTAAAAAACGAGAATATTGGTTTGGATGATTTAAAAATTCAATTACAGCAATGGTATAATCAAAATAAAGGAACCATGCTGCAGGAAGAAATTATTGCCGGCATCATACATTAGGGCTTACCAAACAAGTGCACTAGCACCCAATATGGCTGCATCTGCTTCTTTAAGTTCGCTAAAAATAAGTTTTACTTTATTTTGAAAAATAGGCAGCAAATTAGCTTCCATCGCCTTACGGGTTGGGTTCATGAGCAGGTTGCCTGCTTTGGTAAGCCCACCAAATAAAACAATTTTTTCGGGTGAAGAAAACATAACAAAATTGGCCAGCGATTCTCCCAAAATTTCTCCTGTAAATTCAAATATTTCATTAGCCACTTTATCACCCCGCATAGCACATTCATATACCGTTTGGCTTGTGAGGTCTTTAATGCTATAATCTCTTAGCAAACTATCTTTTTCAGGGAATTGCTGTAATTTTTCAATGGCTGTATCTCTTACCCCAGTTGCAGAAGCATATGCTTCTAAGCTTCCCCGCATACCGGTACTTTTATGCATCCTGCCACCTGGGCGTATAATAGTATGGCCTAACTCACCGGCAAACCCATCGTGGCCCACTACAATTTTACCATCAATCACAATTCCGCTTCCTACACCTGTTCCCAATGTAATTGTGATAAAATGTTTACAACCCTTGGCACAGCCAAAAATCATTTCACCCATAGCCGCAGCATTTGCATCATTCGTAAGTTTAGTTGTGAGCCCAAACTTTTTTTCCATTAATTGGGCAATCGGTATAATTCCCTTCCATCTTAAATTGGGTGCATATTCAATAGTCCCCGTATAGATATTGCCATTGGGGGCGCCCATGCCAATTCCTGCAAAGTTTTCAATGCCCCCGGCATTTTGAATCATGGGCATTAATTTCACATAAACATCATTAATAAATTCTTCTACAAGCTCATGGCTGTTGGTGGGCAGTCGGTCCTGTACAATAATTTCACCATCACGGTTCACAATTCCAAACTTTGTGGTTGTACCACCAACATCAATCCCAACTGCATACGGTTTATTATTCATCATTTTTATTTTATTAATGGCCAACGGCATTATCCAATGCATCAAAATGAATACCTTGTTTTTTTAAAATTCCTCTTACTGCGAATGCAAAAATTGCCAGGTAACTAAAACATACAACGGGAACAATAAAAGAACTGTGAATACCGATGATGTCTGCAAGTTTACCTTGCAATGGTGGGAATACGGAGCCTCCCAAAATCATCATGATTAAAAATGCAGAACCTTGCGAAGTATATTTTCCCAGCCCCGAAATGGCAAGTGCAAAAATACAAGGCCACATAATTGAACAGAATAAACCACCGCTTAAAAATGCATACACGGCAACCATTCCTTCACTAAAGATACCAATCAACATGGCCGTAATACCTAATATACTAAATATTAAAAGTGTTCTTGCCGGGTTGTCGCCACTTACATAAAATGCAACAATTTGAATCAATACGCATACAATATACCAGCTTAATGGGGCTATATCTTTTCCAGCGATGGCGTTTACTCCAATGATAACCCCAAAAGCAATTAAGGGAACTACAAAAGTGAGTATTTTTTTAGTTTGGCTACTAAAGTTAAAAGCAGAAATGGCGCCTGCCCATCGTCCAATCATCAAACTACCCCAATACATTGAAATAAAGGGTGCAATTTGTGACGCTTTATAACCACCAAATTCTTTGTGCTTTAATAATTCACCAAGATTGCTACCAATGGCAACTTCTACCCCCACATACACAAAAATGGCAAGCATTCCCAATACCAATTGAGGATACCTCATGGCACCCCAGCCTACCGGGTTTTTAGTGGCAATGCGATTTGATAATAATAAACCTAAAACCACTACCAGTAAAGCGCCAAATAACCAGTACATCCTTTTTTGTTCCAATGGCCCTTTTATCATTGCAATTTCATCTGTTTCTGTTTTTACCGAAGCCTTAAGTTGATCTAATTGTGCATTTAATGCTGGTAATACATCGGCGGCCACTTTAATGGTCAGGTTATCTAATGAATCAATTTGATGCGTTACCGGTGCAATAGTTTGTGATATGCTCTCAATTTTTTTTGCTTCATCACTTTTATAACTGCTAAAAACAGGAACAAACATGATGATAAGTAACCCTGTAATAATGATTAACGCATTCAATGCCTTATTGGCTTTTTCGGTCTTCTCATAATTGATGCCGGCCGGTACTTTTTTAGAAAACCCAAACAGGCTTGCCGCTGCCAGGAATAAAACACCAACACCAGCATATAGAACAATTACTTTGCTAAGGCTTAAAGAAGCAATTTTATCGTCAGAAAGATCAGTGGCTGATCCAAACAATGCAAATGCAACGATCAATGGCCCAATCATGGTTCCAAAAGAATTTATACCACCACCCAAATTTACACGGCTCGCCCCCGTACTGGGGTCGCCTAATAGAATAGCAAAAGGTTGGGCGGCAGTTTGCTGCAAAGAAAACCCTAATGCAACAATAAATAAGCCCACCAACATGCCGGCGAATGTATTGCCTTCTACAGCTAAGATCATGGCCAATGCGCCCAATGCAGAGAATAACAAACCATACACGATACTCTTTTTATATCCCCATTTACCCACCAGATCTTTACCGCCAAATGCGCCATAGGCGAATAAAATAAGAGCGCCAATATAGTAGGCTAAGTAAAAAGCAAAATCTATTAACTGGCTTTGAAATTGGTCTAAATTGAACTTGTGTTTACAAAAAGGAATAAAGACACTATTGCCGGCTGCTATAAATCCCCAAAAGAAAAATACAGTAACTAAAGTACTTAGCGCACCATAATTGGTAGGCTGTAAAGATGCGGCATTTTGATTGCCGGAGCTGTTTGATGCCATATATGTATTAATTTATAACCTGAAAAGTACCGATAAATTTAATTGCAATAAAATTAATATGGCATCTATTTTTTTAATTTGCCCCGAATGAATTATTTTAATTACTTTAAATAAACTAAACCAGCTTTCACATATCGTTCATACATTCATCTAAAATTTAAAAGGGAATATGGAAATATTACATGTAAGTGCAGAATGTTATCCTGTAGCAAAAGTAGGTGGACTGGCCGATGTGGTAGGGGCCTTACCCAAATATCAACAATCGCTTGGCCATATTGCAAAAGTGGTGATCCCAATGTACCGTACCAAATTTTTGTATGACAATGAATGGGAAGTGGTACATAAAGGAAGCTTTAATATGGGCATACAAACCCTGGACTTTACCATCATCAAAGAAAAAGAAAATACGCTTGGCTTTGATTTTTATGCAGTAGATATTAATGGCTTACTGGACCGGGAAAAAGTATATGGGTATGAAGACGATTCTGAACGGTTTACCGCATTTCAAATTGCAGTATTAGAGTGGATCGCCCATTGGCAACATAAGCCAGACGTAATCAATGTTCATGACCATCATTCAGCACTCATTCCGTTCATGCTTAAATATTGTTTTACTTATAAACATATTGCTACTATACCAACGGTATTAACCATTCATAACGCCCAATACCAGGGATGGATGAGTTGGGATAAGGCAGATTATTTACCGGCCTGGGATACCTGGAAATGGGGATTACTGGATTGGAGCAATACCATAAATCCTCTGGCAACTGGAATTAAAACAGCCGACCGTGTAAATACAGTAAGCCCCGGCTATATGCTGGAACTCATGATACAGGCAAATGGGCTGGAATCATTATTTCAGGTAGAATGGGCCAAATGTTCCGGTATATTAAATGGAATTGACTATGCGGTATGGAACCCCAATACTGATACATTTATTATAGATAATTTTTCTGTAAAAGATTTTACTGAAGGAAAGAACTTAAACAAGAAAAAACTTTGTGATGATTTTGATTTGGATATCGCATTGCCATTATTTGTTTTTATAGGAAGATTGGTAGGTGAAAAGGCAGCCGATTTATTGCCTGAAGCCATTACTAAAGCTTATCAGGAAAATGGAACCGTTTTTAATGTACTTATCCTGGGTAGCGGAGAGCCTAAGATTGAACATGCATTACATAGCCTTCAAAATAAATTTGTGGGCTATTATAATACTCAAATTTCTTATAATGAAAAATTAAGCCACCAAATGTATGCCGGTGCAGATTACCTGCTGATGCCAAG
Organism: Niastella sp.; assembly: GCA_016710595.1. Lineage (GTDB taxonomy): Bacteria > Bacteroidota > Bacteroidia > Chitinophagales > Chitinophagaceae > Ferruginibacter. The sequence continues at coordinate 225,120 of JADJVM010000008.1, forward strand.
CAGGGTAGAGCCTTGCGGGCTTAATCAACTCTACGCAATGCGGTATGGCACCATTCCTGTAGTGCGTAAAACAGGCGGTTTAAAAGATACTGTGATTGATTTTGGAGAAGATGGAGGATATGGTATTACCTTTATGCAGGCATCTGTACAAGATATTGTACAAGCAATACAAAGAGGTATTACCCTTTACCGTGATGCAGATAAAATAAAAACCATAAGAAAACAAATGATGCAACTGAACCACAGTTGGGAAGAAAGTGCACAAAAATATATTGACCTTTATGATTCTATTCAGCCATAAAAACACCAAATTATGATCAGCAAAAAAGTTGTTGCCGTTATTTTAGGAGGGGGTGCAGGATCACGCCTATACCCGCTTACAGCCACTCGCAGTAAGCCGGCAGTTCCTATTGCAGGTAAATACCGATTGGTGGATATCCCTATTTCAAATTGTATCAATAGCAATATCAACCGTATGTTTGTGCTTACTCAGTTTAATTCTGCATCGCTGAATAAACATATCAAAAACACATACCAGTTTAGTGGTTTTAGCACCGGGTTTGTTGATATCCTGGCTGCCGAACAAACACCTGAAAGCGGGGAATGGTTCCAGGGTACAGCCGATGCGGTAAGGCAAAGTTTACGGCATATTCAAAATAACGATTTTGAGTACGTATTAATTTTAAGTGGCGATCAATTATACCAAATGGATTTTGGTGAAATGGTGGACAACCATATTCATAATAATGCAGATATTACGATTGCCACCATCCCTGTAGGAGAAAGGGAAGCGCCGGAGTTTGGAATCTTAAAATCAAATAAAGAAGGTATTATTACTTCCTTTATTGAAAAACCGGCTAAAGAATTATTACCAGAATGGGAAAGCGATACCGGTAGTGAAATGCAGCAATTAGGAAGAAAATACCTGGCTTCGATGGGGATCTACATTTTTAACCGCAATCTTATTTTCGACAAACTGGGTATTGAAAAACCCGATGCAAAAGATTTTGGCAAAGAGATTATACCAGATGCAATTGATAAACATAAAGTGATAAGCTTTCAATACCAGGGATACTGGACAGATATTGGAAATATCTACTCTTTCTTTGAAGCCAACCTGGCGCTAACTCTCGATATTCCACCTTTCAATTTATTTGATAACCAAAAAATGGTATATAGCCGTGCCCGTATGTTGCCTCCAGCCAAAGTGAGCGGTACACAAATGCTTCAAACCATTATGGCCGAAGGCTCCATTATAAAAGCCGAAAAAATTTCTAATTCTGTAATTGGTATCAGAAGCAGGATTGGAGTGGGCAGCGTATTAGAAAGTTGCTACATTATGGGAAATGATTTTTATGAAACCATCGAAGAGATCGCTTATGATCTTAACCATGCTATACCACCTATTGGTATTGGGGATCATTGTCATTTAAAAAACGTAATTGTAGATAAAGATTGCCGGATTGGCAACAACGTAAAAATAATAGGGGGCGCACATCTTAAAGATGAAGACCATAACCTATATACCGTAAAAGAAGGCATTGTAGTGGTAAAGAAAGGAACCGTAATTAATGATGGTTTCGAGTTATAGAAAAGTATTCCAAAGTAATTGGTCGATCCATTTTTTGGAATCTTCATCATCGCCACCGCCCCATTCTTTAGTACGCTCTATAAAAGTTTTCTTTAATTCTGTAAAAGACATTGGCTTTTTTGAAGGGATAGGCTTTATGGCTGCTACATTCACATCGTTCAGCATTACTTTGGTAGCAATATAAGAAGTGTATAAACGAGGTATCGTCATGCCCATAATGAGGCCGGGTAAGCCATTAACGGAACAAGGCCCACCAGGTATAGTAATCTCATCGGTATAAAAAGCAAATACATACACACTATCCATGATGATGCCAACTGCTTTACGACAATTAAACCCGGCAATCATCCGGTTCTCATTTTCAAATTTCCAGTTTATATGCTTAATAGAATCTTCAATATTAAACATGGTTCCAAAAACGCCTTTTTGAATACTGCTGGTTCCCTGATTATAATCGAAATACCAGATATTGTCTTCATCATTCCGGCGGAGAAACTCAGGCATGGTGGAGTTAGGTTCCCAATGATCGAATTTAAAAATGCTTTTATTGTTGGCGAAACTCAGGTTGTAATAAGCGGTTTTAAACTGGGGTAGTTTGTCTTTGAGCATTTCGGCAAAACTGCTGTTACCCATTGTTTTTTTAACGTTGGTTTTTACTTCATATTCCACCACGGCTTTATCAATAAACTGTTGCGCCAATAAGGGTGTAATAGAGCAAAAGGAAAGGCATACGGTAAATAAGAATTTATTTTTCATTTTCATTATCAGCTTCTTTATTTGGCTTTAGTGGCTTTGTTTTTAAAATTCCAGGCAAATCCAATCATGGCATATCTTTTTATGCGTTCACTTCTGGTTTCATTGTACTGGTTACCATAATAACTACGATCTATACCAATATTTTGATTTAATATATCTCGTACCAACACATAAGCGGTAAATTCATCATTCTTAAATGTACGTTGCAGCCGTGCGTTCCATAAATGGTTATTCAGGTTTTGATCAAGCGGGTTGATCTTTTGACGGGCATTAAAGCTATAACTTGTATTAAGCGACCAAACTTTTTTATAATAAATGGTTCCATCAAATCCAAGGCTGTTGGTACTATAATCAGATTTTCCGTTTTGCGAACTTTTGGTATTATTGTAACTATAGTTATTAGAGATACTTATATCGTATTTCTTATCTTTTGCTTTTGAGATATACAGGCCCAAACCGGTACTTGTAGTTTTAGAAGTTGTTTTAACACTATTTAATATATCAGCGCTTTGGTTATAATTAAAATTGGGACTAATATTAAAGCGGGTATCAATCTTTTTTACCTTGAAGCCTACACCACCCCAAAAACTGAGATTATAATTTCCATTGGTATTAATAGGGGTAGAGATGGTTTGGCCGGTAGATGGGTTGATTGACCTGTCGTAAGTGATGGCATTGCTTACGGTACTAAAGTTAAGCGATTGATAAGACCATATATCTTTTAAGAAATTATAACCATTGTGCATAATATTGATATTGTTACGAAAGGATGGTTTAAGGTCGGGGTTCCCTTTCACAATATTGAAATTATCATTATTATTTACGATAGGTTGCAGTTGATTAATGGTAGGTTGGGTAGTGTTTCCATTATAATTTAAGCGCAGGTTATGATTGCTTTTGTACATATAGTTAAAACTGGCAGATGGGAAAAAATTTGTGTAGTTCCTGTCATAATCTATATGTTCAGTAATATCTTTTAAAGTAAAGTTGGTAATGCCAAAACCCGATCCAAAGTTGAACTTGATCTTTTTAGTGGAATAGTTAATCTTAAAAGAGGGTTTATTTACGATTATATTTTGTTTAAAATTATTACTTAAAGAATCTACTTCTTCATCATACTTGCCGGTGCCGGGTGTATAGTTATAAGTATATTGATTGTTCTTGCCTGTATTCAGAGAAACTTCATGCGAAATTTCAAGCGAATAATTTTTTGATAGGGGCTCAGTATAGGTTGCCTTTACACCCAGGCGCTGTGTTTGTTTATCGCTGTTATTTTTTTGATCTATTAAAAGGGTAGAATCTAAATTACCGTGATCATAAAATAAATTGGTGGACTTGGTATAGCCGGTACCATCTGTAGCGAGTAAGTTCCAGTCAGTATTGATAGAGAGGGTTCTGCGTGCCTTTTTAAATTTATGTTTAAATAATAAGCTGGTAGAAAAAGATTGCTTATCATATTCATTTTGAGTTTGCTTTTGATAAGCATTTTTGTTTGTAAGGGTATTGCTTACGGTAGCAGAATTAGTGGTCTCATCAGACTCTGTGTGATAGATATTGCCTTTTACAGTAAGTTTTAGAGAGTTGCTACTATCAATTTTTAAATCAAGTGTTGCACTGTTTTTAAAGTTGTATCGGTTTATGTGGCTTACTTTATTGCTGTTGTTACTAAATACCGAATCGGGTGCATAAAAAGTTTGCTGTAAGCTGCCAACTGTATTATCATATACCTGGCTATTGTATTTGGGTGAAAAATTAAGTGTGGCTTTGTCATTCCATTTATTGCTGTAACTAATACCCGCATTCGTGTTTTTAATAAAGCCATTATCTGTATTGATGTATGGCTCATCATCGTTACTACCTCCCCGAAACATATACATAAACCCGCCATCATCATCCATATTAAAAGACATATCATCATTACCTCCAAATTTCTCATTATCCTGCCAGCTTAAACCGTCCTGGCCGGTATTGCCGTTGAGTAAGAAACCTGAAATTTTTCTTTTGCCTTTAAATGAACTCAGCATCAGGTTTGAGTTGTACCGTGGGTCTTTGCCTTTTAAAGGTCCTGCGGCGGCATCTATTTTACCAAAATATCCATGCTTTTTATCTTCTTTTAATTTTAGATTGATCGTCTTTTTTGTATTGCCATCATCAATGCCTGTAAATTCAGCCTGGTCACTTTTTTTATCAAATACCTGTACTTCTTTTACCGCATCTGCCCTTAAGTTTTTTACCGCCATGCCGGGGTCATCACCAAAAAACTCTTCTCCATCTACCAATACTTTTTCTACTTTTTGCCCCATAGCCTTTATATCACCATTTTTATCTACCTGGATACCGGGTAATTTTTTTAATAATTCTTCTACATTGGCGTTTGCGCTCACTTTAAAACTATCGGCGGTATAAATGGTAGTATCACCTTTTATTCTCATGGGCGAACCGCTTTTTAAAATAATTGCTTCCAGTAATTTGCTTTTGGGAGTAAGGGCGATCATCGGCAATTTTATGGTACCGGGTGCAATATTCACATCATCTATAAAATCTGCAAATTTGGGATGCATCACCATCAAATAATAATTGCCGGGCTTCACTGTTTTTAATGTGTAGTGGCCGCTATTATCGGTACGGGTGAAAGTTTGTAAGATAGAATCTGGCAGTGAAAACAATGCTACCACGGTATTTTTCAAATTATCGCTGGATAATGTGTCTTTTACCGTTCCTGAAATATTTTGAGATTGGGCCTGGCTAAAGTGTATTACAAATAAGCATAAAATCAGTAACAGGGGTTTGCGGAGCATACAGTTAATTTAGTATCAGAAAAAATTCGTATTTCAAAAATCAAAATAAAAAATGTTCCTGCAAAATAACAATCACTAAATTTATGTTAATAGCCGTTTATGTAAACGGTAGTATAACGGTAACGATGGCATACGAAGACGATCATTTTATTGATAGCAGCAGGCAGGTATGGAATTATTCATTCTTCAGTAACGAAGAAATTGAATTATTTCAAAAAGGGCATTTGTTTAACGCATACGATAAATTTGGAAGCCATTATTTGCGGGTTTTAGATACCGATGGCTTTTATTTTGCTGTGTGGGCGCCTAACGCTATTCGTGTTTCTGTAATTGGAGAATTTAATGGATGGAAGAAAAAGTTACATCCATTATTTGTTCGAAGCGATAGTTCGGGTATTTGGGAAGGTTTTATACCACGTTTGCCAGCAGGTGCTTTATATAAATATCATATAACAGATCATCATGAAACAGAATACTTCAAAGCAGATCCTTATGCTTTTTACAGTGAATTGAGGCCTGGTACAGCTTCTATTACACGGGCCTTGCAAATGGAATGGAATGATGGGGAATGGATGCTTCACCGTAAAAATAAAAACGCATTAGATGCCCCCTGGAGTGTTTATGAAATACATTTAGGAAGTTGGATGCGGCCTACAAAAGGTGATGAAAATAAATATAACTCCTACCATGAAATAAGGGAACGATTGGTTCCATATGTAAAAGCGATGGGTTTTACGCATGTAGAGTTTATGCCGGTAATGGAATTTCCTTATGATGGTAGCTGGGGATACCAGGGTACCGGTTATTTTTCTGCCACCAGCCGCTTTGGTGTTCCCGAAGATTTTATGTATTTGATTGATGTGCTCCATCAAAATGAAATAGGGGTGATATTAGATTGGGTGCCTTCTCATTTTCCTGCCGATGCGCATGGCCTCTTTAGGTTTGATGGTGCCGGTACTTATGAATATGAAGATATGCGCAAAGGTTTTCACCCCGATTGGAACAGTTATATTTTTAATTACAGCAGGGGCGAAGTGCGTTCATTTTTATTAAGTAGCGCCCATTTTTGGATGAATAAATTTCATGCAGATGGATTAAGGGTTGATGCTGTAAACTCAATTATACGGCTGGATTTCTCAAGAGCAGAAGGAGAATGGGAAAAGAATATACATGGCGGAAATGAAAACATAGAAGCCATTGATTTTTTAAAGCACCTCAACAATGTAATGTACCGTGAATTCCCCGGTACCCAAACCATTGCCGAAGAAGCCAGCGACTGGCCGGGCATTACGAAATCAACTGATGAAAACGGTTTTGGTTTTGGATTTAAATGGATGATGGGTTGGATGCATGATACGTTCCGTTATTTTAAAAAAGTACCGGAAGACCGGGTGAAAGCTCAGGATGACTTCACTTTTAGCATGATGTATTTTTATGATGAAAATTTTATGCTCCCGCTGAGCCACGACGAAGTTGTACATGGTAAAAGCCCCATGATTTATAAAATGCCGGGTAATGAATGGGAGCAATTTGCCAATTTGCGTTTGTTATACGGTTGGATGTACCTGCACCCCGGCGCTAAATTACTTTTTATGGGCAACGAGTTTGGCCAAACCAATGAATGGAATTATAAATCTGAACTGCAGTGGGAATTATTGCAATACGATCCACATAATAAATTGCAGGAATTTGTAAGGGCATTAAATCACTTGTATAAAAATGAAAATAGTTTATATCATTTTCAATTCGATCGCAAAGGGTTTGAATGGATTTGTTTGAATCAAAAGAAAAAAGGGATCCTTGGCTTTAAACGTAAAGGTAAATTAAGGGCAGATGATATTATTGTTTATTTAAATGTTACCAATATCCCTCAGCAGGGAATGAAATTTACCATAAAAGGGAAAACGCATTTACAGGAAATTTTAAATAGCGATGATTTAACCTTTTGGGGCAGTGGCAAATACATGAATCCTGCACTTGACATTCAAAATGTTGATAAAAAGAAGCGCAGTTGCGAAATAAAGATCAATCTCCCTCCGTTAGGCTTAGTGGTACTTAAATGATGGAATAAAAATTGTATTACTAATTTCATGAAAAACCTCCTCGCTACCACAACGATGCTTGCCCTGGTGTGCCATGCATTTGCTTTTACTGACAGTGCTGAAATTTATTTTAAAAAAGGGATGGAAGAAAAAAATGCACATAGGTTTTTATTAGCAAACCAGGCATTCGAAAAAGCAATTTCCTTTAATGCATCTTATACCGAAGCATATGTTCAAAATGCATATACAGCGCTTGAAATGAGGCAACCCAGTGCTGCCATTCAAAATTTTGAAAAAGTGCTGGCCTTGCAACCACAAAATAAAGAAGCTATAAAAGAACTTACCACACTCTATTACAATTACCGCCGTTACGATAAAGCAATTGCCCTGGCCAATCAATGTACCGGTTGTGAAAATGCTCAGCGTGTTTTGGGTATGTGCTATTATCAACAGGAAGATTATGCAAAAGCAATAAAATATTTGGAAGATTATTTACAAAATCATCTCCAGGATGCAGAAGTATTGTATAGTATTGGACGGAGTTATATTGATATGGAACAATATAAAAAGGCTGTTTCATATTACGAAAAAGCGGTACAGGCGGATCCTTCCAAAGCAGGCTGGCTTAATGAACTTGGTTTATTGTATTATAATACCAATAATTATAAAAATGCAACCATTGCTTTTAATAAAGCATTAGAAGCAGGATATAACCCCAGCAACGATTTTAAAGAGAACCTTGCATTTTCTTATATCTATGCCGGCGAATTTGAAAAGGGTGAAATTTTAGTAAAAGAAGTATTTTCTAAAAAGCCCGGCAATACAACGCTATTAAGAGATGCCGCACAGGCTTTTTATAATGTAAAACAATACGACCGTTGTTTGTTATTTTGCCAACGGCTTATGGAAGTGAATGATAAAGATGCAAAGGCACTTTACCAGGCAGGTATGTGTTTCCAAAAGAAAGGACAAAATGAAAAAGGTGAAAAAATGTGTGATAAAGCCATTGAAATGGATCCTTCTTTGAGCAACCTGCGCCAAAAACAGGAAATGCCAGGCTTTTAAAATAAAATAATTTCATACAAATTAAGGAACTTGCTTATCTATTATTTCTGTAGGTGGCGATGATTTTAAAGTTGCTGGTTTCTTTTTATTATCTAAAAGCATTTTAATACCAATCACAACAATTAGTACAGCAAATAATTTGCGTACCGTTTCCTGCGGCAAACTCAGCGTAATCTTACTTCCAATATAACCTCCAATGACAAACCCCAGCGCAACAAAAAGCACAGACGGTAAGTCAATATGGCCTTGTTTATAAAATTGCCATACAGCCAAAATGCCTACTGGCAATAATAATATTCCCAGTGAAGTACCCTGTGCCCTGAATTGCGAAAATCCAACAAAATAAACAAGTGCAGGTACAATGATGATACCGCCCCCTACGCCCACAAGGCCACTTAAGGCACCGGCAGCTACTCCCACTATTATTAGGATGAGTATTGTTTGAATATCCATTTTTTTATTATTTAATGGTTCACTGTTTTTCACTGAAGTTGAGTTTATAGCGTTCAATCGCATCAGTTATGATGCGATATGCTATTTCCTTACTCTGAAAATCATCAATGAGTACTTTTTTATTTTCAAGTACTTTATATTGTTCAAAATAATTTTTAAGTACCGCAAAAAAATGAGCAGGTATTGCATCAATATCTTTGATGTGGTTCACAGAAGGATCTTTAGTGGCAACAGCAATAATTTTATCATCTTTTTCGCCGCTATCAATCATTTGCATATTGCCAATTACAGTGGCTGTTACCAGGCATAATGGTTGTATGGGTTCACTGCACATTACCAATATATCCAACGGGTCTTTATCTTCTCCTAAAGTTTGTGGAATAAATCCATAGTTGATCGGGTAATGGAAAGATGAATAAATTACACGGTCTAACCGAAGCAGGCCGGTTGGTTTATCTATTTCATATTTACAATTACTACCCTGCGGAATTTCTATCAGTGCATTTACAACCTGCGGTTGATCATCGCCATAATGTGCCCCATGCCAGGGATGTAATGTGTATTTCATAAGAATAATTTATGTTTGAACCAATCTATAACCCAACCAGCAGGCAAGCAAACCCCCAACGATGCTGATAATAATATAAAATATGGCCAGCCCAAATTTTCCGGCATTCAATAATTCCATATTTTCTAAACTAAATGATGAGAATGTAGTGAACCCTCCACAAATGCCGGTGGCCAGGAATAACCGGTAGGAGAGGGGCCAGTTCCCATTCTTCAGGAAAAGGGCAACTATTAAACCAATAATAAAACTGCCCAGGATATTTACAAATAAAGTTGCCCAGGGATATGCAAATCCTTTAAAGTATAAAATTGACAGGTAGCGTAATACACTTCCTAAAGCGCCACCCAGCCCTATCAATATTATATTTTTTATCATTAATTAAGGGGTAAGTTTCCGGATGAGATATAAGAGAAATCAACCCACCAATCACCACCCGTTTTCACCACTTTTATTTCCATTGGCCGGTTTATAAATGAATTACTATAATTTATGATGGTAGTAGAATCATTTTCATCAGAATATTTATTGATCATATAATCGGCGCTCTTAAAATTTTTCTTTTCTACATCAGAAATACGGTTGTAATACAATTTATACCTGTCAAATAATTGTACACTTTCAGAATCTTTAAGCAAAAGGTTTTCTGCCGTTTTAAAATCACCATCCAGGCTGGCCCTTATAAATACCCGGCCTGTATCTAAAGCAGTATGTGGCCGTTCTACTTTTGGTTTACATGCGATTAAACCTATTAAACACACAAAAAATATTGAAGCATACTTCAATAAAGTCCTATTCATTGTTTTATAATTTTATTTGAATATTTTTCCCCAGGCTATCTAATTTTTTTATTCCATTATTTAATTTTTCAGCGGTAGAATCTGCTAAATCACCAATTTTATTCAGCAGGCTATCTTTTGTTATCATAGCTGAATCTATCTTTTCTTTTATTTTACTGTTAATCATTTCAGCAATATCTGCTTTTTGCAAAGATACTTTCCAGCCGCCTATTTCTTTCTTTAAGATAAAGGGTATCGCTTCCCCGTTTTTCAACTCAATTGCTTTTACGGTGGCAGAATCACCTGTAATGATTGTAGATTCAGTATCCACCACTACGCTATCTAAGGAAATGTTATTCTGCTCCTTATTGTTTTGTAATGTCCATTCCATCGTTATAAAAGTGGGGATACTTTCTGCAGTAACCAAACTGCGGGCTTTTGAAAAATCATTGTGTTTCACGGCATCAAGAAATTGATTCAAAACTTCAGCAGGCGTAGCGCTCTTCTGTTCGCAACCTGTAAAAAGTACAAAACCAAATAATCCTAATAGCAATAGTAATTTTTTCATAATGATCTTCCTCAAGTATTTCAAAGTTAACCAATCCTGTGTGTAAATTTATGGGTAAACCACTTTCAATTATTAATCCATTCTTATTTTTTTTACATGCAGGATGTTAAAGCTTGCAGTACTTGTTGTTCATGAACAATAAAAACAAAAAAAGGCGGTACTAATACCGCCAATAACATGGTTTTCCCCTGGAATTAATTATTTCTTTTCAGATTCCCTGGTATGTGCCTCATCAAACTTATTATAAGCTTTAATGATTGATTTTACCAGTTTATGCCTTACTACATCTTCTTCATCTAATTCTATGTGTGCTATGCCATCAATATTGCGGAGAATCTTAGTAGCTTTAAAAAGGCCACTGTGCTGGTTTTTAGGCAGATCAATCTGTGTGGGATCACCGGTAATAATTGCTTTTGCATTGGGGCCAATTCGGGTGAGGAACATTTTAATTTGTAAGTCGTTTGTATTTTGTGCCTCATCTAAAATAATAAAAGCATTATCAAGTGTTCGTCCACGCATATAAGCCAGTGGTGCAATTTCAATGGTACGGGTACTCATATAATACCCCAGTTTATCTGCCGGGATCATATCATCTAATGCATCGTACAATGGGCGTAAATAAGGATCAATTTTTTCCTTCAGGTCGCCCGGTAAAAATCCCAAACTTTCACCTGCTTCTACAGCAGGCCGGGTTAAAATAATTTTTTTAACCAATTTACTCTTTAATGCCCGTACTGCAAGCGCAACAGCAGTATAGGTTTTGCCGGTACCTGCGGGGCCAATAGCAAAAACAATATCATTCTTATCGCAAGCCTGCACCAGCAATTTTTGATTGGCGGTACGGGCCCTTACTGTTTTTCCATTAGAACCATAAACAAGTACATCATTTGGATTGCGGTCCATAAAGTTGTCGATCGCTTTTTCATCGTCGCCACCTAAAATTTGTTCAAAATAATTTTCACTCATGTGACCGTTTCTTTGTAAATATTGAACAAGAAGATCAATTTTTTCCCTGGCTCCTTCTATTTGTTCCGGGGCTCCGCTCAATTTTAACTGCGTGCCACGGCTTAAAATTTTTAATAAAGGGAATTTCTTTTTTAAGATATCAAGTTTGCCGTTGTTCACTCCGAAAAACTCAATAGGATTAACTGTTTCAAGGTTAATGATTGTTTCTGTCAATGTGTTCAGATTTTAGACTTTGTTCAGTTAGCTGAAAAAAGTTTTTTGGGTTAATGTAATTTTTGATACTATTAAAACGACTTACTATCCAAATTTATATGATGAATACAAAGTATTACGAATTTACTTATTCACATCATTAAGATTATGGTGGAAAAGTTAAAAATAATTTTGAATCCTTTAAAAATAACAAACAGTTTTAAAAGCGGGCAAGCAGTTTCAGATTTACTAAGCGGGGTGTAAGCCTGTTGGGAATAGCATATACTGAATTAGAAAAATCTTTTATAAGTTGATAACTAATGGTATTTGCCCGGTCTATTAAATTAAACACTTCCAGGCTTGCCCAAATATTTTTAAATCCACGAAATGGGCTGTGGCTGCGCCTTTGCGACGCCTCGCTAAGCAGTTGGGCGCTAAAGCCAATATCTACCCGCATGTAAGGTTCTACAATCAATCCATTGCGGTAACGAACACTGCCGGGAATATTGTAACTCATATTACTGCCATAAAGCATATTCAAATGCACTTTAAAATTTTTATTGGTAGGCAAATAATCTTCCATGTATAATCCTACAGTAAAGAGCCTGTCGCTCGGACGGCGTAACCAACCTACTTGCTGTTGCGTACTATCGGCCACAACTTTATCGGGAGTATTCGCATCAATGATTTCGCCTGCAGCATTTTTATATAAATAGTAAAAATCATTGTCTAAATTTTCACGGCTCCGCATAATGCCGATGCTAAGCCAGCTTTCTGCTCCCTCTACCAATTCACCAAATAACCTAAAGTCAACTCCTGCGGTATAGGCCTTTGCGTTGTTGTTACCGAGGTAACGAATTTTTACATTTTCAATATCGTAAGGAACCACATCGGTCATTTGTTTATAATAAGCTTCCGTCGTTAATCGGAAAGGCCTGTTGCCCGGTCCTTTAAAATTGTAATCAATACCGCTTACAAATTGAAAGCTACGCTGTGCTTTTATGCCCGTATTGATGCTACCATCAAAACTTCGCAGTTCCCTGTAAAAAGGGGGTTGCACATAAATACCGGCTGCGGCCTTAAAAACCATATCATGTTTCCAGTGAGGTTTTATGCTGGCTTGCATACGTGGACTAATATTGGTTTCTTTATTTACGCCATTATAATTTAACCGAAGGCCGGCTTGTAAAATGATATCCGATTTTCCTGAAGTAAAATGAATATTATCCTGCAAGTATCCACTGTACTTATTGAAAGTGAGGTTTGCTTTATTGTCAAATGCATTTATTAAACTGGGCGCTTGTGGGTTGTAGGGTAGGGAGTAACCGGCTGAATCCTGGTATTGCCATTGCTTTAGCACATCATCTATTTTTACAAACTCTGTGTTGATACCCCATTGAAAAAAATGATTTTTAAAATCATAGGTTCCTTTATGTTGTAAGCTTAAGATATCAATTTGTAATTCATTGCGGGCATAATCCTGGTACACACCTGCACCTAACGGATTTACAATTTCGCCAAAACTACTGCTCTCCCTGTCAAAATCCCTTTCACCAAATAAGTAAGCGCCGGCAATATCATAGTTCTCATTTTCTTTATCGGTAAACCTACTTACCATCCATTTTAAATTGAGCGCCATATTAGGCCGGTGAACCAAGGTGAATCCCGTTAATGAGCTGGCGTATTTATCTTTTTCCTGGCCTTCAAAATACACGTCCAATCCCAGGTTCATCGAAAAAAAAGGAGAGAAAACAGAAGCTGTTTTTTTTACTGATTCTGGGTAAAAATTAAATTTAGAAATGGAATAAATACCCAATAATTCTGCCTGTAATCTATCAGAAATCTTATACGTTAAAAAGGCCTGTGCATCGCTGGCAGATGGTATATATGCTCCTTTTGTAGGTTGATTGCTTAATACATTGCTATTACTTTTATTTCGCACACCGGCCAGGTAAGTAAGTTTTTTATTTTTTGAATTACCTTCAATATGAGCGCCTTGCTCCAGGATACTTATATATACACTTCCCCCGGTACGTTGTGGTTTTTTATATTGAATATCTAATACACTGCTCATTTTATCGCCATACTTTGCCTGGAAACCGCCTACGTAAAATTGTACATTCCTTGTAAGTTCAGGATTTATGAGGCTAAGCCCTTCTTGCTGCCCGTTACTCACTAAGTAGGGGCGATAAATTTCAAAATCATTGATGTACACAAGGTTTTCATCATAATTACCACCCCGCACACTATATTGCGATGTAAGTTCATTGTTACTGCCTACCAGTGTTTTTATGAGTGATTCTACGCCACCGGTTGTACTGGGTAAGGTGAATGCATTTTTGGGATTTATTTTAATGAGGCCTGTTTCTTCTCTTACTTTATCATTTTGTAATACTACCGCATCCAATGTTTTCCCTTCGGGGCGAAGGATCACTGTAATTATTTCTTTTTCTCCGGGGCTTAAATAAAAGTTTTTTTGTATGGTTTGTAAATTGTTATGCGAAAAGACCAGGGCCAATGTTTTTTCAGCAGGAACACTAATTGAAAAATAACCGCTATCATTCGTAAGGATCCCGGTATGTTTACCCAAAACAGTAACAGAAGCCTGCTTTACCGAATTGTCATTTTCATCTATCACCCTGCCAGAGATAGTTGCGCTTTGGTTTTGTGCTAATAAGAATAGCGGAAAAGAAAATAAAACAAATGCAATAAGCAGTCTCATTTTATGAAGATAAATATTTTTATCATGGTATCAACCAAAGTATAAATTAATGAGAGATTGCGAATAAATACAAAGGCCAAAATTAATTGCCCGGATATTTTTTAAATAGTTCAAATTATTTTTCCATTTGTTCAATTACCGCATGAGATACGCCGGTAAGAGAAAAACCACCATCATGAAACAGGTTTTGCATGGTTACCATTTTTGTAAGGTCAGAAAACAGGCTTACAATATAATTGGCACAATCCGCAGCGCTGGCATTGCCCAATGGGCTCATAAATTCAGCATAATTCATAAACCCGTCAAAACCTTTTACACCACTACCAGCCGTGGTACGGGTAGGTGATTGAGAAATCGTATTGATGCGTACATGTTTTTTTAAACCATAATGATAGCCAAAACTGCGGGCTACACTTTCTAATAAAGCTTTGGCATCGGCCATTTCATTATAATCAGGGAAAACCCTTTGTGCAGCAATATAGGTAAGCGCTACTACACTGCTCCATTCTTTTAAAGCATCTTTTTTCATGCAGGTTGCCAAAATCCGGTGCAGGCTTATGGCAGAAATGTCTAAGGTTTTAGCATTAAAACCATAGTCAATTTCAGTATATGATTTTCCTTTGCGCATATTTACACTCATGCCAATGGAATGCAAAATAAAATCAAAACTTCCTCCAAAATGTTCCATGGTTTTATCAATGAGGTTTGTTACATCATCATCACTACTTACATCGCAGGGTATCACCGGGGCATTAATTTTTTCGGCAAGTTTGTTTATCTCACCCATGCGCATGGCAACGGGAGCATTGGTAAGTACAATCTCAGCGCCTTCTTCATGACAGCGCAATGCAGTGATCCAGGCAATTGAATTTTCGTCTAATGCGCCAAAGATGATCCCTTTTTTCCCTTTTAGTAAGTTGTAACTCATAACATTTTTATTTAGCATTGAAGTTGTAAAAATAATCTTTATCAACCAAACAAAGTGGCAGAAAACTTAAGTATAAAAAAATCAACCAGGAATACGAGAATAAAAACCGCTATAAAATGAAACAAAAAATATAAGAATAAATGATTTACACTTTTGCGTGGATCAATTAACCTCCTGATGGCCTTATGCACAGCATAACCCAGTAATAATACAAATACAATGATGAGGAGAATATAGAGTTTATGCAAAATGAAAATCTAATTTTTATTGCCTGTTATTTTTTTAATGGGCTATTTCTTCTTTTAGAAGATTTCTCAATTAAAACATATCATGCATTCTTTATTGCAATAGGGTTGTAGTACCTTTTCTATATACCGTTTTACCAAGGTAATCTATCCCCTGTGCAATCCATACATACGTACCGGTTGATTGCAATACACCCTGAATGCGGCCATTCCAACCCTGGTGAAAATTACTTGTACTAAATACCAACTGCCCCCACCGGTTGTAAACTCTAAAAAATTGGGTTTGCTTCATTCCTACAGGTATGGCCCTTAATATATCATTGGTGCCATCATTATTTGGTGTGAAGGCAGAGGGAACATAAATTTCAGGCCCTTTATAAACTTTGATATGAATCCTGGCAGAGCCTTCGCAGTTTTCGGCAGTTCTTCCGGTAACTTCATAAATCATATCATGATCAATCGTTGCAATGGGTGTTTGTGCAGATGGATTATTGAGGCCATAAACTGGATCCCATGAATAAGTACGTACCCCGCTACTGCCTAACTCTACTGCATATAATTGAATGGGCTGCCCCATGGCTGCAACCGTATCGTATCCTGCAAACATTCTTACTGATGGTGTTACTTTTACCATTACCGTATCATACACTAAAGAATTACATCCGTTCGCATCTTTCACTTTCAAATAATAATACCTGTTTTCTAGAGGTCGCACCACGGTAGGATTTGCTGAATGAGGGTCGCTTAACCAATCGGTGGGTGTCCAGCTAAATGCAGTACCGCCACTACCATGTAACTCAATATTTCCACCCACACAAATGGCTACATCTTCTCCTGCATTGGGTATCGGTGCAGGGTTTACCCAAACGGATACACTATCTTTTTTATTACATATTCCCTTTGTAGCCGTTACAATATATTTCGTATCTACAGTTGGATTGGCAACAGGATTTTTGATACCGGCATTGCTTAAATGTGCAGCGGGCACCCAGGCAAAAGAACTCGCATCAGAGATTAATGGCAAAGGATATGAAGTAGCACCTTCGCATATAGGTGGGAGTAGGCCTGCCTGTAATATAATATCATTATTAAGCCCAATCACAATATTTTGAGGTGCCGATAGGCAGCCATTGGCATCTTTGATCTTAATGGTGTAATTGCCCTGCCTTACCGGAAAATTATTATTGTTTTGATAACTGGTTCCATTATTAATTGAATACAGAATGGATGGTTTACCACCCGAAGCATTAATAATAATATGACCATCGGCATTCCCTGTACAACTTGCAAAGCTGGTATCAATTTGTTGAATTAACAGGTCGGGGTATGATTGTATTAAACTGGTGCTTACACTATCCATACAGCCTGATGCATCTTTTATTCTAATCGTATAATTGCCCACAGGTAAGTTATTATACTGGGTAGCTGGTTGCCAGGCCTGGTTATTCAATGAATACTCAACTGGCACCTGCCATCCTGTACCAATAGATGTTTTAATTTGTCCTGTATTTCCACCGGCACAAACAATATCTGTAGTCGCATCCATCCGAATCGTTTTCCATTTTATATTAATAGAATCCCTGGCATTACAAGTGCCTATGCTGGCTGTGCAATAATATTTTGTGTACTCATGTTGTGGCGTAGCAATGGGGGTGCGGATATTGGCATTGTTTAATGAAGCATTTGCATCCCATTGATAAGTAGTAAAACCAGATGAAGCATTAATTGTAATATTTGAATTACGGCAAATAAATGCAGTATCCGGATGTTGGCCGGGAAATACTGTAAGCGTATCAAAATCTCTTAATTCAATCGTAGCGCTATCAGTAGGAATGGTGCTGCTGCCACAAGCGGCCAGGGTATAAATTTTTAAAATTTCTGTTCCTTCAGTAATATTATCAATTAAAGGATGAATATTTAATAATACTTCTGACTGGCCGGCGGGAATCGTAACACTGTTGGGCATCGTTTGTACATCTACACCATTGGTTATCGTACCACCATAGGCCAGGTTTACCACCTGCGAAAATGAGGAAGCATTCCTTCTTTTTATTTTCAAAGATCCGGTTACACATCCTTCTACCAAATAACTTACCCCATTTGCATCTGTTTGGGTAAGGTTTGTGAGTTCAAATGAATTGGAGCTTAAACTTTTGGCCTCTAAGAACACACCACTATCATACAGACCATCACCCACATCGGATATCACTAATTTTAAATGATACGTTTGGCAGGGTACTACTTGTGCCAGTGCAGTAAGAACCGTTGTATGACCATCGTGAGAAAGATATGTACCTGAAGTATTATCTACGTAATAGCTGGTATTGGCTGGGCACAAGGCATTTCCCAAAAAGTCTTTTACATTATTTATATTGAAAATAGATACCGGTAAAGTGGTATTGGGTACCAGCGCAATATTGGTGGGTGTAGGGAATCCCGGGCCGGATATAAAGAAAGCAAATGCATCATTGTATGAGCTGAATGCACCTGGGCAGGCAAAAGCAGCCGTGTATTCTTCGGAGCTAAATACATACCTGAATTTTATGGAATCACCCAGGGGGATAAAATCAAATTCTAAAATGCCTGCGTCATTTAATTCGCTTAATGGGAACCCAATGGCATTGGCAAGTTGGGCATCGCCACCTAAGCCCCAACTGTTATCGGCCAGTATATTATCAGCAATATCAAAGCCTGAAATATCAACTCCATTACCACTGTTATCTGTTTTGGCTTTACCATTTGTTATTACAATCCCACTATCTAAACCCAAGCCTACATTGGGGCGGCTATTAAAGTAGCCTGCCATTTGATTATTTCCGGTAAAGGTTACATTACTAATACTTACGCCATCACCTACTAAGTGCTGAGCCAAAGCCTGTGCATTCGTGTAAGGAGAAATGGTTAACTGGGCCGAAGCATGGATACCGAAGCCTAAAAAAATGATGCAATAAAAACAGAAGTGTAATTTTGAAATCATAAACAAATTAAGGCTCTAAAAGTACTAATATTATTATGAAAAATGCCGGTAAACTTTACCGGCATTTTTAAAAATTAAGATCCATTAAATCTTTTTAATATCAGGATAATGTACTTAAAGTTTCATTCATTTTACGTACAGCATCAGCGCTTTTATTAAACATTTCTTTCTCCTGGTCATTCAGTTTAAAATCAATGATTTTCTCCCACCCATTTTTTCCAATAATTACGGGAACGCCAATGCAAATATCCTTTTGCCCATATTCACCATCTAAATAAACACAGCAGGGTACCATTTTCTTTTCATCTCTTACAATTGCTTCTACCAGCGACGCACCTGCAGCGCCGGGTGCATACCAGGCAGAAGTACCCAGTAAAGCGGTAAGAGTAGCGCCGCCAACCATGGTGCTGGCAGCTACTTTTTTGGCTTTTTCTTCATCTAAAAATTCAGATACGGGGATACCGCAATAAGTAGCCAACCTGGTTAATGGGATCATGGTAGTATCACCATGGCCACCAATTACATTGGCTTGTAAATCATTTGGTGAGCAAGGGATAGCCTGGCTTAAAAAATACCGGAACCTTGCACTATCCAGGATCCCGCCCATACCAATGATCCTGTTCTTGGGCAACCCACTGGATTTTAGCGCCAGGTACGTCATCGTATCCATTGGATTGCTAATAATAATAATAATACATTCAGGTGAATGTTTTAAAATGTTTTCTGTAACTGATTTTACAATGCCGGCATTAATGCCAATCAATTCTTCCCTGGTCATTCCCGGTTTACGGGGAATACCCGAGGTAATAACTGCCACTGTACTTCCGGCCGTTTTGCTGTAATCATTTGTACTACCTATAATACGGGTGTCAAATCCTTCTATTTGTGCCGTTTGCATAAGATCCATTGCCTTGCCCTCTGCTACGCCCTCTTTAATATCAACAATTACCAATTCATCACAAATTTGTTTGCGGGCAATATTGTCAGCACAGGTAGCTCCTACAGCACCAGCGCCTACTACAGTTACTTTCATAAGAAAAAATTTATTTTTGAGTGAGAGATTTTTGAGTTGCAAAGGTAAATATTTATCACTACATAATTTTAATGCTAATAATTGCAACCATGATCATTATGTAAACTCCCAAGATCAGGTTTAAAAAAGAGCAGAAACGAATTTCATATTTAAGGCTGGGTTTCCTACTTTTGCAGCCTTAAAGAACTAAAATCAAATTATGGCAACTACAGCAGATATGCGTTCAGGGCTTATCTTAAAAATAGATGGCAACCTGTACACGGTGATAGAATTTGGGCAAAACAAAACTGCCCGTGCGGCCGCAAAAGTGTGGGCAAAAATGAAGGGGGTAGATAATAGCCGCACTCTTGAAATTACCTGGAACAGTGGTGAAACCATTTACCCGGTAAGAGTAGAAAAGAAAGCGTATCAATATTTATATAAAGATGATACCGGTTATAGTTTTATGGACAATGAAACTTTTGAACAGGTTACTGTTGCAGAAAGCATGGTAGATGCACCCCAGTTTTTAAAAGAAGGACAGGAAGTAAGCGTTTTAATAAATGGAGAAACAGATCTTCCGATGGGGGTGGAATTGCCCGATAAGATTGTATTAATGGTAACCTATAGCGAACCGGGTATAAAGGGAGATACAGCAACCCGTACCCTGAAACCGGCAACCGTAGAAACCGGTGCTACTGTAAATGTCCCTCTTTTTGTAAATGAAGGTGAAATGATACGCATCAACACCAAGTCTGGTGAATATGTAGAACGGGTAAAATAATTTTAAGATGAGATAAAGGGTGGATTTTCCTCCCTTATTTTTTTGCTGTTTTCAATCTAAAATCAAAGATTTTTATTCAATTTCGATGAAATTTGAACAAAAACAGGCTCATTTTCGGTAAAATCTTATAAATATTTCTTGGTTCTATATTTAATCATTCCATATCTTAGCTGCCCGTTTGTCTATCTCATTCATCATTTTAACTAACACACATGGATATTAAACAAATTCAGGAGCTGGTAAAGCTCATTAATAAAACCTCCATAGGAGAAATTACGATTGAAGAGGATGGCACTAAAATTACCATCAAGCAAAAAAAAGAACCTTCTCAAAAAATTTATACGAATGCTTCAGCTCCTCAAGTTGCAGCACCAGCAGTAGCAAGTACTCCGCAGGCTCCGGCAGCAACTCCGGCAAAACCGGCAGCAGAGCCTGTAAAAGATAATTTAATAACTATTAAAAGTCCAATGATTGGCACATTCTATCGCCAGGCAGGGCCTGATAAACCGTTGTTTGTAAATGTAGGAGACGAAGTGAGTCCCGGTAAAGTTGTGTGTATTATAGAAGCCATGAAACTCTTTAATGAAATTGAAAGCGAAGTAAAAGGAAAGATTGTAAAAATACTGGTGGATGATGCAAGCCCGGTAGAATATGATCAGCCTCTTTTCCTGGTTGATCCTTCTTAATTACTTGACTAAAAATTTCAAGTAAATAAATTAAAGAATTGATAACCATTATAATTTTTAATAATTATAATTCCACACCAAAACAAACCAATGTTTAAAAAAATATTAATTGCAAACCGTGGAGAAATTGCATTAAGGATTATACGTACCTGTAGAGAAATGGGCATAAAAACGGTAGCCGTTTATTCTACTGCTGATAAAGACAGCCTCCATGTAAAATTTGCTGATGAAGCTGTATGTATTGGCAAACCTGCCAGTGCAGATAGTTATTTACGCATACCTAATATTATTGCCGCTGCAGAAATAACCAATGCCGATGCAATTCATCCGGGGTATGGTTTCCTGGCAGAAAATGCAAAATTTTCAGAAATTTGTAAAGCATCGGGAATCAAATTCATTGGGCCTACGCCCGAAATGATCAATGCAATGGGTGATAAAGTAACGGCTAAAGAAACCATGATCAAGGCCGGAGTTCCTGTGGTACCGGGGGTAGAAGGGCTTTTGAGAGATGTAAACCATGCTAAAGAAGCTGCTAACTCAATTGGTTACCCCGTTATATTAAAAGCTACAGCAGGTGGTGGTGGAAAAGGGATGCGGGTAGTATGGCATGAGGAGGAAATAGAAAAAGCATTTGAAACGGCTAAGATGGAAGCTGCTGCCTCGTTTAAAAATGATGGTATCTATATGGAAAAATTTGTGGAAGAACCCCGCCATATTGAAATACAAATTGCGGGTGACCAATACGGCAATATATGCCATCTAAGCGAACGGGATTGTTCTATACAAAGAAGGCATCAAAAATTAGTAGAAGAAAGCCCATCGCCATTTATGACGCCGGAACTGAGAGAAGCCATGGGCAATGCGGCCATCAAAGCAGCAGAAGCCATTCAGTATGAAAGCGTAGGTACTGTTGAGTTTTTAGTGGATAAGCATCGCAATTTTTATTTTATGGAAATGAATACCCGTATCCAGGTAGAACATTGCGTTACTGAAGAAGTGATCAACTACGATCTTATAAAAGAACAAATAAAAATTGCTGCCGGCGATAAAATAACAGGAAAAGCTTATTACCCTCAAATGCATGCCATTGAATGCAGGATAAATGCTGAAGATCCCTATAATGATTTCAGACCAAGCCCAGGAAAAATCACTGTACTGCACACGCCCGGTGGGCATGGGGTAAGGGTAGATAGCCATGTATATGCGGGGTATGTAATTCCGCCTTATTATGATAGCATGATCGCTAAATTAATTGCTGTAGCCCAAACAAGGGAAGAAGCTATAAAAACCATGCACCGTGCTTTAAGTGAATATGTAATTGAAGGTATAAAAACGACCATCCCTTTTCATTTGCAGCTTATGGAAAACGAGCAATTCCAAAGTGGGAATTTCACCACTAAGTTTTTAGAAGGTTTTAAAATGCACTAATAATATTCATTCGTCGGAATAAAAAAATCCCTGCCTATATATAAGCAGGGATTTTTATTTATACCTGAAATCTTATTTATTGCTGTCTGCCGGTTTTAAAACGGGTTGGGTTTTTATGGGTGCAGTTGTTTCAGCAGAAGGCGGTAGCGGCATTTTAAACTGCTGCTCCATACTCATTAACCCACGCAATAAATTATCATTGCGTTGTTCTTCATATTCCAATCCATCTCTTTTATTAGGAGGTAAACCCTGGTAATAAGCAGCTTGTTGCTCCATATCTTTTTTTAGCGCATTAAAGAATTTCTTCGCTAAAGCACTGTCACCTGAAAGGTTTGCAGCAATATACATTTGCATTGAAATTTGATTATGCTGCTGGCTGCGGCTGGCCATCGCAATCGGCATATTTTCTTCCAGCATACCCTGGTCGCATTTATTTAATAATTTCCGGGCATCTTCTTTTCTGCCATTTTCTGCCAGGTTACGGGCTGCTCCGGCATAAGCTAAGCGAATACTATTTAAATGCCTGCGGTTCTCTTCATCAAAATATACTCCTGGCTTATCAGCATTTCCAAATACAAATTTGTTCATCATTTTATTTACCACCCAATCTTCATTTACCTGGCTATTTTTTACAGGTACCAACCGGTAAGTAAGCCCATCCTGGCGCAAATAATCGCCAAAGCCAAGCTCACCATAGGCAGAAGTGAAATAGATGGGTCTTTTCCATTTGTTGGCCGCAATAATATTTAAAATAGCTGTTTCATTTTTATACAATATTCCTTTAGGAATATCAAAAACTACCTGGCTTACCACGGTATCATTTGCATTTACAGTTCCATTTTTGCGAACCAACGCTTCATCAACAGGTATTGAAACCCTTTTTACCGGAAAAATATTGATCACTGAACCATCGGTACCAGTCTGTGTTTTTTTAGGATCATCACTACCGGCATAATCTTTCATCATGGTATATAAATCCATTGGTTGAGATGGGTCTTTAATACCTGCACCAGCCAGGAATTGGTTTATCATTCCTGTATTATTGCCATAAATTCTTTCAGGTGCATAAATTACATCCCGGTTTGCTCCTACAATTTCTTCAGGCGTCCAAATAGGATCAATAGGATCACTTTGGTTCACTTTATATCGCAGTTGGTTGATGTACCAATCCGTGCCCAGCAAACTGCTATTGATTACCCTGATATCTCTTCTGATACCTTGTACTTCCTGCGCATACCAAAGTGGGTAAGTATCATTATCACCAAATGTTATTAAGATGGCATTGGGTGCACAACTTTCCAAATAATCTATGGCTAAGTCCCTGGCCAATGTTTTATGGCTGCGGTCATGGTCATCCCATTCCTGCGAAGCCATCAGTACAGGTACCAATAATAAGCATAGTAACCCGGCAATATAATTACTGATAGAAAGCTTCTTTATATATTGCATCAGAAAATCACGCACATAATAGAACCCTAGCCCAATCCATATTGCAAATGCGTAGAATGAACCCACAAAAGCATAATCCCGTTCACGGGGTTGATTGCCCGCCTGGTTTAAGTAAATGGAGATGGCAAAGCCAGTGAAGAAAAATAATAATCCTACCACAATGAAATCTCTTTTATCTTTTTTAATTTGATAAAGTAATCCCAGTAACCCTAAAATAAAGGGTAGGGCAAAAAGTTTATTATTGGCTTTATTATGTTTTAATGTATCGGGCATTGAGTTTTGATCACCCAAACGGATTTTATCAAAAAATCCGATACCTGTTTTCCAGTTCCCATCTCTTACATTGCCCATATTGATACCCTGGATATCATTTTGTTTGCCTGCAAAATTCCACATGAAATACCGCCAGTACATCCAGTTAATCTGGTAACTCCAGAAGAATCCGATATTTTCTGCCATGGTAGGGGCCCGGTCCCAATTACCCTGTTGGTCTTTTTCTATACCTGCCCAGGCAGCATAGTAATCTGCATGGCCCTGGTCGTTACTCATATCCCACATGCGTGGAAAAAAATGTTTACTGCCGGGTGCATAGATATACTCAATTTTGCGCCCGCTTTTTTCATATTTACCATTGGCCTTTACATAGGTCTCTGTAATTTTAGAATCCTGTATTTCCGAAGTAAAATCCTGGCCATATAATATTGGCCAGTCGCCGTATTGTTCACGGCTTACATAACCCACCAGGTTTACGGGGTTGTCCACATTAAACATATCTACCGCCGGATCGGCATTGCTGCGAATAAGGGTAGTAAAGTAAGTTGAATAACCCAGGAGCATAAATACAAAACTCCACAATCCTAATTTTAAAAAATTCCAACCTCTTTTTTCTGCAGTCTTTAAGCCAAAATATACCAATACAGCAATCATCACAAAAAAGAATGCAAAACCGGAGAAGAAAGGAAGCCCAAAACTATTTACGAATAAAATATCCATATTTCCGGCGCCTTTAATGCTCCATTGTATTACTGCTTTTTGTACCAGGCCTGTAATTAAACAGCCGATTACAAATGCCCAAAACGTACCCCAGTTAGTTACTTTATATCTTTTAAAATAATAAATAAGCACCAGGGCAGGGATGGTCAATAAGTTGAGCAAATGCACGCCAATTGATAGCCCCATCAAATAAAAGATAAGAATGATCCACCGGTCGGCTTTGGTGAAATGGCCTTTAATACCTTGCTCATGTTCTTCTGTAACATTGTGTTCCCATTTTAACATCGCCCAAAAAACGATTGCGGTAAAAAATGAAGAAAGTGCATATACTTCACCTTCTACAGCGCTATACCAAAATGAATCAGAAAAAGTATATGCTAAAGCACCTACGGCGCCGGCAATCATAATACCAATGATATTTTCATTGGTAAGTTCACCATCATCTTTTTTTACCAGTTTACGGGCAAAGTGTGTAATACTCCAAAATAAAAATAAAATTGTAAAACCACTCGCCAACGCACTCATCAGGTTGATGCCCGTGGCGGCATGATCGGGGCCAAAAGGAACCATAAACAATCGGCCAATCAGCACAAACAATGGCGCTCCCGGCGGATGCGGAATTTGTAACTTATAAGCGCTTGATGCAAATTCTCCACAATCCCATAAACTTCCGGTAGCCTCCATGGTCATAATATAAACCGCACAAGCTATCAGGCAAACTGCCCAACCGGTAATGTTGTTGATGCGTTTAAAATTCATAATAGATATATATGATTAATAAGTGGGCAAATATAGGGATGTTTAGCTATGACAGGATGCCGTTTTTGTATTTTATATATATTTTGGATTTAGATATTAAATCGTCCCAGCAGGATATGGTATTTTAGTAGCCGTATATTTTATGCCATTAGCCATCATATATTTGCGATGCAAATGAAGAAAGCATTTATTCAATTACACATAGCCGTTTTTTTAGCTGGGTTCACCGCCATTCTGGGAAAGTTAATTCAATTGAATGAAGGATTATTGGTTTTTTACCGTTTGCTTATTGCCATTGTTGTATTAGGCGTACTGTTGAAAGCAAAAAAACTATTACCCAGGCTCCCGGTAAAAGATATGTTGAAAATTGCATTGGTTGGCGTAATGGTTGCTTTTCATTGGGTAGCATTTTATGGAAGTATTAAATATGCAAATGTTTCTGTTGCCCTGGTTTGCTTTTCTGCTACTGGTTTCTTTACTGCTTTATTAGAACCATTAATCCTGCGCCGCAAATCAGATATGGTGGAAGTAATATTAGGCCTGATGGTGATTGCGGGCATCATTATCGTATTTGATTTTCATCCCCATTATAAACTTGGTATTTTATTTGGTATTGCAGCGGCCGTGGGTAGCGCTATTTTCCCCATATTAAACAAACAGCTTTTATTACGCTTTACTCCCAAGGTTTTAACCTGGTATGAATTTTTTGCAGGTTTTATTTTTCTTTGCATGGTACTACCTGTTTATTTTATTTTTTTTCCACCGGCTTATTTCTGGCCCTCTGCCATGGATTGGCTTTGGCTGTCATTATTGGCGATCATCTGTACCATCATCATGTTTGATTTACAATTGCAAGCCCTAAAAAAAATCTCTGCATTTACCGTAAATCTCAGTTATAACCTGGAGCCGGTATATGGTATCTTATTGGCCTTCTTTATTTTTGATGAGCGCAAACTTTTGCACATCCAGTTTTATATTGGTTTAGCGCTGATCTTGTTATCAATCCTTATCAACAGTATCCGCCAATTTAGAAAGGCAAAAAGAGCAAAACTGGTTGCGACTACTGTGTAATGAAAATCATATAAATTAATAATACAAAAAAGAGAAGCCTTTAATATTTTTGTATCTTTGAAGTTGTAATGATCCCGGATTATCCGCATAAAATTTTTGGCGACAAGCGCAGCTTTCATTGCTTGCTTGTAATGTCGCTTGCTTTAAATTCAGTTTAATGGTTCCTTCACTTTTTTTTGCAATAGGTTCTTCTTATACTTATTCTTTTTCATCAATTCTTTTAATTATTACAATATGTCAAGTACAACAGTAGAAACAAAAACAACAGTTACACCGGTAGAAGATTTTCTGCCTTTATATGGAACTGACTATGTAGAATTTTATGTGGGCAATGCAAAGCAGGCTGCCCATTTTTATAAAACGGCATTTGGTTTTCAATCTTTAGCGTATAGTGGACCCGAAACAGGAAATAAAGATTTTGCAAGCTATGTAATCAGGCAGAATAAATTAACCTTTGTACTCACTACTCCGCTGCGTGCCGATAATGCCATTTCGGAACATATTCGGCTGCATGGCGACGGTGTAAAATTTTTAGCGCTAAAGGTTGATGATGCAACAGATGCCTGGAAACAAACAACCCAAAGAGGAGGGAAAAGTTTTAAAGAACCAGAAACTCTTAAAGATAAAGATGGTGAAGCTGTTATTAGTGGCATACATACTTACGGAGAAACCGTTCATCTTTTTATTGAAAGAAAAAATTATAATGGTATTTTTTTACCCGGGTTTATAAAATGGGAATCAAATTATAATCCTACAGAAACGGGTTTGCAATATGTAGATCATTGTGTAGGAAATGTTGGTTGGAATCAAATGAACCCCTGGGTGAAATTTTATGAAGATGTAATGGGCTTTAAAAATATTTTAAGTTTTGATGATAATGATATCTCTACAGAATATTCTGCCCTCATGAGTAAAGTTATGAGCAATGGAAATGGATATGTAAAGTTCCCGATAAATGAACCTGCAGAGGGAAAAAAGAAAAGCCAGGTAGAAGAATATTTAGAATTTTACAATGGCGAAGGCGTACAGCATGTTGCATTAGCTACCAATAATATTATAGAAACAGTTACCACATTAAAAAACAGGGGCGTAGAATTTTTAAAAATACCCGCATCTTATTATGCTGATGTATTAAGCAGGGTAGGGCATATTGATGAAGACCTGGAACCATTACAGGAGCTCGGTATTTTAATTGATAAAGATGATGAAGGATACCTGTTACAAATATTTTCAAAACCATTACAAGACAGGCCAACGGTATTCTTTGAGATCATTCAACGCAAAGGTGCCAAGAGTTTTGGAAAAGGAAACTTTAAAGCCTTGTTTGAATCATTAGAAAGAGAGCAGGCGTTAAGAGGAAATTTATAAAAATATCATTACATAAATGGTGCTGTTTCAGTAAATTGAAACAGCAATTTTTATTGTTTAATCGGGATCAATCCCCTGATGCCCATATCTATTACGGTATCTCCATTGGCAGGATCAAATAGGCCATTGGCATCATTATCTATCCATTCAAAACTTTTGTTTGTTGATAAGGATACGGTAATATAGATATCCTGTGTTTCGTTACCAGTTACTATTAAAGGAGAAGCAAATTTTCCTGTTACTACACAAGAGCCTGCCGGAACAGGCGATGTGTTGAATATGGGATTGGGTACAGTGGTTGCACCGGGTGGCGCCTGTCCTGTTTGTACAAATCCATAACCCAATAAACCAGTTTCAAAAGCCCAGTATCCCTGTAATTTATTTGCATTAACAGTTACCGTGCTATCTTTTATTTTGTATTGTTGAATATAGGTGTTGTATCCAATAAAAGAAGCAATGGTAGCCTGGGTCATTGTGCCTGCCACGTGTACGGCTACTGAATAATTTTGATATGCCAATGAAACCCTTAACCATTCATAGGTGCCGGGTGCAAAATCTTTTATAGGCACTGCCAAAAACTCCTCGTTATTACCAGCAAAATGCGATTGACTAAAATCTATTGCAGTAGCGCCACCTGTATTTACTTCCGGGGCATGGTATAAAACCTGGCCGCTGCCAATTGGCGTATAAGCAGTAGGAGCAAGTTCCAGGTAATGAGCGGTCATACTATTAAAGCGTGGGCTTTGTGCAGCATGGCCTGCGGCAACACCCACCGGGTTACCCAATCCGTTTAAACGTACCTGGGTAGAATCGAATTTAAAAATGAAATGAATTTTTGCTTCCTGGCTATTATTGTTATCATTTTTTTTGCAGGAAGAAAAAAGGAAAACAAGGATGATGATCCCTATTGAATTTTTCATACAGATGATTTTGAATTAAAAATAATATTTACCACGCACTAAAGTGTTTCCAATATGTTAATTACCTGCTGAACCATTTTGGGGCTAATGCCCAGGTGCGTTACAATTCTTACTTGTGTGGGTGAGATAGGAATGGTAAGTATATTTTTTTGTTTTAGTATCTCAGAGAACTCTTTAGCGGAATACCGGCCCATTACATCAAAAATGATGATATTGGTATCGACCGGAAGTACTTTACCTACAAATTCTTTTTGGATAAGAATTTCAGCAATTTGTTTGGCGTGATCATGATCCTGTGCTAAACGGCCAATATTATTTTCTAAAGCAAATATGCCTGCTGCGGCAAGATAACCCGCTTGCCTCATGCCACCACCCAATACTTTACGTACCCGGCGTGCCCGTTTTATATATTCTTTCGATCCGATCAATACACTTCCTACCGGGGCACCCAATCCTTTACTTAAACAAACAGAAATACTATCAAATAATTTTCCATAAAATTTAGGGTCTTCATGGTTTGCTACCAATGCATTAAATAACCGGGCTCCATCTAAATGAAGTTTTAAATTATTTTGCAGGCATACTTCTTTTATTTCCTCAAAGTCTTTTTGATTATAGCAGGCGCCTCCACCCCGGTTAGCAGTATTTTCTAAACTTACTAAACTGGTATTGGCACGGTGAACATCATGCGGGTTTATAGCCGCTTTTACCTGGTCTGCTGTTACCAATCCCCGGTTCCCATTGATGGTTTTCACCTGGCAGCCACTATTAAAGGCAATTCCGCCGGCTTCATAATAATACACGTGGCTATTGAATTCGCATATCACTTCATCACCCGGCTGGGTATGGCATTTTATTGCAATTTGATTTGCCATGGTACCGCTTGGGCAAAACAAGGAAGCTTCCATACCAAATATATCAGCAACAAATGCTTCTAACTGGTTTACACTGGGGTCTTCGCCAAAAACATCATCGCCCACAGGGGCTTGCATCATGGCTTGCAACATAGGTTCGGTAGGAATTGTAAAAGTATCGGAACGTAAATCAATTATCATGTTACAAAAATAGGGATGAAATTATCAGGAATTTTGAATTTATTGTGGTTGTTTTAACAACTTTTCATCATCATTATACATCTAATTTAAGATAGTCCAATTTATTACAACAGGTATTCTTATTCACCATTTATCCAATTTTTTCGATATAATTATGATTTACGGTATCTGTAATGTAACTTTGCAATGCATTTTGTAGAATATTTGCCTGAAACTCTTTATTTTACAAATTCATTGGTTTTGGATTGATATTTTATTACACTCACGCACAACACTTTACACATGAGGCAACTTAAAATCGCTACCCAGATTACGAACAGGGATTCACAGGCTGTTGAAAAATACCTGCAGGAAATCTCTAAGATTTCGATGATCACACCTGAAGAAGAAACCATACTTGCCCAAAAGATTAAAATGGGCGATCAGCGTGCTTTGGACAAATTAGTACAGGCAAATCTTCGTTTTGTAGTATCAGTTGCTAAACAATATCAACACCAGGGGCTTTCATTAAGCGATTTGATCAATGAAGGAAACCTCGGTTTAATTAAAGCAGCTCAACGTTTTGATGAAACAAAAGGGTTTAAATTTATATCTTATGCTGTTTGGTGGATTCGTCAATCTATTTTACAGGCGCTGGCTGAACAAGGCCGTCTGGTACGTTTACCACAAAATAAAATTGGCACATATAATAAAGCCAACAAAGCCTATATGGCTTTTGAGCAGGAACATGAAAGGGAACCATCTACCGAAGAACTGGCTGAACTCTTAGAAATGAGTGAAACCGAGATCAATAATATTTTTCAAAGTAATACCCGTCATACTTCATTAGATGCACCTGTACATGAAGCAGAAGATGTGGCGATGGGCGATTTACTTAAAGGGGGTGCAGAAACTGATGAAGACGTTATGCACGATTCTTTAAAAAATGAAATACGCCGTGTATTAAAATCATTAAGCCCAAGAGAAGCAGAAATAGTAAATGCTTATTTTGGATTGGATGGTGAAAATGGCGTTACAGTAGAACAGATTGGCCAAAAATATGATTTAACAAAAGAACGGATTCGCCAAATTAAAGAAAGAGCTATCAAACGTTTGCAAAAAGCACGTTATAGCGGCGCTTTAAAGGCTTATTTGGGTTAATATAATTTTCATTTCATTGATTAAAAACTTCGGTCTATCCGAAGTTTTTTTATTTTAAAAATTAAATGAATTTGTAACAGCATCTAACATTTAAGTTCCTTTCTCCCACTTGTAAAATACTAATTCCCCACATAAAGGAATAATAGAATTAAAACACTTTAAAAACCGTAATTTTGCGCCCTAAAACACGGGAAATCGTTTATGAAGAATATCCGGAATTTTTGCATCATAGCACATATTGATCATGGAAAAAGTACCCTTGCCGACCGGTTACTGGAATTTACCAAAACGGTTAGTGAAAGGGACATGCATGCGCAAGTACTGGATGATATGGACCTGGAAAGGGAAAAAGGGATCACTATAAAAAGCCATGCCATTCAAATAGATTACCCATATAACAATGAGAGATATACACTCAACCTGATTGATACACCCGGTCACGTAGATTTTAGTTATGAAGTAAGCCGTGCGCTTGCTGCCTGCGAAGGCGCTTTATTGTTGGTAGATGCTACACAAGGCATACAGGCCCAAACCATCAGCAATCTGTACCTGGCACTGGAAAATGACCTTGAAATAATTCCGGTGATCAATAAAATTGATATGGAAGGCGCCATGATCCCGGAAGTAAAAGATCAAATTATTGAATTGATTGGTTGTAAGGATGAAGATATCTTGTTGGCAAGCGGAAAAAGTGGAATTGGAATACAGGAAATTTTAGCTGCGATTGTAAGCCGCATCCCGGCACCAAAAGGCGATCCCAATGCACCATTGCAAGCATTAATTTTTGATAGCGTATTTAATAGTTTTCGGGGTATTATCGTGTACTACCGCATATTTAACGGAAGTATAAAAAAAGGTGATAAAGTAAAATTCTTTAGCACCGAGAATGAATATGAAGCCGATGAAGTAGGTATTTTAAAATTGGGAATGAGTATCCGGGATTCGGTACAATGTGGCGATGTAGGATATATTATTACAGGTATTAAAAATGCAAAAGAAGTAAAAGTAGGAGATACCCTTACCACCGTTCAAAACCCAACCCATGAAAGAATTGATGGATTTGAAGATGTAAAACCAATGGTATTTGCAGGCATTTATCCTGTAAATACAGATGAGTTTGAAGAACTAAGGGATTGTATGGAAAAATTACAGTTGAACGATGCCTCACTTACTTTTGAACTTGAAACATCAAAAGCATTGGGTTTTGGTTTCCGCTGCGGGTTCCTGGGTTTATTACACATGGAAATTATTCAGGAAAGATTAGAGCGTGAGTATAACCAAACTGTAATAACTACTGTGCCCAACGTAAGTTTTATAGCTTATACCACTAAGGGCGAAATCATCCAGGTAAACAATCCTGCTGAAATGCCCGACCCAAGCCGCACAGAGCGGATTGAGGAACCTTTTATAAAAGCACAGATCATCAGCAAGCCGGAATATATTGGAAATATTATGACGCTTTGTATGAATAAGCGGGGCATGCTCATTCATCAAAGTTATTTAACCACTACCCGGGTAGAACTTCAATTTGAAATACCGCTTACCGAGATCGTATTTGATTTTTATGATAAATTGAAATCACAAACACGGGGCTACGCTTCTTTTGATTATCATAGAATTGATAACCGGGAAAGTGATATTGTAAAAATGGATATTTTACTCAATAATGAAAAGGTAGATGCCCTTAGCGCTTTGATCCATCGGGGACGGGCACAGGAATTTGGCCGTAAGCTTTGTGAAAAATTAAAAGAGCTTTTACCAAGGCAACAATTCCAGATTGCGATACAAGCTGCCATTGGCGCTAAAGTAATAGCCCGGGAAAACATAAGTGCCATGCGAAAAGATGTTACCGCAAAATGTTATGGTGGCGATATAAGCCGTAAGCGTAAACTATTAGAAAAACAAAAAGAAGGTAAAAAACGGATGCGGCAAATAGGCAATGTAGAAATTCCGCAGGAAGCATTTTTAGCTGTTTTAAAATTAGATGAATAACTAAAGGAAATATAGAATTTTGGCAAAATGGAGGGCGCCACAGAGGTATGAAATTTTTTCCTGAATCTACATTAGATCAATTAGAATTTAATAAAGTAAAAGGCTTACTTGCCGGGCTTTGCCGTACTGAATATGCGGCAGAAAAAGCTACACAGTTAAGGATCCACACTAAAATAGATTTTATAGAATTAGCCCTGCGGCAAACGCATGAATTTAAGACGCTGTTACAAACAGCTCAATATTTCCCAAACGATTTTGCAAAAAATATTAAGCGGAAACTAAAGTTACTGGGCATTCCCGGCGCCACCTTAAGTGGTGAACAATTTATCTCAATAAAAAAATTGGCAGAAAATACACAGCAGATCTTTCGTTGGTTTGATGATGAGCACTGCCAGGCATTTCCGGCATTGGGTCGGGTGATCGCAGGGATACACTACGAAAAAGCAATCAAAGGAATGATTGAGGGCGTATTAGATGATGTGGGTGTAGTAAGAGATAGTGCCAGCAACGAACTGGCAAATATCAGAATGAAACTTTATAAAAAGAGGAACGAACAAAGGAGGCTATTTGATAAAATTGTTTCAAGGCTTAACAAACTTGGCTACCTCACAGATATTGAAGAAAGTTTTATGAATGGGCGGAGGGTATTGGCCGTTTTTGCTGAACAAAAAAGATTGGTAAAAGGGGTATTGCATAGCGAGAGCGAAAGCAGGCGTACAAGTTTTATAGAGCCAGAAGAAACCACCGAAATCAATAACGAAATCTTTTCATTAGAATACCAGGAAGAAAAAGAGATTATACGTATATTAAGAGATCTTACCCAACAACTTGCCGGTTTTTCACCAGTCTTAAATCAATATTTCATGCTGGCGTGTGAATTTGATTTTATCAGGGCTAAAGCATTATTTGCAATAGATATCAATGGCCATTACCCGGTGGTAAAAGATAAGGCGCATATAGGATTGATAGATGCCTATCATCCCTTATTATTTTTATACAATGCACGGGCAGGTAAAACAACCACAGCATTATCGCTTACCCTTGATGCCGGGAAAAGGATATTGGTAATTAGTGGACCCAATGCAGGTGGCAAAACTGTTACCCTTAAAACGGTGGGTTTATTGCAAATTATGTTACAAGCCGGTTTATTGGTAAGTGCCAGCCCGCAAAGTGAATTCGGTATTTTTAAACAATTATTTATTCATATTGGAGATGAGCAAAACCTGGAGTTTGAATTAAGTACTTACTCATCACACCTAACCAATATGAAATATTTTATTGAAAATGCAAATGGTAAAACATTGTTTTTTATTGATGAATTAGGAAGTGGCAGCGATCCCAACCTGGGTGGGGCATTTGCTGAAGTTATTATGGAAGAGCTGGCATTTAAACATTCATTTGGTATTGTAACAACCCATTATTTGAATTTAAAAGTAATGGCAGGCCGGGTAAAAGGTATTATCAATGGCGCTATGCAGTTTGATGAACAAAGATTATTGCCACTTTATAAATTGGTAGTAGGTAAACCCGGCAGTTCTTATACATTTTCAATTGCAGAGCGTATTGGCTTACCCACAAAATTGATTCAGCGTGCCCGCAAACTGGTAGATGACAATCATTTTACATTAGATACATTATTAAACCGTACCGAACAGGATTTGCAGCATATTGATAAAGAAAAAGATACCCTGAACAAACTGTTGAAAGAAAATGAAAAGTTGAAGCATGATATGCAAGAGGTGATGAATAAAGAATTACACCGCCAACAAGTAGAAAAATTAAAACATCAAAACCTCTTATCTGAAGAAAAAATACAGTATCTCAAAGACATGGAAAGGCGGTTGAAAGCCCTCGTTATAGAATGGCGAAAATCAGAACAGAAGGAAGATGTGATAAAAATGATACACGCATTACTTTTTAAACAAAAAGATAAAATGATTGTGGAAAAAAATCAAAAGAAACTAAATGAAAAATATGTTGAAATTGGGGGCGATATAAAAATTGGCCAAAAAGTGAAAATGAAAAATAACCGCTCGGTAGGGATTGTAAAAGAGATACGGGGAAAAAAAGCAATCTTGCAGGTGGGTGCTGTTCCCATTACGGTAAATATTATTGACCTGGTAGCTATAGCGGATAAACCCGATTCATAAAATTTCCTGATTTTAGAAATAAAACACAATAAATTTAAATAGTTTAGTTACATGAAAATTAAAAACAATACCATCCTGGTTTCTTTTTTACTCATTGTATCGGTAATCTTTTTTTCCGCAGCGATACCTTACCGGGATGGTTTTAAAAACTTACAGGTGCTTCCAAAAAATATTTCAGAAAAGAAATTGGATGAAATTATGCACCAGTTTAACGATGGCCTTGCCGTGAATTGTGACTACTGCCATGTGAAAGATAGCAAAAGCGAGGATATGGCTTTTGAGCTGGATGATAAACCTGAAAAAGATATAGCCCGTGGTATGATAAAACTCACAGATAGTATTAATTATAACTATTTCAGGCAGTATGATAAAGATAGTATGTTGGTATGGAGGGTAACCTGCTATACATGCCATCACGGCGATCCTTATCCCGATACCCATAAACCTGCCAAAGGGATTAATTTACTAAATGGAAATTAATCCAGTTTTGGTTGTTTCCCCTATAATGTATAATTTACACATTAAATAAGCTAACCGCTTACAGGATTTTATTCCCTGGCCAGCATCAACCGGATTTATATTTAGTGTACAAGATAAATTTTGCGTCATGATAAAACGTGTACTTTTTTCACTGTCATTTTTATTTTTATTAAAGCCCCTTTTTTCACAGCAGGTATTTATGCAAGGCTGGTATTGGGATTATCCCAAAACAGCCAACGGGTACAGCTGGGCCGACACATTGAGGTTAAAAGCTGCTTCATTAAAACAAGCAGGTATTACACATATTTGGTTCCCACCTCATGCTGTTGCAAGTTTTGGAACCAATAGCAATGGGTATGATCCAAAAGATTTGTTTATCGGGAATCAAACAACCGGATTGGGAACACGCCCTTCATTAAACTCAATGCTCACTGAATTTACAGCACAGGGTATTGCGCCTGTGGCAGATGTAATCTTTAATCACCGGGATGGAGGAAGTGCAGAAAATAACCCTGCAGTAAAAAGTTATATCACCAATTATTATACTGCCGCAAAAGAGCCTTTTCCTTCAGACAGGTATCGCTGTATTTTACCATTAGGTGGTAGTTCAGGAAACGGTGCAGGTGATTATTATTTTAAATTAAGTTCTAAAAGCGGAGACGCCCGTTTTAATGCCTATCAATATAAATTATATCTGCAAACCAACAGGGTGGGGTATGCCGGGCTTCCCGCCACTACCGAAGCGGAACCCAATGGTGGCGGAGATTGCGGGCAGCCAGACAATAACATTACACTGGGCAGGGATATGATTGTAAACATTGAAACAGGAACCCCATGTGGTACCGATGAATTTAAACTTAGCTTATCTGCTGCAGACTTTAATGCGGCAGGAGATACCCTTTTTATTTACTTGAATAATACCGGCGGATATTCTGACCACCGCATTTATGGTTTATGGAGCACCAGCCGCAGTGCTGATATTGTAAATGATATTCAATATCAAACTTATACCAATTATGATAATATGCCGAGTGGCAGGGGGCAAATGAATTTTGAATTTTTTAAACCTAACTCTGCAAATGCAGCCACCACATATCTTTCAGGAGATTGGGATGGCATGTATTTCTTTTATGACTATGACCAGTTTCAAAAACGAACAAAAGACACTTTGATCAACTATGCAAAATGGAATTGGACTGACCTGGGAGTACGTGGATTTAGAATGGATGCGGTAAAACATTTTACACCAGAGTTTGTTGGCGATATGCTGGATAGTTTACATGATGCAGGCATGAATCCTTCCATGGTGGTGGGCGAATGGTATAGTACCAATACGGGAGAATTAAATGGATGGATCAATAGTGTAAAATCTTATATGAACCCTGCAACACAAGCTGCCATACATCCAAAAATATTTGACTTTGCATTAAGAGAAAATTTACGTCAGGCTTGTGATAATAGCGGTTTTGATAGCCGCAATGTTTTTAATGGCAGCTTAAGAGATGCCGCAGGAACAAGTGGGTTTAATGTAGTGACTTTTATAAACAATCATGACTTTAGAGACGGCTCCGGCTTTGCTTCCCTGGTTAGAAACAATCCTATTTTAGCGTATGCCTATATTCTTACCAATAACCAAATAGGCGTCCCCACTATTTTCTATCCTGATTATTATGGATACCCGGCGCCGTCAGGTGGTTTATATTCCTATCACCCTACTAATTTACCTGCTTACAAACCGGAAATTGATGCATTAATAAAAGTATTACAAATCTATATCAATGGTTCCCCCTCTGTAGATTATTTAAACCGGTTTAGCACTCCTTACGCTTCTAACTACATTCAAGGAAGTGCAGATAAAGTTTTAATTTATCAGTTGCAGGGCTCTGCCGGAAATGGGAATAAAGAAGTATTGGTAGCGATCAACCTGGGTTCAAGTACTTTAAAAGTAGATCATGCGATCAATACAAGAGGTGGTTTAATTCCGCAGGGAACAAGGTTTACTGATATTTTGGGCCGCTCTGCATATCCCTATCAAATTGTAAATTCAGCTTCACAAGTTTATTTTGAATTACCAGCTTATAGTTATTCAGTGTGGGTGCAGGGCAGCGACCCGGTGCTGCCTATTGCAGGCCTTTCTTTTACCGCTACGGCAAATAAAAATAAAGCCATATTACACTGGC
The DNA here is from genome assembly GCA_016710595.1 of Niastella sp. Lineage (GTDB taxonomy): Bacteria > Bacteroidota > Bacteroidia > Chitinophagales > Chitinophagaceae > Ferruginibacter. Next base: position 263,234 of record JADJVM010000008.1, read on the forward strand.
AAATACAGGAAAATGAAATGGCAACTTCGTTTGAAGTGCAGCGTAGTATTGATGGCATTCATTATACCACTTTAAGCCAAATGAATGCCAGTGCAAGAAACGGAAATGAACAATATAATTTTATTGATGAAGACCCTGCATTCAATACAGCAATATTATATCGTATTAAAATGACTGATAAAGCCAATAAGCCCAATTATTCTGATATTAGAATGCTCCGGTTTACAACTGCTGAATTTGCAGTAAAATTATTAGTCAACCCGGTACGTAACAGTTTGCAATTAGAATTTAAAAATACCGAAGCACAAAGAATACAGCTTGCTGTATTTAATGATAAAGCCCAAAAACTTTTACAACAAGAATTTAGTATAGATGCCGGTAATTCCAATAAAAATATTCTGCTTGGTAAATTACCTGCAGGAAATTATCATTGCCTCATTCAAACACAGCATGGGACTAAAGAAACCATTCAGTTCAGTAAATTAAATTGATAAATAAAAAGGGAATCGAAAAATTCCCTTTTTTAATATTATTTTTTAAGAAAAGAATGCGTTTCAGCATTCGATCCCTGTTTTAATTCAAGCTGGTAAAGTCCGGATGCTAAATGAGAAAGGCCGGGTATCATAAAAATATTTTCTCCTTTTACTGCCAACCGGTTTTTTTGGAGTACTATTTTACCGGCAGCGTCTATGATGCTAATGATTGCATTTTCTTTACTTGTACTTGTAAATATAATTTTCAAATCATCCAATACAGGATTGGGATAAACCATCATTACATCGCTTCCATTATTTTTTAACCTGAGTGTGATAACCGGTGAAAAACTCATTTTACCATCCAAATCTATAATGGCTAAGCGATAATAGATGGTATTGGTTGAAATTGAAAAATGATCATTGTATTGATATGTTTTATTATTACCCATAACCCCCGTTGCATTTACTTCAGTTACATCAATAAAATGAACAGCGTCTTCACTTCTTTGTAACACATAATTCCGGCAATTAATTTCCTGTGCAATTTCCCAATGCAACATAGCCGTGTTATTGGGGAGCAAAGAAGCAGAAAACGAAACAAGCTGAACCGGAACAGGACCACCCGTAGCACCAATAACGGCAGTGCTTTGATCAATAAATTCAATACCGGATAGAGTAGAAGCGCTTACTATACCTGTATTTACAACCGATGAAGGAATGGCTGGTGCCCTTACTTTAAATTTTACCTGGTATGTATTGCCGGGAACCAAAATACCACCCTGGTTATTCGTTGCTCCCTGGCCCATAAAGAATTTTACAAATTGCCTGTTACCGGCAAAGCCAGTATATGACATATCCGCAAAGTCTTGTGCATCGGTTTGTACACCTTCTACTACGCCCGGCCCATCCGTAACGATCATAGATCCGGGGATATATGTACAATTAACAGGAATGGTATCTACTATAAAAACACGGTATGCATTGGTTGTTGCAATTTGTTTTCCGCTTAAAGTATAATTTAATATTTCATTTGGTCCGGCCATATTATCCCCATCACTATCCTGTACCGTTTTATGAATGGTAACAGTAGGCGATTTCATTCTTATAGAAAAAGCAAACATACTCGGAAAATATTGATCTGCTTCTGTACCAAAATCAATGGTTACAGAATTTGCATTGGGTTGTATGCCATAACCGATGCCCACATTTATTTCATCAATATCAATTCCCATTTGGTTAAAATAATCGGGGGTTTTGGTATGCACATAGTCGCCATTTTTAGTAATACTTCCATTCCAAAAATTTGCAGGGGGATTCGTAATATTAGAAACGGTAACATTATTTATGCGCAAATAATCACCGGCAGGATTTGTTCCCGTGGCGCCCAAATTGCCATCGCCTTCCCAACTCATCGCCGTCATTACTGCGTCTTCGGCTGCTAAAGGATTTTCCGGAACATTTAACCCCGTTAAGTTTACTTGCAGGTTACTAGGCAACCCGTTATTATTAAAAACCTGGTAATAGCCGTCATATATTCTAATACTATTAAGTGGCGAATTACTGTTTTGATATGCTACTACCATACACCATCCCGCATAATTACCACCACTGCCTACATAACCTGTGGTAGCAGGCACGTTGGCCACCGTATAATTGCCCGAGCCCAAATCTTGAATGTATGGAGTGATATCGGCATACGCCTGGTAAATGGTTTCTATATCTGTAACCTGGAAAACATCAACAGCATTTTGTGCCGCTAATATTGATACATAAGTACCATTGGTATTTTTTATCAATACTTTTCTTAGTGTATCGGGAGAAAGCGCTATCGCATCATTTAAAATTCGGCCTCCCCAATATAAACGGGCAAACTTTATGGAATTGTTTCCGGCGGGTAAATTTAGTTGTGCTGTGCTGGAGTTGTAGGTAGCTGTATTTTCATCAATATCTATAAATTGCATGTTAGAAAAATCATTGCCATAAATAGTATTGCCGATGCCACCTGCACTATTCAACGGGTTGGCAATATCATTCATTTGAAAAGTATCGGGCATGTTGGTAAGCTCATCAATAATATGCATTGAGCTATTTCCAAGAACGGTTGTATTTCCTTTTATATTGGCTGAATAAACCAAAGCGTATGGTCTTATCGCATTTTGAGCATGCAATAAACATGGCTCCAAAATACAAAGTAAGTAAAAGCAGTATTTGATAATCCTCATTATTAAAATTAAAATGATGATGAGGAATTTCTGAGGATATATTAGTTTCTAACGGGTAACCGAAAAGACAGCTTACAAATATGGCATAAATTTATCAATAATCAAATATTGTTGGGAAGTTTTAAAAAGTACTGATAACATACTTACTATAGGATAAAAAATGGTATTAATGTTTCTTGAGTTTGTCTTTAAATACAGCCCTTACTTTATCTACTTTTGGTTTTATTACTAACCTGCAATAAGGTTCTTCACCATTTTCATTATAATAATTTTGATGGTAGTTCTCAGCTTTATAAAATACTGTGAATGGCTCAATTGCGGTAACAATGGGTGCATCAAATGCACCGGCACTGTCTAATTTTTGTTTATATTCTTTAGCGAGTTCTTTTTGCTTTTCATTATGATAAAAAATAACACTTCTGTATTGTGGGCCAATATCATTCCCCTGTTGATTTAAGGTTGTGGGATCATGTGTTTTCCAAAAAACTTCAAGCAGTTCCTGGAAACTAATTTTTTGAGGGTCATATTCAATATTTAAACATTCGGCATGGCCGGTAGTACCTGTACACACTTGTTTATATGTAGGGTGGGCTACCTGGCCGCCGCTATAACCGCTCTCTACTTTTACTACACCATCTAACTGCTGAAAAACAGCCTCGGTACACCAAAAACAGCCATTTGCAAAAGTTGCAATTTCTGTAGTACCCGGTTTAGCTATTGTGTCGCTGGTAGTTTGCATATTCGTCTTATTTTGTGCCTGGCAATTAAGGTGTAATACCGATATTGAAATAAAGAGAAGATATAAAATTGAATGTTTCATTAATACACAAATTACGAAACGCTATGTTAAAAAACTTTCAATTTTAATTATTGAATTACAATTTGTGTGATTATTTTTTCGCCTAAAGCTTCATTAACCCTTTGTACAATGATGTCTTTTTGATACATCAATTCATTTTTAAGTGGAGCAACCTGTGAATGGATGTATAATGTACTGCCCACGATCTTTATTTTATCGGTATATTTTGCAATGGTTTTACCCATAATATTTTCCCATATTTCTTCAATTTGAGCCGCTTGTATGCCGGATTTTAAACGGCTCTTGCTCAAAAATTGTTTTATGGCATCCTGCAAAGAAATTTCACTCATACACAAAGTTAAAATTTATAATTCTATAATCGTCCCCTCTACTTGTAATAATTCAAAAGCCTGTTGCAGTCTGTCTTTGTGGGTATCGGTTATAAAAACCTGCCCACTTCCTTCACGGCATACTTCTTCCAATAAGTTTTGAATCCTTTTGTTATCTAATTTTTCAAATACATCATCTAACAATAAGATCGGGCTAAAGCCTTTGTATTTCTTTATCAACTCAAATTCAGCCAGCTTTAAAGCAAACAACAGGCTTTTGCGCTGCCCCTGCGATGCAATAGATTTAAAAGGTTGATCATTTAAAGTAAAACTCAAATCATCTTTATGTATGCCTGCAACCGTTCTTTGTAATAACTTATCTTTTTCCCTGTTTTTTTTCAATAGCGATTCCATGCTGCCTTGCTTTAAATCACTTTCATAATACGTACTTACTTGTTCGGCAGTTCCACTGATCTTTTCATATAATAAACTTACTAATGGTAAAAGTTCGGCGTTGAAAGTCTTTCGTTTTTCAAATACCAAATTGCCCGGTATGGTTAATTGATCATCTAATACCTGAAGCAGTAATTCATTTTGCTGGATAGATTGGTTGAAATTTTTTAATAAGCTATTCCTTTGCAATAAAACCCTGTTATAATTCATGAGCTGTTGCAAATAATCTGCATCCAATTGGCAGAGTATGGTATCTAAGTATTTTCTACGGTTCCCACTACCGCCGGTAATAATTTCTATATCATCCGGCGCTACCATTACAGCAGGTAACAGCCCAATATGTTTACTTAATTTATCGTAAGCAATTCCATTTAGCAATAATTCTTTTTTACCATCCCGGTTAATGCAAATTAATTGATAAGATTGGTTTGACTGTTCAAATAAGGCTTCCAGCCTAAACCCATTTTTTCCAAAGCCGGTATTCAAACTATCGGTAGGGGTAAAATAACTTTTTGTAAAGCAACAATAATAAATAGCGTCCAGCAAATTGGTTTTGCCATGCCCGTTCAGGCCACTGATGCCGGTGGCTTTTTGAGGAAACTCAAAACTGCTTATTTCGTAATTTTTAAAATGAGTGATGGTAAGCTTTTTCAACTGCAGCATAAGCTTGCAAAGGTAACATTGCATGGCTCTTTCCCCATGGGGTTGCACAAAAATTGTTTTACAGTACTAAAATGGGTCTTTATATACTTTTTTTAAGGATAATAACAGTTGAACTTCTCATGCGATTTACCTATATTTGCACCCTAAAATTTAAGGCCTTGGCTACAAAATTTTCAAAAGAAACTTACTTATACTGGTACGAGCTCATGTTACTCTTGCGCAAGTTTGAAGAGAAAACCGGGCAATTGTATGGTATGCAAAAAATAAGAGGCTTTTGCCACTTATATATTGGCCAGGAAGCGATTGCTGCAGGCTGCATGACGGCTACCACGCCGGATGATAAATTTATTACTGCTTACCGGGATCATGGATTGGCTATTGCCAAAGGCGTTAGCGCCAAGTCCTGCATGGCAGAATTATATGGAAAGGCTACAGGATGCAGCAAAGGAAAGGGAGGGAGCATGCACTTCTTTGGTTTAGCAGAAAATTTTTTTGGTGGCCATGGTATCGTAGGGGCACAAATAGGAACGGGTGCAGGGCTTGCATTTGCTGAACAATACAAAGGCACACAACACGTGGTACTTTGCTTTTTTGGTGATGGCGCCGCCAGGCAAGGGATCTTGCACGAAACATTTAATATGGCAATGAACTGGAAATTGCCCGTAATATTTATTTGTGAAAATAATAATTACGCCATGGGTACTTCAGTAGCCCGTACAAGCAATGTACCTGATATTTATAAAATAGCTGATGCGTATGATATGCCGGGTGATGTGATTGATGGGATGAGCCCCGAAGAAGTGCATAATGGTATTTTAAGAGCGGTAAACCGGGCAAGAGAAAAGGGAGGACCTACCTTACTTGAAATTAAAACTTACCGCTATAAGGGCCACAGCATGAGCGATCCGCAAAAATACCGCACTAAAGAAGAAGTGGAATCTTATAAACAAAAAGATCCCATCGAGCACGTTTTAAGCGTGCTCACAAAAACGTATAAAGTACCAGAATCAGAAATAGAAATCATCAACGATAGGGTGAAGGCAGAAGTGGAAGAATCTGTAAAATTTGCAGAAGAAAGCCCATGGCCCAATGATGATGAATTGCTGAAAGATATTTACAGGCAAGAAGATTATCCCTTTATTGTAGATTAATTTTTTACCCATTGCCAAAAAAAATAAAATGGCAATATTTCCGAATAAACATTTAAAATAAAATGGCAGCGAAGCAAACGACAACCGCAACAACACATGAAGCGAATCTAACATTAGATAAAACACTTCATTTTTGGACTAAATATAATAAACTCATCATTTATATTGGCGTTGCAGTAATAGCAGCACTGGCCGCTTTTTTTGCTTATAACAAGTTTGTAAAAGAACCCAAAGAAGATAAAGCGGCTGAAATGATTTTTCCGGCACAAAGCCTTTTCGATAAAATGGCAAACTCTGACTTTAGCAAAGATTCTGTAAATATTTTATTAAACGGTGGTACCTTACCCGATGGGTCGGCTGTAACAGGATTGCTCAAAATTATGAACAACTATTCCGGTACCGAATCAGCGAACCTGGCAACATATATGACAGGCGCCAGCTACCTGCAAATAAAAGAATTTGATAAAGCCATCAAATATTTAAAAGAATTTAGCAGCCATGGGGCAAAGCAGGTAGAAAGTAAAGCTAACCTGATGCTTGGCCATGCGTATGCAGAAAAAAAGAATTCCGGTGAAGCTTTAAGTTATTATAAAAAAGCAGCTTCTGTAAATGATAAAGACGAAACAATGGCGCCTACAGCGCTTATGATTGCTGCCAATTATGCCGAAAGCCAAAACAATACTACAGAAGCGATCAGCCTGTTTAAACAAGTGAAAGATAAATATCCCACTTATCAAAGTGTGGCTAGTGGCGAAATAGATAAACACCTTGCTAAACTGGGTGTATTAGAATAAGAATTTGAAGACTCAATATGGCAATAGTCAATAAAAATATATTTGATATAACAGGCATCTCTTTACCGGAAGATGCCTGTATTGTAATTGTACGAACCGCATGGAATTCGCAGGTGGTTGATAAACTGGAACAGGGTTGCATAGAAGTTTTGAAAAAGCAAAATGTACAGTATAAAATATTAACAGTACCCGGTGCAATTGAAATTCCATTTGCAATACATACTTACTGGGCACATTCTGTAGATGGGTTTGTACAAAAACCATCGGCTTTTATTGCACTGGGATGTGTTATACTTGGCGACACGCCGCACTTTGAATATGTATGCCGGTCAGTAACTGATGGCATAACCCAATTAAATACCATACTTCCTGTACCTTCCATATTTGGTGTGCTTACTGTAAACAACCAGGCACAAGCAGATGAAAGAACAGGAGGCAGGTATGGCCATAAAGGAGAAGAAGCTGCTGCAACTGCAATACAGATGATGCAACTCAACGCCTCATTTAAAAATTAATTACCCAACTTTGCCTTATGAGGGTACAATTATTTATACCATGTTTTATTGATCAGCTTTACCCGCAAACAGCTTTTAACATGGTAAAAGTTTTAGAAAAAGCGGCATGTGAAGTAAATTATAATACCAATCAAACCTGCTGTGGCCAACCCGCTTACAATGCCGGCTTTGCCGGGGATAGCAAAGCGGTGGCACAAAAATTTTTAAAAGATTTTGAAGGTTCCGATTATATTGTAGCACCAAGCGCCAGTTGTGTAGGATTTGTAAGAAATTATTATCCTGATTTATTTGATAATACCGCTTCGCATAATGAAGTGAAAAATATAGGGAACCGTATTTTTGAGTTTACTGAATTTTTAATTAAAATTTTAAAGATTGAAAAATTTGGTGCCTCATTGCCGGTAAAAGCAACGTATCACGACAGTTGTGCAGGATTAAGAGAATGTAAAATTAAAGAAGAACCACGTCGTTTACTGAACCAGGTGCAGGGATTGGAACTGGTGGAAATGGAGGACAATGAAACCTGTTGCGGATTTGGCGGTACTTTTGCGGTAAAATTTGATCCTATTTCCATTGCTATGGCAGAACAAAAAATTGGCCATGCTATGGACACAGGTGCAACACACCTTATATCTACCGATCATAGCTGCCTGATGCATATTGATGGTGTTATAAAAAATAAAAAACTATCGCTGGAATGTATGCATATTGCTGATGTGCTTGCCAGTGGATGGTAATTTTTTAATCTTCTAAAAAAATATATAGTATGGCTTACTGGCTAGTAAAATCAGAACCCGCTGTTTATAGTTGGGACCAATTAGTAAAAGATAAACAAACCATGTGGGATGGGGTACGAAATTATTCTGGTCGCAATAATTTACAGGCCATGAAAAAAGGCGACCTTGTATTATTTTATCATAGTAATGAAGGTATGGCAATTGTAGGTATTGCTAAAGTAATAAGAACAGCCTATCCCGATCCTACCACCGAAAATAAAACCTGGGTAGCTGTTGACATAAAGCCGGTTAAAAAATTAAATACTCCTGTAAAATTAAAACAGGTGAAAGCAGAACCAAAACTGCATGAGATGGACCTTGTACGGCTGGGAAGGCTTTCGGTGCAAACTGTAAAACCGGAAGAGTGGGATGCTATTATGCAAATAGCCGGCGAGAAATAATTTACTGCATTTAAAATTTTATTCAAGGTTTGCCGATCGGTATTTTTTACTACTTAATAAATTACTGCAATGAAACATATCGTGGTGCTCACCGGTGCAGGTATCAGTGCAGAGAGTGGCCTCAAAACCTTTCGGGATGATGATGGATTGTGGATGGGTTACCGGGTAGAAGATGTTGCCACTTTGGAGGCATTTTATAAAGACCCTGCCATGGTGCTGGATTTTTATAATATGCGCAGGCGTGATGTTTCTAACGCATTACCCAATGCCGCACATCTTGGGTTGGCATTATTAGAAAAAGAATATAAAGTATCTATCATTACACAAAATGTAGATGACCTGCATGAACGGGCAGGTTCCAGCCGGGTATTACACCTGCATGGAGAAATTTTTAAAATGCATAGCATCGGTAACCCCGGTACCGTGCTGGAAATAAAAGATGATATAAACCCGGGCGACAAGGGCGATGACGGTACCCAACTACGGCCACATATTGTTTGGTTTGGAGAAGCAGTTCCCATGATGGAGCAGGCAATATTACTGCTGGCACAATGTGATTATTTTGTTATTGTGGGTACTTCATTACAAGTATATCCTGCAGCCTCCCTTTTATCCTTTATTGAACCTGGCACCCCTGTTTTTATCATTGATAAAAAGATACCTGATATTACACATGATCGTTCATTTACCATTATTGAAAAAGTAGCCACAGAAGGGGTTGCCGACTTATTAGCTATTTTAAAAAAGTAGGTAGGATATTACTGAACTGTTTCTGTAAAATTAATCCCTTCCGTTTCCAATTCTTTTAAAACGGGTTCGTAAATTTCTTTTATGATGGGTATGTGCAAACCCGTTGCATTTAATTTTCCTTTTAAAATTAATGTAGCAGCAATACCCAATGGTAACCCCACTGTTTGTGCCATGGCTGTGTGCATTGCATCTTTGCCGTTTACAATAAGGCTGCTTTGTAAATGATGATTTGCCTGGTTTAATTCATATTCAAATTCATGAAGCATTACAATCATATCCTTATCTAATGGTTGCATGGCCAGGCGAGTTTCTAAAAGGTATTGCAGGATATCTGCCGAAGTTTTTGAAGTGACAGGTACATTGGATGTTTCAAAAAAACCCAGGAACTGAAACATGCTTTTATTTTCTTCGGTGATAAAGGGTAGGATAGGAGCGGACCATTTTGCAAAACTGAGATTCTTTGAATCCATTGTGTTGGTTTCATCAGTTAAATTGGCCTGTACTATTTTATTCCATTCATATATAAATGCAGGATACCGTAATGTAGTACGGATAAAAGTATCAGCCTCCTGCAATCCATAAACAGGAATATACGCCAATGAATCACGGTTAGGATAAAAGGCAAGCATCCCCAGGCCCGGAACCATTACCTTGTTTGATTGATTGAATATTTGTTTATAAGTGATTTTTTTAAATTCCTTTTCTTCTTTAAACTCTGCACCGGCATGGCCTGCCATCACTACATTTCGTGGGTTCCAGCTTATTTTATAATGCCAGGGGTTATCATCACTCTCCGGAGAAACCAATCCGCCACAATGGCTTTTAAAACTCTTTATAATGCCGCCTTTTGATTTAATTTCATCAATAATTTTCATGGCGCTCATGTGGTCAATACCCGGGTCAAGCCCCATTTCACAGAGAAATAAAATGCCATTTTCTTTGAGTTGCGGAGCTAATTTTTTTATTTGTTCATCAACATAAGAAGCGGTGAGTAAATGTTTATTAAACAGAACACAATCGTTTGCGATAAGGAAATGCAATGCAGGAGGCATCATCGAGATTACCACATCTGCTTGTTGAATATATTGTTGACGAAGTTTTTCATCCGTAATATCCAGGCCCAGCGCAACGGATTTTGGGTGTTGTTTCGTTTTTTCTTCTACTCTTTCTTTTACGGCATCGGCAATTAAAATGAGCCAGTCTTCTTTTTCTGACTGGCGCAATAAAAACTCAATTAAAACAGTGGCTGATTTTCCGGCTCCAAATAATAAAATCGTTTTCAAAAGCTAGTATTTTTTTGCAAGTTAGGGGATATGCCCCGATGTTAAAAAATTATAGCGGCCACTATCCCTTTTTTTAACTCATGAGAATGCTTAGAAGATAGATGAGTAGCGTGTTTTAGCACAAGAGTGCGACGCCTATGCCGTTGCTGGGAGATACTAAAGCCAGGTACAAAATACTTCTCCACATTTACTTTATAATTGTGTACAAATACACGAAAATCGGGTGGATTTCAGATAGGAAAAAAGCTAAATTTTCGGTATATTTGCGATCTACTTTTTATATGGAAAATAACGATCTACAACCAGAAGAAATCCCCAATAACAGGGGTAAAATAATACCGGTAAATATTGAAGAACAAATGAAGACCTCGTACATCGATTATTCGATGAGCGTAATTGTTGGTCGTGCATTACCGGATGTTCGGGATGGGCTGAAACCAGTGCATCGGCGTGTTTTGTATGGGATGAATGAATTGGGGAATGCCAGTAACAAACCTTACAAAAAAGCAGCACGTATTGTGGGTGAGGTAATGGGTAAATACCATCCGCATGGTGATAAAGCCATTTATGATACCATGGTGCGGATGGCGCAGGATTGGGCCATGCGCTACAAAATGGTAGATGGCCAGGGTAACTTTGGTAGCCAGGATGGAGATATGCCAGCCGCCATGCGTTATACCGAGGTGAGAATGGAGAAGTTTGCTGAAGCGATGATGGATGATATTGAAAAGGAAACAGTAGATTTTCAATTGAACTTTGATGATTCATTGAGTGAACCTACTGTGCTTCCTACCAAAATTCCACAGTTGCTGGTAAATGGTAGTAGTGGTATTGCCGTAGGTATGGCCACTAATATGATGCCGCATAACTTAACTGAAGTAGTGGATGGTTGTATCGCTTACATTGATAATAAAGAAATAACGATAGACGAATTGATGAAGTTCGTAAAAGCGCCGGACTTCCCCACAGGTGGTACCATTTACGGAATTGAAGGCGTAAAATCTGCATTTTTAACCGGCCGTGGCCGTGTGGTATTAAGAGGTAAAACCAATGTAGAAACAGATGCGAAAAAAAGGGAAAAAATAGTTATCACCGAAGTGCCTTACCAGGTAAACCGGGATTCATTAACCCAACGCATTGGCGAACTCATCAATGAGAAAGTACTGGATGGCGCCATTGATGTGAATAATGAAAGTAACAATAAAGAAGGAACACGCATTGTAGTGGAGCTACGAAAAGATGCAGTGGCCCAGGTGGTAATAAACCAATTATACAAACATTCTGACCTGCAAACCTCATTTGGGATCAATAATGTGGCATTGGTAAATGGTCGTCCAAAAATTCTGAATTTAAAAGATCTTATTTCTGAATTTGTAAAATTCCGGCATGAGGTAGTGGTACGCCGTACCCAATATGAACTTCGTAAAGCCCAGGAACGTGCCCATATATTAGAAGGCTATATCATTGCATTAGATAACCTGGATGCGGTAATAAAACTAATTCGTGAAAGTGTAAATCCCGATACTGCCAAAACCGGTTTGATGGCCGAGTTTGGAATGAGCGAAATTCAGGCAAAAGCGGTACTGGAACTGCGTTTACAACGCCTTACCGGTATGGAGATTGACAAGATAAGAGAAGAACATGCAGAGATCATGAAGTTGATAGAGCGCTTGCAGGAAATACTGGCCAATGAAGGGATGCGTTTTGATATTATCAAAACAGAACTTAACGAAGTAAAAGCGAAGTTTGGTGATACCCGTAAATCAGAAATTGAATATGCCGATGATGAGTTGAATATGCTGGACCTGATTGAAGAAGAAGATATGGTAGTAACCATTTCGCATCTTGGTTATATAAAACGTACTTCCACTACGGAATATCGCCAGCAACGCCGGGGTGGCCGGGGTGCTAAAGGAAGCAGTACCCGCCAGGAAGATTATATTGAGCATTTATTTATAGCAAGTACCCACCATACATTATTATTTTTTACAGAGAAAGGCCGTTGTTTTTGGTTGAAAGTATATCAAATACCGGAAGGCGATAAAACGAGTAAAGGGCGTGCCATTCAAAATATGGTACAAATACCAGCAGATGATAAGATAAAGGCCATATTAGATGTAAAAAATCTTGACCAGGAAGAATATGTTACCGATAAGTATATTTTGTTATGTACCAAAAAAGGTATTATCAAGAAAACCGATCTGAAAGATTTTAGCCGCCCAAGACAAACGGGTATCAATGCCATAAATATTTTACCTGGAGATGAATTGCTTGAAGCAAGACTTACAAATGGCAATTGTGAAGTTTTAATGGCTGTAAAAAGCGGCCGTGCTATTCGCTTTCCGGAAGCAAAAGTAAGGAGTACAGGCCGTGGAGGTATTGGTGTAGCAGGTATTGAAGTAGATAATGAAAAAGATGAAGTAGTAGGAATGGTTTGTGTAAATAAGGATAATGAAAATATCAGCATTTTGGTAGTAAGTGAAAAAGGATATGGAAAACGTACATTATTAAATGATCCTGAAACTGGTGAACATAATTACAGAGTTACCAACCGGGGTGGCAAAGGCGTAAAAACAATTAATGTAACAGATAAAACCGGTTACCTGGTAGGTATGTTGCAGGTAAATGAAAAACAAGACCTGATGATTACCTGTGTAAGTGGCATTACCATCCGGATGCCGGTAAGCCAGATAAGTGAACAAGGAAGGGCAACACAGGGAGTAAAATTAATTAGGGTTGATGAGGGCGATAGCATTGCCGCCATTACAAAGCTGGATGAAATGGAAGAAGAAAATGAAACAGAAATAATGGGTAGCATTACCGATTCGTTGATATCCGGAGAAAATGGAATGGATGTATCAACAGATGAACCAACTGATACAGATGAAGATGAAACTCCTGAAGAAGAATAAAAATTTTTAAACTTAAATTTTAAGCCGCCAATGAGCGGCTTTTTTATGTGCGGTTTTATTTGTTTGGGGTGGAAATGGGAGGATACTCAATTGGACATTTTTAAATAACTAAAATGAGGAGTGAATGTGAGTGTTTAATTTAAAAACTATTACTTAACATAATATTAATTATAGGGAATTAATATAGCCTTAATACGGTATTAGGGGTTCAATACCACTGTTCTTATATTTGTAATCATTATTCACAAACATCATTATTAGTTATAATTATGGCAAAAGCGATTAAAACAAATTTATCCAAAGATGAAATGAATTTGTTTCTTAAAATGTTACAGAACCGGTTCGAAAAAAATGTAAACAGGCATAAAGGGATTGATTGGGATAAAGTGCAAAAAAGACTGCTGGCTAATCCAAAAAAATGCTATATCCTGTCTGAAATGGAAAATACCGGTGGCGAACCCGACGTAGTTGGTTTCGATAAAAAGACGAATGAATATATTTTTTATGATTGTGCAGCCGAAAGCCCAAAAGATCGCAGGAGCATTTGTTACGACCAGGCTGCTTTAGATGCAAGAAAAGAAAATAAACCCAGGCATAATGCGATAGAGATGGCTACTGCAATTGGGATTGAAATATTATCGGAAGATGAATACCGGGAATTACAAAAATTAGGTGAATTTGATTTAAAAACATCGAGTTGGGTAAAAACACCTGCCGACATGAGAAAACTGGGAGGCGCTTTGTTTTGTGACCGCCGTTTTAACAGGGTATTCGCTTATCATAATGGCGCTGAATCTTACTATGCCGGAAGAGGTTTTAGAGGTTCCTTAAAAGTGTAATGACATTAAAGATCTTCATTTATAAAAATGAGATTCTCATGTTTCATGCTAAAGGAAAAATTATATTTACTGGTTGCATTAAATACCGCTTTGGATGATCCTTTTTTCATACCATCGTGTACTTCTACAAAAATAACTTTTGTAACAGGCAACCATTTTTGGTAGTTGGCAGAAAATAATTCTTTTTCTGATCCTTCAATATCAACTTTTAAAATATCAATGCCTGTCCATCCCTGCTGCTGCATAATAGTATCAATCGTAATGGCTTCAATGCTATTGGCAGATTTCTGATTTGATTCCTTCACCATAAAAGCATCTTTACTCACCGTAGTATCAATAATTTCCAGGTAAGTATCTTTATCCCAAACCCCTTTTTGAAGCACGGTAATGTTTGGATTATTTTCAGTGTTTTTTATGGCCACATCAAAATTATCTTTGTCGGGTTCCAGCGCCACAATTTTTGAAGTGGGAAATTTATCAGCAAAATAAAGTGCAGCCAACCCAATATTGGCGCCTGCATCAATAATTGTTTTGGGTTTAAATGAAATGGGAATTTCATATTGGCCATCAATAAAAACCTGGCCAAAAATCCCGGCGTCTGTTCCATTGTTCCTCAAAAAGAATTTCATTTTCTTTTTTGCACTTTTAAACCATCCAAGCTTATGTGTTTTCAACCTGAAATAAAATAGGTTGCCGTCTGCAAAACCAAACTCTTTTATTAAATTTTTTATTCTTGATGACATATAAATTTTATGGATTGATTATTTTTTAAAGGATTGTATAAATCCCATTACCAGGTTTTCAAATTTCACCGCTTCGTAAAATAAAAAATGGTGCTGTACCGGCAGGCAATAAACCGGCAGGCCGGATAATTCTTTTTCAAACTTTTGAAGGCGCATACTATCCTTCTCTGTAGTAAGGATTAATTTATTTTGCCTGGAAATATTTGTAAACTTTACTTTAATGTTTTTAAGGTCATCTGAAGTAAATATATGATGATCTGAAAATTGTAAAACCTCCATCCCGCCAGTATTTCTTTTTAAAAACTCTATCATATAAGCCGGGTTTGCAATACCGGTTATTAATAACAACGAAGTATCATTTCTTAATTCGCCATATTGCTTATTAAAAATATGATAAGGGCGGCCATATTTATTTTCTGTAAAAAAAACATGTTGGTCTTTAACAGGTTTTAGCCTGTTCATAATTTTTTCTTTTTCAGTATTATCCATATTGCAGGGGCATTTAGTAACTACAATTACCTGTGCCCTATTTGCTGCTTGCGGAATATCCCGGAGGTTTCCGGCCGGTACCAAAAAATCTTTGTAGTACATATTTTTATAATCAGTAAGTAAAATATTAAAACCTGCTTTTACCTGCCTGTGTTGAAATGCATCATCCAAAATTATTACTTCTGTTTCTGGCATAGCATGTAATAATTGAGGTATGGCAACCAATCTTTCTTCACCCACAGCAACGGTGATATCAGGATATTTTACATGAAACTGCATAGGTTCATCCCCAATATCAATAGCAGTAGTGTTTTTATCTGCTATGGCAAATCCTTTAGTTTTACGTTTATAACCCCGGCTCAGTGTAGCGATCGTAAAATGATTCTTTAGCATTTCTACCAGGTATTCCGTCATGGGTGTTTTACCTGTACCGCCTGTGGCAATATTGCCAACACAAATAATCGGGAAATTGAAACTGGCGCTTTTAAATATATTTTTATCAAATAGCCAATGCCGGGTCCGTAAAATACCGGCATAAAGGAATGAAAAGGGGAATAATATTTTTTTCAATTTTTCTTTCAAAACAAATCAATGGTCGAAATGATAAATTTGATAAGGCGTAATACAAATATCCAATGGAATATCATGGTTATTTTTATCTTCAATATTGTCAACCGGATCAAAAAAACTAAACCCAAATTTTAAACAATCAGGGCGGCATTGAGATAAAAACTGATCATAATACCCTTTTCCATAACCTACCCTGTAACCATTTTCATCAAAGGCCAGCAATGGTACAATAATCCAGTCTAAATCTTTTTTTTCTCCTGGAATGCCTTCTATTGGTTCACTTACTCCCATTATGTTTTTTTGAAATAATGTTTCATCTGTGAATAAAATGGGATCCATTTCCTTTGATTGTATGAGCGGATAATACAATGCAAGGCCAGGATTTTTAAATTCACAATAATTATTTACTAAATGCGGATCGTATTCATTTAATTGCTCCATTGGTGCATAGGTCATTAAGGCAGCAGGTATTTCAAGGCCCAGTTGTTGAAAATGAATAAGTATCAGGTCTTCCAACTTATTTTTTTCAGCTTGTGTCAGCAACATTCTTTTGTTGCGGTAATATTTCCTGATGTCCGTCTTATTCATGCTACAATTAATCCTGTATAAAGATAGAAAAAATGGTGGTTCCATAATTTCTTTCAGAACGGTAATGCGGAAACTTCTTGTAATCATTGCGGGGCGTATGTTCCAGCACAAACCAGCCTCCTGGTTTTAATAATTTTTTTTCAAATACCCGGTGAGGCAGTTCATCAATACTGGTAAGGGTATAAGGGGGACCTGCAAAAATAAAATCAAAACGATCTACGCTGGTTTCTATAAAACGAAATACTTCTGATTTTATCACTTTAAAATTTTCCAGGTTCAGGTTGGCTGCCGTATTTTTAATAAACGCATACATGGTAGGGTCTTTTTCTACAATGGTAAGATCGGCTGCTCCCCTACTGGCCAATTCATAACTGATGCAGCCCGTTCCGCCAAATAAATCCAGGGTACGCATCCCTTCAATTTCAAGATTGTTTTGAATTACATTAAAAAGTCCTTCTTTAGCCAAATCAGTTGTAGGCCGGGTATGGGGCATTTTAGCAGGAGGTACTATTCTCCTGCCACCATGTATGCCACTTATGATGCGCATGAAGCTAACTGTATTAAATGAACAAAGTAATGGCCGGGGTATTGGCTTATGGGTTCCGATAAATTCACTTCATTCGGCATTACAGCAAAATTGGTTTGCAAAAAATATTTATAAATTTCCTGGTAAAGTGAAGAGTCAGTTTCAATATAACCATATAAAATTAACCGGATGGCGTTGGGATCTATTTTATATTGTGTGCAGGTATTTAATAAATGATAAGTCGCATCTACGGGTGTATGATAATTAAATTGCTGAATGATCTGTAGTGTACCGCCTGAAAATAATATTATTTTCAAATGGTTTCGCTCCACAATACAGTGCAATGCATCTTCGCTTTTATAATTACATGCCAATGCATTTGTATTCGCATGGCTATACCTGGCACCGGGAAAATTATTTTGCAGGAAATCATATTCATCCTGCTGCATGCGCCAAATATTTTTAGCCTGCAGCCCGGGCAAATCATCGTTAAAACAAACTGCATCAAATGATTCGCCGAATATCAGGTCTAAACTATTTTTATTTTGGCCGGGGGTATAAAATTCGTCAGGGATAATTAATGAGGGTTTTCCTTCGCTCATGATATAAACCTGTTCCCAGGATTCGTTTTTATTTAATTCCAGTTTGCAAGCTTCTGCCAGGCTTCCTGCCGTATCCTGCTGCCCAATTACACTTGAATATTGATATACTGAAAGACCGGCAACAAAAAATGGTTGCTGTTGATAGTATAAAAAACTAACTCCTTCTTCTGCTGGCGAGATCAGTAAATTCTTTGGAGAATTGCCAGGAAACTCAGGTTGAATATTAAATACCGTTTTTATCATGCGCTAAAACTGGCAAAATAAGATATTTTTGCCAACTTATGGAAGGAGCATCGGCAATTCCCAATTTAAAAGTGCAGGTTACTAACCGGCAAATCCTGTCAATAGCGTTGCCCATTACACTTGCCATTTTAATTCCACAATTAAATATGCTTACCAATAGCATATTCCTGGGTAGGTTAAGTACCGAGGCCCTGGGCGATGCTGGCATAACAAGCGTTTTCTACTTAATTTTTGCTGTAATGGCAAATGGGTTAAATAATTCGCTGCAATCTGTTTTCTCCAAGTATGCAGGTGCCGATAGACCGGAATTATTTAAAATTATTTTTTCACAGGGCTTGCGTTTGAGTGTACAATTTGCTTTGGGCGGTATTTTATTTACCTGGCTGGTGGCGCCTTATATTATGCAGGCTGTTGCCGATCCCAGGGCCTACCCTATTGAAATGAACTTTTTACGTATCCGCATTTTCGGTTTACCATTCTTATTCTTTTTTCAAATGTGCAATGCATTTTTAGTGGCCACATTAAATAGCCGGTACCTGATGATTGGTTTTATTGTGGAAGCTGGTTGTAATATATTTTTCGACTATGGGCTTATTTTTGGTAAAATGGGTATGCCCGCTATGGGCTTTAATGGTGCAGCCGTAGCATCTATCATTGCAGAAGTAATTGGCATGTTAACGGTAATTGTCGTGCTTTATAAAACGAAATTAAAAAAGCAATATGGTATAACATTTAGTTTTGGTTATCATCGTAAAATCAATAGAGAAGTGCTACGGGTATCTCTTCCATTAGTTTTGCAATACTTCATTAGCGTTACTACCTGGTTGGTATTTTTTCTATTAATAGAAAGACATGGCGAAATGGCAAAAGCAGTGAGTAATACCATGAGAAATGTATTTGGCCTGGCGGGCGTTTTTGTATGGGCATTTGCAGCCACCAGCAATAATATGGTAAGTAACCTCATTGGCCAGCGAAAGCCCGAACTTGTTTTGAAAGCCATTAACCGGATCATGCTATGGAGTTTAGGGTTTGCGATTCTTATTTGCGGCATTTTAAACCTGTTTCCGCAATTGTTCTTTGGTATGTTTGGCCAGGGGCCTGAATTTATAAAAGAGGGCATCCCGGTTATAAGAACAGTTACCTTAGGTATTGTATTTATGAGTGTTTCCTGTATTTGGTTAAATGCTGTTACCGGTACGGGTAAAACAAAAATGAACCTGGTCATTGAACTGGTAGCAATTTCTCTTTATATGGCTTATACCTGGTACTTCCTGGTAGTGAATTATGTAAACCTGGCCACTGCATGGACCAATGAATTTATATACTGGCTCTCTATTTTTATAATGGCAAGTTGGTATATGCGAAGCAGGCGATGGTTAAAAAAAGATGTGGAGGAAGATTAATACTTATTTTTTGTTGTAAACCATGCTATGGGTATTCAAAATGCTTTCCTCGTTCTTCAATTTTACTTTACGACGATAATTTTTAAAAATGCTCTGCCATTTTAATGAAAGTACTCCCCAAATACCTTCTTTTACAATGCCTTTATTCATTTTACTTACACCAAATTTGCGATCTTTAAAAGTGATGGGAACTTCTTTAATAATAAATCCCAGTTTCCAGGCGGCAAATTTCATTTCTATTTGGAAAGCGTATCCTACAAAACTGATCGCATCCAGGTTGATGGTTTCCAAAACCTTTCTACGGTAACAAACAAAGCCAGCGGTGGGGTCTTTTACAGGAATGCCCGTAATGGCACGGGTATAAGCAGAGGCCCCTTTTGATAACATAATTCGGTTGGCCGGCCAATTTTCTACATTGCCTCCATTTACATACCTGGAACCCACACTTACGTCTGCACCATCATCAACACAGGCACTATACAATCGCTCCAGGTCTTCAGGATTATGAGAAAAGTCAGCATCCATTTCAAAGATATAGTTATACCCTCTTTCTAAAGCCCATTTAAAACCATATATATAAGCGGTACCCAGGCCTAACTTACCATGGCGTTCTTCTAAAAACAAGGTACCCGGGTAGGTAGGAAATAATGAACGAACTACATTGGCAGTACCATCGGGAGATCCATCATCAATAATAAGAACATGATAGCCTGCTTCTGTTTGATGTACAGCAGCAATAATAGCCCGAATATTCTCGATCTCGTTATACGTAGGTATAATTACAATTTTCTCCAAATGATGATTAACTATTATTGCTTATAAAATTAATGATTTTGGATGTGTAAACAACGAAAAAATTCGTCCAAAAAAAAGGAAATTATTTTTTTAACAGAGCCTTATTGAATAATTCAGTTGCTTTCATCTTCGTATGTAATGCAAAATCGCTTTTCATGATCCAGTCGTAATATTGGGGTTCATACGTAAACACATCTGTAGTGGTTTTACCTTTAAACTTACCAAAATTAAATACCGGTTCATTATTTTCATTATACCCAAACCGGCGGGCATAATCAATGATCTTATCTTCACCGATAGTTTCCAGGATACTGGATACGGTATCACCCAGTTGTTCATAGCGTTTTAATTGTGCTTCAAACACTTCGATGGTTGCCATAATATCTACTTCAGCGCTGTGGGCATTTTCCATTTCTTTATCACAGAAAAATTTATAGGCAGCAGTAAGTGTACGGGGTTCCATGGTATAAAAGATGTGTTGAACATCTACCATACGTTGTTTACTCAAATCAATATTCATTTCTGCTCTTAAAAATTCTTCCATCAGCATGGGTACATCAAAACGGTTGCTATTATAGCCGCCCAGGTCGCAATTGTCTAAAAATTGTTTTATCTCATTAGCAGCTTGTTTAAAGGTAGGCGCATCTTTTACCATTTCGTCGGTAATACCATGTATTTCTGTAGAACTGGGTGGAATGGGAACCCCGGGGTTAATTAGTTTCCTTTTATTAATCCGGGTACCATCAGGCATTATTTTTACCATCGCAATTTCTACGATATGATCGGTAGATAAACTAAGACCGGTAGTTTCCAAGTCAATAAAAACAATAGGATGCGTTAATTTCAGGTTGTTCATTGGAGTTTAGTAAATTTTCGTTTTCAATGTTAATATCTTATATGCCAAATTACAGCTTAATAAGAATTAGACGCAAATGTAAATGTTATTAGTATTTAATAAAAACCATTTATAATTTATATTTGCAAATAAAACGTAGTTATGAATAAAATATTAATGGTGCTGTTTTTTGCTGCCGGTATTCTTTTGTTACTATCTAGTTGTGGAGCAAGTAAAAAAACCGGCTGCCCTACTTCTGAGAGAATAATACATTGATTATAAATTTTATAAATGAACTGGATACCATTAGAAAACACCGATGAATTGGAAGAAATAATAAGTAAATCGGGGCAGCGCCCACAGGTAATTTTTAAGCATAGTACCCGTTGCAGCGTTAGTAGTATGGTGAAAAACAGGCTGGAACGCAGTGAAGCTCCTGAGGAAATTGATTTTTATTACCTTAATTTAATCAAGTTTCGGGACCTTTCTAATCAAATTGCCACAAAATTTGATGTTCATCATGAAAGTCCCCAGGTTTTATTGATCAAAAACGGGGAATGTATCTATGCCGAAGATCATAGTGCTATTGCGATGGATGAGATTAAAGAACAAATGAATCTTGCATAATAGAATACAATTGAATTACTATTTTTTTGCCAGCCAACTTAGCACCTGCGGATCATGCCCATAGATATCTTTTCTAAAGTTCAATATCCCACTTTGTGTATTTACAAATGCTGTAAAATATCCAATAAATACTGGTACCGGCTTTTTTAGGCGCACCTGTACTTCTTTACTCAAATGCATTAAGCTATCAATCACCTTATCTGAATATTTAGGTTCGTCCCGTAATAAATACTCAGCCAGCCTTTTAGGTTCACTAAGACGAATACATCCATGACTAAATGCACGATTTGTAAAATTAAACCTATCCTTGGCCGGGGTATCATGAAAATAAATATTATAACTATTGGGAAATAAAAATTTAACCAACCCCAATGAATTATTTTTACCGGGAAGTTGCCGCACCCTGCCCTCGCCAACCACTTCCATATTGTTTCTTTTTAAATATGCCGGTGTAAGCCTTCCTTTTAATTCATTTTTATAAATACTATACGGTACATTCCAATATGGGCTAAAGGCAATTATTTTTAAAGTATCATTAAAAATAACGGTTTTGGAAGCTTCTTTACCCACCACTACTTTCATGCTAAACTGTACCTTATTATTTTCATATACATATAAACGGTAATCGGGTATGTTCACAATAATATAATCCGGGCCCGGGTTATAGGGCAACCAGCGGCACCTTTCCATATTTATTAATATTTCTTCTATCCGCTTGCTTACGGGTACATTCATTTCTGAAGTAGTATATTTATCAATGAGTGCCGTATCACTTAGTCCATGCCTTATTCTAAATTGTTTTACGGCTGCTGCCATCAGTGGATCAAAAAAATTACTGGTATCCGCTACAGTAATATCCCCGCTTATAAAAAGTCGGCGTTTTATAGTAGGGATATTTAAAGATGAATCCCCAGGTTTTAATTTTTTAATCGTTGAGTCAACCAATGGCCAGCCGCCGGCCATTTCAATTTCTTTATACTTCTTTAAAAAATCTTTTAATAAACCATACTGTACATACACAGGCTCTGTTGTGAATACATTTTTAGAGCTATCTTTTAAAACTTGATTCAAATATTCATAATATGATATTTTTTTGGGTGCAATATTCCATCCCAATTCTTTTAATTCTTTAGCAGATAAGGCGCCATAAATTTGATGCGCATACATAAAATACTGGGCAGAAAGCATCATTTCGGTAAGGATAAAATTTGAATCCTTCAACTCATTTTTTCCCAATAATAAAGATTCATCATAAAGTTGGTTAAACTCCTGCCGGTATAAAAGGCTATCATCTAACCCATCATCAGAGAGGTTGTTGATGCGGTTATGAAGGTTTTGTGCAGCGCCGGTAATACCATTACTATCTGCCCATGCAAAAGAGTAATTCCGTTCCCTGTAAAAATCCAACCAATCCTGCTCAATTGTATTGAGTTTAGGATAGCGGGCAAAAAATAATTGAGTATAAGAAGAATCAAACTGATTGGATGAAGCCGGTGCAATTTGTTTGGGTAAAGTAATATCTACATCCTTTGCAATAGCCGGTAAATTATTTTTAGCATCTTTGCATGAACTAAAATATATGAATACATATAGTAATACTATAATAACACATAAAGATTTTCTCATACTGCAAAAATCGGTAATTGAATCTTTATAAAAGATTAAAATCAATTTTCATTTACGGGTTATTATATATTCTTAATATCTTTCCCCATGCATCGGCAGTTACAAAACCTTATTAAAGCAATAGATATTGAAGAAAAAGAACAGTCATTACGATATAGCCTGGATCAACAGCACAGTTTAAAACAATTAAAATCAGAAGGACTTGCACTGCACCCCATCATTGTTACCCGAAAACGATTTGGTTATGCCGATTATCCCGAAATTGATTTTAAACTAAATTTTCCGGTTGAATTAAATTTTTTTAAAGATGGCGCTGCCATTGAATGTTTCAAAGCCGGTGAAGAACCGGTGAAAGGAACCTTGATGAATTTTGATGGTCGCCAGGGCGAATTCCGTATATATGCACCTGATTTCCCTGACTGGATTGAAGAAGATTCTGCAGGAATAAAATTAAGCCCTGATACACGCACGAGCGTGATGATGAAAAAAGCACTTGAAAACTTACCGCATCACAAAACTTTATACCAATTATTTGAAAAAATACATAGTGAAGAAGATGCTACCTCACTAAGCCATCAAAATGAATTAAAACTGTCACTTTCATTTTTCAATAAAGATTTAAATGCGAGCCAGCAACAGGCAGTACAAGCCATTACTGACAATGTGCAATTATGTGTTTTACATGGGCCGCCGGGTACCGGAAAAACCACTACATTGGTAGAAGCCATTTTGCAATTGATTCATAAAAAAGAAAAAATTGCGTTAACTGCAGCAAGCAATACAGCGGTAGATCATATTTCAAAAAGTTTATTGGCAAAAGGGGTAAAATTATTGAGGGTGGGCAATACTGGAAAAATTGATCCGTCCGTTTATCCTTATACTGTAGAAGGGCAACTCCAAAATAGCCGGCAGCTAAAAGAAATAAAGACATTGAAAAAGAGGTCCGAAGAGTTTAGAAAAATGGCTTTAAAATACAAAAGAAGTTTTGGAAAAGCAGAAAGGGAACAGCGTAACTTATTGTTTAAAGAAGTAAAAAACATCAGGGCCGAAATAAAAAAGTTACAAGCATACAACGAAGAAAAATTATATCGTGAAGCCGATGTAATTGCCGGGACCCCGGTAGGATTATATGATGCCCATATTAGCCGGCATACATTTCAGCATTTAATAGTAGATGAAGCGGGCCAATGTATAGAACCGCTGGCCTGGCTGATTTTTCCACTATCAGAAAGAATCGTATTGGCTGGAGATCATTTGCAATTACCCCCTACCGTGATAAGTAAGGAGGCTGCTGCACTGGGCTTAGATCATTCTATACTGGAAGCTGCTTTTGGCCATTGCCCTAACACTTACCTGCTCAATACCCAATATCGGATGCGCCATGCAATTGCCGGTTTCAGCAGCGAATATTTTTATGAGGGTTTATTACTTTCCCCGGATTCTCTGCACAATATAGGAACGCATATAAGTTTTATTGATACTGCCGGTACGGGCTATAACGAAGCTCATGGCAAGGATGGTACTAGCTTATTAAATGAAGGGGAACTAACCGTAGCCCTAAAATTATTAGAAGCAGAAGCATTAAATATTGCAAAAACAGCTTTTATTTCACCATATAACGGTCAAGTGGAAGCTGCCCGTGCCATGCTTCCTACAACCATGAGAATAAGTACCATTGACAGTTATCAGGGCCAGGAAAAAGAAATTGTGATTCTATCGCTGGTGCGTAGCAATGAAGTATCAGAAATTGGGTTTCTTAAAGATTATCGTCGCATGAATGTAGCGATTACCCGGGCCAAAGAACAACTTTTTGTAATTGGCGATAGCAGCACACTCGGCAATGATAAATTTTACCGTGCATTTTTAAAGTATTTAGAAAAACATGGAAGTTACCGTACCGCCTGGGAATTTGGGATTGAGGTATAATGTAAAATTTTGTATTCATTTACATGTACAATTTTATTTCTTTTATACACTGCAATTTCTTTCACTTATCATTATTTCCAAAGTTTCACACCACCATCTATTCCTTCTACATTGGTTACAATCTTTATATTATCGGGTAATGTAAAATCTATGAAACGGGAATTTCCACCACCAATATATAAAGTATCATAATTAAAAACAATTTTTATAATATCGAGTGCATATTTCAATCGTTTTACCCATTTTTTATTCCCTTTATGTTTTCTTGCTTCCTCGCCCAGGTATTCATCATAAGTTTTCTTTTTCTTTATTGGATGATGTGCCAGTTCCAGGTGTGGCAACAATTTACCATCGAGGTATAAAGCAGTACCAAACCCGGTTCCTAAGGTAATCATCATTTCTAATCCTTTTCCGCTAATAACACCCAGCCCCAATAAATCAGCATCATTTACAACCCTCGCCGGTTTCCCCAGTGAATTAGAAAGCATTTGTGCAAAATTTATTTTATCCCAGGCACGGTTTCCCAGGTTTGGTGCTGTATGCACAATTCCATCTCTCACATAACCGGGAAATCCAGCAGAAACACGATCGTACTGCAGGCCATTAGCAAGTTTTTTAATTACTGATATTACGGCTTCCGGTGTTGCATTACCGGGTGTTTCTAATTTATTATATGGGGCAATTAATTTCCCATTTTCATCTAAAGTACTCGTTTTAATATGTGAGCCTCCAATATCAATACTTAATGTAACCATGGAATTTGCTGATTTTATTACATTAAATACAAATACTTCGCCAATTCGTGTAAGGTTTAATTTAATGGTATTAAAGTTGTAACTTTTTACTCCAGCGATACTCATTATTATAGAGCATAAGGAAAATCATGTAAGGAGCGTATAAAAAAAATAATATGACAGACATAAAGGCTGAAAAAAGAAGGCAGGAAGAAAATTTAAGTACTGGAAATTTTTTAGAACAATGGGGGCCATATGTAAGCGAAAGGCAATGGGGAACCGTAAGGGAAGACTATAGTAACAATAGCGAACCCTGGGAATATTTTCCACATGATCATGCCCGAAGCAGGGCTTATTTGTGGGGTGAAGATGGAATTGCAGGCATCTCTGATTTTTTTCAAAATATTTGTTTTGCTCCAGCTTTTTGGAATGGAAAAGATGATATCCTAAAAGAACGTCTCTTTGGGCTCAGCAACCCCCAAGGAAATCATGGTGAGGATGTAAAGGAATTATATTTTGCCTTAGACAATACGCCTACTCACTATTACATGAAATGGTTATATAAATACCCCATTCAAAAATTCCCTTATGAGACTTTGATAAAAAATAATGCAAACAGGAATAAGCAGGAACCGGAATACGAAATATTAGATACCGGGATTTTTAATACCGGGTATTTCGACATTCAAATTGAATATGTAAAAAACCATAGCAGGGATATTTTTATACGCATCGAAGCCATAAACCGTTCTGCCAAAACAGCTCCCCTCTTTATATTACCAACGGTTTGGTTTTATAACCGCTGGCAAAGTGAAGCATTAAAAAAGACACCCATTGCAAGCCTCGTAAATGCGCATACCGTAAGCTTGCAGCATGAACGAATGGGAGAATATTATTTTTATTTTCAAAATGAAGCAACTACCTGGTTCACTAACAATGAAACCAATTTTGAGAAATTATTTAACCGGCCAAATAAATGCGAGCTGGTAAAAGATGCATTTCATGAAGCACTGGTAAAAGGTAAAAATAAAGATGCATTGGAACAGGCCAGAGCCGGAACAAAATTTGCCCCGGTGTATTCATTGCAATTAAAACCCGGCGAGCATAAGCAAATTGTATTAAGGATTAGTGATGATTTTACGGAAACACCATTTGATATGGATGTGGCAGAATTATTTAGCCTTCGTAAAAAGGAAGCTGATGATTTTTATGCCCCACTATTATATTCTGAAGACCCGGAACTGGTAAACCTGCAACGGCAGGCATTTGCAGGCTTGCTCTGGAATCGCCAATATTATCATTATGATGTGGAATGGTGGTTAAAAAAAACGGATGGCATTACACCTATTTCAGATGAAAGGAAAGAAGGCCGAAACTCTGATTGGAAATTTTTAAAGAACCAGGACATAATTACCATGCCCGATAAATGGGAATATCCCTGGTATGCTGCCTGGGATAGTGCCTTTCATGCCATTAGCATGGCCCTTATTGATCCCAGTTTTGCCAAGCACCAATTATTGCTTTTAATGCGTGAATGGTTTATGAACCCCGAAGGGCAATTGCCCGCTTATGAGTGGGATTTTGGAAATGTAAATCCGCCAGTTCATGCTTTTGCTGCCTTCCAGGTTTATCAAATTGAGTTCAGCATATCAGGAAAAAAAGACCTGAACTTTTTAAAGCAAATATTTCAAAAACTCATCATCAATTTTACCTGGTGGGTAAACCGTAAAGATGCAAACGGGAATAGTATTTTTGAAGGTGGTTTCCTGGGTATGGATAATATTGGGCTTTTCAACCGCAATCAAAAGTTGGCTGAGGGGGTATTGCTGGAACAAACAGATGGTACCAGTTGGATGGGTATGTATGCATTAAACATGATGCAGATTGCAATGGAAATCGCTACACATGATAGTTCTTTTGAAGATACCACTACTAAGTTTTATGAACACTATGTAATTATTGGCGAAGCACTAAACCAGCTTGATCTTTGGAATAAGGAAGACCGCTTTTTTTATGATGTGTTATCCGTAAATCAAACCAAAAAAATACCTTTAAAGATAAGAAGTATTGTAGGATTGGTTCCTTTGTTTGCGGCTGCTATTTTTGAAAACAATGAAATTGAAAACCTGCCGGACTTTAATAAACGGATGAAATGGTTTGAAAATTACCGGAGAAATAATGATAAGTACCTGCCTAATGAAGAAACAAACGATGGCAAACGAATATTATTATCATTGGTAAATAAAGAAAAACTGGTTGCGATTCTGGAACGTATTTTTGATGAAGAAGAATTTTTATCAACTTATGGCATTCGGTCTTTGTCAAAAGTATATAAAGACAATCCTTATACTGTAAAATTAGATGGCGACACTTATACCATTGAATATGATCCTGCAAACAGCACCAGTGGTATGTTTGGAGGAAACAGTAACTGGCGTGGCCCTATTTGGTTTCCCATCAATTACCTTTTCATAAAAAGCCTGCATACATACTATGATTTTTATGGCGATGACCTTAAGATTGAATTTCCAAAAGGATCGGGTGTTTATCAAAACCTGCAGGAAGCTGCCTGTGCAATCACACATCGCCTGCTGGGCTTATTCTTAAAAAATGAAAAAGGACAAAGACCAGTATTTGGACCTTATGCCGATTTTTATAAAAATGAAAATGACAACTTATTTCTTTTTCATGAATACTTTGATGGTGATACGGGAATGGGCCTTGGTGCTTCTCATCAAACCGGGTGGACGGCACTCATTTTAAATTTATTGCAGGATATGAAAGAAAGGGAAGTTTGCCCGATACATCATGATTCAGATTCCTTACCATCTGCGCCTGTAGATTTATAAAAAATAAAATGTAAAAAAGAGGATTAAGGCGAAAGATTATTTCAATGAATTCTTATCAAGATCACAGCTTACCAAATATTTCTTGGGCAACTGTATTTACTTTTGAAAGGTTTAAATTGATACGGTTTTAATTTACCTTTTGCTGCCAGGCGAACCCTGAAAGTTAAACCTGAAAAGAAATATAAATCATTATTTTTAGGATTCCCTCTTTCCGTTCCTTCTGCAGGATAACCGCCATCACCCCGATATGCCATGGCAACAGCGCCCAGCCCCCTGTTTTGAGCAAGCACAGAACGATTAATATAAGTGGTACTCACATCATCTAAATAATCAGTAAATGTTTTACGAACCCCTACTACAAAACCAATCCGTTTATTATCTGTTAAAGCCCATAGCACACCACCTCCCATCGGGATAGAAAATTGCCTTAATTTATAGGGTTTACGGTCTTCATAAAAACCTTGCCCTTCGGTAGCATAATCAGGTAACACAATGTAATTTCCTTTTGAATCTTTTGTAGTAGGTTTAAATTGAAAGGCAGCCACCCCGGCAAACACATAGGGCGAAACTTTGTAATCATACAGATCAAATAATACATATTCAAAAGAAAGTGAATATTCGCTAAGGGTACTCTGAAAACTTAAATTACGGGAACGGTTCTTTGGGTTGAACTTATCATCACCACTGATCTTGCCATCGGTAAAATCTGCCCTTATAAACATACGATCATTCAGCTCTACCATAAATCCTAAACCCCAGGCGGGATGTGAATGCCTGAAGAAATAGTTGCTACCACTCAGATCGCCGCTATAATTACTCATACCCGCAAAAAAACTGGTAAATACCTGTTGGCTCTTAACAGGGCTGCTAAAAGATAAAGTGATAGAAAAATATAGAATCCATTTCATTTGAAAATTAACGGATGTCCTTATTGAAATATTGTACTACTTAGCCAAATACATTACTTCCTTTACCAGCCTTACCGTACGCTCTACACTCGGCAGGTAAGCAGCTACTAAATTGGGTGCGTAGTGCATAGGGGCATCAGCGCTAGTGATACGCCTAATGGGAGCATCTAAATAATCGAATCCTTCTTTTTGAATGCGGTAGGCAATTTCTGAACTTACAGATGCAAAGGGCCATTGTTCTTCTACAATTACCAGGCGGTTTGTTTTTTTCACACTTTCCAAAATGGTAAACCAGTCTAATGGCCGGATGGTTGCTACATCTATCACTTCAGCTTCTATACCTTCTTTGGCAAGTTCTTCTGCAGCACCCAGGGCAACCTTCATCATTTTATTAAAAGAAACAATTGTTACATCTTTCCCCTGGCGTTTAATAAAACATTTACCAATGGGCAAAACATATTCTTCTTCGGGCACTTCACCTTTATCGCCATACATCAGTTCACTTTCCATAAAAACAACCGGATCATCATCCCTGATGGCCGATTTTAATAAACCCTTAGCGTCATAAGGATTACTAACTGATATTACTTTTAAGCCTGGTATATTGGCATACAAACTTTCAAAAGCGGTAGAATGTTGTGCACCCAACTGCCCGGCACTACCATTAGCACCTCTAAAAACTATTGGACAACCAACTTGTCCCCCACTCATCGCCAACATCTTAGAAGCTGTATTTAAAATTTGATCTAAGGCTAATACTGCAAAATTCCAGGTCATATATTCTACTATTGGGCGCAATCCATTTTGAGCAGCCCCCACAGCAATAGCGGTAAACCCTAGTTCAGCAATAGGTGTATCAATTATTCTTTTTTCGCCAAATTCTTCTAACATTCCCTGGCTCACTTTATAAGCTCCGTTATATTCGGCTACTTCTTCTCCCATCAAAAATACCCGATCATCTTTTCTCATCTCTTCCTGCATGGCTTCCCGAAGGGCTTCTCTGAATGCTATTTGGCGCATATAAACCTGGTTTTTTAGTTACGTTTCTGATTTAGATTTGTGTGCGCAAATTTATGCCCAAACGGGCAGATGAACAAATTGCAGTTTTGAAACCGAAATCCTTTAAATATTACCATTCATATTTATATATTGAGAATAGATGATTCAATTAGGGAGTAATATTTTAAAGCAAAAAAGTTTATAACCGATAAAATTAATATCAAAACAGACGTTAATTCTACCAGCATCTTACCTGCCAAAAATGTCCGGATTTTAATCCTGCAATATTATAAAAAAGAAAAAAAATAGCAGTGCATTTTAAAAAATTAGAATAAGAGCATTGCATAAAAATAAAAAAAGAGTTGCAACTGGCAACTCTTTTTTATATCAATGACTATTACACATTTTCAATTACCATGGCACTCGCCCCTCCTCCTCCATTGCATATACCTGCTGCGCCATATTTTGCTTTATTCTGTTTCAATATATTTATGAGTGTAACAATAATCCTGGCACCACTTGCCCCCAATGGATGACCAATAGAAACAGCACCACCATTTACATTTACTTTGGCGGGATCCAGTTTCATACGGCGGCTATTTTCTATACCAACTACAGAAAATGCTTCATTCAGCTCCCAATATTGAATGTCTTCCATTTTGAGGCCGGCTTTTTCTACTGCCTTTGGAACAGCAATGGCAGGCGAAGTGGTGAACCATTCGGGAGCTTGTTCGGCATCTGCATAACTTAATACTTTGGCAATTGGTTTTAAACCCAGTTCATCTGCTTTTTCTTTGCTCATCAATACCAGTGCAGCAGCACCATCATTCATGGTACTGGCATTGGCGGCAGTAACGGTGCCTTCTTTGCTGAAAGCACCTTTAAGGCCTGCAATTTTATCAAACTTCACATTAAATGGTTCTTCATCTTTAGCAAAAATGATGGGATCACCTTTTCGTTGTGGGATAGAAACCGGTACAATTTCATTTTCAAATTTACCTTCGTTTATGGCTGCCTGGCTCCTTTTATAACTTTCAATAGCAAATGCATCCTGGTCTTCTCTGGATACATGACAAGTGCTGGCGCATAGATCCGCCGCATTACCCATCGCTTTACCATCATACACATCCGTAAGGCCGTCTTTTGCCAATCCATCAACTAAAGTGGTATTGCCATATTTGTTTCCCCAGCGCATGCTTTCATTATAAAACGGAACATTACTCATGCTCTCCATACCGCCTGCAATTACAATATCTGCATCGCCTAATTTTATACTTTGTGCAGCCAGCGCAATTGCTTTCATACCACTGGCACAAACTTTATTTACGGTAGTACAATTTACTTCATTGGGCAAGCCGGCAAATTTTGCTGCCTGGCGTGCGGGTGCCTGCCCCAAATTGGCTTGTATTACGCTTCCCATCAATACATCGTTTACCAATTCTGGTTTTACACCGGCTTTTTCTAATGCTCCTTTAATGGCTATCGCTCCTAATTGTGTAGCGCTTAGCGTTTTCAATGAACCTCCAAAACTTCCTAAAGGCGTGCGGACAGCAGCCATAATATATACTTCTTTCATATCTTATTTTTTGGTTGCAAAGATACAACCTTAGGATGTAAAGGCCGAAACGGGGATGAAGAATGCAATTTTAATTACATTGCTTTACTTTGCAGGATAACTTTTAAAAAATGTTTTCATTTAATAAATACGGTAAGATATTACTTTGGGGTGTAGTAGCATTAACGGCACTTTTTGTAATCGGGAACCTTTACTCACTTTATTTTAAACCCACGTATGCCATGGGCCAGAACAATAATGGCAATGTAATGGTACTATTGGTAGTGGGGCTGATTCTTGGTGGCGCATTAACCTACCTTGTTACACAGCTCAACAAAAAAGCAAAGAAGGAAATAAAAGAAAGTTCGCATACCGTAATTGAAAGTATCAGAAAGGTTTTTAAAGTAGTTTGTGCCGAAGGCCAATTCAGCGAATTATATAACTATGAAGAAACTAAAAAAATATTTCACTTTATTCCTTCTACCAAAAAAGCATTGGTGATCATAAAAGCTAAAGTATTGGTAGGCTACGATTTTGAAAAACTAAGCTGGGAAATAGATGAACTAAGCCGTAAACTAAAAATTATAAATTTTCCAGAACCGGAAATACTGTCAATAGAACCAGATTATAAATATTATAATATGGAAGAAAATATTTTTAACCTTTTTAGCCGTGAAGACCTTTCAAAAATACAACAGAATGGCAAAAAACAAGTAGAGCAGGCTGCTATTGGAAGCGATTTACCAAAGATTGCAGCAGAGCAAATGCGCACCATCCTTACTGAAGTTTTACAAACACATAAATGGAATTTAGAAGATAGCTATAAAATTACCTCCCCTCCTCAAAAAATGGAAGAAAATGAATAGCTTATTCTTCCTTCAACCTGGGCCTAAGCCTTTGTTTTGATTTATTAAATACCATCCTGCCTTTATCAATGCCTTTGCGTAATTTTTTTTGTGCTTCTTCAGGAAGCAAAAGCATTTCCCGGCATTCGGGGCTACAGCATCCATTATAGGTTGCTGCACAATCTGCACATTGAATAAATAATAAATGGCAGGCTTCATTTTTACAATTGGTATGGGTGTCGGCAGGCTTACCACATTGATGGCATTTTGCAATGATCTCATCTGTAATTCGCTCTCCCAACCTATCATCAAATACAAAGTTTTTTCCTTTGAACTTATTAGATAAACCAGTATGTTTTATGGTATTGGCATAATGTATAATACCTCCTTCTAAATGATATACATTTTTAAAACCACGGTGCAACATAAAAGCGCTGGCTTTTTCGCAACGGATACCACCAGTACAATACATGATAATATTGTTATCCTTTTTATCTGCCAGCATATCAGCAGCCATGGGTAATTGTTCCCTAAATGTATCGCTGGGAATTTCAATTGCATTTTCAAAGTGCCCCACTTCATATTCATAATGGTTGCGCATATCTACCACGATGGTATCTTTATCAGAAGTAAGCGTATTAAATTCCTGTGCATTTACATATTTCCCCTTTTGCTTCATCGAAAAATCAGGATCATCTATACCGTCTGCAACGATTTTATGACGCAACTTTACTTTTAATACCCAAAATGATTTTCCATCATCATCTACCGCAATATTTAAACGCAAGTTCTTAATCGCTTCTATGCTATTCAAATATTGCCTGAAATTTTCCATTTGGTATTCGGGGATACTTATTTGTGCATTGATGCCTTCCGAAGCAATATAGATGCGGCCAAAAACTTGCAATGCTTCCAGTGACTGATAAATTTGATCACGGAAAAGCTGGGGATCTTCAATAAAGAAATATTGATAAAAAGAAATGGTAACCCTTTTAAAAGGTTCCTGGTACAGGCGTTTCTTTAGCTCATCCTGGTTTACCCGGTTGTGTAGTACTGCCATGTTTCAAAATTTGATTCCGCTTATGCGGAAAACCATTAATAAATGATTGGATGCTTGCAGGGCAAACCAAATAATTTGAGCAAAGATAAAAAAATAATTGAACGCTTAAAATTCAGGAATGGCTTTTGGTCTTTGTGCAACCTTAATAAACCCTGATCCCAATATACCGCCAAAGCCCAACCGGACATCACTCCTTACTTTTGAACTATTGCTAAAAGACATTACATAATCTACCCGGATAACTTTTATAATATTCTCAAGCCCGACAAAAAGTTCAGCGTAATTATTTTTTTTGGTTACCAAAAGAATATTGGTTCCCGTAACCAGGTTCCAGTTTAATCTTTTAAATAAAGGAATTTTGTTCGTTAGTAAACCATTTAAATGATGTTCTAAATGTAAGAAACCATATAAGTTGTCTGTGGTACTATTGGCATAATATTCTGCCATTTGAAAACTATTTACATATTCTCCCGCCAGGATTCCCATATTGCCATTAAAATGCTGGTAATCCATTACGGGAACCGATTTATTATTCAGGAACCCACCGGTACCAATATTATATTTTAAAAGCCCGGCAAGTTTTAAGTTGATATCATCCATAACTTTTAATTGCCATTTATCAAAATCCACATCGCTTCCAAAAATATTTTTTATCCCTTTTGCATAGCTAAGTGTAAAAGTGGGATATTTTGATCCCAGCGGAATTTTTTGATATGGCAACTGAATATATTTTTGGCCGGGTTTAAAACTTACCGATCCGCTAATAATGAATGCCTGGTGTGGACTGAATTGTGCATTCATTAATTGTTGCGGGTAATTGGGTGTAATATGAATACTGTCTTTTTTTCGAAAGCTGAATAAGGTGGTATTGTTCAATGGCATCCTGTCTTCGTATAATGCATTTACAAAAAAGCGCACACCATTCTCGTATGTTTTATTGTAATTTATGTTGCCAAACCAGTCCTCATAAGTCTTAATATAATTTTGGCCATATAATAGAATGGAAAGGCTGTTGCTTAAAGGGTTTAATGTACTACCCCTGAAAAACTCAGTAACCCTTTTTCCGCCACTCAATGTAATTACTTTTGTACCGGCATTCGTTTGCCGAAATTTTCTTTGGGGTGTAAATACCAAATTGGTCCAGGCGTTCAAATGGGTATTGCTAAATCCATAGCGGATATGCGGTTCAAATTTTACGGTGGATCGTAAAACCCTTGAATGTTTTGAAATCATACCACCAGCATTTACCACTAACCCTTCAGCATTATTATACTCCATATTCGGAATAATGCCGTCAATATGCCAGGAGTAAGTGCCTTTCTTTTTGTAA
This sequence comes from Niastella sp., assembly GCA_016710595.1. Lineage (GTDB taxonomy): Bacteria > Bacteroidota > Bacteroidia > Chitinophagales > Chitinophagaceae > Ferruginibacter. The sequence goes on from JADJVM010000008.1 coordinate 298,850, forward strand.
TGAGTTCTGTAAATACCACCCAACAACAAACTGGCAGGTTTAATTTTTCCTTGACGTTTATTTAAGGAATCTATTGAGGCCTGGCTTTTTGATGAATCTAAACGTACCTGGTACAAACTATCTTTCACTTTATAATCTTTTAGTTCTTCTTTCTCAAGTGGTACAGGCCGTATAGAATCCCAATAAGCTTTTGTTTTTTTATTTACGGCAGTGTCATATTTAATGACAACCCGGTTGAATAATTTTTTATCAAATACAGGATCAATTTCATAATTGGAATAAACAGATAAAAATTGCCCGGTTGCATTTACGCCAAACATATTAATTTTAAACTGAAGCAATTGATTCTTCACACGCCATACATCATTGTTAACCGGCACATACAGTTGGTTAATTTCTAAACTATCAATCAGTTCCAATTGAGCTGTTTTGGTTAATAAAAGCTCAAAGCTATGAATACGCCAACTATCTTCCATTATATTGATGATCCCTGTAAAGAGTGGTTCATATTTCCTGCGTGGAGTTACCCGTATACTGTTTATCATTTTGCCATCTTCAAAATAACTACCCAATAGTTTAAATTTATAAAAACCAATGGCCCCATCTGCAATGGGCGAAACAAAGCCCCTGGGATTTAATTGTTCGGCAAATACCGATACATTGTTTTGGTACAAACTAATAAACGTAGGGAAGCTAAAACCAAAGCCACCACTACCACTTACCCGGCTGCTTAAAACCTCCATCTTAAATTTATCGGGCCGTTGCGTATAAATTTTAGAGATAGATTCAGAAAGATAAATGATGCCTTTTCCGGTAGAGTCAAGGCCCATATCCTGGCGATCCTGGTCGGGAACTTTTTGCCCAAATACTTTTTTAGGTAAATGGTTTAACCTTACCAAATCTTTACTATATCTGTCGCATTGAAATCCGTTTACCTCTTTAGCATACTGTTCTCTTTTTTTAATGGCCTGGCGAATAATTTCATAAGCGGGGTCTTCTCCCCCATTTTTTATGATCACTTCATTTAAGGTAAGTTTTTGTTCTTTTAAAATAAAACTGATTTCGGTATCTGTATTTAGGTTTACTGTTTTTTCAACTGTTTCATACCCGATATGCTGGCATACGAGTATATATTTCCCTGGAGAAAGTGAAAATGAAAACCGAGCCTTGTTATTGGCGCTGGTACCCATTGTTGTCCCTTTGATTGTTATAGATGCATAAGGAAGTAAATCTCCGGATTCATTAAAAACAGTTCCATATATTTTTTGAGCTTTCGAAACAAAAGAAAGAGTAAAAATAAAAAAGCAGAGTAACAGTATTTTCATACAGATAGTAGTTTGCTTACGAAATTAAGTGGAAGAAATGTTAATGAGATTATAAACATAAATATTATTCCTGATGGGTACTATGATAAGGGGGCATTTTCCATAATAGTTACAAAGAGGGAATCCTCTGGATTCAAGAACATATTGATTTATTATATCCCGCAGGGATTATACTTTAATAATATATTTCCGCCATACCAATACCCGGCCCCGTAGGGGTCGAATGATTTAACTGCCTATATATAAGCGCTCGAACCCCTGGAATGTATGGTAATATTGATACTCTTCTTTTCTATTCCCAAATTGAAGTTTTAAATATAAATATCAGCAATTACTAATACAGCAAATAATACTGATGCAATACCATTCGCCGTCATAAATGCAATATTTACCCGGCTAAGATCGTTCGGCTTTACCAACGAATGCTGATATAATAACATGCCAATAAAAACAACAACTCCCAACCAATAAAAGATTCCAAAACTTCCGTATATCCCGGCTAACACTACAGCAAATGCACTTAGCAAATGCAGAAAAATTGAGACATTCAACGCTTTTGATTTCCCCATGAATGACGGGATTGAATACAGCTCATTTTCTTTATCGAAGGCTTCATCCTGCAACGCATATATAACGTCAAACCCACTGACCCAAAAAATTACTGCTATTGAAAATAAAACGGGTAATACATTAAATACGCCTGTTACTGCCAACCAGGCGCCAATAGGGGCTAATGATAATCCAGCCCCCAATACTAAATGACAAAGTGCAGTAAACCGTTTTGTGTAACTGTAAAATAATATGATTAACAACGCCACAGGCGATAGTAAAAAACAAATCTTGTTAATAAACCAGGTACAAATAATAAATGCAGCACAATTTAAAATGGTGAATAATAAAGCCTGCCCTGGTGTAATGATCCCAGCCGGAATTTCCCTCACTGCAGTACGTGCATTTTGGGCATCGTACCTCCGGTCTGCATATCGGTTAAATGCCATTGCAGCCGAACGTGCAAATATCATGCACAGTAAAACCAAAATTAAAAGTTCAATAATAACGCCTGTATCGCCGTATAAAAATGGTATCAAGTTTTGCCGGGCAGCCGGACGAAAAAAAACACTATTGATACCCAAAAAAAATCCTATTAAGGCAAAGGGCATTGCAAAAATAGTATGAGAAAACTTGATCAGGGATAAATAATTCTTAATTACAGGCATAGTGGTAAAGGGGGCAACAAATTAATATGATACAAAATGGAGCAGCCATTCACAAGATATATTTTTGATGAAATTTTATACTCATTTACCAGCTGCTATAGTTTTTAACTTATTGGTAAAGCCAAACATCACTTCAAGCAAACAGAATATCAATAAAAAATTAAATTCAATTCCATTTCTTCCGGCACCCACTACATACCAACCCTCACTAAAATGAACCATCATAATTCCTACTATTAATATCAATATAAAAATAAGCGATGCAGGTTTTATAAATATGTTCATGAGTAAACAAATGGCACAAGCCACATGCGATAATTTGATGGCCCAGGCAAGAGGCACCCCTACAGGAGAAAATCCTTTTTGATTTAAATACAGGTTGCCAAATTCATTCATACTATTATTAAAAAATGAAGGAACACTATGCATGAGCAATATAACGGCTATGGCAAAACGAAGCATAAAATGATCTTTAAAAATATTCATAAAGCTATTTTTGATGAAAATTAATTCTCTAACATTCACTTAAACTTATCGGAATATTGATGGCCAATCCCCCATCTGAAGTTTCTTTATATTTACTGTTCATATCCAGCGCTGTTTGCCACATGGTTTTTATTACCGCATCTAAACTTACTTTAGCAAAATCAGGTGTACTTTGCAAAGCCAGCTGACTGGCAGTAATTGCTTTTATAGCGCCCATGGTATTTCTTTCTATACAGGGAATTTGTACCAAACCGGCAATAGGGTCGCAAGTAAGACCCAGGTGATGTTCCATGGCAATTTCAGCCGCCATCAATACTTGCCGTTGTGTACCTCCCAAACATTCAGTAAGCGCTGCAGCCGCCATTGCACTGCTCACACCAATTTCTGCCTGGCAGCCACCCATTGCCGCAGAAATGGTAGCGCCCTTTTTAAATATACTGCCTATTTCTGAAGCAGTGAGTAAAAAATTAATGATCATCTCCTCATCATTGCCATCACAAAAACAAATATAATATTGAAGCACAGCCGGGATAACACCTGCTGCTCCATTGGTGGGTGCTGTTACTACCCTGCCGAATGAAGCATTCTCTTCATTTACTGCAAGGGCGAAACAACTTACCCAGTCTAAAATATAATTAAAACCACTGCCTCCGTTTTTTATGGCATATGTCCATTCATCATAGTTAATACATTCTTTGCCTCCTAATAATCTTTTATTAAGGTCATAAGCCCTGCGTTTTACATCGAGACCCCCGGGTAAAATCCCTTGTGCATAACAACCCCGGTACATACAACTTTTCATTACATTCCATATTTCCAGCACACCCATTTTAGTTTCAGATTCACTTCTCCAGGTGTTTTCATTTTCCATTACTATTTCATGGATGCTTAATCCGGTGCTGCGGGCCCAATGCAATAATTCATCAGCGGTATTAATTGGAAATGGAAGGTTTACCTGTTGTGCGTCTGTGCCTGTATCAGCTTCTTTAATAACAAAACCTCCTCCAATGGAATAATAGGTTTCCGCAAAATTTTCATTGTTACGGAGTGTGACTAAAAAAGTAAGCGCATTGGGATGATAAGGCAAAGATTCTGCTACCAGGAACTCAATATCTTCAATGGGATTAAACTCAATTTCGTGCCGCCCCGCCAATACCAATTTATTCATGGCTTTTATGTCAGCTATTTTTGGATTGATATTATCAACATCAAAAGTTACGGGGTCATCACCGCTTAGGCCCAGTTGAATAGCAATATCGGTACCATGTCCATGGCCCGTTTTTGCCAATGAACCGTATAATAAAACTTGCAAAGCAATTACTTGTTGTAAAATATTTTTCTCAATCAGCTTTGCCGTAAATGCCTGTGCTGCCCGCCAGGGCCCAAGCGTGTGGCTGCTACTGGGGCCTACCCCAATCTTAAACATATCAAATACAGAAATAGCTTCGTGGTTCATGGGGATAATGCATAAAATTTACATTAAAGTTACATGCAATTCTCTGTATTCGGTTAATGCGTTTTAGCCTACAGATAATAATTCAATTTCAAAACGCAGGTAAGAATTTGGTGGAATCGCCGGGTTTTGATTGTTGGAACCATAAGCTAATGATGGCGGAATATATAAAGTAATGCTTCCTCCTGGTTTTATAACTGGCAATACTTTTTGCCAACCCACAATCAATGCCCCGAGTTGATTTGTATATGGATACCCATCCAAACTTTCATCTACCAGTGTGCCATTGCTTAACAGGTAAAGTTTATAATTTACCGTGATGGGTGAACAAATATTGGGCGTTTTACCCGATCCCTGTGCATGAATTACATAAAATACTCCACTTGCATCCTGGGTTGCGTTAATGCTATTCGCTTGCATGTATGCGCTTAAATATGCAATTTCAGATGCTGTTGCCACCAGTGGTGAGTTATCATATTTACAACTTGCAGAATCTTTTTCGCAGGAAGAGAATAAACCTATCATTAAAATAAATAAAAGAAAATACTTCATATAGTTTGTGTATAATTTTAGAAAATTAAGAAATCGTTTGATTCGCTTCATTGCGATTTTTTTTATTTAACAGTTCCCGGTATGCCTGTTCATTCATTTCCCATAAAAAATGCATCCTAAAATAAGCAATAAAAATAATGATGATAATAACCGCCACAATAGTAGCGCCCATACTACTGGCTGCCGCTGAAGATACTTTTGCATACCAATCGGGTATAAAAAAATAAACAACTGCAATAAGCAGTAAAATGGGTAAACTAAAAAGCATGGCCATAGGTAACCCCCTTACTAATTTGCTGCCGACGGTTTTAAATGGTAACCTGTTGGCTTCCCAATAAGCCAAAAATTGTTTTTCCTCCTGAGTAAGCATATACAAAATTAAGGAATTGTGCCGTTTACTTGGCTATGTTCCTAAAAGCATGTAGGTTTGTTTACCCCAAATTCACTACATGAAAGTTGAACAACTCCTGGTCCAATATTTATATCAATCAAAATCTGTAAGCCTGGTAAATATTGGCCTATTCAGCATTTCGCCTGAAATATCTATTATTCCTGAAAGCGATAAAAACCAGGTATTGCCGCCCGATGCAATAAAATTTGAATATGATGGTAACGCTCCTATTGATGAAGGGTTGATAGATTATATTGTACAACAAACCCGTAAAATAAAGCCCCTGGCTACATCTGATCTGGAAAGTTATTCAATACTTTCAAGGCAATTTCTCAATATTGGAAAACCGCTCATCATTGAAGGGCTGGGTAGCCTTCAAAAAAGCCAGGAAGGTAAATATATATTTACCCAGGGAACTTATGCCAATGCCCGGCTTGAATTGCCCAAACATAACTTTACAGAAAAAATTAGTGATGAGGTTGATTTTTCATCTCCTGTAAAAGACAAAAGAAGTACCGGCAAAGGAGCCATTATAACGGTGGTTATTCTATTAATTGCTGGCGCTGCCGCTTTGGGTTATTATTTGTATAAGCAAAACAAAGTGATGAAACCACTTGATGTTTCTACCGTACAGCAAGCTGATACAAGTGAAAATAATGTAGATACCAGTATGCTCTTGCATACTGATAGCCTTGCCCTGGAGGATAGCATTTCCAAAAATATGCACCCGGCTTACACCTTTAAGGTAATTATTAAAGAATATAATAATCTGCAGGAAGCCGATAAATATAATAAGCGATACAGTTCATTTGGACATAACATATTACAAGACCAGGTAGATTCTACTCATTTTACCCTGGCCATTCCTTTTAATACAGCACTGAATGATACTTTAAAAGCAAAAGATTCATTAAGCCGGTTGTTTGGAGTAAAAGCAAAAGTATCTTATTAATAATATGCCATGAACAAGTCAAATGGTTTCAATATCATTTTATTGTTTTGGATTGTTGCTACCGTACAGCTTGTATCCATATTACTTAATTTTAAAGCGGGTATCCAGTTTAGCAAACCCTTGCTACTTCCCATTTTGCTGCTTCCGGTCATCATCAACCCAAGTGTTCATGCAACAAGAAAAAAAATTATCATATTAGCTTTGTTATTTTCCTGGGTGGGCGATATCTTCCTTATGTTTCCGGCTAACGGTTACTTTATACCAGGGTTAGTAAGTTTTTTATTAGCACACATTTTTTACATCATTTATTTCTTTTGCATAAAACCTAAATCTACTCCCCTACCAAAGCAAAGCCCTGTTATTATAACAGCAATATTAGCGTATGCAGCTATTTTACTTTTTATCCTTTTCCCGCATCTCGGTGTGCTAAAAATACCGGTATTGCTTTATACCCTTGTTATTTGTTCTATGCTGTTAGCTGCAATTTATTTTTCAGCATTTACCCGCCAGGGAGCCGGTCGTTTATTTATTATGGGAGCTTTATTTTTTGTGTGTTCTGATTCGCTCCTTGCAATCAATAAATTTTATCAGCCATTTACTGGTGCAGCATTTACCATTATGCTTACCTATTGTATAGCACAGTTTTTGATTGTAAAAGCATATATGGTTAACGATATTCGGAGTAAGCTCATTACATAAAAGAAATTTACAGGTATTATGGATTATATTGATTATTACAAAGCGTTGGGTGTAGATAAAAAAGCTAGCGAAGCAGAAATTAAAAAAGCATATCGTAAGCTGGCCCGAAAATATCACCCGGATGTAAATCCCGATAACCCGGCAGCGCATAAAAAATTCCAGGAAATAAATGAAGCCAATGAAGTATTAAGCGATCCTGAAAAAAGAAAAAAATACGATAAGTATGGCAAGGATTGGCAACACGGCGAAGCTTATGAAAAAGCCCGGCAGCAACAGCAATACACAAGTGGTGGGCAAAGTCGTTATGGCCAATATGATTTTGGAGGCGACTTTGAAGGCGGCAATTTCTCTGACTTTTTTTCTTCGATGTTTGGCGGAGGGGGCGAAAGCCGTAACCGTAGCCGTTTTCGTGGGCAGGATGTACAGGCTGAACTAAAATTAAATTTATCGCAGGTATTTACTACCCACAAACAAACTTTTACCATCCATGGTAAAAATATCCGTATTACTGTTCCTGCCGGTATAGAAAATGGTCAACAAATAAAATTAAAAGGGTATGGTAGCCCAGGTACCAATGGCGGCCCGGCCGGCGATTTATTCATCAACTTTTCAATACACAACGATACTCAATATAAAAGAATGGGAAATGATTTACACTTAACCCGGGAAATTGATCTATATACCGCAGTACTGGGAGGCGATATTACCATTGATACCCTGCATGGTAAAGTAAAACTTAAAATTGCAGCAGGTACACAGAATAACAGTAAGACCCGGTTAAAAGGAAAAGGATTCCCTGTTTATAAATCAGAAAACAATTTTGGCGACCTGTATATTACTTACCAGGTAAAATTACCTACACAACTCACCGAAAAGCAAAAAGAATTATTTACACAATTATCTAAACTATCCTGATATGGCAATGCTAAAAATGATAACCGTAAAACAATTTTGTACTTATCACCAGGTAGATCCTTCATTTATTGATGCCTTACATCATAATGGAATTATAGAACTAATTGCTGAAAAACGAACCAGGTATATCCCCATGAACCAGGTAAGCCGACTGGAACAAGCAGTAAGAATGCACCTGGACCTGGAGCTGAATGTAAATGGTATAGATACTATCCTTCATTTACTAAACCGGCTTCAACAAAAGGAAGAAGAACTAAGAAAGTTGAAAAACAGGTTGAATTTTTATGAATAAGTTTTACAGTGTTTTTTTTTCTGCTGCTAAAGCATAAACCAAAGGAATTTTATTTGCCCATTTAGCTATCCGGTATTTTCTTTTTTCAAATTCTTCCATGCCTGAAAGGCAATCATAAGGCGAATAGTTGTACTCATTACACTGGCAAAGTTGTAAACCCTGTGAGAGCAATGCTTGTATCACTTCAGCCAAACCATGGTTCCAGGTAATGGTATTCGTTGCTATCGCATCTTCTTTTGCAGCATAAGTGCCCGTTAAATTTTCTTCAATGGGTTCCCCATTAAAATAGGAATACGTAATATCAGTAAAATCATTATCGTACATCCATACGACAGGATGAAATTCAGCAAAAATAAAACGGCCACCTGGTTTTAAATAATGGGTAACCAGCATTGCCCATTTATTGATATCAGGAAACCAACCGATGGTTCCATAACTGCTAAAAACAATATCAAATTGTTCAAAAAGCTGATCGGGCAAATCAAAAATATCAGCACAAATAAATTTAGTATCTACCTGCATGGAACTTGAAAGTTCTTTTGCTTTTGTAATAGCCACATCAGAAAAATCTACTCCTGTAACTTTTGCCCCCATCCTGCTCAGCGAAATAGAATCTTGCCCAAAATGACATTGAAGATGTAAAATTGATTTTCCTTTTACATCACCCAGTAAATCCAATTCAATTTTATTGAGCGAATTTTTACCGGCTAAAAAAGAAGGCATATCATAAAAATCAGAAGCCACATGCAGTGGCACTTTTTTATTCCAGGCTGTTTTATTGATGTCACTAAAGTTTTTCATATCAAAATTTTGTTAGGGTCAGGAGGCAGATACAAATTTTAATCCTGCAATAGAAATGATGAGTGTAGATATAAAAAACAATCTCCAAAAACTGGCAGGTTCATTAAAAAATAAAATACCACACAGCACAATACCTACTGCCCCAATGCCCGTCCATACGGCGTAAGCGGTTCCTAAAGGCAATGTTTGGGTTGCTTTTATCAATAAGACCATACTCAATGCCAGGCAACATATAAACCCGGCATACCAGGCAATGGCCGCCTGGCCAGAAGCTTCTTTGGCTTTGCCGAGGCAAAACGCAAAACCGGTTTCAAATAACCCGGCAATAATAAGGATCGTCCAGTTCATTCAATTTATATTTTAAGGCATTAAAGGCGGGTGTAATTTGTCCATGTCTTCCTGTTTTATATCTTCCATTTTTTTTACGGCATCATCTTTTTTTATGATGCGCCATAATTGAATAAGTGCTGTAATGGTAAATATACCTCCGATGATCCAGTTTAGGTATTGCTCACTGTTATTGATTCTTTGTACCATCCACTTACCGCCAAAAATAAAAACACAATTGCCCAGTAAAGTACCAATTCCGATACCAATAATATAGCTGTTATACTGGCTCTTTACCGGTTGCAATACTTTTTTAGTAAACAGTACCGTACTCCATCCAAACCAAAATGGGATTTGTACCGGGTTTATGGCACACATAAAAGCGCCCAATAAAAAACGGTGCATATTATTATTCAGGATCACATTTTTGGCAGTGCCACCATGCCTGGTAGCAGCAATAAAACTACCGATAGCAAGAGCCAGGATAATGCCCAAAGTGATCCATTCCATGATCTTCATTAAGCGCACCTGCTTACGTACCCAATCTATACCCACCAGTGAAATGCGTACATAAATCATTTCAACAAGTAGCGAACCCAATGAGAATTCTATGGCATGACGTACACTTTCCTGGATACCGATTTGCATGGCTGCCACATTTAAAGTACCCAATGGCAAAGAACCCAGGAAGCTGATGAGTAAGCCCCAAAAAAAGATGCGGACAATATTCGGCATCCCTCAAAGATAATAAAGTGAAATATGTGAGCGGCTGTAATTAAAAGAAATTCACTTTACCTGTGCTTAAATATTTTTACAGATGTAATGAAATTTTCTTATATTTATTTCCCATATATTACCTAACTAAACAAACTTATTTAACATGAATTTTCAAACCATGAATAAGCAAAGGAAATTTGTATTGATTTCTGCTGCTGTTGGCATCATCTCTATGTTTTTACCCTGGGTTTCTGTATCCATTTTAGGTATGACCCAAAGTACCAATGGGATGCACGATAAAGGCATACTAGTTTTTATTTGTTTCCTGGCATGTGCTGCGATGGCATACCTTGGCGATCAAAATAAAAATTTAGACAAAACATCCTGGATCATTACACTTATAGCCCCTGTTATTGTACTCCTGATGATTATTTGGTTTTACAGCCAAATGTCTAATTCATTTTTGGGCGCTTCCTTTATTGGTTTTGGGGTATATATCGCAGGCATTGCTGCCATCGGAATCCTGGTATCGGCTTATCTTTTTAGGTCGCCGGATGATAATATAAAAGATAGTTTCAATAAATTAAAAGAAGATATCGAGAAGAAAGTATCCAATACCAATTCAGGTTCAGAACCTCCAAAAAATTAATTCATTATATAGTTATCAAAAACCTACAGATTGCCTGTAGGTTTTTGATGTAATGTATTATTTGAAGAAAAAATTGATTACCGGCCACAATTCAAATTCGCCAGGTTTTTACTTCCCTCGTCGTAGCAGTCTAATTGTATGATGCAATTATCACCGGTACCTACCCAGGAAATTTTTATCCATGCCGTTACTTTCTTAGGGATTTTTACCTGGTAAAAATAAAAACCGGCGGCAGGGTTCTTAGAACAATCTTTCAATAATTTATAATCAAACTTTTTATTGGCAAATAAACTGTCAATTGTTTTTTTGGTCTGTAAACCCGCATTGGCGGCGCTGGTAATCGTAAAATTAGTAAAGCCCATCCGGGGACCACGTAACATAATTTTCCAGGCCATTGGCTTATTCTGAGTCATAAATGTTTTTCCATTGATCGCAATATTTGCTTTACCATTCCTGTAAAAGTTAATATTGATATCATCACTCATATTGATGCCACTCGTTTCCCATTTTACCGGGTATTTCGATGGCGTGCTTACCGCCCAATCACCAATCATTGAATACTCGCTGGTATCCTGGATGAGCAGTTTCATAAGATCGAACAATTCAACTTTTTTTGTTTGGGCAAATCCCACACTGGTTATGAGTAAAAATGCCACTACGTGTAAAACCTTCATACAGATAAGTTTTTATTTTATAAATAGTGGCCAGAGCAAGCAAGTATAAATTTAATAATATTATTTTATTCCGGATAAACTTTTTATAGAATGTAAATTGTGGTGCAAAGATTGTATATTCCTAATTGCCTTAAAAGCAAACAGGTACCTAATTAATACATAAAATAACAACCGGATGCAAACTCAAAAAACAACCACCCTATTTACTGATATTGGCGGTGTGCTGCTCACCAATGGATGGGATCATAATTCCCGGCAAAAAGCGGCTGTACATTTTAACTTAGATCAGGAAGAAATGGCATCCCGCCACCACCTCACTTTTGATACCTATGAATCCGGTAAATTGTCTTTGGATGAATACTTAAACCGAACCGTTTTTTACATGCCCCGGAATTTCACTAAAAAAGATTTCCAGGATTTTATGTTTGCCCAATCTAAGGCATTACCGGGCATGATTGAATTAATTACCGAACTGAAACTAAAGTATAAATTAAAAGTGGCCGTAGTAAGCAACGAAGGGCGGGAACTCAATACATACCGAATCGCTCAGTTTGAGTTGGGGAAATTTGTAGATTTTTTTATATCATCCAGTTTTGTACATTTTAGGAAACCGGATATTGATATTTTTAAAATTGCATTGGATGTAGCACAGGTAAACCCAACAGAAATTTTATATATCGAAGACAGGCCCATGTTTATATCTGTTGCAGAAGAGCTGGGTATTACCGGCATCCATCATGAAAATTTGGAAAAAACAAAATTAATATTGGCCGGCTATGGATTAAAATAATATACCAACTAAAACTGGAATGATTATTTATTATAGCTCTTATGATCGCAATAAAGAAAAACAATGAATAAAAAAATTTTATCTGACTGCATTCAGCAGCTATTTGCAAATAGTAAAGGTCTGCTAGCTATGGATGAAAGTTTAGGCACATGTAATAAGCGCTTTGCAGCGGCAGGTATTCCACAGACCGAGGAAATGAGACGACGCTACCGCCAATTGCTTATTACCACAAAGGGATTACAGGATAGTATTGGCGGAGTGATCTTATTTGATGAAACCATCAGGCAAAAAACAGATGATGGAACCCCATTTACAAAAATATTGCAGGATGCAGGCATCATCATAGGAATCAAAGTAGATAAAGGGACGATCGGGCAACCGGGTTTCCCCAACGAAAAAATTACTGAAGGATTAGATGGATTACGAAACCGTTTGCAGGAATATAAAACCATGGGCGCCCGTTTTGCAAAATGGCGTGCTGTCATTCGAATTGGCGAAAATACACCCACACAAGGAAGTATTGAAGCCAATATTCATGCACTTGCACGATACGCAGCCTTATGCCAGGAAGCCGATATTGTACCAATTGTAGAACCCGAAGTATTGATGGAAGGCGATCATACAATCTGGCAATGTTTTGAAACTACTGAACGGGTTTTAAAAAATTTAATTTATCAATTTTACACACAACATATTTGGCTGGAAGGGATCATTATAAAACCCAATATGGTTATTTCCGGTACTGGCGCAGCAAAAAAAGACACTGCCAATGATGTAGCAGAATTTACGGTGAAATGCCTGTTAGCATCCATACCACCTGCTGTACCTGCCATTGCTTTTTTATCTGGCGGGCAATCGCCTGAATACGCTACCATGCACTTAGACAAAATGCATGAATTATTTAAAAATAAACTTCCGTGGATACTCAGCTTTTCATTTGCCCGTGCTATTCAGCAACCCACACTTGATTGCTGGAAAGGCGATGATAAAAATATTGCTGCTGCACAAAAACTTTTATTAGAACATGCCGAAACAAATAAAGCAGCAAGGCAGGGGAATTATATTCCGAAATAAAGATATCCTGAAACCGATTTTTAAATGTGAAAATTTACAAATAAGGGTTTAGTAAGATTGGTAATTTGTCAAATAAATTATGAATCCGGGATATTTGGTTCTACTAATTTTTTTAATTTATCTAATGAGTCTTGCCAGCCTAAATAACATGCTTCCACAGGTATTGCGGCAGGAATTCCTTCCTGGATTATTTTAATTCTGTACCTACAGTTACTTTTTTAAACCAGATAGATGTGATCATTTCTCCAGGTAATTTCGGGTCATCAAATTTATCGCTGTATTTCAAAAATTCATTGGCTGTAATTTCTAAATACTCCCCGCCAAAAGATTGTTTACTGCCTGTTGAAAAATTTGTAAATGACATTTTATATTTGCCTCCTGCCCGAACATCCATTTGCCCAATTTCAGCTATAAAACCATAAGGGGGCAACCAGGCCAAAAATGCATCCGGTAGTGTAAATGCACGATATATTTTTTCAGGACTTGCACAAAATACCCGGTGTAATGTGATAGTGTTGTTTGCCATATAAAAATATTTAGTTTGTATGCTGCCAGCTTTTCGAACTCGCCTGTTCACATGTTGCTTCGCCATCTTTATTACTCAAAAAATCATGCCATTTATATCAAACAAATATTATTCAAACTCCTATTTCCGCTTTACCAAGGGATGGTTCAATCCATTTACATCATTCCGGATCACTTCATATTTATCTAAACTTTCAAATAATTGAGTGAGTGTTTTAAAACCATAAGTTCGGGGATCAAAGCTGGGATCTATCTTTCGCAAAGCCAACCCCACTTTAGAGATATATGTACCCCCATCTTCTATCGTTGAAATCTCAAATGCTTTATTGATATTGGTTACATCGAATTTTGGGAAATCTTTTTTGACAGTTTTCTTTGTTTTCTTTTTTGTGGCCGGGGCGCTTGCTGTTTCAGGTTTTACGGATGAATCATCTCTCCTGATTTCAGTTACTGGCAATAAATTTTCAGTAAATGTGAACACTTCGCATGAGTTCACAAATGCAATAGGCGTTTTTTGCATACCGATTCCCATTACAAAAAAACCTTCTTCCCGTATCCTTTTTGCCAACCCGGTATAATCGCTATCGCTTGATATAATGCAAAACCCATCAACACTTTTGCTATGCAAAATATCCATCGCATCTATTATTAAAGAACTATCAGTTGAATTCTTTCCGGTTGTATAAGAAAATTTTTGAATCGGGTTGATGGAATATCGGTTCAATGTGTCTTTCCATTTGTTCATGTGCGGGCTTGTCCAGTCGCCATAAATACGCCTAATGGTTGCTTTTCCATAAATAGACACTTCTTCCAGCATATATTTTATGAGCGAAGCCTGTGCATTGTCACCATCTATTAAAACGGCAATATTAAACTTTGTTTCAGTCATTTTTTAAAATTATTCAATAAAATAAACCGGCATACACTATAAAAAATATTTTAACAGCTTCTACCCGGTCAAAGTAAATTAAAGGAACAACTATTTTGCAGCATCACCAATTACTATTTTAATACAACAAGCCTCTGTGTAGTATTTTGTGCCCCGTTATGTATCCTTATAAAATAAATACCAGCAGCAAATGAGGATGTCGGGATATCTACACTTTGAATTGCTGTGCCATTTACACTTTTAATGAATACCTCCTGCCCCCGGGTATTGTAAATACTTATGTTTACAGCGGTAACCGGTTTCACAAAATGAATTTCCGTTTTGTTTCTTGCAGGATTGGGTGTTATGCTAAATAAATTTTGACTTGCAGCAATATTTACCATTTTTATAGCTGAAAAATCAGATTGGCCATTGGCATCCAGTATGCGTAAACGATAATAATGAAGGCCGGCGCCAGGTTTTAAATGATCAAAAACATAACTGTTTTCATGCGCCGATTTAGCTGCAGGTTGCATCCCGATGGGCTGCCAGCTTATCCCATTCATACTATGCTCAATCATAAAATGATCGGTATTTATTTCATTTGCAGTAAGCCAATGCAATTGAACATTTTCACCGTTTTGTGTAGCTGTAAATTGTAATAAAGATAATGGGACTACTATGTTTGGAACAAACCCTACCCGCATGGCATAAGGGCTTAACCAACTGGCCGCATCAGCAGTGGCGCTTAACGTAAGCTGGTAGTCGCCTGCATTTACAGGAACACTAAAGGTAGTATCGCCTTTTGCTGCGCTGGTACCAGAATAAATATGGCTGGCACCACTACCGTAAATATCCAAAGCCACATTGGGCAACGGCAGGTCAAATAAATTGATTTTAAGAAACCCATCTACGGGTGCCGTTATGCCGAAGTTATCCCTATCTACTGGTGAAGCTGCCCCAACACTTTGTACCGTGAAATTCCCAAAATAGGTTTTATCAAAAGCTACCGAATAATCTTCATCACTCCCTGGTTCATCCATGGCTTTCAGTACGGTGAATGTTTGTTTTTGCACTTCAGTGTGCCAAATAAAAGTAAATGCCGGTGCCTTGCTTATAAATGTATCTACCGCTAATGTTGGATAATAATTTTTGAGGTTTGCCTGGTCCACCTGAACTACCCCATCACCGCCCAACAAACTATTGGTACCAATCACACAACTATATGCTACATCGGTGGGTATGCTTTTTTGGTTCAGCCCCGTTACCAAAGTATTATCACCGCTGATGCCATTACAGTTTACATCTATATTATTATACGTAACATCAATGGCAGTCGTATTCTCTAAGCTGCCAAATAAATAAGTACCAGGCTTGCCTGCACCGGAAAAATATATCCGGAGATCTCTTACCGCTTCCGATTTTTCATCTACACTTGTAAGGCCAAAGCCACTGGCATTGCTACCGCCATGAGGTGTTGCCAGGCTTACTAATTTTGCTACATGATGCGCACCATCGGGTTGCCAAAGTGAAGGCTTTTGCAGATATTCCCTTGAAGCCAAACCACCCATGCTATGGCATACCAGGATCACTTTGGTTTTGCCGGTTAGCTGTAATACATGTGCAATGGCATCCCGTACTGCAAGCCCCTGTTTGCTGATGGCGCTTTGGTTACTTTCGTAACTATCAGCTGGGGCTGTACCCGTAGGACTAACATTAAAGTTTAGGGTATAAAAATCTTTTGCAGTGAGCGAACCCACATCCGTCCAGTCTTTATAATCGGTAGTAAGGTTGGCCGTATTAATATTCCCATCCTGGTTTAAACAAAAATTTAAATTACCACCATAAGACCAACCAAAATTATTTTTTAAATCGGTAATGAGTGGATCCCATGTCGTTTGGTCTGAATTGAGGCCATGGATAAAAATGATAGGGTATGATAAATTTTGCTGCCCCCCCAGGTTATTATTCACCAGCAATTGGGTGGACAATGAAAAATTATTGTTCTCATCTGTTTCTGCCACTTTACTCCTGCTATCTGCTTTTATAAACACATAATAAGAACCGGGGTTCACTTTGTAAGGTAAGGGGAATAAATAGTTCACGGTATTGGTTTCCTGGCCTGCCGCCAGCGCTTCGCAGCTTATATCATTTAAAGCAATAGCGCCCGAACCAAGCGTTGCCGTTGCAGATAAATAAATTTTAGCATGATTTGCAATGGCAGCAACATTTCCGGCATTCTTTATTTTAAAATTAATTTGCAAATAATTACCGGTTGATATATTAGGGCTTTGCAAACTACTTTGGCTTACAATAAGATTGGGCTGTGCGAAAGAAAGCAAGGGCATCAGCAATGAAATGAAGGCCCAGGTTGAAAAATATTTTTTCATAACTACATTTTGGTTGAAATAAAATATTCTTCAGGGGGATAATGGAACTTAAAGGTAGAATACAATTTTTAATTATTAATGGTTAATTGTGAATGGTGAATGGTGAATGGTTACTTTAAAAAAAAATCCCGGTAAACCGGGATCTGAATACATTTATGAAAACAGGATTATTTTATAAATACTTTTATTGTCTTTTTAAATCCTTTTTTATTTGTAATGAGCAATTGATAAGTACCCGCTGCTAACTTGCCCGTAGCAAAGGATGCCTGCTGGTAATAACTATTTATGGTAGTGGACTTGCTGAGCATTTGCTGGCCGTTTGCGGCATACAATACCATTTGGTAGTCCCCGGGTTCCTGGTTGGTAAATTGCAATTGTATAATACCATTCTCAATTGGGTTGGGCGCCATATCAATTCCTACTTTTATGGGTAGTGCATCTAATTTTACTTTATCGCTATACACATAATCGCCTTCTACATCCAATCCTTTTACCCTGTAATACACTTCCCCGGCAGGCGCTGTGGCATCGTTGTACTGCAAAACATCATTGGTATTGATAACACCTCTCAAATTAAAATTTGTTCCTTCATTGCTGCGTTCCACTTCGTAATATCGAATATCGCTACCCGGCGCTACCTGCCATTGTACAGTCGCCGTTTTATCTGCATTCCGTTTGGCTTGTATTGAAATAAACTGAATCCTTTTTTTCTGTTTAAATACAATCATGAAACGGTCTGCCGCCAATGATCCCGGGTTGTTGGCAATATTAAAATCAATACGGGTATCGCCCTGTAATAGTAATGGCGTTTTTGTTTGGGTATAGTTATCAATCAGCCATGCCCTGCGGCCTTCCAGGTCCATATTCCCGGTATTGATCGCCCAACTATAATTGCGGGCTTTCATCATTTCTATATTCAGGAAGATAGTATCTGCATCTATAACCGGGCTTTTTTGCATAACAGCATAAAGTTTATTGGCCAATTTAATACTTACCACTTCGGAAAGGTTTTTTAATTTGGGTGCATCTTTACTATCAATGCCGTCATTAAATCCATCCTGGTAGTGCATCAATACACCATCCGTTAATGTAAGTTCATTGCCCTCACGAATAAATAAATTGGCTCTGAGTAATTGTGGCTTTTCTGCTACAAACGTAGCGGTATAACTATCATCGCCTTTTGAATTTTCATTGATGGTTAGATTACCTGCCGTGGCCCCGCCTTTTATAAAAAATGCCTGGCCAGATGGGATAAAGTTTGGATGGCCGCCATAAGCGCCACCGCCAGGTGTAGAAACCCAATCGGAGCCCACTTTCGTAAATGCACGGAAACCACCCAGGTTATAATTACCGGTAAGGCGTGGATCCCAAATATAAAATGTTTGTACTGACTGTGCAGGAATGATCGTACTACGCATATCTAATGCCGATGCATAAGGATTACCAATAGATACATCTTTACCTGCTGGTATATTAATGGCCGTTTGGTTACCCGTTAATAATTGGCCACGGGTGCGTAAAATAGTGGCAGAACTTCCGCTTGCCCCTGCCTGGGTACGATCGCCCCTTACAAATATCATATAACCTGATGGGTTGGCAATGCCCAATGATGTTGTATTTGCTGGTGCCACATAAGCTTGCGTTGCTGTATTCCAGGATTTCATACTGGGGCCACCCGGCGAATAAAAATCAAAACCAATTGCTGTTGGGCTTCCCGGTAATTTAGTAGAGATCTGGGTACCATATCCTGCCGGTGTGGTTTGTGTAGTGCTTCCGGGTGCCATTCCTTCCTGCCATGCCTCGTTGATTGTTTGGGTCGTATTATTGGGCACTGACAGGAACTGCCATTTGCGTGGCGTTAAAATATAACGCTCTACGATAAAACGGCCCGATCCACTATAATTGATGGTACTGCCAGATGGTACTTTACCTACATTGGCTGTACGTACAGCGCCGCTTTGCAAAGTAATATCACCTGTATTTAAAGTGAGTTTAGCCGCAATATTATCAAAACTTAAGGTACCGGGAATACCAAATGAACTATTGATGGTTACATTTCCTAAACCGGTATTGTTGATTTTCACATCCTCTAAATTATACTGGCCGGTGCCAGAAACGGTTTGAGTAGTTGTTCCGCTAAATACCAGGTCGCCGGTTTCTGCTGTGCCCCCGGTAAGGGTGAGTGTACCATTTACAGTAAGATTCCCCTTTACGTCAATACCCGTACCGTTGCCATGTATGGCATCTGTGATGGCATCCCAGGAAATATTGGAGAGCTCGCTGTTAGCGCCAATACTTACATTGCCTGCAACCTGCAAAGGGAGAACATTGATATTATTGTAAGATACTTTCACTGCGCCGGTACCGCTCGTTCCAATATCTAAATTTCCTTTTACATACATGGTGCCACCAGCAGCGCCGGTAAGCGCCGTGGTACTGGTACTCCAGTTATAAGGCCCTGAAGTAGATTCAAACTTCAGGTTGGGATAATACATATTGCTGGCAGCCGTATTTACATTACCGGCGCCGGTATATCGGTAAATCCAAAATGCAGAAGCTGGTATATTTATTATGCCAGTCTCATAGTTTGCTCCATAATTACCGGCTACGCCAGATGAATTTGTTTTAAGCACCGTTCCATTGGCTCCCAGTTTCCAGGTGGCGCCACTGCCAAAGCCCAGGCTGTTTGCCGTATTATTATTATCATTAAAAGTTCCGTTAATCACAAAATCTGCACCTGCTCCCCCATCCAAAATTTTAATGCCCGCATTTGGATTGGTAAGAAGTGTTGCAGATGCATCTACCGTAAGGTTGTTTACATCAATGTCTGCATCTATATCCTGGGTAACGGTATAAGGAGCTGTGATATTTATTTTTGAACTATTGATGGCAATTGGATAGGTGCAGGCGGGTTTCCAGGTAATTCCATCGTTACTCATTTCCCAGGTAGCTTTATTGCTCCAGTTACCGGTAGCTTTTGAATGATAAATGGGCCTGCTCTCATAAGTATATTGTGCAGCATGGCTGGGCTGGTAACAACCGGGGCTTCCCTGAGATACCGTAACATAAAACTGGTAATTGGCCAGCGAAGCGGTAGGGCCTGTAATTGTAATATGATTGGTACCCGAACCCGAAACGGTATATGTTGCCGGTAACGTACTTACCAAAACCCAGGTATTGGTACCGGGTTCATTATAATACCAGGTATATGCCGGTGTACCAGATGGGCTGATGGTTGCCGTAGTGGAGAAGTCAAGAGTTTGATTACAATCTACCCCGGCCGGTTGCGTATTGATATCAATCGTGGTACCGTTTAAGGTGTAGGGCGCTACACCCAGGGTACTGCAGTTTTCAGTATTGCTGATTACCCAATCGGTAGGATAATACGTCATATTAGGCCTGGTATGGGTAGCGCCAGGTAATACTGATTGACTAAAACCAGCAGCTTCACTGCCGGGATAATTGGGGTTTGGCACATAATCTATTGCAGTATATGTGCCTGCAATTTTTTTGAGCAGGTACACCCGGTCATTACCATTAAAACCGCTGGCCGAAGGATAACTATCACCAGGTGTAAGGGGGCAAAGACTGGAGCTGGTACCAATTCTCATAACCCTGGTGGCCCCGCTGGCAATATTACCGGTAAGATCAAAATCATTGATAGTACTGGTACCGGTTATAATTCTTACCTGGTAATTATTGGTTAATGGAATGGAGCTTGCTGTTCCGTTAAATACTTCTATATAACTTAAGCTCCCTGATTTTGCATCATATACTTCGGAGATAAATAAATCGGTTACTGTACCACTGCCTGTTACACCACAGCTTCCGGTTTCATCAATCAATGTAAAATTGTTAGTGGTCTTTACATTACAGGGCGATCCTATCAATGTGATTTTATCTGCTGCAGGTACATCTAAAGGTACTACGGCTGTGATGGTTGTATTGTTTACAATAGTAAATGATGCTGCATCTTTATTTCCAAATTTTACATTGCTTATACCCGTAAAGTCGGTACCGGTAATGGTTACCAATGTTCCCACAGGCCCGTTATCGGGTGTAAAAGATGAAATAGTTGTACTGGTAACACAGGTTGGGGGTTGGCAAAAAACTTCTACATCATCTATATAAAAAACATTACCACTACTATATAAAAATCTAAACTGTGTATTTGCTGATGTACTATTGATAGTGGCAGTAAATTGGGTATATGTTGTAGTAAATGTATAAGGCGATTCAGGTACATCTGTCCAGGCTCCTGCATTAATACGGTAACTAACTTTTACAACAGATGTTGATGAATTTGCTTGTCCCCAAAAACTAACGGTGTTGGGACTCGTTAGGTTTGGTGAAATAATGCCAGCACCAGAAGTTCCTTTCACTTGTAATGAACGGCTCCCTGAATGAATATTTACCGGATTTGTACCTCCTATTATTTGGGTTCCACTCCAAGTGCCTGATCCTAAAGTTACATTAGCAGTTGTATAACTGCCAGGTAATCCAGTTTCAAACCCTTCACTTAAACAAGGCCCGGGCAATACCGTAAGGATGGCTGAGTTTGAAATAAGATCCGGGCAGGGCGCTGCTCCTTTTATGATACACCTGAATTCATAATCAGAATATGCTTCAGCGCTAGGGCTGATGGTAAGATGATCGGTTGTTACATTACTATACGGCGCTGCATTGGTTAGGTCTTCCCACAGAGAAGTACCTGTATTATACCATTGCCATTGATAACCGGCGCCGGTTGCTGTCACATTAAACACGGCGGTGGTTGGTGCGGTAACGGTAACATCTACCGGTTGCACCGCAATGGCCGGGGCAGCATTTATAGTTACCGGGTAAGCTGCTGTGGCAGCGCTCCAACAGGCACCATCATAACTACGTACATAATAATTACCGCTACTGCTTACGGTCAGCGATGATGTAGCCGCATTGATGTTACTGATACCATTGGCGGCCGTTTGCCAGTACATGCCTGCGGCAGATGGTGCAATGGTAAGGATGGTACTTGTACAGGCAGGTGTAGTTCCGCTAATCGTGCCGGCTGGCGCTGCAGCCTGCACGGAAGCACAACGGTTTGCAACAATATATAAGTTGGTTCCGCTGCTGGGTATGCTAAGCCCGGTGGCAGATAATGTATAAGGGTTGCTGCCGGCAGGCGTACCCGTACCTGCAACGGTATAGGCTGTTACGTAGTTGCTTACTTCACTGGCAGCGGCAGGGCTAAATGACGCCGCCTGGTTAGCCGTATTCCACTGATAGGTAATATTGGCCACGGCGCCTGCACCGGAGCTTAATACGCTCCACTCTAAATTCACAACCTTTGTGGCATCGAAAGGCGCATTGGTAATAGGTGTTTTTACACCCATGGTTAAATCCCTTACCGTACCTGTATTGGTGATGATTAGCGGCGTATAATGAGCAGTGATCCCAATGGGAATTAAGGTGGCGGTATTGCCTGCCGATTCTTTTATAAACCTGCCGGTACTATTCACCACGATATAGCTTGTTGCCTTGGCATTGGTAGTGGTACCACCAGCTTTCAGGCTAAAATTATTGGTACCCAGGGTTATTTTGCCGAGTATAAAATCGGCAGTATTATTTACACTGATAGCACTCGCTAACGTAACACCGGCATTATTATTAATCGTAAAATAACCGAAATCAGTTGTGCCGGTAATGGTTTGGTTTACGGTGCCATTAAAAGTAACTAAGCGGCCTTTGTGGTCAAATGTGCCCGATACCCCCTTAGTCCAGTTTCCTTTTACCAGCAGGTCGCCACCAATTAAATTACCGAGGCTTAAGAAACCATTTAATACTACATTTCCACCCACGGTAAGCAGGCCTGCACCGGGGTTGGGGTTGCCATAATCCATGTACAGGGCAGACCCTGCATCAATGGTAAGGTTGCCGGTAATACTTCTTGGCCCCGTATTAGTAGGATAATTTAATAATGTATTATTGCTGAGTTGTACAGTTGCAGGATTGGCAGATGAAGTCCACTCAAGCCCATTACCATAAGTGGTATTTACATTGTACCAAAGTTTGGAAGCAGCGCCGTAATTGGGGCTGTTAATGCTAAAATACCCATTGGGGCTAATGTTCAGCGTACCATTTAAAGTAAGCCCGGTAGCATTTGCATTTTGAAAACCACCATATAACAACAAGGTTCCTGTAGCCGGAATTTGCTTTGTACCATCATTCAGGTTCACATTGGTACCGGTATTTACCTGTACATTTTCAGGAATATTGCCTGTACCCGGCCAAAAGCGCTGACCGGCATTAATGCCATAAGGGCCAGAACCACTATTAAACACTAAGTAACTGCCGGTAGCGGCATAATTTATATTATTACTGCCGTTGGCAAAGCCACCGCCATCTATTTGCAGGGTGCCATTTACCGTAGTGGTACCGTTATTGGTATAGGTAGCACGCAAAGCCAGAGAATGGCTGGTATTGATGGTAGTAGTGGTTCCGCTATTTCGGGTTACCCCGGCATTTATAGTTACGGCATGATTTATTATTACATTATCATCGGCTCCCGGCACTGCATTTTTATCCCAGGTAGTTGCCGTATTCCAGTCAGCATTGGCAACCGAAGTAAACAGCGCCGGTGTTACATTGCCCGAAACGGTTAATGAAGCGCTGCCACCTCCACCAGCAATGGCAATGGTTTCACCATTATAAGTACCTACTGCAAGACCGGCTTTTAAGCGGGCATACACATTGAATGCCAATGCGCCACCCGATGCAGCAGGAGTAGTTACAGAAACGGCACTCCATGACGAACCATTTAAAGAAACTTCATAATTGGTAGAAGCCGTAACGGTAACGGTACTATTGGCAGGGCTTAAATAAGATGCTGTGAGGGCATAGTTTTGAGCTGTGGAAGGCCCCGACCCGCTGGCGTAGGTAAACCCTGTAAAAGTTTGCGTGGCAGGGGTAATGGTGGGGGGTAAAGGAGAACAAAAAACATTTACATTATCTAAATAAAAACTACCCCCACTCCTTGCAGACATTACAAAACGCAGGTAATAAATTCCAAGCGGAGAAATTGTTACATTATAGTTATTCCAACTAGTAGTAATAGATCCTGTATTACTACCATCAGCAGTAAGTGTAGTAATATCTGTCCATGGTCCTGTATCTGAAGTAGAAAATTGAACTTTTACGGTATAGTTTGCCGAGCTAGATGATGCAGAACCTACAAAAGTAATAGACGAAGCACCCGGAATCGCATTTGTTGTAATGATGTCATCATTTGTAGAATTAAAACCAATTCCATTGCCGGTGTACCCGGCTAATGAATTAGTATAAGATCCGAATCCCTTTGTCCAGTTACCATAATTAATATCAAAATTATCAGACTGGCAGGGGCCCACACTCCAATGAGCATACAAGGTAACATTCCCTAATCCCATAGTGTAGTTAGCGCCATCGGCATAAACTACAGCACCGGCAGCGCTTGTTGCCCAACCATCAAACACATAACCACCCAATGAATAGGCATTGCTGGTTAAAGCGGCCGTAGCGCCATAGGCAATAGTTTGATTGCTCATGGTACCTGTAGCTGAAGCATTATTTTTATCGAAAGTTATTTGATAATTATTGGGTGTCCATTTTGCATACAATGTGATATTATTTGCAGGTACTGTATAGCTTCCACCGGCTGCATAATTGGTTCCACTACCATCTGCTGCGGTGTTCCAGCCACCAAAAGTATAACCCGTTTTTGCCAGGGTACCAATGGTTGCCAATGTTACGCTGCTATTATAATTTCCACTTACCGATGACACAGAGGGAGAACCCGTTCCACCGTTACCATTAAAAGTAACGGTATAACTATTGACGCTCCATTGTGCATATAAAGTAATATCTGCTGCAAAGCTGTAAGACGCACCATCTGCATAAGCAGTGCCGCCACCACCTGCAACCGTATTCCAGCCGGTAAAGCTATAGCCGGTCCTGGTAAATGTATTGGCTGTTAAATTGGTAGCTGAACTTGCGTTTTGTGGCGACATAGTACCCGTTCCTCCATTGGCATTAAAGGTTACAGTATGGCCGCCTGCTAAAGTTCCCTTTATAACAAAATCATCTACTACCCATCTTTCAGCAGAAGCATTATTAAGTAGTGTAACCTTTACCTGCAGATTACTGGAAGCCGGTAAACCTGTAATGCTAATCCTGCTATATCCATCTCCTATTGAAGTTCTATCTCCACCCGCTACAGGCTGAAAATCTACTGGTGCTGCATCTCCATCATAAGCAGTAGAAGCGGCTGTTGCAGAATATGACCAATATGCATTGCTATAACCCAAAACACGTAATGTACTATACCAGTTTGTTCCTCCATCCGGGCTAATTTCTACTGTTACAATATCGCCGGCATCAGCGCCATTTCCGGTACTACCAATTGAAAAGGAAGCCAAAGAAAAATTTAATGAAATGCCTGTATAACCACTGGTATTTATATCGCTTGATGTTAAGGTAGCTGTTCCATTTGATTTACCATAAGAATGAGTACCTTCTGAAGCAAATGGAGAACTAGCCGGTCCATCTGCTGCTGCTGAATTTCCAGAATAATAAGTTCCACCAACTAATGTAAACAAAGTAGTGGAATTATTTAATCCATCAGATGCAATAGTTACCTGCCCAATTACATTCCCTGCAAAAAATAGCATTCCTGCTAAAATCAATAGAGAGTAAATCTTTTTTATGTTTTTCATATATATTGGGATAATCAAATTCAATGTTAAATGAAATGGTTATTGTTTAAGTTGTAAAATGTGTAAGAAAAATAATGGCAGCACAAAATATAGCGATGCCATTTCGCCTTTTTATAAATTCAAATAAAACAGTAGCTGCCGGGTGGCAGCCATACAGGTAAATTTCTTTCATCGTAGCAACGAAATACTAAAAAAATTAATAAAATGCTTCGAACTGTAATTTTCGGAGGGAAAGATTAGCATACAAATATACTTAATATCTGTATGTTATCGCTGAATTGTATAAAAAATGTGCAAAAAATAGCTCATATTTCTGCAATTATTACGGACGTTAGTTTCGTGTAATAGTTACACATTAAGAAAAATTTAACATTTGTTCTTAGTTTCATAACCGGCCATGATAAGGAAAGGTGAGCCGAAAATACATTACAGGATTTGTAACTTTAAGGCTGACGCCTCATCAAAAAAAAATTAATGTTTAATTTTATGCGCAACCTACCCTTATTTAAAAATTATTTATGAAAAAATGGTTTCCTGTTATTTTGCTGGGTTTACTACTTGGTGGCTGTACTCAAAAAAAACCGGGGTTACCGGTGGTTGGTTTTGTAGATGCCTTTAAAGACAATACGATTGAACAGGCAAAAACCGGTTTTATGGATGCTTTAAAAAAAGCAGGATTCGATGAAGCAAAAGGAACCGTAAAGATCATTTACCGGAATGCACAGGGCAATATCCCTACCCTTACCCAGGTTATTAAATACTTTATTGCCGAGCAGGTTGATTGTATCGCAACCAACCCTTCACTCTCTACCATTACGGCAGTACAAAGCACAAAAGACATCCCTGTATTTATGATGGTATCGCCCACGCCGGCGCTTATGAAGGTGAATGATGCCAATGGCAACCCTCCCAAAAACCTGTTTGGCGTAGGTGAAAACTTAGACTATATTGATACCTCATTTTTACTGATCCCTCACTTCATAAAACCAAAATATGGCCAGTTATCAGTAGGCATGCTGTACAACCAAAGCGAGCCACAATCGGTAGAAGCGATGGAACGCATTAAAAACCTGGCGGCGGCTAACCATATCAACTTAGTATATCAGTCAGTCAACAGTTCTGCCGATGTGCAACTGGTTGCCGCCTCACTACTATCAAAAAATATAGATGTATTCTTTGCCAATCCTGATAATGTTGTGTTCTCTTCTTTTGAAACGATCCTGCAAAGCTGTAACCAAAAAAATATTCCCATATTTACCAGTGAAGCTGGCCTGGTAACCCGTGGCGCACTTGCCGCTTACGGCGCAGACATCTATGGCTGGGGCTACCAGGCAGGTGAACAAGCTGCCCGGTTTTTGAAAAATAAAAATACAAACGGCATGAAATGGGAAATGGTAAAAAACAGGAAAAGAGTATTTAACGCTGCTGCGGCCAAAAAATACAACATCAATTTCCCTTCAAATTTTCAAGCCATCTTATGAGCGCCTTCTATTTATCGGCGTTGCAATTAGCCTTATGCCTGGGCCCGATGGCGCTGGGTATTTATATTTCAATGAAAGTATTTAACATCCCTGATATTACAACCGACGGGAGTTATACCCTGGGCGCCGTAGTAACAGCCATCATGCTTACCCAACAGGTGCCCACCTGGATGGTATTACCCGCATGTATGCTCGGCGGCGCTGTTGCCGGAATTTGTACCGGGCTGATCCATACAAAATTAAAAATTGATGCCCTGCTCGCCGGTATTTTAGTGATGACGGGTTTGTATTCCATCAACCTGATCTTACTTGGCCGCTCCAATATTCCGCTCATTAATATTCCCGGTATTTTTAGCTTTCATTTTTTTGCAGATGATATCATCAACCAATTGCTGGTAGCCGGTATCATTGTATTTTTTCTTTCGGCGGGGTTGCGTTTTTTATTAAAAACCGATTTTGGAATTGCGATGCGGGCAACCGGCAATAACCCGGTAATGACGCAATCGCTGGGGATTCATAACGACCGGATAAAAATACTGGGACTGGCGCTGGCCAATGCTTTTACGGCGCTGAGCGGTTTTTTAGTAGCGCAGTACCAAAATTTCACAGATGTAAATATGGGGATTGGTATTGTGATCACCGGCCTGGGTTCGGTATTGATTGCAGATGCACTTCGGCAATGGTGGCAGGTTACCCATATTGGTTTACAAATAATTCTGGTGCTGGCAGGCAGCCTTATTTTTCAAATGGTGCTTGCTTTTACGCTGGCAATGGGCATTGACCCTAATTTCTTAAAATTAATTACGGCACTATTTGTCTTACTCATTGTGGCCATACCCCGGCTAAGCAAGGCAATCAAAAGAAAATAAAAAAACGCTGAAGAAAAATCATGATAAAACTGGATCATATAAGTAACGTGTTTAATAAAGGAATGCAAAACGAAGTGGTTGCATTAGATGATATTTCTTTACAAATACAAGATGCAGAATTTGTGGTATTGATTGGCGCCAACGGCAGTGGCAAAACAACATTGCTGAATTGTATTGCAGGCGCTATAAAACCTTCATCCGGTAAAATTGTAATTGATGGCCATGATGTAACCGGATTACCGGAGTATAAAAGAAGTAAATGGATTGCCCGTGTTTTTCAAAACCCCAATCATGGTACGGCTCCCGAACTGAGCATCCTGGACAATTTCAGGCTGGCGGCATTACGTACAAAACATAAAGGATTAAGGATTGGTACCCATGCAAAGTTTAAAAATGAAGTAGCAGAAAAAGTAAAAAGCCTGTGCATGGGCCTCGAAAAAAAATTATCTCAAAACATGGGGAACCTGTCGGGAGGTCAACGGCAGGCGCTTACTTTATTGATGAGTGTAATGGATGATACCCATATTTTATTATTAGATGAACCCACGGCAGCATTGGATCCTAAAAGCGCCGCATTGATTATGAACCTGGCAGAAAAGCTAAACCGGGAAATGGGTATGATCACTTTATTGATTACACATAACATTAGAGATGCGCATCATTATGGCACCCGGCTAATACAGATGCAGGAAGGAAAAATTGTAAAAGATATTCCGAAACTAGAAAAAGCAGTATTGGCTGTAGAAGATATGTATAAATGGTTTGGTTAGGTGCCGGCAAAATTTTCTACCAATTTTTTCATTAAAAAATAACCAGTTGAAAACTTTTATTCAAACTCCTAAATATCTTTTTATCTATGCATTGCTGGTACCAGGTTTATTGGTAATTGCTTCATTTGGTTGCAGTACCGGTAAGGCCGGCGAAAAAAGCAGTTATGATTTTGTGCAGGATTTTGGCGGCGTAGCCGATGGAAAAACAAATAACTATGCAGCATTTATGAAAGCTGCTCAATTTCTTTCGCACAAGAAAAACCTGTCACTTAATTTTCCAACAGGCATTTATTATATAAAAGATTACAAAATAAGTGCTGGAAAATATAAAAACGATATTAGCGATATTATTTTTATGGGGATGGACCATGTAACCATCAATGGCAATGGCAGTAGCATTCTGATAAATGGAAATTTTAAACGCAGCGCCGATTATACATTACCGGGTGTACCCTATTTGTATGCATATAACAATACGGTTTCGCCATTTACATTTACCAATTGCAAAAACTTAGTGTTAAAAAATTTTATATTAGATGGTGGTGTTTTACAAATGAGCCGGGACAGCAACGTGGTAGAAGGTTTCAACTATGGCATCGCCATTACTGATTATTTACCGGCACATGAATCTAAAAACATCATTATTGATTCTATACAGGTAAGCCATTTTGCAACGGATGGGTTTATTATCAGAAGCAATGGCAAAAATATTAAGGTCACAAATTCTGTTTTTAAAAATAATGCCAGGCAGGGCTTGAGCATTATAAAAGGAAAAGATATTTTTATACAGCATTGTAATTTTGACTCAACCGGTTTTACCGGAAATTATACCGGCCATTCGCCACAGGCGGGCATTGATGTGGAGAATGAATATACGATTGATGAACTTATGAATATCAACATCACCAGATGTAATTTCAGGCATAATAATGGTTTCCAGTTTGTGAGCTCATCCGCATCGGGCAAGGTTTTGCTGGACAGTTGCTTTATCGCAGATAAAAGTAATGGATATGAATACGGATATAATGGTGTGGGCATTTACAGTAAAAATTCAGGCATCCAAAACAGTATCGTTTTTGGTATGTTGCAGGTAGAAACCGGTGGTGAGCCATACCGTGGCGATGTAGCCATCCTCATAAAAAATAATATTATTTATTCCGGTTTTTCGGGCGCTATCTCTACCGATTATAATAACCCGGTAGAAATTGCCGGCAATATTTTTATCATGTTGCCAAACCCGCATCCCAATCCTTATTTTCCATTTATCAGGAATCAAAATGCAACATTTCATGATAATTTAATTATCCTTCACCCCGATAAGTTGAAAACACATGCCAGCAATTTTACTTCTTTGTTGCAAAATGTAAGATCGGCATCCCGTAATTTTTGGTTGGTTTATGGAAATAGTATGTCAGGTTCCAAACTGAGCAGCCCGGCATCAAGGTATTATAAAATTTCAACTGATAACAGCCGGGATATTGGCACACAATATATTCCCGAAGCGTGGTTAGGTAAAGCCATTGTACATGCTGTTGGTTTGCCTGCATACAGCATTGATAAGTTGCTAAACCATCCTTTTATCACCCAATATAAGATGGTTACATGGAATGGCGGGGTATTGTTACAAGCAGATTCAGTAAGGAAAGAGATGAAGAAAATATCGGGGTAAATTCCTTTATATAAAAATGAGATTCCGGATTTTGAAAATGATTTACTTAATTGGTAAATCATATTTCGCATTGCAATTTTTTGATACAACCTGTACCAATAGCTTTGTGCCATATTAAAATAGCATGAGTAATAAAACAATTGATACGGCACAAGGTCATTGGCTATTGGCTAAAATGGGTAAGCGGGTACTTCGCCCCGGGGGAAAAGAACTCACCTTAAAAATGATACAGGGTTTGCATATTACGCCACAGGACCGTGTGATAGAATTTGCACCAGGCATTGGCTATACGGCAGAAAAAGTAGTAGCCATGCATCCAAAATCATACACCGGCATAGAACTGAATGAAGAAGCTGCTACCCTGTTAAGAAAGAAAATAAATACTGATGCATATAAGATCATGCTCGGCAATGCATCACAGGTTGCATTAGAAGATGGCTGCTGCGATAAAGTGTATGCCGAAGCGATGCTAACGATGAATGCCGATCACAGAAAATCTGAGATCATCAGAGAAGCACACCGGCTGTTACGAAAAGGCGGGTTATATGGTATTCATGAACTTGGCTTAACACCCCATACGCTTCATGAAAAAGAAAAAGCAACCATACAACATGCGTTGGCAGTTTGTATTAAAGTAAATGCAAGGCCACTCACTCAATCAGAATGGGTGCATTTATTAGAACAGGAAGGGTTTCGTATAATTGACATACAAACCAACCGTATGCTACTATTAGAAACCAGCCGCATCATTGATGACGAAGGCATTTTAAGATGCTTAAAAATTGGATTTAATATGATGCGGAACCCAAAAGCCCGCAAACGCATAAGCGAAATGAAAAGTGTTTTTACAAAATATAAAGATCAAATGAATGCCATCTCCATTATTGCAGAGAAGCTGTAAGGCCAGGTTTAGAGGCTCTATTTCTTTTAATCCATTTATATATTTCAAACCATGCAACCGAAATAAAAGCAGTAGCTATTACAATTACAATTTGTGAAAGGTTGAGCGGGCTTATTTTAAAGAAACGTGCAAATTGCGGGATGTAGAGTATCATCGCCAATATTGCAATGGTTATAAAGATTATAAATCGTAATAAATCATTTTTATAAAGAAAGGTTTGCCAAACTGAATAATAAAAAGAACGGTTTACAAGCGTTAAAAAAATATTGGCCACAATCAATGTAGAAAAAACCATGGAACAGGTGGTTTGTTCATTCCAGCCCAACTGCACCGAATATTGGTAGCTGAACAATGTACCTGCGGTAATGGCCAATCCCTGGATGATACTGATCGTTAACTCATTTAAATTAAAAAATGTATTGCTGATTTTCCTGGGCGGTTGCAGCATAGCATTTTTTTCTAACGGTTCGTTTTCATATACAATAGAACAAGTAGGCCCCATAATAAGTTCCAGGAAAATAACATGCACCGGTGTAAAAATAGCAGGATACAGCCAACCTAAAATAAGCGGTAATGCTACGGTAAGTATAATGGGAATGTGGATAGAGATAATATACTGTATTGCTTTTTTAAGATTGCTATAAATTTTTCTGCCCATGGCAACAGCATCTACCATTTTACCAAAATCATCATCGGTAAGAATGATGGATGATGCTTCTTTAGCAATCTCGGAACCACGCTTACCCATGGCTATGCCGATATGAGCAGCCTTTAATGCCGGGCCATCATTCACACCATCACCCGTCATACCAACAATTTCGTTTTGTTTTTTTAAACTTTGTATGATCCTCAATTTTACTTCGGGATACATACGGGTAAATACTTTTTTATCTAAAACTGCCTGGTCAAATTCAGGGTCTGTTAAAGCCACTAATGCATCGCCTGTAATTGATTTTTCGTAACCCCTGAAATGCGCTTGTTTTGCAATAGCTGAAGTGGTAATAGGGTTATCACCGGTAATTATTTTAAGTTCAATACCTGCCCCGTACAGTTGATTAAAGATGGAAGCAATATTTTCTTTTGGTGGATCATAAAAACCAATCAAACCCAGGAAT
Source organism: Niastella sp. (assembly GCA_016710595.1). GTDB lineage: Bacteria > Bacteroidota > Bacteroidia > Chitinophagales > Chitinophagaceae > Ferruginibacter. The sequence continues at coordinate 331,481 of JADJVM010000008.1, forward strand.
TCATTTTTAAAAGCCTGCTGCGATTTTGGAAAATTGTTTCCATCAAAATAGATCTGACCTACCCCCAATACCCGTAAACCCTTTTCTGCAAACAGTTTGAGTTGTTCATTCACTTTTTCTTTTTCAGGAGCAGATAAAGAAGATGCATTCACAATAGCTTCGGGTGCACCTTTTACTGCAATGTGCCGTTTGCCTGCATCATCTTCAAATACATGCGTCATCATTGGCGGTTTGCCCTCCAATGGATATTCATGTATCATTTTAAAATTGGGGCGTTCATCTTTTAATACATTTTGAACATACGCTTTATGAATGGCTATTTCCATCGGGTTAAAGGGAACTGATTCGCTCGACCACATAGCAGCTTGTAACAGGTTTTGTGTGGTTTCGTTTTTCCAATTCTCTTTCGTGAAAATTTCATCGGCTTTTATATCATAGAGTTGATATATCTCCATCCTGTTTTCTGTAATAGTGCCCGTTTTATCGGTACAAATAATGGTAGCAGCACCCAGGGTTTCTACGGTTGATACATCTTTTACGATAATCCCTTTTTTCATCAGCCGCCAGGCACCCAGGGCCATAAAAGTTGCCAGGGCCACCGGGATTTCTTCGGGCAATACACTCATGGCAATGGTAAGGCCTTTTAATAAACTATCTAAAATATCATTGGATTGATAAAAATTAATTCCCCAAATGAGGAGAAAAATAATCGCTCCCACTACTGCCATCCATTTTACAAAACTGCTGATTTGTTTTTGTAAAATTGTTTTTTCTTTTTTTATTTCCAGGATCGAAATTCCGAGTTTTGCCAGCTTTGTGAAATCACCCACGGCTGTTACTTCAAAAACAGCCTGGCCCGATGCAGCCAGTGTACCACTAAATAAGGCATCATTGCCATCCAAATCTTTTGAAACCGCCAATGATTCTCCGGTAAGGATAGATTCATTCACCGTAAAATCGTTGTATTGTTTCAATTTTCCATCAGCAGGAACCACATGCCCCTCTGAAACCACTACATAATCTCCCACTACTATCTCTTTTGACAAAATATTTTGCACCTGGTTGTTACGGATCACCGAGGTATAGGGTTGGGTAAATTCTTTTAATGATTGCAAAGCATTGCGGCTCCTGTTATCCTGGTAAATAGAAATAGCTGACACCAAAATAATGGCGCCACTCATAAACCAGGCATCGGCATATTCTCCTACTACAAAATAGATGATGGCTGCCGCTACCAATAGTATGAACATGGGTTCTGTAATAGCATCCTTAAGCGAATGCCAAAAAGTATGCTGATGGCGGGATGTAATGATATTGCCCCCGAATTTCTTCCTGGAAGTAATTACTTCATGATTGCTAAGGCCATTAAAAGGAAAAGGATTGGGATGATTCATTCGGTGATTTCTGTATGCTGTCATTTTTTAAAGTCTATCAAGATAAATGTATAAAGAAATTAAATAAATCTTTCGACAAAGTAATCATACCCTCCCTTGCATGCCATTAAGCTGTTGCAAGTGCTACCTGATTGCTGAAAACCCGGGTTCCATTATAATTTACTTCCCAGGTAAGTGGCAGTGCTTTTTTAAGCATACTACTCACGCCGCAATATTTTTCCTGTGAATCAGTAACTGCCTGCAAAGCCGCATCTTGGTTTGATGCTTCACCTGTAAAATAATAAATCACGTGAATACCGATATATTCAATGGGTGTTTTTTTGCTAATTTCACCAATCACTTTCATATCAAATTCCTGTGGATATTTATCAGCTTTTCTTAGAATGGCAGCAATATCCATCCCGGTGCACCCGGCAAGAGCTGTTAATATAAAAGGTTTAGGGATGGGGCCATTGTCTTCGCCACCTACTTTTTCGGGTGCATCCATTACAATTGTATGTCCATTTACCAATGCATTGAATTGCATTTTACCCATCCATTGTACATCTATTTCGTGTGCCATAAAATTTATTTTTGAGTTGATTCTTCTTTTTTCTTTTTGGTAGAGATGCCCATGATATGATACAGCGGGCAAAAATTGATAAACACAGTTGCCAGCAGTATTGCCCCAATAATTAAAAGAATGTTGCCGGCAGTTCCGCTTACGATGCTGGTGAAATACAATGCAGCAAAAGCTATTGCAATCAATACCCTGATTAATTTATCGGGTATATTCATATTGGGTTTCATGTTTTCTAATTTTAAATGTTTTGAATTACTTTTTTTAATTTCTCCCTTACGGTTGTTGCCACTTCGCCTAATTGATCATTTTTAATTGCCATCATAGAAGCAACAGGATCTACAGCGGAAATTTCTATATTCCCATTTTCTCTTTCCTGTACTATTACATTGCAAGGCAGCATGGTGCCAATGGTATCTTCTGCCAACAAAGCCTGGTGTGCAAAATGAGGGTTGCATGCACCCAGAATTTTATATTTCCGGAAATCCACATCTAATTTCTTTTTTAATGTATCTCTTACATCTATTTCTGTGAGTACACCAAACCCTTCCGTTTTTAATTGTTCCGTAACTTTTGAAATTGCGGTATCAAAATCATCCTTTATTATTTTTGTAAAATAGTAACTCATATTTGTGATTATTAAGTAAAGTAGAATAATTACCGCAAATTTCCCATTAATAAAATAGCCATTCAGTTACATTTGTTACAAACAGGTAGCCATGGGGCTGGATTTATATTTGGCATAATAAATGCTGCTTTTTAAAGCACTATATTCTATATTTGAAAGCTTACGGAAACCACCTAAAATTGTACAATTAAATAAAAACATATTATATGAAACAGGTTCTAAGTTTTTTCACCCTTATTTTATTCGGTTTAACGGCCTGCAATTCAGGTAAAGTGGATAATACAGCTTCTACCACCGATACAATTGCAAAGCAGGATACCATGCATACCATGCCGATGTCAAATTCTGATGTGGATCCACTTCCGGAAGTACCGGCGGATGCAAAAGTGTTTTTTAAAAATTTAAAAGAAGGGGAAACAGTAACCTCACCGGTAACAGTAGAAATGGGGGTAACGGGTATGTCAGTAGATTCGGCCGGCATTGTAAAACAAAAATCAGGTCATTTTCATATCTTAATAGATGCTGAAAAATTTATCCCCGCACCTGAAGTAATAGGTAAAGACAGCACCCATCTCCATTTTGGGAATGCACAGGAAAAAACAAGCCTCACACTTACTCCGGGCAAACATACTTTAGCCCTTCAATTTGCCGATGGCTTACACCGTTCCTATGGTGAAAAACTATCCACAACAGTTAATATTGACGTGAAAAAATAAAGCGTTTATTGATAAAAAAATCCGGCCCCATCCGGATTTTTTTTGTTCTAAGTTTATAAATATTTTTGGATTGTAATAATTATGTAAAGAAGATTGAAAAAGTAATAGATAATCGAATTTTACCCATGCCTTCTCAAAAAAATACATTAACTTGTAACAATCAGTAAATAAGGGATTAAATCAAGGGGATATGAAAGAAAAATACAATATTTCTACCAATCAGCGGCCGGATGGCGATCGCCCCTTAGATGCTACGCTTGTTCAAATAGATTTACCTCAATTCATTCATCAAATAAAAGATGAAGTTGCCTGGAAAGAAAGTGACCGCAATGCCATTACTGTATATAAAACAAATGGGTTGCGCATGGTTTTAGTTGCGTTACACCAGGATGCCGAATTAACCCGCCATATTGCCAAAGGAATCATCAGCATTCAACTCATTTCGGGTTGTATTCTTTTTACAACCGATCAGCAATCGGTTGAATTAAAAGATGGGCAAATACTGGCCCTGCATGAGCGTATCCCACACAGCGTTCGAGCGGTAAAGGAAAGTGTATTCCTGCTTACCCTCACTACTTCACTGGAAGTATAATTCATTCACACAGGAAATTTAAAAACTCTTTTTACGCAAACTAAAAAGAGCATAAAAGCACATCATATTTTGTACCTAATAAAAAAATAATATTCATCATTGCTCATTAACTTAAAACAACAAATATGCAAACACAAATTTTATATGTAATAATCGCAGCGATTATTTTCTTATTCTTAAGTGGAATTAAAATTGTACGACCTACCCACCGGGGGCTTATTGAACGATTGGGAAAATACATCAAATATGCAAATCCCGGTTTTCACTGGATCATCCCTTTTATTGATAAATTATATTTGGTGAATATCACCGAACAAATGGTGGATGCACAACCCCAGGAAATTATCACCAACGATAACCTGAATGCCAGCGTAGATGCGCAGGTTTATTTTAGGGTAATTGAAACTGAGGAAAGCGTAAAAAGCTCTTTGTATAATGTAAACAATTACAAATTACAGATTGTGAACCTGGCACGTACTACACTAAGGAATATTATCGGTACCCTTACACTACGGTCTGCCAATAGCGAACGGGGTAAAATAAATGCTGAGTTGCACAACACTTTAAAAAATGAAACCTCCAGTTGGGGCATCATCATAATTAGAACTGAATTAAAAGAAATTGATCCACCCAGGGATGTACAGGAAACCATGAATAAAGTAGTGAAGGCAGAAAATGAAAAAATTGCCGCTATAGATTATGCCACTGCCAACGAAACGGTAGCAGATGGTGTAAAAAGAGCAAAGATAAAAGAAGCAGAAGGATACAAAAGGGCACAGGTACTACATGCCGAAGGTGAAGCCGAAGCCATTATGCTCGTGAACGTAGCAGCAGACCAGTATTTTACAGGCAATGCCCAATTATTAAAAAAGTTAGAAACATTGGAAGCATCATTAAAGAACAATGCTAAAATAGTAATCCCAACAGGATCGGAACTGGTGAACATAATTGGTGATATGGCAGGTATATTGCCATTACCATCAGGGAAAAAAGAGAATGCCACAAATAAATAAGGATGCCTGAATAAAAAAGTGGATTATCTTTTGTTGTAACCTTATACAGCTATTTAAAATCTAATATGCCGATAAGATGTGATATTTAAAAATTATGCCGGTATGAAAGTTTTTGTAAAAAGGGTATATGATAAAAAAGAGAAAAATGATGGGAAACGCATCCTGGTTGACCGGTTGTGGCCCCGGGGGCTTACCAAAGAAAAAGCAGCAGTAGATATTTGGCTAAAAGAGATTGCGCCTACTACTGAGCTTCGTAAATGGTTTGCACATGATGCCGAAAAATGGGTTCCTTTTCAAAAGAAATATATAAAAGAACTTGAAAAAAATATTGAACCGGTTTCCATTTTAAAAAAAGAAATAAAAGTTGGTACCGTTACCCTGCTATACGCCGCAAAAGATGAAATACACAATGAAGCGCTTGTTTTAAAAGATTGGATTTGTAAAAATGATTAACGCTTAAAACATAATAAAAATGCAAATGAAAAAAATATTAATAGCAGTAGATTATCATCCTTCGGCACAAATGGTTGCAGAAGCCGGTTACCTTTTAGCCAAAAGTGTACAGGCAAAGCCAGTATTATTGCACGTTACAGCCAACCCGGCTTACTATGCAACGCTTGATTATTCGCCCATTATGGGATTTGCCGGGTTTAATAATCTTGACATACTGCATAAAGATGATACAGATGAACTCATGCGGTCGGCGCAATATTATCTTGATAAATCAAAAAGCCATTTAGGAGATGATAATATTGAAACCTTAGTAAAATCGGGTAATATAGCCGAAACAATTTTAGACACAGCAAATGAAATACAGGCCGATGTAATTGTAATGGGAACCCATAGCCGAACCGGGTTAGAAAAAGTATTGGTGGGCAGTGTTGCCAAATTAGTACTTGAAAAAACAGAACTTCCATTATTTATCATCCCAACTAAAAATTTTAAAACTGATTAAGACATTACCAGGCTAACTTTAAAAAAAGCTAACTTTGAAACAACAGATTAACAGAAAGATTAAACAAAATCAACATGACAAAAGATCCTTATCAAATTAAAAAATTATTGCCAACGCACAAGTCCGGTTCTTACACATATTATAGCCTGGCAGAATTAAAAAAGCAGGGGCACGATATTGATAAACTCCCTTTTTCAATAAGAATTTTACTTGAGAATGCGCTGCGGAATTTCGATGACTTCGCCATCACCAAAGAAAATATTGAAACCATTTTAAACTGGAGCCCTACCCCATCTGATAAAGATATTCCTTTTAAACCCGCACGGGTATTGATGCAGGACTTCACAGGTGTTCCGGCCGTAGTGGATATTGCATCCTTACGGGCTGAAGCAGCAAGGAAAGGAAAAAATCCTGAAGAAATAAATCCATTGATTCCGGTTGACCTGGTAATTGACCACTCGGTACAGGTAGATTATTTTGGAACAGACTATGCTTTTAAAAGAAATATGGAAGAAGAATATAAACGTAACCAGGAACGGTATTCTTTTTTAAAGTGGGCACAAAGATCATTTAATAATTTTAGTGTAGTTCCGCCCGGTATGGGCATTTGCCACCAGGTGAACCTTGAATACCTGTCGAAAGGTGTGATAGAAAGAAACGGTGAAATTTTTCCTGATACTTTAGTTGGCACAGATAGCCACACTCCCATGGTGAATGGTATTGGTGTAGTTGCATGGGGTGTTGGTGGTATAGAAGCAGAAGCCGCCATTTTGGGCCAGCCTTTGTATTTTATAATGCCCGAAGTGATCGGTTTAAAATTAACCGGAAAATTACCGGTAGGTTCCACAGCAACGGATCTCGTATTGACGATAGCCGAAACTTTAAGAAAATTTGGTGTGGTAGGCAAGTTCGTAGAAGTTTCAGGCCCCGGGCTCGATCATCTTTCAGTTCCCGACCGGGCAACCATTGGTAATATGTCGCCTGAATTTGGCTGCACCATTACTTACTTTCCCATTGACCATAAAACGCTTGAATACATGCGCAGGAGCAACCGCTCGGAAGAACAGGTGAAATTGGTGGAAGATTATTGTAAAGCAAATATGTTATGGCGTTCCGGTGAAGAAAAAATTCAATATACCGATACCATTACATTAGACCTCTCTACCATAGAGCCAACTGTTGCAGGCCCTAAAAGGCCACAGGATAAAATTTTGCTAAAGGATTTCAAATCAAAATTTATCCAATTGATGGACGAGATATATGGCCGCAAATATACACTGCCAGATAAACAACTCTCACGCTGGTTTGCCGAAGGCGGTGGACAACCCATTGACCCGGCACCACCTATGCCTGCAGATACTGAAGTAATAGAAGAAGTAATAAACGGTACAAAAAAAGTTTGGGTTACATTAGGACACGAAAAATTTGAAATTTCAGATGGCTCTGTAGCTATTGCTGCCATTACATCCTGTACCAATACATCGAACCCGTTTGTAATGATTGGCGCCGGTTTGGTTGCCAGGAAAGCAAGGGAACATGGCCTCAATAAAAAACCCTGGGTAAAAACATCATTGGCACCGGGGTCAAAAGTAGTTACCGATTATTTAGAAAAAGCCGACTTGCTGAATGACCTTGAATCTTTAGATTTTCACTTAGTAGGTTATGGATGTACTTCCTGTATTGGAAACTCTGGCCCTTTACCTCCTTACATGGCCAAAGCAGTAGAAGAACATGATCTTGTGGTAGCTTCTGTACTTTCGGGCAACCGGAATTTTGAAGCCAGGATTCATCCTCAGGTAAGAATGAATTTTTTAATGTCGCCCATGCTGGTAGTGGCGTATGCCATTGCCGGGCGTATTGATATTGATCTTGTGAATGATCCCATCAGTTATGATTCTAACCTGCAACCTGTTTATTTAAAAGATATCTGGCCCAGTGATGATGAGATCAATGAACTAATGAATAAAGTACTCTCACCTGCAGATTTCGAAAAAAATTATAGTAAAATTTTTGAGGGAAATGAAACATGGCGAAACCTAAGCATCCCTGAAGATACACTCTATGCCTGGGATGATCAATCAACCTACATAAAAGAAGCGCCATTTTTTAATGGCATTTCAGAAAAAGTAGAACCCCTTACTGATATTGCAAATGCAAGGGCATTATTGGTTTTGGGAGATAGCATCACAACCGATCACATCTCCCCTGCCGGGCAGTTTAATGAAACTTCTGCCGCAGGCAAATATTTAATAAGCCGTGGGGTAAGCAGGGAGAACTTTAATTCTTATGGATCCCGCAGGGGTAATGATGAAGTGATGACCCGTGGTACTTTTGCAAATGTGCGCATCAAAAATAAATTAGCACAAAAAGAAGGAGGTTATACATCATACCTGCCTACCGGTGAAGAAATGAGTGTATATGATGCCTCCATAAAGTATAAGGAAGCAAATATTCCATTAGTCGTATTGGCCGGTAAAGAATATGGAAGCGGTTCTTCCCGTGACTGGGCTGCCAAAGGCACATTTTTATTGGGAGTGAAAGCTGTGATAGCAGAAAGCTATGAACGCATTCACCGCAGTAATTTAGTAGGTATGGGCGTTTTGCCACTTGAGTTTATGGCAGGAAATACAGCCGAAAAATTAGGATTACAAGGTAATGAAAGCTTTACCATTACAGGTATTGCAGAAAATATTAAACCATTAAAAAATGTACAGGTTATTGCAACAAAAGATGATGGCACACAAATAATATTTGATGCCATTGCTCGCCTTGATTCTGATATTGAAATAGAATATTACCGGAATGGCGGCATATTGCAATATGTACTAAGGCATTTTTTAGAAAAAGAATAAATAATGGAAACAGAAAATTTATATCCTGCCACTACAAAAGAATTGGCGGATAAAAAAGCAGCATTGGCTTCTAAAAATTTAGAAGCCTGGCGAAATTTCAGCAAAACCGTTTTTGAAGAAGGGGCGTTGCCTGAAAAAACAAAACAATTAATTGCAGTAGCCGTTGCGCATGTTACCCAATGCCCCTATTGCATCAGGAGCCATTCAAAACAGGCAATGAGAAAAGGAGCCAGTAAAGAAGAAATCATGGAAGCTATATGGGTTGCAGCAGAAATGCGTGCAGGTGCTGCATATGCACACGCCACGATTGCAATGGATGAAATGGAAAAAGTTGTATAACCCATTTTATATTACTCGCTTGTTGTTGTAAACGATGTGAGGGGTTTACAAAATAAATACGCTTCATACAATTAATTTTTATTATGAAACAAAGATTAAATTATGCTCAACAAGCGCCCGCAGGCATGCAGGCAATGTTGGATATGGAAAAGTTTGTAAAAGGTTCCGGCCTTGATCTTACCATCTTTGAACTCGTTAAAACCAGGGCTTCACAAATTAATGGTTGTGCCTATTGCTTAGATATGCATACAAAAGATGCCCGAAAAGCAGGTGAAACAGAACAGCGGTTATATGCATTAAGCGCCTGGCGTGAAACTCCCTTCTATACAGAAAAAGAAAGAGCTGCTTTAGCCTGGACAGAAGCGCTAACCGTAATTTCAGAAAACGAAGTCCCCGATACTTTATATGATATGGTACGAAACCATTTTGATGAAAAAGAATTGGTGGCGCTTACCATGGCCATTGTAGCCATTAACGGATGGAACCGTCTGGCCATTGCATTCAGAACCATTCCCGGCTCTTATCAGCCTCAATAATTTTTTACATTATCTAAAAATGAATATTAAGGGAAAGATTGCAGTAATAACAGGAGCCAGCAGTGGTTTGGGCGCTGCCATTGCACGGGCTCTCGTTGCAAAGGAATGCCGGGTATATGGGCTTGCCCGCAATACTGAAAAACTGGAACAAATTAAAAATGAAATAGGAGAAAATTTTATCCCTGTGGTAATAGATATTGCCAATAAGGATTTACTGGATACCTGGATTCAAAAAACATTTCATGAAGATCATTTACCAGACATACTCATCAATAATGCCGGTGCCGGTTACTTTACAAAAATTGATGCATTAACATTTGATCGTTGGCATGAAATGATCAATACCAATTTAAATGGTACATTTTATTGCACTTCATTATTGGTTCCCTTTATGAAAAAGAATAAAAATACCTGCCATATCCTAAACATCGGATCCATATTAGGGAAAACAACAAGAGCAGAAGGCGCTGCATACTCAGCCACAAAATATGCGATACAGGGGTTCAGTGAATCTTTGTTTAAAGAACTTAGATCGTATAAAATAAAAGTAACTTGTGTAAACCCGGGCAGCATTGATACCCATTTTTTTCAGGAATCAGGAATACATGCACACTCAAATATGTTACAGCCTTATGATATCGCTATAGTAATAACCCAACTTATTGAAACGCCGGATAATTTGCTGGTAGATGAAATTACACTGAGGCCCTTACAAGCACAGGCTCCCATGCAATAAATTTTTGACCTGTCATTATTTTTCCATGACGAATATCATGTGATGAAAAGCTTTTTGTCATCTTGAAAAATACATTTAAAAGCTATATTTGATCAAATTACAAAATCATGAATTACACAGAAAACTTTGAAGGAATTAAAATTGATGTACAAGCCGTAGATATTACGATTGATGATGATGTACAACAAGGCATCAGGGATATGATTACAAGATTAAAAAGGCATGTATCGCAGGTAAATTGGGTAGATGTTTATTTTAAAAAAGAAGCCAACCATGCCACAGAACCACGCAATGTGAGTATCCGGTTTGGGATACCCGGCCAGGATGCATTTGCAACAGGATCAGGTGAACATTGGTTACCTACTTTAAAAGAAGTAGAAGAAAAAGTACGTAAGCAATTAATTAAAAAATAATATCTCTGGTACATTTTTTTTAAAGTGAATATTGTTCTATGTATGATTAGAATCATGCTTTCTTAAGATATTGCTCATAAAATAAAAATTGATTTATAGTGATATTGCATCTATTTATCATAAACTATTTTTCTTAAATGTTGCCATGAGCATAGACAATATTCACATAAATCCCTACGATCTTATCAGCGATATTGTAGAAGCTGATTATCGCACTGCAGATGTATTTAGAAAATATAATATTGAATATGAAGCTACCGGGCAACTGGATCTATCAACCATTTGCCAAAACAATCGTATTGATATAGATGTGTTATTAGACGAGTTGAACCGGTCAGTCATGCATATCCCTTTTCCGCATAATGTAGATTGTACTTTATGGCCCATTGATTTCCTGGCCGATTTTATTATTCACATGCGCCATACCTATTTCAAAATAACACTACCGGACCTTTCATCTTTCATAAATAAATTTACTATCCACCACCGGGATGATTTTCCGGAACTTCTCGAAATTACGGGATGGCTGGAAGCTTTATCTAGTATTATTTTACAGGGTATCAAACAAAAAGAAGAAGTGTTGTTTCCTTATATCAGGCAAATTGCCCATGCCCATGCAGGCAAAGTGCCGTATGCAAGATTATTGGCCCTTACCCTTAAGAAGCCATTGGATGAGCTTAAAAAAGTAGAAGAAAAAGAAATACGGAATGCACTGGAGCATATCAGGCAAATTACCTCACATTATACTACACCCAAAAATGCAGGTATTACATATACCGTAGCAATTGCTAAATTGAAAGAATTAGACGATTACCTGCAACACAATATGTACCTGGAATATGAATTGCTCTATCCAAAAGCCATGGCCATAGAGCAGGAACTGATTTTATCAGAATAAAAAGAAATTATCTTCAGCATAGATTAATTTCGCAGTATCATAACACAGTAAAATGTATGATTCATTTTAATAGCAGGCAAGCTACAATATATTCTTTCCTCATTTTTATAGTTACCATTGGGCTCGCTTATTTTTTTCCGGGCAAAGCAATTATTAGCATTGGTATGCTGGTGATCATTTTCCTTACCATATTTATGCGAAATGCGTATGCCACATTTATAGCCGGCGCTATAGGTATCATTATAGCAGCATTGTATCCATTATTTCATCATTATCAAACTGGTAAATACACAGGCGTTTCAGAAACACTTTTTGTGATGATCCTGGTTTTTGGATCGGCATTAATGGCATGGTATATTAAATCACTCCTGATCCATTACCAATTTGATCGTACCCACATGACCTCCCTTTTTGAAAATGCAACAGAAGGGATTATTTTAACCAATGCTAAAGGGGAAGTCATATTGGCAAATACGTCTGCTGAGCACATGTTTAATTACGGGAGAGATGAATTGGTTGGCCAACCTATTGAAGTTCTAATTCCGCAACAAGCGCATGAAAAACATAAAAATTACCGGCAGGATTTTTATAAAGATCCATCGAATCGTACCATGGGCATGGGTAGGGATTTAAGAGCGGTACGAAAAGGAGGCAATCAATTTCCGGTAGAAGTAAGTTTAAGCCAATACAATCAAAATAATGAACAATTCGTAATCGCTTTTATAGTAGATATTACTACACGGAAAATTACAGAAGATAAAATCAGGCAAAAACAAACAGAGCTGGAATCTATTACCCATGAAATTCAATTACTAAATACCCAATTGGAGGCAAAAGTAGAAGAAAGGACCCTGATATTAAAAGAAGCCCTTGAAAAATTAGAAGAATCTCAAATTGAATTAAATGAAGCGCTCACAAAAGAACGCAGGTTAAATGAATTGAAAAGCAGGTTTGTCTCTATGGCTTCGCATGAATTCCGCACTCCTTTAAGTACCATACTATCGTCAGTTACCATTGCCTCTAAATATGTACTTACAGAAGAAAATGAAAAAAGGGTAAAACATTTTACTAAAATAAAAGAATCGGTAAAACACATGAATGAACTGCTTGAAGATTTTCTTTCGTTGGGGAAATTGGAAGAGAATAAATTAAGCATCCAAACAGAAACTTTTGCACCTGAAGAATTTATGGAAGATGTATTAGAAGAAATGAATGTACTCTCAAAGAAAGGTCAGCAAATCGTATTATCCTATTCCGGCGAACATTTATTTACGACTGATAAACGGTTATTAAAAAATACATTGATCAATCTATTATCGAATGCCATTAAATTTTCTGAAGAAAATACACAGGTAGAAGTTTCTGCTACCAATGAAAATGAGCAGCTCATAATAAGTATCCGGGACCATGGCATGGGTATCCCAAAAGAAGATATCCCATATTTGTTTGATAATTTTTACCGGGCCACCAATGTACTGTCCATACAAGGTACAGGCCTTGGGCTACCTATCACCCGGCGATATTTAAATATGCTGCATGGAACCATTGAGGTAGAAAGTGAGTTACAAAAAGGCACCCGGTTTACCATTAGCCTGCCATTACTTACTGCACAATAGCCTGCCGGCATTCAATGGGGGTATCGGCTTTCATCAGAATTTCCAGGCTCACATAAGGGATACCGAGGTTCATCCCTCTTAAAATTAAAAAAACTGCCACCAATGCTATCCCTAACGGAATTAATTTTTTAAAGCTTCGGCGCCAGCTAAGGCCGGGCATGGTACCCAGGTAACTTATCATCATCATAGCGGGCATGGTACCCAATCCAAAAAAGATCATAAATAAAATACTATTCCCCAGTACAGCGGTGCTGAGAGCGGCTGCAATCGCCATATACAACATACCACAGGGTAGCAATCCATTGGCCATTCCCAGGTATAAAAAAGAAAAAACAGATTTATTGTTTTTTAGGATCCTGACAATGAATTTTTGAATTTTTTGATAAGCACTGTTCATAAATGCAGGTTGCACATTTTTATGATACCCATAGTTGAGAATAAGTAACAGGATCATTAAAATTCCCATACCAATAGATAACCATTGCTGAATACCGGCTACAAAAAAACTACGGCCAATAAAACCAAAGAGCAACCCTAAAGAAGCATACGTTATGATTCTTCCTGCCTGGTAAAGAAATAATGATACAAACCTCTCATTGGCATTTAAATGCTGCACCGGTAACATCAGGGCAAGCGGGCCGCACATACCTACACAATGCAGGCTGCTGAATAAACCCATTACCCATGCTGTTGTTACCAATGCCCACATAGTTATAATGAAAATTGTAATTCTTTATAATAGTTTTTATCCTTATGACTCCAGGAAACTTTTACTGTATAATTTCCGGGTTCAAATTGTGATTTTTCAAAAACCTGTACCCCGTTTTCATCTGGTTCAAATGAAAATTTTCTATCTCTTTTTGAATCATAGGCACAATAAAACCAGAGCTTCCCTTTTGAGATTTCTTTTTTCATTTCAGCAGGGAGTGCTACAATCACTAAATTGTTATCTGCCCGGATATGCACCCCCTCTTTTAATTCATTGGTACGGTGAGCAGCATCAATAACCTGCTGGTATTGCAATTCATTATTATAATAATCTTTTTCCACCAGTTGAAAATCGGTATTCAGGCTACGGTAAACCAGGTAACTCATGAGCCCGATAAAAACCAGTATTGTTAAGCTTAATTTATGTCCCCAATTCATTTTGATTAAATTTATTTTTATTTTATACCACTGGCTTTACCGGCTTGCAGGCCCCATAAAATTGGTTGGCAATGTTATTATTTTATCACCCTGGGCATAAATACTTACCTGTAATTTTGTTTTACGTTGTGCAAGGATATCCCTGGGCAATACGATAAAAAATGAACCCGTACCCTGCCCTTCTTTTTTTACTAAAATATTATGGCCTTCTGCTTCAATGATGCGCCCGGGTAAATCTTCCAGCTTCAAAGAAAGAGAAAGGTCTTTTACGGTTTTGTTGATGATCTTAATATTATACAAGTTTGAGATACTATCTGTACCCCTTTCCTGGTAAAGCATACCACTTGCACGAAGTATGGTGCCATCTACATCTTTACGGGAAAATAACATGAACATCAGGACTCCCGATAAAATAATCAGCAGCAAGCTATAAAATTTCATTCTGCCGGTAAATCTCAATTTCTTTCCTTCCGCAATTCCATTTTCAGATGCGTAGCGTATTAAACCTTGTGGCCTGCCGGTGGCATCCATCATTTTATTACAGGCATCAATACAGGATGTGCATGCAATACATTCCATTTGCACACCATTCCTGATATCAATCCCGGTGGGGCATACTTTCACGCATTGGTAGCAGTCAATACAATCTCCTAATGAAAGCGCAGCTTCATTATTTTTTGTAAACTTTCCTCGTGGCTCTCCCCTCTTATAATCATACGCTACAATCATCGAGTTCCTGTCTAACAATACTCCCTGCAACCTTCCGTAAGGGCATACTACGGTACATACCTGTTCCCTGAATGATATATACACGCCATAAAAAACAGCCGAAAAACCCAGTATGGCAAATAGCCCGCCAACATGTTCAGAAGCAGGCCCGGTAATGATACTCCACAATTCTTTGATGCCAATAATATAAGAAAGAAAAAAGTTTGCAATAATAAAACTCACAAAAAAAAAGATAAGGTGCTTGCTGATTTTTTTTAAGATCTTATCTGTATTCCACGGCCCCTTGTTTAATATTTTTTGTGCCGGTGCATCACCTTCTATAGCAAACTCAATTTTACGGAACAACATTTCCATAAAGATGGTTTGTGGGCATACCCAGCCGCAAAATAAACGGCCGAAAGCAGCTGTAAATAGTACAATAAAAATAATACCGGTAACCATGGCCAATCCGAAAATAAAAAAATCCTGTGGCCAAAACACATAGCCAAAGATGATAAACTTTGCTTCTGGTATATTAAAAAGAAATAGTGGCCTTCCTTTATATTGGATAAAGGGAAGTGTAAAAAAAAGTGCAAAAAAACCCCAACTTACCCAGGTTCGGATATTAAATATTTTACCTTTCGTTTTGTGTGCATACACCCACTTTCTCTTTCCTTTTTCATCTACCGTGGCCAGGTGGTCACGAAATGAATCGGTAGCCGGAATATTTTTTTCACTCATCATTTTAATACCTTAATTCATATTATTTATTAGCGGTAGAATCTACCGCTTCATCCTGCCCTTCTTTATAAATAGTTCCTTCTGCAGGTTTTGCATCCGGAGGATTGGTTCCATGCAATGATTTTACATAACTGGCCACCTGAGCTATTTGTTTATTTGAATAACTTGTTTGCCATTGGGGCATTGCATTAAAACCATATTTTATAACCTTAAACATGCTTTTGATACTGCCTCCATGAAGCCAATTATCATCCGTAAGATTGGGGCCTACCATACCGCCACCATTTTCTTTATGGCAAGCCATGCAGGAAGCTTTAAAGATTTGCTTACCGGCATCCAGGTCTGCCGCATCCGTTAATACGGTAACTGTATTTTCATCAATGGTTTCACCCTTTTTTGCCAAATAATTTTTTACTTTTTCATCTGCTTTTTTTACAGCTATTTCATATTCCTGTTTACTTAATGGAGCGCTGTAAGCAACATGGTATCGCCATAAGTAAACAACAGAAAAAAGTATGGTAATATAAAATCCATAAAGCCACCAGGGCGGCAGGCGATTGTCTAATTCCCTGATGCCATCATACTCATGATCCAGTTCTATACTTTTTTCTTCTGATATGGGTTTTAATTTATTGAAACGGTTCCACCATTTACTAAAAGAATTTGAATGGTTTACCGGTGCATAATTCAAATCAACAGGGGAATCATTTTTTAATAAAAATTTTATATTGATAAGCATCATAAAAACCACCAATATCTCTACAAAAATGATGGCAATAAAAATATAAAATACAGTATTAGATAAACCGGCAATGGTATTTGGGGCTTCTGCTACCGGAACTGTATCAGCCACTTCTTGTGCCATGGCTGCTGTACTGAGTAATAAAACGGCAAGTACTGTAATGGCGCCGGGCAGCGCATTTTTTTTCTTTTGTATTTTTTCTTCTTTTTGTTTTTGCCAGTGTACATCTGCAATACCAGTAAGTACATTGGCAAGGAGCGCAATTACAAGCACCAGTATGCCCATGATCACCAATAAAGTAATGGCCAGCGGGTTACTCAAGATGGATAATGCAGCAGTACCGGAAGCATATACCGGGACATTACAAAATAACAAACCGGCAATGATCCCCGAAGTTTTTACAATATTTTTATTAAAAAATGGATATTTTTTTTTCAAGAACATAACGTATAATTTTAAGATTCTGGATCGTCTAATGGAATACGGCTTATCACTTGCATTTTATGCTTGTCAGATTTAAAAGTCCATACCAGTACCGCAAGAAAAAAGACAAAGAAAATACCGAAGGACAATAATCCATATATATCTACGCCACTAATCTTTTCCAGGTAATTAATAAATTTCATTTTCAGGTTTTATTGATTATTTATTGGAGGCCGTTTCATCAGGCTTTGGTTGTAATTTAATATCGGTACCCATTCGTTGTAAATACGCAATTACTGCAATGATCTCCCTGTTGGATGGGGTTTCGATCTTATCCTTTTTCAACCTGGCGGTAATGGCTCTCGCTTGTTTGCTGAGTTCAGCATTCGCAATTTTGTCATATCCTTTTGCATACGGTACACCCATTGTTTGCATGGCCCTGATTTTAGCTGCTGTATTAGAAGTATCGAGTGCATTATCCAGCAACCAGGGATACGATGGCATAATAGAACCCGGCGACATGGAGCTTGGATCATCCATGTGGTTGTAATGCCAGCTATCAGAATATTTTCCACCAATGCGGGCTAAGTCTGGCCCTGTTCTTTTACTTCCCCATTGAAATGGATGATCATACACAAATTCACCGGCTTTTGAATATTCACCATAGCGTGCAACTTCATCCCTAAAGGGGCGTATCATTTGTGAGTGGCAGGTGTAGCAACCTTCCCGAACATATATATCCCTGCCCTGCAACTCTAATGGAGTGTATGGTTTTACGCTTGCAATCGTTGGAATATTTGATTTCACTAAGAATGTAGGAACCAATTCCAGGATACCACCAATCATTACTACAATTAAACTAATCACTAACATGGCCAATGGTTTTCCTTCCAGGCGACGATGCCAATGCTCTTTACCTGTAACCTGTTTTTTTACAATCGGGGCAGCTTCTGCTGCTTCATTTGCAATAAAACTTCCTTTCCTGATAGTCTTAATAAGGTTATAAGCCATCAAAAATGCTCCGGTTAAATACAATGTACCTCCCACGCTTCGGGCAATATACATCGGTACAATATTGGTAACGGTTTCTAAAAATTGGAACTTTAACTGGCCTTCCGGAGTAAAATTTTTCCACATCAGGCTTTGTGTAAATCCTGCCCAGTACAAAGGAACGGCATACAGGATGATACCAATGGTACCTAACCAAAAATGATTCGTAGCCAATTTGCGTGAATATAAATCTGTATTCCACATCTTTGGAACCAGGTAATACATGATGGCAAAAGCCATAAACCCGTTCCAGCCCAGCCCGCCAATATGAACGTGGGCAATAATCCAGTCGCTGTAATGTGCTATGGCATTGATGTTTTTCAGGCTTAGCAACGGCCCTTCTAATGTTGACATACCATAACAGGTTATAGCAACAACCATAAACTTAAGAACCGGGTCTTCTCTTACCTTATCCCACGCTCCTCTTAATGTGAATAAGCCATTCAGCATTCCACCCCATGAAGGAAAGATGAGCATGAGAGAAAATACAGTCCCTAATGATTGCGCCCAGTCGGGCAAGGCAGTATATAATAAATGATGCGGCCCTGCCCAGATATAAAGAAATATCAGTGACCAGAAATGAATGATGGAAAGGCGATAAGAATAAATAGGGCGATTGGCTGCCTTGGGTAAGAAATAATACATCAAACCCAGGATGGGTGTAGTAAGAAAAAAAGCAACTGCATTGTGGCCATACCACCACTGCACCAATGCATCCTGCACCCCCGCATACCAACTATAACTTTTAAAGAAGGTTACCGGTATTTCAATTGAGTTTACTATATGCAACATGGCTACCGTAACCCAGGTACCAATATAAAACCAAATGGCAACATACAAATGTTTTTCTCTTCGTTTAATGATTGTACCAAACATATTAATACCAAAAACAACCCATACCAGGGTAATGGCAATATCAATAGGCCATTCTAATTCTGCATATTCTTTACCCGTAGTGTAACCCATCAATAAAGTAACTGCCGCTGCTGCAATAATCAGTTGCCAACCCCAGAAATGAATCCAGCTAAGGGTATCGCTGTACATGCGGGTTTTACAAAGGCGTTGTAAAGAATAATAAACTCCCATAAAAATGGTATTGCCTACAAATGCAAAGATGATAGCATTCGTATGCAATGGGCGCATACGGCCAAATGTGGTAGGCGCCAAATGCAAACTGGCTGCAGGTGCATACAGTTGTATCGCCGCCCATAAGCCTGCCAGCATACCCACAATTCCAAAAATTACAGTTGCATACCCAAATGCTTTAACAATCTTATTGTCGTAATAGAATTTTTCTACTTGCATAAGCCGTTTTGTTTATCTTATTTTTTTGTTGGTTTTTGGGAAGATGTTTCATTGTCGAATAAAATCCGGGAAGGAGGAGAAAAATCGTCTTCAAATTGCCCCGATCTTACACTCCATATAAAAGCCAGCAAAAACAGGATGGCTACTGATATGCTGGCCAATAAAAGAATAACAATTACACTCATCAGTATATATTAATGAGTAAAATTATAAATACGCTTTTTTGTAAAGAGTAACCGGTATCAGTTGGTTAACTGATTTACATCATATTTTTACAGAATAACTTTTATACCGGTAAAATATTTAAACCCATAGAACGGGCAGCAAACCGGCTTGCAATAAAACTGAGCAGTACAATGCTGATGGAACTGGCCGGCATTAAAATGGCTGCAATTACCGGTAAAAGGTTTCCCTGTACTGCAAAAAACAGTCCTGCTAAATTGTATATAATTGAAAAAATAAAACTTGCCATTACAATTTTTTTATTTGCCCCGCAAAGCTTCATAAACTTTTTAATGAGATATAATTGGCCGGCTGCAATAATGCCATCACAGGCAGGTGTAAAATTATTTGCCTGTTCACTTACGGCAATACCCACATTACTTTGTAAAAGCGCTCCGGCATCATTCAATCCATCGCCAATCATCATTACTTGCTCGCCCTGGTCCTGTAATTTTTTAATGTAGTTTAATTTATCGGTAGGTTGCTGGTGAAAAAGAATTGTTGCATTTGTTCCCATTAATTTTTCCAATTCGGTTTTCTGTGAATCATTATCGCCGGATAATACAGAAAGGCGATATTCTTTTTTTAGTTGAGATAACAATGCAGGAATATGTGTACGGTAATGATTGCTAAAATAAAATGTGCCTTTTATGTTTTCATCATAACTCAGCATAACGGATGTATCATTTTTAAGTTCCTCATTATCGCCGGCAGCACCAATTTTTATCCACCGATCATCAATGTAACCTTCAATTCCTTTACCAGCATATTCTTTAAAAGAGGTTACTTCCGGTTTATCCGTCACATCTAAATACGCTACGATGGCCTTGCTAAGCGGATGTGAAGAACAGGATGCCAATGCTGCTAACTGCCCTTTTTCTATTTCATTTAATATCTCACCTTCATATTTTACTTCCTGCTCAGCAGCCGAAGTAAGGGTTCCGGTTTTATCGAAAACAATATGATCTATTGCGGCAATTTGCTCAAGCACTTCTCCTTTACGTAAATAAAATTTATTGTGCGCAAGAATGGTGAGAATATGACCATTTGTAAAACTGTTAGATAACAATAAGGCACAGGGACAGGCAATAATAAAAACAGCAGTAATGGCAGGCCATATCTTTGCAGTGTTATGCATACTCCAATACATTGCTGTAAAACCGGCAATCACAAAAACAAAAATGGTAAAATATTTACTTACATGGTGTACAAACGAATTATCTTTTTCATTGGTACTGTCTTTTTCCTTATTCCATAAATTGGTAAGATAGCTTTGGCTTACTTCTTTTAAGGTAAGTATTTCAATGTTACCGCCCGTTT
Organism: Niastella sp.; assembly: GCA_016710595.1. Lineage (GTDB taxonomy): Bacteria > Bacteroidota > Bacteroidia > Chitinophagales > Chitinophagaceae > Ferruginibacter. Next base: position 352,385 of record JADJVM010000008.1, read on the forward strand.
GCCGGCCGCCTGCATACAGCATCTCTCCTATTTCTTTCACTACGGGCATCGTTTCGCCGGTAACAAAACTGTAATCAATGAGCGCTTTCCCTTTGGTGAGCAGCCCATCAGCAGGTATCAGTTCATTATGATGAACCAGTAGGGTGTCGTTAATTTTTATTTCAGGAAGTAATGTGGGAATTTCCTTATCCTTTTTAACGATTGATACTGCAATGGGAAAATAAGAAGTATAATCCCTGTCAAACGATAATTGCCTGTATGTTTTATCCTGTAAAATTCTACCAGCCAGCATAAAAAATACGATGCCGCTCAGGGAATCAAAATATCCAGCACCTGTACCCGAAAACAAATCCCAAAAACTACGGACAAATGTAATAATGATGGCCAGTGCAATAGGAATATCAATATTTAAAAACCGGTGCTGCAAACCAGTCCAGGCCGATTTAAAGAATGGACTGGCTGCATACAAGAACACGGGCAAAGACAATACCGCATTAGCTATTCTAAATACATTGCGGATGCCAGCTTCTGCAGCGTTAATGCCCAGGTATTCGGGGAAGCTCATCAGCATAATATTACTAAAACAAAAACCGGCAATTCCTAATTTTAAAAGCAGGCTTTTATCTGTTCCGGGGCGGGTTTCTTTAAGATCATTTAAACTTATATATGGCTCATATCCAACAGCAGTAAGTTGCTCTGCTACTTTTCGCAATGATGTAGTATTATTTTCAAAAACAATATCCACTTCTTTACGGGTAAAATTTACATTGCTCTTTACAATTCCTTTATGCAGGCGGTGCAGGTTCTCTAACAAATACAAACAGGAACTGCAATGCATTTGAGGTAAATAAAATACAATATGTGTTTGGTATTCGTCTTTAAAAGAAATAAGCTTCTCTGCAATCCTGCTTTCATCCAGGAAACTAAATTTATCGCTCCGCACAGTATTCTTTTGAGCAATACCAGGGGTTTTATTTAAATCATAATAATTACACAAGCCGCTTTCATGTATAATTTCATATACCATTTTACAACCATCACAACAAAAAAAATGATCTCCTTCCCGGATGGTTTTTGTAGTGCATAAATCTCCGCAGTGAGTGCATATTGTGCTATTTGTAACCGATGATACCATATAAACCTGCTAAATTATTGGCAATAAACTTATGTAAGTATGAGTCTTATCAGTCTTTTTAATGATTCCCGTCAATTTTTGAATAATTATCTTTGCAGGATTATATCCTGGATTTAAAATTTTCGGGAAATTGAAAAAATTTATAAATACTAAATTGTTATGGCACAGCACACCATATTGATTATTGATGATAATGATAATCTTAGGGAGAATACGGCAGAATTACTAAACCTGGGCGGATATAAGACCATTACGGCTGAAGATGGTAAAAAAGGTGTGGCACTCATTCTTTCCGAGCAACCGGATCTGGTAGTGTGCGATATTATGATGCCTGGCCTGGATGGGTATGGTGTGTTACACTTAGTACGCAAGAATCCTCTCATGGAGAACTTACCTTTCATTTTTCTTACCGCAAAAACAGAAAGAAGTGATTTTAGAAAGGGAATGGAAATGGGCGCCGATGATTATCTTACAAAACCATTTGAAGAACATGAACTCATGAATGCCATTGAAAGCAGGTTACGCAAATATGAAGTACTTCAAAAAAAATATACCAATAGCGCCAAAGGGATTAATGCACTCACAAACGATTTAAGAAATAATAATATGCTTTCGCTGGACCTGGGTAAATATCCTGCGGAATCCTATACAAAAAAACAGGTATTATATGCCGAAGGTAAACGCCCCCGTTTTTTATATTATGTAAAAAGCGGAAAGGTAAAAGGCTTTAAAGTACATGAAGATGGTAAAGAATACATCACCGATTTATTTAGTGAAGGTGATTTTATGGGTTACCTGCCTATTTTAGAAGACAGGTATTATGATGAACATGCGGTAGTGATGGAAAATGCAGAAATAGTGGAAATCCCTGCTGAAGAATTTGTAGATATCATTTATGATGATATTTCTGTTGCTGCAAAATTTATTAATGTTTTATCGCAGAACGTAAAAGAAAAAGAGGCCCGTTTATTAAACCTGGCATACAGTTCATTAAGAAAACGGGTGGCAAAAGCGCTCATTGATATTTACGAAAAGTTCAACAGTAACGATGGAAAAAAAATACTGGAAATTTCACGGGAAGATATGGCGCATTATATTGGCACTGCATCAGAATCATTGATCCGTACACTCAGTGATTTTAAAAGTGAAAAATTAATAGAAATAAAAGAAGGTAAAATTATTATTGAAAATATTGATAAACTTAAAAATCTTTTATACTAATATAAACCTGAACCCTATTGGCAACCTTAAATTTATGAAGCAGGTAAATAATAATTGTAATTTCTTATTTTAACGGAGCACCTGTAAAATACCGGTTTTCATGATGCCTCCCGGCAAGCTCAGCATAAATTGATAATGGCCTGCCGCAAGCCCCGATTTAAGTTTTAGAGGATAGTTTATTTCACCCGCTTTTAAAGAAAGGTTTTGCTGCATCAGCAACTGCCCGGTGGGGCTATACAGTTGCCATTGCGCCTCTCCCGTATCAGAAGAAATAATTTGAAGTGTTATCTTTTCATCTTTTACAGGGTTTGGAAATAAATTAAAAGACATTTTAGGAATGATATCATTCATTTTCACAGTTGCATGCAGGGTACTTTTTTCTTTTGCAGTAATTACAGTTGGCATAAAGGGGTTTCGCTTTTGTTTTTTAAAAATAATGATAAAGCGATTGGGGGTTGCAGAACCTGCATTATTTACAATGTAATCATAGTCTGTAATTTCATTACCCGGCAGTGGGGTTTCTGTAAGGGTATAGGTATCCAGTAAACATGCACTTATTAAAGGGTTTACCAGGTCACCGATGTGAATACTTAACCGATAGCTACGGTATTTTAAATTATTGTTTTGAATAAAAATTGTATCCTCCAAAAGATAGGGTTCTCGTCTTTCTACAATCAATTTCCGGCCATGTTGCAGTATAAAAATATTTTCTCCGGTGTTTCCCATTTTTTGTGCATCATACTCATCTATATCATTGTTGAAAGTTGCATCTACATCTATTTTTATTCCGTCTAATGTAAAATAATCACCCGCTGCATCCCCGGTTTGTAAAAATACCATCAGTCCTTTGTGTACTTGCTCCTGCCGAAATACCGGCCTGCTGCTATCTGTTTTACTTGATTCTGTAAAACTAACGGAAGCATTACCAGAGGCCACCGTTTTTACAAAGAAAGCTGCGCCGGATTCAATTTTATTATCTACAGAGTTGGGTGGCCCATAACTACCATTACCGGGAAAGATTTCATAATCGCCAGTCGTTGTGTTGAGGCTATACAATTGAAAAGCACCCAACCCATAATTGCCGCCACTGGGGCTGGATGCCAGGAATGGATCCCACACATAATAAAATGGCGCCACATTATTCCTGGTCACTTGCTTTAGATTAATAGCAGAGGCATATGGGTTACCAATACTTAAAAAATGCTCTGGTAGCATGCCAGTGAAAGCAATCGTTTTGTTTCTTAAAATTAATTTTCCACGGCTACGTAAAGTAGTTGTGGTTAATGCCGTTTGAGTTAAATTACTCAATCGGTTACCTCTTAGATATAACATATAGCCGTAATCAGATGCAATAGGAACCAGGGTACTGGTTTCGGCCCGGTAGCCTTGTATGGAGGCATCCCAATGTTTCATACCTGGCCCGCCTGGAGATAAAAAATCAAAAAGCGGTGGCAATGGATTAATGTTTGAAGTTACCTGTGTTCCATATCCCGGGTTAGGATCATCTAAAGTGTTTATTGCCGCCTCCTGCCATGCCTGGTTGATCGTTTGATCACCTACGACCGGCACTGAAAGAAAACGCCATTTGCGGCCGGCATTAATATAGCGCTCCACTATAAAACGGCCATCACCGTACATAAAATTCGCTGTGGTACCCAATGCTGATACTCTTGCAGTAGTATATGAAAGTGATTTTAACGTAAAATCATAATTATCTAAATTCAAAACGCCAGATGTAGGTTTTAATTCACCCGTAACATAAACCGATGTATCCAGTTTTACCCCACCTGCAGTATTGGCAATCTCTAAGATATTCATAGCTGCCAGGTTTCCAGTTTTGCCCGGAAAAAGCTGGGGTTGGCTTCCCCTTAAACTAATGGTGCCATCATTGCTAACGGTACCCGCATTTATGAAGTCGCCATACACATTAAACACAGCTCCTTCTTCAATGGCCAGTTCTGCAAGAGGTTGTATGGTTATATTATGTACCGTAGGAACCGTATTGGTAATTACCGGGTAAAAATCCACTCCATTGGGTATCAGGATATCAGATACCGGGGTGGGCACATCGGGACACCAGTTTTGCGGATCGGTCCACACCGTATTTAATCCTAACCAGGTATTGGATGGTTTTATCAGCACATAGGCTGTGTCTTGTACACCGCAGGCACCACTCACACTCGATTGTACGGTATAAGTAGTGGGTGCAGATGGTTGTGCATATACCGTAACAGCCGGGGTTCCAAAATATGGAATGGTACCGGCGGCATCTGTAAACAATCCCGAACCAATACCATTCGGCGTCCAGGTGACAGGTGCCTGTGCTAGCGAATATGCTTTTATTTGTAAATTATCTATAAGCCATCCATAGTAGGCTACTGCCGCATCGTTTGTAATTACAAACCGTAATTTGAATTGTGAGGTCATTGCAAATGCCGGAATTTGGATAAGTTCCTGTTTCCACATATCTGTTGCGGGGGCAGTACCGGGCGTAGCAGATGTACTATAAAATGCAGCCGCCCATTCAGGATAACTTTTAGATGAAAATACAACACCTGTTACCGGGGCACCATTTACAGTAGTTACCAGCGACCCCGATCCCAAATAAGTAGAATCTTCAAAATTATACCAACTTAACCCACCATCATTTGAATATTGTACATATCCTGCATCAAAGGCATTTACAGGGTCCTCTAAACCACAAATATGTGAAAAGCTTAACTGCGCCGCACCATAAGTACTCATATCAAAATTGTTCTGCATCACATAGGCATTGTTATTACTGGTAAGATTGGTTGCACCATCTATATATTTTAGCCAAACAGACTGGCTACCCGAAGCATAATAAGTATTGTTTGCTGCAGGGATAATTTTTGCTCCCGATGCCACAAAATTGGGAGAGGGAAATGTTTCAAAATTATCTGTAAATATAGGATGGAAAGTACCCGTTATATATTTTGCGCCGGGTATTATCAATGCCTGTGGCGTACCACTACATACAATATAAGAATGTGGGTCAAGGCCCAGCTCAGATGGTTGCGGATTAATGGTGGCTTGCACTGCAACCGGTGTAGACCGGCATGCACTCATATTACCGGTTATTGAAAATTGCGGCCTTAAAGACAGGATTCCATTTGCCGTGGTTTGGCTGCACATATCAGTTGCCGTAAGATCATTACCTACATAATAGGCACAGGATAAATATGCAGTTGCATCTACCAATACATAGTTTGTAATGCCGCCGCTGTTATTATTACTCCAACAAATTTTTATAAGTAAGTTTTGAATCCCATCCCAGGCAAAAGGAGTTGAAAATGTAAAACTATTTTTACCTTGTACAGGGTTATATACCGGTTGCAAAAATACGTTTGTAAAGACAGGGTTCTGCAAGCCACCACTCATATCCGGTACATTGGTGCCGGCTAATGAAATAGAGAAACCAGTGTAAGATTCATTTGATAATACCGGTATATAAAAACTCAATTCGGTAATATTTCCGCTTCTTAATCCTGCGTTTAGTAATTCGGATGCTTTAATGAGATACTGGCTTTGCTGGCCACCAAATACATGAAACAAAGGAGATTCATAACCCTGGCCAATGGTATTGCCATTTCCCAATGTTACCTGGCCTGCCTGGTCTGCTTCTGCCGTAGCATAATAAGTGGTGGCACTGGAGATGGTAGGCGTAGTATAAGTTTCGCCAAGCCCCACCAGGTTACCTCCCGTAATAGCATCATACCAACTTATTAATGCGCCTGATGAAGCGGATGCCGTTAAAGTAAGTGTTCCAAATCCACATTTTTCTGCTCCTGCTGTATTCGTAATCGTGGCATTATAAAATGGTATTGTTATACTGTTGCTTCCTCCACAACCGCTGGCATCATCAGTTACTTGTACCGTGTAGGTAGCAGAAGTAGTTAAACTCGTTATAACAGGATTTTCAATATTCGGATTGCTTAACCCGGCAGCCGGGCTCCACACATAACTTACTGTGGATGGTATAAATTTCCATGCTTCGGGGCTGGTAATATTCCAGTTACCAATATTGCGCCCCGGTGGGGCAAATGCTCCAAGCCCGGTGTTATTTTCAATCCCCATCGTTTTCAAAATACCGGTGTTGTTATCTTTTATCTGCGAAGCATGAATCTCAATATGCTTATCATTTTCAAACAACCTTATCTGGCCGGTAATATTTTGGCCCGGCCCCGAACCGGAGAAGCGCAGGTTAATATAATCAATTACAAAAACCCGGTTTGGCGATACACCGTTTGTAAAATACCTAACGGTACTGCCGGGGTTATAGGCAGGATCTACTGCCAGGTTCGCCCAGGCGAGTGCTATGATATTATTGGGATCATTTTTATCGGGAATAAACTGCGGCGTATTGCTAAAAGTACCTACGTTCCCAAATTTGATATAACCATTTGTACTTACATACAACTGCGAAACCAATTGGCCAAAAAATGAAAATGAAAAAGGCAATGTAATGGCAGATGATATGGCTTCATCTGTGTTTCCATTCCAAATTACGGTGGGCGATCCTGATGGCGTCATTACGCTATACGTTGCCGCTGCAACCGTATATAAAGCATTGCTGGTTGCCTGTAATTGTACGCTGCCCCCGTTACATATCCGGGCAGGCCCGGCAGTAGCAATGGCATTGATGATCGGTTTAATGGTGATGCTGTCTGTGGATTCTGCATTACATCCATTATTGGTATAATTATATGAAACTACATAAATCCCCGGGGTACTGGTAGCCGGGATAATTTGTCCATTAGCAGGATTAATTGATAAACCCGCAGGGCTTGCGGTATAAGTACCTGCACCCGGCCCGCTGAGTGTCACATTTTTGGCAGGATCACTACTGCAATAAACTCCTGCTCCCGGGTAATTAATACTAGCCTGGATTACAGATTTAATTGTGATATTGATAGCAGCAATATCTCCCGGTGTACATGGATTATAGGGAGTTGCCAGCAACTGGCCGGAAGTAGCAGTTGCTAAAAATTGTATATCATTGGTAGGGCTGGTTGTAATATCATTAAATACAGCACCCGTTCCGGTATAACTCCATTTATAATAAGTAGCACCTGCAACAGGTGGCATCGTATAAGTATAACTGGCATTCGGGCATACCGAAACAGTTCCGGTTAATGAACCCGTACTGCCCAGGCTATTACAAGCCGGCGTCCAGATGAAAGTTAAACCCACGGGCGGCTCATTCATGTTATTAAAAATAACGCCATTGGTAGGGCTGGTTGCCGGTACCGTATTCAACCAATCACCTGTTGTAGATTTCCTGGCATTGTAATCTAAGTTACTATTCCCCCTCAATCCTACTTGTACTTTTACATCTATGGCAGATATTGTACTAATAGGGCCATAAACAACTTTTAATTTTTGTAAAACCGATACGCCCCCGCTTTCACTCAAAATCATTTGGAAACTGATATTATCAAAGTCACTGGCATAATATTTTTTTACCTGCGTCCATTGAATTACAAACTCACGGTTTGGCGCTGTGCCACGGGTAAGTGCAAATATGCTGGAAGCGGGTGTAATACTTACATCTGAACCCGTACTCAATGCATTTGCACTCATTGTAAAATTATTTGCTCCTATCGCTGTAATAACCGTACCGTCTGGAATTTCTGATGAAACCAGCCGGGTACCGATTCGTAAATTGGTAAACTCAGCCCCACTGATACCGCTAACAACTCTATTTCCCGCTGTGATATTACCCGTAATATTATCAAACTCCTGGTGCATTACATCCATATTAAACCCTGCAAAACCATTATTATTGGCAGTACCCCATAAATAAGCGCCGCTTGAGTTTACTGATGATATCCAGGAGCCGGCAAAAAATGGTCCCGTCATGGTTGTTGGTGCAAAACAAATCCAGCTATCGGTATCTAACCCTATGATGGTACCTGCGGGATGAACGGTACCATTATAATAAAATGGAAAGGGAAGTGTGTAACCTGTATAGGCCATATCGTCCCATATCATCGGGAAAGGATCGGCAGGTGTGGTGCCGGATGCTGCAATAAGCGGAGTATATGTTCCATTTTCCTGCGAAAAGGTATAACTCGTTGCTACCTGCGCATTCACCCACACAGATGAAAAGATAAAAATGAAGAATAAAATTTTTTTCATTCTCAATTAATGATACAAAAAAGTGATAATACCAATTTTAGTTTTTGGAGAGCTACATAGAAAAAGAATCCTTCATTTCAGTGGGTAAGAATGAAATCTGAGTTCAATTATACGATTTTTTTTCCTTAATTCTAAATCAAAAAAAATTACCTCCATATTTTAATAAAGAGGTAATTTTTTATCATTCCATTTTATTCAATTATTAGTGGTATTTCTTCAATTTTACCCAATTTATCATACAGGTAAAAAGTGTAGTAACCACTGGCTAAAAACTGGTCAATTTTTATAACTTCCTGGTAATTAGTATCATTTATCTGAATATCGTGTTTCAGAACGATTTTGCCGTCTGCCGCCACCAGGGTATAAGTATAATTACCGGGAAGTACCTGTTCGATCTTCAGTTTGAAATTCTTATTTTTTACAGGGTTGGGCACGATGCTCACATAACCGCCTGTTCCTTTTAAAACTACTTTTACGATGGCGCTATAAGAAAATTCTCCATCAGCATCTACAGATTTTATCCTGTAAAAACAAACTCCATTTGGCGCTTGTTCATCCAACACAGCATAGGTATTCCGGCCACCATTATTCAATGGCGCTTTTTCATGGATGTTCACAAAATGAATGCCATCATTACTGCGTTCTACTTCGTACCGTTGTAATTGTACCTCATTTTCAGTAACCCAATTTACTGCATTCTTACCGGCATTTACAGCATGTGCTTCAATACTTACAATTCTCACAGGAACTACACCGGCTTGTTTAAATACAATCATAAACCGATCAGCAGCTCTCGATAAAGCAGATGCGGTTACTTCAAAATCATACATGTTCTCCCTGTCAAGTTGTAACGGGATGTGCATTTGTGTAAACTTATCTATCAGCCATCCTTCTCTTCCGGTTGCATCCATATTCATACAATTAATATTCCAGGAATAGGCATGTTGTTTCCAGGCAGCCATACTCAGGTAAACCGTATCATCCTTGCTAATCGGAGGATTTTGTATTACTGCAAAAGGTTGCCCTTTTACCAGGATACTTAAATTTTCTGAAATATTATCAAACTTAGGGATATCATAATTATCAATATCCTTATTAAAGCCATCTTCATAATGCAACATCACACCATCTACCATTGTAAGTTCTCCGGCTGATCTCAAATAGAGAGTGGGCCGTAGTAATTGTGGGTTACCTGATGTAAAAGATGCAACATGTTCATCACTTGCTTTATTTGATTCTTTAAATGACAAACTGCCGGTTGTATTTCCTCTTACAAAAAATGCACGGCCCGATGGAATATAGCTTGAATCATAGATAGCCGATCCTGTTACCTTATCGTAGCTGCCGGAACCCGGTGTAGGTATCCAATCACTACCGACTTTTGTAAATACCTGGAAGCCGCCTATATTAAAAATGCCTCCTAAGTTTGGATCCCACACATAAAAGGATTGAACGGCTGATGCCGGCAATAAATTATCCATTCCCAATGCCGAAGCATAAGGATTGCCTAATGATACATAATTGCCTGCCGGTATTGTAATTGCTGATTGAGTACCGGTAAATAATTGACCACGGGTGCGTAATGTGGTAGTAGAATTACCGGCTGCTCCTACTTGTGTGCGGTCGCCTCTTACAAATATCATATAGCCAGAAAGATTTGCAATACCAAGGGTTGTATTGGCTGGTGCATCATAGCTTTGAGTAGCTACATTCCAGGATTTCATACTGGGCCCACCCGGTGAATAGGAATCAAAACCAATCAAAGTAGGCACTCCAGGTAATTTAGTAGAAATCTGGGTGCCATATCCTGCCGGTGTAGTTTGTGTATTGCTTCCCGGTGCCATACCTTCCTGCCAGGCAGCATTTATGGATTGTAACGTGTTACTGGGTGTAGATAGATGTTGCCATTTGCGGGGTGTCTTTATAAAATGCTCTACTATAAAACGTCCAGTTCCATAATGAAAGCTTCCGGCTACCGGGCCTACCCTGGCGGTATTATTTGAAGTGGATCGTATGGTAACATCAAAATTATCCAGGTCAAATTGGCCCTGAGTAGATAATAGTGCAGAATCTATACTAAAGCTCTTATTGATCTTTACACCTGGCCCGCTATTATTTATTTCTAAAATTTTCATTTTAGATATGGTACCCGGGCCGGGGAAATTTTGTAATACGGTTCCATTCAATTCAATCCTTCCTTTATTGTTAAGGTCCCCATTATTTACCATGTCTGTTTTTACATTAAAGCTACCGGTATTATCTACTTCCAGTGAAGCAGTAGGGTCAATGATGATATACTTACAGGTTGCAGCCGCAGAAATTACTGGCATATAAGGTACACCCGCCGGTATCAGTACAGAAGTGGTTGCTAAGGGTACATACCCGCCACACCAGTTTGATGGCGTATGCCAGTCGGCCGTATTGCCCAACCAGGTATTGGGTGCAATTTTTACAGTTACATTACCCGTAACGGCACAACCGTTACTTAATGTGGCAGAAGCCTGGAAAACCAGGTCAGTGCCGGCAGTCACCTGTGGCCCTGTAGGTTTTATATACAGGTTGGGTATGCTTCCGCTGCTGTATGGCATTGAAAATGCAGGATCGGTAAACATATTACCACCCGTATTTCCTAATACAGGCGTCCATGCGTAATTGGTGGTAACCGATTTTTCACCATACAATTTAATATTATCCAGCGCTGCACCATGCACCCAATCAGCGTCATAAATGAATCTTAATTTTAAATTATTGGAGTTCAAATAACCGGCAGGCAAGTTTATTACAATATGTTTAAATTTTGTTGCAAAACCCTGGTCGGCATTGTACACTGCCAATGTTCCCCAGGTGGTACCTCCGTTTGAAGATGCCTGTACACTTAACGTATCAACACCCGATCCTCCATTTGAATTATTGCCATCGGTATAATAATGTGAATAATAAATATCAAACTCTAAAGTAAGGTTTGTAAACTGGTTTGAATTTAATACTCCTGAAACCAGCCTGGTCGTTAAATCCCCATCTAATAATTCAGATACTGAATAAATAAATTTATTGGTTCCAAAACCGGATGATATGGCTGGTTTCCATGAGTTCGTTACCGACGGCACATACACACTGGTTTGGTTTTGCCATTGCATATCTACAGCATTGGGCAATGCTACCGGTGTATTTACGGTAAAGGCTCCCAAATTACCCCCTTCAAAATCTTCATTTATGAGGTATGCAATTTCTGTAGAAGCGGTAGCTGTAGTATTTACACCGGCGCCATCACCACAAATAATAATCGGGCTGGCGGGTGAAAAACTAAGTACCGGAACCGGTTTTAATAATGCTACCACCGGCACCCGTACAGGCGTTTCGCAGGCAGCGCCCAATGAATTTAAACCCACTGCCGTAACCCAATAGGTAGTAGTTGTATTTATTGCTGCTGTATTATATGTAGTAGAAGGCGGCATACCTGATGCACCTGTTGCGCCCAGGTAAGTGCCAAGGGTTTCTGCATTGTACCATTTAAAAGAAGTGCTGCCATTTGTTGCAGTGGCCGATAAATTGAAACTGACCGCTGTACTACTGCATTTTGTTTGCCCGGCTACTGATGCAATACGTGCATTACAGCGGGGTAATACCGTAAATAAATAATCTTCGGTTTCACCATTATGATAATCGCCGCATGGATAAATTGTGGCATAAGGTGCATCCAAATCGTCTGCCCAATTATAAGACCTTATTCTTAATCTATAATTTCCGGGTACGGTAGCCAATGGTATTTGAAAACCGAAAACAGTTGAATTAAAAACCACATTTTCTGACATATAAACCTGTTCTGAGCGGGTGTCAAAATATCCATCTTTATTCCAATCTACCCAGGCAGCTATTTCGCTCCTGTTCGTAACAGTTGTAACCACGTTAATACCTTCTCCCTGTTCCTGGGATGCTTTTGCCGCTAACCCGGTATAATCAGAATAACCAAGTGACAAACCAACCCCTGTATTATTAGGCGCAGGATCGCTCAAAGTTCCTTCAAACCGTATTTGAGTGATATTGTAATTGTTTTTATGCGAACCCGAAGTAGATGGAATAGTATTACAAGACCAGGAAGATAAAATTGATATTTTATAATCTTCCATTTCACCACGTAGTCCAGTTGCTAAAACGCAGGCATCCGGATTTGTTGACAAGTAATCAACCACAAATCTCATTCGGTAATCCCCGGGCAATACTCCGGTTGGGATTTGCATAGGTATAAAATTGGTTGTACCCGTAAGCAAATATGCACCAGAAGTGAACATGAGTTCTGAAGGAATAAAAGTACCGTTATTATCCCAATCTACATAAATAGCTACACCTGCTGAACCGCCGGCAATTGTCACAGAAAATTGTATAATGTCTCCTGCCATGGCGCTACAGGACTTGGTCGCAAAATAGTCCGCATAGCCATTTTTTCCGGTAGTATTATTAAAATTGGTACGTGCAGATTGAGAAGTAACATTTGAAAAATAGGTGTTTTTGTTTGTTACTGTAGGAATACAATAACAGGTACCTGAAGTAGTAATATAAATATAAGTTGAAGTACGTGTATTGGCACCGCAAGATATAAGACAACGGTAATATTTATTGGTTGTTTGGCTGGTAACTTGTGTAGATGCCGTACCGAGGTTGGCAAGGTTTACAGTAAAAGCAGCATCATCGGCGCTTTGCCATTGGTACGTAATGCCACTAAAAGAGTATGTAGTACTTAGTGATAAAGTAAAATTAATGCCTGAGCATACAGGGTTAGCAGAACTTATTGTGGTAGAAGCTGCCGGCATACCACTACATGCCGGTAAAGGCAATACATTTACCTGGTAATCTTCAAACTGTCCAAAAAACAATATCAGTACAGGCATCGGTTGGGTACGCATTGAACCGTTTTGCCACCCGCATGGCAGTAATGCCTGTGGTTGCACCCAGTGGTACCAGGATGTTATTGGTTGCGGTAATAGCATCTGACCCGGTAGAATTGGTTATAGTACCAATATCATACCTTTCGGTGGTATTATTAAAAACGCCATTATGGTCCCAATCAATAAATACAGTAAAATAATCTGTAAAATTTCCATCCGTATTCCCCTTTAATGTAATAGGATAACTAGTACCCGGGTTTACACTAGCTGTAAAGCAAAAACTTTCTGAAGGATAGGTAGATGTGTTGGGTGTAGTATTATTTATACCCGCAAATTGAACCAATGTAATAGGTTCAATTGAAAACGTAATATCAGGCGCACAATATAAAGGTAAACTTGTGGTAAAAGTGATAACCACTTGACCATCACCTCCATTACCTCCTGCCCTTAAAGTGCCGTTTCCGGCCCTGCCACCAGAACCACCACCGCCGGGGTTACTACCTGCATTTCCTGCACCGTTGCTATTGTTACCATTCGCACCAGCGCCACCGCTGGCAACTGCAGCACCACCGGTACCTGCCACCGCATTATTGCCATTGCTTGCATTACCGGCACTACCACCACCACCGCCGCTGTAACCGCTACCGCCACTGGTTGCATTGCCACCATTACCACCATAATAACTTTGTGGGCTTGCACCTGTATTCACATTCCCGGTACCGGGTGCAATACCTCCCGTACCCTGGGTGTTGGATGTATTTATACTTTGGCCAGCCTTACCACCAATGGCCATTATAGTGGCTGCTGTATTAAAAGAACTGGCTTCTCCATCTGTTGCACTGGCACCACCTGCACCTACTGTAATATTGTAAACTGTTCCTGCTGTAATAGGTATAATACCCCTGGTATAAGCACCACCCGAACCACCGCCTGCCCTGGCTCCACTACTTTGAGCAGAACCTCCTCCACCTCCGCCACCCCACACTTCTACCGTTGCAGAAGTAACATCGCATGGGAATGTATAATACCAATTACTACCGGCCTGGTTCACCGTAAGGGTATATGTTGTTTGAGCGTTTACTGGTAAACATGCGGCTATCATTAAAAAAAATCCAAAAATAAATTGGTAAATAACAGCCTTGTTATTAATTTTTTTTTGAGTAGAAATAAACATAGGTGCGCAGTTTAGCGTTTTAAAAAAGGTGTTGATTTCATGCAAGGCACAGTAAACCTCACAGTGAAATAATATGCTTGATAAATGATAGGAGTATTGCCTAAGAAAAAATCTTATTCGATTTTAAGGCGTATTACAAAGGATATATGGACATAAATGAAGATACATGAATATTTCATATAAAAAAAAACTGGAGTATTTTTTTTACTCCAGTTTATTTCTACTCTTAAAAAAATATTTACTCGATAATTACCTTGCTTTGCATTAATGTTTCACCATTTATATTTTTTACACTCACACTGTACATGCCTGCTGCCATTGCCTTACTGAGTAAAATAGATTTGGTACCCTTTCCGGATAATGATACAGTGTTGGTAAATACAGTTTTACCATCTGCTGCTGTTACCAAAAGATTATAATTCCCTTTTGGCAATCCATCAAAATTTAAATTCATCGTTTTATTCTTAACCGGGTTTGGATATACTGTGATAGCAGTTTCCATTTTTTCTGCAGCTACTTTTGCAATGGCACTGTATTGAATTTGGCCATCTGTACTGATTGCTTTTATGCGATAGAAATTATCGCCTGATGCCGGGCCCAGGTCAGTTTTACGATAATCACTAAGGCCTTGTGCTGCATGGGTAAGAATGCCTGAAAAATGAATCCCGTCAGCGCTTCTTTCTACTTCGTAGTGATCAATATTTATTTCACTTTGTACCGTCCAGTTTACCTGTATGGTACGGTCGCTGTTTCTTGTTGCCCTGATACCGGTAAAAGTTACAGGCAATGCCACCTGGCCAGTTTTAAATACAATTTTAAAACGATCAGCCGATGCAGCTCCTAATGCATTGCTTACAGTAAAATTGTAAGACAAGCCACTGTTCAAATCAATTAATTCAGAACTGTGTGTAAAGTTATCAATGAGCCATGCCTGCAAACCGGGTTGCTCCATATTGACAGGATCAATGGTAAACCTGTAATTGCGGGCACGCATACCGGACATGTTCAGGTAAATGGTATCATTACGAGTAACCGGGGCATGTCTATCAACCGATAATAATTTGCCATTGGTTTTAATGGCCAGGTTTTCATTGTTACCCGCCATGTTGATGCCATCTTTTCCATCTACCAGGTTACTAAATGTTTCATGATATTCAATCAATACACCATCAATAATACTTACAGTACTTGCTTCATCGGTTTCTAATATCACTTTTATAAGTGGGTTACTGCCCGGTACCTGGCGCAATACTTCCCTGCTACCCGATACTTTAGAATCTTCAGTAAAGCCGATTGATCCGTTTCCTGCAAATGCTGTTTGGGCAAAGAATGCAGAGCCTGATTCTATATTGGGCCCGGTAGCAGTTGCATAACTTGCACCACCCGGAATAATTTGGTAACTACCCCCAGTGATGATGATCTTTTGCATATTACCCAATCCATAAGAGCCGCCCAACTTAGGATCCCATACATAATAGATATCTGATACTGATGCTGATTTACTGATATTTCTGAGATCAATGGCAGAAGCATAAGGATTACCTACTGCTACAAATTGATTTGAAAGCAGCCCTGTAAAGTTAATATTATAATTTCCCATTTTTAATGGCCCTTTGGTTCTTAATACAGGTGCCGTTGCGGTATAAGAAGAAGGTATTGAAGAACGGTCGCCACGTACATAGAGCATATATCCATGCTCTTCGTTAATACCCAGGCTGGTATTTGCCTGTGGTATATAAGATTGGCTATTCTCATTCCAGGTTTTCATACTGTGAGCGCCGGGTGAATAGGAATCGAATCCTAAAGCGATTGCATTACCGAAATGGCTGGTAATCTGGGTACCAAAACCGCTATTGGGATTCATTGCTTCTGAAGTAGCTCCTTCCATCCAGGAGTCTTTTACGGATTGCACTGTTTGGGTTGGGATGCTTAAGAAGCGCCATTTTCTTCCTACGGGTATGTATCTTTCTACAATTGAATTTCCGCTTACGGTATTATTATTCTTTATTTTTCCGAGGCTTGCCGTTGATGCTGCAGAAGATTTCAGTGTAAGGTTATCATTGGTAGTTATGGTTTTATTGGTAACAGAACCAAACTCCAATTCATGGGTTACATTCACCATGCTACCAACACTGCCATCAATCGTTACATTATTTGATACGGTAATTTTCTTAATGGTATTTCCTACAAATGAATTTCCCTGAAGGGTTTGTGGAGTTGTTCCATTTAATTCTAAAACACCATCAAGTAAATTAAATCCATTACCAATGAGGCTGCCTGTAACTTTTAATATAGCGTCATTCGTTAATAACAGGCTGGCGCCGGGTTTTAAATCTATATTGGTGGCAGATATAAAACCTGAATTTACAGCGGGATAAAAATGACCGGGAACTACTACCGGAATTACAATAGTAGGACAAGGGCTTGCTGAGGCCACGGCATCATCGCTCCAGTTTAATGGGTAATTCCAGTCAGTGCTGTATTTACCCCACCACAAATTATGGATACCCACTTTACCTCCTGCAGAATACACTTCGGGACAGGATCCATTTTTAATAACAGCTCTATAAATTGTTGTTTGTGTGATATTGTTGTAAGCTTGTGATGTACCTGTATTTACTATTGGGTTCCAGCTTCCGCCATCATCCGTTGAATATTCCCAACGGATAATATTTCCGGAAGAACCTGTAAGTGATAATGTACCAGATGCACCACTACAAATACTTTTATTCGCTACACTTCCAGCAATGGCTGTTGGCGAAACCGTAATGGTTCCGCTCATATTCTTTTGCATACAAGTACCTGTTGTATTTACTGTATAATTAAAGGTTCCTGCCTGAGTTGCTGTACCACTGATGGTAAAGACACCTGCATTAAAATTGCCTTGCACGCCGGTAGGCAAAGTACCGCTAAGTGTTGCGTTGGTAGCACCACCGCCAATGGTATAAGTAATGGGGCTGATGGCATTGTCCTGGCATATATCCTGTACATCATTAGCCGAAGTAAGGCTCATGGTTGCATCAGGTTTTACTTCTATTACCCCTGTAACTACTGATGGGTTACAACTTCCCTGGGTAGTAACGGTATAATAATATGTACCGGGTGCTGTAGGTGCATCTTTGATGGTTAAAGAAACACCATTAAATGTAGAACTAACTCCGGGGGGTAGCCCAGTTACTAAAGGACCTGTTCCTCCGGTGCCTACCTGGTACACAATATCATCTATAGGAGTACCAATACACACTTGCTGATTATCAGTATTGGCAACATTAGGACCTTTAATAAAAGTAGATAAGGTACCAAATGATATATCATCTAAACCAAAGTCGTTACCTCCCGGATCTGTGTTAAGGTTCACAATACGTATCGTTGCAGTTGTTGCAGCGCCTGAATTCCAGGTTGGGTTACTATAAAATCTTACCCAGTTATTGATATTTACCTGGCCATAGCTGGTTGGTTTAGGCGCAATACTAAGTTCTGCAATGGTACCTGTTGTTTGGCCATTTACTTCAAATTGTAAACGAGCTGGCGAACCAGGGTTTAAATTCATTCCCCAGGCGCTAAAATAATAATCAGTATTGGGTTTCACATTTACCGTTTGTTCCCAAATGGTAATATTATCTGTGGTTTTACCATTTATCATTAAGAAATTACCGGTTTGTCCCGGTGTACTATGTTCCTTACCATAAAATAAATTATGGTATAAATGCGCATCTGAATTTACGGCATAAGTACCTTCCGGCCATAAACCATCGGTTCTGCCGGGGCTACCATTTGGTATTTGTGTCGGAAGCGGAACCCAGTTGTAACCCGTTATGAAACCAGTTGCCCCGGCAGAAAAGTCGCCATTTACAACAAGTTCCTGCGCCACGCTGATAGATGCCGTTGCCTGGCAACCTTTTGCTGTGGTTACGGTACAATAATAATCATCTGCTTCATCTACGTCAATAAAAGTTCCACCCGTACCATCACTCCATTGATAAGATACACCGGGTGTAGCTGTTGCCGTGATCCTTACTTTACCAGGTACGCTGCAATAATCGGCAGTGAGTGTTACCGTAGGTAATGGATTTGCTTTTACCGTAACCGGTGTTGATTTACTGCAACTAAAAGCATTTGTTGCAGTTGCATTATAAATGATGGTTCCACCATTGGAAGGGCTTACATATACCGTAGGCAGTACAGTACCTGTATAGGGCGTTGTTGCAGCAGGATCGGTATATAAATCGGTTAAAGCCGACCATGTTACATCTACCGGGTTGGTTACCGTATAAGTAATGGTTATAGACCAGTTATTAAGTGTACCATAATCCCCTGCACTGTTATCTCGGACCATTATCGTCCAGTTACCATTGGGTACGCTCATCAATCCATTGAATGTAGTAACATTTGCTGCCTGTCCACCAATGGCTAGATTTGAACTGGCATCGGGTTCAAAGACACCGTTAAACGGAGCGCCATTATTTGTTAAAGCAGTGGTGGATGTATTGTTTATTGTTGTATTGGTAAAATTATTGCCACTGTTGCCTCTTTTATTTACCAGGTTTAATCTATTTCCATTAGGCGCTTTTAAATTAATGGTTAAGTCCTTATCATAAGTATGAGTGATATTAAAATTAACACTAATGGTATTGATAACCGCTGTGGCCGGAATGCCTGAAATATTTAAAGCATGTTGTGCCGAAGCTGTGGAATTACCTGTCGCTTGTGGAATTGCAATATTAATGGTACCCGAACTTTGTGATTGGCTACCCGGTGAACTGGATGCAGAAGCCGACATTGAAGCAATTGAATTTTGACAAAGCTCAATATTATTGCTTATTACGGTTGGCGCTAATGGTAAAACATTTATGGTAAGTGTTTTTGTATCAGTAGCATTTCCGCAAGGGCTATTGCCAATAGCGGTAAGGGTAAGTGTTACACTACCCGAAGATTGCTCTGCTGGTGTGGGTGCATAAGTGGCATTGGTTAGCGAGCCGGCATTTGTCCATACACCTGCACCCCCACTCCATAGTACAGCACTATAATTAGTAGCCGTTGCACCGGCTGTAATATTTACAGCGCCTGCACCTACACAGGTTGGGATAGCGTTTCCTGCATTTACTGTGGCAGATTTTATGATGGTAATAGTTTTTGTGTCAACTACGGCAGCACATGCCCCGTTACCATTCGCTGTTAATGTTATCGTAACAGATCCAGCTGTAATATCAGCAACAGATGGCGAGTAGCTAGCGAGTGTTAATGAACCTGCATTGCTGATAGTTCCTGCAGACCCACTGCTGCTCCATGTTACCGTGCTATAATTAGAAGCGCTGCTTCCACCTGTGATATTTGTATTACTGGCAGAAGAACAGATATTAAAATTAGTGCCTGCTTCTACAACGGGAGCAGTAGTTATCGTTACAGATTTGGTTGTACTATAAGCAGCACAATTTCCTGTTGCTGCAATAGCATAAGTAACGGTATAAGTATTTGCTGGGGAGGTGGCGGGGGTAATAGCCCCTGTTGCAGCATTAATGGTTAAGCCTGCCGGTACAGCGCTAAAACTACCACCGGAAGTGCCCGTAATAGTAACCGCTTGCACCCCGTTATTTTTACAAAATGCTCCTCCATTCGGATAGCTAATGGCTGTTGCCGGATTTACGGCCTGTGTTATGGTTACCGAAGTTGTTTGTACATATACATTACAACCACCAGCTGCAGCTACTGTATAACTTACGGTATAAGTACCGGCAGCAGAACTTGATGGCGTAATAGCGCCAGTAAAACTATTTATTGTTAAACCCGCAGGCGTTGCGCTATACGTACCGCCAGAAGTACCGGTACGGTTTACGGAAATGTTACCAGCCAAACTGGTACAGAATGGACTGCCTGTATAAGATATGGTAGCAGACGGTTGAGCTGTTACTGTAACGGTAGCAGTACCCGGTTGATTTTGTCCGCATGAAGTTTGATCCGAAACCTGTAACAGGTTAAAATTAAAGACTCCCGGTGTAGAAACCGGCACATAATATGTTACCGAACTGCCTACCGAAGTAGTAATGGTTTGAGAGCCTCCACCATTTATGTTAAATGTAAAAGTATATGGTATGGTGCCACCGCTACCTGTAAAGGTAATTTGAGGTGCAGTATAATTTTGGCAAACCGTAGTAGTTCCAGAAATGGTTGCAGTTGGTAATGGATGTACCAATACATTTTTTACGGTTGCATTGGCAGAAATACATCCGGTACCGGCATCTGCATAGTTAATACTCACAGTACCTGTTCCCGGCGTTGTCCAGGTAACAGTTACCGTATGATCGGTGCCTGTACCGCCTGCTGTTATATTACCACCCGTAACATTCCAGTCGTAATTTATTTTTCCTGCATCAGTAGTATAAACATTTCCGGTACTGTTTAAACATACTGGTGTTGGACCAGTTAAAACCGGGGCTGGTGTAGAAGGGGCGCTGGTAATGGTTGTAAAATTCGCTGCAGAACAGCCATTTCCATTTGTATAGTTCACAGTAATGGTTCTGGTCCCGGTTAGGTTCCAGGTAACTGTAACTGTATTATCTGTGCTGGTACCTCCGCCTGTAATTACCCCGCCCACTATTACCCATTGGTAATTATTCATTCCTGTTTCAGTATAGTAAACATTACCTGCTGAGCCTGGACAAATAGGATTGGGCCCGTTAAGTGTAATAACAGGTAATGGGTTTACAGTAATATCTTTCGAAACGGCGCTTGCACAATTTTGTGCATTGGTATAAGTATAATAAATAGTAGCTACCCCGTTGCTGATCCCCGTTACGGTTCCGGTGCCGGCATTTACGGTTGCAATGCCCGTATTCGCCGAGGTCCAAACACCTCCCGGGGTACTATTGGCCAATGTAATGGTATTGTTTACACAAACATTATCGGTTCCGGTAATGGCAGCTAAAACCGGGTTTGGAGTTACCGTAATATTGATAGGGCCCAGCGTTTTAATACAACCTTTATTGGTAGTAACTTCTACCGTTACGGTGCCATTGGCTCCTAGTACGGTTCCCCAAACATTGCTGGCTCCATTTGCTACTTCTAAAGCGCCTAAATAAAACCTGTAATTAGCATATCCTGAAGGAGCATAAAAATAAATAGCAGCGCCACTACAAATGATATTATCATTTGCTGCAACACCTGAATTTTCAGTAGCTGTTATATTACCAGCAGGCAATGCGTTTACCGTAAAGCTATGCGAAGCTACGGTTGCACATCCGTTGGTAGTAACGGTATAATAAATTGTAACCGTTCCTCCGCTTATTCCTGTAACAACACCGCCGTTGCTGATTTGAGCTATCCCTGAGTTACTACTAGACCATACACCGCCACTCACTGCATTAGAAAGTGTTGTGGTAAGGCCTTCACATACTTCGAATGTTCCGGTAATGGTTCCGGCATTTGGGTTTGCATTTACTGTAACATTGATCGGCCCGAATGTAGAATTACAATCATTGGCATTTGTTACAATAACGGTTACTGGAGAACTACCAACTGGTAATACACTTGTTGAATAAGTATTAGATGGTCCCGAAACCTGGCTGATCCCGTTTATAATAAATTCATAATTGCTATATGATGCAGGCGCCGTAAATAAAATGGAAGATCCCTGGCAAATGATATTGTCATTCGCAGCGACTCCTGAATTTTCGGTTGCTGTAAAAACACCTGATGGAACACTATTTACAGTAATTACCTGTGGGTTAGAAATACTGGTACATCCATTATTGGTTACTTCAACTGTTACAGATTGATTATTCGTTAAGGCAGTAGTTGTATAACTGCTTGATGCGCCTGATTGCTGAGAAATCCCATCTACTTTAAAGTTATAATTACTGCTGCCGGGAATAGCTGAAAATATTACCTGGGAACCCGGGCAAATTGAGTTATCATTGATGGCTCCTGAAGATTCAGAAACGGTTAAAGTTGCATTGGGCATTGGGTTTACCGTAATTGCAACCGGCCCTAAAGTTGTCTGGCAAATATTATTACTCAATACTACCGAAATATTTTGTGTTCCGGTTGCAAGTAAGGATGTAGTATATCCATTTGACGGGCCGCTTTGCACGGTACTCCCATTTACTTTAAAATCATAATTAGCGGCTGTACCTGTTACCGTGAAAGTAACTGAACCTCCTGCACAAATAATATTATCATTGGCTGCAGCGCCTGAATTTTCAGTAACTAACAATGATCCTGTAGGATAATCAGTTACCGTAACAATCCGGGTACTTGTATTATAACAACCATTGGCATCAGAAAAATAATAGTTTACGGTTACGGCGCCTGCAGCAGTGCCCGTTAATACGCCACCGTTACTAATGATTGCAGCACCGGTGCCATTGCTAACACTCCACACACCACCCGCAGTGGCATGTGTAAATGCTGCTGAAGGCGTTCCTGTACAAACCACATCAGCACCTCCTGTAATTGCTGTTGCAATGGGTAAAGCATGAATGGTAAGCGTTCCGGTAAGTACCGGGTATGTGCAAGGTTGTGGTGAAATGGTATAATTATAAGTGCCGGGTGAGGTAGCTGCCCCACTAATAGTAAGAACATGCGTACCGGTATTGTAATTGCCATAAATACCGGGGGGTAAACCACTTAAGTTTACTCCGGTACCGGAGCCTCCAATTAAATATGTAATATCAGTAATGGGTGCATTTATACATCGAGTTTGCACATTGGTACCTGCTGCCGAAGTAAGGCTGATGGTAGCAGCAGCAAGGATTGTAATATCAGGAGTACGGTAAACAGCATTTCCACTTCCGCATCCTCCATTATTATTCCCAAACCAACAATGCCCTTCTCTTACAACATCCACCTGGAGATTATTAATGCCTAAATTAACCGAAGCATTTACATTAGGAAACACATAAGTACCCGTATCGCCTGGCGCTAAATTTCCTGCACTTATCCGGGGAATATTATTTGGGCCAGCACCATAATCTGCATCTTCATTCCATTTTAAACCAATGTTTATAACATCTCCACTGGTATTCCATGTTTTGGTTCCTGTATTTTTAATGACTACGGTAATATTCCGTGTGGTACCCTGGCACCAGGTGCCACCACCATAGTCAACTGACAGTATATTATCTTTATACGTTTGAGCGAAAACGCCCGACATAATGAAGGAAGCGAAAAGAAAGAGGTAAAATTTTTTCACAACTTTATTATTTAGTTTTAATAATGTTGGTTTACCATAAATATATCGGAGTGGGAATCTTATATGCAATGCATAATAGAATCAAATACGGATTTTACACAGAAAAGAAGCGGGAAATGAAAGTTTAGGGAGCAATCAATTTTCCTGGGAATTCTAAGGAATTGTAGGAATATTCAAAGGAGGATGGAAATGAAATTTTAAATAATAAGGATTATTTAAATACTCTTGTGGCAGGGATTTCTAAAGATGGTGGATTATAATTGGAACAAAAATAGTAAAATTACTGAGAGTTGAAAATGTTTTTTTTAAAAAAAATAAAATATTTACCCTATTTTAATCTAACTCGTTGAATTATATAATAGAAAAAGAGGTTTAGGAATTCAATTTTTATTTTTTGTTCGTAATTTTTGGAATTAAAAAATTATACTTTAGTTTTGTAGTCTCAATTTATCCCATACCTGCCGAATAACGCTTCTCAATTCCGACCTCTTACCTCCAATTTCTTTTCATAAAGCCGCAATGCATCCATATTCATTTTGAATATCCGCTTTTATTTACCTCAAACTTCATTACAATGAAAAAGAAATCTACATTATTAATGCGTGCATATCGGGCAAAACTTATGGTCATTGCATTTATCAGCCTTATTGCATTCAATCAAACTCAGGCACAAAACTTACCCTGCACAAACTCGGTTACATTATTTAATGAAACTTTTGGTACCGGTGCAATTGGTAGTAGCCCCGATGTTACTCCCGTATTAACTTATTCACCTGCCGGCAGTTTATTTGACGAAGGAATTTACCGGCTGGCAGATAATATCCAACAAAAAATAGAGTGGCACTCATCTGCCGATCACACTGGCGATGCTAATGGAAGAATGTTAGTGGTAAATGGTGCTCCCGGAATCTTTTATAGCCATACCATCAATAACCCTGTAGGTTTTGCAGCAGGTAGTTACTATTTCAGGTATTATGCAATGAATGCCAATGTACCTTATGCCTGTTTTGGAAATCCATTATTGGCAAATCTTAATTTGATTGCTGAATACCAGGATGCAAATGGTAACTGGATTCCATTTACCAATTCACCTTATGCCGGTGGCCTTATCCCTACCAGCGATAACCCAGTTTGGTTAGAATATGGTTCTACTTTTATATTACCGACTACCGGGAACTTCCAGGTAACAAATATTAGAGTTTCCTTAAATAGTTTACAAGTGGGCGGTTGTGGTAATGATTTCGCAGTTGATGATATTGGCGCTTATTATTGCCCTGAAGGAGGCCCGATGCCTGTAAATTTCTTAAGCATTAATGCACTGGTAAAAGGAAATGGCGTGAGTGTACAGTGGAGCACTGCTTTTGAAGTAAACAATAAATATTATGAAATACAACGCAGTTCTGATGGTAATGGCTGGAGCGTAATTGCGGTATTAAATAGCAGGGGCAATACCAATACAACTCAAAACTACTCGGTGTACGATGCAAAACCTTTGCAAGGCGTAAACTTATACCGTATTAAACAAGTAGATTTTGGAGGAAGTTCTACCTTTTCTACTACTGCTAAAGTGAAATTTGTTATTACTAAAACGGATGCAGTTGTACGTGCCAATCCATTTGTAAATGATATTGATGTAGATTTTGTAAGCATAAGCAATCAAAATGTTACTGCAAGATTATATGATATAACTGGTAAATTAGTTTTAAGCGAAAACTGGATGTTGAGCAAAGGAAGCTTAAGCCGTAAAATGATTACACACGGGTTGGGTAATGGTATGTATATATTATCTATTACCGGAGAAAATAATGCACCTATTTTAAGAACTAAATTGGTTAAGAATTAGTAGTATTAATAATTATAATTTAAATACCCTGCTGGTCTCAGCAGGGTATTTTTTTGTTGGAATAGCTTGCGCATTATCCATAAAAAAAAGGGGCAATTAAATTACCCCTTCTTATTCAATAACATTTTACTTAAACTGTTTGTAAATGATTGGCTTTAACCGAAATCTTTGTATTTAATGTACCATTTTGTTTAAGTTCAGGAATGGTTTTAGCATTTGAAGTTGTTGCAGCTTTTTGTGGAACGATCGCTGTAAAGCGGGTTGCTGTCCAAACACTATCTAAATTTTCATGCTGCTCTACTGTAAAGCCCAATTCAGAAAGGCAATCCCAATCACACTCGTGAGATAAATCGCTCACAATTTTTGCGGCTGGTTTAGGATATGCGATCCAAAATTTAGAATTTGGAGCCAGGGCCGGAATTACATCATTTAAAATATTGGCCAATTGTTTTTTGTTGATACTGAAAACAAGCGCAAAATCTATACGGCGGCTTCTTAATAAGGGAGTTACACTTTTAGCAAATGGAACTTTTACAAATTGTTTTTCGATGGATGAAGGCAGACCCTGAATTAAAATGTTCTTCTCTGTACCAATTTCTAATTTTTCTGATAAAAGTTGTACTGCCATAATACTCACTGGTTTCGTTAAAAAATATAAATACGGACTGCAAAGGTAAGAAAAATATATGGGGTTTCCGCTTTATAAACAAAAAAAAGCGCCGTAAACTACGGCGCACATTGAGTTATTATAATTTTTTAAAATCTATTTTCCAGGTTTGTAATATTTCAATGCTTCAGGCATAAGTTTTTCTAACTCCGCAATCCGGTTTGCATCTGCAGGGTGAGAAGAAAGAAATTCCGGGGGTGCATTTCCTTGTGACGCTGCAGCCATTCTTTTCCAAAATGGAATCGCTTCTTTTGGGTTATAGCCTGCCATTGCTGCGAAAATGAGCCCGTAATGATCGGCTTCATACTCTTGTTTTCGGGAGTTAGGAAGTAAAACCCCTACCTGTGCTGCCGGGCCATATACATTATTAAAAATGGCATTTGCCTGGGCTTTATTTTGAGTGAAAATATTTCCGGCAACCTGTAAGCCTTGCGCCAGGGTTACCTGGCTCATTCTTTCATTGCTATGTCCGGCAATAGCATGGGTTATTTCATGACCCAATACAATGGCAAGAGCAGCTTCATTTTGAGTAACGGCTAATAAACCTGTATATACAACAACCTTACCCCCCGGCATACACCATGCATTTATTTCTTTACTATCTACCAGGTTAAATTCCCAGTTATAACCTTCTAAAGCGGCTCCTTTTCCTTGTTTGGTATAATATTCTTTTATGGCTGCTGCCAACCGGGTTCCTACCCGCTTAACCATTTCTGCATCTTTACTGGTACTGGCACTTATTACTTTATTTTCACTTAAGAAAGACCGGTACTGTGTTACAGCTTCTTGCTGTAATGTAGATTCAGGAAATAGTGAAAGCTGGTTCCTGCCCGTAATTGCATTTCTTGTACAGGAAAGCATCACTGCAGATGCGATAAATAATGTTAGAATTTTTTTCATCCTGGTTATGTTTTATTGTTTATTATAAACAATTGGCATACCAAATATTCGTAAATGGTTATTAAATTAAAAAAGAAAGTCAATGAGATGCTTAATCAGCACTCCGGCGTTGTGATTTTCGTTGATCCCTATGTTTAAAAATAGGTAACCGGCTTTCAACTCCTCTTAAAAGCCTTAAAATATTCTTTTGATGCGTTATAATTACCAAAATAGCCACCAGCAATGCAAAAATCCGGTATAAGATTTCAGTTTCATTCCATATCCAAAGTACAAATACAGGAAGCATTGCAGCAGCCAGTATTGAACTTAATGAAACATATCTTGTTAAAAAAAGTACCAACATAAAAACTGCAACACAACTTAAAGCAACTATAGGTTGTATGGCCAGGATCATTCCAAACAAAGTAGCAACCCCTTTGCCACCTTTAAAATTTGCAAAGATGGGGAACACATGCCCTATTACTGCTGCAAGGCCCAACCCAATCATAAAATTGGTACGCTGAATTTCGTTGTCAAGATAATAAGGTAAAAAATTATATAGCCCTGTTGCAAGCATTCCTTTTAAAATATCAATGAGCATTACCATGGTGCCATAGCGGGAGCCCAGTGTCCTAAAAGTATTGGTAGCACCCATGTTGCCACTTCCATATTCACGGATATCTACACCAAAAAATTTTTTACTGATAATAAGCGCCGTAGGAAATGAACCGATAAGATATGCGCAAATAATTAAAATAATCTCTCTCATTGGTAATCATGAATTGAATTGAAGTATGCAAATATACAAATAAATGATAGCAAAACAGCTTACTTCAATTGCCATTAATTGTAATATGAAAACAAACAAACCCAGTGATCCCGATTGGTAGTTTTAGTAACCGTTATACCAATTTTTTCCAAAGCAGGTAGTATCGTTGGAAGATCGTTTGTTAATAATCCGCTAAAAATAATTTTAGCATTTTTTGCACAATGCTGAATGATGGCAGGCAAGTTTTGGAGTATGATATTTAAATTAATATTTGCCAAAATGATATTTGCCTTTGCTGTAACAGCGATGGTTTCTGCCTGCTGAATTTGGATATGCGTACAATGATTTTCCTTTACATTGTCAAATGCATTGTTCACCGCCCACTCATCATTATCAATAGCAATTATTTTTGTTGCCCCCATTTTTTCGGCAAGGATGGCCAACACTGCAGTACCCGTGCCAAAATCAATAACCGTAGTATCTTTAAAATTTAATTCTTTCATTTGCAGCATCATTAAATAAGTTGTTGCATGATGACCGGTGCCAAAACTCATTCTTGGCGTGATAATAATTTCGTACTGCACCTGCTCAACAGGCTTATGAAATACTGCCCTTACGGCTGCAAAATCTTCTACAAGCACAGGTTCAAAAGATGATTCCCATTGCTGGTTCCAATTTTTATCTTCTACTTCTGCTATTGCAACTTCAACCCCGGGAAACCTTTCTAAAATATTTTCTAATGCTTCTTTGTCAAACCCAGGTTTTTCAATGGAAGTAAATAATTGCTTGCTCGTTTCTTCAAATCCATTAAAGCCAATTTCATTCAGAAATGCAATTAATATGTTTCGCTCCGTTTCATTTGCATTATTAATGACCAAAGAAATAAATTTTTTCATGAATCCTTAATTTTTCATTTTTATTACAATGTGCAACGGGTTCCCATTATAATGTAATGGCAGGGAATAAAATGAATATTCCTTTTGATGATTAAAATATGTGTGGCTGATATTTTTAAACTTTTTTCCATTTACCCATACCTGAATATTTTTATGCAAATCCAAAGTTGGTAACTGCAAACGGATTATCCGGTGGGCTGATTTTTGAAAACTGCCAACTGATTTTATTTTTATTTCCATTTGTTCATCATCGCTTTTACCATAAAACTCCAGCAAGCCTGATGTTGGATATTTAGAATGCCCATCATCCAAATAACAGGTCCCATGGCTTTCCTGCTCAGCAGGATAATATAATAAATTTATATCGCTGCCATCATAGCCTGCAGTGGTTGTATAAATAAAATTCTCTTTGGGCTGCCATACCGGTATAAGGCTGCCTGCTTTTACAAAAATATTTTTTCCGGGGTCTTCAATATTTGCCGGTATAGTATATTGTTGTGTGCCAGCATATTTTTTTGCCGTATTAAAATCAAACCAATTTCCAGCAGGTAAATAAAGCGAAACAGAATCTGCTCCCGGCTGCAATACAGGAGCTACCAATACGTTTTTGCCCCACATATACTCGTTTAGTATTGCTGAAGCTGTAGTATCATGTTGATAATAATAATACAATGGCGATACCAATGGCTCCCCTTTAGCCGCCTGCAAATAACCCATGGTATAATTATAAGGTAAAAATAGGTACCGCATATCAATAATTTTACGGGCCTGTGAGCGGTAAGGCTCGTCAAATAGTGCAGGTTCGCTGGGGAAGCTAAAGGTCATGGGATCTATATTATACAAAGCCGTTCCATGCGGCCTGAGAATGGGTGTAAATACAGCAAACTGAAGCCAGCGTACATATAATTCATGATCTCCTTTACCGCCGGCAAACCCACCTGCATCTGCATGAATATAAGGAACGCCACTCATGCTCATGCCCAGCATAATGGGAAGTTGTGCCCTTAATCCACTCCAGCTCCGGCTTACATCACCACTCCAGGGGAAAATACTGTACCGTTGTGTACCTGCAAAGCCACTTCGGTTTAAACTAAACAATCTTTTATTGGGATAATCTTTAGCAAATTTTTGATACAGCATTTTGGTCCAGGTATGTCCAAATACATTGTGTACTTCATCGGCGCCAAAAAGACGGTGAAAACCTAAGTCTTTTAAATTATGCTGCAAGGCAGGCGGATGGTTTTCGGGTTCCCCCAGGTCGCCCCACCATCCTTGTACACCTATTTTCATTTGTAGTATATGTTTCTTCCAAAACCAGTCCTGTGCATCTTTTCTAAATAAATCTAATAAACCAGCCGGGCCAAAGTAAAAGTTTTGGATAACAAAAGGATTGCCACTACTATCTACCGCCTGGTATTTTCTGGATGCCCGGTCATTGAGCGTACCTTGCACAATATGCGGTTCTGTAATTAAAATTGTTTGTACATGATCCTTTGCAAAATCCCTTATCATTTTAGCAGGATCGGGCCATTTTTTTTTATTCACCCATGCCAGGTTGCCCATGGTTCCTTTGATGCTATCGCCAAACCAAAATAAATCGAAGATCACAGCATCGAAAGGAATATGGTATTGCCTCATTAGTGAGGCAATGGATGTAACCTGTTGCTGGCTGGTATATCCAAAGCGGCTCATTAAATTTCCAAATGCCCAACGGGGCGGTATGGGTTGGGTGCCGGTGAGCTTAAAGTAGCTTTGTAAAATTTGAGGATAGGTATTGCCAAAAATGATAAAGGCATTCAGTTCACCGCTTACAAAACCTGCCTGGAAAACCTGGTCATTGGTTTTACCGATATCTGCAAAACCTTTTGAACCATTATCAAATAAAATAGCATAGCCCTGATTGCTGGTGAAAAACGGAACAGAGTAATTTAAGTTATCGGCACCTTCTTCATATTGATACCAGGGATTGTTGTATAAATTAAAACGGTATCCCCTACGATCCAATGGCAGCGCCCTTTCGCCTCCTCCATAAATTTTCTCACCAGGTGATAATGCAAAATTAAAACCCCGGTAACCCGGTTCATTAAAAGTAGAAAGCAACCTTACATTTCCTATTGTAAAACCAGCGTTTGTTTTAAATTCTATTTTCAATTTATGAAAAAGCCAACTCGTATCGCCGGGTATATGCTGAGAAGCAAATTGTATTGATAGAGGTGATTTTATAACAGCATCACTCACTTTTTCATCATGCCGGTATCCCTTGGGCAGGTATTTAATTTTAAGGATATTGTTTGCGTAAGCTGTAATGGTATATATCCCTTCAGTTGTTTTTACCATTGCGGGCTGTGCCATCACAAATCCTGAAAGCAATAATAAGATGGATAAGAAAAAAAACTTCATACGAATAAATTAAAGAGTACAATTTACTAATAAAAAAACTCCGCAGAAATTCTGCGGAGTTTAAACCATTTATGATGCGTTCATTTTTTATTATGAAATTTACTCTGGCCTGGGCGCTTGTTCAGGTTTTGGTAAGAGTGCTTTACGGCTCAGTTTAAATTTACCGGTTTTAGGATCTACTTCCAGCAATTTTACTTTTACTTTTTCGCCTTCTTTAAAGATACCTTCCATACTGGGTAAACGCTTCCAGCTAATTTCGCTGATGTGTAATAAACCTTCTTTTTTAGGTAAGAATTCAACAAAAGCACCAAATTCTTTAATGCTCTTAATGGTACCTTCATAAGAATCACCTACCACCGGAACTGCAGTAAGCCCTTTTATCCAGTCGAGCGCTTTTTGCAGGCTTTCTTTTTCTTTACTAAAAATACTTACTTCACCATACTCACCTACTTCTTCAATATTAATGGTGGTGCCGGTTTCTCTTTGTATTTCCTGTATTACTTTACCACCGGGCCCTATTACCGCTCCAATGTATTCTTTATCAATTTTTATTTTTTCCATACGGGGAGCATGTGGTTTCACATCTGGCCGATGCTCAGGAACAACTTCGTACATGGCATTTAAAATATGTAAACGGCCTTTTTTAGCTTGTGCAAGTGCCTGGCGCATTACATCCATACTTAAACCATCTACTTTAATATCCATTTGTACCCCGCAAATTCCATCCCGGGTACCGGTTACTTTAAAATCCATATCACCCAGGTGGTCTTCATCACCCAGGATATCGGTAAGTACCGCAAAATTTTCACCTTTTTTGATTAGTCCCATCGCTACGCCGCTCACATGTTTTTTTACCGGAACACCCGCATCCATTAAAGCCAATGAACCGGCACACACAGTTGCCATAGATGAGGAACCATTACTTTCCAGGATATCACTTACTACCCTTACGGTATATGCATAATCTTCACCGGGCATCATTTGCTTAAGAGAACGCATTGCCAGGTTACCATGCCCTACTTCTCTACGGCCCACACCCCGCATCATTTTTACTTCGCCGGTACTAAATGGTGGAAAATTATAGTGCAAGAAAAATTTAGAATAATTAGAAATTTGAGCGCTTTCTACCAGCAATTCATCTAAAGGGGTTCCTAAAGTAACGGATGTTAACGATTGGGTTTCACCTCTTGTAAATAAAGCGCTTCCGTGCGGAGAAGGTAATACATCTGCTTCTATGGCCAATTGGCGCACATCTTCTGTACCCCTGCCATCAAGCCTTTTACGGTCGTTCAAAATCATATCTCTTACCACATTGTATTGTAATTCGCCAAAATAATGGCCAATTAGTGCTTTATCTTCATCAGGTAAATCTTCGCCTAAGAATTCTTTTAATTCTGTTTTAAGTGCATCAAACGCATTGCTACGATCGTGTTTTGTAGAAGCAGCAGATGCAATGGCATACATTTTATCTTTTGCAAATGCAATGATTTTTTCATCGAGGCTTTCATTGCGGTAAGGCTTTGTATATTCTCTTTTGGTAGCAGAACCCACCAAATCCCTTAAATCTTCCTGTGCTTTAATATGGCTTTTTATGGCAGTATGAGCCAGTTCTATGGCTTTTACCAGGTCTTCTTCCTGGCATTCTTTGGCTTCGCCTTCTACCATCATAATATTTTTATCGGTAGCGGCAATAAGAAACTCCAGGTCGCTCTTAGCCATTTGGCTACGAGTGGGGTTTACAATCATTTGGCCATCTACCCTGCCAATCCTTACTTCAGAAATAATTTCCTGGATGGGAATATCAGAAACAGCCAATGCAGCAGAGGCAGCAAGGCAGGCCAAAGAATCTGGCATTACTTCTGCATCAGAAGAAATAAGGCTTACCAAAACCTGTACATCGCATAAATAATCATCGGGAAATAAAGGACGGAGTGCCCGGTCAATCAGGCGTGACGTCAATACTTCATAATCATTTAGCCGGGCTTCTCTTTTAAAGAATGATCCGGGGATACGCCCGGCTGATGCAAATTTTTCCTGGTAATCTACTGACAATGGGAAAAACGATTGGCCTTCCCTGGGTTCTTTGTTGGCTACAACAGTAGCTAAAATAATACAATTTCCCTGGCGCACGGTAACGGCACCATCTGCCTGGCGGGCAAGCTTACCGGTTTCAATCGTAACCGTGCGGCCTTCACCAATATCAAATGAAATTGATTTTGCTTGTAAAAATGACATATAAAAATAGTTTAAGCCGGCATGATAACCGGCAAATGAGTTGATGTGTAAAACGGGCAATTCCCAACGATTAGAAATAAATCAGTTGGGAATTGATATGAATTACATAATTGTGTTTTAATTATTTGCGGAGGCCTAATTTTTCAATTAATGCCCTGTAGCCGGTAAGATTATGCTTGCTTAAATAACTCAATAATCTTTTGCGCTGACCAACCATCATCATCAACCCTCTTTGAGAAGAGAAATCTTTTTTGTTGGTTTTTAAATGGTCAGAAATGTGGTTGATACGCTCAGTTAACAGCGCTACCTGGCCTTCAATAGACCCGGTATTAGTGGCTTTTCCACCAAACTCACTGAAAATCTTCGCTTTTTTTTCGATTGTTAAATGCGACATTTGTTTGTTTTTTAAAACGGTGTGTTTTATTCTTTTTATTAATTGGCTGCAAAAGTAGTACAAATAATTGAAATCATTTGATTTAATACCGATTAATTTACCCAATTTAAGAAAATTTAATACGCCTCCTGCCCCTGTTCCTGTTATCGGCACTTTCATTAAAATATTAATAATATAATAGGTAGGTTGTTGCCTTAGGATTGCATAGATGGGATGATATCCATTGTTTTAAGATAAATTAAGTTTATTTGCTAAAAAAACGATTGGCCCGGCTATACTTTACAGTTACGAACGACCTAAGTTATGATCAACGGATGGCCCGTATATGTAATAGCCTGGCCGAAGCCGGTTACCGGGTGACTTTAGTAGGACGAAAAATGAAAAATTCGATACCCCTAACCGATAGAAT
Organism: Niastella sp.; assembly: GCA_016710595.1. Classification (GTDB taxonomy): domain Bacteria; phylum Bacteroidota; class Bacteroidia; order Chitinophagales; family Chitinophagaceae; genus Ferruginibacter. The sequence continues at coordinate 386,639 of JADJVM010000008.1, forward strand.
ATTTGAACAAAAGCGCCTGGCCTGCTTTTTTAATAAAGGGAAGTTATTTTATGCAGAGTACAATTTTAGGTTATTTATATTCTTGTTGTTTAAAAAAATGGATGGGATTTGTGCCATAGATTTAGATACCATACTACCCTGCCTGCTGGTTTCAAAAATTAAAAATGTAAAACGTATTTATGATGCCCATGAGTTGTTTTGCGAAATGAAGGAAGTGGTAAGCCGTCCCAGGATTTATAAAGCCTGGAAATGGATAGAGAGAAAAACAGTTCCCCGGTTTCAATATGGCTATACCGTAAATGAAACAATTGCACATATTTTTCAAAATGAGTATGGCCGAAATTACGAAGTGATACGGAATATGCCCTTACTACAGCCATCTATTACGAAAGCAACCAGGGAAAAATTTATTTTATACCAGGGAGCCGTAAATGAAGGAAGAAGTTTTGAAACCCTGGTGCCTGCCATGAGAAATGTGCCTGCCAAATTAGTTATTTGTGGTGATGGAAATTTTATGGAGCAAACAAAAGCATTGGTAATAAAATATGGGCTGGAAGATAAAGTGATTTTTAATGGTATGCTTACTCCTGAAACACTCCGTTCTATAAACCAAAAAGCATTTATCGGTATCACAATCTTTGAAAATAATGGTGACAGTAACTATTATTCTTTGGCAAACAGGTTTTTTGATTATATGCATGCAGGCATTCCGCAGCTATGTGTTGACTACCCGGAATACCATAAAATAAATGCTGAATATGAAGTGGCTCTTTTAATTCCAGATGTGTCTGAACAATCTATTTCAGTCGCCTTAAATAAATTGCTTGATGAAAATGAATACTGGGAAAAGTTGCATCAAAACTGCATCAAAGCATCGAACGTACTAAACTGGCAACAGGAAGAAATTAAATTAAATCAATTTTATAAAAATATTTTTGGATAAGCACTTACACATAATAAGCCATGACGTGCCCTGGCCTGCCGACTATGGCGGTGTAATTGATATTTATAACTGTATTGTGTCGCTACATAGCCTGGGTATTAAAATCCATTTACACTGCTTTACCAAAAACCGAAAACCACAGCCACACCTGGAACAATTTTGTAAGAGCGTTCATTATTATCAACGTAAAGTGCCGGTAAGTGGAATTGCCTTACAATTACCCTTTATTGTAAGTTCCAGAATGAGTAGCACATTAATAGATGAATTGAAGAAAGATGATTACCCTATTTTAATAGAAGGAGTTCATTGCAGTTACCTTGTTTATAAAAATATATTTGCCGGCAGAAAAATTTTCCTGCGTCCTTTTAATATAGAACAACAGTATTATGCCAACCTGGCGGCATTTGAAAAAAACTTTTTAAAACGCCAATATTATTTACAGGAAAGCAGGTTGCTGATTAAATATGAAAATAAAATAGATAGAAATTTGCCCCTGCTGTGTTTAAGCAAAACCGATCAAAAATTTTTTACCGAAAAGTTATTTAGCCAGACCCGTTTCTTACCCGTTTTTTTACCCTGGCAAACAGTAAAATCAAAAACGGGTGTGGGGGCCTACTGTTTATACCATGGTAACCTATCAATAAATGAAAATGAAAAAGCTGCCACCTGGTTATTAAAAAATGTATTTAAACATATTGATATCCCATTCATCATTGCAGGCAAAAAACCATCTGCACAATTGATTGCAGCAGTATCACAAATACCTCATGCAAGCCTGGTAGCAAACCCGGGTAATGAACAATTGCAGGAACTCATTGAAGATGCCCAAATAAATATTTTACCTTCTTTTAATACCACCGGTGTAAAATTAAAATTGCTGAATGCACTGTTTAATGGCAGGCATTGCGTAACCAATGAAGCAGGTGTAGCGGGGTCGGGGCTGGGAAATATTACGACGATAGCAGATAGCCCCAAGTCGTTTGAAGCACAAATTCAAAAACTTATTACGGTTGAATTTTCTGAAGAAGATAAAAATAAAAGAGCTGCTATTTTATATTCGTTATATAATAATAACAGCAATGCTGGCACCCTTTATGGATGGTTATTATAAGTAAATATAGTTTACCAATTAAATGATCTTAACTGATGGCAGCTTCTTCACAGTTTATATAAAACAGTGTTGTTGCCTTAACGCTGGATGAAAGAATAAACATCAGTTCCCGATAAATTTCGAGATTCTCTGTTTATCTTTTGTGCAGGTTCGGTTAATTCTTACAAATTCCGATACTGAAGGTGAGGATGCATACATTTATGGGATGCATACCAGGCTCCGCTGGAGCTGAAATATCTTTATTAAACTGTAATACTAAAAATGAGCTCTTTATTATAAATTTATTCCAGCAAATTCGGTATGCCGGCTTTTTCAGCAGCATTGTTGGTTAAGGCGAGCCATTGCAGATGTAGGATTGATGTTTGTAGCCTATAACCTGCGCAGGCTAATGAACATTATAGATAAAAACAGCTTCCAAAAGTTCCTGAAAGAACTTGTACTGTTATTTTTCACTGAAACAGCCTTTTTAAAGACAATAAGAGCCTTTTTAAAACCTGATAATTTAATAAATCACCTGCTGAAAATTAATTACACATCAGCAAACAACTACGTTAAATTCAATTATATTTGATTAAGAAACGGTAGTTTTTAGACGAACTGACGTTGTACGTCACCCTATTGAACATCCTACACATATACAAGCATCCATGACTTTGCCGACACGACCCCACGCTATTTTTAGCACATTGCAAGGCACACAAAACCCCGACACAAAGCCAACCTTGCAAAGAGCTAAAAATGCCAACGCACAGCCCACCGCACCCCGGCTGACGGAATTCTTATCGGCTTCAACAAAATACATCAGCAAATAACTTTGCTCAACACCAAAGCCCACCCACCACCCACGGCTGACGAATATCTATGAACATTATGTTGAAAACTTCAGCAACAAATCTTTGCTCAACAGGGCGACAGTTTATAAATTTGACAAATTATGTCAAAATACAATCGTTCAAAATGGACAGCTTAGGCGACACAATACGGAAACTTAGAGAGGACAAGGAATTGCCCTTGCGGACAGTTGCCGCTTTCCTTGACATTGACCAAGCCATTCTTAGCAAAATTGAGAGAGGACAACGAAAGCCGACAAGAGAACAAGTAGTGAAATTGGCTGAGTATTTTAAAGTAAAAGAAAATGATTTGTTAGTAGCCTGGCTCTCTGACAAATTGGTTTACGAAGTGGAAGACGAGGATATGGCATTGAAGGCTTTGCAACTGGCAGAAGAGAAGGTTAAATACATGGCAAAAAATAAAGGGAAATAATGAGCTACAAATACATTTACCAAAAAGAAGAAAAAGAATTGGCGTTTGATGCTGCTAAACCAATTGAAAGCACAGCAGAAATTCGGAACGGAATTTTATCAAAATTCTTTTCCGCAGATAATCTCAATTTTTTAATGAGTAACGGTTGTTCCTACTATGCAGGTTCAAAAGCAATCAATGAAGAAAACGAAGATGCAGATTGTGCAAAAATTCTAACCGAATTTGAATTTCAAAATCCGATTGACAAAGCAATACAAACAAGAGTGAATGAGTTGGCTAAGGAACGACCAGAGTTAGCCCTTGACAAATTATTTGAACTCAAACTTTTTTACGAAAGCACTTTACCAAATACTGAAATTGCAACAGAGATAAACGACTTGATTGAAAATTTCAAAGAAGCATTTGTAAAGCAGTTTGTCTTAAACATTGACTACAACCAAAACAAATTGCACAAGTCTTTTTTGAAACGATTGTTATCAAGAGACAGCAAACTTTCAAAGCCAAACATTTTCACTTTGAATTATGATTTGCTTTTTGAAATGACAGCAGAAAAGTTAGGCATATTCGTTAACAATGGTTTTACTGGTTTTCACGAAAGAGCATTTTATCCTTCTGCTTATCAAGTGGACTATCACATAAAAAATCCTGACGGAGCAAAACGAATTAACAAGAGCATTAACCTTTACAAACTTCACGGCTCATTGAGTTGGTATGAAGATGAAAATAAACCGCCCTACGGAATTGGCGAAAGACAAGTCATTCCTGACAATGGAAAAATAGAATACGATACAATAAGAGAAGGAACTATTATTTATCCAGTTCAATCAAAGAAAAAGCACTCACTTGATTTGCCTTACAGCGAAATGTTAAGACAGTTTGTTGAAGCATTGAACAAGCACAACTCTGTTTTAATAATTGCAGGTTACAGTTTCTTAGACGAACACATAAATGACATTATTGCTAATGCTATTGCAAACCCTGACTTCAATCTTGTGATTTTCTCTTACGAAGAAGAGCCACAAAATAACAAATCAAACTTTCTGAAACAGCTTTATGCTGATGCAAAAAACGATACAAGAATTACAATGTTTTACGGAAACTACTTTGGCGACTTTGAGAATATTATCAATGTGCTAATGCCATTCACTGAAATGTACAATCCTATGGAGGATATTTTCAGCGTTTTCCAATCACTCAAAAAAGCAACAAACTAAAATGCTTCAGGAGAACATTGTCATAGGAAAAATTGTAAAAATTGATGGTTTAAACATCACAATAGAAATTACCCGTGAACAAGATATCAGAAAAATTCTATTGCAATGGAATAGTAAAGATTATTTGGTTTCAATTCATAAATATGTTTTTGCTTTTCTGCCAAACAACAGAAAGATAATTGCAAGGATTACAAAAGTTTTTGATAAAGAACTTTTTAAAGCAGACAACATTTATGACAAAGAGCATCCGAAATATTTGATAGAGGCAAGCCTCACAGCAATTTATGACGACTTCACAAAGAAACTTGATACAGGAATAAACACCTTCCCTATTATCGGCACTGATGTTTTTGTTTTGGACAACATCATTTACAAGCAACTCTTAACTGTTACGTCTGATTACAAACTTGAAATCGGAGAAAGTTTCATTGACGAAAGTTTGAAAGTAACAGCTAATCCAGATATTCTTTTCGGAAAACATCTTGGAGTATTTGGAAATACAGGAACAGGGAAGAGTTGCACCGTTGCTTCAATCATTCAAGGATTGAAAAGAAGATTGTACGATAAGGACGGGAAGAGAATTACTGTAAAACCACAAGTGATAATTTTTGATGCAAACAATGAATACAAGCAAGCATTTGAAAATCCAGAGTTTAAAGTAAAATACATATCAAAAGATGAAATCAAATTGCCTCACTCTGCTTTAAGCATGAGTGAATACATCAGTTTCTTTGATGCAGCTGCAGGTGTGCAAGCACCAGTGCTTGTAGAAGCCATTGAAAGTTTGAAAGGCAAGAAAGACTTTTTTGACTTAGATAATTTGAGCCAAAAGATTGAAGATATTGTTGTAGAGAAGGGCAATGGCAATGGCTTCAATACTGCTCAATGGAGAGGTTGGGTATCAACAATGATTAATAGAATAAATCGAGTTACAGCAAATCTGCAATTACAAGACATCATCAATACAGAAGAAAATATTGTTGACGATATTCTTGATAGTGTAGATGAGATTACAATCATTGAAGCGGACTTCGACAGGAAGGAATTAGATATTCTGATTTTCATTTTCAGTAAACTTCTTTATCAGCGAGCAGTTCAAGATGATGGAGAAAAAAATATTGTTGTTGTATTTGAAGAAGCACATCGTTACATCAACGAAGATGATGCAGAAGATTATTCGTTAGGCAATTACTACATTGAACGACTTGCAAGAGAAGGACGGAAATTCAGTTTGAGCTTAATTATTTCAAGTCAGCGACCTTCCGAACTTTCAAAGACTGTTTTATCTCAATGCAATTCTTTTATCATTCATCGCATCACAAACAAAAACGATTTGGACTTTGTAAGCAAAGTTGTGAGGGCTGATAATTCTGAATTACTCAAAGTAATCCCCGGGCTTGAAAGACAATATGCAATTACTACGGGCGAAGCTTTCAGTTATTCTGACATTGTAAAAATTGCAACGGCAGACCCTGTAACAGATAGTCAAGACCCTGAAGTAGTAACCAACTGGCTAATTGAAGAAGAACAGATAGTTGAAGAAGTAGCAGTAACAAAGCCAATTATTAAAAAGAAGAAAAAGTAATTATGCCAACACTCCAATTTAAAGGAAAAACATTTGTACAAAACCATCACTTAGCGGTGAAGTATCACCAACTTGTGCTAAAGAAGGAATTAAGTTTAACCGATAAATTTTCTTTACATGATAACCTGATAATACAAGGCGATAACCTGAAAGCATTAAAAGCGTTGCTGCCTACTTATACTGGAAAAATAAAGTGCATCTGTTTAGACCCGCCTTACAATACCGGGGAAGAAGGTTGGGTATATGGCGATAATGTAAATAGTCCAATGATTCAAGAGTGGTTTAAAAGTGAAGTCCCTGTTGATAAAGAAGATTTAACAAGGCATGATAAGTGGCTTTGCATGATGATGCCAAGATTAAAACTTTTAAGAGAATTAATGTGTGAAGATGGAGTGCTAATTATTTTTTGTGATGATAATGAGCAGCATAATTTAAAATCCTTGCTAAATGAAATTTTCGGAGAAGATAATTTTATCTCAACTTTTCTTTGGAAGAAAAAATCTACCTCTACAAATGTAGAAGGCGTACAAGTAAGTGCCTTGATGGATTATGTTCATATTTATTCAAAAACAGAGCAAGGAAAAATTAAACAACGGGTTAAACTAAAAGAAACAAGATTATATCCCTTAAATGATGCAGAAGGAAATTATCGATTAACAATTATAGAAAAAAAGGATGCTGGCTCTTACAAAAGAGACACAATGAAGTTCAAAATCTTAGGGAAAAAACCAAGAGAGGGTAAACGTTGGCAAATTGGTCAAGACACTGCCACTAAATACGAAGATAAAAATAGATTTGTAATTGATAATGGTATTGTAAAGTTGAAAATTTATGACTTTGAAGATAAAGATACATTTTCAGCTCAACCCAATTTATTAGATGATTTTGGGTCAACAGAGAGTGCTTCAAAGCTTGTGAATGAAGAAATATTTAACGAGCCTGAGTTGTTTGACAACCCTAAACCTGTAGAATTAATTAAGCACTTAGTACAAATATCAACCTACAATGATTCAATAGTTTTAGATAGTTTTTCAGGTTCAGGAACTTTAGCTCATGCAGTTTTAGATTTGAATAATGATATAAAGGAAAGCGAAAGAAAGTTTATTTTAGTAGAGATGGAAGATTATGCCAACACAATTACAGCCGAAAGAGTAAGACGAGTTATCAAAGGCGTGAAAACCGCTAAAAACGAAAATCTGAAAAAAGGATTAGGCGGTTCATTCAGTTATTTTGAATTAGGTCCAACCATTGAAATGGAAAGTATACTGCAGGGTAAAAACTTACCAAGCTATGAAGAGTTTGCCCGTTACATATTTTATACAGCCACCGGCGAAGAGTTTAACGAAAAGAAAATAAATGAAAAGACTGGCTTTATAGGCGAAACAAAAAACTATGAATTGTATATGTTTTACAAACCCGATGTAGAATGGCTGAAACGCAATGCCCTTACATTGGATGGTGTAAAAGCAATGCCCAAGTTTAAAGGCAAACAACGGCTGGTTTTTGCTCCTGCAAAATATGTAGATGATTATACTTGTTTAGAAAACAGAATTGACTTTTGCCAATTGCCTTATGAAATATATCGTATTCACAAATGATAGAACCGATACCATATTTTTATGACAGCATTAACCGCAATGCCATTGTGGTAAAGCCAAAGCAGCCTTTGTTTGATTGGATAAATTCAATTTATCCCGATGAACCTGTAAATGCTACAGATGAAGGAATAGTTTATTTGATAAAAGAAAAACACAGCAACGAAGCAATAGAAAAGTGGCTTAAAAAGAATTTCGACAATATTTTTCAAAACGAATTGAACAACTGGCATACAGACGAAAAAGATTGGGTACAAAAAAGAACGTACAAATTATTTACAGAATGGTTTGATATAGAAATTCATTCCATGATTTTAGACTTAGAAGAAACAGGAATAACCAAAGATTGATATGCGATTAAAACATTACCAGGAGAAAGTGATTAAAGCACTCAAAGATTATTTGGGTGAACTGGATATTGCACGGAATGAATATGAAGAAATGCTGGCAATAAAACCCAATCTTGCAAAGCATATCAACTTTCCAAAAGATGCGTGGGAAAAATCAACAGGCAAAACTATTTATCATTCCAAAACAAATAGTTTAAACGAGCCGTTGCCCGATATTTATTTGAAGGTGCCAACAGGCGGCGGTAAAACATTATTGGCTTGTCATAGCATTGACCTGATACAGAAAAGTTATCTCAAAAAACAAACGGGTTTAATACTTTGGATTGTTCCATCCACTCAAATTTACAGGCAAACTATTTTAGCGTTAAAAGACAGAGAACATCCATACAGGCAGATTTTAGATATTAGCAGCGGCGGCAGAACATTGATAAAAGAGAAAACGGAAATGTTCAACCGTTTGGATGTAGAAGAAAATTTAATGGTATTGATGCTGATGTTGCCATCTGCCAACAGGCAAAACAAAGAAACTTTAAAAGTATTTAGGGATGCCGGAGGTTATACAGACTTCTTTCCTGCCGAAGATAATTATCCTGCACAGGAAGAACTCTTAAAGAAAATAACAAATCTTGATTGCTTCGGCGAAAAGGAAGAAGTATTTCAGCGACAAATAAAAACTTCATTGGGTAATACATTAAAAGTATTGCAACCATTAGTAGTCATAGATGAAGGACACAGGGCTTATGGCGAAAATGCAAGAAACACAGTAAGAAATTTTAATCCTTCTTTCATTCTTGAATTGAGTGCAACACCACCCGAAGGCAGTAACGAACTGGTGAAAATAACCGGACGGGAATTGCATGAAGAAGAAATGATAAAACTGGATATTCACCTTACTAACAAAACAAGTCTTGACTGGAAAGACACGATGCTGGCAAGTTTTGAGAAGCAAAACCAGTTAGAAAAATTAGCAAAAGAATACGAAGAAAATACTGGCGAATACATCCGCCCAATTTGTTTGATACAAGTTGAACGAACAGGCAAAGACCAACGGGGTTCAGATTTTATTCATGCAGAAGATGCCAAGGAATATTTGATAAAGCAATGCAATGTTCCTGAAACTCACATTGCCATTAAGAGCAGTGAGAAAGACGACATTGAAGGCATAGACCTATTTTCAAAGAGTTGCGATATTCGTTACATCATTACCAAACAAGCGTTGCAGGAAGGTTGGGATTGTTCGTTTGCTTACATACTTACTATCTTAACCAATCCGGGTTCGGCAACAGGAATTACACAGTTAGTCGGTAGAATTTTACGGCAACCAAAAGCAATTAAAACAAAAGTCAAAGAATTAGACGAGTGTTATATTTTCACTTTCAAACCCAATGCAAGCACATTGGTTAGAGAAATTAAAAACGGTTTGGAAGATGAAGGCTTAGGCGACATTGCAGGAAGATTAGTGAATGATGAAGGCGGCGAAGGAATAGACAATTTGAAAGACAGGGAAATTCAATACCGTCCGGGCTTTAAAAAATTTGAAGGAAAAATTTATCTGCCAAAGTTTGTAATACAGGAAAAAGATAGCTGGCGGGATTTAATTTTTGAAGTAGATGTTTTAAGTGAAATTGACTGGACGAAAATTGATATTTCGGAAATTGCCGATAGAACATTGACCGACAAAAAAAGCAAAGAACAAGAACTAACTTTAGGATTGAGCAAGGAAGAAAAAGAATTCTTAAAAGAAACTGGCGATAGAATAGAAAGAAAGGGAACTTTAGAAATAGACGAAGCATTTTTGGCAAGGCAAATTTCAGAGATTGTGCCTAACCCGTGGATATGTTACAACTTAGGCGACAAAGCCATTGAGCTGCTTTCAAAAAAGTATGACAGGGAAACCATTGCTTCCAATTTCGTTTTCATTATTGAAGAACTAAAAAAGATTTTAGAGAAGCAGAAAAATATATTTGCTGAAAGTGTTTTTAAAAAGCTGGTTAACAAAAAGCAATTGCATTTCTTTTTAATTAGTGACAAAGGCGGGTTTGTATTGCCATCAAGGATAAAAGTAAAAAGCAATAAACAACTTATCCGCAATGATAATACGCCTATTCAAAAATCATTATTTGACTATGTGCCGGAAGAAAATATCAATGAATTGGAGAAGTCAGTTGCCATTTATTTAGACGAGCAGGAAAAATTATTGTGGTGGTATCGCAACATGAGCAGACAAGACTATCACATACAGGGCTGGAAGAAAAATAAAATTTATCCTGACTTTGTTGCTGCCAATAAAAGCAAGACAAAGAAAGAGGATTACGACACCGTTTTTGTTTTGGAGACAAAAGGTATTCACTTAAAAAACGAGGACACAAAATATAAGCAGGACGTTTTTACATTGTGCAACGAGTTAGGTGCAAAGAAAGCATGGAAAGAATTGTTTGACGAGTTTCCCGACCATGACTTTGAATTTCAAGTTGTGTTTGAGGACGAGTGGCAGAACAAAATAAATGCGATGATGCAATAGTATCAGCCGACGCACCAAGTCAGGCACATTTGCAAGGCACACAAAGCCAACACACAAAAGCTAACCTTGCAAAAGAGCCTGCCTTGTTCCTACGCTTCCGGGACACACCCTGCTTCATTGGACACAGTATGCGGTTTGACACACCCGACAAGGGCGAACGTACAATAACTAAGGTTTCGTGTTGCCCGCAGGGCAAGACATGAAACCGATGTTGAACGAAACTTTTGGTAGCCGCCGTTAGATTATGGAGTTGTCGTTGGTAAATTTATGGTAGGAGTAGCAGATGAGGGCGGTCTGCTTTTTTTATGAATCATGTTGTGTGTTTTTTCATAGCTTTTTTAATGGGTAGGCACACAAATTCCCCTACCCATCCCTACAGAATTGTAGGGACCGGTGCAGTTTGGTTGGCCAATAAATATTTTCCGGGAGGCCCTCTTTTACCAAACACATCAATGGTTATGAGTGTTCCTGTTTTGCAACAAGGACATTTACGCAGCATAGTTTTAGGAGCTTGCAGCGGTCGTTCTACTTTTAAAGTTGCTTGCAGATTTTGCAGCTTGCCACGTTTCCAATTACTACTGAGTATGCCGTAATGCCTGATGCGTACAAATCTTCCTGGCAGGATGTGTTGTGCAAATCTTCTGGTAAATTCTGCATTAGCAAGCGTTGTTTGTTTTGTAATACCGGCAGCTTTATAATCTTTGTAATTAAAAGTTACTTCACTTTCTGTAACGTTTTTTATGCGGCTATTGCTGATGGCAACTTTGTGAGTATAACGTCCTAGGTACAACAACAACACTTACTGTCTATATCCAACTTTGAGAGTGCGTGCAACTTGTTTTTAAAACTAGTTATTTCTGTAGTGATCGTTTCTATGGCATTATTGATGGCACGACACTCAAAGTAAAGTTGGCACAACACATTAATAAATCACCTGCTGAAAATTAATTACACATCAGCAAACAACTGCGTTAAATTCAATTATATTTGATTAAGAAACGGTAGTTTTTAGACGAACTGCCGTTGGCTGCTATGCGACCGAAGATTTTGCTTCTAACTATATTTGATTTAATTTTGTAAAGAAATTATTTTAATCCAAAACATTATACACCGAATTTATTTTTACTGTTGTCAACTTCTTGAATCTCTAAAAAATTAATTATGAAACTTTATTTAATATTTATTTTTGTTGCTTTTTCATTGACAACTATTTCATCATGTAAAAAGACGGATAATATTGAGAATGCTGGAATCATCGGAAAATGGGAACTCAAAGAAATGTATAATGGATACGCCAACGGAGGGAATTATAGTTGGAATACTGTATCAGTAGATAACTCTCATACCTTAACATTTAGACAGAATGGAGAATATTATCTTAAGCAGAATGTTAACGGGAACAATCAAGAATGTTTTGGAACTTACATCTTGCAACCCTCAAACAATTTGGAAATCACCTCGAGTTGTAATTCTTTGACTGAAAAAGGCTTCATCAGTGAATTGACACCGACTTTACTTATCCTTGACCGTTCAGGAATAGAAGGTGTAATTAGATATAAATATTCAGCCTCTAAATGAAGCACAGTACACAATAACTAAGATTTTCGTGTTGCCCGCAGGTAATGAATAATTTTTTAAATTATGCCTAAACAAAAAACTATTTGGAAAAAAGGACGTGGAAAATTAGGAATTCTCTCTCCATTATTTGGCTCCTGGATTGCAACATCTGAAAGCCCTAGAGGAAAATTAAAGTGTACAAGAGTACTTGAACCTATACTTGGGGACAATTATATCCAAATGACAGTTAAATGGAATTTTTCAAATTTTGTTTATCAAGAAAATGCGATAATTGGTATATATGACGGTAAACTTTCATTCTGGTCATTTACTTCTGACGGAAAAAATTCTCAAGGTATAATAGCCGACGGAACAGATATTCATCCTGAAGCAATCTGTTTTGAAGCACAAATGCCCGCTGGTTTAGCACGCATGATTTACTGGCCAAATCCTGAAGGTGGCTTTAACTGGGCGGTTGAATCAAAAACAAAAAAGGGCTGGAACCGTTTTACTATGCATCATTACAAATCATCAAAATAAGTAACACAGCAGCCAATATGGGTATTGCTGCAAGCGGGGCCGAACATTTTTACAAGCATTGAATGAATAAAATAAATATACCTGGCTTACCGCCCTTAGTTCATGGATACGGTAGCATTATCCCATACTTTTCCTCTTTCTGTTTTAATGGTACGGGCCGGGAATTTATTAATTACCATATAATCATGGGTAGCCATTAAAATAGAAGTATCGTAATCTTTACAAATCTGGAAAAGCAGGTGCATAATTTCATCACTGGTTTCAGGGTCCAGGTTGCCGGTTGGCTCATCGGCTAAAATTAATTTAGGTGAGTTTAATAATGCACGGGCAATATCAATACGTTGTTGTTCGCCACCACTTAATTCATAAGGCATTTTAAAACCTTTTGTCTTTAAATTCACTTTATCTAATACGTCGGTTATTTTTTCATCCATCAATCTTTCATCTTTCCAGCCGGTGGCTTTTAATACAAACTTCAGGTTCTCATTTACATTCCGATCAGTAAGTAACTGAAAATCCTGGAAAACAACACCGAGGTTCCTTCTTAAAAATGGAACCGTCTTCCAGGTTAATCCTTTTAATGGATGCCCTACTACCCATCCTTCACCTTCTTTTAACTCTAAATCGCCATATAAAGTTTTTAGCAAACTGCTTTTACCGGTACCGGTTTTACCTACTAAATACACAAATTCTCCTTTACCAATTGATATATTCACATCACTTAATATCAGTGAACCTCCCTGGTAAATATTTACATTTTTTAATTCTATTATTGATTGAGACATAATATCTTTTTTAATGCCTGCAAACTTAATATTAAAATTGATAATACAGGCTTTTGGCAAAAGTATATTCTTTAACCTCCTGATGTTTAAATCATTTTTCTACAATAATGTTAAAAATGTGGATAAAGGATATTTTTATTTAATGGGATTTAATTGAATCTACTTACTTGCTAAGCCATCTTTTGAAAAATTTTGCAATAAGAGGATTTAAAATCCGTTTTAAAAAACATTATCTTCAATTAAAAAATAAGGAATGTACAAGAATTTCATTGCGGCTATCATTTCAATTTTTTGTTTTATCCCAAATATGTGGGCACAATCAAAAGCCCCCGCATTAAAGGTGAATGAAATTAAAACTTCAGATGGATCGCATGCCACGGCTTACGGGCTCCATATTGCTTCTATAAAAGTAATGATAGATACCAGCCTGCATGGGCCTGCAAACCCGGCAGTAAAAAGTATTGTAAACGGTCAAATGGCATATCTCAGTCTTGATTTTACTACTGTAACCGGGTCTGATATGATAGAAGTTACAAATGGAACACACCAGTTTTGGGTATATGATGATCAAAAGAAAGAAGTAAAAATTGGGAACCAGATTCTAAAGAAGATTGGTGGTTCTATGGAAAGCCATGTGATAAATTATACCGTAAAAATTCCTTTCCGGTTAAAAACAGATCAGAAAAAATACAGTATCCGGTATCGCTGGGAAAGTCCTGATAAAAAGAAGTGGATTGAAGTAAATAGTACCCGGTAAGTTTTAATAAACCAGTTTGGTTCCTGCTGTTTTAATTACCAATTGTTTTTTGTCTGATGCTTCTACCCTTCCGGTGATTTGTGCCTGTACAGCAAATTCTTCTGCCACATCAATCATAATTTGTGCATCACCGGGTTTACAAAAAATTTCGAGGCGGCAACCCATATTAAAAACTTCGTACATTTCCTGTAAAGTAGCCCCGCTATTTTGCCTTATGATTTCAAATACCAGGGGTGGCTTAAAAAGATTATCTTTTATAATTTTAAAATCAGCAGGCAAATATTTCATACACTTTGTTTGTCCGCCTCCACTACAATGAATAAGGCCATGGACTTTATCAAAATGGTTTTCTAATATTTTTTTAATTACCGGCGCATACGTACGGGTAGGGCTCAACAACAATCTTCCAATATTTTCTAATTCATTTCCTGTTTCTAATGTATCGGTGAGTTTATGATTTCCAATATAAACCACTTCATCCTGCAGGCCGGTATTGTAGCTTTCTTTATAATGCTGCGCATAAAATTTATTTAAAGTATCGTGCCTGGCACTGGTAAGGCCATTGCTACCAATACCACTGTTGTAATGATCTTCATAATTTGCTTTTCCAAAACTTGCGAGGCCCACAATCACATCACCTTCCTGGATATTTTGATTGGTAATAAGTTTTTGTTTTGGCCACCGGCAAGCCATGGTACCATTTACGGCAATTGTTCTCACCACATCGCCTACATCGGCGGTTTCACCTCCCAGGTAAGAAATGTTTACGCCAAATGATTTTAATTGATCAAAAATTTCCTGTGTTCCTTCTATAATTTGCTGAAGTACTTCGCCGGGTATTATATTTTTATTCCGATCTATGGTGCTATTAAAAATAATATGATCATACACACCTACGCATAAAAGATCATCTAAGTTCATTACTACGGCATCTTGTGCGATGCCTTTCCAAACTGAAATATCGCCGGTTTCTTTCCAGTACAAATACGCCAGTATTGATTTGGTGCCTGCCCCATCGGCATGCATAATATTTACCCATTCATTATCTCCTCCCAATATGTCAGGAAATATTTTACAGAATGCATGAGGGTAAAGCCCCTGGTCAAGGTTTTGTATTGCTTTATGCACATCTTCTTTTTGTGCTGAAACACCCCGTTGCTGATAAAGATTTTGATTTCCCATATTTTGCAAAGCTAAATGGCTGTGCTGAATTATTCATTAATAATTTAATAAACTAAATTTGCAGCAATGAGTTTACATATTTACCGCTCTGTTACCGAACTGCCTGCTTTTAAAAATGCCATCATCACCATTGGCACATTTGATGGCGTTCATCTTGGGCATACCTTTATTATTGAAAAAATGATAACACGTGCTAAAAAAGTAGGTGGCACCCCTGTTCTTATCACATTTTACCCACACCCCAAACAAGTATTACCCGGTACCAAGAATAAATTATATACGTTAACTACCCAACAGGAAAAGTTTGATTTATTGCATTCCAAAGGCATAAATCATATTGTAGAAGTGGCATTTACTTCAGAATTTGCCAACCAATCTCCCGAAAAATATATCCGGGATTTCTTAGTGAAGAATTTTCACCCGCATACCATTATCATTGGCTACGACCACCGGTATGGAAAAGGCCGTCAAGGCGATTTTAAGCTCCTGGAAAAAATGGCTCCTCAATTTAATTTTGAAGTGATAGAGATCAATGAAAAAATTATTGAACAGGTTACTATCAGTTCTACAAAAATAAGGGACGCATTATTAGATGGTGATTTAAAAACTGCCGAAGAATACCTGGGTTATCCATATTCCTTTACCGGTACTGTGATTACGGGAAATAAACTTGGCCGAACGATTGGCTACCCTACAGCCAATATCAAAATTGGCGATGAAGATAAACTCATCCCACAAAACGGTGTATATGCTGTAGATGCTATTTTAAATGGTGATGATTTTACTGAAAAGACTTTAAAAGGAATGATGAACATTGGGCTTCGGCCTACCGTGCAGGGAACACAACGCACTATTGAAGTAAACCTTTTTGCTTTTGATAAAGAAATTTATGGCAGCTCAATTACGATCATACTAAAATACAGATTACGGGAAGAAATTAAGTTTGATGGGCTGGATTCATTAAAAATACAATTGGCAAAAGATAAAAAAGCAGCTCAAAAGTTTAACCCCTAGCTTATACCATCATTTTTATAAGCATTTCTTTCATTAAAACAGGCCCGGGAGTTCCGGTATCGCCAATACCAATAGACTTAAGGTTATAGTGATGCAGAAGCAATAATAATCTTTCTATGCCGGGATATCCATAATTTTTAATAATCCCTTTGGCTTGTGCAATAGCTACCGGGTTGTGAAACATCATTTGCTTTAAAGCTGATTCACTTTGATCTTGCTGGCCATAAAACCCATACACCCGGCTAATGCTACTGTATAATGCCGGTAATGCGGCCTGCAATGGTGCAGCTTTTGGATTGGCTTCAAAATACTTAACAATTTTTATAGCTTTAGCCATGTCTTTTATGGCAATAGCGCCCAATAATTCAAAAATATTATATTCCTTACTGATGCCTATGTATAATTCAATTTCATCTTCGGTGATTGTCTTTTTATTTTTCAGGTTTACTGAAATTTTTTCAATTTCATTCGCCATGCGGCAGAGGTCATTTCCAATATGTTCTTCTAATAAAAGGGCCGCTTTTGTGGTAATGTCGTAGCCCCTTTCATTTACCATCTCTTTAATCCATTCCTGTAATTTATCTTCCCGGATCTTTTGCGAATAAAAATATTCAGCTTTGGCTTGTATCGTTTTATAAAACCTGAGGCGTTTATCTAATTTTTTACTTTTATAAGCCACAATAAAAATAGTAGATGCCAGGGGGGCTAAAAAATATGGTTCCAGTTTATCAATATCTTTCATAAACTGGGCCTCTTTAATTATAACCACTTGTTTTTCAGCAAACATCGGATACCGCCGGCAGGCATTCATAACTGCCGCCCAATCAGCATCTTTACCATAAAAAACGGTTAGGTTAAAAGAGGCTTCGGATGCAGGTAGCATTTGGTTTTCAGCATAGTTAACCAATATATCTATATAATAATCTTCTTCTCCCTCAAACCAATAAAGAGGTGAAAACTTGTTTTTCTTCCATGCAGATAAGATCTTTTCCACGCCCATACTATGTTTCCTGCTTTTTTGTTGAAATATAAAGATTGTAAAAAGACCCGTTTAACTATTTTGGCACAGTTTTGGAAAATACAAGGTCAGTTATCAATTTTAAACAAAAATATCCAATTTACTGAAATACTTCTACCTTGATTTATTAATTTGGAGGTAACCCCTTCATCAACATTTCGTTAATCTTAAAAAAATATATTATGGCTTTTGAAAATTTTCCTGAGGCGGATAAACCCATTGAAGTAGCGCCTCCTCCAAAAAAAAACACCGGCCGGGCTGTACTAATTGGTTTACTGGTAGCTGCCCTGCTGGGAACCTGGGGTTATATTATCTATGATAAAAATAAAACCCAGGAAACCATTGAACAAAAAGATACTGCCATTGCTACTACCAATACCCAGCGGGACGAATTGCAGAAAGAATTAGAAGATGCAGCAATGCGTTATGATATGCTAAAAACATCTAATTCAAAAAAAGATAGTTCCATTACGGCTCAAGACAAAGATATAGAAGAGAAAAAAGCACGTATCACTACATTGCTTACTAAAGTAAATGCAACTCAATCTGAATTATCAGAAGCAAAACGGCTTATTGCTTCTTTAAACACAGATATAGAAGTGTATAAAAGCCAGGTAGAAGTTTTACAAGGTGAAAAGATACAGTTAACACAGGAAAAAGCAGTAGTAACCAAACAGCGTGACCGTGCCCGTAAAGATTATGATTCTGCTACTGTTGTTATAAAAGACAAAGACAACTTATTGGATGTAGGCTCTACTTTACACGCATCAAACTTCAACATTGTAGGTTTAAAAGAAAAAAGTAGCGGCAAGGAAAAAACAACTACTACAGCAAAAAAAGTTGATAAGCTTAGGATCACTTTTGACCTGGATGAAAATATGATTACACCATCTGGTACCAAAGAATTATATGTAACAATCATTGCGCCTGATGGCACTCCTATTGCCGTAGAAGGCCTGGGTTCGGGAACCTTTGTAACCCGTGACGGTGAAACAAAACCTTATACCAAAAAAGTAGATGTAAATTATACAAAGAATCAACGTAAGACCGTAAGCTTCGACTGGAAGCAGAACAGCGATTTTACAAGCGGTAATTATAAAATAGAAGTCTATAACAATGGCTTCAAAGTTGGCGAAGCTTTCAGGCCTTTAAAGAAAGGCGGGCTTTTTAGCTAACATTAAAATTCAATATTCTCCTAAAGACTTTTCATCATATCCTACAAATAAAAAATGCGGCAAGTATTACTTGCCGCATTTTTACATCATCCTGTTTTAAAACAATGCCCTTACAGAAGCCCTACCGGTATGAATAAGCCTTGTATCTCCCGGTTTTCGTCCCTCATATTGCATACTCAATTCGATTTTACTTCCAATACGTTTCACATATTCAAGGTTCCATAAATAATTTTTTCCGGGTAAAAGCCCATCTAATAATACATAGCCTACGGTTGAATTTTGAGCGCCCGGGTATGCTTTAAAATTGATTTGGTTAAAGGTGAATTTCGCATTGATGCTGCTGTTAGATAATATATTGTATTTTACTTCGGCAGATAATGCATGGTTCATTGATTTTTCTAATGAATCAATTTTATTTTGTTTTTGTGTAAATGAATAAGCAGCAGTAATTCTTACATTACTCCGATAAATATAACTGATATTGGGTTCTATGCCATGTATTGAAACCTGGTAGTTCCTATTGTTAAATTTTACTGAAGAACTGCTTAACAAATTTTTACCCTGCCTCAGAATTAAATTGCCGGTGATGCTACGGCTAAAATTGAGCCTGAATTTTGCGTTAATATTCTGCAATCCACGGGTTTCATAACCATAGGCTGTAAGTGATTTTCCGGAAGATTTACTGTGTGTAAAATCAAACCCCCAAATGCTGCTCGTCCTGTTATAAAAATAGGTATTGCTAAAATAGGTACTTAAACTAATGATGGATGTATCGGCAATTTTTTGATAAAAAGGATTGAAATGAAAACTGCCATCATAAATATTCTTTTTACTTATTTGCAAGGCAGAACTGGTGCTGCTGCGCATCAGCCATTTATGGAGAAGCCCTTTCTTATTTGTGATCATTACACGTGGATCAATATTAAGGCTGTAATTAAATTGTAAATACCCGGCTTTCACATATTCACTACCCGGTGTAAAAACCCGGATATATTTTTTTTGATCCTGGAAAATGGCTTCTTCAAATTCATTCAGTTCAGCAATTCCATTCCCGTTATAATCAATCCAGGTGTAATTGCCCTGGCCTGCAGGCACTTCAATATAGCTGTATTCTCTTTTTTGTTCCTGGCCGCTACCTGCTTCATACAGCATTTCCCCATTGATAAAACCCTTCCATTCATTAAATATATAGTTTGCCCGGCCTAGTATGCTATTATCTGATTTCTGTGTACTGATAAGGTTATTATCTACTTGTAAGCTCCTGTAATTAAAACTCAATTTTAATTGCCGGTTTTCATTTTTCATGAGGCCGGCACCCAGGCTTAAGTTATCGCTATGATTTGCTTTTTGTAAAGTATTTCCTTGCGGCAACTGATCGCTTCTGCGAAAGTAGGCCAATGACCAATTGTTTTGCTTTTGAGGATTTGATTTTACAGAAACCTCATAAATATCAAATCCAAAACTCAAATTACTCAGCGTGTCCGCTATCTTATTTAATTGGCGATTGTGTTCTCCACGGTAACTAAAGCCGGTAATTACCTTGCCCCATTTATCAATTGTTTTATTGATGTTGATGGTAGGGCGCAAAAAATTCCCTTTAAGAAGATGGGTATTATACATGGTATAACCAAGATCGCCATTCAATCGCCAGCCAGCAAAACCTGTTGCGGCTTGCAGTTGTTGATGCCATCCTTTATACCCATCACTACGGGTGTAATTGGTAATATTATATTGATAGGAATTCATGCTACTATCTGCTATTGTAAACTGTGCATGTGCCAGTTGTTCATCTGCATCGGCCACATCATACGCAAGGCTCCAATCTCTTAAAAATTCTACGTTTCTCAATCTTTCTACCGGGGCAAATCTTTTTTGCACATATTCATAGCCAACTGATGAGCCCAATCTCCATTTTTTTCTAAGCAATTGCAATGGCTTACCGGCAGTAATCAAAGAAATTTTAGAAGCATAAGCCCGGTCATTTTTTTTATCTTTTTCAGAAAATAAATTAATATCGTACACGCTGGTTGCCATTTCTCCCTGTAAGATGGAATAAGCTGATAGTGCATACCCCATCCCTACTGTAAATATTTGTTGTTTTTTGGGAGTTACTAATAAGATAACCGGCTCCCAGTCGCCAGTTTTTTGGTTTGATGCATCGGGCATCGCCCATTCAAATAGTTTTCCATTGGTAGCATTGAGTACCTGTTTATAATTTCCGTTACCGGCGCCTACATAAGAAAATGCCAGGTTGTAAAGTGTAATTGAATTATCTGATGACTGAACATAAATAGAATCATGCAGGGTTCCATTATAAAGGGTATCAATTTTTTTATACAATATTTTACCCGAACTAAAAGTATCCCGAACCGCACTGGGATAAAATGCGGATTGAATACTATCGCCAATGGAGGCCAGGAATTGTTTTTGTGAAACATCTAAAGGCTGGTCAATTGTTGAACTTTTGGCATCACTATTTAAATAAGCGCCGAGGTAAACATTAAACTTTTTTGAAAAAGCGATCTCATCATTCAAATAAACCTGTGAATTCAAATAATTGCGATCGGCATATTCAAACTCAACCTGTACCCTACTATCTTTTGTAATAAAACGTTTAGGAGTAAACGTAATTTCGGCAGTATTATAATTTATTACATAATCCTGGTCTTCTCCCCGCTGCATCATTTGCCCATCTATATAAACTCTTTCGGTACCGGCCAGTACCACAAAATATAATTCATTGTTGGCGCCTGTTAACCGGTATGGCCCCTGGTTCCCTTCCAATACGGGCAATACATTCCGGGAGAATTTTCCTTTCGCAATAGCCCCACTCACCAACAATGAGTTTTTTATATTTTTTCCAATTTTATTTTCAGTAATAAAAGAAGCCCCTTGTAATCTTTTATAAAATTTCAAAAAATAATTTTTGCTCTCCCTGATATCAATATCGCCAAAATTTGCCTGCCATTTCTTTTTCTTTATTTGCAGGAAGATCCGGTCAAAGTCCCTCAAATCTTGTGTATTCCCATCGGGCTGAATGGGTAAATTGTTATCTGATACTGCAGCCGTAAGTTCCAGGCTATCTCCAATAAATCCACTCAATTGTAAATTCATGGTACTATTCACTATGGCGTCCTGGTTATTTCCAAATGCGATGGCCCGGCCAAAACTTCCTTCTGTACGGATACCACCAAAATCGAAAAGTGGGTTCACGGCATTTGACGCCGTTTTAACAGTATATGGTTTTTCAATCCTGAAATTATACCGGATGCTGTCATAATTGTATCGTTGTGCAGGGGCATTCAGTTTAACCGGGAATGTACGGTAACTTATGAAGACAGAATCAATAACAGGGGCATGTATCCAGGTAATTGTTGCATTGATGGGGTCTATTGTGTAATCTGCCGGATCAATCCCCGGAATTACTAAAGTACCTTCCACAATACTGGAACTATCTAATTGCTGGGGCGAAATTTTTGTAGAAATAATTTTCTTTCGCAGGTTAGATGCAGGGTTTACTTGTGCAAATAAAGCAAAAGAAAAAAAAACAGCCAGTACAAACAGATATATTTTTTTATAAATCAAATAGCAGGGGTTATAGCTGATTAAAATTAGCGAATTCCATACACTCGGCATTACAAAACAAACCGGGAGACTAATTAACGAAAAAAAACAAGCAAAAGTGTAAAATCATTATCAACATACCTTCATAAGAATGCAATAAAAAACCTCCCGGTAAAGGAGGTGTATAAATTAAAATGATAATTTTATTTTTCATCGGCGCTTAAACCCGCATGCATATATTCCCGGTTCATCCTGGCAATATTCAAAACTGAAATGCCTTTGGGGCATTCTGCTTCACAGGCATAGGTATTTGAGCAATTACCAAAACCTTCTTTATCCATTTGTGTAACCATATTTAAAACCCTGGTCCTGCGTTCGGGTTCACCCTGTGGTAATAACGAAAGCTGTGCTACTTTGGCGCTTACAAAAAGCATGGCGCTACTATTTTTACAAGCTGCCACGCAGGCGCCACATCCAATGCAAGCTGCGGCTGCAAAGGCAGCATCTGCATCACTCTTATCAATGGGTAAAGAATTTGCATCTACCGCATTACCTGTATTGACACTCACATATCCTCCTGCCTGTATAATGCGATCAAAAGCAGCCCGGTCTACCATCAAATCTTTTATTACGGGAAAAGCCTTGCTGCGCCAGGGTTCTACTACAATGGTATCCCCATCATGAAACGCCCTCATGTGCAATTGGCAGGTAGTATTTTTAGCCCAGGGTCCGTGGGGTTGCCCGTCAATGTACATACTGCATGCGCCACAAATACCCTCCCGGCAATCATGATCGAATGCGATGGGTTCTTTGCCTTCTTCTATTAACTTTTCATTCAATACATCAAACATTTCGAGGAAGCTCATTTCCGAAGAGATATCACTCACTTTAAAAGTTTCAAATTTTCCTTTTGAGTCAGCGTTTTTTTGTTTCCACACTTTAAGTGTGAGATTCATATTATAATGTTCCATACTGATTGATTACAAGTTGATGATTTTTAAAAAACATCTAAATTTATTTATAACTACGTTGTGTTGGTTTCACAATCTCAAATTCTAATTTTTCTTTGTGCAATTCCCAGGTGCTATCTCCTTTATATTCCCATGCAGAAACAAAACTAAAGAGTTCATCGTTTCTTTTAGCTTCGCCTTCTTCTGTTTGGCTTTCTTCCCTAAAGTGGCCACCACAGCTTTCTGCCCTATTGAGTGCATCTATGCACATCAGCTCACCCAGTTCTAAAAAGTCGGCCACCCTGCCGGCCTTATCCAGCTCTGCATTACATTCATTAATTTCTCCCGGTATCCTTACGTTTGACCAGAATTCTTTTCTTAATTGCCGGATTTCTACCATCGCTTCCTGCAAATCTTTTGCATTGCGTGCCATACCACATTTATTCCACATTATTTTACCCAGGCGTTTATGAAAATTCTCAACAGATTCAGTTCCCTTTATGCCCATCATTTTTTGAATCCTTTCATTAACCGCATTTTCTGCCTGTTCAAATGCTTCATGCGTGGTAGGTATTGCTGCAGTTCTAATTTCATCTGCCAGGTAATTCCCGAGGGTATAAGGAATTACAAAATAACCATCAGCCAGGCCCTGCATCAGTGCAGAAGCGCCAAGCCGGTTGGCTCCATGATCGCTAAAATTAGCTTCCCCCAGGCAATATAAACCCTTTGAAGTGGTCATTAATTCATAATCTACCCATAAGCCACCCATGGTATAATGTACAGCCGGGTAAATACGCATCGGCATTTCATAAGGATTTTCGCCGGTTATTTTTTCATACATTTCAAAGAGGTTGCCATATTTTTCTTCTATCACTTTTTTACCCAGTACAATGGTTTCCTCTTCCGCAGGGTGATGGTTACCTGCTTTGCCCGCTTCAATACGGCCATAGCGTTTTATGGCATCTGCAAAGTCAAGATAAACGGCCATTTTTGTGGTACCCACACCATAGCCTGCATCGCACCTTTCTTTTGCCGCCCTGCTTGCCACATCTCTTGGCACCAGGTTACCAAAAGCAGGATACCTGCGTTCTAAATAATAATCTCTATCATCTTTTGGTATATCATTGGCCTTGCGTGTTTCATTTAAATTTTTAGGAACCCAGATGCGGCCATCATTCCGGAGGCTTTCGCTCATTAGGGTGAGCTTGCTTTGGTGGTCGCCACTTAACGGTATGCAGGTAGGATGAATTTGTGTATAACATGGGTTGGCAAAATAAGCACCTTTTTTATGAGCTTTCCAGGCAGCAGTAACATTGCTTCCCATGGCATTGGTACTTAAATAAAATACATTTCCATACCCTCCTGTGCACAATAAAACCGCATGGCCAAAATGGCGTTCTAATTTACCACTTACCAGGTCACGTGCTATAATGCCTCTTGCTTTGCCATCTATCATTACTACATCAAGCATTTCGTGCCTGCTATATTGAGTAACATTTCCCAGCGCTACTTGCCGTTCCAGTGCGCCATACGCACCCAATAACAATTGCTGTCCCGTTTGCCCGGCAGCATAAAAGGTACGCTGAACCTGTACCCCGCCAAATGAACGGTTACTTAGCAAACCGCCATATTCACGGGCAAAGGGTACACCTTGTGCCACACATTGATCTATAATGGCAGCGCTTACTTCGGCAAGGCGATAAACGTTGGCTTCCCGGCTTCTATAATCACCGCCTTTTACCGTATCATAAAATAAACGAAAAACTGAGTCGCCATCGTTTTGATAATTTTTTGCAGCATTAATGCCACCCTGGGCAGCAATACTATGTGCCCGGCGGGGGCTATCCTGGAAACAGAAAGTTTTTACCTGGTACCCCATTTCACCCAAAGAAGCAGCGGCAGAGGCTCCTGCCAGCCCGGTTCCAACAACTATGACTTCTAACTTACGTTTATTGGAAGGGTTCACTAATTTTACATGCCCTTTGTAATCCGTCCACTTTTTATCCATTTCACCTTGCGGTACTTTAGCATCTAAAGCCATATTGTTATAATTAGTATTTTAAATATCAAATTTTCAATGTCATTTAAAAAATCATTTTCATTGACCCAGGTAACCTTATTTGCCTTAATGAATCCATCCAAAATAAAAAGACAAAGGCATTAATGCAAAGAGTATAATGATAATAATAGAATAACCGGTACCTGCTGCCCTTAAAAGGGAGGTATATCTTTTATGATCTAAGCCCAGCGAATGAAAGGCGCTTTGAAACCCATGAAACAAATGCCAGAACAAAGCAATTAACCCCACCATGTATAAGGCAACCCATATCCCCTTGCTGAACACTTCTTTCATTTCGAGATATAAATCGTGCGGCGCATCATGCTCTGCATATAATGCAATTTTAGTTCCTACAAAAAAATGTGAAATATGCATAACAAGGAACAATAAGATCAATGTACCCATGATGCCCATGGAGCGGCTATACCAGGTACTGTTTCTGTTTTGTTTTTTTACATAATAATCAATAGGCCGTGCTGCTACATTTTGTTTCCAAACCATTAAGCCCTGAATGGCATGAAGGATCAAAGCTGCAAATAGACCGATCTCTAAAAAGCGTAATATCCAATTGTGGCTCATAAAATGCGCAACGGCATTAAATGTATCTCCATTATCATTTAAAAAAATACAGGCATTAATGCTGGCATGTACTATTAAAAATAGAATGAGAAAGAGACCGGTGAGCGCTACCAGGAATTTTTTCCCGATAGATGAAGTAAAGAAATTTTTCCAGGTCATAAATCGAAAATGTTAAAGGTTGGTTGTACAAAAATACAATAGGATTTCCATAAAATGCTTAATCCTTTGAATTTTACTCAATTAATACATGTGAATTAAGTCATAAAAAGTAAACTATATATCTGATTTGTTAAAAACCCAGTTTAAGATATTATTATAATATATTATAAAAGGAAATTAAGAAAACATACTTATTGAAGAGGAAATTAAGTGAACTGTCATGCTGATGAAGAGGGTAACCTGTTATTTTTTTCGGCTTCTATGCCGGCATAAATATGTTCGGGTTTTAATGTTCGCCAACCCGGTAAATCCAATAGTTCAATATAATTTGTAAGCCTTGCACGGATAAAGTCATGTTTACTATGCTCAGGTAAATTTAAGATTACAACCCAGCCGCCATCATCTTCTAATTGTTCTTTCCATTCTTCGTAATAACTATCATCACTGCTATGGAAATTCAATACATTTTCTGCAATTAAAATATATTTTGTAATCCCTTCTTTAAATAATTTATCTGTAACCTCCCGCCTGATGGTCATGATATCATTTTCAATGGCATCGTTCCACTCTCCAATCAATTCAATAATTACAAAACCAAGATCATAATCTGCATAAATTATTTTCATATACAGGGTACGGGAGCCAAACTCATCCCATTGGGGATGGATATAATAATTATAAATGGTATGAGAATACTCAAATTCACTGTAATCTGCACCATAAAAGGGAGAACGCCGGTCATCTTCTACTGTATAAAGATGCTGCCAATTATAATATGGTTCCAAGCTATGCACCAGTAAATAAATACACTGCAAAGATGAGAAATTATTGGTTTCTTAAACCTTAAAGAAATGTTTAATGACACTCAAACCAATTTAAAATGAAAGAGGCTACCGAAGTAGCCCCTTTTTTCTTGACTTATTAACCCAAAAAATAACGCCTTATTGAATAACGATTTTCTCTGTCATCAGCACTTTTCCATTTTCATCTAACACTTTTACAAAATATGTACCATTTGCGGGTTTATTTAAGAGATTCACCGTTGTTGACTGCTGACCTTTCGCAAGAGCAGCCCTTGATGTTTGAATATTTCTACCAGCGATATCAGTAATTGCAATTTGATAAACCCCGGCGGCCGATCCATCGAATAAAACTTTAAAACTATTTCCTGTTACAGGATTTGGAACAACCTTGGTTCCTGATACAGGTAAATCGGTTGTTTCAAATATAGCAAATTTTCTGGCTGCATCCGCCTCTTTTTGAAATAAAAGATTGCCGTTTGCCAAATCTGAAGCATTGTATTTAATATCAGACCCTTGTATAAGTTGGGCAGAAAGATCTTTAAAGTTAATTTTATAATACCCGGCAAATACATTGGCACTTACTACTACAATATCACCATTGTCATTCACTGCTGCTCCGTTGGTTGTATAATTTAAAGGCAGGCCACTTATGGCACCTTTATGTGTGGCAATACGGCTATTCATATCTACTTCAAATACATGATGACTGGCAGAAATAATCCATAATTTTCCATATGCATCTGCTACCATATCTCCACCCCAACTGGTACATTTATTATGGATAGAGATTCCCTGGTTAGATTCTGCATCTATCAATCCTCCCATATCTGTAATCACCGGTTTTTTGCCGGTAGAAAAACGGATAAGACGATTGCCATCATTACTAATTCCATAACCATTTCCGTCTGCGGCAATTACCAGGCGGGTTATATGGTTAGATTCATCTGTTCCGGTACTTACGGGTAAGAGTGGAGAGGTAACACTATAGAACCTGGCATCGTTACTTTGGTTTGATACATCTATCCAGCGAAGTTCATTTAACCGCATGGGAATAAAGAACAACTTATCGGTTCGTTTATCAAAAGCAGCCGCAGCTACAAAAGTTGCAGTAGGATAATTTCTTGTAGTATATATATTAGCATCAGTAATGGCAGACTGCGTTACAGATTGCCGGGAGTTCACATCGGTAATGCTATATACCGTTTTATTTTTTTCAAAAATTGTTTTTTGCACAGTGCCGGTATTCAAATCTACCTGGCGGATATTCATCCACAAATAATCATTATTGCCATCACCTGTAATGGCATAAGTTTTAGAAGCCTTTTGGGCTGATAATGATAATGAGAATAATAATAATGAGGGGAGTAAAATTTTAAATTTCATAGCAAATTATTCAATTGGTTTGAATGTACAATTTAAGTCTTTTTTAAATTTAAACCAACAATTTATATGGGTTTATAATTTTCGGCAGCCTTTTTTACAGAACCATACTTAAGCAACAGTTCTTTCGCCTTTTCATAATCATCAATTGCTGAATTACTCATGAGCATTTTTACACCCCGATCCACCAGTTTTTCATTGGTAAGTTGCATATTCACCATCTTATTATCTTGTACCCTACCCAGTTGTATCATGGTGGTAGTTGAGATCATGTTCAATACAAGTTTCTGGGCCGTACCACTTTTCATACGGGTACTGCCGGTTACAAACTCCGGGCCTACCACCACTTCTATGGGGAAGTCGGCTTCTTTACTCATCGGCGCATCGGGGTTACAACAAATACTTCCTGTGATGATGCCATTTTTTCTACATTCCTGCAAAGCGCCAATTACATAAGGTGTGGTGCCACTGGCAGCAATTCCTACTACTACATCTCCGGCGTTTACCTGGTGTTCCTGTAAATCGAGCCAGCCTTGTAATTTATCATCTTCTGCAAATTCAACGGCATCGGTAATGGCTTTTTTGCCCCCTGCAATAATACCAATTACCAACCCCTGTGGCACTCCAAAAGTAGGTGGGCATTCACTGGCATCTACAATTCCGAGCCTACCGCTAGTGCCTGCACCTATGTAAAATAAACGGCCCCCACCTATCATCTTATCTACAATACTATGCACTAATTGTTCTATTTGAGGAATTACATTTTTAATAAGGGCGGGTACTTTGGAATCTTCATAGTTGATGTTTTCCAGCAACTTCCGTATGCTCATTTCATCAAGATGACGGTAAAGCGATTCAGATTCTGTTACTTTCTTAAATGCCATATATTTTTACTTTTTTAGCCGGTGATATTGTACCAGTCCATCCATAGGATTTTTACTTACTGTTCCTAATTGCAGCTCAAAGGAAGCGCACATTTCTTTTAATACATCTTTAAATCCATACGCTACACTTCCTGTAAAATGTATCGGCAGGGTCCAGCTTTCCCGGTATTTATAAATATGATTGAAGAAAAAATCGTGAAACCCGTCTTCGATAATATTTTCGATCATATAATGACCCCTGTTTTCAGTTAGAAACATGGTAAACGATGCCAGGTAACGGTTTGGGAAAGGTTTTTTATATACCGCATCCAAAATATCAGATGCCGTTAAATTATATTTCACATTAAAGCGATCAATCAAATCCTCATCAAATGTTTTATATAAAAAATGTTGAACCACTTTTTTACCGAGATAAGCGCCACTCCCTTCATCGCCCAAAACATAACCCAGGCCCGGGCTGTTTTTTACAATTTTTTTTCCATTATAATAACTGGAATTTGATCCCGTACCTAAAATGCAGGCAATCCCTTTTGTATTTCCGCATAAAGATCTGGCTGCACCTATCAGGTCGTGATCTACATTAATTTTTGATTTTGGGAAAACTTGTTTCAATACCCCTGATAGCATTTTTGCATTTACCGGATTGCTGCAACCGGTGCCATAAAAATAAATGGATTGAGGGGTAGTATTTTTAATTTTTGGCCAAACTTCTCCGGTAATGATGTTTAATGCCTGGGCTGATGTAACAAAATATGGGCTTAAACCGGCAGTTACGAATTTCTTCTTTTTTTTATCATCCACCAGGCACCATTCTGTTTTTGTAGATCCACTATCGGCTATTAAAATTGGGCTCATCTGTTTTATTCAATTAAACATCAAGTTAATCAAATTAATGAAAATAAGAATTTTAAAAAAATCATTTTTGATAAATGGATCCATGTACTCAGTTGCAAAATCCTGCATGCTTTATAGCTACTAGCCAGGTATGCTTGTATAAAGTAAAGCGCAATTCGCATAACTTCGCAGCCTTATTATTATGGAGAAGAAAAAATTAAAGATATGGTTACCGCTATTGTTTAGCCTAACTATGATTGCAGGAATATTTTTAGGTTACCGGATGCAAGGTTCAATGCCCGGCAAAAGTTTTTTTTATTTAGAAAAACGCAGGCCGGTACAAGAGATATTAGACCTGATAGATAAAAAATATGTAGATAATGAAAACATGCAGGTTCTTGCTGATACTGCTATCCAGGCCATTTTGAGTAAACTTGACCCCCACTCCAGTTTTATTCCTGCCGAAGAACTGGCAAGGGTAAATGAGGATATCAATGGAAGTTTTTTTGGCATCGGTATTGAGTATAGCATTTTACAGGATTCGCTGAATGTGATAAATGTTTTACAAAAAGGGCCTGCAGAGAAAGCCGGGCTGCAAACCGGTGATATTATTTTAAAAGCCAATGATAGTTTGCTTTCCGGCAAAAACATAAGCCCGGATAAAATAAGGAATACCATGCGTGGCCCATTGGATAGCAAAGTAAAATTAGATATCCTGCGAAATCATAAACCCCTGCAAATTACCATACAGAGAGGTATCATCCCATTGAGCAGCGTTGATGCCGCTTATATGATTGATGCGGTTACGGGATATATCCGGCTAAATAAATTTAGTAGCCTCACCTATCGTGAGTTTATGGAGGCACTTACTGGTTTAAAAGGAAAGGGTATGGCCAAACTCATACTCGACCTGAGAAATAATGGTGGAGGCGTGTTGGAAGAAGCTGTAGAAATAGCCGATGAATTTTTATCGGGTGACAAACTTATCACTTATACAGAAGGGGCGCACGCTGCAAAAAATGAATACCGATGCCGCAGAACCGGGCAGTTTGAAGAAGGGGAACTCATTGTTTTGGCAGATGAAGGCACAGCAAGCGCCAGTGAAATTTTGATTGGGGCTTTACAAGATTGGGATAGGGCGACGGTGGTAGGCCGTCGCACATTTGGGAAAGGATTGGTACAGGAACAATTTATGCTAAGTGATAACAGTGCACTGCGATTGACTGTAGCCCGGTATTATACTCCCATGGGTCGCAGCATACAAAGGCCTTATGACAAAGGCAACCTGGCTTATTTTGAAGATTATCATAAACGCTTTACCAATGGAGAACTTATTTATGCAGATTCCATTAAGAATGACACTTCCCAATTATTTATAACCAAAGGAGGTAAAAAAATATATGGTGGTGGTGGAATTTCTCCTGACTATTTTGTATCGGAAGATACCGGGAAAATAAGTTCTATACTAACTAAAATGTATGTGAAAGGTACACTTAGTGATTTTGGATACCGCTATTTATTGGCCAACCCTGCCATAAAATCACGCTATACCACTCCTGCTCATTTTATTCAAAATTATGAACCTGATTTGGCCAGTTGGAATTTGTTAAGATCGCTTGCCTCTAAAGACTCAATCACTATAGATAAGCTTACGGATAATGAGAAAAAATTTATTGAAAAACTTATTAAATCATCTATTGCCAGGCAACTCTTTCGGAATGAAGGTTATTTTGAGGCCATAAACCGCCAGGACCCCGATGTATTAAAAGCTATAGAATTAATTAAAGCAGGCAAATAAACATTAAATTTACAGGGAAGTGATTATGCGGGAAATGCAATGAGCAAAAAACGTATTATCGGGAAATGCACTAAAAACCTGTATCTTGAAAATTTTGGTTTTTATATGGACATTATTATTTTGCACAGTACAACTCTTTGGCCAAAATTACCTGAGAGGTTATGTAGCATCTACTACAGGGCAACGCATCCCTTCTGTTAAAATAAATGCAGTAGAAGGAAAGCAGGTTGTAAAAACAAATATGTTTGGCAACTTTGGATTTTCCTCTCCCTTATCATCTGATAGCTTAATTTTTTCCTGTGATGGTTATGATAGTTCATTTGTGAGGGTGAAGGCAGATAATTATATAAAAGTGCTGATGAAACCGTTACCCTCTTCTGTAATATTTACAAAAGATAATTTTTCGGTTTTATTAAATAAAGCGTCGGCAGAAAGTGAAAGAAATTTCAGAGACGAAACTTATCTACCTACCGGTGAATCTTATTTTATAAATACCAAAAGATCACCGGGCATCGCTTTCTCT
The DNA here is from genome assembly GCA_016710595.1 of Niastella sp. Classification (GTDB taxonomy): domain Bacteria; phylum Bacteroidota; class Bacteroidia; order Chitinophagales; family Chitinophagaceae; genus Ferruginibacter. The sequence continues at coordinate 418,782 of JADJVM010000008.1, forward strand.
GCCAATATTAACCGTGCCTCATATAGTAATGTAAGAAGATTGATCAATGAAATGGATGGCTTATTGCCACCGGGCGCTATCCGTATTGAGGAGATGCTGAACTATTTTAGTTTCAACTATACCGAGCCTCCAAAAGACAGTATGTTTCACTGTTCCACTACCCTTACACAGTGCCCCTGGAACAAAAAAAACGAATTGCTATTTATCAATATCAGTGCAAAAAAAATTGATATGGCAAACAGGCCACCCAATAATTTAATATTGTTAATAGATGCTTCGGGTTCCATGGACATGCCAGCCAAACTGCCGCTGCTAAAATCTGGATTCATAAAAATGGTAAATAACTTAAGGCCTGTAGATACTGTTTCACTGATCACTTTTGGCGATAAAGTAAGCCTGGTTTTGGAAGCCGTGCCGGGGAATGAAAAGGAAAAAATAATTAAAGCCATTTCAAAATTAGAAGCAGATGGTCCCACGCCTGCAGAAGGCGCCATCAGGTTGGCTTATAAAATTGCAAATAAAAGATATATTTCTCAGGGGAATAACAGGATTATATTGGCAGCCGATGGAGACTTTAATGTAGGCATGAGCACCGAGAAGGAATTGATCACACTGATAGAACAGGAAAAAAGAAATGGTATTTATCTTACTTGCCTGGGTGTAGGTTCGGGAAATTATAAAGACTCCCGCCTGGCGGTACTTGCCCAAAAAGGGAATGGTAATTTTTCTTATATAGATAATGAACAGGAAGCAGAAAGGATTTTGGTAACCGACTTGTCCAAATCTTTATTTACTGTAGCCGATAATGTGTACCTATCGCTACTGTTCAATGCAGAACGGGTAAAATCATACCGCTTATTAGGATATGAAAATGAAAAGGTTGCACTGAATGATTCCCTGGTACAATTAAAAGGAGGTGAAATTGGTTCGGGACATAATTTAATGGCCATGGTTGAAATAGAACCCAGCACTACGCCATCCCCCAACCCGTTAGCTAAACTCGAAATTTATTATCGCTACCCTTTACAAAAAGAACAATATCATAACTCATTCGCTATACCCGCAAATGAGATTATGCTTAAAACGGCCGTTCCCGGTTTGCGTAAAGCGATAGCCGTAGTGATGTTTGCTATGAAATTAAAAGACAATGAGAACTCCAAAAAAATTAGCTGGAGAATGTTACAAAACACCGCCAAAGAATCTATGGATAAGGATAATTATTTAGATAAAGAATTTATCCAGTTAGTTTACAAGGCAAAAAGAATGTACACACATCGCAGGAAATATGGGGGATAAAGTTTTTACTTTTTCAGAAAAACAAATTAACAACATTTCAATTCCCTAATTATGCTCTTTTGTTATTTTTGACTCTGAAAATTGTTGTTTGTCCTGCTGCATTAACTGTGCCTTTTAATTCTTCTGAAAATGATTGTAATGTTTTTGGATCGAATTTGCCTTCTATTCTAAGCAAGACAGATCCAGGAGTAACCTGTGCCACAGGATGAGCATTGTAAATATATTTTTATAATTGATCATGATTTTATTTTTTAAATATTTAAGGGATAGCTATATTTTTACAAATTCCACCCTCCTGTTATTCGCCTTACCATCCGGTGAGTCATTATCACTAATTGGTTTTGTGGCTCCAAAACCTTTGGTGGTAAGCCGGGCACCATCAATACCCATTTTTATCAATTGAGATTTAACTGATTCAGCCGTTTGTCAACAGACAATTACACTGAACAGTTAAAGCCAGGCAGGAAGACATGGCTTTGAAAAAAATATTTGCAACTATTTTATTTACTTAATCAGATTTTATGGTTCAATTACATTTCCTTTGTATTAGATTCCCATTTCCATAAAAAAATATTGATCCAATAACCGGTTAATGCAAAATATAATGCCCAAGTATAACAAAGTTGCCCAAATCACCCTTCTTTTCTGGATCATGAAAATTATTGCCACCACATTGGGGGAAACCTTAGGCGATTATTTTTCTATGACCGCAAATCTTGGATACCTGGTTACTCTTATTGCCATGCTGTTTTTCTTTCTCATCGCCCTGGGAATCCAACTTTCTGTAAGAAAATATATTCCTGTTTTGTATTGGCTGGTTATTATTAGTACCACTACCCTGGGTACTGAAATTTCAGATTTTATGGATAGGACACTGAACCTGGGATATGCACTGGGGAGCCTGATATTATTTGTTTGCCTGATAGCAACTTTATTTCTTTGGAAAAAAAGATTTAAAACGCTGGAAGTATATCCAATAACTAAGAAAAGTAAAGAGGTTTATTATTGGATAGCCATTCTTTTTTCAAATAGTTTAGGAACAGCTTTTGGCGATTTCCTAAGTGATAATTTGGGATTCAGTTTTCTTACAGGTGCAGTAATTACTGCTTCCATCATTATTGTAGTAGTTCTTTTACATTATTTTACCAGGCTCAATCATATTGTTTTATTTTGGATCGCATTTGTATTCACAAGGCCTTTTGGTGCTACATTTGGCGATTTTCTCACCAAACCTTTATCACATGGGGGCTTAGATCTTGGAACTTTAAATGCATCGCTTACCTCCATTTGTTTGATGGCTGTATTAATATTTATCAGCCATAAAAAAGAAAAGCAAAAAGTATTAGCTGCTCAATAATTGTAAACATGAAAACATTCGGCAAAATAATTTTCATTTTTATTTTCGTGGCAATCATACATGTTGCAAATGCCCAAAGCGGCGGCCCTCCTATGCTTACAGACGACCCGGGGATCGTTGATTTACATAAATGGGAGATCAATACTTCTATACTTTCTTCTGTTACAACTTCGCATGTAGAACTATCCATTCCTTTTATTGATATCAACTATGGTGTTGCCCGTAATCTACAATTAAAAGTGGAAGCGCCTTACCTGGTTGAAATAAATAAAAATCGTTTGACGGGCGAACCGGGCCAGGTAGTAGCAGGTGTGAAATTTCGTTTTCTGGATGAAGAGAAATGTTTTATTTCAGCCGGCACCTATCCACAATTAACTTTAAATGCTGAGAAAGGCTTTTTGCTTCCGCTTTTATTGGAAAAAACGATTGGAAAATTTTTAATAGGTGAAGATATTGGATATTTCTTTGGAAAAAATAATGACAATAACATACAGCTTGGTAGTTTATTAGGTTATCAGGTTACTCCAACATTTCAGGCCATGGCAGAATATTTTATACAAAAGAATGCTGTTTGGAGAAGCGGTACTAATGGTTTTATCAACCTGGGCTTTCGGCAGACACTTAATAAAACATTCACGCTCCTCGGTTCATTTGGAACTCAATTATCAGTTGCGCCGGGTGAAGAAAAACAATACTTTTTTTCTTTTTTAGGTATTCAAAGTAGTTTCTAATAGATTACCCTGACTTCAAAAAAAAAATCCCGCAATACAATTGCGGGATTAAATGTGGAGCCGACCGGACTCGAACCGGTGTCCAAACAAATTCGCCATAAGCTTTCTACATGTTTATTTATGTATTGATTGTAGGGAAATAACAGGAACATAACAAACCAACTATTTCCTTAGAAGAATGGTCTTATACTACAGTCACATCATTCTGCAGCAGCATCTTGTTTCTTTTTTGAGTCGGCGGCGGGGCTTGGTAACAAGAGAACCTGCCCGGCGGCCCTAATGACTAACTAATCAATGATTAGGCAGCCATGGCATACTGTGTATTGCCATTTAAAATTTACGCATTCCAGATTAAAGTGCAGATCACGCAACGCACTACATGCTTACACTTACAAAGAACTTTGCTGTCAAAACCAAAACGGCCCCGGCCTGGTGTGGCAAAAAGCAAGCTACAAAATTACGATATTTATTTGCTGTATCCTTATCTTATTCCCTTTACTTTTGCTGATCATAGAACTTTAACATACATGAAGCCAGGGGAATTTTATAAAAATAAACTTATATCGCTGCAAATTGAATTAGATCAACTTTTAAGAAAAAGAAAAGGATTGGGTATTTTACGGCTGGGCAGTATTATTGTTTTGATTGCAGCATTATGGTTTTTATGGAGTTTAGGCTGGGAGTATATCCTTGCTGCTACACTGGTCTTAATTACCATTTTTGTAAAATTGGTAAAAGACGATGTAGCGAATAAAGATAAAATTACGCTCACCAAAAACCTAATTGCAATACAACAAGCCGAACTAAATGCATTAGCTGGAAAGTATTTTGAATTTGATGGCGGTGAAAAACATATGCCCAAAGACCATCAGTATGCCCATGATATGGATATATTTGGCCATGCTTCATTGTTTCAATTTTTAAACCGTACCACATCTGAACAAGGAAGCAGGGCGCTGGCAGAGAGTTTGTTACATACAGCTTCTTTACCTGAAATATTGGAAAGGCAGGAAAGTATAAAAGAATTGTGTAAGCTTACTGATTTTCGGCACCTGTTACAAGCTTATGGCTTACAAGACCCAATTACACATAATACGGAATCAAAGCTATTAACATGGATACAGGAACCCACTGAGTTTATACAATTTAAACACTGGCAATGGATAAAATACCTGCTACCAGTTATCGCTTGCGGCATTACGCTTGCCGTAATTTTTGAAAAATTAGATATCAATGTACTTTATATCACTTATTTTTTGATGGCCGTAGTTGCCTTTCAAATAAATAAAGTAGTGGGGTCATTACATAATAAAGTATCGCAAGTAACTGCCGAGGCAGATACCATGATGAAAAGCCTGTTGCTGATAGAAAAACAAAATTTTGAATCGCTCTTACTTAAAAGAATACAAGAACAATATTTACAGGAAAGCAAGGCATCAGAAAAAATCGCACAGCTTAAAACAATTTTAGAGAGGTTGGATATACGGTATAATGTATTTCTTTCTTTTTTCTTAAATATTTTATTACAATGGAATCTGCAACAGGTATTGGCGCTGGAAGCATGGAAGAAGTCAGAGAAAAATAAACTATCCGGGTGGTTTTATGCAATTGGAGAAACGGATGCATTGTCATCATTGGCCAATCTGAATTTTAATGAACCGGATTGGGTATTCCCAAAATTTAAAACAGAATATTTTTCTTTGCAGGCAACCGGCCTGGGGCATCCGCTAATTGCCGAAAAACAAAGAATAAACAATCAGGTAACGATTCAGTCAAGGGACCAAATAATGCTTGTAACAGGAAGTAATATGGCCGGCAAAAGCACTTATTTGCGAAGTATTGGAACCAATATCGTACTCGCCATGGCAGGTGCGCCGGTTTGCGCATCCATATTTGAATTAAGCCCGGTACAACTTATGAGTAGTATGCGCATTACAGACAACCTGGAAGAAAATACTTCTACATTTTATGCAGAGTTAAAAAAACTGAAAACAATTATTGAAAAAGTAAATACCGGTGATCCTGTATTTATTTTATTAGATGAAATTTTAAGAGGTACCAATTCACTTGACCGGCATACCGGTTCCATAGCGCTTATTAAACAATTATTACAAAAGCAAAGCCCGGCCATTATTGCCACGCATGATGTAGCATTAGCTGCATTAGAAAATGAATTTCCCAGTCGTATTTTGAATTACCATTTTGATGTACAGGTAAAAGGCGAAGAACTGTATTTTGATTATACTTTAAAAGCCGGTATATGTACCAGCATGAATGCATCTATATTGATGAAAAAAATCGGGATTGAATTGTAAACTCAATTCCCGCCACTCTTTCCTTTTAGCATGGGCACAAATGAAAAATTATGAAACACTTCTTCATCATACCCACCATCTTCTAATTTTGTAAGCCTAAGCATACGTTGATTTTCACCTGCATCCAAAGGCAACACCATCTTGCCGCCGGTTTTTAATTGCTCAATGAGTTTGGGAGGAATAAAGGGGGCTGCTGCCGTAATAATAATTTTATCGAAAGGTGCAAATGTAGGTAAGCCTTCAAAACCATCTCCATAAAAAAATTTTATATTGGGATAACGGTTTTTCAACACAAAATTTTTTGATTTTTCAAATAATTTTTTTTGTCTTTCGATGGTAAAGACCCTTGCGCCCATTTCGGCCAATACCGAGGCCTGGTAAATACTCCCGGTTCCTATTTCCAAAATTTTTTCATGTGGCTTTACCTGTAATAATTCGGTTTGGTATGCTACGGTATAGGGTTGTGAAATCGTTTGCCCTTCTGCAATGGGGAAAGCACGGTCTTCATAAGCAATTTTATCTAAAGCAGAATCCAAAAAATAATGACGGGGAATATTATTCATGGCTTCCAGTACGGCTTTACTGGTAATGCCGTTTTCTCTTTCCCGTAAGCTATCTATCAATTTTTTTCGTAACCCTTTATGGCGGTATGTATCTTCAAATATTCTCAAAGTGGTTTTCATTTTGATATTGCAAGATAAAATAATGCCGGCATTAAAGCCGGCAAACTATTTTGGTTGTTTCTTTAATAACCAATTATTGTAATCCCATTTCTTTCTCAATACGGTCAATTTTGTCATCCAGCAATTTTTCTGTTGCATCAAAATCTCCTGCTTTATCGAGTTTTGTATTTACGCTAAAATAAAATTTAATCTTTGGCTCGGTACCGCTGGGCCTGGCGCTGATACTGGTTCCATCATCCAATAAAAATTGTAATACATTGCTTTTAGGTAAATCAATATCCCAGGTTTTACCGGTAGTAATATCTTTTCCTATTTTCAATTCATAATCTAAGATATGGGTAACCGGTTTACCATCTAATGTTTTGGGTGGATTTTTGCGATAGCTGTCCATCATATTTGCTATTTCTGTTGCGCCATTCATTCCTTTTTTTACGACGTTTACCAATTTTTCTTTATAAAATCCAAATTCAAGATACAGGTCTATCAATTTATCAAATAATGTACGCCCTTTGTTTTTTTCATAAGCTGCCATTTCGCAACATATTGCAACAGCGCTTACTCCATCTTTATCCCTCACTTTATCGCCTATCATCAACCCAAAGCTTTCTTCGCCTCCAATTACATAATGCTCTTTATCTTCTTTATCACGAATTAATTTTGCAATCCATTTAAAACCGGTAAGTACACTATAACAGGCAACGCCATAGCTTTTTGCAATCGCATCAATCATACTGGTGGTAACGATTGTTTTTATAACCATATCATTGGGTTGTGCAATACCTTTTGCTTTGCGGGCTTCCATCATATAGTTAAATGCGATCATAGCAGTTTGATTTCCGTTAAGTAAAACCCATTCACCCTTGTGATTTTTTAACCCAATGGCTACCCTATCTGCATCAGGATCGGTTCCCAATAAGATATCGGCATCCAATGCTTTTGCTTTTGCCAATCCCATACTCATGGCTTCGGTTTCTTCAGGGTTGGGATATTTTACTGTTGGGAAATTCCCATCAGGCACTGCCTGCTCTGCCACAATGTTTACATTTTTAAAACCATAACGATCCAATACTGGCGGTACCAGGGTGATACCTGTACCATGAATGGGCGTGTACACAATTTTCAAATCATTTTGTGCGGCACATACTTCGGGATAAATGCTCAAACCTTTTACCATTGCCATATAGGCTTCATCTATGTCTTTTCCTATTAAGGTAATATTACTTTCGCCCCCACTCCATTTTACATCATCAACACTGGCAATTTTATCTACTTCTGCAATTACATTTTTATCGTGTGGGGGTACCAATTGCGAACCATCATTCCAATATGCTTTATATCCATTATATTCTTTTGGATTGTGGCTGGCCGTAACCACTACGCCGCCCTGGCAGCCCAGGTGGCGAATTGTAAAACTCAGTTCGGGGGTAGGCCTTAAGCTCTCAAACAAATAAACTTTTATGCCATTTGCGCCAAATACATTCGATGCAATCTCTGCAAAATTGCGACTATTGTTCCTGCAATCGTGGGCAATCGCAACACTCACTTCGTTACCAAAACATTGTTTTAAATAATTGGCATATCCTTGCGTAGCCATACCTACGGTGTATTTATTCATTCTATTGGTACCTACTCCCATAATGCCCCTGAGACCACCGGTACCAAATTCCAGGTTTTTATAAAAAGCTTCTTTCAGTTCGTTTGGATCATCTGACTGCATTTTTTTTATGGCTGCTTTTGTATCGGCATCATAGTTCCCCGTTAACCATTTATCTACATTTTTTTGAATTGTTTCTTCCATGTCTTTTTTTTTAAAAGTACCCAAATTTAATTCAATCCTTCCTTATTAACCAACAATACCATTATTTTTGGATAATGAAACCGGCTCTATCGCCCTGCGCTACTTCATCTTTTTTATATTATTCCAATTTTTTGGGGCGATTTTTTATTGTAAAAACCGGTATCCTTTTCTTGATATTATTATTTCATTTTTCAGCCGGGTACTGCCAGCAGAAAGATTCTATTGCCCCAACACAAAGTATTGATTCATCCTTTCAGCAAATTGATGTAAGCGCTTTATCTCATACATCCACACATATACAAGACTCTTTATTACAAATAAAGAAAAGAGTACGCCTGGTAGCCATTTCAAATGTAGTGGGCTATGCCGCCAGCATGACGGGTTTATATAGTGCCTGGTATAAACAATACCCGCAATCTCATTTTCACACGTTTAACGATATTAAAGAATGGCAGCAAATGGATAAGCTGGGCCATGTAATGAGCGCTTATGGCATAAGTAAAGGCAGTATGGAAATTTGGCGATGGACAGGGATTGACCGAAAAAAAAGAATTTGGCTGGGTGGCATTACAGGCGCTGCTTATCAAACAGTAATAGAAGTGCTGGATGGGTTTAGTACAGAATGGGGCTGGAGTTGGGGCGATATCGGGGCCAATATGATTGGTAGCGGAAGTTTTATTGCACAGGAATTAGCCTGGGACGATCAACGCATTCAATTCAAATATTCTTTTCATCGAAAAAATTATTCCGACCCTACGCTCAATGAAAGAAGCAATGACCTGTTTGGAAAAAATACAGTTTCCCGTTTTTTAAAAGATTATAATGGCACCACTTTTTGGATAAGTGTAACGCCAAAATCATTTTTCCCTAAAAGTAAAATACCGGCCTGGTTACAAATTTCAATAGGTACTGGTGCCGAAGGGATGTTTGGCGCTTTTGAAAATATTGGTAAAGACAAGCAGGGAAATATTAACTTTTATCGCCCCGATATAAAACGTTACCGCCAATGGTACCTGGCGCCAGATGTAGATCTTACAAAAATTAAAACCAATAAAAAAGGAATCCGCTTATTGTTAGATGTTTTGAACATCTTTAAATTCCCTACCCCGGCTTTGGAATTAAGTAAAGGAAAAATAAAGTTTAAAGGCATTGCTTTTTAATATTATGTGATGGCATCATAGCAATTACCAGTGCCAATCTGCCACTTACAGAGTAATGTTTATATTTGCCGCAAAACATCATTGCTATGTGGCTGAATAACATTTTAGAAACAATTGGAGATACTCCATTAATTAAGCTAAACAAAATAACGAAAGACCTTCCCTGTACGGTGCTTGCCAAAGTAGAATACTTTAATCCGGGTAATAGTATCAAAGACAGGATGGCCTTAAAAATGCTGGAAGTTGCCGAAAAAGAAGGGAAAATAAAACCCGGCGGTACCATTATTGAAGGTACCAGCGGCAATACCGGTATGGGATTGGCATTGGCAGCCTGTGTAAAAGGATATAAATGTATTTTTACCACTACCGATAAACAATCAAAAGAAAAAGCAGATATTTTGAAAGCTGTAGGTGCAGAAGTAATTGTATGCCCTACCAATGTAGATCCTGATGATCCACGTTCTTATTATTCAGTTTCTAAAAGATTGGCAACTGAAGTACCTAACTCATGGTATGTAAACCAATACGACAACCTGGCCAACCGGCTGGCCCATTACGAACAAACAGGCCCTGAAATTTGGGAACAAACAGAAGGTAAGGTAACGCACCTGGTAGTGGCTACAGGTACCGGCGGCACTATTATCGGTACCGGAAAATATTTAAAAGAAAAAAATCCCAATATCAAAGTTTGGGCAATTGATAGCTATGGTTCATTATTAAAAAAATATTTTGAAACCGGTGTAGAAGATCCTAAAGAAGTGTATCCATACATCAGTGAAGGTTTTGGAGAAGACTTTGTTCCCCAAAATTATGACATGCAATATATAGATGCATTTACCAAGGTAACTGATAAAGATGGCGCCGTAATGGCCCGTCGTATTGCAAAAGAAGAAGGATTGTTTTGTGGGTACAGTGCAGGTAGTTGTTTACAAGGATTATTACAATTGAAAGATCAATTAAAAAAAGATGATGTAGTAGTTTGTATTTTTCATGATCATGGCAGCCGGTATGTTGCAAAAATATATAATGACGAATGGATGCTGGAAAGAGGGTTTTTAGATGTAAAAACTTTTAAAGACCTGATTAGCGGGCGGGGTAGCCAAAAAACAGTGTACACCCAACCGGGCGCTTCCGTATCTGAAGCAATAGAACTCATGAAAAAATATGATATTGAAAATATACCTGTTTTTGAAAATGAAAATAATGTAGGGGCAATCTCTGAAAATGGATTGTTTAATAAAATATTAAATAACCCCGACCTGAAAGAAGAGCGGGTGAAAAATGTAATGGAAAAACCATACCCTGAAGTGTCTTTTGATACTCCTGTAGAACGATTAAGCAGCTATATTAACAAAGAAAATGGTGCGGTACTTAGCAAAGATGATAGTGGTTTATATCATATTATTACCAAATACGACATTATCCAAAGCCTTTCAAAATAATACCTGTCGTTAATTTACGATTTGCGTATAATGCTGCTATCTGCTACCTTTTACAAGGTAGCAGCTGTTTTTTACGATTTATTATGTATTACAATATCGTATTTATACGAATTAAATTTTAGGAAATAAACGATTCCAATAATGGTATGCTTACGATGGTAACAGTATTTACTGCTTATCTAAAAATGGGCAGTATTGCTCTTGTAAAGGCTACAAATTCGCCGCATCTTTGTACCAGAAGTTGATTGATAGCGATTTAAATATCAATCATATCCAAAGATCCTGAATAAAGCCAAAGTAGTTAGATTTCAATATCCAAGCAGAAAAATCGGAATCCAATATCAGTCAACTTCTTTTTCTTTTTAATCCAACAGAACACAGAACAATATATTCCGTATCCTCGAATAACCGCTTTAAATCCAATATAACTTGCTTTGGGCAAGTTGAACTGAAAAGACTGTTTTTATCCAATATCCTGAAGAAGACACTGAATCTAATATCTTAAAAAAAACAATCCTTGATCCTAAAACCAGGTACAAAAGTATTTGGCTTTGAAAGCCCGGCGTCTCCCATAGGATGAAATTATTCAGCATGAGTAACCCCCTCAGAAACTGAAGACCGATTCCTGGAAAACCAACATGAGTGTACAAGTTGGTTAATTGATTCAAACTTCTGTAATTACAATAGTAGATACAGAAGTTTTTTTTATGCCTTTTTTTACAATAAAATTTTAAAGATAAGTGCGGATAAATTCAACCGAAGCCATCATATCATGATGCATGATGCGATCTGCTTCATTAAAAGTTATATGTTGCCTAAATGCATCCAGTATTTTTTGTAAGCTTTCAGAAGTTTTTAATGGCTTTCTAAACTCGATGGCTTGTGCTGCTGTTAACAATTCAATCGCTAATATTTTTTCCAGGTTATCTACTACCCTTTTACATTTTGTTGCGGCATTGGCACCCATACTTACATGATCTTCCTGGTTATTACTGCTTGGGATGCTATCTACACTCGCTGGTGTACACAGTTGTTTGTTTTCACTTACAATACCGGCTGCGGTATATTGAGGCATCATTAAGCCACTGTTTAATCCTGAATTTTTTACAAGGAATGCCGGTAACCCACGTTGGCCACCAATGAGTTGATAAGTCCTTCTTTCGCTAATGCTACCGAGTTCACTCAGTGCAATGCTTAAAAAATCGAGACAGATGGCTAAGGGTTGCCCATGAAAATTTCCTGCGCTTAATATTAAATCCTGGTCAGGAAAAATATTGGGGTTATCTGTTACAGCATTTATTTCTTTTATAAAAACAGATAAAACATAATCAATGGTATCGGCCGAAGCGCCATGCACCTGCGGAATACATCTAAATGAATAAGGATCCTGCACCTGAGATTTTGTACCCTTCAATATTTCACTGTTAGATAATAAATTTCTTAAAGTAGCGGCTGTTTCTACCTGGCCTTTGTGTGGGCGTATGGCATGGACTGCCTCATGCAAGGGAGAAGCAATGCAATCAAATGCATCGAAGCTGATTGCGGCAATTCGATTGGCCCAATCTAATAATTTTTTTGCCCTTACCAGGCAATATAAACCATACGCACTCATGAATTGGGTGCCATTGATAAGCGCTAAACCTTCTTTACTTTTTAATGAAACAGGCTGCCAATTGAACATTTTCATTACCTCGCCAGATTCCTTTTCCTGCCCGTCAATATCCAGTTTCCCTTCTCCAATAAGCGGCAGGCTCATGTGGCTAAGTGGTGCCAGGTCGCCGGACGCACCCAAAGAACCTTGCGTATATATTACGGGTAAAACATTTTTATTAAACAGTTCGCATAACCTGTTTACGGTAGCCAATTGAACACCGGAATGGCCAAAGCATAAAGATTTTATTTTTAAAACCAGCATCAGTTTTACAATATCTGCGGGCACTTTTTCTCCCATTCCACAAGCATGGGAACGTATCAGGTTCGTTTGTAATTGCTCTAATTGATCATTGTCAATTTTTACATTTTGTAAAAATCCAAACCCGGTATTGATGCCGTAAAAAAGTTCATCGGTATGCTTAAGCTTTTCATCTAAGTAAGACCTGCATTTCTCAATAGATTGCTGTGCAGCATCTGATATGGAAATTTGAGTATCGCCCTGGAGCAGGAATTGAATGTCCTCAAAACTGGTCAGGCTATGACCTATATTAATATGGGAATGGCTCATATTTTCTGGGTAATTCTATAAATAAGTCCGGCAAAAATACAAAACTTGCATCAGATTATTTATAGAGGTATTCACTCAAAAAGTATAACTTAGAAACAAATTAATTGAATATGCAAATAAGGATTTATGTAATCATGTTCTCATGCTTCCTGTTTTCAAATGCCCGGGCAAATACGATTGAAACAGTAAGTTCACCCGATCATAACATCAGCTTTAGGGTGCTTTCGCTGCCATCGGGCCAAAATCAATTTCGGCTTGCTTACGAAATAGATTATAAACAACTACCGGTTATTAAAACTTCCGGCTTGTCATTTATTTTAAAATCACCCGATGTAAACCTGGTTAATTTTACGGTGACAGATAAAATAAAATCCAGCGTAAATGAAGACTGGCAGCCGGTTTGGGGCGAAATGAAAACGATTCATAACGAGTATAACCAACTCCTGCTAAAACTAAAAACCGATAAAGATATCCTCATTCATTTAATTGTAAGGGTATATAATGATGGAGCCGGTTTTCGTTTCGAGTTCCCACAACAGCCAAATCTTACCCATTTTATTTTAGAAGATGAAAAAACCCAATTTGCCATGGCGGGAAACCACCAGGTATTTTGGATACCCGGCGATTATGATAGCAATGAATTTGCCTATTCACACACATTATTAAGTGAGATAGATGCATCGAAAAGTGGCGCTGCCAACGAAATTTTTGCAAAAACATTTTTTGATAAGAATGCTGTGCAAACCCCATTAATGATGAAGACAAACAATAATCTTTACATCAATATTCATGAAGCAGCATTAAGGAATTACCCTGCCATGAACCTGGTATTAGATAAATCGAATCTCTGCTTCACTTCGCATTTGGTACCAGATGCAGTGGGGAATAAAGCGTATTTAATGGCGCCAACTGTAACGCCCTGGCGTACGATTGTTGTAAGTGATAAAGCCACTGATATCCTCGCTTCTAAAATGATATTAAATTTAAATGACCCCAGCGTGATACAAGACCCATCCTGGATAAAACCGCAAAAAATGATTGGGGTTTGGTGGGAAATGCATGTGGGCATTGCCAGTTGGGATTATAGCGGCGGACAGGTAGGCTCACAACAAAAAATAAAAGTACCGCATGGCGCCAATACGGCCAATGTAAAAAAATATATTGATTTTGCTTCAAAAAATGGAATTGATGCCGTATTGGTAGAAGGCTGGAATACCGGGTGGGAAGATTGGTTTGGACAATGGAAAGAAAATGTATTTGACTTTGTAACGCCTTACCCGGATTTTAATATTGATGAAATTTCTGCTTATGCAAAAATGAAGGGTGTGAAAATGATTATGCATCATGAAACTTCTGCCTCGGTTACCAATTATGAAAGACAGATGGATACCGCCTACCGCTTTATGAAAAAATATGGTTATGATGCTGTAAAAACCGGCTATGTAGGAAAAATTATACCCCGTGGCGAGCACCACGACGGGCAATGGATGGTAAATCATTTTGAAAGAGTTTTAAAGAAAACTGCTTCATATAAAATAATGGTAGATGCCCACGAACCCGTACGCCCTACTGGTTTACACAGGACTTATCCAAACTTTTTGGCTTGTGAAGCAGCACGTGGAAATGAATTTAATGCATGGAGTATCGGTAATATGCCCGACCATGAAACGATATTACCTTTTACCCGTTTAATGGGTGGCCCCATGGATTATACTCCCGGCATCTTTAAAATAAAAATGAGTTATTATAATCCGGAAAAAAAAGAACAGGTACACACTACACTTACCAAGCAATTGGCATTATATGTAACTATGTATAGTCCTTTGCAAATGGCTGCCGACTTGCCGGAAAACTATGAAGCAAAACCCGATGCTTTTCAATTTATAAAAGATGTAGCCGTAGATTGGGATGATACAAAAATTTTACAGGCCGAACCGGGAGATTATATCATAATTGCCCGTAAAGCCAAAAACAGCAATAACTGGTTCCTGGGAGCAATTACGGATGAGCAGGCAAGAACATTCAATACAAGTTTAAGTTTCTTAGATGCCGATAAAAAATATATTGCTACCATTTACCGGGATGCTGATGATGCAAGCTGGAACAACAACCCGGAAGCATACAAAATTGAAAAATATATTGTGGATCATAAAACCAATTTAAAACTAAAATTAGCTCCCGGTGGCGGTACGGCTATTGGTTTTATGCCCGCCAATACTGTGGACCTAAAACAATTCAAAAAATATAAAATGAAATAACATGAAAGGAATTGTATTGGGATTGTTGTGTTTCCTGTGTTTTAATTCGCAGGGGCAATCTATTAAATTGTTGCAAATCGGAAAAACTGCAAGCTTTAGAGGGTTAAGTGTGGTAACCAATAACACGATATGGGTAAGCGGAAGCCAGGGTACCATAGGATTAAGTATAGATGGTGGTATGCATTGGAAATGGATGACCGTAGCAGGATTTGAAAAAACAGATTTTAGGGATATTGAAGCATTTAACGATAGTACAGCCATCATCATGGGCATTGCTGAACCAGCATATATTTTACGTACTACCAATGCAGGTGAAAGTTGGGAGACCGTGTATGAAAATAAAACAAAAGGAATGTTTTTAGATGCGATGGATTTTTTTGATGATGTACATGGTATTGTTGTAGGTGACCCCATAAATGGAAAATTTTTTATGGCCACTACAAAAGATGCCGGAAAAACCTGGCAGGAAATGGATGAACAAAACCGGCCGGTAGCAGATAGTGGTGAAGCCTGCTTTGCCAGCAGCGGAACAAATATTAAAATGACAAGTGCCTCAAACTATGTTTTAATTACCGGTGGCCTGGTATCTTCATTAATTACCCCAATAAATAAAATAAACCTGCCCCTTTTACAAGGAAAGGAAAGCACGGGAGCGAATTCAATTGCTGTTTACAAAAAAACGTATATGATTGTGGGTGGTGATTTTACCCAACGGGATGCCAGCAAAGGAAATTTCCTGGTAGGTAAAAACAATGGAAAATATTTAGAAACAGCATTGATACCCCCTACCGGTTACCGGAGTTGTATTGCGCAGATCAGCAAAAAAAAGTGGATCACCTGTGGTTTAAATGGCGTGGACATCAGCAATAGCAATGGCCTGCGGTTTTATCGCATCAGCAACGAAGGTTTTCATGTAGTGCAAAAAGCAAAAAAAGGAAATGCCATTTATTTAGCAGGTGGCAATGGGCGTATTGGTATGTATTTACCTTAGCTCCATTTTGCTAATAAATTTCTGGCTTCTGTTTTTATGCGGGCATCATCTTCTGTTTTATTAGGCAACAAAAGCAATGCTTTTAAATTTGCAATGGCCATATCCTTTTGATTATTTTTATGATAAGCTTTTGCAAGTTCCAGGTAGTTAAGTACAAAATCAGGTTTTATTTTTTTTGCCATATCATAAGCTTCAATTGCCTTTTTGAAACTTGCATTGGGTAATCCACCATAAAATACTTTGATGGCAGCTCTTTCTATCGCATTTAAATTACTTACTTCATAATTCCATTTGCCCAATACATGCCAGGCTTTAAAATTCTGCCGGTTGTATTTAATGGCAAAATCGGCATAATGCTTTATATCTTTTACGGCAGTAATTTTTTCTTTTCCTGATTTTAATAAAGCGATACGGCCCAGTGCAATGGCCATGCTTACATTGGCTTCATCATTTTGCGGGGCTAAAGCCAATGCCTTTTTGCTGTAAGATATGGCAGCTGCATAATAAGCATCCCGGTTATCTGTATTTGTTTCCCGGTTACCAATCCGGCTACAGAGTTCACTACATTTTGTAAGTACATACACATTGCCGGGATCATGAACCAGGGCGAGTTTAAATTTTTCAAATGCCCCTTTTTCATTCGGTAGTGCTTCTAAATGTTCTGCTTCCTTAATAAAAGTAGCAGCATCTTGTGCAAAATTGGGTAAGGAACATAGGAAAATAAATATACAAACTAAAAAACCTTTCATAGTAATACCTCGTATTCTTTAATGATAGAAACGCCAACACTCCCTGTAAAATTATTGATTGGTGGATTTAATTTGTTTATAGATATGTTAATTGATTTGATCCTGCGATCATAAGCGTTTAATTGATCACAAATATCCAAAGCAAGCGTTTCTAATAGCTTAACCGGCTTTTTAAAAATATCCCGGATAATTTGATGGAGCGCCACGTAATTAATGGTATCAGACAGGCTTTCTATTTTTTCCGGTGCAATAAAAGTTACCGAAACAGAAACTTCAAAATTATTGCCTACCAATGTTTCTTCATCATGCACACCATGATGCCCATGAAATTTTAATTGGTCCAGGTGAATGGTAAACATATCATTAAATTAAACTGCCTCACAGGCATTAAAAAAAATTAAAGCCCTTTTTCTCCCAGGAAACGCTCTGCATCCAATGCAGCCATACAACCGCTACCGGCTGCTGTTACGGCCTGGCGATAAATTTTATCCTGTACATCGCCGGCAGCGAAAACACCTTCTACGTTAGTTTTACTGGTGCCGGGCAAGGTCTTTAAATACCCGGCTTCGTCCATGCTGAGCCATCCTTTAAAAATTTCGCTATTGGGTTGGTGGCCAATGGCAACAAAAAATGCGCTCACTGGTATCTCTATCTTTTCGCCGGTAATATTATTTTTTAAGCTTACGCCTTCTACTTTTTTCTCGCCCAATATTTCATCGGTCTCTGTATTCCAATAAATGATAATATTGGGCGTATTCATTACCCTATCCTGCATTATTTTACTGGCCCGCATTTCATCTCTGCGGATAATCATGTGAACCTTTGTACATAGTTTAGACAAGTATAAGGCTTCTTCTGCTGCAGTATCACCGGCTCCTACAATGGCTACTTCTTTTCCTTTAAAGAAAAAACCATCACAAACCGCACAGGCACTTACGCCATAGCCATTTAGTTTTTGTTCGCTGGGTATGCCAAGCCATTTTGCAGAAGCGCCTGTACAAATAATTACAGCATTTGCCTCAATCCATTTTTCTTCATCTATTTCTACTTTTAAAGGATGAGCAGAAAAATCTACCTTGGTCGCTAATCCATACCGGATATCGGCTCCCATGCGCCTCGATTGTTTTTCAAATTGCTCCATCATTTCCGGGCCCTGCACACCATCTGGGTAGCCAGGGTAATTTTCTACTTCTGTAGTAATCGTTAGTTGGCCACCTGGCTGAATGCCCTGGTACAATACCGGTTTTAAATTGGCCCTTGCTGCATATATGGCAGCCGTATATCCTGCCGGCCCGGAACCTATGATTAAACAATCAACTTTTTCGTTTGCTCCCATTTTTTATTTTTCAATACAATGATGAATAAAATTTAAATTATTTAATGCCTCTTTTCCAGGGGTAAAATATAATCCTGCAAATGTAACTCAACCTATATCATTCACAAAACTGAAACACCTGATTTCTTATTCCACTTACATCTTCATTATCCTCATATAATTTATTATTTTTGGTAAAATACCTGGTTTTGAAAAAACTGCTGCTCCCCCTTTTCTTTGTAATGTACAATTTGCTTGCATTTGGCCAATCTTCAGCCTATTGGCAACAGCAGGTTGATTTTAAAATTTCGGTAACACTAAGGCCTGAATTAAGGAGCCTTGCGGGCAACTTAGATATGAATTATACCAATCATTCACCCGATACACTACATTTCATCTGGATTGAGCTTTATCCCAATGCCTATAAAAATGATAAAACTGCATATACTGATCAGCAATTGGAGAATGGTTCTACTGCTTTTTATTTTTCAGAAGACAATCAAAGGGGTTATATCAACAGGCTTAATTTTAAAGTAGATGGTATGGCCGCCTCTACATTAGACCACCCGGTGCACCAGGACATCATAAAATTATTATTGCCCAAACCGCTTGCACCGGGAGATCATTGCCAAATTGAAACCCCATTTAATGTAAAATTACCGCTTGCTTTTTCCAGGGCCGGAGTTTCTGGAAATTCATACCAAATAACCCAATGGTACCCAAAGCCGGCGGTATATGACAAAGATGGCTGGCATGAAATACCTTACTTAGACCAGGGTGAATTTTATAGTGAATTTGGAAATTATAAAGTTGAAATTACTACACCTGATAGTTTTCAAATAGCTGCTACAGGTATTTTAAAAAACACAAAGAAACAGGACAGTACCATTACCCGCATATATGAACAAAATAAAGTACATGATTTTGCCTTGTTTGCTGCTAAAGATTTTTTAATAAAAGAAGATACCATACAGTTGGCCACGCATGTTGTAAAGGTATCTGCTTACTATTATCCAAAGCATGAAAAAATTTGGGCGAATAGTATCGCCATGATCAAAGATGCCATAAGAACAAAAAGTAATTGGTTGGGTGAATATCCTTATGATGCAGTAACTGTAGTAGATAAAAAAGGGATTAATGATGGCGGGATGGAATACCCTACCATCTCATTGGTTTCTACACCGGGAAATGAAAAAGAATTAGACTTTGTAATAAATCATGAAATTGGGCATAATTGGTTTTATGGTATCCTTGCTAGTAATGAAAGGCTGCACCCATGGATGGATGAGGGTATCAATACTTATTACGACAAACGATACATAATTGAAAAATATGGAACTGATAAGATGCCATACACGAAAACTTCTTCTACATTTTTGAATAAAAGGTTACCCGATGATTTTATGGAACTGGCAATGCATGCTATGATTGATTTAAAAAAAGACCAACCCATAGAAACTGCTGCAGCCAATTTTTCAGTAGTAAATTATGCTGCGATCGCTTATACAAAAGCGGGCTCCTGGTTAAAATTGATTGAACAAAAACTAAGCAAGGAAAATTTTGATAAATGTATGCAGGCTTATTATGAAGAATGGAAATTTAAACACCCTGCCCCTGCCGATTTTAAAGCCAGTCTTGAAAAATGTTCCGGTCAAAACCTGGATGCAAGTTTTGCATTGTTGCATCAAAAGGGAGAGCTGAGCGGCCCTACAACTGTTAAGAAAAAAATTAAATTCAGTAGTTTTTTTAATCTTAGGGAAACGGATAAATATCATTACTTAAATATTTTACCTGCACTTGGGTATAATTATTATGATGGACTGATGCTGGGCGCTATGCTGCATAATTACAGCCTGCCGTTTCCAAAATTCAAATTTTTTATAGCACCCCTATTTGGTACCGGGTCAAAAGTACTAAATGGCATTGGCCGGGCAGGTTATACTTTTTTACCCGGAAACAAAGGGGCAAAAATTGAAATAGCCTTTGCTGCTGAAAAATTTACCGGGGATAATTTTATAGATTCTACCGGAAAAAAAAATAACCAGTCATTTTCTAAATTAGTACCCACACTAAGATTTGAATTTGCGAAAAAAAATCCACGAAGTACGATCAGTCGGGTTATTCAATGGAAAACATTTTTGATTAAAGAAACCGGTTTGCGTTTTGAAAGGGATACCATTACCGGAGGTGATATCATCAGTTACCCAACCAACAGCCGGTATGTAAATGAACTGAAACTGATGGTAGAAAATTACAGGGTACTATACCCTTACCGGGCTGCCCTTACCATGAACCAGGGCAAGGGTTTTGTACGATTTGATTTTACCGGAAACTATTTTTTCAATTATGCCCGTAGTGGTGGTTTGCAGGTACGTTTATTTGCAGGTAAATTTTTATACACTGGCAATAAAACTTATCTTACCCAATACGAAACATTTCCGTATCATTTAACGCTGAGTGGCCCCAAGGGAGATGAAGATTATACTTATAGCAATTATTTTATTGGCCGCAATGAATTTGATAAATATTATTCTCAGCAAATCATGACCCGGGATGGCGCCTTTAAAGTACGTACCGATTTATTGAGTAATAAAATTGGAAAAACCGACGATTGGTTAACGGCGATCAACTTTAGCAGCAGTATCCCCAATAAAATAAATCCATTATCGGTATTGCCTGTAAAAATTCCATTAAAAGTATTTGCCGATGTGGGCACGTATGCAGAAGCCTGGGATAAAGACAATAAAGACGGGAAACTCTTATATGATGCGGGTTTACAACTTTCTTTATTGAATGATGTACTAAACATTTATGCACCCATTTTATACAGCAAAGTATATGACGATTATTTTAAAAGCACGTTGGGCAAAAAAAGGTTTGTAAAAAATATTTCGTTTAGCATAGATATTCAAAATTTTTCCATTAAAAGGTTGCTCCCGCAAATTGATTTTTAATGGAAGCGATCCGCTATATAAAGCATGCTGATATTGACAAGGAGAAATGGGACCAACTTATAACAAGTTCCCCGCCGGGCTTATTGTATGCATTGAGCGGATATTTAGGTGCAATGTGCAGCCAATGGGATGCCCTGGTAAGCGGTGATTATAAAATAGCGATGCCATTACCCTACCGTAAAAAAATGGGTATCTCCTATTTATATCAACCGGCTTTTACCCAACAGCTCGGTATCATTTCCCTGCAACCGATTACTGAAAAAGATACGATTGCTTTTATAAAAAAAGCAGTAAGTTATTTTTCGTTTGCAGAAATCACACTCAATCATCAAAATATTTTTACTGATACCAAATACCCCATACAGCTAAGACAAAACCTTGTTTTACCCATCCGGGGAAATTATGAACAGGTACAGGCCGGGTATTCTTTCACGCTAAAAAAGAATTTAAAATGGATAAAAAAATTCAATAGTGAATATGTAACAGATATTGATGCCGGCAAGGTAGTTACCCTATACCGGGAACTCTATCAAAAAAAAATACCGAGCTTTAAAAATAATGATTATGCTCATTTTTTAAATGCCTGTAAAAATATTCAGCCTTATACCAAAGTATATGTAAGGGCTGTTGTGGCCCCCACAAAAGAATTATTAGCAGCCAGTATATTGATCCATTTTAAAGACAGGCTATACAATATTATTTCGTGTAATACAGCCCAGGGCAGGGCGGTACATGCCAATGATGTGTTATACGATCAAATTATTCGTGAATTTTCGGGCCAGGGTTTGCTACTCGATTTTGAAGGATCAGATGCTGCTGGGATTGCCCGGTTTTATAGAAAATTCGGTGGCCAAAACCAACCCTATCCTTTTTTGAAATACAACCACCTGCCTGCCATTTTAAAATTATTTAAACCTTAGATTTTTTGTATCATTAAAAAACTTTCTCCCTGCTGGATTGCATTTTTATAAAATGGTTTTAACCTTTCATAATTCCATTCTTCTACCTGGAAGCCCACCAGTTGTAACCGCTTGATATAATCCTGCAACTGATAAATACGTACATGGTCTTTTTGTCCGTATAATGCAGACTGCATCGCCGCATCATGAATACCGGGCGTTTCAATGGTTCCCGGAATTTCTACAGAATATGGCACTTGTAAAATGGCACGCCCCCCGGCTTTTAAAACCCGGTACATTTCTTTCATAGCTGCTGCATCCTGTGGAATATGCTCCAGTACATGATTGGCAATAACAATATCGAATGAATGATTTTCAAATTGAAAAGCCCTCGCATCTTCTTTTCTTATGCCGGCATCAATACTTCTGTAAAAACCAGGACTGATATCGGCTGTAATAACGAAAGCCTTATCTTTTAAAAAAGTGTAAATATTTTTTTCGGGAGACAATAATAATATTTTTTTGCCGGCGAAAGGTATATCGTGCTGCAACATCAGCAACACCAATCTTTCCCTTGCAGTAGAAAGGCAATTGGGACAAAGTATATTTTCACCATAACCCGCTATTACTTTATTTTTTTCTAATGCAGATTTGTTAATTTGGCTGGGCAAATCAGGAGCCATTTTTTCATATTGGGCAAAGCATACATTACAGGTAAATCCTTTGCCTTTATAAGCAGCATATAGTTTTTGCAAGCTTTTTTTCTTACGTTCAAAAAGTTGGCGCCGGTAAAAGCTTTGCAATGGATGGTAAATATGGAGCCGGGTTAATATTTGTTTAAATGCCTCTTTCATCCAGGATTCTTTCTGCAATATGAATATCTATCGGGTGGGTAATTTTTATGTTGCGTTCTTCGCCGCTAATCAAATGAACGGTTAGCCCAAAAGCTTCTACCACCGTAGCTTCATCCGTAAATTTTTCTTTATAATCAATTTGAAATGCCGGTAATAAAATTTTACTGTGAAATGTTTGTGGTGTTTGAACCAGTTTCACCATTTCCCTGTCAATTACTTCGTTTTTGTTATCTGGTAACACAATGCGCAAGCTATCTTTACTATTGGCAACAGGAATAGCAGATCCAAATTCAATTGCAGCATCAAAGCAGCGCTGCACCAGGTTTTCGCTTACCAGGCACCTTACCGCATCATGCACAAAAATAATACTCTCTTCATTTATTTCCTTTAAACCGTTTTGTACAGAATGAAAACGGGTTCTACCTCCTACTACTATGCGGATGCGGTTATAATCAAAAAAAGCATCAATAATTTCCTGGCCACGGCCGGTATGTTCTTCAGGCAGCACCAGGATGATTTGCATATCTTCATACGCATTTAAAAATGTTTGAATGGTATAATACAGAACAGGCTTATGGTTGATGAGAATAAATTGCTTGGGCAAGTTAGAATGCATCCTGCTTCCCAATCCCCCTGCAACAATTACAGCATATTTTTTCATTCAGCATTCAGGTTCGTAATAAATAGAAAATAATTATTCACTTTCTTTATAAATGTTCATTGAAATTTCTCCCTTACTGTTGCGCATACCCCGGTACATACCGGCGCTGTTGAACTGCATAGATACATTGGCATTTGCATCAATCCCTATCATGCCACCCTCACCTTCCATTTCCATTAATTTTTTATGAACCGTTTCATGCATCGCTTCTTCCAAACTTAAATTTTTAAACTCCATCAGGCTACTCACCCGATGTGCGGCTACGGCTCTTATAAAAGGCTCTCCATGGCCGGTGCAACTAATTGCGCAGGTTGCATTATTGGCAAAGGTACCGGCGCCTATAATGGGGCTGTCACCAATACGGCCATATTTTTTATTTGTCATACCGCCTGTACTGGTGGCGGCTGCAATATTTCCATTTATATCGCAGGCAACAGCGCCAACGGTTCCAAATTTTTTATCCTGCATCAATTCTTCCAGGCCCTGGTGGGTATGGTCTAAAGAATAATTATCACTATCCCTTAATTGTTTCCATTGATCGTACCGGAATTGTGAAAAGAAAAATTCATCGGGTTCTAATTTTACGCCCTGCTTTATTGCAAAATCATTGGCTCCTTTTCCACTTAAAAAAACATGGTTGCTGTTTATCATCACTTCTTCTGCCAGTTCTATAGGATTTCGCACATTTCGCACCCCTGCTACAGCGCCGGCTGCTGTGGTTTTACCATCCATAATGGCGGCATCCATTTCCTGCACCCCCTTTTTTGTAAAAACTGATCCACGGCCTGCATTAAACAAGAGATTATCTTCTAACACCACGATGGCAGCTTTTACCGCATTTACTGCAGTACCACCCTGGTCTAAAACGGCATAGCCAGCATTTAAAGCATCTTCAAGCCCTTTGAGATAGGCTTTTTCCAGGGCAGGCGTCATATCTTCTTTTACAATGGTACCTGCACCACCATGTATGGCAATCGCAAAATTTTGCATAGATCTAATTTCAATTTGTTACAAAATTATTTAATTCTACGACAAACACACTCGAATCTTTTTTTGAATTTGTTCAACAAAGTCAAACAAAGTGAGTGTTAATTTTAATAATTTTTAAAGATTATGGGAATGGGCGGATGGGGTGAGTATTATCACTCAAGTTCAATTGGAGAATGAAACCTGAAGTTCGTTCAAATGTACAATTGTAGCTGTTCAGCTATTATCATTAATAAAAAACTTAAATCAATAAAATAATTATTTAAGGGATGCTTCGTTTCCAGGTCAGTTAATTCTTTGAAATTAATTTCTGTATCATCAAAAAGGTTTGGTTGAATATTGGCGCAATATATACTCCATTGCCGTCTTATCAGGATGTTTCCCTGAAATGTTTGCATTAATTTGGAAATAATGACATTGGCCTTGCTGCGGATGGTTTATGAGATAATAACATATCTTACATCCGGTAGGAATAAAGACCAAGTGTTCTGGTATTTCCCCAGGAATGGTCATCTGAGTATTCATTATATCCAATATGTCGTCCAGATTATAAATAAGCATGTTGGCATAATCTACAACTTTATTTATTTGCTTTTGTATGCCATTGTTAAAAGCAAATACACTTTTTTTGTCAAAATTTTAATAATATTATTTGAAATCGAACTTTCAATTTAAAATTACCGCTAACATATATATTTACAAAAGCAACCGCTTACATTCTGCTAAGAATGTTTCTTTATTGATGGCAACTGTTCCTACTTCTTCGCATACAATACCCCCGGCGATATTTGCCATTTCGGCCATCAGTTTGCGGTTACGGGTAGCTGCAAAAACAAGGGAAGCTACTGCAATTACGGTATCGCCTGCACCACTCACATCTGCAATATTGCGTGCATGTGTAGGCACCCAATTTTCTTCTGAATCATTGCAATAATACACCCCGTTTTCTGAGAGGGTGATAAATGAAGTATCATGGCCAAGCTTCGCCTGTAAGGCTTTGTGAATTTGGTTCAGCAAGGGTTGTGAAACGCCGGGTTCAATAATATTCAGCGCTTCTTTGGCTTCCCGCAGGTTGGGTTTAAAAACATCTACACCGGTATAAGAAAAAAAGTTTTTTCTTTTGGGATCTACGGTAGTAGCAATGTTTAATTCTTTGCAGCGGGAAATTATTTTTTGAATAACGGTATGGGTAAGTACGCCTTTATTATAATCTTCAAAAATTACAACAGCCGGATTTTCGGTTGCGATGGCCGTTTCTACTTTTTGTAAAAAAAGGGTTTCTTCTGCTGCGGAAAGGTTTTGAGTAACTTCTGCATCCAACCGCATCATGTGCTGGTTTCGGCTTATGATACGAATCTTATTGGTAGTACCCCGCTCCTTACTTTGGCATAAGTAGTTCGTATTAATTTTATTTGCGGTTAATAATTCTTTTAGTTGTACGGCTTCTTCATCCTCCCCTACAAGGCTTACCAGGCTTACGTTAGCGCCCAGTGAAACCAGGTTCAGGGCTACGTTGCCGGCGCCGCCAATACGCTGTTCTTTTTTGGAAACAGCTACTACGGGTACAGGTGCTTCGGGTGAAATCCGTTCTGTATTACCCCACCAGTAAGTATCCAGCATTACATCGCCGATTACCAATACCGGCATGTGAAAGGAAGCAAATAATTCATCAAAATCGATCATAACAAAATCATATTTTTTTATTGGCCATGGCTATATAATAAATGGGAATACCCAATAACACAATACCTAAACCCCATCCTGCATAGGTAGGTTTAAACCATATTAGCAATGCACAAAAACTAATTGCCATTAATATATATATAGCAGGCAAAACAGGATAACCAAAAGCTTTGTATGGCCTTTCTGCATCCGGCATTTTTTTACGTAAAATAAATATGCCGGCAATGGTAAGTGCATAAAATAAAACTACTACAAATGAAATCATATCCAGCAAGTCGCCGTATTTACCGCTTAAGCAAAGCAGGGAAGCAACAAGGCATTGTATCCATAAGGCAAATTCGGGTACATCATTCTTATTTAAAGAAGCTGCCCTTTTAAAAAACAATCCATCCCGTGCCATCGTATTATACACCCTGGCGCCAGAAAGAATAAGGCCATTATTACAACCAAAAGTTGAGATCATGATCATCACTGCAATTACATATGCACCTGCATTGCTCCATATCTTACTGCTTGCAGCAACGGCTACCCGGTCTTGCGGCGCAGATGCTATTTCCTGCAAGGGCAGTACACTTATATACATTACGTTTACGGCTACATAAATTAAGGTAACAATCATGGTGCCCAGGAAAAGGCTTAAGCCAATATTCTTTTTAGGATTATATACTTCGCCGGCAATAAAGGTTACATTGTTCCAGGCATCACTACTAAAAATAGAACCCACCATGGCTGCTGCGATCGCTCCCAGGATGGCGCTGCCAAAAACACCGCCCACCACTTCTCCTGTTTCACTGCGATGTACCATAGTCCATGCATCTGCCCAGTTGCTATTCCATACATCTGCTTTTGCAGCCAATAAAAAACCAAAAATGATAAGGCCGAATAAAGAAAATAATTTTACTACGGTAAAACTGGTTTGAATCAGTTTTCCTTCTTTAATGCCTTTGGTATTGATATAGGTTAATAAAACGATGATGGCAATAGATACAAACTGCGCCGGGTAAATTTTAAAAATACCAATTGTGGCCAGGATATTTTCATCCCTGATATCTAGTACCGGAACAAAAGTGCCGAGGAATTTAGAAAAAGCTACTCCTACGGCAGCGATGGTAGCTGTTTGTATCACTGCAAAAAAACTCCAGCCATATAAAAAACCGGCCAGTGGATTGTATGCTTCCTTTAAATAAACATACTGTCCACCTGCTTTTGGAAACATAGAGCTAAGCTCACCATAACTTAACGCTGCTGTTAGGGTCATAAACCCGGTGATAAGCCATACCGCAATAAGCCATCCTGCGCTGCCCACATTACGGGCTATATCGGCGCTTACAATAAAAATACCGGATCCAATCATGGAGCCGGCAACAATCATCGTAGCATCTAATAATTTTAATGAGGGTTTGTACGTGTGGGTATCTGACATACAGTTGATTTGATTTTATAAACTAATTTGTTTAAAATATATTTTAGTAGCTTTTTAAAACTGATTTCATTATAGAATCTTTTTGAGCCTGGTTATAATTATATTTATAGTGATAAAGGCTACCTTCCCAATCGCCATAGTTTGCATTTGGCAATACGATAAAACGATCTCCAAATTCTGCAGAAAAGATTGTAACCTGGCTGCTCCTGTCTTGCATATTCTTTTTATCGAACAGCGAAGAAAAATCGGACAGGTTATCGCCCATCAATAAAATTACTTCATGATCCTGCATTACATACTGGCGGCGTGGTTCTTTTGCTGATGAGGTTTGTTTGGTTAGCATGTGTATTCCATCGGCGTAAGGCAAACCAAATTTCTTTAAATTAAGGATTGTGTTTTCTCTTTCTTTTTCATCCCTGTTGGTAATATAAAACACTTCTACATTTTTAGATGCACAATAGTGCAGGAACGAACCGGCTCCCGGCATTGTATCAGCATCTGCCTTACTGGTCCAGGTGTACCAGGATGCTGGATCAAATTCTTTGCCCTGATAAGCCTGGTGCACGGCGTAGGGGCTATTGTCTAAAAGGGTTTCATCAATATCGGTTATGATAGCGAGTTTTTTATTTGTTTTGGGTTTATAATTTTCAATGCGGTAGCGGGCAATATTATATGCTTGTAAACACAATGCCCGGTACTCGGCTGCTTTTTGCTGGAACAAACTGGTAAACAATTTTCCATTCAGGCTGATGTTGGCAGGTAAGGTTGCGGCATTACTGGTACCCATCATTTTTGTTTCTTTACATGCCGCTGTTGATAAGATAAGTACAAATATCCATATCGAAAATCTTTTAATCCTTTTCATGCTTGTTTAATTTTAATATTTTGCAGTACCCGAAGATAAAAAGTTTGCCTGAAACATACGCAAGTGATTCTTCACAGCCCAGTCTTTTGGTTGAAGCGGGTAATTTTCTATCTTACATCTATAATTTCATTTAATGAAACGATACATCCTCATAACATGCATCATTACCGCATTTGCCTGTGCGGCCTGCCACAGTACTAAAAAGGTACGGGAAACTACAGTGGCAAAACAACAGTTTGATATAAAATTAAATGATACCCTGCAAAATAAACTCAATACCGGCATTGATTTTACGGCAAACGGACAGAATCCTGCTTCCTGGAATTTAGATATGGATTTTGATAAATATTTCCTCTTCACTACCGCCGATGGCATCAGTATGAGTTTATATGCCACATCAGTTAGAAAAATAAATGATCAAAGTCAATTTAACCTTCTTACTAAAATAGGCGATATGATCATAACCATTGATAGCATCAATTGCCCCAATAGTAATTTTGAAACACAAACACATTGGGTACAGGTAAGCCTGGCGGGAAAAATATATACTGGTTGTGGCAAATATTTGTACGATCCCCAATTAAATAATACCTGGGTATTAGAAAGCATAAAAGATATTGAACAACAAAAAAATATGTTCACAAAGGGCCTTCCCGAAATAAAATTTGATATTCAAAAAGGAACTGTAACTGGCCGGGATGGTTGCAATAATTTTGGCGGTAACATTACCATTGAAGGAAACAGGATCCGCTTTAACAACATGTATCAAACAAAAATATATTGCAAGAACAATAATGATGCATTTGAGAAAATGATAAAAGAAAATATATCCGGTAAGCTTGCCAGTTATTATTTTAAAGAAGGTAAGCTTTACCTCTATCTCATTGATGATAGTATGCTCATTTTTAAAAAGAAGTAAGTATTAATTTTATTTTCTAAATTAATTTTCACCAGCCTTTTCATCAATCTCCAATCCCCAGTCTCGGTTCTTTTCTGTTGCAGGCACACCTCTCGTCATCCAATAAGGCGCCCTGGCACCTTTTAAATAATGATCAAAAAACTGGCTCAGGCGAATGGAAAGGTCTTTCCTGTTTCTTCTTTCTACCAGGTTGTGGTCTTCACCATTGTATTGCAGTAACCATGCGGGTTTTCCCAATCTTTTTAAAGCTGTAAAAAACTCGATGCCCTGGTACCACGGTACAGATCCATCCTGGTCATTTGCCATAATGAGCACTGGTGTTTTAATTTTATCAACAAAAAATAAGGGAGAATTTTTAATATACAAGTCCTGGCGCTGCCATAGTGTTGCGCCCAGTCGGCTTTGTGTTTTTTCATATTGAAACTGGCGGTTGATGCCGCTTCCCCACCTGATACCACCATAAGCACTCGTCATATTGGCTACAGGTGCACCTGCTCCGGCAGCTTTAAAAATATTTGTCCTGGTAATTAAATAGGCTACCTGGTAGCCACCCCAGCTTTGGCCCTGAATCCCCATTTTTGAAGAGTCAACATACGAAAATGCAGCCAGGTATTTTGCGGCGCTCACCACGCTATTATAAGCGCTGGCGCCGGGTTCGCCGGTTTTATAATAAATATTAGGATCAAAAACCAAATAACCGTTACTTACAAAATAAGGGATATTGATGATAGAAGCACTGGGCGCAGGCACTTTGTATGAATACAAACCATCGGCATTCTTTTCATAAAAATAAAATACGATGGGGTATTTTTTATGCGGATCAAAATTTTCGGGTTTATATAAAATCCCTTCACTCATTTTGCCATCAAACATTTTCCAATGAACCAACCCGGCTGTAAGCCAGTTATAATCTTTTTGCTGATCGGCAATATGGGTGTATTGTTTTAAATTATTAAAATGATTGCCTGCATAAATTTCACTGGCGCTAATATTGCTTTGCTGCACCAAAAACACATTGGCATCTTGGGCCTTTAACACCGAAGGATAGCTGTAAGGCACGCTACCAAAGGATTGTGGGGCAGACGAAGTGTTCAGTACTTTGATACTAAAACCGGCTTCTTTATTTATTTTATTAAAATGACTAAGCCATAGCGTATCAGCAGGATTAAAAAAGCGCTGGTCCCTGTCAAATTGATATGCATCATATACCCATTTATTTTTACGCCCGGTACCGGCCGTGATATTAATGGGTGCTGATATCGCATTGGGATCCACTGCCCAAATATCATATTCATCATTAATCAAAACCAGGCTATCATGTTGCATCCACCCGGTAAAGCCGGCAGCGTTCGGATAATCCGGCATGTCAAATTCAGTATTGTACAAAGGCACAGTAATTTTAGCACTGATATTTTTTATACTACCGGATTCCATATTGTAAGCAAAATAATTTCTTTGCTGTGGATCGTACCAGTAAACAAATTTTCCTTCAGGTGATGCCGAAGCAGCAGATAAATTATTTTTTTTGATGAGTGTACGGCTGCCATCAATCGTGTTGATCTTATAAAGGGTCCACCGTGGCCTTCCCTCCCACTGCATGGATTGCCGGTTCCCGCTGCTGGTTTGTGCCAGTACCCAATCTGCATTGCCTTCATTTACTAAGCTGCAGTTTTCTGCATCAACACCTCCCAAAGGAATCACGGCTGTTTTTTGTAAATTCATTACAGCGAGGTAGCTGCGTGAAGATTCCATTCTTAACTGCTTCAATTGCTGAGGTTGCAGGTAATCATCTTTATAATTCCAAATATCTAACCGGGCAAGTTCAAAGTCAACCAGGCTGGTATCTTTTGCAGGTTGAAGCGCTGCGATACCGAAAAATAATTTTTTACCGTCTTTACTAAAATTAATTTTTGCATTTTCGCTGATGCCCATTCCCAGCTTCATACCGATTGTATTTTTATCGGCAATGAGGCGGGCTGTATCATCAGCCAGGGCATAATACCAAAGTTTATAAAATTTTTGAAGCGCTTTTTCACTGCTGTCTGTTTCTGCAGTAAAAGCAAGCTGAGCGCCACTTTCGTCAAAACTAAAAGAACCTGCATCATTGAAACCCTTAAATATAGTATCTGTAATACCTGTTTGTAAATGTTGTAAGATTAAACAAGCTTTACTGTTACTGTCTTTTTTATTGCGGGTAGTTTCTATTAATAAAACAGTTCCATAATCATCAAACATATAAGAGGATACG
Organism: Niastella sp.; assembly: GCA_016710595.1. GTDB lineage: Bacteria > Bacteroidota > Bacteroidia > Chitinophagales > Chitinophagaceae > Ferruginibacter. Next base: position 450,591 of record JADJVM010000008.1, read on the forward strand.
CCCGGATACTTTTTTTCTTTGCCCGTAGCCAGGTTTCTTACAATCAAATCATTTCCATCATTTGCTTTTGAACCAGGTGTGCCATCATCATCTGCATCAGTAAGCATACCATCTGCTGCATTTCTTTGAATTATTTTTGCAGCTTTTTCTGCAGCAGCAATTACCTGCTCTTTTTTTATTTTACCCTTTACCTTTTGTAAAGAAGTCCGGATTACAGAATCGGCCACTTTTGCCAATACATCAATTTGTTTTTTTATGGAATCTGGCTTTGCAGCTTTTTTTGCCGTATCGGGTAAAGACTTTTCTAATTGATAAGCCAGCCAACCACTTGATTTTTCCGGGATTTTATATGATTGTACCCGGCTTATTTTTAAGATGCTATCAGTACCCATCGCAATAATGGCAAGCGAATCTTTTGGCATTTCATCAGGTTTTTTCTTTTTAATTTTTGCCTGCCGGGTATCTGCAAAATGAGGCTTTATTTTAAGAATAACATAACGGCTATCGGGTGTAAAACTGGCATTATATCCATTCGTTATCAATATTGAATCTGCATCCTGCAATCCCCGAATGGTAAGTTGGCCATCGCCTTCCTGCTCATTAATGGCATACAAAATATAATTTCCATTATTGCTTATCTTACGCTCCCCGGCTGATTTCCAGCCATCATATACTGAATGTGTTAATGCTTTCTTTTGTGCAAATACCCACAACGGGAAAGTAAATAGGAGGAAGAAAATGATCTTGTGCATACAATTATTTTTGGATGCTTAAAGATATTTCATTCCTGTTAAAAACTTTTACCATCCATATTTTAATTATATTCTTTTAATCTTCCTCAAAAAATCCCCATTGTGCCCTCAGTTCCGCCATTTGTAATGCTGGTAAGGATGGTTTTTGATAATGGCCTGCTATTTTTTTTTGACGATATGCTTCATAAATACACACGGCACATGCAACAGATACATTTAATGACTTAATAATACCTACTTGCGGAATTAAAAAATTACCATCGGCCATTGCAACGATATCTTCACTCACACCGCTGTGTTCATTTCCAAAAACCAATGCAACGCTATCATCAAAATTTATTTCATAAATACTTACGGCATCATTACTTAAATGGGTGGTAAAAATTTTATTGTATTTTTTTCGGATGGCAGTAAAACATGTTCCGGCATCTTCAAACTGGTGAATGGTAAGCCATTTAGCTGCGCTTGATGAACTTTTAGCGCCCCATTTTTTATGCCTGGGAATTTTATTATTTAAAATAAAAATTTCCTGGATCCCTACAGCATCGCAGGTACGCATAATGGCAGAGATATTATGCGGGTCAGTAATATTTTCTAAAACAACAGTGAGGTTTGGTTGTCTTTTTTCTAATACGGCTGTTAGCCGGTTATTTCTTTCTGGCGTCATGCTGCGAATTTCTAAAGAAAGAAGCAGAACTAAAAATTTAATGATAAAGCCTGCCGAACAAAAAAGAAGCTACCCATTTGTGGATAGCTTACTGCTTCTGTGATTTACAAAAAATTATTGACCGCCCATTCCGCTGCTTTGCTGCGTTCGCTTGCTTTCTTCTTCTGCTGCACTTTTTCTTTGACGGGCAGCTTTTACCTGGCTGTTACCAAAACGGAAATTAAAATTTATTTTCAGTTGTGGCATTTCGCCATGGCCGGTAAACTCACTTTTTACACCAGCAAAATTACTGGTACCGCCCCATTTCATAGTTTGAAAAATATCACTCATACTTACTTTTAAGTTCCCTTTGTTCTTTAACACCGTTTTCTGGAACCCGGCATCCACATACCCCATTCCTTTGGACTTGATTGTGCCCTGCCATACAGATGGCGAAAAATATTGGCCGCTTAATTCTGCCGTCCATCCTTTTCCCAATTTGAATGCATTTTGCATAAAATAAGTAAGTGCAAAAACTTTCAAATCAATATTCCTGTTGCCACCGCCAAAATCGGCTTTGTACATAGAATAACTGCTATTAACAGTAGTAAAGAAACTATACCATTTATACTGGAAAGGATAACTGATATTTAAACTAAATACATTTTGTGTTGCCAGGTTTTTTTTGGTCATAAACCCTTTTGTTTTATCTATGGTATCTGGTACTTGTGCAAAAATATCTTTTACCAAACTATAATTAACAGATGTTGTGAGTTTGTATTTATAAATATGGGTAAGGCCAAAGCTATTGGTGTATTGAGGCCTTAATGTGGTGTTCCCTTTTCTATATGCATATTCATTCAACCTGAATTCAAAAGGGTTTAAGTCTTGGTAAGCAGGCCTATCAATACGGCGGCTATAGGTTACCGTATATTGGCTCATTGGGTTTTTATTAAATGTAACGGCAGCGCTTGGGAAAAACCCGATATAACTACGCTTAAAAGTGGAATCATACCCCTGCCATGCCCCGCCTACATTTTTAAAACCGGTAGAATGCCCTTGCGATACTGTATTTTCTGCACGCAAGCCAGCTTGCACCATGATGCCCTTTTTCAATTGCTTATTGTAGTTTACATATAAGGCGTTAATATTTTCTTTGTAACCGAATGTATTACTGCGGGCGGTATCACGAACATAACCTGTATGTGTTTCGGTTAATTGCTGAAAATCATTTGCGGTAGTAACATAACTCGATTTACCTCCATACCCAAGTTTTCCACCTTTATAATTTTGTTCATAATCTGCTTTTAAAGAATATAAATCAATATCCGTAGGAGCAATTAACTGAATCACAGATTTGCTTATTTGTGTAACACCATCGGCCTGGAAGTAAGTATTGGGTTGAATTTGATTGGAGCGAATTTTATAATGGCCATAATCTGCATCTATATTCAGTTCGCTACCGGCAGCAGAAACATTGCGATAGTTTAGGTTGCCACTCACATTGTTACGGGGCATTTTGTTTATACTGCTAGCTTCTAAAATGCGAACAAGTGAATTGGTAGATATTTCAGTAAAATACATCGGGCCATTGCTATTGATTTGTATATCTGAGAAATTACCGGAGACCACTGCTCCCAGGGTGCTTCTTTTATTTATAAAATAGTCGGCCCCCACTTTAAAATTATGAGATATATTTTCAAAAGACATTTTGTTTTTTTGATCGAATAAAGTGTCTAACTGGTTTTTGATTGAATTCATTTCCATTTCACTTTTTCCGGAGTAAATATTATAACTACCAAAAATGTTCATGTACTTATTCCGGTTGTTCAGGTTCAGTCCGCCAAAAGCACGGGTATTGGTACCCTGGTTTATTCCAGCATTCAAAGAGCCATTGGTACCATAGGTTTTATTTTTTTTCAGTTTAATATTGATGATGCCTGCATTTCCGGCAGCTTCGTATTTTGCTGAAGGATTGGTTATAATTTCAATGGATTCCATTTGAGAACTTTGCAAAGTCTTCAAATAGTTAGCCAGGTCGCTTCCAGATAATGGCGAAGGTTTGCCATCTATGTAAATGCTCACCCCGTTTTTACCCGCCACACTAATATTATCATCTTTATCTACCATTACACCCGGGGCACGGCGGAGCAATTCAAGGCCATCGTTTCCGGCAGCATTAATGGTTCCTTCTATATTTAAAATTGTTTTATCGGCTTTTACTTCTACCACCGGTTTTACAGTCGTTACGGTTACAGCTGTTAATTCTGACGGCTTGCGACTGAGTGTTATTTTAGGAAGTTCAATATCGGTTCCATTGGCAGTAACCTGAGTGTAAGATGTTACATAGCCCACGTGTGATATTTTCACCAGGTAATTTCCCGGCGTAGGTTCGTTAATTATAAAACCTCCGCTTTTATTGATGGTTGCATATTTTACAGTTGTAGAATCACTGGCTTTTTGCAATGCGATAGTTGCGGCAACAGCAGCATCACCCCCTTCTTTTAAAATGGTTCCCGAAATTTTTTGTGCTTGGGTACTTAAAGCAATACAAAGTGTAAGAACACTAAAAAATATTTTCTTCATCATAGTAAATTTCAACATTGGATGCAAACTTATAACGGTTGTTACAAATAAATTAGCGCTTTCCGCTAAATGGAATAATAGCAGGACAAATGGTAAACACTGTAATATTTTACACTGATATATCCTACTTTTCTTTACTTACCTTAGTAAAACAATACATTTTTTTTATTTTCCTTATATTGTATTTATTATTTATCCTAAAACACTGAATTATGGAACAAAACCAAAATTTATTAAACAATGAACTTACCATTGACCCGGTTGCGTATGCCCATTTAAAAGAAACAGCAATGTGGGCCCGTTTCCTGGGAATATTGGGTTTTATTATGAGTGGATTATTATTATTGGTTGCCTTATTTGCTGGAAGTTTTTTAAGTAGTTTTCAGCGAAGTGCAGGGCCTTATTCCGGTGCAGAAAACCCGCTCATGTCGATGGGTGCAGGTTTTATTACAGTTCTTTATATAATTATTGCTGCCATTTCATTTATTTTTTCTTATTTGGTATTCCAGTTTGGCAACCGGACAAAAAAGGGTTTGATCAATACTGACCAGGCGAATTTAAACGGGGGTTTATCAAACTTAAAAATCTTATTTCGCATTTATGGGATCCTCATGATCATTTACCTGTCATTTATAGCATTAGCCCTGGTATTTGGCATAATTGGCAGTATGATGAAGTAAGTTTAAAAAAATCTTCTTTAAATTATTTTTTTAAAATAAAAACCCCGAACAAAGCGGGGTTTTTTATTTCGTTACAAAGGTTGATTAATATCCCATACCACCCATATCAGGCGCACCTGCATGCATGTGTGGTGCTTCTTCTTTAGGTTTATCGGCTATTACACATTCTGTAGTAAGTAGCATACCTGCAATAGAAGCAGCATTTTCAAGGGCTATCCTGCTTACTTTAGTAGGATCTATAACGCCTGCTTTAAACAGGTTTTCATAAATCTCTGTGCGGGCATTAAAACCAAAATCGCCTTTACCTTCTTTTATTTTTTGAACTACAATAGAACCATCAATACCTGCATTTGAAGTAAGGATGCGGATAGGTTCTTCTAAAGCACGGCGAACAATTGCCATACCTGTTTGTTCATCAGCAATCTGGCCTTTTACTTTGGCATCTAAACTGGTTATGGCACGTATGTAAGCCACACCGCCGCCGGGAACAATTCCTTCTTCTACCGCAGCACGTGTTGCATGCAATGCATCATCTACCCTATCTTTCTTTTCTTTCATTTCCATTTCAGTAGCAGCACCTACATACAGTACGGCTACACCACCGGCTAATTTTGCCAGGCGTTCCTGTAATTTTTCTTTATCATAATCGCTGGTAGTAGATTCTATTTGAGCTTTTATTTGATTCACTCTAGCAGTAATATCATTTTTCTTTCCTTTACCGCCTACAATGGTTGTATTGTCTTTATCAATCGTAACAGAAGTAGCTTGTCCTAATGAAGCAATATCAACGCCTTCTAATTTGTGGCCCATATCTTCACTAATTACTGTACCTGCCGTTAAGATGGCAATATCTGTAAGCATTTCTTTACGCCTGTCGCCAAAGCCCGGAGCTTTTACGGCAGCAACTTTTAAAGTACCCCTAAGTTTATTTACAACCAGGGTAGCCAATGCTTCACCTTCCAGGTCTTCTGAAATGATTAAAAGGGGGCGCCCGCTTTGAGCTACTTTTTCAAGGATATGAAGAATATCCTTCATAGCAGATATTTTCTTATCGTAAATAAGGATATAAGGGTTTTGCAATTCAGCCTCCATTTTTTCGCTGTTGGTTACAAAGTAAGGTGATACATAACCCCTGTCAAATTGCATTCCTTCTACCACATCTACTGTGGTATCGGTTCCTTTAGCTTCTTCTACTGTAATAACACCTTCTTTTCCCACTTTGGCAAAAGCTTCGGCAATCAGTTTACCGATCGTTTCATCATTATTGGCTGAGATAGTAGCAACCTGTTGAATTTTTTTGCTGTCACTTCCTACTGTTTGTGATTGTGTTTTTAGGTTTTCTACAACCAGGCTTACCGCTTTATCAATTCCTCTTTTCAAATCCATCGGGTTGGCGCCAGCAGCTACCATTTTTAAACCTTCGGCAATAATAGATTGTGCCAGTACTGTTGCGGTAGTGGTACCATCACCTGCCAGATCAGCCGTTTTGGAAGCTACTTCTTTTACCATTTGTGCGCCCATATTTTCAATGGGGTCTTCCAGTTCAATTTCTTTTGCAACGGTAACGCCATCTTTAGTTACCTGGGGTGCGCCAAATTTTTTGTCAATAACTACATTGCGGCCTTTGGGGCCCAGGGTTACTTTTACAGCGTTGGCAAGGGTATCAACGCCTTTTTTCATTCTATTTCTTGCTTCGATATCGAAGTATATCATTTTAGCCATAAACTTATTTTGAAATTTAATTTTTAATGTGTGTATTATATTAGATGATTGCCAGGATGTCACTTTCTCTCATGATCAGGTAATCTACCCCTTCAATCGTAATTTCTGTACCGGCGTATTTGCCATATAGAACCATATCGCCTGCTTTTACTGTTACCGGCTCATCCACTTTACCTGGCCCGGCCGCCAATACCGTTCCCCGTTGTGGTTTTTCTTTTGCTGTATCCGGAATGATAATGCCGCCTGATGATTTTTCTTCAGCAGCAGCTGGTTTCACAATTACCCTGTCGTGTAAAGGAGTAATGCTTAACTTTTTAGCCATAAAATCTATTTTTTTGATGAATTTAAAATATATAAATGCCTTGGTTGAGGCAGGCAAAACTATACGAATTTTGTACCAATCTGTAGAAAAAGAATTGTTGACAGATTTTTTAACCATCTGTCAGTTTAAAATCAATTAATTAAGACAATTTTTCACCTATTTGGAAATTCAGGCACAAACAACTTAAAACCATTTGAAATACTGTAAATTTGCCCCCTCATAATAATAGCTTGTAGCAGATAATGATTAGCAGGAGAAATATAAGGGTAAAAGTAATGCAAACGCTTTATACCATAGATAGCATGCAAGGGCAACAAAAACCGGGTGAAGCCCTGGCTATTTTGAATCGTAAAAATGAGGAGTCAAAAAGACTTTTTACCTACCTCATCTTTTTTTTAACCGAAGTAGCCCGGTATGCTGAAGTAGATGCCCGGCATAAAGCAAGTAAACATTTACCCTCTCATGCAGATTTAAATGTGAACACCAAGCTTGCCGGTAATGAATTATTATGGAAAATTCTGGAAGACCCCAGTTTTAAAGCCACGGTAAGCCAATATAAACTGGAATCTATTGTAGATACAGAATTGGTAAAAAAAATATATTTGAACCTGGTATCCAGTATGGAATATAAAGAATATATAGAAGAACAAAAAAGAGATAAAAAAACGGAGAAACATATCCTTCAATATATTTTCAGGGCACTCATGTTACCAAACGAAAATTTTACGCAACATACAGAAGAAAATTTTATTAATTGGGATGATGATGCAGAAATGATGGAAACACTTGTTTGCAATTATCTGAATAAACCAACGGCTGGTGCATTTAATAAAATTATTGATGCCGAAAAATTAGATTTTGCTCAAAAACTCTTGCAAACAGTGCAGGAAAAAAATGAATTTACTTTGGAATTAATAAAACCAAAATTAAAAAACTGGGATGCAGACCGGATTGCAGCATTAGACCTGATCCTTTTACAAATGGGTGTTTGCGAATTCTTATTTTTTGAAACGATACCTACCCGTGTTACCATCAATGAATATATTGACCTGGCCAAAGAATATAGTACAGCACAGAGTGGCCAGTTTGTAAATGGTTTATTAGATAATTTAAATAAAGAATTAACAGCATCAAACAAGATAGAAAAAGTACAATTTAAAAACAGTTCACTTTAAAATATATGTGGAAACAATTAGTATTTATGACACTCACTGCCGGGCTTCTTGTAAGTTGCGATATTCGTAAGCACGATCAGCAGGCAAATGTGGGACCGCAACCTGCCACGCCTGTAATTAGAGACAGTACTACCGCAACCGTTATTGATACCGCTTATAATTTTGGTAAAGCTACCGATGGCGAAATAGTGGAATATAATTTCAGGTTTACAAATTCCGGCAAAAACCCACTCATCATCATAAAAGCCACTGCAAGCTGCGGATGTACCATACCCGAAAAACCTGAGCAACCCATCTTACCCGGAGACACCGGTTTCATAAAAGTAAAATTTGATACACAAAACCGGGTGGGTAATGCACATAAAACAATCACCGTAATTTCTAACGCAAATCCCGCTTTTCCGGAGCTGTCGCTTACCGGCGAAGTAATTAAAAAGGATTAACTAAACAACAATACATAATATGACAACAGCAACTATCTTTTTACAAAGCGCAGGCGCCAGTAGTACCACCACTTTAGTAATGATGGGAGGCATGATACTGGTATTTTATTTCTTTATGATACGCCCGCAACAAAAGAAAGCCAAACAACAAAAAGAGTTTATCAATAATATGCAAAAAGGCGATAAAATTGTAACCATTGCCGGCATACATGGTAAAATAAATAAGATAAATGATGATGGTACCATAGAACTGGAAACCAGCCCCGGCAGTTATATTAAAATAGAAAAACAGGCCATTAGCCTTGAGTGGACAGCCGGCATCAATAAAGCGGTAGAACCAACAAAATAAATTTTTAAGCTGCATTGTATGGCAGCTTTTTTTAATTTTAATGTATGCTAAAACTGGGGCTCACAGGGGGTATTGGCAGTGGCAAAACCACAGTTGCAAAAATATTTGAACTGCTGGGCGTGCCGGTGTATTATGCCGATGATGCTGCCAAACGCCTGATGCAGGAAGACCACAATCTTCGGAACCAACTGATTGCTGCATTTGGAGAAACAATTTTTAAAAATCATATACTCGACCGGAAAAAATTAGCTGAACTTGTTTTTGATGATGAAAATAAATTACAGGTATTAAATACCATTGTACACCCGGCCACCATTGCAGATGCTAACAGTTGGGTACAGAAACAGCAAACACCTTACATCATAAAAGAAGCGGCTTTGATTTTTGAAAGCAATGCATACAAGCACCTGGATGCTGTAATAGGTGTGAGCGCCCCATATACACTCCGGTTACAACGTACGATGGCAAGAGATAATACCACTGCCGAATTGGTGATGGCCCGTATGAAAAAACAAATGAATGAAAAAGAAAAAATGAAACGCTGCCAATACCTGGTATATAATGATGAGGTACAAATGCTCATACCACAGGTGTTACAGCTTCATGAATCATTTCTTATGTTAGCAAAAGATAAAGGGTAAACTATATTTTTTCCGTTCCGAAACCTGTTTAATAACCCTTCAACATTATATCCCACTTTTAAAAATTATGGAAATATACTAAGTTTACATCTTAGCTGTACACATGCTATTATCATTTGAAGCAAGTTGATTATCAAATATTAGAAGACAGGGAATTACTGGACCGATACCGGCTTCATAAAGACAATGAATGCCTGGGCATTTTACTGCAACGGTACACCCTATTGTTATTTGGTGTTTGCATGAAATATTTAAAAAATGAAGAAGAAGCCAAAGACAGTGTTCAGCAGATATTTTTAAAAGTGATGCAGGAATTACAAAAGTATAAAGTTGACTATTTTAAAAGTTGGCTTTATATGGTAGCTAAAAACCATTGCCTTACCCTGCTTCGACATAAAGGCCGCATTAGCAATGAACTTAATGAAAGCATATTGGCTACGCCGGATGAACCACATGATAAAAATAAGGCACTGCAAACGGAAACAAACCTGGTACTTTTAGAACAGGCTTTACAAAGTTTAAATAAGGAACAAAAGGAATGTGTAACTTTATTTTATTTACAAAAGCTTTCATACCAGCAGGTGGCCAATAAAACAGGTTTTTCTGTAATGCAGGTAAAAAGCCACATTCAAAATGGCAAAAGAAATTTAAAAATTCAATTAGAAAAGATGCAGCATCATGAATGATGATCTAAATAAAATATTAGGTGATGAGGAGCATGATATGGATCCCGGTAAGCTGCTAAAATATGCAGAAAACAAATTACCAGCAGGGGAACAACATCATGTAGAAGCACAAGCTGCCGATGATCCCTTTATGGCCGATGCATTAGAAGGGCTACAACAATTACAAGACCCCCACCAGGCAGGTGCCATCGTAAACCAATTAAATAAAGGGTTAAGAAAACAACTAAAAACAAAAAAGAAAAAACGAAATGGTATCCCCAGCCAGCAATGGGTTGTTTACGCTATCATCATTTTATTAATCATTATTACAGTAGCTTTTTTTATCATTAAAAAGCAACATGGATAAAAAAATAATAAAAAAAACCGGTTTTGAGCCGGTTCCTTTTTATGAATTATAAACTCATTATTCTTTTACAAAACGCATGGTTTTGGTTTCTGCGTCTGCAGCGTAAGTAGTTACCTGGTAAGTACCGGCAGCTAAATTTGCAACTTGCAATGATATATTGTTGATACCCGGTGCAAGGTTTACTTTTTGTGTAACCAATTGTTTTCCGGCAATATCACTAATCACCAATTGCAGCATCGTGTTTTCACCACTCACCACATTCAAAACAGTATTTGTTTTTACCGGGTTAGGGTTTACACTCATTAATTCAAAACGATCATTTTTATTTAACAAGGCCACAATTTGGCTGTAACTAATGCGGCCAGATTCATCTTTAACTTTAAGACGGTAATAATTGATGCCATTGAATGGTGCATTATCAGAATAAGCAAATGGGGTGATACATCCATTTTGATTTACCTGTAAAGTTTGAATTGCAGTAAAGTCCCTGCCATTGCTACTTCTTTCAAGTATTAATTGAGAAGTACCGCCACCAGAACAATTTATCTTCCAGCCAATATTATTTTTACTTACAGATACTTTTGAAGCATTAAAATACTCAATAGTTATAGGTACAGCTGCACCTGAAACATTGATATCAAAAGTACCTTCATCGCCATCGTAACCATATACACGTACATAATAAGTTTGACCATTCACCAAACCTGTCAGGTTGGCTGTTTCACCAATTCCACCCCCATTATCATCGGAACAGGCAATTTCAGTAAGTGTGCCACAAGTGCCTGAGAAAACTTCTAAAACCGCATCCAGGCTGGCACCTACATTTGACATTGCCACAGTTGCGTTACCATCCTGTACAGCAGTAAACTTATACCATACATCGTTAGCAATACTTGAGAATGTAGCACAACTACCGGGTGCCATAGTTTCAGTAGCCATAACGTTGGTAGTGGATGTTGCATTAAATGATATGGGTATGGCATTGATACATTCATCATTAGCAGGTGCTGCAGGTGGCAAACCTACTTGCAATTGAATATTTCCAATTCCTGAACTATAAGCCTGAACCAAAATAAAATAAGTAGTTCCTGCAGTAAGATTTGCATTGGTAACAGCTTGTAAACCTAAAGTAGTACAGGCATCATCGTCACATATTACTTCTGTAAACGGCCCGGCGCAACCACTTGCTGAAGTATATACTGTTAATACATTATCAGAAAGTGTAGAAAGAGGTGCATCACTTTGGCAGGAAGATATTCTATAAGTGCCGGAAGTAGCCGGTGTAAAGCTATACCATACCCCTTTGTGTACATTAGATTGGCATGAGCCAATGGGGTCATTGGTATCGGTAGCATTACTGTTGCTTACTACGGTTGTAGTTACCGGGAATGGCCCGGCAGATGGAATTACAATGGCGCCACTGCATAAATCATTAATGGGTGGGTTATCTAATGTAGTAAAGCTTACTTTAGTAGAATTAGCACTATAACCCGAACCGGTAGATGAACAGTCTTTACGTATGTAAACATCATACGGAGTATTCGTACTTAAACCACTTATAGTTTGTACTGAATTTGCAGGTGTAATAATAGTACCATTCGTTCCTGCTGTTCCATCGGTACCCGGAGTAAAGTTTTGCGGGCCATATTCCAGGATAAAAGTGCCTGTTCCTGTCCAGCCAACATCAGCAGAGGACATCGTAATATTTGATGATGTTACTGCAGTTGCAGGAGCACAGGTAACGGGTGCATCTACAAATAATTGTACATCGCCAATATTGCTGCTATAGGCCTGAACTAAAATATAATAGGTAGTACCTGCAGTAAGATCTGCATTGGCTACAGCCTGCAAGCCCAAAGTAGTACAAGCATCATCATCACAAATTACTTGTGTAAAAGGGCCTGTACATCCGCTTGCGGAAGTATAAATTGTTAATACATCATCAGAAAGTGTAGATCCGGGTGCATCGCTTTGGCAGGTAGAAATTTTATACTGCCCGGTAGTGGAAGGCGTAAAGCTATACCATAAACCTTTGCGGACATTGGATTGACAAGTACCAACCGGATCATTCGTATCGGTAGCAGAAGCATTATTTACTACAGATGTTAATACTGGGAATGGTCCTGCTGAAGGAATTACAATAGCCCCGGAGCAAATATCATTTGCTGGAGGCAATGCGGTAGTTGTAAAACTTAGTTTGGTTGAATTTGGACTATAGCCATTTCCGGATGAAGTACAATCCCGGCGGATATAAACGTCATAAGGGGTACTCGGCGTTAAACCAGTAATGGCCTGGGGCGATGTTGCAGGTGAAATGATGGTACCGTTCGTGCCGGCTGAAGCACCGGTACCTGGTGTAAAGTTTTGCGGGCCATATTCCACAATAAAAGTACCTGTACCTGTCCAGCTAACACTGGCTCCTGAAGATGTGATTCCCGAAACGGTCTGGCCTGTTACAGGCGCACATGATATTGGGGCACTTACCCTAAGTTGGGCATCGCCTACATTGGCACTATAACCATATACTAAAATATAATAAGTAGTACCCGCTATTAAGTCTGCATTTACAACTGCCTGGCTTCCTAATGTGGTACAGGCATCATCATCACAAATTACCTGGGTAAATGGCCCGGTACAACCGGCAGCCGAAGTAAAGACTGACATTAAATTATCAGAAATAGTAGATCCCGGTGCATCACTTTGGCAAGATGAAATATTGTATTGCCCGGTAGTGCCTGGTGTAAATGTAAACCATAGTCCTTTATGTGCATTACTGCTACAAGTATTGGTAGGATCATTTGTATCGGTAGCAGAAATATTATTTACGGCCGGCGTAGTATAAGGAAATGGACCGGCAGCAGGGATATCAATTGCGCCACTGCAAATATCACTTGCAGGTGCTGAAGGTGCTACGGTTACATCTAATGTAAATTCACCGCAATTGGGTGATGGCCAGGTATCCACAAATAAATAATAGGTTCCGGCTGTAGTAAAAGTATATGTGCCCGAAGCAGTAGTACCAGAACCTGTAACCCATCCTGTTAACGCATTTGCAGATGTAGGAGGACAATCAGAATGCAGCGATAATATTTTATAAGTAGCAGCGCCACCTAAGCTAAAAACGAATGTTTGTGGAACGGTAGAAATATCTAATTTATATACATAATCTTCTCCACCGCCATATAATGAATTATAAAAAGATCCGGCAGGATAATCATTCCCGGTGCCACAGGTGGTAACGGCCCCGCTACTAAAAGGTACCGTAATAGAAATAGCATCTCCACAATTATTTTGGGCATTTGCAAATCCCGTGAAAATTAAACCCAGTAAGACAAGGTACAATTGCTTCATAAATTTTCTTTTTAAATTATTTAATGAACAGGAAACAGGAAAATTTTTTAACAGGGATGGATTTACGCTTAATGATTCTTCATTAGCAATAACAAACAAAGATAATGCAATTAGATTTTTTTAATGTGATTGGTATAAAAAATAATGAATTTTAATTTTTATAATTTGACACTTTATTTTTTTCTGAAAAATATTCTTATGGGCACACCAGTAAAATTAAAATTCTCTCTTAATTTATTTTCGAGGTAATTACGATAAGGCGCTTTAATATCGTCAGGAAAGTTTGTAAAAAATGCAAAATTGGGAGTATATGTTGGCAATTGAGTAACGTATTTTATTTTTATAGCATTGCCCCTTACTACGGGCGGGTGATAAGATTCAATGGCTTTTAGCATAACATCATTTAATTTTGAAGTAGGAATTTTCTTTGCCCGGTTTGCATATACTTCCAATGCCACTTCAATGGTTTTAAAAATCCTTTGTTTGTTGTTTACAGAAATGAAAAGGATGGGTACATCGCTAAATGGCGCTAATTTTTTCTTGAGTTCAATTTCATAATCCCTTGCGGTATTGGTTTCCTTTTCTACCAAATCCCATTTATTAATTAACACCACTATTCCTTTTGCTTTTTTTACTGCCATTGAAAATATAGAAAGGTCTTGTGCGGTGATTCCTTTGCCTGCATCCAGCATAAGCAAACAAACGTCTGCTTCATCCATCGCTTTGATTGCACGAATAACCGAATAAAATTCAAGGTCTTCATGCACCTTGGCCTTACGGCGAATGCCGGCAGTATCTATTAAAATAAAATCTTTATTAAAAAGACTATACCGGGTGTGGATGGTATCTCTTGTGGTTCCCGCAATTTCACTCACAATGGTTCTTTCCTGTCCCGTAAGAGCATTTAATAAAGATGATTTTCCCACATTTGGTTGGCCAATGATGGCAAATTTGGGAAGTCCCTCACCTTCTGTTACCTCTTCATCAGTATCTTTCATGAGATCTGTAATAGCGTCCAGTAATTCGCCGGTACCGCTTCCACTTATAGAAGATAAGAAGAAAATATGCTCAAAACCCAGGCTGTAAAATTCACTGGCTTCCATAAGCCGGGTATGATTATCTACTTTATTTACTACCAGGTACACAGGCTTTTTACTTTTTCGCAGCATATCTGCCATACTCTCATCCAGATTTGTAATGCCGGTAGTAACATCAGTCATAAAAACAATCACATTGGCTTCATCCATGGCAATATGGACTTGTTTACGAATCTCACGTTCAAACACATCATTACTTCCCGTTACAAATCCACCAGTATCAATCACATTAAACGATTTACCATTCCACTCTGTTACCCCATACTGCCTATCCCTGGTTACGCCACTGATATCATCTACTATGGCTTTCCTTTGTTCTAACAAGCGATTGAAAAATGTACTTTTCCCTACATTTGGCCTGCCTGTTATTGCTACTGTAAAACTCATTTTTTATTATTATTATTTTAAGGGATGATTTTAAAAAATCACTTGTTAATATCCATATTCTTTTAAGTAAAGGTCATTATCTCTCCACTTTGGCCTCACTTTTACATACAATTCTAAAAAAACTTTATTGCCAATAAAGGCCTCAATATCTTGCCTGGCAAGGGTTCCCAATTTTTTAATCATACTTCCCTGATCCCCTAAAATGATTGATTTCTGGGTTTCCCGCTGTACAATAATATCTGCCCTGATTTTGGTAAGGGTTGATTTTTCTTTATACTCCTGTACCAATACTGCTGTATGGTAAGGGATTTCTTCATGAAATAGTTCAAACACTTTTTCTCTTATTATTTCACTTACAAAAAACTTCACGGGCATATCACTCAGGTCATCACCTTCATAAAAGGGGGCGCCTTCGGGTAGCAATGCAATAATTTTTTGTAACAATACATCAAGCCCGGCATGTTTTAATGCTGAAACGGGTAACACCTCCCGGCAATAAGGCTGTGCTGCAAAAAATTGTGTAAGTGTCTCAATTTTTTCGGTGCCTTTAATGGTATCTATCTTATTTAAAACAACTAAAGCAGGAACTTTTAAATGTAGTTTTTTAAATATTTCATTTATTTCTTCGGGGTCATCATTTACATCTACGATCAGTAAAGCGATGTCAGCATCTTCTAAACTGGATTTTACAGCCTGCATCATTTTTTCATGCAACTTATACCTTGGATCAATAATGCCCGGCGTATCAGAAAATATGATCTGGTATTCATCTGTATTGAGGATGCCTTTTATACGGTGCCGGGTTGTTTGCACTTTATGTGAAACAATTGCCATTTTTTCACCAATCAAAGCATTTAGAAGGGTACTCTTTCCTGCATTAGGCTTTCCAAATATGTTTACAAATCCTGATTTCATGAAAAATACCGGGTTTTAATCCCGGCAAATGTAAATTAGTTTAAACACAAATATGCTTAATGAAACCTGTGTTTAATATGAGATAAAAAAAACACTTGTAAAAACAAGTGCTTAAAATGTTGCGAAGACAAGGATCGAACTTGTGACCTTCGGGTTATGAGCCCGACGAGCTACCGCTGCTCTACTTCGCACTGCAAAGATAAGCGTTTGGTACTCACGAGCCAAATAAATACTTTACCTATTTCTTGAGGCAACGGTACTTGCACCCGAACTCTCTACATTCTTTACTACGGGATTTCCTTTGTAATAGATACTACTTGCTCCACTTGCCTTGCCTGTTAATTCTTTTGATACACTTATATAGATATCAGAAGCGCCGCTGGCTACTATTGTACATTTCCCGGTTTTTAGTTCCATGCCTTTAATATCGCTGGCGCCACTGCAGGTAGCATTAAACTCTTGTACACTGCCACTAATTTTTGTATCACTTGCGCCACTTGCTGCTATATTTAAAACATTGGCATTTATATCACCGGTAAAATCACTGGCACCTGATAAATGTATGGTAAGCGTTGATGCAGATAATGTACCTGCTATCACCACATCACTAGCACCCGAAGCTTCAAGGCGCTCTAATGTTTTCATTGCCACATACACTCTTAATTTTTTCTTACCCCTTTCCCATAACCCCGATACATTTTGGTAGGATATGTTGAGTTCTCCATGATCAATCACAGTCTTGATATTTTCTTTGTATTTATCTTCTGAAGCACTTACTGCCATGCCCTCGTTTTCTGATTGGCTTAGGTATAAATCAATGCTCCCTGAAATTTTTATTTTAGTAAAAGTTCCGTCAAGTTCACGTGGCGATGCATTGGGGTCAATTACAAATTGCTTTTGAGCAAATGCTGATCCGCAGGTGAACATGAAAAAAAAGAAAATGCAATAAATATTTTTCATAGTTAATTTATTTAAATACTAGCCCTTTTTACAGTGCCGCCACTTCCTGTATTGGCTTCAATGTTGCTTACTGCGCCCTTATAATGAATACTTCCTCCGCTACTGGCTTTTGCTTTTAATACCTCCGTTACCCTAATATTTGCTTCACCCCCACTGCTGGCTTTAGCGGTGCATTTGAGGGCCACTAAATCGTAACCTTTTATTTGGGCGCCACTGCTGGCTTCGAGCGTTACATCATCGGCATTGCCCGAAATATTTACCATCGCCCCACTGCTTACATCAATACTTAATAATTTTGAAATTACTTTTCCCTCGGCCATGGCGCCACTCGAAAAACGAAGATCCATTTCATGGGTACTAAAAGGATTGGTAAAAATAACCCGGGCACCGCTTAATCCTTTTATTTTTGATAAGTCTTTTACTGCCAGGTAAGCTTTCAGTTTTTTATTTTTAAATAGTTTCTTTCCCAACTCTTTGTAATCAAAATATATTTTCAGCACCCCATCTTTTACTTCGGTTTTAAACCGGTCAGCATACATAGTATCTGCCATGCTTACTACCAATTTTGTTTCCTCAGACTGTGTAATCATTAACTCAACCCCGGTAGCCACCTGCACACTATTAAAATCACCCGAAATATTGCGTTCTACTGCATTTTGATCATATTTTACCAGCCCTGTTTGCGCAAAGGAAGCTGTACTGCAAAAACTTAAAAGAATAAAAATAATTTTTTTCATGGCTATACTTTTTTTATATACGAAGTCACTCATCCTTTTGTTACAATAAACCTGCATATTTTAAAAATAACCTAAATTTGCATTCAGATTATTCACATGCCTGAATTTCCGGGGTGCTCCCATGCCGGGGCTGAGATTACACCCGATAACCTGAACAGGATAATGCCTGCGAAGGGAGAAAATATTATACGGCTGGGCTTCACGCCCGGAATTTCAGCTTAAAAATATGGTAAAATGACAAAGCTATTTGCAATATGCTTTTGTTGTACTTTAATAGTACCCGCAAAAGCGCAGCAATCAACTTTTAATGATACAATGCTCCTGCAACCGGTGGAACTCTCTGCGGTAAGGGCTTCTGAGCGAATGCCCTTTACTAAAACCAATTTAACAAAGAAGGATATTGAAAAAAATAATATTGGTCAGGACCTCCCCTTTCTTTTAAATAAGGTTCCGGGTGTAGTTGTAAATTCCGATGCAGGCAATGGCATAGGATATACCAATATGCGCATACGTGGTACCGATGCAACCCGGATTAATATCACGCTAAATGGTATCCCTTTTAATGATGCAGAAAGCCAGGGTAGTTTTTTTGTTGATATGCCGGATATTGCATCCAGTGCCTCAAATATACAAGTGCAAAGGGGTGTAGGAACCTCTTCAAACGGGTCGGGGGCATTTGGCGCTTCTATTAATATTGGCACCAATGAGATTGAAAAAAACAGGAAATTATCATTTAATAATACCGTAGGATCTTACCATAGTATTAAAAATACACTCAACTTTAATAGCGGTTTACTCAACAAACATTTTACCGTGGATGCCCGGCTGAGCCATATTCGCAGCGATGGATATATTGAAAGGGCAGCCAGCCGTTTATATTCATTATTTGGGAGCATGGCCTATATCAATAATAAAAACTCGGTTCGTTTTAATTTTATATCAGGCAAAGAAAAAACCTACCAGGCATGGGATGGTGTGCCTGAATATTTATTAACTACCAATCGCCGTTTTAACAGCGCCGGTACCGAAAAGCCGGGCAGCCCTTATGCCAATGAAACAGATAATTATTTGCAAAATCATTACCAGCTTTTTTACAACCACTCTTTTAATAATCGCTGGAAAGCCAATATTGCTACCTTTCTTACAAGAGGAAAAGGGTATTATGAACAATATAAAGCCGATGCTGCTTTTGCAAAATATAAGTTACCTGAATTTATACAAGGCGCAGATACCATCACCCATACAGATTTAGTAAGGCAACTTTGGCTCGATAATTATTTTTATGGAGTAATTTTTTCAGGCCAATACAATAGCCAACACAGGCAGTTCATTTTGGGTGGCGCAATGCTACAATATGACGGTAAACATTATGGAAAAATAATCTGGAACGCAGCAGGCGCCACAGTTTCAAAAGACTTTCGCTGGTATGATGTAAACGCAAATAAAAACGATTTTAATTTTTACAGTAAATGGACAGAAAGATTGAGTAACCATTGGCAAACATTTGCAGATCTTCAATACCGGCATGTGGATTATAAAATAAATGGTTTTAGGGATCACCCTGCTCTTTTTATAAACAATCAATATAATTTTTTTAACCCAAAAATTGGATTGAGTTTTACCCAACAAAAAACAAATGTGTATCTCTCATACAGCCGGGCTGGCAAAGAACCCAACCGGGATGATTTTGAGGCCGGCTTACAGCAACAGCCCAAGCCCGAAAAGCTGAATGACTTTGAACTTGGCATGGAACAAAAATTTAAAAGTTTACAATGGGGAATCACTTTGTATTATATGCTTTACAAAGACCAGCTAATACCCACCGGCCAAATAAATGATGTGGGCGCCGTTACCCGTTTTAATATTAATGACAGTTACCGGGCTGGTGTGGAAATTAGTTTTTCAGCAAACCCAATTTCATGGTTATCGTTAGATGGGAACCTGGCAATAAGTAAAAATAAGATCCAAAATTTTACTGCATTTGTAGATGATTATGATAATGGGGGCCAGGTAGCTACTCATTATACAAATACAGATATTGCTTTTTCACCAGCGTTGGTAGCAAACTTTGGAATTGTGGTTACTCCTATCCCATTGCTGGATGTAAGCTTGCAACAGAAATATGTAAGCCGGCAATACCTTGATAATACATCCAACAATTTAAAAAGTATCCATCCATATTATATTCAGGACCTACGGGTAGATTATACTTTTAAAAAATTAAAAATCTCAGAACTTCATTTATTTGCAGGTATCAATAACCTATTATCGAAAAAATACGAAGCCAATGGATATACTTACAGTTATTTTGAAAACTCAATATTGACAACAGAAAATTATTATTTTCCTATGGCGCCCAGGAATTTCATCCTTGGCCTTAATATTCAATTGTAATTATTGGCATTACAGATACAAAAATTAAATTTAGCAGTAAACAAATTTGGCAAAAGCTATATTTGTATAAAACTATCCGGGTGGAACTGAATAACAAAAAAGCGTATTACGAATATTTTTTTGAAGATACTTTTATCGCTGGTATTGTACTGGCGGGTACAGAAATAAAATCTTTAAGGACCGGCAAAGCCAGTTTCAATGACAGTTATTGTGCCTTTTTTAAAGGCGAGTTATTTGTAAGGAGTCT
This sequence comes from Niastella sp., assembly GCA_016710595.1. Taxonomy (GTDB): domain Bacteria; phylum Bacteroidota; class Bacteroidia; order Chitinophagales; family Chitinophagaceae; genus Ferruginibacter. The sequence goes on from JADJVM010000008.1 coordinate 471,027, forward strand.
TCATATTTCAGAATATGCATTTGGCACTTATACGAATCATGAGCCTATGCAGGAAAGGAAACTGCTATTAAACAAAAAAGAGTTGAAGAAGTTAGAATCAAAAACAAAAGAAAAAGGATATAGCATTATACCCTTAAGGTTATTCATCAACGACAAGGGATTGGCCAAACTTGAGATAGGATTGGGAAAAGGAAAAAAGCATTTTGATAAAAGAGATACCATTAAGGAAAGAGATGTGGACCGGGATGTGAAAAGAAAATATGGGTTGTAGCGCCTACATCAATCTTATTTTAAAATGAAATTATTTGCGTTTCCCAAAAATGATGGCAACATATCCTGAAAAAAACAATTGCTGATATTTTTGATATATCATTTGAGGTATTTTTTTACTGTAAAATTCAGCGCTTACACCTACTTCTATAGCGCTTACCATTTCATTATATTTTCCATAATCAAACCGAACACCTGATTTTACATAAGCTCCCGGTATTACTTTCATTTGTCCCCATCCCCTGCCAAAGCCGGGCCCTGACACAATTTGATGCGTAAAATAGGTAGAGCTGTCACTTTCATAGCTCACAAATTTAGTACTATTAGATGCTGTATCTGCTACTTCTACCTGGTATGGCCTTAGCAAACTCATGGCAATACCTCCGCCAATATTGCCGGTAATACTTACTCCATTTTTATTGCCTTTATTCCCCAATAAAAATTGTTTTTGCATGCCCAATTTTACCGGGTACACAAAGTTTATTTTACCAAGGATAAAAGGGGTTGTATTAAAATACGGGTTTTGTAATTTTTCTTCTTTGGCACTTTTCCTTTCTGTGATTTCAAATTGATATAAAGTTGCCCGTTTTACAGATTGCGCCCTTGCCATTTCTACCAGACCACCGTAGCCATCGGTTGTAAGTTTAAATCCAAATACCAAATGCCTGCTATAACCAATTACACCCTCCTCTTCCTGGCGGGCCATTTTATTCATTTTTTCTTCACGCTGTTCCCGGCGAACTTGCTTTTTAGATTTTGCTTCCTGCTGTGCAGATGCAGCAAGTGTAAATAAAAACAGCGAGACTCCCATCATTAATTTCTTCATGTAAGTGATTTACAAACGTAAATTTATAGAAAAAATGTGATGTACCTTTAACTTCGTTAATAATGATAATTAAATCCGCTGCATCATTAAAATTTTAACAATTTAAAAGTTTGCCCGGTGCTTTCGATATCATTATCTTAGAAAAAACAATAAAGCTAATTTTATGTTCCCAAAAATCAATCCCACAGAAACAGTAGCCTGGAAATCATTAAAACAACATTTTGAATCAGCATCATCCATCCGGGTAAAAGACTTATTTAAAAATAATCTGACCCGGTTCAGTGAATGTTCCATTCAATTTGAAGATATATTATTTGACTATTCTAAAAATATCATCACCCCCGAAACCATGGGATTGTTATTACAACTGGCTGATGAATGTAAAGTAAAAGAAGCCAGGCAAGCCATGTTTGATGGTGAAAAAATAAACGAAACCGAGAACCGGGCAGTGTTACATACAGCCTTACGAAATTTTAGCGGCAAACCTGTTATTACAGATGGAAAAGATGTGATGCCCGAAATTCATGCTGTGCAGGAAAAAATGAAAAATTTTTGTAATGCTTTGCACAATGGAACCTGGAAAGGGTTTACCGGCAAAAAAATAAAATACATTGTAAATATTGGTATTGGCGGCAGCGATCTGGGCCCGGTAATGGTAACCGAAGCTTTGAAACCATACTGGCATCAAGGTATTCACCCATATTTTGTAAGTAATGTAGATGGTACTCAATTAGTAGAAACCCTTAAAAAAATTACTGCGGATGAAACCATATTCCTGATTGCCAGCAAAACTTTTACCACACAGGAAACCATGACCAATGCATTTTCTGCCCGTGACTGGTTTTATGAAAATGGCGGAAGTGAAAAAGATGTAAAACACCATTTTGTTGCTTTAAGTACCAACCAAATGGATGTTGAAAAATTTGGGATTGACCCTGCCAATATGTTTGAATTTTGGGATTGGGTGGGTGGCCGGTACAGCTTATGGAGTGCCATTGGTCTTTCTATTGCAGCGAGTATTGGATATGAAAATTTTGAATTATTGCTTAAAGGGGCTTATGCAACAGATTGTCATTTTAAAGAGGCTCCTTTTGATAAAAACATACCCGTAATTATGGCATTGGTAGGTATTTGGTACCGCAATTTCTTTGGTACTGAAACGGAAGCTATACTTCCTTATGATCAGTATATGCACCGCTTTCCTGCTTATTTTCAGCAAGGCAATATGGAAAGTAATGGGAAGTATGTAGATCGCAACGGAAAAAAATTAACCTATCAATCCGGGCCGGTAATTTGGGGTGAGCCGGGTACTAACGGCCAGCATGCATTTTACCAATTAATACACCAGGGCACGCCGATTATTCCATGCGATTTTATTGCACCAGCGCAAACCCACAACCCGTTAGGAGATCATCACAGCAAGTTGCTCAGTAATTTCTTTGCCCAAACAGAAGCGCTTATGAACGGTGCCGAAAATGAAAATCCCTATCGTGTATTTGAAGGGAACCGGCCAACCAATTCATTTTTAATTAAAAAAATTACACCCTATACGCTGGGCCAGCTTATTGCTTTGTATGAACATAAAATATTTGTACAAGGCGTTATTTGGAATATTTACAGCTTTGACCAATGGGGTGTAGAACTGGGAAAAAAATTAGCCAGTAGTATTTTACCGCAATTAGAAAATGATGACCGCATAGCCACACATGATAGCAGCACCAACGGCCTCATCAATGCTTTTAAGATCATGCGGTAGAAAATTTTATTTAAAAAATTATTGAAGGGACGCTAATGCTTTTTTAATTTTTGCAAAACCTTTCTCAATATTTTGGAGGCTATTTGCAAATGAAATGCGGATGCAGGCGGGTTCCCCAAACCCCTTTCCACTTACGGTAGATACATGTGCATCATGTAACAGATACATGCATAAATCATCGGCATCGGCAATGGTTTCGCCATTCTGTTTCTTTTTGCCAAAATAGCTGCTTACATCAGGAAATATATAAAAAGCGCCGGGTGGTTCGCTACATTTAATGCCCGGGATTTCTTTGATAAGAGATAAAACAGTGGCACGCCGTGTCCTGAATTCTTCCAGCATTTTTTCTGTTGGCTCCATGGTTCCCGTTAGCGCTGCAATAGCCGCTCTTTGGGAAATAGAGCAAGTAGCACTGGTAAACTGGCCCTGTAATTTTTCGCAGGCGGCTGCTATTTCTTTGTTACAGGCCATATAACCAAGGCGCCAGCCCGTCATTGCATAAGCCTTGCTTAATCCATTAATAAGGATCACCCTGTTTTTAATTTCATTAAACTGTGCAATGCTTTCATGAGTACCATCATAATTAATATGCTCGTAAATTTCATCACTCATAATGTACACCTGGGGATGTTTTTTAAATACTTCAGCGAGTGCAGCCAACTCCGCTTTGCTATATACCGCACCAGATGGGTTGCAGGGAGATGAAAACATGAACAAACGGGTTTTTTCATTAATTGCAGATTCAAGTTGAGAAGCTGTTATTTTAAATCCATTTTCTAAAGTTGTTTTTACCAAACACACCTTCCCTCCTGCTAACCGCACAATCTCGCTATACGTTACCCAATAAGGAGTGGGTATAATTACTTCATCATCTTTATCTACAATGGCAAGCACCGCATTGGCAATACATTGCTTGGCGCCGGTACTCAATACAATTTGTGCAGGTTCATACTCAAGCCCATTTTCTCTTTTCAGTTTATCGCATACGGCTTGCCTTACATCTGCATAACCAGCTACTGGTGTATAGTGGCTATAATTATCATCAATTGCTTTTTTGGCAGCTTCTTTTATATGCTGTGGTGTATCAAAGTCCGGTTCACCCAGGCTAAGATCTGTAACATCGGCCCCGCTTGCCTTTAATTCACGGCCCAGTTTGGCCATTTTAAGTGTTTCGGGTTCATTAAAACGGGTAAGTAAAGATGACAAATGCATAATCGAAAAATTAGTAAGGCACAAAGGTAACTATTTCTTTTATGGCTATATTTTCTCAATCCCCATCTGCATAATTAAAATGAAATGCATCCAGGTTGGGTAAATATTTTTTTCTACGGTTCTGTTCTTCTTTGTATATAGCCCTTCCCAGGTTTTTCATAAACGGGAATCCCAGGCTATTATAATCATATTTATCATCATTTAAAATACCATCGGTATTACAATTGATGGTGGCTGATAAAAAGAATTCAATCTTCTTATCAAAATCAACAATATAAGCGGCATCAATAAGCTGGCCATAAGCATTCCCTGCTTTATTAAATATGCGAACCGATTTTTCTACCGGTGTTTTATCAGACCCATAGTATAAAAACTTTACCCAGGTATCATAATACGATTTATCGTACGAAGGATAAACTGACTCAGCCGGGTAAGCGCTCATATATTTTAAAACAAATTTCCGGTCTTCCTCGCTTATATTAAATCTTTGGTTTGATTGTACGGATTGGGGCATTACAACGCTCATCAAAATTTTATTCAGGCTTTCCAGGTCAAGCCGGTTTTTCCCTGAGAAATCCATTGGCCTTTGTTGCAACACATGCTTACTATCATAAAAAGCATCACCCTGTATATCATTACGCTTAACATATTTAGAGCGGTTGAATTGTAATGGTTGTTCATATAATAAATTTCCTGAAGTATCGTAAAACCGGATGGGATTGGTATGCCTGTTTTCATCAGCAGTGAGGTAAACATCCAAGCGGTGTAAAATTTGTGCAGAAGCATATCCTTTTTTATGCAACTCCTTATTAATATATTCCTGGCCCAGGAACTCATACAACCGATTGAATGCATCATTATCACTTACCAATAAAATACGTTTTATATATTGAGCAATACAGGGCCGGCCATCCGGCGTATTGGGGTCGTTGTAGGTAGCTGTTTGCCCTGTATAGCCCACATCGTTAATCATAGAACTGTACTTATCAATATTTTTTAATTTGAGTTCCTGCAATTTTTGCAAAGCAAGCAATACAATGGGCAACTTAACAGTAGAAGCAGGATAATAGTAAGCAGCGGGATTTGTATTGTAGCTATATGTAATAAATGATGGGTTATTCAGAGCATCCCTGTTTATTTGGGTATAAATAACCTGGATATTGTAGGCTTTCATTTTTGATTGAACAAAACCAAGTGTAGATTCATTCCCGGAGAATAACCGGTTAAAAAATGTCTCATTTACATTGTTATTTGTTTCTATTTTATCGGCAGGCATGGTATTGATTGGCTTTTGAGAAGTAACTGGTGCGGTTTCAGCATGGCGTGGGGTGCTACAATTCACACCTAAAAGACCCATGAAAATAGCTATAACACAATGTATTTTACGCATTAAAAAGATTTTACTGCAAATTGAGGAAATTTTCACTAATAACTATACTTAAAGGGCAATGCCATTTTCCCTTATCTTTGCACACTTGAAAAAATTTACCGTAGTTAAAATCGAAATTTTCACATGAAACTGAAAGGTTTAGTCTGGTTTTTCACCATTGCTCTGCTTATTATCTCCGTTTGGGAATTATCTTATACGTGGGTTGTTCGCAATTATGAAAACAGCGTAAAGGCACAAGCCGAACGTATTGTAAAAAGGGAAGCGGCCAACCTGCCTGCCGATGAGCGGGAAAAGCTGGTAGAACAAAAAACTCAACATATCCTGGACAGTACTAAGGATAAGCCCATTTTTCCACTGTTAGGTACTACCTACCAAAAAAGTAAAGAAAGTGAGCTGAACCTCGGCCTTGATCTGCAAGGTGGTATTAGTGTTACGATGGACGTAAGCCTGCAAGGTTTATTAAAATCACTCAGCAACAACTCCAAAGACAGTAGTTTATTAAGGGCCATTGATGCCGCAACTGCCGAAAAAGTGAATAGTGAAGAGAACTTCATTACACTCTTCAGCAATGCATACATCAAGCAAAATGGTTCCGGTAAATTAAGTTCCATCTTTGCCGGGCCGGGCAAGGAAGTAAAAATGAGTGATGATGATAAAACCGTTACTTCCAAAATTCAAAATATTGCCAATGGGGCAATTAAACAAACTTATAAGATCCTTCAAAAGCGTATTGATAAGTTTGGCGTAGCCCAACCCAATATAAACCTGGATGCAAACCGGGGCATTATCAACGTAGAATTGGCGGGCATTAAAAATCCTGAAAGGGTACGTGCATACCTGCAATCTAGTGCCAACCTGCAATTTTGGGAAGTGTACCGCATCACTGAAATATTTCCGGCATTACAACAGGCAGATAAAAACCTTCAGAATTATTTGAATGGTATTGCTGCGAATGATTCTGTAAAACTTCATGATACATTGCTTCAGCATCAAAACGTAAATCCTTTCTTTAAAGTGATGATGCCAATTGACGTACAAACTGATAAAGAAGGAAAACAATATTATGCTGCTGCCGTAGGCAATGTTATGTTGCAGGATACAGGTAAATTTTTAAACTACATGCAATTAGATGCCGTAAAATCGGCCCTGCCTGCAGATGTTAAATTCTTATTTGGTATTGAAGAGAAATCTGATAAAGGCCAGCGTTTCTTACCTGTGTATGCCATTAAAACGCAACCAGGTACTGATAAAGCGCCTTTAGAAGGAGATGCCGTAGAAGAAGCAAAACAAGATTATGATGAATTGGGTCGTCCTGCCATTAAAATGCAAATGAACCCCGTGGGTACTAAAACCTGGGCCAGGCTTACCGGTAAAAACGTAGGAAGGCCTATTGCCATTGCATTAGATGATTTAGTTTATTCTGCACCCAATGTAAATGGTGTAATTGATGGCGGTAATTCAGAAATTTCAGGATCATTTACAGTAGAACAAGCACAGGACCTTGCACAAATTTTAACCAGTGGTAAATTAGATGCACCTGCTAAAATTGTTGCTGATCAAATTGTAGGCCCTACCCTGGGTAGAGAAGCAGTTAAAGGCGGCTTAAATGCCTTTATGATTGCTTTTGGAATCATCTTCATCCTGATGCTCCTTTATTACAACACAGGTGGCTGGGTAGCAAATATTGCACTTATATTAAACTTATTATTTACGCTAGGTGTTTTAACTACATTGGGGTTCACCCTTACTGCAGCAGGTATTGCCGGCTTGGTATTGACCATCGGAATGGCTGTGGATACCAACGTAATTATTTTTGAGCGTATAAAAGAAGAAATTAAGCGTGGTAAAAACTATCAATTAGCCGTAGCAGATGGTTATAAAAAATCATTGGCACCGGTTTTAGATGCTCACGTTACGTCTTTACTCACCGCCTTTATATTAGCCTACTTTGGATTAGGTCCGGTACTGGGCTTTGCTACTACACAAATTATCGGTTTACTTTTATCATTATTCTGTGGCATCCTGGTTTCCAGGTTGATTTCTGATGTATGGACAAATAAAAATCGTCACTTTAATTACTTCACCAAATTATCAGAAAAAATATTTGCACACCGCAATATTGATTTTGTAAAATATAGAAAAGTAGCTTACGTTATTTCAATCTTAGTAGTATTGGGTGGTATTGGAGCTCTTATTAATGGTTTTGATGAAGGCGTAGAATTTAAAGGAGGCCGCAGCTTTACTGTTTCTTTTGATAAATCAGTAAGAAATGAAGATGTTGCCGATGACCTGAAAGCTGTTTTTGGTGATTTCCCGGTGATAAAAACAATTGGTGATAATAAACATTTAAGTATTACCACTTCTTACTTAAAAGGCGTAGATAATGCAGATGAAAAAGTTCAGGAAGCTTTATTTACCGGTCTTAAAAAAGTATTGCCACCAGGAACTACCTATGCACAGTTCAATGCGAAAAATTTTCAGGGGCGCACAACAGTACAACCCAGTATTTCTGATGATTTAAAGCGTGGTGCCATTAAAGCAACCCTGTTTTCAATCTTTATTATTTTCCTTTATATATTCCTGCGGTTTAGAGACTGGAGATATTCATTGGGTACCATCATGACCCTGGTGCATGACGTTTTTGTAACACTGATCGTATTCTCGTTCTTTAAAGACATCATGCCATTCCCGCTGGAAATTGATCAGCACTTTATTGCTGCCATCCTTACCGTTATTGGTTTCTCAATGAACGATACCGTAATTGTGTTTGACCGTATCAGGGAATACAGCAGAGATCATAAAGACATGAATAAGAAAGACCTGGTAAATGCGGCATTGAACCATACACTTAGCCGGACCATCATGACTTCATTCACGGTATTTGTCACCATACTTACCCTGTTTATATTTGGCGGTGAAGTAACCCGTGGCTTTGCATTTGCCATGCTTATTGGCGTGGTTACTGGTACTTACTCTTCTATCTTTGTGGGTACACCGGTACTGGTAGATATGGCAAAAGACAAACCTCTTGGCGCAGCCAGGGAAGCAAGAAAAAAAGTAAAAGCGCCATCGCTTTAAATGAATTAAATTTATATTTAAGCTCTGTTTTAAAAACGGAGCTTTTTTTTGGCTTAAATTTTAAATCATGAAATATTTATTGAGCATTTTATTGTGTACATTTTTATTGTTTAATTGTAATTACAAACAAAATAATACGCTTATTGTAGGAAAAGGCAAGGTGCAGCCTGGCATGTAGCAGGAATGCCTGGCAGCCATGATGCAAACGCTGTACATTTTAATTTTGATGACAAAGGAAACTATACCTACCAGTATGCAAGCTTACACGAAGCCGGTACTTATAAAATAGAAAACGATATGCTCTTTACCAAACTTCCCAATGAGAATGAAATGATGGTAAAGATTGTAAAGCTTAGCGCCGATAGTCTGGTTTTTGATATGAGCCGTAACGGAACCGATGAGACCTTATTTTTATTAAAAGAAAAATAGAAAAGATTTTAATTTACAGGTTGCTTTTTACGGGCAAAGAATTTTACTAAAACCAAGCCGGCAATAAACCCGCCAATATGGGCAGCGTACGCAACGCCGCCTTGTGAGCCTTCGCCACCAAACATACTCATTCCACTTACTACCTGCAGGAGTATCCAAATTCCCAGGCTTACGATGGCCGGTACCGTCATCACATAACGAAGGGCCAGCACCCTTACTTTATTTCGGGGAAATAGCAAGAGATAACCACCCAATACACCGCTTATGGCACCTGAAGCTCCCAGGCTGGGTATCAATGTATCTTTTCCCAATGCGTCACTCAGGTACACATGCGATAGAGTGGCAAGCACGCCACAAACCAAATAAAATATTAAATATCTTAAATGCCCCATCCTATTTTCAAGATTATCGCCAAAAATCCATAAATAAAGCATGTTACCGCCAATATGGGCAATGCTACCGTGCATAAACATAGCTGTAAAAATAGTTTCCCATACTGGTATAGGAGTAGCTAATAAGCCATTGGGGCCAATAATATCTTTGCCTGTAATGATCTCCTGCGGAACAGCAGCATAGCTCAAGGTAAACACTTCGTTACTCCCAAGGTGCTGGAATAAAATAAACACCAGGGCATTTACGGCAATTAAGGCATAATTTATATATGGTTTAATGGTATTACCTGTGTTATCATCACCAATGGGCATCATAACTTTCTAATTTTAGGAATCAGAAAATTACGTATAAATACTTTTATAAAAAATCTTTAATTTTTGGGGAAGATAAAATTTGAATGAAATTCACTCAACATTTTTTTCATTTCCAAAATTAAATCATATGCCTGCAGAACTTTTATTTTGATTCACAATCAAGCATGGGTTGTATAAAATCCCAAAGATTACCATAGAGGTCTTTAAAGACGGCTACCAGGCCATATTCTTCTTTTCTGGGCAGGCTAATAAAATGGATTTTATTTTCGATCATTTTATTATAATCATTCCAGAAATCATCGGTATGTAAAAACAAGAACACCCTCCCTCCTGTTTGGTTTCCTACAGCCGCTAATTGCTGTTCGTTATTGGCTTTTGCAAGCAATAGGCTACATTCGCTTTTGCCGGGTGGTGCTATGCGGATCCAACGTTTTTCTTCAGTCATTTTCTTGTCTTCTAATAATAGAAAGCCAAGCTTATCAACATAAAACTGTATTGCTTCATCATAATCTTTCACAATTAAAGAAATTTGAGCAATTTTTTGAGACATGGTAATTTATTGAATGAATAAAATAATATCCGCTGTAAATTTTTGCTACCTTATTTGTTATGCTCCCTAAGGTTTCAACCAGGCTTGTACCCTTAACTTATAAAAATATATATAAGATAAGATGCCGGGAATGATCCACAGCAGCAAGCTAAGCATCAGGGGGTCAAATTTGCCCGAAGCAGCAATACCTGAATAAATAACTGCAGCAAGGTCAAAAAACAAACCGGCATAAGCCCATTCTTTAATCCTATCCCAGCCCGGGATTAAAATTACAATAGAACCCAGAATTTTGGCAATGCTTATAAAACGGATAAAATAAACAGGATAACCAAGGCCATCATGTATAATTTTTATATTGTCCTGCTGTGGTTTAATGCCCGGTATGGCAGTGAAGATCATTAACCCTGCAAATACTATGGTAAAAATCCAATAAAGGGTTTTTGTTTTTTTCATTTTTGAGTTTAAACAGTCGTTAAAAATACATTTTAACTTTTGATATTAATTTCAATACAAATATGAGATACATTTTTTGAATTTCATAAAATCGCAAACTCATAGCCTATACTGTAAAGTAGTATGCCAGATATTGCCCTTTGATACTTCTTTTAAGTAAATTTTCCATGAATAGTAAATGATTTAATTTTTAAGCATTTAATATTGCTTTTACTAAATAAAGATAATTTTGTCCTTATATTAAATGTAATAAAAAATGGAAAATGTAATACAACCCGGAGAGTTGGATATGCGGGTTTTGATCCCTATTGAAAGGCATAAAAAATTAATACAACTTTTTAAAGAATTACCCGTAGATGAAAGTTTTATTTTTATCAATGACCATGATCCTATTCCACTGTTTTATGAGTTCCGGTCAATTTACGGTGATGTAGTAGGTTGGGAATACCTGAACCGGGGAGGAAGGGAATGGAAAGTGAAAGTTACCCGTTTAGAAGATTCTCAAGGTCGGGAATTTACAGATATATCTACTTTACTGGATTTAAGAAAAGCAAAAGAAAATGAATGGAAGCAAATTGTTTTTCATCGTTACGGAATGATGGAACAAGGCGATACCATGGAAATTATTGCTGCAGAAGACCCCAAAGAGATTCATGGCATTTTTGTGAAGAAATTTGAAGGCCAGCATGCTTGGATTTACAAAAAACAAGAGCCCAATGAATTTGTGGTGCATATTACTAAAAAAGTAAAGAGTGGGTTGGGTGATGATGGTTTTTCTGTAGTGAACGAATTTGATTTGCGCCCCTATCCTCCAACAGAACGCCATGAAATGTTTTATAAAGCTTTTGCCGATATAAAAGCCGGTGAAGCTTTTGAATTTATAAACGATCATGATCCCTTACCGCTATACTACCAAATGGAAGCAGAAAGTAAAGAACCATTTAAATGGGAATATATTGATAAAGGCCCCGTAGCATGGAAAGTGAGAGTGATTAAAACAAAATAAAAAGATTATAAGGGAATCACACAGGTTCCCTTACTTTTTTTATCATTTATACAGATGGTTCATTAGAACCTTTTATAATTTCATCAAAATTATAACCTGCTCTTTCCAATGCCCGCCGGGCAGCATCTATGGCGATAGGCGCCGGATTTGGCGGATGCACAGGAACTTCTTCTACTGCTGCCAGTAGCAGTAATAATTCTTCTGTTTGTCCATGCGTTAATGCCTCGCATATATCATACAGACCACCCGGTTCCTCTTCGGCTAAATCATGTCTTTCTAACACATACCGAATGGCATTTACCAGGCCCGTTGTGGGTGGTGGTACCAGTAAGGCCGTCAATGCACCATGCTCCAGCCGGTATCTCGGCATGAGTTTCTGCATCAATGTATCATTTACTTTTTTGGCCGCCGGAAAAAGCGTTTTCTCTTCCATTTTAATATGCCGCAATAAACGGGTCCTAAATTGATGATAAAATTCCATTTCAATTTGCCCTGGTAGAGCTGTTGCTTTATTCAATAAATTTTCAATGCGGTGATGGTCTTCAGTAAAAAAATGATGTAATGGTTTGTTCATTTTGTGTAATAAATAGTTTAGCCTGTAAAATTTCAGGAAATATGAATCAGGTACCTGTTACAAATTTATACTTTTTTAAGCTGAGGGCGTTTTGTATGATTTTTATTTCACTCTTAAAAACGCATCATACTTGCTTTTACAATGATTTAAAATAATTTTTAATACACTAAGAAATCTTTATTCCTAACTTTACCTGAACATAAATCAACTAATTTTTGCATTATAAGGCATATCAAAAGCGTTTAATCAGATACCTTGTTGACATCAACGACTGGCGTAAAAGAAGGATTTCTAAAACGAATTTCCTGATTATGGCAGCTGCGGTTGTAGGTGTTTTGGGTGGTATTGCTTCTTCCTTATTAAAAAAGCTCACCCATCTTATCGCCAGCTTTTTACAAAATGATTTTCATTGGCAATACAAATATTATCTCTACCTTTTTTTTCCGCTCATTGGTATTTTCTTAACCATTTTATACATCCGTACTTTTATCAGGCGCAGTAAATTTCAGCATGGCATACCGGCCATCTTATATAATATTTCACGCAATTCGAGCAAACTCGATTTTCATAATATTTATAGCCAGGTTATTTCAAGTGCCCTTACAGTGGGCCTGGGTGGTTCAGCAGGGCTGGAAGCCCCTGCTGTTGCCAGTGGATCTGCCATCGGTTCAAACATTGGCCGCCTCTTTGGTCTTAATTACCGGGAAACTACATTACTCCTTGCCTGCGGTGCGGCAGCAGGTATTGCCGGAGCGTTTAATAGCCCAATTGCAGGTATGATCTTCGCTATTGAAGTGATACTCCCAGAGTTTTCGATACCGGCTGTAATCCCGTTATTGCTATCATCGGCACTTGCTTCCGTAATTTCAAAACTAATTTATACTGAACCGCTATTTGCACTGGTAACAAAAAACTGGACGGTAGATGCATTTTGGTACTACATAGCGCTTGGGATTTTTATTGGACTTTATTCTGTTTTTTACAGTAAACTGAACAGTAAAATTTTTAGAATCTTTGATAGCATAAAAAACCGTTACAATAAAGTTTGGATTGGTGGCATTAGCCTGGGTATTATGATCGCATTGCTGCCAGCTCTTTATGGCGAAGGCTATATTACCATTCAAAAATTATTGAATGGCGACTATCCTTCATTGTTAGCAAACAGTCTTTTTGGCCAGTATCAACACATTGCCTGGGCGCTGGTTTTATTCGGCGTTTTATCAATGATTGGTAAAACATTTGCCAGTGTAATTACAATGGCAAGCGGCGGTAATGGCGGTATGTTTGGCCCTACAGTGGTAGTGGGTGGTTTGTTTGGTTTTGTTTTTGCTTATGGGTTCAATCAAACTGGTATGGTTGATTTGAATGTGACCAATTTCATTATTGCAGGCATGGCCGCTTCGGTGAGCGGCGTAATGCATGCACCCCTTACCGGTATTTTTCTTGCAGCAGAAATTACGGGTGGATATATCCTGATGGTACCGTTAATGATCGTGTCTGCACTGTCTTATTTTATCAATAAAGGAATCTTAAAATATTCAATTTATACCAAGGGACTTGCAGAACAGGGTGATTTATTGTCTCATGAAAATAAGGACAACAGTGTCTTGAGAAGTATTAAACTAAAATACCTGCTTGAAAAAGATTTTGTAATTCTACAACTTGACGACACACCCAAAAGCAGGAGTTATGACATAGTACATACACATCGTAATATTTTTCCGGTAGTAGATAATGAAGGCGTATTGAGCGGGTTATTATATAGCGATACGTTATTAGAACTTCTATTAAGCAATAAAGAAGAAGATCGAAACAGGCTGATGAAAGATGTAGCACAACCGCCACAAAAAGTAATTCATATCAACACTCCTATGAGTGATGTAATGCAGATTATGGATAGCCAGGACATACGGATTCTACCCGTTGTGGATGATAATGAGCGATACCTTGGTTTCGTAACTAAAAACAGCATCTTTAATAAATACCGCACCATCCTCATGCGCCAGGCAGATTATATGCAATAGTATTTCAATAATGAATTTACAGGTAAAAATCAAGTAACTACTCCCTGGTGGGTAATTATAAAACTAACTAATTCTTCAAGCGCAATGCCTGCCCGGTTACAGGCATCCTCAATTTCTTCTCTTGATACATTGGCGGCAAATGATTTTTCTTTAAGCCTTTTTTTTACGCCTTTCAGTTCCATACCTGCATATCCGCCCGGGCGCATAAGTGAATAGGCATGTATGAGCCCCGATAATTCATCAAAAGCAAATAACATTTTATCCATTTTAGAAATGGGATCTACTCCAAAATGATTGGGCCCATGCGATGCGATGGCGTGTATAATTTCAGGATCAACCTTTCTATGTTCCAGTTCTTCAATTATTTTTTTACAATGCATTTCGGGCCATTGATCCCAATCGGCATCATGCAGCAAACCTGCCATTTCCCATTGCCATTGCCCGGCTTCATCTAAGCCTTCTTTTTCTGCTGCCCATATTTTCATTAAGTGGGCCACCTGCTTCATGTGTAATTGCAAACGGGGATTTAATACCCATTCATTAAATAAAGATGTTGCTTCTTTCCGGCTAAGAACATTACCCCGGTTGGCTGGGTCTCCAAAATTATTTCTATTTAGTAGTAAAGACATATTGCTGCATTGGTAACTTAAGTTTAAACATAGTGCTTTGATGCTAAAAATATCCAGTCAATTGAATTCATTTATTTTAATAAAAAATAATAAATGACACCCCAAACTACCATGAATATAATACCAATAATAAGATTATTTGTATTTTTTTTGAGGTCCTTTTTAATAAATAGCCTGAATAATAGCCAAATTATAAAAGCTAATAAAAAAACAAACGGTATAATGATTCTTATAGGTGACATAATATTAAAAACAGTATTGAGGGAGAAACTTTTGAGTTTAAAAAAGTTTTATAAATTCTTTATAAGTCCATTCATTTCCTCTCTCAAAAAAAACATAAGTTTTATCCCAGGACATCCCATTTCCCCAGCCTAACATGGTGGATATGATTTTAGTTTTTCCATTTCCCAAATCTATAAATTGAATGATTTCCTGTAAATTTTTATCCTCATTTCTTATTTCCCGGGGAAATTGTTTGTTCAGGTTTACTTTTAGGGTAAGCATCTCATTATCTAAATAATTTATGATATCAAGTTGAATTGTTGTGGAGTCATCTGTCGTTTTATTTCTATCGTAATTCGTTTTGATCCAGCCACCCATTTTCATGTTTGTTTTTACCACAGGTGCAATCCATTTTATAAGCCCTTCCTCGGTTGTAAATAATTTCCACACTTCGGCACGGCTTGCCGGTACAATTATTGAAAACTGTAATGCTTTTTCGCCAAATGAAGTAATATAAGAAGTGTTGGTTACCTGGGCGTTGGTACCCAAACAAGAAATAATGAGGGGCACTAATAAAACGCTTCTGATTTTCATTTGTTACTACATTTAGTTGAATTAATAAATATATAACTTATTCAATGATCTTCATGATACGAAGAGAATTATGGCACTACTTTTATTATCCTTGCCGGGTTACCTCCTATTACTACATTTGAAGGAAATGATTTTGTTACTACCGCATTTGCGCCCACAGTTACATTATCTCCCAGTTCTACACCTGGCAAAATGGTAACGCCATTTCCTATCCAGCAATTTTTACCCAACTTTACTGATTTATAGGTATAATCTGACCTGTCAATTAACCCATGGTTGCCGGTAATAATGCATAGATTAAATGCCCATAACGTACCCTCGCCTATCTCCAAAGTAGTACCATTGAATATACGCAGATAAGCGCCACCACTCACAGCAAAACTGATCTTGATGGAAGTAGTATTTTCTTTGGGCAAGATAATATTTTTAAAACCTTCCACCTTAGAAGTATAATACACCGAACAGGGAACCGAACGATTAATTCCTACAATCCGCTGATGAAACCAGTTCCACAATAATACATTAACCGGCACATGTAAGAGATGCAGTTTGTTCCGCTTTTCCAGGAACGCTTTAATCCAAATTTTTAGTTTTCCCATAGTTTAATATTTTAGTTAGACCCGGAACACGGTTTGCGTATTGCTGTAAATACACTTTATCTACAAGATTAAATTTAAGGAAACTTATAAATATGATTGCAAAATAAAGACAGGCAGCAATACATAAGGCAAGCATACTCCCAATATACTCATAGCCGGCATAGCACAGGAGGCCGGTACCAAAACTAATGAGCAGGATGATAATAAGTTTACGCCAGTCATGAAAATCTGCCAGCTTAATTTTTGCAATTTTACAGGTTATCAGCGTAAGCATTACTGCAAGTGACAGCAATGAGAAAAGAAATGCCACTACGGCACCCATTAATCCTAATTTTTTAATTAAAAAGAAATTCAAAGCAAGGCTTATTAAAAAAGATACTACGTTGGCAATAAATATATAATTGGTCTTCTTATAAATAACCAAAAGATCCTGGTAATTGGTGAAACGCAATAATAAAGCGAGGTTAAAAACAGAGAATAACAAACTGCTCTCAATATATTTATCAGATAAATACAATACAATAAATTCTTTGCTAAAGAAAAAAAGGAATACGCAAATAGGAAAGATCATGGCTGCCGAAACTACATTTGCTTTCTTACGCATAAGCAGCATCGGCTCTATTTCCCCCTTTACTTTAAACTTCGCAAAGGCGGGCATCGTTACTGCTAAAATGCTGGCTGTAATCACTGACACCAATGGAAACTCAATGGCGCCGTTGCGGTAAATGGCATAATCTTTCACCGAAAGCATATTACTAATGAATAAGCCGTTGGCATATAAAATGCCACTGCCCAGCAACCCGGTAAACATAATGGGAAGTGCAGGTGTAAAAAGTTGTTTGGCAATTTGCCCGTCGTATTTAAAAGTAATCTTCCTAACCTCAGCAGGTAAAACATAATACAATAAAATACACTGCAACACTGTAAATAAAGAAATGGAAATAAAGATGGCCGCCAATGAATGTAAGACATATAGTGAATACAACATCAATCCCAGCTTTAGTACATTGGTAGATATTACAATCACGGCAATGGCTTTAACCCGATTATAAAACAATAAAGTGTTTAAAAAATAGGATGAGATGCTTTGAAAAAATAAAGTGGGAAAAAAGTAAATAAGGTTGTTATAGAAAACATCATTATTAAAAATATGGTTCCAACCATTGCCTGCCAGCATGATGAGCAGGATACCTACCCCAGATGCAACCGTTAAAATAATAGTTCCGGTATTAAATACCAACGATTCATTTTCTTCATGCTCAGCAAGTACTACATTGGAGATGGTGGAAATGCCAAAATTAAAGATCACCAAAAAGAATGCGCTGAATAATAATACCTGGCTGTAAGTGCCATACTCCTGGTAAGTACATACCCTGGATAAGAAAGGAACAATAAGGAAACTGATAAGAAAATTGATAAAATTGGCAATAAAAAGCACCGAAACTTTTTTGGCAGTAGATTGAGCCATTGTTTACTTAATTGGGGTTTGATGCTTTTTATAAATCATGATCAATCTTTTCCACTGAAAATCCTACATACAAAGTTAAACTAATTTGAATTCGGTAAATTTACACATTACATTTTAAACAGGCCTTTGTGAACCTGTGTATTATTCATAAAGAAAATGATCGTTTACAAATGGAACCAGGTCTTTCAATTTAGGTAAAGGCCGGATCAATTGTTTTGTTTTGATCCTGCTGATTACTTTATCGGTTTCATAATTATCGGTTTGCCTGATCTTGATGCCGGTGACCAAATTGAAATCAGTATAATACATTTTACCTCTCCCATCCGATTGTGATTCTGAAAAACCAATGAGTTCGAAACGATCATGCTGATACCTGAAAAGATATTCATAATGCCCCCTTAATAATTCATTGTGGATACAGAGTACAGCTTTCTTAATAGTAATTTCTAAAAAGCTGTTACCCGTATAAAAACCATCATTCCCATCGGGATATTGTGGTTCTATTATTTGTGTAGAACTTTCAATTAATTTGTATTGGCCACCGGGCTCTTTAAAAAATATTTGAAGCCGGTAAGGCGCTTTTTTATCGAGTGTATCCTGGGTTACTATCACTTTATCCGGTAGATTATCTTTATTGAGGTTGCCGTTTACCACAGCAATCAAATGATCAAAAGGGTCTTTGATACTATCGATTTGAGCGTATAAAACTGTTTGAAAAAAAAACAATGCAATGCTAAAGGCAATCTTCTTCATAGGTTAAAAAATAAATGCCTGCCTCAATATTTGGGCAGCACAAAATTAATGACATCTTTTTGGGTAATACTTTTGCCCGATAAAATGATGAGTCTTTCTACCACATTGCGTAACTCCCGGATATTACCCGTCCAGGTATGTTCCTGCAATGCTTTTATGGCTGCCGGTTCTATTTCTTTTTTAGGCTGGCCATATTCGCCGGCTATCAATTCCAGGAAATGATCTACCAGTTTGGGGATGTCTTCTGCCCTGTCGTTAAGCGATGGTACATGAATGATAATTACACCCAACCGGTGATACAGATCTAAACGAAAGTTTTTATTTTCAACTTCCTGCAGCAAATTTTTATTGGTAGCAGCAATTACCCGTACATCTACGTGAATATCTTTATCGGCGCCTACCCGGGTAATTTTTCCTTCCTGTAAGGCACGTAATACTTTTGCCTGCGCACTCAGGCTCATATCGCCAATTTCATCTAAGAACAATGTGCCGCTATTGGCTTGTTCAAATTTACCAATGCGTTGCCTTATAGCCGAAGTAAAAGAACCTTTTTCATGGCCAAAAAGTTCGCTTTCAATAAGCTCGCCGGGAATTGCCGCACAGTTCACTTCTACCATTGGCCCGGTATTGCGATTACTTTTTTCATGAATCCAGCGTGCCACCAATTCTTTTCCTACACCGTTTTCACCCGTTATAAGTACCCTGGCATCGGTTGGTGAAACTTTTTCAATGGTATCTTTAATTTCCTGCATGGCTTTACCTTCGCCCACCATGGGGTGCACTTTACTTACTTTACGTTTTAGTACTTTTGTTTGAGTAACGAGATGTTGCTTGTCTGTTGCATTTCTTAATGTTATCAACATGCGGTTCAGGTCCGGTGGTTTGCTGATGTAATCGTAAGCGCCTTTCTTAACTGCTTCTACCGCCGTTTCAATATTTCCATGGCCGCTGATCATGATGATGGGTGTATCCGGGTACAGTAACTTTGCTTTTTCTAAAAATTCCATTCCGTCTAATTTCGGCATTTTTATATCACAAAGAATGATATCATACTCTTTATCATTTATCTTTTTCAACCCTTCTTCACCATCGGCAGCTTCATCAATTTTATATCCTTCAAAACTCAGAATTTCAGATAGCGTTTTCCGAATTGCCTTTTCATCATCTATGATTAGTAATTGCGTCATTTTATGGTAGCTTTTTGTGAAATATACACATTCCTGCGTCTCAACTATCAAAAATAAAGATTTATGCACTTTAAATGGCATCTATTGTGGTTGCTTTTAATTTCCTGCAACCCTGCTCCTGCAAATAATAAAAAAGGTGTTTCTGCCCAGGCATCCGGTAAAGCATCCCAGGAAAATAATGTAGTTGGTAATATTGCTGATATTCCACTCCCTACTGGTTTTAGCCGGGTTTCTTTTCCTCAAAATTCATTTGCAGCATGGCTTCGTAAAATAAATTTAAAAGAAGATAAAACCGTTTATTTATATGATGGGCAGCTAAAAAGAAATCAACAAGCACAATATGCGGTATTGGATATAAGTATTGGGGAACGGAACCTGCAACAATGTGCCGATGCGGTGATGCGATTAAGAGCAGAATACCTGTATGCTCAAAAGAAGTTTGATTCATTGAAATTTATAGATAATGAAGGGGGTGTATATACATTTCAGAAGCCATATACCCGTACCTATTTTGATAGTTACCTTCAAAAAGTTTTTGGTATATGTGGTTCGGCTTCATTGGCCAGGCAAATGCAAATTCAAAACTGGAATTCCATAGAGCCCGGCGATGTAATTATAAGGGGTGGGTTTCCCGGCCATGCTGTAACCATTATGGACATCGCAAAAAATGAAAAAGGAGAAGTTATTTACCTGCTGAGCCAAAGTTATATGCCTGCACAAAGTATTCATATTTTAAAAAATCCGGTAAATGAAGATTTATCGCCCTGGTACATTGTAAATGATGAAGCGTTCATACAAACGCCGGAATATACTTTTAAAAGAGAAGAATTAAAGCAGTGGTAGGCATTACCGCAACCTTGGCCTAACCAGTTCCCAAAGTACCACGCCTGCTGCAGTTGCAATATTTAAGGAATGTTTCATGCCCAGTTGTGGAATCTCAATACATCCCTGGCAGGCAGCAATGGTATCTTCTTCTACCCCCGATACTTCATTGCCAAATACCACGGCAATCTTATCGCCTTCATTCACTTTCATACGGTGCAATTGAATGCTACCTTGTGCCTGCTCAATAGCATAAATAGTATAGCCGTTATTTTTTAAATCTTCGATGGCAGCGGCAGCGGTTTTAAAATATTTCCAGCTTACGGTTTCTTCGGCGCCAAGGGCTGTTTTTTTTATTTCTTTATGTGGTGGTGTAGCGGTGTAGCCAATGATGTAAATAGCTTGTAAGAGAAATGCATCTGCAGTACGAAACACACTGCCTACATTATATGCACTGCGAATATTTTCTAACACGGCGATCACCGGTATTTTATCACTTTGCCGGAATTCTTCTACCGTTTTACGGTTCAGCTCGGCCATACTAAGTTTGCGCATACCCTTACACAGTTTCTTTTACGGGTAATAACCTTTCTTTTTCTTCAGCAAATGATTTTGCTGCAGCAATAAAACTTACAAATATTGGTTGCGGGTTTTCTACGGTGCTTTTTAATTCCGGATGGTATTGTACGCCAATGAAGAAAGGATGATTTTGTAATTCGACGATCTCTACCAACCCTGTTTGTGGATTCTTTCCACTCGCAATCATTCCAGCATCTTCAAAGTCTGATAGATATTTATTATTAAATTCATAACGGTGGCGGTGCCGTTCACTTATTTCATCCGTGTTATAAATTTTATGAGCCAGGGTTCCGGGCTTTAAAGTACAGGGATAAGCGCCCAACCGCATGGTTCCACCTTTCTTTTTTACTTTTTTCTGTTCTTCCATTAGTGCGATTACAGGATAGGGTGTATTGGCTTCCATTTCGGCACTGTGTGCTTCTTTCCAGCCAATGATATTCCTGGCATACTCAATGACCGCCATTTGCATACCCAGGCAAATACCAAAAAAAGGCATTTTGTTTTCACGGGCATATTTCACAGCCGTTATTTTTCCTTCTACACCACGGCTGCCAAAGCCAGGCGCTACCAACAAACCATCCAGGTCGCTTAATTTTTCAGCTACATTTTCTCCAGTAATATATTCACTATGTACATTTACAATTTGCACTTTCACCTGGTTCATGGCGCCTGCATGAATGAAAGATTCTAAAATTGATTTATAAGCATCCTGCAATTCTAAGTATTTTCCTATCAACCCAATCTTAACTTTACTTTTTGGGTTTTGCAGTTTCTCCAGAAAACCACGCCATTTGCTCAATTCGGGGGCAGAATATCCATTGATATGCAGTTGTTTTAATACTATTACATCCAGGCCTTCTTCCAGCATACGAATAGGTACTTCATAAATGGTTGATGCGTCAGCTGATTCTATTACAGCATTGGGCTTTACGTTACAAAATAGTGCGATCTTTCTTTTAATCTCGGTATTGAGGGGATGCTCAGTACGGCATACAATGATATCGGGGTGTACACCTTCCTGGCTCAGCATCCGCACACTATGCTGGGTAGGTTTTGTTTTTAATTCTTTAGCCGCTTTTAAATAAGGGATCAGCGTTAAATGTACCACCAGGCAATCTTCTTCTGCCAGTTCCCATTGTATTTGGCGTACTGCTTCAATAAACGGTAAACTTTCAATATCACCAACGGTTCCCCCTATTTCTGTAATCACAATATCAAATTGGCCGGTTTCGCCCAGCAGCAACATCCGGCGTTTTATTTCATCGGTAATATGTGGCACTACTTGTACTGTTTTACCGAGATAAGCGCCTTCTCTTTCTTTGGTAATTACGGTTTGGTAAATACGGCCGGTAGTAACATTATTGGCCTGTGAAGTAGGTGTATTTAAAAATCTTTCGTAATGGCCCAGGTCAAGATCTGTTTCAGCGCCATCATCGGTTACAAAACATTCTCCATGTTCGTAAGGATTTAGCGTACCCGGATCTACATTAATGTAAGGGTCAAATTTTTGTATCGTCACTTTTAAGCCCCGGCTTTGCAGCAATTTCGCCAGCGATGCAGCAATAATGCCTTTACCTAAAGATGATGTAACCCCTCCCGTAACAAAAATATATTTAGCCATAATGATAAAATTCAATCAAAAAAAAATGCCAAAATAAAATGTTTGCCATTGTTGCATGAGCATACATGGTTATATTATTTTTAGCAGTAAAGATGCTACCCTTGTAACAACTTCGTAAATCAAAACAATAGAAAACAATCTTCAGCACTTAAAGACCGTATGGATGAAAAACATCCGAGAGGTCGGGCAAAGATAAGGCGATTTTTTGGGAGTTTAACAGATACCTCTGCAAATTCAATAAATTATTTAATGAAAATAATTTCTACGGCGGTAGGATCAGTTAAGTATATTTCAAAGAGTTACGATATATCTGGTGAACATTTAAGTTTTTACAATTTTTTGAAAACTGGTTGCAATCCCCTTAATTAAAGAAGAGCTGAAACCCTGGTGTTCCATTTCATTTAAACCTGCAATGGTACAGCCTTTGGGTGTCGTTACTTTATCTATTTCCTGTTCTGGATGGGTACCATTTTGCAGCAAAAGTTCAGCCGCTCCTTTTACCGTTTGGGCAGCAATCAGGTTAGCAGTTTTACTATCAAAACCAATTTCGATACCGCCCTGTATATTGGCACGTATATACCGCATGGCATACGCAGTACCACAGGCGCCCAATACGGTTGCGGCATCCATTAAATTTTCATTAATTACGGTAACTTTTCCCAGGGTTTTAAAAAGGTTGGTAACATATTCGGTTTGTTCGCCAGTAGCATTATTAAAACTTAAACAAGTCATGCTTTCCTGGATGGCAATCGCAGTATTGGGCATGGCCCGGAATACAGGCATTTTCTTTGCAAGAATTGTTTCAATATCTGCAATATTTACGCCTGTAACTACCGATACCAATACTTGTTTTGAAGTAAGATCTTTCTTTAACCCGTTTAATACATCTGTAACCTGGAAAGGTTTAATTGCCAAAATAATAAGGCCTGCATTTTTTACTGCTTCATTATTATTTGAAGTAACACGGACCCCTTTATTTTGTAATGCGGATAAAGTGGCTGTATTTCTTTTTGTAACGGTAATGTCGGCAGGTTTACAAAATTTGCTTTTAAGCAATCCCTCTGCAATGGCTGTTCCTAAATTACCAGCACCAATGATGCTGATCTTTGTATTCATATATAATTGTTTAAAAGTGTTTTACTTGCAGATATTTTTTTTTACCTAAAGTCCTGCCATCTACTTCAAATAAATTTTAACTAACTAAAATACTTTTTTCATTGTATTGCCAATGGCATTATCGTATTTTATTTTCCATTCGCTGATGGTTCCCAGGCTCTCGCCGGCCATCATAATATTTTCGCCTGTTACATGGCCTAATTTATAAAATGCTACACCCGATTTATTCATGGCTGCCAGGAAATTATTTTCAAGCGCAGGGCTTACAGATACTACTACCCTGCTTTGCGCTTCACCAAACCAATAAGCATCTTTGCGAAACCCATCCTGCATGGTTACATTACAACCCAGGCTCCGGTTAAAACAACTTTCCATGAGCGTGATAAACAATCCGCCTTCACTTACATCATGTGCGCTTTGAATTAATTTATTTTGGATGAATCCAGCAATGGTTTGCTGTAATTCGAATTCTTCCTGCAAATCAAAATACGGGCAGGGGCTAAATTCCACACCCAAAATTTTATGCAGATATTCCGATGAGTTGATATCATTTTGGCTGGCGCCTATTAAGTAAATAAAGTCTCCATCATTTTTAAAATCAAGGGTCATTTTATGATCCACATCATCTAATAATCCTACCATACCAATGGTAGGCGTAGGATATACCGGTCCATCGGGCGATTGGTTATAGAAACTTACATTGCCACCTGTTACAGGTGTATTAAATTTCCGGCAGGCATTCCCCATCCCTTTAATAGCTTCGGTAAATTGCCAATATACTTCGGGGTCATAAGGGTTTCCAAAATTGAGGCAATTGGTTACACCCAGTGGTTCGGCACCGCTACATACAATATTCCTGGCGGCTTCAGCCACTGCAATCATGGCGCCTTTATAAGGATCGGCAAATACATAGCGGCTATTACAATCGGTAGTAAGGGCAAGCGCTTTACCGGTAGGCCTGGCCAATACTATGGCAGCATCACTTGGGTAGTTAGTACTTACTGTTCCGGCGCCTACCATGCTATCATATTGCTCGTACACCCATTTTTTACTTGCGATATTGGGTATCAAAATGATTTTTTCTGCTGCTACTTTCAGCGTTTGTAAATCGGTTATTTGTTGTATTGAAAATGCATTTATTTTTTGCAGGTATTGCGGCTTTTTCACATCCCGGTTGTATTGTGGTGCACCGCCGCCCAGTACCAATTCATCAGCAGGCAATTCGGCTTCGTGTACACCGTTCATAAAGAACTGCAGCATACCATCATCCGTTACTTCACCAATAGGGCTGCAAGGCAAATCCCATTTTTCAAATACATCAATAACGGCTTGTTCTTTTCCTTTTTGCACCACCATCAACATACGTTCCTGGCTTTCGCTGAGTAAAAGTTCCCAGGCCTTCATGTGTGCCTGGCGTGTAGGAACCTTATCTAAATCAATGCGCATACCGCACTTTCCCTTCGCACTCATTTCGGCAGTAGAGCAAATGATACCGGCTGCGCCCATATCCTGCATACCTACCACAGCGCCTGTTTGAATGACTTCTAAGCAAGCTTCCAGTAATTTTTTTTCCTGAAAGGGGTCTCCTACTTGTACGGCAGGCAATTCTTCTGCACTATCTTCCGTAATTTCTGCACTGGCAAAAGAGGCGCCCCCAATACCATCTTTACCCGTAGCGCTACCAACAAAAAAAACAGGATTGCCTTTACCCGTTGCTGTGGCAGATACGGTTTCTCCATTTTTTACAATACCCACACTCATCGCATTTACCAACGGGTTTGTATGATAGCAGTTTTCAAAATAAATTTCACCACCTACCGTAGGTACTCCAAAACAATTTCCATAATGGCCAATACCATGTACTACGCCTGCAAGCAGGTGTTGTGTTTTTGCCTCTTCTAATTTCCCAAATCGCAATGAATTTAATGATGCAATGGGACGGGCACCCATCGTAAAAATATCCCGGTTTATACCTCCTACGCCGGTAGCAGCTCCCTGGAAGGGCTCAATTGCTGAGGGATGATTGTGCGATTCAATTTTAAAAACCACTCCATATCCATCGCCGATATTCATTAATCCTGCATTTTCATCACCTGCTTTTACAAGCATTTTCTCACCATCCCGGGGCAATGTCTTGAGCCATTTAATTGAATTCTTGTAACTGCAATGTTCGCTCCACATGCCACTAAAGGCACAGAGTTCGGTAAAATTTGGTGTACGGCCCAGCTTTTTTATAATGAGTTCAAATTCTTCTTCTGTAATGCGAAGTTTGGCAGCCGTTGCAGCAGTAATTTCCATAAAAAAAGGGGTATTATTTCAGATTGCAAAGGTACATGGATGCTCCCGATCTCTAAGAACTTACTAAGAATTATTTTAACTATCTTCCCACATAAAAGTGATCCTTTGTACTACCTGCTTTTTATTGTTTATTTATTTTTTGCCGGGGTCTTATTGACCAAAAGCCGTTTTATTGTAAGTACCGGCCTAAGCAAAAAAGAAATTCTTTTACTATTTGTTTTAAAGTTAGTTGCCGGTTTTGTTTATTTACGTTGGATTTTATATGCTTATCCCAATACAAATGATTATGAAATACTAAATGGGTATGGGCAGGATGAGTATGCCATGCTGATGGATAAACCGGCACTTTTTATAAAATCAATTTTCCATACTAATTATGCTGAATATGGTAATTTTTTTGGAAGTTTTAATTCTTACTGGAACGACCTTCGGGTAAATATATTAGCCAAATTCCTGGGCATCCTGAATATTTTCACACAGGGTAATATTTTTTTGAATACCCTGTTCTTTTGTTTCCTGGCTTTTTTTGCCCACATGACATTGTATAAAATTTTTAATAAAATTTACCCTCAAAAAAAATGGCCTATTCTGCTTTGCACCCTGGCCATTCCTTCATTATTATATGCCAGTACGTTACCGGGAAAAGATTCTGTAACCTTTATGGCGCTCTGCTTTTCATGTTATAGCCTGGTTCAATTATTTAAACAGGGATCCAGCTTCAAACACCTGGTAAGCCTCATCTTTTTCGCAATCATATTGTTGCTCATTCGCAATTTTGTTTTCTTCGTTTTAATGCCCGGCATTGTGGCATGGGTATTAGCTGAGAAAAAACCAATACCTGCAGGAAAGATTTTTGTTATAGTTTATGCCATCAGCATATTTTTTATTGGGCTAAGTGTTGGTTGGCAAAACCCGCTAAGCCCCTATCAAATAATAAAATCAAAGCAAAAAGATTTTGCTGCGCTGGAAGGTACTACCACCATTAGTATGGATACTTTACAACCGGGTATAAAATCAATAGGGCTACAATCACTAAAAAGTGTAAACCGGGTAATCATGCGGCCTTATATATGGGAATCTTTTTCCAGTCCTTTAGTTTTTCCTGCGTTGGAAATTTTATGTATCCAAATCCTTCTTTTATTATTTATTTTTTACGGAAACAAAGGTGCTTTGTTCAAAACCCCATTCATTTATTTTTCACTCTTCTTTTCTATCAGCATTCTTTTCTTCATTGGTTTTATTGTGCCCAACCTGGGAGCCATTAATCGTTACCGGGCCATTTATCTTCCCTTTCTATTAACGCCGCTTTGCTGTGTAATACCATGGAAGAACCTGCCTTTCGTAAAACATATTAACATATAAAATATCTGTATTATTATTTAATATTTAGCTATTTTTTTGAACATTTATAAATAATTTATTTCTATTTTAAAAATAAATGCTTTCTTTTGCCATATAAATAATAAAAATATATGGACTCTTTACGCTTTTCAGCTATTTCCAAATTTTCGGGTAAACCAGAAAAAACAATCCCGGAGCCTTTGAAAAGGACTACGGCTATTTTTAATGAAAGTGTATTTACATTACAGACAGCACGTAAATTTTTAAGTGACGAAGCCTATAAAAGCCTGGAAGAATCTACCCATTCAGGAAAAAAGATAGACCGAAATATGGGTAACCAAATTGCCAATGGGCTAAGGGCCTGGGCAGAAAGCAAAGGTGTGACCCATTTTTCCCATTGGTTTCAACCATTAACGGGAGCCAGTGCAGAAAAACATGATTCTTTTTTTACATTAAAAAGTGATGGCACACCCATTGAAGAATTTGAAGGCGCTTCACTCATTCAGCAGGAGCCGGATGCTTCTTCATTCCCCAGTGGTGGATTAAGGGCAACTTTTGAAGCCCGTGGATACACCGCCTGGGATCCATCTTCACCTGCCTTTATCATGGAAATTGGAAATGGGCGTACATTATGTATCCCTACTATTTTTGTTTCTTATACAGGTGAATCATTAGATACCAAAACTCCTTTATTAAAAGCATTGGTAGCTGTTGACAAAGCAGCATTGGATGTGTGCCAGTATTTTGATAAAAATATAAACCGGGTTACACCTACTCTTGGTTGGGAGCAGGAATATTTTGTAATTGATGCAAACCTGGCCATTGCCCGGCCAGACATCATGCTTACCGGTCGTACCGTTTTTGGACATGCCCCGGCCAAAGGCCAACAATTAGAAGACCATTATTTTGGAGCTATCCCGGAAAGGGTTTATGCTTTTATGCGTGATTTTGAAAACGAAGCCTACAAACTGGGTATCCCTTTACGAACCCGGCACAATGAAGTAGCCCCTGCCCAGTTTGAATGTGCCCCGATATATGAAGAAACAAACCTGGCCATTGATCATAATACCCTGCTGATGGATATTATGGATCGTGTAGCCAAACGACATAATTTAAAAGTATTATTACATGAGAAGCCCTTTGCAGGTATTAATGGAAGCGGTAAACATAACAACTGGAGCCTTTCAACCAATACCGGCGTAAACTTACTGGCACCGGGCAAAACGCCCAAGACGAACCTCATGTTCCTTACGTTTTTCATCAATACCATTAAAGCGGTGCATGATTATGCTGCTTTATTAAGAGCTGCCATTGCAAGCGCCGGTAACGATCACCGCCTGGGCGCCAATGAGGCTCCACCAGCCATCATTTCAATCTTTATAGGCAAATTCTTAAAAGATGTATTGCAGGAAATTGAAGAGCGGGTAGGTGAAAATTTTGATGAAACGGATGAAGCT
Organism: Niastella sp.; assembly: GCA_016710595.1. Taxonomy (GTDB): domain Bacteria; phylum Bacteroidota; class Bacteroidia; order Chitinophagales; family Chitinophagaceae; genus Ferruginibacter. The sequence continues at coordinate 499,988 of JADJVM010000008.1, forward strand.
ATGCTGAAGCTGGATATTCATAAAAGCATACCGGAGCTGATGCTGGATAATACCGATCGCAACCGAACCTCTCCATTTGCTTTTACAGGAAATAAATTTGAATTCAGGGCAGTAGGATCTTCGGCAAATTGTGCCCATTCCATGACCACCCTGAATACCATCATGGCAGAAACACTTAAAAATTTTAAATTAGAAGTGGATACCCTTATTGAAAAAGGAGATAAAAAGGAAGTGGCCATTATGCATATCCTACAAAAATATATTGTAGAAAGCAAAACGGTACTTTTTGAAGGTGATGGGTATAGCGCCAGCTGGGAAGCTGAAGCAAAGAAAAGAGGTTTAGCTAATGTAAAAACCACACCACTGGCTTTAGACGCCTACATCAGTGATAAAGCAAAAAAACTCTTTGAGTCTAACGCTATTTATAGCCCTGCAGAATTAGAGGCTAGGCATGAGATTATGCTGGAAGAATATATTAAAAAAGTACAAATAGAAGCCAGGGTAATGGGCGATTTGGCCACTACATTTGTATTGCCATCAGCAGTGAAATATCAAAATGTACTCATCCAAAATATTAATGGGCTCAAGCAAGCCGGATTAAAACCCGAAACGTATGCCAATCAATTGCAAGTTTTAGAAAAGATCAGCAACCATATCAATATAATGAGCGATCATGTTGAGAAAATGATTGAAGCCCGTAAGAAAGCAAATAAAATAGAAGACTGCAGAAAAAAAGCGATCGCTTATTGCGATGATATTAAAGAAAAATATTTTGATATTATCCGGTACCATGTAGATAAACTGGAACTTATAGTAGATGATTCTTACTGGGCATTACCCAAGTACCGGGAAATATTATTCTTAAGATAAATCAATCATGAATATTTAACGGAGTTAACTAATCACAAATCCTTAACGAAAGGATGATTACATTTATAGCATGAAGAAATTGATCCTATTTGTTTTTTGCATGGCAGGTTTATACAGTTTACCAGCACAGCAGAAAAAATATCATACTGTAGATAGCAGGGTGCAGCAGGCAGGCGCTATGGCTGATAAAAACCTGGCGTTAATTGCAGCTACCATTACAGGTTCCTTTACAAATAAAGAGGATAAAGCAAGGGCTATTTTTTATTGGATTGCCAATAATATTGCCTTAGACCCCAAGGGTATAAAAACAAACGATCAAAAAAACAGCGACCCTGTAAAAGTTATAGAATTACGCAAAGCTACTTCGCTTGGATTTTCTTTATTGTTCCAGGAAATGTGCAGCCAGGCGAATATCCGCTGCTTATCTGTAGATGGTTATGTAAAAGATTTTCCGGAAGCAATAAATGATATTCCCGATGAAATGAATCATTCCTGGAATGTAGTGCAGCTTGGCCAAAGCCCCGAAGAATGGTATTATGTAGATGCTGCCAAAGCCAGTGGATATTTGGATAAGAAATTTTCAATGTTTACCAAAAAATTCACAAGCGGATATTTTTTTGCAGATAAAATTTTATTTAACCTGGATCATTACCCGGATAATAAGGCATGGCAACTTGAAGATGGCGCCAGCTCTTTAAAAGAATTTTATGCACTACCTGTAATTGCTGCCAATGCTTATGATTTAGGCTTACAAAAGCCTAAACCTGCCACCGGCTTTCTCAGGATAAAAACAAATACTACAATCAGTTTTAGCATACCGTATAATGGAAGTCAAGTTGATACCGTAACCCTTGTTACCGGGCAGGAAAAAAAGTTAAACAAACCCATCCCTGTGAATTTTAAAACAACTGACTATACCATCAGCTTTAACTATACTTTTAAAACAGAAGCAGAATTCCCGCTTCGTATTTTTATTGATGGTAAGCAAGTACTTTCTTACCTTTTAGAAGTGAATGAATAAAAAACTTTACATCCTCTAACTGGAAGGCTTTCATCATTCATTAAATTGAAAAGGGAGAGCTTTCCTGGTATTAAAAAATAAAAGTAAATCCTAAACCAATAGAGTTTAAAAAAGATTGTGGAATGTGTTGAAAAATTGTTTTTTTTGGGGGGGGTTTTTGGCTCCCCCCCGGGCTTTAACTAAAAAAAAAAGCGTACTCATTGGTACGCTTATTAAAAATGTTTTATGCTCTTTGCTTTGCAGGAGTCTTTTTACGATTTACTTTTTTAAGCGCCGCATTAATGGCCTTTGCCAGTTCATCATAAGTGGGTTTAGCCACCAGTTCACCGTTTACAAAAAAGGTAGGTACATCTTTTACACCACGGTCAATTCCTTCTTTTAAGTCGCCCTGAACCTGCCACCCAAAAGTAGCGTTCACCAGGTCATCAAGAAATTTTTTATTCTTAACACCGGCTTCTTTAGAATGTAATTTTAAACTCGTAGTTCCCAGGTTGCGCCTGTTTGCAAATAAGATATTATGCATTTCCCAAAACTTACCATCTTGTGCAGTTGCTACTGCAGCTTCACCTGCTTTTAAGCTACGCTGGTGTATTTTAGTAAGCGGAAAATGACGGAAATTAAACCTGATTTTTCCATCGAAATCTATCAATAGTTTTTTTACAATTTCATTCGCTTTTGCGCAAGCTTCACTTTCATATTCGCCAAACTCTTCTAATGTAACGGCGGCTTTAGGATTACCTACAAACACATCTCTTGGTTCAATAATTTCTAAAACCTCTTTCTTAAATGCCATAATAATTCCTTTTATTTTTAATTAACCTAAAGTAACAAATTGGTTTACAATCGGATGAAGATAATATATTTTAAAAAACAAAGTCCAACCACTCGTACAATATTTTATTAATGTTTATATTACTCTATGATTTTCAACGTATTAATAAAAATATAATTATCTATTTTCTTAAATTATACAGGTTTAGGTACTTCATTTCTAAAAACAACATTTCCATCAAATACATCTACCAAAACCGGTTTTTGCTTATCAATATCACCTGCCAGGATCCTTTTACTTAATTGATTCACAATTTGTTTTTGAATTAACCGCTTCAAAGGTCTTGCTCCAAATTGGGGATCGTAGCCGAATTCTGCTAAATAATCCAATGCATATTCACTAAACTCAAGTTGTATTCCATTTTGTGCCACCAATTTTTTAAGTCCGTTCAACTGTATTTGAATGATCCCTTTAATTTCTTTCCGCATCAAAGGCTGGAACATGATAATTTCATCTATCCGGTTCAAAAGTTCGGGGCGTATTGTTTTTTTGAGTAACTCCATCACTTCTGCTTTGGTACTATCCACTACCGTTTCAATATTATCTTCATTTACCTTTTCAAAATTTTCCTGGATGATGTGGCTTCCCATATTACTGGTCATGATAATAATTGTATTCTTAAAATTTACTACCCTGCCTTTATTATCAGTTAAGCGGCCATCATCTAAAACCTGTAACAACACATTAAATACATCGGGGTGTGCTTTTTCAATTTCATCGAGTAACACAACGGAATAAGGTTTTCTTCTTACTGCTTCAGTAAGCTGGCCACCTTCATCGTAACCTACATAACCGGGAGGAGCACCTACCAATCGGCTTACGGTATGCTTTTCCTGGTATTCACTCATATCAATCCGGGTCATCATATTCTCATCATCAAATAAATATTCAGCCAGGGCTTTAGCCAATTCTGTTTTACCCACGCCTGTAGTACCCAGGAATATGAATGAACCAATTGGTTTCTTAGCATCCTGCAAACCGGCACGGCTCCTGCGTATGGCATCACTTACTGCTTCAATGGCTTCATTTTGGCCCACTACCCTGTTATGCAATTCCTCCTCAAGGTGAAGGAGTTTTTCCCTTTCACTTTGCAACATTTTTTGAACCGGAATCCCGGTAGTTTTAGCAACACTTTCTGCAATATCCTCTGCATCTACTTCTTCTTTTAGCAATCTCTTCTCAGATATTTCATCTAATTGGCCGGTTAGTTCATTTATCTGGCTTTCTTTTTCTTTCATTTTGCCATATCGTATTTCAGCTACCCTGCCATATTCACCATTTCTTTCTGCCTGCTCAGCTTCTACTTTTAAATTCTCGATATCTGCTTTCGCATTTTGAATTTTTTCAACCAGTTCTTTTTCTTCTTTCCATTTACTTTTATATGTATCCCGTTCTACTGCCAGGTTTGCAATCTCAGTATTCAAGTCTTTTAACTTGTCATCATCATGTTCTCTTTTAATAGCTTCTCTCTCTATTTCCAATTGCCTGATCTGTCTTTCTAATTTATCGAGTTCTTCAGGCATGCTATTCATTTCAAGCCTGAGCTTGGCAGCGCTTTCATCAATCAGGTCAATCGCTTTATCGGGTAAAAACCTGTCGGTAATATAACGATGGGATAATTCTACCGCCGCAATGATAGCTTCATCTTTAATGCGTACATGGTGATAGGTTTCATACCTGTCTTTTAATCCCCTTAAAATAGAAATGGCATCTTCAACCGTAGGTTCATCAATCATCACTTTTTGAAAACGCCTTTCGAGTGCTTTATCCTTTTCAAAAAACTTTTGGTATTCATTGAGTGTTGTTGCACCAACTGCTCTTAACTCTCCCCTTGCCAGCGCCGGTTTTAAAATATTGGCCGCATCCATGGCTCCATCGCCACCGCCGGCACCTACCAATGTATGTATTTCATCAATAAATAGGATGATCTCGCCGTCGGCAGATGTAACTTCTTTGACTACCGATTTTAATCTTTCTTCAAACTCTCCTTTATATTTCGCACCTGCAATTAGCTGCCCCATATCTAAAGCATAAATCACTTTTGATTTTAGATTTTCGGGTACATCGCCATTTACAATACGCATGGCCAATCCTTCTGCAATGGCTGTTTTACCCACACCCGGTTCACCCACAAGGATAGGATTGTTTTTAGTACGGCGGCTTAAAATATGTAGTGTCCTCCTGATCTCTTCATCCCGCCCAATCACAGGGTCTAATTTTCCTGCACGGGCCAGTTCATTCAAATTCTTAGCATATTTATTCAATGCATTAAACTGGGTTTCCTGTGTTTGAGAACTTACGGTGTCACCTTTACGCAATTCTTTAATAGCAGCAGTTAAGCCTTTATCGGTTAATCCCGCATCTTTTAGCAGGTTAGCAACGGCATCGTTACCCTGTACAATAGAGAGTAATAAATGCTCAGGGGTTACAAATTCATCTCCAAAAGTTTTTAATGAAGCATTTGCACGTAAGAGCATATTATTGGCTTCCCTGCCCATATTTTGAGCAGGCTCACCAGAAACGGTGGGGAGTTTTTTCAACAACTCTTTGAGTTTATTTTCTACCAGCTTTATGGATACATTGTTCTTTTTAAGGAGGTAATCTACGGGGCTGTCTTCTATATTTAGTAAAGCCTGTAATACATGCTCCGTTTCAATAGAAGGGTTCTTTGCGTTATACGCAAGTTGTTGTGCTTGTTGCAAGACCTCCGATGCCTTTATTGTGAAATTGTTTAAATTCATAGCTTTATATTCTTTATTCTTCTTTTATTTAAACCTTTATGTACAAAACCAAGTCCAACTCCATAAATCCTGCTATTATGTCTTATCTAAAACATTTAAACTGCCTACCTTACTTACTTGTTGCAAGTTTTATGCTATTTTATCAGGCTGGTATCAGCCAGCAAAAAAATACGGCAATTGATGAATGGTTGCAGAACCATATTGAGCGCTTAGGAGGTAAAGCGGTTTTAATGATTTATAAAGATGGAAAAATATGGTACCAACAATCGTTAAATGAAAAGAAGGGAAGAAAAAAGGTTATTGACCGGTTTGCGATAAAAAAAATGTCAAAAGATAATCCTGATTTAAATAAAGATTTTAATGCGCAAAGCATTATTCCGTTAGCGAGTTGCAGTAAATGGTTGAGCGCAGCCCTGGTAATGACTTTTATAGATGATGGCAGCTTGAAATTACAGGATACAATTGGTAAATTTCTTCCAGAGATGACGCAGCAAGGCAAGGGGAATATCAGCATTCAACAATGTCTCACTCATACCACTGGTATTTATAGCAATGGCTTAAAAGAAAACTGGGAAGTATTAAAACAAGGCAACACGATGGAAGCAGTAGCGAATGTCATTGCATTAAGAGAAATGGAAGCAAAACCGGGTACCGCATTTCATTATGGTAGTATTGGGTTGCAGATTGCGGGGGCTATTTTAGAAAAGATATCAGGCAAATCATTTGAGCAACTTTTCCAGGAACGTATCGCCCTACCCTGCCAAATGACAACAGCCAGTTTTGGTAAAAACAGAGTAGTACTGCCCGCCGGTGGGGCAAAAGGTTCCGCTACAGATTATCTTCATTTTACTGAAATGATATTAAATAAAGGGATGTATCAAAATAAAAGGGTGCTTTCAGAAAAATCAATTGATTTGATGCAATACAATTATATAAGTGAATTAAAAAAGATTCACAGCCCGGAACAAAGTGGTGATTTTGGCTACGGATTTGGAGAATGGACGATGACAAAGGCATCTACTACAAAGAAGGCAACGGCAGTTACGAGCCCGGGGTTATTTGGCACTTTTCCCTGGGTAGATTATACAAATGGATATTGTGCCGTATTGCTATCTTATAATTTACAAAGCAAAGGCCGGCACGAAATATATACCGGCCTGAAAAAACTCGTAGATAGCCAGTTTCCTTAGAATGCCTGAATTGACTTAATTTTGCTGTTTATTTTATTAATGGAATTAACAGGTATGCATCATAAACATTTAATCCGGCATTTATTTTTTACACTTTTATTCTTTTCACCTAACATCATCCTGGCACAACAAAAAGGAAAACTGTTGAAAGGGATGTATATACAATGGGGGTACAACAAAGAATGGTACACAAAAAGCAATATTCACATCAAACTTTCTAATGGCAGTGATTTTACATTGCATCATGCTAAAGCACATGATAAACCCGATTATGATGCGGTTTTAAAAAAACCATTAGAAATATCAATTCCTCAATATAATTACCGCTTTGGTTTTTACTTAAATGAAAAACATACAAAGGCCATTGAAATAAATTTTGATCACATAAAATATGTCGTAACAGATGGGCAAATGGTTGCTGTAACCGGTACCATCAATTCAATACCCGTTAATGGTGATAGCGTTATAAATGCCGCTCATTTTCTTCACCTGGAGCATACCGATGGTGGCAACTTACTTCATATAAATTATGTACAGCAACAAACAATATTGCTTACCCACGCAAAGAAAAGACCGTTGGTAAGTTTTTTATGGAAGCTGGGAGCCGGCATCAATATTCCACGTACAGACTTTACCTGGAAAGGCGACCGGCTGAATAACAATTTCCATATTGCAGGTTATAACCTTGCAGCAGAAGCTGGTGCCAGGCTATATGCCACATCACATGTATTTTTTGAATTCATGGGAAAAACCGGTTATGTAAAATACCTGAATGCATTGGCGAATACCACTACAATGAAAGGGAACAGGGTGCGCCACGGGTTTGGGTATGCCGAACTTATTGGTACACTTGGATACCAGTTTTCATTCTAAGCAATTCACTTGTTAAAAGCTACAAAGTTTTTTTCATATTTAATATTCATGAATGATACAGATAAAAATACCAGCATTGTAAAACAAACTGCCGCACAACTTGGGTTTGATTATTGTGGAATTGCAAAAGCCGCTTATTTAGATGATGATGCCCAAAGGCTGGAATCCTGGTTATCAAAAGGGATGAATGGTACCATGCAGTATATGCAAAATCATTTTGACCTAAGAGTGGACCCTACCCAGCTGGTTCCGGGCGCTAAATCTGTAATTAGCATCCTGTATAATTATTATCCCACAGAACAACAGGTAGCAGGTGCGCCTAAAATTTCAAAATATGCTTATGGCAAAGATTACCATGAGATCATCAGGAAAAAATTAAACGAATTTCTATTTTTATTACAACAACAAATTGGCGACATACAAGGCCGGGGTTTTGTAGATAGTGCACCTGTACTGGAACGTAGTTGGGCACAAAAGAGTGGCTTGGGCTGGGTAGGTAAAAATGGTAACCTGATACATAAAGAACAAGGCTCATTTTTCTTTATCGCATCGCTCATTACCGATTTACAACTTACCTATGATGATTCATTTGCCAAAGATTATTGCGGTACCTGCACTCGTTGCATAGATGCCTGCCCTACTGAAGCTATCTTACCAGATAAGGTAATCAATGCACAAAAATGTATTTCCTATTATACAATCGAACTTAAAGAAGAGCTGATAGAGGAAAAAAACAAATGGCAAGATTGGATATTTGGCTGTGATGTATGCCAGGATGTATGCCCATGGAACCGCTTTAGTAAACAAACACGGCACGAAGAATTAAAACCTATCCCCGAAATCATGAATTTTAAAATGGATGATTGGGATAATCTTACAGAAGAAAAATTTAAAATTATTTTTAGTAAATCCCCATTGAAAAGAACAAAATATACAGGCATCAAACGGAACCTCAAATTCATAGAAAAATTATGAATCAAAATGTAAATAAGCTATATCATATTGCTCAAAAAAAATCAAGAAATATTATTGGTTTAATGAGTGGTACTTCATTAGATGGGTTGGATGTGGCCCTTTGTAATATTACCGGATATGGAAATAATACAAGTGTAAAAGTTGAAAAATTTATAACATGGCCCTATGTACAGGCATACCGTAATAAAGTGCTTGAAATTATTTCAAAGAAAAATGTGAATTTAGAAAATGTATGCCTGTTACATGAAATTACCGGCCTGCTGCATGCTGAAATAATAAATAAATGTTTAAAAAAGTGGAAAATAGATGCCCTTCAAATTGATCTTATAGCGAGCCATGGCCAAACCATTTATCATGCGCCCAGGCACCTGCATACTCATAAGAATTTGCCAAATGCTACTTTGCAAATAGGAGATGCCGATCACATTGCTGTAAAAACCGGGATAATCACAATTGGTGATTTTCGTCAAAAACATGTTGCCGCCGGTGGCGAAGGGGCGCCCCTGGCTGCCTACGGCGATTTACTCTTATTTAAAGAAACCGGCCGGGATGTGTTTTTGTTAAACATTGGCGGTATTGCCAACTTTACTTATTTACCTGTAAAAGGAAATGTATTTAGTACCGATACCGGACCGGGCAATACCCTGATGGATGCATGGACACAAAAGAATTTTACAGGCTTTACCTATGATGAAAATGCAATCATTGCAAAAAAAGGAACAGTCCAACAGGCCCTTTTACAGGAATTAAAATCTCATCCTTTCTTTTCATTGGCGTTTCCAAAAACTACCGGGTTAGAATTATTTAATATGCCATTCCTCCAGAATGCGATATCCCGTACCGGGAATAACAAGATTCCTATAAACGATGTGATGGCTACATTAAATCGCTTTACTGCAGAAACGATTGTTCATTCTTTACAAAAATTTATAAATTTAAAACGCAACCCCATTATATATATCAGCGGCGGAGGTATGCATAACCCAATGCTTATGGAATTTATTGAAAAAGAAATAAGCCCGGTACAAATTGTTTCCACCATTCAAAAAGGAATTGAACCGGATGCTAAAGAGGCAGTTTTGTTTGCAGTACTTGCCAATGAAACAGTAGCCGGGCAACCGGATGTTTTCGCAAAGCATTTAAAAGGGATGCCTGCTGTAACGATGGGTAAAATAAGTTTTCCCGGTTAAGGATTTTTAATTAAGTATTGTTGTAATGATTGTAAAGAAGAATCAATTGAGGGGCCTGATATTTTTTCAGTAAAGATACCACTCAATTTTTCCCAGGGATACCAGCGTAAATGCGTAATGGCACGCCATTGTACTTGTTTACTGCTTTGGCTTTCTTCAACAGGCAACAAAATAATTCCATTATCAATATCCAGTTCTCCTTCACGGCTAATGGTAAACTTTACACTTTGTGGGGTACGATCATATAAATTTATTTTCACTTCTTTGCCTTTTGCCATCCAGCTTGCGGTTTGTGACAATGTACCATCCTTTATTTTTATTTGTGCACTATCGGTTTTAAATACCGGTTGCCAATGTTTCCAATTGTGAAGGTTTCCAATTTCAGCCATAATGCGTTCATCCGTTGCATGAATTTGTATGCCACGCTCACTCACAACTTTTGATGGAATAAACAATGAAAAAACAGTTAAGAATAACGCCATCCCCACAAACACAAATAACATACCCTTGATCGCATGCATGATTTTATAATTTTATTCCCATTTAAAAACTTTGATCGCTATAATATATGTTACAATACCCCAAAGCATCAAAATACCAATTTCATTCCGGCAACTCCACAAGCTTAATCCTTCAAAAGCCACCCCTCTCATGGCTTCATTTAAATGAGTAAGGGGCATGAGCTTGGCAATAGGTTGTAACCAGCCCGGAAATACATCAATAGAAAAAAATGTACCGCCTAATAAAAATTGAGGCAGGGTAATAATATTGGCAAACGGAGGAATGGTACTTTCATTTTTAGCCAGTCCACTTACAATAAAACCAAAACCCATAAACACCAATAACCCTAAAAAGCTTAGAAACATTAACGCCATAAAAGTTTGAAAGCCGTGAACCAATGTAAAACCAAAGAAAAAATAACCGGCCAAAATGATCACAACTGCGGTTATCATTTGAAAAATTACCCGGCTCAATGCCTCACCCAAAACAATATATGTCCGGCTTATAGGAGTTGCAAAAAAACGTTTTAAAACCTGGGTGGTCCGTAAACTGAAGAACATAAAAGCCACTCCAAAAACACCCGCACTCAATAAAGAAAATCCCAATTGCCCGGGTAAGATAAAATCAATGGTTTTATATTCCCTGATGGTTTCAATATCTTTCGTTTCATCAAAATGAAAACTGGCAACCACCGGGCGTGAAGAATACATTTTATTGCTTATCCCATTAATAATATTATCCAAAAGGTTCTTTAAAGCAGGCCACTTATCATTGCTACTGGTTGTACTGGATAAGGTTAATTTGTAAGGTGCCCCGGTGGAATCATTATTTTTATAAATGCCTACCGTACCGGCCAATGATCCCTTTTGTTTAGCATCTGTAAGCTCTTGTGGGGTATCATATTTTAAAAAACGGATTGAAGGATTATTTTTTAAAGCAGTATAAATAGGATTCATCGTATCTGAGCCCGGTTGTATAATAATTTTAAAACTACTCCGGCCGCCACCATTGCCTATAAAACCAAATACCAAAATAAAAATAAAAGGAAATGCAAAACCAAAGATCACGGCAGAAGGACTACGCAAGATGGAACGCAAACTTGCTTTTGTAATGGCTAACATGGCCCGGAACTGGCTATACTTCATCTAAACGATAAGATTTATAAAAAAAGCAAAAGTAGGTAAGGAATAATTGTGAAAAAATTTTTTATCAAAAGACATTTGACGTATATTTGTACGTCAAATGGCAGATAATATAAAAAAATCAATAAACAAGCCGGCAAAGCAAAGCCTGGCACATAAGGTACCTGCTACGGGAGAAGGGCTAGCACCTTATTTGAATACCCGTATCCTCCCCGATTTAAAAGATTTTTCATATAATGATTTTAAACGAATAGCTGATAAAGTGAATTTTACACAATCAGAATGGTCGGCCATTCTCCATATAAGTGAACGCACCCTGCAACGTTATGCAAAAAACAATAATAATTTTGCGCCTATTAATGCAGAGAGGGCGTTACAAATTGCTGCCTTATTAAAAAAAGGAAAAGAGGTGTTGGGCAGTGAACAGAAATTTTACCAATGGTTAAAAAGTAAGCCCTATAGCCTGGAGGGGAATCTTAGTATGGATTCATTAACAACGGCGGCAGGCATTGCACAAGTTTTTACACAATTAGGCAGAATAGAACACGGATTATTTACATGATAGGATACCGCATCTGCAATAAAGATTACGAAGACGATACCTCGGGCTATGGCGCCAAATTATATGGGGGCAGGTGGAATAGTCCCGGTTTGCCGATGCTTTACCTGGGGCAACATGTTTCATTATGCGCATTAGAACTGTTGGTTCATATAAAGCAAAGCGATAAAACAACTCCTTTTTCCCTACTTTATATAAACATACCAGATAAACTATCAACTATTTCACTCAATATTGCAAAGCTTAAAAAAAACTGGGAAAATGATGTAACCTATAGCCAATTCATGGGTGATGAATTTATAAAAGAGAAAAATGCATTAATCCTGCAAGTGCCGTCAGTATTGGTTCCCGAAGAATTTAATTATTTACTGAACCCACTTCACCCCGATATGAAGAAGGTAAAAATTATAAAGACAACAAGATTCCATTTTGATAAAAGGTTATTTTCTTTTACATGAACAAAGCATACATTTTATTAGGCGGAAATATCGGCAACCCCATTAAAAGCCTGGAACAGGCAACCACTTATATTCAACAAATAATTGGTAAAGTAGAAAGGGTTTCTTCATTTTACTTAACGGCTGCATGGGGCAATACTATACAACCCGACTTTTTGAACCGGGTAATAATTGTAGGAACAGATTTATCATCTTTGCAAACCATGCAGGCCTGCTTAGCTATAGAAAAAAAAATGGGACGAAAAAGAACGATAAAAAATGCAGCCAGGATTATTGATATTGATATTTTATTTTTCAATAAAGAGATCGTACAAACTAAAGAACTTATACTTCCCCACCCGGCCATGCAGTACCGGCGTTTTGTATTGGTACCCCTGCAAGAACTTTCACCCAACCTAAAGCATCCCAAATTGAATAAAACCATACATCAATTATTAAAAGAATGTGATGATACGCTTGATGTGAAAAAAATTTAATAACTCTAAAGCCGATTGGGCTTATTTTGCAACTGGATGAAATACAACTTTATCACCATAGAAGGGAATATAGGAGCTGGAAAGACAACATTGGCGCATATATTGAGCAAGCATTATAAGGCTCGTCTGATCCTGGAAGAATTTGCAGACAACCCATTTTTACCCCGGTTTTACGAAAACCCGGAACAATATGCCTTTCCGCTGGAATTGTTTTTTATGGCAGAAAGATATAAACAATTAAAAGAATTGTTGCATACTAAGGATATGTTCCAGTCTGTAACCATTTCAGATTATCTTTTTACCAAATGCCTATTATTTGCAAAAGTAAATTTACCCGATGAGGAGTTCAGGCTCTACCAAAAACTATTTGACATCATCAATCCACAGATTGTACAACCGGATCTTTTAATTTACCTGCATACTCCCGTAAACCGGCTACAAGAAAATATCAGGAAAAGAAATCGCAGTTATGAACAGGATATACCAAATGATTATCTTTTTTCTTTACAGGAAACCTATACACAGTATATAAAACAACATAATATAAAAACCCTTTTTGTAGATGCTTCCAATGCCGATTTTATAGGAAATGATGCACATATAAAAACCATTACAGATGCACTTGAAAAAGATTATGAAACAGGGCAGTATTATATCACCTTACCCTAACCGTAATGAGCGAGCCAGAATCTCATAAAAACCCTTACGCCCCCCTTTATTTACCGGAGTTCAGGAATTTTGTAATTGGGCGAGCCATTTTTATGATGGGACTGCGCATGACGGTTACCATCCTGGGCTGGTGGATGTATGAACTTACCAATAGCAAGCTGGCGCTGGGTTTCCTGGGTTTATCAGAAGTAATCCCGGCATTATCACTCGCTTTATATGCCGGTCATTACATTGATCTGCATGAAAAAAGAAAAGTACTTTTAACGACCCTAATTCTATTTACACTATGCGTGGTTTTTTATTTTTTATTATCATTACCACAAACCCAATTGAAATGGGGCCATTGGTCCGTAGCTGCAGGAATATGTTCTGTAGTTGCCCTGAGCGGTGCATTAAGAGCCTTTAGCGGCCCCTCTTTTGGCTCATTAATTTCACAAATTGTACCCCGTGAAATTTTACCGCAAGCCGCTTCTATCAGTTCGGCAAGTTGGCTCATAGCTTCTATCAGTGGACATGCGATCGGTGGATTTTTAATTGCCTTTGCAGGCATCAATAAATCTTTCTTAATTATTTTATGCATATTATACACCGGTATTTTTTTCTTAAGGAAAATAAGCCCTAAACCCATTTACGTAACTAAGGACGGCCGTACCTGGCAAAGTGTAAAAGAAGGCTTGCAATATGTTTTTAAAACCAAAGAGATTGCCGGCGCTATGACACTTGATTTATTTGCTGTTTTATTTGGAGGGGCTGTTGCCCTGGTGCCGGTTTTTGCCAAAGATATTTTAAAAGTAGGTCCTATTGGTTTTGGCTGGTTAAATGCAGCTACTGATATTGGGTCTATCATTATGGTAACCATACTTACTATCTGGCCCATGAGAAACAGGCAGGGTAAAAAATTATTTTATGCCGCCTCGGGATTTGGGGTTTGTATTATCTTATTTGCGATATCCAATAATTTTTGGTTATCGTTTTTAGCATTGCTTGTGAGCGGATGTATGGATGGGGTAAGTGTAATAGTACGCAGCACTATTTTACAACTAAAAGTACCAGACGAATTAAGGGGCAGGGTATTAAGTGTAAATAGTATGTTTATTAATTCATCAAATGAATTAGGTCAATTTGAAAGCGGTGTTGCTGCAAAAATTTTGGGTACTGTGCCTTCCGTTATTTTTGGAGGTTGTATGACGCTGGGCGTTACCATCATTACCTGGTTTAAAGCACCTGCATTAAGAAAAATGCAATATTGATCAATAAGTGATAATGATCTCTGCAGGTTTACGTATTTTTATTTTTTGCCAACCCGGTGCCCTTTCTAAAAGCCTTATGGCAGCAGCATTGCAGGCAGTACAATAAGATCTAAGCACTTTAATTCTGAGTGCATTCCCATTTTCATCTGTATCAAAATGCAATATGGTCTTATTTGTTTTTTTATTAAAATCTGCTTGTGCGCTCAGCTTCATGCTATCTTTTATGTAGGTATTGTAGCTTTCTAAATTACCTGTAAAAACCACATTATTTAACAATACTGCACGGGGCTTTATTTCATTTATCATTTGCGAGGAAACTGACCGGGTACTTACCTCATTCTTTTTTCTTTTAGCGGCATTTGCAGTAACTACTACTTCACTCAATGCCTCATCCTGCCTTTGCAGAATGATATCATTATTTACATTCTTTGCATTCAAATCCTTTAAAGCAGTAGTGTAACCCAATGCTGAAACTTTTACCTGTGTTGTAGAATCCGGAATAGCATATACAAACTTTCCCTGTGCATCTGTTTGTACACCTGTTTTATTTTTATCATTTATGATGATAGCATTGGCAACCGGTTTTCCTTGTTGATCTATTACATTTCCTTTAATAAAATTGGCGGCATTTACGCCTACTACATTCCCTTCTGCACTTCTACCTACAGGTATTGTTTTTTTAAGATAAGGTTTTTCTTCACTGGTAACCTGGCCAGCATCTTCTGCCTTTTCAATGCTTTTTTCTGCCATCACATCTTTATGCGTTTCTGTGACAGACCCTACTGCATCGTCATTTATTTTTTTATCATTAGCAATAACGGGCTTTAAGTTGTTTGTATTTTTTCCCTCAGAATGTGCAGAGTTTTTAACAATCGCTTTTTGTATTTCTGGCTTTTGTTCAACTACTGTGTGCACCGGGCTCATTACTTTATCAATGACTGAATCAATTGAATTTTCCGGCGCATTTAAATTTTCCTTTTGTACTGATGCCAATGGCGTGCTACCCAAACCTGTTTCATATTTTTGCTGATATAAATACCAACCAATGCCTGTCAGAATAATAAATACAGCGGCTACGCCGGCAATCCTTGTAAATGATTCTCTCTTAAACCAAACTATTTTAGTTTTACTTTTACTATTATTAATTTTGATTTGTAAATTTTCAACATCCTCAACGCTCTTATCCGTATGCCGATACCCATCCATTGCATCTTGCAAAAACGGATCTTCCAGCGCTTGCATTTCAAGCGAATGCATTTCGGCAGCAGGCATTTCTCCCCGATGATAACGATCAAAATCTGCAGCCGTCCATTCTTTTATATTTTTATCCTGATCTTGCATTAACTCAATTGCATTTGTTTATCCATACAATTTTTAAGGTTCCGCCTCCCGTTTTGAATCAGGCTACGTACCTGTTTCCATTCAATACCCGTAATTTCCACTATTTCATTATAACATTTATTGTTTAAATAAAAGAGTTCAACAGTCCTTTTTTGCTCCATACCCAGGTTATCTAAACAAAATTGCATGTATTTAAAAGTATCTTCATTCGTGAACTCGCCATTCAGATGCACAATTTCTTCGTTTTGCATAATGGAGATATCCACATCTGCTTTTCTAAATTTTTTATCCCGCCTTATTTGCATCAAACAGTGGTTTTTAGCCAACTGGTACAACCAGGATTTAAAATAACTCACTTCGTATTTTATTAATTTAGATACCAGTTCTTCATAAATATTCATTACGGCATCCTTTGCCAGTTCTGTATCTTCCAGGTATTTTAAGCAAACGCCATACACTAAATCAGTGTATCGTAAATACAAGGCTGATAACAGTTCTAAATCTGATGACGTTTTATACGCACTCACCAGTTCTTCATCAGTTTGGTTACTATATTTCTTGCTTTTAATAAATGGCACCCAGCAAAATTAGTTAAATTAATATTGTGGTTTTATTTCCCAAAAATGGGAAAAAGGTATGCTTGGTTATGGATTGGGCTTTCTTTCAAAAACCAATACTGCATTTTCGCTTAAACTGGCCTTACTCCTAAGTTCAAAACGTTGCTTACCCGCTGTAACTACAATTAAAGCTGTATTGGGAGGGATGCTTCCGAGGTTCTCTGCATATAAAGTGATCTCGTGAATATTGGTATCCTTATCAAAGTCAATATCTATATTGATGGGTTTATCAGATAATCGCTGATGACTCACCAATAATTTTTTATTATAAAAAACAGAAACGGTATCTCCATCAATTTCGCCGTTATCATATATTTTTAAATTGATATGATCCACATCCAATGCAATGCGGCTTTGTTCCGTTTGCTTACGTTCTTTCATTTTTGTGGTAATAAGTTTATGGTCCGGTAATACAGGTGTAGGAACCGGCACTTTTTTTATAACAGTATCTGCTATTACCGGTTTTGGAGGAACTGGTTTAGGTTGTGGTTTTACTGGTGGCTTCGGTTTTACAACCGGCTTGGTTTGCGGCTTTACAGTTGACTTGGGTTTTACAACCGGTTTAGGTTTTACCACAGGTTTTGTAGGAATCGTTTTTTTCAATGGTGGCCTCACTGTTCTTTTGGTTTCTGGAAAACAAGGCGCCATATACACCGGCATTCTGTTGGGCAAGGTAGAAGCCCTGGTAAGTGTGAGGTAGGTTCCATCATCAAACAAACTATTAAAAGAGGAGGTACTAACCCTGGCCCTTAATTTATTTGCAGGATCATCTTGTTCTTTCCACAATGTGAGATACATAAAAACGTGCGAACCGCTATTCTCAAAAAATTCTATACCTTTTAAATACCAGGTTTTGGTTGCGGCATCAAACCGGCCTTCAAATTTTGCTTTACAATGATCGGGAGGATTGTTTAATTCATAATCGTAAGTATAACCGCAAATACGACCACCTCTTTGTTCGATATTCACTTGAAGGTGTTCGTTTTCCATACGTCCCTCCCATCTGCCTTTAATACTCTGTGATTTTGACTGCAGGGCAAATAAAAAACTTATCGTTGTAATAATTAATGGGTAAAGCCTGTTCATTACATTAAAATTAACTGAAAAACTTTTTCGAATATAATTTGCATGGTTTCTACAAAAAATTTAATAAAGTTTTAGCTATAAATGAGGCATATTGATAAAAAATTTCATTTTTGGCATGGAGTGTGAACCAGTTAATAATATCATTACTATAAAAATCAATATAAATCATCATGAATAAAGTAATCATAAGTTTTACAGCAGGCATTATTATAGGCGTTTTATTTGCTCCCAGCAAAGGAAAAAAAACAAGAAAGAAATTAAATAAATTGTGTGAAGCAGTAAAACATGATTGGAATTCTGCCACTTCATTTGTAGCCGGTAAAATAGATAAACTCAAAAAAGATAAGGAGCCCGAAGCTGAATTTATAATTGCTGAACTTTAATACCGGTAAAGCTGCTTTTTAAATATTATTTGTAACTTACTTAGCTAAGTACAAATAAAATTTTGAAAGAGTTTATATCTTATTTTGAAACATTAGATCAGCATCCTGTTCAAAGGCTTGCCATATTGGTGGGTGGCCTATTATTATTTTGGATTTTAGAAGGCGGCATACCCCTATTTAAACTCAGTTACAAAAAATCGAAATCAAAACATGCCGGCGTCAATTTTATTTTTACTATAATTCATTTACTCATTCATACCTTTCTTGCCATACTAATTGTATTGCTGAGCGACTGGTGTTTAAAAAATGAGTTTGGATTGGTATATTGGTTTGATGCCGGCGTTTGGGGTACCAT
The DNA here is from genome assembly GCA_016710595.1 of Niastella sp. GTDB lineage: Bacteria > Bacteroidota > Bacteroidia > Chitinophagales > Chitinophagaceae > Ferruginibacter. Next base: position 518,517 of record JADJVM010000008.1, read on the forward strand.
CATTATTTCATTTTTAGCACTTGATTTTTTTGGCGGATGGCTGGTACATATTACAGAGCATAAGGTTCCGGTGCTTTGGCGATTTCATGTAATACACCATAGCGATACCAACGTAGATGTTACTACGGGCTTACGACATCACCCGGGTGAAAGTTTACTTCGGGGTATTTTCTTTTTTTTGGGTATTATGGTAAGTGGCGCACCCATGTATGCTGTTATGATCTTTCAAACGATACTGGTAATTTCCACCGCTTTTACTCATGCCAATATTAAACTCCCGGCAATGCCAGACAGGATTATAAGCTGGATATTAGTATCGCCTAACATGCATAAAGTACATCACCACTGGAAACAGCCCTACACCGATAGGAATTATGGAGCTATTTTATCTGTATGGGACCGCTTGCTTGGAACATTTGCAAAATTAGATCCCAAAGAAATTAAATATGGGATTGACCAATATTACCCGCAGGATAAAGATGAAGATGTAATGATGCTGATGCGCAATCCATTTATGAAGCAGGAGAAAATAAATAATACTACTGGTAAGGCGTAAGTATTTCTTTTAAAATTGCATTTAAAGCTTCTGTATTTTCTAAAACAAGCAGGTGTTTGCCTTCCATTATGATATGGGTAGGATGCGTATTTTTTACAGGCAATACTTCATCCTCTTTACCGTGAATATGTACATAAGGATTGGGTAATGTTTCATTATGCCAATTTAAAATTGCATTTACCGCCCAGGTAACAAAACGGGGATCCGTATCTTTTATCACCTGGCGGATGAGTAATTTATTTTGAGGTTGTTCTGTAGTAAATATTCTTTTAGCGATGGATACATTTTTATACATAGCCGCAGGAATTAATTTATGCAATCCAAACCGGCCCGTCCATTTAAATAAGCCGGGTAGTTCATTTGCTAATGGTACCGATGATATTAAGATAGTGAGAAGTGGTTGAAATTTTTTTGATATTTCAGTTGCAATCATACCGCCCATTGATACACCCAAAAGCATAAATGGTTCACTCTTATTTATATTTTTAGCTAGCCGCAAAGCATAAGATTCAAGTGTTTCCTCTTTACCCGGAATTTCCCAATCAATATGTACCGCTTCAAACTGATGGGGTAGTTTTAAGTTTACAAAAACCCTTTTATCGGCGCCTAACCCGCTAAAAATATAAATTTTCACATCTTAAATTTACGAATAAATAAATGTAAAAATTTACTGCTTATCAATTTTTAGTTTGCAGCTTTAATGCGTGGATCTACTATCCTGTAAAACCAATCGGATAAAATATTTATCACAATAAAAATTAAGGCACTTAGTAAAACGGCCCCCATTACAACCGGGTAATCCAACTTCTCTAAGGCATCTACTGTTACTTTACCTATTCCTTTCCATCCAAAAATATATTCTATAAAAAATGATCCTGCAAGCAGTTCGGCAAACCAGCCCGTAACCGCCGTAATTACAGGGTTTAAGGCATTTCGTAATGCATGAACAAATATTACACGGGTTTTGCTTAATCCTTTTGCGTATGCTGTTCTAATATAATCTTTACCCAACACATCCAGCATAGAACTCCGGGTGAGTTGCGTAATAATGGCCAGTGGCCTGATTCCTAACGTAAATGCCGGGAGTATTAAATTTTGCAAATTCAAATATCGTTCGCCGGTAAGTTCATCGGTTTCAAATAAGCTTCCTGTAATATGCAAACCGGTATAAGAATGTAATACGATTCCAAAAATATATGCAATTAAAATTGCCATAAAAAAAGAGGGTGCAGAAATGCCTGCAATGCTTGCAAATACAGCTGCTCCGTCTAACCAGGTGTCTTTTTTTATAGCTGCCAATATCCCCAATAAAATTCCAAAAAAACATGCAATCAGCATAGCTGTGCAGGCTAATACAATGGTACCGGGCAATGCCTCTGCCAGTACTTGTATGGTATCTTTCTTGGTTTGATAACTCTTTCTCAGGTAAGGAATTTTAAACCCCAATTTTGTGTGGCCGCCTACGAAAAACCCTTTTAATTCTTTGGTTTTAATTTCTGCTGCATTATGAATTCCAATTGGCGAAACATCGTTCAGGTATAAAATTAATTGTTTCCATTTAGGCTTATCAAGGTTCAGGTCTTTGCGGATATTATCAATTGTTTTTTGATCTCCTGTTTGCCCCATCACCAATCTTGCCGGGTCTCCCATGCCCTGAAACAACACAAATACCAACAGCATCACCCCAAAAAGAACCAATAATGAATAAAATATTTTTTTAATGAGCCAGCGCATCAATATTAAATTTAAAAATTCACATCTGCAATATCGGCTTTACCCCATTTCTGTTGTATAATGCTTCCCTTCATTTCATATAATGTAGGGGTACTTCTTGCTGCTGTTTTAATGGCAGTAAAATCGCAGGTAAACACAATGGGATGTAAGCTACTATATCGTTGAGTTGTAGCTTCTCGCTGAGAAGTAACAAAATATAATGGGATAGATTCCGAAAGTATCTTCCTGGCAATATCTATATCTGCATGGTAACCGGCTTTAATATCATCGGGATTGTTTACAAATAAAATAAAATACCTTCCCGGCTGGCTCAATATGGCGTCTGTACTATCCGTTCCATCTGCTGTGCTGAGCATAAAATCATTTATCAAAGGAATATTATTTTTTCCTTTCTCTATCAATATTTGTTTACGATCTACAAATTCCCAACTGCTATCGGGGAGATCCGTCATTTTAAAATCTTTTTTTTCTCCATTTTTTTGATACATAAATGTATAATCATATTTATCCGGTACCGCATCAGCCGGCATTTTTCTTAGTGCCAGGATATCATTACCCGGTTTAAAAGGGAGGCAATCTTTTATGGGTAAATGATTGAGTACATACCATTGCAGTAATATGGTTGCTGCAATACAAAGGATTGCAATTGTTGCATTCATAAAGGGCTTGACCAGAGGATGAATATATTTTATACCAATAATGAGTATGATGGTAAATAGTAAGAGTATAATATCCTTGGTGAATGTTTGTATTGGCGTAAGTGGGATACAATCTCCAAAACATCCACATGCCCTTATTTTGCCGCTGAACAATACATAGCTTGTGAGGAATGTAAAGAATAGCATCAGCAAAAATAAAATCCACACAGTAATTTTTTTATGCCAACCTAGTAATAGCGCCACTCCTACCGCTACTTCTAAAGTAATCATGATAATAGAAAACGGAACCGCATAATCATTTAATCCCCGCATCATCGAAACCATAAACCCACCATTGCCCCAGGCTTCAAAAAATTCCTGCATTTTATAAGCCAGGCCAAGCGGGTCAATTGCTTTTACCAATCCTGAAAAAATAAATAATGCCCCTGTGAGTAACCTGATGATGTTTACGATTATTCTCATGCTTTTAGTTTTTATGAATGCCTTCTTCCATTAATATCAATGCGAAAACTGCATAATTAATAATGTCATAAAAGTTTGCGTCTATTCCTTCGCTTACCGTTGTTTTTCCTTCGTTTGCCAAAATTTGTTTGATCCTTAAAATTTTGGCAAGGCTTAGATCTACAAAACTTTGCTGACTCATCTCTCTCCAGGCCTCTCCATAGTCGTGGTTTTTAGCCTGCATCAATTGCTTAGCTTTGCGAAGTGTATGATCATATTTTTCTTTTACTTCACCCACACTTAATACTTCGGGTTCTTCAGCATTTAATTCTAATTGAATAATACCAATTACCGCATAATTCAGGATCCCTCTAAATTCACTTTGAATATCGTCCTCTATTTTCTGTTCCTTTTTATCCTGTATGTTCCGTATCCTTTTGGCTTTAATATAAATTTGATCGGCTACAGAAATGGTACGGTACACACGCCACGAAGTTCCATAGTCTGCCGTTTTTTTTAAAAAGGTATCCCTGCAATTTTCAATTACCCGGTCATATTGTTCATTCGTTGTCATATACTAATTATCTACCTATATTTATATTAATTTGTTAAACGGTTCAAAAATACAATTACTCAATCACATGTTCTCAATAAACTGTAAAGGTAAACTCTTAAGCCTGCAACAACCAACGGTAATGGGAATTTTAAACTTAACACCCGATTCTTTTTATAAAGGTTACCTGGATGAAACTGATCAAAATATCAAATTTAAAATTCATCAATTTGTAATGGAAGGTGCCGCTATCATTGATGTTGGTGGGCAAAGTACCCGCCCGGGAAGCGATCGGTTAAGCGCTGAGGAAGAATTGGCCAGGGTAATTCCTTACATTAAATTTATTGCAGCAACCTATCCGGATGTATTCATTTCAATTGATACGTATTCCAGCATTGTTGCAAAAGAGGCCATACTGGCTGGGGCGCATATCGTAAATGATATAAGTGCCGGTGGCATGGATGCAGAAATGATCGCTATTGTGGCTCAATTAAAAGTACCATATATATGTATGCATATGCAGGGCGTGCCAGAAACCATGCAACAAAACCCATTATATGCAGATATCATACTTGAATTAACCCGATTTTTTGTAGAACGGATACAGCTATGCCGAAATGCCGGTATTACAGATATTATTATTGATCCCGGTTTTGGATTTGGTAAAACAATAGCACATAATTTCAGTATTTTAAAAAACCTTTCAGCATTTAAAATATTGGATTGCCCAATTTTAATTGGCCTCTCAAGAAAAAGTAGTATTTACAAAACATTGGGCATAAGTGTGGACGAATCGCTGAATGGCACAACGGTATTACACACGATTGCTTTATTACAGGATATACAAATTTTAAGGGTACACGATGTAAAAGAAGCAAAAGAAGCGGTGCTATTGACAGAAGTTTATAAAAAAGCCGCCCAATAAGGGCGGCTTCGATTCAATACAATTTATTTTATTTCTTCTCCTTGTGGGCTTGTTTCAAACTATCAGAAAAATGTTTTCGCATCTCCATCATTTTCTGCATTTGAGCATCTGCTTCTACTTTTGCCTGTGCTTTATTTAAAACATCTACCACTTCTACATCAAAAGTAAGGATAGAATTTGCAGGAATTTTTGGAGCAGGTGAATTTGCACCATAAGCCATTGGGCTGGTAATATAAAATTTTGCTTTTGCGCCTTTATTAAGCATTTTAAAACCATCTGTCCAGCCTTTAATTACGGGTTGCCCCAGGCTCGGGTCATTGGTCATATTTACCAAAATAGGATCATGATTTGGAAAACCCGGATCTACATTTGAATCAAAAACAACTCCATCCATTGTTTTTCCAGTATATTTTACTTTTAAAACTACGCTGGTATCAATATTGGGTCCGGTACCTGCAGTAAGAATTTCTACAAATGTTCCTTCAGGCGCTTTTTGTACCTGTATCTTATTTTTTGCAAAAAAATCTTCCAAAGTTTTAATGTCTTTTTTTTCCTGTTCTTTTGATTGTTCTTTCATCCGGGCTTCTACCTTAGTTTGTTCTTCTTTAAAAGCAGTTTCAGCTTCTTCTCTTGTTTTAAAAACATTTATTACTTTAACCGTAGTTACCAGGTAATGTCCCTTCTTCATAAAAGGAGGCAATCCCACTGGGTTTTTCTGCATGATACTATCAGACAGGATCCGGATGACAAGGCTATCACCTTTTTTCAACTGTTTTAAAATATTAAAATATTCTTTTGGTGTGTTTATAGAATCCAGGGGTTGAATGATAGCTCCACTACTGGTGCGTGTATCAGAAAGAGTACTGTCTTTTTTACCATCACTGTAAACTTGCACAATGTCTATTTGCATAAATTCCCCATATTTAATGGGCTCGCCTTTGGAACCTGAAATTATTTTATACTCCAGGCCTTCTTCTCCTTTTTTAAATGATTGCTGGCATGCAGAAAACAATATGATTGCTGCCAATAAAAAATAGGATGTTCTTTTCATGTGAATTTGTTATTTGTTATTTTTTAAAATGAATAATCGCTCAATTGATCTTTATTGTCTTTTACAGCCTGCATAAATTTATTTTTCACTTCCTCTAATGTTTCAATGCTTTGGCCACCTGCCGCATTTTTATGCCCACCCCCATTAAAATAAGTGCGTGCAAAAATATTTACATCAAAATCGCCTTTACTTCTAAAAGAACATTTGCGTTCTTCACCTCTGTCAATAATGATTGCGGCTAATTTGATGCCTTCTATACTTAACGGATAATTTACCAACCCTTCGGTATCTCCGGTTTTAATATCATACTTTACCAAATCTGCCTGCGGAATAGCGATCAGGGCAGTATTGTATTCAAAAAAAACTTCCAGCCGGTTCAGTAAAACATTCCCAATAAACCGTAACCTGTTTTCAGAAAAATTATCAAATAAAAGCTCATGCACTTTGCTATGGTTCAGCCCTTTTTCTTTTAAACTGGCAACCATGGTATGTACACTTGCACTGGTAAGTGGAAACCTAAAGGAACCGGTATCTGTCATTACACCTGCATATAAACATTCAGCCGACAACACATTGATTTTATTTTCATTGCCACTGGCTTTTATAAAATCAAAAACCATCTCTGCGGTAGAACTTTTAGATGTATCGCTGATGCCGAAAGCAAAAACTTCAGTTTGTGGGTGTTGATGGTGATCTATTAAAATCCTTTCTCCTTTTGCATTAGCCAATGCCTGTTCCATATTTTTTGTTCGGCTAAGCACATTATAATCCAGGCAAAATATCCAATCGGCATTTTCAATAGCCGCTAAAGCTTTGTCTTTATGAATTGACTTTTCAAAATCGAGCACTAAATCGCATCCCGGCATCCAATTTAAAAAAGAGGCCCAGTTTGTAGGTGATACCACAGTTACCTGGTGGCCTAATTGTATTAAAACATGGTAAAGCCCCAAAGAAGACCCCATTGCATCGCCATCCGGTTTTTGATGCATGGTAATTACTACCTGCTTGTTGCCTGCTGTAAGTAATGGATATAGTAAATTGATGGTCTGCATAAAAACGGGCAAAAGTAGTACAAAAACATTAAAGCAACCATTTAAACATAAGTTCACCCGTTTCAATTTCTATTAAGGTTTTCATAAAAAAAATGATAAGCTTACCTGACTGCAATTTTTACGAAAATACAATTTGCCTATCTTTGCGGCCAAAATTTTTAATAAATGACCAACAGAACATTTACGATGATAAAACCCGATGCTACTGAAAAAGGGCATACCGGGGGTATTTTAAAAATGATTAACGATGCGGGTTTTCGCATTGTTGCTATGAAAATGACCCATTTAAGCTCCGAAAAAGCAGGTCAATTTTATAATGTTCATAAAGAGCGCCCTTTTTACAGTGAACTGGTAAGTTTTATGAGCCGTGGCCCCATTACTGCAGCTATTTTAGAAAAAGAGAATGCGGTAGAAGATTTCAGGAAATTGATTGGCGCAACCAATCCTGCCCAGGCAGATGAGGGTACCATACGTAAATTGTATGCTGCTTCTATTGGCGAAAATGCTGTTCATGGCAGCGATAGTGATGAAAATGCAGCCATTGAAGGTGATTTTTTCTTTAGCCGATTAGAACAATTCTAAAATAATAAAATAACCATTTATAAAACATTCCTAGAACAGGGAATGTTTTTTTTTGCATCTTGCAGCAATGCAAACAGCAATCATCATTTGCCGGTATAAAAAAAGGTATATTCTTTTTGCATTGATGAGTATGGCACTTTTTAGGATTCCATTGTCTTTTAATAAAAATATTCTTTTTTATAAATTGATGGGAAGCGGAAAGAACGGGAGTTTCAGCAAAACGCCCGATTGGCAGCAATGGGCCATCCTGGTGGAATTAAACACAACGGTTAACCCCAATCTTACTTTAACCCAACTACTGAAACAGGTAACGGGTAAAATAATCTTCAATTGGTTACGTTTTTTTAATTGTGAAACCTGCCTGTTTATTTTAGAACCTGTCCAAAGCCGTGGCTTATGGGATGGAAAAAAAAGATTTATTGCAACAACCCATAAAATGGAGCCAAATGAAAAGATTGCTGTGCTTACAAGAGCAACCATACGGCTAAACCGTTTAAAAGTATTTTGGAAACATGTGGACGCTGTAAATAAAGAAATGCTGGCAAGTGACGGATATATTATGTCTTACGGTATTGGGGAATGGCCACTGGTACGGCAGGCTACTTTTAGTATCTGGCAATCGCAGGAAAAGATGATGCAATTTGCTTATAAAAATAAAAATCATACAGCCGTAATTACAAAAACCCGGGATGAGAAATGGTATAGCGAAGATCTTTTTGCCCGGTTTAAAATTATATTATGTATGGGTACTCTCAATGGAGAAAACCCCTTACAAGTGAAAAACCTAAATTTGTAATATGAAAAATATAAAACTCATAGAAGTTCCATCAGAAATAGGTGCAGGAACCCGTGGCGCCAGCCTGGGAATAGATGCTATTAAAATAGCTGCGCTGGATTTTATGAGCAACTTTTTTGTACACTTTCCATCTGAGAAAGTAAAAGTAGAAAATCATCTTTTATTTGAACCCATTCATACTCCGTATGCAAAACGTATTCATGGAGTGATAGAAGTTTATAAAAACCTTAGTCAATCGGTTTGCGATGCTATGACTAATAATTTTTTTCCGGTGGTACTAAGTGGCGACCATAGCAGTGCCGGCGGAACTATTGCAGGTATAAAAATGGCAAAGCCGAAAAGTAAATTGGGTGTTATTTGGATAGATGCACATGCTGATCTACATACCCCCTACACTACCCCATCTGGCAATATGCACGGCATGCCCTTAGCCGCAGCGCTGGGAGAAGATAACATTGAAATGAAAAGCCATACCGTAGATGATAAAACCGTGAAATTGTGGAATGAGCTAAAAGCCATTGGAAAAGGTAAGAATAAATTATTGGCAGAAGATATTGTTTTTATTTCTTTGAGAGACTATGAAAAAGAAGAAAAAGCGCTTATTGAAAAATATGGTATTAAAGTAATTACCACGAGCGAACTACGAAGAATAGGCGCAGAAAACGTAAGCCGGAAAGTGTTGCGTTACCTGAGTGATTGCACTGATATTTATGTAAGTTTTGATGTAGATAGCTTAGATTCATCCATCTCAAAAGGAACCGGGACACCGGTTAGCAATGGGCTTAAAGAAAGGGAAGCTGAAGACTTAATTAGTAAGTTTATGCAAAACCGAAAAATTTGTTGTTTTGAAATTACAGAAGTAAACCCCACCCTAGATAAAGAAAATTTAATGGCAGAAATTGCCTTTCATATTTTACAACGCAGCGTGAATGTATTGCTGATGAACTAAGCGGGTTACCATACATTTTTAGGGCAGGTATCACCATATTTATTGCCAAGCACAAACCCGATCATGATTTCATGCGTATTGCCTGTATAGGCCCGCATTTTATTGCTGGTAGCCACTTCGTAAGAATAACTTACGTTAAGGGTATTGCCGATAAACACACCTGCCATACCACTGTAACCCGAAACTAAATCACCATACCGGTAAGACCCACCTACCCATATTTTATCCTGGTATTGTAATTTTGCATTGATGTGGGCGCCCAACAATTGTGGCCTCCAATATTGAACCATTACGGAAGGAATCAGGTTAAAATCTTCAGCAATATTTAAGCGATAACCGGCAGTAAAAAAATAATTGGGCTCGTAATAAGATGCTTTATCATTTTTTTGAGCAAATGAAACTTTGCCCGGTATTACGTTTAATACAGAAAGACCTGCAAAATAATCAGCAGAATAAAGCCATAGTCCCGCTCCTAACTCAGGTTTTATTTTTTTTATTAGCCCGTTGGCAATATCAACAGCCGGATCAAACGGATCAGTATCTCCCCAATTTATTTTAGAACGGTCCACATTAATACTGCTTAAACCTGCCATGAATCCTGCAGCAAGGGTTGTACGCAGTCCAATTGGTTTATGATAAGCATACGTTGCAAAAGCACTCCAGCGTGAAATATATCCTGCCTTATCGTTCATAGCTATAAAACCAATGCCATGGTGTGGTTTAGGCGCTGTATAATCTTCCCAATATTGTTTTCCCCGAGGATTTTCACCGGGCACCTGGAAGGACGTGGCGCTTGTACGCAAATCAGATTTTCCTATAGGGCCCTGTATGCTCAGGTAGGTAGATACCGGGTGGCCATCAATATTATTCCACTGATTCCTGTTACTGATCTTGATATCGGTATAATTTTCAATACCGCTGAGTGCCGGGTTTAAAATATAGTTATTCAATACATATTGATTATAAGAAGGCTTTGCCTGTGCCTGGGATGCCAGTGATACAATCATGAAACAGAAATACAATAAACTATTTTTCATAAGGTTTCGTAAGCCGGAATTATTATTTTATAATGGTTACATAGCCCGTAATCGGTTTCCTGCCACTTTGCGGTTCTATTATGTAATAATAAGTATCTGAGGGAAGTGATTTTCCATTTAAGGTTCCATCCCAGGGTTGCTTATAACCTTTACTTTCAAATACTTTTTGGCCGGCACGGGTAAATACCACCACTTTACAATCGGGATAAGTATCTAAATACCGTATCACCCATTTGTCATGGTAGCCATCTCCATTGGGAGTAAAAGTATTGGGTACCAGCGGGGCTTCTAATATCTTCACAAATACACTATCCGTTGCAGTACAGCCACCTTTGCTGGTAACTAATAAAATGTATTTTGTATCCTGCGTAGCAGAAACTGTAGGGCTTTTGATTTTATTGTTATTTAAAAACCGGTTTGGCGTCCATAAATAACTAAGCCCGGTGCCGGTAACCTCCGGGTTGATGCCAATCATTCCGCCGGAAAGCAATACCAGTGTATCTTGTGGGATATTAACAGTTGGCAATGGAAACACTTCAATATTTTTAAAAGCAGTATCTATACAACCTGCTGTACTTGTGTATGTATATTTAATTACATGGTTGCCTTCCCCTGCAACTGCGGGGTCAAAAACTCCATTTTGAACGCCATCTCCTGTATATACACCTCCCGCTGATCCGGGGCTAAGGCCCAATATTTCTGTAGCCTGGTCTAATACAAAAGCAGGTACATCAATACAAACTGCCGGAATATCCGTAAAATTAATTTTTGGAGTGGCATGTACGGTTATGGGTATTAATTTATCAGAAAAACATGTGATACCCGAAAATGCCCGCATCCTCACCTGGTAGGTTTGCAGTGGCAAATTGGTTACATCGGGATACTTGTGTTTATACAATTTATTGGTTAGGGGTTCTTCATCTGCATCAAATACCGAAGCCGCATTTACATTGTCCCAATATATTTCTAAACGGGTGATATTGCCTGATGTAATAGTTGAAGTATTTTTTAAAATCACCGTATCCTGGGTACAAATATCCGATCCGTTTTGGAACTGAAAATTAGCCACAGGATCCCCACTATTTATTTGTAAAGCTTGTGGCAAAGTATCCCGGCACCCTTTATCTGTAATTGCAATGAGTGTTACGGTATAGTTACCAACGGCATGATAAGTGTGCTGTACCACTCCGGCGCCAGTAGCCGTATTCGGGTTTCCCGGCCCTGCCGTAGCATCTCCAAAATTCCATTCCCAGGCAGATATAATGTCTGGCGCATTGGCGCTACTGGTATCGGTAAATTCCGCATATGAATCCAATAAGCAAACTTCCGGAACTTTGAATCCGGCTTTGGGAAGTTTATTAATAGCCACTACCTGGCTTGCTACCGGGCTGATACAACCCAGGCTTGAAGTAACTTTTAAAGTAACTGTATAGTTTATTGCCTGGTTAAATGTATGAGAGGGATTGGCGATTACAGAACTATTTGCAGGGCCGCTCGGCGCATCTCCAAAATGCCAGTCCCAGTTGGTAATAGTGCCGGCATTGGCAACCGAATTATTACTACTAAAATTTACAATATTATTTTTACACAGTATATTACTCAGGGTAATGGCTGCTGTAGGCAATGGATCTACCGTGATGGTTGCTGTTCCGGATTGGTTTTGTTGACAAAGTGAGGAACCTGTATTTTCTACTTTTAAAAGTGTATAAACAAAAGTACCCGCAGCACTGGTAGGCGCACTAACCGTAACCGTATTTGCTGTACCTGTAGTAGTAACGGTTTGTGGTGTTCCGCTGTTTATTTTATAAGTAAACGTATAAGGCGCTGAGCCACCACTGCCGGTAAATGTAATTTGTGGTACGGGCCCATTTTTACAAACCCGGGATGTTCCTGAAATGCCAGCAGTAGGTAATACCGGTATATCAATAGGTACATCAATGGTATCGCTGATACAACCTGCGGTAGTGATGGTTGAAAACCTGATATGATGAATACCCGGGCTGGAAAATAAATGAGAAGGGTTTTGTATGCTTGACAAGTTAGATGCCCCACTGGGTGCATCGCCAAACTGCCAATACCACAAATAAAGTGGTTTGGCACTGGGTGTAGTATCTGTAAATTGTACCGTTTCTGCAACACAACGGGGCGTAATAAAACTAAAACCTGCAACAGGCGGATCGGATATTTCAAGGTCAAATGATATTTCCTGTTCGGTACCACAGCCTTCAGTATTTGGCGCATAAGTAAGTAAAGTAAGCGGAAATGTACCTACCTGGCTATATACATAAGAACTGGGAAGCGAATACCAATAAATTTGTTTGCCGTTAACCACTGTAGATGAATCCGGCCCTGTAACGGGATTACTAAAACGCTGTATAATAACTGCAGGGATAGGTGGGACTGGCATTAAGCTTAAATCCCATTTTAAAGAATCTACCAGGTAAGGTAAAGACACTTTAAATTTAAAAGGAGACCCAGTACAAGCCGATGGATTGGGTTCAATGCTATAGGTATTGGTAACACCTATTTGTTGATAAAGGTCTATTACATTGGTTCCGGCAGAATATGCATACGATTCATAATTACTGCTAAACCCATAAGCAATGGCATTAAAGCCGCTATCTGCACTCATTCTATAAGAGCCGGGGCCCGAAAGCCGATGGCGTAAATAAGAATAACCGGACATGGTTGGCATCGGTTGCCATGCCGTGGCAGGAACTGTGCCATTCAGCCTAAAACTGGGAACAGCCACGGTTTTCATCAGTACATTAATCCATTGCCTGGTTATATTCTGTTGTGAAGATGAGAATATGGTAATATCTTTTATATTTTGTTCTACCGGGTTCAGGATCACCATATCAGGATCGCCGTATCCACCTCCACCACAGTTTAATGCTTGTGCATATTGAGTAACACAAATGGGTTTATCGGCAGTAATGTTTGCAGGGGCGGTTACTAAAGCGGGATTAGAAGTAAACCCGGCAGGGTAAAATTGGCCGGCATTTAACGTAGCAACCTGCGTTCCATCCACAAATACAGCCGTATTATCTTCAGATGCCATGATCCTAAATGGATTCCCTAATGGATAATCTCCAAAGGGGATAAAACCAAAATTTTTACCCCAGGTACTAATGGGATAAAGTTGCTGAAACAAAGGATCGTAAGAACCACCGGAGCAGGAAAGTGATCCTAAAGTAATATTAGAACTACCGGAGAATACAGCTATTGGCAAACAACTTCCCGAACCGGTAGCGATAGACTCGATCAATGAACCTGTAACATCTTCATCTGCCTGGTATTGATAAATATCACCGGGATTTGTAAAATTTAAAATAAATGGAGTACCGGTAACGCCATTAAGTACCGGGGTTACCCTTACCTGGGTATTCGGCTTTACGGCTATAATTTGAAATTGTGATTTTGCATTTTGCCCAGAACCATTGGCTCCATTTTGGGTAAAACTAATAGCCCTGTATTTTTTACCCAATACCATAACAGGTAGTAATAAGGTGGCTGCGCTACGTGCCTGCCCCCATTGCTGGGCATAAGCAACTACCGGGGGTTTACCTGCATCTACTTTTATTTTTATTGATTTTTGAATAATTGAGCCTGATTCAGCATTACTAATATGTGCTGCCGAATAAGGTACTTGTATTTCCTGCAAACCATTTGCAACTATATTAAAGCTGGAGGTAAATGCGCCATTCGCCATGGTAATGGTTCCTGAACTGGCTTTATCTGATGTAATCCAAATACTTAATGATGCAAATACACCTGCACTGGGTACATGCTGTGGAAAACACAAATAAAACTCTTTTCCTTTATTAGAGAAATTTTGTGCATTACTATATAAAAAGATAAACAATGAAACAATTAATAACCCCGGTTTTAGCGCTTTCATTTTACTTTATTACACTTATAGTTTTGTAATCAGAACTCGTATTGTTAAAGACTTTCTGGAATCTCAAAGTGCAGCATCAAAAATACTTATATTTTTACTGCCAAAACACCCCATTCATCTAAAAAAAAAGAGCCGTATAGAAATACAGCTCTTGGTAAGAACCTTTTGGTTCTGTAACCCCCAAAGAAAACTTTTTTATGGGGCAAACCGCCCCGTTCATTATTTTGTGAGCTTTACCATATTGCTCGTATATACATGTTGATCATTTTCTACCTGTAATACCCTGTAATATTGGTATCCGGGGTTAATATTCGTAAGCTTATTTTTAAAATTAAAATGCTGAGGTTGGGTGGGGTTTTCTCCCATCACATATCCAATGGTTGTGAATTCTTTTGCATTTGTACTGGCTTGTACTTCCCAATAGGCAATTTCGGGTCTATCAGTTGCCGTCCAGTCAATAAGTAAGTGATTATCGCTAACACGGGCGTTAACTGTTTTCATTTTATCAGGGTTTTGGGCAATGCTTGTGCAAATACCAAAAATTAAACAAAGAGAACTTAAAAAAATATGTTTCATTTTCATCGCTTTTATAGTTACTGGTTCGTCACAGCAATGAATATGGGATTAACTAGTTGCTTTTAAAAAGCTTACTTAACAAAGAATAGAAATTATTTTATACGGATAGGTATCAGCATTAAACTCGGCTGTACCGGTACAGGAAAAAATCCTGAAACTACTTTAGTTTGAATAAAAGCAGTAAGAAGTGTAATAAATTTTTTCATTCGTTGTGGTTTAGTTTGTTTTGGTTTTGCAAGCTTGTTGGCCGGAATAAATGGATTAAAAAATGCAAGAAATTGAAGTTACTGAGGTAATAAGCAATCATTCAATTCTGATGCAAACATAATATTGATTTTTAGAATTCCAAAGATTTAGACCGTAAATTCCGAACATTTCGAGTAATTTTAATCATTCAATTATTGACAATTAAATATATTCTATCAAAACAATAAAATTAGTAGAATATTTTCAAGAATAAATAAAGATCATAGATATAATTCACAGAATACATATTTTGTTAGGATATTGTTCATATAAAGAGCCATACTGCCATTTTTACAATAACTCTATTTAAAATTCTCCTCATTCTTTATAAAGAGACTTTAATATCTAAAATTTGAATTTTAATGTGACCGCTATCTCAATGACCTTTCCTGGAATTAATTGAAAATTTAACCTAACGTAAGAGGATAATTTATACTATTGGCTTTTATATAAATTTTAAATTCAAAACATAGTCATATAACATTTGTTCTCAACTGGATATAATATTTTATATTGTATTTTATTAAACCCTATGCATTCGCTTCTTTATAAGTCTTAGTATTCATTTAATGTACAATTTTATATTATTTTAATAATTAGTTAGCATACTATATAATATTTATAATCACCTAATTAATATTTATTTCATAAACTACTTTAATTAGTGCTTGTTTTAATTACTTTTATCAAATAAAAATAGTGAAATACTAATTAGCTTAGCCGATATCAAAATGCCTAAAAAACGATTTTTGGGGCAATATGCAAAGAATTGTATCTTGAACCCAGATAAATCTAATTAATGAAACAAAAGAGTTCCCCCCTATTCCTACTCTCATTCCTGTTATTAATTTTCATGTCATCCTGTCGTGAGCCAAAGGACTTAGAGTATCGTGGTTTTAGTAATTTGCGTTTAGATAAGCTGGGGTTTGATGCCAGCAAACTGATGGTGGATTTACAATATTATAACCCCAATAATTTTAGCCTTGACTTAAACCGGGCAGATCTGGATGTATTTATTGATAGTACCCTGGTAGGCCATTCTGCTCAGAATGTTCAAATCAATATTCCAAAAAGAGATGTTTTTACCCTGCCTATTGTAATAGACCTGGACATGAAAAACTTATTAAAAAACAGTATTCTCAGCCTTTTTAGCAAAGAAGTGCAGGTAAGGCTTATTGGAAAAGTAAAATTGGGTAAAGCAGGGGTTTACAAAAATTTTAAAGTAGATTATACTACCCGGCAGAACTTTTCACTATTCAGGTAATTCATATTTTATCTATCCACATTTTTTTTACCCGAATTTTATTTCGCATATTTATTCCTAAACATCCGAAATTGCAGGTATGAATAGGAGAAAATTTTTACAATGGGGAGCCCTAACAGCTCCATTACTCTCATTTAAGTCGCCTGGATTTTTTCAAAAACCCATTGTGGTTTCTACCTGGGATAGTGGTATGCCTGTAAATGCAGAAGCCTGGAAGGTATTGACCAATAATGGTAAATCGCTTGATGCGGTAGAAGCGGGCGCCCGTTTTATTGAAAATGAGATTAACTGTTGTGTAGGCCTGGGTGGTTACCCCGATCGGGATGGTATTGTAACGCTGGATGCATGTATTATGGATGAAAACGCAAATTGTGGTGCAGTAGCTGCAATAGAAAGAATAAAACATCCTGTATCAGTAGCCCGCATGGTAATGGAGAAAACTCCACATGTGCTACTGGCAGGGGCTGGTGCCCAACAATTTGCACTGGAAAATGGTTTTACACTAGAGCCACAAACCCTTTCAAAAGAGGCTGAAAATGCTTACGAACAGTGGCTTAAAAAAAGTGAATACAAGCCTGTAATCAATATTGAAAATAAAAAGGAAAATGGCCCCTTTGCGCCGCCTTTTTTTGAGGATGGATCAGCTAATCATGATACGATGGGGTTATTGGCAATAGATGCTACCGGAAATATGTCGGGTGCGGTTACTACCAGTGGCATGGCATTTAAATTACATGGGCGTGTGGGCGATTCACCCATTATTGGAGCGGGCCTTTTTGTAGATAATACGATTGGCGCAGCAACCAGTAGTGGTGTAGGCGAAGAAGTGATACGTATTTGCGGTACCCACCTGGTAGTAGAATATATGCGAAATGGGTATAGCCCCGAAATGGCTTGCAAAAAGGCATGTGAAAGGATTATACAACATGATCGGGAAAAAGCCAAACAAATACAGGTTGGATTCCTTGCAATTAATAAGAAAGGCGAATACGGCGCTTATTCCATTCAAAAAGGATTTGTATTCTCAGTAAAAAGCAATAAAGAAAACAGGATAGTGCCTGCTAAATATTTTTTTGGTTAACCATAATTATGCTTGAAATCATTGCTTTTGATATTGAAAGCTGCGCTGCTATTGAAAAAGCAGGTGCCCACCGGATAGAATTATGTGCCAACCCGGCTGAAGGGGGAACAACAGCTTCTTATGGAATGATAAAAACTGCCAGGCAATTAACTCAAATAAACCTCTTCCCTATTATCCGGCCACGAGGAGGTGATTTTTTATACTCGAATGTGGAATTTGATACCATGAAGGAAGATATTTTGCTTTGTAAAAAAACAGGATGCGATGGTGTGGTATCAGGATTATTGAAAAAGGATGGAACAATTGATAAAGACAGGACTTCGTTATTGGTTTCCCTGGCCTATCCCATGGAGTTTACTTTTCATAGGGCCTTTGACCGGGTAATTGATATGGAACAAGCATTATCAGATGTAATTCATTGCGGATGCACCCGGATTCTTACTTCCGGCCTTTATCCAACTGCTATTGAAGGTATAGATAATATTAAAAAACTGGTTACTTTGGCTGATAACAGAATAACCATCATGCCCGGCAGTGGTATCCGTGCCAATAATATTGCAACGATAATACAACAAACCGGCGCAACAGAAATACATAGCTCTGCCAGGATACAAAAACCCTCTGCAATGGAAAAACATAATGCAACCTTATCTGAAAAATCTGAATCTGTATCAGTAGATACTCATGAAATAAAAAATTTACTGAACGCTATGAAACAAAGTACTCATTTGTAATTATGAGAAATATAAAAAAAAATTTCTTTTTTATTTGTACTTTTTTTAGCCTGGTTACACAAGCACAGGATTTACTGCATGGCAATGTATGGAAATTTAGAAAAGCAGGCAGCTCAGTATGGTATCCTGCAACAGTGCCCGGAACCGTTTATACTGACCTCTTAAAAAATAAATTAATACCCGAACCTTATTTTAGTGACAATGAAAAAAAAACACATTGGGTAGATAGTGTTGATTGGGAATATAAAATAACATTTACAATACCTACTACCCTATTACAAAAAGATTTGGAATTAATTTTTGAAGGGTTAGATACTTACTCCGGTATTTACATCAATAATAAAAAATTGATAGAAACGAATAACATGTTTCATCCATGGCAAATGAATATCCGTTCTTATGTAAAGCCGGGCATTAATGAATTAAAAGTATATTTCCACTCGGCATTACGCATCAATCAAAATTTGGCTGAAGCGGCATTACCATTGGTTTTACCCGATAATAACCGGGTATATTCCCGTAAAGCACAATTTCAATTTGGATGGGATTGGGGGCCAACAATGATAAATGCGGGTATTTATAAACCGGTGAGTTTAACCATTAAGAAAACAAAATTTATTACAAGTTCTGTAGCTCCGGTAGCCAGGTTAGTACAGGAAAAAGATGCTATTGGTTCTTCTTTTTATTTTACAAAAAACGATAAACCGGTTTATATAAAAGGTGCCAACTGGATACCAGCCGATGCATTGATAACACAAATACATGCAAAAGATTATCGTGCATTATTAATGATGGCAAAAGAAGCAGGTATGAATATGCTCCGGGTTTGGGGTGGCGGTATTTACGAACCGGATATATTTTATCAGCTATGTGATTCACTAAATATCATGATATGGCAAGATTTTATGTTTGCGGGGGGTATGTACCCAGGTGATGAAGATTTTTTTAAACAAGTAAAAGAAGAAGTGCAATACCAGGTAAAAAGATTATCAAAATACAAATCGGTAGTGCTATGGTGTGGTAATAATGAAATAGATGAAGCCTGGCATCATTGGGGATGGCAAAATAGTTACAACCTGCACGGAAAAGATTCTGCCCTGGTTTGGAATAATTATACACGTTTATTTAAAGATAGTCTCCCAGCCTGGGTGAAAGCGTATGACGGGTTGCGATCTTATATTTCTACCTCACCCATGTATGGCTGGGGAAACCCAAAAAGCTATACCCACGGAGATAGCCATTATTGGGGTTTATGGTGGGGATTGGCAGATTGGGAGAGTTGGGAAACACATACGGGCAGGTTTGTAAGTGAATATGGTATGCAGGCAATGCCGCATTTTAAAACAATAAAAGCTTATACAGAACCAACGAATAGAATTTACCAGAGCGACGCTATTCAATCTCATCAAAAAGCAAATGAAGGGTTTAAAAAACTAAATTATTATATTGATAAGTATTTTTATGATACTTCCAGATTATCGGCACTAAGCCTGGAAGAATATGGGTATATCACCCAATGCCTGCAATATTATATCTTAAAAAACAGCATTGCCATACAAATGAAAAAACAACCATGCAATATGGGTACCTTAGTGTGGCAGTTGAATGATTGCTGGCCTGCTACCAGCTGGAGTTTGATAGATTATTATAAAAGGCCAAAAGCCGGCTATTATGCAGTAAAAAATGCATACCTGCAAATGGATACTACAAAAGATAACGTCTATCCCAAAAATTTAAAATTACAAAAACCCAGCATCAGCATTGGCCCACTTGAAAAAGATAAATTTATATTACTGAGTAATACAGATGCCAAATATGTGGAGATTTATTGTACCGAAGCAGCAATAAAATTGAGTGATAATTATTTTGATCTTAAAGCAAATGTTCCCAAAATAATAACGATTCAACCGGCAGGCAAAAAAAAATTTGAACAATTAAAGATCAGGACACTCTATTCCATTTTACAAAAACAATAAATGGCTAATTATTTTGTGGGCATTCAATTTCTTTGAGTTGTAAAGAATCATTGAAATGCAATGTAGCTGTATCTTTAAAATAAGAATATCCATTTTTCATCATCATATCACCATAGCCTTCTACCAAATATCCCCCCTTTAGTTTAAAAGCTACCTGCCGTACGGATTGGGTGCCTTCTGCATTAAATGTATAATCCAGGTACATGGTAGTACCCACCATGACTCCCCTCACAGTACCAATGTTTTTATCTTTTTGGTAAATGCTGTAGTTCAATTGGCCCAATATAGAATCTTCTTTATTTGCAATTTGCAATAATATGGTATCCTTGTTTTTATTGTATTCAAAACAGCTCATCGTTTTTGATGGCCGCTCTACCGTATTATAAATAGAATCTTTAATGGGCGCTGTCTTGGTTTGGCGACCCTTACAGGAAAATAATATCAGGACACTTACCATAAAGTAATAATTGTATTTCATAAATAGATATTTAATTAAACTTTTTGATATAATTTTAATGTCTTAAAAACTTAATCGTTTTACAAACCTAAAGTTTTTTACCAGGTTGACAATATGAAATACGCCTAAATTTATAATGTTTAAAACTATTTAGGTAATGAAAAAAGTATTATCCTCTATTTTTATTGTAGTGGTTTTATTGATCTTAGGTGTAGCCGGGTACGTAAAATTATTTCTCCCAAAAGTAGATGCCGCACCAGATTTAAAATTTACAATTACCCTACAACGAATTGCACATGGTGAATACCTCGCCAATCATGTTACGGTTTGTATTGACTGCCACAGTACCCGTAACTGGAACAAGTTTTCTGGCCCTATTACAAAAAATACATTAGGTATAGGTGGCGAATATTTTGGCAAAGAAGTGGGCATGCCGGGTAAAATCTATTCAAAAAATATAACTCCTTATCATTTAAAAGACTGGACTGATGGGGAAATATTCAGAACCATTACGACAGGTGTAAACAAAAAAGGAGAAGCCATATTTCCCATTATGCCTTACCTGTATTATGGTAAAATGGACAAAGAAGACATCTTAGATATTATTGCTTACATCCGTAGCTTAGCACCACTCACAAGTAACCCAGCAGCACATGAATTAGATTTCCCAATGAATTTTATAATAAACAGCATACCCCATAATGCACATTTAGAAACCAAACCGCCTAAAACAGATGTTATAAAATATGGCGGCTATTTGGTAAATGCTGCTGCTTGTGCAGAATGTCACACTCCAGTAAAAAGAGGACAAATAATTCCTGAGCTTTTATTTAGTGGGGGCCGTGATTTCATGTTTCCTTATGGCGTTACCTTATCTGCCAATATTACGCCGGATACAAAAACCGGGATTGGTAGTTGGACTGAGACTGATTTTATAAAACGTTTTAAGGCATATCAGGATACGACTCTTTTACCTGATTTAAAATCCACTGACTCAAATACACCCATGCCCTGGATTATGTATGCAGGAATGGATAGTAGTGACCTTTCTGCAATTTACCATTACTTACTTACCCTGAAGCCGATAAAAAATAAAGTAAACCATTTTAATATAAAAAAATAAGAACGGGTATATAAAAAAAGGCAGCCGGTTGGCTGCCTTTTTTATCATAGAATAAATTATATTATTCTGCTACAATTTTACCTTTCATAGAACCAAAATGGCCTGGGAAACTACAAATAAAATCATACACACCGGGTTCTGTTACTTTAAATGTGATGGTATCACTTTCGCCGGGGCCTAATAATTTAGTATGTGCAATTACTGAACTAGCCATTGATGGCGGAATATGGTCAGCCGCTTTTTCTGTTACGGCTGCTTCACCAAAAGCTTGTACATCGGTACCCATTGCAAGGATTACTACATTGTGCGCCATTCCTTCTTTTGGCATTTTACCAATATTTTTCAATGTAAGTTTTACATCCTGGCCAGCTTTGATTTTAAATAAAGTTTTATCAAACTTTAATTCATCATTCCCTGTTAATTCAATATGGTCAGTTACTGCCACATCATTAATGCCTGGGATATCGGCACCTGGTTTAGGTTCTGCTGCAGGAGCTTCCGTAGTAGTTTCGGGAGTTGCTTCTGTTTCTGTTGTTTTTGTGTCATTTCCTCCGCATGATGCAAGGAATAATGAGAATGCTACTGCCGGAACAAAAAGTATTCTTTTCATTGTTTTATAGTTTATTTTTTTAATTTAGTTGCGCAAAGTTAACTTTTAAAAAGAGAATCCAAAAATTAAATCAAACTTTTACTCTTTTAAATAGAAGTAAATGAAATTCATTTTTTACCTCTTTTCATAAAAGCCTTATATGGCCTGGCCTATTAGAAAATATTATTTTTATCTTTTAAAAAAAATGACATTATTGTTACATTTAATTACAATAATCATACCCTAAAATTTTATTTTTATAATAAAAAATGAAGCCAATCTTATTCATACTTTTTTTAGTATCATTTAACTGCCTGTTTGCCCAGGATAAGGCCAAACTGCAAAAGCAGGTAATTACTATTATGACTGACTATCCCAATCATTTTAAAAATTTACAAGCTATTGAAGATTCATTCCACCTGAAGTTCAATATTTCTGGCTCTACAGATCAACCCATGATACTTAGTTTTAATAAAAACTATTTTGTAGTTGCGCAATTGCCAATGCCAGCTTCGGAAACAGAAGCAAAAAACCTATTTGAAAAGTGGGTATCACTCATAAATTCACTTGATTTGAATGGCGCCAAACTAAAAGCTATGAATTGTACACCCGGTAAGTATAGTGAGTTTTGTAAACAATGGAAATTTGATAATTCAAATGAAAATATTGCCAGCAATTATTTGAATTTTACGATACAGGTAGAAATTATAAAATTCCAATCTACTTTTGCAGCCACATTAAAATTGGGAAATCCATAAAATATACAGGCTTTTCAGCCATAAAACGACCATTTTTTTACCCTTTTACGGCAATCCCGGAATTTTAATTTTAGTAAAGAAACAGTAGCTGTCTTTAAAAATAAATGATACTGATGCAGCCTTAAAAAATATAAAAACTGCAATAAGGAAACCCTTGTAGGCTATTGAAGCCGATTTTCTTATTTTTGCTCATCAAATAACCACTATTTAAACGATTAAGCTATATGAGTGTAATAGACCTGGTAATGCCCAAGCTTGGAGAAAGCATCATGGAAGCCACCATTTTAAAATGGCATAAAAAGCCCGGAGATGCTGTAGCCCTTGATGAATCTCTATTGGATATTGCAACCGATAAAGTGGATAGTGAAGTGCCTTCTACTACAGCGGGCGTATTAGAAGAAGTGTTATTTAAAGAAAACGATGTTGTACCCATTGGGGCAGTAATTGCCCGTATTCGTACCCTGGGAGCTGATTCGCCTTCAGCAACTCCCAAACAAGTATATGAAGATGCCAAAGTAGTAGAAGAAGTTCCTTATCAGCCGGCAAAGCCTGTTACTTCTGCAAACACTGCAAATACGATTCGATTTTACAGCCCATTGGTTTTAAATATTGCCCAAAGCGAAGGAATAAGCATGAGCGAATTAGAAAATATTCCGGGCACAGGGCAGGATGGCAGGGTGAGTAAAAAAGATATCCTGGCGTATGTAGCCAACCGTAAGCCTGGCCAACCGGCACAAGAAACAAAATCTTCGGTGCAGGTGTTACAAAGAAATGAAGAACCCGGTCGTCCTGAACAGGAAAGCCAACCATTACCAACCGTTTACCAGGGTAATGTGGAAATCATTGAAATGGACCGCATGCGCAAAATGATTGCGAAACACATGGTAGATAGTAAACGTACCAGCGCTCATGTTACCAGTTTTGCAGAATGTGATGTAACCAACATGGTGCTTTGGAGAGAAAAGGTAAAAAAAGAATTTGAAAAAAGGGAGAATGAAAAAATTACTTATACACCACTGTTTATAGAAGCGATTGTAAAATGTATTAAGCGCTATCCCTGGCTAAGCAGTTCGGTAGATGGAGATAAGATCATTATAAAAAAAGACATCAATATTGGTATGGCAACTGCCCTGCCCAATGGCAACCTGATAGTACCTGTAATTAAAAATGCAGATCAACTAAACCTTACCGGCCTTACCAAACAAGTAAACGGTTTGGCCAATGCTGCCCGCACCGGTAAACTAAAGCCCGATGATACTGCCGGTGGTACTTTCACCCTCACCAATGTAGGTACTTTTGGAAGCATTATGGGTACACCCATCATCAACCAGCCGCAAGTGGCTATTATGGCGGTTGGCGCCATTAAAAAACGCCCCATGGTAATAGAAACACCGCAAGGTGATAGTATTGCCATACGCCACATGATGT
This sequence comes from Niastella sp., assembly GCA_016710595.1. Lineage (GTDB taxonomy): Bacteria > Bacteroidota > Bacteroidia > Chitinophagales > Chitinophagaceae > Ferruginibacter. Next base: position 542,985 of record JADJVM010000008.1, read on the forward strand.
ATATTTCCCTAAGTTACGATCATCGTATTATTGACGGTGCTTTGGGCAGTACCTTTCTGAATGCAGTAAGCAAGGAATTAGAAAATTTTGATACCGGCAGGAGTATTTAAGTATAAAGTAACATAACATCACTCCGGTAGATGCACGCTGCCGGAGTTTTTATTTGCTGCAAAAACAATAATTTACTTATTATTTATATTCCCGTATTATACAAGTAACAGAACTTCTTACATTTGCCGAAATAGAAATTAAAAAGCAGCATGAGCAAAGAAATTACAACAAGAGCAGCAGATTACAGCCAATGGTATAACGACCTGGTGATAAAAGGAGGGCTCGCAGATTACAGTGCTGTACGTGGATGTATGGTAATAAAACCTTACGGCTTTGCCTTATGGGAAAACATGCGGGATCAATTAGATAAGATGTTTAAAGATACCGGGCATGTGAATGCTTATTTCCCTTTGTTTGTTCCTAAAAGTTTATTTGAAGCAGAAGAAAAAAATGCAGAAGGGTTTGCAAAGGAATGTGCTGTAGTAACTCATTACAGGCTCAAAAACGATCCTGAAAATAAAGGAAAACTAATGGTGGATCCGGAAGCAAAGCTGGAAGAAGAATTGGTGGTACGCCCTACCAGTGAAGCCATCATTTGGAGTACTTATAAAGATTGGATACAAAGTTACCGTGATCTTCCTTTACTCATAAATCAATGGGCCAATGTGGTACGCTGGGAAATGCGTACACGACTATTTTTACGCACTACAGAATTTTTATGGCAAGAAGGACATACTGCTCATGCAACCAAACAAGAAGCAATAGAAGAAACAGTAAAAATGCTGAATGTATATGCAGATTTTGTAGAAGAGTATATGGCTTTACCGGTAATTAAAGGGGTAAAAACGGCCAGTGAACGATTTGCCGGAGCCGAAGACACCTATTGTATAGAGGCGCTAATGCAGGATGGTAAAGCGTTACAGGCGGGTACTTCGCATTTCCTGGGGCAAAATTTTGCGAAGGCATTTGATGTTCAATTTTTAAATAAAGAAAACAAACAGGAATATGTATGGGCTACCAGTTGGGGTGTAAGCACAAGACTTATCGGCGCATTAATTATGGCGCATAGCGATGACCAGGGTTTGATATTACCGCCAAAGATCGCACCGGTGCAAGTGGTAATCGTTCCGATTTACAAAGGAGAAGAAAGTAAAGCGCCTATTAATGAAAAAGTAGAGGCGATAATGAAAGAGTTGAAAGAAGCAGGTATCCGGGTAATGTATGATGATAGTGATGCCAGCCGCCCGGGTTGGAAATTTGCTGAACATGAATTAAAAGGGGTGCCCATCCGCCTGGCCATTGGCTTAAGAGATATGGAGAATAATGTTGTAGAATTAGCCCGCCGGGATACCAAAGAAAAAGCAACCATTTCTATTGATGGGCTTGCCCATTATATTGTACAGCTCTTAGCTGAAATTCAGCAAAATATTTACAATAAAGCCCTTGATTTCCGAACAGAAAATACAAGAGAAGCCAATCATTGGGAAGAGTTTTTACGCATGCTCGATGAAACACCCGGTTTCATTAGCGCTCATTGGGATGGTACAGAAGAAACCGAAGAAAAAATAAAAGAAGAAAGCAAAGCTACCATTCGTTGTATTCCTTTAGATGCTGTTGCAGAAGAAGGTGTTTGTATTTTTAGTGGTAAGCCCAGTAAGCAACGGGTTTTATTTGCAAGGGCCTATTAACAAAATAGAGTTTAACCGGTACAGGATATGATTTAATTATTGCTAAAAATAATTTATTCAGTTACTATCCCTTATTAAATTATGCCCTTAATATTCTATCCATCTTTTTGCCTTTAGCCAATTCATCAACCAGCTTGTCTAAATACCTCACCTGCCGGGTAAGTGGATTATCATTATCTTCAATGCGGTAACCACAAATCATTCTTTTTATTAAAGAAGCATGGGGGTTTAATTTTGCTTTTTTGAAAAAAGTTTCAAAGCTTGCTTTTTCATCCACCAGTTCCTGTATTTTCTTGTCATCAAGCCGGTTAACCATTCAATTACTTTATGCAGTTCCTGCAAAGTTCTTACTTTACGCTTAACTTTTGTAATATAGTGAGGATATACGGAAGCAAAAGTCATGTTGGCTATTCGATCGTTATGTTCGGGCGTAACTTTCATATTACTTCAATCTTATTAATTTACCTTTTCTTACCATTATATTTTTATAATCCCATTGTATTTCCATGGATTTTTTTAACCACCGCTTTACATCTTTTGAATTTATTTCAACAATATCATTATAAAAAACAGATGCATCTTTAAATTTTGCACCGGGTACATTTAATTTTTTTTCACCAAAACCTGCGCCGCTCCAAAACATAAGCCTCAGCCCCTTCTTTTGTTTACTGTAACCCACAATGGGGTTACCCTGTAAAAACCAAACAGGATGTGCATGCCAGATTTTATTTTCTGCACCGGTAAGTTCATTTGTAATAAGGGTAGCAAGCTCATTACAAATTTCCCGGTAACCCGGCTCCTGGCTGTTATTATAAGCAATGAACTTCTTATTCATTATAGCAAATTAAGAAAGTGTTTAATGGGCATGCCTTCTTTTTAAAATACCACCGCCGGCTTCTTTTATTGTACTTGCAAATACAAATGCTTTGGGATCTACCCGGTACACCAGGTTCTTAATGCGCCGCATTTCTAAACGTGTTATTACTGTAAAAATAATATCCACTTCAGTGCTTATTTCAAAATGCCCGGGTAAAAAGCCCCGTTCTCCTTTATATACCGTAATGCCACGCCCGAGATGATTTACCAGTTCATATTTAATTTCATCACTCTTGCCAGAAATAATCGTAACACCGGTATAAGCTTGTATCCCTTCTACTACATAATCAATAGTACGGGTGGCAGCAAAATATGTAAGCACAGAATATAAACCTGTTTCTATCCCAAACTTAAATGCTGCAATACTAAAGATCATGATATTGATAAAGAGAATGATTTCTGTAATGGTAAAAGAAGTTCTCTTTAATGTATAAAGCGCCAACACTTCAATACCATCCAGCGCAGCTCCCGTGCGCATTACCAGCCCAATACCCATACCCAGGAATATGCCACCAAATACTGAAATAAGCAATTTATCGGTAGTGAGCGCTATTTCCGGAATAGCCAACAACACAAGGCTTAGAAAAATTACACTACTGAGAATCCGGAAAGAAAACTGTTTGTTAACAGTGAAAAAACTAAGTATAATAAAGGGAAGGTTCAGTAAAACAAGAATTACAGACAGGTTGATATGATAGAGTTCATGTAGCAGCAGTGAAAGGCCTGTTACACCACCATCGAAAAAGCGGTTCGGCACCAAAAAACATTTCAGGGCAAAGGCGGCAATAATTACACCAAGGGCATTTAATGCAAGATCTTGCAGCAGTTGTTGGCTAGTATGCGTGGATTTTTTTGATACATGTTCTTTTATTTTACTTTTAATCTCAGCTAATTGATGCTCTTTTTTTTCCTGCTGTTCTAATTTTGCAGTATTTGTAAAATAATGGTGCTCTTTTAAAAATGCCGCCTGTGTTGCAAGCCATTCGAACCGGGATTTAATAATGCCAAGTTTTTTATACTCTTCAAAAAGCAATTCGCTTATTTTAGGATAATTAGAAGAGCCCAGGTAATACAGGTCTGCATCACATAAAATTTCGGAAAGCTTATTTTTGGGTGATTGCGGTATTTTGGTTGCTGAAATCAGTTCGCAAACCCGGTCAATTTCAGTAGAAGAATAACCAAATTTTGGAAGATCGGCTTTTGCAACTTCACAGGAAATGGCTTCATGTTCTAAATGGTTTTGTAAAAACCCGGAATCGTGCAATAGCGCTGCAGTCTTAAGTATCAGCAAATCATCTCCGGAGACCCCTTCTTCTTTTGCCAGATGCACCGCCTTATTGGTTACATATAATGTATGTTGTGTACTATGATAAGATAAATGCGCAGGAAGCCCTGAATTTAATTTTTGAATAATGAATAAATAGAACTGATCATATTGCATAGGAATTAAAATAATAGGTTAATTTAATAGCCCCAGTTGGGGTCAAATTGTGCATTTGCAAATACAGGCAGGAGAAATAAACATATTTGTATGATTGATTTCATATATCGTAAGTTAGTGGGTAGCTGAATGATAAATACTGAACGCTACCTCTACCGTAACTTTGTTATTTTTCACACAAAATGCATTGGCCACAACATAATTAATTTTTACTCCCAGCCATCTATCGCCTTCTTTTGATAAGCTGGAAATGAATGATTGAAATATTTTTTGTATTCTCATTTTAGCAAATTCTAATTTTATTGTGCTTTTTGCCACATCATTTTATAAATAGCATTTTAAAAGAGCAAATGCTAAAATTCATATATAACACATATCTGCATAAAATTAATTATATATTTTGAACTTATGGCACTCATTTTATCTTCATTACAATCCTTTTGGAGGCGTAAACCAGCATTCATTCCTTTGAAATTCTCATTGCGATGAATTGGAGTTCATCAGCAAGTTTTATATCAACATGGCAACGAAATAATAAAATCGCATCCTGCTTCATCTTTTGTCCTGAATTAATTTTAGCTGGAATCAAAAACATTTTAATTTAATTTTTTTTATGGTAAATCAATCTCGTTACCTTCTTTAGCCACTTCATAATGGGTAAGGCCCTCAGAAATGACTTTGATGTTTAAATAAATTTTTTCGAGCTGATCGTCAGAATGTGCAGGATCATGGTGTGCTAATAAAATATTTTTCACTTTGCAAAGTGATGCATACTGTAAAGCATCTTCAATACTTGAGTGGCCCCATCCCTTTTTGCCCTGGTATTCTTCAGAAGTATATTGTGCATCGTGATAAAGTATATCTGCATTTAAAGCAATATCAAATCCGGATATCCATTTAGGGTTTCTTATCATACCGTTACGCCCTAATGCCGGTTCATGATCGGGCATGTAAGTAAAAACGGAATGGTTACCTGTAACTCTAAAACCTATAGTGGGTCCCGGGTGAATAATATAGTTGGATTTAATTTTAAAATGGTTTATTTCAAATTCGGCATTTCCTATTTCATGGAAAAATAGATTGCAAGGGAGATCCCGGAGCAGAACAGGAAATAGCGGTGGAGACAAATACCTGCTTAAGCGTGTACGTAAGCTTTGGGAAGATGTTTTGGGCCCCCAAATATGTACCTCCTGCTCTGGGATAAAAAATGGACTAAAAAACCCCAGGCCTAAAATATGATCCATGTGCAGATGTGTTAATAAAATATCTACTCTTTTAGCGGAAAAATTTATTGAATTGAAATGCTGAATACCAGAACCGGCATCTAATATTAAAAGCTCGCCATCTTCCACTACCATTGTGCAGGAAGTTCTTGTTCCAAAGGTTTTTGTTTCGGCATCTGAGGTTTGAAATGAACCTCTTACACCGCATAACTTAATTTTCATTTTCCTTTATTTTCCAAAAAATAGCAACAGCTCCTAAAAATTCATTTTCCTTGCTGATAATTGGATAAGAGGTAAGCTCAATTTTTTCCAGTTGACCCTGAAGGCTTTTAATCCAAAATGTTTTATGGTAAGGCAATCTGTTTGTCAAAGTCTTCACCAATGGCAAATCTCCGGGAACGATAGGTTTAGCAAATTCATCTACAGGTTTAAAAATTACAGACCATACATCCACCGGCATTTCGCCTGTATCTTCAAATCGTTGTCCTAATGTCTCTTCTGCAGGGGTGTTATAAAATATTAAGTTGCCAACCGTATCAGTAATGAATACAGGCATCGTAAGGCTATCGGCTAACTGGCGACTAAGGATAATTTCTATTCCGTATGCGGGCATATTTTAAATTTGACATTCAATATATAAATGTAATATAAATTATTACTATTTTGAAAAATGGCCGAAATCACTCCTCTCCTGCATATTGCGGGTGATTAATCAGATTTATAGATTTCACAGTTTTGAGTTTGCAAGTTTAATTCTTTCTTACTAATCATCTTTTAAATTCTTTAATCAGTGATTCAGATCACAGGCAACTGAATTGTAAATATTGATCCTTCTCCTTCATTACTCTCCACCTTTATCTCCCCATCATGCGCTTTCACAATATCATAACTCAAACTCAAACCCAATCCAGTTCCTTTTCCTGTTGGTTTTGTAGTGAAGAAAGGTTGAAAAATTTTATCAACAATATTTTGTGGAAAGCCATTTCCATTGTCTGCCACTTTTATTTCTATGGTATCATTTATTTTTTTTGTGCTTATTGAAACTGTGGGCTCGTAACAGATGGCCAAAGTTGGTTTATAACCCCCGGTCAACGATTTTTCCAAAGCAATTTTTATTTCTGCTGTTGATTTTCCTTTGATTGATTTTGCTATCATATTTTCATTTTTTTATACCCAAAGAAATAGTTGAAGCCTTTTCCCGAATTTTTATTTTGGTTGAAAATCAGGATGGCCACATTGCCACATTACGAAAGCATACTGATTTGCAAAATTGGCATAGGTCACATTTTTGTCTTCTGTAAAGTGCCCATTATCATAATTTATTTTCAACAATACGGGTTTCCCCGATGCAGAAGCATTTTGTAAAGCAGCAGCAAACTTTCCCGGTTGCCAGGCTACTACCCGTGGATCGTTCCAGCCACCAACACAAATAACGGCAGGGTAATTTGTTCCTTTTACCACATGTTGTACTCCATCCATTTCATATAATGCAAGGCATTCCATGCTGTCTTTTACAGTGCCATATTCCGGAATATTTACCGGCCCGTTTGATCCGAATTCTAATCGCATAGCATTAGCACAACCAACATTGCAAATGGCTGCTGCAAATAGATCCGGTCTTTCTGTGATACTTCGGCTAATTAAAATACCTCCGGCACTTGTTCCGGTGCCTGCAAGTTTAGTTGGAGAAGTATATCCTTTTTGTACCATGTATTCGGCACAACTAATAAAATCTTTCCAGGTATTGGGTTTGGTAGTTTTATAACCCGCTTTATACCATGCTTCACCTTTTTCACTTCCGCCCCTTACATGCGGATAGGCAAGAACCACCCCTTTCACTGCAAGCGAATTTTCCATATCATTGAAATATGGTATGGCACTAATGCCATACGCTCCATATGCATCCATAAAACAAACATTGGAGCCATCCATTTTTATTCCCTTTTTATGTACAATGGATAATGGTATCATTACACCATCATGACCTTTTACTTCCACTTCTTCTGTTACCAGGTCCTGGTAAGCTCTTGGATAAGTAGCAGGCTTATTAAAACTTCCAGAAGTTATTGCATCCGTTTCAGCATTGTAATTAAATTCTGTGAAGGGCTTGTTCCATGACGTCATATACAGCAAACAGTTATTAGATTTTGTATCTATACTGAATATATATGCAGTACCGGTAAAGGGTAATTTAATGGAAGTGGTTTTCTTTGTCGTAAAATTGTATTTAGAAATGGTAGAATTGATTCCATCACTATAGGTTATAAACAAATAATCCTTTGAATTGGCAATCCTTTCAATTGTTTTACCGGTTTGTTCAGGCGCAATGGTAGTAGCGTTACTCCAATCGGGAATTTTTAAACTGGTGGCAACTACTTTATAATTTTTCGCATTGTTATAAGTAATGGCATAACCTTCATCTCCTCTGAAAATAATACCACGCACTAATTTATCAGCTGGAGTACACAATGTCTTCCATTTTATTTTTGAGGCATTAAATTCAGTTATTGGGGCATAATTTATTTCCATTTCATTTTGAACTGTACCTAAGCCTGAAAAAACATAATTCTTTGCATCCTCACTTAGCATTATGTATGGATAAACAGCGGGATCTATTTTTAATTCAGGATAACTTTCATTGCTGAAATAATCAACGTCAGTAGAATTATTTGTATTTAATACATGAAGTTTTGCTTTAGGACTAAGCCTTGAGGATGGGTCTTTACTATCGGCAGACCTGAGCCATGTGTATAAAAATGATTTATTATCAAACGCCCAGCCACTAAAGCCTGCAGTGGCGGGAATCATATCCTTTAAAAACTTTTTGGAGTCAACATCAAGTATGATAATATTTGATACTTCCGCACCTTGTTCGGAATATGCAATGGCTAATTTTTTGCCATCAAAGCTTGGCGATATACTTTGTACAGAAAGTGTTTTGCCTGGAATATATTTAATGGGGTCAAAGAGTAATTTCTCTACACCATTCATACCCTGGCGGAAATAAATTTTACCAACATTTTCTCCGGGTAATGTTTTACGGTAAAATAATCTTCCATCTTCATAAGCAAATGAACCAAAAGATGCAGGGGTAAGCTTATCCAGTTTTTTCCATTCGGCTATAAGCTCATCACGACCATTTAAAGTATTTAATATCTCATCTGTATAATTAGCCTGTTGCCTAAACCAGGTTTCTACTTCCGGCGTTTCAATATGTTCCAACCAACGGTAGGGATCCTGATAGGTGATGCCAAAATATGTATCCGAGCTATCTACCGTTTTTGTAGGTGGATAACTGTATTGGGCTTGCACTGATAAAAAAGGTATCAGCAAGCAAAGAATAAAGATTGTTGTTCGCATAATTGAGAATAGTTTAATAATTGTTTAGTGATATATTGTTTTTAGCCCTGGTTTTACTTTATTTTTTTATACCCTTTTGTCCGCTCCTATCTTATTTGTTACTGTCTTCATCAACCACGTTTTACGAAACAAAGATTCGTTTGGTATATTTTAAGCGCTGCCAGGTGCGCCATTTACAGAGCGAAAAGTATTACCTGCCGATGGATTAAAGTTTTGAGAGAAAAGCTCATGCGAGTTGTATGTTGAATTGTCTGCACGGTTTTGAGCAACAAGCGAATTCATACAAATTAAGTACAGGCAGAGGAATGATATTTCTTTCATGTTAATAATTTAATTTTTTTAAACTCTCATTGTATTTTATGCTGGGTAGAAACAATCGAACTATAAGCCCGTTTTGTAAAAAATTATTTATGAAATCCACTGCAATAACTTGTGCCTTCACGAACCATGAAGCGATTTTTATTTCTCTACTCATTCCTTTAATTGCCTATTGTATTCCTGCTCATCAAAACTACCATTAGATTCTGTAATCAAACCTTCACTATTAAATTGTAAAATTTCAACACCACTAATGTGAATTTTTTTGCCTGTGCCATCCGGGCCTGTATTCGTTCCCGTTAGTGTCCAGTGGAACTCAACTCCTTTTACTGTGGTAGGCAAACTATCGCATACGACCAGCATATCGGGGAATGCTGTCATAAACCCTTGTGCAACTTTTGCAATAGCGTCATGCCCCATTGCAGGCGTTCCGTTATTAACAATTTGAGCGCCGTTTGGCGCAAAAAAATTAGCATGTGCAGCTGCATTTTGCCCCGACCAGGCCGCTGCATATTTTTCGCCAAAATCTTTATCGATATTTTGTTTCATTTCTTTTTTATTTGTTGAAAGATTGCAAGCTGCCAATATTAGTAGCATAACAACTATTGGAATAATTATTTTTCTCATTGCCATAGTTTTAATTTTTAAATCCCATATCTATTTTCGATTTTACTTTTTTTACATTTTAGGATCTTTGCAAAGCAATCATAAAAATAAATCCTTTATGTTTTCAATTGACAAGAACCAAAATGGAGCTGCAAATATTTTAGCAAAAGGTTCTATTTTTGCCCTAATCCTGCCACCGTTTATTTTTTATCAAAGTTTTTTTCATTTTTCTGTTCCAGTAATTTTTCATTTATAATACTTGCCCGATAGTAAAGTTTAAGATTGGGGAAAGCCAGGAAACTCGATGATTCTTTCTAACCATGCATCTATTTTTTTTATGAGCATTTTTAATTTATTTTCTTTAATTTTCTTCACTTGTTTTAAAAGCCCATAAAAGTTTTCTATCAAATTTCGTCTATATTTTTTTAATTTCTTTTTTAACACCCCAGGCTACATGCCACACTTTGTAAGTATTTGCTCTCCTGTTTTTTTGAAAAATTATTTGTTGATCGGTGCCATTGCCATAAAAAAACTTACTACTTGTTTCAGCTTTAAGTTTTATGTCTTTACCTCTAAAGGGATGAATATAAAGTGCGTTATTTTTGAGGATAATTTCAACCGGGAAATTAGTCATATATGGCGGCAGTGTAAGTGGCATCATATATTTCCCGGTGTATTGATAAAGCGGTTCTTTTATCAACCTTTCTTTATGAACCGAGATCGGCACAATTTCTTTACCTGAAGCAATGGTAGCCAAACCATCGGCAATAAATTCTGACTGCGATTCATTGTTTGATAATACAATTACTGTAATATCTCCTGTTACATAATGCATGTGCATACTCTTGTAGCCGGGAAACCAGCCATTGTGAAAATTATAATTTCCCATTTGATTCTCACCTACTCTCATTCCAAAACCAAATTGTACAAAGGGGAAAGTTTTCTTAACTGCCTGTATGCTTAGCATCTCCTTTTGCGTAGCTGCAGAAAGCAATGTATTTTTCTGTAAAGCACGGTCCCATTTCAACAGGTCATCAGCAGTTGTTACAATCATTCCTTCACCTGTAATACCACTGAAATAAGTGGCCCAATCAATATACAAACTGTCTGCACGCAAGTATTTTTTAAGACTATCGTTGTAGATAAAACCATTGGCATAATTGGGAATTTTGCCCACCGGCCGTGGAAAATTAGCAACCATGGAGTGGCTCATCCCGAGCGGATTAAAAATATTCTTACTCATATAATCCCGGTAAGTATCACCTGATATTTTTTCAATGATGCATGCCAGCAGATTGAAACCAGTTCCGGAATAGGCCAAATCTTCGCCCGGCTTAAAATATAAGGCCGTTTTTTTTGTTTCCAATAGTTCTAAAAGATCATCATTTGTAGCAATCTTATTATGGTCAAAAAATTCTTCTACGAGGTCATAGCCATCAGTCATGCCCGATGTATGCGTGAGTAATTGCCGAACCGTCACACTGGCGTAAGGAAGTTGTGGTAATAATTTACCGAGTGAATCTGAAAGTGATAACATCCCCTTATCTTTCAACATTAAAATACCTGCAGCCGTAAACTCCTTTGCAATAGAGCCAATATCAAAAACACTGTTTTTATCAAGTTTTTTCTTTGTAAAATAATCTGCCAACCCAAAAGAGTTTTGGTAAATTATTTTCCCGGCCTTTGCAACCAGTACGTTTCCATTGAAGCCATACAACAAAGATTCAGCTTTCATGTACTTGTCAAGTGATGATGATATATCCTGAGCATTTAAAATGGTTGGATATAAAAATAAGTGCAGGCATATAAGCACAATGTATTTTTTTCCTATAATTAATTTATACAGCATAGTTATTGTATTTTAGAGAAGGTTTGCAGGCAACAAATTATTAATACTTTTATTTTCATCTTATAGTTTTAAGCGCTTCCATATCAATTTCGATCAATTGTCCTTCCAATGCCAAACCTTTTACTTCAATCCAATTACCGGTGGGGAATTGTTTCTTATAAATGCTATTACGGGTTCCTGCTACTTTTATAAAACCTGCCATATCCGTTGTAAAAATATTTTCAGAATACACATTATCAAAATTGCAGCCGTAGTGAGCTAATATTTTTTCTAAATCACTATAGCAATTTTTCATTTGTTGCTCCAGGTCCCCAGGTGCTACCAGCGTACCCTTGTCATCCATACTTACCGCTCCGGAGATTTTAATATGATTGCCAATTTTTACCGCATGTGTATAGCCGTATTCATGCTCGAGCGTAGGGCGGAAGTTATAATACTCCGGAGTTTCATTAACTACTGGTTTAGCTTGTGTTTCCTGTGTTACAGCTTGTGTACCATTAGTACTGCATCCGGTAAAAAAAATGAATGAAATAAAAGTTGTTGTTGCGATTGATATTAATCTGTTCATTGTTTTTTATTTTTTAGTTATTGATTATGTAGAATTTGTTATAAATAGAAAATTCTATCAACTTTTACTTACTAAATTATTTTTATTTCAACACTTATTGCACGCAAGTCATTTTTACCCACATTTTCCAACGCATATACCGGCAAAGGACTGCTCCAAACAACAGAATCTGGCGAAGGCATTTTTTCGAGCGATCGTGAATCCAATAATACATTTTCATCTGCATCATACATGATGAAATCACTCAGGCTTATAAAGTACATAGATGCAGGATAACAATCTGTATGCACGTTGGTTTTTTCACCTGCGGAATATTTGTATCTAACACCCGGACGTATGTATTTTCAAATAATAGCCGGTGATGTTGTGGCGCAGCAATTAATGCATTCAGATTGTCCGATTGTTTTTGCATATTTTATCAGTTTTCATAATTTAAATTTAGTTGTATTGATATGCTACCTACCAAAGCAGCGGTTGTTTTATTAATTTCTAATTACTGATAATTTAATTACCTCAGTTTCAAATTCCCTGTTTTCTAAATGTTCAATGCTTTTTGTATGACTTTCTAAATTTAAAAATTGAAATAAAATAAAAATAATTAAAATGAATATTGGATAACCCAGTAATGAGATTTCCCAATTAAAATGAGCTCTTACCGGGCCAATTAAGGCAGCTAAGGCAATCCTTCCGAGATTGCAAATGGTCATGTATAAAGTGAATTGAGAAGCTGAAACCTTTTTCCAGCAACATTGCATTGCAAATGCGAAAATGCCAATGGTTGCAAATACATTTAAAATAACATACACAACCATAAAGGAATAAATAAAGTAGTAATTAGCCCAGTACGATTTTAAACTTACGAATGTAACTGTTGAACATATTATGCAAGAAAAATAGATGTTCATCATTCGTTTTTTACCAAACTTATCAATCAAAATACCACCTATTAACATTCCGCTAATACCACCTATTACAGAGGCAGTTGCAAAAAATTGGGAATAGGTAAGGTTAGTCCAGCCTAAAGCTTTTACGGTAAAAATTGGTAACAATACATCCATGTAATTGATGCTGCCAAGAGATATAAAACCAATGGTTGCCATTAGTAAAGAATTCTTTAAACGGAAAACTTTGTATAAGGAATTGAATATTGTATTCCAGTTCGTCAATTGCATTTTTTTAGATTCTGGCGAGGCTTTTCCTTGGGTCCAGGGCATCGTTTTTTCGCCGGGTCTTTCTTTTAAAAAAATAGGAACTAACATAATAATTCCAATAAAAACAGATAGCATTGAAATAGAGATTGTAAAATTATATTTGTTTAAAAGCCAACTTCCCAAAGACAGCGAAGATGATATTCCAATAATTTTTGAACCCCACATAAATCCGTTTGCACGTGCTTGTTCTTGTACAGGAATAATATCTACCGCCATACTATCTGTAGCTACATCCTGAAAGGAACCAAAAAAGGAAACTACAAATCCGGCAATCATTAATTGGTTTAAATTATTTAATGGGTCGGGAATAAATGCCATTATAATAAAACTTGTCATTAATCCCAATTGTCCAAAAATTACCCAGGGCCTTTTACGGCCCATTGATAATATGGTATAGCGATCCATCATAGGTGCGACAATAAACTTAAAACTCCAGGGCAATCCGCAGGCAATGGCAAAACCGGCAATTTCACCGGCCGATTTCCCGTTCATGGCCATCCAGGCGGGGATTCCAAAAAACAACATTCCTTCGGGAACTCCTTGCGCAAAATAAAGGGCAATAAAATTGAAATACCGTAAAATAGTATTTTCAGAAAGTGCCGGCAGACCTTTTTTTATTTTTAATGAATGAATTGGGTTCATACTATCATATATTTTTTAAGTTTTTAAACCCCGCTCTTTTAATAAGTAAAATTCTCCTGGTAGAAGTTACACCAAAATGGAAAATACATTATTGAAAAGTTTACATGAATAGCCTGTAAGTAGATGGCTCATAAAATTTATGAGCCATCTACCGAATGATTATTTTTTAATGTAACTTCCGGGTATATTGGCTTAAGCCAATAATTTTTCCATCTTTCATTTTAAGATCATCAACAATGTCCACCGAATCTTTACCTTTTGCAGTTTCTACATACTCCCTGTACCAAAGAGTTACATACTCAGTTTTTCCATCTTTAGAAATAACAGATTCCCAGTCTTGCATCTTTACAGATTGATTGATGACTTTAGATTGGGGTGTTATCCATGTCTTTAATGTATCTCTTGAAACTTTTTTATCAATACCATCAAACGCTACTTCAACAGAATCTCCAAAATAAGTAATGCTTTCATCCATGTTTTTGTTTTCCCATGACTTGAGTGCTTTTAATACATTCAATGTATTCTGCTGGCTACCGGTTTGCCAATTATCCGGATGCTCTATGCTGTATGGATAATCCATTTTTTGTTCGTTAGCAGTAACCGGGGCAGCATCTTTTGAAGCATTATCTGAAGATGTACCTGCGTTATTGCAAGCCGTGAGCAAAGCCCCACCAATTAATAACATGAGCAGTTGTTTGATACTCTTTTTCATTTTTATATTTTTATTTTATTTTTATTTTCTCTCCTTATAAGTCTTCTTAGAATCTGCCCACAATATAAATTTGTGGTCAAATTTATTTTTAAATATAGAAGCAAATTTTACTACTGTTTCATAGCATTCATCATTCCGCCGATGTCATAGAAATCATTACCGGAGATAACTTTGTGATCGCTGTTGAAATCATAAGTGCCATAAAATTTTACACTCACTTGTTTTCCTGATTTGTAAGTACCATTCCATGTGCCATAATACCTCATACTCCCATCAGGTTTTAAAGTTGCTGTGTCCACGCCCGGTAAAAACTGTGCATTTGTTAAATGAAGGTTATTCATGTTGTCAAAAATCCATTTGATGGATTCTACCCAATGTGCTCTCGTTGTAACTGTATCTCCAAAAGCAGGAGAAGACCACCGGGCATCATCGGCAATCGTTGCAGACCACGCATCCATATCTTTATTTTCAAATGCTGTTATTTGTTTTTTGTACGCTGCCAGGTTGGCCTCGTATGCAGCATTCATATCTTCTGCAGCTTTTGTGCTGGCACCGTCATTCTCAGGTTTAGTTTCACTCTTTTGGTCAGAGGAGTTACAACCAGTTATCATTAATACAATGATGAACATGGAAAATAATTTTTTCATCTTTTTTTGTTTTTAGTTTAAAATATAAGGATATCTCCCTTTTGAAAATTTCAGGTAAAATTTCACTGGTTATAATGCAACCGGTCATTTTGTATAATGACTGGTATTTCAGCTTTTCCGGACAGGAATTGAATTAACAGGATAAACTTACTTTAAAGATTCAGGTGAAGTGTTATTTTAAGGACGAAAGAGGCAATTAGGTGTCCGAACAGGGAAATTATTTATCTGGAAAGAAAAGGTTTTAAATGGAAAGCTTAAAGTTTTATAAAGCCGCTGTTTTAAAAGCAGTGTTTTGCGTAAAACAGAAACCATCCCGCTTTCGCAGGAAGCAAATATTTTGAAACACTTATAGGAAGATTTAGGAATCAAAAATGTTTTATGATGGGTTTACTTCTATTTTTTTATTTTAAAAAAAATAACTTTCAATTCATAAGTGATTGCGTTGGTATTATTTTTTCAACAAATTATTTCCGGCTGCCTCAATAATTACATTCCTGTCATAGTAGGATGCATAGTGATCAATTTTTTTATCGGCATTAAAATGAACAGAAAAATTCATCCGCAGGCCAACTGGCTTGTTTTTAAAAACCAGTGTATTTGTAAAATAAACAAGATCGTAAATGCCCATCGGGAAACCATCACGGGGTTGAGAAATAACATTTATAGGAACATGGTTAAAAGCATTCATTGTCATTGATTGGATTCCTGAAGTAACTTTCCAGATTTTCCACCAGTTGATTAAAGTATTTTTTCCATGAAGCGTAGTACGGGTTACTGCATCGCCATCCGGAAAACTATAAACCACCGTATCTGCAAGCATTTTGGCCCATGCTTCAAAATTAAAAGCGGCCATTAATTTAAATGCTTTTTCGGAAGAATCTGCAAATTGTATGGGCGCAATGGTAAAGAGGGGA
The DNA here is from genome assembly GCA_016710595.1 of Niastella sp. GTDB lineage: Bacteria > Bacteroidota > Bacteroidia > Chitinophagales > Chitinophagaceae > Ferruginibacter. The sequence continues at coordinate 559,091 of JADJVM010000008.1, forward strand.
TTGGTAACGGCGGTATCAGTCATCAATACATTTTGCTTAATATTTTCATTGTTGTTTTGCGGGGTATTACATGCACAAAAGAAGAAACTGTTTGCAATAATCATGGCAATAAAAATTAAATAATGTACACGTTTCATTTTGTGTTTTTTTCATTAAAAAATGACCTTGATTTATGTACTATGAAAGTATGCCGATGCAATAGATACCTTATTTTTTACCTTTTAAAAAATACATCTCTATTTCCTCTTTGCTTTTTGTTGCTATTTTTCCGCGGCATTCACAATCAAAAAGCTGTTCAATCAAAGAAAAGGTTTGATATGAAATATTGATCTTTCCCGGTAGGCTGTGATGTTCCATTTGCGATGCTACATTCACCGTATTGCCCCATATATCATAAGCAAATTTGGTAATGCCTACCACGCCTGCAATTACCGGCCCGGTATGAATGCCAATCCTAACTTCAAATTCCTGTAATCCTTGTATTTTTTTGGTGGTATTATAACCGCTCATGAATTCAAGGATATCAAGTGCTGCATTTACGGTTATAACTGCATTGTCATCCCGTTCCGTAGGCAAACCAGCAGCACACATATAACAGTCGCCAATGGTTTTTATCTTTTCCATTCCATGCTTTTCAATAATATAATCGAAGCCACGAAAAATTTCATCAAGTTGGGTGATCAAAACATCGGGCATCATGGTTTCTGATATGGAAGTAAAGCTTTTTATATCAGTAAACATCACACTCACCTGCTCATGTTTGCGGGCATAAGATTTTCCAAATCGCTTTAATTCTTCTGCAATTTCTTCTGGCAGGATGTTTAATAATAATTTTTCAGACTTTTCTTTTTCAGCTTCCAGTAAAATTGATTTTTTTTCTATTTCAATGGTACGTTGCTTTACTTTTTGCTCCAGGTTGTCATTGCTTTCTTTTAAAACAGATATCAGGTGCTTATTATCTCTCCGCAGCCTCACGGCCTCCAATGCATTATCAATCGTAATTTTTAATTCATCTTTATCCCATGGCTTTGTAATGTAGCGGTACACTTTACCCGTATTAATGGCTTCAATAATTGCTTCTATATCGCTGAAGCCGGTTAATATCATGCGAACATTATCCGGCTCGTCGGGTATTCGTTGCAAGAATTGCACGCCCGTCATACCCGGCATCCGCTGATCGGTTACAATTACATGTATATCATTATTTTTAATGATCTCCATACCTTCAGCACCATTTTGGGCTGTAAAGATATTGTAGTACCTGCGCAAAGCTGCCCTGAATGAAGTAAGATTATTTTCTTCGTCATCTACATATAAAATATTAAAGTCTTGGTTATCTTTTGATTCCATTTTCTTTATAGTGTGTTTAATTTTTCATTTTTTATTTGCTGGATAGGAAGTGTAATGATAAATACAGCGCCTTCTCCTTTTACTGATTCCACTTCTATCTTGCCATTGTGCTTTTGTATGATACCATAGCTAATGGATAAACCAAGTCCTGTTCCTTTACCCACATCTTTGGTGGTAAAAAAAGGGTCGAATATTTTTTTCTTTGTTTCATCACTCATTCCCGGACCGGTATCTTTAATTGATATTTTCACAAGGTTATCAGTAGCCCATGTTTTTATAAATATTTTTCCTTCGCCGGGTATAGCTTGCACTGCGTTAGAAATAATATTCATGAACACCTGGTTCAGTTGCCCTGGCAAGCAGTCCACTTCCGGTATCTGGCCCAGGTCTTTTACAATTTCCACCCTATCTTTATAAGCGCTATGAAGCAAAGCCAGTGTTGATTCAATGCCCTCGTTTAAATTCGTTTTCTTTACCACATTCTGATCGAGCCTTGAAAAATTGCGCAACCCTTTTACAATCTCTGAAGTCCTTGCTGCACCTTCCTCAATCCCTCGCAGCAAGCTTTTCACTTCTTCTATCGAAAACGAGATGCCTGTCTTATTCTTATATTCCTCCACCTTTTCAAAAAATGTTTCCAGTTTATTTTCTGTAATGGCCTGTTCGTATAATTGAATGCACTGCATAATTTCTGCTAAATCTTCTTTTAATGGTTTGATGTTGGCCGATACAAAATTAATCGGGTTATTTATCTCATGTGCTACGCCTGCTGTCAATTGGCCGAGTGATGCCATTTTTTCTGATTGTACCAGTTGCTCCTGCGCTTCTTTCAGAATCGTCATGGCTTCATTCAATTCAACATTTTTTTCTTCTGTCAATTTTTTTTGCTTATCCAGTTCAGCAAGGTTCCTGTCAATTACATTTTTTGCATCTTCAATATTTTTTTTCTGTTTTTCAATTTCCTTGATGCTTGCATTTAATACATTGGTGATGGCGGCTTTATCATGTAGTGTACGGTTGTATTTAAATTCTGCCACCTCCAACTTTTTTTTGATCGCTTTTATTTCTAAAAAAAGCGATTCCCGCTGCTCTTCTGAAAGCGTTATTTCATCAACAATTTTTATTAGTTGCTCCAACAAACTTTAAAAGGTTTAATGATTAAATGTAAGCAATTAATTTTTTTCCTGTAAAATAACCATTGAGCATGTTTCGTTATGGAATTCACAAGTGCAATTTTTGGCAGCGCCAATTTCGCCATACGTAAAAAAGCCAATCAACGGCTTGTTCCAAATACCTCTTATTTTATCAGCTTCATCGCCTGTCATTGGCCCTAAAGCCATGTGCCTTGCTTTGCAGGAAAACATGATCAATGCATCAGCCTCAGGAATACCGGTCTTAAGCGCAGTAATCCGTTCGGCTGTTTTTTCAATCAAATCAAAGCCCGGCTGCACAGAAAATTTTACTTTACTGCCTTGCGGTATGCCACCTGCAAAGATCAGGGCCCTGCTTTCTATATCAACCATCAATGGCGCCCTGAGCACCACATTGCCGTTTTCTTTAGTCATTTGAAGGGGATATTGTGCAAAATTTTGTGCAATGATCTCAGCCGTGTTGTCAACACTTTCAGTAAACTGAAAATAGTTTACAAAAACATCCACTGCCGGTTCATCATCAATCGTGTAAACTACATTGCCCACCGATTTGGTAATTACTTTTTCGATACCTATATTATCCCAGCCGCTGGTGGCAAGGCCTTTCACATTTATTTTATCATTATCCAATATCAAACCAATTATTCCATTTGAAGTTTCAAAATGATTGCTAAACACAAATGACCCTTTCATGGTTAAATCATCGGCTGCAAGCCCGCCATATAAAGGCAGTGTTGCATCACAATCCTGCACCCCTTTTATGATTTGCTCCGCATCAATGGTTAGCCCGCTTGAAATAACAATTACGGAAGGGTTGGCAAAAGATGCTTTGGCAAAAATGGCCATATCATTAGATACCTTGTATGTATCTGCAGACGCCTCAGTAAAAATTTTATAATGCGCCTTGTTCATGTTGAGCAGCATGATGACTGTTGATTTTTCCATTACTTCAGAATCAATGATCTCACCCGCTGTGGTGGATCCAAACACATCCACTTTTTTTTCATTGAAAAAATCAACCAACCCTTGCCTTTCCTGGGTAATGGAACAAAATACAATGGCAAGCGTAGGCGCAAATCCATCAGAAGTGGCTTTTGAAAATTTAGATTTTATTTGATCCATATTTTCGCCATAAATATTTTTTGCTATCATGATAATTTGGTTTTAAAAATTTATGATTCGGTTCATTGCCCTGATTTTATTTTTGTAACAATGGCATTTACATTCCGGGTGATAATTTCAATAAGGGAGGGTATAAAAGAACCTTGTACGGTATTGGTAAGCCAGGGGTTCATAATGGTAGAAATAATAAAATTGATAGAATCATCGTATCCATTTGTAACGCCAAGCCTTGTACGCAAATCATCCATTAATACATTGCCATAATTTCCACGGGTAAAAGAGGAAGAGGTCACTACAATTTCCGGGATATGCTCTGTATCTCCGGGTTTGTCGCTAAAGCTAAATGCCCGGTAGATCGCATCGTTCAATGCATTCACTTTGGCCATATCGCTATTTACACTATTATCATTGTTATAAAAATTATACATATAAGTTATGATGGTTTGGTCGCCGCCCAATTCTTTAAACAATGCAAAGGCTTCTGTATCGGCTATCAAAGTTTCGTTGCTTACGTTTACAATCCTGTCCCTGATAAATTCATATTGCTTTTGTACATCGGCCGGATTTTGACGTTGTTCTATGGCAGGTATTGGTACTAATGGCACAATAAAAAACGGTTGCTGGGCAATATTTAAACAAACCAATGCAGCATACAATCTTTTTGCATTAAAATAACAATCGCCTGAAATTTTACCATATCCATCCGTATTGGGCCTGATCATTTTATGGCTAAAATAAACTGCTGATGCTGCTGCACCGGGCTTAGAACCTTCTACTCCATACACACCCACAGTAGGGTCAACCCCGCCATGATAAACAACCGGTGCGGTAAAAGATACCAAATTACGCATAGCAGAATTCCGGTAACACAAGCCTCCTGCCGGATACGGCACATACCCTGATTTATGCGGATCAATGGTGATAGAATCAGCTAATTGCAACACTTTGTATTGTTCCGTTACATAGGCACTCATTGGTAATGCCATCATAGCTTTTTCGCTGATGTGTTTAAAAAAGGCAGGGTTACTTTCGTCACTACTATTGAGCATGGTTTTGTAATAACCGCCCCATGCGGCATCTGCATGTATGGCAAACTCCATTCCTTTTTTACGATATGTTTCCCGAATGGCTAACACATCTTTTAAGGGATCTACAGCGCTTTCTTCTGTAGTGCCAATAATTGCTACTACATTCATCACCGGAATTTTTTTCTGCAGGCAATTATCCAGCATGGCTGTAAAAGCAGTCAGGTCCATCCTGGCCTTTTTATCTACCGGTATGCTTATCATGTTAGCAGCGCCAATACCCAATATAGCTGCGCCTTTGGGCCAGGAGTAATGCCTGGTAGCCGAACACAATGAAACGGGTGTGTTTAAAATGCCAGGTAAATATTTTGAAAGGATATCGTGGTAGCCAATATTTTGAACCGTGAAATTAGCAATGGCATTGCTTACGGTGGTAATATCTATTTGGTATTGTGCAGCAATTTTGTTGGGTATTTTTAATATTTCATCAATGGGTAAGTTTACCAATGCCCAATCATCTAAAGCCAGCAGTGATACAGATTTGCCATCTAATAAAGTAACCTGGAAGCTTTTGCAATTTGCCAAAACTGAATCATTTTCAATAGCAGCTTTTACACTTACCGGATAAAATTTTAGATTCCTTGCCATCCACAAGCCTTCCAGGTTAGCCACAGAACCATCGCAGGTAATATGCCCCCACCCTGTTACCTGGTTATCTAATAATTGAAAATCGCTGGCGCCGATGGGATTAATTTTGTACCCCAATAATTTACACAATTCATTGCCTACATACATTTCCATAATCGTAGTAACCGGCGATGCTTCAGCAGCTACATTATTTTGATTGTACAGCAAGGCAGCAAAATAGCCAAGTATGCCAGGAAGCGTGGTATCCCAAAGCATGTGGCCAATGGTACGCATACTAAAAAATGCACCGGAGCCTTTTAATTCATTAATGAGATTATCATATTCAAGGCCCATCATTACCATCGTATCAATAAAGGGTTTTGATTTTTGAATGTCTTTATCAAGATAATCTGGATCGTTGGGAAAATAATTTTTTCGGGAATCAATATTCCCTTGCAATGCAAGCAGCATCAGCTCCTGCATGTAAATAAAATTATCGCCCCTTGTACCCGGAAACATAGCTTCGATACTATCGGCGCCGGAGCCTTTTAGTTTTATCCTTGTTTCATCAGGTTGTTTTAAATGGGTTTGCAATAATTTATTGGCAAATTCAATGGCATGTTTTTTATCTGTATGAAGCATAGTAATTGTTAATTGATAATTGTTAATTGTTAATTGTGCGTTATGCCGTTAAATCAGAATTAAAACAATCCCTGAAAATTTTCCAGGAATTATCCTCCTGCTTCCAAAGCTGGATAGATTTACCAACATCTTTATTTACACCGCCAGGTTGGCTTAGAGTGTAGGCTTCCTGCACGCCTACTACATCAATGTTTCCATAAACGATTGTTTCCACAACGGTATATTCTGTAAAACCCTGTGCAATAAAGCCTGCAATAGCGGCCTGTATATTTGTACGGCCTTGAACAGAGGGAGCGCCAGGCGCCATAAATTCGGCATCTATGGTATAGCAGGCAGCTACTCCTGCTGCATCGCCCTTTGCCATGGCGGCGGCAAACAGTTGATTCTTTTCCTGGATTGCTTCTTTTACAGAACCCAGGCTAAAATTGTTGTTGCTTTTTGATTGATTTGAGTTGCTCATATTGAATGTATTTTAGTTTGTATGTTATGCTACTTTTTTTATTATAAAAATTGCCCCTGCTAACCATGGCAGGCAGGTTGGTTTTAAATAAGACTTTGAAAATGATGCATTGCCCTAAATGACAGTTTCAAAAAGGGGGCAGGTATAAATCTTTCAGTGAGCAACTTGCAAGGATACAGCCATGTTTGCAAAAGAGCCTATTAGAATTTCGATTACTTTTTTTTATTTTATTTATCTAACAGGTCTTATATACATTAATGGTTTTGCAGAATAAATTTAAGTAAATTAAAACCAGGCGTATTAAAATACAGGATGAAACAATGAAATTATTACCCCAAACAAGGCTTTTACTTATCAAGCTAAGAAATTGTTGTGCTGTATCTTGATTAAGTAAGAAGATACTTAACTTGTATCTTACATTACAAGCGAGCATTACAATAAGTACCCTGTAAATTTTATACCTGGACTGTTCATGCATCAAAGCCTTTCAAAAAAAAATTCAATTGTTTTATTGGCAAATTTCTTTAAAAGCATCAGCAAAATAATCAATAACATCTGTTATGATCATACTTTCCATTGATTGTGATTGCAAGGTAATATCTGCAGCCAGGCCATGTAAGTACACAGCTATTTCTGCTGCAACGGATGTAGAATAGCCTTGTGCCAAAAATGAAGTAATTACTCCAGTTAAAGCATCACCCGATCCACCTTTTGCAAGGCCTGCATTGCCCGTAGTGTTATACGATATTTTTTCGGGTGAAATGATTGCGGTGTGATGGCCTTTTAATACGATTATGATTCTATATTCCTTCGCTTGCTGAGCGGCGGTATGCACCCGCTCTTCATTATTTTTATGTTTTCCAAAAAGCCTGTCAAATTCACCGGCATGTGGTGTAATCATTGTGTGCTCAGGAATTTTATTAAAAAGTTCTTTATTGTGTGATATGATCGTAAGTGCATCAGCATCCAATACCAATGGTGTTTTACATGTTGTCATTATTTTCAAAAGCAATTCTTCAGCAGCAGCATCAATACCCATACCCGGCCCTATACCTACTGCAGTAAATTTTTTAAAATTGTCCTGATCGTCTTCTCTCATCAACAACATGGCTTCCGGCACAGTTGTTTGTAAAATAAATCTTTCCTCTGAGGGAACAGAAACTGTTAACAAACCCACACCCGATCTTATACATGCTTTGGATGCTATAACGGCAGCGCCCATATAACCCTTTTTGCCTGCTATGATAAGCGCATGGCCATAATCTCCTTTATTAGAAAAGGGCTCCCTTTTTTTTAGGTGAGATTGTATGTATTTTAATTCCAGGTAATTCAATGCTTTATTTTTAAAGAAAATAAACTTAATTAATTTTCATTTTTAGTTCCATATAACCACGATACAACATATAAAATTACAAAAAGTAATATTTAAGTAACTTTTTAAATTAATTCTTTTACAAGCGTGTGGGTATCATTTAAAATACCGTAATTATTATGCCAGCATTGTCTCCTGGAAGCATTTGTATATCGGTCTCTGCTATTCCGCAAACCTAATTTTAATAAATACAGGAATATTAATTTACAATTACATTTAAAAACAAAAAAAGCTACAGGAAAAAAAGTGTTATCCTGTAGCTCTCCAATAAAGTTTTATTTATTGTTTTACAAATGGCAATGATTTTTGATTGTTGTCTCCCGTAAGGCGTAAAACATAGACACCGGGAATTAGCTTTTTGATATCTATTATTTCTTCACTACCTGTTAATTTTTTGAGTAGCACCGTTCTGCCTGAAGCATCAATAACCTGCAGCAAGTGATATGAATCTACATTACTTATTTTAATTTCATTACTTGCAGGATTGGGTGAAATGTACATTTGTTCAGGATTATTAAAAACTATTCTTCTAATAACGCTATAAGTAAAGTGGCCATCAATATCAATCATTTTCAACCGATAAAAATTCACTCCCTTTTCGGGATGTTCATCGTACATTTTATAATTGTGTTCCCCGGCACTATTTAGAGCAGGAATATCCCCAATTTTTGTAAAGGATGAATTTACTGATCTCTCTATTTCAAAATGTGAAGTATTGATTTCATTGCTGGTTTCCCAGTTCAATATCACCCTTTGCTTGTCTTTTTGAGCAGTAAAGTTGAGCAGGTTTAAAGGAGTAGATGAATTCACAATTTTCCACATTTCAAATCCTTTATAAAAATCGTTGGCAGTAAAGATCATCATATCGCCCACAACCGTTAATTCATAAGGATCAGAGCCTTCTATTGTGTTCAGATCCATGCTTACTGTTCCTGCTTCAGTTCCATCACTCTTCCATAATTCTTTTCTGGCAACATCACCTCTTGCCTTAAAATATAATGTGCCTTTAAAATCAGTTAGAAACTCAACATTTGAACTCAGGCTTCCCGGTAAAATATCTTTAACCAATACAGTACCTGCGTCGGTACCATCGGTTTTCCATAACTCTTTCTCCAGGCCGTTTGCAATAGCTGTAAAGAAAATCTGGTTATTCGATAATGTAAATTCTGCCGGAAACGTACTTCCGTTAGAGGATGTATATTTCACGACCGTTGTGCCAGCAGTGGTACCATCGGATTTCCAAATTGCCACACCACCAGGCCCACCTCCACCAAAATACAGTGTGTTGTTAATTACTTTAAAATTTTTTGGAGAACCACTATTTGTACCCGTTACAAGACTTTTAAAAAGTACGGTTCCTGCATCTGTTCCATCACTGGTCCACAATTCATTTCCTTCTGTATTATCCGTTGCAGAAAAATATAGTTTGTTATTAAAGTTGGTAAGCTGGTTTGGGATGGAGCCGGTTGTTCCTGGATAAATGTCTTTTACCCTCACTGTTCCTGCGTCAGTACCGTCGGTCTTCCAAAGTTCTTCATCGGTATTAGAACCATTTTGTGCTGTAAAAAATAGTATCCCGTTTGAAACGGTCAATTTATTAGGATTAGAATTCAATGCACCTGTAACAATATCTTTTACTATTACTGTGCCGGCTTCTGTGCCATCGCTCTTCCATAACTCACGACCAACACCGGAACTTAAAGCAGAAAAATATAAAGTATTATTAAAGACTGTTAGTGAGTTGATGCTGGAAGCAGTTGCCCCGGTATAAATATCTTTCACCAGAACGGTACCTGCAGTGGTACCGTCACTCTTCCATAATTCTAAACCTGATGTGCCATCCGTTGCTGAAAAATATAATATACCATTTAGATTGGTGAGATAAACCGGGTCGCTGTTGCCAGTACCCAGCCTGATATCTTTAACCAAAACAGTACCTGCTTCGGTGCCATCTGTTTTCCAAAGTTCGTTGCCGGTAATTCCATCCGATGCTTTGAAATAAATTATATTGCCAATCTTACAAAAGGAATAAGGATTGGAGGTACTGTTCCTTGTATTGATATCTTTTAATAAAACAGTACCTGCATCTGTACCATCGCTCACCCAGGGTTCAGCACCTGTAGCTGTAGAAGGGTATCCCGCTTTATATCCATTGTAAGTAAAAAATATTTTGTTTGGCCCTGTCTTGATATCATTAAAAGTGCCCTGACCAATTACTGCATCATTTACTTTAATGGTACCGGCATTAGTTCCATCAGATTTCCAAAGAGCATTTACGTTTCCTGAAGTTTTAAAATATAGTTTTCCATTAAACGAAGTAAAGTTAGCCGGAGTGCTGCTACCTGAACCGGGATCGAGGTCTTTTACCATGACGGTTCCTGCATCGGTTCCATCTGTTTTCCAAAGCTCACGCCCTTCATTATTGGTACCTGCAGTAAAATATAAAGTACCTCCTGCTGCCAAAAAGTCTGTAGGCTGTGAACTCGAACTTCCGGGATTGATATTTTTTACCATCATGGTACCTGCTGCAGTTCCATCTGATTTCCAAAGTTCGTAACCCGTTGTATTATCGCCTGAAAAAGCTGTATAAAAAATATTATTACCAAAGACATATAAATTTATTGGGGAAGCTGCAGTAGGTGATTCATCTTTAACCATTACGGTACCTGCTGCTGTTCCGTCGCTCTTCCATAATTCACTACCCGAAGTGCCATCGGTTGCAGAGAAATATAATGTACCATTAAGATTGGTAAGATAATTAGGAGCTGAACTTGCACTTCCGGGGTTAATATCTTTTACCATTACGGTGCCTGCCTCTGTGCCATCGCTTTTCCATAGTTCGTATCCATTGGTACCATCAGTCGCATAAAAAAAGATTGTATTACCCACAGCAGTCAGCCTGTTAGCTCCTGAAGTTGCATAATTAGGATTGATATCTTTCACCAAAACAGTACCTGCCGTTGTTCCATCACTTTTCCATAATTCGTTGCCGGTAACTCCGTTGTTCGCTACAAAATAAAGCACGCCATTTACATTGGTAAGTTGGGTAGGATAAGAATTGCCTGCAGCAGGATTAATATCTTTTACCAACACAGTGCCGGCATCTGTGCCATCACTTTTCATTAATTCATTTCCTACATTTGGTGAAGATGCTGAAAAGTAGAGCAGGCCATTCATTTCGGTAAGTCCGGCAGGTCCGGAAGCACCTGTTCCGGGCATGATGTCCTTTACTAAAACAGTTCCTGCCGTAGTACCATCGGTTTTGTAAAGTTCTTTTCCAAAAAGGCCCACTGATGGTTCTGTGGCAGTAAAAAATACAATGCTTCCAACAGTAGTATATTCCGCTTCCCCGGAAATAGAACTGAAATTGGTATAATTAAAAATGTCTTTGTAGAGTGTCGGAGTTTGACTTTGAGCTGATTGCACTACAAAAAAAAGTATCAAATAAATGTAAATCGTTTTCATGTGTAATATTTATTAATTTTTATTAATGCCTGAGAGTTAGAAAATAATAAAATTCATTTAAGTATATCATTATTTGTTTCATGTTTAATCTGGTTATCAAAACAGGAATGACTGTAACCATGATTTATCTTTCAATTAGTGGCGTTATTAAATGCTCAGTAATTCAAAATTGCTGTTTATTGAAATTTTATTAATTGAGTTGAATTTTTCGAAGGAAAGTTGGAGACTGGAATTGGGAGTACCGAATTACTTAAATAATTTAGAATCTACCTATAATCCATTTGGATTATATTAATTAAAGAAATTTTACAATCAGCCAAAAAGGTATTTCTCTAATTTGCTAATGTAGCATATCGTAAACTAAGAGAATTAATGATTTCAATTATACCTGTTAATTGGCATATTAATATAAAACAGTAGGCGGAGTTAAAATTGTTTTTTAGAATTGCCTGCATTGCAATTACTATATCAACATACGCAAAATGGATACCATGTTTAATATGCAAGATACATGTGATGGTTTAGGTTGGAACATGAATCAGTAACTTTAAATTGATGCTCACCTATAATTGTGAAACCCATTTTAAGATAGAAATGAATGGCTCGATTATTTTCTACCCAGGTATATAACCACATGCCGGCCTCATCAGCATTTTTAGACAATTCAATATTATATTTTAAAAGCCGGAACCCCAATTTATGATTGTGGTATTCTTTGAGCAGGTAAATTCGATCTAACTTAGTTACATTTTTCTGGCGAATATTTGAATGTTCGGCATTTAGAACAATCTTAGAAAATCCTACTGCAATTTCATTGAAATGAATGATGTGATAAATATTTTTTGCATCCTTAAGTTCATCCTTAATCGCCGCTTCATTATAATTCTTGGCAATATATTCACTCATGTCTTTGGCAGAACAACTTTCCCGGTGTGCTTCTTCCACAGCAACCCTCCCAATATTTACAATTGATTGGTAGTCGTTTTCATTTGCTTTTATAATTGAAATCATTTTATCTTAATTCTAAAAATAAGGATGTATTTACCTGCGCTTAAACTGCTTTTGATTGAAAATATATTTTCTATTACATCAGTAAAGCTGGGAAACAGGCTTCGTAGCCCGAAACTGATATACTTACAAATTTACGGATGGATTGTTTTACAGCTATCAGATTCTTGCCAATATCATGTAAGCGATTATTTTTTTATTTAACAATATAACGGCTATTTATTTTTTAACAGGTAACACAAATATGGCAAAATAAAAAGACAAAAGATAAAAAGTAGCCAAATACGGCCTGCCAGAAGATTATAGTCCCTCAATAAATATTCCCATGATTTATTCGTTAAACGCCCCAATGAAAATTCGAAACAAACGGTTAATAGTACCCATACAAAGCCGATTAAGAATGCTTGTTTCGAATCTTTAATTTGCAGTAACGGGAACACAAACCAAACATATAGTGAGCAGAGAAATATGAGTGTTATAGTAGATAACTGGTGCGCCCGATATTCACTATAAAATTTTATAAACAGCAATTCCCTTAATGTAGCATTTGCAAAAGCAATTACTATCATGGGTAACCAAAGCAAAAATTGTTTAATGCCCATATTTTGGAAGTTGCAAGGTTAAAAAAAGAATGCTGACAGCCAGGATAGCCGTAGTGGGCTGCATCCATGATACATATCCAATGATTGCAAGTTGTACCGCAAGCCAAAGCAATACAATAATACTACTGCCAAAAGCCATTTTTTTTGCCAGGTGCTGTTGTTTAAATACTAAAATTCCGGCCAGTAAAGCTGAACCACCTATGCACAGGAAAAGTATAAGGCTGGGAATTAAATAATTTTGGAAGGGACTGCCTTTCAACCATTCAATTGGAACATCCTTTGCTCCTGACATCCCATAATATCCCCCGCCTAATGCATTTAATGCTAAAATTAAAAGTAATATTCCCAAGGTATTGCGAATAAATTTTTCTGATAGTCGGGGCGTATTCATTATTGTTATTTTTGAATGGAATAATTTTTAAACAATAATGCCAGTAACAACATTGCAGCCGGTGCTGTAATTCCCCAGGGAAAACCAAGAAAGAGTAACTTGTTTGAAAAGTTCGGATAAAAATAAACGAATGCAATTAAAGGCGTAACGGCAGCATTCCCAATAAAAGAAAATCGTACCCATTTTTGAAAACCCTGTTTCTCAAATACAGGGATTGTAATTAACATGGCCAAACCCATAAATATGTATCCCAAAGCATCAAAGTCCCAAAACACTGAATGTGGTGCTTGTTCAAGAATACGAATTTCATCAGATCCATTTATAATCTTTTGAGGAATTACGGTTGCTAATTGTACAACATAATTTGCTGTAACAAATACCGCATAGAGAATTGAAAAGACTAAAGCGGCATGGCTCCAAATTTTTTTTTCGATTGGCGTGATATAATGAAGTGCAAGTATTTCAAGGAGAAAGGGTATAACAATACAAAGGGATGTTCCATAAATCAAAATTTCATCCAGCGGAAAAGTAAAAATTCCAAGGATTTGCAATACCTGAACAATTACAAAAGATATTGTAGCACCAAAAGCGACAATGCCTGACCAAAAGCCTATTTTGAAAACTATTTTATCCATCATTTTAAATTTATTCATTCCCAGTATAAAAGTCGCTAAATGATAAATTAAAAGAAATGATTTTCGTCATAAAAAGAGAAATTTTTTATCAGTTTTCCACTGATTGGTTTACCTGATAGTCAATGAAATGAAGTTCATTTTCTATATTTTCTATATAACCATATAATTAAAATTCTCCCAATTTGTCCCGCAACAATTCCAATTATAAAAGCTTCAATAAATTCGAGAGTTGTCATTTTTGCTACTGCTATTTTTTTAATATTGCCAGAACCTGACTTTGGGCCAATTGCACTACATCAGTTAATTACTCCAAAAAATCATTTTATACTTTTAACGCTTGCGGGCCTCCAAACATGTTGCCGGGGTCATATTTATTTTTTATGGCCAATAACCTTTCTAAGTTTTTACCATAATACATACGGGCCCAATTTTTAAAATTAACATCGGGATAGTTACGGTACTGTGCCTGTATGCCTGCATTTGCAAATTGCTGCTGTATCAATTCAAAATGATCCAGAAAGCCTTTGCTGGCTGAGGGGGATTGCCAGTAGGCTTGCAACTCCGAAAAATAAGTACAATTCCGGTGGGCAAAAGCTGAATTTGTTTCCAGTAGTGGCGATTGTATCTTACCTCCCAATGTATTTACCTGGTATAAAATGCCCGGTTTCTTTTTTATTAAATCAAATACCTGCTCAATTACCGGCTCTATCTCTTCAAAATTTTTGTATAAGCCAGCGCTTGCATTTTTAAAAGTAATTGGGATTTTCTCAGCATAATATGCTTTTAATGCCTGGCCCAGTGGTAACAACTTTCCCTGTGTGTATTTAGTGGAGCTTAATTTAAAATTATCAATAAAATGTTTTACAGAAGTATCGTTTTTACCAATATTGGTGAGTAAAATATAAGTGGTACGCCCATTAAAAATAAATGCAGAAAAGCAGGTTACCGGTAAAGTTTTTGAAAGTGCAAACCATTGCCTGCATATTTCTTTTGCGGCTTTAATGCCGGTGTTCGTATTCCTAAATTTAAAACTCTGCATCGTGGCTGGCGCTTTTTGTATATCAAATTTCATTTCAGTTACAACTGCAAAATTACCGTTACCAGCTCCCTTCAATGCCCATAAAAGTTCGGGATCATCTTTTGTATTTATGATACTACCAGATGCCGTTACTACCGTTGCCTCCAGTAAACTATCACAGGTAAGCCCATAACACCGGCTCGTTAAACCATAGCCGCCTCCAAGTGTGAGCCCACCAATACCCACGCTTTGACAACTGCCGCCAGGCAAATATTTTCCACGGGGAATTATATTCTCGTATATTTTTTTAAGGGTACAGGCCGGGCCTACGCTTATGCTATTTTTATCGAACCATTCAATTTGATTGAGTAAAGATAAATTAATAACCATACCCTCATCCAAACAGCTAAAGCCTTCCATACTGTGTCCCCACTCTTTACAGTTATTTTCAAATTATTTACTCTTGCATATTGAATGGCCTCTACTACCCCATTGGTATTTTTACAAAGTGCAATTATTTTCGGATACTTATTAATTCGTTTATTAAATCCTTTTCTTAAAATTTCATATTGTGACGTGTCCTTTTTAAAATAATCTACATTTTCACTATTATTCTCCAGTAAAGTATAGGAACCATCCTTACTGAATGTATTTATTTTGTACAGCATTAATGCTAAACCTGTGAGGCCAACCTGCTGTATAAATTTTTTACGGGTTTGTAGATGCATAATGGTGCCGGTAATAATAATGATTGACTAAGATGTATCATTCTTACGGTTCTAAAGGTACAGTTACTAAAATAAATATCAGTACAGCACATTTGAAATCCTGTATTTTTAAATAATTTTATTTTTTTCCAAATGCCCAAATGATGGCTTTTTTCTTTTGTAGCCCTGAATATTGTGTTGTGTTTTTCTTTTGGTTCGGGAGAATAGTACCATTTTACATTGGGGATATTCGCAGTTTTAAATTTTCCTGCTAAGTCATTCATAAGATCAGAAACCCCTTCGGTTCCTGAACCGGCAAACCAAATACGCTTTTCTTTTATTGGAAAATGCTTCAAATGTTCCGCAGCACTTCTAATTAAATATTGATTATTCCACCACAATGAAGGATCAAATGCAATATAATTGTCAAACATATCGGGAGTTAGAAAAAATGTTTCTACAACAAAAAGGCCCGACAAAGATTCGCCAATAATACTTTTTTCATGAGTCGTCCGATATCGTTTATTTATTTCAGGTAAAAGTTCTTCTTTAATAAATGCCCTGAATTTTTCTGAACCTCCAACAACCGGCGCTATTTCTTTATCCTTGGCAACTTCTGTTGGCCCGGTTAAATCCCTTCTTCTTTGTGTATTGGCAATACCTACCAATATCATGGGTGGAATACTTTTTGACTGTATTAGTGCTGCAAGTGTATTGGCAATATGCGGAAAATCTTCATCAACAATTCCACCATCTGCCATATACATAACCGGTAAAGAATCGGTAGTGGTTTTATAATTTGGTGGCACCCACACATTCATAGTCCTGGTTTCTCCTACCTGTTTAGATTCTACCGTAAAAGTATCGTGTTCCGGAATGGTATCTTTTGGTATCGAAGTATAAGAACAACTTGTACATATCACGAATGTAAAAAATAAGATGTAATACACATTTCTCATAATCTATATTTTTGACTTGATAATTTTTTACATGATCATAACACTTCAGATAGTAATCAAATATAGATAAATTAATGTTTTGTAGTTTTTGTTTATTAGGCATTAAAGTTTTATAGATCATTTGAATATTTTTCCACCAAATATCAACTTCTATTTCATCTTTTAATACATCAAAATTTAGGATTTACGATCACATGCCAACAACTGTCTATTTTTAAATGTAAATTTAGTGTTCTTGTCTGCCAGCCAGGTAATAAGTTTAAATACGCCAAAAATATTGATGATGATTCCCAATGGAATACCAATTAAATAGTTGGAGGTGGTTGCTAAACCATCATTGTGAATAATTTTAAAGAAAAAGTAAACACAGGGTACAAAGAACAACAAACAGGTTGCTAAGCCGGCATTGTAAAGCGTTCTCCCTTTGATGTTAAATATAAATGTATGGGCAATTATATTTCCAAGTGAAATTAAAATGGATGCCATCCCCAGCCAGATATACCGTTCTCCTCCTATTGCGGCAAGCAAATAAATCGCCCAACCAATGAATACATTTATGATAAGCGACGTATTGCTATTTAGTGGATACCTATCGGGTAAATCACTATGGAACATTACCCTGTTAATCATTCCCGGAAAGGTTCCTGCTACACGGTATTCTTCAAATTGATGAAAGAAAAGTGAAATTAAACTTAGCCACATCAACAATTGATAGTGTGATAATGCATGTAGAAAAATAAATACCAACCCAAGTGTAATGAATCCAAAAACGCCGGCAATGTCATACCAATGATTACGTAAGAAATTCATGTTAGCAAGTTAATTTTTTTCATTCAAATCACTACTCCCTAATTTCTACCCTCCTGTTTTTTGCTTTACCATCCACAGCCTTATTGTCAGCAATCGGTTTATCCTGCCTATGTCTCACGGTTTGTTTATAGTTTAAATAACATCATCGTAAGATAATTTATCTTTATTCGCTTATGATTTTGAAATATCAATTAAGCTAAATTTAATTTTACTACATGGGTTTTTCGTGTGAGTGTAAAATACAAACGAGCGCTGGAAGGGTTGTTATAAGTATGAAACAATTGAATTAAATTGCACTGTTCTGCTAATTGCTTTATACAAATAAAAAAATGAATAAAATTGTAATCATCCTTTTTTCTGTTATGAGCCTTTTGACTAATTTTAAAACAAAGGCCGGTTTGTTATTACCACATAGCAGAACCAGCTATTTATCTGATACTACGATTACTGAAAAGGTGATAAAGACAAAAGACTATGAAGCAAAAATCACATGCATCAGCTTAGCTGGAATTGAGACTTATATGGATAGTGGTTACTTTCCCCGTTCATTGTATTATAATATCCGTTTTACCGAAGTGCTTGCGGTTACACAAGCCGAAGTTGCAGGTTGCAAACTTGTCGTAAAGGTATTCAACGAAAAAAATAAAGTAATTCCGTTACCTAAAGAATCAAGGTTATATGCCGCAAAAACATTTAAAGAAGGGAGCCAGATAAATATTTTAATAAGTATTCCCCTGAATCCTGCTGATACAAATAATAAAAAGTATTCTTATACCTTTTCGCTGGAAACTTCAACAGGCAAAAAGTTTATTGAAATGACAGGTAAATTAAGTACAAAATGAACTAGTACCACATCAATTAAATGCCCTGGTTGATGACTTTATTTTTTATCATCTCTTTTAATTAAGTAACCAATTATAGTAAATTGAAAAATTTTCATCAGATCCTGTTTTGGGTATTAAAATCGTAGGTTTTTAGCCTTTCTGCCTGCTTTACCATTTCATTTGTTTGGGCTAAAAGTTTTTGTACTAATTTTTCAGTTTGCATATTTTAGAATTTAAAGAAAGGATCAATTTTAATAAATCTTCCTTTTTGAATAAGAAAAACTTATTTAAAATAAATAATCTTATTGTAAGATTTAATGAGTGAACCATCATTTTGTTTTATTTCGCAATTCTCAAATGCAATCTTAGACCCGGAAACAAATTTTTTTAAAAATTGTTTTATAAAGACACCCCCATTACCCATTAACTTCCCTGCAACTGTTTGTGGAAACCCGTTTCCATAAAAATAAATAGTTGCAGAAATAAAATTTATCTGATCCAGGTCCTTCATAAACCTTGCTGTATCCTCAATTGGGAATGTTTCAACTTTTATTTGGTTATAGAAAATATTTTCCTGGTACCCAGGGCAACTGAGTCTTTTTTTACCTGGCCGCTTTTAACCAGCGAAAATAAATTCACAGTAATAAATAAAGTAAAGAGCAATACAAAAAGCCTGATTTTAAAGTATTTCATAAAATAGAATTAATTTTCAGAGCTTCCTAATTTACAATTCAGCGTTTCTTCAGCCCTGGTACAAACAGGTATATAAATGATCCATATTTACATCCCAACCAATAATATTGCCACTCCATAAAGTTAGCATGATTGCACAAATAATATAACCCGGTTTATTGTTGTTCTTTTACAAATAAGTTATGCTGTACAGTTTCCTTCGTTAAATTTTAAGCCAGGTGATGCAAGCTGCGGCAGGCAGAGTTGCCACAATGAAATTTGTTTAAAAAATAGGAAGGAAATAGTTTATATTGTTATTGCATAAAACTAAAATTCCTAAAAAAGAAGCCATGAACATTTTACAATACCCAGGATTCCTTATCGTGAAAGACAATTTTTATACACAGCCAATGGAGGTATATGAAAAAGCCTTGCAGGCCGATTTTTATGAACCCGGGCATGTAACGGGCTTCCGCAGCAGGGCAGTTTACCACGAAAAAGGCGTAAAAGCCAAACTGGAAAAATTACTGGGCATCAGGATCACCCGCTGGGATACAGACCCGCTGGAAGAGAACGGTGTGTTTTACCAGGGACTTTCCAAGGGTAAAAAAAAGGAATTGCCCGGCGTTCATTCTGATGAACCTTATAACGATATTACAGTAGTAGTGTACCTCACCCCGGGCATACCATTAGATTGCGGCACTTCTTTGTGGATGCACAAGCAAACAGGCCGCACCGATCCCGTTACTCCGGCAGTTGCACGTAGGTTTAGAATGAAATTTCAGGACCTTAAAAACCAACTTGAATATGAAAGCAGGGATCGCAGTAAATGGATTGAAATAGACAGGATAGGTTACCGGTTCAACCGCATGGTAGCTTATCCATCCGGTATTTTTCATTCTGCCACTAACCAT
This sequence comes from Niastella sp., assembly GCA_016710595.1. GTDB lineage: Bacteria > Bacteroidota > Bacteroidia > Chitinophagales > Chitinophagaceae > Ferruginibacter. The sequence goes on from JADJVM010000008.1 coordinate 578,845, forward strand.
TATGGCGGCAGTTTAAAAACAGGGCGCATCTATCAAACTTTTAGGATAGGTGTAAACTGGGAAACCTTCAGGATGAGAAACGATTAGTTGTTTATTTGCTGAAAAAATCCAGCAGCAATTTTTGGTAGCCGTAATCATCGCTGGTTTTTGCGAAAACCATTTCTTTCATCAATTGCAATTGGCGGGTTTTGCGAATATTCATCGCCATGGCCCATAAAGCAATATCTTCAAGCACCTTTTTTTCTGAAGATGATAATGAATTCCGATCCATTTTAACCTTGTTGCAAAACTGAACGATTGCAGCGTTGCGGGCGGCTTCGTAATTATTTTGCCAGGAGCCTTTGATCACCGTCAAAATTTTAGTTGTAATCTCAATTACATTCACCGGCTTTTTCCCTTCCAGTAAAACGCCCAGGTTACTCTCCGTAAAACGTACCAGCGTATCGCCGTTCGTACGATAATTTTTCTTACGCTTAATTTGTATGTGTTCCTTTGCTGCCAATGCATTCAATACAGGGTCCACCGGCCTGAAACCATATTTGTGGTAGAACCAAAAAGCACCGCTACGGATTCCGTCCGGGTTATCCAATCCAAACTGAGAAGGCTCTATCTCTATATACCGAACGCCGAAATGCTGTTTAAATATCCTTATTAACTGGCATAACAGGAAACCCGATTCACCTCCCCTGAACGGATCAAAAATATTCAGGCCTGTTTTAGCCATTGCGCCAAATACCCAAACACCACCATAGGCAACAGGGATGCCGTTCTTGAAAAAAGTAAATCCAAAATAGGTTTCCAGGGGCAGTTGTCTTTCTGCCTGCATTGAATATACTGCCAACACCAATCCTCTGTCTAATTGGTACAAGCGCATGGATTCTACCTGCAGGAAAGTAGCAGGGTCAATTTCCCTTACCGTTAAAGCCATGGCATTCCTGATCACCCTGAAATATTGTTCCCTTTCTGCATTAGTAGGTTTGGCTACTGCAGGCAGTGGTTCATTCAGCAATTGTTCGGGGTCAAATTTTTTTAAAAGCTCATGATGCAAATATGGCTGTTTTATCGGGATGCGGTTAAAAGCCCTTGAAAACTTACTGTTGCGGGGAATAAGTTTTACGTATAAGTCCATCCGTTCTATAAAAAGTTCTTTTAATAATGGCCTGTCTGCCAGTTCCCGCAATTGCCCGAGCAGGAAACTTACGTACTGCGAAGGTTTAATGTTCAGCACTTCCAATAGCGCCGCATTTTCTAAGCCCGCTGTGGTCTCTGCTTTTAATACCGGCGGCAGCGTGATGTTTAAAATATCGTTGAGGGATAATGAGGGATTATAAAACGAATCAAATGCTACCTGCAAATCCTTCTGCTGCAGAAGCCAGTATAAAAAATCAGGAGAAAAACGGGTAACGATATTGGCAAAAGGAAGTCCCTCGTTTTCAATAAGGGCTTTTTTGGTATGTTGATGTTGCCTTGCATAAGTGGCAATACGTTTCAATTCTTTTTCGGCCCCTGCCTTTAAACTTTTGCTTCCGGGATAAGCACAGGTAAACAGCAGCAGGTCGTGATACTCCAACAGTTTCTTTCCTCCCGGTAATGTTAATTTGCTGCAGGTTTTTAATAGGTCCGTTTTCTTATCAACAGATTTCTTATCAAAAAGGGATGCAGAATTTTTCAGTGAGTTGATACAAGAAGCAAAACGATTCTTCATATAATGGTGCTATTTAAAACGCATGACGAGGGTAATTGCGTAGCTAATATAGTTATTCGGGCTTGAAGCAACAAACCAGGAAAATGGTAAGTCTGTCAATTGTCCTTTTTTTCAATGACCGATAAAATAATCTATTTACGCTAATCTATGCTTGTTTTAAAATTAAAAATATTTCAAACCTCTTATTTAGAAACAGACAAAAAAAATGCGCAAAGCATTGAACATTTCATACAGCGTTCAGAACTACCCGCAGCCATGATAATCGCATTCCAGCCTGCCCCCCAACAACTCTGGTGGGGCTGGCTACATGCCACATCTGGCGAAGTTTAAAGAGAAACAACAATTACGCAAATGAAGCATTAAAAATGTCAATGCCTCTTTATCTGGTTCAACACCAGCATTTCATTTGCAGCTGTTTTATGTTTGATATTATATGCAAGTAAAGACTCGTCTAATACTTTTTTAAGTTTCATTTTTACGCTGCGCTTTTGTGTTTTAACGATCATGCCTTCTACATTTTCTTTATATACCACTTCGTTGCTATCGTTGTAAAAATAAATAATACTGCTTTTGAGATTATGTGTATTGGTTTCTACCACCCAATAACCGTTTTGTGTAACCCATTTTGGCACATGGGCTGCTTTACCTGTTTGTGCAAAACAACTAACAGAAATAAAAAGGATTGTAAAGAGTGTGAAGATGATTGTTCTTTTCATGATTGATAAATTTATAATTGAAAGTTTTTTGTGGATGCTGTAAAACTACTATCACCAAAAGTGCCTGTTTAATATAATAGACCAGCAGGTAATGGGCGCTAACAAAAAGCGCAGCGACGGTAATGAACAACAACCATGGCTGACTTGTGCAGTTGAGCGACAAAAGCGTGCATTTTGTCTATTAGTAGATGATAATATTTGCATCCATAATTGATTTTTGTACTTTTAAAGAACAAACCAATCAGATGAAAGCAATACTAAATAACCGGGTGCTGCAACATGTTGTTTTCTGGAGCTTTCAGGTGCTGATCTACACAGGCAATTACACAAAGGACGGTAACTATCTGGACGGGTTTACAGCAACCCTTTTTTATCTTCCTACACATTTGCTCTTTACCTATACGCAACTTTACCTGTTTATTCCACGTCTGTTGCTGAAAAAAAAGATAACTGCCTATATATTTGTTACCTTATTGTTTACTCATTTTCTATACTGCGTAAACACTTTGTATTATTCTTTTATAATTTATCCTGTAATGTTTGGTAAAGCCTGTACTTTTTTTGCCTGGAAGCACATGTGGACATTTAACCAGACAGAACTGAAAGCAATATTTTCCTTTTTTATGATTTGCAGTATGGCAGCAGCGGTAAAGCTGTTGAAGAAATGGTACTATGAGTACAACAGAAACCAGGTTATAGAAAAAGAAAAGCTAAGCATAGAACTGGAGATGCTGAAAGCACAGGTGCATCCGCATTTTTTATTCAATACACTTAATAATCTTTATGCACTAACGTTAACAAAGTCTGATAAAGCACCGGTAACGGTTTCGCATTTATCTGACCTGCTGCGGTACATGCTTTACGAGTGCAACGAAAAAGAAGTGCCGCTTGAAAAAGAGATAGAAGTGCTGAAGAAATATATAGAGTTGGAAAAACTACGTTATGGCAATCGGTTAGATGTTTCCTTTTCGTACAGCGGAAATATACGGCAACTAAAAATAGCACCACTTATATTATTACCTTTTGTAGAAAATAGTTTTAAACATGGCGTGAGCGAAGAGATTGATAAATGCTGGATAAACCTGCAGATGCATGCCCGGGACAATGTATTCAGTTTTATCCTAAGCAATAGCCGCAGCCATGATGCACATACGTATAAACCAGGTGGCATCGGCCTGCAGAACATTAAAAAAGGCTGAAACTGATATATCCCGGCAGCTATAATATGACAATTAATGAAGCCGCTGAAATGTATAGTATAAAACTGGAAGTTCAACTTAGTACTTTGCCGCAAGTAAGAATGACCCCAAAGCTAAGCTATTATTGTACAACCAATACCTACTACAGTATGAAACTGAACTGCCTTATAGTAGATGATGAACCTCTTGCCATAAAGGTGCTGGAAACCCATATAGCAAATATCCCATTGTTACATATAGCGGGAACCTGCGCCAATGCCTTTATGGCCATGGATGCACTTAAAAAGAAAAGTATCGATCTTATGTTTTTAGATATACACATGCCCAAGCTGATGGGGCAGGAATTTTTGCGTACCCTGCGCAACCCACCGAAAGTTATTTTTACAACTGCCTATAAAGAGTATGCGCTGGATGCCTTTGAACTGGATGCTATGGATTACCTGCTAAAGCCAATTACCCTGGAGCGGCTGGTGAAAGCGGTGAATAAAATAAGCGATGTGACCTTGCCGGAACTAAAAGAAGAAACTGTGCTGGTAGAAAATGAAGGCTTTGTTTATTTTAGAGCAGACCGAAAAATGGTGAAAGTAGCCTACCATAATATTGTATATATAGAAAGTATGAAGGATTATATTAAGATCGTACGTGTGGCCGAAAAACCACTGCTGGTAAAGCAATCCATATCATCACTGGAAAATATTTTACCTGCGCATTTGTTTTTACGCATACACCGCTCCTACATAGTGGCCATTAATAAAATAGCCGCATTTACCAATCATGATGTAGAGATAAGCAATATAGAGATACCTATCGGAAGGCTGTATGCCCATCAACTTGATAAAATGAAAAAGGCAGGACATACAGGTTAGAGGAACGATGAATCTCCAAAACAACCTTATTAAAGACAATAAGAGCCTTTTTAAAACCTGATAATTTAATAAATCACCTGCTGAAAATTAATTACACATCAGCAAACAACTACGTTAAATTCAATTATATTTGATTAAGAAACGGTAGTTTTTAGACGAACTGACGTTATGTGCCATACTGCCCAACAGTTTACCAGCGTTGGGGCGACAGTAAAAATGTTCTTTATCATTTTGGTTTGACTTGACCCAAAGCCCACATCAGCTTGACGTTCTTTGTTCATCTTTTGTACAAGTTTTGTTCTTTGGTTTTCAATTGGGCATTTGTATCGGGTGGACTTTTTTTCAAGTCATAAGCAAGCAGACACAGTATAAGGTTTGACAATCACTGCAACCTTGACCAAAAGCTTTTGAGCAGCACGACACATAACCTTTAAGCAACACCTAATCTGGACTCAGTAAGTCATTAAATAAAATAATTGGTATGAAAAGTTGTATTTCTATTTTATCACTTTGCTTTTTGATTATATCATGTAATCAATCCTCACAAACGGAAAAAGATTACATAAAAAACTTAGAAGAAAAGAATAAGTTATTGGAGAAAGAATTAAAGGAAACAAAAAGTAAAACAGAGCAGAATACTACTTCTAATGGAAAGAAAGGAAACATTGCAAGCTCTAAAGATTATTTTACAATAGGTTCAAGCGAAGATGAAGTTCTTGAGATTATGGGAGACCCGACACGCCTTCTTGACATGAATTCTCTTGGTAAACGCTTTTATTACGGATTGAGTGTAGTTGTTTTTGAAAAAGGCAAAGTTGTTAGCTATGACAACTTCGATGAAAACTTAAAGGTTAGAGTAAAAAGGTAAAAAACTTCTAAGCCTCCAATTCCCGACACGAAGAAGTACGGCACATAACACGAACTGTGCAAGCGGGCAGGAGTGGGTCAAGTGAGTGTTGTTGCAGGTTTCAGCAGCGGCCCAGGGCTGAAAGAATAATATTTAGCATTCAGAATAACAATGAACATTTATTTATAAATTTGGCATCGGTCGGGGGCAGAAGGGAATCCTAATATTCCGCCTGCGCAAAGCCCGGGCGTTATGCGAAACCACTTGGCGACAGCTTTCATTATGACAAACTCTCTTTTTTTCAACTAAATTCGCTGTAAAAATCATTAAGTGGCAGACATCAAGACAATTTTAAGAGAGCTAAGTGTAATTCTAGGATATATATTAGTCGGACTGACAAGCCGACCCTCATTCCTACGCTTCAAAAAAATTAAAACACCCCCACCGCACGAAAAAAAATTGAATTTCTATTGCCACCTCACAAATGGCACATTTGGCTTTGCCCCGACACACGAAGCCAACGCATCGGCAAAACCAAAAGAGCAAAATTTTCCCACCGCACGGGTGACAGTTTGAAATTAACTAGTATATTTGACAATTCAGTCCAAAACAATTTGTCTAAATGAATAAGGAAACATTTGGTGATTATATCAGGAAAGCAAGAGAAGAAAAGAATCTTCCTTTAAGAAAAGTTGCGGCTCATCTTGACATCGACACATCAACATTGAGTAAAGTAGAACGGGGCGACAGACCTGCTTCACCAGACTATCTACAGCCACTTGCTGACATTCTAAAACTTGACTTAAAAGAAGTTCAAACAATATTTATTGCAGACAAAATCAGTAAAGACTTTGGAGGCATGGAACATTTAACTTACGGCTTAAAAGCTGCGGAAAAACAAATTAAAAAAGCGAAGAAATAGATGGCAACTAAATTCTTTACAAATAAAGACAACAACACACTCATTAGTAAGTTTGAGGGTATTTTCACAAATACTCACGTTCACTACTTTGACGCTTTGGTTGGTTTTTTCAGAGCATCGGGTTATTTCAGGGTAAGACCATTACTTGCCAATACATCAAAAATTAGAATTCTAGTAGGCATTGACGTAGACCATTTAATCAGCGAAGCTGCAAGAAAAGGACTTGAATTTAATTTTAACACTGAAGTTACAAGAGACGAATTTTTAGCAGAGCTAAAAAAGGATATACAAACCGCATCTTATTATAGAAATGTAGAAGAAGGAATTCTTCAATTCGTGAATGACATCATTGAAAAGAAGATTGAAATTAAGGCGCATCCAAGTCAAAAGCTACATTCAAAAATTTACATTTTCAGACCAGAGAATTTTAACGAACATCATTCAGGCTCCGTAATTACAGGTTCTAGTAACCTTTCAGAATCAGGACTTGAAAGAAATTTTGAATTCAATGTTGAATTGCGTGACTTTGATGATGTTGCTTACGCTGTAAAAACCTTTAATGAACTTTGGGAAGAAGCAGTTGATATTTTACCATCATCAATTGCCGAATTAAAAACAGAAACATATTTGAATGAAGACTTCACACCCTTTGAAGTTTATATAAAATTCTTAATTGAATATTTCGGAAAAAGTATTGAGTATGACCCTGAATCAGTGTCAGATTTGCCAAAAGGTTACAAGAAATTACATTATCAGATTGACGCAGTTAATGACGGTTACAATAAATTAATGCAGCACAATGGATTTGTTTTGGCAGACGTTGTTGGTTTAGGTAAAACAATTATTGCAACTATCGTTGCAAAGAAGTTTTATTTCTCTAACGGCTACCGTACAAAAATATTAATTATACATCCGCCTGCTTTAAAGAACAATTGGGAAAGGACTATTCGAGATTTTGAAGTGCCCAATGTAACTTTCGTAACTAATGGAAGTTTGCATAAAATAACACATCCGGAATATTACGATTTGATAATTGTGGACGAAGCACACAAATTCAGAAGTGATGAATCCGATATGTTTAACTTGCTTCAAAAGATTTGCAAAACACCAAGAAAGAATCCAGCGCCTGACGGTAGTAAAGAGAAAAAGGTTATTCTAGTTACAGCTACCCCATTAAACAACAAGCCAGCAGACATAAGAAATCAACTTTATTTATTTCAAGATTCAAAGAATTCCTCTTTGGAAATCGGAAATCTTCAATATCATTTCAGAGGCTGGATAGATTCATTTGATAAAGCAAAGAAGCTAAAAGACAGAAGTTTAATAACCAAGGAAATTAAGCGAATCTATGATGAAATTCGAGTTAAAGTTTTAGAACCAATTATTATTCGAAGAACAAGAACAGACATTAGAAATACAGAAGAATATTGGGACGACATAAAAGCACAAGGTTATACTTTTCCTGACATAGAGCCTCCCAAACAAATTCTTTATCAAATGGATGAAGAATTAAGCGATTTGTATGACGAAACTCTAAATAAATTAAAGGACACTAAAAACGGTCTTCGATATTTCCGTTATCAGGCTATTAAATATTTGCCCGATGAAATAAAGAAAAAATTCTTTAACAAAAATGCTGATATCATTTCCGATTCATTGGCGAAAATCATGAAAACGCTATTGGTAAAGCGTATTGACAGCAGTTTTGAGGCCTTTAAAATGAGTTTGAAACGTTACTACGATGCAAATTCTGCAATGGTGAAAATGATTGAGAATGGTCGTATTTACATTGCCCCTAAATTAGGAGTAAGCGAATACATTCTCAACGATGATGAACAAGCTTTACAAGATATTTTATCTGAATCAGAAGATCCTGATTTGATTCAAGCGTTTTCCGTTGAAGAATTCGATAGTATTTTCATTGAAGGGATTCATCATGACCAAAAAATATTAGAATCTCTTTACAACAAATGGAAAGAAATTATTCAAGACCCAAAATATGATGAATTAGTTCACCGAATAAAATCTGAGTTAATGGATAAATCCATTAATGATAACCACAAATTGATTGTATTTAGTGAGTCTAAAGAAACAACGGACTATTTAGCAAAGCGGCTAAAGAAAGATAATTTCACAAGACTTATTTCTGTTGACAGTTCCAACCAAAGAGATTTGACAGATGTTATTGAAGCGAATTTTGATGCCAATATAAAATTAGAAGACCAGCTAAATGATGTTGATATAATTATTACTACAGAGGTATTGGCTGAAGGTGTCAACTTACATCGTTCAAATGTTATTTTGAATTATGATATTCCTTGGAATGCAACCCGATTGATGCAAAGGATAGGAAGGGTGAATCGTATAGGTACACCTTCAAACCGAATTTACATTTATAACTTCTTCCCTACTTCTAAGACCGACAGTGAAATTGAGCTAAATAAGAAAGCATACATAAAATTACAGGCATTCCATTCTGCGCTAGGTGAAGACAGCCAAATCTATTCTGATGAAGAAGAATTTGGAACCTTTGGACTTTTTGAAAAAGTTCCCGAAGAAGAACGTGATGAAAGATTAGTATTCTTAAACGAGTTAAGAAAGTTCAGAGATGAACAACCTGAAACTTACAAACGAATTAGAGACAAAGTTCCGAGAAGAGCTAGAACAGGCAGAAGCGATAAAAGCAGAAAAGATACTTCTTTGGTTTATATCAAAAATCAAAAACGTGATAGCTTTTATTATGTGGACAATAGTTTAAAATTTGAGGAACTGACTTTTATTGAAGCAGCAAGAATTTTCAAAGCACACATAACCGAAAAGGCAGTTAAGTTGCACCATTCGCATCACGACCAAATTGGGGTTGCCTTGCAAACTTTTAGAGATGAAGAAAATCTAGCGGCCTTAGGCGATAAAGGAAAAGTAAAACTTGGACCAAACGACCAACGAGCTTTAGATTATATACATCCACAAATCAACTTGGATTTTGTAAGTACTGATGAAAAAGAAATTTTGAATGCTGCAAAATCAGCCATTATAAAAGGGAAATTTCAAAAATTGCCAAGAGAGATAAACAAACTGGCTAAAGAAAGAAAAGCACAAAGTGAGGAAGCCAGAAAGAACCCGAATATAAAACCAATGAGTAATGTGGATGCATTTCAGCGGTTAATTAAAATCTTAAAGGCATATCCGTTATTGGATGTTTTGCGAGAAGATGAGCAGGAGGTAAAACCTAAAAAGATTGAAACCAAGTACAACGCACCACAAATAATCATTTCAGAATCATTTGCAGGATAATGACAAAAGAAGAATTACACGAAAAGCTTAGAGAAAAGTACACTAGGGACAACTGGAAACAGATTGTAAACGCCATTTTTCCAAATCGTGAGTTTTTTGCGACCGAAGAATCCGTTGAAATGACAAAACAATCTCAACGAGATTTAACTCAAAATATGATTCGTTTTGGTAACATCAAATTAGACGATGGAAACTCTTTGGCATTATATGAAGTGGAATTAAAACCCAACGCCTCAAATGTTACCCGAAACAGAGTAGGATTAAGAAATTTAATTACATCTGAAGTTATTCCTGGTATTGTTGACGGTGCTCTTATTGTGTATCACCAAGCAGGTCATGATGATTGGAGATTTTCTTTTTACTCAAAATCTAAATATTGGGACGATGAAGGAAGTGAAATTAAAAAAGAAACACATCCAAAACGCTATACTTATGTTTTAGGGAAAGGCGAAACATGTGTAACGCCACGAGAAAGGTTTTGGCATTTAGTTGAGAAAAGAACCCGAACAATTAAAGATGTTTTAGAAGCTTTTTCGGTAGAAAAAGTTTCTAAAGAGTTTTTTGTAAAATACAAAAAGCACTATCAGGCATTTGTTGATAGCCTTACCAGTTCACACTTTAAAGCAAATGTTTTTAATGGTGATGATAAAACAATTCGTGACTTTGTAAAAAAGATGCTGGGTCGTTTGGTATTCTTACAGTTCTTGCAAAAGAAAGGCTGGCTTGATGTAGCTATTGACAAGCATTACGGGCAAGGGAACAAAAACTTTGTTGCCGAGTTTTTTGCAAACAACAATAACGATGCTTTTTACTCTACCTGCTTAGTTCCACTTTTTTTTGAAACACTTAACAACCCAAAGAACGAAATTTTTAAAGTTACAAAAACAAAGTTCCCTTATTTAAACGGTGGCTTGTTTGAAAGAGATGAAATTGAAAAGAAAGCAAAAGCAGATTTTATTGTATTCAACAAAGACCTTTTTGAAAATTTATTCGGCTTTTTAGGAGAATATAATTTTACGATTGACGAAAGTACACCTGATGATTTAGATATTGGAATTGACCCTGAAATGTTAGGGCATATTTTCGAAAATCTATTGGAGGACAACCGTGAGAAAGGTGCTTTTTATACTCCGAAACTCATTGTTCAATACATGTGTCAGGAAGTATTGATTCAGTACCTAGAATTACATTTAGGCAGAGACGCTGCAATTGAAAAATTCATACGCTATAAAGACAGAGGTGATGAAAATGATAAACACAATTTTATTCGTAAACAAGCTTCTAAAATTAGTGAACTATTAGATGCAGTAAAAATTTGCGATCCAGCAATTGGTTCAGGTGCATTCCCGATGGGTTTGTTACAAGAGATATTTCACGCAAAATTGGCTCTTGATTGGACTCTATTAGATAAGAAAGGCGATGTAAAAAGAGCTATTATTCAAAATTCAATTTATGGTGTAGATAAAGACAAAGGTGCAGTTGATATTGCCCGCTTGCGTTTTTGGCTTTCACTGATTGTTGATGAAGATGTAGAAGAAGGAGAAAAGCCACAGCCCTTGCCAAATTTTGATTATAAAATTATGCAAGGCGATTCGTTGCTTGAAAGTTTCAAAGGCTATTCGTTAAAATACCACGATATACAAGAAGAACTTCCGCAAACGGATTTATTCAATACCCAAACGCAGATAAATATTTTTAAGAAAACTCACACCGATTTAGCAGCATTAGAGAAAGATTTCTTTGACCCTAAAAATAACCACCGCAAAGAAGAAATACGAAATGAAATAGATGCGTTAGTTGCTCATAGTATAGAACAATCATTCAAAGAAAGCATCGCTGAAAAAAAGAAACTATCTCAATCAATTACTAGAAACATAGCTCCAAAAGGTTCAAAAGAAAGAAGTAAACAAGAAAAAAACATTGCTATACTAGAAACTGATGTGGAGCAAATGCAACAAGCCTTAAAAGACATTAAACCTTTACTGAAAAAGGACGAAAAGCCTTGGTTTTTATGGCACTTATTCTTTAAAGATGTGTTTGATAAAGGTGGCTTTGACATTGTTGTCGGCAATCCACCTTACATAAGACAAGAAAGCATCACGGATATAAAACCTTATCTAGAAAAAATAGACGGTAAGCCAAACTACGAAGTGTATAACAGCACAAGCGATATTTACACTTACTTTTTTGAGTTAGGCCATAAAATATTAAAAGCGGATAAAGGTGTTTTCTCATATATCTGTTCAAAACGATATGCAAAAGCCAATTATGGAAAAAATCTAAGAGCATATTTATATAAAAATACAACTCTAACAAATTATGTTGACTTTATTGATTTTAAAGTTTTTGACGCTGGAGTAGATACATCAATTATATTTCTTTCAAACATAAAAAGCACATCTAAATACACATTCAGATATTGCTCTGTAAAAAATGATTTAACTAGGAACAGTCAACTTTTTGAATACACTTTAAAAAACGAAAGTATTTTAAGTAGTGAGACAATAAGTGGTGATATGTGGAACTTTAGCAGCTTGGGTGAAACAACCTTAATGCAAGCAATTGAAAAATGTGGAATTAAACTAGAAAACTGTAAAGTTGAGTTTAATAGAGGTATTACTACTGGTTTCAACAAAGCATTTTATTTGACAACGGAAGAAAAAGAAAGATTGATTGAAAAAGAACCCATTGCGAAGAATGTTATAAAACCGATATTACGTGGTAAGGATATTTCAAAGTACAAGAACGAGTTCAAGGATATATGGCTATTATATATTCCTTGGCATTTCCCATTAAATGATTCAAAAATATCAGGAGCATCAAAAGAGGCAGAAAAGGCGTTAAAAAATGAATACCCTGAAATCTATAAACATCTTAATAGTTTTAAGGAAGAGTTATCAGATAGGAATAAGGAAGAAACCGGTATCCGATATGAATGGTACGCTTTACAACGTTACGCAAATACATTTATAAAGAATTTTAAAGAGCCTAAACTAATTTGGGCCGAATTATCTACAATCCCATCCTTTTCTATTGAAAATGAAGGTTTCTTAACAAACGACACAGTATTCATTTTAATTGGTGAAAATTTAAAATACTTAGCGGGAGTCCTGAATTCTGCATTATCCAAGTGGTATTTTACAAGGATAAATCCAAATATTGGAGGTTCAAATAGATGGAAAAAAACATTTATAGGAAAGTTCCCAATTCCTGAAATTTCAAAAACCGAAATGCAACCATTTGAGATTTTGGTTGACTATGTAACTTTCATAAAAAAACATGAAGAACGTATAAGTCCTTATACACCAAACGACCACATGGCAGCCAATTTTGAAGAAATAATTGATGCCTGTGTGTATGAATTGTATTTTAAGGAACACATGAAGGAAAAGGAAATTGCGGTTATCGCTGAAGTAACGGAGCTTTTAAAACCTATTGACAACCTGGACGAGAAAACACAAGCAAAAAAAATAATCAGCATCATTAATAAAGTATATGACGAATATAAAAGCACCGACAACATAATCCGCAGGCGTATTTTAGACTTTCCTGTAAAAAGTGCTGACATCATTAATGTAATACAAAATGGCTAAAAAATATTTACATAGCATAGAGTTGCAAAACTTTAAGGCGTTTCCTGAATATGAAAACATAAATATTGAAGGAAAACATGCCATAATTTGGGGCGTTAATGGAAGCGGTAAATCAACAGTCTTTTGGAGCTTATATACTTTCTTACAATGTGCTGGAAAGCCTGTGGACGATTTCAAAAAATATTTCGATGGCGGTGATCAAGATTTAAAGAATATTTTTGGAGGCGCTACTGCACCATTTGTTAAGTTGTCATTTTCGGAGAAAGATGCAAAAGGCAATCCTGTTCCAGCTACAAAGGAAACTTTTGTTTTAGATGCGGCAGCTGACACAGATACACGTAAAGAGCTAATACGGTCCTACTATTTAAGCAGCGAATTTATTTCGCATAGGCTTTTACTTAATTTTTCCAATTTCAGAAATAGTCAGGCATTAAATCTTTGGCCATATTTTGAAAGAGACATTCTTCCATATTTCAGTAGCAAAGGAAAAAACCTTTACGACTTACTTAAAGAATTTCGTGAAAAGATAAATACTGAAACCCCAAAGGCTCTTAACACAATGAGAGACGATTTCAATAATGGTTTGCAAGATCTGATTTTGCCATTAGTGAAAGTAAATGCAGGTCGGCCTCATAATGTGCTCACAGAATATTACAATGAAAATCTTTCTGAGAAAAACGAGTTTTCCCAATTGGATGTTTTTAATCCTACTTTACTTGACTATACAGGTGCCAAAGGCAAGAGGGTTGTTATAAATCCCGAAATCACTTTGAAAGCAAAATTTGGCAGAACAGCGGCAACATTAACCGACATAAACAAACCACACATTTTTTATAACGAAGCAAGGATAAATGGAATCGCCTTAGCCATACGTTTTGTGCTGATGGAAAACAGAACCAATAAAGCACAAAACAATCTGTTATGCTTAGACGATTTGCTGATAAGTCTTGATATGCACAACAGAAGAAAAGTAATTGAATTATTGCTTACAAAATATACAACCGACTATCAATTGCTACTCTTTACACATGAGAAAGGATTTTTCAATGAGTTTCAACGTTCGGTAAAAAACAATGAGAAGGATTGGAAAGCAATAATTTTAAGAGAAACTCCTATTGATAAAAATCCGAAGGTTGAGGAAAAAGGCATTCAAACCTATTACGATAAAGCAAAAGAGTTCTTCGACAATAATGAATACGAATCATGTGCCTTGTTTTTAAGAAAAGAGGCCGAGAGACTTTTAGCAAAAGTGTTTGACCCATCATTGGATTTTGTTTGGCGGTCAGATTTACTATTGACTTTGGGCGATTATGTAGGCAGAGCAAGAGGAGAAGACAAACAAGATATTTCTGAACTTAAAAAGGCAGTTCTAAATCCAAATATTACTGATGCAGAATTGAACACAGTTTTCGATGATGCAATTGCAGCATTGGGAACATCAATAGCTGAAAAGAAACTAAAAAGTCATATTAAATCAATAAAACAAAGTATTCAAACAATGCGAGCTAATGCAACAACAAAAGACAAACTGAAAGTTGTATTGGACAAAGTTGATGCTGCTACTGGAAGAACACTCAACCCAGCAGCTCACTTTAATGAAGAACCATTTTTTAAAGATGAAATGGAAGAAGCTTTGGCGACAATTGATGAACTTAGAAAAGCAGTAAAATAAATCAATGCACACAACTGTACATTTTAGCAATATCAAAAGCGAGATTATCGGAAACCTAAAAAAGGCAACCCGAGAAATTAAGGTTGCTATTGCTTGGCTGACAGATGAAGATATTATCAGAACACTTATTCAAAAAGCAGAAAGTGGTTTGAACGTTCAAATTGTAATGAGTGAATCGAAAGAGAACTTTAGAAACACTTCAAAGTTTAAAGACTTTTTAAGATTTGGCGGTAAACTACACATTGCAGCACCAAAATTCCTTCATCACAAATTTTGCATCATTGACGGAAACACTATAATTAACGGTTCTTACAACTGGACATATTTTGCACAAAGCAATGACGAAAATATTTTGATTATTACGCTTAATTCAAATGTTCAAGAAGACAACAAATTGTTGACTGCTTTTGATGCAAAACACAAATTCTTCTGCGAAAAAGCGTCTACACATGTACCCGACATAGCTGGCTTGAACCACTTTAGAGAACAAGGAAAGGTTGCCGCAGTAATTCTTGCACAACTAGACGAAGAAGAAATTAAGCTAAGGCAAGAACTTGAAGACGATGTTAAGAAATCATTTGACGAAGCAATACGAATAGGAATTCTAATCAGCACATTGCTTTTGGAAAGAATGAAATTGGACGGTGGCGGTGTTGAATTTATTAAACGAATTCTTCATGATGAAATGACCTCAGGAGAAATGAAATCAGGTTTTAGAAAACTAGAAGAACCAATTCCACACAGAGTTGATCTTTCATTAGAATTTTTAGCATCAAGACCGAAATACCAAAAATTATTCAGCGACAAGGAAGTTGCATTTGTAAAAAACTAATGGAGAAATATAAACTTTAAGACTTGTCCTGAAATAGGTTGACAGAAATGTTAACTTTATTTCACACAAAATGAGTCAAAAAAGAAAATCAAAAGAAGAAATCATTGCCGAATATCTTTCGGGTGATTACACATTCCGTGAACTCGGAGCCAAATACAACATCCCCTATCGCACCATTGCCGGCTGGGTATGGGCTTATCAGGGAAGATCCATTTCCTGGCGTGAAAAAATGAAACGTAGAAAAGAAAATCAAACCGGTGTGAAAGACCCGGAATTCCCAAAAGAAATGAAGCTATTGCAGAAAGAACTTCGCAAGCAACAGTTGCATAACAAACTGTTGGAAGAAATCATCCGCATTGGCGGAACGCAAACCGGCATTGATTGGAAAAAAAAGTTTGGCACCAGGCAGTCATGAACATCGGGCAATTTGAAAGTCGGAGCATCAGCTTACTTTGCTCACTGTCTGGTTACAGCCGACAAGCGTTTTACAGATTCAGGAAAGATGCTGAACGGGAAGCATTGCAGCATGATTTGATTTTGCAAGGTGTTGTCTATTCGCAAAATATTAAAGCGGGTTGGCACACGAAAATTACTTTTTATGATGCAGGATTTTATGAAGCAACATCACATTCAAATTGGCAGAGATGCCTTGTTTGATTTACTTGCAACACATCGCCTGCTTATCCGAAGAAGAATCCGCAGAATACCAATTACCACATTTTCAGACCACTGGATGCATAAGTATCCCAACCTGATAATCGGTTACATTCCCACTGCTCCCAATCAACTTTGGGTGAGTGATATTACTTATATCTGTTTGCACAATGATTTTGCATACTTGAGTTTGATAACGGATGCTTACAGCAGAAAAATCGTTGGCTTCTGCTTATTAGAAACATTATCTGCTGATGGATGCATCAAAGCATTGAAGATGGCGTTAAGCAGCAATCCGCAGCTTGGGCGGCTCATTCATCATTCGGACCGTGGCAGTCAATATTGTTGTGCCGATTATGTTGGCATATTGGAAAAGCAATACGTCAAAATAAGCATGACACAAACTGGCGACCCGTTGGAAAACTCTTTGGCTGAAAGAGTGAACGGAATTTTGAAAGATGAGTTGCTGGAAAAACAATATCACAATTTTAAAGAAGCACAACAAGCCATTGCCGTTGCCATCAGCACTTACAATCATCATCGTCCTCACAGTAGCATTGACATGCTCACTCCTGTTGAAGCGCATTTAAGAGAAGGCGAATTGAAACGCAGATGGAAAAATTATTACTCACCCAAAAAACAAAAAGGAGGTTACGATGACATAGTATGAGTTTTTTAAGGCATGTAGGGTTCTAAAGTAATTCAACAAAAAAGCCGAGCATTACTACTCAGCTTCTTTATAAACGAATTACTTCGTCACCCGGAGACTTATCCCTGGTGAGTTGCTCTCCAGCAGAGCTCACTTCCGTTTCGTCTCCAATGCAAAAATAGAATTTGTAAACGGTATCCAGGACTAACAAATAAACTGTAAACTTGCAGTAGGATTATCAAACAAAAAAGTGTCAACTTTTTTCAGGACGAGTCAGTCAAGCCACTGCACCAAGTCAGGCACATTTGCAAGGCATACAAATCTACGCACTAAGCAAACCTTGCAAAAGAGCCTGCCTTGTTCCAACGCTTCCGGGACACAGCCTGCCACGGTTTACACAGATTAATTATTTGTAGAACAAGACGAAAGGCGAACGCATAACACGAACCTGTGATTGCTTCTATCGCTGGCTGAAGAAAAAAGAATCAGCTTCTATTCGCAATTTCTTCAGCATTTTATCTGAAACCTATTCTATAATCGCTTTCTATCTCCTAATATTATATTTTTTTATATTATACTTTTTTTTAATTATATTTAAACATATTTTCTATATCGTTCCGTCAAACTAACTCCGCAGACCTTTCTTATTTATTTATTAAAAAAAATTACAATGAAAAAATTGATTTTTGTTTCAATGATCACTTTTGTTGCCTTTTCCTGCAATCAAAAAAGTGAAAAAGCTGAGGATACTAAAACGGTTTCTACAGCCCCCATGGCACTCTCAATGACGCCCACTTATTCTTCTTCCTTTCAAATGGGTAACCCCGATTATGCTGCAATGATCGTAAAAGGAAGCTGGAAAGATTGGCAGGATAACACAATGGATAATATGCAAAAATGGGCTGCTGATTCTATTGTAGCATTACATAGCAACGCTACTATCACCCGGGGTGTTGATAGCCTGATGGCCAGTTGGAAAAAAAGCCGTGCCGAATACTCAGCCGTAACAGATTCCATTGATGCGGTGATACCGGTTTACAGTACTGATAAAAAGGAAAACTGGGTGCTGGTATGGGCTACAGAGTATAACACTAAAAAAGATGGTACAAAAGATACCACAGCAGTTATGGAAACCTGGCGCATAAATAAAGACGGTAAGGCCGATTTATTGATGCAATTTGACCGGCACTCCAGGAAGAATTAATTTTTAGGAAATAGGAAAAATTCAATTGCAAATAAATTTAAGAGGTTAATCTCTATTTGGGTTAACCTCTTTTTTATAACAAGCAGTACCCACACCCATATACTTAACCTACGCTCCTGCTTAACTACCACCAACTTGATAAATTTTAGAAATCCTTTTTTAACAAGGGTACGGCCAATTGAAATATTTTTTTTGCCCACAGCTCATATTCTGTAGCAGATGGATGCAGCCCATCTGTTGCTAAGCCTGCTACCAAACTGCTGTTTATTCTTTGTGCTGAAGTGATATTTATAAAATGAACCCCCGATTGTGTTGCCTGCTTTTCGCAAATAAAATTAAAAGTATCTATTTCTTTTGCAATTTGTGCCCTGTTTCTGCCGGAAGCAAAGGGTGTTACACCCCAGTCCGGGATGCTTAGTACAAAAACATGGTCTGAATTTCCAGCCGCAAAATGAATCGCTTTTTGCAAAAGGGTTTCAAATTCTTTTTGAAACGTTTTTATATCCTGGCCACGGTATTGATTGTTTACACCAATGAGCAAACTCACAAAATCATAAACTGGTTGCAAATCTATTTCTTCCAGGTGAGAGATGAGTTCACCGGTAGTCCAGCCTGTTTTAGCAATTATTTCTGCAGCAGAAAATGAAATATTTTCTTTTCTAAAAAGCTGTACCAATTGGTAAGGAAAACTTTCATGCAGGGCTACCTGCTCACCAATGGTATAGCTATCGCCAAGGGCTAAATATGTTTTTGACTGAGTTGTTTTATCCATTTTTTGCATAGCCATAAAGGTATCAGGCCTACGGCCCCAAAACTACAATCTATTAATATATGAAAAAGTGGGATCTGCCTTGCAGTTCCTGCTATAAAAGCCAGCGGAAAAACAGCAATACATGCCAGCATCGCCCAATCAATTACCCATTCATTTTTTACAGGATCCCGGTAAGGGCCAATAAATGCCATGGCAATTACAATATGCGCAAAAGCCAGCCAATCGAAACCATAAGCCAGCATTGGATATGCAGTATTTGTATTTTTTACTGCGAGATATACTTGTTGCAACCATTCCCGGGCAAAACCGGGTACCCATTCAGGATGGGCCATTAGCCAGGCCAGTTCTGATTGTATAGGAAAAACAGTAATGCCACTGATTAATATGGCCAACACAATAAAAAGTATGGCAGCTCTTATTTTGGTAATGGTATTCATCATTTAAAAGTAATACTTCCCGGTTGTATTTTTTTTTGATTTTCATTATTTTTTATACATGCATGGCAGCCCTTATCTTTGCGGAATATTTAAAGCCCCTGCGGGCTCAATATAGATTTAAAAGTACAAGAGTGCGACGCCAATGAAGCTGATAAGCGATAAGGCGCCGGGTTCATAACCAATTAAACAAAAAGATGGCAGCCAAAACAGATAATTTTATTAGCCCTGATTATTTTAATGTTGATGAATTACTTACCGATGAGCATAAACTCATCAGGGAGACGGTGCGTAATTATGTGAAGAAAGAAATTTCTCCGATCATTGAAGAATATGCGCAAAAGGCAGAATTTCCGCAACAAATTGTAAAGCAATTGGGCGAACTGGGTTGCTTTGGGCCTACCATCCCTGAAAAATATGGTGGTGGTGGCCTGGATTATATTTCTTATGGCCTCATGATGCAGGAATTAGAAAGGGGCGATAGCGGTGTACGCAGTACCGCCAGTGTACAAGGTTCTTTAGTGATGTTTCCCATTTATCAGTATGGAAGCGAAGAACAAAGAAATAAATATTTACCCAAACTGGCAAGTGGGGAATGGCTGGGATGCTTTGGATTGACCGAACCCAACCATGGCAGCGACCCAAGCAGTATGCTTACCAATATAAAAGATGCAGGTGACCATGTAATTTTAAATGGTGCCAAAATGTGGATCAGCAATGCGCCCTTTAGCCAGGTAGCTGTGGTATGGGCCCGGGATGAAGCGGGTGACATACGGGGCCTGGTTGTAGAAAGAGGAATGGAAGGTTTCAGTACTCCTACCACGCATGGCAAATGGAGCCTGCGGGCCAGCGCTACCGGCGAATTGGTTTTTGACAATGTAAAAGTTCCTAAAGAAAATATTTTCCCAAATGTGAAAGGACTCAAAGGCCCATTGGGTTGCTTAACCAAGGCCCGGTACGGTATTGCCTGGGGCGCTATTGGCGCTGCTATGGATTGCTATTATACTGCTTTGGAATATAGTAAAGAAAGAGTTCAATTTGGGAAACCCATTGGCGGCTTTCAACTACAACAAAAGAAGCTGGCTGAAATGATTACAGAAATTACCAAAGCACAATTACTAAACTGGCGCCTGGGTGTATTGATGAATGAAGGAAAAGTGACTCCCCAACAGGTAAGTATGGCCAAAAGAAATGCCTGCGAAGTGGCTACCAACATTTGCAGGGATGCCCGCCAAATGCTGGGCGGTATGGGCATTACAGGCGAATACCCGGTGATGCGCCATATGATGAATTTAGAAAGTGTGATTACATATGAAGGTACACATGATATTCATTTATTGATTACCGGAATGGATGTTACCGGTTTTAATGCTTTTAAATAAAAGCAGGTTATTTATTTACAAACAAAGTGAATGATGATGATAAAAAATGTTTCAGTGATAGGCGCAGGAACCATGGGTAATGGTATTGCGCATGTATTTGCACAAAGTGGTTTCCGGGTAAACCTGGTAGATGTAAATGCCGATCAATTAAAAAAGGCATTGGCGATAATGACAAAAAATTTTGATCGCCAAATTGCAAAAGGTTCACTTACTGAAGAACAAAAAAATAGCGCCTTTGCACAAATTACAACGCATACAGATATGGCATCCGGCATACAAAGTGCCGACCTGGTGATAGAAGCTGCTACAGAAAATACAGCGCTTAAACTTAAAATTTTTAAACAGGTGGATGAGCTGGCGCCAGCACATTGTATTTTAGCCAGCAATACATCTTCTATCTCAATCACCAAAATTGCAGCAGCTACCCAACGGCCCGAAATGGTGATTGGTATGCACTTTATGAACCCTGTACCGGTAATGAAACTGGTAGAGATTATAAACGGGTATGCTACCAAAAAAGAAGTTACCACACAAATTATTGAGTTAAGTAAAAAGCTGGGCAAAATACCCTGCGCTGTAAATGATTTTCCCGGCTTTATTGCTAACCGTATATTGATGCCGATGATCAATGAAGCTATCTATAGCTTGTATGAAGGCGTTGCCGGTGTTGCTGAAATTGATACCGTAATGAAGCTGGGTATGAGCCATCCCATGGGACCTTTACAGCTTGCTGATTTTATTGGCCTGGATGTATGTCATAGTATTTTAGAAGTGCTATACAATGGTTTTGGAAATCCTAAATATGCCCCCTGCCCCTTGCTGGTAAATATGGTGAATGCTGGAAAATTAGGTGTTAAATCCGGTGAAGGTTTTTATACTTACACACCCGGGAGTAAAGAATTGATGGTAAGCTATAGTTTTACAAAATAAGATCAGGGCAAAGGTTCTTTAGCCGTTTCAAATACACAGGTTACTTTTAGGTTGAGAGGTTCATAGTATTTTTTTAGAATAAATTCGATATGGTCCTCTGCCAGTTTTTTATACGCTTCATTTGATTCTAAATTAAGCAAGGTGGCCTTATATAAACTCTGTTGCACTTTTACATAATCTTCGATGCTGGCGGTATAAAAAAAACCGGTTTTAGAAATAGCATCCACCTGGTCTAGTTTCAACTGGAGGCTAAGCAGGGTGATGGCAGGGAGATAAATTTTTACAGTACCAGCTTTGGTGTCAATATTTAATTTTTGATGGCTCATATTCACCCCAAATTTTGCTTCGTAAGGCACGGTAACATTGATCGTTTTTTCGGCAAGTGCATTTTTTAAATTGTTATACATACCGCCGGAAGTTTCTTTGTTGGTTACTTTGATGGTACTAAAGCCCTGTACGCTCAAGGCCCCCAACTCCGCAATTTCTTTTACTATACTAGTATTGTTTACGATGGTTGTTTTTACTTTATCGCTTCCCATTTTACGCCCCAGCATAAATACGGCTATTACCAACAGTATTACAATAAAGGCTATTAATTTATTGGCTGAACGCATGGTTTATTTTTTTGTTACCAATTGATAACTTTGATCAATCATGGTAAAAACAAATGATTTTTTTAGTTGATTGTTAATGATGATGGTATTCCAATGTTTTTTATTCATGTGGTAGCCTGGCAAAATATTTTCAGGGTATTGTTCCCTTAATTCAATGGCCTGTTCCGGATTGCATTTTACATTCATTTTTATTTGTGCAGAATCTAAAGGAAGCAATAAAAATATTTTACCCTTTACTTTAAATACCAGGGTTTCGTTTCCAAAAGGAAAACTTTCTTCCACATTATTTTTTGCCAATGCATGATTTCTTATTGATTCTACATCCACCTCATTTGTATTTACACAAATATAACAAACAAAAAAGCCTCCCAAAAAAGGGAGGCTATGTTTTAAGATTTTATATACTTTATCTCAAAATAGTAAGATCTGTTTTTACAGTAAAGACCCTGCCATTTATGAGAGAGAATTCAACCACACCATAATAAGTACCATCGGGAACGGGTTTGCCCTTATAGGTTCCATTCCAATCGTTGCGGTAATCTCTAGATTCAAATACTTTACCACCATAACGGTTGTACACGTGTACTTTTACATTTTTAATACATTCAATGTTATCGTACACTTCCCAATAATCGTTTTTACCATCACCATTGGGTGTAAATGCATTTTTCACTTTTACACAGTAAGGAATTACAGTTACGGTCATTTCATCGCTGGCAGTACAACCTTCGGGGCTAGTGCCGGTAAGTGTATAAACAAATGTTCCGATATTATCACCTCTTACATTTGGATTGAGTATCGTTGCAGAACTCAGGCTGGTTGCCGGTGTCCACAATACAGAAGCTGCATTAACTGCCGAACCATGTATTTGCACAGTTTCCTGGTTTACTAAAGTTAAATCAGGACCTGCATTTACCGTAAGGCCAGTAAATACGGTGAATGTGATACTATCTTGTAATGAACAAACACCAAGCGTACCTGTTATAATATATTTGTAAGTACCCAGATCTCCCGGTGTATAAATCGGGTTTGCAATATTAGCATTGCTTAAACCCGAAGCTGGCGTCCAGGTAAAGCCGGTTGCATTACTATTTGTCCTGATTTGAACAGGAGATGCTCCTTTACAAAGAATGGTATCTGGCATTACATCTAATACCAGATCGTTGATATAACTTAATGTAACGGGTAATGAGAATAAACATCCCAGTGAATCCTGTACACTAATAGTATAATCTCCTGGAATAGGAGTAAACACGTTTTCTGGTTGATAAACTCCTGGTGCGCTACTGATTGCATACATATAAGGTGAAATACCAGTAGTAGGATTCACAGTAATAGTACCCGTAGTAGTGCAATTACCCTGTATTGTTTCGGCAGTAGCTGATACCTGGTCAACAGAAATAATTACCAATACAGTATCGCTGCAACCTGCAGCATTGATGCCTACTAATTGGTAGGTTCCTGCAGCAGAAACGGCGGCTGGGTTATTCACGTTTATGTCATTAAAAGTCCAGTTGCTGGTGAGGCCGGTAGTAGTAAATAATGTAGTAAGATCAAATGTACTTCCCTGGCAAATTGTTACAGAAGAATCAGCACCAAAGTCTGGAGGTGCAACTACAGTTACCATGGTAGTATCAGAACATACCTGGCCGGTAGGTGTATAAGCAGTAACCGTATAAACATATTGGCCCGGAGTGCTTGGAGCAATAGCGCCAGTTGGATTTTGTAAAGTAGATGAAAAACAATTTGGCCCTACCCATGAATACGTTGCATTTGCAACCGGTGATGAAGTAAAGTTTATTGTTCCCCCCGGACAAACAACCGGCGCAGAATTAGCCGCATCTAAAGTACAACAGCTACTGGAGCCTGTACCCCCGGTTTGCTGATAAGTAATTGTACCTGCCTGGTTACCCCAGTTGGTAACTAAGAGAACATAATATTGCCCAGCCACAGCATTTGGGATATTAATTACTTCAACCGGATCGGCAGAATAACTACAATCCACAATATTTGCTGCTGAAATTTGAGAACAGGCTAATGGCGTAGAGAAAGGCCCCCATATTACAAAATCCACATCTACCCCTGTGCCGGCGTTACTTTGTTGAGATATCGTAAGTTCAATACTTCCCGAATTTTGTATTTGCAATTGATAGTATGTAGGATTTGGAATCAAATACAGGCAACCATAAATACCGCCACCTGGTGCCTGTGTTGGTGTTTGCCCGGAAACATTCGGCAATACATAAGGCACTGTGCTTGTACAGAAAGGTTGTGCTACCGTACAAGTAGGAGAAGCAGGTTGAGCCGGTAAAATGATGGGTGGCATTTTTACTTCCACACAAATTTGGAATGTGCCATCATCATTACCGCCATAATCCCAAAAACGGATCCAGATGGTGTCACCGGGGGTAAGGTTACTCCTGGTAATAGCCGGCATAGCGCCCGGGCCATCATCATCATCACATTCAATCAATGATAAGTTTCCACATGTGCCACTATATATAGCCATACCGCCATCGGTAATTTGAGCTGCTGTAGTAGTAATAGAAAGATTGCCTTCGCAGGGAACAACAGCCTTAAACCATACATCCTTATAAACAGTTCCGGCACAACCTGGTGCAGGAATTCCTGCACTGGGTAAAGCACCCGCTACAGTAAAGGTTTGATTATTACATGAACCATAGTTGGTGTTAAGTAAAATTCCATTACAAGGTTCGTCATTAGCAGGAGCAGGAGGCGGTAAGGTAACACAGAGGCCAAAAGTTCCCTGGTTATCATTTCCATATTCCCAAACCCGGATCCAAATAGTAGAACCTGGCGTTAGCCCTGTGCGTATAATTTTAGGCATTAAACCGGCGCCATCATCATCATCACATTCTATTAAAGAAAGTGTATTACAATCTGGGCCGCTATATATTGCCATACCACCATCTGTCATTTGCATTGCTTCTGTATCAAAAACCAATACACCACCCGCAGGCACTACAACACTAAACCATACATCTCCTCCCTGGTAGTTTGCACATCCCGGGGCAGGTACACCTGTGGTACCTGTTGCAGATGCGGTTGTAAATGTTTGCATGGTACAGGTAGCTTGTACAGCAAGAGATGTTGCTGTACATGGGTTATCATTGGAAGGCGGTGGTGGTGGTGTTCCCACACAAATATTAAAGCTTGCAGTAGAAGTGGAGGTAGAAGTATAAGTCCAAACCCTTACATAATAGGTTTGGCCGATGGTAAGCCCTCCTACCGTCATAGTATTAGGATCAGAACACATTAAATGCGTTAAAGAACTACAAGATGTACCACTATATACACTCATTGCCATATCGGTAGTTATACCAGTAACATTTAACAGGCTTATTACATGTTGTTGCGAAGTAGCAACAAATTGAAACCATACATCATCATTTACACCTGTTGCTGCGCAAGAGGGTGCCGGTACGCCGGTAGATTGGGTAGAAGATACAGTACTACCTGCCGTTACTATGCCACAATTCAAATCAGGGTTTACGGTTAATGTTACCGCTCCGGCACAATCATCATTGGCAGGAGGTGGTGGTGGAGTTCCTACACAAATATCAAAGCTAGCCGTAGAACCGGCAGTTGAAGTGTAAGTCCACACTCTTATATAATATGTATTTCCAGCAGTAAGCCCTCCTACTGACATGGTATTAGGATCAGAACAGATCACATGCGTTAAAGCAGCACAATCGCCACTATATAACGACATTGCCATATCAGTTACAGAACCAACAACATTTAATAATGAAACCACTTGTACCGGACCTGTTGCTACAAAAGAATACCATACATCATCATTTACTCCGGCAGCGCCGCATGTGGGTGCAGGCACACCTGTTGTTTGTGTTGCCGACTCTGTAGTGCCATGTGTAATTACAGCACAGTTTTGATCGGGGTTCACTGTTAATGAAATGGCACCCGCACAATCATCATTTGCCGGTGGAGGTGGTGGAACAGAAATACAAATATCAAAAGTACCTGGGTTATCATTACCGTATTCCCATACCGCAATATAATAAGTGGTACCGGGTGTAAGGCCGGAACGAATGATCATCGGCATCAACCCTGGCCCATCATCGTCATCACATTCTATTAAAGTAAGGGTGTTGCAATCTGCGCCACTAAACAAGGCCATGCCGCCATCCGTCATTCCGCCGGCCTGTGTATTAATGATTACTGAGCCGCCCGCAGGGGCTACAAAAGAATACCATACATCGCCACCCTGAAAGTTAGCACAGCCGGGCGCCGGAGTTCCCGGGGTAGCTGTTGCATTTAATGTGGTACCGGCAGTAAACACACATGCGGTACCTACTGTAAGTTCTACAGGTGCACAGGGATCATCATTTATGGGAGCCTGGCCATACGAAACCAAACTACTGCTTAGCGTGAATGTGAATACCGTAAGGTAGCGTAGCCACTTTGCCGGTGCACTCATCCACATATTTTTTGTATTGATAAAATTCATAAAAATTAAATTAGTTGTTGATTAACCTTAACGTAAATTAAAATTGAGGAGATCCTTTTTTCAGATCGAAACGTAAACCTATTTCATGTGCGCCGGAACCGGCAGTAAATACATCAATAGGAGTTTGATAAATATCATAACTATAAGTAAGCCCCATTCTTTGTAATATTTTCACCCCGGCCTGTAAGGTCCAGAACTGGTTGAAACGCCAGCCCAGGCCCCACCAAATTTTTTCTTTATAATTCATGAGGGCGCCTAATTCATATTCTGCGGGAGCATGCTCTACCAGGCGTACCATACCATTGGGTATAATATAAATATCATCGCCGGTTTGAATTTTATAATTGGCAGTGAAGGTATAATGCCTGTATAGTTTTCCCCTAATATTAGTTCCGGTAGGGTTTCCAAAATCAATTTTGGATTCTATTAACTGGCTGGCTGCTGCACCCAGGCTTATCTTTCCATTGGTATAATAAGCACCTGCGCCAGCATCAAAAGCAAATTTGTTTTCTGCCCCGGCCAATACAGGATCATCTTCTAATGATGCGCTTAGTTTACTTTTATCAATGGCATATTGCAAGCCCCTGATTTCGATACCAAGGCCAAACTTATCTTTTCCATTGCGGCCAATGATATGTTTAGAAAAAGCTAACTGTAAACCGGTTCGGCTGGTTGGCCCGGTTTGGTCACGATAAAGATAGGCGCCTACCCCCGAATTCATTTTTGGGATATTAAAATCGCCATAAACCATATAGGTAGTAGGGTTACCCGGAAATGAGGACCACATGTTTCGATAGGACAGGCCAATCATATCCTTGTTCGCAATCCCGGCAGCACCAGGATTAATCATGGAATTGTGCTGTATATACTGCGTGGTAAAGTGCAACTGCTGCGAACTTGCAGTGAACATTATAAATAACAGTAAAACAGTAATAGTAGATTTTTGCATATTCAGAAAAATTGTGTCTAAAGGTATAAAATTTTGTTAAGGTTGTTATTGTAAATTTAATTTTAACAACTGTTAATATATTTTAATCTCTACGCTATTGATCTCCTTTAACTTATATATAAATTCGGAACTTCTATTTACAGGAATACCTACTCTTAAATCACAAAATAGTTGGTTTTCAATTTTTAAAATTTCACCCTGCGATTGTTTAATGATATTCATCACTGTATTTAGCCGGGTATAATCAAAATGCAAGTGATAATTTTGTAGAATTGGTTTTTGAACGATCGGTGTTATTTGTAAAGCTAAAGCGGTTACCGTTTTATATGCCTGAATCAGTCCGGGTACCCCTAACAGGGTGCCTCCAAAATATCTTACTACAATTACAGACACATCAATCAAGCCCTTACTATCAATTTGCCCCAGTATAGGTTTGCCCGCTGTACCAGAGGGTTCTCCATCATCACCCGATCTAAAAAGATTTCCATCTAAACCCAGCCGATAGGCAAAACAATGGTGCACTGCTTTTGGATGTTCTTTTTTTAACCCCTGCAATTGTATTTTAAATTCGGCTGCCGTTTTGCATGGGTTTGCATAAGCTATAAACCGGCTGCCGCGGTCTTTATATTCTGCAGTTGATGTATTTTCAATCGTAAAATAAGTGTCCATTTTTTATTTAGCAATTAAGGCCTGCGATAAATACTGATGTGGTCGGTTCCAAGATCAATGGTTTCACAGGAATTGGTATGATTTAATACAGGCGCCTTTATTCCATCGTTCAAATACATTTCAGTATTGGTAATGGTCCGGGCCTCGTCCCATAAACCGGCATCTATGAATGTTTGTAATAGTTTTTGGCCACCTTCAACCAGTACGGATAGAATATTTTGTTGATGCAAATAGGTCAATATATCCTCTATGAATGTGAATGATTCCTTCAATTGAACGAACTGTATATTTTCATTTTCAAGATGAAGCCGGTTATTAAAGATCCAGGTATTAACAGTTTTGTCCAATAGATGTAATGATTGGTTGGGCTGAATTTGATTACCTACAACAATGCGTAACGGGTTATTTCCCGGCCAATACCTCGCCGTTAAATATGGATCATCCATCAAGGCTGTTTTACTCCCTACCATAATGGCTGCTTCTTCTGTTCGCCATTTATGTACCCATGTATTGGTAAGTTGGTTGCTGATGGCGATCGGAATTGATCCGTTTTTTGCAATTTTATGATCGGCGGTTTCTGCCCATTTTAAAATGATGTAGGGGCGCTTTCTTTGATGAAAAACAAAAAACCGGCGATTTAATTCAAACGCTTCCTTTTCTAAAACCCCTTCTGTTATTTGTATGCCTGCTTCCTGCAACATTTTAATACCTTTTCCATTTACTTTGCTGTTTGCATCCCGGCAAGCGATAACCACATTGGGTACCCGGTGCTTAATGATCAGGTCGGCACAGGGTGGCGTCTTTCCAAAATGAGCGCAGGGTTCTAAAGAAACATACAGGGTACTTTTATTGATGTACTGCCTGTGCAATGGTAATACCGATGCAAAACAATTTACTTCTGCATGTGGCCCACCATATTTTTCATGAAAGCCCTCACCAATAATTTGATCCTGGTAAACCAGCAAAGCCCCTACCATGGGATTGGGTGCAGTAAGCCCCGCCCCTTTTTGAGCCAATTGCAGGCAACGATACATATATACATCATTCCACTCCATAAGGGTAAAATTAAGGAGTAAAAAATAGATTAAGTTTGTATGCTATGACTTTGGGAGAATTAAAAGAATATATGCTGAAAAACCTGGCTGCTTTTTATGATAAGGATGAAGCAGGAACGCTATGTAAATTACTTTTTGAACACGAAGGTTTTATCCACTTTAAAAATCATGAGCAGCAGGTACAAGAAATTTCTACACCTGTTCTGCAGAAAATGCGGGAATACCTAAAAGAACTTGAACATCATAAGCCCATTCAATATATTTTAAAAGAAGCCTGGTTTTATAAATTTAAATTCATGGTAAATGAATCAGTTTTAATACCCCGACCTGAAACCGAAGAACTGGTTGAAAAATCTTTGCAATATCTTAAGAAATTACAATCGCCCAAAATTTTAGATATTGGTACCGGAAGTGGATGTATTGCCATTACATTAAAAAAGATGCTGCCTCAATCCCGCATTACCGCATTGGACGTTAGTGCAGCAGCGTTGCAGGTTGCCCGGCAAAATGCAAAAGACTTAGCAGTAACCGTTGATTGGAAGCAACAGGATTTTTTAGATGAGCATACCTGGCCCGGTTTAAGTATCTACGATTGTATCATCAGCAACCCTCCCTATATCCCTTTTGCTGAAAAAATGAATATGGAACCACGGGTCACCCACCATGAACCGCATCTGGCTTTATTTGTAGATAATGATGAGCCATTATTATTTTATAAAAAGATGGCCGCATTTGCGCATGAACATTTATCGGCAGAAGGAAAAGTATTTGCAGAAACCCATTATGATTTAGCAGCAGAAGCATTAACTTGTTTTACCGCAGCCGGTTGGGACGCTTCTTTAGAAAAAGATATGTCTGGTAATAACCGTTTTTTAACGCTTAATCAGCGCCCGAAACAGTAGCCGAGGTGGTGGCGCCCAGTTTCCTGGCCACTTTCATCACTTTTACAATTTCACCCCATTGTGAGAGTGAATCAGCATTGATAACAACAGCCGGTTTTATACTATCCCCTTCATTGATGTATTTGCGCAAGGCAGATTCTAAAGAATCGGGTACGATCCTTTTTTCCCCTACGTACATATTTTTATTTTTATCAACGCTTACCACTACACTTTGCTTTTGCTTTGTATCGCTTTTTGCCCTGGGCACGCTCATCTTTATCACATTGGGATTAGCCAATGTAGAGATCATTAAGAAGAACATCAATAAAATAAAGAGGATATCATTCAGCGGCCCGGTGTCAAGCTCTGAATGTTCTGATCTGAATTTATTATTTCTTAAAGACATTTTTTTAAAAAATTAAAGGTGCCGCAATATTACCTGGTTGGTTCCTGTAAAATATCTATGAACTCACTATTGGCCACTTCCATACGGTTGCTTACCCGGTTTATTTGAGTATCTAAATAACTATAGCCAAGATAAGCCAGCATCCCAATGATTAGGCCGGTGGCAGAAGTAATTAATTTAATATACATCGCATCTGCAATTTGACTGATGGATGGATTGCTGATGGTTGCAAAATCTTTCAATAAAATAACCAGCCCTACAATAGTACCCACAAAACCGAACAATGGTGCAATACGTGCAATTACTGCAAGGATGCCCAGGTTCTTATCCATTTTATATAACTCCAGCTTGCCTACATTCTCCATACTTTTTTCAATGGCATCAATGGGTTTACCAATACGCTGAATACCCTTATCAATCATTTTAGCAACCGGGTTATTTGTATTTTTAGCAAGGCTGCGTGCCGCAGATACATTGCCATTGATGATATGGTCTTTTATGATGTTCATAAAATTATCATCAACCTTTGAAGCCTTTTTTATTACCAGCAAACGCTCAATAAAAAAGAAAACAGCCAGGGCAAATAATATAAACAATGGTATCATTAAGGGGCCGCCTTTACCCAGCATACTCCATACCGATTCTGTTTTGGTTACTTCGCTGGCTGCCGATATGCTGCGGCCTAGTGTATCAACCTGCAAAAAAATATCAAACATAAAATTTTACTTAAGGTAATTTTTAAAACGAATTTTTTGATGCCGCAATTTAGTTCATGCGCTTTACAATACCTGCAATAAAATAAATGATTGGGGTATCGCTGCCCAATAATTTGTTAATCTTGGTGGTAATACCCATTATTTTATAAACACCCGTGAATAAGTTTTGTAATAAAAAAACCGGCAATAGCCGGCATTCTATTTGAAAATAGTTTTTAATTACGGTTTCACTTCCATTTGTTGCATGGCCATAATCTGGCGCATAGTTTTTTCCATACCATCGCTGCTACCATCTAAAAAGATCACATTTCCTTTTCCATACTCTGCAAAATTTTTAATGGCTTCGGTCCACATACTAAATAAAATTACATTGGTATCTAAGTTGGCCTGTTTCATTTCGGCTGCTGCCTGGCTCATCCCTTTTGCCACTTCTTCTCTAAATAAGGCTACCCCCTGCCCTCTTAATTGGGCTGCCTGCCGTTCGGCTTCGGCAGCAATTTTTATTGAGTTCCCTTCTGCTTCTGCGGCTTTTGTTTTTGTAATAAGCAAGGCCTGCCCTTCATTTTCGGCGGCTGCTTTCAGGTTATTACTAGCCACCACCTTACTCATACTATCTATAATGGCCTGGTCGAAAGTGATATCATTGATCTGCAAATCCTGCAGGTGATACCCCCAATCTTCTAAAGAAAGATCTACATGTTCTTTTACAAACTCAACAATATCTCTTCGTAAGGCTAAAATTTCTGATTGTTTTTTGGTTGCCACAAAGGCTCGGATATTTCCTTCGATGGTACGAACCAGCGCCTGCATCAGGTCCCTGTCACTTATAAATTTAAAGGCAACTTTTTGTATAGTTTCGGGCGTTTCATTTTGTACCGAATATAAAAGCATTGATTTAAAATACACATTTGCCTGGTCAATGGTTACTGCCTGGAACTCCAACTCAACCGAACGGTTCTGGATACTTATTTTTTTATAAATCTGTTCCAGGAACGGAATTTTAAAATTCAGTCCGGGCCTTAAGATGCGCTGGTATTTACCAAACATAGTAACTACGCCAATGAAACCCTGGCTAATGGTAACAAAGCAGCTAAAAAAACCAATGATCAGCAAGAGTAACCACCAGTATTGTATAAATTGCATAATTATTTTTTTTAAGGCGCAAGATAATATTTTTTTGAAGCCGCAATGGATAAATTTGTTACTGATATAAGAACCAGTATTGCATTTCGGTACGTTCCGATTTAGTTTCAGGAGAAATAATAATTTCCCGTTTTTAGAAAGCTAAAAAATGCCACCAAAGAATTTAAACCCTAAAAAATATTACCCGTTTTTTTCTTCCCAGATCATACCGAGGTGAACCAAGGTTTCTACCGATTTGGCCATATCCTGCACACTTACCCATTCTAACTTACTATGTATATTTTGCATACCAGTAAAAATATTGGGACAGGGCATTCCCATATAGCTTAGTCTGCTGCCATCGGTACCGCCACGGATGCTCTCCATCTTTACTGCTAATCCCGCCCGTTTGATGGCTTCAGCAGCATTGGCAACTACCTGGGGATGCTGTTGCAAAACGTCTTTCATATTGCGGTATTGCTCACTGATGTTATATTCAATTCTTGCCCCTTTGTATTGTGCAACCACTATTTCTGCAATTTCTTTTAACCGTGCATGATGGTTGACAAGTTCTGCAGTTTTAAAATCACGCACAATAAAACCAATGGTTGTTTTTTCTGCAATACCATTTAATGAAGTGGGGTGAACAAACCCCTGCATACCCTCTGTGGTTTCGGGGCTCCATTCACTTTTTGGCAAGGCAGCCAGGATTTCACCTGCAATTTTCATGGCATTCACCAATTTATCTTTTGCATAACCGGGATGCGCAATTACGCCGTGTACGGTAATGGTAGCGGCATCGGCGCTAAATGTTTCTTCTTCCAGGCTACCGGCTTCTCCTCCATCTAAAGTATAGCCAAATGGGGCGCCCACTTTTTGCATGTTTATTTTAGCAGTCCCTTTTCCTACTTCTTCATCGGGTGTAAAAACAATTTTAATATCACCATGGGTAATATTTTTATTCTGCAAAAGAAAGGCTGCCATTTCCATGATGATGGCTACCCCGGCTTTATCATCGCTACCCAATAACGTGTTGCCACTTGCCGTAATAATATCATTTCCTATTTGTGTTTTTAAATAAGGCGAATCCTTTACTCCCAGCACCTGGCTTTTGTCATCTGGAAGTACAATATCCTTTCCATCATAATTTTTATGCAGGATGGGGATTACATTGGTACCGCTGCAATCGGGAGCTGTATCTACGTGGGCACAAAAACAAATGGGCGTCACCGAAGTTTTAGAACTGGTTGCAGGCAATGTTGCATATACATAACCAAACGTATCGGTCTCCACCTGGGTAATACCCATATCTTTTAGCTCCTGGGCCAATAACCTGCTTAGATTTTTTTGCTTTTCTGTGGTAGGAAATGTTTCACTTTCAGGATCACTTTGTGTATCTATGCGTACATAGCGCATAAAGCGTTCTGCCAGGCTATCCTGGTTTATGTGAAATTGCATACTAATATATTTTAAAAATTAAACGATCTCTACTAACTCAATATCAAACACCAATTCTTTTCCTGCTAAAAAATGATTGGCATCCAGAATCACCACATCATCTTTAATTTCTGAAACGGTTACAGGGAAAGGCTGCCCATGCTGGTTGGTAAGGTTTAATTGCATGCCTGGTTCCAGTTTCATATCGGCCGGTACATTTTCTTTTGGAAATTCAATGATGGCATTGTCATCTTTTTCACCATAAGCTTCCGTAGCCGGGATATTTATCACTTTTTTATCACCTACTGCCATACCGGGTAAGGCAGCATCAAAACCTTTGATCATTTGGCCGGCGCCTACCACAAATTCTAATGGTTCACGCCCTGCAGAAGAGTCAAATTGCTCACCACTTAATAATTTACCGGTATAATGTACTCTTACTTTATCGCCATTTTTTACTTGTGCCATAATTTTTGTTTGTATTTCCTGCTCATGAAAGCAAGAATAAGTTTAATGAATAAATATTTGCAAAGATTACAAAGTAAATGATAAATGACTAAATGCTTTCAAAACTTTTATGCAACTTAGTACTATGAAAAGGTTCATTTTATTAGTATTTATTGCATCCACCAGTTTAACATCCTGCAGCCAATCCAGGCCCATAGCAGCTTCCGGCCATTCTTTGATACAACCCGGGGCCGAACGGATTGCCGTGTACCTGCCATTGTTAAAAAATAAAAAAATCGCTGTATTTGCCAATCAAACCAGCATGGTAGGCAACACACATTTAGTAGATACATTATTGGCAAACGATATTAAAATTATCAAAATATTTGGTCCCGAACATGGTTTTAGGGGTGCTGCAGATGCAGGCGAAAAAGTGGGAAACGATATTGATAAAAAAACAGGGATCCCGATCATCAGCCTGTATGGAAATCATAAAAAACCTACTCCAGAAGATCTCGATGATATTGATATGGTGGTTTTTGACATTCAGGATGTGGGCGTTCGTTTTTACACATTTATTTCTTCTCTTGAATATGTATTGGAAGCCTGCCTCGAAAATCATAAACCCTTATTGATTCTCGACCGGCCAAATCCAAATGGATTTTATGTAGATGGCCCGGTACTCGATAAAAATTTTCAAAGTTTTGTAGGCCGCCAACCCATCCCGATTGTATATGGATTAACGATGGGCGAATATGCATTGATGATGGCAGGCGAAAACTGGCTAAGCGATAAAGCAAATACAATAAACGCTTATAATAAAACTACAACGCCTACGCCAGATACCCCTTTTCATGTACAGGTGATAAAATGTAACAACTATACACACAGCAGTAAATATATGTTACCGGTAATGCCGTCGCCAAATTTAAAAGATATGCAAAGCATCTACCTCTACCCTTCTACCTGTTTTTTTGAAGGCACTGTTTTAAGCGAAGGCCGTGGTACCGATCACCCTTTCCAGATATTTGGGCATCCTACACTTCCTAAAAACTTATATTCATTTACACCCATGCCCAATGCCGGCGCAAAAAGCAGTAAATGTTTTTACCAAAAATGCTATGGATGGTTTATTGAGGGAAGCCCCGGGAAAATCCGCAATGAACTTGCAGGGAAAATTCAATTAAAATATTTGTTAGAAGCTTATAAACTTTTTCCTGGTAAAGACAGTTTCTTCCTGAAAAATAATTTTATCAATAAACTGGCAGGTAATGATATTTTACAACAGCAGGTAAAAGAAGGAAAATCGGAAGCAGCAATCCGGGAGAGCTGGCAACCGGGTTTAGAACATTACAAAGCGATTAGAAAAAAATATTTATTATACTCCGATTTTGAATAATGAGAAATGATTTATTTCAATACTGAATGGTTCATATCAAAGCCCAGCATTAAATAATTATTGTTATTAAATGAAAATTCATCAATAATTTCCCAATCTAATTTTTTGGTATGCGCCGCTGCAGACCGTTCATTTATTTTATTAATAAATGTTACACTTATGGGAAAGCGCTCCCGCAAGCCCAACCGCATGGCTTCAAATAATTGATTTAACAACCCGGTTCCCCGGTATTCTTCATCAATACAAATTGGGCCATATTGAAAGCTGTTGGTATCCGTAATTTGAATGTTTTTAAAAGGAGGTAATGTATGAAACCGGCTGGTCATGTAAGGAAAGATAGGCCATTCCGAAAAATAATCCCAGCCGGCGCCAAATGCATACCCTATCACTCTTTCATCTATTTTTGCTACATATAAACCTTGCAGGTCAATTACTTTTTTAAGTTGATCTACCGTAAATGGCGTAGTAACAAATCCCTGCTTTTTCTCTTCATCCGTCATGTTAGAAACCAAATATTTGCTTTGCAATAAAAGCATTGATGGAATATCATCGTAAGTTGCGGCCGAAATTTTTATTGGGTCATTCATTTTAAAAAAACTTTAAAGAATATGCTGCAATTTAAATTTCTTTTCAAAATTAAAGAGCTGGTTAAAGTTGATATTGTTTATTGCTAAAAATTTGAACTATTAAAAATATTTTGGGAAGGGAGTTTGTATCACTTGCTTTTCTTTTTCATCATCAATATCTGCATTACAAACCGATTCTCAATTTTAAACCAGTTCAAATACAGTAATCTCGGGCATGATACCTACCCTGCCGGGGTAACCAATAAAACCAAAACCACGGTTTACATAGAGTTTTTGTTTTCCAGATTCGTATAGGCCCGCCCATTGTTTATATACATATTGAATTGGGCTCCATTTAAAACCGGGAATCTCTACACCAAACTGCATTCCATGTGTATGGCCGCTAAGGGTGAGGTCTATATCGCCATACTTCGGCCTTACTTCAGCATCCCAGTGGCTGGGATCGTGGCTCATTAATATTTTAAAAAGAAATTTTTCGGCACCGGGGTATGCCAGGTCCATACGACCATGTTTAGGGAAACG
Organism: Niastella sp.; assembly: GCA_016710595.1. Taxonomy (GTDB): domain Bacteria; phylum Bacteroidota; class Bacteroidia; order Chitinophagales; family Chitinophagaceae; genus Ferruginibacter. The sequence continues at coordinate 615,809 of JADJVM010000008.1, forward strand.
GGCTTTGGCACTCCAGTTTTCAATACCTATTAATGCAAAACTTTCTCCATTTCTTTCAATAGCTACATGTTCATTCATCAATAAACGCCAGCCCATATCGGCATGTGCTTTTTTTACTAGTTCCAGGTTTTCGGCCTTCGTTAGTCCTTTGATGGGCCAGCTCACATAATCTCCATAGTCGTGATTGCCCAGGGTAGAGAATACGCCCAGGGGTGCCTGTATTTTATTAAATACTTCTTTATATTCATCCATTTCATCTGCCCGGTCGTTTACCAGGTCACCGGTAAATAAAATCAGATCTGCCTGTTGTTCCATTACCAATGAAACACCATGTTCCACTTCTTTTTTATTGGTAAAGCTCCCGCTATGAATATCGGATATCTGCACAATTTTTAACCCCACAAACGCCTTGGGCAGGTTTGGAAAATGAAGTTTCACTTTCCGCACATGGTAATTGTATTTATTAGAAAAGCCCTGCAGCAGGCTTCCAAATAATACACCTCCCGCAGCCATACCCATCCAGCTTAAAAAAGCAGAACGGGCAATAGGGGTAGCCTGGAATATTTCTCCTTCCTGCCTGCTTAAAAATATTTTAGAGGCAATCCATTGAATGGCCCTGCGGATATCATCGGCAATAAAGAAAATGATGGCGATCATTTTTGCAAACACGATGCCCGTTATACTTGCAAAAAGGTAGGTACGAAACCTTTTACCCAGAAAAGGACTGTCAGTAAAAACAAAAAAAAGAAACCCCAGTACAGACAAAATACTAATGCCCCAGTAAATGGAAAAAAGAATGAACCTGGTTTTAGATGTTGCGTTTTGGCTAATGGTACGTACTGCCTGAAAAACATAAAAATCAAGCGCCAGCATGATTAAAATTATAATTGCGACTCCCGCAGGTGTTCTCATATTTATAAAATAAGGTATCAAATATACTAAATTGAGGGTGAGCTCATTTTCATCCGGTTACAAAGCTTGTTTACAGGGAAAGAAAAGCATTTTCAAAATATAGTGCCGGGCCCCCTTATTATTTAACCCGAATGGTTAAATTTGCCCGGCTGAAACTAAAAACCCATAGAAAGTGTTTTTTTATATTTCGCATTACAAAATATTAGTATAAGCAGCCTGGCCGGGCAAAAAAGTAAAAACTGGCAACAATTATGGCAAGAATCATTGGCATTGCAAATCAAAAAGGAGGAGTAGGTAAAACAACCACAGCGATAAACCTGGCCGCCAGTTTTGCTATCCTGGAATATAAGACCCTGCTGGTAGATGCCGATCCTCAGGCCAATAGTACAACAGGCGTGGGTTTCGACCTGCACAATATTACCAAAAGCCTGTACGATTGTATGGTAAATGAAGCCGAAGCAAAAAAAGTAATTTTAAAAACAGCCATCCCTCATTTAGACCTGATACCATCGCATATTGACCTGGTAGGCGCCGAAATTGAAATGATCAATTACCCCAACAGGGAAACAGTACTTAAAAAAATAATTGAACCCGTAAGAGATGAATATGATTTTATTGTAATTGATTGCTCGCCTTCGCTGGGGCTTATTACCGTAAATGCCCTGGTTGCCGCAGACAGTGTGGTAGTACCGGTACAAACAGAATTTTTTGCACTGGAAGGCCTGGGCAAATTACTAAACACTGTAAAAATTGTACAAAGCAGGTTAAACACATCATTACAAATTGAAGGAATTTTAATGACGATGTACGATGGCAGATTGCGCCTTTGCAACCAGGTGGTAAGTGAAGTACGCAGGCATTTTGAAGATATGGTTTTCAGCAGCATCATCCATCGCAATACAAGGTTAAGTGAAGCGCCCAGTTTTGGGAAACCCGTGATCTTATATGATGCGGATAGTAAAGGCGCCATCAACTACCTGAACTTAGCCAAAGAAATTTTACAAAAAAATAATCTTACTAAAATAAACCAGGAAGATAAAATAATGACCTAACGCCATGTGAAAAACATGGAACACAGCAGATCATCATGACACAGCCAAATAAAAAAGACGCTTTAGGTAAAGGAATCAGGAGCCTTTTGCAAAATATAAATAGCGACCTGAAAACTACCGAGGGGAATTTAAAAAACGAAATAGTAGAAAAAACGGCCCATAGCCAGCGGGTTCCTATTGATAAAATAGAAGCCAACCCAAACCAGCCCCGTAAAGATTTTGATGAAACCGCTTTAAGTGAACTGGCAGCTTCTATAAAACTGCACAACATCATTCAGCCTGTTACAGTATCTGTAATGGCTAATGGAAAATACCGGATTATAGCAGGTGAGCGCCGCTACCGGGCTGCAAAAATTGCCGGGTTAAAAGACCTGCCGGTATATATCCGGGAAGCAAACGATAATCAATTGCTTGAACTGGCATTGCTCGAAAACCTGCAAAGAGAAAATCTGAATGCGATTGAAATTGGCCTCAGTTACCGGCGCATGATGGAAGAATTAGATTATACACAGGAGCAAGTGGCAGAACGCATGGGCAAAGAAAGAAGTACGGTAACCAATTATATCCGTTTATTAAAATTACCACCGGATATACAGGTAGCTGTACGCAATGGCGTGATAAGTATGGGCCATGCAAGGGCACTGGTAAATGTAGATGCAGTGGATAAACAATTGTATATTTTTTCTGAAATAAAATCAAAAGGTTTATCAGTAAGGCAAACAGAAGAACTGGTGCGTAAAATATATGCACCCAGGGATCATGTTAAAACCTCTGCAAAATCACCCATTCCTGCAGCATTTAAAAAAATAGAAGATAAATTAGCATCACAGTTCAATACCCGTGTAAGGATGTCACATACCAAAGCGGGCAAAGGAAGTATTACGCTTGAGTATTACAGCCTGGAAGAACTGAATCAACTTTTAGAAAAACTGAATATAGAAGTAAGCTAATGTGGAAGCTGTATGTAATGATACTATGCCTGGCCGGGTTTCCCGGTATAATGATGGCACAGGTGAAGGATAGTATTGCTATAGAACCTTCGGCAAAAACAATACCCCTTGCGAAACCCGATACCGCAAAACCTTATAATCCTAAAAGGGCAATCATACGTTCGGCAATACTACCGGGTTGGGGACAGGTTACCAATAAAAAGATATGGAAAGTTCCCATTGTGTATGGACTGCTTGGTACTACTTCGGCATTATTTTTTAGAAATAAAAAGCAATATATAGAATCGAGAGATGCCTACCGGCTGGCAACAGACGGCGACCCCTCAAATGATTATCTTATAAAGCAACCTTACTATACCGTAAAAGATCAGCCGGACAGGATACGGAATTTCAGGAACTCGGTACGCCAGAATATGGATTATTGCGTTTTATATTTTCTTATTTCCTGGGGTGTGAATGTGGCTGATGCTGCTGTAGATGCACACTTAAAAACTTTTGACGTGAGTGATGACCTTAGTTTACACATAATACCCGGCTATAGCTCCCTGGCCAATACCACCGGTGTAAGTTTAGTGATGAAGATCGGAAAATAAAATTTACTATAAAGCATCCAGCCGATGCTGCAAATTATTGAGGATGAAATTAGCCCTTATCGGATATGGAAAAATGGGTAAAGCAATTGAAGCAATTGCCAGGCAACGTGGCCATGAAATTGGCCTGATCATCAGCACGGCTAACCTTACCGGTCTTACAAAAGAAAACCTGGCGCCATGCGATGTAGCCATTGAGTTTACCAATCCGCAAAGTGCGGTAATAAACATGCAGGCCTGTTTTAATGCAGGCATCCCGGTGGTATGCGGCAGTACCGGCTGGAAATTATCAGATATTGCTGATGCCAATAAAAATATAAGTTTATTATATGCAAGTAATTTTAGCGTAGGCGCCAATATCTTTTTTGCGCTCAATAAAAAATTAGCTTTATTGATGGCTTCTCACCCCGAATACAAAGTAGCTGTAGAAGAAATACATCATACCGCCAAGAAAGATGCACCCAGTGGAACAGCAATTAGCCTGGCAAATGAAATTATAGCAGCACGCCGGGAATTAACCCATTGGGTAAATAATGAAACGGAAGACCCGGCTGCACTCCCCATCATCAGCATACGAACCGACCCGGCACCGGGTACCCACCATGTGAAATACGTATCAGGTATTGACGACATTGAAATTATTCATACGGCACATAACCGTACCGGTTTTGCAACCGGCGCCGTACTGGCAGCAGAGTTTTTAAAAGGTAAAAAAGGAATTTACAAAATGGATGATGTACTGGGCATTTAACCAATATCTTTTATTTAGATTTTACTGAAGAAAAAGTAATAGAGCTGTACGATAAACAGGATCACATTAAACCAAATGAGGAATTTTGGTGCTGCAATGGTTCTCTTCGCCAGCATCATGGGCAATGCGATAAGTACAAAAATAATATTGAACAATACCGCCGAATAACCCAGGATAATTAAGGTACTTTCTAAGGGTTGAAAACTGATTACATTTTTAAACGGGCCACCTTGTTCTAAATTTATTTTTCGGCCACGTTCCACCAGCCTTAAGATAACCGCTGCAATAAAACAGAGGTTACAGATAAATACAAATTTTGAAAAAAAGCGCATGGTAATTTATTTTCCTTTGCCCCATCCAAACCAATCGTTTCCGTTGGCATATAACATCAATGCCAGTAAAATAATCATCCCGACTACCTGGGCATATTCTAAAAATTTATCGCTGGGCTTACGGCCGGTGATCATTTCTACCAATGTAAATAAAACATGGCCGCCATCTAATGCCGGTATGGGCAACAAATTCATAAATGCCAGTACAATAGAAAAGAATGCAGTGATGCTCCAGAACTGGTGCCAGTTCCACTCATCACCCGAAAATACAGAGCCCATAGCTTTGAACCCACCGACTGCTTTATATGATTCGGTGCTGGGAGAAAGAATTAAAATGAACTGGTCCACATAATCTTTAAGCGATGTGATGGCTAATTTAAACCCGGCGGGAAATGAGTTGAATAAATTATAAGAAGTGTGTTCGTATTTGAATAATTTCAGGCTGTCGTATTGCGGAAAAGATAATAAAGTAGGCCCCATTTTACCATCATCATTCAAATGTACCGGTAAATTAATCAGGCTGCCTTTACGATCTACGGTAAGGTTTACGGTTTCATTTTTATGGCTGTCAAAATAAGTAGCTGCTTCATCTAAAAACTGTACTGGAACTGAATCTACTTTTACAATTTTATCCCAGTATTGTAAATGTGCCCTGGCGGCGGGTGTGGTATCTTTTGCATCAAATTCGCCCATGATGGCCGGGATACGAGGTAAAAACATGGATCCTTTTGCACGTTTTTTTTCTACCAATGCGCCAATTAAGCGCCGTGGAATTTCTAAGCTGGTATCTTTACCATTACGCACAATGTCAACAGAACCACCACCACTCAAAAGAATTTTTTTACCGGCATCTTCAAAATAATGGATGCTATCGCCATTTACAGATAAGAGTTTATCGCCATTGCGTAAGCCAATGTCGTACATCACAGAATCGGTGATCCAAATACCATTTTTAATGGATGAATTGATGATACGGTCCTGGCCCCATACCCATAATATCATGGCATAAATAAAAAAAGCGAGGAGTACATTTACGGTTACGCCGCCCAGCATTATGATAAGCCTTTGCCAGGCCGGCTTACTGCGAAACTCAAATGGCTGGGGTGGCAATTTCAATTGATCTTTATCCATACTCTCATCAATCATCCCGGCAATTTTTACATAGCCGCCAAGCGGTAACCAACCAATGCCATACACGGTTTCACCAATTTTCTTTTTAAAAATAGAAAACCAGGGATCGAAGAACAGGTAAAATTTTTCTACCCGGCATTTGAACCATTTGGCTGTAATAAAATGGCCAAACTCGTGAAGTACTACCAGTATTGAAAGTGAGAGCAGCAATTGGGCTACTTTAAGCCCTACACTACTCCAGTTGATTGCTAATAAAGTATCTGATAAAAACATCGGGGTATAAATAAATTGGGTTTATGATAAAGTGCCGGGCCGTGTTGCCACATGCATTGCAGTACAAGAGTGCGACGCAACGGTGATGCTATGAAAATCGGCTGCCGGGACCATCTATGTTTTAAAGTTTTAATAAAGAAGCGGCGAAGTTACGTGCCTCACCATCACTGTCAAAATATTCCTCTAAAGAAGGGTTTTTAATAAAGTTAATTTTTTGCATTGTTTTTTCCACCACTGCCGTGATGTCCAGGAAACCGATACGGTTTTTTAAAAATGCCCATACAGCTATTTCATTGGCTGCATTTAAAATGCAGGGCATATTGCCGCCGTTATTTAAAGCTTCAATTGCGAGGCCCAGGTTCCTAAATGTTTTATAATCGGGTTCTTCAAAACTTAGGTTGGGGTATTTGCGGAAATTAAATCTTTCAAATGTATTTTTTAGCCTGTTGGGAAAGCCGAGTGCATACTGGATTGGGAGTTTCATATCGGGCAGGCCCATTTGGGCTTTCATGCTGCCATCGGCAAACTGCACCATACTATGAATTACACTTTGCGGGTGAATGATTACTTCTATTTGTGAAGGTTCCAGGTTAAAGAGCCATTTGGCTTCAATCATTTCTAACCCTTTATTCATAAGTGTTGCCGAGTCAACAGAAATTTTTGCACCCATGCTCCAATTGGGGTGTTGCAGGGCATGGTCTCGTTTTACATTTACCAGAAAGTTAGGTTTTTTCCCCAGGAAAGGGCCGCCGCTTGCTGTAAGGATTATTTTCTCGATGGGGTTGCGGGCCTCGCCTACCAGGCATTGAAAAATAGCGGAGTGCTCACTATCTACCGGAATGATGGGCGCTTTATTTTCTACGGCCAGTTGCATTACCACATCACCGGCTACTACCAGGGTTTCTTTATTGGCTAAGGCAATAATTTTACCTTTTGCAACTGCTTTAAGGGTAGGTTTTAATCCTGCAAAGCCTACAATAGCAGCCAGCATAATTTCATAATCATCTCTTTCGGCAGCATCTTCTATTGCCTGGTTTCCTGCCTGTACCAGCACAGGAGTATTTGATAATGCCTCTTTTAATTTTTCGTAGCGGCTTTCATCGCCAATAATTGCCACGGCAGGGTTAAACTCCAATGCCTGTTTGGCCAGTAATTCGTCGTTTGTTTGTGCTGTTAATACGATTACCTCAAACATACCGGGATGTTCACGAACCACATTGAGCGCCTGTGTACCAATAGAACCTGTGCTGCCAAAAAGGGCTATTCTTTTTTTTGAACTCATAGCTTTTTCAATACGGGTAAAGATAATAGAAAATAAGCCTCTGCCCTTAACCTAATTATAAAGATTTTGTGATATTTCTATATGAGATATTTGTAATTTTTAAGATGGGGGGATGGAATAGGATGTTATACTGGGAGTGCTGCTGAAGCATTTTTACTCCATTCTCCAGCTTCCTCTGTTTTAATTTCAGATTTTGATAAAATTCTTAAAATTCAAATCTACAATAAAAATAAAATATATTTTTTGCGTCGCCTTTTGACGAAAGTTTTGGATATTGGTTTTATTTCTATGGTTATCCTACACAGTGAATTTTGATTTTATGGAGTTCTCCTTTGGTGAAGGTTAATTTTTTCATACTCAAAAAAAATTAAGATCCTATCTTAATTTTGGTTAGTGCTTAAATCTAACTTCGTTGTGATACATTAGAAATTCTTTATTGGGAAGAAATCTTGAAGGCAAAATAATATCTTTATTATCGTATTTGAGAAAATAATCTTCAATTGATTTAGATTTTTTTTGTTTCAATAAAAGTGAAGAAACTTTTATTTTGAAATTTGTTGTAATCGTTAATAATCCAGCTTCAAATGCTTTATCATGAAGTGCATTAATGGCAATACCATTTTGTGGATTCAACCTATTTTTTTCATCAACACTCCAAGGTTTAATATGTCCTGCAATTAAAAATTCAGGTTGTTGGATCCCTGTTATACAACAAGTATTGTTGTAAGATGCTAAAATGGAACTTCTAAAAAAAGATTGATTGACCCTTGCTTTTATAACTTGTTCTCTTGTCTTACCTTCTTTCGGCAGTTCAATTTCTGGGATATTATTTAATTTTTCAACAGAAGTATTTTCAATTTTGGCAAGAAGTTTTTCACTTTCAAAAGGTAACTCATCCCAATGATTAAAAAACTCTTTCCAAATTTCTTTGTCTAAATTGCTTGCATTGGATGCGCCTTTAATTCCTCTTGCCTTTAGGCTTGGGTCAAGACTTGCAAAATTTACAAGTTTGTATGCAACAGAACTGGGCGTTCTTGCTATAAGATTTCCAAGATTTATTACTTCAGAATTTAGCCTATGTAATCTACCAAATGGAAGTTTGCAATAAAGATTTATGGCTAAAATTAATTCTTCTCTTGTCCAAAGCTTTTGTCCTTCTTTCATTCATTATCATTTTTTTTTGCATCACAAATTCAACCACAGAATAAACTAGCATCACATTCATTCCATCATTTTATCCATCCCTCCCACCCCATCCTAATCACACCTGGAACACCCCAATTTTAAATTCGGCGATATCTTTTTGCTGATCGGCTGCTATTAATGCTTCTGAAATATGCTGGCGGGTGCTTGCCGGATCAATAATAGCATCTACCCAAAGACGGGCTGCTGCATAGTAAGGCGTGGTTTGCCTTTGATAAGATTCCATAATCTTTTTAAGTATTTCTTTTTCTTCTTCTTCAGAAACTTGTTTTCCTTTTGCCTTCATACCGCCTACCTGTATTTGAACCATTGTTTTAGCAGCCTGCTCGCCACCCATTACAGCAATTTTTGCAGTAGGCCAGGCATAAATAAACCTGGGATCATAGGCTTTACCGCACATGGCATAATTTCCGGCACCATAACTGTTACCGGTAATAATCGTAATTTTTGGAACTACAGAATTGGCTACTGCATTCACTAATTTGGCACCATCTTTTATAATACCGGCATGTTCACTCCTGCTACCTACCATAAATCCGGTTACATCCTGTAAAAAAACGAGCGGTATTTTCTTTTGATTGCAGTTTAAAATAAACCGAGCTGCTTTATCTGCGCTATCATTATATATAACACCGCCCAGTTGCATCTCGCCTTTTTTACTTTTTACAATTAAGCGCTGGTTGGCTACAATGCCCACGGCCCAGCCTTCTATACGGGCATACCCACAAAGGATTGTTTTTCCATACTCTTTTTTAAATTCATCTAAACTGTCTTTATCTACAATGCAATTAATAATATCGAGTACATCATAGGGTTTGGTATTTTCACCGCTCATGATGCCATAAATATTTTCGATGGGCAATGCCGGTTTTACGGCTGCTATACGGCTAAACCCTGCCGATGCAGGTTTTGCTAATTTGGATATAATCTTCTTTACCTGGTCTAAACATTCTTCTTCTGTTTTACATTTATAATCTGCAATACCTGAGATGGCATTATGGGTTTCTGCACCACCCAGTGTTTCTGCATCTATATCTTCGCCAATGGCCGCTTTCACTAAATAAGGGCCGGCTAAAAATATAGAACCATTCCCTTCTACCATCAGGGTTTCATCACTCATGATGGGTAAGTAAGCGCCGCCCGCAACACAGGCACCTGTTACAGCGGCTATTTGTGTAATACCCATGGCGCTCATCCTGGCATTGTTTCTAAAAATGCGGCCAAAATGTTCTTTATCAGGAAAGATTTCATCTTGCATGGGCAAGTACACACCGGCGCTATCAACAATATAGATCACTGGCAACATATTTTCCATGGCTATTTCCTGCATGCGCAGGTTTTTTTTGCCGGTTATGGGGAACCAGGCGCCGGCTTTTACGGTTTGATCATTGGCAATAATCATACATTGCCTGCCACTCACCCAACCCAATCCGCTTACGGTGCCTGCTGCCGGGCAACCACCATGTTCGGCATACATTTCAAAACCTGCAAATGCACCGAGTTCTGTAAAAGGTTTCCCTTCGTCGCAGAGATAGGCAATTCGTTCACGGGCCGTGAGTTTATGCCTCTCTTTTTGTTTGGCGATAGCTTTAGCACCACCTCCCTGGTATATGATTTCTAAATGCTTTTTTACTTTGCTCCAGGCCATTTTCATGGCATCTTCATTCTTATTAAAATTAATATCTGTCATATAAATATTCTTTTACAATCTGCGGCAAGTTAACAATAGTTGACCGTACCTAAAATAAATTGGAAAAGAAGATTTAGGAACAAGCTGCCCATTTTGTAAAATAAAAAAAAGGATTGCCTAAAAAGCAACCCTTTGTGGAATACTTCCACATGAAAAAGAAGATATTCATTAATTTTTTAAAAAGCGGTAAACAAAAGGCTGATTATTAATTATAAATTGAAGTGTATAAATTCCGGCTGGTAAATGATTAACGGGCAATGCATTGCTGTTGCCTGTTTCTAAAACTGTTTGCATGATGAGCCTTCCATTCGCATCCTGTATAGTAGCTTTCAACTGTTTTATGTTAGCCATTACAGGAATGTTTACATATAATTTTTCAGCAGTAGGATTTGGATAAATGGCGATAGAAATATCACCTGTATTTTTAAGTAAACAGATATTACTGTAAGTAATGCTGCCGTCCCGATCGACTATTTTCAAACGATAAAAATTATTTCCTATCCATGGATTATGAACAGTAAAAGAATAGGAAGCGCCTAAACCATTAGCGGCTTTCGCATATTGCCATCCTACCGTACTAAAATCAATTCCATTTGCGGAGCGCTGTACTTCAAAAAAATGAGTATTGATTTCTGCACTGGTTACCCAACTTACCAGGTGTGCATTACCGGCCTGAGTTGCTGTAAAACTGAGTAGTGTTACAGGCAAAGGAATAAGTGCTGTAACAATGGCGTGCCACCCATCGCCCACACCACCAAAATAAATATTATTGGGTAATGCCGAATTTCCAAATGCCGAATAACCATCTCCTATGCCTCCCAAAAAGATCATGTTGGGCGTAACGATATTGGCTTGTGATGCATAACCATCACCAATTCCTCCATAAAAGATGGTATTTGAAAAAACAGCATTCGTTTGTGATACAAAACCATCTCCACTACCACCATAAAAAATAGTATTGGGGGTAATGATATTTACCGCAGATGTAAACCCATCACCGGAGCCCCCATAAAAAATCGTATTATTGGGTGGCTGGGCATGCGTTGCACCTGCCAAAAGAATAATAAAGTATAATAAGAAGTATTTCTTCATTTCAAGCTATTTAAGGATCGCCTTTTTCTCAATAAAATTTGTTGCCACTATTCAAACTGTGAAGCCGATATAAAAATCGGGTATGCGAAAAAAATTGCTACTGCAATTTATTCAGCTGTACGTACACCTCGTCCGCCTATATCAACAGAAGAATAACTTATATATAGCACGCCCCCACTACGATTGCACATCTGTAAATAAAAATTGGGAGATGCAAATGACCCACCTCTTATGATCATTGAATAATCATTCGTCAAACTGGGCCATGTTGGAGTATTTGCATTACTTTGAGCATCTAACACTCCATCGCCATGGTTGCCGGTAAACGTACTACCATTATTATTTGCACAAACAGTAAGTTCTAAGGCATTTCCACTCATTTCCATTACACCATAAAAGCTGGCACCGCTTTGGGTTCTATCACTAGTTGCTGTAGCAAGTGCTCCACAGCGCATAGGTGTATAAGGGCCACCAGTTAAATAATTGGCATTGCCATTCAACCAGGTCTCATTATTGGCGCCAATATTAGTACCACCAGAAATTACAGTCAGCGTTGTATTACCCCATGCATATTCAAGCGGTGATGGTGTATTGTTGGCTCCCCGGCAAGCTTTTTCATATTCAAATTCTGTCATGGGGCGCATAGCTGCCCAGTCTAACCATGACAGGCTATTGAGTGGGGTGATGCCCACGGCTGCTCTTTCGGGAAATGTAATAACCATGTTTGGAACTGATCCCGTAGCGCCAATTGAATTTATTGCATTGGCGCTTGTTTGATCTAATGTATTTAAAAAGTCAAGATATTGCTGATTGCTAAATTCATATTTCATTATCCAATAACTTTTAAAACCTTTTGGATATGCTGCTGGTATGGTTGGCAAAGAAGTAAAATAATAATCAGCGTATAATTGCCCCGATGCAGTACCACAGGTTATCTCATTTTCACTGGTAACAGGAAACCAGCTACCACTGGCGCCATCTTTAAAATGATAAGATTCTAATGAAGCATTGCCCAGGTTAAATGCCCCTTGTGGAATGTTTACCATTTCTACTGCATATACCCTTATTTCTACTTTCTCATTATCTAAAACGCCATCGTTGCCATAATTCCATCGCAATGTGGCATTGTTATAATTTACATCACCCATTCCATTGGCACTGGGATATACAAAAGCACCTTTACCATCGGCAGCAGGTTTTACAACACTCCCGGCGGGAGAAACCTGGCCGCTTATATTTAATGTAGCATGCAGCCACACAGATGTACTTTGCTTACGGTATTTTATAAACAACCAGCACCCGTCATAATTAGATTCATTGGTACTGGTACGCCAGCTATTCTTCCAGCTTATACTAAACTGCACATCGGAATAATGCGTATTTAACGGGCCGGATGTATTTTGATTGATGAGCGACACATTGGTTACTACTACATCATTGGCAATAGCCATGCTGGTGATGCTTACCAGGGAAATAAAAAATAAAAATACTTTTTTCATGCGGTTGATAATTTTGTAAGACAAAGATATCTGCCGCATGATCCTTAAAAATACCTGCCATAAGGTATTTATTTGCTTTTGAGCACACCGTTTTCGTAAGCCCATTTTACCAGCGAAAGTACATTGCTGGTACCCGTTTTACGAAGTATGTTTTTTCGATGTGTTTCCACTGTAAGTAAAGAGATGTTCAACTCTTCGGCGATCTGCTTATTTGAATATCCATTTTCGATGAGTGCAATTAATTGCCGCTCCCGGTTGGTGATATTTACTTTGGTGACTTCCTTTTTTTGATTTGATAATTTTTCAAGTTCCTGCAAAACTTCAGGGTGAAAATAAATGCCGCCCTCATACACTTTTTCAATGGCTGCCGCCAGTTCTGTTGCGTTTGTTTGTTTTAACAAATATCCGGCGATATCGGCATCCTCTATCATATCATGTACTACCTGCCCCTGGCCACTCATACTTAGCGCAATAATCTTAATACCTGGATATTGCTGGCTCACCAATTTTGCCAATTCATTTCCACCCATTTCCGGCATCATTACATCTGTAAGTAAAATATCAATTTCAAACTGGGGTATTAGCTGTAGTATTTCCTGGCCACTGTTGGCTGATGTAACAATTTTTAAGTTGGGATGATTTTGTAGCAGGGCCACCAATCCGTCAATGATTATTTGATGATCATCTACGATCGCAATATGTATTTTATTTTTTTTCATTTTTTGCAGGGATATATATTGATACCAGGGTACCATTACCGGGGCTGCTCTCCCAATGTATGGTACCTTGTAAAAATGCAATACGGCTTTTCATATTTTGTAAACCGAGGCCTTCTTTTTCAATATTGGTTTTATCAAATCCTTTGCCATTATCTTCTATCAATAAGGTAATCCCATCGTTCTGGTTATACAATGAGATGTCTAATTGAGTGGCATGAGCATGTTTTATGGTATTGTTTACGGCTTCCTGTATCACCCGGTACAAAATTGTTTCTACCACTGTTTCCAAAGGTTTTTCAAGCCCTTCAATATGCACCTGAATAGATATGATCTTACTATCAATCTTATTGGTAAAATCTTTTACAGCTTCGGCAAATCCTTTGTGTTGCAAAACAGTGGGCATCATCGCATGGCTTACATGTCTTACTTCCTTACAACTTTCGCCTACCATACCCGTTGCTTTATGTAATAAATTTTGTTGCCCGGGCTCCAATCCTTTTAATTGGTCTTCCAGCACCTGAAGGTTCAGCCAGGCTGCAATCATTACCTGGCCTACCCCATCGTGCAATTCTGCCGCTACTCTTTTTCTTTCCTGTTCTTCTGCTTTTAAAATATCGAGTGTTGCCATTTCTCTTTGCCGGATTAATTCCAATTGTAATTCTTTTTCTTTTTTTATTTTATAGCGATGATACCATAACCATCCTGTTAAAAACAAAAGCAGCATCAATACAGCGCCGCCAATAAGTACCAACTGTTGCTTAGATAATTTTGATTGCTGAAGCGCAATCATTTGTTCCTTTTTATCAGATTCGTATAACGCTCTTAGTTCAGCAATTTTTTCCTCTGTTTTTTGATTGATCATGAGGTCTTTGCTCCGCATACCTGAGTCTTTAGCATCAAGGGCCAATTGCAGTTTATTGTCTTTTCGGTAAATCTCAGATAATTCATTCCAGGCATTGAATTTAAACTGCTTTGAGTCTATGCTATCTGCCAGTAAAATTGCATGTGCAAAATATTGCTCTGCTTTTGGGTAATTCATTTTTCGCTTTTCCAGTTCACCCAGGGTGAGATAATTATCGGCCATATAACCCAGGTTACCATCTGCAGAATCGAGCGCCAGGCATTGTGTAAAATAATAATGAGCGCTGTCGAATTTATTCATATACATATAACAGTTGCCCATGTTATTATAGAAAATAGATCGTATAGGAGTAGAAGCCATTGAATCTGCAGCAGCAATTCCGATCCTGTCTATTATCAATGCACTATCAAAATTATTGCTTATCCCATAAATATTTGCTAAGGTTTGCATAGCTGCTAAATACGAAACTCCATTATGACCACTCTTATTGATCTCAATTGCCTGAAGAATATATTTTTTTGCAGTAGGCAAATCAAATTTAAGTTGATACACTTCGCCAATATTTGACAGTACAGCTCCGATTCCCCTTGAATATTTTTGTTTTTCATAAATCCTCAATGCTTTAAAAAAATATTCTAAAGCCAATGCATAATCTGATTTCTTTTTATAACCAAGGCCCAACCCAGCATAAACATTGGCTTTCAGCGAATCTGCTTTTGAATGTGCGAGCAACGCCAGGGCCTGTTCATATAATTTCATGGAAAGATCTACCTTATTATAAGAATGATATTTGGCCATTCCAATCAGGCCCATTGCCTGGTAATCTACCGGTAAATTCTTTGCATTCTCCTGTATGTGCTTAGCAAAATATAAGAGGGAGTCACGGTTCTTAATCGTAAAATGAGATTGGCGCTCATTCCAATAATTGATCTTTTCTCTTATTCCCGGATCCTGTTGTTTATCCTGGCAGGAATACAAATAAAAAAACAATCCACAAACCAGTGATAATCTAATTACACTTAACATATCTATAATAAAAATTGGAAGGATGCTGTTATATTTTGGATAAAAATAAGGCCGGGTTAACCAGGTTCTATGCAATGTAAATAAAAAAGAGACCTCGTTTTTGTAATTCGATAAGAAATTAACCAGGAATAACTTCATATTTTAATATTTTAAAATAAGACCCGGTCATCATAAAATGTAATAAAACCTGTTATTTGTTAAAAAAATCAATAGGATTATGCCTTTAGCGGTGTAAAAGCATCTAATTAAAAGATAATCAAATAACTTTATGGTATGAATACGGTTGATACAAATTTTGAAAGAACAAAAAACAGGAAAGCGCTGGTTTATACCATTATGGTATGTGCCGTATTGTTTTTATTATTCATCATTATCAGTTGGAAAGTAGCGCCACCCACTATACCGTTATCGCAGGACCTTATAGAAATAAACCTGGGTAATAATGAAGAAGGCTTTGGAGATATACAGCCGTTGATAAAGGGTGAACGAAACCCAACTCCCGATGCCAGCGATGAAGCTGTACAAGCTTCTGCGCCAGCGCCCGAACAAGACCAGGCGGTAACAGCTGATGAGAATGCAGAAGAAAATGCAGCCCCGGTTACAAAAACCGTAAAAACTACAAAACCAAAAATAAACCCAACGCCTACCCCGGTTACAAAACCTACTCCCAAACCACAAAAACCAAAGTTTACTTATAATGGCCCGGGAAAAGGAAATGGTAATAATGATACGGAAGATAATGGTTATAAGAACCAGGGCAATAATCCCGGTGGGCGTGGAGATGCGGGCGACCCTTCTGGAAATAAAGATTCTTATGGCAATACACCCGGCGGTAAAGTAGGTGGAATAAGGGTTACCAGCGGGAACAGAAAAATCGTTCGGTTTTATTCATTTACCGGCGACTTGCCCAAGGCAACAATTTTTGCAAGTATTAAAGTTTCTCCCGAAGGCAAAGGGCATTTTGTACAAATGGTAAAACCCAGCACCAGTTACGATAAAAGATATGCAACTGCTATCGTCAATTACTTAAGCAATATGCAATTTGATAAAGCCAAAGATGAATCACTGGTAACGGTTCAGTTTAACTTTAATATTAACTGATGATCTCATAACCATTATCAAACAAAAGATTTTAATGCTGCTTTTAAATGACCTACCAGCAAACGATTGATTACCTATACAGCCAATTGCCTTTATTCAGCAAGGCTGGTAAATCTGCTATTAAAGAAGGCCTGCAAAATATAGAAGCCCTATGTACTGCATTGGGCAATCCACAAAATAAATTTAAAAGCATTCATATAGCGGGAACCAATGGTAAAGGCAGTTGCAGCCATTGCCTGGCGGCTATTTTACAGGAATCGGGTTATAAGACGGGATTATATACTTCGCCCCATATTAAAGATTTTGCAGAGCGGATTCGTATAAATGGGAAAAAAATAGATCATCATTTTGTAGTAGATTTTGTAGAACAAACTTACCCGCTTGTTGAAAAAATAAAACCTTCTTTTTTTGAAATTACTGTTGCCATGGCATTCGCCTGGTTTGCCGATCAAAAAATTGATATTGCCATTGTAGAAACGGGGCTGGGTGGCCGGTTAGACAGCACCAATATCTTATCTCCCATCCTCAGCATCATTACGAATATAAGTTTTGACCACATGAATATCCTGGGAGATAATTTAGAACAAATTGCATTTGAAAAAGCAGGCATCATAAAGCCCAATACACCCGTAGTAATTGGCGCTTACACTCCTGAAACCAAAAATGTATTTGCACAGAAAATTAAAGAATCCAATGCCGCCGTTACCTGGGCACAGGATGATTACCGGGTAAGCGGCCTCACCAAAACAGGAAATTTATTAGAATGTGATGTTACTGATTTGCATACCAGCATCCTGGAACATTATGTGCTGGACCTCGCCGGCAGGTACCAGTCAGAAAATATAAAAACGATATTGGCTGCAGAAAAAATTTTACGTTCTATGGGATACAACATTAATGATGCTTCCGAAAAATATGCACTCAATCATGTAAAACCACTTACCGGACTTTTAGGCCGTTGGGATATTATACAAGAAAGCCCTACCATCATTGTAGATGTGGGCCACAATGAAGCAGGCATACAACAAATTATTTCACAGTTAGAAAAAGAATATCAAAACCAGCAATGGCATTTTATCCTGGGTTTTGTAAAAGATAAAGAAATTGATGCCATGCTTGACCTGCTACCCAAAAAAGCAAGTTACTATTTCACACAAGCACAATTACCCAGGGCGTTAGGCTATACAGCATTACAAAAAATGGCGAATGAAAAAAAATTAATGGGATTGGGTTATACCAACGTAAATGAAGCATTGGCTGCGGCATTAGAGAATGCAGGTGAAGCAGATACCATCATCATTTGCGGAAGCTTTTTCATCATTGCAGAACTGGATGGTTATGGAGAAACATAATTTACCTTTTGTGTGCCAACAGGTATTGAAACCCATAAAACATACAAAGCGCATGCATACTTTGTACAATTTTATTTTGCTGTAATAAACGATTCGCTTCCTCCAGGGGTTTTAGTATTAAGTTTATTTCTTCATTTTGATCTAAAGATTGTTCCTGTATTTTTTTTCCTCCCGTAGCAATAAAAAGATCCGTAAAATTATTAAGCACACCGGGGTTGGCAGCAGTGGTCCCCAGATGATGAATGAAAGAAAATGAATACCCTGTTTCTTCCAGTAATTCTCTTGCGATCCCGCTTTTTTCATCTTCGCCCGGTTCAATAAAACCGCCCGGTAATTCTAAAATGGTTTGTGCAATAGGATGACGGTATTGTTCTACAAAAATCATTTGATCATCATCCGTTATTGCCATGGCACATGCACTGGTAGGTAGTTCTACCACAAAATAAGGATCTACAATTTTACCCTGTAATGTTTTATAGGCATCTTCCCTCGATGTAAAATAAGGATGGCGGGTAATATATTTACTGGATAATATTTTAAACATACACTGCTTATTTATACGTTCTCCCTCCTTCTATACTGGAGGATGTGTGCTGTATGATGCTTACCATGCCAGGCATATAAACCCAGCAAATACCACAATGTCATTTCCTTTTTATATTCAGGATGAAACATTTTTTTTTGCCAATCAGCCGGCTGCATATCTTTTAATAGCGCTCCCCATTTTAAATGTATGCCATGCAATAAAGTAAGCGAAATATTGATGGGCAAATTTTTTGTATCTGCCAGTTGCACCCAGGCATCCTGGTCGTAAGGTTTTATCTCCGGGCAATTTTCAGTAAGGCCCATTTTAAAACGAATGAGTGCATTGCTGTGGCTATCGGCCACATGGTGAACTAATTGATGAATGGTCCAGCCACCGGGCCGGTAAGGTTGCTGAAGGCTGTCCTCATCTAAGTTTTGGATGGCTGCTTCTAACTGGCTGGGAAGCCACTTAATATCCAGCATCCATTCATCCCGCAATGCATCAGAATACGATTGAGGTTCATAAGCCCCAATCGGGTATTTCAATTCATCCATTATTGTTTTGATAAGGGTTTAATATCGTGCAATTCTATTTCAAAAATTAATGTAGAACCGCCCGGCACTACAGCGCCATTGCCCCGGTCGCCGTATCCAAGTTCACTTGGTATAAAAACTTTCCATTTAGAACCTTTGGGCATCATTTGCAAGGCTTCTGTCCAGCCTTTAATTACCTGGGTTACTACAAAATGAACCGGCGCTCCCCTGTCGTAAGAATTGTCAACTTTAGCGCCGTTAATAAGCGTTCCGGCATAATCAACTACTACGGTATCGGTAGCAATCGGCTTTGGCCCATCTCCTTCTTTTAAAATTTCATATTGAAGCCCATCAGGCAGTGTGATTACACCCGGGCGTGTTTTATTTTTTGCAAGAAAAGCTTTTCCTATTTCTTTTTCTGCATTTATTTTCTTTTGGGCAAACTCCTGTAACTTTTGTTGCAAGGTCATGCCTGCCTGTTGTTCATCCATCAGTAATTTTTTATTTGCAAATACATCCTGCATTGCTTTTTGCATCAGGGCATTGTTAATATTTTCGATACCCTGTGCTTTCATACTTTGTGCAATATTGATACCGGCGGCATAACTAAAACTATCAATCCCATTTTTTAAGACAGGCGCAATTGTGGATGGTGCGGGCTTTACAGGTTTTACTGTTTTCTTTTGCTGTGCCAATACAGGAAAAGAAAGGCTGGTAATAAAAACCAGGAATGTGATTTTTTTCATACTAATACTTATCCGTTAAATTTTAAATTAATGTTGCAAATGTATAAAAGCTTATTCATCCCGCATTTCCCTACCTGTTAAATGTATAAAAACATCTTCCAGGTTAGCGGCTTTGGCAGGTTTTGGCCTTTCGAAACCGGTGGCCAGCAATTCGTCAATCATTTTATCTGGCGAAGCCAATTTAATGATCTCACCTTTATCCAGTATGGCGATCCTGTCACAAAGTTGTTCAGCTTCATCCATATAATGGGTTGTCATAATTACGGTAGTCCCATTTTCACGGATTTGTTTTATCAGGTCCCATAAATTACGGCGGGCTTGTGGGTCCAGCCCGGTAGTGGGTTCATCTAAAAAAATAATCCGGGGTGTGTTGATGAGTGTGGTAGCAATACTAAAACGTTGCTTTTGGCCTCCACTTAATTCTTTACTTTTATTTTTAGCTTTATCTACCAGGTTCACTTTTTCAAGCAGTTTGATGGCATCTGTTTTTCGGTTATACAATCCGCTAAAAAGTTCTATAAGCTCTACCAAATTCAGGTTGGGATAAAAACCGGATGATTGTAATTGTACCCCTATGATTTTTTTTATGCTGCTGGGGTCTTCATCCAGGTTAAAGCCATCTATAATAACCTGCCCCGAAGTTTTTTCTCTTAGGGTTTCCATTATTTCGAGGGTGGTAGATTTACCGGCGCCATTTGGGCCCAGCAAACCAAATATTTCTCCTTCATATACTTCAAAAGAAATATTATTTACAGCCGTAAAATCGCCATACTTTTTTACAAGACCTTGTACGGAGATAATTGTTTTTGTTGTCATTTTATTTTTATCAATATAGCTTTCAAGTTCATCCATCATACCGGCGCTCCCCACAAAGAAAGGGGTACGCTGATGCAGTTTTGTTGGCTGAATATCCAAAATCCTGATTTCTCCATTGGTTGCTTTGCCACCTGCTTTTTCTACAATAAAAGCAAAAGGATTGCATTCATACAATAAGCGCAGTTTGCCATTGGGCTTATCGGTAGTACCGGGATACATAAAAATACCGCCTTTAATAAGGTTGCGATGCACATCGCTTACCATACTACCAATATAGCGTTGAGTATAAGGCCCACCGGTAGCACTGTCTTTTTTCTGGCATGCCGTAATATATTCTTTTACACGGGAATCGTACCTGAAAAAATTTCCATGATTTACGGAATATATTTTACCCATGTCCGGGCATTTTATGTTTGGATGACTAAGTGAAAATTCGCCAATAGATTGATCCAGTGTGAAACCATTTACACCCCGGCGGGTAGCATATACCATCATGGTAGATGATCCATAAATGATATAGCCTGCTGCCACTTGTTTATTGCCCGGCTGCAAAAAATCTTCGAGGGTAGCGGGATGCCCCAATTTACTCACCCGGCGATAAATGCTAAAAATGGTACCAATAGAAACATTTACATCAATATTACTGCTCCCATCCAATGGATCGAACATACAGATGTATTTTGATTTGTTGCTTACTTCATCATTAAATACTACGATGTCATCCATCTCTTCGCTACCAATACCGGCGCAACTAATACCATGACGCAGCACACCCATAAATTGATTGTTGGCAAACACATCTAATTTCTTCACTTCTTCACCCTGCACGTTCATCGTTCCGGCATCGCCTAAAATATCTACCAGGCCGGCTTTATTCACTTCTACATTCACTCTTTTTGCGGCAAGGCCGATATCCCGCAAGAGGCCGGACAATTCGCCGGTTGCCCTGGGAAAATTCCGAAGTTCCTGGATGGTGAATTCATCAAGTGTTTGTACATTCCTGTTTACAAGCATAAAACAATTTTACAGTTAGAAATTAGCCATTAGCTTTGCAGCTTCAAAAGTAAGCTATTTCACGAATTAGGGAAAGGGAACTACAGCCTTAGTTTTATAAAATGATAACAGTTATGAGGGTTTTTAAATTTGGTGGCGCAAGTATCCAATCTATTGAACGGATAAAAACGACGGGAGCAATCTTAAAAAATAATACACAGGAAAAAATGCTGCTGGTTGTTTCGGCCATGGGCAAAACAACCAATGCGCTTGAAAAAGTTGCCGAATCTTTTTTTAATGGCAACCAAAATGAAGCCTTATTATTATTTAACCGGGTAAAGCAACAACACTTAGATACTTTAAAATATATTACCGTATTAAATTGGCAGGAGGCTGAAAACAGGATGAAAGATTTTTTTACAGAAGTAGAATGGCTGCTGCATGATAAACCGCTAAAAGAATATGATTTTTATTACGACCAAATTGTTTGCTGTGGTGAACTGCTAAGCACCTGGATCATGTACCAATATTGTGTAGAAGAAAAATTAAATGCCTGTTGGGTAGATGTAAGGGATATTATCCGCACAGATGATAATTTCAGGGATGCTGCCATTGACTGGGCATATACGAAGCAAAAAGTGGAGACAGAAATCAAAAATCTTTTTAATAAGTATGATATTGTAATTACACAGGGATTTATTGGCGCTACCGATGAGAATGAAAGTACCACACTGGGCCGGGAAGGCAGCGACTTTACTGCTGCCATCTTTGCAAACCTTTTAGAAGCATCATCTCTTACTATTTGGAAGGATGTGGATTCTGTAATGAATGCCGATCCACGCCAATTTAAAAATGCTATTGGCATCCCATCTTTAAGCTACAGCGAAGTGATAGAAATGGCATATTACGGCGCTCAGGTAATACATCCTAAAACCATTAAGCCGCTTCAAAATAAAAATATACCCCTGTATGTAAAAAGTTTTTTAAACCCGCAATTGCCGGGGACCATTATCAGCAGTACCCTTTCTAAAAAATTACCACCGGTAATTGTAAAAAAGAAAACCAGGTGCTGATGCAGTTTAGTTCTAAAGATTTTTCTTTTGTAGAAGGAAAGCCGGTACAGCAATTACAGGAAATATTTAAAACGGTCCGGCTCAATCCTAATTTAATTCAAAATACTGCCATCTCATTACTTTGCTGTTTGGATGACCGGCCAGAAAAAATTGAGCAAATTGCTTTAGAGGCCGGGGTTTTATTTAATGTATCGCTCGAAAAAAACCTTACCCTGCTTACCATCAGGCATTATGATGATGATATTATAAAAGAGTTTACTGAAAATAAAACCATTGTTTTATTACAAAAAACTACTACAACGCTCCAGGTATTGTATCGGTAGTGGATGGTTCGGTGAAATAAGGGATATTATGCAGCGATAAATATTATTAAAATGCTGGGTAAATTATTGGGGGGACACAGTTCAAGTTACCAGCAGATTTTTTTTGTCAATACTGTGCCCATTGGTCTATTTAAGTTTGTGTCAATACTTTTTATAAATGAAGTAAACTATAATAGCGAACATACATAGTCCCCACAATTTTGGCAGGAAAACTAAAAATGTTTCCAGGATGTCCCAACCGAATTTTAATTATTTACCCTGTTGTTAATTGCGTATGTTAGCCGTTCTTCATTTTTACTGAACGTTTCTGTGTCAAGTTGTTCGATAGAATTTGTAGTGCAACGTCTTCCGCTTTTATGACTCGATAAGCTAAATAGTCAATGTTATTTTATATTTTTTTTAATGTTGTGTCGAGTTTGGTATTTGGAACTCGGAATGTAATTGAATTTGTTACTGTATAGTAGGTCGTTTCAAGAGAAGAGTCAGCTATAGCAGCTTGGCTTTCACTGGCAAGCTACTTAAAGTATAGGCAAGCTAACTACATGTTCAACATCAGTTTCATGTCTTGCCCTACGGGCAACACGAAACCTTAGTTATTGTAGGCAGTCCTTGTCAGCTTACTTTGTCAAACCGAAAACTTAAATTATACTTTGTCAAAGTTATATTTGTCAATGCTTTTGCTGCATAGAAAAGTCGGCTGTCAAAATCAGAGGCAACTAATATTCCACGAATGTTTTCTGTCACACCGCTTTCTTTTAATGCACCGATGTATCCTAAAATTTGTCCTAACGCAGCATCTTTTGCTTTGCCGGCTTTGGTTTCAATGATAACATAGTCACCATTCTTGTCTTTGCAAAGTATGTCAATAAAACCTGCTTCTGTTTTATACTCTCTGCTAACAAGTGTCAAACCTTCTTCAATTTCTATCAACCTGTTTGAAAGATAAATTTGCAAATCTTTTTCAATTGAAATTGCAAACTCTGTCACGGCTTGTTCCTCCACAATTTCTTCTTCTGCTAAGTCGCCTTTTTCAATGAGATCTGTCAACTCAATTTTACCTGTGCTAATTTGTGAACGATACCAGGCGTAATGACTTTCTTTCCATCTACTGTTCGGAAAGTGTTCCAATACAAGTTGTGTCAAGGTTTCATAGGGCGGCATTTTTCCGTTTGAAATTGTCTGGTCAATTACAAGTTGTCTAATGGAATTATATTGTCTCATAAATTATTTTCGGTCGAGTTAAAGGTTGCTTGCGGATTGCCTACAACGTCAGTTCGTCTAAAAACTACCGTTTCTTAATCAAATATAATTGAATTTAACGTAGTTGTTTGCTGATGTGTAATTAATTTTCAGCAGGTGATTTATTAAATTATCAGGTTTTAAAAAGGCTCTTATTGTCTTTAATAAGGCTGTTTCAGTGAAAAATAACAGCACAAGTTCTTTCAGGAATTTTTGGAAGCTGTTTTTATCTATAATGTTCATTAACCTGCGCAGGTTATAGGCTACAAACATCAGCCCTACATCGGCACTGGCACGCTTTATCCCTTTTTTTGTTGTAATGTAATAAAAGCCCCACTGCCGTTTTATAATGCCGTATGGATGTTCTACAATAGCCTGCCTTTTCTTGTAAGTCTTAGTATTGGCTTCAATATTTTTTTGTTCTGCTCAATATAGGGTTGGTTTTCGCTGCGTTCCAGCAATCTTCCTTTTTATTTTTAGTGCATAACGCTAATGCCGGGCAGGTAGCACAGCTTTTGGTTTTATAATGTTTTACAAAATAGATATATCGCTGTTTACTTTTTTGATACCAGTTGCCGTTAGTGGTTAAAGTTTGTTGTTGCGGACAAGTATAGCAATCTTGTTGTTGGTTGTAAATAAATTGATCAAAGTTGTATCGTTCATCAGGTGCAAAGGAGGCAACGCCTGGTATGGCAACCATAATGTTTACGCCCATTTCAACTGCTTTTTTGATTTCACTTCCGGTATGGTAGCCTTTATCGTAAAGGGCTGTAAAATCAGTTGTGTTTAAAATAATTTTAGTACGACGCAGCATAGCACTCATTGCTTTGCTGTCGTTTTCATTGGTTACTTTATAATCAATAGGCAGGTTGTGTTTTTCATCTACCACGGTTTGCACATTGTATGCTACTTCGGTAATATTGTTGCGGGTAATCATTTGCCGGCTGTCGGGATCGGTGGTGGATATTTGTGTGTCGCCGTTTTGCTGCAACTGGTTGCTTAGGTTGTTGTAAAAATCTTTACGGTTGTTTTGTTTATTTATTTCGGTTTCAATTATTTTTTTGTTATCCTCATCAGCAACTTCAAGTGCTTTATTGTATTCGTTTAGTTTGTTCTCAATATAAACGAGGTGCTGTTCAATTTTAGATTCATTAAAATTATTTTTCTTACTGTTCTGGGCTCTTAGTTTGGTACTATCACCTGCAATAAGTTTACCTCCAATTAAATTAAATTGTGCAGCAATAGAAACGGTGTGCCGAAACACCTGGCGTATGGCTTTTTGATTATCTCTTCTGAAATTGGAGATGGTGTTATGGTCTGGAGACAGTTGCTTCATCAGCCACATCACTTCTACATTGCGATGGCATTCTTTTTCCAGCACTCTTGATGAGCGAATAGCGTTGAGGTAACCGTAAACAAAAAGCTTTAATAAATCTTTTGGATTGTAGGCCGGCCTGCCTTCGGTGGCATTTTTTGTTACAAATTTAAAATCGGCCAGGTTGATGCTTTCTGCAAACAAATCAATCATACGAACCTCGTTATCTGCACTAATAATCTCATCTAAAGATTGGGGAAAAAGAACGCTTTGTTCTCTGTTTTTTCCTTGTATGTATTGCATAGATAAATTTATGAAACATACTATTTTTATAATGCAAAAGTTATTAAGGGGTGTGAATAGTTTTTAGACAGGTTGACGGGCAGGGCTTGCTGCTGTGCTGGAATTTATGTTCGTCCAGCCCGGAACTGAAGCCCAATAGAATTAATAAGGATGAAGATAACTACTAAAAGCTAAATTGAAAAACGTCAAGCTAGAACAAAAGCTGATAGCGAATAAAAAGATGAGGATTTATTCGTCTGCCAGCATAGCAGCAAACCCAATGTTGAACTAAACCTTCGGTAGCCTTTTTTCCTAATTCGTAATTTTATTATTCATTAAAAATAATTAATCATGACTACTAAAAAAAATCTTTAGAAGAACTGAGGTATAATAAATACCTCAACCGGGCCTGCCGGGAAGTAGCTGGATTTACAGATTTGCTGCAGCGATTTGAGCGAAACATTTCTTTGCTGGGCAGAAGCCCAAAAACATTTGAGAACTACAGCAGGCATGTGGCCGCTATGGCGCTGCATTTTAACTGTCTGCCTACCGAGCTGGATCCGGAGCAGGTAAAAGATTACCTCTATGAGTTGCAGCAGCGCAGCAAAACGCCTTCGCAAACTTATTTTAAACACACAGTTTACGGCCTTCGTTTTTTACTAAAAGCAGAAGGACTTCCTTACGAACATCTTCACCTGCCTGCTATTGCAAGAGCAGAAAAACTTCCCGTAATAATTAGCAGAGAAGAGATATGGAGCATGATAAAATCTGCAACACTGCTCAAGCACAAGTTACTCATTGGATTGTTGTATGGCTGCGGCCTGCGCTGTATGGAAGTGCGCAACATTGAACTTAAACACATAGATAATGATCGCAAGCTTTTGCACATTGTGCAAAGTAAAGGTAACAAGGATAGGTATGTACCATTAAGTGTTCATTTGATAAGAGGTATAAAAACTTTTATAAATAGTAGTAAGCCAAAACGGTTTTTATTTGAAGGCACCGGTAACCCCGAAGGCAAAGACTTCGATGGCCGGTACAGTCAGCGGGGTGTACAATGGGCGGTAAAAACCATTGCCAAAAATGCCGGTATAATTAAAGAAGTAAATGTGCACATGTTGCGCCATACCTATGCTACACATTTGCTGGAGGATGGTGTAAATATTATTACAGTACAACAACTCATGGGCCATAACAATATAGAAACAACCATGATCTATCTGCATGTTTGCACCCCGCCTGATCAACTTGCACATAGCCCATTAGATAAAGTATTTGAGCAATGCAAGCGGCCTGCGAAGTAGCCGATGTGCTCAGGCAAACTGTGCTTACTAATTTATCGCTCAATGTGCATCAGCAGAAAACTTTACGAGCCTTGCAACAATGCCGCACTGCTGCACTTGGTGGGCATGTAGATGCCTGCGATGGTTGTGGCAACATTAGCATCAGCTATAACAGTTGTCGCAACAGGCATTGTCCTAAATGCCAGGGCCACAAACGGGAAGAATGGATACAAGCAAGAGAAGCAGACCTGCTGCCTTGTACCTATTATCATGTAGTGTTTACGCTGCCGCAGGAACTTAACGCATTAGCATTACATCAACCCAGGTTGATGTACGATAGTTTATTTACCAGTGTGTGGCACACGCTAAAACAGTTTGGAGCAACAGCCGCAGTACAATTGGGCATGATATCCATTCTGCATACCTGGGGGCAAAACTTAAGTTTGCATCCACACTTGCATTGCATTGTACCAGGCGGTGGCGTAGATGCACAAGGCCAATGGCAAAAACAATTGCGAAGCAATAAATATTTGTTTTCGGTAAAGGCAATGAGTAAAGTGTTTAGGGCAAAGTATGTGCAATGCTTAAGAGCAGAAAAGATAGAAGATAAAGTTTTACTGCAAAGTTTATTCACTAAAAATTGGGTAGTATATGCCAAGCGTCCTTTTGGCGGACCGAAGCAGGTGATAGAATACCTGGGACGTTATACTCACAAAGTTGCCATCAGCAATAGCCGCATAAAAAACGTTACAGAAAGTGAAGTAACTTTTAATTACAAAGATTATAAAGCTGCCGGTATTACAAAACAAACAACGCTTGCTAATGCAGAATTTACCAGAAGATTTGCACAACACATCCTGCCAGGAAGATTTGTACGCATCAGGCATTACGGCATACTCAGTAGTAATTGGAAGCGTGGCAAGCTGCAAAATCTGCAAGCAACTTTAAAAGTAGAACGACCGCTGCAAGCTCCTAAAACTATGCTGCGTAAATGTCCTTGTTGCAAAACAGGAACACTCATAACCATTGATGTGTTTGGTAAAAGAGGGCCTCCCGGAAAATATTTATTGGCCAACCAAACTGCACCGGTCCCTACAATTCTGTAGGGATGGGTAGGGGAATTTGTGTGCCTACCCATTAAAAAAGCTATGAAAAAAACACACAACATGATTCATAAAAAAAGCAGACCGCCCTCATCTGCTACTCCTACCATAAATTTACCAACGACAACTCCATAATCTGACGGCGGCTACCAAAAGTTTCGTTCAACATCGGTTTCATGTCTTGCCCTGCGGGCAACACGAAACCTTAGTTATTGTAAGCATACCCTTTTTTGTGTCACTTAAAAAGAACAAGGGCGATGTTTTTACAACCGTCCTTGTTCTATAGAGTAAATTATTTTTGTACACTCAATGGTAATCTTGAATTGTTTCTTCCATCAGAAACGTCAAGATAATAAATATTCAAAGAAAGATTGCTTACGTCAACAATAATACTTTTTGTATTAGGAGGGTATTTTAATAATTTTTTTAGAATACCAAACTTATCTACTATTCTTACTTCTCTTATATCGTTAAGCTGTCCTGTTGATGAATTTTTATTAATTTCTTTGAGTCGGATACTTACTTGGTTTATGGCAGGATTGGGGAATATTTCTACATTTGATTGCATTCGGTAGCCACATATTCTATAAAAACTTCCATCAAATGTAGAAGTAGTATTGCAATTGGTTTCAACTTCTACCCTAATTGTATTATCGCCGCTAACTCTCGGGTCTGGGGTTTCATAATAGCAAGTGCAGTAATAATAAGCACTACTCCCTTCTTTTACCAAAGTATTATTGATGTACCAACGGTAATAAGTATCAAACGGAGTTGTATTTACTGAAACAGAAACGTGGTCACCGCATGTATATTCAGGATAAAGCCCTTGGATTTCTCGTTGATGTGGAGTAAAATTAGCTCCCCATTGTAAAGTGCCACAAATTGTAGGCGCAGTAACATAGGCATTTCCGCTTGTTCCAGTTACATTGATAAAATTATCTGTCGTATTTTTTGTTGTGGATATGCCATCTATAAGTAAGTCTCCGTTAACTTGCCAATTATATGTAGTGCCTACTGCTAGACTTGGAACTGTTATTGTGCCAGCATCACAATTGGTTTGAATAGTTGCGGCAGCAACTTGAGATAGTGCAAGATTTACTGCTTCACATGCATCCAATCTTCCGTTTCCCATTTGGATACTCCAACCGTTAGTGTAAATATAACCTCCAACATCATCGGCTGCTTGAGTTAATAAATTGAAAACTTGTTGTTGTGATAAATTTGGGTTTACGGATAACATTAAAGCTGCCACACCAGCAACTTCAGGGCAAGCAGCCGATGTACCTCCCATGCGACTTGTATAAGATAAATTGTTTGCGCCGAAGTTCGGCATGACTTCTCCAAATGCAGGTGCTACTCTTGGGAAATTCGCATTATTCCATTGGTTGTATCCAGCATTTCCTGGGATATCAATAGTCCAAATCTCAAAACCTTCACCTGGAATTCCACCTGCTTCAGGTAAATAAGCTTCGGGAGGGTATGCTCTATGTGATGGTGCAACAATATCAATAATTTGATTATTTGGACTTCCTGTATTGCTGTTCGGGCTATAATCTGCCTGCATATCAAACCTGTCAGAAGCTCCAACGGTTAATACACCATTGATTTGAACATTTGAAGGAAATCGCACTTGTCCGTTGGCCCCCCAATTGTGTGATGCAGAATTACTTGCCGAAATAACGACAACACTACCCAAGCCTCCCCTTCCTTGTGTCACTGCTCTATTTATTGCAGCAACAAGAACAGGTGAAAAATTTGGATTTTCAGAGCCAGTTCCCCAACTGTTTGAAATTATACTAGCCCCATTTTGCCAAGCAAAATCTACGGCTGATGCAAATCCTTGCATACTTGTTCCCCCTACACCAAAGCCTACCTTAATAGGCATAATTCTAATGTTGGGTGCAATCCCACTTATGCCTTCATTATTCCCTTGTGTCGCAGCAATAATTCCAGAACAAGCATTGCCATGATTGTTGTTTCCATTCGGATTTGGGTCATTTGCATCTTGCCCAGGCGCAAAGTTTGAACCATTAAGCCTTATTTGTCTGGCATTAGGCAAATCAGGGTGATTACCTGTAACACCCTCATCTATAACTGCAACTACTACTGCATTATTTCCTGTGGTCATTGTCCACGCTAAAGTGGCTCTTATGTCAGCACCGGGGATTCCTGCATGGTTTTCAACAGGGTTAAATACTTGGCCAGTATTCCTTAAATAGTATTGATTGTTAAAATAGGTGTCGTTTGGTATTACTTGATGCGTTTCCGAATTCATGAAAAAATCTGGGTGTGAATACTTCACCATTCCTGTCTCCTGTATTTTGTTTGCCACTTCCAAAGCATCAATGTTTGGAGATGTTTTTAGTATTGAATAAAATTTTTTGCTTACAACCTGAATATCCTTTGATAACCCAAGTAAAGAAATCACTTCATTAATTTCCCTCCCTTGTAAAGTCTCAACAATTATTTCATCGGAGTAATATAACTCTGCTTGTTGATACTTGTAACATGGTTTTATAAAACTTACTTTAGTGCCAGCATCTTTAACTGCAACCATCAACGCCTTTGCGTCTGCAACTTCTACAAGGAGGCAATTATCTTTTTGGTAAATAATATCCTTTCCTTTTTTTGAAGTTAAGTCACCAATGTTTTTTGCTAAAATGTTTGCATCATCGGCTGATACTACTTTAATTAAAAACTTATTTTGAACTTCAGTAAGGTATATTTTTTCAGAAAATGCGTAGTAAAATTTACGATTATCTGGAGTTTTCTGTGCCGTAATTAATAAAAATAAACAACTGCAGGCAACGATGCTAATCGTTGAGTATAAAAACTTTCTCATAATTTTTTTATTTATTGTTTAGAAATACATGAAACAAATATTTCTCTATTTCGTATAGCAGCATCATACCATGCAGTGTTCACCATTCCATTACAAATAATATTTGTCTTTTCATTATCACCCGCAATCTTGTACTTAAAATTGATTTTAAACAAGTTTTGAATTTCAGGTTTAAAAAGATAAGATGAATA
Organism: Niastella sp.; assembly: GCA_016710595.1. GTDB lineage: Bacteria > Bacteroidota > Bacteroidia > Chitinophagales > Chitinophagaceae > Ferruginibacter. The sequence goes on from JADJVM010000008.1 coordinate 646,891, forward strand.
AGACCCATCAATATATTCGGGCTTAAAGCTGAACAGCCCCTCTGGGATTTGGAATGAAACCAAAGTATCCTTTGACGTTGCTTTGTCTAACTCTATGACAAATCCTGCACCATAGATTTTGTTCGCTTGAACAAAGTCGGCACAAGGGTGATAGCCAATAATACGGCCTTTTCCTGTTTCAGAATAACATTTTGAGGATTTGTCTTTTTTGCAGCTAAATATTGAAGTAACAGCAAATAGGAAAAGAAATATTTGTTTCATAATAATAGTGTTTAAAATATGACAATTAATGTCTGTGTTTTGTTGCATGGTCCTCAAAGGTGGACCATGCAATCGTATAAGATGTGCTAATAGTAATTTCATATCCGTTGTTTTTGTCTGTCGAACACCAAAATTTTAGGGTGCGTCCAACAGGGTTGCTTACAACGGGGAGGTATTGCTGCAGGTGGGATATTTTATAACGTCCAGCCCGGAACCGCTGCCCAATTGAAAATATAAAGTTGAAGTTAACAACAAAAAGCCAAATAGATATTCGTCTGCCGGAACAAAAGTACAGCGATGCAAACAGCCGAATTTTCAACGTCCAGCCCCACTTGCAGCAATACTGATGTTGAACTAAACCTTCGGTAGCCTTTTTTCCTAATTCGTAATTTTATTATTCATTAAAAATAATTAATCATGACTACTAAAAAAAATCTTTAGAAGAACTGAGGTATAATAAATACCTCAACCGGGCCTGCCGGGAAGTAGCTGGATTTACAGATTTGCTGCAGCGATTTGAACGTAACATTTCTTTGCTGGGCAGAAGCCCAAAAACATTTGAGAACTACAGCAGGCATGTGGCCGCTATGGCGCTGCATTTTAACTGTCTGCCTACCGAGCTGGATCCGGAGCAGGTAAAGATTACCTCTATGAGTTGCAGCAGCGCAGCAAAACGCCTTCGCAAACTTATTTTAAACACACAGTTTACGGCCTTCGTTTTTTACTAAAAGCAGAAGGACTTCCTTACGAACATCTTCACCTGCCTGCTATTGCAAGAGCAGAAAAACTTCCCGTAATAATTAGTAGAGAAGAGATATGGAGCATGATAAAATCTGCAACACTGCTCAAGCACAAGTTACTCATTGGATTGTTGTATGGCTGCGGCCTGCGCTGTATGGAAGTGCGCAACATTGAACTTAAACACATAGATAATGATCGCAAGCTTTTACACATTGTGCAAAGTAAAGGTAACAAGGATAGATATGTACCATTAAGCGTTCATCTGATAAGAGGTATAAAAACTTTTATAAATAGCAGTAAGCCAAAACGCTATTTATTTGAAGGCACCGGTAATCCCGAAGGCAAGGACTTTGATGGCCGTTACAGTCAGCGTGGTGTACAATGGGCAGTAAAAACAATTGCCAAAAATGCCGGTATAATTAAAAAGTAAATGTGCATATGTTGCGCCATACTTATGCCACACATTTGCTGGAGGATGGTGTAAATATTATTACAGTACAACAACTCATGGGACATAACAATATAGAAACAACCATGATCTATCTGCATGTTTGTACCCCGCCGGATAAACTTGCACATAGTCCATTAGATAAAGTGTTTGAGCAATGCAAGCGGCCTGCGAAGTAGCCGATGTGCTCAGGCAAACTGTGCTTACTAATTTATCGCTCAATGTGCATCAGCAGAAAACTTTACGAGCCTTGCAACAATGCCGCACTGCTGCACTTGGTGGGCATGTAGATGCCTGCGATGGTTGTGGCAACATTAGTATCAGCTATAACAGTTGTCGCAACAGGCATTGTCCTAAATGCCAGGGCCACAAAAGAGAAGAATGGATACAAGCAAGAGAAGCAGACCTGTTGCCTTGTACCTATTATCATTTAGTATTTACGCTGCCGCAAGAGCTTAATGTTTTAGCATTGCAGCAATCAAAGCTGGTCTATGATAGTTTGTTTACAAGCGTGTGGCACACGCTAAAACAGTTTGGAGCAACAGCCGCAGTACAATTGGGTATGATATCCATACTGCATACCTGGGGACAAAACTTAAGTTTACATCCACACCTGCATTGTATTGTACCCGGCGGCGGCGTAGATGCACAAGGCCAATGGCAAAAACAATTGCGAAGCAATAAATATTTGTTTTCGGTAAAGGCAATGAGTAAAGTGTTTAGGGCAAAGTATGTGCAAGCTTTTAAGAGCAGAAAAGATAGAAGATAAAGTTTTACTGCAAAGTTTATTCACTAAAAATTGGGTAGTATATGCCAAGCGTCCTTTTGGCGGGCCGAAGCAGGTGATAGAATACCTGGGACGTTATACTCACAAAGTTGCCATCAGCAATAGCCGCATAAAAAACGTTACAGAAAGTGAAGTAACTTTTAATTACAAAGATTATAAAGCTGCCGGTATTACAAAACAAACAACGCTTGCTAATGCAGAATTTACCAGAAGATTTGCACAACACATCCTGCCAGGAAGATTTGTACGCATCAGGCATTACGGCATACTCAGTAGTAATTGGAAGCGTGGCAAGCTGCAAAATCTGCAAGCAACTTTAAAAAGTAGAACGACCGCTGCAAGCTCCTAAAACTATGCTGCGTAAATGTCCTTGTTGCAAAACAGGAACACTCATAACCATTGATGTGTTTGGTAAAAGAGGGCCTCCCGGAAAATATTTATTGGCCAACCAAACTGCACCGGTCCCTACAATTCTGTAGGGATGGGTAGGGGAATTTGTGTGCCTACCCATTAAAAAAGCTATGAAAAAACACACAACATGATTCATAAAAAAAGCAGACCACCCTTATCTGCTACTCCTACCATAAATTTACCAACGACAACTCCATAATCTAACGGCGGCTACCAAAGGTTTCGTTCAACATCGGTTTCATGTCTTGCCCTGCGGGCAACACGAAACCTTAGTTATTGTGTGTAGTACTTTTTGATTATGGCTTGTTGAATTTATACACTTTCTGTTGCGTGATTGAAGAGTCTAGTTGTGCAGTAACGCCATTATATTTAACGCTTACTAGCGGATAATAGCAATAGCAAAGGTCATTTACAGCTTCATTGTAACTTAGGTGCCTATAATCAACAAATAAAGTATCCAAAGAGCCGTTTGGGTACTCCAAATAGTAATTCTTTATGTTAGCACCTGCACTATATCCACCAATGTCCCTAGTTGTCATAACTCCTAATGCATAACCATCGGATGTTGCTCTAACAAAATCTCCAACATAATTTTTTGCTGAGCCATTGAAATAAGACAATCTTAAGCCATCCAAAATACTGTCAGGCAATCGTTGATTATTTTTTTTCAAAAGGAAAAAAATGGAACTATTTATCACACTTGGCCCTATTTCCTTTCCACCGCCAGCCTTTTTACAGCCAAAAAAGCAAAGTATATGAAGCCCTATAATAGCAATAAATGTACTTTTCATAATGTTTGAGTTTATAGGTGTACATTATATGTGAAGTCTTTGGCATACTGAAAATTACTTGGTTGATTGGGTAGATTGGCATTCCAATTATTAAACCCGAACCATCCATTATGGTCATTTCCTCCCCATGTTTCATGCCAGCCCCAATTCATATGAAAATACAAATAACCATAACAATTATTACCTGTAGAAATATATCCGTCTGTTACCCATTCATGGCAATCGCTATACTTCCACCAAAACAACCAAGTACGTTTTCTTGTAGCACATCCTTCCAAAAATACGGGCCAACTATTGTTCAGATTTGCTACCACCGTGTTGTAGCTGGAACTGCTATAACTACTCCTTTGTGCAGAGGCGAAACCAAAGTTATTTCTTAAAGAAGTTGGAACTCTTGCTCCATCCGCACCAGATCCGCTACATCCATAATTCATGTTTACATTTTGTGGTAGTCCACAATCTCTCATTAATCTTTGTACTTCTCCATTTCCAGATGCCACGGGCATACTTCCATAATTATAATTATATTGATTTGCAGGGTGCCAATAGTGAATTACTTGTGACATTGCAGTTGCTACACATCCTGTCCAAGCATTTTGAGTCCAACACCCAATATTACAACTCCTGTTAGGACACAAGTCATTATAACTACAACCCTGCCCCCATGTAGATGTTAGGAACGGCCCTCGCTGAATAAAATAGCCCCCTTGTGAACAAGGGTCGTCTCCAGGTGGCGGGTCAATTGGTTTCGGTTTCAGTTGATCATTTAGTGACTTAGTATCAGAATTTAGTAATAAATCATTCCACGCCCAGTTTGCACGGGCTGTGTTGTCATATTTCCCATCTCTTAATATCTCAATATTTTCAATTGTCTTATCAAACCAAGTCATCAATGCTCCGGGAACAGAGTCATTTTGGTTTGCATTTCCCCGCTCAACGTAAGCACAAATTGGCTCGTGTTTTACATCAGCAGAAACAACAACATATCCGCTGTCCAGCGGATAATTAAAAATGTAAAGTGCAGGCTGATTGTTTTTGTCTACCAATGTTGTTGAGCTAGTTACCGTTCTATTGGGAACAATAATAGTGGAAAACCGGTTAGCTTGATTTGAACCATTCTGCAACATCGACGGATTAAAATGTTCGGCAATAGCTTTTGCCAAAGATTCGGGGATTAAATCTACCTTGTAATTGTCAGGGGATGAACTAATGGACTGTTCTTTTGTACAAGATACAACAAAGATTGCTGCAGTCATCAGTAATAAAAGTCCTGATAAAATTTTTGTTCTCATAATTTTTTGTTTTAAAGTTAAGAATGTTTCACCGTATTACACACAACGATACGCATTGGCGATGGCCGGGCATTCAATGAACTTTCTGCCCGAACCAAAGCTCAATAAAGAACTAAAAGCACAGAATATGTACAAAAGTTCATCAAAGAATTTTCAGCCCGGAACTACAGCCCAACAGCGAACAAAAAGCCGATGAAATGCACGTCAGCCCTGCTATTGCCAATGCGCTTGTTGTACTAAACCCCTATCGGGGTAGCCAACAGCATTAGTTTTGTCAACTTGTCGTATATTTTTTATCTTCACATTTCTACACTGAAACCCAAGCTACACCTGCATAAGTGTAGTTTTTAAAAACGATAACTCCATATATATAAGTAAGGCAGTTTGTCAGCCATCTTTTAGCACCCCGATATTGGTTTCGTACAACATCGGTCTCATGTCTTGCCCTGCGGGCAACACGAAACCTTAGTTATTGTGTGCTTGTGCTTCTATTTTTGTCCAATTAAGTTGCTTGTTTTTTAGAGTAAAGTTTATACATTTCAAACAAAACAACTATTGCAACTATGATACATAGGATAACTCCAAAACCTAACGCAATTTGAGAACCAAAAGTGTCTAATGATGGTAATGAAATTATTAAGAGGTATAAAAAAAAGCTATTCCTTAAAAAAGCACTTGTTTTATTTTTTAAAATGTATCTTTTTAGAATAGCAACGATAATCATTAACGGAAGAATGATTAAATAATAAGCAAGGAAGAATAATCCATCTCTTTTACTAGAACCCCAAGGTAAATAATCAAACCTTAAAGAGTATAAGTAAGCCGAATAAATTACAAGAGTAAAAAAAACAATAAAAATTAAGAATGATTTAATTGTATTCATTAGTTAGTTCCAATTGGTTTTGGTTGTGTTGGCGTTGCAACAGGCGGTTTCCAGTTGGGGTCATATTTATCTTTTGTCGGATTAGCTTGCCAAGTGGGCACTGGCTCTGGTTTTTTAAGTTTTTGACTTAATTCAGTAGTGTTAATGTTTTCTTGATAGTGAGATGTTAGAACACCTTTCTTTAATGGGTTATTTAATTCTATATTAGTAACATCAGTACGAACACCGTCATTATATTTGTCATCTCCCGCTAATCCACCAGCAACACCATCTTGTTTTGTCCAATAATGCACTAATTGATTTATACCATACCCAACCTGAGGATTCTCTTGGTCTTTAGAACCATTATAAGCTGGCGTATTGAAATTTACAATATTTACTGTAATACCGTAAATGTCATTTAAATAATGAGCAGCTTGGATTGCAACGTTTCCTCCGTGGCTGTGTCCTATTAATGTAATTTCTTCGTTAGTGATATTGTTTTTTTGTCTGTAATCAATTATATGTGTTACTAAATCAAACGCTGCATTTTTTCTACTTGTTTCATTATTCAAATACCCATTTCTGCTTTCCCAACTGAAAGTTGCGTCAGAATGAATGTTGTTTGTAAGGTTTTTGACTACAAAATTGGTCAGCTTAGTACTCCAGGATTGAGGTCCAGTTGCTGTACCATGAACAAAAAACGCTTCTTTACCATCCAAATCAATAGCTTGAATAGGTGTATTACTTGCAAATTGATACGGCGTTAATTCTGGGTACTTGTTTGCAAGAGGGTCAACACTCAAGAATTTTACCTCATTTGGTTTTAAGGTTGTAGCGATTAATAATGAGTCTGCTTGATTATAGTAGGCTAAAACTCTGCTCTCTACGTCTAAAATAAGGTATTTCACATTAGAAGTTTTATCAAAAACTTCAATTTTGTATAATTGAGGTTTATCCGATTTGTAGAGCGGTACGCTTTTCATGGTTGTATCAAAACTGTCAAAAGGTGATTGAGCAAACGTTGCAGATGTACAAAACAAAACTGCGATGAAGATTATTTTTTGCATATTATGAGTTATTTAGTTTTTGTTTTAAACGCTTGTTCAACCATAGATTTATACCATTCTTGTGAAACAGGTTTGTATCCTGTGGCTGCAACCTGTTTTTGCAATGCTTGCCAACTCTGATATTGCTTCACAAGATTAGGATAAGGCGAAATTTTTGAATAATTATTAAGACCAACCTTAGCCATATCCATGTCAAGTTTATATTTTATAATGTCAGTTTTTGAAAGCAGATGCTGGCTTGAAGGTAAATATTTTAATCCTAAGTCTGCAACTTTTAGGTTGAAATTATCCCAGTAAACACCATTTGTTTTTTCTTCATAATAGTTGCGTAAATCTTCTAAGAAATATGCCAATGTTTGTTTCTTGTTCAGCATTTTCATGTAGTAGCCACTTTCAATTTGTTTATCTGTAATTTTAAAACTTTCAACAATAAAAGATGTTCTTGAATAGCCACCACCTGTAAGTTCTAAATTCCACCATTCGCCATATTGGTCTTTGTGTTTTATGAAAAGGTGCATTGGTGCTAAAACCAAATATGCTTCTGTATTTAACTCTTGGGCAAGTAGTAAATAAAGTAAGGGTAATGAATGGCAAGTTCCCTTTTTTTCTTTGAGTAAATAATAAACTAACTGGCTTTTAGGTGTTTCCGAAGTAAAGTTGTCAATGTCATAGCTATAAGGTTGATTGTTATTGTATGGAACTGCTTGCGTCATATACCCAAATATTCCCCAATTGCCTGATGTGGGTTTGCCTGTTAAACCCTTGGCAGCAATCATTTGTTTGCAGGCATTTTCAATGCTATCAATTTTATTGTTGTACCATTTTTCATTAAGTTGTCCTTCATTGTATGCGTTCTCTGTCAAAAAGATTGCTCTTTTAAAACTTATTGGCTTTTTGCCATCAAGCATTTGTTTTATTTCGGTGTAAGCATTTTCAAAAAGATATTTGAACTTGTAAGTCGTGTCCGGCTTTGTAATCTTTGATGTGTCCACTTTGGCTTGGGCTTGCAAATTGAACTTTGTCAAACAGAAGATTGTAACAATTAAAATTAGTTTTCTCGTCATAAGTCTCACTTTAGATTATTAGGGTGTGTCCGATAGCATAGCACACAACGGTAGGGCTTGGCGATGTGGTGGCATTTTATAACTGTCAGCTCACAGCCGAAGCCGATTAAAAATTGAAAGATGAAAGTGACAAATAAAAGCCCATAGATATTATTTCGCTGGAACAACTACCGAATTTAGCCACTGGTTGAAGTTCCAATTTCCAGCCACCATAGCGCCAAACCTTTTGTTGTGCGTTCGCCTTTCTTGTCCGCTTTGATATTCGATTAAAATAAGCCTGTACCGGCTGCGAATTGTCAAGCAAATAACATTAGCTGGTCAGGCTAAAAAGTTATGTACTTTAAAATAGAACTACAGTCAACAGGTGTCAACGAGTTAAAAGCAAAAGTTGAGCAAGCCGACAGACTTTTCAATGAATTAAAAAATGTCCTGAATGAAATTTCAGAAGCAAGTATTAATGTGTCTTTGTCGAATGTTATAAAAGGTCAAGACTTGCTAAATGTTGTTAATCGGTCAACCAATCGGAGATGATTACCTACTATTCAATTGTTCGATGAGTTTATCTGTTGTAAGCTCCCCCAAAAATAGTACGTTTTAAAAGTAGACATAATTGTTAACTTTAAAAAACGTAAAAGATGAAAAAAAGCACTTTCAGCCCTGCCCAGATTGCGGGCATTCTTAAAGAATTTGACAATGGTAAATCAGCCGAAGAGATTACCCGTGAACATGGGGTAAGCAAAGCTTCTTTGTACAAATGGCGTCAGCGTTATGGTGGCATGGAAGCTACCGAGCTTAAACGGATCAAAGAACTGGAAGAAGAAAATGCCCGGTTGAAAAAGATGTATGCAAATCTTGCCATGGAATTAGATGTTGCTAAATATCTGATTGAAAAAAAGCTTTAAAGCCTTGCGTTAAAAGAACGGTAATCGAAGAGCTGCGAACAGAGCGACCTAAAGACATCAGCAAGGCGTGTCGTTTATTAAGGCTTAGCAGAAGCAGCCTGCAATACAAGTCAATAAAGAATGATGAATGGGTGATAAAGCGGTTACACTCCCTTTCCATAGAACACCCAATAGATGGCTTTTGGAAGTATTATGGCCGTATTAGAAATGCAGGCGACATAGTTAATCACAAACGGCTGCACCGGGTGTATAAACAAATGAAACTGCCATTACGTAGAAAAGTAAAGAAACGGTTACCTGCCAGAGTAAAAGAACCATTGGCTATACCGGAGAGCTTTACACAAACATGGAGTATGGATTTTATGAGTGATGCATTGAGTAATGGCACTAAATTCAGATCCTTCAATGTGATTGATGATTACAACCGGGAAGTATTATTTATTGAAACAGATTATTCACTCAAAAGCAGCCGTGTTATATGGGTGCTTAAACATTTAATTAACCGCTACGGCAAGCCTCAAAAAATAAGAATGGATAATGGGCCTGAGTTTGTAGCTAAGTTGGCGCAAGCCTGGAGTAAGGCAAATGAAATTGAGTTTAAATACATACAGCCTGGCAAGCCAACACAGAATGCATTTGTAGAGCGATTCAATAAAACATACCGGGGCGGTGTATTAGATGCATACTTGTTTGACAATATTGATGAGGTAAGAGAAGCAGCCCAGATATGGGTAGATGATTACAATAACGCAAGACCTCATGATGCACTTGGGGGATTATCCCCCAGGATGTATCGTGAAAAAAACATCAAAGCTATTGGGCTCCGTTCCGCTTCGGCTACGCCTTCGCTCCACTACGCCCAATAGCTTTGTTTAAAACATGGAAATATTCTACTTTTAAAGTGTACTAAGAATGGGGAGCCTACATAACAATTTTGGCAGAAAGTGTTAAAGTTTACTGACAGAGTGTAACAATTTTAGTGCTATGCCGCACATTTTTTGCTTTGTGCCGCATATTTTTATACCTGTGTGTAAGGTGTAAAAGCCTGTGTGTAATAGTTTTATGGTATTGTGTAAGTTACGATAGGCAATGTGTAACAATTTTAGGGCTTAGTTCTTGTTTAAAGTGGCTTTAAGCCGTTGATTTTGGTATTTCTCCTTGTCTTGCTTGGCTGTTTTAAGCCATTTTTGATAGGTTTTGTACGGCATTTCCCTGTAACCCAACTTTACCAAAGTGATATAAGTCTGCTCCATTTCATCGTAAGTTGTTTGGGCTGTTGGGTTATTTTCTCCTTGTTGTTTGAGATACATTCTTTTAAGTGCTTCCGCTTTTGTGAGCAAAGCCTCTGGGTTTACCGAATGATATTGCAATACAAGGTTGCAGCATTTTAAAACAAAACTGTCTGTATAATTATTGGTTTGTTTGATATAGCCCTGTGCTAAATCCATAATGCAAAGCCCGATTGATTGTTGATTGCTTAGTGTGTCCATATACACGCCACTACGAAGTGCATCAGTATTTACATAGCCTGTTGCGGCAATCCACGCATCTGTGGGGAATGTGCCGCTTGTTAATTCTGTATTGTACCAACCAATTTGTTTGCTGTAGTTGCGAATATAAATGTGATTGGGTGCAAGTGCTAACCAACACTTAGCACCTAATTCGTCTGCTAATATTTTGTAGAGATAGGTTAGACTCCGGCAATTTCCTTTGTGGGTTGCCAATAATTTTGTTACGAAAGTATTTGTCCAATCTTGGTCGCCTTGTGGGTCGGTGAAATCGTATATAAATGGTTGCAAACTAAAGCTACTTGAATTTAGTTTTAGGGAAATAGGCTGTGTCAGTGAATTATAAATACTGATGTTAGAAAAATAATTTATGCTATCTGATTTCTTATAGTTTTTTGCAATTATACCATTTCGTTTTTCGTTGAGAACAGTTGTGTATGTTTCAATAACATCATAACAATCATTTTTTAAACTGTCAGTTTGTTGAAAGGTTGTTCTGATAAAAAAACAGCTTCTTTAAATAAACCGTTAGTTTTAAGCAAATTAGCCAATTGATAATATGCACTATTGAACTTTATTATTGTAAACGAATCAACTTTGTTTTGAGAGTAACAAAAATTTGAAGTAACTGATATACATAGAAGTAATAAGAAATAGGGAGCTTTCATAAATAAATTTTTGCAAATTTTGCTTTGTCAATATTTATGCGACATTAATCATGCGTAAATAAATATTCATCCTTTCTAATAAGTTTTTGTTTTTCATTGAAATAATACCATGTTCCCGATTGTAGTGGCTGAAAATATTTAAGAGTAGAAACGTTGTAATGAGACTTACCATCTGTAAACCCTAAAGATTTTGAAAATTTGTATTTTGTTAAAGTATCCGTAGAGTTTGAATACTCTCCTTTAATAACTACTTTATTTTTTTTGCTAAATAATTCAAAATGGGACTCGCCTTTTTCTGATGAAATATAAATTATTAGTCTTTGGTTTGGATAATCTTTTAAATTAGAAAAGATGGCAGTATCAGGAATTTTCGATGGTCTATATTCAATATTGAATTCTTGATAGTGTAATTTAAAAAAGAATTGAGCATAAGATTTAGTCGACACATTTAAAAGAAATGCAACTGCAAATAAACTAATCTTAATTATTTTTTTTAACATTTTTTGTAATTTATCTTGTTAAAGTAACTTGTGTTCCTTGTGCTGCACCTTGATTATCTCTTAATGCTTGTGTTGTAACATTAATATTGCTTGCATTAACTCCTGCTTTAGAAAATGCTGCTCGCATTTGTGCGCCTACGGATTCTACTCCGGATTTAAAAGTTTGATATTCTGCATCTGTGCAATTACTAATATTTAATGAAACAGAGATTGAAATAGATTTTATTCCCCCATCTTCCTTAATATCAGAAATTAATGATTTTAAATTTCTATTATCGGGGTCTAACCAATCCATCTGACCATTTTTGATATTGCCTTTGCCGCTTCTATCAAATCCTGGTAAATTAGCTGTCCCCCCAATATAAATCCCTGATGTTCCAAATGTTTGATTTAAATCCTTGATTAAAGGGAAATTTTGTACTGCAACTTTATCTTTCATTATACTGGTGTTTCTTTCTGTTTCAGATAAATAGGGTGTTTTGCCAATTGTAATATCCCATGCGTCATTTTGTGGATTTGTTGGAGTTTCATTTGTTACATGTTTTTTTATAACAGCAAGTTCCTCTTTTGATAATTCATCATTCATTTTGCCAAGCTTTTCATTTCCATTTGCATCTCGAACAATTCTTAATACTTTATTGCCAGTTAAATATTCGCCCAGTTTAGTTGAGCCGTCAGTATTTTTTCCAAGAGCTTCTCGAAAGTGAACATTTACATTATTGTTAGCCTTATCTTTTGTATACTGAATTGTTATACTCTTGGGTTTGCCGTTTTTATATAATTCAGTTACAACAACATATTCTTCAAGTCCATCTAAATCTATTGCTTGAATGGGGGTATTACCGGCATATTGATAAGGAGAATAAAAAGGGAAACTGCTGGTTAACGGGTCAACACTCAAAAACCTACTATGGGTTTCGCCTTCCAAACGTTTTTTGCTTTCGTCATCGGTAAGCAACTTAACAACTTTCATAGTATGCACATTGATAAGTGACGAACCAATTTGCTGGATAGTGTCAGTATCAAATGTTTCGTTGTATTGCCCTTTTGTGAGTGTAAGTATTTTACCTTTTTTGCCGATGCTTGCAAAAGGGTTTTCGCTTTGTGCAAATGCTACCGATGATAATATCAAAAGCAGTAATAAGGGAAGGAGTTGTTTTAGTTTCATAACCTTTTAATTTATGATGATGTAAGTTAATTTATCCTTTTGGTGTTATTATAAGTTTCGGCTTTAATTTTTTCAGCATTTCAATTTCCGCTTTCATACGCTTTTGTATTTCCTGATTTTCCTGATTCTTTTTCTCTGTGTCAATGGTTTTAAGCCATAGCTGGTAAGCATCTTTTGGCATATCCTGAAAGCCCTGCTCTTCAATTAGCTGATAGCTTTGCAACATATTTTGATAAGCCTGATTTGCTTTTGGATAATTGTGTATTTCATTTGCTGGCGGATTGCCCACTGCCTTTAATTCATCCCTTGCTATAAAAGTGTTGTAATTGGCTTGTGTCATTATCGCCACCAAATTCTTTGGATTTAATGCAAGTATTTGTTTGGTGAGTTGTTCTGAAAATTCATCATAGCCTACCTTCTCTGTATAATTTTGCAAAAGGTCGGAAAGCAATTGTGCATACAATTGCTTGTTTGAAAGAGTGTCTAAATATGTCTTGTTTTTTAAAGCAGTTGCATTGATGTAGTTGCTTTGCATTAACCACGTTTGGTTTACTAAGTTGCCGTTTGTAGTTTCAAAGTTGTAGCGATAACCATTTTCATTAAAGTATTGTATAAAACTGTGTTCGGGTGAAAGTGATAAATACGCTTTTGCTCCTAACTGTTCTGCTATTGCCAAATAAAGCAACGGCATTGAATGGCATTGCCCTTTGCCTGTACCTAATAATTTTGTTACAAACATATTGCTCCAATTCTTGTCGCCTGAAAAGTCGTTGAAATCATAACTAATTTTTGGAGCAGTAAAAGTTTGCGTTGTTTTTGGATTGATAAATTTATTGTCTTGCGTATAGAGTTTTTGTATTCCGTAGTTTTTAGCAATGTTACTGTTAGGATTTATTCCTTGCTGCTTTAAAAGTTGCTTTACTACTTCGGCTCTTTGTTTTACTGCATTTTCAAATTGCTGGTAGGTTGGTGCTTTGTCGTACCATGCACTTTCAGTTAAATAAATTGCTTTGGTAACAGAAAAACTATCAGGGTTCATTTTTAAAATTTCCTGCAAGCTGTTTTGAAACGGTTTCATCATTGCCAAACGCTGTGCCTTGGCTGCTTCTATTTCATCGTTTCGTAATTCCTGTTTTAGTTGTTGTACTTCTCTTTGTTTATTATTCTGTCCGGGCAACATTCCTTGTTGCTGTAAAATAATTCTGTTCTGCTGTTCAATTGAATTGTTGCCTAAGATTGGATTGTAGTTATTGATTACAACAGGAGTAGTAGTAACCTCTTGAAACTTCTGCTGCTGGGGTGTTGGGGGATGCTGTGTCAGCTCGGTTATTGATTGTTTGCTGAATAATGTACTTCTGCTGATTGTCTGCCCATAGGTGCTTGTCAAGCCCAATGCTAACAAGTTAAAGATGCACAAAGAAATATAGCTGGGGCGGCGTGGGTGCAGACAAGCTCTTTTGCAAGGTTGGGTCTTGCGGCGTTGGCTTTGTGCGCCTTGCAAATGTGCTTGGCTGCGAAGGGATGGCTGTCTACTCGCTTTGGGCATACTTCAAATTTAACGAAAGGTTGCAATAGGGTGGCACATAACGCCGGCGGCTTGCTGCTGTGCTGGAATTTTATAATGTCCAGCCCCGGAACCGCTGCTTGGCTTTATTTTGATGATGAAGATAAGAACTTTTGCTTGGCTCTATTCGTCAGCCGGATAATAGCTGATAGTGATATGAAGCCGATTGTTATTCCGTCAGCCAGCATAGTAGCAAACCGAATGTTACCAGCCGTTTTGTTATCTTTTGCAGGGGTACATTTCTTTAATATAAAAAATACCGTCAAATATTTTCGTCCAATCTTGTTTAAAAAATGTGTTGTGCCCTAAACCTTTCAAATAAAATGGTTCAGAGTCTCCACTATATGTTTTAAAATCTACAAAAGCATAATTAAAGTTTTTATTAATCCAATTTTCAAAACCATTAGGTTTTGGTTTTCTTATTTTAAAAGTTTCCATACCTAATCTACCAGCCTCACCTTCATAGGAAGTAAAACCAATAATATATGATTTTTGAAGCAGTGAACTGTCTCTTGTAAAATAGCTGCTCATGCTTATTATTTTATCATCCGGATTTGTTTTTGAGCTATCTGCATATTTGGCTACATGTGCGTTTGCAGCCCAAACTATTATTTTATCGGATGGATATTTAATTTCAACTAACCATTTTAAATTATTAGCCATTTGTGAATCTCTTGCATTGCTTGATTTTTTGTAATCTTTTTTTTTACTGTATTCTAAATTTTCTTGTATAAGGTTATCAATTACCATAACCCAAAAATTATCCTTGTGCAGTTTCTTTCCAATTTCTGATTTTATTTGTTTTAGATATTTATCACATCTGCTATAATAGCCTTCGCCTGGGTTAAGCCAATAATACAATCTTAAAGAATCAATGGCCGGAAGGATTGAAGTAACATAATCCGATTGTTTAGTTATGGGCAAATTCAAGTTTCTCAATACGCTGTCTAATTTTTGAGAAAGGTATTTTCTTGAATAAGTTAATATCATTTGATTGTCAAAACCAGTTACCCTTAGTGGGTCTGAGGATTTATATGTTGATGGGATATAATTATAAAATAAATTTCTGCATGTGTTGCAACCTGTCCAGATTGGAAAAATGTTTTTCTTCAAAAACGTATCAATTGCATTTTTTTCATCGGATAAATTTTCTATTCCATAGTTAAGTCCAAAAAAGTCACTCTCAAAGGCTAAAACATTAAAGCCTTTCTTTTCGTGCAGATATTTAATAAGCCTTGTCTTTGCTAAAAAAGTAGGTGCATCGCCATGGTCCTGTTCTCCTAACATAACAATTCGTGAATCACCAATCGCATTTCCGATAACTTCTAAATCAGAAAAATTTGTTGAATCCGGGTCAATTGTTGGAATGGAAACAGCAGTCTGTTCAACAAATTTCTTTACTTGATTTTGTCCAGCCGCAAAATTTATAAAATGGATAAGTAGTAAAGAAATTATGAGTTTGGGCATGTTAAAGAAGTTTTTGATTTAGGAAGGGTCTGTAAAATGGCAGCTTACGGTAGGGCTTGCTGCTGCGTTGGCATTCAATGAACTTTTCGCCCGAACGTCAGCCCAATAACGAACCCAAAGCCGAAGATAACTACAAAAGCTGAACAATGAATTTTCAGCCCGAGCTACAGATGAACAGCGAACAAAAGCTGATATTTATTCCGTCAGCCAGCGATAGCAGCAAACCCAATGTAAGCTGCCGTTTTGGTCTGTCAACTAAAACAACATCGCTATTTTTTTGTAAGTGTGTCTGCAAGCTTAATTACTTCATTTTGTTTGTGAATATAGCCTTCCAAAGATTTGGTTGATGGTAAATCGTCTCTTTGGTATTTTTCAATTAATGGAAGTGTCTTAGTGATTTTTAAAACCGTATGAAGGTCATTAAGTGTCATACCCTTTGCTTCAATGACCTTTAATAGTTGGTTGTGTCTTGCAACTAATGAGTTGTAATTTGTCAGGCTGTTTGTGATTATTGTTCTCATCTTTGTTTTTAAGAGACTGTCACTAAGTTGGTCAATGTGTCTGCCTGCAGAACTATAATAGCTTTCATTTTTATTGTCAAAATTGCCAAATGATTCTGTTGTATCACCTTTGCTTTCATTGAGAACTTTAATTTCGTTTTCAAGTTTTTTCAAATCCTTGTCCTTGTCTAAAAGTTCGTTGTACAAACTTTCTACTAAATCACCATAGCTTCTTTTTGAGATTATCTCATAAGAAGAATTTTTGTCCTGCAAAGCCTTCGGTGTGTCTTGTTTAGGTTTGTCTTGCGTACGGGAATTGTCACATGAAGCAAGTGTCAAAACAATAAATGTTGATATAAATATTTTGGTCGTCATAAAATGGCAGCTTACGGTAAAGCATTGGCGATGGCAGGGCATTCAATGAACTTTCAGCCCGGAACCAAAGCTCAATAAAGAACTAAAAGTACAGAATATGTACAAAAGTCAACTAATGTTTTTCAGCCGGAACCACAGCCCAATAGCGAACAAAAAGCTGATGGAATGCACGTCAGCCCTGCTATTGCCAATGCGCTTGTTGTACTAAACCCCTATCGGGGTAGCCAACAGCATTAGTTTTGTCAACTTGTCGTATATTTTTTATCTTCACATTTCTACACTGAAACCCAAGCTACACCTGCATAAGTGTAGTTTTTAAAAACGATAACTCCATATATATAAGTAAGGCAGTTTGTCAGCCATCTTTTAGCACCCCGATATTGGTTTCGTACAACATCGGTCTCATGTCTTGCCCTGCGGGCAACACGAAACCTTAGTTATTGGCAGAAGTAAAGGAAAGGTGCTACAATTTAATTTTGCAGCACCTCTGGAATAGTCATCAGTCATCAACAAAACCCAATTTAATTGATTCGGACTTTTTAACTAAAATGTCAAGTTTAGATTTTAAGATGAATAAGGATTTTGCTTTAATTGATTTGTCTTCAGCTATTATTGTTCTTGAAAACAATATGGGTGTACATCCTAAGCCATTATCAATAAAATCACTATATCTATTTATTTGATATTTAGGGATGGAATCTGAGGTCGATATTAATAGTGTATCATAAATTAAATAACTCTCATTCGAAAATCTACTTTCTTTAGAAGTTGACATAATAAATATGGCTTTTTGAAAGCAATAACCAGAAACATTACCTGTACTATCAATTTCTTTTACCTGACCAGTTGATTTTTCTTCCATAGAGAATTCTAAACGATTCCTTGTTGTTGAAATATATACTTTTCCTTTGTTGAAGTCGTAAAAACTACTTTGCAATGTATCAGCAGTATTGAATAGTAGTATTTGATTATTGTCTATCAGAACAGTTCTTTCTTCAAATACTGTATCACTAGAATGTATTTTATATACATCATATTTCAATACCATATGGTTGACATTTGATTGTGCTTTTAAATTGGAAGATGACATTACAAAAAAGCACAACAATATTGTCTCATATAATTTTTTCATTTTTAAATATTTAATTAGACACATGCACCTCCGGCCATACCTGCAAGTCCAGATTGGTAAGCGGCATCCTGTGCGGCTGCTGTTTCTGCCTGTGTTGGATTGTATCCATTTTCTAAATATTCATCATACGAAATAGCGAACATGCAAATATCAATAATTGTTACACAATCCGGAAAATATGGTTTTTGGTAATTTTCAAAAAATTGGTGGTATGGGTTTAATTGGTTCTGCTTTGCATCTAACCAATATTTACTACTACTTCTTGCAATTTCTAATGCTCCTAATAGGCAAAGCTGTTTAGTAGCGGTAAAAGATTTTGAAAGGATTTCTGATTTCAATTTATTAAATTGTTTATTAATTTCATTGAAATCTTGAGATGAAATTGTTATGCTGACAATTTGTTTCAATATATCTTGTTCATACTCACTTTTATATGCAAAATGATTAGTTATATAATTCTTAAAATCATATATTCCCCTTTTATCAATGGCAAGTTTTGTATCGAAATAATTTAGTTCAACCCCTTCCATTTTTATTGAATAAATTGCATATCTATATTGTTCTTTTGTCAAAAGTGCTAAATTATTGGTTTTCCCAACCTGATCAATTAAATAGCTGTGGATAGCTCCAGCATTATCAGATAATTTTGAGAGATTACTTTTTGTCAGGTATTCAATATCTGTTGATTTAGTTGAATTTTTAGTGCATGATGTACCTATTAAAAGTACAATTGCAAAGTAACAAAGCTTTTTCATAATTATGTTTTGAAATATGATACCTTCAGTAATTGGACGCTGTGGAATAAACATCAAAATTTAAGTGATGTTTCCGCCGTTAGCAGCATTCAGTTTTCGTATTCACCCACCTGTTTTAACGGACTCTTGCCTTGGTAGTGTTTCACTTATTTCTGCCAACGAACAGGGCTTGCTGCAGGTGTGGAATTAGTATTCCGTCTGCCCGGAACCGCTGCTGAATGTTGATTTAAAAGTACAAGATAACAACTAAAAGCCTAATAGAATTCCGTCAAGCCCGAACTGAAGTACAATAGCGATAAAATGCTGATGCTTACAACGTCAAGCCACACTTGCAGCAAACCCCATGTTGTACTAAACCCCTATCGGGGTAGCCAACAGCATTAGTTTTGTCAACTTGTCGTATATTTTTTATCTTCACATTTCTACACTGAAACCCAAGCTACACCTGCATAAGTGTAGTTTTTAAAAACGATAACTCCATATATATAAGTAAGGCAGTTTGTCAGCCATCTTTTAGCACCCCGATATTGGTTTCGTACAACATCGGTCTCATGTCTTGCCCTGCGGGCAACACGAAACCTTAGTTATTGTACGCATACCCTTTCTACATGGTCGTCTATAATGTGGGTCTGGTCGTGGTCGCAGGGTGGTTGAGGTGCGTTGGGCAAGGCAGGCTCTTGGGCAGGTTGGCTTCTGTGCGGTGGGTTTGTGTGCCTGCCCATGTGCCTGACTTGCAGCGTTGGCTTGTTAGGGTGGTCGTGTCATTCGCTTTGGTCGGCTGGGTACTTAAAGTATTAGAGTGTGTCCAACTATTGAGTGTCTGTAAGGTAATTTTGGCAGTCTGTAAGCAAAAAGTATTTGTCTGTACGGTAATATTGTCAACTTGTAAGCCAATAGTATGTGTCTGTATGCAAATATATGTCGGCTGGGTGCTAATATTTAAAGTCTGTGTCAAAAAAAATACAGTCGTGTAGGTAGGTTTGATATTTAGGTCTGTGTCTAACTACCCGACTGTTGGAAATTAGCGGTCTTTTACGTTGGAAAATTCAAGTCCGCTTACTTGTTTGAACTGTGGGCTGCTTGCTCCGAAAACTGACTTTACATATTTTTTGGTGTCCAACGCTGTTTGTACTAAACCTGTCAACGGATTGTACAAAGTGGTGTTGCGGTTAATTCTTGCATTGCTCCAATTTGTATAAGCGTTTACCAAATCGGTGTTGGAAGTTTTTAAACTGTCTAACTTGGTTTGCAAAGTTGCTGTTTGTAACTCCTTTTCGTTTGGCTTGTAGTTGGCATCTTGTGAAACGCTTTCTATCAATTTTGTAAAGTGGTCAATCAAACTATCATAGCTCTGCTGACTGGTAGAAATTGTTTTGTCTGTTGGGGCTGGTGCATTAGGGTCGGCTGGTGTTGTGGGTGTTTTTGTACCGCCATTTGCTTTTGCACCTTGTATTTTTCTGTTGATGGTTTTTGCATCGGCAACCGCTAAAGTGGTTGCACCTGATACGGCTAAAGCGTTAACAACCTTTGTAGCCAACGGTTTTAAATCTTTAAACGCCAACTGCCTTGCGTTGGTGGCATTGTCAAAACTTGTTTTGGTTGTTTTGGCTTGTTGCAAACTTGCTTTGGCGTTTGTTTGCAGAGTGGTTAATTCTGCAATGGTTAAAGCCGCTTTACTTGGATTGTAAGCTGCTCCATAACCATTGCAAAATGAAATTAAATCTTCAAAGTTGGCTACGTTTTTGGCGTGCCCTGTTTCTGATGTACTTGGCATAGCATTTCGTTTTTAAGTGGTTAAATAAAAAATATTCGTTAGTAAATTTAAAACTATTTTTTTATTTATTCTACACTGGCGGCATTGGCAAATGATGCTTGATTAATACGTTATCGTTATCCCTGCACCCAAACCCATGTCGCTATCTTCATGTGCTGATATTGAAATGTATTTTGTGGCAATGTACCGCAAGCCTAACATATATTCTTTGTCGGTGTTTATCATCATGCTTGCCCTCAATCTTTTTGTAACTGGTATATCATCCCTGCCTAATTGAAAACGAAATTTTCCATCGCCGTCAACTCTTGCGTCTGCAACAAAGAGCATGGGCAATGTGTATGCAATACCTGCTACAACTGTTTTGCGATTGTCTTTATTACTTGTTTGCCCAAACCAATTTTTTGTTTCGCTGCCGAAAATATTTTTTGGTCCGCCTTCAACTTTATAGTGATAGTCAAAACCTACATACGGATATAGCCATTGCATTTTGCCTAAGTACCTGCCTATCATTGTTTCGCTTTCGTAGCCGTGCATATCGTGATAACCCAAATGCCACATGGTGCTTGCTTTCCATCTTGTGCCTGCTAACATTGCCATACCATCGCTGCCGTTACTTTCTATGCCAACCTTTGCCATGAAATGAAACATTCTATCGTCTGCAAATAATTTCCTTTGTGCCAATTTGGGGTTTGGTATTTCGGGATTGGCTGGCTGATTTTCATAAGTGAATACTCTGCCCATGCCACTCATCATGTGGTATAAAATGTGGCAATGAAAAAACCAATCGCCATAAACATTTGCAGCAAACTCAATGGTGTCTCTTTCCATTGGCATAATGTCTATAATATTTTTCAGGGGTGCATAATCGCCTTGCTCGTTGAGTAATCTAAAGTCGTGTCCGTGCAGGTGCATGGGATGCCTCATCATTGAATTGTTGTACAAAACAATTCTTACGTTTTCGCCTTTCTTAATTAAAATCTTTTCGCTTTCAGAAACTACTTTGTTATCTAAACTCCACACATAGCGGTTCATGTTTCCTGTTAAATTAAATTTCAATTCTTTTACTGGTGCATTGGGAAGGTTTGTTTTTTCGGTTGCTTTAAGCATTGTATAATTCAATGTTACAAGGTCGGGTGTTTCGGCTTCCATGTTCATGCCCTGCATACTGTTGTTGTTTGGCATTTGCATAGAATGATTATGGTCGCCTGTGTTGATTTTATCTTTTATCTTTTTTGATGCTTCTTCGCCTGTTACTTCGGGATACATTACGGTGTTCATGTCCATAATCTGATTGCTCATTTGCATATCGCCCATTGAAGCAGGGTCAAGGTCGCCGTTCATTTTCATCATTTGGTTCATCATCTTCATACCTGCAAAATATTTTAGCTTAGGTAATTTGGTGGCTGGCATTTTCATACCGCTGCCTAACCAAAGCGATGCAGATTTTGTACGGTCTTCGGGTGTTACTAAAAATTCGTAACTCATATTTTCGGGAATGGTTACAATAACATCGTAGGTTTCGGAAACTGCAATAATTAATCTGTCCACTTCTACAGGTTCTACATCGTTGCCATCGGTAGCAACAACAGTAATTTTTCCACCCGAATAGGTGAGCCAAAAATATGAGGATGCTCCGCCGTTTGCAATACGCAACCTTACTTTATCTCCTGCTTTAAATTGTGGTTGCTCGTTTTGGTTTTTACCATTAATTAAAAACTTATCGTAAAACACATCGCTAACATCCATTGCATTCATCCGTTTCCATTCGTTGGTGAGTTTTGTTTTTAAATGTCCTGTGCTTATTGCTTCGGCATAGCTTTGTGTTGTGCCTTTTTTTATTGCAAACCAATCGGTGGCATTGTGCAAACTGCGGTGTATTTCTTCGGGCTTCATATCTGCCCACTCACTTAAAACAACTGGCAGCGTTGGTATGTCTAACTCTTCTCTTTTATTCATTATGAACATTCCGTACATACCAATTTGCTCCTGCAAACCTGTGTGGCTGTGATACCAATGTGTGCCGTGCTGTATGATTGGGAATTTGTACAAATGCGTTGTGTGTGGCATGATGGGCATTTGCGTAAGGTTTGGCACACCATCGTATTGATTGGGCAAAAACAAGCCGTGCCAATGCAAAGATGTTTCTTCGTTTAGTTCGTTGTGTACATAAATTTCGGCGGTGTCGCCTTCGGTAAAAGTGAGTGTAGGCATGGGAATTTGTCCGTTTACTGCAATGGCTCTTTTTGTTTTGCCTGAAAAATTTACCATTGTATCAGTAATGTATAAATCGTAACGGACTGTTTTTGGCGGCGTATTGTTTACGATTGTTTTTATTGATTGTGGCTTTTCTTTTGGCATATCCATATTGCCCATGTTATCCATCTTTGTTGATGTGTCTTTCATGGGCATTTGCATTTCATCAGTTTTTTTGTCTGCTGGTTGTGTTAGAGTTTTTGATTTTTCTTTTATCAATTTCATTCCGCACTTTGGGCAGTTGCCTTGTTTGCTGCTATGGATTTCGGGGTGCATTGGGCAAGTGTATGATACAGGCTGTGGCATATCCATAACCTTTGGCTTTGCAGTGTCTGCTTTTGTTTTTTCTACTTCTTGTTTTTTTACTTCGGGCTGTTTTACAACTGCTTTGGGTTTTTCTTTTATCAGTTTCATTCCACACTTGGGGCAATTGCCTGGCTTTGTGCTATGGATTTCGGGGTGCATGGGGCAAGTATATGTTACTGGCTGCTGCTTTGTTTCTTTTTTATCCATGTCCATACCTTTCATGTCCTGTGCTTGTGCAAGGGAAAAGGTGGAAAGGATAAATATTATTAATGTTACTTTTTTCATTACTGAATATTTTTATTTGCAGCAATCTTTTTTACGAATAAAGATTGCTTTGAAAATGCTGATTAATATTTGCTTTACTTTTTGCATGGCTTTTTAATTAACTGCTGAAAGGCTGTCGGCTGTATTATTGAACCAATTTAGTAGCAAGTTTTTTTCTTCTTTTGTAAGCGTTGCTTTTGAGTGCATTAATTTATAAGATGATAAAGGCATTTCATTGTCTTTAATTTGATTTGCAATTTCTTTCAACTTGCTTATTTGCTTTCGGCTGCTACAATTGGCGAACTCACTAAAATTTATTTTTTCTTTTCCATTAGTTACATGCCTTGCCATCATCCATGCCATTGGTTGAATATTTGAATACCACGGATAATTTGTGTTGTTGCTGTGGCAATCATAACAGGCATTTTGTAAAATGGTTTGCAGATTACTCGGCACTACATAGACTTTTGTAAAATCGGTTGGCAATACCTGCCCACTTTTGTTGTGGGCAGGTTGTATAAATTGAATGGCAATAAATACAATGCCGATAAACAATACTATTTTTTTGATTGGCTTCATGCTTACTGTATTGTTTCTTTTACAGAGCCGCAAGTAGCCATTGCTTTACCGAAATATGGATTTTTAATTTCTTTCATTTCGCTAATCCATACTGCACCTTTGCCATCGTTTGCCATTGGGCAAAAATCTTTGTACAGAGTTTGTCCGCCGTTGCCAAAGGTTTTTATGAGGTCTGTAATGTCTTTGCTTAACATTACAAAGTGTTCTCTTTGATGGTCTAACTTCCCTGCATTTGCTCCAATGTGTTCAGCATTTTCTTTCAGGTCATCTGCAATGTCCATGTAGCTTTTCATTTGTGCTGCTGAAATGCTTTTCATATCAACAGTTGCCAATGTTGCAACGATTGCATTACCTGCTGTGGCTGCTTCTTTTCCATTGTCTTTTGTAAGTGCATTTTTTAATTGCAGATATGATGCAAGTATTTCTTTTACAGGAAATGTTGCTGTAGTTGGTGTAACGGTTGTATCAGCAACTTTTTGTACTGCACTTGTTACAGGTGTGTCGTTCTTTACTTCTGTTTGTTTGGTATCGGTTGCATTGTTATTGTTGCATGATGTTAAACTGGCTGTTGCAATTGCAATGCTTAAAATTAAGTTTGTCATTTTTGAAAATATTTAATGTATAATAAAAAAGTTAAAGGCACGACAAAGCCGTGCATAAATTCTTATACATTAAATCATATCTGAAAACTCTGGATTGCTATGCGTATGTCGGGGATTGGGGGATGATGCCCACGAACATAGTATTTGTTAGAAGTGCTAACCTGTGAAGGATAGGAAATATTTATAGTGTAGTAAGCAGGTATAAAAGCGGTAGCAAATGTTGGGCTTATAAGTTTGGCAAATTGCGGAACTGCTTTGTCTGTTTGAAATATTTTTAAAACTTTGTCATTACAGCAATCATCTTTTTTGTCATTGTCTTTATGCTTATGTTCGGCTTCTTCGTGATGGTGCTTCTTGCCGTCTTTATGAGTGTGAACTGCAACGGCTGTTTCTTCTTCTTCGTGATGGTGTGAATTAAAACCCATGTCTACACCAACGGCACAAGCAAAACCGATAAACATATTCAGACTGAATATGATTAGCAGAAAAGCCGCTTTAAATTGTATGTGTAGTTTTTGTTTCACTTGTGCAAACTTACGATAAATATTTTTGAAGGGTTTGTTAAGCTAATTGGTTTACTGATAAGCCCAAAATGACGAATAGGGGGCGAAGCCCCTTATTTTTCATTTGGGCTTTTTTTTCTGTGTCCGCCGTGGGGTGGTTGTAAATATGTAGAAAGGTTGTGGTATCTGTCGCACCGAAAGCTGTTTGCCGTGTGTTGGCAATTGCAGCTCTTTTGCAAGGTTGGCTTCTGTGCGGTGGCTTTGTGTGCCTTGCAAATGTGCTGCAATGTGCGGTGGGTAGTTAGGGACTTTGCATTGAATGTCTTGGAAGTTTGAGGGGAACGGAATTTTCAAATAGGGTTGCGTACAACGTCAGTTCGTCTAAAAACTACCGTTTCTTAATCAAATATAATTGAATTTAACGCAGTTGTTTGCTGATGTGTAATTAATTTTCAGCAGGTGATTTATTAAATTATCAGGTTTTAAAAAGGCTCTTATTGACTTTAATAAGGCTGTTTCAGTGAAAATAACAGCACAAGTTCTTTCAGGAACTTTTGGAAGCTGTTTTTATCTATTATGTTCATTAACCTGCGCAGGTTATAGGCTACAAACATCAGCCCTACATCGGCACTGGCACGCTTTATCCCTTTTTTGTTGTAATGTAATAAAAGCCCCACTGCCGTTTTATAATGCCGTATGGATGTTCTACAATAGCCTGCCTTTTCTTGTAAGTCTTAGTATTGGCTTCAATATTTTTTTTGTTCTGCTCAATATAGGGTTGGTATTCGCTGCGTTCCAGCAATCTTCCTTTTTTATTTTTAGTGCATAACGCTAATGCCGGGCAGGTAGCACAGCTTTTGGTTTTATAATGTTTTACAAAATAGATATATCGCTGTTTACTTTTTTTGATACCAGTTGCCGTTAGTGGTTAAAGTTTGTTGTTGCGGACAAGTATAGCAATCTTGTTGTTGGTTGTAAATAAATTGATCAAAGTTGTATCGTTCATCAGGTGCAAAGGAGGCAACGCCTGGTATGGCAACCATAATGTTTACGCCCATTTCAACTGCTTTTTTGATTTCACTTCCGGTATGGTAGCCTTTATCGTAAAGGGCTGTAAAATCAGTTGTGTTTAAAATAATTTTAGTACGACGCAGCATAGCACTCATTGCTTTGCTGTCGTTTTCATTGGTTACTTTATAATCAATAGGCAGGTTGTGTTTTTCATCTACCACGGTTTGTACATTGTATGCTACTTCGGTAATATTGTTGCGGGTAATCATTTGCTTAGCTGTCGGGATCGGTGGTGGATATTTGTGTGTCGCCGTTTTGCTGCAACTGGTTGCTTAGGTTGTTGTAAAAATCTTTACGGTTGTTTTGTTTATTTATTTCGGTTTCAATTATTTTTTTGTTATCCTCATCAGCAACTTCAAGTGCTTTATTGTATTCGTTTAGTTTGTTCTCAATATAAACGAGGTGCTGTTCAATTTAGATTCATTAAAATTATTTTTCTTACTGTTCTGGGCTCTTAGTTTGGTACTATCACCTGCAATAAGTTTACCTCCAATTAAATTAAATTGTGCAGCAATGGAAACGGTGTGCCGAAACACCTGGCGTATGGCTTTTGATTATCTCTTCTGAAATTGGAGATGGTGTTATGGTCTGGAGCAAGTTGCTTCATCAGCCACATCACTTTACATTGCGATGGCATTCTTTTTCCAGCACTCTTGATGAGCGAATACTATTCAGATAACCGTAAACAAAAAGCTTTAATAAATCTTTTGGATTGTAGGCCTACCTTGCCTTCGGTGGCATTTTTGTTACAAATTTAAAATTGGCCAGGTTGATGCTTTCTGCAAACAAATCAATAATACGAACCTCGTTATCTGCACTAATAATCTCATCTAAAGATTGGGGAAAAAGAACGCTTTGTTCTCTGTTTTTTCCTTGTATGTATTGCATATATAAATTTATGAAACATACTATTTTTATAATGCAAAAGTTATTAAGGGGTGTGAATAGTTTTTAGACAGTTTGACGTTCGAGGCTTTGTGCAGTTGGGGAATTGACCAACTGTCCGCCCGGAACTGAAGCTAAATTTATAACTAAAAGCCGAAGTTTAGAACTACTGCCCGGCAGAATTCCGTCCGCCGAAACCAAAGCTTGGATATGCACTGCCGATGATTGCTTCAACGTCGAGCCCCAATTGCACAAAACCTTTTGTTGCCAGCATGTGCTTTGTAGTATGCTCTAAACAATGGTCTTATTCAAATGCTTGTCGATGAACTTTACAACCTTACCCATGAATGTTTTATAACCGTTTACAGTCAATTCAGTTATTTGTTGATTCTTGTCTTCATGTATAATGTCATGCCTTCTTCGTAGAATTTCGTTCAATTTTTCTATGTCAAATTTTGCAGTTGCAAAAATGTCTTTTCCATCTATTTGTTTAAAGAGCTTTTTTAATTCAGTCAATCCTGTAGCTCCAAGTGGAAACTTGGTTTCAAATTTTAAATCTGGATGAATTACATTACTATCATTGCACCAATCGCTTAACAAAGTAATTAAACTATTTATTTCGGTTTGTTTAGCCGAATTGTAGTGGGATGGGTCTTGCAGTCTTATGTGGATTGGTCTACCAGTTGTCTCTAATTTAATTGAATTTAGCCTGAAGTGCAACGGGATATTTTGATTGAGTTTATTTGTCTGCTTTAATTTGTACTCAAACTCTTTAAGAACACCTTCAATATACACTTGAAAGCGAGTCACAAGAGTAACAATACTAAGCTTAAGGAATAAATTTCTGTTATCCTGGTTGCCTTTTGTGTCTTGTTCCCTTGCAAACTTAACGAGGGTTGTAATATTTTTCTGTGCGGCAAAAAAATCATCAGTCGCCGTAAAGTTATATGGCATCTTCGAGAGTCTTTAACCAATAATTTATTCTAAAGTTTACAACGTCCTTATCGGAAGTGTTTTGCGATATTGAGATTCTAAATTCGTCATTTGACAAAAGATGTTCCTTCAACAAGTCTTTTATAACTTTCTTATTTTCCTTTAATTTTTCAATATCATATTTCTGAAAGCTTAGTAAAATAAACTCAGCTATCGACTTATTAAACCTCTTAATTTTTGCATTTTGGTCTTTAAAAGCCTGGTCGAGTCCAAATACGGCAATTACTTTGTTTATTGTTTCTCCCAATTCGGTAAGCTTATTTTCAGCATCTTCTTTAGTCATTTTTCGAGTGCTGTCCATATAATCATTAATGAAATTTACCATTCTGCCATTATAAGATTCAATATGGTATTCTCCTTCATCATTTAATTCAAGTTTTTCATTTAAGGCAAATACCCTCATTATCAATTCGACATCCAAAAATCTAGGGTGTGGTCTTTTTAAGTTCAAGAGTTTTTGAAAGTCTTTATTCTCTTTTGAAAATATCCTTGCAATATCATTCAAATGCCCTCTGTATAAACAATTCCTTAGCTCTTGATAATTTAGTGAAACTGAACCTTTGTTTAGCCTCATGAATATATCATACTTAATATCTGGGTGGCTGTCTTTTTTTATGACGTTAACCCTAAATAAACCGTCATTAAGTAATGACTTAGATTTTGGGGGTAAATCTTTATACTTTAAGTCTATGAGTTCCTTAATAATTTCTAATCCTTGAAGTTTATATTCGTTTTGATGGAAATGAAGTAAAGAGTTAAGTCTTTGAAGTCCATCAATCACCAACCATCTGCCGCTTTCTTCTTCGGCAAAATAAAGAGGTGGAATTGGGACATTCATTATAACACTTTCAATTAATTGAGAAGCCCTATCATCTTTCCAAATGAAATTTCGCTGAAATGGCACTTCTAGAATTATTTTTGGGATGTCACCAGTCATGTAGTCAACCAGTGTTTGTACAGAAAAGTCGTAAGATGCGGTATTGAGATACCTTTTTTCTTTTGGTATTTCAACACCAAGTTTATCATCTGAACTTTCTAATTGGTCTGCCATTTTAGTTTGTTTTTAAATTATTTTAAATAAACGAATGTTCAATTTAGCATTGCTGGCAACGTTCGAGTATTTGCGAAGGCAGGGAATTCATTGATTGTCCAGCCCGGTACAAATGCCCAATCGAAAAACTGAAGTTGAAGTTATGACCTAAAGCTGAATATTGAACGTCAAGCCCGAACCGCTGCTGATGCTTGCACATAGCTGACGTTACATTGTCAAGCCCTGCTTTTGCAAATACTTTTGTTGTACTAAACCCCTATCGGGGTAGCCAACAGCATTAGTTTTGTCAACTTGTCGTATATTTTTTATCTTCACATTTCTACACTGAAACCCAAGCTACACCTGCATAAGTGTAGTTTTTAAAAACGATAACTCCATATATATAAGTAAGGCAGTTTGTCAGCCATCTTTTAGCACCCCGATATTGGTTTCGTACAACATCGGTCTCATGTCTTGCCCTGCGGGCAACACGAAACCTTAGTTATTGTAAGCATACCCTTTCATTTATTTTGCATAAAATATGGGCTGAAATTTTAAACTACAGCCTATATTGAAAATGATTATGAAATAAAAACGCTGTCAATAAAATTGCTATTCTGTAATAACAATCTTTTGCTTTTCTGAATAGTTGCCGTCTCTAATTTCAATGTAGTAAGTACCAGTTCTAAGACCATTCAAATTGACATTTACTTCTTTGGCTTTATTAACTGATTGTTTCTTTTTCAGATTTCCGCTTAAATCATAAACCAAAATTTCGGAAATGGTTCTACTTGATTTTAGGTTTGAAGCCGAGCCATCAGTTTTTAGATAATCGCATGGTGGTGGGATATTAGGTACAACAACTTTCAAAGTACCTTTGGCAGGGTTAGGTGATACATTATATCGCAAGCATCCACCACCACCACAACTAATAGATTTAAAACCTAAACTTTGCGAGACACTTCCACAACCATTGGAAGCGGTTATTTTAAATGTAGCAGTTTGCCCCACATTCCAAAAATAAAAATTAAGATTATTGCCATTTTGACCCCAATTGGTATTTGATGGTGAAGCAGCTGTTCTTGTCCACACAACAGATGTAGCTCCCGATACTGGCATATTTGTATAAGTTGTTTGGTAGTTACATACATTGTTGTAATCTGTACTTGGGTTGCCAGTCCAAATAATTAGCGGAGGGGTGTTACTTCCAATATAGGGGGTTCCAATATATAGGCTTTTTTCATCAATATATGATGTACCTGCTGTTGCTCTTAAAAGAACTGAACCATTTCCATTCTTTTGTAATGTTACTGTGTTTGTTCCTTGACCGCCAATGATAGTTGCTGGGCCAGAAACAACTGACCATGTTACTGGCAAGCAGTTAGGATTATTTACTGTTACATTTCCTGTATTGCAAATAGGGGCAGTAGGAACAACAATACTAAAATAATTATTGATAAATGCAAATCGAGGTCCATAAACTCCATTTACAGCTGCAAACATACTTCGCATTCGTAAAGCTTGACCTATAGTGAATAAGTTTTTACAATTATCATTGGTTGACTGCATAAAGTTCATAAACATTATTCCATTTATAGTATTCTCTGGTGTATTTTCTGGGCAATATCCATTGTAAAATGGAAAATAATTGGGGCACCCCCCAACAAAATCGTTTTGTGGGGGAGTGTCATCGACAAAATCACTACCACAACTTACGTCTCCCCACGGATGCAGCAAACCAAGCCAATGTCCAACCTCATGAGTACAAACCCTTCCTTTAATTCCAGTAGCAATATTTCCAGTTGTACCAAATGAAGTATAGTGTACTACAACACCGTCGGTATTTGGTTGGGTTGAATATTTGTCTGGTCTCTGTGCATATCCATCAAGGAGTTGTGTTATGTTACATACCCATATATTTAAATATTTATTTGTAGGCCATGCATCTTTCCCTCCTTGTGATGTGAATTTAATTCCCGTAGCTGTTTCATCAATCGTTATTCCATTATTGTATGGATAAAAATCCTTTGATGCAAGTGTTCTAGTTATTCCATTGCTAGGATTACCATTAGGATCAACACACGCCAGTCTAAATTCAAAGTTAGCGTCAATAGCTACGTTCTGGAATGGGACAGGAGTGTTTACACGGTCGCTATTTAATCTGCGATAATCCTCATTTAAAACAGTAATCTGTGACTGAATTTGTGCATCACTTATATTTCTTCCTAAGCCAACCGCTTCTCCCCGATGTAAAACGTGTACTACTACTGGAATAATTATCGTAGCATTGGGTGAAATTAATCTTGCAGTATTAGTGACGTTATTTACTGTTGCAATGTAGTCTTGAATAAATGCCTCCAAATTCATAATACTTTGATAATCGGAAGGACTTGCCTGTTGCAGATATGGCACATTAGTTATGCTCCCACAGGTTCTTGCTTGTGAAAGCAAATTATTATTAGATAATAGAATAAGTAAAATGAGGATGTAGTTTTTTTTCATAATTGTATTAATTTTTAACCCACTTCTCTTTCCCTTTAATGTCGGTGGTAATCTGAAAATTTAAAACCAATGTATCGTTGCATATTTCAAAACGAACATAATCATAATAAGTTCCTGTATTAATATCGTTAAAAACTAAAACATTCAAACTGTCCCCAAAATAGTTTGTGATACTACTTTCAATCACAAAATCATAACTATATTTTTGCTCAAACGAATTACTTTTAAAGAATTCTAAACGGTCTGGATATGCGTACAATTGTCTTGTATAACCTTCCGATTGTGGCGTTTTTAATATATACTGATTGGTAAATTGCACTCTGTATAATTCAGATACCCATTCCCATTTTCCAAGTACTAACGATTTTGAAGTTGGTATGTCGCTAGTTGGATCGTTGCAAGGAACATTATACTTTATTTCATCTTTTCTGCAAGCCGTAATAAGAAAAATGGTGATTATTAAAAAGTATTTCATGGTTTGATTTTTGTTTTATGACAACTAAAGTTAGACTATTGTTGCTTGGTGGGCTGTAAACTCTGATAATTTGGTAGTTTAATATTTTCATGTCCGTTGGCTTGTTCCACTTAACTCTTCAAAAATTAGAGAGTTTCGGTAGGGTTGCTTACAACGAGCAGGTATTGCCGATGGTGGGGAATTTTATATTCGTCCGCCCGGAACCGCTGCCTGGCTTTTTGATAAAGTTAAATATTAAGAACTAAAGCTGGGCTTTATTCGTCAAGCCCCGAACCGCAGTACAGCAGAATTACCGCTGCTGATTGCTCCAATGTCAAGCCCCACTATTGGCAATACCAATGTTGTACTAAACCCCTATCGGGGTAGCCAACAGCATTAGTTTTGTCAACTTGTCGTATATTTTTTATCTTCACATTTCTACACTGAAACCCAAGCTACACCTGCATAAGTGTAGTTTTTAAAAACGATAACTCCATATATATAAGTAAGGCAGTTTGTCAGCCATCTTTTAGCACCCCGATATTGGTTTCGTACAACATCGGTCTCATGTCTTGCCCTGCGGGCAACACGAAACCTTAGTTATTGTACTAAACCCCTATCGGGGTAGCCAACAGCATTAGTTTTGTCAACTTGTCGTATATTTTTTATCTTCACATTTCTACACTGAAACCCAAGCTACACCTGCATAAGTGTAGTTTTTAAAAACGATAACTCCATATATATAAGTAAGGCAGTTTGTCAGCCATCTTTTAGCACCCCGATATTGGTTTCGTACAACATCGGTCTCATGTCTTGCCCTGCGGGCAACACGAAACCTTAGTTATTGTACGCCGTACTTCGTCCACTGTTATGTTATGCCTCTAATTTTTCTGTAGATTGATGTTGCATAATTGTCTGTCATACCTGATACATAATCCATAACTTTCATTAGGCGTTCATAAATTTCTTCTCTTGTCAAGTTAGTAAGTTCTTTTTCAACTGTTGGTCTGTATTCATCAGGTAAAAGGCTACTTAACTTTTTTGATTTTTCTGTTTCACTGTCTCCACAAGAAAAACAAATGTCACTTGAAATTGCAAAACTTTCTATGAGCTTTGACATAACTTCAAAACCACTTGCTTCACTTTGTAAGACTGGGGTATAGTTATAAACATATTTTCTTACAAGGGCTTTCATTTTTGTCAATGATGCATTGATTGTTTCATTTGTAATGTCTTCAATTAATGCTTTAGAATAATTGCCTGTCATTATCTTTTCGTAATTATTCTTAAAAATTTGGAAACATTCATTGATTAAAACATTTACAACTTTTGCTCTTAAATATGAGATTGCTTGTTTAAAGTCGGTTGCATTTTGTACTCTCAAAATGTCAAAAGAATTATCAAGAGAAGCAATATTGACAAGTATTTGTAATGGTGAAGCATTAATTTCAATTTCTTCGTATTTACTCTTTTTGTTTAAGATTTTAAGTTTTTTGTATTCCTTGTCAAAATCTATAATTCCTAAACGACAACCATCTTCAAAATCAATTATGCCGTAAGCGATGTCGTCAGAAGCTTCCATTAAAAAACACAAAGGGTGTCGATGAAAAGCAATGTCAAACTTACTTATACCTTCAACAGGAATTAGTCCGATTTCAGTTGCAAGTTGTTCAAAAATTAATCTTTCAGATTGAAAGACACCATATTTTGAAAAGCCTTTTGGTGTTTCAATTCCTGCATAAGGGTTCTGGCAGATATGAGATTCTCTTGGGTATTTTGTAAACGTTCCTAATAATGCTGCAGTCGGATTAATTCCTCTGTCGCAATTTTGGGTTAATATCCGAAACCCATTCGCATTTCCTTCAAACTTTGATAAATCTGTATGATATTTCAGGCTCTTTATAAATTCTGCTTTATTGTAAGGCTCAATTTTATCTGTACCATCATAACTATAACCTTTGAAGTAATAGTTTTCCTCGTCTTCACTTGCAAGTCTATTTAAGCTATAAGGTGGTGCCACATAAGTTGGATGTTGTTTAAAATAGAAAGAAATTGAATCTTCGCCCGAATGTCCAAATGGTGGGTTCCCTATATCGTGGGCTAAACAAGCACCAGCAACCAATGCCCCAATGTCTGATTTGCAGAGTTGTTGGGTTTTTATAAATTCTTCGTCCAATTCAGCGAATATTAAATCCGAAGCAAGTTTTCCTAAAGAACGTCCTACAGAAGCAACTTCAAGGCTATGTGTAAGTCTTGTATGAACAAAGTCATATTCTGGGAAAGGAATTACTTGGGTCTTATCTTGTAAACGTCGAAAGGGGTAACTGAAAATTATTTGGTCACAGTCTCTTTCAAAATGATGTCGTGGGTCTTCAAATTGGCTCGGTTTACTTTGAGTGCCACAAGTGTCAAATTGAGATACTCTTTTTGTGGATAGTAATTTTTTCCACTCCATTCTTTTGGTCATCGTGATGTCTGTTTAGTATGGCGTACAACGTTAGGGCTTGCTGCTGTGCTGGCATTTATAACGTCCAGCCCGGAACCGCAGCCCAATAGAATTACTGATGATGAAGTTAAGAACAAAAGCTCAATAGAATTACGTCTGACCGAACTGCTGCTGATAGCGAACAAAAAGATGAGAATTTATTCGTCTGCCAGCATAGCAGCAAACCCCATGTAAGCCGTAGTTTTGGTCACTCGTCATACACAAAATACTTGTCAATTTCGTTTGGGTTAGAAATGTCAACTACAATTGATTTCCACCAGTCGGCAAGTAATAAATTGTATTTGTCTGCCATTGTCAATAGAATACTTTTGTAAACTTCATTGTCCCCCTGGTATGGTGAATCATTGTGCCAAAGATTTTCTATTATGTCTCCTTTAAAGTCAATGCACAATACAATGGACTGTTTTTTAAAAGCTCTTGTGTTATCGCAAGGAAATACTGCAGTGCTATAACCTGTTGTCACACTTGGATATTCCGAAAAACCTTCCGCCAATAACAAGTCTACAAGTTCTTTCACTTTAAACTGTTTGCTTTTTGTTGGAACTTTTGCTTCATTGCGTATGTAACAACCTGTCCACCCGTAGCCATCAAATGTTTTTTCGGAATGTTCAATTATCTCTGTCGCAACTTTTGATGCAGCACTAAAGTTTTCTTTTGGCAAATATTCTATCTGGCAATAATAGTCCTCGTGAAAATAATAAGCGTTTGGGTCAGGCTTAAACTTTGTCTCGCTTTGTTGAGCAGAGTCGGTCTTGAAAATGTTTTTTATAAAGTTGAGGATGCTCATTAAAATTACGGCTTACGTCCCAGGCTTTGCGAAGGTGTGGAATTAGCTTTGCGTCAAGCTTGGAACAGGTGTTTGGTTTTATTTTAAAGTTGAAGTTAACAATTTTAGCTTGGATTTATTCGGTCAAGTTGAGAACTGAAGTTCGGCTTTTTACAATTGTTGAAGTGTTGATTCGTCTGCCACACTTTTGCAAAACCTTTTGTTGTACTAAACCCCTATCGGGGTAGCCAACAGCATTAGTTTTGTCAACTTGTCGTATATTTTTTATCTTCACATTTCTACACTGAAACCCAAGCTACACCTGCATAAGTGTAGTTTTTAAAAACGATAACTCCATATATATAAGTAAGGCAGTTTGTCAGCCATCTTTTAGCACCCCGATATTGGTTTCGTACAACATCGGTCTCATGTCTTGCCCTGCGGGCAACACGAAACCTTAGTTATTACATGCAGTACTACTTGGTTTTTTCTACTTGCTCAGGTAATTCTACAAAGCTGATTGCTATTCGTTTTTTTGTTTGTCTGTTCATTTTGATTATTGCGAACAGTCCATTACTGATGCTATTTTTTCCTAAGGTTTAGTTCCGTAGTATCCGCTGTATCGGTTTTGCTGTTGTTGTTTGTAATCGTTGCTTAAAAATAATCGTTTATGGTCTGCTTCCTGTCCAAAGTTGAGCAATAACAATACTTCGTACTGACTAAGTTTTAAATATATTTTGCTTTTTTCTTGTTTTTCATTGTTGATGAAGTCAAAGCCTGTGTCCACTTTAATAATGACTGCATTATTTACAATGATGTCAAACTTGAGCTGTCCGATAACATTGTTATTGTAAAAAATGTCGACCAGTTTATTTGCTTGAACAGCAAAACCAGCTTGTTGAAAATCGTTTGTCAACGCATTAATGTAAAAAGATTTGTCAAGCCCAAAGGGTAGGAGTTTGGCAACATTAAAAAACGATTGCAAAATTGAAGCAGTAATATTTTTATGAAGCAACTCCATTTGTAAAGATCTGTTTCGATTTACACAATTACGCTGATTGAAAAGTATTGCATGTAACATAAATATTTACGCTAATATACGCTTGTTTTAAATTTCAACAATTTTTTTAAACCCCATATCTGCAAACTGTTATAAAAAAATACGCATAGTGCTGCCCATTGCATAAATACAACATAAGGGCTCGTGCAGAGGCGGGATAAATGCATTCCAATTTGCCCCGATTTTAAGGTGAATTAGCAGAACTGGAAATAAATCTGTATTAATGAACGCTGCTGATATCCTCAGGGCTGGTAAAAATCTCTGCCAGAGAAATGAAAACCGTGATGCCCAAAGCATCAGCAAATTTTATCCTACTAAATGTTCCCGGAATGGGATAATTTATGGTAAACTTTAAAATTAACTTAATTGAGCAATCATGCTTATGCACCAAATATTTTTATTATCAAAAGAGGCCAATAAAAAAAGGCCGGGAAACCCGGCCTCTATGTAAGCTCTTATTTAAAACTTTATTTTACTTCTTCAAATTCTGCATCGGTTACATTGTCTGCACCGGCATCTGCATTCGCATTGCCATTAGCACCTGCATCCTGCTGAGGCTGGGCACCCGTATCCTGTGTAGCCTTATACATATCTTCACTGGCAGCCGTCCAGGCAGCATTCAGTTCTGTAATTGCCGTTTCGATACTTGCCAAATCCTGTGATTTGTGGGCTTCTTTTAATTTATTCAGGCCCGTTTCAATACTCGATTTTTTATCTCCGGGTATTTTATCACCGTATTCTTTTAGTTGTTTTTCTGTTTGGAAAATCAAACTATCGGCCTGGTTTATTTTTTCTATTTTTTCTTTTTCTGCTTTATCTGTTGCTTCATTTGCTTTGGCATCAGCCTTCATTTTTTCAATTTCCTCTTTACTTAAACCACTGCCCGCTTCTATCCTTATTTTTTGTTCTTTACCCGTTCCTTTATCTTTTGCACTTACATGTAAGATACCGTTGGCATCAATATCAAATGTAACTTCAATTTGCGGTACACCTCTTGGAGCCGGTGGAATTCCATCTAAATTAAATGTACCAAGGCTCTTGTTTTGATTTGCCATGGGCCTTTCTCCCTGTAAAACGTGTATTTGTACGCCCGGCTGGTTATCGCTGGCCGTAGAAAAACTTTCTGACTTCTTAGTAGGAATGGTTGTATTGCTATCAATCAACCTGGTCATTACACCGCCCATGGTTTCAATACCCAGGCTTAATGGTGTTACATCCAGCAGCAATACATCTTTTACTTCACCTGTTAATACTGCTCCTTGTATTGCAGCACCGATAGCCACTACTTCATCAGGGTTTACTCCTTTATGAGGTTTACGGCCAAAGAATTTCTCTACAATTTCCTGAACTTTGGGAATACGGGTACTACCTCCTACCAGGATCACTTCATTAATGTCTGAAGCATTCATACCTGCATCTTTCAATGCTTGTTCACAAGGTTTCAGGCAGCGGTCAAATAATTTATCGGCTAATGATTCAAACTTGGCACGGGTCAATTTTTTTACGAGGTGTTTAGGTACGCCATCAACAGCCGTAATATAGGGAAGGTTTATTTCGGTTTCTGTAGAAGAAGATAATTCAACTTTTGCTTTTTCTGATGCTTCTTTTAAGCGTTGCAAAGCCATCGGGTCTTTACGCAAATCAATATTCTCTTCTTTTTTAAAATCTTCGGCCAGCCAATCCATGATCACTTTATCAAAATCATCGCCCCCCAGGTGCGTATCACCATTGGTAGATTTTACTTCAAACACACCATCGCCTAATTCTAATACAGAAATATCAAAAGTACCACCACCCAGGTCAAACACAGCGATTTTCTGGTCGTGTTTTCCTTTATCTAAACCATAAGCCAAAGCTGCAGCAGTAGGTTCATTTACAATACGGCGAACGGTAAGCCCTGCAATTTCACCGGCTTCTTTTGTGGCCTGGCGCTGTGCATCATTAAAATAGGCAGGTACGGTAATAACTGCTTCATTTATTTCCTGGCCCAGGTAATCCTCAGCCGTTTTTTTCATTTTTTGCAAAATCATGGCGCTTATTTCCTGGGGCGTATAATGGCGGCCATCAATGTCAATACGTACGGTATTATTGTCACCTTTTACAACTTTATAGCTCCAGTGGCTACTTTCTTCAGTTACTTCATCAAACCGGCGGCCCATAAAGCGCTTCACACTCGTGATGGTATTTTGTGGGTTGGTAATGGCCTGTCTTTTGGCAGGATCACCTACTTTACGTTCTCCATTTTTTAAGAATGCAACTACCGAAGGGGTAGTACGCCGTCCTTCATCATTTGCTATAACTACTGGTTCGCTGCCTTCCATTACTGCAACGCAACTATTGGTTGTACCTAAGTCTATTCCAATTATTTTTCCCATTATATATATTTTTTAAAATGTAAACTGATATGCTTAACAATTGACAATCACTATGCCAACCAAAAAAAAGATGCAAAAATGGCAGTAAATTTTATAAAAATTAATGGAGTTCAGTAAAATCAGTTTCTCCCGGTTTTTTATGAATGCGAAAAGTAAAATGCTTTTGGGTAAGATAGCTGATGCATATCACAAAAAGGATGGTGGCTACCTGGCTGATAACGGGTTTCCAATGAAAATATTCTACCAGCATTTTCAGCATCAGGTAATTGATGACCAGGTTGATTGAAAAAGACAAAAAATATCGAAATAACTGGATGCGGCCCCGTAAATAAGAACCCGTGAATACGATATATTTATTTAAGATGAACCCAATAAGAAAAGTGATGGTAGAAGAATAAAAAAGGGCAGCCATGTGCGGCTTAAAAGCCATAAAACCAAAATCGAAAATACGTTTATCAAAAATAAAATTATATCCCAGCCAATAATTCAGTAAACCTAATACACTATTTGCGCCTCCACATGCCGCATACTTAAAAGTTTGCAGGGGCATTATTTTTTTAAAAGGCGGGTATAGGGCTTCAATGAGCCAGTTTATCCATTTTTTCATGTGAAGCCTGCAAAGCTAATTGTAAAAATGACAAAAAAGAAAAAACCGGTACAATGCACCGGTTTAATTATCACAATCCTTAAAATCTAAAATACATATCTTATTGCAAGGCCACCCCAATTTCCACTAAAACCGGCGCCCTCACCAAACTCGAAGGATGGTTGCCAATCTAAAGAAAGATTGATAGGGGCTCCTTTAAACTTATAATCTAAGCCAATCACACCATCTACTCCTATAAATGTACCACCATCGTAATATTTATTATTATAAAAACCCACATGTGCACCCGGGCCTACATACCATTTTAATCCTTCCACATCATTTATGTTGTGATGAAATTCATATAAGCCGGTAATACGCATGCCATGGTTCCAAAAATATCCGAGGCCTTCTACAGCCGCAGTAGGTTTTACAAAGTGTTTTAAACTTACAGCCCCGGGATAAAATTTTACACCTAATGCAGTTTTATACTCTTGCGATTGAATGTTACTTTGTGCATAGCTATAACTTACCAGGAAAGTAAATGCAAAAACTGCAACCAGCGCTTTTTGTTTCATATTGTATTCGTTTTATTTATTAATCTATTAAAAATCATGCCATAATGCACAATTGCAGCTTATTATTTAGTTAAGAAAATTAAGCATACATGTCTTCTCTAATGCCTTTTATGCGTTCGTCCTGCAGGTATTCATCAAAGCTCATGAGCTGATCAATAATTCCTTTTGGTGTTAATTCTATAATCCGGTTTGCTACGGTTTGCATAAATTGGTGATCGTGTGTGGCAAATAATACGATACCCGGAAACGAGATCATACCATCATTAAATGCAATGATACTTTCCAAATCAAGATGGTTTGTGGGTTCATCTAAGATGAGCACATTGGGGTTTTGCAACATCATACGGCTCACCATACAACGTACTTTTTCTCCTCCACTCAACACATTTGTTTTTTTAAGGATCTCATCGCCACTGAATAACATTTTACCCAGGAAACCCCTTAAAAAATCTTCATCAACGTCTTTGGTTCCGGGGGGTACGTATTGACGCAGCCAATCCATGAGATTGTAATTGCTGCCTTTAAAATATTCTGAATTATCGTTTGGCAAATAAGCTTTGGTAATGGTAGTGCCCCACTCGTAATGACCAGTGTCAGCTTTTTGCCTGTTATTTATAATTTCAAAAAACATGGTTAATGCCTGTGGATCCCGGCTCAGGAAAGCAATTTTTTGCCCTTTCTGAATATCAAAATTCATTTTACTAAAAAGCATTTTACCATCTATTGCTTTTGAAAGGTTTTCTACTTTTAAGATTTCATTGCCCACTTCTCTTTCCTGCTTAAAAATGATACCGGGATATTTTCTATTGCTGGGTTGAATGTCTTCAATAACCAATTTTTCAAGTGCTTTTTTACGGCTGGTAGCTTGTTTACTTTTACTGGCATTGGCGCTAAACCTGGCTATAAAGTCCAGCAGGTCTTTGCGTTTTTCCTCCATCTTCTTATTCTTATCACTCATTTGCCTTGCTGCCAGTTGAGAGCTTTCGTACCAGAATGTATAATTACCGGTGTACACTTTTATTTTACTGCGGTCCACATCTGCCACATGGGTACACACGGCATCTAAAAAGTGCCGATCGTGGCTTACCACCAAAACAATATTTTGATAATCGGCTAAAAAATTTTCTAACCAACTGATGGTTTCCACATCTAAGTTATTGGTAGGTTCATCTAACAATAAAATATCTGGGCTCCCAAAAAGTGCCTGTGCCAGCAATACCCTTACTTTTAAATTGGCGCTAATGTCTTTCATGAGCAATTGGTGCAATTCATCTTTTACACCCAGTTCACTCAATAAAGTTGCAGCATCACTTTCTGCGGTATAGCCCCCCATCTCTCCAAATTCATGTTCTAATTCACCGGCTTTGATACCGTCAGCTTCAGAAAAATCCTCTTTTGCATATATGAGTTCCCTTTCGTGCATCACTTTCCACATAGTTTTGTGACCCATCATAACCGTATTGAGTACGGTTTGTTCATCAAAAGCAAATTGGTTTTGGTTAAGTACAGCCATCCGTTCTCCGGGGGTAATATCCACACTTCCTTTATTGGGCTCTATTTCGCCACTGATAATTTTTAGAAAAGTACTTTTTCCTGCACCATTGGCACCAATTACACCATAGCAATTCCCCTTTACAAAATTGATATTTACTTCATCAAATAAAACCCGCTTGCCATAAGCTAAGGTTACATTGTTAACACGAATCATAATTTAAAAATGAAATGGGCGCAAAGGTACGCATTTATATCCTGATAAAGAAGCCAAAATCGCATTCATTTAAGAAGGGAATGAATACTAAATCCCGCCTGCAATTTAGCCATATTCATTACCTTCATTGGCAAATCATAAAGTATGCAAACAGAAATCAGGAATTTAGAACCAAAGGCAATTTGGAATTATTTTAGTGATATCAATGCCATCCCCAGGGCATCAAAAAAAGAAGCGAAAATTACCGCATTTATGCAACAATTTGGCAACTCACTGGGGTTGGCCACAGCTGTAGATGATGCAGGAAATGTGATCATTAAAAAGCCTGCTTCGGCTGGTATGGAAAATAAACAAACGGTGGTTTTACAAAGCCATTTAGATATGGTGCATCAAAAAAATGCTGATACTGATTTTGATTTTAATATACAGGGCATTAATATGTACGTGGATGGCGATTGGGTAAAAGCAAAAGGAACTACGCTGGGCGCCGATAATGGTATTGGTGTGGCAACCATCATGAGCATCCTGGCCGCTAAAGATATTCCACATCCACCTATTGAGGCTTTATTTACAGTAGATGAAGAAACCGGTATGACGGGCGCCAAAGAATTGAAAGGCGGCTTGCTCAAGGGCCACATCTTACTCAATCTTGATACGGAAG
The DNA here is from genome assembly GCA_016710595.1 of Niastella sp. GTDB lineage: Bacteria > Bacteroidota > Bacteroidia > Chitinophagales > Chitinophagaceae > Ferruginibacter. Next base: position 688,613 of record JADJVM010000008.1, read on the forward strand.
ATGATGATGAATTAACCATTGGTTGCGCCGGTGGCATTGATGTAACCATTGATGGGGAATATAAAACAAAAACACCTGTGCAAGGTAGCGCAGGATTCATGATCAGTCTTACCGGGCTTACCGGTGGGCATTCCGGAGTAGAAATTCAATTGGGCAGGGCCAATGCTAATAAACTCATGAACCGGGTATTGTATAATTTACAAAAAAAGTTAAATATTGAAATACATTCCATCCGGGGTGGAAGCTTACGAAATGCAATACCCCGTGAATCCAAATCGGTAATAGCAACAAAAGATGCCAAATTAGTAAAAGATGAAATTGAAAAATGGAATGAGATTTTAAAAGCCGAATACCGGGTAACGGATGCATCACTTAAACTCAACGCAAAAGAAACAAGTACTCCCGCAACAGTTTTTGAAACCGGTTTTCAACAAAATTTTTTAGCTGCAGTGTATGCCTGCCCCAATGGAATTTATAGAATGACGCCGGGTATTGAAGGCCTGGTACAAACATCGAACAACATTGCAAAAATAGAAGCTGCTGAAGGAAAATTCACGGTTCAATGCCTTACCCGAAGCTCTGTAGATTCTGAAAAAACAGACCTGGCCACTGCCATTCAAAACAGCTTTAATGCATGCCAGGCCAAAGTAAGTTTTAGCGGTGAATATCCGGGATGGGAACCCAAGCCGGATGACCCGGTAATTAAAATGATGAGCGATCTTTATCAAAAAATGTTTAAAAGTGCCGCCCGTGTAGATGCTATTCATGCCGGGCTTGAATGTGGCATCATTGGTGGCAATTACCCGGGCATGCAAATGATCTCATTTGGCCCCAATATTTATGGCGCACATTCTCCCGATGAAAGGGTACAAATTAGTTCTGTACAAAAATTTTGGAAATACCTGCTTGAAATATTAAAACAAATTCCTGGTAAGCATTAGGATTTTTTCAAGAGACACGCATGATGATTAAATAATATTATCAGGATAGCGATAAATCTTTTAGTACCTAAATAAAAAAATCCGGTAAGCCCGGATTTTTTTATAGATATTGGTTGTGGTTTATATATTATTTTTTGCCTTTTGCATCATCAAGTTCGTAAAGCCACTGTACGTCAGTATCCTCGGCATTATCGGTCCTTAATTCTTTTCTTGATTTTTCAAGTGCATCTGCTTTTTTGCGGCCTACCAGGTCTTTGATCTTCTTTAACCTTTCTTTATTTAATGCTTTTAATTTTTTATCCATTGCTTTTGCATCTAAAGAACCATCCTGCTTAATTGAATTGGCCCTGGCAAAATAAGTTGAATTTACATCCATTACTTTTTTGGTTTGATATTCATCTAAACCTGCATTGGTATAAATTTCTGAACGGCCTTTCTTAATAACAGCCATTTTTTCCTGGGCTATCCTTTCGTTTTCCTGGTTTACTTTTACGATACTATCTTTTACAAATAGTTCTCTGTCCCTGGCTTCTTCTTTCATCCTTTCAGAATCCAGGCTATCTTTCTCTGCCTGTAATGCTGCCAGGCGATCTGTTTCCATTTGTTCGGCAGCCATTTTAGTTTTTTCATTTTCTTCAGCAGCCATTCTTTCTTTTTCGGCTTTGGCCAAATTGGCTTTCGCCATTTTTTCACTCTTTGCTTTAGCAACCTTAGATTTTGATTGGGCTTGTACGCCAGCAATGATAAACAGGGTGGCCAGCATTAAAACTATTTTTTTCATAATGGAGATTTTATTTTTCATTTTGGGCAAGTAATTACAATATCTGTGCCATCAGCTATTAGGGGGCATAATTTTATTGCAATGCCTTTTTATTTAATAATTTTTAACAGCTTCCAGGGCATTAAAAAAGGGATGATCGCTCATCCCTTTTATTGATATAACTTAATATAAATCAGTTAGTACAAACAGCATCAACAGCCGTTTCTGTTTCGTGGGGCGCTGGCAGATCATTTTCATTTACCCTTCCCCCTTTTATAAAATGCTTTGACCAATAGGCTTCATCCAGGTTGCTGATCGTAACCCCGGTACTGGACCCGGAATGAACAAAATATCCATCTCCCAGGTACATGCCTACATGGCTAATACCTCCACGGGTATTAAAAAACACCAGGTCTCCTTCCAGCAAATCTTCTTCATTTAATTTTTCACAAACAGCATACTGTTCCCTGGCAGTACGGGGTAACTTTAAGGAATATACCGTACTCATCAATAAACCGGTAAAAGCGCTGCAATCAATACCCTTTTTAGTAGTGCCACCATAGCGGTAGCGGGTACCCCACCAATCATTTATAAATTGAAATAAGCGGGTGTTTGTAATGGTTTCTACCTCACGGTTTAAAATTTGGGCGAATTTAAAATGGATGGTTTTACAATTTTCGGTAACCAGTAACATTTTGTTACCTGCTAAAGCTTTAGCTTCTCTTGCAGCTATTTGCAATGCCTGTCCTATTTCTGCTTCGGAAGCCTTGAGCTTAATAGGTACAGCGCTGGTTACTACCGGAGCCAATTCTGCCACCTGGTAACCATCGGCGATGGAGGCACTACTATTGCTGAAATTGAAAACTTTTTGTGCATTTGCACTTAATGATGTTCCTGAAAAAATGCTGAAAGCAACAGAAACAAAAAATAAGTTTTTCATACCTAAAACATTGGTTTTTAGTGTATGTACGACTTAATCTTGTATTCGTAATCTCTTCGCTTTTTCTTAAAATAACCTGTTTATTAATTCCTGCCTGATATTCTTGTCCTACAAAACGATAACGTAAATTTTTCTCATAAAATCCGGGCAAAGGTAGGGTTTGTGCCCCAAACGAGCAACCTTTATTTCTGTACCCATTTTTAAGCCTACATGTGGAAAAACGCAAAGAAATCTCTTTTTATTGTTTACGATATTTGTATTTCAGTTTTGTAAATTCTTAAGTTATACATGAAATTTTCACACTTACACGTTCATACACAGTTTTCGTTACTTGATGGCGCAGCTTCTATCAAAAATTTATATAAGAAAGCGATAGCGAATAATATGCCGGCACTTGCTATTAGTGATCATGGAAATATGTTTGGCGTATTTGAGTTTGTAAAGGAAGCGTATGCACATAAAAATGAAGATGGTAGCCTTAAAGTAAAACCCATTGTGGGTTGCGAATTTTATATTACAACCGACCGTACCCGAAAAACATTTAGTAAAGAAGAAAAAGACCCTCGGCACCACCAAATATTATTGGCCAAAAATGAACAAGGCTACAAAAACTTAGTAAAACTTACATCACTGGGTTATATTGAAGGGATGTACAGTAAGTACCCACGCATTGACAAAGAACTCATACATAAATACCACGAAGGGCTTATTGCCACTACCTGTTGCCTGGGTGCGCTGGTACCCCAAACGATATTAAAAAAAGGCGAGCAGGAGGGAGAAAATGAATTTAAGTGGTGGCTCAATATTTTCCAGGAAGATTATTACGTGGAGCTGCAAAGGCATGGCATTCCCGAACAGGAAAAAGTAAATGAAGTATTATTAAAATTTGCAAAAAAATATAAAGTAAAAGTAATTGCCAGCAACGACAGCCACTATGTAGATCAAACTGATTTTAATGCACACGATATTTTACTTTGCATCAATACCGGCGAAAAACAAAGCACCCCTGCCCTGCGTGAGTTTACAGATGATGATGTACAGGCCAAAGGAAAAAGGTTTGGTTTTTTTAATGACCAGTTTTATTTAAAGACCGAAACCGAAATGAGTAAGGTTTTTGAAGACCTGCCCCATGCCATTGACAATACCAATGAAATAGTTGACAAAGTATCGCTACTCGATTTAAAGAGAGATATTTTATTGCCATTTTTTGAAGTGCCTGCAAATTATAAAAGCCAGGATGAATACCTGGAACACCTCACCTGGAGTGGTGCTAAAGAAAGATACAAGATATTAACACCCGAAACAGAAGAAAGGTTACAATTTGAGTTGGGCATTATAAAGAAAATGGGATTTGCCGGTTATTTTTTAATTGTGAGCGACTTTATTAAAGCTGGACGGGATATGGATGTTTTCATTGGTCCGGGCCGTGGTTCTGCAGCTGGTAGCGCTGTGGCATATTGTATTGGTATCACCAATATTGATCCAATAAAATATAATTTGCTTTTTGAACGGTTCTTAAACCCCGAGCGGAAATCAATGCCGGATATTGATACCGATTTTGATGATGAAGGAAGGCAAAAAGTATTAAACTATGTAGTAGAAAAATATGGTAAAAACCAGGTAGCACAAATAATTACATATGGCACCATGGCTGCCAAATCGAGCATTGCAGATGTGGCCCGTGTGATGGATCTGCCCATTGCTGAAAGCCGGGCACTCTCAAAATTAGTTCCGGAAAAACCGGGTATTGTTTTAAAAAGATTATTACATGCACCTTTATCTCACAAAGAGGTAGAAAATGGGAATGAAAAATCATTGGAAGAAAAAGAACAACTTACTGCAGATGATATTGAAAACGTAAAGCGATTGAGAGATATTTATACCGGCGATGATTTGCTAAGTAAAATTTTAAAAGAAGCAGAAATTTTAGAAGGTTCCGTACGAAATACCGGTATTCATGCTTCTGCCATCATTATTGCACCCAAAGACCTTACTGAATTATTACCGGTAGCTACTTCAAAAGAATCTGATTTGTGGCTTACCCAAATTGAAGGCAACTCAATTGAAGAAGCGGGTGTTATCAAAATGGATTTCCTGGGATTAAAAACATTGAGTATTTTAAAAACAGCCTTAGCGCTGATTAAACAAAATCACGGCCTTACGATAGATATTGATACGATACCATTAGATGATGAAAAAACTTTTAAACTGTTTCAGCAAGGAGAAACAAACGCCACTTTCCAGTTTGAAAGTGCTGGGATGCAAAAATATTTGCGTGAACTAAAGCCCGATAAGTTTGATGACCTCATTGCAATGAATGCCTTGTTCCGGCCGGGCCCGATGGGCTACATACCCCAATATATTGCCCGTAAACATGGCCGTGAAATGGTGCTGTATGATATTGCTGATATGCAGGAATACCTGGAAGAAACTTATGGTATTACCGTTTACCAGGAACAGGTAATGTTGCTATCTCAAAAACTGGCGGACTTTAGTAAAGGCGATGCAGATATCTTACGTAAGGCAATGGGTAAAAAGCAAAAGCATGTGCTTGATAAAATGAAAGTACAGTTTTTGGAGGGCGCCACCGCCAAAGGGCATCCAAAAGATAAATTAGAAAAGATTTGGACAGATTGGGAAGCCTTTGCCCAATATGCATTTAATAAATCGCACTCTACCTGTTATGCTTTTGTAGCTTATCAAACAGCTTATTTAAAAGCACATTATCCAAGTGAATTTATGGCTGCTGTACTCAATCATGCCGGCAGTATAGATAAGATCACATTTTTTATGGAAGAATGTAAACGCATGGGATTAACTGTATTGGGGCCCGACATCAATGAATCGCACAAAGGGTTTGCAGTAAATAAAAAAGGTGAAATTCGATTTGGTTTCAGCGGTTTAAAAGGCGTAGGTGAAGCTGCAATTGAAAACATTATTGAAGAAAGAAAAAAACAAGGCCCGTTTTCAAATGTTTTTGACCTGGTAAAAAGAGTGAACCTTAGGGCCGTAAATAAAAAAACATTAGAAAGTTTAGTTTATAGTGGCAGTTTCGACAGCTTTAAAGATTTGCACAGGGCACAATATTTTTACCAGGCACCCGGCGATGCGGTAGCCATGGAAAAAATAATAAAATTTGGCCAGGTTATCCAGGCGCAAAGTGCAAACGCTGCCAATACCTTGTTTGGTGATTTACAAATGCCGGATATCATTCCTCCAAAACTATTATTCTGCGAGCCCTGGCAATTGGTAGAGCAATTAGATTTTGAAAAGGAAATCACCGGTATTTACATGAGTGGCCACCCGCTTGATAATTATAAATTTGAATTAAAAAATTACCATATTTCTGCATTAAGCGATTTTAATGAAATCAGGTTAGCGCCCAAACCTTTTTCATCACGCCAATTTAGGCTGGCCGGGCTTGTTACAGATGTACAACACAGGCTTACAAAAAAAGGTAAAAATTTTGGTATCCTTCAGATAGAAGATTTTACAGGCAAAACCGATATGGCACTCTTTGGCGAAGACTATGTAAGGTACCAGCATTACTTAGATAAGGGAATTATTCTGCTAATAGAAGGCCAGTTCAGGGAACGTTACAATACCGATCAATATGAATTCAGAATTTCAAAAATGCATTTGCTGGATACCATCAAAAAAACGATGACACAAAAACTAAGCATTGGTGTGGGCGCCCAACTGATAGATGACAATTTTATCGCTTTTATGTCAGAAAATGTGAGCAATAACCCGGGTAATACCACGCTTAACTTTAAGATCATGGATGAAGAGAATAATATCATGATTAATTTGTACAGCCTGAATAATAAGTTTACCATGAACGATTCCATGGCAGCGTATTTAGAAGACCGGCCTTATCTGGAAGTAAGCGTATTGACTGCTTAACTGACTTTTTTACAGTAAATAAACTTATTCTATCTATTGTGGATATGTCAATTGAACCTTTCCGGGTAATTGGTCATAAATTTGCAATAGATCATTAAAATATATACAAACAAATAAATAATAATTGTTATGGCTTTAGAATTAACCGATTCAAACTTTCAAACCGAAGTGATAAATTCAGATAAATTGACCGTTATTGACTTTTGGGCAGAATGGTGTGGCCCCTGCCGGGCAATTGGACCTGTAATAGACGAATTAAGTAAGGAATATGAAGGCAAAGTAAATGTGGGGAAATTAAATGTAGATAAAAACCCTCAGGTATCTATGAACTATGGTATTACCAATATACCGGCTATTTTATTTATTAAAAATGGCGAAGTAGTAGATAAATTAGTAGGCGCACAACCCAAGGCTAATTTTGTAAAGAAAATAGAAGCACATAAATAACCATTTTCTTTTTAAAGAATGTAAAAGGGCTTAATAAAAATTAAGTCCTTTTTTATGTACCGTCTAAAATGCATAGTTGATGCCAATAGTAAAATTAAAGTTTTCATAACGCCATTCTTTATATTTCCGGTTGAATAATTTTTGAATAAAATCATCAAGCCCAATATCCGGCGCTTTCCATCCATTATTGATATAACTCATCTCGGGCCGTTTGAAACGGAAACCAAAATCAAAACGAAGAATTACATAATTAAAATCGAAATGTAAACCCGTACCGGCACTTAACCCTATTTGCTGATACAAATTTTGAAGTTTGAATTGTGCCGTATCAGATACAACCCCGTTGGCTAAAATTGTTTTATTAAAATTCCAAACATTTCCTACATCAACAAATAAAGCACCTCTCAGCGTAAGCAAATTCGGGATGAGCCGGGTAATATAATAACGGTATTCTGCATTGCCTTCTAACTGCACATCACCCGTTTGCTCATTAAATAAATTTTGTGCAAATGGTTTTAGTGGCCTTCCACCCAGGCCAATGCCCCTTACCGGCCATCCCCGCATACTGGAGCTTCCACCACCAAAATATTGTTTAAAAAATGGAAGCGTACTATCCCTTGCAAGAGGGATACCCACACCGGCAAATAACCTGAATGCCAATGCGGTTTTATTATAATTTATCGTGTATTTATATTCTGCATCGGTTTTAATATATTTCTTTTTATATTTTTTAAGTATCGGTAAAGCGCCCCAGGTAAGCCCGGATTCTTCTACATTTAATTTAATGCTACGCTCTTTTAAAATACTTTTTAAATGTACGGGATTATTAAAAATATGACTGTAACTGGCTCCCATACCCGTTACAAATGCAGTATTATATGAGTACCGTAAAAAAGGATTGGCCTCTTTAATTTGAATAAAACTATCAGTTTGGTTAAAGAGATAATTAAATTCGGCATAGAAAGGCCTGAATGTAAAATTGGCACCATTTTTTAAAGGATGTGTAAAGCCGGTATTCAGGTTTACCGATTGCAAGCTAAATAAATTAAACCGGGTAGCATAAGAAAAAGTAGTATTCACAAAAGTTTCACCAGGCAATATTCGCCTTATATTTTTTTTAAATGGATTGATGATCCTGGGAATTGAAATGCTATTGGTATAACTAAATTCAGTAGAATTGATAAGGCCCGAAGTATTGCTCCCTGATTTATTATTAAACTCCACCCCTGCCCGCAAGCTATGCATCATGCGGATGCCTTCCCGGGCAATATTCCGATTGGTTAAAGACAGGTTTCCCGAAAGGCCGAATAAACTTCCTGCAATGGCATTGGCTGAATTATTACCGGAAGAATAACTGGCTTCCAATGCAGCTTCAAAACCAAATTTACTCACAGGTATCAGTTCTACCACCAAATCTACTGCATGGCTATCAGGCAATTCTATGATTTGAATATTGGTATTTGCCCACAACCCGGTTTTTGAAATATTATTAAGCGTTTTATAATATTCATTTTGGCGGAATATATCTCCTTTTCTAAAACTTATTTGCCGGATGATTACACCCGCTCTATACAAAGACTGGTGATAACGTAATATAAAATTTCCTGTAGGAGTTTTTCGTTGAATAATGTTAATGGTATCTTCTAATTTATCTCCGGGTTTATAATCCGGAAGCAAATAAATATTATTGATATGGTATTGTACCAGTTTAGAGCTATCTTCCGGATTTACCAACACTACAGCCAGTTTAATAGAGGGTGAATCTTTTAAAGCCTGTGCTTCTGCAAGCAATTGTAATTGCTCAAAAGGATCATCGCTAATGGTAGTTAATGCGGCAATACTGGTATCGCCCTGCACCCTTAACTCTGCAGACGAAAATTTATAATACCCATTGTTTCTTAATGTATCTACAATGCGGGCCATTTCGCCCAGTACGGCCACTTTGGTAATCGGGTCGCCTTTTTTTAATATTGATTTTCCCCTGCTTTTTAAAATGAGTGCCTGCAAATCTTCACGCTGCAAACGATAGGTCACTGTATCAATGAGGGTACGTTTACCCACGTTAATAAGATAATCAACCTTTACTTTTTTATTGTCTCTGGAAACAACTGTTGTATCTGCATTATACAATGTTTGCGGATGATAAAAACCAAGATGAAACAGGGATGCCCGCATATTGTTTAAAGACCGGTTTACGGCCGATGTATCAAATGCAGGTGGCCTTTTAATGATTTCTAAAAAGAACAGCGGCGATTTGGTTAATACGATGGCACTATCATCAAATTGAGTGCGCATCCTTTCTTCTACCGCTTCTTTATCAATTTTTGAAAATTGCCCCCCTTCTATTTTAATGTTGTTCTTAATTAAGTAAGGTTTATCCTTTGGTGCATTTTTAATGATGGTACAAGAACTTAGTAATAACAGAACCAAAAAAAAATAGTTTAATTTGGAAAATATTTTAAAAGTAGGATCCACCGATAACAACATAAATTTTTTTGGGATGTTGAGCAAAAATACAGTTAAATATATTCAAAGTTTACAGCAGAAAAAATTAAGGGATTCTTCCCATTGTTTTATTGCTGAAGGGCCAAAGTTAGTAACCGAGTTGTTAAAAGGAGGTTTATTTACCTGCCGGGAAATATATGCTTTACCACAATGGATACAATTGTTACCGGCAGATATGGCGGAGTTTTACAGTTCCCGGATTTTTGAATTGGAAGATTTTGAATTAGAAAAAATTTCAGGCCTGTCCACTCCAAACCAGGTACTTGCCATTTTTATGCAAAAAGAGATGGACCCTTCACCAGATTTTAAAAATAAAATTTCATTGGTTTTAGATGATATACAGGATCCCGGAAATTTTGGAACCTTAGTAAGGATTGCGGATTGGTTTGGTATAGAAAACATTATTTGTTCTTTACATACTACTGAATTGTACAATCCTAAAGTAGTACAAAGCAGTATGGCAAGCCTGGGGCGTGTAAATATAATATACTGTAACCTTGAGGGATTTCTTGCGGCGCAAAAAATAAAAAAATATGCGGCTGTATTAGATGGCAAGCCACTACACAACTTCACGGCACTTAAAGAAGCATTCATCATTATTGGAAATGAAGCTAAGGGAATGAAAAAAGAATTGATTGCATTATGTGAAGAGAAAATAACCATTTCCAGGGTAGGCCAGGCAGAATCTTTAAATGCTGCGGTAGCTGCTGGTATTATTTTACATCAGTTAGTAAATAAATAAGAATTAATCGGTAAGCTCATCATTATACCCCCATCCCCATTTTAAAAATACCGGAAAGGCACGTGCCCATGTTTGTACATCATGATGCCCATCTTTTAATTCCAGGTATTCAATACTAGTTTCAGGATACCCCTTTTTTATAAGTTCTTTAATGATGGCCTGGGTATCATCTATTGAATCTATTACACCATTTTTATTACGGTCTTCTTTTTCATCGAGGGTGCCTACTTCAAAGAAAAATGTAAGCCAGGGCGAAAATTGTCCTTCTCTCACCTGTTTCTGCATGATCCTGTTTTTATCTTCATCAAAATCCGGGTCATCATGCGCTTTGTCACGCCACCAAAGGGAGCCACTAAAAACACCTACCCTCGTAAATTCCCGGCTATGGTTCCATACAATATCCATGGCACATAAGCCTCCCAATGAAAAACCTGCAAAAGATTTCTCACTAAACGAATGAATAGAATAGGTAAGCCGGATAAATGGTAGAAGCTCCAGCATGATAAAAGCATTATATAAATAAGCTCTTGCACCCCTACCCTTATAATCCTGAATTTTAGCAGTACCATATTCATTTTTCCGGTCTATAGCACAGTGGATACCTACACAAAACAAGGGAACAATTTCCTTGGTTTCATACAACTCTTCCAGTATATCTGTAAAAGGCATTTTGGGGAGATCCTGCCCATCATTGATCAATAGTAAGCTTATATCTTCAAAAGTTGCCATCCCAGAGGGGTAATAACAATCTACTTTTACATCTCTTTCCAAAAAAATGGATGACAAAACATGGTGCTCCGCTTCTACAAGAGCCACTTTCTTAACCGGCATAGTCCCAAAAGTAAGAAAATGCTTAATAAAACAAATTCTTTAAAAGCAATAAATCAATTTTGTTTTATTGGCTGGTAAAAAATATATTTGAACAGGATAAAGAAACAAGCATTATACAAAAAGATTGGTTTCAAAAAATGGATACGCCAATATTTTGGATATATCAAATAAATTAAAAGTATAACGCCTCAACAACGCTCATTATTAAAACATCTACTCATGAAGAAAATTGGAATGTTATTTGGCAAGGAAAGAAGTTTTCCCGAAGCTTTTGTACAACGGGTAAACAGTAAAAATGTGGATGGCATAATTGCCGAACCAGTAAAAATTGACAAGGTTATGCAAGGCAGCCCTACTGAATATGCAGTAATATTTGACCGCATTTCGCAGGATGTGCCTTTTTACCGGGCTTATTTAAAAAATGCGGCCCTTTGTGGTACGGCTGTAATTAATAACCCATTTTGGTGGAGTGCCGATGAGAAGTTTTTTAATAATTGCCTCGCTACAAAAATTGATGTACCCGTACCTAAAACAGTAATATTGCCTTCAAGAGATTTACCGGCCGATACTTCGGAAGATTCATTCAGCAATCTTGAATATCCATTAGACTGGGATGGAATTTTTAAGTACATTGGTTTCCCAGCTTATATGAAACCCTTTGCCGGTGGCGGTTGGAAGAGTGTGTACCAACTTAATAGTATGGATGAGTTTTTTGAAAAACATGCGGAAACAGAACAATTGGTTATGATGTTGCAGGAAGAAATTAAGTTTGATGAATATTATCGTTGTTATTGTATTGGCGGTAAATACGTACGCATCATGCCTTATGAACCACGCAACCCGCATCACCTGCGGTATGTAGCTGATTTTAAACCATCTGCCGAACGTTTTAAATTAATGGAAGATATTGTTCTCCGCATTTGCCGCTACCTGGGCTATGATTTTAATACCGTAGAACTTGCCATAAGAGATGGCGTACCCTATGCTATTGATTTTTGTAACCCCGCACCCGATGCAGATGTAAACAGTGTAGGACAGGAAAATTTTGATTGGGTAGTAGAAACAGCAGCCACTTATGCTATTGAAAAAGCACAAGCCCATGTAGAAGGTGCTGATAACCTTACCTGGGGTGAATACATTAAAAGAAGCAGTAACAAACAAAAATTATATTAAAGAAAGAATTTTGATATTTTGAAAGGAATGGGCAAACAATGAAATTGTTTTTAATTTCTCATTATATTCTTATTTCATCCTAAATCATTACCACAAAGTAAAATCATCCTTATGGCGGCTATTTCATATAAACATTTTACCATTGGTGTAGAAGAAGAATACATGGTAATTGACCCCATAACCAGGGAATTAAAAAGTCATGATCAAAAGATAGTGCAGGAAGGTCAAAAAGTAATTAAAGATAAAGTGAAAGCCGAAATGCACCAGGCGGTTGTAGAAGTAGGAACAGATATTTGTGCAGATATTGATGAAGCTTTTATGGATGTGAGTACGCTTCGCAAAACGATAAGCAGCATTGCCGGCGACCTGGATTTAAGTATTGGCGCCAGTGGCACGCATCCTTTTAGCCATTGGGAAAGCCAATTGATAACAGAGCACGCCCGGTACAACGAAATTGTAAATGAACTCCAGGAAGCAGCCCGCAGTAATCTCATTTTTGGCCTCCACGTGCACGTGGGTATGGAAACACGGGAAATGGCCATTCATATTGCCAATTCTGCCCGTTACTTTCTGCCGCATGTATTTGCCTTAAGTACCAATTCGCCTTTTTGGGAAGGCAGAAAGACAGGGTACAAAAGTTTCCGTACTAAGGTATTTGATAAATTTCCCCGTACCGGCATCCCCGATTATTTTGAAAGTATAGAAGCTTATGATAATTATATAAAGCTGCTGGTAAAAACCAATTGTATAGATAATGCAAAAAAAATATGGTGGGACCTAAGGGTGCATCCATTTTTTAATACGGTAGAATTCAGGGTTTGCGATATACCTATGACGGTACAGGAAACCATTACCATTGCGGCACTCTTCCAGGCAATTTGTGCAAAGCTGTATAAATTAAGAAGCCAAAACCTGAATTTTATTATCTATCCCAGGGCATTGGTAAATGAAAATAAATGGCGTGCCAGCAGGTATGGTATTGAAGGGAGTATGATTGATTTTGGTAAGGAATCAGAAGTAAATACAAGAGTACTTATATATGAATTATTAGATTTCATAAGTGATGTGATACCGCATTTAGGCAGCCAGCATGCCATAAGCCATGTTCATAAGATGCTGGAAGAAGGTACCGGTGCAGACAGGCAGTTAAAAGTGTATGAAGAAACCGGCAGTTTGCCTGCCGTAGTAGATTTAATACAAGCCAATTTTTTAGCCGGTCTTTGATGTGATAAAGGAGAATATCTGTATATTTGCACCCCAAATAAATGGCTGCGTAGCTCAACTGAATAGAGCATCTGACTACGGATCAGAAGGTTTTAGGTTTGAATCCTAACGCGGTCACAAAAAATAAAAAGAGATTACCCTAAAAAGGAATCTCTTTTTTATGCTAAGAAATTGAATATTACTCATTGTAAGAAAATCATCCGTTCTATTTATTATTGACGCTCCCATACATTATCTTTTTCATTAGCATCCATAAAGATTCCACCATCAACTTTCAGGGAAGTAATTTTTTTTGTGGTTTTTAACGGGATGATTGCTTTTGATTGATTTACTTCCCATATAGCAGCCGTGAAATGTTGATTCATTTTGCTGCCATCGCTAAACTCTATCTCAAAATCAACCGGAATGGCAAAGCCGCCAATATTTTTTAAGGTGATATTATAACCACTTTTACCGGCTACTACATTTTGTACAGCAACATCTAAATAATTAGAACTAAAAAACCAATTATTCCAAAACCAGTTTAAATTTTTACCGGCAATATTGCTAAAGCTGTTGAACATATCCCATGGAATGGGGTGCTTACCATTCCAGCGATCCATAAATTCATGTAAACATTTCTTAAATAAATCATCTCCTAGCATATCTTTCAAAGCCAGGTAAGCAAGTGCCGGTTTGCCATATTCATTAATTCCCATAGCAGGCCCACTTAAGATATTGAGTGGTGTAATAATAGGTACCTGCGTTTCATCGCTGGGATATAATGCCCATCCTGCTACCCGGAATTGCTTAAAAAAAGAATTTGCTTTTTCTTTGCCCATATCGTTTATGCCAATCAAATATTCAAATGCTGTGGTCCAGCCTTCATCCATACATCCATACCTGTGTTCATTGATGCCCATATAAAAAGGAAAATAACTATGGGCAATTTCATGTTCAGCAATAAAGCGTTGAAATAAATCATCCCCTTGTGGGCTGTCATTTGCCATCATAGGATATTCCATATCTGCAAAACCCTGGATAATGGTACTTTTTTGAAAAGGGTAAGGAACCCCGGGCCAGTTGTTGCTAAACCAATCAAGCGAATGTTGAATATGTTTTACCTGGTTGTGAAAGTTTTTTGAGGAATTCAAATACGCAGATTGGCAACTTGCTCTACGTCCTGTTTTTTTATCCACTACTACACTGGCAGCATCCCACACATAATGATTGCTGATACAAAATGCTACATCGCTTACATTTTTTGCTCGCCAGCGCCATGTGTTAGTCGGGTTTTGAGTGGTGATGTTTTTTGCTTCAATATCTTGTTGCGTTACGATATTTATTTCTTCATCGCTTGTAAAACTTTTATTGAATTTTTCAAAAAAAGCAGGCTGTAATACTTGTGCTGCATTGGTTAAATCACCTGTACCCCATACTAAATAATTTTCAGGTACCGTTACAGCTACATCATAATCATTAAAATCGTTATAAAATTCCTGTGCATCTGTAAAATTCATACGGTCCCATCCAAATACATCATCCATTACTGCAACTCTTGGGTAAAAATAAGCCAGAAAGAAACTGGTGCTATCAAGCCTACCCTCACGGCCGCTTTGCTGGCTTACATCGTAAT
The DNA here is from genome assembly GCA_016710595.1 of Niastella sp. Lineage (GTDB taxonomy): Bacteria > Bacteroidota > Bacteroidia > Chitinophagales > Chitinophagaceae > Ferruginibacter. The sequence goes on from JADJVM010000008.1 coordinate 703,697, forward strand.
GCCATTCAAAGTTTAATTGAACACTGTCACCAGGGACCACTCCTTCGTTTAGCCTTACCTGCTTCATGGTATTGGCGCCTACATAACCAAATGGCTTTTCATCATGATTAACCATAAATTTATCAATAATAATTCCTTCAGTTAGGTAATTATCAGTAGCGCTACTTTGCCTGGCAGCCCCGGGTTTATGTATGTTTAAAATTAATTTTATCATTAGGTTTTTAATGGTGCCGGGGCTATTATTTATATAACTAATGGTTTCTGTACCTGTAATCGTTTTGTTGGGTGGACTTGCAATGATGTTAATGGAATATCGCCCATAGTTTTGCCAATAATTCTTACCGGGTTTACCATCTTCATTCCGGGTATTTTTTTCAAAAGCCTGTTTAATATTTTGAGGCATAAATAAACCTTGTTGAGCATAACTTATTTGGAGCATCAGGATAAAAATCAAGGTCATAACTTTTTTCATACAATTACATTTTCTATTTATTGAAGGTAATTGAAACCAGATTATTTGAAATAAAATGGTTCAAATTTTATTTAAATGGTAAGAAAATAAAAATTTAAAATCACTCCTATCTGCTCATGGATATAATAATTTTAAGCTTAGTTATGTAGCTGAAGCATTTTAGTATAAGGATTTAATATCGGCTTACATTGCACCTGCCAATTCTGTTTTTTTAAACTGGTGAAGTTTGTTTAACTTTTTAATGAGGCTTTCAGACTCTGCGAAATTTAAAGTTTGTTGTCCATCGCTATAAGCCTCTTCCGGTTTTTCATGCACTTCAAAAATACAACCATCTGCACCGGCCATTAAAGAAGCGAGGGCAATTGCGGGAACATGTGCTCTAATACCAATACCATGGCTGGGATCTGCAATTACCGGTAAATGCGATTTTGTTTTTAAAATACTAATGGCATTAATATCAAAAGTATTTCTGCTGGCCGTTTCAAAAGTTCGGATACCTCTTTCACATAATAATATTTTTTCGTTGCCACTGCTAAAAATATATTCGGCAGATTGTAATAATTCATCAATAGTTCCACTGATGCCTCTTTTTAATAAAACGGGTTTATCTGTTTTTCCTAAAGCATGTAGTAGATTAAAGTTTTGGGCATTTCTTGCACCAACCTGAAAAATATCTACATAGTCGTGCATCTGATCTATCTGTGCTGTTTCCATCACTTCCGAAATTATTTTTAAATTATGCGCTTTGCAAACCCGGTGAAACATTTCTAAACCGGGCGCACCTAATCCCTGAAAAGAGTAGGGAGAACTACGGGGTTTAAAAATGCCACCACGCATAACACGTACCCCATTTGCCTGTAAATGTTTGGCAATCGCTGTAACCTGCTCTTCATTTTCAATGGCACATGGGCCAGCCATTAAAGTAAAATCGGCACCCCCACCAATGGTTAAACCATCTACGGTAATACTGCTGTTATTTAATTTCCATTTAGCACTTACCAATTTATAACTATCCGAAACCCTGTGTACATCAGCCACACCGGGTAAATTACCCATCTTTCTAATATCTGAATCATTCTTGCTGAGGCAAACCAAGTATTCACCTAATTGTGTTTTTACTTCGGTGATACTGTAGCCTTCTGCTTTAATTAATTTCAGCGTTTGCTCTTTAACTTTTTCTAAAATATCTTTCTCTAATTGTATGATCATGCTTTTATATTTTTAATAAATTTTTCAATTTGTTGCTTTCTATTTTTAGGATGCTTACTTAACAACCGTATAAACTCACTGCCAATGATAGCACCGTTTACATATTTGCAAACCAGTGTGTAACCCGCCGCATCGCTTATGCCAAAACCCGCCAGCACAGTGCTTTTTAAAGATAATTTCTCTATTCTTTTTAATGTATTTACTTGTGTAGTATTATGATGTAAGTTACTGCCCGTTACAGCCTTACCTGTTACCAGATAAATAAATCCGGTGGTTAGTTTGTCAATTTTTGCAATCCTTTTTTCTTCTGTATCCGGACTAACGAGTAAGCATACACTAATTCCATATTTTTTAAAAATCGTTTCGTAATTATTTTCATATTCAGGTAAGGGCATATCCGGTAAAATGATGCCATCAATACCCACGGCTTTTGCTTTTTTACAAAAGTTCTCAATGCCAAACTTTAAAATAGGATTTAAATAACTCATGCAAACCAAGGGGATTTGGGTAAATTTTCTTACATCTTTTAACTGAGTAAAAAGTTTATTTAAGCTCATACCATTATCAAGAGCATGTTGATTACTTTGCTGAATGGTAGGTCCATCAGCCATAGGATCGCTAAAGGGAATCCCAATTTCAATCAGGTCTGCACCGGCTTTATCTAATTCTAAAATGATAGGTAACGTATCTTCCAAATTTGGATAACCTGCCGTAAAATAAATATTTAAAAGCTGTTTATTATTTGTTTGAAAAAGTGTTTCTAATCTGTTCATTGTGCTTGCTGTTTTAAATAAGTTTCTAAATCTTTATCACCTCTGCCACTTAAATTTATTACCACAATATCGCTTGGTTTAAATTTTATTTGTTCCAATGCAGCCAAGGCGTGTGCCGATTCCAAAGCCGGAATAATACCTTCTAATTTCATTAATTGGTAAGCTGCTTTTAAGGCCTGCTTATCCGAAGCATATAAAAATTGTGCTCTTTTATTATTATACAAATAGGCATGTAAAGGGCCAATGCCGGGATAATCTAAACCGGCAGAAATGCTGTAAGGTTCCGTAACCTGGCCATCTTTATTTTGCATTAATAAAGTTTTGCAACCATGTAACACACCTGTCTGTCCTTTTAAAGTAGTGGCAGCTGTTTCGTTGGTGCTTAGCCCTTTGCCGGCAGCTTCTACTGCAATAAGTTTTACTTTTTTATTATTTAAGAAATGAAAAAAGGCACCGGCTGCATTACTACCACCACCTACACACGCAATTATAGCAGTAGGATAGGGAATACCATTTATTTTTTTCAATTGCTGTGAAATTTCTTCGCCTATTATTTTTTGAAAATGGGTAACCATTTCCGGGTAAGGGTGTGGCCCAACTACCGAACCTATTATGTAATGTGTATCATCCGGGTGGGCAATCCAATCTCTGATAGCTTCGTTGGTGGCATCTTTCAGGGTATTTGAACCACTGTTTACGGGAACAACTTTTGCATTTAATAATTCCATTCTGCCAACATTTGGTTTTTGTCGCTCCATATCTTTACTGCCCATATATACAATACACTCTAAACCCATTAAGGCACATACGGTTGCTGTTGCCACACCATGCTGACCGGCACCTGTTTCTGCAATGATGCGGGTTTTATTCATTTTTTTTGCCAGCAAAATTTGGCCAATAGTATTGTTTATTTTATGCGCACCTGTATGGTTTAAATCTTCTCTTTTTAAATAAATATTTGTTTTATACAGTGCAGATAAGCGTTTTGCTAAAAAGAGCGGTGATGGCCTGCCTACATAATCTTTTAATAATTGCAGGTATTCTTTTTTGAAAGCAGCAGTCTTTACAATTTTTTTGTATGCCTGCAGTAATTCCTGCACATTTTTATATAACATCTCCGGCACAAAGGCACCTCCAAATTCGCCATAGTAACCGTTTTTATCAATTTTGTATTTCATATTTTATTTTCTATAATTATATTTTCACATATTCATTTTCTGCATGAAATATTTTAAAGTAACTATATTTTTTAAGCCCGGTGCTATTTCAAATCCACTGTTAACATCTATGGCAAACAAACCAGGCAGGTTTAATTTTTTAATAGCTGTTGCGTCTTCCGGTTTAACTCCGCCACTTAAAAAATATTTTTTTGAGTAGGGGAATTCTTCCAGTTGTTTCCAGTTAAATTTCTGTCCGCTGCCTCCGTAAACTTCCGTAAAGCAATCAAACAAAAAGTAATCGCAAACCTCCAGGTATGGTTCTGTAATTTTAAAATCAAATTTATCATCAATGCGAAAGACTTTTATAACTTTTACTTCTTTTTGTAATTGTTTACAAAACTCCGGTGTTTCTTCTCCATGTAATTGAACAAACTGTAAATTCAATTCCTTTACTTTTTTTAATATTTCTTTAAAATCAGCATTTACAAAAACCCCAACTTTATTTACCTTGCTAAGGTTGCGAATAAATTTTATTTTTTCAGGCTCCTCTGAAAAAAAACGTTTTGATTTTTCATAGAAAATAAAGCCCATGAAATCTGGTTGCAGGTTAACAATCGCTTTAATATTTTCAAACTCGTTTAGCCCACAGACTTTTATTAATATTTCATTTTCTTTCTTCACGCTAAAACAATTATGCTTTTAATTTATTTAACTCCTGTATAAATTGTGCGCAGGCAAAACCAGGATTACTATGCTCCATAAATTGTTGCCCAATTAAAAAGCCATCATAGCCCGCTTGTTTTAATTCGTAAGCTTCTTTTGCAGTGTTAATGCCACTTTCAGCAATCTTCAATAAATCTTTTGGTAATTGATTAAATGCTTTAATTGCATTGGTATAATGGCAAGTAAAGTCGTGTAGGTTGCGATTGTTGAATCCAATAATATCTGCTTTACCAATTCCTTTATCTAGTTCTTTTACATCGTGTATCTCTAAAATAGTTTCCATGCCTAAGTTATTTGCCAGCTCAGAAAATTCTTTTATTTCAGCGGCTGTTAACACCGTTGCTATTAATAAAATAGCATCTGCACCAATAGAACGGGCTTCAATAATTTGGTAGGGATCTACGATAAAATCTTTTCTTAAAATAGGACAGTAATTAAAATGCCTAACAGTTATCAAATCCTTATTTTTTCCACCAAAATACTTTTCATCCGTAAGTACTGAAATAGCACTGGCACCCGCTTGCATATAGGCAATACTCGTATCTTCTACTTTTGTATATTTATTTATGATGCCTTTGCTGGGTGATTTTCTTTTAAATTCAGCAATTAAACCGTTCTTATCTTTTTTCTGCAAATACTTCTTTAAAGAAACTGTGGGGCTGCTAAAGGCTTCTGTTTTTTCTAAGAGCGCAATGGGGTATAAATTTTTGTTTTGCTGTACTTCTGTTTGTTTATCAGCAATTATGTTTTCTAAAATGCTCATGCGTTTATTAATTTTTTAAATATTTGTAAGGCTTTTCCATTTTTTAATGCTTCTGCTGCAAGTGCGATACATTCTTCTAAACTTTTTGTTGGGTTACAACATTGTAATGCAAAGGCGCTGTTAACTATTACCACATTTTTTTGTGCTTCTGTTGCTTCGTTGTTTAAAACTGAAGAAAATATTTTTGCTGCGGAAGCTATGCTATCTCCAACTTCCAATTGTTCCGGCTGCAAGGTTTTAAAGCCTATAGCTTCAGGATACAATAATTGTGTTTGTTGTGGCGTAATTATTTTAAAATTTCCGGTTAATGAAATTTCATCATAGCCATCCATACTGTGTAACAGTAAATAATTTTTTTCTAGTTCCTGTAAAAGAAATTCAAATTTTTTAAGATATACATGCTGACTAATTCCTAAAACTAAATTTGGCGGAGAAGCCGGGTTTACGAGAGGTCCCATTAAATTAAAAATGGTCTGTAAGCCAATATCAGAGCGCACTTGCTTTACCTTCGCCATTAAAGGATGAAACAGAGGTGCATGTAGAAAACAAATATTTTCTTCTTCTAACTGGCGGTTCAATTCAGCCTCATCAGCAGTAAATTTATAACCTAAATATTCTAATACATTACTGGAACCGCAGGTAGAACTGGCACTGTAATTACCATGCTTAATAACACGGGTTCCTGCAGCAGCTACCACAACCGCTGAAAGGGTAGAAATATTAAATGTATTTTTTCCATCACCACCTGTGCCAACAATGTCAACCGCATTTTCTGTTTGTAAATTTATGGGGCGGCTGCATTGTTTCATGGCATTTACAAAACCCTTGAACTCCGGTTGTGTGGGTGGACGCATGTTATACACCGTTAAAAAACTAGCCACAGAAGCGGAAGCCAAAGTGCCTTCTAAAATACTCAACAGTATTTTTTCGGCTTGCTCTTCCTCCAAAGGTTCGTGCCTGAATAATTGTGCTAAAGCAGCTTTCATAATTTATTTAGTTTGCTAACCAGTTATGAATAAGTGTTTTTCCCACTTCTGTCATTATACTTTCCGGATGAAACTGCAAACCGGTTACCTTGTCTGTTTCATGTTGCATGGCCATAATATTCCCTTGCTCATCTTCCGCAGTAATTTTTAAACAGGCCGGTAAGGTTTCTTTATTTACTACCCAACTGTGGTAACGGCCGGCTTCAAATTCCGATTCAACATTTTTAAATATATAAGAAGGTTGTGTTTGAATTATTTTGGTTTGTCTTCCGTGAACTACCTCTTCCATATTGTGCAAACTGCCACCATAGTTAAGTCCTATGGCTTGATGGCCTAAACAAATTCCTAAAATGTCTTTGCTGCCTGCATATTGTTTTATCAGGTTCATTAGTTGCCCTGCTTCCTCCGGAAGACCGGGACCGGGTGATAAAATAATTTTATCAAAACTTTCCACTTCTTCTAAAGTAAAAGCGTCGTTTCTTTTTATAATCAGCTCTGCATCGCTAAGCTGGCGAATTAAATGCACCAGGTTATAAGTAAAGCTGTCGTAATTATCTACCATTAATATTCTCATAATGTTTCCGCCATTTTTATTGCTTTTCTTAAAGCGTTTATTTTTAAATTTATTTCTTCCAATTCTTTTTCGGGTACGGATGCAATGGTTATACCTGCACCGGCCCGGAATTGTAACCTATTATTTTTGCTAAGAATAGTTCTGATCATGATGGCAGTATTTAAGCTTCCATCAAAACCTAAAAAGCCAACACAGCCGCCGTAAAAACCCCGGTTTGTAGTTTCTGTTTCTTTAATTATTTGCATGGCTTTTGGTTTTGGTGCACCCGATAAAGTTCCTGCCGGAAAACTATCTGCCAGTATTTGCAGCGCATCAACTTTTGCTAATAAACCTTCACCTTCTATTTTCGAAACTAAATGTATAACATGCGAGTAGCTTTCTATCTTTTTATAAGCAACAATATTTATATTTTTAAAATTTTTGCTAAGGTCGTTACGAGCTAGATCCACAAGCATAGTGTGTTCCGCTTTTTCTTTTTCATCATTTACTAAGGCTATGGCTTTTTCTTCGTCTTGTTTTTTATCATGTGTACGCATGTAAGTGCCGGCAATAGGGTGCAGACTGGCTTTGCCATTTGCATATTTGCATTGTGCTTCCGGCGAAGAACCCATTAAATGAAAATTGTTGTAATCTAAGTAAAATAAATAGGGTGAGGGATTGATGCTGCGTAAGGCACGATAGACTTTAAAATCATCACCTTTAAATTTTCTTTCGAAGGAACGGGATAAGACCACCTGGAAGCAATCGCCCTGCTGACAATGATTAATGCCTTTTTCTACCTGTTGTAAATAATCTGTTTCGCTGGTAAAATTTTCTTCTTCTGCGGTAACAGAAAATGAATAGGCAGGAATATTTTTAGATTGTAAAATAGAAGTTATTTTTTGAAGGTCACCGGCTTTAGTATTTTCTTCATGCAGTTGAATCAGTTCCATTTCCTGAGTACTGTGATTGATACTAATTAAGAAACGATACAAATCAAACTGAATATCCGGCGTTGTTGCGTTAGTTGCAATGTCAATGGTTTCAAAATACCGAACTGCATCATAATTAATATAGCCCACAAAGGAGGGTAAATTTTTATCAGCGGCTGCGAAAGAAAATTGATTTATAAATTTAGATAAGGAGGGTAAAACTGCTTCATTACTTGCTGCGGTTTCACTTGCTCTGCTTTGGTTGTTATAGGTTTCAATATTTTTGCCTGTTATGGATATACCCGCCATAGGATCGAAGAAAATATAACTGGATTGACTGTGGTCTAAACCATCTGCAGCATTTTCGAACAACAGGCATTGATTATAATGTTCCCTCATTTTTAAATAAATGCTAATAGGGGTTTCTGTATCCGCCAGGAACTTTATTTTTTGGGCAACATATTTAAAACTCATATATTTTTTTAATTAGTGTAAACAAAAAGGGCTTGCCTAAACAGCAAGCCCTATGTTGGGAATATTTTTTATACAAATATTTAGCTGTTTACGTGTTGCCATCGTAAAAGCCACCAACCCATATTTGTAAAATTATTTTGAGCCATATTTTTAGCAACACTATTGTTGTTGCAAGGCAAAGATTAGGAATAAATTTTAATTTCCAAGATTTTTTTTAAAATTATAAGATCAATAATTACTTTACAATTTCTTTTAAAAATAAATGACATCATAAAAAAAGCCCGGGGAAAACCCCGGGCCTTATTCATTTCCAAAAGAAATTAAGCAACTTCAACGTCAGCACCTGCTTCGGTTAATTTAGTTTTCATTTCTTCTGCTGTAGCCTTATCTACTCCTTCTTTAATGGTTTTTGGAGCGCCATCTACTAAGTCCTTAGCTTCTTTCAATCCAAGGCCAGTAAGGTCTTTTACAATTTTAACTACGGCTAATTTGTTAGCTCCACCGCTTTTCAATACTACATCGAAAGCAGTTTTTTCTTCTACGGCTGCAGCGCCACCGCCACCATCTCCGCTTACCACTACTGCGGCAGCAGCGGGTTCAATTCCATATTCTGATTTTAAGAATTCAGCTAATTCCTGAACTTCTTTTACTGTTAAGCCTACCAGGCTTTCTGCTAATGATTTTACGTCTGCCATTGTGTTTCATTTTTGCCCCCTTCATTCCCACTTTTATGCGGATCCGGAGGACTGTTTAAAAAAATTGTGAATGATTGTTTTAACCGGGTTTTAACTCCGTATCAAAACAGTATAGTTTTTAAAAATACTATCCTTCTTTAAATAACCACCGGGTTATTCGGGTTTTGATGCATCATCAGCATTAGCTTCAGGTGCATCGGTAGTAGCTGCATCTGTTGCCGGAGCTTCTGCTGCCGGAGCTTCTGCTGCCGGAGCTTCCGCTTCTGTTGTTGCTTTTGCCACTGCTGCGGTTGCTTCCACTTTTCCTTCAGGCTTATTTTGCAAAGCTCCAATAACCCGTTGGATGGGTGATAACAATAAACCAATTACTTCACCTACCAATTCATCCTTGGTCTTGATTTGGGTAAGGTTCTTTAATTGATTGTCGCCAACAAATACATCACCATTAATGAATGCTGCTTTTAAAACTGGTTTTTCGCCGTTGCTTTGTTTACGAAAACCACTTATAATTAAAGCAGGATCTTTCGGGTTTTCGCTAAACATTAAAGCTGTTACTTTATGCAGTGAATCGTAAACGCCGCTGTATTTTTCTGAATCAATACTTTCCAGCGCTTTTTTGATCAACGTGTTTTTAGCTACTTTCATTTCCACCTGTTTGCTATAGCAATGCCGGCGTAAATTTGTTACCTGGTCCACCGTAAGGCTTTCCGTATCGGTAATATAAAAATTATTGTACTGATTGAATTTGCCTTTCAGCAGTTCGATCACTTCGTTTTTTTCTTGTTTTGTCATAACAAATATTTTGTATTCTCCATAGGCATTTGCCCGGAGAATCTTTAATTAAGAACAGATTTAGTGTCTATCATAATACCCGGGCTCATTGAGCTTGCCATGCTTACACCCCTCAGGTAAGTACCTTTAGATGTAGCAGGTTTTAGTTTAATAATTGCATTAATAAACTCCTGGCAATTTTCAGCAATTTTTTCGGGAGAAAAACTTACCCTGCCTACAGAGGCGTGAATAATACCCACTTTATCTACCTTAAATGCTATTTTACCACCTTTAAGATCATTTACTGCACCTGCTACATCGTTGGTAACGGTACCTGTTTTAGGATTTGGCATTAAGTTGCGTGGCCCTAAAACTTTACCCAGTTTACCAATCTTAGGCATTACAGAAGGGGTGGCAACAATCACATCAATATCTGTCCAGCCGCCTTCTATTTTAGTAATATATTCTTCTAAGCCTACAAAGTCAGCGCCGGCAGCCGTTGCTTCTGCTTCTTTATCGGGTGTACATAAAACCAGTACTTTTTTAGTTTTACCGGTACCATGTGGTAAGGATACTGTTCCCCGAATGGCCTGGTCTGCTTTCTTAGGATCTACTCCTAATTTTACATGGATATCTACAGAACTATCGAATTTTGTAGTATTCACTTCTTTAACTAATGTTGAAGCTTCTTTAAGCGAATAAGCTTTGTTTGCGTCAACCTTAGCGTTTGCTACTTTTCTTTTTTTAGTAATCATTGCAAATAATATTTATAGGTTGACGATTAATTTTTTTCCCAGGGGGCTTGTCCATCTACTGTAATTCCCATGCTGCGGGCAGTGCCAGCAACCATGCTCATTGCGCTTTCGATTGAAAAGGCGTTCAAATCTGCCATTTTATCTTTGGCAATTTCTTCTACCTGTGCCCAACTCACCTTGCCTACTTTGCTTCTATTAGGCTCTTTACTGCCTTTTTGCAATTTAGCCGCTTCCATAAGCTGTACCGCTGCAGGTGGTGTTTTAATAATAAATTCAAATGATTTGTCGGCAAAAACGGTGATCAATACGGGTAATACTTTGCCGGGTTTATCCTGGGTCCTTGCATTAAATTGCTTACAGAACTCCATGATGTTGATACCCTTAGAACCTAAGGCCGGGCCAATTGGCGGCGCCGGGTTGGCTTGTCCTCCTTTGCATTGGAGTTTTACATAGCCGGTAATTTCTTTAGCCATTTTTAAAAAATTTGGTGTTAACGTTTTCGTTTATTTAAACAAAAACTCCCAAGTAAATAAGCTTCATTTTCTACCGTCAATATATCACTTTCATTGAAAATGAAGTAATTAATATTGGTTTAGCAGATAAAAAGAACTATTTGGGGCGGCAAAGGTAAGGGTTTTAATATTATTTTAGCCAGCTTTACACATTATTTTTAAAATAAAAAAGGAAGAATAAATATCCTTCCTTTTTACAAACTAATGAATATGAAATTAAAAAAACTATATTGATTTTATAGGAATATCAGCCGTTGAGTGATTATTTCTTTCGTCTGTATATTTTGAATACTCACTATATAAATACCATTTTGCATACCAGCTAAACGCTTATAATTAAATATAGCACCCGGCTCCGCATTTACATATTGCTCAGTTATGCGCTGGCCCGATATGGAAGAAACATTTATTTTGTAACGGGTGTTAATCTCATTATTAAATACCAGGTTAAAAGATTCTTTTGCAGGATTAGGATACAGGCTTACCGTTTGATTTCGATCATTCTGTAAAGCAACAATAGGGCTGTATGTAAATTGGTTAGTATGATCAATTATTTTTAAGCGGTAAAGATTTAAACGGCTCGGGGGCAAAGGATCGTTAAACATGTACCGATGGTTATCTATCCCATCTTTTACAGAAAGTACATTACCAATAGCCTGGTATGCATTGCCGCCATTACTTCTTTCTATCACATAATTTTTTGTACCACTCTCCTGCTCTGCCTGCCAGTTTAAAATATTTTTACCTGCTTCTGTTTTGCCGGTAAAATGTAAAAGCTTAACCGGTAAAATAATATAGCAACTACCATCCATATTAAAATAGTAATCTCTTTTAATACAGCCTTCATTTACTGATAAATGGCAAACATAAGTACCCAGTTCGCCCACAGTGGTAAGTGGAATAAAGTAACTACTGCCACTACCCAGGTAAACGCTATCTGTTGCTGACATTGACGCTTTTTTATACCAGGCATAAGTGGCTCCATAAATAGGGTCGGCATATAAGGTAGTAGGATAGTTAAGGCAATTACCTACCACTGTAATACCAGTTAATGCAAGCGGTAATACACTTGCATCACCCAATGTAGCATTGCCACAGGCATCGGTTGCCCGTAAGCGAATGAGCGAATAATTTGCCCCATTATTGATAGGGAAAATAGGACTCGCCTGCGGCCCGGTAATAATAACAGGTATGGATGGCGTACTTCCTATAATCTCGTACATAAACGGCCCCACCCCATTACTCACACGGGCAGTAACGCTAAAACCACTAACATCACATTGAAATACAGAAGAGTTCTGTAAAGACGGGTAGCTATATGGATGTATTACTACGGTATCGTAACGGGGTATCCAGCAAATATTTTCCTGGCTTTTTAATATATAAACACCAGGAGCCATATCGTTAAAATAAAATGTATTGCCTGTTTGAACATCCGGCATCTGTTCGGGGATATAAGGAATGCCGTCCTTTTCAAAAAGTGTTACATAAGGAATACCCATATTGGTACTAATGGTACATACAATATTACCTGAACCCTGTGATGATGTGGCACCCGGGCATTTTGATATGGCACGCATATCTGTATTAAAAAAGCTACCCGGGGTTGCTAAATAAATACTGTCTTTATTGCCACAGGCATCCATTACAACCACTTTATAAAGTAATGTGTCTGCAATGCCGGGAATATTATCCAGGAAAATACTGGGTCCGGTAAATACAGAGCCTACCAATAATGTATTTTGTGGAGTAAATACTTCTATATAATAAGGAGCATAATCACCTGCTACCGTAATATTTAAATTTGCCATTCCCATTACACAACTTTTTCCACTAAAGCCTGAAATACTCATCCTGGTAGGATACTTACTAAAACAACGAGTGATGGTAGTATCGTAACAACCATCTAAAATACGGATACAATATTCTCCATACGGTACATTTACAAATATGCCATTGGTATTACAATACAACAAGGAATCATTATTATCATACAAACAAAAACGTGGGTTTGTAAGGTTCTGCTGCTCCACTACGGAAACCCTAAAGCCGGTACAGGTTAATTTATTTATTTGAACCGTTGCCCTCACCGAAGGAATGGGCGGCACGGGGTTAAAACAAATTTGAAAACTGGTATCCGGGCATGTTACATTCGCAATCACACAGTAACTATTGTATGTTAAGCCTGCAAAAATACCGGTTGTATTACATTCAATTAAATTACCACTGGTATCATAAAGACAAAAATTGCCATTTGCCAGGGTACTTGTTACCGTAGCTGTAAACCGGGTACAGGTTTGATTGCTAATACTTACTGCCAGGTCGTTTGTTACCACCAATTTAGGAATGGTAATACAACTCCTGAAAGTGGTATCAAAACAGGCATCATAAGCGGTAATACAATATTGGCCTATGGGTATGCTATCAAATATACCGGTAGTGTTACAGGTTATCAATACACCCACACTATCGTATATACAATATTGAGGTTCAAATAATGTATCATTAGGTGATGTGCTTACATTTACCAGGCTACAATCTAAATAGTTTATTGTAAAATCTCCAAAGGTAGGAATGGGCCGCAGAACGGTAAAGCAACGGCTGATGGTGCTATCGTAACAAGGGGCATAGGTTTCTATACAATAACTGCCATACGGTAAATCAGTAAAAATGCCTGTATCATTACAAAGCAAAAGTACATGTGCTGTATCGTACAAACAATAATTGGCATTATATAATGAACTGCCATGCAAAGTTGCCGTAAAAGTAGAACAGGCAAGATTGGTTATCTGTATTGTATCCTCTAATACCGGCACTGGTTTTAGAACTGTAAAGCAACGGATGAGTGTAGAGTCAGTACATTCATCATGTGCTTTTATGCAATAAGACCCATACGATAAATCTGTAAAATAGCCGGTAGTATTACACTCCAGTTGTACATCATTTTCATCATACAAACAATACGATGGATTGTAAAAGTTTTGAGCATTATATACATTTGCAGAAAAAGTACTGCAAGCAAGATTGGTCGTTTGCACGTTTGCAGCCAATGATGGAATATTATTTACAGAAAGCATTACCTTTTTAATTTTTCCGCAGGCATCTTTTACGATAATTTCAAAAGAAGCGCCGGGTGCCAATGTAAAACTAAATACGGGACTGGCAGACCATGTAGTATCTCCCAGTGAAGCGGTAATACCATACATAAAACCGGGGATGCCCGGTGCAGCCATGCTATTGTTACCCAGGTTGTCCCAAACCCTGATGAAACCGGAAACCTGGTCGCAATTAGTACGGGTAAAAGGATAGGCATCTATCCACCAATAATAGTCATTAAGTGTGATCTGCCGGGTTTGAATACCACCACATGAATCTTTCATTTGAATGCTGTACAATCCAGAAGGTAAATTTTGAAACACCCCAGTTTGATTATTTTGTCCAATACCTGACGAAGATGGGGCAACAATTTCAAAAGTGAAAGGTGGCCGCCCATTCAAAACACTATCAACTGTAATGCTGCCATTACTACCATATTCGCAGGTAATATCAGTTTTACTCAAACTAAAACGGGGATCCTGGTAATTACCTCCTACGATCACATTGGCTATGCTGATGGAACAATTGTTGATGATATCTGCCACTTCCAGCAAATAAGTTCCGGCAGATAAACCGGTAATAGAATCTGAAGTTGTAAAATTGATAGATACCGGGCCGGTTACTTTATATTTATAATCTCCCGAGCCTCCCGATACATTTACCTTGATACTGCCCGTAGCCGCACAGCGGGATTCGTAAGTAGTATAGGTTACTTGCAGGCCGGTACATGTTTGCCCCATAAGATGGAGCGAACTAATGAGGCCACAAAATAAAAAAATAAGAGCGTAAAAGTTTTTCATTGGTTTTGGTTTCCGGGTAATAGATAGAATATTCATTCTACTATCTTTAAGTACAACGGAAGCAAATCATGTTTATTATAGGAACTCATACAGAGGAGGGTAATTAATCTACTTTTAAATATTATATATTGAATATATTGTACTGATATTCTTATATTTAATTAATTAAATTGAATTAACTTAAAGCCCCTATTTACAGTGAATACACGCACCAGGAATAAGGGTTAAAAATACGGTGGCAGTAAGTAGATTTACAGGAAGTTTTACCTTTCTTTTCAGGATTTGTTTTGTGCTGAAAAAGATCATTGATATGAATATTTTTGGTTTAACGATTTATAAAAATTTCAGAACCTGATATTACTCAAAGGGGTATCATTAAAAAAATGTATTTTTAAAATGATGCTTAAAAAAGGAAGCCATATTTTAGATGCGATTTTAAACCATTACTATCCCAAGCCAAAAAACAAATTGGGGCAAGCCAGGCGATTGGTTGAATTACGCCTGATCATTTCAAAACTTTTAGTGGATGCACTGGTTATTTTAATTGGTATTTTATCTGCCGGGTTTGGATTAAGGGGGTTCTTAATGCCCAATGGATTTATTGATGGCGGCGCCACGGGTATATCGCTTTTAATCTCTCAACTTACCGGCACAAAACTTTCTCTATTATTGCTGCTCGTAAACCTTCCATTTATTTTGCTCGGTTATAATTTATTGGGAAGGCAATTTGCAGTTAAAACTGCATTAGCTATTGTGGGACTGGCTCTGTGTGTTCTTTTTATACCCTATCCGCAAATAACAAATGATAAATTATTGGTTGCTGTTTTTGGGGGCTTTTTTTTAGGTGCCGGTATCGGGCTTTCGGTACGTGGTGGCGCAGTAATAGATGGAACAGAAGTATTGGCCATCGCCATGAGCAGGCGCTCGGGGTTGACGATTGGAGACATTATTCTTATTGTAAATATTATCATTTTTTCATCGGCCGCTTGGTTTTTATCAATAGAAACAGCGTTATATGCAATGCTTACTTATCTTTCAGCATCTAAAACGGTTGACTTTATACTTGAGGGTATTGAAGAATATACGGCTGTAACAATTATTTCGCTTAAGTGGGAAAAAATCGGGAATATGATCAAACAGAAACTAGGGCGTGGCTATACAGTCTATTCTGGCGAAAAAGGTGTAGGCAGAAGCGGAGAGAAAGAATATGATATGAAGATTTTGTATAGCATAGTTACCCGTTTAGAAGTAAGTAAATTAAAATTAGAAATAGAAAAAATAGATCCGAATGCCTTTGTGGTAATGAGTAGTGTGAAGGATATGAAAGGTGGCATGATCAAAAAAAGAAGACTTAAATAAAGATGATACTTTCCAAACTGTTCCATATTTTTTTTGAAAGCGAAAAAACAAGCGGGATATTACTCATACTCTGTACCGCTATTTCACTTTTGCTCGCAAACAGCGCTATTGGGGATAGTTATACTGCTATTTGGCTTACCCAGGCAGGTGGCCATTCTATTACCCACTGGATAAACGACGGGCTGATGGCAATATTCTTTTTAATGATTGGCCTTGAACTGGAAAGAGAAATTTATTATGGCGAATTATCAGATTTAAAAAATGCCCGGTTACCCATTATTGCTGCTATCGGCGGAGTAATTATCCCTGCCGGTATTTATCTATTTTTCAACTGGGGTACGCCATTACAAAAAGGTGCGGGGATCCCTACTGCTACCGATATTGCATTTGCAATTGGAGTATTAAGTTTGCTGGGAAAAAGGGTTCCTGCTTCTTTAAAAGTTTTTTTAACAGCTCTGGCCGTTATTGATGACCTTATAGCCATACTTATTATTGCGGTCTTTTATACAGATAATATTCTTTGGGGCAATTTAGGCATTTCATTGGGCATCTTAATGGTATTATTTATTCTGAACCGTTTAAAGATACTTAATCTCATCCCCTATTTAATCGGTGGTGTAATTGCCTGGTATTTTATGCTTTACTCTGGCGTACATGCAACCATTGCAGGCGTTTTACTTGCTATTGTAATCCCATTTGGCAGTGGTAAGTCAAATTCCCCATCATACATTCTCCAGCACACATTACATAAACCTGTTTCCTTTATCATCATACCTTTATTTGCACTGGCAAATACCTGTATTTTATTTCAGCCGGGTTGGTTAAGTTCATTCAACAGCCCGGAATCATGGGGAATTATTGGAGGGCTATTCATAGGAAAACCTTTGGGTATATTTTTATTTTCATTTATCGCTGTATCTGCAGGAATGTGCAGTTTACCACCCAGAATGAAATGGAAACATGTGCTGGGCGCCGGCTTATTGGGTGGTATTGGATTTACCATGAGTATTTTTGTTACGCTCCTGGCATTTAAAGACCCTGTACTTATAAATACAGCAAAAATTTCTGTATTAGTCGCCTCATTACTGGCCGGCCTTTCAGGATTTATTTGGCTGAACCTGTTACTTAAGAAAAATAAAAAAGCTAATCCATAGAGAGACCTATTTCATAATGCCTTTCCGGGATTTCTACATCAGTAAAACCTTTACGAACCAGCCTTTGCCTAAAATCAATTTGAACATCATATTCTCCATGCACTAAAAATAGTTTTTGCACTTTTTTAGGATCCTGGCAACTGAGCCATTGACATAAATCTTCATAATCGCCATGTGCACTCATACTTCTTATTTCACCTATCTCTGCATTTACTTCATGTACCTGCCCAAAAATACCTACTTCCTTAGGGTGTAATTTTAAACGCCCTCCTAATGATTGAGGTTCACAATAACCAGTAAGTAAAATACTATTCCGGCTATTTTCGATATTATTACTTATATGATGTTTTACCCTTCCAGCTTCGGCCATACCACTTGCAGAAATAATAACACAAGGGCCTTTATAATAATTCAATAGTTTACTATCCTCCACCGATTTTGTAAATTTTAAACCTTTAAATGCAAAAGGATCTTTATCGGTCTCTAATATTTTTTGAATTCGTTTATTAAAGTATTGAGGATAAGATTTTACGATCAATGTAGCTTTCGTACTTAGGGGGCTGTCAACAAAATATTCAAGCTCGGGCAATCGGTTTTCTAATTCTAATTGATTGAGTGTAAAAAGTATCTCCTGGGTACGGCCTACACTAAATGCTGGTATGATTAGTTTTCCTTTTTTTTCTAAACAGGTATGTGTAATCCATTGTAACAATGCTTCCGGTGAGGGATTGTGTTCATCATGCAATGAGTTGCCATAAGTACTTTCAATGAGAATAAAGTCTGACTGGTCAAAAGTTTCGGGTGATTTTAAAATGATATCCCGGTAGCGGCCTACATCACCGCTAAAAGTAAGTCGTTTTGTTTTTCCATTTTCAGTGAGCTTCAGATGAACGGCAGCGCTCCCAATAATATGCCCCACATCTGTATAACAAAATTCAAAATGCTCATCTATTTTTATCCAGTTATGATAATCTACTGTTACAAACCGCTCTGCTGCTGCCAATGCATCTTGTGTAGTATATAGAGGTTGCAGGTAAGGCAGGCCTTTTAAAGCCCTTTCTTTATTTGCATATTTAATATCAGATTCCTGAATGCCCGCACTATCTTCCATTAATACAGCGGCCAGGTCTTTAGTAGCCGGTGTGGCATATATTATACCTTTATAGCCATCTTTCACTAATTTAGGAAGCAGGCCACAATGATCTATGTGGGCATGAGAGAGAATCACATAATCAATTTCACCTGGATCAAAACCAAAATTAGAATTCAATTCATCCGTTTCTTTACCCATACCCTGAAACATTCCACAGTCTAATAATAATTTTTTTCCGTTGGAAGTCGTAATCAGGTGTTTTGATCCTGTAACGGTGCGTGCTGCACCATGAAATGCAATCTTCATAATTTATTATTTAGCATCTTAAAGTTAATGAAGGAAATACAGAGTTCAATAAATACTTTGTGCTGGTAATTTGAATCATATTTTTTATAAAGAAGTAGCTAACCAGGCCATCATGCCCATGCCCTGTTCTATGGCATCTTCATCTACATCAAATATGGGAGTATGTACAATGGCTGTAATTTCTCTTTTCTTATTGCCGGTGCCCAACCGAAAAAAAGTGGCCGGTACTATTTGAGAATAATAAGCAAAATCTTCTGCGCCCATCCTCATTTCAGTTTCACTTACATTTTCTTTCCCTGCAAATTCTGTTGCCAGCCTTACGACCTGCCTGGTAACAACAGGATCATTAAATACAAAAGGATAACCCACATCAATGGTTACCTCTGCAACCGCTCCCATGGAGATGGCAATTTGCTCTACCAAATTTTTAATGAGTTTATGCGCATCAAACCGCCATTTTTCATCCATAGCCCTGAATGTACCCATGAGTTTAACTTCTGAAGGAATTACATTGGTGGTATTGCCGCCATGGATAGCCGTAATAGATAATACCGAAGGATTGGTAGGTACATTGTTCCGGCTAATGATTTGCTGCAGGCCGATGATAATATGCGATGCAATTAAAATAGGGTCCGCTGTATATTGAGGAGCAGCTGCATGTCCGCCTTTTGCTTTAATAGAAATATAAATTTCATCTGCACTGGCCATCGCCATACCTTCCCTAAAGCTAAACTCACCTACTTCTAATGCCGGGTTTACATGTAGTGCGATCATTTTTTGGGGTACGGGATTTTCTAAAACCCCATCCCGGATCATTAAACTGGCACCCCCGGGATTTTTTTCTTCGCCGGGTTGAAAAACCAATTTTACCGTACCTTCCCATTGATCTCTTGTTTCCATTAAAATTTTTGAAGCGCCCAATAAACAGGTGGTATGTACATCATGTCCACAGGCGTGCATCACTCCTTTGTTTTTTGAAATATAAGGTTGTGTGCTATTTTCTTGTATCGGTAATGCATCCATATCTGCCCGCAAAGCAATGATCCTTTTGCCGGGATTTTTACCTTCTATCATGGCCGTAACTCCTGTAGTGGCAATAACCTTTGGAGCAATGCCGAACTCTTTTAGTTTATTTTGAACAAAAGCCGAAGTTTCAAATTCCTGATAACTGAGTTCAGGGTTTGCATGTAAATGGCGGCGAATGCCTATAAATTCTTCTTTATAATTTTTTGCCAGTTCTTTTATAATGTGCAACATAGCATTTTGTACTTTTAGCTATGAAGGTAATAAAATAAAAAAAGAGTTCCTGAAACAGAAACTCTTAAAATATAAATAAGATTTTACTTACTGTGAAGTATCGGTATCCAAATTAATTGATTTGGGTTTCACCTCGATCATTTCCGGTACGATGTAAATATTGCCGGGTACAATCTTTTGAGATAACAAACTTTTACGAATTTTATCAGCCTCTTCTCTTGACTCAAAGTTTCCAAACTTTAATTTGATATATGGTGTTTGGTAGCTCATATATATTCCTTCATCAGGATATTGCTGTAATAGTTTTGATCTTACCTGCATGGCCAGGCTACGATCGCTGGTACTCAGTAACATTAACCGAAACCCCTTGGTGCTATATGCTTTCAATGAAAGTGACTTATTGTAATCTGCCATTTTTTGGCCCAGCAAATCAATCCTGCTGTCTTTTTGAACCAATACAATACCTCCAGTATCTGCTACTGCTGTTTGGCATACAGCACAAAATGGGAGAAGCATCAACAAACCAATACAACAAAAAAATATTTTCATGGAACAAATATCGGCAAAAACTGTTCCATAAGAGATGTTATTTAAGCTTTAATTAAATTTTGTGAAAAGGTTCTTTAACACCGGAATAAATGATGTTGTTAAATAATCAAACCGAACCTACGGCTCTTTATTCTATAAAGCCAATTCTCGTTGCAAAACAGACTGGTATAGGCATGGTTTAAATCTTATTCTTACAAACCTGGGCAGAGTACTCTAAACCATATCTCAAGACTTTCTCTAAATTGAATGTTATATTGAAGATCATTAAAACGAAATGGGCTGCCTTTAGAGCAACCCACTTCATTTATATAAAACCAATTATTATTGAGGTAATAACACCTGGTCTATTTTATGTAAAACGCCATTTACGTAATGCTGATCACTGCTGCCATTTGGCAGGGGATTGATCAATACATTAGAAGCGGTAGCGTTGGCAATACCTTTTACAGTGGCTGAAGTAACCATCGGGCCTGTAAATGTAGCTGATAAGGTAATACCCGGATGGGTAGGAACTACTGAATTTAATAATGTAGGAACTGCAGTAGCCGTAGTAGGAATATTGGGCGTAAAAGCTCTTTGCCCAAATAAAACATGATATACCAAGATGCCTTTTACGGCTGTAGCCGGAAGATAGGGATATAATGCAGGGTTATTAAAAAATGCTACCGGATCTGAAGTAAGCGCTGTAGTTTGGCCAGGCGCATTGGCACTTGCATAATTGGCTGCAAAAATTGCCGCATCGGCTGGAAGCGAACCACCGGCTATTGCCAGTGCATAAGCGCCCTGGTATAACTGGCCATACACAATTGGATACGCCTGTGCATAAAGGGCAGCTTTAAAAGCTGTATTGTTAGGTGCAAATACAGTAAGGTTCAGGCCGGGGGCAATAGCCTGGGTGCCCAATACATATTGTAAAGAAGTACCCGGTGCAGCACCACTATCGGCTCTTTGAATCGCTGCTTTTAAATAAGTAAGATCTGCATCTGCATTTATCCGGTCCCAAAGTAAAGTACTGGGCGGTACAGATACGGCGGCGATACTATGAATTACACCATTGCCTGCCATACGATCTGCGGCAATTACAGGTATATTATTTAACCATGCGCCATTTGCTCTCCTGCTTACATAACCATCTAACCTCAGCAATGGGCTAGCCGAAGGACTTGGGTTTAAAAAAGTAGGATAGGCCAGGTTTGGAAACGTAGTAGGTATTGCTGCTGCTGGTACAGCTTGAGGCAATATGTGGTACTGAACTATAGCAGCAGCATTTGCAACCGGTAAACTACTGTTTATAAATCCTACATAAACAGCTTCGGGAGCGCCTGATGGCGGAATCAACCCACCACTTGCTCCACTCACAAACTGCCGTACAGCCGCATTATTGGGTGAAAACAAGGTATAGGCTTTTGATTTGTCCTTAAGCAGATTGAGCATGCCGCCCCTTACTATAATTTTATAAAATAAACTATCATCTGCTGATAATTTTAAAGTATCACCAATAGCACTTAATGACGATTGCGTGGGCGGAATAATCATCCCAATTTCATCGGGCGCCTTATTACAAGAGCTTAAAATACCCATGAACAACAGCAATGCTGCTATACCGGATTTTAAATAATTTTTATATGATTTCATAATTCTAAAATTTAATTTTATTTTTTGGGTACCCGTTTAATAAATGTTGTAACCAAAGCTTACATAATACAAGCCACCAACATAAGAGTTTCCTACTGCATTATAATAATATTGATTCAACAGGTTGGTAGCACCAATTTTAAGAATTGATTTTGAAGTGGGGAATTTATAACTGAATTGTCCATCCAAAGTTTGAACGGAATTAACATATCCATTCGCTAAGTCGCCTTCAAAATAAAACCTATCCTGCCACTTGTAAACAAAATTAAATCCGCACCTGTTATTTTTCCCAAAGCCGGTATTACCAAATGAAGCATTCGCTTTATATTTTGGTGAATTAAAGTTTGCAGTCAATCCGGCCGGAACATCCAGGTTATCGCTGGCAAAGTTTGCACCCAATGTAAAATTATGTGGCAACCTGTAATCAACTCCTAAACCAAAACCATAGGTTTTAATTTTATTTTCGTAGTTAATGGGAACTGAATAGATTTGGCCTGTGTCAGCATCTGCTGCTACAATTGGATTTCCTGATTTTGATTGTGCAACCGTAATCCTGCCGGTAAAATCAGAATAATTCCCATAATAACCATATAGGTCAATCAATAATTTTGAGTTTAACAAAAGGCCTTTGTAACCTGCTTCAAATGAAGAAAGCGCTTCGGCTTTTTGTAATGGGTATTTCCATTGTACGGCATTCCCATTCCGTAATGAGTCCCTGTAATAAACCGGGTTGGTATCAAAATGGTATTTGCTGATGAAATACTTATTGCCACCAATTAGCTTATAAGAATTTAAATCCAGGTCAATCCATTGTTGCTGGGTAGAGGGGAAACGATAAGCAGTTTGATAAGACAAACGTACATTATTGTTAGGCGCTACCTTTACCACTGCTGTTACCCTGGGAGTAAATCGGCCTTCAAAATTTTCATTTTTATCATAGCGACCTGAAGCACTTAATTTCAAATAGCTGGTAACATCCCGGGTAGCTTGTATAAAGGCTCCAAATTCATTTATACTAATGGGAGAACCGGGTTTATCAGCAAACAAAGTGCCTTCAGAATTTAATACATAACGCTTCCAGTTTGCGCCAATAATAACATCAGCAAATTGTTTTGTATAAGGCGTTAAATTGTAATTTCCTTCCACACCATATAAATCTGAACGATCTAATAATGCGCCTCCAATGGGAACCGGTAATTTTCTTACTTTATCATACAATTCTTTAAACTGAACAGTTCCCAATTTGGGCATACCTACATCAGCAACAGAACGGGCCTGTGCGTGTGCATCAGCATCTGACATACCTGCTAATTTTGCTGCCACAAATGTTTGACCATATTGTGCATACCAACCGGTACTACCCCCACTGGGTTTCCATAATTCATTAAAGTTTTGTGTAGTAGCTGCCAGGTTGTAAGATTGCCCTGCATTTTCCTGGGTAGTGTATGCTCTCAGCATCCAATCTTTATTTTGCAATTCGAATTTATACTGGCCCATTTTAAAATCTTTTATTGAATACCTGGATGCACCTGTATAAATCGTATTACCGGTTCCCCAGTAACCTGTCAAAATTGCTTCGGTACCCGGCGTTAATTTATAATGCATAGAGCCACCCAATTTAAAATTTACTGTATTGGGATCAATCAATTGCTTTTCAGTAAAGCCAGTACGGGAAACAAAAATGGGATTGGTACTCATAGATGCTATATATGGCGCTAAGAAAGGCGCTGCTGCCGCAACACTATTCAATACCAACCTAAGATCAACTGATGTTTCGTCACCATATACGTTTACCCCATCATAGTTAGGATCTGTTTGGCGGGTACCTGGTTTCAAAACTCCATTGCTCCTGTCGTAATCCCTGTAATCCATCCCTATCCAATCTTTTGCCTGGATAAATTCAGAAGTGATTTTAAATGCAAAGCGGCTACCTACTGTTTTTGCCCATCTAAGGCTCCAATTATTGTAAGGAGAGATATCTCTTTCGCTACCATCTGTATGCATCATACCTTGCTTTACCATAAATGAAAAGCCCTGGTATTTAAATGGGTTTTTACTTGTCATCAACAATGTTCCGTTCATACCGCCGGAACCGTATAATGCAGAAGAAGCGCCACTCAGGAGCTCCATATTATCTACATCCAATTCATTTAAACCAATAATGGCACCCACAGAAAAATTTAAACCGGGAGCCTGGTTATCCATACCATCTACCAACTGGTTGAACCTTACATTACCACTTCCTCCAAAACCACGGGTAGTAGGCGTTTTAAAGGTTAAAGAAGAGGTAGTAACATCTACTCCTTTTAAATTGGTAACTACATCATAAAAATTTGATACAGGTGCTGAGCGTAAAGTTGCTGCAGAAACCCGCTCTACCGAAACAGGAGATTCTAATATCCTTTCTGATACCCTGCTGGCACTTACAACTACCTCCTGGCCAAGTGTATTGGCAGGTTCCAGTTTAAGATCCAATGTACTGGTAGGTGCAGTAACCTCTTTTTCCTGCATTTGAAAACTTACAGAAGTAAATACAAGTGTTACGGGTAGAGACTTTACATGAAGACTAAAATTTCCTTTATCATCAGTATAAGTGCCTATTCCGGTACTTTTTACGACAACTGATACAGCTGAAGCATTTTCACCGGTAACATTATTCTTTACATTACCGCTGATAATTATATTTTGTGCCTGTGACCATAGTACAAAACTGTTCACAAGTAAAAACATAACCATATAGCTGCTAAATTTTCTCATAATTGGTTATTTTGGTTATTAAATCTTAGGCAAAATAAGAATACTTAACTACCCACAAAATTTTATTTTTCCAATTCTGTGAATATTTGTATTCCGTTTATCAAATATAAATAAAATACAGGTCATAACTTAGCCTTATGAATCAAATAGAATTTACCGGCCAGGAGGCCTTTTATAAGGGAAAAGTAAGGGATGTATATACAATTACAAATGATATTTTGGTAATGTGGGCGAGTAACCGAATCTCTGCCTTTGATGTTATTTTACCCAGGCCAATACCCTTTAAAGGCCAGGTTTTAAACCAGGTGGCTGCATTTATGCTGAATGCCTGTGCTGATATTTGCCCTAATTGGTTATTAGAAACACCCACCGCAGTAACCAGTATTGGTAAAAAATGCGAGCCCATAAAAATTGAAATCGTAGTAAGGGCATACTTAACCGGTCATGCATGGCGTACTTACCGGGATGGCAAAAGAGAGCTTTGTGGCGTACCACTGGCGGAAGGTTTGAAAGAAAACGATCGCCTTCCTTTTCCTATTATTACACCCAGTACCAAGGCAGCACAAGGCCACGATGAGGACATCAGTGAATCAACCATTCTTGCCACAAAACTTACTACTCCCGAACAATGGGAGTTACTAAAAAAATATGCGTTCCAATTATTTGAAAGGGGTAGCCAATTAGCCGATCGGCGAGGCCTTATTTTAGTGGACACCAAATATGAATTTGGAACTTATAAAAATGAAATAACACTGATGGATGAAATTCATACCCCGGATTCTTCCCGGTACTTTTATGCTGATGGGTATCTTGATAAACAGGAAAGAGGTGAAAAACAACACCAGTTGAGCAAAGAATTTGTACGGGAATGGTTAATTGAAAATAATTTTATGGGCCAGCCCGGCCAGCAAATTCCTGTAATGAGTGACGAGTGGGTAAAAACAATCAGTGAGAAATATATTGAACTATATGAAAGAATTACCGGCTTGTCATTTGCACCAAGCCATGATAGTGATAAAATGATATTTGAAATAACAGAAAATGCTTTAAAGAAATTCAGAAATTAAATTATTAACTCAGCGACTTTATCGTTTTTGCTATTAAAACCCCATTATAATAAACCTGCATGGTATAGTTTCCTTTTAAATAATTTTCCTGGTTGAGGGTAAAAGCCAGTTTGCGTGATTCTCCGGGAGCATAATCATTTCGGAGTTTGCAGGAATAAATCATTTTGCCGTTATTGGAAATAAAAGTGCCGGACTCCCAGGCCGATTTTTGCAACACTTTACCATTGGGCTGTAATACTACAACTATAACTTCAGCAGCCCCCGGTACGTTACTATTGTTTTTAAATGTAAAGGAACCTACTATTTTAGACACCTGGTCGGCATTTATGGTTTCTTTTTGGGTATTCTCATCGGCATACGCTGTAAGGTTTAAGTTGGATGCCGAATAAGCCAGGCCAGCACTTTTAGAAGCTGGTACCGTATTGTTTGTTCCTGTTTTCTGAGCAGGTAAAGTAGCTGGTTCTATTTGCCCTGATTCCCTTAATTGTTTAAGCATTTCATTCAGTCGCCGGTTCTCATTTTCTACGCTCAGGTTTGTATTTCTCAGTTCCGTAATTTTTAACTGCATGGCTGTTAATTTATCCTGCACTGTTTTTAGGATTGCCGTGGACTGAGAATTGTTTTCCCTGGGTTTATTTAACAGGGTATTGATCTCCTGGCGCAAAGTATAAAATTGGGCTAATTTTGAAGCCAGGTCGGCTTTTAAGGTATCTTTTGCGCCCCATACAGAATCAATTGACTTATCAATAACAGTTAATTTCTCTAAATAATTTTTAGCTGTAGAATCTAAATTTTTGGGTTCTGTAAAATTATTAACAGAAACGGTAGCTACGGGAGTTGTTTTTTGATGGGTACCATAATTATATCCCCAGGTCCATAATAAAACCATGGATGCAATCAACAGTAAAATAGATACCGTTAATAATAAAATGGTTTTGCTATCTTTCATTCACAGATTTAATCTTCCGAGTTTTGGTTTACATAAGCAGATATCCAACCTACCTGTCCATTTTTTACCAGGAAAAATTGTTTCTTTTCATATACTCCTTCAAACTGGCGCATCACATTCAGCAATAGGCCCATACCCGCCAGCATTGCTTTTTGATCAAAGACTTTATTTACAATCTTCACCTTACTGCTTATTAATTTCTTTTCTTCTGCATCCACATCCAATGATACCACGATATTTTTATCGGATAAGGAGGCATAATCTTTATATATTTTTTGTTGGAGGTTCAGCACTTCGTTATAAGTTACCGGTATTACAGGATTTTCTGATAGTTCGGGAGCTATTAAAGTTGCTGTAGCCCAGGCAATACCACCACTAAACGCAACATAATCGCTCATGTTGTATGCATTGCTAATGTTTACTGCATAAATAATTTCATCGGCAGCCTGGCCGGCCAATACACGGTTTACATTTTTAAAGAAGTTTTCGATTGTCTTATCATCACCTAATCTTTTTTCTGCAGCATTGGCGGTACTTTTTGTACCCCAGGATAATTCAAAAAGTTTGAAATCTTTTGTATTGCCATTGGGGAAATATCCTCCTTTGGTATTTCCACTTCCAATGTCAATTAAGAAAGTACTATACCGGCGATCGGGCGGTACAATGCCGAGGTGACTGAGCCTGGCTTCATTGGCGGCGTCAATAATTTCTACATGGCGTTTAGCATCCCCAATACGGATCCTGAAAGAATCTGATAAGCGCTTAAGCCAGTCCATTTTGTTTTCTTTTTCGGCCTGTACTTTTACACCACTACTGATAACCGTAAATATTCCTAACGGCTCAATTTTTTGTACTTGCACCGCATTATTATATAAACCGGTAAGTGCTTGAAGGGTTGCTGAAAAAGTTTCGGGTGTGAATGAAATAAAATCAGTATTTACAGATGTATCTTTAAGTACATTAAAACTATTTTCTTTTTGTGCATTTTTACCTACTTCCAAAATACTCATTTTAACGCCTTTGGAACCCACTTCTATTCCACTATAAATTTTTGACTGCTTATACTTTAAATTATACTGGGGTTGTGCAAAACCTAACAAACCAGTAATTTGAAAAAACAGGATACATAAAATGGCCTTTAAATAATTCATGTAGAATGGCTTTATTATTAATATTCTTAATTGGCTAAAATTAGTAAAATTACCATCGTAGAATAGTATCCATACTGCATTGTGTACAAAATGTGATTAAAGCAAATTTTGAAAAAAATGATTTATAAAAATTAAAAGAAACAGAATTTCATTATAAATAATAATTATTTAATATTTCTTAAAAAAACCTATATTTGATATCTCAAAAATCCCTCCTTCAAAAGCCTTAGATATTCTATGTAAAATCGCTTTTCCTTACTGAAAATTTATTACATGAAAAAGGTTTCATTGGCAGTTTCTATCTGCTTTCTTTGTAT
Source organism: Niastella sp. (assembly GCA_016710595.1). Taxonomy (GTDB): domain Bacteria; phylum Bacteroidota; class Bacteroidia; order Chitinophagales; family Chitinophagaceae; genus Ferruginibacter. Next base: position 731,965 of record JADJVM010000008.1, read on the forward strand.
TTCCCAGGTTTTTGCACAGGTACAAACGCCCAGGTACAATACCCCGATCAATTCAAACATTAACGGCTTTTATGAGTATTTACCACAAGGATATGCCAATAACCCGAACGAGAAATTTCCGGTTATTTTATTCCTGATAGGTAATAGTGAGAGAGGAAATGGCATGCCCGGCCAATTAGAATGGGTATTAAATAATGGTACGCCTATGCGCATCAACCAGGGTGGTTTCCCTACCTCCTTTACTGTAAACGGGCAAACATTTAAATACATCGTTATAAGCCCGCAGTTTATTAATATCCCTCCCATGAGCGATGTGAATGATTGTATAGATTATATTTTGAGCCATTATAAAGCAGATAAAAACAGGATTTATATAACCGGGTTAAGTATGGGTGGCGGTACATGCTGGGGTTATTGCGGCGAATCAGTAACCAATGCAAGCCGTATTGCCGCCATGGTTCCCGTATCGGGTGCATGGGCAGTTGTAAATGGTAATGATTGGATTCCTTTTCCCACTGTAAGCCCAAACATTGCTGCCGCAAATTTACCAGTACTGGCAACCCACAATGATAACGACCCCTACATTCCGGTTGCACTCACCAATTATTATGTAGATAATATCAATGCAGCACCCACACCGCCCACCACACTTGCCCGGCGGATCTTATTTCACCCACCAGTACCCATACATGATGCATCCTGGGATTCATATAAAGTTGATTTAAATGTGAGTGGAATTTATGATGATTCAATGGGCCCGGGAATTAAAAATATCTATGAATGGTTTCTTCGTTTCAGAAGGTTTATTGATGTGGTACCCGTAACCTTATCTTATTTTAATGTAAATAAATCCGGGAGCCAAAGTTTGCTACAATGGAAAACTGAAAACGAATACAATAGCAAAGGATTTGAAATTATCAGGAGTACCGATAACAGGCATTGGGAAGTAATTGGTTTTGTAAATAGTACCGGTGCATCTTCTTATCAATTTACAGACCACACACCATCACCCGGTAAGAATTATTACCGCATCAACCAGGTAGATTTTAACCTCGATAGCAAATTAAGCGATATCCGTTTTGTAGATTTTTCTAAAAATACAAATATTACCATTTACCCGAATCCTGTGAACGAAATGCTGCAGTTTTATACTGATAAAAAATTAACCGCTGCTACCCTTCGCATATATAATGTACAAGGTCAAATGATTCATAAAGCTATTGTAAATGGTGAAGGTACCATGAGCATCCCCTTACCCATTGCGAAAGGTTACTATATTGCGTCATTCACAAATGGAACAACAGAAACACGTATCCCGTTTACTAAAAACTAATCTCAACAATTCCATATAGAGATGAAGGCTGCCAAGGGAAACCAAGGCAGCCTTTTATGTTATGGGATTTTACCCTGCTGCAATATTTTTAATATCAAATCGAGTTTTTCTACTTCTATTTTACTGAGGTGCAGTTGTAATGCTTCAATTTCTTTTTTTGCTTCTATATTGGTATCATAATCGTTTTTTGCCTGTACCCGATCCCGTTCTGCCTGCCTGTTTTGCGCCATCACAATAATAGGTGCTGCGTAAGCGGCCTGGGTGCTAAAAATAAGATTGAGTAAAATAAAAGGGTATGGATCCCAGTGCCGGATATAGCCTACCAGGTTTAAAATCATCCAAACAATAATAAATAAAGTTTGATAAACGATAAATTTCCAGGAACCCATTCCCTTAGCAATTTTATCTGCCATTCTTTGCCCCGCAGTACGGGATCTTAAATGTTTTATATGCCAGGTGGCAGGTTCTGTATTTTGAATCATACCTTTTTTTATATAAATGTAATATTAAAGCAGTTCTGCAAACAATATAATTTTGATCTTCCCAATAGCAATAAAAAAGCTAACCTGCATCTCAGGTTAGCTTTTTATTAAATTGCTGAATAATGCAGCAGCTTACATTTAAATATATTTAACCTTCAGTTTTTTTAGGCTGGGTTAATGCCATACCACATTTAGGGCATTTGCCGGGTTTATCATATTTACGATCACCCTCGCACTTCATGGGGCAACTATATGTAAGTGTAGTAGCTTTATCTTCTTTCAGGTTCATGCCACACTTAGGACATTTACCCGCTTTATCGTAAGTTTTTTCGCCTTCACATTTCATGGGGCAGCTATAAGTAACTGCCGCAGCTTTCACTTCTTTAAGGTTCATCCCACATTTGGGGCATTTACCTGTTTTATCATAAGTTTTATCGCCTTCACATTTCATAGGGCAATAATATTTTGTTGCTACTTCTTGTTTTGCAGAAGTTTTAGTTTTTTGTTTTGATTTATTTTGGGCGTACACTGAAACTGTAAAAAGTGAAAGTGTTACCAGCAATAGAATCCTGCATATTTTCATGGCTGCTTGTTTTAAAAGATGGATCAATTATTTTAGATGAAGAAAACGCAAAAATAAGCATAAAATAATCGTTTCTCCTTAAACTTTCATTCACTTTATTATAAGTTTAAGAATTTTATGATACCTCTATAAAAGTAAACATCCATTTTACCGGGTTTTGCCAATCGGCGCCTTTAAAACTACTTACCGGGCATTTAATGAGTACTTTGTTCCATCCTTTGTGCAGGAATATTTTTACAGGTTCACGCAATTCATAATTTTCATCTGTCATAGGCGTCTCTAAATTTCCTTTTTGGCCTGGCCTACTCCATATTGGGGGTTCTATTAATTTTCCATTTACCCATACAGCACTGTTCAGGCTATTCCATTTACCGGCCGGTGGTTCATCGGTAGCGGTGGACCGGGAAAAGTTATTAAACCCAATCCAGAAATTTTTATTGCCATCCTCATCTGCCCAAATTTTTCTAAAAGCATAATAGGTAGAATTTTCATGGGGCTGCTGTAAATGAGAAAGGATCATGGGGTGCCAAAAATGACGTAACCAAATGGTAGCACCGTACAATGAAGGATAATGATTCAATTGAACGGTATCAAAAAACAATTCAGATTCCGGCGCAAATTGCGATGCTGTATAACCCTGGTTATTGAAAGGGCCAATCATTTTCCACTCAATACCCGATTGTTTAAAATAAGGAAAAGGCCTGGATGCAAAATATTGTTCTTTATGATCCAACAACTTATTTTCAAACTGCACAAAATCATCATAGCGGTTACTCCCCGGCTTTCCAAAATCTGATACAAAATTTTTCCATCCGCCACCTTGCCAGCATCTTTCCGCAAACGTCAACATCGCAGGATAAACAACATTCATTGAAATGGCATCTTCTTCTTTACTTACCCTCCTATCTGGCCAGTTGCAAAGAATGGCGCCAGGATGATTTTCATCACCTGTTTTTTCATCATCAATAATATGATTGAAAACGGTAACCACCCCATCAAAGGGGTCGAAATGATTTAGGTATAAATGACGTGAATCAAGTGATGGGTATCCTGGTTTTGGTTTTGCATTTCCATTCCACATTTGCAAAATAGTACCTGCCGGTACATTGCCCCCGGGATCCCAGGCAATTACTTTTTTACCCAACGACCTTATATGCGTAACCATTTCCGGAAGAAAATTTTTATTTGTAATTTTTACTTCATCACCACCAATATGAATAAAAGGCAGATCTAACTCAGAGCATATTTCAGTTATAATATTTTTACAAATTTCTAAACCCTTATCACTTTGCATAGCAACTCCCATCGCCCTTTCAAATGCGGCACTATGGCCGGGCATATCAATTTCAGGAATCAGCGTAATAAATCGTTCATTACAATATTGAATTAAATCCTTCATTTCATCCATCGAATAATATTCACCGGGGTTACGCTGCATATACTTCGCATCGGTTAATTGGGGATACATTTTACTTTGCAAACGCCAGGCAATATCCTCAGTAATATGAAAATGAAAGATGTTTAACTTATAAGAAGCCATTACATCTACCTGGCTTTTCAATTGTTTTATAGATTGATAATTTCTTGCCGCATCTACCATATAGCCACGCATGGTAAATGAAGGGGCATCAATGATGTTACAAGCGTTCACAAAATTTTTATCACGCATAAGCTGATATAAAGTTTGTATGCCATTAAAAATACCATGAAGAGAAGCGGCATTTAAAACGATTGCCTTTTCGGTTACATTTAAAATATATGCTTCCTCTTTTGTTACTTGTTTTTTATCAAATCCTAATTTTATAGAGGGGATATTCATGGGATCTGAATCCGAAATGCTTACTCTATAACCCCAATCATACAATTTATTTTGAAGCGTTTTTGCCAGTGGATAAAGGCTGCTATCGCTTATTAAAATTATTTTACAGTCATTTAAAGAAAAAAGGCCTTTTTCCCATTTTAAATTTTGAGGGTTCGGAATTAAAGAAGGCTTGTTTTGCAAACCATAAACAGCAGGATACACTAAGTGCTTCCACAATAAATAGCCGGGCCCAGCTAAATGCAAGCCATCATTACTGAGTGCCTCCGGTAATTTTCCGTTTTCATTGCAAAAGAATGTAAATAAATCAATAAAAGTATAAGGTTTGTTTTGCTTATTTATTTTTAATACTTCATTTACTTCACTTATTTGAATCCCTTTATTAGTATGGCCCTGGAACATGTTAAAGTGATCATTTACCGGAAGAATACTTTGTACAAACAATTTGGTAGATGGTGATTGTTGATGCAGGTAATCGGCAATTAAAAATATATTTTTTACAACACTATCCGGCAGTATATTCCGGGCCAGGTCATTGACGCCAATCAATAGAAAAACTTTGGCAGGTTTCCTGGCTGCAACCTCATCCAGCCTGTGTAGCACACCGGCAGTAATATCGCCACTGATGCCCCTGTTTTTGATATGCACATCATGAAATAATTCACTCCACTCGCCCCCATCCGTAATACTATTACCCAGGAAAATAATATCACCCTGTGTTTGAGGAATACTTTTAAAAAAACTTACTCTTTGATGATAATAAGTATTGAAGATTGAATCAGGATAATGAGGTAAAATTACCTGGGCATGAATACTTAAGAAAATAGTTAAGCATACAATCAGGCTTACAATCTGATTCCATTTCATTATAAATCATATTATTTATATGAAGTTACATATAAGACTGATTTTTTTAACGTATGAGTTCAAATTATTATAGTGCATAAATGAATGGGAGCGTTACCTTCCAAAACGATAGAACCCGGCCAATTCATGCTTTTTGCCTTTTAATAATTGTGGAATGATATCCATCGCCTGAGCCGAAAATGTAATTCCATTACCCCCAAATGCTAAAACAAATAAAGCATTTTTCCATTCAGAAGATTTGCCAATGTATGGCAATCCGTCTTTTGTAGAGCCAAAACTACCACCCCAGCTAAAATCCTCGATGTATTGAATGCCCGGCATTATGTGCTGAATTTTTTTAATGAGTGCAGTAGTTTTTTTTTCTTTTATATGATTTTGAAAAAAAGAAAAATTCATAGATGAATCTTCACCCCCTATCAATAAGCGGCCATCATCGGTAGTGCGCATATAAATATAAGGATCGTTGGTATCCCACATAAGAGTATCAAATATTTTTTTAGGTAATTTAATTTTTTCTTCACTTACGCAAGCGTAGGTATAAAAAAGCTTTGCGATATGCTCCTTTAGCATTTTAGTAGTTTCGAACCCGGTGCAGAAGATAATTTTTTTACATGTTATTTTTGAATCATTCTTTAATAAAATAAGGGGCTTTGTATTATTGGTTTTAAATTCTAATACTTCAGTTTGATCATATACCTCCAAGCCCCTTTTAACATTCAAATGTATCAATTCATGAGTAAGTTTATATACATCCATACTGGCGGCCGAAGCAGATAAAATAGCACCGAAACAAACGATATTATATGTATTAAGAACTTCTTTGGCAGATAACCATTCTACGCCCAATTTGTATTTTTTACGCAATTCAAATTCCTTTTGTAAGTTTTTACACGCTTTTTTAGAATGGGCAAAATAAAGGGATTCTTTATTTTTAAAGCCGCAATCAATACGGTGTTTCCGTACCAGCGCATCCAGGTCTTTGATGGCTGTAATACCTGCCTGGTAACATTTTGCTGCACTTTTTTCTCCTATCATTTCAGCTAATTGGTATAGCGGAATATCAATTTCATATTGTAATAAACTGGTGCTGGCTGATGTACTACCCTGCCCTATATCCCTTTTATCAATCATGGTTACCCGGTAGCCTTTCTCCATGAGGGCATGTGCAGTAAGGGCGCCTGAAATTCCGCCACCTACCACAACTATTTCTGTCTCTATGTTTTCTTGTACTGATGGATAACTATATAAAAGTCCATTTTTAATTAAACCAAATGATTCAAATGTCCTTAACCTCATATTAATTTATTTTACTTATAAATTTTACTTACCTGAAAGGTTTTTTAATGCCTTATTCAGATTATTTGATCTATTAAGTACATCTTTAAAAATATCTCCGGTTTTTTTTAACCTTGTCATTATATTTTTAATATTAAAAGTTAACGGATCCAGTTTATGATTTACTTCTTTCCAATGTAAAGGTGTGGAAACACTGGCTCCCGCTACGGGTCTTAAACTATATGGTGCTGCAAGGGTTTGACCATTCCTGTTTTGTAAATAATCTATATAAATATTATTTCCACGTTTATTTAAAGAACGTTCAAGTGTTGTGAAAGAAGGAAGTTTTTCTGTAACAAGAGCAGCTACCATGTGTGCAAAATCTTTAACTGTAGTATAATCATATCTATTTTTTAATGGTACATATACATGTAAGCCCGATGCACCGGAAGTTTTGCAGTAATTAGTAAGCCCAGCCTGGTCCAGTATTTCTTTTGTGGCCAATGCAGCATCCACTACTTGCTTAAATGAATTTTTTGGAGAAGGATCAATATCAATCACCATCCAGGTAGGTTTTGCAGGATGTAAAAGGGTACTATTCCAGGGATTGATTTCGATGCATCCTAAATTGGCAAGATAAATTAAGGTTGCTTTATTGTTACAAACAATATAATCAATCGTTTTATTACTACTTTCACTATGCAACTTATACACTTTTACAAATGAGGGCACATTTTCCCCGGCATCTTTATGGTAGAAACCTTCATCTCTTATACCATTGGGATTTCGCTTTAATGAGAGAGGGCGGTTCTTTAAATAGGGGAGAATATATGATGAAATATTATTGTAAAAATCAATCACATCAGCTTTAGTATAGCCTTCCTCTGGCCAGAATATTTTTTGGCTGTTGGTGATTGTAACTTGATGTGTACCTATCCTCAGTTTTTTATTTTTATGGCTGCTACCCACATCATCTACTACTTCTTCATTTAAACTGCTTGTCGTTTTATCATCTCTTAACTTTAAGAAGACCGGGTGTCGGAATATTTTATCTTTTGTAATTTCAGTGTAAGCAATATCTGCTACCAGTTTAGGTCTTAGCCAGGTAACATCTCCATTAACAGGTACCTCTTTATTAAAAGGCGATGTATCATTTTTTAAAGGCTTCATCTTTTCCATTAACTGCTTCAGCCCTATTTCAGTAAAGCCAGTACCGGCATGTCCACGGTATAACCAGCCCTTACCAGATGCTGTAGCCAATACCAATGAGCCAAAATAACTTCTATTACCCTTAGGCTTAGTATATCCTACTATCACAACTTCGGTGCTTTGCACGTTTTTAATTTTAAGCCATTGGCTACTTCTAAAACCTGGCTTATAGGTACTGGATATCTCTTTTGCCATAATTCCTTCCAGGCCTTTTTCTTTAGCTTGTGTTAAAAATGAGATTCCGGATTTTTGTAAATGATCACAATAGTGGATGAGTTTATTTTTTCCTAAAAGTTTTTTTAGTATTTTTTTTCTTTCTAATAATGGAAGTTCTACTAAATTTTTACCATTTAATTCTAAAATATCAAATACATAATATATCAGTGGAAGATCAAGATTATTTTCATAATTCTGTAATTTTTGAAAATCAGGCATCCCATTACTGTTTAAAAGCACTACTTCACCATCAATGGTACAGGGAAGTGATAGTTTTTGCAATGCATTAAATATAACCGGGAAACGCTGTGAAAAATCAACACCATTTCTGGAATAAAATTTTATATTTTTTTCTTTTAATTCTGATATTGCCCTGTAACCATCCCATTTTATCTCAAATATCCAATTGGCATCATCAAAAGGTTCTTTTGAGACCTTGGCCAGCATGGGTTTTATATAATTTTTTATTTTTTTAGCCCGTCCATGCCGAATAGAAGCAATTTTTTTTGTATTCTCCTTAGTTGTTTTTTCAGCATCATCATTTTTATTTACTGCATATTCATCTTTATGCTTAATGAGAAGCCAGTTCTTATCATCATTGTGTAATCGTACCAAAACAAACTCACCTTTAAGCTTTTTACCTTTTAAAATAAATTTCAACTCCCCATTTTTCAAATTCTTAAGCGCAGCAGATTCACTTATTTTTTCATGTTCTTTATTTACCGGTATAAAACTTCCGTGATCCCAAATTTGCACAGAACCAGCACCATAATTTCCTTTCGGTATGTTTCCTTCAAAATCAATATAGCTTACCGGGTGATCTTCTACCATTACTGCCAACCTCTTTTGTGCGGGGTTCAATGAAGGACCTTTAGGAACAGCCCAGCTTTTTAATACCCCATCTATCTCTAATCGAAAATCATAATGCAGGTGCGATGCCTGGTGTCTTTGAACAACAAAACGCAATTTGCTTTTTTCCGAAACTTTACCTTTGGGTTCATTTGTTTGTTTAAAGTTTCTCTTCTTATTATATTTTATCAAACTCATGATGCTTTTCTTTTTTTAGCTGATAAACTTTCTTTTAACTGTTCCATAAGATCTTTGCTATTTGAGTGTACTACTTTCATTGGTTTATATGGAGTTGATTTCCCTTTTGCTTTTGCTTTAATAATTTTTAGTAATTTTTGGCTATACTCATCTTTATATTTTTTTATATCAAATGGTTTTGTGAGCTGATCAATAAGATGTATGGCCATTTTAAGTTCGGCAGGTTTAGATTTTGTTTTAGGAATTTTGAGATCGCTCACCGGGCGTATTTCTTCTGCATACCGAACCCTGTTTAATACAATTACCTCTTCATCTGCTTTTAAAATACATATGTGTTCCCGGTTTCTCATTACAAACGAACCCACACCCGCTTTCCCGGATTTTTTCAGAGCATCTCTTAGTAATACATAAGCCCGTGCACCAGTTTTTTGCGGCTCTAAATAATAAGGTTGCTCAAAATAACTGCTGTCAATTTCCTGCTCATCAACAAATTGGTCTATTTCAATATGATCCGTTTTTTCTGGAATTGCTTTTTCAAAATCATTATCGTTCAGTATCACATACTTTTCATTTAATTTAAATCCTTTTACGATATTCTCCCAGGCTACTTCTTTACCAGTATGTTCATTTATTCTTTTAAATTTTATATTGGAGTGATCTTTTTTGTCGAGCATATCAAAATCAAGCGCACTGTCTTCTATGGCGCTATACAACTTAACTGGGATATTTACAAGGCCAAAACCCACGGTGCCGGTCCAAATTGCTTTCATAAGAAAAGTTTTAAAAGGTTATACTGAAAAATTAATGCCTGTTTTTACGATTCATCCTTATATGAATTAAAAAGTATGTTATGGAATTAATTCTACAATTAATTCCACACTTTCCCATGTTGCTTTATTGGATACTATTAAGTTGGCATAGTTCTTTCATTAATGAGTAACAGAAATTAATTTATCATTCAAAAAAATATTTAAAATGAAAAATATTGAAGTATTAAACGATCTTATCCTGATAAATAACGATCGTATAGAAGGTTATAACAAAGCAGCAAAGGAAACAAAAGAAGAAAGATTGCGTAGCTTATTTGCGGATATGGCCCAACAAAGTGGAGAAATGCTGAATGAATTAAAGGAACAATTAAAGTTGGGTGAAGCCGATGCAGAAAATGGCACCACATTAAAAGGTAAAATATACAGAGCCTGGATGGATATTAAAGCGACATTTGGTGGTGATGACCGAAAAGCTTTACTGGCATCCTGCGAATTTGGTGAAGATGCGGCCCAGAAGGCATACGAATCAGCTTTAAATGAAGCTGAATTATCAATCGATGTTCGTAACGTAATCCAAAAGCAGCAAATGGATTTAAAACATTCTCATGATAGAATCAAAAACATGAGAGATGCAGCTCAACCTGCTTAAATAAGGATAAAAAAGGGGCTGGCTTTAAAACCCAGCATCCTTTTATTTAAAATAATATCTGGTGTCTCCTGTCAAAAACTATTTTATTAATTTTTATGAATATCTTCTAAGAGTTTTAGCAATAATTTTTCCTCAGCACTTAAATGTTTACTCTTACCAATTTCTCTATTTTTAATTTTTTGTAACTCTTTATCAAATAAATTATTTTCGTACAAGTTGATGAGTGAGGGGTGTATATAATATTTTTTACAAACTGATGCCGTATTTCCTAATTGATCGGAGACTTTAACAATTGCATCAATTAAATTTTTCTTTCTTTCATGCTCGTCTTCACATTTTTTACAGGACAATAAATTAAAAAACATTTGTGCCGTACCAGACCATGTACGAAAATCCTTACAAGAAAAATCATTACCGGCAATTTGATGGATATATTCATTCACCATACCAGAGTCAATGGCTTGTCGTTTCCCTTCCTCATCATAATATTGAAATAATTCTTTACCGGGAATATCACGGCATTGTTTAACCAATTTAGCCAATTTTTTATTTTTCAAACTGATGGTATGTGTAACTGACTTTTTCCCTTTAAAGTGAAACTCAACAAGCCCTTTTTTTATAGTGGCGTGTTTATCTTTAAGGGTTGACAATCCAAAAGAGCCATATAATTTCTCATAGCTTTCATTACCTATCCGGATACTTGTTTTGTCCATTAGTGTGAGTACCAATGCTAGTACTTTTTCTTTTACCATGGTGGGTAAATTCAAATCTTTTCTCACTCGCTTTCTTATGGAAGGCAATACATTGCCAAATAAAACCATTTTATGAAACTTTGTATGGTTTCTATGTTTATTCCATAATGGATGGTATTTATATTGTTTTCGATTGAGCGCATCTTTGCCAGTAGCTTGTAAGTGACCATTGGCCAATTTGCAAATCCAAACATCATTCCAGGCGGGTGGTATTACCAGGCTATGGATACGTTTTAATTCTTCTTGATCTTTTAAGATTTTATTTTTAAACATATATTGAAATCCTTTCCCCTTTTTAATTCGTGTATATCCTTCATCACTATCTGTTACATATTGTAGCTTTACTTCCTTTGCCATGGCAATAGGGTCAGCAATTACTTTTTTTAGTTTTGCTGAGGATAGATTTACCTGTTCCAAAACATCAATCATTTTATTAAGTTTAATAAATGATATTTTGCATAAATTATACCACTTATAAATAAGTAAATGATATAAGTAATTAATGAGTCTGTAAACTACACGGGTATTGTTTTTCTCAGTGTATATTCTCAAAAAATCGCATGGAACAGGTATATTTAACAACTATTACGCAAACCTATTAATAGAAAGATTTTTGTGAAACCACATATCCCAAGGGGTTTACCACCGTAATAATGGCATTTCCATGATATAAATCGTCCACTTCTAAATTTAATCTTTCACCGGGCTTTAATGCTGGAATTGGATATGCTTTTGCAGATGCATAATTTTCTGCTTTATCAGAAACATATAATGAATACCCTTTCACAGTATATTGGGGCAGCCCGATACTTCCGAATATTAAAACATTTAATTTCCCGTTTTTCCAGTTCCGTACATTTTGAACTTCTACAGGTGATGATAGTTCTCTTAACACCTGCATGGATGGTTTCGGGTTTCCATACATATCATAAATACCGTGAATCCTACGGCGATATTTAGTAGTATCAAAAGTACCGGGGTAATGTGTACGATAATCAGTTAAATCAAAATAAATGGCGCCCTCTACATACGGTTTCGTTTCAAAGATACTCATGTGGTAAATCAAATCCTGCAACCTTCTTTCATCGCCTCCTTTAAAGTTTGGTTCGCATAATCCAAATTCTGAAATAAACAATGGTTTATCAGGATAACTTAAATGAACACTATCTAAATAATTGTGAATTTTACCAACAGGAATATCCCACCAGCTTCCACCATATTCATTCATCATTAAATAATCACCATCATTTGCAGCATCAGGAACAAAGGCAGGGTTATTGTAAAAACTTTGAGTGAGTGTATTACTCACATAAGCGGTATGGCGGGATGGATCCAATTGCCGGGAGCGCTTTAATAAAGTTGCAATCATTTTTTTCATATCAGCATCCCTGGCCCTTAATTCATTGCCAACACCCCAGCTAAAAATACTGGTATGGTTATATAATGTAAAGATCATTTCCTGTAATTGCTGTAACGAAATTTTCTCAATTACACTATTTGCGGGAGTTTCAGGCCCCCATAAGGGAACTTCCTGCTGAACGAGCATACCATTTCGGTCACAAAAATCGTAGAACACATCGCCTTGTTGAAAATGCTGCCGGCTAAAAATACAATTCACCTGCTTCATCAATTTCCCCATTGCAATTATTTGTGAGTCGGGCTCTGCAAATCCAAAATCCGGATTGCTACCTGCAGTCCATTCTACGCCCATTAATTTTACATATTCATTATTTAAAAAGAATTTTCCATTTTTTAATTCTATATTCCTAAACCCGGTATTGGCGGCTATTTTATCTACCCGTTTATTTCCATCCAATACCGTAACAACAACACGGTATAGGTTTGGAAAATCAAAACTCCATGGATGTATTTTTGACAATTCTATATTTACGATTGCTTCATTCAATTGCCAACCGGGCTTTACTGTATTTGTAAAAATATGGTTGTGGGTTGATTGATTTTCTTCAATGACATCAACCAAAAATTTAATATTGTGATTGGCTTTATCAAAACCAAGTTTAAGGTTTAACTTACCAGCGTTATTATTTATATCCAATGAGGGCGTTACATGAAGATACTGAGCAGCGGGCTTACCAGAAATAATAAGCGCTACTGTACGGATAATTCCACCATCATTTGGCCAATCGAATGAACTGCCAAAAGGGACTTTGTTTGGTCCATAATCATTATTACAGGCAACTGTAATAATATTTTCTTTACCAAATACCAATGCGCCATCCAGGTTTATGTAAAATTTATTGAAGCCATCCCCGATGTGTTCTGCTATTTTTTTACCATTCAAATAAATGAATGATGTATGGTTAATGGCACCAAACTGCAAAACTATATTTTTATTTTTCCAGCTACCCGGTGCTAATATTTTTTTTTGGTACCATCCCCAACCATAGTGATTTTGATTTTCTGCTTCAATATTCCAGGTATGTGGCAATACCACAGATCTGGTATTGGGTAAAATTCGCTTTTGCCAATTTTCATATAGGCCAACAGCGGTTTTATCTGTTGTAAATTGCCAATCATTATTAAGTGGTAAAGTATCTCTCTGTGCAAAAGAATTAATACCCATTAACAATAAAGAAAAAAGAATATAGCTGTGAATGTTTTTTTTCATAATAAATTTATATAGTTGTCAAAAAAAAAATAAATATTACCAAAACCGGGCGTATAAAACTGCTACCGCTAACAAAATTGTAATTGCCATTACCCATTGAGTAGCCGATAAACCATACATTTCGGACGCAGGTTTCATTTCGTTTCCTTTTATTTGGCCTTTTTTATCTAACATACTTACCCCCATAATTAATAATACGGTGAAGAAAAATACCCAACCCATTTGTATTAAAAATGGAATTTCAAAAATACCAGAAGCATTTGGATAAGCAGTATATATGAGGGTTTCATGCCCTATGAGGCCCGGTAAAAATTTATCAAATAAAATAGCCAGCATGACGCCCCCAATAATGCCGGCGATAGCACCCTTTGAAGTTGTTTTTTTCCAGAAAAACCCCAATAAGAAAACGGGGAAAATGGCAGGTGAAATATAACCTGTATATTTTTGAATAAATTCAAAACCACCTTTGCCACCAATACCGAGGCTATCATTCCAGTTTACTAAGATGGCAATGAGTAACGAGAAAATAACTACCCATCGGCCCATCCGGATTAGTTTCTTTTGAGAAGCATCTTTATTAAAATATTTTTTAAAAATATCTAAAGTGTAAATAGTAGAAATGCTATTGGCTTTGCCTGCCAGAGAGGCTACAATAGCAGCGGTTAAAGCTGCCATGCTGAGCCCTTTTAAGCCCGTAGGTAAAAATCCTAACATTGCAGAATAGGCATTGTCTTCTCTAAACTCACCATTGGTGAGCATTTGTGTATGCAATTCGCCATTTTGATAAAGTACATATGCTGCAATACCTGGTACCACTACCAACAAAGGCATTAATAATTTTAGAAATGCAGAAAATAAAATTCCTGTACGGGCTGTTTTTAAATTAGCGCCCAACGCTCTTTGAGTGATATACTGGTTGCAGCCCCAATAATTTAAATTGGCGACCCACATACCTGCTGCCAGCATAGCCAGGCCGGGCAAACTGGCGTAGTTGCTAATTTCCTGCTGGGTTGCACCTGTTTTCGGTTTATTAAAAATCATATCAAAATGGCCGGGAGCAGATTTTAATAATTGATTAAAACCCGCTAATGCATTGGTGCCAAGGCCAAATTTTTCTGATACAACAGTTAATGCAATATAGGTTGTAAATAAGCCACCAATGATTAAAACCAACACTTGAATTACATCTGTATAACCAATTACATTCATGCCACCAAGCGTAATGATGAGTGCAAAAAATGCAAGCGCCATCATGATGATATGAAAATTACCACCACCGGTTAAGTTATTAATCGCAATGGTGCCCAGGTACAAAATAGAAGTAAGGTTTACAAAAACATACAGGAAGAGCCAAAAGACAGCCATGAGTAATGCCACTGTTTCATTATACCTGGTTTTTAAAAATTGAGGCATTGTATAAATGCGGTTCTTTAAATAAACGGGCATAAAAAATATGGCTACAATTATCAATGCTACAGCAGCGATCCATTCGTAAGAAGATATGGCGAGTCCTAAACGAAACCCATTTCCGCTCATCCCAATAAATTGTTCTGCTGAAATATTGGAAGCAATTAAGGAAGCGCCAATGGCCCACCAGGTGAGCTGGCCTTCTGCTAAAAAAAAGTCGGCTGCATTGGCATGTGCTGCTTTCTTTTTACGAAACACCCATAATCCATAACTTGCAACGGCAATAAAATAAATAAGAAAAACCAGGTAGTCTTGTTTTTGCATATACGTTGTTTTATATTTTTTTACACTATCAACTCAGTTCCATTTTGTACTGATACAATGTATGCTGATAAATTTTTTCCTGTTTCAATTTTATATTTTTCAGTAAGGTCTTCAATTAACTCCGGCACTGTATTTTCATTTATTACATTGATAGTGCAACCTCCAAAACCACCTCCCATCATTCGGGCGCCTAAAACAGCATTATTATCTTTTACCTGGTCAATTAAAAAATCAAGCTCTGCACAACTTACTTCATACTCTTTACTTAATCCTTCATGTGTTTGAAACATTTTTTTTCCAAATGAAATAAAATCATTCTTCTGTAAATCTACGCAGGCGTTAATAGTCCGTTCAATTTCATTTACCACATATTTACATCTGCGAAATACCAGTTCATCTTCGGGTAATACATATTGGTCCAGCATTTGGAGGTTTGCATCCCGAAGGCTATGTACCTGAGGTTGATGTTGCTGAATGATCGCTACTCCTTTTTCACATTGTGCCCTGCGTTGATTATAAGCCGAAGATGCGAGTGAATGTTTTACATGCGTATCCAGTAACACTAATTTTAGGCCAGCCATATTGAAAGGAAAATATTCAAATTCAAGCGAGCGGCAATCTAACCTGATGAGTTTATTTTCCTGGCCAAACATACTTGCAAACTGATCCATAATACCACATTTTACACCCGCAAATTCATGTTCTGACTTTTGAGCCATTTTAACCATTTCAATTTTAGAAATACCGAGGTTAAATAATTCATTCAATGCAAAAACAGTTGCACATTCTACCGAAGCAGAAGAAGATAAGCCTGCACCAATGGGAACATTGCCACTTAAAACCAGGTTGAATCCTGTAATATGATATTTTGATTTTACTAATTGATCCACCACACCGAGGATATAAACCGGCCAATGCATTCCGTTTGTACTTAAACCGGTAATTGAAGTTTCCAAAGATTCATTAAAATCTACAGAAAATAAATGTATGCCTTCATCATCTCTTTTTTGAGTCGCCACAAAAGCATATTTATCAATAGCAGCAGGCAATACAAAACCACCATTATAATCAGTATGTTCACCAATTAAATTTATGCGGCCCGGGGATTTTACCATTAAAGGAATAGTTCCAAACTTCTCAATAAATACTTTCTTTATATTTTGTTCCATCATTTTTGATTCATTTTTATTGTACAATAATTTCATCTGCAAATATCCAGGCTGGCTTTCCTGCACCGGGGTGGCCTTCCGGGCATTTTGTATTTGTTGCCTTTACTCTTATATAACGTGCTGTTTGTACAGGAAAAGAAATTGCAAAATCCTTAATAGTTGGCATTTTTTCATTTACAGGAACATCATTGATTGAGGTATTTATAAAGGAAAAGTTTATGCCATCTAATGAAATTTCAAAACTTACAGAAGAAGGCATAAAGATCCAGTCACGGTAGTGTTGCCAGCAGCCAAGGCTGATTGATTTTATTTCTTCATTCTTTCCCAAATCAATGGTTGCTATCAAATCATTTCCCGAAAACCCGTGCCAATACTTGCTTACATCATTCTTACCCCTTACTCCATCAGTTAAAGAGTTGGGGCCATCCGCCAGGTAATGTTTGCTAACGGCATGGGTATAAATTACATTTTTACCGATCGCTTTATGCATTACAAAACTTTGCTCAGCAGGAACAAGGCCTAATACGTTTCCATCTAAAATGGCTACTGCTTTTAATGTAGCAGAATTTTCAATTAATATTGGTTTAGTATATTTTTTCGATTCTGCAGAAGGGATGCTGCCATCTAAACTGTAATATATATCAGCACCCAACATTTCGGTAGAAAGGCTTGCCGTTAATTCTCCATTATTTGAAATTGGTTTTATATACACTTTAAAATTTCCATGAGAATACTGTAAACCCGTTTCATCGAATCTTTTAAAATGATGTTGCAGCCGCTGGTTGAAATTTTCCCAATTTTTATTTTGTACCGGGCTCCAAACTACTTCGGCTAAAGCAAGCATACGAGGTAAAATCATATATTCCACATGCAATGGGTTTACGATATATTCGCCCCATAAATTTCCCTGGGCACCTAATACAAATTTTTGTTGTGATGGTGATAGTTCTTTGGGTATGGGTTCATATTCATATACATTTTTCAATGTGTTCATACCGCCATTGGCACGAGGCTCTCCTTCAGGCCCAGCCTGGTATTGATTAAAATAGAGCGGAAAGCCCGGCGTCATTACCACATCATGCTTCATCTTTGCTGCTTCAATACCTCCTGCTTCACCACGCCAGCTCATCACTGTTGCATCAGGAGCCAGCCCGCCTTCTAAAATTTCGTCCCAGCCAATCATTTTGCGTCCCTTATCGTTAATAAATTTTTCAATTCGTTTAATAAAGTAACTCTGCAATTCTTCTTCATTATGTAAGCCTTCATCTTTTATTCTTGCCTGGCATTTGGGGCATTTCTTCCAGGGCGCTTTATCCACTTCGTCGCCACCCATATGAATGTAAGGAGACGGAAATAAATTAATTACTTCTGTTAATACATTTTGTAAAAATAAAAATACACTATCGTTACCCGCACAGTAATTAGATGCCATGCCGGTATAATTGCCCCCTGTTAATGGCAATTGTGGTTGTTGTGTGCAACTCAATTGCGGATAGGCTGCAATAGCAGATGCAACATGCCCAGGCATTTCTATTTCAGGTACAATTGTAACATTCCTATCTGCGGCATATTGAATAATGTCTTTTATTTGTTCCTGGGTATAATAACCGCCATAGGTAGCGGGTTCACCCGGCTTTGCCTGTGGCCGCTCTTCCCAACTGATATTATTTTTATCTACACGCCATGACCCGATTTTTGTTAACAGTGGATATTTTTTAATTTCTATTCTCCATCCCTGGTCATCTACTAAATGCCAATGAAAAATATTCATTTTATATGCTGCCAATAAATCAATGTATTGCTTAATAAATTCAGGCCCATAAAAATGCCTGCTCACATCCAAGTGCATGCCACGCCATTTAAAACGAGGATAATCTATTATTTTTAAACAAGGTATCTTCAATGTAGCATTGGTTCTTATGACAGGCAACATTTGTAACAAGGTTTGCATTCCATAAATGATACCTGCTTTTTTATTTGCTAATATTTCTATTTTATTTGTAGAAATGTTTAACAAATATCCTTCCTCATTAAGTGCGCTATTGTTAGCTAACTTCAATTCAATATTTTTTTGCAGAGTTGCATTTTTATGTAATTGTATACCGCTGATATTTTTTAAAGAAGCACTGAAAAATAATGCTGCTGCACTTAAGTCTTTGTTTGCTTTATTAAAATTTATAGTAGTATTGCTATCCAGGATAAAATTTCCATCAGCATATTCTATGCTCACCGGTTGCGGGATAATTGACACTTTTTGTGCATTCATAATGGCAGGGAATATCAGGAATATTAATTGGAATATTGTTTTCAATTTCATCATTTAAATAATGTACCGAATTATATTTTTTAATTTATTTTTTTGAAGTCTATATTTCCAGTGCATACGATTTGTTTTTATTCAAACTTTATCCAATAACTATATTGATAATTTTGAAAGGGTATTTGATATTTTTTTAAAGGCACAGCACCCCAGGAATCTATTCCCTGCAAGCCTGTTTGCTGTAAGTCTATATGCACATAAATTTCATTCCGTTTGTTTAATTCGCCGCTGTGATATTGGCGCTTCCTGGCTTCCGGGTCTAAATCATCGAGGTTGTAGGGTAATGCAGAAAATCCCAGGAGGCTATCAGCATATTGAAAAATAATTTTTTTGCCTTTATTGTTAGAAAATTTTACCCAACGCACTTCTGTTTTATTGCCACTTTCCTGAGGGCGTGCATAAGGATAATATTGTTCATCTACTGTTTTCTTATAGTTACCGATGAAAGAAGCAGTTTTCCTGTCGCAATAATTTTCACCGGGGCCACGGCCATACCATTTTATATTACTGAAAGATTTATTTAAAACAAGGTCAGTGCCGGCACGAAGCAATAAAGGATAAGCGCCGTTAATGGCAGTAAATTCATTTTCCACTTTTATATTCCCACCAGCATACACTGTAAATACTTGCTTGTGCGAAGCATTCCCGTTTACCAATTTTTTATTAAAAATAATTTTATACTCCCCGTCATTTATTTTAAAGAATGATGCAGATGCTTCAGTACCTTGTTCATAAGCATTTCGCCATATCCGTAGTTTGGTATTAAGCCCCGCACCAATATCATTATCCGTAGGAGCCCTGTAAAAGGAAGGCACCGGCCCCTGCTGCAACACAGTATCAGCATTTAGAATATACTGGTGCAAGAAGGCATTTTTTTTGTCAAATACTATTTGATAACTTTTCCCTGATAAAATATATTCATTTACTGTTTCTTTAAAATTTATTTTTCCCCTATCAATTTTGATATCCTGCTTAGCAGGCAATGACTGTAATAAAAACTGGGCAGACCCAAGTTCAAAACCTTTCGGCAAAAAAGGCTCATCTGATTTGAGTAAAAAATATACATTCAATTGATATTCCTTGTTGGGATTAAGTTTTGTTGTATAAGGGATGGTTAACATTGTTTCAGCTTGTGGCTGCAATGATATACTACCAAGGGAACCTTTTTCTTTTGCTACGCCATTTTCCTGGAGTGCCCATCTAATTTCATAATTAACTAAGGTGCGAAAAAAATATCCATTTTTTAATTTCAGCGTATGCTCATCCACTAAACCTGTTTTGAAATTTTGATACACTTGCTTTACTTCAAGCGCCATGGGCGTTAGTTCACGATAAGCAGTAACCACACCTTTTACACAAAAATTATTATCACTTAAATTTTCATCAACCGGACCTTCTAATGGAAAATCACCGCCATAAGCTTTTATGCGGCGCCCATTTTTGATGGTATCAATAGATTGATCAATCCATTCCCAAATAAAACCTCCCTGCAGTTTTTGATTATTTTCAATTACATCCCAATAATCTTTAAAGTTCCCCAAACTATTGCCCATGATATGCGCATATTCACTTTCAATATTTGGAAGGCGTGCATTTGATTTTGAATAATTCAATAAATCATCCGGGGCTGGATATTGCGGGCAAAATATTTCAGAATAATGAGTATTATTCGGATGCCCATAATCAATATCCCTTTCATATTGCACAGGCAAATCGGATTGCTTTTTTAACCAATCATAAGCAACATAAAAATTAACACCATCACCCGCTTCATTGCCCAATGACCAGGTGATGACAGATGCATGGTTTTTATCCCGTTCATACATTCTTTGAATGCGTTGCAAATGCGCTTGCTGCCAGTTTGGTTTATTGGCAAGTGTCACATTTAAATCATAACCAAGCCCATGCGATTCAATATTGGCTTCATCCACCACATATAAACCATATTCGTCACAAAGCTCCATCCAGTAAGGATCTGGCGGATAATGAGAATTGCGTACGGCATTGATGTTAAGCTTTTTCATCATTTCCATATCTTTTCGCATATCGTCTTTACTCAGTGTATGGCCGTTACGGGGATGATGCTCATGCCGGTTTACGCCTTTCAAAAAAACACGTTTCCCATTCACTAAAAAATCCGTTCCTTTTATTTCAATTTTTTTAAACCCAATGCGTTGAGGCACCACTTCTAAAACTTTTCCTGATGCATCCCTGAGGGTAAGATATAGAGTATATAAATAAGGAATTTCTGCACTCCAGGAATGTACATTAGGTAAATGAGTATTAAATATTACATTGGTTTTGTATTTACCCAAGACCGTTTTTAATTCTTTGGTTTTATCTTCGTAAACAAGTTTGTTTTCCTGGTCATATAAAGCAACTTCTACCGTAAAACGATCGGGTTTACTGAGCTTACCGGTTTCCCTTTTATAACTATTTATTTCTGCATTAATAGTGAGCAAACCCTTGTTGTAGCTATCATCCAGCGTTGCGTTAATTTTTGTATCCCTGATGTTAAGCGTATTTGTTGCAAATAAAAACACATCCCTTTCTATACCAGAAAACCGAAACATGTCCTGGCATTCTAAATAACTGCCATCGCTCCAGCGATATACCTGGAAGGCAATTAAATTCTCACCAGCTTTTAAATATTCTGTAACATTAAATTCTGCTGCCAGTTTACTGTCTTCGCTGTAACCTACTTTTTTTCCATTGACCCAAACAAACAAACAAGACTTTGCATTCCCGACATGAAGAAAAATTGATTTGTTTTTCCAACCGTCGGGTAGTATCATTTTTTTTCGGTAAGAGCCCACGGGATCATTATCTGCAGGGATATCAGAAGGTGGATTCATGCTACCATACCTAAGTTTATGGCCCGCAAAATCATATGGCTGATTTACATAAATGGGCAAACCATATCCATTTACTTCCCAACTTGCCGGGATACGAAAATTGTCCCATTTACTATCATCATATTGCAGGGTATAAAAATTTAGTGGCCTGTCATTCGGATTTTTTACCCAGTTAAATTTCCAGTTTCCATTTAAAGAAAAATAATTAATTGATTTCTCCCGGTCATTTTGCTTTGCATTTTGTATATCTTCAAATGCAAAAGCGCTATTTCGCATGGGCATCCTATCTTCTGAAATCAACTCAGGAATTTGTAATTCCGCTGGTAATTGTGCCTTCGCAAATATTGTTGCGGCCAACATGAAAAACAAAATTAATTTACAATGAAAATATTTTTGTATCAACATTATTTTATTTTATAAAAAAACAGAATATAGTTTTAATAACAACCTGCGCATAAAATTTTTTACTTTATTTTACAAAGTGAATAGTAGTCTTCAAAGATTAAAGAATGATCCTCCGGGCCAGGTTTAATGACCCAAAAAATAGAAAAATATGAACTGTTTTTAATGTGCTGAAATTATCAAGTAATTTAAGAATAATACCATAAAATAAAAAATTAATAGTACTATTATTTGTGCATTTTTAAACCAAAAATGAATGATTCCTTTACCTTACAAAATGAAGGGTATATAAGTGAGCTTAAATGATATAATAAGATAATATGCAAATAGAAATTTTAAAAGCTTACGGCTTTACAGATGGCTCCGCATCAATCCTGGAGTATGGTTCCGGACTCATTAACCATACCTGGAGATTGAGTTATAAAAACAATGATTATATCCTGCAACGCATAAATGACAATGTTTTTAAAGAACCTGAAAATATTGCTCATAATATTCGCTTTATAGCCGATTATCTTAAACAACATCAGCCTGATTATCTTTTTGTAGCTCCTGTAAAGACAATCAACGGGCAGGAAATGGTTTACTTAAAAAATGAAGGGTATTTTAGAATGTTTCCTTTTGTAAAAGATTCACTTACTAAGAATGTACTGGAAACCCCGGGTGAGGCATTTGAAGCTGCTGCACAGTTTGGGAAATTTACAAAATTGCTTGATGGAATTACAATGAACAATTTAAAAATAACGATACCCGATTTTCACAACCTTTCACTCAGGCAGGAACAATTTTTCTCGGCGTTAAAAAATGGCAACCCACAACGAATAAACGAAACAAAAGATTTGGTCCGGGAATTATTAAACCAAATAAGTATTGTTACACAATTTGAAAATATCATAAACCACAGCGAGTTTAAAAAAAGAGTAACACACCATGATACAAAAATCAGTAATGTTTTATTTAATCAATCAGGTAAAGGTTTATGTGTAATAGACCTTGATACCGTAATGCCCGGTTATTTTATAAGTGATGCAGGAGACATGATGCGTACTTATCTATCCCCGGTTAGTGAAGAAGAAAAAGATTTTAGCAAAATTGAAATTAGGGATCATTTTTATGAAGCCATTGTAAATGGATATTATAATGAAATGAAAGAAGTACTCACCGATACAGAAAAACAATCTTTTTTTTATGCCGGTATATTTATGATTTATATGCAGGCTATCCGGTTTTTAACTGACTATTTAAATAACGACCGGTACTATGGGTCTTCATACCCGGGCCATAACCTGGTGAGGGCAGGTAACCAGGCTGTATTATTAAAAAGGTTGCTCGAAAAAAA
This sequence comes from Niastella sp., assembly GCA_016710595.1. Taxonomy (GTDB): domain Bacteria; phylum Bacteroidota; class Bacteroidia; order Chitinophagales; family Chitinophagaceae; genus Ferruginibacter. The sequence continues at coordinate 755,412 of JADJVM010000008.1, forward strand.
AGAAGTATTCTCTACATTATTAAAATAATTACATGCACAGGTAAATTATTTTTTAAAATAATTTTGTAACAACTGCATACAATACCATTCCTGCCGGGGCAAATGAAAGGGCCCTTTATATAAATTCCCTTTTGCTGTTTGTGCAACCGTACCATCCCGGTGTAAATAACCAAACCATTCCCCATTTTTTGAATCATGAAAATGCTGATACGAATATGCGTGAACTTTTTTATGCATTGCAGCATATTTTTCATCACCAGTTATTAGGTAAGCTAATAAAGTTGCAATGATCACTTCATTATGTGGCCACCAGAATTTCATATCCTGCCAATACTCCTGAACAGGTTTGTTGTAAACATCCCTAAAATATAATATGCCACCATGCTCTTCATCCCAGCCACGCTCCCACATATAGTCCAGCATTTTGCAACCCAGTTCAATTAAATGCTGATCATTATTTTTATACATTGCTTCGTGCAAAATAAACCAGGCCCCTTCAATGGCATGGCCTGGGTTAAGCGTGCGGCCATCAATATGATCAATGATAGATCCATCAGGCGCCACTTGTTCCATGACACATTGAATGTCATCTTTTACAAAATTTGTTTCAATTTCTTTTATCCAGTTATAGATACTTTCGTCACAGCGGGGATCACCAATGGTATCTCTTAATTGCTGAGCTGTATTCATCATAATCATGGGAACTCCAATGCCTTTTGCAGGCCGGTTGCCGGTAAACTTTGCTGATAATTTTTTTGTACCATTTGCATAATCAATACAATTACCAAAAATCGTTCTTGCCCTATTTGCTGCTTCCTGGTCGCCACTTGCTTTTGAATAAGCCGCTGCGGCTATAACATAAAATGTTTCAGAAAAAAAATATCTTCTTTTTCGAAGTGCTGTACCATCCCTCATTACATGAAAAAACATTTGCCCATCAGTATCAAAACAATATTTGTTTAAGAACTCATATCCCAAACGGGCGCCATCCAGCCATTCCTGTTTTTTTTCCACCGTATTATACAAGGTAGCCAGCAACCAGGTTGCACGGCCTTGAATCCATACTGCTTTATCATCGTCAAGTAAGCTGCCATCTGCATCACGCATCAATAGGAAACCACCAAATTCTCGATCATAGGAACGAGGAAACCAAAAAGGAACCGTATCGTTCAGCAATTGGTTTTTATAAAAAATTTCTAAATCTAAAAGTTGTTCTTTTGTGTAAATCATTTCTCTTCTTTTATATTTATAGAAAATGCCGATGCAGGCAACCCTGCTTCATTTATAAGATTTGCACGGGTAAAAGGTTGCCAGGCATATACCAATCTTTTAATTTTTTCTTTGGCAGGAATGCTGAATTCAATTTTATTTTCATGAATTACCCCGTTTGCCGGAATAAAAATTCCCTTATGATTTACCAGTTCAAAACCTGTTAATGGCTGATTATTTTTAGTTGACAATGTGATGGCATTGGCAAATGAAAGTATCAATCTATTGTTTTTCATTTTTATTGATTGCCATACTGGGCCCGAAGCTGTTATGTTTTTATGATATGAAAATTTCTCTACCAGCAAGGCCAAACGCTCAGCAATAATTTTTTTATTTTTTGGATGCACATTTAAAGAATCGCCAACATCGAGGCTCACGGCCATATAAGTCCTGGGATTTTCAACAGGTAAAAATGATTGCATTTCCCTGAAGTATGTCCATGAGGGACGATTTATGGAAGAAAGTTGTACAAAATAAAATGGTAATTCGCTGTTCCATTTTTTACGCCAGTCTGAAAGCATCGCTTTATATAATTTTGGGTACAGGTCAGGATTGTGTGCATTGCTTTCACCCTGGTACCAAAGGATCCCTTTTATGGGAAAATGGCTCAATGAATCTATTGCCGACTCAAAAATATAAGCAGGATCATAAGGATGACGCTGATTGGGATTCGTAGAATTTTTTAAATTTACGCCTGCCCTTTCTTTTACCCAGGGCATATAAAAATCTGATGTACGCCATTTGCCCAGCATATCAACCAACAAATCGTCTTGCTCCATTGTATATCTGCTAATCCAGGATTCAATGGGCGCACCACCCACTGCAATTTGTATTAAACCAATTGGAATATTTTCTTTTTCAGAAATTTTGTTAGCAAAATAAATTGCAATGGCAGAAAATTCTGACACATTTTTTGCATTGGGCATGTTCCATTTGCCTGAAAAATATTCAAGCTTATTTATTTTATTCAGTGTTACAGAATCCCATTCAATATTATCTGTCTGTGCAAGTTGTTCATATTTCAATAAATGCAGATTCTTATTACCGAGTGCATGTGATAATGCTTCTTCAGCATCATCTGCATTCTTTAATTCCATTGCCATATTCGATTGGCCGGAACATAACCATACATCACCTATCCAAATATTTTGAATGTGAATGTTGTTCGCCTCGTTTGTAATTGTCGCCTGCAATGGACCTGTAGCTTGCATGGCAGGAAAAATAAATTTCCAATTTCCATCATCATCAGTAATTGTCTTTTTTATTTGTTGATTAAAATTTATGACAACAGGAGTACCCACATTTGCTTTACCATAAAAACAAATGGGTTGCTGCCTTTGCAACACCATATTATCATTAAAAAAAGAAGGAATGTTTAAGCCCCCATAATTACCTGTAATTTTTTGATAGGCAATTGTAGCAATAATACCTGCTCCTTCTGCATCTGGGTGTAAATTATCGGCAAACAAATCTGGACGGCGTTGCAGGGGATTATAAATATCAATCAAGCCCGTATTGTTTTCTTTTGCAATGCCGGGAATCTTTTCCTGTATTTGCCAAAACCAATCACGGGTGCCAGATTTAAAACGAGGGTGGCCACTGAATATAGGGCTTAGCCTGCAAATAAATATTTTTACTGAAGCATTTACCTGGCGCAAAGTGTCAATTAGCCATGCATAATCAGCTTCAAAATCATCTTTATAATTGGGCCAGTTGCGGGGGTCTGTATCATTCAATCCCAGATGGATAATTGCAATGTCGGGTTTAAAAGAAAGCGCCTGTATAAATTTATCTGTTTTATAATATGGTTTATGACCATTACGTAAAAGTGTTGCGCCACTATAGCCAAAAATTTTTACATCGTACCCATCTCCACATTTTTTTTGTAATTGTGCAGGGTATGCATCCTGCATGGGATCACTTAATAAATAACCGGCTGTAATGGAATTGCCAATACAGGCAACTTTTATTTTTTTTGATTGTGAAAAACCAATCGAAGTTGAAAAAAATAAAAGCGCTACCCATAAAATTTTTAAAACACAACGCTCCATTTCATTTATATTTCTATTGAATGATTTCGCTAACCGGTATTTTTACAAAATACAAATCCCTGCTGCCTTCGTACAAAATCCCAATATGGTCATCATCAATTTTTGTTAAGCTGGAATAGCCAAAGCACATTCTTTCATCAATTAATAATTGATTGGCAGGCAACCAGGTTTCACCCATATCCAAACTGGCTTTGATGGTAATATTGTACCTGCCTGATGGCGTATTGGGGTTGCTAAAAAACAATACTTCCTTCAATTGGCCATTTACTTTTACACTTGCTTTTATAATGCTGCCCATACAAACCGGGTCGTGCAATGCATTATAAGAAGTAGCATGTTCCGTCCAGGATTTACCCATATCATTTGTTGTAGCAACACTTCTAAATGCTCCCCGGTTGTCCCGCATATTTAGCATTAAAGTTCCCGGAAATGTTTCCACCACCTGGCTTTCGGTGGTATTTGATTTTGGTCCATTTATTTTACCTGTCCAGCTTTTACCATGATCTTCGCTATAGATGATAGTAGAAAACGGCATTTTATTTTCATCCCAATATTGTGCTGCAAAAACTAATTTTCCATCTTGCATTGCAATGCCGCTTCCGGGGCCATTAAAAAATATTCGCCATGCCGGGTTTTTAATTTGTGGCGTAATGGTATAAGGTTCGCTCCAGGTAAGGCCATCATCACTGCTGCTTACTAAAACAAATTGCCCGGTAGAATCTGGAGATAAACCGGGTAATGAACCTGTTATAGAGCGGTTGCCTTTACTCCATAATGCAGCTACCCAAATTTTATTTGTTATGGGATCAAATAAAACAGAAGGATCCCCTACTCCATTATTTTCCTGGGGCAACCCCATATCCATAATCACTTTCATAGGTTGCCAGCTTTGGCCAGCATCCATACTGCGGCTCATGCCCACATCAATATTTCCGGGAAGGTCTCTGGATGTGGTATAACGAATATCATAAACTGAAATTAAAGTTCCTTTATTGGTTATCGCAATACCCGGAATGCGATAGGAATGAATATTATCATCTCCAGCTTTGCGAACGGCAAAACCTGAATGTTTTACAAACCCGGAGTTCGATTCTATTACTTCATATGATTTTCCATGAATGCTGAAAATTTGTTTGCAATGCAATTCAATCAAATCATTTATACCGGAGGTATTTTTTAAAACAACACTTAGCCACAGGAATTGAATGCCCGGCTTTTGTTGCAATTGTATGGGAATATCAAAAGATGTAAACAATGGGTTGAGACTGCCTATCAAAGTATTCGTATGAAAAGGTTCGGCACCGGTAAGGTACACATCTATCTTATCAATATTTTTTAATGAAGATGCATTCAGGTTGCATTGTAATTTAGTAAACTGCTGATCGGTATTACCTGCGGGAACTGATACAGCAATGCGTAACACCGGGTTAGCTGGCATCGCTTTCAGTACCGGTATGGCAGCAGAATAAGCAACCGCTTTAATTTCGCCGGGAGCCTTATTTGATTTTTTTATAACGGAACAACCATTCATCAAAATCATAAAAATAAAACCGCAATAAAGAGAACTCAATAATTTCATCTTGATATTTTAAATATGATCGAAATCGTTTGCCTTCGGTTTTAAGATAGAAAGCTGGATGATTAAAGCAACTACAATTACCGCTGCCATCATCGCAAAGCTTTTGCCCAGGTTTCCTTCATCGGTTGACTTGCCCAAAAAATCGGTAATGAAGGCGCCTGCAAAAACACCCACCATATTCATCAATCCATAAGCCGTTGCCCTGTACCTGGCAGATACAAACTGGCATAAGATGGGCATATTGTTCGCATCGAACATACCAAAGCCGAAACCAAAACAAACGGCAGAACCAATAATCGCAAAAAAGGAATGGCCAAAGCCGATGAACATCAATGCCGGAATGGTTAATGCTAAACCGATCGCACTGGTATATATCCTTCCCTTCAGGTTTTTCTGTACCCACCTGTCAGATAGGATTCCACCAAATATGACACCCAAAAATGATGAAGCTGCAATACTGATGGTTGATAATGGTCCTGCTGTTGCCATATCAATATTCAAATTTTCTGCAAACAGGGTCGGCAACCAATTCTTAACACCCCAACCCGGCAAACTGGGTATTGCAAAATAAAATAAGATCACCCAAAAAGATATATTGGTGAATAAAATACCAAGCCCTTTCAGTAATGGTATTTTTGATTTTACCTGATTATTAACGACTGTATTTTTCTGCAGGTGATTTTTTTTCTCCCTTAAAAATAAAATTAAAACCAAAGAGTAAATGATACCAATGATACCAAAATAATGAAATGCCAATTGCCAGGAAAATTCATGTGCAATGGTAGCGCCAAAACCACCTAAGGCCTGCCCCATATATAAACCCGTCATGTGAATACCAATAGCAAGTGACCTTGTTTTTCCTGTGTGATAATCTGCAATTAATGCAAGCCCCGCAGGAATATATAAGGCTTCGCTAACACCCATGATGGCTCTAAGCCAGTATAACTGCTGGAATGTAGTTGCATATCCCATCATAAAAGTTACGCCACTCCATACAAAAAGGCTGCTTACAATTAACCATTTACGATTTAAACGATCTGCTATAATACCCGATAGCGGGCTCATGAAACCATATATCCAAAGGAAGATTGCCATGAGGTAACCAAAATTTTCAGCCTTTTGCAATTCATGAATATCAATCTCCATGGTAGGCTTCATGGTGCTTAACATTTGCCTGTCCATATAATTAAGTAAGGCAACTACCCAAAGCAATGCAACTACTACCCAGGCATATTTTTTATTCTGTGGACTGTTATTGTCAATAACATGTTGAGATATAATTTCTGGCATCGCAAAATTTAAAAAGTAAAAAAGAAATATTAATTAAAAACTCACCTGCAATATATGGGGAGACCGCACACCTGCTTTTATTTCTCCACTTGGTATTAAAATACAAGAACCCCATTCTACAGCAGTAGTAGTTACCGGGGTTGCAAAAGGAATTTCTCCAATCGTATCCCATTTACCAGATGAAATAGCGTAATGCAAAATTTCTTTACTAAAACCGGGATGAGTAGAGAGTAGGTTATTTTTTTGTAAGATGAGCGATTGTTTCTTTGATTCATCATTTTCGTTTTTGATAGCAGCAATCGTTTTTTCTACTTCATGAAAAGTATTACCCCGGTCTCCACCAAAGATAACCATTTCATCTTTGTTAATTGAAACCCCGGTTCCTGCACTTAATGAATAAGGCAATGATGCTTTTTGTTGCCATTCATTTTTTGAAATATCATACAAATACACATCATGATACAAATCACTTATACCATTACTATTTTTTTTACGGCCGCCTGCCAGCATTATTTGGTTTTCATTAAGGGCAGCCAGTACCGTATGCGAAACGGGATGAGGAATATTGGTTAACGGTTTCCATCCCTTTTCAATATTTTTTAAATCTATACAAACCCATTGTGCAGAAGCATCTGTTGGCGTTTCTCCGCCTGCAACAAATACCAGGTTACCTATCCGTGTTGCAGCCGCATTGCTAACTGGCACGGGAAGCTGCGGCAGGTTTTTAAAAATAATTTTCTTTGTCTTAGCATCCCATTGCATGAGCCAGGCTTTAGCTGATATGCCATTTTCATTTTCGCCACCGGCATAAAAAATTCCATTTGCTGTAGGAGAACAAGCAGGGTAAGCAATACTTTCTGGTAAGACAAATTTTTGAGTTACCAACTTAAGCTGATCTTTTTTACAATGAAAAAGATATACTTCATTGTAATATTTTTTCTTACCACCCTGCCAGGGAAAAGAATCAGGAAAATTGGCGCCTCCGCCTACAATAAAAACCCCCTTATCATTTCCGGTAACGGGACCGGCAAAACCAACGGATGGATTACCGTTTTGCCCTGGTAAATTTGCAGCGATATTCCATTGCATTTTTAAAATTTTATGTTGAGCAACAGCCGAACCGTTTACAATCAAACCAGCAATAATGATATAGCGCAAATTCTTTATCATGCAATAAGCCCAGCTATTTTGATTGGGCAATTTGAGAACAAAATGAACCAAAGCCAAGTTGTTCTACATCCTTTTTAAACAAATCAAAATCATTTTTGTTCATATTTTTTACAGGCAACCTAAATTCACCACAGTCTAAACCAATCATTTTCATATACGCTTTGCCAGTTGCAATGCCGCCATATTTTCCTAAAAGCTCAATCATATTAATTGATTTTTGCTGTAAGGCCCTGGCTTCATTTAATTTACCGTTGTTAAAAGCATCAATAAGATTATAATACAATGGCGCTGCATAATTAAAAGTGCTGCCTACTGCACCAGTAGCGCCTACTGCTAATGCCGGTAACATATTTTCATCCCTGCCCCAAAGCATATCATACTTTCCATTTTTAAATTGTATGCATGAAAGAAAATCCATAAAATCTTCATGTGTATATTTAATTCCTGCAAAATTGGGAACCTTATCATCAATTTCTTTTAGCAGGCCAATCATAGGAAAGTTAACCCCCGTCAATACCGGGATATGATAATAATAAAATGGCAGTTCGGGTACAGCAGATGCAAGTTCCATACATGCTTTTGCCAGCATAGAAACATTGGCAGGTTTAAAATAAAATGGAGCTGTAAAAGATACTGCATCTATACCTGCGTCTTTTGCATACAATGCCAATTCTTTACATTCTGATATACAGGTGCCGCCCAATAAAACCATTGTTACAAATGCTGAATCATTTTTTGTACATGCTGCCCAGGCATCCATCATTTTCATTTTCTCTTTAGCCGTCATTGAAACACCTTCGCCGGTGGAGCCACAAATAAATGCACCATTTACATTATTTTCTTTAAGCATCTTATAATAAGCGGGAATAAGATTGATGTTCAAAGTACCATCTGGTAGCATGGGAGTAAATGGCGCTACAATTAATCCCTGTAAATGTTCTTGATTCATTATATAATTTTTAAACGATATAGCTTATCCTAATATAAATATAAGATTTAAAATTCCGGGGATAGAAATCCCCGGACGTTTGCTTGCTATATGATAATAAACGAAAAAATAATTATTAAGATTCTTAAAAAGCAGGATAGCCCGGCGTTTGTAAAAGCGCCCTATTGTTGGTTAAAGCATTCCTGCTTATTGGCCAAAGCAATTTATAGGCTTCGGTTGGTAATACAGTGGTATGTTCAAATACATAAGAATCACCAAACCTTCTAAGGTCCAACCATCTTTTGCCTTCAAATATAAATTCGAATAATCTTTCCTGAAGTAATGCTTCATTTGGATTGGCATCAATAGCCTGGTTTGGAAATCCCTGAACGGCTGCAACGTAATTGGAACCAAAAGCCCTGGCCCTTACAATATTTATTTCGGCGGCGGGGCTTTGGCTTAATAGTATTTTTGCTTCTGCTTTCATCAGCAATAAGTCAGCATAACGATAAATAGGAAAATCATTTGTATAAATCCTGGAACCCAGGTTTTGTTCACCTTCATATTTTTTTACAAAACATCCCACAATATTATATACACCGGGAGCAGGGCTAGAATATGCAGGTTGTATGGTAAACCATTTGCGGCTATCCAGGTCATCGAATTTTCTAAATGTAGAAACAGTTACCGGCGCTCTTAATAAACCTCCCCAGTTATCCTGGTTCACATTAAATTTACGATTGCCAACGGAATCATAATAATTAGCAAGTAATGCTGTTTGCGGAAAAAAGGTACCTGCAAATGGAAGTGTACTTTCATTTAGTTGATTGCGGATTGCAAAAATAATTTCATTATTCCCTTTATTATTTGCCGCAAATACATTTGCGAAAGAAGGCAATACCGTTAAGGATGGGATATTGGTTTCAATATCATTCAAAGCACTCAATGCCGTGTTGGCATCGGCTGTACCTCCGGTTCTGTGAGCTGTCCATAAATACACTTCGGCTTTCAGCATTTGCGTAGCTGCTTTTGACCAAAAGCTTCTTGTATTTCTAAAACTATAATCACCGCCGTAGTTAGTAAGCGAATTTTCAATATCAGCTTTTATTAATGTCATTACATCAGCCGCAGGGGAAGCTGCTTTTGCTAAATTAGATACATCAATAGATGCAACAGGTTCGGTTTGTATCACTACATCACCCCATGCCCTTGTTAATTGAAAATAATAATATGCCCTCATGCCATAAGCCAATCCCAAATAATAATTTTTATTTGCGGTTGTAACTACAGTAGTATTGATTAATTTATCTATCAGTAAATTGATTTGTACGATATTGCTATAGAAATCGCCAAAATTACTCACACCGGCGGCATCCAGGCTAAGCGTTTGTTGCCAAAAGCGTTCTAAACCTTGTGTAGCTTCACCGCTAAAGGTACCGGCACTTCCGGGTTCGGTACCAAAAATATCAGCCCTCAATTCACCTAATGCTTGTATAGAAGAAGTATGAGAACGAAACCTGGCATGAATGCCATAAACGAATGCATCAAATTGCTCAGGAGATTTCCAATAGTTGGCATCGGTAATACTACTCACAGGAGATAAGTCTAATTGCTTATCGCATGAAACAGTGGATACGATTACCAGGATCCCTGAAATGAAATATATAAGTATCTTTTTCATAATTTTTATTTTTAAAATTCATTAAAATGTTACCTGCACACCTATTACATAAGACTTTGGTGTAGGATAATTTCCTGCAAATATTCCATTGCCTTTAGGTTCCGGGGAATTACCGCTGAATTTAGTGATGTAGAAAAGATTGTTTGCATTAAAATAAACCCTTGCATTAGATAACACTTTGGTTTTTGATAACAAAGCTTTATCCACATCGTAAGACAAAGTAATTTCACGGCAGGCTAAATAATCGCCTTTTTCATATAAATTAGAATTGTTGCCTTGCAATACCTGACCGGCATTGTTTGCCCGGGTAAGGTTTTTCTTACCATTGGGTGCACCCACCTGGTCGGCCCAATACACTTTAGGAATATCTTTTCTTGAGTTATCGCCAGAAAATCCTTCTTTGGTTAAATTCATAAAATTGAAAGTACCCTGGTAATTACCCATTACCCTTGCTACAAGGTCATTATATAATAAATGGCCTACTGCAAAATCGAAACGGGAATAAAATGAAAAACGTTTGTATGCTACGGTTGCAGAAAAGCCACCAGTATATTTTGGATTTATATTACCGAGATACACCTGGTCCCTGGTATCAATGGTATCATTTTTATCAACATCTAACCAATTTACATCTCCTGCTGTAATTTTTCCGGCTCCAAAAGAAAGATTAGGCCCGGTAATATTTGCAATTTGATCGTATCTGTTACCGGCAATGCTTGCTACTTCAGCATCTGTTTGAAAAATGGATAATTGCTTATATCCATAAACAGCACCCAGGGTTTGGCCTTGCTGTAAGCCACTTACCCAAATTACTTTTCCTTGTTTTGGATCATAAATTTGGAAACCACCCTGCCTGTTATTTTCCTGGCCGTTATATGGAAGTTTCAAAATTTTGTTTTTCACAAATGAGATATTAGCGCCTGCATCAATATTAACCCCCGTTTTAGAACGGAGTATGTTTGCATTCACAGTAAACTCATATCCTGTATTTTGGAATGTACCCAGGTTTGTTCTAATAGAATTAAAGCCAACATAACTTGGTAATGTAAGGTTGGTAAGCAGGTCACTTGTTTTTCTCTTATAATAATCAAATAATAAAGTGATCTTATTTCTTAAAAAGCCCATATCTAAACCAACGTCGGTAGTCTTACTTTTTTCCCATAGTAATTTTCCATTTATAAGTTGTGTATTTAAAAAGCCCAGGTTTCCATTATAATTTCCCTGGCCACCATATCCTCCCTGCACTTCATAATCACCAACACCCGCTACGTTACCATTTACACCATAACTTAACCGTGGTTTTAAAGTAGAAATAACTTTAGAGAGGGAACTGTTTTTAAAGAAAGATTCATTGTGCATATTCCATCCTGCAGAAAGGCCGGGAAAATAACCCCAACGATTTTCTTTTGCCAGGCTTGAGATTCCATCGGCCCTATACACTATCGTTAACAAGTAACGCTGATCATAATTATAATTAAACCTTCCGAAATGTGAAATAATACGATACTCTGATTTACTGGTATAATTATAGGGTGTACCATTACCATCGAGGCCAGATGGAAAAACAGTAGAAGCATTTACAGTAGGAATATCATCAGTGGGTGCCCCGGTACCCGAAATTCTTGCATTTAAAGATTTTTGGTCAAAGGTTTCTGCACCCAGCATGGCATCCACATTGTGTTTATCGCCAAATCGTTTAGAATAATTAAGAATCGCATTAAATTGTTTTTGCACAATCCTACCTTCGCTCCATGTAGCGGGCCTTGAGGTATTAAAGCCCTGTGGGTTGGTGTACAGTTGAGAATAAGTTTGAGTTGCTTTTGTGAATGATTCATTCAGTGCATCGTAAAAATATATGTTGCCCGAAACTTTTACGTACAGCTCTTTAAGCAAATCGTATTTGGCAGAAACATTCCCTGTGATCCTGTTCACTTCATTTTTTCTGTAATTTTTATCTAACCAGTATAAGGGGTTACCATCGGTGATACCATTACCGGGGTTTGGTAATGTTTTGGCAGAATCTAACCAGGGGTTCATGGTTGGCCAGATAGCCATATTGCGGTACAATGTATTTACATCGCCACCCAATAATCCAAAACCACTTGCGGTAGAAAAAGTGGCGCCGGTAGTTACTTCTAACTTAGGTTTTATTTTATAGGAACCATTAATATTAGCTGAATATCTTTTGTAGTTTGATCCTACGATGATACCTTCTTCATTATAATAATCAAAACTGGCAAAATATTTTCCCTGGCTGTTACCACCATTCACATTCACATAATGTTCATTGGTGTTGGTGCTTCTAAAAAGTAAGTTTTTAATTTCACCTCCATGATCTTTAAATATAATAGTGCCACCGTAGGGATCACCCACCGTATCCCAACCTGCTTGTAGTAAATTGGCATTGGCTGGGGTATAAGCCCTGATATCAAATAAAGCCAGGTCGGCCACATTGGAAGAAAGGCCAAAGCCTCTTTGTGAATTTACCTGCGCCAGCGATCTTTGAGAGTTTAAGTGGCCCAGCCTGCCGTAATAAATATAATCTTTGGCATTCATGTATTCATACTCTTTACGGTTTTGGTTATAACCATGTACATACTTATAAGAAACTTCCGATCTTCCTAATTTACCTTGCTTGGTGGTAATTAATATTACGCCATTATTGGCCCTTGCCCCGTAAATAGCTGTAGATGCCGCATCTTTTAACAGATCAATGCTGGCAATATCATCAGTAGGTATATCATTGTACGATCTTACCACACCATCAACAATAACCAAGGGTGAACCCGGGCTATTAATAGAGGCACCACCTCTTAATAAAACAGATGGTGAAGCTCCCGGAGCGCCGGTATTGTTTACTACTGTAAGACCAGCAATAGATCCCTGCAAAGCAGTACCCACATTAGCACGGGGCGTATTTTCCAATACATCCCGATCTAGTTTACCTATAGAACTGGTTACATTGCGGCGGGATTGGGTACCATACCCTACCACTACCACTTCGCCCAGGTTGGTAGTTTCTGTTTTTAAAGTAACAAAAAGCTCAGTAGCTTTTCCCACTTTTAATTGTTGGGTACCATAGCCGGTAAAACTAAATATCAAAATATCATTTTGAGATGCATCCAAAGAATAATTTCCTGAAGCATCTGTTTGTGTAGCCAGGGTTTTCCCTTTTACACTAATGTTTACGCCAGCTAAAGGCTTTCCATCATCCTGGGAAGTAACTTTACCTGTAATTTTTTTTGTTTGTGCCATTGCCAGCGTTGTAAAAAAGCAACAGAAAACAAAAAGAAATACTTTTAATTTTGAAAAATTCATGTCAAGCAGTTTATCGAGTTTATGTATTATGTATGACATAATAAAAATAGAACTAAATTCTCATATTAAACTAATTTATTTTAACTTTTTTTTAACCGCTTGATAGCCAATATCTAAAAAAAACATTTGTAACTATTTTTTAATAAATTTGTATTAAGTAATACATATTTTATGAATGTATTTAAAGAGAACATAAAATCCATTGAAAATGTAAGTTTGGTTGATCAGGTAGAATCGAACTTAGCGCAGCTACTTCAACAACAAAAGCTACAGGTAGGCGATGCTATACCTACCGAAATGGAACTTACCGGAATGTTGGGTGTAAGCAGGACCGTGGTAAGAGAAGCATTGATGCGGCTGAGATTGATGGGGCTTATAGAATCAAAAAAGAAAAAAGGGTCGGTAATTACCAGCCCCGATCTTTTTGGCATTATGAGTAAAAGTATGAACCCGCACATACTTTCTCCCGAAACCTTAAAAGAAGTATTTGAAATAAGATTGGTATTAGAAATAGGCATGGCCGACCTGCTTTTTCACCGTATTACCAGGCAAGACCTAAAATCACTGCATGAAATTGTAGATGATGAACCACCTGCTACGCAATACCATTTATTTAATATAGAACATGAAATTGCTTTTCATGGTAAATTATATGATATAACGGGTAACGAAACTTTAAAGAAATTTCAGAAAATGCTATTACCCGTTTTTGATTATGTACATAATAGCGGCTTATTAAAAAAACTCTCTTTATTAAAAGTATTTGTATCCCATAAAGAATTAGTTGCCATCCTTGAGCAAGGTACCCCTGAAGAATTCCGAAATGGTATGAGAAGTCATTTAGAAAATCATTTTTCAAGGTTATTTGATTAGTATCACTTATATCATTTTTTATATAAATGATCTTTTTACCAAACCCTGCTTTTTTTTATAGTTTGTTTTGATTCTCAGCAATTGCAACTTACCTTTGCACACTTACACACCTGTACCGGAAATCACTTAAGTTGACCAACCTAAACCTGGTTTTCATAAGACTATTATCTATCCCCTATTATTTTTAGTTAATGGCTTTTAGCGATTCATTGTTGCTATTGGCCCTGTAGAAAATTTATATGAATGAAAAACAGATTTTTTTTGTTTCTATGTGTTTGTATTTCGATGAATGTACAAGCACAAATACCCGGTTCTTGTTTGGTTCCTGCTACACAACCCAACCACCTGGTACTACACGCCACTACAAATTCAATTGCAGGAAGTTTCACACCCTCTGGTGATGCCGATTCATACTTAGTAATAAGCTGCCCTACTCCGGAGCTTACAGCAATGCCTGTTACCAATGTGAATTATACAACAGGAGATATTGTTGGAAATGGAACTGTTTTATATAATATGCCCACTACCAGTTTTGTAATCCCCAACCTGGATCCTGCAACAACCTATTACCTGTTTATTTTTTCAGCCAATAAAAATTGTTCGGAAGGAGAAAAATATTTAACCACATTGCCCCTTACCGGAAATTCCACAACAAAATTAACGGGGATCAATAATGTATATTTTGGTAATCTACATTCTCATTCTGATTATTCTGATGGCAATAAAGACAACCCGGGCTATACCCCTGCTGATGATTATTTATATGCAATGAGTGCCCAATGTATGGACTTCTTAGGCATTGCCGAACACAATCACTATTCGTCTAACAATAATCCAGGGACACTTATTAGTAAATACCATCTGGGTTCCCAGCAGGCAAATGCATTTAATGCAAGCCACTCTAATTTTTTAGCATTGTATGGTATGGAATGGGGAGTTATTTCGGGGGGAGGCCATGTGGTGGTATATGGAGATGGTATGGACCAGCTATTTGGCTGGGAATCTAATGTGGGTGGAGTACCCGGAAATAATTACGATGTGTATGTAGCCAAAAATGATTATACAGGTGCAAATGGTTTATTTAAAACCATCAACGACCGGATTTCCATGAATACATTTGCCACATTAGCCCATCCTAATTTTACTGATTTTGGTAATATCTCAAATGCTTACAATGCGGTAGCAGATGATGCGATAGTAGGAACTGCTGTGGCTAGCGGGCCTGCCTTTTCTACGAATACTACGTATTCCAACCCACCTTCCTCAATGTATTATTTACCTTATTATCAAAAATTATTAGCCATGGGTTATCATGTAGGCCCTACTATTGATCATGATAATCATTATACCACATTTGGTAAAACCTCTTATACCCGTACCGCTATTGTAGCACCGGCCTTAACTAAAACTGAAATTGTAAAAGCCATGCGCAACATGCATTTTTATGCTACTGAAGATTGCGACAGCAAAATTGATTTTAGCATTAACAATCAAATAATGGGGAGCCAGTTTATGGACCGGTATGCACCTGTTATCAATGTAAAACTTTCTGATGCTACCACGCCTACCAACAATGCCGTAATCAATATCATGTATGGTGAACCGGGTTCTGGCATCAATGCTACCTCTATCTACAGTACAGCAGGCAATATGGTTACTTACACCGATATTCAATTGCATGATGGCGCTACGGGATATTATTATATTGATATCAGCAATGGTTCTTCCAGGATTATAACAGCTCCTATTTGGTATAGCCGTAACGATGCGCTGGTACTATCCGTAAACTTAATTGCTTTTGATGCTCAAAAAATAAACGGGAATGTAAAATTAACCTGGAGCACAGCCCAGGAAATAAACAGCCATTCTTTTGAAGTGCAGCGCTCTGCCGATGGTAGAAACTGGATATCTATTGCAAATGTAAACGCAGCAGGGAATAGTAATATGCCCATCTATTACAACAGTATGGATTATGCCCCAGTTATGGGCGTAAATTATTACCGGTTAAAACAAATAGATCAAAGTGGAAATGCCCTTTATAGCAATATTAAAACAATCATCTTTACACCGGGTTACGAAGTATTGATTACACCAAACCCGGCTCATGAAAAACTAAATATTTATTTTACCAAAACGAATAATCTTACCACAAAGGTACAGTTGTACAGCGTAAATGGGCAACTGGTTAAGCAATGGGCTACCAACGAACCATCTTTGCAAATAAATGTTTCAACTTTACCAAGAGGGATGTATTTTATAAAATTGATAAATGGTGATGATGTGAAAATTGAAAAATTACTGGTTCAATAACCAAAATAGCTTTTATGTAAGTTTGTATTGAACAAGCCCGGTTATATTGGTTCTACTATTTATTCAGTCATCTAAAATTAAGTAAACCACAAAAGCGAAAAGGAAACCCAAAAATCAAAAAAAGAGGATTAGCTTTATAAGCAAAATCTCATATATGGGCCAACTTCCACAAAATTTAAAAAGCAAATTTCAATTAGAGCGGCTCATCTTATTTAGTGATGCTGTATTTGCCATAGCTATTACCCTGCTTGTGATAGATATTAAAATTCCTGAAATTGATCATTCAATAGTATCAGATCAATTGCTTGGCAGGGAAATGAAACACCTTATCCCACGCTTTGCCGGATTCATCATCAGCTTTGCGATTATTGGGTTATACTGGACGGTGCATCATAAAATATTTGCTTACGCCGATCATTATGATAACAAGTTGCTTTGGCTAAACCTTATTTTTTTATTCAGCGTAGTGCTGATGCCTTTCAGTTCAGGATTTTATGGCGAATATGCTGCTCAAATAAACCTCTTGCTGCCTTATGGCTTTTATTGCTTTAATATTTGCCTCACCGGTATTTTAAACTTTTTGTTATGGCGTTATATCAGTAATAAAAAAAACGGAATTTCAGAACAAACAATTACTGCATCAAGAAAAAGTTATGGAAATGTGCGGTCACTGGTAGTCCCTTTTGCATTCATGGTTTCCTTTTTTGTTGCTGTTTTCAACCCCATTGTTGGGAGGTATATGCCCATGCTCATTCCCATAATTATGAAAATTGCCCGGAAGTATTATAAAAAGATAGACCCTCAGTTGGAATATTAGAAAAGAGGGTTATTAAGAAGAGGTTGGATTGTATAAAAAGACAGTAAAAATGGAAGCAACCCCATTCCTGGGTGATCCATATTTAAATGTTCGGCATCTGTATATGCTGCAAGTAATCCAAATGGATAATATATTTACTATCTTTTGTATTATAGATTGCACTTAAAATCATTTTTATATTGCAGAAATACGGTATCATATTAATTTTATCCTTATTGCCATATTTTGGATTCACACAAACAACTGTAAGTGTAAATACATTTTCTTATAATGTAAATGAGGGGCTGCTGCAAAGCCATATAAATGATATTGCTTTTGATAAATTCAATTTTACCTGGCTAAGTTTTGAAAATGGTATTCAAAAATTTGATGGAGCTAATTTTACAAACGTCCCGTTGCAACCTGGCTTACCCGATGATAAAAATGTAAAATTCATTTCTGATAGTATCGGCAACTTGTATTTCAGTCATGGGCAAGGTGTATCAGTATATGATGCATATACCAATAAATTTAAACTAATATTTGAATATGACCGCCCGGAAAACCCCACTCCCCATATTCTGGGTATAGAGCATGGAATATTATATATATGCACCAATTCAGGAATTTTATATACAATCAATCTTGTAAAAAATAAAATACAGCATTATAAACTTAATTTTTGGCAACAGGAACAGAGCAATAATCATACAATATCCTTTTCAGGTAACATTATCAATGGCCAAACAGTTGCTGTGATAGCGAATAATATCCTGCTGATTGATGTATTAAAACGAAAAGTCCTTCAAAAAATAAATACGAATATTTCTTATTTTTTCATACCCAATTTTCAAAATTCAAAAGTCAGGTACCCTTTACGAAAAGCATCAGATTATGTACTTGCGGAATATAATTTTATTACAAAAGAAGAAAAGATAATAAATACGAGTAAATCAAACACCATTAGGTTTGCAAATTTTTATAAAGACGGTAGGAGCTATTTTTCACACGGTAATCGTTTTTACGAATACAGGGATAAACCAGGAAATGAAATTGAATATGTAAACTTACAAAATAATCATATTGATGACCAGTCTGATATTTTTAAAATTATAGAAGATAATTTTGGAAATATTTATTTAATCACTATCAATTCAGGTTTTAGAATCATCTTTTCTAATCACTATCAACTAAAATATTTTGGGATACCGGGTTTCAGGCAAACTTTTACAACCAGCTTATGTATAGATAAAAAAAACAACAGGATCTTAGTTGGCACTTTTACGAATGGCCTACTTGCTTTTGATAGTAGCCAAAAATTAATACGACATATACCAACTTTGCCGGGGCATAAAAAACCACTCTCTATCTCAGCCGTTGTAAAAGTAAGTGACGATGAATATATGATTTTGCCAAATACTGATACCAGGGGTTATTTGTATAATTTCAGAACATCTACCATTACGCCTATTAATATTACACCACATTCGACGGTTGATAATGCTATTGGTTATTATGGTAATAAATTAATAACAAAAAATGGCCAGTCATGGGTTTTTGTAAATTCATTTTTGTATCACATTAATAAAAGTGGAATTAAACAATTTTACTATCCAAGTGGTGGTGGCCAGGGAGCAACATTTTATAAAAATTCATTTTGCCGGTTTTCAAACAATCAAATCCTATTTAAAGATACCCTTACAGGTTTTGAAAAGAGTTACCCACTCCTTAATACAGGCGGTGTACGTTGTATGCAAACAGATGGAACTTATATTTATATTGGCAGTAATAAAGGGATTTTTAAAATTGACAGCCTGGGTAAAACCATTTATCATATAGGTAAAAAAGAAGGATTACCGGATGAGTGTATTTATGCACTTCACATCGAAAAAAATGGAGACTTGTGGTGCAGCACCAATCGGGGTATTTTTCAATTAACAGCTTCACACAAACTTTTACAATTAAGCAGGGAAGACGGGTTGCAGGAAAATGAATTTAACACCTGTGTTGTAGAAGCTTCTGAAGATGGCGAACTTTTTTTTGGCGGCGTAAATGGTGTAAGTAGTTTTTATCCATCAAATATTTTTGAACATAAGGATAAGATAGATATCCTTTTTACTGACGTAAAAGTAAATAATAAAGCTTTTGAATTGGATACGGCGGCCATCTGGGCAATAAAGAAAATTGAGCTGGATTATACGCAAACTTCACTTGCATTCGATTTTATTGCAAAGTTTACGGGAAATCCATCCTACTTATTATATCAATATAAAATGCTGGGAGTTGACGATGCCTGGATACCAAACAAAGGTTTACAAACAGTCCGGTATTTTCTTCAACCTGGCAAATACAAGTTCCAGGTGTATGCATCCCGGTTATTTAATTCCAACGCAAAACCACTTAAAGAAATCAGCATTGTAATTACACCACCCTTTTGGGAAACATGGTGGTTTATTTCTGTATTCGTGTTAGTTTGCCTGGGTATTTTATATTATTTAATTAGCCGCCATCAAAAAAATAAATATAATAAAAAGTTAGCCGTACTGGAACAGGAAAATAAAATACAACTGGAAAGAGATAAGATAAGTAAAGACCTGCATGATAGTATTGGCGCCTATGCAAATGTAGTGTTGTATAAAACAGAAGTTTTACAGAAGGAAAATGAAGGTTCAAAATCTTCTATTACACTCAACGATCTTACCTATGCGTCCCGTGATATTATAACTTCTCTAAGAGAAAATATTTGGGCGCTTAAGCAAAATAGTTTTACTGCAGAAGAATGCCTGCTCAGGATGAAAAATTTTGTATTGAATATTTCCCGGTATTACCCTGATTTACAGTTTAAGATTACCGGTGAGGCGCCGGATAATAAACATTTACAATACCAAAATGCATTACATGCGGTACGGATTATCCAGGAAGCTATCACGAATGCTGTAAAACATGCTCAAGCCAGTAAAGTTTTATTAAATAGCTATATCATGGACAACAATTGGGTTTTAAAGGTATGTGATAATGGCCGGGGTTTCAGTGAAAATGAGGCAAATATTGATACAGAAGCTTATGGGTTAGAAAATATGAAATACCGGGCAGCAGAAGCTAAATTCCACATTGAATTTAGTTCTTTACCCGGCGAAGGCAGTACCATCACTTTAAATATCCCACTAAATTAAAATTATTTTTATGTCAATAAAAATTGCAATAGTAGATGATAAGTTCGTTAACCGGAATATCATTAAAAATAAACTACTGGCTTACGGCCATTTTGAAATTGTGTTAATGGCAGAAAACGGAAGTGATTTTTTACAAAAAATGAAAACGCTCAATCCGAAAGAAAGACCGGATGTAGCGCTTATAGATTTAGAAATGCCAGAACTGGATGGTGTAGATACCATTGCTGCTGCCACTACCTTATATCCCAATATAAAATATGTAGTACTCACCATTTTTGATGATGAAGACAAAATATTTAAAGCTATAAAAGCCGGGGCATTTGGTTACCTGCTGAAAGATGAGAATGCAGAGAATATTGGTGATATGCTATGGCAAATGCACGAAAGTGGCGCCGGGCCTATCTCGCCGGGAATTGCTCATAAAATACTTCAACTTATCCAAAATAATAAGCTTACCATACTTAAGAAAGACACGGTAACAGAAAAAATACTTTTTGAACTTACCGACAGGGAAACAGAAATTTTAAAATTATTGGTAAAAGGGTTAGCCTATAAAGAAATTGGACAAGAGCTGGGCATTAGTCCTAACACTGCCAAAAAACATGTGATAAATGTTTACCAAAAACTCCATGTGAATTCAAGGGTTCAGGCGCTGCACCTGGCCCAGGAAAAAGGATTATTGTAAATGCCCCTGATGTTACTTATGTGCATTTATAATCTTATCATCAATACAATTTCGATGAAATATGAGCCAACAGCTTTTTTTTGATGAATGAAAAAATCATTGACCTGAAAAAATGTAATAAATTTTTTCAGGTCAATGACAGAAACTGGAAATTAACAGTTATTGCTTAATAATTTTTATACTCTCTTTATTATTAAGCCTTATAAAATAAATACCGTTCACATATTTACCCAGATCAATTGGTTGGTTGGTTGATTGAATTTTAATATTTTCTAATAATCTTCCCTGCACATCATAAATAGCAGCATACGTACCAATCAATGAAACATCTCCCACCAGCATAGATATAATACCAGATGTTGGGTTTGGATAAACAATCGTATGGGTTTTGTTATCCTCATGATACCGCAGCCTTACTACATTACTGTATTTAAAATTGCCGTTTATATCCACCTGTTTTAAGCGGTAGAACATATATTCACTATGAAGCCTGTCAATATCATGATCGGTATATTGATAGCTGTTCGTGCTGCCACTATTGCCTGCAGCATTTACAATTCCTACCCGGTTAAAATCAGTTCCATTCACACTGCGTTCCACATCAAATTGTTTACTGTTTACTTCATTGGTTGTTGCCCAATCTAAAATATTATTTTTTGCAACTGTTTTACCCCTAAAGTACAACCAGGTTACCGGTACAGGCGCCCCAATATAAACACACTGTGTTACACCTGGTCGCAAGGTTTCCATATTGCCAACCCTGTCTGTTGCCAGCACAAAGAAACAATAATAGATATTTGGAGGCAGCGTAATCGTGGTATCATTCCTGCTGATCTTTGGTATGAGTACCGTATAGTTCACCATATCAGTAGAGGCATAAATTGTATAATAATCTATGCCGCAACCACCTGTAAGCTCCCCCAAAAATAGTACGTTTTAAAAGTAGACAAAATTAGTAACTTTAAAAACGTAAAATATGAAAAAGAGCACATTCAGCCCTGCCCAGATTGCAGGCATTTTAAAAGAATTTGATGCTGGCAAATCAGCCGAAGAAATTAACCGTGAACACGGAGTAAGTAAAGCTGCCTTGTATAAATGGCGACAGCGTTATGGAGGTATGGAAGCTTCTGAACTTAAACAGATAAAAGAACTGGAAGAAGAAAACAGCCATTTAAAAAAGATGTATGCCAACCTGGCGATGGAGCTTGACGTAGCAAAATACATCATTGAACTACATTCCAGGGAACATATGGTGAAGTTGCTTTTTCCATCTTATTATTATGTCGCTGTATCCTTTTATTTAAATCTGCTGTTTGGCCAATATAATAACGGTCATGCATAGCAGAATATAAAATATATACACTAAACATATTGATCAAAATTAAAAATGCCCCAATGGAGCATTTTATTAAATGAGGCGGAGAGAGAGGATTCGAATGCCGACGATGAATGTCGGCAAGCTGACAAGCTACGCTTCGTCAGCTCCCCCGGGCCTGTTACAGTATTTATCAATAAATATTTTAAGTCGCTCTCTTGATAAGTTCTTCAGCTTCTTTTCTAATATCATCGCTTCAGACCTATTGCTCTTTTCTACAAATCCAACTACATTCCAGGGAACATACGGTGAAGTTGATTTTTCCATCTTATTATTATGTCGCTGTATCCTTTTATTTAAATCTGCTGTTTGGCCAATATAATAACGGTCATGCATAGCAGAATATAAAATATATACACTAAACATATTTATCAAAATTAAAAATGCCCCAATGGAGCATTTTATTAAATGAGGCGGAGAGAGAGGGATTCGAATGCCGACGATGAATGTCGGCAAGCTGACAAGCTACGCTTCGTCAGCTCCCCCGGGCCTGTTACAGTATTTATCAATAAATATTTTAAGTCGCTCTCTTGATAAGTTCTTCAGCTTCTTTTCTAATATCATCGCTTCAGACCTATTGCTCTTTTCTACAAATCCAACTACATTCCAGGGAACATATGGTGAAGTTGCTTTTTCCATCTTATTATTATGTCGCTGTATCCTTTTATTTAAATCTGCTGTTTGGCCAATATAATAACGGTCATGCATAGCAGAATATAAAATATATACACTAAACATATTTATCAAAATTAAAAATGCCCCAATGGAGCATTTTATTAAATGAGGCGGAGAGAGAGGGATTCGAACCCCCGGACCTGTGACAGTCAACGGTTTTCAAGACCGCCGCATTCGACCGCTCTGCCATCTCTCCGGCGCAAAAGTAAGGTTAGAAATATATCCTGACAAAAAATTTTGAAAAAAAAAGAAAAGAAGTTTTTTGGTTAGTCTTTTTTCAATTTTCGCAATTCCAGCATATTAAGCGAATTGGAACCAAAACCCGAAATACCGGGCTGCCATAAATGGATGGTCATATCGTACCACAAAGGCACAATGGGTGCATCTTCTATAATGATCCGATCCATTTGCTGATACAAAATATATCGTAATGAATCATTGGTTTCTGACAATGCACGACGATATAAAACATCAAATTCAAAATTTTTATACCGTGTGTAATTGGGGGGCGCCGGATTCTTGCTATAAAAAACACTCAAATAATTTTCTGCATCAGGATAATCTGCTATCCAGCTACCTCTAAAAAATAAAGCCTGCGACTTACTGGTTTGCTCAAATAATAAACTTTTTTGAATGGTTTCTACTTCAACCGGAATACCTACCTGGTTCAGTTCATTGGCTACAAAACTGGCAATTCCCGAATATATCGGAATGGTAAGCAGTTTGATGGGTTGCATATCTTTTCCATTTGCATAACCCGCTTCAGCCAAAAGCATTTTAGCTTTATTGATATTATAATGATAACCCGGTACAAGATTTTTATTAAAAGATGGCAGGCCCGGAGGTACAAATCCATTTTCTGCAGCCGTACCGATTGAATTACGCAGGTACAAAATCATTTTTTTACGATCAATTGCATAATTAATGGCCTGCCTTACTTTTTTAAATCTCAAGGGCGAATTGGCCAGCAATGGGTTTGTACTGTCTGATAAAATACCAAAAAATTCAATATTAAGATAGGGCCCTTTTTCTAACTGTAATTTTTGCTCCCAATCTTTTTTTAAATGGCCTGTTTTGGTAAGTACTTCATCTTTAAAAGACGGGTCAATATCATTGATAAAATCAAGCCGCTTTTGGGTAAATTCTAAAAACTCGGTAGCCTTGCTATCAAAAAAATTAACTTTTATTCCATCTAAGTACGGCAATGCTTTACCCGTACTATCCTTTTCAAAGTACCTGTCATTCTTTTTTAAAATTAATGCCTGCCCTTCATCCCAGGCTACAAACTGAAATGGGCCGGTTCCTACCGGGTGCCGCCTAAAGTCAGTGCCATACTGCTTTACAGCCTCATGTGCAACAATTGAGCAATACTGCATACTTAATATACCCAGTATGGGTTGAAACGGCTGTAATAACTTTAATTGAAAAGTGCTGTCATCAATTGCAAAGAATGGTTGTACCGTATCCACCCGGTTATTAAATATCCAGGCACCGGGGCTTGCCGTTTCCGGGCTAATGATCCTTTTAAAACTATACACAATATCACTTGCCGTTAATTTCCTTATTGTATTATTAAAAACAGGATCGTTGTGAAAAATAATATCGGTTCGTAAATGAAATGTAATCGTTTTTTTATCATTTGAAAATTCCCAGGCTGTAGCCAGTGATGGTCTTATTTGTAAACTATCATCTACTTCTACCAGCGTATTATATAATTGGTGAATGGCCCACATTACTGATTGGTTTCGGGCAAAAGCAGGATCTAAGGAAGCAATACCGGTT
The DNA here is from genome assembly GCA_016710595.1 of Niastella sp. Lineage (GTDB taxonomy): Bacteria > Bacteroidota > Bacteroidia > Chitinophagales > Chitinophagaceae > Ferruginibacter. Next base: position 780,367 of record JADJVM010000008.1, read on the forward strand.
GATTCATTATATCGAAATATTTTTTTACCGGCATGTACATGGTCTTTACAACTACACAACAAAATCCCAAAAAAACAAAATAATACCAGCATTTTCATACCCTTAAAAATATAACAAGCATTTGGTATTTCATCATATTTAATTGCAATTACCTTTCTTCATATAAATATGGATTAAGCCACCTGATACCTTAATTTTATATTTAAAACGGGTATATGAAAAAACAGAATATCTTATTATCTTTTCTTCTTTCTATAAACCTACTTGTATGGGCACAGCCGCCTGTATTTACGCACCAGGATACACTTAGGGGTAGTATTGGGTATGCAAGGCAGCATTGGGATGTTACTCATTATAATATTACGGTAGCGCCTGATTTTAACACTAAAAACATAGAAGGCAAAAATACAATTCGTTTTACCAATAACGGTGTACACATGATGCAAATTGATTTGCAGGAGCCTATGCAAATTGATAGTGTAGCCTATCAAAACCGGAGCTTAACCTATAACCGGGATGGAAATGCATTCTTTATACAATTGCCAAAATCGAATATTGTTTTACAAAAAGTGTTTACCGATTCTATTACCATTTATTTTAGCGGTAAGCCAAAAGAAGCCAGGAATGCGCCCTGGGACGGAGGATGGATCTGGAAAAAAGACAATGACGGAAATCCGTGGATGTCTGTTGCCTGCCAGGGCCTCGGCGCAAGCGTATGGTACCCATGCAAAGACTCACAAAGCGATGAACCCAATGATGGCGCATCGCTTACCATAATTGTTCCGGATACATTGATCGGCGTGGGAAATGGGCGAATGATTGAAGAAAAAAAATTGAGTAACCAAAGAAAATCATTTACCTGGGCGGTTGTAAATCCAATTAACAATTACAATATTGTTCCATACATTGGCAAGTACAGCCATTGGGGCGAAATATATAAAGGCTTAAAAGGGAATTTGACCATGGATTATTGGGTACTAAATTACAATGTAGAAAAAGCTAAAACCCAATTTAAAGATGCAGATAGAATGATGAAAGCATTTGAATATTGGTTTGGCCCCTACCCTTTTTATGAAGATGGTTATAAATTAGTAGAAGCGCCACATTTGGGTATGGAGCATCAAAGCGCTATCGCTTATGGAAATCATTTTAAAAACGGGTATCTCGGCAAGGATCTGTCCGGCACAGGCGAAGGATTAAAATGGGATTTTATTATCGTTCATGAAAGTGGCCATGAATGGTTTGGCAACAATATAACCAGTAAAGATATTGCAGATATGTGGATTCATGAAGGCTTTACAAATTACAGTGAAACATTGTTTACCGATTTTTATTATGGCACCGCAGCAGGAAATGCATATAATATTGGATGCCGGAAAAATATACGAAATGATGTTCCCATCATCGGACCTTACGGAGTAAACAAAGAAGGAAGTGGCGATATGTATTATAAAGCAAGCGCTATGATTCACACCATCCGCCAGATTATACACAATGATAAAAAATTCAGGGCCATGCTGAATGGCTTAAACCGGGATTTTTATCATCAAACCGTTACTACAGCTCAGATAGAATCATACATTAACCACTTTGTAAAAATTAATTTTAGCAAAATTTTTGATCAATACCTTACCACTACTCAAATACCCATCCTGGAATATAAATTTGAAAACAAAAAACTATATTACCGGTTTACCAATTGTATAGAAGGGTTTCAAATGCGGGTAAAATTAAAAGGTTCAAATAAATGGGTAAATGCTGGAACCCAATTCAAATATAAAAAATGGAAAGATCAAAATACCCTTTTTGAAATTGATCCAAATTTTTATATTGAAACTAAATTAATTCAATAAACGAATGCGCATTCATTAAGTCTTACTAAAAACGGGCTCATTTTTGATATATAAAAGAAAAGATCATTTAAAATATTAACATGAAAAAATTATTTCTCACAGGCATTTTTATACTGGGTATGAATATCATGATGAATGCGCAAACGATGAAATTCCCAGCTACGGTAATGTTTACCAGTGAATGTTGCGGTGTACCCACAGATAGCAGTATTTTGAAAATGATTCAACATTTTAAAAAACAATATCACATTAAAACCATTAGTTGGTATCATATTGGTCCATTGGGAAGAGAAGGAGAATACAATATGGCATTCCCACTTACTGAATTGAAAGCAGCCCAAAAAAGAATATTTATAAAAAAAATGCAAAAATTAACATTAGCTCCCAGCGGGCCGGGCCATTTAACGCTTTCTACAGATTATATATTAGAAAAATCAACCTTATCGGGCAGGTCAAAAATAGAGAAGCATACATTATAACCTGTTATATTTCCTTTATGATTGAACAAAAGAAATTAATTTTATAGTTTTAATCAAATTCATCAAGCGCCCTGTATCTATTAAAAAAATATAGTGGTTTCATCTTTTTTGTTATCCTCTTTTTGGGGAATAACGGGTTTTTGGTTGCAGAAACCCCACCTTTATCTACCACCCAACAAGCGCTTCAATATTTGGATGTACATAAAATAAAAGACAGCAGTTCATTTTGGATTCATGTAAAACCAAAATTATTTACTGAAAATCTCAGGTTAAACATAACTGATATCCTTAGTTTTTACCCCGGCCGCAGCACTAATTTTTGTGCCTATGGCGCTTTGAGTTATTTGGTAATTCATAATGATCCCCTGGGCTATGTACAATTTATGACAGAACTCTTTGAAAATGGAGAAGCAACATTTCATCAAGTTTTTTTTAAACCATCAAAGGCTGTAATGCTTTCTGCCGGCGATCTCCGGTTTAAAGGAGTGCTGGATATTCGCCATGCCGAGCAAATGTGGTTCCTCACTTTAGCGGATCATTTTAAAGGCTATCTTAATTTTTTTAACCGTAACTACAATCCCGGAGATGAGAACAGTTTTTGGGCAGCAACAAACCTTGCCAAATTTAACCGGATGGTAAAAAAAATAACGCCCTACAAAGTTAGCTGTGTGGGTAGCGACCTGGTACGGCCCTGGGTAAAAGATATGACGGCCTACCTGCAAAAAAGAATCAAAAATGGGATTACGGTATTATATATTAATAACCGCATCATCCATAAAAAAAATCATGATAAAATAAAATATAGCATCCCCACTCATTATGTGATATTAGAAAGTATAAAATTAGAAAACAACCTGGTTACCCTCATTTATTGGGATTATGGCAATCGTACTCAAATTCAAGTAAGCCCCAAAGTTTTACGAAAAATAATTTTTGGGGTATCTCAATGTACGCTTTCATGAAAAAAAGATTATCCCATATCGTTTTACTCGGTATCCTGTATTCTTTGAGTTCATGCAGTACTAAAATAGTATCTACGAATTATTACAACATCAATAAAAATAAATTATTGGTAATTGAGCAATCCTACAAAGCCCTTTACAAAACCAAACCTTTCTCCGCTGCATTTACAGATCGGCTATTACAAACTGTATCGGTAGAGCTGATCACAGATAGCCTCACTTACATTTATGAAATGGGAGTTGATGAACCCCGGTTGTTAGATACATTAAGCCAATATGGATACCAGGCAAAGCCGATCTATTACCTTATTAAAAATATGCAAAGTATTAGCTGTGCCTGGATCAATAATTTTGATTATTACGTAAACGATCACCAGCATCGCCTCGTTTTAATCAGTATCAAACCAAAACTCATCAGGTACTTACTATCACCTCCCAAATATTACATCCTGGCTTACTTTGACAGGGCACAATCTTTTGATGAAAAAGGCAGGCTCCTGGATGGAAAAAGAGTTAAAAGGCTCCGGCAACTGAACGGCCAAACCTATCGAAAAATCACTGACAGGATTTGTTTTACCATTGCTGAAAAATACCGTTAAACCCATCGTCATATTCCTATTTTAGTTTATCTTTAAAGAGGTAAAATATATTGATCGTAAGCCAAAATTGCATCTTTAATTTTTAAAAAATAACAGGGGTAAGTAAATAATTTTCAAATCCCTTAATACGATTTTTTTCTGTAATACTTTTAAATTTTTAGAAAAAATGTATAAACTTATTGGGGTAACATGCCTTTTAAGTATTGTTTCTTGCAGCAGTATAAAACCAAATCAAATAGTAATGGCAGAAAATTATGCCACCGTAATTAAAGGAGTAAGTACGGTACCCGAAGAAATATATTTTAGGATGTACCAGCTTAAATCACAATCTCAGCAAGTACAATTAAGTGGCCTGATTTCTACCAGCAATAAGTCAGCAGAAATGATGGAATATATGGAGCAGGGTTTCATTGATCGTTTGTCTTTTTTAAACCTTGTAGATTCTATTGCAGATGCCCATAAAATAGTTACTAAATACAGTGAGTTCTTATTGGCATTAATTGACAAGGATCATTTGAATAAGTTTTCATTACATAAAAAAGAATGGCAGTCTTCTTTTGATTTGCTTACCAGCCGCTATAATAGTACTTCCCTAAAAACAAATCCAAAATTCATTTCAATACCACCAGAAACGTCCGGGCTTGTGGCTTCTATCATAAATGAAATAGGCTCTAAAAAGATAAAGTCTTTACAAAAAAAATATTTGTTCAGTGCAATTGCCCAGGCCAATGGATTGCTAAAGAATATTTATCAAAATTTTCTAAAATTCGATATCCCGAGGTTACATGCTGAAATGAATGAAATGCCATCGTATGTAAAAGAGAATTTCCAGGATTTTCTTACGAATATAAATGCGTATGAAAAAAGCGCAGGCCAAAACCCCTACAATTACTACAAATATTATATGCCGATATATAATAATTGGCAATTGCAAATAAGAGAAGCCGGTATATTAATAAACAAAATGGAGTATTGCATCAATAACCTGGTTGCCTCACTTGATGTTTTTGAACAAGCCATGAAAGATAATGTATCACCCGATGATTTACCACCAGAAATAGAAAAACTAAACAAGAGTTTTGCTGACTTGAATGACACCCAGGCACGCTTTGAGGATTTTAGATCACACTATTTAAAAACTTTATAAAACTTAAAGATGAAAAAGCTGGTTTTAATTTTAAGTGTATCCATTATTTTGCAAATGGGTTGTAAAAACAAGCCATCAAATTCTATTGCGGAACACCCGGTTGACACATCGTTAATTGGCGATTTGCACAGGAGTAACGACGGCGCAAACTCTGCATTGGGTGGAGCCTACAATGAACAAGCTGCAGAAGAAGAGAAAGAAAAAAATATAAAAATGCAAATTGATTCTGCTTACCGGGTTATTGGCGAATTAGAGAATGTGAAAAAATTATTAAACCAGTCGGGGGACGCTGAGCTTAGCACCACAGAGCGGAATGCAAAATCAAAAATGATTTACAGCATAAATTTATTACAGAATAAAATCAGCCGTACAATGGACGAGCGGATCATCGGTGAGTTAAAAAGCAACTGCAATAAATTAAGTATGCTAAATGATGAAATAGATGCTAACAATACAAAACTAACAAATGTTTCAGCAGCCTTAACCGAAGTTACCCGGTCTGTAACCAGGCTTTCAAATATATTCTCCTTTTGCCTGAGCCGGGGATGGATAAAACCTGAAATACAAAAGACTGCGGCAAAATAAAAGAGCCGCTTTTCATTGGCTCTTTTACAATTTCCCCTTTCTGTTCAATGCTAATCAATTTCTTTTTTTGATGGGATATTTATTGTTTGATTATTGCCTTCTACATTCAAATCACTAATTTCTAAAGGAGCCCGATGGCTTATTGCCGCTTTGGGTTTCAGCAAATTTTTACCTGCACCGGTTATTTTTGATTTAAACAATAACCACAAACCACCTAACATTAATAGGATACCAAAATATTTTAAAAAGGTACCCAGCCCACCACCCGGTACAGGTGAACTATAGGTTAAAATCGCTTTTCCAAAACTATCTTTTTCAATTTTTGAATTACTTGCTGCGGCTGGTAAATTTATTTTAAAAGTTTGGCCATTGTCATCATCAATCATCAAAAATTGTTTTTCTGAAAGTTTAGTAATATTTGCATCTTTTGTATCATCAGAGGAACTTGATAAATCAGCAATCCATTTTCCCTTCTTACTCATTTCTACCATCCCTAAAACTTTAAACTTTGCATCAATTGTCCTTTCCATATCATCAGACTTTACTTCAAAATCTGTTAATTCATACTTGGGAAATACCCTTTTAAAACCATTCTTAATTACAGAAGCGCCAAATGCGCCCATTTGCTTGAGCATTTCCCAGTAAGAAGCATTATACTTGGTATTTACATGAATAACGGCATCGCCCACCTCGTTAATGGTTACTTCTAAATTTGTTTTAGCGGGTTTTGTATTTTGGGCAATACTTATATTTTGCATTCCTAATAAAAGCAAAATAAAAATTGTGATTTTATTAAATGAGTTCATAAAATGAATTGGATTTATTGGAGTGAATTAATAATATTAGCAACCGTTTTTGTTTGATTTCCTGCTTGCTGGTTTGCACCTGCCACAATTCCCACAATACCTCCACTCGATTGTTTAAAGGCCGCAACCCAACCCAATAAGATATCATTCACCTGCGTAGTTCCACTATATAACTGATAATTTCTCATTTGCCCCGAGGGTTGATATTGCAGCATACCGCCATAATTAGTAGAAATAACTTGCTGCATATATTGCAAAGCCTGTTGCGCACTTTGATACCCGTTAAAATTATACACTTCAGTAAAAACAGTATTAGAAGAGTTGTTGGCAACTTCTTTTAATTCAGGTATTGCGCCCCCTTTTCGTAAGCGCCAGGAAGATGGGTAATAAAAATTTACAACTCCATTATATGCTTTATATCCCGAAGGGATTACACGGTTATTTCCACCGCCTCCATCATTACCACCACCATTACCACCACCGCCACCGTTACCACCACCGCCATCATTACCGCCGCCACCGCCGGAATTATCTACATTTGGGCCTGCATTGGGAACTGTATTTACATTTGCTGCCACTCCATTTGATGAAAAAGAACGGGCAATCTCATCTATCTTTTGTCTTAAAAAAGGATCATCTTTTAATTCCATCGCATTGGCACCTTGCTTAATAGCTTCTCTCACATCTACTACAAAATATCTTGGGTCGCCAGCCTGCACTTTTTGAAAAAATACCTGCAATTCCTTCATGCCTGCTTCATAAGCCTGTTCGGGGCTTTGCGATCCGCCGATACCTTCACCACCAATTGCTGTACTTTCAATAGCATAATAATTACCATTTAATTTAAACCCGGGATAAGCATGTTGGGGAATCATATAAATAACCGGCTCCATACCTGCGCAAGCCATCACACTTGCATACATAATAGATAATTCAATACACAATCCTGTTTTACCCGTTATTACTTCTCTGGGCAATCGTATATTCTGAACAATAGAATTTACATCACTTATAGATGCGGGTACGCCCGATGTTCCACTGTACACCATGTGGCTTACCAATGTAGCATAATAGATCCCCATCATAAAACGAAGGTTCTCTTTCTCAGTTTGCGTTACAGATGCGGTTTCACCTTTCAATACTTTTTCCTGTATTTGTTGAGTGAAATATTTAATGATCGGGTCTTCGGGAGTTACAAAACAACTCACCAGTTTCATGTTATCAAAATATTCATCCGGTGTACGAATTTCATCACTTGGCAAAAAAGTGTACATAAATTCATTTCTTCCTTTTATGGGAATACTAAAATCATTTTCAATGGCCGATACATTACTACCTTTTACCAGTGTATTTACCATTTCTTTTGAATCGGTTGTTTTTTCTACAATTTTATCCGGAAAAGCAGGGTAGGCATTTACAACTACTGTTTGGCCGGGCATAATAAGTGGAATTTTTTTAGCGCTGGTCCAGTCTAAATAATTATTTACTTTATAAGTAACTTCTACATTTTTTGCCGGCACATTACTGGTATTCGTAATTACCATTTTAAACAAACTATACTTTCCTTCTAACGCATCTTCATTCCCATAAACTTTATATACTGCCGGCATGATGATAGGAGGACGTGTAATTTTTACTTCGAGTGAGGCAGGTGCCACCAGGCCTGTTAGGGGGCCATTAAATGACATCAATAATCCAGCAATAATTAAGATGAATGGAAGATACTTTTTCATATACAAGTTTTATTAGATTAAGCCCAAATTAGGACATAAGAAATTCCTGGCATATAATCCATTTGGATTATTTTTTATGACAAAGAGCTAACCTATTTTAGATAAAAACAAGTAAGAATGTTGCATACCCGCTATTTGATTTGCCTTTCACTTTACTTTTTAAGTGGTTGTATTCAACAAAAAGATGAAAAATCTCATATCGCTATCAATCAGTCAATTAAAGAAGATGAATTACCAAAGGGCAAATACGTTTTAGAAGATAGTTACCAGCCAAACCGGCAAGCCGGGGATATTAGTTCAATGAATAGTATCCATGAAGATTCAGGTAATACGGTTCATGAAAATTCAAATGAATTGCCCGAAAAGGTTTTATTGAAAAAGTTTAAAGAACTTTTGGTTTTTCATGCAGACGATACCATGCTGGTAGATCGTAGTTATATCGCCACCCTGGTGATGGGGAAAAATCAAATTTTTTCTACCCTCAAAGAAGAAGCATTAGAACAATCAAATGCATCAAACAACAATATCATTTATGATACCAGTATGGAGTTTGGCAGTAAAATGAAAGCCCGTTTAATAGACATGAACAGCAGCGTAGGCAAAGGTTTTGAAATAGAACTGATAGGCGGCCCGGAAGCTGAAGTGCAAAGTATTTCGGGCAAAAGATCCAAAGCTTACTGGCAATGGAAACTTACACCCTTATCACCCGGCTTAAAAGAATTAAAATTATCAATAAATGTTATTGAAAAAGATGGAGAAGTAGTAAACCTGCCCGCCCGGAATATACCCATCACCATTTACGGGAAAGAAGGTTTCTTATACAGAACTGGCCTGTTCTTTAAATCTGAAGGTAAATGGATCATCACAGCTATCTGTATTCCTATACTCATTGCGATATACACTTCCCGGCTTAAAAACCGAAATACCCAAAAGCAGTAAGGAACAAAAACTCTCTTACAAATTCCATGGCCATTATATACTACAGCATGTAAGCCTGTATTATTTTAAACGGGGGTTTCAATTATCTCTGCCATTTTGTGCTTAAAAATTAAATTCGTATTTATTGTTTCAGTACATATTTTATGTACTTTTAAATATTGTGTAAAAAATACACTTAGAAACAGCCATTTGAAATAATTATTATCATTTTAAAACGATTGCATGAGCACTGCTTCATTCGAAAACAAACCAAAACTATCTGTTGTAGAAATCATCAATATGAGCGTTGGCTTTTTTGGAATCCAGTTTGGCTGGGACCTGCAACGGGCCAATATGGGGCGCATATATGAAAACCTGGGTGCTAATCCTGACCAGGTTCCATTACTTTTTTTAGCAGCACCACTCACCGGCTTATTGGTGCAGCCCGTTATTGGGTATTTGAGTGACCGTACCTGGCATCCTAAGTATGGAAGAAGAAGGCCGTACTTTATGATTGGCGCCATATTAAGCTCTATTGCTTTAATATTTATGCCGCATAGCAGCGTGCTATGGATGGCTGCAGGGCTGTTGTGGGTATTGGATGTTTTTGGAAATGTTGCCATGGAACCCTTTCGTGCATTTGTTACAGATAAACTACCCGATAGCCAGGTGAATAAAGGTTTTATCATGCAAAGTTTTATGATTGGCCTGGGTGGCAGTATCGCTTCTGCCCTGCCCTGGGCAATGAATAATATTTTTCATCTTACCAATACCGCAACGGAGGGTAATATCCCCGAAAATGTAAAATACTCATTTTACATTGGCGCTTTTTTCTTTCTTGCCTCTGTTTTATATACGGTTTTTACTAGCAAAGAATATCCGCCATCTGATTTGGGTTTTAAAGACAAAATAAAAGAATCTAACAAAGGTTTTGGTGGGGGCGCTAAAGAAATTTGGCATGCACTTACCAATATGCCACCCCGAATGAAATCAATTGCCCTGGTACAATTTTTTACCTGGCCGGGCCTTTTTTTAATGTGGTTTTATTACACTACGGCAGTAGCTGTAAATGTATTTGGGGGTACCGATGCCAATGATCCGGTATATGCACATGGCGCTGATTTTGGAAGTTTAACGCTTTCATTTTATAGCGTAATTACATTTTTGTTTGCATTGGTGTTACCTTCTATTGCCGATCGTTTAGGCAGGAAACTTACACATAGCTTATGCTTGCTTTGTGGCGCAATCGGCCTTATTAGTGTGGCCTGGGTTCAAAATAAATATATGTTATACGGATGTATGACGGGTATCGGTATTGCCTGGGCAAGCATACTTTCTATGCCCTATGCCATGCTGAGCGGGGTATTACCAAGAGATAAAGTGGGCATCTATATGGGTATTTTTAATTTTTTTATTGTTTTACCGGAAATTATTGCGTCTTTAGGTTTTGGATGGTTAATGAAAAATGTATTGCATAATGATCGTATGTTGGCAGTACAATCCGGCGGTTTCTTAATGGTTTTAGCAGCCATCATTTGTATGGTTATGATAAAAGAAAACAAAAAACCGGTTGATGAAACGGCATTGGAAAAGATTGAGATCAATGAGCGACCAGTGTAATATACAATCCATAAATGATACATTAAATGAAAAAACTTATTCTATTTATAACCATTAGCTTTTCCCTTTTTTATGGTAATGCACAGGATGCGTCCATCCATTTATATCCTACCAATTGGTGGGTTGGCATGAAGTGGAATAAGATACAGGTTTTGGTTCATGCTGATAAAGACATTGCAGATTGTAAAGTATCCATTAAACATGCAGGTATCAGCATACAAAAAATAAATAAATTTCAAAACAAACGATACCTGGCACTCGACCTGCTCATTTCGCCAACAGCTAAAACGGGTGATGTAAAAATAAATTTTAGCAGTGGTGGTATCACCCAAACCGTTTTTTGGCCATTAGATAAACGGCGCAGCGGAAACGGAATTTCTTATGCACAAGGTGTAAATGCGAGCGACCTGATGTACCTCATCATGCCCGATCGGTTTAGCAACGGCGATGAAACCAATGACCGGGTAGTGGGTATGCGGGATCAAACATTACGAAGAGATACGGTATTTAATCGCCACGGCGGAGATTTAAAAGGAATTCAAAATCATTTAGATTATTTGCAAGACCTGGGTGTTACAGCATTATGGCTAAATCCGGTTTTAGAAAATGATATGCCCAATCGTACCGAACATGGCTATGCCATTACTGATCATTATAAAGTAGATGCTCGCCTGGGGGGCGATGAAGCGTATAAAAATTTGGCAAATGCCATTCATGCAAAAGGAATGAAACTCATTCAGGATGCTATTTATAACCATTGTGGCCTGTACCATATCCTTTACCAGGATCAGCCCGATAGCAGTTGGTTTCACAGGTGGCCACAATTTACACAAACAAGTTATAAAGACCAGGTTGTATTTGATCCCTATGCTTCACAAGACCAAAAAGATATTTTTTTTAATGGCTGGTTTGTAAAATCAATGCCCGATTGGAATCAAAAAAATTCTTTTGTTGAAAACTTTTTAATTCAAAATGCACTTTGGAGTGTAGAAGAATTTGGTATTGATGGATGGCGTATTGATACTTATGCTTATAATGATCTTAACTTTATGAACCATTGCAACCAGGCAATGTATAATGAATACCCACATATCAGTATTTTTGGTGAAACATGGGTGCATGGCGTATTAAACCAGGCTTATTTTTGTGAAAGCAATTTAAATATCCAGTTTAAAAGCAATTTACAGTCAACCACCGATTTTCAATTATTGTTTTACGGTATTCAACCTGCACTGAATGAAAAATTTGGATGGACCGAAGGCGTAACAAAAATTTACAATACCGCAGCTTACGACTTTGTTTATAAAAATCCCATGCGGCAAGTAATTTTTTTAGACAATCATGATTTACCCCGATTTTATTCTATCGTAAATGAAGATACCGCAAAATATAAAATAGCCATGAGTTGGCTGCTTACTTTCAGGGGCGTACCCCAACTATATTATGGTGATGAGATATTAATGACCGGAACCACATCTCCCAATGATGGATATGTACGCCAGGATTTTTTGGGTGGATGGAAAACAGATTCTGTGAATAAATTTTTACCGGCAGGCCGAACAAATAAAGAAAACATCCTCTTTAACCATATTAAAAAATTAGCCATTTTCCGCAAACAATCTGCTGCCCTCACAACCGGGAAACTCATGCAATATATTCCCGTAGATGGACTGTATGTGTATTTTAGATATACTGATAATGAAACGGTGATGTGTGTGATGAATACATCGGATAAACCAAAAGAAATTAATTTTGCAGATTATAAAGAAAGAACAAAAAGCAGCACCATTGCTGAAGATGTAATAAACAACCAGGTTTATACAACACATTTCTCAATAGAACCAATGAGCATGAAAGTATTGAAAATGAATTAATAAGGATAGAATGCCTGCATTTTATTTAAATACTTTCAAAGTTTTTCCACATCCGGACAAAAAGAGAATGTCAAATCAGGTCATATTAAAATAATGTGTTAATATTACACATTAAATTGACTTGCGTATGAAAAAGCTATACCTTTTTATTTTTTCATTCCTCTTTTATTATAGTACCCAGGCACAGCGTTTATTAAGTTGGGCTCCCGAATTTGCTAATGCAACCGGCGGCATATCTATTACTGTAGATTGTAATAAGGGCAACCAGGGGTTATTAAATTACGAGGGAGGAAATTCAAATAATATTTATGTTCATATAGGTGTTATTACCAACCTAAGTTCCGGTGCCGGAGATTGGAAGCATGTTCCATTTACATGGGGCAGTACCACTCCAGCGGCAAAAGCCACTCCGTTGGGGGCCAACAAATACCAATATACAATTACAAACCTGAATGGTTTTTTCGGGGTCGCTGCGGGTGAAACAATCCAAAAGATTGCAATTATCTTCCGGAATGCCTCCGGTTCTCAAAAACAAGTAAACAGCGATGGGAGCGATATGTATGTCCCCGTGTACAGCAATGCCCTTGCCGTTCGTTTTAATTTACCCCCATTTGAGCCCCGCTATATCCCGTGGTTAGAACCCATCAATGCTACAGTTGGCCAATCTATCGCTGTTACCGGCGTAAGTTCTGAAAATGCTGATCTATCACTTTCATTAAATGGAACTGTATTTGGTACGGCCACAAATAACACAAGCATCAGCGCCAATGCCAACATTACAAGCACCTGCGATCAAAAAATAATTCTTACCGGTACCGTTGCTGGTAATACCATAAAAGATTCTTTTAGTTTTAATGTAGCCCAGGCTACTGTTGTTGCGCCATTGCCCGCAGGTGTGCAGGATGGAATTAATTACAGTGCTGATCAAACCTCGGTAACCCTGGTATTGTTTGCACCATTTAAAACTTCGGCGGTAGTAATTGGTGATTTCTCAAACTGGCAAGTCACTTGTGCCAATCAAATGAAACGCACCCCCGATGGCAACCGCTATTTTATTACCCTTAGCGGGCTTACACCCGGTACCTTATATAAATACCAATATATTGTAGATGACACAATCAAGATAGCCGATCCATATACTGAATTAATATTAGACCCCAACAACGATCAATATATTCCAGCTGCTACCTTCCCTGCGTTACCTGCATATCCCACGGGACTTACTACAGGTATTGTAAGTACTTTTCAAACAGGAGCTCCGCTCTATAATTGGAGTGGCAACAGCTATACAAGGCCCGATAAAAAGAACCTGGTGATATATGAATTACTTGTGCGTGATTTTTTAGCCACAGGCAATTGGCAAACGCTTACCGATACTTTAAATTATTTAAAAAACCTGGGTGTGAATGCCATCGAAATAATGCCCTTCAATGAGTTTGAAGGCAACAGCAGTTGGGGTTATAACCCGGATTTCTTTTTTGCTCCCGACAAAGCCTATGGTACAAAGAATAATTTAAAAAGGTTTATTGATTCTGCCCATAGCAAAGGCATGGCGATAATTATGGATGCCGTTTTAAACCAGGCCACCGGCTTAAGCCCGCTTGCTCAACTTTGGTGGAATAATGCCAACAATACACCGGCTACGAATAGTCCATTTTTCAATGTAACGGCTACCCATCCTTTTAGTGTATTCAACGACTTTAACCATGAGTCTGAAGCTACAAAATATATGGTAAGCCGTTTTATTCGTCATTGGCTTACTGACTATAAATTGGATGGGTTCCGCTGGGATTTATCAAAAGGGTTTACCCAGCATGTAACGACTTCAGTTTCGGCATGGAATCAATATGACGCCAGCCGGGTTGCTATTTGGCAACGCTACTACGACAGTACCCAAACCGTTAGTACAGGTTCATATTGCATTTTAGAACATTTAGGAAATGATGATGAAGAATCTGACCTATCCAGCCGGGGCATGTTGCTTTGGGGCAAGATGACTGATCCATACAATCAAAACACAATGGGCTATGCCAGTAGTTCTGATATAAGCCGTGCATTTTATAAAAACCGCCCGGGATGGACGCAACCACACCTGGTTACCTACGCCGAAAGCCATGATGAAGAACGCATCATGTATAAAAACCTCACATTTGGGAACTCAACCAACCCGGCGCATGATGTAAAAAATTTACAGGTCGCTTTAGCCAGAACAGAAGCCATGATGCCTTTCTTATTATTGGTGCCAGGGCCTAAAATGATTTGGGAATTTGGTGAACTGGGATACGACAAATCAATTTTTATGTGCGAAGACGGTACCGTGCCGGCCCCTTACGGTAACGATCAGTGCAGGCTAAGCCCAAAACCGCCCTTATGGAATTATATTGCTGAAACCGGTAGAAAAAAAATATATGATGTAATTGCCGGTCTCAACCAATTACGCAAACAATACCCAAATACTTTTTTAAGCAATACCATTAGCGGCAACCTTGGCAATGATTTAAAGAAATCTTTGATCATCAGCAATACAGACCAATCAGTAGTTGCTGTTGCCAATTTTGATGTTACGGCACAGGATGTTACGGTTACATTTCCTGCAACGGGAACCTGGTATAATTATTTTTCTTCCGAAACCATTTCAGCTACCGGATCATCCCAGGCAATTCACTTAAATCCCGGTGAATATAAAGTGTATGTAAATCATGCTACTTGCAGTACGCCCGCTCCAAATGCAACAGCTATAGTAACATATTGCCAAAATGCAACTGCAACAGCATTAACAGCAACCGGAACTGCTCTGCTATGGTACACAACGGCAACGGGTGGTACGGGTAGTTCAACTGCACCAACACCCAATACGTCAGCAGTGGGTACGATTACCTATTATGTAAGCCAAACTTTAAACGGATGCGAAGGTCCCAGGGCAGCCATTGCGGTTATTGTAAATGCTACCCCAGCAGCGCCCACGGCGAACAGCCCGGTAAATTATTGCCAAAATGCAACTGCATCGGCATTAACGGCAACAGGAACTGCTTTATTATGGTATGCAACGGCAACCGGTGGTACAGGCTCTGCTACAGCGCCCATACCACCAACTACCGTAATTGGAAATACTAATTATTATGTAAGTCAAACAACAGGTGGCTGCGAAAGTCCCAGGGCAATCATTACTGTAAACATTACCGCAAGTACTCCTGCGCCAACTGTTACTTCTCCGGTTATTTATTGCCAGGGAACAACGGCTATAGCGCTTACGGCAACAGGTTCCAATTTACTTTGGTACAGTGCTGCAACGGGAGGCACCGGTAGCCCAACGGCTCCAATACCATCTACTACAAATGTTGGGAATACTACCTACTATGTATCGCAAACCCAAAGCTGTGGCGAAAGCCCAAGGGCTCAAATAGTAGTGCAAGTAAATGCAATTCCTGCTGCACCGGCAGTAAACAGCCCGGTAAACTATTGCCAAAATGCAACAGCTACTGCACTCACGGCAACAGGCACCAATTTACTTTGGTACAATACCGCAACAGGTGGTACAAGCAGTACAACTTCACCAATACCCAATACGTCAATTTCCGGAACGGTAAATTATTATGTAAGCCAATCAAATGCTGGCTGTGAAAGCCCACGGGCTCTCATTACTGTAAACATAAACCCGGCACCGGCTGCGCCGATTGTAAACACACCGGTAACTTATTGCCAAAATGCAGCCGCTACGGCACTTTCTGCAACAGGTAACAATTTATTATGGTACAATGCGGCAACAGGCGGAAGCGGAAGTACTACGGCACCCGTCCCCGTTACTACCACTGCTGGTAGCTATAATTATTATGTAAGCCAAACGGCAGGAACCTGCGAAAGCCAGCGGGCAACCATTACCGTCATCATAAATCCTTTACCCGAAGCGCCAGGCGTATCAACAGCAATAAGTTATTGCCAAAATACAACCGCCATTCCTTTATCTGCAACAGGTACTAATATTGTATGGTACAATACCGCAACTGGCGGAACGGGAACTTCAACAGCTCCCACCCCGTTAACTACCACTGCCGGTACTTTTTATTATTATGCTTCACAATCTAATACCTGCGGTGAAAGCCCAAGGGCTTCAATTGCCGTAACGGTAATACCAACACCGCAATTGCCGGTGGCTTTAAACGCTAGCCAAATAACCATGCAGGGAGCAACCTTATCATGGTCTGGCCAGCCAGGCAATTTCTATACCATAGATTATAAACCAAGCTCTCAATCAAACTGGATAACACTGGCCAGTAATATTACTGAAACGAGTATTGAAATAAATGGACTGAGTATGGGCGTAACCTACGATTGGCGTGTGAGTGCCAATTGTAATGCAAGCAATAGCGGGCAATACAGCAGCAGCCAATTTACCACAGATAACCGCAATGAAACCATTACACACATTAAAAATGGAATTGGAATAAAGCTATCACCCAATCCTATTTTTAATGCAGGGACTATTGATTATAGCCTTAGCCAAAATGGTATGGTTCATATCAGCATCGTGGATGCCCAGGGCAAGCTGCTGAAGAAATTATTTGAACAATCTCAGATAGCGGGGCAATATTCATTTTCATTTCAAAAACAATTGAGCAATCTTTCAGCAGGGGTATATTACATCAGGATAAGCCAAAACAAAAAACAAAACAGCCTTCCATTTATCAAAAAACTTTAATACAAAAAGTATGACAGCAGATGATATAAAAGCCATGCTCCATGCATCAAAAACAATGCAGGCCATTCAATCCGAAGTTGAAAATACCAATCGTATTGCCTTATCTGTGGACTGTGTAATTTTTGGTTTTGAAGAAAATAAACTGAAGGTATTATTAATAAGAAGTGATCTTAAAAAGTACAAGGAGAAATGGTCTTTACTGGGAGATCTTATAAAACCAAATGAAGACCTTGACAGCGCTGCCTACCGGGTATTACATCAACGTACCGGTTTAGATGATATCTTCCTGGAACAGGTGCATACTTTTGGTACTGTTAAAAGGCATCCTGCCGGCCGGGTAGTAACCGTAGCTTATTACTCCCTAATAAATGTAGAACATCATAAATTAAAAATTCTGGATAATGAATTGCATTGGCAAGATGTAAAAACAGTAACCGACCTGGCATTCGATCACCAGGAAATATTTGATACCTGTTATAAGCGGTTACAAAAAAGGATTCAGGAGCATCCGCTTGGTTTTAATTTATTACCCAAAAAATTTTCATTGCGGGAACTGCAGAATTTATATGAATCTATTTTAGACCTTAAAATGGACAGGCGTAATTTCAGGAAGAAATTTTTCTCAATGAATTTACTTACAGATTTAAATGAAATGGAAAAAGACGTACCGCACCGGCCGGGAAAACTTTACCAATTTAATTTTAAGAAATACGAAAAAAATAAGAAAACGTGGATTGGGATTGATTTTTAATAATTTATGCATAACATACAACAACAAATTTTAAAATTTATATAGTATTAATTACACATATAAAAATGAGAAAAAATTATTATAATAAAATGTTAACAGATATTTTAAAATAGCTTAATATTGTGTAATAATTACACATTGTTTATTATCAATTAAACGACAAGTTTGCATTATGAAAAAAAGTAAAGAATCACTTACCAGGATTTTTACTGCATTACTACTGTTTATGGGTTTATCCCTTACAAGTTTTGCACAAAATGTGGTTACCGGTAAAGTAACCAATTCAAAAGATGGTGAGCCCATAAGAGGTGTCACTGTATCTGTAAAAGGAACTAAAACAAGTACTCAAACAGATATCCAGGGAGCGTACAAAATTTCTGTACCTCAATCAAATTCAGTTTTAATTTTTACTTCAGTTGGTTTTAGTTCGGTACAAGTGCCTGCTACTGCTGCTGCCAATGTAAAAATGGATGAAGAAATGAAACAATTATCCGATGTGGTAGTTGTAGGTTATGGCACACAAAGAAAAAGAGAAGTTACCGGGGCAATTGCCCGTGTTAGCTCTGCAGAGATCAACGCTGTTGCGGCTCCCAGTTTTGAAGCAAGCCTGCAAGGGCGTGTTGCCGGCGTACAAGTATCACAGTCAACAGGGTTGGCAGGTGCCGGATCTTATGTGCGCATACGGGGTATCGCATCCGTGAGTGCCGGTGGCGATCCTTTGTATGTTATTGACGGTATCCCGGTAAGTGCCGATCCACTTGCTTTGGAATCCAGCTCTAAAAGCAATTCTTATTTATTACGCTCCGGTTTTACGCAAAGCCCTTTGGCTTCTATTAACCCGGAAGACATTGAGTCTATTGACATCCTTAAAGACGCTGGCGCTGCCGGTATTTATGGATCAAGAGGCGCCAATGGGGTAATTTTAATTACCACTAAAAGAGGTAAACTGGGTAAACCCCGTTTTAATTTTTCAACAAAAATTGGATTTACACAACCCTCTGTAAAACCCAAATTATTAAATACCGAAGAATGGTTACAAGTGCGCCAGGAAGGATGGGAAAATGATGGGCATACTGGCCCCGCCCCTTTACCCGGTGGCATTAGCTGGGCAGATGCACAAAAAGTAAATACAAATTGGTTCGATGAATTAACCCATACCGGTGTAACACAGGATTATAATTTATCAATGAACTATGGTAAAAATAAATTCCGTTCATTTATCGGCGGTACTTATGGCAATGATGAGAGCTATGCCATAGGAAATAAATTTACCAGGGGAAGTATCCGGGGAAATTTTGATTATAATTTCAGTCAAAAATTCAAAGCTTCTTTAACGTCTAGTTACAATAAAGGCTTAAACTACAGGGTTCCCGCAGGATGGGCAGGTGGTATTGGTGCCTCAATGGGCGAAGCACTCCCCTTCTATCCTATTTATAAAACCGATGGCACTTACTCTACCGCACAGGCAAACCCTTTGGTACCTATCAAGGAAAATAAATTCCGCTCTGATGATAACAGGATATTAGGTGGCCTCACTTTATCTTACTTACCCATACAAAACCTTGAAGTAAAAGTAAACGGTAATCTAGATAATTATAAAAACCTAACAGATCGTTACAACAACAACAAGATATACAATGCAACCAGCTTCAATAGTGCAGAACGCTGGAAAACAGATATCACCAACTATAATTTTTCTGCCACAGCTACTTATAATAAAACAATAAATGCAGACAATAAACTAACATTCCTGTTAGGTGGTGAATATCAAAAATCTCAAACAGAAGTTTTACATTATTACAGAAGCGATTCTTCAGTAAACACTTCTTTTTATGATAACAAATCTTTGTTAGATAAAGCCTCTGTTGATTATGTAAATAATTATCCCAATATTTCTCACAAAGATTCTATGCTGGCAGACCAATGGAGCTTCATCAGTTATTTTACCCGTATCAATTACAATTATAAGGGTAAGTTTTTTGCACAAGCCCTGGCAAGGGTTGATGGTTCTTCTAAATTTGGGCCCAATAACAAGTATGGTTTCTTCCCTGCCGTTTCATTGGGTTATATCTTAAGCGATGAATCATTCTTTAAATCTTCGCTACCATTCATTAATTATTTTAAATTAAGAACAAGCTATGGTATTACCGGTAATGCATCCATCCCGAGCTTTAGGTATTTAGATAATTTTAATGCCAGTGCAGGAAATGGTAATGCACCATACAATGGCCAGGGAACCATCGGCCAAACACAGGTTGCAAATCCTGATTTAAAATGGGAAACAGCAAATAATTTTGATGCCGGTGTAGAATTTGGTTTATTTAAAAACAAACTTACCGGCGACATCTCTTACTACAATAAATTAAGTAAAGATGTTTTGATGAATATTGGCCTGGAAGAAGGTTATGGTATTGGCGGATCTACTATATATCAAAACGTAGGAAAAGTAAGAAATGAAGGTGTGGAAATAGCCTTAAACTTTAGGGCCATACAACAAAAAGACCTTCGTTTAAATTTCTTCATTAATACGGCACATAATACCAACGTGGTATTAGATGCAGGTGGCTATGCTCCCGATGCTATTCAAAGTGGTACCAATGAAACAAGGGTTTTGGTTGGCTACCCTTTAGGCACTTCTTACAGTATTATATATAAAGGAGTAGATCCTACAGATGGTCTTCCTTTATGGTTAGATAAAGATGGAAAAATCACTAAAGTATTTCCTGATGTAGCTACAAGCAGGAGGCCCGCAGGTAAATTAATTCCTGACTGGACGGGTGGTTTTGGCGGTAATTTGTATTATAAAGGTTTTGAATTAAATACTTTATTTGCTTTTTCTACTGGTTTAGATATTTGGGACAACTCTGGTAAAAATCAATTCTTAGGCGCCAGCAGCGGACAAAACTGGAATATTCGCAGAGAATTTTTAGACCGATGGACCAAACCCGGAGATCAAACGCTATATCCCCGTTTTACTTACGACCTATATCCCGGCGTTGGCAACCCATCTTTGTTTAGCTCAAACATGTTCTTGTATAATGCAGATTACCTACGTTTAAGGGAACTTACAGTTGCCTATAATTTTAAGTCTGATGCACTCAGAAAAATTAAGATTGAAAATATCCGTGTATTCCTTACCGGCACCAACCTTTTCTTATGGACTAAATACAAAGGAGGTGATCCTGAAGTGAACAGGGATGCTGATGGTGGTACAGCAGACAGGAATATGAGCCCCAATGTTACTTACCTAACAGCGCCCCAGGCCAAAACTGTTCAGTTTGGCTTAAATGTGAACTTTTAAACATTACAAAATTTTTAAAAAATGAATATCAAAATATTAATAAGATCCACTTTAGCAATTACAGGCGCTGCCTCATTGCTTACATTTAGTTCTTGTGATAAAGTAGTTGATTTGGATCCCATAGGATTTGTTACTGAAGATTCTATCGCAAAAAATGATGCCGATCTAAAAGCATTGATCAATTCCGGATACTATGCTTTGGCACAAGATGATTATTATGGAGGAAGCTTCCAGGTGTACAACGAACTATTGGGCGACCTGATTAACGGAAGTACCCTGAATGGTGATTATTTATCTACCTACAATAGAAATACAAATATCTTCAACCCCGGTATTTCTGCCATGTATGGCCAAATGAATAAACCCATTTTGCAAGCCAACCAAACATTAAAATACCTGGCCAACGCAAGTGCCGCAGCAAAAGATGAAATAGCAGGTCAGGCACATTTTTTAAGAGGCCTGAGTTTGTTCGACCTGGTTCGCCTGTATGCGCAGCCATATAAAAAAGGAGGCAATAATACCCAACCAGGCATCCCTATTCGCTTATCACCAGAAAGAGCGCCCATACAAAGAAGTAGTGTAGAAGAAGTATATCAGCAAATTATTTCAGATTTAAAAAAAGCAGATACTTTATTGCCCGCTACAAATGGTGTGTACGCAACTAAGTGGAGTGCTAAAGCCATTTTAGCAAGGGTATATTTTCAAATGAATGACTTTAGTAACGCTTACCTGTACGCCAATGATGTAATAGAAAATGGAGGGTTTGGATTTGATGCCGATTATTCACATCGTTATTCTTCTGCAGGTACCCCAGAAGCAGTTTTTCAATTGGTATATGAATCAAACAATACACAAGGCCGTTTCCAAAGGTTACTGGGTAATTACAGGACTACCGGATCGGCTTTACCGGCCCTTACCATTACCAATGACGCTTATACAAAAGGTAAAGCAGTTGCTACAGATGTACGTGCCGCATGGTATTCTACCAAAACAGGTTTTTATCTTTTAAATAAATTTGATTCTAACTCTGTAGAACTTCCTGTAATCCTGGTCACTGAATTAAAATTAATCAGGGCAGAATCTGCTGCAGAACAAAATCAAAACCTATCGGTAGGCATTACAGATATCAATGACATTATGACCCGTGCATACGGGGCCTCGTCCTCTCTTTTATTACCTCTAAATGCGAATGCAACGGTATTAAAAGAAGCCGTAAGAAGAGAACGTAATTTAGAACTGGTGGGAGAAGGTAACCGTACACAGGAACTAAAGCGTGAAGGTGGAAACGGAGAAAATGTAATGATCCGTGGTGCAATATTTAATTGCCCCGGCCTTATATTCCCCTTCCCCAGCAACGAAGTAAATTATAATTCATTTGAACAAAACCCTATTGGTGGTTGCAACTAAAATTAATACAATGAAAAAATTATCTTTCTTATTCATCATTTTCGTCATTGCCTTTATGGGTTGTACCCCAGACAATGACTTTACTGTGGGTACACAGCAAGACCGGGTGAAACAACTTTCCGGAACCTGGACTTTAAATTCTGTTACCCAAACTGATTTGTTTGCAAAAAATTATAATTATAATGATCCTGCAAATCCAAATGTGAATTTAATTTCTCAAAACATTACCGGCATTGCCCCTTTTAGTTCTATAAAACTTACTTTAAGTTTAAATGGTACCGCTCCGGGAACTTTTGCAATTGATTACGGATCTGCCCCACCTGTATTTAATCTTACAGCCGGCACCTGGACATTAGATAATAATTTAACGCCCGGTAAACTGAATTTAATAAATGGTACCGATACGACTAAACTGGTACTTTATAATTTAAATTACTTATCTGCCAATCAATTCGGCCTTAGCCGTATTCGTTACGAAGGTGCTAAACCCGTAATACAATATGACTATGCATTTCAAAAAAATTAAACAATAAGCAATGCGCAAATTATTAATATTAACCACAATTTTCTTATTGAGCTCCGGCCTGGCCCATGCTCAATTTAACACGGTGACGTTTACACCTGCCAGCTTTGCGGGTGATGAACAATTTACATTTACCATTGATGTTGCAGGCACACCATTAGACGCTGAAACAGACTTATACATTTGGACATGGTGCAACAAAGATGAAGGATCTTCATTTCCCGGAAGAGATGGATTGACCAATACAGACTGGGGCAATTCACCGGATATTGCAAAATTCACACATGTAAGCGGAACCGTTTGGTCATTTACAATGACAGGGTCAGCCATGTATGGCCTTACACCCGGCCAATTGAAAAATTTTCAATTTATTGTAAAAACAAAAACCGGGAGTAAACAAACTGCCGACTCACCAAAATTTCCCTTTGCTGCAGTAAATTATGTGCCATCTATTTATCGTTTATTCCCAAGCAAAGCCGATCAAACAGATGCGATAAGTATTTATTTTTACCAGGGATTGGCCACTTCTATTAATGAAAGCCGTATGGCTCCTACTACTATTACAGTAAAAGGTTTTGATGCCAATGGGCAAGTAGGTTCAAGTGTTGCAATACCAGTTCAAATGATACAAAGCGGTATTTACAAAGTAAGTTTTATTCCGGCCATGGCTTTTGAAATTCCTGCCGGCGTTACTTTAACCTATTTTACCTATACCGTTAACGGATCATACTACGATTTAAATGGTAACCCCATCACTGTTTCGGGTTCTGAGAACACTAAAAATTTTGATATACTACACTAGTTAATAAAGAATAATTAAAAGAATATGAAAAAATATTTATCATTTGCAAGCCTTCTAATAGCACTTATCCTGCTGGGGGTATCCTGCAAAAAATTTGATTTTGATTATAATAGTACTGGTGAATCAATCGGAACTTTCCGTTTGCTTTCTCCCGGCGATAATCAGGTAATCATGTTGAACTCTGCTGCCCCGGCTACCCCGGTTGTATTCAGTTGGAGTACGGCTGCACAGGGAGACAGCTCTCCTGTAAAATATACCGTAAAAGTATCTTTACGTAACAGTAATAATACAGCCCCCATCTGGCAAGGCCTCTCTATGAACAACGGTGCTGCAACTCAAGTTACAGTTACCCATGCTGATTTAGATGCCGCTTTGGCGAGCGCCGGTATTGGCGCCAATGCTGAGGCAGAATTAAGCTGGACAGTAACCGCCTCAAACAGTACCGGTACTGAAGTAACAGCTACTCCCTTTAATGTAAAGATCACCCGCTTTGGAATCGGGATATCCGCATTTACCATATTCTCTCCGGTATCAAGTACCGATGTTTTTAATATGGCCCCCATTTCTTCCAGTAATTTTCTACATTTTAAATGGCAAAAGGCTACAGCAACACCTGCATCCAATGCAGTAACATACAAAGTAGTATTTGTAAAAAAACAATACGACGGAAATGGGAATGCCATTACACCTAACTTTTCTACACCCCTGTTCTCTTTTGATGCTAATACAAATGGAACAGATACCCTCGCTGATATTTCTTACCAGGACATGAGTGATGCATTAAATGCTAATGGATTTTCTGATGTGGGCCAGGTAGCAGAATTACAATGGACTGTAATTGCCATGGCCAGTACTTTTAAAGCACAGGCCATGTATTATAATGAACTTCACATCATCCGTGAAGTATCCATGTACATGGTGGGAGCCTTTCAGGGTTGGGATCCCTCGAATGGAGTAAAAATGATTCCTGATAAAAGGCCTGGCTTATTAAATAATATGTATTACATCTATCTTCAACTCCCTGCCGGTGAATTCAAATTCTTACAAGGTACAGCATGGGGCCAGCCAGATTATGGCGATGGAGGTGGTGGAAACTTAGCACCAGGCGGCGCAAATATCAACATTGCATCTGCTGGTATTTATAGGGTGTCTATGAACCGCAGCACTTTAAAATTTGATGTTAAAGAAGGAAGAATGGGTTTTGTAGGCGGCGCTACACATGCTGATTGGAACCCACCAGCAGTATTCCCTAACAATAAAATGGGTTTTACCAGCACTAATTTATTTTGCGGTGTACAAGACTTTATGACCGGTGGTTGGAAATTGATTGATAATAACGAATGGAACAATGGTAGCAATACCCCATCTGAAACCCGGAGTTATGGTACAAGCCAGCCAAGTGGTAGCCCATTACAAATAAATGGAGATAATTTTTCTGACATTGCTACGGCAGGTGCAAGAAGGGTTATTTGGGATGGCACCAATTATGCTACCGGGCCCACATACCAAATTATGAACGCAACAGAAATGAGGATCGTAGGAAATGGGATGCAAGGCGTAAATGAATGGGATCCGGGAAACAGCCCTCAAATGACTTACCTCGGTAATGGAAAATGGAGCTTAACCCTTGCACTAATTGGCGGGAAAGAAATAAAATTCCTGGCCGGTAACCAATGGGGCGATTTTGATTACGAAGACAATAGCGGCCAAAGTACCGCAACAGGTACACCAAGGCCTATCCAGTTTAACGGGGGCAACAACTTTAAAACACCTGTTACATCGGGTACATACACTGTTTTATTGGATGAAAATAACCAAACAGTTACGATTACACCATAATAACAATTAATTGATACGTAAAAGAGCTGTAGTGATACAGCTCTTTTTTTATATGTAAATTATAACCGTGAATATTATCTTCCTCTTTTTTTATAGCCGGTTTTTAATATTCATCATTCAGTGCAAATACAGGTTTACGATACATCCATTGGCCACCTGTAAAATCAGGGAACTCAACGGTTTCATTTCCCAATTCAATAGATTTTTCACTCAACGGCGTAATAGCGCTCCAGGTTGCTGCATCATATACATCCATGGGTGTTGGTAGTTTCCTTTTTATACTTTCTATAAATGCGTGAATCACAAAAAAGTCCATACCACCATGCCCGGCGCCTTCTGTATCCTTGCTCCAGCGTACCCATAACGGGTGATCATATTGGTCTAACCATTTCTTTTGATCGTCCCAGGTATGCGGCTTTGATTTATCCTGGATATAAATCCCTTTATTGATATCCATCCATAACCCTTCGGTACCCTGCACCCGAAAGCCCAATGAATAAGGGCGTGGCAGGTTGGTATCATGCTGCAACAAAACAGTTTCGCCATTGGCACAATTTATTTGCGTAGTAACAATATCACCTAACTTAAAATTCACTTTTGCATTGGGATGATTCTCGCCCCCTTTTTTAACAATATAATTATGTAACCCTCTTGATTTAGATGAAAATGAATTGAGCGTTATAAACCTGTTTCCCCGGTTTATATTTATGTATTCGGCAATCGGGCCAATGCCATGTGTAGGATATAAATCTGCATTGCGGTGCACAGAATGTTCCGTACGCCAATGCGCTTCTGAATAACCTTTGGCGCCAAACTCTACACCATGGCCATATACATGCACTCCATCATTAAATTTTACTTCCCTCAAATCATGTTGATATCCTCCTTGTAAGTGTATCAGTTCACCAAACAATCCTTGCCTTACCATGTTTAATACAGCCATCACATCCCGGCGGTAACAAACATTTTCGAGCATCATTACATTTGCTTTATTTTTCTCTGCTGCTTTTACAACATCCCAATGATCTTGCAAAGTGAGTCCCAGGATAACTTCTGTAGCAACATACTTGATACCAGATTCAATAGCACCAATGATCATCGGCTTATGCCATTCCCAGGGAGTTACAATAATAACGCCATCTAATTTTTCTTTTTCCAAAAGCCGCTTCCAGGCATAATCATCACCTGTATAAATCACCGGCATTTTTCTTCCTTTCTTTTCTATAAACGCTTTACTTTCGGTAAGGGCACGGTTATCAATATCGCAAATGGCAACAAGTTCCACATCATCTCTTCGTAAAACCAGGTCCAGGTGATCTTGACCACGGGCTCCCACACCTATAATCGCCAATTTAATTTTTGTTTCTTTTTCATTTGCAAACAATTGGTCAACTGGTAACATGCTTAATGCACCAGCAGTAATGCCTGTTGTTAATAAAAATTTTCTTCTTTGCATGATACCTGTTTTTTAGTGTTCATAATGATTTTCTGACTTGAGAAAAAGATAAATTTCCTGCCAATGTTTAGTTTTCAGGCTTATTGTATTTTGCAATGCTGCAACATCCATCTTTGTTAATTCTGAGCCTCCCAATTCTTCATCGTTATTGATCCAAATACCTTTACAGCCCAGGTTTTGTGCCAATTGCATGTCAGTAAGCCGATCGCCAATTACAAAGGATTCTTTTATATCATAATCGGGGTTATTCAAATATTGAGTTAGCATCCCGGTTTGGGGTTTACGGGTGTTTATATGCTGATAAGGAAATGTTTTATCAATAAAAACGTTAGAAAAATGAACTCCTTCATTTTCAAATGCCTTTAAAATAAAATGATGCACCGGCCAAAATGTATTTTCAGGAAACATATCAGTGCCAAGGCCATCCTGGTTTGTAACCATTAGTAACTCGTAATTAAACTTAGATGCAATGAGGTGCATAAAGGTAAATACGTACGGATAAAAAATGAGCTTATCAAATGAATCTAATTGATAGCCTGGAGGCGCCTCCAGCGTAAGTGTTCCGTCCCGGTCAATAAAAAGAATTTTTTTAGCCATTTCATAATCATTACCCTAATTTCAAATGTAAGATTTATACAGCAAAAAAAAATTAAAAGCAAACAAATGATTCATTGGATTCAATGTAAAAGCAAGTGCAATAAATGATAACCTGACACGAAATCTTAAGTTTGCAAAGGCATATCTTCTGCAGTGGGTTCAGAAGATAAGGTATCCCATAGTACTTGCACACCCAGGCCATCTCTTTCCGGATATATTATTTTTCCTGCATCAAAAGAAACACCCGTTGCAATATCCTTTGCCAGGAGCAGTGGGCCATCCATATCTACATAATCCACCAGAGGCGCCAGTTGGGCAATGGCAGCCGTGCCAATCGAACTTTCGTTCATACAGCCCAGCATAATTTTTAAACCTGATTCACGGGCACGGGTTATCATTCTTAGTGCAGGTGTAATACCACTGCATTTTGTAAGTTTTATATTGATGCCATGAAAGAAACCGGCACATTTATCTACATCTTCTTCTGCTACGCAAGATTCATCAGCAAATAAAGGAAGTGGAGAATGTTCATATAACTTTTTCATGCCTTCCCAATCGTCTTTAGCCAGGGGTTGCTCTACAAATTCAATTTTTAATTGCTGAAGTTTCGTTATTTTTTCTAATGCTTCATCCGGCATCCAGCCTGCATTGGCGTCTACCCTCAATGCTGCATCGGTATGTTGGCGGATCGCTACAATCATTTCCATATCACCGGGAATGCCCATTTTTATTTTATAACAGGGCCAGGGGTTTTCTTTTATTTTTGCCAGCATTTTTTCAATGCTATCTATACCAATTGTATAATCGGTATAGGGCGCTTTTTCAGTATCTAATTTCCAAAGTTTGTGCAAAGCACTTCTTTTTAATTTTCCATAAAGGTCCCATCCTGCCATGTCCAAAGCACAAACCAAAAATGAATTGTTAGGATATAAGTGATGCAGGTAATGCCAATATCTTTCAGGATCCGAAAAAGAAAATTTTTCAAGAAATATTTTTTTTCGTTCCAGGTCCTGGGCCATTTTTTGTGTTGGGATATTATAATAAGCAATGGCCGGCGCTTCTCCATATCCTTTTATTCCAAAGTACTCCAGCTCAACCACAAAAACGGGTTGCGTTGTTTTTAATCCTTTAGAAATGCGGAAAGGATATTTGAATGGTAATTGAAAAATCTTATAACTAACCTTCATAGTAAAAATAATTATCTGCCACTATGCAAAACCATCTCTTTTAATTTATGCGTGAACTCAGTGTGATTCATCATATCTTCTAAATTCAAATGCATCCTGTAATTCCATACATGATTGGGATCGGC
Organism: Niastella sp.; assembly: GCA_016710595.1. Classification (GTDB taxonomy): domain Bacteria; phylum Bacteroidota; class Bacteroidia; order Chitinophagales; family Chitinophagaceae; genus Ferruginibacter. The sequence goes on from JADJVM010000008.1 coordinate 809,627, forward strand.
CGGGTTATTGATGCGTTCTTCCCGTACATTTTCTGATCTTATATTACCATCTATCGCCAAAAGGTCTTGCAATAAAAATATTGCCCACATGGCAGGGGCATGTAAATGTTGGTTTATAATATCGGCAGCAATCCAGGGTTCGCAATAAAACGGGGCTGCCCCATAATGGCCCAGCGTTTCATTATAAAACTGCTGAATGTTTTCACGTTCCTGCTCCCACCATTCCCGCATCGTACTCATATCATGCGTTGCAGTGGTAACCACACTTAGATAAGGTGCTTTTTGCGGATCCGAAAAATGATCAGTTGCTTTTTTGGGCATCCGCTGTACTTTAAGTGCCAGCATAGAAAGCTGCTGTAAAACCCGGTCCATAAATTCAGGGATCATACCCAGGTCTTCGGCACACAAAAGCATATCTGTTGTGGATTTGAGTGCTTCTAATTTTTTTACTCCTTCCTTTTCCCAAAGATCATTTTGATCTTTAAAGAAATACTGATCATATAACCTGTCCAATACTGATCTTTCAAATGCAGGCAAGTGTTGGTAAGACCTTGTTTGTTGCATCCCGATTCGAAAATGATAATGATCTTTTGTATCTGCCGATAACAGGATCACATCAGTAAGCAAATCCATTAATTTATTTTGCAGTTTTTTCTTTTGAGGGTTTGCTGTAAAGAACTTCACAATATCGTGCTGCGTGGCATACGCTTCTTTAAAGTTTCCGGCGTACATAAAAGTATCTTTTACCCAATGTATATCTTCCCCAAATTCATCTTTTAAAATATGATCTGTAATATATGGCTTACAAAACCGGTCATTATTAAAATGAATTCCGTTATCACCAAATAAAGAAACCGGCATTGCCTTAACAGGTTGAAAAAATCCTAATGTACCTTCTATACTGGAAAGCGGTATACTCCAAATTCTAAAAAAACCAAGCACATGATCAATGCGAATAGCATCGAAGTAATTACCCAAATGCTCCATACGCTGGCGCCACCATTTATATCCATCAGCGCTCATGGCTTCCCAGTTATAAGTTGGGAAACTCCAGTTTTGTCCTGTTTTACTATAATAATCCGGAGGGGCACCTGCCTGTAAATTCATATGAAAAAGCTGTGGGTACATCCAACTATCCACACTATGCCTTCCGATGCCAATGGGTAAGTCACCTTTAAAAATAATTCCTTTTTTATGAGCAAAATCAACAGCATCTTTTAATTGCAGATGAAGATGAAACTGGATATAATAATGAATACAAATTTCATCGTAGTATTGGGTATCAGGGCTTGCAAATTCCTGAACCGCATCTTCACTATATACACCGAGCTCTTGCCATGTATTAAAATCAGCCGTACCATTCTTATCCCGTAAATAACAAAATACAGCATACGGTACCAACCAATGCCGGTTTACATCGAAAAATTCCATAAACGCAAAATCATCTTTAAATGCATTTTTATCATTTGCATAAATAAGCTTTATTGCTTTTGTTTTTAATTTCAGTACAGCCTCATAATCCACTGCTTTTTTTTCATTCAGTTGTTGTATGGTTTCTTTTATTTCATTAGAAAAAAGATAGCCATAATTCAACGCCAATTTATTAAGGTCTAAATAAAGCGGGTGCAATGCAAAAGGAGAAATGGCAGAATAGGGATATGAATCTTTTTCTGAAGACGTGGCGGTTGTATCATTTACCGGCAGCAATTGAATCATACGGATGCCCGTCTGCAAGGCCCAATCCGTTAATAAAGAAAGGTCACTAAAATCTCCGATACCCCAACTATTGCGGGAACGAAGTGAAAATACAGGTACGTTTACTCCTGTACCCCGCCAACTATATTTATTAAAAGCTGCATTTAAGATAAGGATATTGGGCTGATCCGGGTCACCGGCCTCTGTAATGAGGCGGTTATCCCCTTCTTCGAAAAACACAATTGTATTTAATTCCAGGTCGTATAAAGCCAATTTATATTCAACAGGAATTTTTTCTTTTACAAAACTAAGTTTAAGGGTCCAATAGTTTTTTTTCTTTTCTAATAATAAAGGACTTGCTTTATCCCAATCGTTAAGCAGCCCGCCACTCCCGGTAATACATACTGCATACCTGGATTGCATTTGCGGTGCATATACTTTAAAAATATGAGTAGGTTTTTTGGCTTCTTTATGTTTGATGGGTGGATGTTTCTGTTTTTTTAAAAGAACATCGAAAGCTTTTGTATGATAAACATCTGACCTATCCTCCTGCTGAATAATTTGCTGATGCACGTTAATTGATTTCTTCTTGTATTTAATATCCAAATTTGTTTTTGGAACAACTAGATACTCAGCCCCTGTGTAATTATTGATCATCGAACAACTATAAAATAAATTGTTCTTAATGTCCAGTTCATCCAGGTCAATTACAGCCTTCCAGTATTGCAGGTTTACGTATTCCATGTTTTGCACATGCATGGGCCATTCATTATCTTCTGAATCATATAACTTAATAACCAGGCCTTCGCCATAATGGGCAAAGTATTGTATAAAATAATTCACAATCATAAGCGCAATTTAAGCAAAAGCATCAATTGTGTCATTTATACACATAATTTTAAAGTAAAAAAATTCAGAATTGGCAGTTCTACCCTATATTTGTTGAAATTTTCTGCAAATGGAAACAGCAAAAAAATCTAGAGCGATATATTGGTTACTTTTTTTAGTATCGGTAGCAGCTTTTTTTACAGTGTATGCTATAGGTGGTGGTTACTGCACTTTAGTATTGCCTTTTCTTGTTACATTTTTTGGTTTGTCATTAGATTTAATCTGATATTTTCTACATCCCAATTAACTTATTTATAGCCGGGCAATTTCATCTTGCCTCCCGATAATTCATTTCCGGAAGATGCTTTGTTATTGGCATACTCAAAGCAATATTCAAAATTCATAAGATTGAAATACAAAATTAATTTATCTTATGGCACGGGCTTTTTTATAACTCCTGTTGGCAGCTTGTTGTGTTGTAACACTCGTAGAACAAGATGCGAAAAAACAAATAACCAGGAATAAAAATAGAATTCTTTTCATGGCGGATAGTTTATAGGTTAGTTCTATACAATAAACGTATTCCCGCTTGATTTAGTCTCCTATCATAAAGCCTGTTATCGAAACTCGAAGTATTACGATTGCTCATCTATGAAAGCCAATAATTTAGCTCTTGCATTATTCTTAATTCTCCGTTGAAAGAAGCGGTTCCAGCCAAATAATTTTCCCGGAAGGCCTAAAGCCTGGCCAGTCCATTTGTGTAGGCTAAACCCATCGCTGTGCTCGGTAATTTTTCCGTTTTCTATTTTCATGTGAGCTTTTACCCGGTTTATTACCTGCCTGCCGGTTTTAGAAAAAGTATATTGTGCTATCCAGTTACAAGTATAGTAACCATCCCCTCGATCTATGACGTCATCAAACTGAATAGAAAGATCTTTAGCTGAAATGCAAAGCATCTTCCACATCATACGTACCTGGTTTCCTCTCAACAGTTCAAACACCGGGTCGAAGAACACAATCTCTTCACTATAACAATTATTCATGGCCCGGTAATCTAGTTTCTGAAAAGCGGTATAGAATTTGGCCACCAGCTCTTCATTATAATTATCGTTCATACTTAAATTGTTTTGGTAAATTTATGCTGCAAAAAATTATTGATATGCAAAAAGCCTCCTTTCTCCTCGTTTTCTTACTCCTTATTTTTAAAACCCAGGCCCAAAATACAGATAGTGCCTGGTTTGTACAAAACTATACTAAAAAAGAAGTGTATATCCCTATGCGGGATGGAGTAAAATTGTTTACTTCATTTTACATACCTAAAGACGAAGCAAGCCAGCATCCCTTTTTATTAACACGTACACCCTATTCATGTGCCCCCTATGGCGAAGATAAATATGCCCCTATTTGGAATTCGTATAAGATGGAATATGCCCGGGCCAACTATATTTTTGTAACCCAGGATGTGCGTGGCAGGTATATGAGCGAAGGCGTTTTTGTAGATGTGAGGCCATTTATATTGAATAAAAAAAGGAAATCGGATATTGATGAGTCAACAGATACCTATGATGCCATTGATTGGATGGTGAAAAATATTACAAGTAATAATGGGCGGGTAGGTGTAATGGGAACTTCCTATCCCGGATTTTATAGTACCGAAGCAGCATTGTGTGGCCACCCCGCTTTAAAAGCAGTAAGCCCGCAAGCACCGGTAACCGATTGGTTTATGGGAGATGACTTTCATCATAATGGTGCTTTTTTTATGATGGATGCATTTAGTTTTTATCCTTATTTTGGACAGCCACACCCAAAACCAAAAATGGAATATGGAAAAGGTTTTTCCACTCCTATAAAAGATAATTACAAATTTTATTTACAAGCCGCTACTCTTAAAAATTTATCTGCGATGATTGGTGATAGCATTTTGTTCTGGCACGAGGTGATGCAACATCCCAATTATGATTTATGGTGGCAAGCCCGCAATGCCCGTACCGGTTTATATAATGTAAAACCTGCTATGCTTTGGGTGGGCGGCCTCTTTGATGCGGAAGATTGTTTTGGTGCCTGGAACTGTTATAAGGCCACAAAAAAACAAAGCCCGCAAACCAATAATAAAATAGTAATGGGTCCCTGGTATCATGGGCAATGGAGCCGTGAGGGTAGTTATTTAGGAAACGTAAGATTTGGAAGCAATACTTCTGACTGGTATCAGCAAAATATTGAAATACCATTTTTTCAATATTATCTGTTAGATAAAGGATCAGTGAGCAACCTGGCAGAAGCCAATATATTTTTTACAGGAGAAAATAAATGGAAAACTTTTACACAATGGCCTCCTGCCAATGTAGAATATAAAGATTTAATTATTACACAGGATGGTAAATTGAGTTTTGAAAAAGATCGGCGGCCGGCAAGGTTGATGGGACGCAATGGAGGAGGTTTAGGCATTAGCGAATATACCAGCGACCCTGCCCATCCTGTTCCTTACACGGATGGGGTGCATGAACACCGCACCCGTGAATACATGACCGATGACCAAAGGTTTGCTTCCAGGAGGCCGGATGTATTAACCTTTTCCAGCGATGTACTATCAGGGGAAGTTACACTTGCAGGGCCTGTTACGGCTGCTTTAGTTACCAGTATCTCAACTACCGATGCAGATTTTGTAGTAAAAATTATTGATGAATTCCCCGATACATTTGCTTATGATTTTAATATGAAAGGCAATCATCAGAATTACCCGATGGGGGGATACCAGATGCTGGTAAGAGGAGAAATTATGAGAGGTAAATTCAGGAAAAGTTTTGAACATCCGGAAGCATTTACACCTAATGCCATTACCCCGGTGAATTTTACAATGCCCGATATTGCCCATACTTTTAAAAAGGGGCACCGCATTGTGATACAGATCCAAAGTACCTGGTTCCCATTGGTAGATAGGAACCCACAACAATTCCTGGATATTTATGAAGCCAATGAAAATGATTTTAAAAAGGCTGATATAAAAATATTTCATACTGCTACCAATCAAACACATTTTATACTACCTGTAATTTCACAATAATGAAATATTTTTTTGCTATCCTGGCTTTTTCTTTACAGCAATCCATTGCCCAGCAAAAAGAGAACTATGTAAAGGATAACTACACAAAGACGGATACCGTTATCAGCATGAGGGATGGTATAAAATTGTACACCGTAATATATTCACCCAAAGTAGCTGGTAACTACCCTATTTTAATGGAGCGAACCCCCTACTCAGCGGGGCCATATGGTACAAATAATTATGCATGGCGCATTGGCCCCAATGAAAACCTGATGAAAGAGAAATATATTTTTGTGTACCAGGATGTAAGGGGCCGGTATATGAGTGAAGGGATAAACCTGGAAGTAACTCCTTATATCGCCAATAAAAAATCAAAGCAAGATGTGGATGAAAGCAGTGATACTTTTGATAGTATTGACTGGCTGCTAAAAAACATAAAAAATAACAATGGCCGGGTAGGCATATATGGAATATCTTATCCCGGCTTTTATGCAACAGCCTCTTTACCCGGTGCACATCCGGCCATTAAAGCCGTAAGTCCGCAGGCGCCTGTTACCGATGAGTTTATTGGGGATGATGCCAATCACAATGGCGCTTTCTTTTTGCTGGATAATTTTAATTTCATGAATTATTTTGGACAGCAAAGAAATGGACCCGTAAAAAATTATAAGGGCCTTTTATTTAAAAGTTCATACAAGGATGCTTATGATTTCTTTTTAAAATTAGGGTCTGTATCAAATACCCAGGGGCCGGGTTATTTTAATCACAAAAGTTATATCTGGAACGAATACTTACAGCATAGCACATACGATGATTATTGGCAGGCAAGAAATATTAGGACTCATTTAAAAAATATAAAGATACCTACACTTGTGGTAGGCGGATGGTTTGATGCGGAAGATTTATTTGGAGCATTACACACTTTTGAAGCCATAGATCAACAAGAAAAAAATAACAATGTAAAATTAGTAATGGGCCCATGGACGCATGGTGCCTGGGCATCTAAAGATTGGGCGTTTTATGCCAGCCATGATTTTGGCAGCAATACCAGCAAATATTACCAGGATTCTTTGGAGACGCCTTTTTTTAATTATTATTTAAAAGACAAAGGAGATTTCAATGCTGCTAAAGCGAATGTTTTTGAAACGGGTAAATATGAATGGGAACATTTTAATACCTGGCCACCACAAAACATGAGTTTGCGGGATTATTACCTTGGCAATAATCAACAATTAAAAAGTGAAGCATCAGAAGGATTTGAGATGTATATAAGCGACCCTGCCAAACCCGTACCTTATACCAATGGAATTTATGGCCACCGAAACAATGATTATATGGCCGAAGATCAGCGCTTTGCCGCTGTAAGGCCCGATGTATTGTTTTTTGAAACCGATACTTTAATGCAAGATCTACGCCTTGCAGGGCCTATTCCTATAGAATTGGAAGTAAGTTTAAGCGGCACTGATGCTGATTTTATTGTAAAGTTGATTGATGTATTACCAGAATATGAACCCAACTTTAAAAATGCGCCCCGTGGGTTTCAAATGGCAGGATACCAACGATTAGTAAGAGCAGATGTAATGCGGGGTAAATTTAGAAACAGTTACGAAAAACCGGAACCCTTTGAACCGGGAAAAATAAATAAAGTAAAATTTATATTAAATGATGTAGCGCATACATTTAAACGTGGGCACAAAATAATGATACAGGTACAAAGCAGTTGGTTCCCTTTAGTTGATAGGAACCCACAAGTATTCATCAACATTCCCGATGCGAAAGAAACCGATTTTAAAAAAGAAGAAATTAAAATTTACCACAGCAGTAAAATAAGTTTGCCGGTGCTGAATTAAAATTATTATAGATTATTTATAGTAATTTTTATAACTGGCTATTTTTTTCAATGCGTTTATCTGGAATAAACCATAATACCGTTACTAAAATATAACATGCATATCCCAACCAGGGATGTATAAAAAAACTGGATAGGATACCAGCTACATAAATGAAAATTGAAATGATTGTCTTGCTATCTTTTCCTAAAGATTGCGCCAGTTTAGAATGGGGGCCTTCATTTTTTAATAGCGTATTCAGTAATAAATACCAGGCAAAAGCTGCCATTAATAATACCACACCATATAAGGCTACGGGTGTTGCACTCATTTCATGCTCACCCACCCAGGCAGTAACAAATGGAATAAGTGATAACCAAAATAACAAATGAAGGTTTTTCCACAGCACATTTCCTTTTATATGTGTTACCAAATGCATAAGGTGATGATGGTTATTCCAATAAATACCCACATAAATAAAACTGATTACATAGCTAAGTAAAGTATGTGCCAATGGTTTTAATGCTGCCAAACCATCTCCCTCCGGTACTTTAAGCTCCAATACCATAATGGTGATTATGATTGCCATTACGCCATCACTAAATGCTTCAATCCTGTTTTTATTCATAAACTCAATATTACAAAAAAAGAGCAAGAATAAAATCTTGCTCTTACTATTGATTTTTAAAATAAAATTATTCTTCTTCGTCGAAACTCATTGCTTCTTTAGTAGTCATTAGCAATTCGTACTCTTCTTTGCTACCAACAATCATGTTTTCAAAATCACGCAACCCGGTACCTGCAGGGATATGATGACCGGTGATAACATTTTCTTTTAAACCCAGCATTTCATCTGTTTTACCTTGTATAGCGGCAGAAGAAAGTACTTTGGTTGTTTCCTGGAACGAAGCAGCAGATATCCAGCTATGGGTTCCCAAAGATGCTTTTGTAATACCCAATAGTAAAGGAGATGAAGTTGCGGGTTCTGTATCCCGGTACTCAATTAATTTTTTATCTGCCCGGCGCAAGATGGAGTTTTCTTCTCTTACATCCCGTAGAGTAACTATTTGACCGGTTTTGAGCTTGGTACTTTCGCCCTGGTCTACTACTACTTTTTTATCAAAGATGTAATCGTTTTCTGCATTAAAGTCCATACGGTCTTCCGTATCGCCTTCTAAGAATTTAGTATCACCGGCATCTTCAATTGTTACTTTACGCATCATTTGCCTTACGATCACTTCAATGTGCTTATCATTTATTTTCACACCTTGCAGGCGATATACTTCCTGGATTTCATTTACCACATATTCCTGTACAGCAAATGGACCTTTAATGGCAAGAATATCTGCAGGTGCTACCTGTCCATCGCTTAAGGAAGAGCCTGCTTTTACAAAATCACCATCCTGTACCAATATTTGGCGGCTCAATGGCACTAAGTATTTGCGTACCACGCCATCTTTAGCCTCTACTATAATTTCCCTGTTACCCCTTTTAATGCTACCAAAAGATACAACCCCATCAATTTCGCAAACCACAGCCGGGTTGCTTGGGTTACGTGCTTCAAATAATTCTGTTACACGTGGTAAACCACCGGTAATATCTTTCAGCTTACTTAAAATTCTTGGAATTTTTACAAGTACCTGGCCACTTTTCACTTCATCACCTTCTTCTATCGTGATATGGGAGCCTACCGGTAAGTTGTATGATTTCTTTTCTTTTCCTTCAACAATAATGGTAGCCAGTTTGGTTTTATCTTTTGTTTCGATAACCACTTTTTCTTTATGGCCTGTTTGTTCATCGGCTTCTTCACGGTATGTAATACCTTCTATTACGCCTTCAAAACTGATCTTACCATTTATTTCTGCAACAATTACATTATTAAAAGGATCCCAGGTACAAATCACATCTCCTTTGTTTACTTTTTGGCCATCTTTCACCAATAAAGTAGAACCATACGGAATATGAGAGGTATTCAGTAACCTGTCACTCTTCACATCAAGGTTTCTAATTTCACCGGTACGGCCTATTACTACCTGTGCTTTTTTACCATTATTACCTTCAGTAGCAACGGTACGCAATCCATCAAATTGTAAGGTTCCATCAAATTTTGCATACAGGTTACTTTCTACTGAAGCAGAACCTGCAACACCACCCACGTGGAAGGTACGCAGGGTAAGCTGTGTACCCGGCTCACCAATACTTTGTGCCGCAATAATACCTACTGCATCACCACGCTGAGCAAGGATACCCGATGCTAAGTTTTTACCATAGCATTTTACGCATACACCCCTGCTGCTTTCGCAGGTAAGTACCGAACGGATTTCTACAGTTTCAATACCACACTCTTCAATTTTTTCAGCCATATCTGCACTTATTTCTTCACCGGCTTTTAAAATTAGTTCTTCAGTTAACGGGTGATAAATATCATGCAATGATGTACGGCCTTCAATTCTATCGCTTAATGGTTCTATGATGTCTTCATTATCTTTTAATGCTGAAGTGGCAATCCCTCTCAAGGTTCCGCAATCTTCATCATTGATCACAACGTCTTGTGCCACATCCACCAGCCTACGGGTAAGGTAACCGGCATCGGCTGTTTTAAGCGCTGTATCAGCCAAACCTTTACGGGCACCATGCGTACTGATAAAGTATTCTAATACGCTCAGGCCATCTTTAAAGTTTGCCAGGATCGGGTTCTCAATAATTTCAGAACCTGATGAACCTGATTTACGTGGTTTAGCCATCAACCCTCTTAAACCTGCAAGCTGTTTGATCTGTTGTTTACTACCCCTGGCTCCACTATCCAGCATCATATAAACAGAGTTGAACCCTTGCTTATCTTCTGCCAGTTCCCTAATTAAAGTTTCTGTAACCTTGGTATCTACCCGGCTCCAGATATCAATAATTTGGTTATAGCGTTCGTTGTTGGTGATGAGCCCCATGTTATAACTATCCCACACTTCGGCAACTTCACCCTGGGCATTTTCTACCAATTGTGCTTTTACTTCAGGTATGATAAGGTCATTAATATTAAATGATAACCCACCACGGAATGCCATACGGTATCCCAATGATTTTATATCATCTAAAAATTTAGCGGTAATAGGTACACTTGTCCATTTAATAATATCGCCAATAATTTCACGCAGGTTTTTCTTTGTAAGCAGTGCATTAATAAAGCCTACTTCTTTTGGCACAAACTGGTTGAATATAACACGGCCTACTGTGGTCTCAATTAATTTATAAGTTAAAGTACCATCATTATTACGCCAGTTAGCTTTCACTTTAATACTGGCATGAAGATCCACTTGCTTTTCGTTGTATGCTATTATTACTTCGTCAGAACTATAAAACACTTTTCCTTCACCTCTTACTATATCATCGCCAATTGTTTTTTTAGCTTTGGTAATATAGTATAAACCCAGTACCATATCCTGCGAAGGCAGGGTAATAGGAGTACCATTTTGCGGGTTCAAAATATTGTGAGAGGAAAGCATTAGCAATTGGGCTTCCAAAATTGCAGCATTACTTAATGGTACATGCACCGCCATTTGGTCACCATCAAAGTCAGCGTTAAAAGCGGTTGTTACCAATGGATGTAGCTGAATGGCTTTACCTTCAATCAACTTAGGTTGAAATGCCTGTATTGATAACCGGTGTAAGGTCGGGGCCCGGTTGAGCATGATGGGGTGACCTTTCAAAATATTTTCAAGGATGTCCCAAATGATCGCTTCTTTTTTATCAACTAATTTACGTGCACTTTTTACAGTTTTTACAATACCTCTTTCAATAAGTTTACGAATGATGAATGGCTTAAATAATTCTGCCGCCATATCTTTTGGCAAACCACATTCATGCATTTTTAATTCGGGGCCTACCACAATTACAGAACGGCCGGAATAATCAACACGTTTACCCAATAAATTTTGACGGAAACGGCCTTGTTTTCCTTTTAATACATCGCTCAAAGATTTTAATGCACGACCACCTTCTGCTTTTACTGCATTTGATTTGCGGCTGTTATCAAACAATGAGTCTATGGCTTCTTGCAGCATCCTTTTTTCATTCCTTAGAATTACTTCAGGAGCTTTAATTTCTAATAGTCTTTTTAAACGATTATTACGGATAATAACACGGCGATACAGGTCATTTAAATCTGAAGATGCAAAACGGCCACCATCTAAAGGAACGAGTGGGCGCAATTCCGGTGGAATAACAGGAATATATTGCATCACCATCCATTCCGGACGGTTTTGAATGCGTGTGTTGGCATCCCGGAAACTTTCTACTACGCTCAATCTTTTTAAAGCATCTGCTTTACGTTGTTGCGAAGTTTCGTTTGCTGCGGCATGGCGAAGATCGAAGCTCAATTGATCCAGGTCTAATTTTCCTAACATAGCCTGAACTGCTTCGGCGCCCATTTTGGCTACAAATTTATCCGGGTCTTCATCCGGCAGGTACTGGTTTTCTTTTGGTAAAGCATCCAGTATATCTAAGTATTCTTCTTCTGTGAGCAGGTCGCCATAATTTTGGCCTTTATCGGCACGCAGTCCGGGCTGAATTACCACGAAGCGTTCGTAATAAACAATAGTTTCTAATTTTTTAGAACTCATCCCCAGCAGGTAACCAATTTTATTGGGCAATGATTTAAAATACCAGATATGTACTACGGGTACTACCAATTTAATGTGTCCCATACGTTCACGGCGTACTTTCTTTTCAGTAACTTCTACACCGCAACGATCGCATACGATACTTTTATACCGTATTCTTTTATATTTTCCACATGCACATTCGTAATCTTTTACCGGCCCAAAAATCCTTTCGCAAAACAAGCCATCTCTTTCGGGCTTGTAAGTACGATAGTTAATGGTTTCGGGCTTTAATACCTCACCATAGCTTCTTTCTAAAATAGTATCCGGTGAAGCCAATCCTATGGTAATTTGGGAAAAAGCTGGTCTCGGACGATTTTCTTTTTTGAATGCCATATTCTTAATTAATAATTTTTAATTGATAATTGATAATCCAATGGGAATGATCATTCCGTTTTGTTTACTCAAACGTAAGATCTAAACCTAAGCCTCTTAATTCATGAACCAAAACATTGAACGATTCCGGAATGCCGGCCCTTGGTATATTTTCTCCCTTCACAATAGCCTCATATGTTTTAGCACGGCCAATGATATCATCTGATTTTAAGGTTAATAATTCCTGTAAAATATTAGATGCCCCATAGGCTTCCAATGCCCATACTTCCATTTCACCAAAACGCTGTCCGCCAAATTGTGCTTTACCACCCAATGGTTGTTGTGTAATTAAACTGTATGGTCCAATAGAACGGGCATGCATTTTATCATCTACCATGTGGTGCAACTTGATCATATAAATAATGCCCACGGTTGCTTTTTGATCGAAGCGATCGCCGGTTTCACCATCATATAAATAAGTATGGCCAAATTTTGGCAAGCCTGCAGTATTGATATTTTCATCTATCTCTTCTACAGTAGCCCCATCAAAAATTGGGGTCGCAAATTTTACACCCAGTTTTTCTCCTGCCCATCCCAATACGGTTTCATAAATCTGGCCCAGGTTCATACGGCTTGGTACACCCAATGGGTTCAGTACAATATCTACCGGTGTTCCATCTTCCAGGAAAGGCATATCTTCCTGGCGCACAATTTTTGCAACAATACCTTTGTTACCATGGCGCCCTGCCATTTTATCGCCTACTTTAAGTTTGCGTTTTACGGCTAAGTAAACTTTGGCTAATTTCAATACACCTGCAGGTAGTTCATCCCCAATAGAGATATTGAATTTTTCTCTTTTAAATCGGCCTAATTCTTCATTGAATTTAATGTTGTAGTTATGCAACAGAACATTTATAAGGTTATCCGTTTTAACATCGCCACTCCATCCTAAAGGATTTACATTGGCAATATCAAGATTTGCCAGGTTTTTAGCATTAAACTTCACACCTTTAGCGACGAGTATTTCACCAAAATTATTGGATACACCCTGGCTGGTTTTATCTTTTAGTAAAGTTTGTAATTTGTGTTGCAGCAGGTCCATGAGTGTTTTCTCATTGTCCTCATGCATTTTTTCAATTTTTTCAATTTGTGCTTTCTCTCTTACTTTAGCATTCTTGTCTTTCTTAGCACGTTGAAATAATTTTTTATCAATAACCACCCCTTCTGTTCCGCTTGGTGCTTTTAAAGATGCATCTTTGGCATCGCCGGCTTTATCTCCAAAAATTGCACGAAGCAGTTTTTCTTCCGGTGTAGGATCACTTTCGCCTTTGGGCGTAATTTTACCAATAATAATATCGCCTTCTTTTATGGATGCACCAATACGGATGATACCATTTTGATCCAGGTCTTTGGTAGCTTCTTCGCTTACGTTTGGAATATCGGGTGTTAACTCTTCTTCACCCAGTTTAGTATCTCTAACTTCCGTTTCAAATTCGCTGATATGTATGGAGGTAAACAAATCTTCTTTTACCACTTTTTCTGAAATTACGATCGCATCTTCAAAGTTATAGCCTTTCCAGGGCATGAAAGCAACTTTAAGGTTACGGCCCAATGCCAGTTCACCTCCTTTGGTTGCATAGCCTTCAGTTAAGAAATCGCCGGCAGCTACTTTTTGTCCTTTTACTACGGCAGGGCGAAGATTGATGCAGGTTTCCTGGTTGGTACGAACGAACTTCGTCAATTTGTACACCGTTAAATCATCTTCAAAGCTTACCAACTGCTGCGATTCATCTCTCTTATAACGAACATGTATTTCATTGGCATCCACAAATTCTACCACACCATCACCATCAGCATGCACCTGTATCCTTGCATCCCTGGCTGCTTTGCCTTCTAAACCGGTACCTACGATGGGTACTTCTGGTTTAATTAATGGTACCGCCTGGCGTTGCATGTTCGATCCCATCAAGGCACGGTTGGCATCATCATGTTCCAGGAACGGGATTAATGAAGCGCTTAACCCTACAATTTGATTGGGCGCCACATCCATATATTCTACTTCTTCTTTTGGAAGAATAGGGAAATCACCTGTTTGGCGGGATTTGATCATATCTTCAATAAAGTTTCCTTTATCGTCAATATCAATATTTGCCTGGGCAATTTTTGCGGTATCTTCTTCTTCTGCACTCAGGAAGGTGATTTTTTTCATATCTACCTTTCCTTCATTCACTTTACGGTAAGGCGTTTCAATAAAGCCCATTTCATTGATCTTGGCATGTACACAAAGTGTAGAGATCAATCCAATGTTGGGTCCTTCCGGTGTTTCAATGGTACATAAACGGCCGTAATGGCTATAGTGAACGTCACGTACTTCAAAGCCTGCACGTTCCCTGCTTAAACCACCGGGTCCGAGCGCTGAAATACGACGTTTGTGTGTGATCTCACTTAACGGATTGGTTTGATCTAAGAATTGTGACAATTGAGAGGTCCCAAAAAATGAATTGATAACAGAAGAAAGTGTCCTTGCATTGATCAGATCAACAGGAGTAAATACTTCGTTATCCCTTACATTCATTCTTTCCCGGATGGTACGGGCCATACGGGCCAAACCAACACCAAATTGAGCATATAATTGTTCGCCTACGGTACGTACCCTACGATTGCTTAAATGATCAATATCATCCACTTCACTTTTACCATTGGTTAATTGTACCAGGGTTTTAATGATCGCAATAATATCATCTTTGGTCAGTACTTTTTTCTCAATTGGGAAATTTAATCCCAGTCGGCGGTTGATTTTATAACGGCCTACTTCGCCAAGATCATAACGCTTATCGCTAAAGAATAATTTATCAATAATACCACGGGCAGTTTCATCATCGGGGGCATCTGCACCACGCAATTGTTTGTAGATGTGCTGTACCGCTTCTATTTCACTATTGCTGGTATCTTTATTAAGGGTATTATATATAATAGCATAATCACCACTTACTTCTTCTTTTTGTATGAATACGCTTTTTACTTCCATTTCAATGATGAGTGCTATGTTGGCTTCATCTAAAACGGTATCTCTTTCCAGGATCACTTCATTTCTTTCTAAAGAAACAACTTCACCTGTATCTTCATCTACAAAATCTTCTACCCAGGTACGAAGTACACGGGCAGCCAGGCGTTTTCCAATATTTTTTTCCAGTGTTTTTTTATCGGCTTTCACTTCATCGGCCATACCGAAAAGTTCAAGGATATCTTTATCAGTTTCATAACCAATAGAACGCAATAAAGTAGTAACCGGGAATTTTTTCTTACGATCAATATATGCGAACATCACATTATTGATATCGGTAGCAAATTCCATCCAGGCGCCTTTAAAAGGGATTACCCGGGCAGAATAAATTTTTGTACCATTAGGATGTATGCTCTGACCAAAGAACACACCGGGCGAACGATGGAGCTGGCTTACTACTACCCTTTCGGCACCATTAATTACAAATGTACCACGGGGAGTCATATACGGTATGTTTCCCAGGAACACATCCTGTACAATAGTTTGAAAATCCACATGCTCTTCATCATTACAGCTTAGCCGTAATTTTGCTTTTAAAGGCACTGCATAAGTTAAGCCTCTTTCTATACATTCATCAATGGTGTAGCGAGGTGGATCAACGAAATAATCTAAAAATTCCAATACAAAAATGTTGCGGGTATCTGTAATCGGAAAGTTTTCTTTAAACACACGGAAAAGCCCTTCCACATTACGTTTATCAGGCGTTGTTTCCAATTGAAAAAAATCTTTGAACGATTGAATCTGAATACCGAGCAAGTCGGGTTGTTCCGCTACCAGTTCAACTTTACCGAAATTGATACGAGGAGCAGCTTTTGAAGTTGTTGCAGACATATTTTATATAAAACGTTTTATTGAGAAGGCCCTTTTTTGGAGCGGCAAATGCCACTAACCCAAAATTAAAGGAGGGCAAAGGTAAGAAATATTCTTTAATAGAAAAGAATCAATTGATTTTTTATCAGCATTTGGTAAGATTTTTGATAATTATTATAATTTAAAATTTATTTAATATATAAAAAACTGATAAATATTTATGCTAAATTGATAATAATCCACAATTGTGAAAAACTTTAGGTATAAATAATATTTTGTACTACATCAAATAATCGCTGTGCATAATACATTTGCGCAATCCTAACACTTTGCAAACTATTACCTCGCCGGCAAGCATTAAAGATTTTTTATTTAATTAACTCCCAAAAAATGAAATTTTCTATTCGTTTAGCAATTCTTGCTTTCTTACTGTTACCTGCTTTTTATGCGATAAGCCAAACACATACCCCCAAACCGGGTGTGAGTATTTGCTCAGGTTCTAATGGCTTTTATGAGTATTTGCCGCAGGGATATTGGAATAATCCCAATGAAAAATTTCCGGTTATCCTATTTTTAACAGGCATTGGTGAACTTGGAAATGGTACTACTGATTTAAATAAAGTTTTAACCAATGGTACGCCACGCCAAATAAATGTGGGCATTTTCCCAAATTCATTTAATGTGAATGGAGAAAATTTTAAGTTCATAGTTATTACGCCACAGTTTACATCAGGCATGTGGAGTGGGAATATTACAGAATGTTTTAACTATATAGAAACCCATTATAAAGTAGACATTAACAGGGTTTACTTAACCGGCCTTAGCATGGGCGGAGGTGCCTGCTGGGCTTATGCAGGAACCAGTAAAACGAATGCGGAAAGAATTGCAGCGCTTATTCCATGCGCAGGGGCTCAAGGGCCAAACCTGAGTTATGCCCTGAATATGGCAGCAGGTAATTTACCTGTACTGGCCACGCATAATGATAACGACCCTTCGGTACCATTAAGCTATACAAATTACTATGTAGATCATATTAATGCAGCACCGGTACCGCCAACACCATTGGCCCGCAGGATCATTTTTCATCCTTCTATCCCTTTACATGAAGCATCCTGGACCACTTACGACCTGGATCTAAACGCAAATGGACTGTACAATGATTCAATGAATGGAAAAAGAAATGTTTATGAGTGGATGCTGCAATTCAAGCGGAACTTCAATATTGTACCCGTAAATTTCACGGCATTTAATGCTACCAAAAATCAATCTAATACTTTATTACAATGGAGTACCAGCAATGAAGTAAACAGCCTTGGCTTTTCTATTGAAAGAAGTACTGATAACCGCAACTGGACGGCAATTGGTTTTGTGAACAGCAATGGTACTGCCGGAGGAAATTATAGTTTTACTGACATCGCCCCGGGCCGTGGCAAAATATTTTATAGGATCAAGCAACAGGATAATACCGGTGAATATAAACTGAGCGAAATACGGTTTGTTGATTTTGGAAGTAAAGGCAGTATCCTCATTTACCCCAATCCTGTAGCAAATGATATTCGCATAAATACCGATATTTTATTCGAAAATGCAAAATTGAATATTTATAATACACAGGGGCAACTTATGAAACAGGTGAAACTCAATGGAACAGGCACCCTTATTATACCATTCAACAATATGCCAACAGGAAACTATGTGGCAGAAATTATTGAAAATAATAAAATTGAAAAACTGAGATTTATAAAGAACTAAAAAAGGCATACAATATCTACTGTTAAAGCTGTAAAGAGGATCGTTTATACCATCCTCTTTTTTTATGCATTTATGAAATACGGAGATTCGCACATACTGCCTGTGAGGTACCATATTTATTATTTAAATTTGCAGTTAGTCATCTGTAATTTTTTTACATAAAAATGAACACGAAATACCTACGGTATAAATTATTTAACACACCGCTCTCTGAATATTATGCCAGGGTAAAAACAGGATATAAGCATTATATACAAAACTACCCTACCACTATTTTACTCCAAACAGTAACAGCCTGCAATCTCCCATGTACCCATTGCTTTATCAATAATTTTGGAAAAGAAATTGTGGATGGTAAGAAGAATATCATGGTAATGAAAGATTTTAACATGTTACTTGGCAAAATTGAAAAAGCAGTAAAACATGCTGAGTATATGAACTTCTCCAGTTTTGAAGCGCTGTTAAATAAGCATTTATTTGAAATGATGGAAGCCGTTCTCGCCATCAATCCAAAAATGAAGTTCCCATTCTTATCAAATGCCATGTTGCTTACGCCTGAAAATATTGCCAAATTGAAAAAAATGCCCATCACTGAAATTAATATTTCACTTGATGGTTTAAGAAAAGAAACGGTTGAAGCATTTAAAACGGGAGTAGATCATTCAAAAATATTAGAAGCCTTTCGCAACCTGGAAAAAGAAGGGATGATTGATAAAGTAGCAGTAACATTTGTTGCCCATAAGCAAAACATTGGCGAATTACCGGATTATGTTGATTTTGTACATAGCCTGAATATAAAAAGAATTTATGTAAATAATTTAATGTCGTTTACAGGCTTACACAAAGGGCGTTATTTGTATTCGCCTACCGGGAATGCCTATGCTGAAAATATTTTTAAAGAAGCCGTGCAACGCATTCGCAAAAATGGAATGGAAATTTGGCTTCCCGGTATGATACCCGAAGTTACGGGCTGCACACAACCTGAAGTGTTATTCATTAATTACAATGGAGATGTTGCACCCTGCGATTACTTAGCCGTTTCTACTCCTTTTGAATATTTTGGAGATGTGCAAATCTCAAAACCGGTTATTTATGGCAATGTATATAAAGATGATGTGCTGGCTATTTACCGAAGTAAAAGAGCAGATGAATTTAGAAAAATGCATCGTGCCAATTCCCTGCCACCAGAATGTAGCCATTGTATTGACGGGTATGGATTAATGTGCAGCAAACGCAGGCTTTTCAAGTAAAGCCGTATTTTTATACATGCCAAATAAAAACGATTCTTTTATTCCTGCACTTACGGGCATCCGGGCTATTGCTGCTTATTTCGTTTTTATACATCATTATAATTTTTTTACACCTGCCCGTTTTGGTAACAGGATCCACCTTTTCTTTTCTGAAATGCATGTAGGGGTTACCCTTTTTTTTGTTTTGAGCGGCCTCCTACTGTGTTTGCGGTATTACGACCAGGCCATTACCAGTACCCGTAATTTTTATAATTATATGGTGAACCGGTTTGCCCGTATTTACCCGGTATTGTTCCTGGTGATGACGATCAATTTTATTGTTTACCAATCAAAAGATGCATTTGCCCATCATGCGATAAACAATGGTTGGTTATATTATTTAGGATCACTTAGTTTTTTAAGGGGGTTCTTTGCAGGCTTTTATGATTTTTTTGTTGCCCAAAGTTGGTCGCTTACAGTAGAAGAGAGTTTTTATATTCTTTGCCCACTGATACTTTGGCTATGCCGAAGATCAAAATACAATCTTATTTACCTTCCCATTGGTTTTATAGGAATGGGCATCATGATTGTACATTTTGCCTCCAACAGCCTGCCTTATGGTTTCTTTACCGATTATCGCTTTCTTTTTAATTTCACATTCTTTGGCAGGTGTATTGAATTTTTTACAGGTATCGCATTAGCCATTTGGTATAAAAAAAATAAGCCCATTGCAAAACAAGCTGCCACGTTTACCTGGCTGGGTATTCTTGTAATAACGGCCTGCGTATTTGTGCTATCACTTTTACATAAGGGTAATTTATATGGTGATTATTTTCCCGGCGGCATTGTAATTAATAACCTGATACTTCCAATTGCTGGGATTGCTGTTTTATATTGGGGATTGCTTTCAGAGAATAATTGGATCACAAGATTATTAGGATCTTCTTTGTTTGTGTTATTGGGCAGGTCATCTTATATATTTTACTTAGTGCATGTAGGGATATTTACCGAATGGTTTTTTAAATACTTTAGCAAAAATCCAATTTTACTCTTCCTATATCTCAATGTATTGTCTATCCTTATTTATAAACTTTACGAGCACCCGCTTAATAGTTGGTTGAAGAAAGTATTAAGAAAATAAGATTACAAATGAGAGGTCATTCTAAATTCTTCCAGGTCGCTCTTCTTAATAGCAAATAAACTTAATAAAGGAAGTGAAGATACTTTCATAAACCGAATGGATAAAACCAGCATGGCCGCAAAGTTTGCGATTGAGAATATAATTGCGGCAGCCATATAACCATATTCTTTTACCATTAATGCATCGCCTGATATCAATAATAAAAGACAAAGCAGGTTTGCTATTAAAATAATGCCCTGCTGATTTTTACCCTCAAAATAAGAGAGTAAGACCACGCTCATACTCATGCAAAAAATACCCGGCATACTGGCAATCATGATACCATACACCAGCGTAAATTGCTGGCCCAGTAACCAGGGTAACATAAAACTCCCGGTAATTATTAAAGCAATAAATAAGATTAAAAAAAGCGCCGTCATTACCCGGCATAAATAACTTACTTTTTCTACAAAATTAGGCGGTGCCTGGATCGCATACGGAAATACCACACCTCCTAAGAGGCCGGGCAACACCAGTGCCATTTGGCCAATTTTTGCTGCCTGGACATAATTTCCCATTTCTATGCCGGTACAATATTTTTCTACAAAATAAAAATCAACACGGGTGATTAAAAAAAACAAAATACTACTAATGAAACTTAGCCCGGAGTAACTAAACAAGCCTTTAAAAATAAGCCAGGAAAAATTTACCTGTTTAAAAAAATAAGCATGCCTGATATAAAACCAGGCAGCCTGTACCAATACCTGGCAAAGACAGGCCAAAGACATCACCGTAAAAATTTGTGCAGCCCAATCAATGGATTTTGACTGGGGGCCAAAATAAAAGATCGTAAAGAAAACTGTTTGCAAGCAAGTAAATATGGCTCCTATAAAATTGAGTGGCTTAAATAATTTCTGAGCATGATAAAAAGCATTGATGTAGATTAACATCATATTGCTCACTACAAATACTACCGCCCAGCCTGTTTGAAATTGCAATGGAAATAAATGGGCGAAACGAAGCAGGTAATACGTAACAAAGCCTTGTACAATGGCCAGTGGAAATAGCAGGTAAAATAAAACCGATGTACTATTTGGGTATCGCCCGCTTAAATAAGTGATACCGTTTTCGATACCCAACCGGAGCGCTGTAATAAGCAGCGTTAAAAATACAACCGCATAGAAGAACTTTCCACTTTCTTCTACACCCAGCAAACGAACAATAAGCAGGTTATTTAAAAAGGTGAATACCAGGCTTGCGGCTTTCCATGCCGTATTTTGTATAAGAGCCTGTTTTAATTTCATAGATTATCTTATGCCCCCGGCTTTAAACTTTCAATAATAGAAATAAATTCTGAAGCAACCAGGCTGGCGCCGCCTACTAAGCCGCCATCCACATCCGGCTTACTAAAAATCTCAGATGCATTGGCAGCCTTTACACTCCCGCCATAAAGTATAGAAACTGTATCTGCAGTTTCTATCCCGTATTGAGATGCTAATACCTGCCTGATGTGTGCGTGCATTTCCTGAGCCTGGCCGCTACTGGCAGTTTTACCGGTACCAATGGCCCAAATGGGTTCATAAGCAATAATAAAATTTTTCATTTGTGCATTACTTAAATGAAATAAGGACTCTTTTAATTGTTTTTCTACAAATTCATTTTGAGTGTTTGTTTCCCTGATGTGCAATGGCTCACCACAACAAAAAATGGGTTGTATGTTATGGGCAAGGGCAAGGTCAACTTTTGTTGCCAGTTGGCTGTGTGTTTCATGGTAATATTCCCTGCGCTCGCTATGGCCAATGATCACAAAAGGAATTGAAATACTTTGTAACATTTCTACGCTGGTTTCGCCGGTATATGCACCATTCAATTTATCTGCACAATTTTGAGCAGAAAGAAATAAGTTTTGATTTCCTGCAATTTTATTTTGCACCAATATTAAATATGGAAAAGGAACACCCAATATCACTTGCTGTCCTGCTTGTAAATGTGTAACCCCTGTGGCTAATGCTGTCGCCAATGTTTCAGCCTGGCTAGCGGTTAAATTCATTTTCCAGTTAGCTGCTGCTATTTGTTTTCGCATCATATTATTTATTTTGATTCGTATAATTTTTTAAGTTGTTGTAATTCTTCCTCGGCCATGGTTGCACCTTTCATCTGCTTCCAGTTACAAATATCGGCGATTGCTTTTTCAAAAATGTAGGGTTCGTTATTCCATGTAAAATTTGGAATATATACGGCTGGCATTTCAACACTAAAAATATTACAGCAAATACCTACTACAGTCCCGGTATTAAATGAAGTGTTGATAGCGCAGCGGCTATAATCGCCCATGAGTAACCCGGCTTTATTACCTGCCAACTGAAACCCGGCTTCTTTATCTATTTTATATTTTACTGCGGCTCCGGTATTTTTTACATTACTGTTACTGGTTCCTGCACCCAGGTTGCACCAGGAGCCAATGACACTATCTCCCAGGTAACCATCGTGGGCTTTATTACTATGCGAAAACAATACAGTATTTTTTATTTCTCCCCCGGCAACACAGTCCGGGCCCAAAGTGGTAGCACCGTAAATTTTAGCTCCCATTTTAAGTGTTGCATTTTCGCAAAGTGAAAAAGATCCCCTTACTAAACATCCTTCCATCATTTGGGCATTAGCACCAATATAAACGGGTCCTTTTTCAGCATTGATGATACAATATTCTACACTTGCACCCGGTTCTAAAAAAACCTGGCCGGGGTTTATAATATTATTGGTTTTGCTAATGGTAGCTGAATGCCTGCCATTGGTTATGAGTAAAAAATCATCTTTAATGGCCCAATCGTTCCATTCATATATTTGCCAGGGATGCGTTAATACACGTACATCTTCAGTATGATTGTTTTTTAAAATAGTTTCATAATTACATAATGAAGGGATAATGTTGGCTGGAATTTTAATTGCATTGTCGGGCGCCTGACCGGATTTTAAATACACTTTTTTGCCGGTTAATTTTTCCCACTTTTCCTGAATGGTAAGAATGCCTATTCTTATTTGTGCCACATGCCGGGTATGTGTAAATGGAAAAAGTGCATTCCTGCAATGGCTATCATCTAATAAAATACGCATAGGCTAATATAGGCATTAAAGGGGGTATTTATAATAAAAATCCCCCCGGAATAATCCGAAGGGACTTTAAAGTATAGCCATGAAAAACAAACTTGAGTGAAGTAGAAACTTACACCAATTATTTTGCTCTTTTTTCGTAACGTTTTTTAAACTTATCAATACGTCCTGCAGTATCTACCAATACATTTTTACCGGTATAAAACGGGTGTGATGTATTTGAAATTTCCAGTTTAATAACCGGGTATTCTTTACCGTCTTCTTCAAAAACTACTGTTTCGCCAGATGCAGCAGTAGAGCGGCTTAAGAAAGTATGGCCGTTACTCATATCTTTAAATACAACGGGCCTGTAGTTGGTGGGATGTAATTCCTTTTTCATTTTATTATTTATTTTAATACGGATTTTGCCGTATTATTTAGTTTAAGGGCGCAAAGATAGTTTTAATTTTTAAAGTAACAAAGGCCAAAATAGGGCAATTCAGGCATTGTGGCAGATTTAGCTGAGAAACTTAGCTTTTCATATTCACATATTGCAAAGCAATACCTGTATTCCACCCTTTGCTGGCTTGTATAACTTCTTGCAGATCATCTATTTTTTTAGCTGTTATTCTAATGATATCGTCCATTATAGCCACTTGTACTTTAAGGCCACTATCCTTAATTAATTTTACAATCTTTTTGGCGTCATCCTGTTTAATACCGTTACGAACCGGGATTTCTTTTTTTGTAACCTTACCGCTTACAAAGGGTTCTTTGCTTAAATCATAAATTTCGGCAGCCAGGCCTTGTTTCATACTACGGCTAATCAGTACATCAATAATCTGGTTCAATTTCATTTCACTATCCGCTTCCAGGTTCAATTTAAAATCCTTTTTATTCAGGTCTATCACTACATGCGAACCTTTAAAATCGAAGCGATTTGTAATTTCTTTATTCACTACGTTTATTGCATTATCCAGGGTTTGCAGGTCAACCTTACTCACCATATCAAAAGATGCCATAATATTGATTTTTTACAAAGATAAAAAAACCTCATCTTATAAATTAAAATGAGGTTTTTTAGGGTTACTTTTAGTTGGCACCGCCTACCCTGTTTTGTTCATCGGTAGCTGCACCGGTACGGCGCCTTTCTGTTTTCATAGGTTTACCAAAACGATAATTAAAGCTTAATGTTACCACCCGGCTATCTCTGTGTTGCATAAAGCTAGCATGGGCATTGCCTAAATCAGCAATATTTCCGGTTACTTTCATGGGGCCGGTAATATCACTTACGGCCAGTTTAAAGGATCCCTTATTTTTTAAAACCTGCTTTTGAACGCCTACATTTATCACACCTATACGATTTATAATAATTTGAGTTTCGGGAGCTTTTGTTCTTCCAAATGCAGAAAGCTCTGCACTCCAGCCTTTTTTAAAACTAAATTGGTTTACCAGGTTTGCCATAAAGGTTGTTGTTTCAATATTTACCATTCTTTCCTCAATTTTTGAATTGAGGTGATAGTAGTTCCCTTCTGTATAAAGTTGTGCTTTCCACCATTTAAAAACGGGTATTTGTGCACTTACAGACAAGTTTGCACTTTGTAATTTCCCAAAATTTGATTTGCGTACTTCAATGGCCTGGTCATTCCTGCTAAACGATTCATTGAATAGGTTTTTAGTTACACTATAATCTAATGAAGTGGTTAAAAAATTATTGTAGGTATGTGTAATTTCAAATTTATCAGCATACATCGGTTTTAAAAATGGGTTACCCACATCATAAGTATATTGATCTATATAATGAATAAATGGATTCAGGTCTTCATAATCCGGCCTGTTTATCCTTCGGCCATAGCTTACACCAAATTGATTTTTTTCATTCATTTTGTAGCTTACATACAGGGTAGGGAATAAACTGGTATAGGAATGTTTGAATGCTGAGTCGTGCTGGGTTATATTACCATATTGTACAGCATCATAATTTGTATTTTCTACCCGCAGGCCTGCCTGGAATCCCCATTTTTTTACTTCTGTACTCAGGTTCACATAAGCAGCATTTAAGTTTTCTTTATAATCGAAAAAATTAGTTCGGTTATAATCTACCACATCCTGCCCGTTTATACGATTATAATATTGTGCTTTGTTATTTGTTTTTACAAAAGAAGTTTTAAGCCCTGCTTCCATTTTAATTGTTTTTGCGAGGGTTTGCACATAATCTGTTTTAGCAGAAAAAATATCCAGGGTTTGCGGCAAGTCGCCAATTAGCATACTATTGCTTAACAAAACTCCATTAGGAGAATAAGTATTACTGAGCAATTGCATATTATCTGAGGCATCATACTTCAGGTAATCTATATCAGCAGTAAGTTCCCTGCCGGTACTATCAAATTTGTGGCGCAGGTTCAGGTTGATGCCCCCATTTTTCCAGTTACCTGTTTCGTTTCTTTTTACGATCAAAGTAGAATCTATATGAAGATATGCATCTTTAAAATAACTGGTATTGTTTCCGGGATCTTCTGTTGGGTTGTAGTAGCCGCTTAACACAAATCCCAATGTTGTTTTAGCTGTTGCGTTATAATCCATTCCTGCTTTAACAGCATAGTATTGGCGCATCCGCTTTTCTTCAGATTTTTGAGTAAATATGCGATCAATTTTTTTTGAATTATCAAGTAACTCACGATAAATATCTAAAGTTTGGCTACCCTTACGATAATTGCCATTAATACTTGCAAAGCTGTTGAACTTACCATTCCGATAATTCAGGTTCAGGCTATTATTTATTTTTGGATAATCGCCCATACCAAATGAACTACTTAAAGAACCATTGAAACCCCTTTGTTTTAATTTTTTTGTTTTGATATTGATGATACCTGAATTACCGGAGGCATCATATTTAGCAGAAGGATTGGTCATAATCTCAAGCTGGTCGAGATTTGACGAAGGCATACTGGTTAAATAATTTGCCAGGTCCTGGCCGCTCATATAAGTGGGTTTCCCATCAATCATAATAATAACACCTTGTTTCCCTTTTAGGCTAATATTACCATCTTTGTCAACAGAAACTCCTGGTGCCTTTTCTAACACCTCCATAGCGGTACTCCCGGTATTGCTGATGTAGCCATCTACATTTACAATGGTGCGATCAATTTTTCTTTCGATCAAAGGGCGTTTTGAAGTTACAACCACTACTGTTAAATCTTTAGTCTTGCGCATTAATTGCAATATCCCTGCATTTTCTTCTTTTTGGTTTTCAGAAATCTGGATTTGATTGCTGAAAGTTTTTTGGTAACCAACCGAAGTTGCAGCAACTAAGTAACTGCCATCAGTTAGGTTTTCAAATAAAAACTTACCTTCTTTGTCAGTAATAGAAGTTTTTACAAGGCTGGAATCTTTTGCACGTAATAATGTTACACTGGAAGCATCAATTACAGCCTGCTGGCCGCCATCTTTAATACTTCCGAAAATTTTGCCCCCATTTTGGGCAAAGCTGCACAGGCAAGTGACGGCCAAAACTGCAGTTAGAATTTGTTTTTTCATGACTATACTTTTATTTTTTTGCCGGTACTTTAAGCCGACTTTTTTAAAAATGACCCGGGCTAATTGGGTTTAAAATTTACTACCTCACAAAAGTAAGTACTATGCATTACAAAGTACAATGCTTAATAATGAACGGTATTAAAAAATGATAATTGGTAGAAAAATATACTACGAACGGTAAGCTGGAAAAGTTACCCTTATTTTAAAATTTAGAAAATTAATGAAGGGGGTGCATCCAATAAAACGGAGTGTAACTAGATGTAAAATACTGATAATCAATAAATGAGTTGTATTAAAAAAATTACTTATTGTGTTTTTTTGCATATATAATAAGACCCAACCCTGCCAATACCAAGCAAATGGCAATTATTTCAGCCTGTGAAAGTAGGATTCCCATTACATCATATAATTTATTAACACGTATTGTTTCCACCAGGAATCTTTCAATTCCGTTGAGTATTAAATAAAAACCAAACATCACCCAGGCAACTTTTATTTTACGGCGCACTGCCCACATTAAAATAAACATAAGGCCACAGATAAGGGTTTCATATAATGGGGTAGGAAAAACCGGCTGCGGCAATACCCGGTTATGCTCATCCCTATCCCCCGGAATAAGTATCCCATCGGCATTTACATTTTTAGGATAGGTATATGCAAATAACCATTTAGGCAAAAAAGAAGGCCCCTTTATTGATTTATGGGGTACCTGATCCAGTCCAGGCCAGGTACGATCTGTAATTCTCACCAAATGGTTTGCGGTGTCCAGGGCTTTTCCATCCAGGAAATATGCTGAATTTTTTTGAAGGTTTGCTTTATATTCACCGGGTGCCGCAACACTTACTTTGCCATATTCATCACTCACATAAGCACTATTAAAAATTCCCCAGTCGCCATCACCTGCTACCTGGCAACCAATTCGGCCAATGGCGTACGCAATCATTAAAGCTGGCGCAGCAGAATCAACAAGATGTTTTATAGTAATACCTTTTCGGTAAGCATACCAGCAAACTGCAATTGCGGCTAATATTAAACCCCCATAAAAAGTAAGGCCACTAGGTGAAAGTAACTGACCAATGGGATCGCTTAAAAAATCACTTAAGTGCTCTATACTGTCAAATAATTTAGCTCCCAGGATACCAAAAACCAGGGCAATAATTACAATATCACCTACCCGGTCGTGTGGCCAAATGCGAACAATTCTCTTTTCGGGTTGCGGTAGTTTTTGTTTGTTCTTTTCGTACCACTTTAAAAAAGCCAATAAACCACCCACCAGTAAACCGCCCCAAATACTTCCTGCCCCGGAAAATATATATTCCTGAGGATTTATTTCGGCAGGCTTGCTAAAAATTAAGCCCAATAGTTTGTATCCAAACAAAAAACCAATGATTCCATTTATTAAAAGATCTGTAATAGAGGCAGGCTCGCCTACCCGTATCGTTTCTTCACGGTATTTCAATAAGCCAAGTTTTTCTTTGCGCCGCAGTTCAGAAGAAATCACCCAGGCTGCTGCTATAAAAGCTATGGCTACCATGAGGCCAAACGTATTTAATATTTTCAATGGCGCCCAATCTACCCCAAACCAATCTTTAAATATGTAATATAAATTTGGATACATGTATCTGTTTTAAAAATTAAAAGAGATGCAATATAAACTATAGACATAAAAAATCCTCCTATTTAGGATAGGAGGATACGATACTATACAAATTTATTAATTGCAATAAGTTTCAAATGCATTCATAAGGTCTTCAGCAATCATTTGTGCGCTGCGGCCTTCAATATTATGGCGTTCTAAGTAATGAACCAATTTACCATCTTTAAATAATGCAATAGCTGGCGAAGAAGGTGGATAAGGTTGCAAGTGTTGTCTTATTTGTTTCACTGCATCATTATCAAAACCGGCAAAACTGGTAGTAATATGATCTGGTTTTTTTGTAGCTTTTTGAACAGCTAATAAAGTGCCTGGCCTTGCTGTGCCTGCACTACAACCACAAACTGAATTGATCATTACCAGTGTGGTTCCATTTTCTGCCAGTTTGGTTTCTACATCATTTGAGGTTAATAATTCTGTAAACCCATTTTCGGTTAATTCCTCTTTCATAGGAATTACTATTTCTTCTGGATACATGTATTTTGATTTTAAAATTTAGCTACAAAATTACAACCTTCATTTTAATATTTTTTAGAATTATCGTAATCCATAAATCAATCTTTTTTGTCATTTTGTCTTACGAATAAATATTTTATTGACTTTATGTCATTTAGTTTTTATTAAAAATGCATAATCGGCATAAGAATATGGATGGAATACATTTTGAAATAGGATATGGAAATTAAAAACTCTAAAATTTTATAACCATGATTGTAAGAACAAACAACAATTTCAGTAAATCTTTTGATGGCCTGATGAAAGAACTTTTCAATGAATTTCCTTCTGCTGTTTCAAAAACAGTAAGAGAAGATGTTTTACATTTTCCGCCGGTAAACATTTCAGATTCTGAAAATGCTTATCAACTTGAGTTGGCAGCGCCGGGTTTTCAAAAATCGGATTTTAAAATTAACCTGGATGAAAATGTACTGACGATTAGTACAGAAAAAAAAGAAGAAAGTACAGAAAGCAGCACAAAAATGGTACGTAAGGAATTTTCTTACAAATCATTTAAACGCAGTTTTACCGTAGATGAAAAAATTGATAAAGAAAATATTAAAGCCCTTTATGAAAACGGCATACTCATGCTCACTTTGCCTAAAAAAGAATTAGCTAAACCGGCAGCTAAAGAAATTACAATACAGTAATATCTTTTAAAATACATACAGTTGATAGCCTTACGTTGGTTTGGATAAGGCGGCCCTCCTATTTTTAGGGGGGCTTTTTATTACCAAACTAAATTTTAAAGTAATACTGTAAATTTGCCGCATCATAAAAAATATTTTGTATTGAAATTTTGTATCACATTCTTGTGTTTAAGTTTATTAAGTTATGCAGCCAGTAGCCAGGTGACGGATACGGTTCCTACACCTATTCATTACGATACAGCCTTACGAATTAAAAACTTAGATCCCTATATCACCCTGCACAGCGATTCTGTTCTCAATTTTCAACCAGAAATAAATAAACCAGCCAATCATTATTATTGGTTTTTGAAAAACCAACCCGTAGGTTTAAAAATTGATAAACAAACCGGGCTTATCCGTTTCAAGGCAGATAAATCTTACTTCTTATCGGGCAAGCTAAAGTATGATTATGAATATAAGGTTTTGATAAGCGTTCAAAACCTCGATAACCCCGCCGATCATTTTGATACCAGTTTTATCCTATTATTTTTTAATACAGAAATCATCCCATCCCGGTTAAAAGCAACTGTGGCAAAAGTATTTACTGCCGAAGAAGGAGATACCATCCGGTTTGCTATTTTATGCGAAAACGGGAGTTTCCCTATAGAGCAAATACAATACTTTAGTAACTATGCCTTGGTATCTGCTACACCCGTTACAAAATGTGGCGATGAGTTTACCTGGTTCATTCCTTATGGATTTGTAAAACCCGAAGACAGGGATAAAAGCCGTAAAATAAACCTCACTTTTATCGGGAATACCCGTTTTCAATCCAGCGACACAACCGATATCAGCATTTTGGTAAAGCAAAGTATTAATTTCCCAATGTTGGTTACTGAGCATATTGAATTGCAAACAGAGATTCAAAAATATATTAACGATTTAAAAAGTAGTTTTAGGCAAGTAGATAAAAAGATCAGAAAAACAAAAAGGTCACGCACTACTTTCGACCTGGCATCGGCCTCAACCGCATTGGGTGGCACCATATTTTCTTCATTACCGAATAGCAGTGATAAGGCTACCGGAAAAATACTTCCCAGTGTAGGCGTGGCGCTGGTTCCTGTAAAAGAAGCAGTAGCGCCGAATGCTTCATACGAACAAAATACTGCTACCCTTATACGCAGTGCCATCAAGCGGCTGGATTACCAGCTCATTGAAAACCGCTTGATAAGCGATAAAGACCCTGATATTGTTACAAAAAATAAAAGGCTGAAAGATGAACTTAACCAGGCAAAGATCCAGCTGATAGATATCCCTATGCCGGAGGAAAATTTGAACTCTGAAGAGTTGGATGAATATTTTAATAGCCCCAGGGTGAAGAAGCGGTATAAAATCCATAAAAAATAGGCACGGATTTTTATTGATGTTAATAAGGAATTTTTTTCACAATTAAAATAACATGGTATGGCAAGTAAAAAAAGCGCATTGTTATTGGCCGGTTTGGCGGCATTGGCCTATTACAAATACAATAAAATGTCAGCGGAAGAAAAAGAGAAACTTAGCGAATCTATTAAAGAGACAGGGAAAAAGATTTTAGATATGTTGCCGGGCTCATTGAAATCTATTTTTGACAAACCTACGGCAGAAGATTTGAAGGAAAGTTAGTGGGCAGTGAATTAGACCCCAACTATTTTTTTTTCTAAAATAGCTACGGTAAGCCTAGATATACAAATAAGTTTATCTGCCTCATCTTTTATTTTAATATCCCACACATGAGTGCGCTTACCCAGGTGTAAAGGCGTTGCCTTTGCTGTTACAAAACCATTATGAACCGGGCGTACATGATTTGCATTAATATCTAAACCCACACAATAATATTTTTGAGTGTCAATCACTAAATGAGAAGCTACACTTCCCACTGTTTCTGCAAGTGCGCAACTTGCGCCACCATGTAAAATTCCGTAGGGTTGATGAGTGCGCTTATCTACCGGCATTTTCATTTCAACAAAATCATTCCCCAGCGCCTTCCATTCCATTCCTAAATGTTGGGTAAGTGTATGGGGAGCAGTATGATCAATGATGTCCTGGAGAGTTAAATCTTTTTTAAACCAGATGTTTTTTTGCATAGTGAAGCAATCGTTTGATTTACCTGTGGAGGCAAAAAGCCTGATACATCGCCACCATTTTTTAATACATCTCTTACCAGCGTACTGGCAACAGAAGTATATTTTGGGAGGCATGTAAGAAAAATGGTTTCAATATTATTTTCAAGCATACGGTTCATATCGGCTATTGCTTTCTCATATTCAAAATCGTTCACATAACGTATGCCTCTTAAAATATAATTTGCCCCGTATTGCCGGCAACAGTTCACCGTTAGGCCTTCATACACCACTGCATCTACTTTAGGATTATCGGCATATATTTCTTTGAGCCATTGTAATCTTTGAGCTTCAGAAAACATGGGCTCTTTATTGATATTACTACCAATACCAATAATCACTTTATCAAATAAAGGAAGCGCCCTGTCAATAATATCTTTGTGCCCCAGGGTTACCGGGTCAAAAGTGCCGGGGAATAAACATATTCGGCTCATGCATACAATGGTTTAATGAATCGTAATTATCAACTAAGTAAAGTTAGGGAATCAGGAGTTACGATTTCCTGCCAGCAAATATAAAACAGCCATTCTTATGGCCACTCCATTTTCTACCTGTTGTAAAATAATTGATTGACCGCTATCTGCTACGTCACTATCTAATTCTACTCCCCGGTTGATGGGGCCGGGGTGCATGATCACAATTTCTTTATCTAAACTGCTTAATAATTTTTTTGATATGCCATAAGCTAAGTTATACTCCCTGGTAGATGAAAATAAAACCTGGTTTTGCCTCTCTAATTGAATACGTAATATATTGGCAACATCACACCAGCTTAATGCCTTTTTGAGATCATACTCCACCCTTACCCCGAGTGCCTGCGAAATATATTTTGGAATTAAAGTTGGCGGGCCGGATAGCATCACTTCGGCTCCCATTTTAGTAAGCAGAAAAATATTACTGAGCGCTACCCTGGAATGCATGATATCACCTACCAATAAAACCTTTTTACCCGAAAGCCCACCTAATTTTTCCTGGATAGAAAATGCATCTAATAAAGCTTGTGTGGGATGTTCATTTATACCATCGCCTGCATTAATAATGGCCGTATTGGGCAGATGTTTTGATAAAAAATGAGGGGCACCACTGGCGCTATGACGCATCACTACCATATCTACCTTCATGCTTAAAATATTATTCACCGTATCCAGCAAGGTTTCGCCTTTTGATACGGAAGAACCGGAGGCAGAGAAATTGATGGTATCGGCGCTCAATCTTTTTTCTGCAAGCTCAAAAGAAATTCGGGTGCGGGTACTGTTCTCATAAAAAAGATTTACAATAGTGGTATCCCTGAGGGAGGGTACTTTTTTAATTGGCCTTTGTAATACTTCTTTAAAATTGGTTGCAGTAGTAAGAATAGTAGTAATATCAGTAGCTAAAAGCTCTTTAATGCCTAGTAAATGTTTGGTGGAGAGTTGCATTAAAAATCAAAGCTATTAAAAAATTATGAATATAAAATAACTTCACCCTTTTCCTTATCTAATTTTACTTTTTCGTTGAGTTGGGTATC
Source organism: Niastella sp. (assembly GCA_016710595.1). Classification (GTDB taxonomy): domain Bacteria; phylum Bacteroidota; class Bacteroidia; order Chitinophagales; family Chitinophagaceae; genus Ferruginibacter. The sequence goes on from JADJVM010000008.1 coordinate 843,035, forward strand.
AATAGCAATTCCAAAAAAATCAGGCTGAATAGGGAGTTGCCGGCTAAACCTCCGGTTTACAAGTACACAGAGTTTTACCTGTTCCGGGCGCCCAAAATCATTTAATGCATCCAAAGCTGCCCGTATGGTACGGCCTGTGTGCAATACATCATCAATCAAGATCACCTTTTGGCCTTCGGTAGAAAAAGGCATTTCTGTTTTACTGGCTTTGTGTAATTCTGTACGAATATCATCCCGGTAAAAAGTAATATCTAATAAGCCATACCTGATTTGCTTGCCCGGAACTATTTGCCGGATATATTCAATAATGGGATCGCTAATGGCAATACCCCTGGGTTGTAATCCTACAAATAAGAGTTGTTCAGGGTTTTCATCTTCTTCTACCAATTGGTGCGCCAACCTTCGAATGGTAAAATCTAATTGCTTTTTATCGAGTAATACAGTCAATTCTTTAAAAATTATGAGCGAATTTATTGGATATTTAGCTATAAAAAAAGACTGATCAACTCAGCCTTACATTAAATCCTTCATAATTTTTACTTTCCACTTTTTAATTCCTGTTGCAATATCTGTAATTCATCCCATTTTCCGGTTGCAGCCAACTTGGCTTGTTTGGGCCAGCTACCCGGGTTGTGCATGCTAAATTTGGGCCCGGCAATGCTTAAAATTTCTTTTAATTTCTTTATACTTGTTTTACCGAGTAAGGCATAATTTATGATACCCTCTTTTTTCAAAAGGCTTTCTGTTTGCCTGCCAATTCCTTCTATTTTAGTAAGATCATTTTTTTCAATAACAGGTTTTGATGTTTTTGAATTTTTTGAAACTGGTTTAGCTTTTTTCGTACTCTTTACTTTTGTTTTGTCACTTATTTTTTCTTGGGTATCTGCCACCGAAACCACGCAATTTTCCATTACATGGCCAAATAATTCAGAATAAACTTTGTCAGCATTATCATTTACCCAACGGCCATCATTTAATAAATAACGATATTGATATGTTTTACCGGCTGTTAATTGAAGTTCAGCAACCATTGATCCATCTTCTTGCTTTTGCAGGTAAATGCCTTCATCTACATTCCAGTTATTAAATTCGCCCAGCAATAATGCCTGGGTAGCTTCTCCCACAATTTCTGCAGGTAGCACAAAAGTTATTTTCATTGTTGTCATAAGTTATATTTTAAATAGTTCCTGAAATACTTAATCCCCAAATTGAAAATTAGTAACCCTCGCTTTATTCACAAATAGTACACAGAAATTTTAATTATTCTTTATTATCTTAAGTTATTTCATGCAATCCCAAATCTCAACTTTACATTTCTAAAGTTGCTCTATGTATGATATAGAAATTATATGCTTTTTTTATATCATTTAAACAATCCTTCCAAGAACAAACGCATTTCAGTCCAGGAAGCAGTATCTGCTGCTGCATTATATGAAATTGGCAAATCAAACTTTTTGCCGTTCATTGTAGATGCAGGATTTGTAAAAGCATGTTGGGCATCGGGATACGATTTAAAAATATAGTTTGCCCCAATCGAATCTAACCCTTTTCTGAATTTTGCAACCATGTCGTCAGGAACAAAACTATCTGCTTCACCATGGCAAATTAATATTTTGGCTTTTACTTTATTTTTTTCGGGAGCTATCGTTTCTAAACCGCCATGAAAGCTCACTACAGCAGCCAGATTTTCGCCCATGAGCGCCATATTCAAAACCTGTGTTCCGCCAAAGCAATATCCAATAGCGGCAATTTTATTGCTGTCTGCTTGCGGAAAAGTTTTAATTTTTTCGATCGCTGCATCAAAACGTGCTTTAGCCATTTGTGGATTTTTATACAGTGGGGTACTAAAGGCAATTGCTTGTTGCGGATCATTGGCAATACTGCCGTTTCCATACATATCTACTGCCATGGCGAGATAACCTAAGGCCGCTAACTGATCTACCCGGCCTTTTACATATTCATTGAGCCCCCACCATTCGTGTACAACCAATACAACCGGCCTTTTCCCGTCTTTAGCGCTATCGTATGCAACAAAGCCTTTCATTTCAAGCGCATCCAATTGGTAATTTACAACTGCTGTTTTTATAGCTGGAGATTTTAATGCTTCCTGCTGTTGATCATTTTCCATATTAATTTTATTATTATTATTACAAGCCAACATATTTAAACATATTATGGCGAATAGTACTATCTGTGTTTGTTTCATGTATTTTTTTATTATTCAGGATGCATCCGGATCAATTTCAAGAATATCTTTATGGTTTGCCCAAAATGCATCAAATGCAATTATTTTTTCTTTAAAAAATGCAATCATTTCCGGCCAATCTTCCTCATTATAAATATTCACAGGGGAAAGTTCATTATAAATTAAGGCAACTGGCTTACCCTGCTCATTATACGATTTTTTTTCGGTTTGCCAATGTTTCAAATTGGTTCCAGATTGTTTGATCAAATTCAATAACTGCTCAAACTTCTTTTCTCTTTGTACTTCATTCGCCAATGCAATTTCAATGCGGACGCCCGCCTTTTTATTATCGGCATCGGTTTTAAAAAATATATTTTTTACTCCTGTTTTATAATTTATCCAATTTTGTTTTTCGCCATTGGCAAATGGTATGGGGGCCAGGTACTTGCCCAATGCAGTCCAAAAACGTTGCCGGATTATGGAAGCCTCTTGTTTTGAATACATAATATTAATTAGCAAAAATAAAATCAGGCTTACGAATAAACTGGCTGTTATATTTGAACCGTAAATTGGTTGTAAAATCCACTCTAAAATTACTCATAGTACCCACTGTCCGGGGAAAATAATATCCCCTCAGTTCCATACTTCCAAAAATCAAGTTTTCATTCCGGCTTCTTACGCCAGCACCAATGGCAGAATAACCATGTGTTTTCTTAAAAGACTTTTGCAGTGGGTTTAAAAAACTCACGCCGCCAAATACAAAGGGAGCAAACCTAAACCCAAGGATTTTGTGCATATTAAAAAAGACGGATTCTACTTTTAAAGTAGTACGTGTTTCTGCATAAGTGGTTGAGTCATCCCTAAAATATGGGAGACCAAATTCGCTTCTAAGGTATAAGGGTTCATTCAAACGATAGTTGATTTGCCGGGTAAAAGAAAGATCAATAAAATTCCTGTTTTTCCAATAGGGCGATAATTCCCGTAACCTGGTAAAATGATTGATGCGTGCCAATACATCTATATCTTCTAATTTTTTATCATTTACAAATGCACCACTACGCAAAACATAGTTTGTAAAAAACCCACGGGGAGATAAGCCGGTACCCTCAAAACCCAATCCATAATAAGCCCGCTTTTTTCCGCTCTTATTTGTGTAACCGCCTACTACCGTTGCTGAGATACCTTCGGGAACATCTTCATTTCTACCAAAACCATATATAAAATTGGTCCTAAAAAAATTCTGCTTATACAATGTATAGGAGAATAATAGCCCATTTATATCGGCATAGTTAAAATTATAATTGTTTTTATACTTACCGGGCACATCATAAAATTTTGTATAAAATATTCGTTCGCCAATAAAATGCCGGAGCCTGTTTATATTGTCTGATTCTTTTTTTATTCCAGCGCCAATATTATATCCACCCCATACATCAACCATTTGCTTACTATAGGCAAAATCAGCATGGTAAATAGAATCTCCATGATACCCATTACTGGTTATGTTGAAATCGAATTCTGCGCCTCCTGTCCAGCGGGTATATCGGCTCACTAAAGGTTTTTCCAGGATTATATAAAAGCTATTCTCTTCTTCTTCACTACTACTAAATGCTTTACTATATGTTTTAAACCCGGTGGTCCAGTTTAAAAATGTGCCTTTAAAATTTCTTAATGTAATATCTGCTCCAAAACCCAGGCTGGGGTCTCTTTCTTTTTCAAAATAGCCGGATAAAGACATATAGTTACCGTTACCAGCAAGGTTTTGTTCTTTGAGCTCTATAAGGCCTTTTGTTTTACTGCTAATTTTTACATTGCCTCCCAATGAAAATACATCTTTTGTAATCACATACACTTTTACACTATTAATATAACCAGGCATCTCCTTAATGATGATTCTTGCGTCTTTTAAAAATTCCTGGTCACGCAAATATTTTTCATTATCTGCCAATAAAAAAGGTAATACCCGGTCGCCGGTTTTAAAAAAAAGATACCGGCTTATTATTTTATGTCTTGTTTCCTTATGCAATGCATTGGCTACATCAATAAAAAATGATTTTTTAATAATTGTAGAATCATTGATATCCCGATCAAAACCTAAAGGGATGATTTCAATTTCACGAATGGTTTCTCCAGAAAATTTTTCAAAAGGGTTTATAATGCGAACAGCTTCAGGTGTAGGGTTACGGCTAATGCTTTTTCCTAAACGGCCTAATATCCCCTTTTTTTTATTGAGGAAAAAAGTGTCTTGCTTTTCTTTAATCTGGGCAAATGCATTGCTGCTAAAAAATAGAAAAATGAATATGAAAACGTGTGCATGTTTTTTCATCAGAGATATAAAAAATTAGCTTTTTTTTGTTGTGAAACTTCAAAGATATACGATAGTTAAACAATATTTTCCACTTGAACCTGTTAAAGCCCGAATATACCAAATATGCTTTGTTTAGATCCTGTTTTGGCGTACCTTGCGGCGCAAGAAGCAAGACTTAATTTTTAAAAATAAAAGACGATTATGAAAACGAAAGATGAAACCAGTTACAAAGCAGTACAAACATTAAAAACCACATTTGTAGAAGTTCCTGAAACACTGGCAAAGGGAACATTAAAAGAATGTGAACATGGGCATTTTAATCTCATTGATTTGTGGAATGTAAGAAGAATGCACAAACCTGCCATGAGTATGCGCAGAAGGTTAAATTAAAAAATAAATGCTCTTTTTTAACAGGTACAAAAAAACCGTTTCAAAATAATTGAAACGGTTTTTTTATGAATTAGATATTGCTTAGAAAGTATAAGCAACACGCAGGCCAGCAGCGCTAAAAGAGCTTCCGCCACCTTTAACACTCATACCTGTGTATTTCAATAAAGCTGAAAAATTTGGCGAAAAACGGTAACCTACACCTGGTGCATAAGTAAAGTTGCTTCCGGCACCTTTTTCAGTTCCAAAAGTTAAACCCAATTGGCCTGATGCAAATACGTTTGGTGTAAAGTTATATTCAATACCAGCAAGAACTGGAACCATACCGGTACTTGCATATTTGTAACCATTTACAGTTTTACCAGAATAATTCATGTACCCTGCGTTTAAAGTTAAAGCCAGGGTTTCGTCTAACCAGTAGTTACCTTGTACAGAACCACCAATTCCGAATGAATAAACATCACCGTAATCACCAAAAGGTAATGCGGCTTCTAAACCTACGCTAAAATGTAGGGGTTGAGATTTCTCTGATTGTGCAAAAGCACCCATTGTTACTGCTGTAAAAAAAGCAGCCATTAATAATTTTTTCATGTTAAATGTTATTTTTTGGTTTATAAATCTTGGCAAATTTAGAGTAGTTTTTTGAAATATCATATTTTTTAGCCATAAACTATTTAAATTATTGTTAATTAGGTGGTTAATCAATTAAGCAGCACCCTTAAAATGTTCACCTTCCAAACTAAAAAGCAATATTATTCTTTTCATGTAAAATCATTCTTTACTCTGGTATCTTGGACTCCAATTGCAGGTTTTTAAGCATGTCCGCAGTCATTTCCTTTAAATTGTATTTTTCTTTCCAGCCCCAATCCTGCCTGGCAATGGTATCATCAATACTTTGGGGCCAACTATCGGCAATAGCCTGCCGGTAATCAGGTTTATAACTTATTTTAAAATCCGGGATATGCTGCTTTATTGAATCTGCAATTTCCTGCGGTGAAAAACTCATGCCGGAAACATTGTATGAAGTACGAATAGTAATTTTATCTGCCGGCGCTTCCATTAATTGTATGGTTGCCTTGATGGCATCAGGCATATACATCATAGGTAAATATGTATTTGGATTTAGAAAACATTCGTATTTTTTTTCTTCCAGCGCTTCATGATAAATTTCAATTGCATAATCTGTTGTGCCCCCACCCGGTGCACTTTTATAACTTATTAAACCCGGGTAACGCATACTTCGTACATCAACACCATATCGCTTATGATAATAATTACACCAAAATTCACCCGCATATTTACTAATGCCATACACTGTTACAGGTTCAATAATTGTTTGTTGCGGGCAATTAACTTTGGGAGAAGTGGGTCCAAACACGGCAATGGAAGAAGGCCAATATATTTTATGAATTTGCTCTTCACAAGCAATGTCCAGCACATTGAGCAAGCCTTGCATATTTAAATTCCAGGCAAGATTTGGGTTCTTTTCGCCAGTAGCAGATAAGATGGCTGCCAATAAATATATTTGAGTAATACCCTGACGGATTACCTGCACATGCAGCATTTCTTTATTCATTACATCCAGGCTCACATAAGGCCCCGTTCCCTCCAGCAAAGGGTTTTGCTCCCTAAGATCAGAAGCTACCACATTGTTGTTCCCGTAAATATTACGTAATGCAAGGGTAAGTTCAACGCCTATTTGACCACTTGCCCCTATTACCAGGATTTTTTCTTTAAGCATATCGAAATTTAAGTACACGAAATTAATAGATTAACACTTTAAAAATCCCGGAATAAAAATTAATCATAAGAAAATCATAACCCGGTAAATTTGCATTATGGAAAAATATATGGAAACCCTTTTCGGGCAAGAATTTAATAGCAAGAATTTTTTCTTAATAGCCGGCCCCTGTGTGGTAGAAGATGATGAGATGGTATATGCCATTGCAGAAAAAGTTTCGGGTATTTGCAAAAAGTTATCCATTCCGTATATTTTTAAAGCTTCTTACCGAAAAGCAAACCGTACCAGCGGTAATTCATTTACAGGTATAGGTGATGAAAAAGCATTGGCATTAATACAATCAGTAGGGAAAAAACTTGGCTTGCCCGTAACAACTGATATTCATGCACACGAAGAAGCAGCCCTGGCGGCTAATTATGTAGATATTTTACAAATACCAGCTTTCCTTTGCAGGCAAACGGATTTGCTGGAAGCTGCTGCCCATACAGGAAAAATCGTAAACGTAAAAAAAGGGCAATTCCTGAGTGGCCCCTCAATGAAATTTGCAGTAGATAAAATAAAAAAAGCAGGCAATCATAAAGTATGGCTTACTGAAAGAGGAAATAGTTTTGGTTACCAGGACCTGGTAGTAGATTATAGAAATATCCCCTGGATGAAAGAACATGAAGTACCTGTTATAATGGATTGCACCCATTCTTTACAACAACCCAACCAAAGCACTGGCATTACTGGAGGTAACCCGGCTCTCATAGAAACAATTGCCAAAGCAGCCATTGCAACCGGCGCCAATGGATTATTTATAGAAACACATCCCAACCCTGCCATTGCTAAAAGCGATGGTGCCAATATGCTAAAATTAGACCTGCTCGAAAATTTATTGGGAAAATTAGTGGCTCTGCAAAAAGCAGTAATATAAATTTCAGGAATATTTTACCGGGTTGCGCCGGGCATTAAAAATATATCTTTTAATGTTGAGCCAAAAGGCCATAAACAAATAGATAATTACCGGGGAGCCCATTGTAATAAAAGAAAGATAAATAAAGTATTTGCGAATAGTTTCTGTAGCAATCCCCACTTTTTCGCCAATGGCTGCACATACGCCAAAAACTTTTAACTCTACAAAACGCTTAAGTGCACTCATAATTACAACAATTTTTATTAAGGCAATCCTAGTAATGACAAAAATAGAAGTTTTTTAGTTTTTTGACTTGCACTAATTATTATAATTTTGCACACATTCAGTTTAAAAATACCCTGATTTTTTGAAGCTGAACGGCAGCCCAAACCTATAAAGACCCCATTTATCACTTTCTAAATTCCTACCATGGCCTTTGATATTGAGATGATTAAAAAGCTTTACCATCAATTTCCTGCAAAAGTAGAAGCCGCAAGAAAAGTAGTAAACAAGCCGCTCACGCTTACTGAAAAAATATTATATACCCATTTATGGCAAGGAGCAGCAACCCATGCTTTTGAACGAGGTGGGTCTTATGTAGATTTTGCGCCAGATAGAGTTGCCATGCAGGATGCAACGGCTCAAATGGCACTTTTACAATTTATGCAAAGTGGGCGCACAAAAGTAGCAGTACCCAGCACGGTACATTGCGATCACTTAATAGAAGCTAAAATTGATAGTAAAACAGATCTTTCACGGGCAGTAAATGAAAGCAGCGAAGTGTATGATTTCTTAGCATCTGTATCAAATAAATATGGTATTGGTTTCTGGAAACCGGGTGCAGGAATTATTCACCAGGTAGTTTTAGAAAACTATGCCTTTCCGGGAGGTATGATGATAGGAACGGATAGCCACACCGTAAATGCGGGCGGATTGGGTATGATCGCTATTGGTGTAGGTGGTGCAGATGCCTGTGATGTAATGGCAGGGTTACCCTGGGAACTTAAAATGCCCAAATTAATTGGCGTTCATCTTACCGGTAAATTAAACGGATGGGCAGCGCCAAAAGATATCATATTAAAAGTAGCAGGTATCCTCACCGTAAAAGGAGGAACCGGTGCTGTTGTAGAATATTTTGGAGAAGGGGCTACCAGCATGAGTTGTACCGGTAAAGGAACCATTTGTAATATGGGAGCCGAAATAGGTGCAACCACATCTACTTTTGGATACGATGAAAGTATGAGCCGCTATTTACAGGCAACCGGCCGAAGTGAAATAGCAACATTGGCCGATCAAATTAAAATGCATTTAACCGGCGATGCAGAAGTATATGCAAATCCTGAATTATATTTTGACCAGGTAATAGAAATTAATTTAAATGATCTGGAACCCCATTTAAACGGGCCATTTACACCCGATTTGGCAACACCCGTTTCTAAAATGAAAGAGGCCGCAATGCAACATGGATGGCCTACAAAAGTAGAAGTGGGGCTTATTGGGAGTTGCACCAACTCATCTTACGAAGATATCAGCCGTGCAGTAAGCATTGCCAGCCAGGTTGCTGAAAAAGGGTTAAAATTAAAATCAGAATATACCATTACACCCGGAAGTGAACAAGTTCGCTATACCATTGACCGGGACGGATTTTTAGATGTGTTTTCAAAAATTGGCGCTACCGTATTTGCCAATGCCTGCGGCCCCTGCATTGGTATGTGGGCCAGGATGGGTGCCGAAAAACAGGAAAAGAATACAATTGTTCATTCCTTCAATAGAAATTTTGCCAAACGGGCAGATGGCAACCCCAATACTTATGCTTTTGTAGCTTCACCGGAACTGGTAACTGCCATTGCGATTGCAGGTGACCTCACATTTAACCCAATAACCGATACGTTGGTAAATGATAAAGGAGAACAAGTAAAATTAGATGCCCCCGTAGGTGAAGAGCTGCCTGCAAAAGGGTTTGCGGTAGAAGACCCGGGTTTTCAACCACCAGCAGAAGATGGAAGTAATGTAGTGGTGAAAGTTTCGCCTGCCAGCAAACGATTACAATTATTAGATCCATTTGCAGCCTGGGAAGGAACCGACCTGCATGGATTGAAATTATTAATTAAAGCAAAAGGCAAATGTACCACAGATCATATTTCAATGGCAGGCCCCTGGTTAAAATTCAGGGGGCATTTAGATAATATTAGCAACAACCTGTTAATAGGAGCTGTAAATTATTTTAATGATAAAACAGATACTGTAAAGAATCAACTTACCGGCGAATATGGTACCGTGCCCAATACACAAAGAGCTTATAAAGCTGCGGGTGTAGGAAGCATTGTGGTAGGTGATGAAAATTATGGAGAAGGATCTTCCCGGGAACATGCCGCAATGGAACCCCGGCACCTGGGCGTGAGAGCGGTTTTGGTAAAATCATTTGCCCGGATACATGAAACCAATTTGAAAAAACAAGGTATGCTCGGCCTCACATTTGCTGATAAAAATGATTATGATAAAATAAAAGAAGACGACAGCATTGATATTATTGGGCTTACTTTTTTCACACCCAATAAACCATTGCAAATGATATTGCATCATGCCGATGGAAGCAGAGATATTATTGAAGTGAATCATAGCTACAATGCCCAGCAAATAGAATGGTTTAAGGCAGGCGCAGCACTCAATATTATTCGTAAAGAATTTGAAAACCAATAATAAGATTTAGATTTAAAAGACCGGTTTCCATATAGCCGGTTTTTTAATGCTGGTGCTACTATACCTAAGATAATTATGTATATTTGAATATGGCCGTAAATCCACAATTATTTAAAGGTTCACTCAATACCATCATATTAAACTTGCTTCATGAAAAGGGTAAAATGTATGGATATGAAATTACTAAAAAAGTATTGGAGATTAGTAACAGTCAATTTCAATTAACCGAAGGTGCACTATACCCTGCATTGCATAAAATGGAAACGGACGGCTTGTTAGAAGTTTCTGTAAAGTTAGTTGATAACAGGCCTCGAAAATATTATTCCATCACTAAAAAAGGAAAAAAAGAATCAGTTTTAAAATTGAAGGAGTTATTACAATTCATTAGCCAAATGCAGTCTTTCTTGCAACTTAAACAAGCAGGCTTATGAAACTAAGTAAAGAACAAATTGAGGAACTTTTTACATTCACCCATAAAAAAGGAGTTCGCTGGTACGACCTGCAATGTGAGCTGGTAGACCACCTGGCATTACAAATTGAAGCAGAAATTTCAAAAGACCCCCATTTGAGTTTTGAAGAAGCAGTAAAGATTATCTACAAAAGATTTGGCATTTTTGGATTTTCTAAAATTGTACAGGAAAAAGAAGCACAGGTAAGAAAACAAGGAAATAAATTATGGTGGAAGGGGTTTAAAAACCTATTTTACTGGCCAAACATTTTAATAAGCGGGAGTATTTTACTTTTATTAATAATGTTATCAGAGTTCATTGATGCTGAAATTTATTATTATGCGTCAACCGTTATAGCTATTTCCTACCTGGTAAAGGTAATCGGAAGAAATATAAAACATACGAAGCTGAAATTATTAATGATGCAAAAAATTGAAATGCATTCATTTTTTGGATGCTTTTGGTATCCTTTGTATTTCCCGTTTGTTTTTGAAAATAATAATAAAGTCCTGGCAATACTGTTTTTATTTTTACTTATTTTGAATATTATCATCATTGAAAAGATAAGCCGGGAGGTTTTGGCAGAAAGCAAAAAACTGTATCCCCGTGCATTTGCCTGACCTGTCAACTCATTTCTTTACCCAGGTTTCAAAGCTGTAATCGTAAGCATGTTTTTCATCTTTACTGAAGTCTATTCTTTCTTTTAATACCCAGTCATTGGGATCAAAGCCTTTAAAATAAGTATCTGCCTCAAAAGAATGATGCACCCGTGTAATCAATGCCTTATCTGCAATAGACATGCATTGCCGGTATATTTCACCTCCACCAATAATAAAATATTCTTTACAATTTGAATTTGCAGCCAGCTTTAGTGCCTCATCAATACTATGCGCTGTTTGCACATCTTTGGCAACCCAGTCTTTATTGCTGGTAATTACAATATTCGTGCGACCGGGCAATGCTTTGCCCAGGCTTTCAAATGTTTTACGGCCCATAATAACAACCATGCCCCAGGTGGAATTTTTAAAAAACTTCATATCGTTGGGCAATGTCCAAAGTAGTTGATTGTTTTTCCCAATCGCATCGTTATCTGCAGCAGCTACTAATAATGTTATCATGAAAAAATAAAATTGAAATTATAAATCAGTTTTTTACTACCTGGTAACTGTTTGCCGTAAAACCCCATTTTTCAATATGGCTTATCCAAAAAGAAAAAAGTGCAGAAGCCAATAAAATAAAAATGATCAAATAAGGAATTATCGGATAGTAAGATGTGGCAACACCAAACCAATCGCCTGTTTTTATTACAATAGAGGTCCCCAATAATGCCATGCCCGTTTCCCAAATTGCGGCATACTTATTCTTATCCATCATCTCGGTAAAAGCATATACATACAAAAATATAAACAACCCGTACACATACATTCCCGGTGAACCTATATTTGCAATATTTGCAAACAGGTAACTGATAAAAACCAGTAACAGCAAAAGTTTCGCAATAATAAAAGAAGTAAGTATGCCCGAAGCTGAAGTATTATATTTTTCAAAATGATATACATCTTCAATTTTAGGGATGGGATATTTTTCTGCAACATCTTCCGGGCGCCAACCGGTAGGCATCATCCATATCCTACACTTATCTTTCCAGCTTTTTGTATGCCAGGCATCTCTCATCAATAAGGCCACATGCTGAAAATTTATTTTTATAGGGTTCCATGTTTGTGCAGGGCGGGTAATACCATACACTGGAACTACATCGGATAATTCAGGTTGATAAGAACCAAAAAGCTTATCCCAAAAAATAAATATCTGGCCATAATTTTTATCTAAATATTCTGGATTAATGGCATGGTGTACCCGGTGATGAGAAGGAGTAATAATGATCTTCTCCAGGAAACCCATTTTATGGATATGGCGTGTATGATACCAAAACTGGGCAAATAAATGAAGCGGAGCCACAATAGCAATTACTTTTTCAGGAACGCCTAACAGGGCTGCTGGTAATAAAAAGATGGCAAATATTTTTACAAAAGAACTGATGCTTTGCCGCAATGCACATGCCAGGTTAAATTCTTCACTGCTGTGATGAATGATATGGCCATTCCAGAAAAAATTATATACATGCTGAATACGATGAACCCAATAACCCATAAAATCTAAAGCAATAAATGCAACTACATATGTGAGCCAGGTGGCCTGAATGGAAATGATAGCAAGATGGTTTACTAACCATCCATAACTGTAAATGGCAATACTTAAGCCCAGCACATCTTTAGTAACATTGGTAACTCCACTGGCCAGGCTGCTGATCATATCCATCGTATTTACAGTGTCTTCTTTTTTACGCCATCCGTACCATTTTTCAAATAATACCAACAGTAAAAAAGCAGGCATTGCAATCAATAATATTTTTCCGTAAGCTTCCATTTTTATTACTTCAAATTTAAATTAAAGTTCGGAACTTTGGAAACATGGCATTAAGCAATCATACTATTATAGCAGGAGGAGGTATTATAGGCCTTTGTTGCGCTTATTACCTGCATAAAGATAAGCATGAGGTTACCGTAATAGACAGGACTGGGATCACTGATAATTGTTCATTTGGAAATATGGGCTATTTTTCACCCAGCCATTTTATGCCCCTTGCACAGCCGGGAATTATTACTGAAGGGTTATTGCACCTGTTTAACAGTAAGAGCCCATTTTATATTAAGCCCCGGTTAAATAAAGAACTTTTGCAATGGGCCTGGCAATTTAAGCGGAATGCCCGAGGCAAGACAGCATTGCAAAATGCAGTGTATTTAAATAATATTTTACAGCTAAGCCGGGGTTTGATCAACGAAGTAAGAAAAGATATTGGTGATCATTTTAAAATGCAGGAAAAAGGCTGTTTTATGCTTTGCCGTACCAACAGCGGGTTACGTCATGAAGAGGAGCTTATGCCAATGGCCGAACAATTTGGCCTGCAAGTTGAAAAACTTTCAAGACATAAAGTTCAGGAAATGGAAGAGCATGTGGAAACAAATGTAATAGGCGCTATTTGGTTTAAAGATGATTGCCATATTCACCCGGGCATGTTCATGAACGCATTAAAAAAATATTTGCAGGACATTGGAGTGCATTTTATTTTACATGAGGAAGTAACCGGTTTTGAGAAAAATGGAAATTCTGTAAGCGCCGTAATAACACAAAATCAAAAATTAGTAGCCGACCATTTTGTAATAGCAGCCGGGAGTTGGCTCCCACAGGTTGCTTCATTGCTTCAAACACATATTTTATTACAACCCGGAAAAGGATATAGCCATACGTATGATGATGTAGAAAAAAATATTTTATATCCTGCGATATTGGTAGAAGGCCGGTGCGCCATTACTCCCTGGCAACAAATGTTGCGTATTGGGGGTACCATGGAATTCAGTGGCCTGAATCATGAGATTTTAATGCGCCGCATGCAAGGTATTTATCAAAATATAAAAATGTATTATCCAGGTTTACAAATTCAAATGCCGGAACAGGAAAATGTGTGGTGTGGATTAAGGCCGGTATCTCCAGATGGCCTTCCTTATATTGACAAGTTGCCCGGGTATGAAAATGTTATCATGGCCGGCGGGCACGCCATGCTGGGTGTATCGCAGTGTACTGGAACCGGGCTATTGGTTTCTCAAATGTTGCAAAATAAACCAACCGAAATTGATATGCACCCATTTCGGTTGAACCGGTTTTAATACTTATCTTAAAGCCGGAAAAAATATCAATACTTTTAGCAACCTGGATAAAATAATTATTATGGATAAAAAATTAAGAGAAAAATTCAACAGCAGTTTTACAAAAGCAAAATATGATGCCTATATGCAGGAAGTAGAAGGCTTACATCCCGGTGCATTGGATTTTAGAAATGCAGAAACACCCATTTTTGTAACAAAAGAATTTAAACAAAAAATGCTGGATGCCTGCGAAGATATTATTGATGTAATTGTAGATCCAAAATTTAAAGACCTTACCCAACGCAGTATTCCAAAAGAGTTGAATGTACCCAATGAAGATGCCCATACCCAATTTGTTGTTTTTGATTTTGGTGTTTGTGAAAATGAAAATGGCGAGTTGGAACCTCAATTAATAGAGATGCAGGGCTTCCCTACCCTCTTTGGATTTCAGGCAATGCATAGCCGGTTAACAGCCGCTTATGCAGATATACCCGCTAATTATTCCGCATACCTTAATGGCTACAATGAAGAAAGCTATATCGCCTTACTTAAAGAAATAATTGTAGGCAGTTTAGATCCCAAAAATGTGATCTTACTGGAAATATTGCCCGAGCAACAAAAAACACGGATTGACTTTTATTGTACCCAACAATTACTGGGAATTGAAATTGTATGCCTCACTCAATTAAAAGCAGATGGTGAAACCCTGTATTACGAAAGAAATGGAGAAAGAATCCAGGTAAAAAGGATATATAACCGTATCATTTTTGACGACCTTGAAAAACAAGAAAATCTGGGGCCGGTTATTGACCTCACAAAGCCATATAACGTAGAATGGGTACCACATCCAAACTGGTTCTACAGGATTAGTAAATTTACCCTGCCCTTTATTGATAACCCCCATGTTCCCGAAACTTTTTTCTTAAATGAGCTTACACAGCCGGTAAACCTGGAAGATTATGTTTTGAAACCATTGTTTTCATTTGCTGGTATGGGCGTGGTGATTGATGTAAAACAATCGGATATAGATGCCATAAAAGATCCTGAAAACTGGATACTGCAACGCAAAGTATTTTATGCACCGGTAATAAAAACACCTGATGAACCGGCCAAAGCCGAAATACGTTTATTTTATTTTTGGAAAAACGATTGGCCAAGGCCCGTTGCAGTGCATAACCTGTCCCGGCTAAGCAAGGGTAAAATGATAGGTACCCGGTATAATAAAGATAAAGAGTGGGTAGGCGGGGGCGTAGCATTCTTTGAACAATAACTAAATTTAAAAAACAGCAAACAAAGCCATCATTAGTATTATGAAAAAAGGATTAGAGCGATTTGAAGAGTACCTCGATAAAGTGGAAAATTTATTATCCCAAGCACAAAAAGAAGATAACCCGGCATGGTGGTTATACCAAAACAATGCCCGTACACCCTTGTTTATGCTGGAAGGCCTGTGTAAGCTTTACAAAAAAATACACAATGAAAAAGTACTTGAAAAACTGGAAGCCCATTTTAAAAAATTAGAAGATGGCATTGGGAGCATTGATTATTATGATGGGTTTATAAAAGAATTTGAACCGATGCCCAAAGTGAGTTCTTCCTGCAAAGATTATATTTTGCAACAACGGGCAAATACAACCAAAGAACTGAATGAACTATTATTGAACGAAGGATGGATCGGTGAAACAGCCCTCAGGATAAATAAAACCAGGAAAAAATTAAGGGGTCTGCAATGGAAAAAACAAAAAAAAGAGGCCCATGCTATTGCTGAGATTTATAAATCAGAAATAAATGAAATTCTTAGTTTTTGGGCATCCTGCAACAAGCAATTCAGTAGTATGGAAGACCAGGTGCATGAAATACGGCGCAGGCTCAGGTGGTTAAGTATTTACCCGCAAGCATTGCAGGGGCTCATACAATTAATAGGAAGTGCAGAAACTACAGAAGTACAAAAGCCCTACCTTACCCAAAATATTTTAGACTCCCCATATAATGTTATGCCCGAAGCAAGGAACCTTAAGTACGTATTGTTATTGGTAAAAAATAATTTTTACGCATTAAGTTGGATGATTAATGAGTTGGGCAAAGAAAAAGATAAAGGACTGGGCATTGATTTATTAGCCCTATCTATAGAAAATACAGAAAAGATACCATTTGAATATAGTATTTTAAAAGCTAGCGAACTCCTAATGAGCGATTCTTATGCGAAGGATAAAATATTAGCTTATTGCACTTCATTTTGCAAAACTTATTTTGATGCAGAACTTTTGCAGCAACTACCCGATGCGGTTTACCAGGTAAAAAAGAATTAATCAGGATTTAATTCGAGTATTACTTATCAACCGTAAGCTGAAGATTATTTCCATATAAAAGAAAAATTATTTTATAAATTATCCGAAAAAGGAACCTTATAAAATTGACTCAGCCTTTGCATACTAACATTCAACAAAAGGAGAATGGAACTACACAAAGGCTGATAAATTGACTAGCAATCGTGCTGCAAATTTAGGGACTTAACGTAATTAGCAAGTGAATTATTTCATAAAAAAATAATTATTTTCTTTCCCCATTTTATCCTATAAAATAAGAGTATATTAGCAACCATTTTTTACTATAAAATTTAATGTTATGCAGGCTTGGAAAGATTACCAGGAAAAGAATAAAGACCGCTTTTTAGAAGAATTGTTTGAGCTGTTACGCATACCGAGTGTAAGCGCAAAATCAGAACATAAAAAGGATATGCAACAATGTGCAGAGCTGGTAAAAAAAAGGCTATTGGAAGCCGGTGCAGATACAGTAGAAATTTATCCAACCGATGGGCATCCCATTGTATATGGAGAAAAAATAATAGATCCCCAAAAACCTACCGTATTGGTTTATGGGCATTATGATGTGCAACCGGCAGAGCCTTTAGAACTTTGGAAAACGCCTCCCTTTGAGCCTACCATAATTGATGGAAAAATATTTGCCCGGGGCAGTTGCGATGATAAGGGGCAATTCTATATGCATGTAAAAGCCTTAGAAACTTTAGTACAAACAAATAGTCTGAATAACAACATTAAATTTTGCATAGAAGGTGAAGAAGAAATTGGCTCACCACACCTGGGTAAATTTGTGGCAAATCATAAAGAATTACTTAAAGCAGATTGTGTTTTAATAAGTGATAGTGCTATGATTAGTTTAGACACTCCTAGCCTGGATGTGGGTTTAAGAGGGTTGAGTTATATTGAAGTAGAAGTAACGGGACCTAACCGGGATTTACATAGCGGCGTGTATGGAGGTGCTGTAGCAAACCCGATTACGATTTTAGCAAAAATGATTGCTTCGCTGCACGATGAAAATAATCATATTACAATTCCCGGATTTTATGATGATGTGCTGGAAAGTACAGCCGCAGAAAGAGAACTTATGGCAAAAGCGCCATTTGATGAAAAAGAATATAAAGATGATTTAGGCATAAAAGAATTGTGGGGAGAAAAAGGATATTCAACCAATGAACGAACCGGTGTTCGGCCTACGCTTGAGCTAAATGGTATTTGGGGTGGTTATACCGGTGAGGGTGCAAAAACCGTTTTACCTTCTAAAGCATTTGCAAAAATATCAGCAAGGTTAGTACCCAATCAAAAATCAGATAAAATTGCCGACCTGCTGATTAAGCACATGGAAAAAATTGCCCCCGGAAATGTAACCGTAAAAGCTACCCTGCACCATGGTGGTGAACCTTATCTTACTCCTTTGGACAGTATTGCATACAAAGCTGCATCAAAAGCTGTAGAAACTACATTGGGGAAAGTACCGATTCCGGTTCGTGGGGGCGGCAGCATCCCCATTTGTGCGTTATTTGAAAAAGAATTAGGAATTAAGATCGTTTTTATGGGTTTTGGCTTAGATAGTGATAATTTACATAGCCCCAATGAAAAATTCAATGTAGCTAATTTTTATAAGGGTATTGAAACGGTCCCCTATTTTCATAAGTATTTTACAGAAATGATGTAAAATGATTTTAATGACTACTTAAAAACTACTATTTTTGCAGCCCAAAAAAGGATAGGAACTATTGTTAGATATTATCGCTCCTATACGCCGGGGTAGCTCAGCTGGTTAGAGCATCGGATTCATAACCCGAAGGTCGGCAGTTCAAGTCTGCTCTCCGGTACATTAAAAAGGTTGTTTTACAACCTTTTTTTATACATTCATTTATATAAATATTTAAATTTACCTGCAGGCCTGTATCTTTACTGCTGCTAACTTTCAAACTAAACCTGCTTAAAATATAATATTCAATATTTTAAGAATATTGACACCTGAATGAATAGTAACGGAAACATCTCAACATTCTCTCACGTCTTAATTGAACAAGCTGCGAATGGCGATCAACGGGCATTTAAGGAAATTTACGATTCCTTATCGGGTAAAATGTACAGTTTGTGCCTTCGATATGCCAATGATACCGATACTGCCAATGACTATTTCCAGGAAGGATTTGTGAAATTATACAGGAATTTACAAAATTTCAGGCACGAAGGGTCGTTTGAAGGATGGGCACGCCGAATATTTGTAACAGTTTGCTTAGATGAATTAAGAAAGAAGAAAATTCCGTTTGCAGAGATCAATGATGATATCCATATCGTATCTAATGAAGTAAGTGTACATGCCAAATTAGATATGCAAGACCTTATCAAATTATTACAAAAAATACCTGACGGTTACCGCACCATAGTAAACCTTTATATAATTGAAGGTTACAGCCATAAGGAAATTGCAGAGATATTAAACATTACTGAAAATGGCAGCAAATCAAAATTGCATAAAGCGAGGCTATATCTTAAAAAAATATTAATGCCCGAAAAAAGTGAATAATCCCGATACCATATTAATATCATTAAAGGATTTCAGTATTGAACCACCTGCTTCATTATATCCTGGTATTTTGCAAAAAATAGAACAGGAAGAAACAGCGCTTACAAAAAAAATAGTAGTTTTAAAAGATTGCTCTATTCTTCCCTCCCAAGCAGATAAAGTTTTCCAGGATATACTAATGAGTGTGGCCGGTGTGCATGACACAACAAACCTGCAAGAGCTGAAAGATTACCCCATACAACCCCATAAAGAAATTGAAAGAAAAGTAATACAGAAAGTTATCTCAAAAGAAAAAGCGTCAATCATTTTTATTCTTAAAAGAGTAACGGCAGTGGCTGCAGGATTGGTTATTATTTTTGCTATTTGGAAATTACTGGAAACCAAAAATCCAACGGCAATCCCTCAAAGCTTTGCAAATACCAAATCAGTAAGCAATCCCGCTCCATCAATTTCTGATACTTTTATAAATATTACCCCAGCTATAAAAAACCCTATAGTATCTAATACAAAGCTTACAAAAGCCCCATTGAATAAACATACTGTAAGCATTGTGCAAGTGAATGGTGAGAACATAAAAATTATTGATAACGATTTTATCAAGAGTTTTGCCAGCTTTACAAATAATATACCCTCATTTATTTATGCACCCGATAATGAAAAAGTAAGCCTTAGGGTAGATAAAACAACTTCAATTGAAATTTCATCAGGCATGCGCAGCATGATGCAGAAGATGTACCGTACAAAACGCAATGGTGAGCCCCGTAGTGTAGCAAAAAAAATGAAAAAGAGATTGTTAAAATGGCAGCAAATTGATACCCAATATTTTGATAATATACCCGGCAAAAATCCTATGGATCCTCTTGACCTCGGTAATATCATTTTCTAATGGGCCTTTCAAAAATTTCTATACATTAGTAATCATGAAAATTGCGAAATATTTTATTCCCATTCTGGTTTTAATACTGGCACAGTTGCAAACACATGCACAAGCTGATTCTATATCAGCAGCGGCAAATAAACTAATAAATGATTCACTGAATATAAATGACCACCCGCTCACTGATAGTTTTGCCAAAAGGCCATTTAGTATTACGTATGCACTTACCATTTATGCAAAAAATAAACGAAGCATTGCTGAAACATATAATGGTGGCGTTAAAACACTTTTTATAAAAGGCAATAAAGCAAAATTGATTTTTGCTTCGCTCATGCGTATTCAAAATGTTTATGTCAATACACTCAATGTACCCGGAAAAAAAGTAGCAGTAATTACTAAAGAATCAGGCCAGCATAAATATTACATGGCCCTGGATGCCAATAACTGGAAAGAATACAATAAAAAATATGATAGTGCGGTATGTAGCTTTACCAATGATAGTATGCAAGTACTAAATTATTGGTGCAAAAAGGCATTGCTGGTGCTCCCCGATAAAAATGAATTGATCATTTATTATTATCCGGCCGAAATCAATAAGACTGAACAAGCGGCTGAACCTATGTTTAATTGTATTCCCGGCATTGTAATGCAGTATGAATTTCACAAAAGCAATAAACAAAAAATTGTATATAGCGCTACTGATATTTCCTTTTTACCGATTAATGATAAGATATTTCAATTCAATCCGCAACATTATATCCAAAAGAAATATATACCTGGTAAATCAGATAAGATAAGTAAAAAGAACCTGCCTGTATTAGAAGATGATGAACTTTAAGATTTTTTAGTACGGCCATGCCAGGCAATTTCTGCTACTCCTAATTTTAAAGCGGCAAAGCGGCTCAGTACAAATAAATAATCACTCAGGCGGTTTACATATTTTATAATGAGTGGTTCTATAAAAAGTTCTTCCTGTTGCATGTGTACACATATTCTTTCAGCCCGCCTGCATACACAACGGGCAATATGCATCGCTGATACCGTAGGATGGCCACCCGGTAAAATAAACCAACGCATCGCCGGGAGTGATTCGTTCATTTTATCAATAGCATGTTCCAGTTCTTCCACATCCGATTCTTTAAGATCGGGTATATGCATGCCGGTATCTTTATCGGGATCGCAGGCCAATGATGAGCCTATAACAAAAAGATTATTTTGTATGGTTCGTAATAATTCATGGCTTTCGGCGTCATCAAATAAATCTGAAACCATACCGATATGAGAATTCAATTCATCAATGGTACCATAACACTCAATCCGAATATGGTTTTTAGGAACTTTGGTGCCACCTATTAAACTTGTTTTACCCCCATCACCCGTTTTAGTATAAATTTTAAGTGCCATTTTTAAAATATTTTTTACAGTACCATCACTGATTTGGTAGGATTTGCATTTTTAATATCAGTTTCCACAAGCCCATCTTTTAAACGAATGATCCTTTGTGCATATTCTGATATATCTTCTTCATGAGTTACCAATACAACCGTATTGCCATCATTATGGATCCTGCCCAGGATTTCCATGATTTCGTACGAAGTTTTAGAATCCAGGTTGCCCGTCGGTTCATCGGCAAGAATGATGGAAGGATTATTGATTAATGCCCTGGCAATGGCCACACGCTGGCATTGGCCACCGCTCAATTCATTGGGTTTATGATCCATCCGGTCATCTAATTTCACCCTTTTCAGCACTTCAGTGGCACGCTCAATCCTTTCTTTCCTTTTGATGCCGGCATAAATTAATGGAAGCGCCACATTTTCTGCCGCTGTGAGGCGTGATAGTAAATTGAACTGCTGAAATACAAATCCAATTTCCTGGTTTCGTACTACTGCAAGATCATCGTCTGCCATGCGGCTTACATCTTTGCCATTTAAAATATATTTTCCTCCGGTGGGCGAATCTAAGCAACCTAAAATATTCATCAAAGTAGATTTTCCACTGCCGCTGGGCCCCATAAGCGCAACATATTCATTCCTGAAAATATCTAAAGTGATACCCTTTAATACCGGCAGTTCCTGCTTGCCCAGGTAATAACTTTTTCGAATCCCCTCTAAGTGAAGTAAAGCGATGTTATCCATTATTTTTTAATAATTTTTGGTACTTTAAAATAAGTATTATCATGCAGCGCTGCACTTTTTAATGCTTCCTTCCTGCTTATTGATCCTTCTACAATATCTGCACGCATACAGTTCTTATTTTGGCTTATATGCAACAAAGGCGCTATATTTTCAGTATCCACTTCCTGCAGTTTACTTACAAATTGGATCATTTGCTCCAGGTCTTTCTTTATCGTTTCTTTTTCTTCATCATTAAAACGAAGCCGGCTTAAGGTAGCCAGTTTACTTATTAATTTATCATTTACCTCCATACTTACAAAAATAAACAATCGTTTTAGCAGTTGCGACAATTTCTTTGCTGTATTTATCACATTTTTAATGAGATTGGATGTGGGTTTATTATCTTCGCCAGCATGTAATTTTACGTTATGGAACAACATTCTACCAAAGAAATGGCATCAAAAAATATAGTGATGAGTGGTATCAGGCCTACTGGTTACCTGCATTTGGGTAATTATTTTGGCGCTATCCGCAATTACATAAAAATGCAGGAAAACTATGAATGTTTTTTTATGGTAGCCGACCTGCATTCATTAACCACCCACCCGGATACCAAAGAATTAAAGCAAAATGTACACCGGGTGCTTGCTGAAAATATTGCTTGTGGCCTGGATCCGGAAAAAGCAGCTTTGTACTGCCAAAGCCATATTCATGAAATTTCAGAACTATATATGTACTTGAATATGCTGGCATACAAAGGCGAATTAGAAAAAACGGCAACATTTAAAGATAAAGTACGCCAGCACCCGCAAAACGTAAATGCAGGTTTACTTACTTACCCTGTTTTAATGGCAACTGATATTTTGGTACACCGGGCAAAATATGTACCCGTAGGTAAAGACCAGGAACAACACCTGGAGATGACTCGCAATTTTGCACAGCGTTTTAATTATCGGTATGGCGATGTATTTCCTGAACCGGTAGCCTTTAATTTTGGGGAAGACTTAGTAAAAATTCCGGGGTTGGATGGATCGGGTAAAATGAGTAAGAGCGAAAACAGTATGGCAACTTTATATTTAGCCGATGATGATGAAAGTATTCGTAAAAAAATAAAAAAAGCAAAAACAGATGCGGGGCCTATGGAACCCAATACGCCAAAACCGGATTATATCGAAAATATATTTTTACTGATGAAATTAGTGAGCCCGGCTGATGTGATTGAAAAATTTGAAAATGATTATGCCACTGCAAATATCCGGTATGGCGATATGAAGGCACAATTAGCCGAAGATATGGTTACATTCATAGCGCCCATCAGGCAAAAAACGAAGGATATCATGCAGAATGAATCCTATCTTAAGCAAGTAATGGAACAAGGTGCAGAAAAGGCCCGGAAAAGCGCCGCAGCTACACTTTTACAAGTGAGGCAATCCATGGGGTTACAGTATTACTAATTCAACTTTTTAAAATAAATACTTCAATGAATTATTAATTTATTTTTTTGATTAATATTTCATACTTTGAACATCCTACTTCATATATATGGCAAAGTCGAAAAAAATAAAACATATTGCAGTGGCCGGGAACATTGGCGCCGGAAAGACCACGCTCACCCAGTTACTGAGTAAACATTACAAATGGATCCCGCATTTTGAAGATGTTGATCATAATCCTTATTTGAATGATTTTTATGAAGACATGCCCCGCTGGAGCTTTAATCTCCAGATTTATTTCTTAAACAGCAGGCTTACCCAATTATTAGAAATACACCGTGGTACAGAAACCGTGATACAGGACAGGACCATTTTTGAAGATGCCAATATTTTTGCACCCAACCTGCATGATATGGGGCTGATGGGAAAAAGGGATTTCAACAATTACTATACTTTTTTTGAAACCCTTAAGAGTATGGTACAGCCACCGGATTTACTCATATATCTCAAGGCATCCGTACCTACCCTGGTAGCTCAAATTCAAAAAAGAGGAAGGGAGTATGAAGAAAATATAAGATTAGATTATCTTAAAAAATTAAATGATTACTATAATCAATGGATAGATAATTATAAAGAAGGTAAATTACTTATTATAGATGCAGATAATAATAAGTTTGCTGAAAATGATGAGGACCTGGGTAAAATCATTTCACAAATAGACAGTACCCTTTTTGGATTGTTTTAAATTCATTATAAAAAATAAAAAGCGCATTCAAAAATGCGCTTTTTTTAATATTTTTTTTACCATCCGCCACTGGCTCCGCCGCCGCCAAAACTGCCACCGCCAAAGCCACCAAATCCACCGCCGCCACCGCCACCAAAACCGCCACCACTACTGCCCCAGCTACTGCCACCGCTTCCGCCCGATGGGAATATAAAGGGGCCATTAAAACCACGGTATCCTCTCCGGCTCATAAAAGAACCACCATTTCCGCCACCGCCCCCTACTATAATAAGGAAAATAATTACCAGGAAAATAACCAGCAAAATAGAGCGGCCCGGAATTTTTCCTTCTCCTCTTTCTCTTGCAACATGATATTTACCCTGGGCTGCATCCATTATTGCATCGGTGCCCATATCTATGCCCCGGTAATAATCATCCCCTTTAAAATTAGGAACAATAATATCCTCAATAATTTGAGAAGCATACAAATCAGTAATAGCGCCTTCTAAACCATACCCTACTGCAATATGAAGCTTATGGTCATTTTTTGCAATGAGTAACAATACCCCATTGTTAAAAGATTTTCCGCCTATACCCCAGGCCCTGCCCATTTGTATCGCTACATCAGAAATTTCTTTTCCATCAAGGCCCGGTATAATAACCACACTTACCTGGTTGGTCGTACTATCATCAAAGGCGACTAATTTTTGTTCCAGCGCCTGCAATTGGTCAGCAGTTAGCGTTTGGGTATAATCATTTACCAATGTACGGGGTGCAGAACCGGGTTTTAATAAAGCATCCAGGCTAAAATTATTTTGTGCCAATGCAGGCAAACAAAATAATAGAACAAGAAATAATGGAAATATTTTTTTCATGCTTTTAAAAGCCTTTTACAATATTACTTACCAAATACGATATCATCAGGCAATTCATTTTTATCTGTAGCCGGTTCGTAAGGAAATTTTTCCTGCAATAATTTTCCTATATCAACAACACAATTCACAATACCTTCTACCAGACGATCGGCTTTAAAAGACCTGATCAATAATAAAACCTCATGATCCCAAAACTCTTTCCCTATTGCTTTATAAATTCCTTCATCTGCAAAAAGCGCCAGCTCATGATGTTTCATGGCGAGGTATAATAATACCGCATTCCGGTGTTCGGTTTCATCCATTTTTAATTTAAAAAAAACCTGGGAAGCTCGATCAACAGGATCTACAAAGGAATTTTTACTTTCTACAAACACCCTGATTTCTCCACTGGTAGTCCGCTCACTCTTACGAATAGCATCAACGATCTGTTGCTTTTCTTCTTCAGAAAAATAACGGTTCCTTTTTTTAAAAAACGAAAAAATACCCATGGCTAAAATTTAATTTCAACTGCTTTATCGGCTTCTTCCGAAGCTTCAAAACCATGTTTGGGTTCAAATCCGAATACTTTTGCAATGATATTTGCAGGAAATGTTTTTACCCCTGTATTATATATTTGCACCGATTCATTAAAATCTTTTCGGGCTACTTTGATCCTTCTTTCGGTTCCTTCTAATTGCACCTGCAACCCGCTAAATGCCTTTGTACCTTTAAGTTCCGGATATTTTTCAATCCGGGCAATTAACATATTGGTAGCAGATGCCAATTCATTCTGGGCTGCCAATTGGCGGTTATTACTTTCCGAATCTGGTTCATTAACCGTTATGGAACTTGCTTTAGAGCGGGCTTCGGTAATTTGTGACAATACGCCCGATTCAAAGTCGGCTCCGCCCTGTACCGTACTCACTAAATTGGGTACCAGGTTCAGGCGTCTTTGATATGCATTTTGTACTTCGGCCCATTGGTTGTTTACCTTTTCTTCCTTTTTAATAAATCCATTATAGGTAACTATCCCATATAGCGCTATTAAAATAAATACGCCCCCAATGATATATCCAATGCTGCGTTTATTTTGCATTTGCAGGTTGATCAAAGTTTACCTGGGGAGCTTTTTCTGCGCCTTCATCAGCTTTAAAACCATCACGGGGTTTAAAGCCAAACATACCGCCTAAAATATTCATGGGGAATGATCTTACTTTCGTATTGTAAACATTTACTTCGTCATTAAACTTTTTACGGGAGTCTTTAATATTATTTTCAATACTCTCTAACTGGCCCTGCAATTTGGTGAAATTTTCTGTGGCTTTTAATTGCGGATAAGCTTCTACAGAAACCAATAACCGGCTTAATGCAGAACTCATTTGACCTTGTGCTGCCTGGAACTGAGCCATTTTTTCATTGGTAAGCTGATCGGCATTAATATTTACACTGGTTGCTTTTGCACGGGCTTCCACTACATCTGTAAGTGTTTTTTGCTCAAAATTTGCAGCGCCTTTTACAGTATTTACTAAATTCCCTACCAGGTCATTACGGTTTTGATATTCCGTTTGTACATTATTCCATGCTTTCTTAACAGATTCGTCTTGTTTTACCAATCCATTATATCCGTTGCAGCCCATGAAGCCAACTACAACCAATACGATTATTAAAATTAAAATACCCGCTTTCATAATAATTTGTTTTAAGGTTTAAGTATATAAAAATAAACTTTTATATTCATTCATAAGAGAAAATACATAAAAGGTAATACTCTTACTTTGAACTGAATCTTTTATTTAATCTTCATTTAATGCGGCAATACCCGGTAAAATTTTACCTTCAAAATATTCCAGCATAGCGCCGCCGCCGGTACTCACATAACTTACCTGGTTTGCCAGTTGAAATTTATTTATGGCAGCAACGCTATCACCGCCGCCTACCAGGCTAAAAGCGCCAGCGGCTGTGGCTTTTGCAGTTGCTTCGGCAATGGCTTTTGTTCCTGCCTGAAATTTTTCCATTTCAAAAACGCCCATGGGGCCATTCCATAAAATGGTTCTTGATTTTTGAATCACTTCTGAGAAGATGCCAATTGCTTTTGGTCCAATGTCCAGGCCCATCCAGCCATCGGGTATCTGGTCGCTCGGCGATGTTTTTGTATTTGCCATAGCATCAAATTTATCTGCAATAACAGAATCTTCGGGCAAATGAATACTTACGTTTTTTCCGGTTGCTTTTTTTAATATTTCAAGCGCTGTATCCATACGATCTGTTTCGCAAAGAGAATTGCCAATGTGGCCGCCTCTTGCTTTTATAAATGTATATGCCATTCCGCCACCAATAATTATATCGCTTGCTTTATTTAATAAATTTTCAATGATCAATATTTTATCAGAAACTTTAGCACCCCCAATAATGGCACAAAAAGGCCTTTCTGCCTGGTGCAATACTTTTTCTGCACTTCTTACTTCACCTTCCATCACCAGGCCAAACATCCTGTTTGCCGGTTTAAAAAAACCAGCTATCACAGCCGTAGAGGCATGTGCACGGTGAGCAGTACCAAAGGCATCATTTATATATACATCGCCCAATTTTGATAATTTTTCTGCAAAGGCAGCATCTCCTTTTTCTTCTTCTTTATAAAAACGAAGATTTTCCAGTAACAATACTTCGCCCGGTTTTAAAGCAGATGCTTTTTCTATTGCTTCGGTTCCTATGCAATCATTGGCAAAGTAAACTGGCGTACCTCCCAGTAATTCTTTTAAATGCGGTACTAAATGCTTTAAAGAATATTTCTCTGCAGGGCCATCTTTAGGCCGGCCAAGATGGCTCATTAAGATCACACTTCCACCATCGTTCAATACTTTGCGAATGGTAGGTAATGTTGCTTTCATCCGGGTATCATCCGTAATATTATAATGCTCATCTAAAGGCACATTAAAGTCCACCCGTATGAGTGCTTTTTGATCTTTGAAATCATAACCAGAAAATGTAGTCATAAAAGAGATTAAAGTTGTGTAAAGCTTACGCAAAAATACCGGTTTACAGGTTTACATATCATTTAAATATTTTTAAATGAATGATTCCTGCTTATTCATTTTTTTTGCCAGCACCATAAAAAAACCACAGCAAAATAGCTGTGGTTATAAATACTATAAAATAAAAATTTATTTGCTAATCAATTTTGCAAAATAATGAACCGTACGTACCAATTGGCTTACATAGCTCATTTCATTGTCGTACCAGCTTACGGTTTTTACGATTTGGCTATCGCCGGATGTAATTACTTTTGTTTGGGTAGCATCGTATAAAGAGCCGTAGTGCATGCCAACAATATCGCTACTCACAATTTCATCTTCGTTATAACCAAAGCTTTCGTTACTGGCTTTTTTCATAGCACTGTTCACCTCATCCAGGGTAACTTTTTTTGCCAGCAGGCAAATAAGTTCTGTAGATGAACCGGTAATTACAGGAACCCTTTGTGCACCACCATCAAGTTTACCTTTAAGTTCCGGCAACACCAGGCCAATTGCTTTGGCAGCGCCGGTACTGTTTGGAACAATATTGGCGGCAGCAGCCCTTGCCCTGCGTAAATCATTTTTAGGATGTGGGGCATCCAATGTATTTTGGTCGTTGGTATAGGCATGTATCGTTGTCATACTACCTACCAGGATGCCAAAATTATCATTCAGCACTTTTGCCATTGGCGCCAGGCAGTTGGTAGTGCAGCTTGCACAGCTAATAATCGTTTCGCTACCATCTAGAATATCATGATTCACATTAAATACTACCGTTTTTAAATCGCCGGTTGCGGGTGCAGAAATTACCACTCTCTTAGCACCTGCTTGTATATGCGCTTCTGCTTTGCCTTTATCAGTAAAAAAACCGGTACATTCCAATACCACATCTACATCATGATTTTTCCAGGGTATTTGTGCAGGGTCTTTTTGTGCATATATCTTTATCGTTTCGCCATTTACTACAATGGCATCATCGGTTGCTTTTACATCTTCATTAAAACGCCCTTGAGCGCTATCGTATTTTAACAGGTGCGCCAATACCGCAGGGCTGGTAAGATCATTTACCGCAACTACATCAATCCCTTCCATATTGTAAATTTGGCGATAAACAAGGCGGCCAATACGGCCAAATCCATTAATGGCAACTTTAATTGTACTCATATCTTTGATTTTAAAATGTTGAAATTTGCGCTGCAAAGGTAGCAAGATGTAAGAGATATTAAAAGCGATTTTTTTTGAATATACATCCTGCATAGCCGGGCATCGTTGTGTCACTCACTGCAACGGCAGTACAAACACCTGCTTTTTTTCAAAAAATTTGGTGGGCAATCTTCATCATATTATCTTTGCCGTCCTTTAAAACGGAATGCCGCGTTGGTCAAGGGGTTAAGACGCCTCCCTTTCACGGAGGAATCACGGGTTCGAATCCCGTACGTGGTACATCACTCTGCA
Organism: Niastella sp.; assembly: GCA_016710595.1. Classification (GTDB taxonomy): domain Bacteria; phylum Bacteroidota; class Bacteroidia; order Chitinophagales; family Chitinophagaceae; genus Ferruginibacter. The sequence continues at coordinate 872,732 of JADJVM010000008.1, forward strand.
AATGCAGAGTTTTTTTTTGCATGTTTCAGATAGGATTCATCTAAATAAATTACAGCACAAATCGTTAATATCATTTCGGGGTATTATTCTTAATAAAAGCCTGTTTATATTTGTACCCATGCCAGGCAGCATTTCTCATTCATTACACCAGATTCATGATATGAAATTTACAAAAAAGATCTTTTTACTAATATGCTTATTTAGCCAAATGGGTATTTCGGCTTTTGCGAATGACAGTACAGGCGTTATTTTTTCATTTAAAACCGAAAGGCTGAATAACAATGAAGCGGTCTTTATTGTTCATGCTAAGATTGCAGCCGGTATCAAACTGTACAGCACAGTTCCCGGTGACCCCGATGCTCCTGCTTCTACCTTTAGTTTTGATAGTTCTATACACAATTACCTGGTAAATGGAATCATTGAAACGCCTGTTGCCATTAAAGAAAAAGACCCGATGCTGGGTGTGGATGTTCAATACCTTACAGATTCTGCCACGTGGAAACAAATATTTAAACTCTCAAATAAAGATAGCCTGTATATAAAAGGAATTTTTTCTTACTTAGAAAAAAAGGGGGATGAATACCTTCCTTTTGAAGAAAAAATTCATTTCCTGATTCCTGCACAGGAAACACAATTATCGGCAATTGACCAAGATGATGCGCCTATTAATGGTGCAGACAAAAAATCATTGTGGTGGATCTTTTTAACTGCCTTTGGTGGTGGCCTACTGGCATTACTTACTCCCTGTGTATATTCTATGATACCAGTTACCGTAAGTTTTTTTACAAAGCGCAGCAAAACACCTATTGAAGGAAGGAAGAATGCAATATGGTATGCCATTTCTATTATTCTCATTTTTACATTGCTTGGTTTTTTAATCACCATCATATTTGGGCCTTCGGCATTAAATAAATTAGCCAGCAACTGGATCGCCAACCTGGTATTTTTTGCTGTATTCCTGATTTTTGGGATTTCATTTTTAGGAGCATTTGATATTAGCCTCCCTGCCTCCTGGAGTACGGGAGTAGATAAAAAAGCCAGTATTAGTAGCTTTAGCGGCATCTTTTTCATGGCGCTTACCCTGGTGGTAGTATCCTTCTCCTGTACCGGGCCCATTATTGGAAACCTGCTGGTACTGGCTGCTAAAGGAAACTTTTATGGGCCACTCATGGGCATGTTTGGTTTTTCATTGGCACTGGCTTTACCCTTTGCTTTATTTGCCTTTTTCCCATCTAAACTAAGTGTATTGGGCAAAGCAGGCGGATGGCTCAATGCCATAAAAGTTACGCTTGGTTTCCTGGAATTGGCACTGGCATTAAAATTCTTATCAAATGCCGATCTTTCTAAAGGCTGGCGTTTACTGGATCGTGAAATATACCTTTCCCTCTGGATCGTAATATTTATATTATTGGGGGTTTATTTATTAGGAAAATTAAAGTTTCATCATGATGATGAATTGCCAAAAAATGATTTTGGTGTTCCTTATCTTTCTGTAACCCGTTTATTTTTTGCAATTGCTGCTTTTGCATTTTCGGTGTACCTCGTACCGGGCTTGTGGGGCGCCCCATTAAAAGGGGTATCAGCATTCTTGCCTCCATTGGGTACCCAAGATTACATAGGAAATACCAATGTAAATAGTGCTGCTAATCAAAATACCGCACAGCTTCCTGCTCCCGTAAAATATTTTGAACGTATGCATGTACTGGAACCCGAAGTGGTAAAAAAATTCGGTATGATCACTTACTTTGATTTTAATGAAGCCAAAGCAGTGGCAAAAAAAGTACATAAGCCCCTGATGCTTGATTTTACAGGCATTACCTGTGTAAATTGCCGAAAGATGGAAGCCGGTGTGTGGAGTAACCCTGAAGTAATGAAAAGATTAAAGGAAGATTTTGTAATTGCATCTTTATATGTAGATGTACATGATATAGAAATTCCGTTACAAGAACAATATGAATCAAAAGCATTGGGAGAAAGAATTGAAACGCTGGGCGACCTCAACTCAGATATACAGGTTACACAATTTGGCGCCAATGCACAACCCTTTTATTTCTTTATTAATGATGAGGGCAAGCGGTTGCGCCCGGAAGGGTACGGTTATGACCCCGATGTACAAAAATTTATTAAAATGCTGGATGAAGTGAAAGTTGCTTATGAAAAGCAAAAGGCTGATTAAAGCCGAATTACTTTTTGAGTTATTTGTTTTTCACCCATTTTTAACTGAACCATGTAAACACCCGGTAAAAGCGCTGAAAGATTTATTTTTTTATCCCGGTATCCTTTTAGTACTTCAAAAGATTCTTTATACATTAATTTACCCGGCATATCATGAATGGTAAGGGTTGCCATTCCATTTTTATCTGCAATAAATACCAATTCCATGTTAGTGGTTACCGGGTTTGGCCGGATACTCAGCCATTGATCATATTTATTTTGCATCACTACTTTTTCTATATTAGAATATATCGTTCTGCCTCCTGCCAACTGGCAACGTAACCGATAATAAAAGACAGGGTAACCCGCTGTAATATTTTTATCAACCCAACCATAGGTATCTTTTTGTGTTCTTGTAATTTTTTGAATGGATTCAAAATGTATCCCGTCCAGGCTACGTTCCAGTTCATAGTAATCAACAGATTCCTGTTCGGCTAATTTCCATTGTGTATGTATGGCTTCTCCATTTTGCAAGGCAGTAAAATAAATAATCTTAAGCGGAACGGTACCACAATACACTACATTTATTTTAATGCTTTCCGTATCGCTGCATTGTACAAAACTATTTCCTGAATTGTTGTAACCATTATTGTTAAATACATTGATAAACCCTTTTACGTAATACGTAGTAGTATCCACTGGATTAATACGGATAGAATCAGGGAAAGCAGGGAAAATTAAGGAAGGGTCGAAACTCCACATATAATATTGTGCGCCACTTAATTTAATGCCACCTGTATCTCCTTTACAAAGTGGTAGTAAAGCAGTTGTCATTGTAACCACCGGCATATCCGCCGCAACAATAAGGCCCGAAAAAGTTCTTGTACTAATATCTACCCCATCTGAAACCATTAAACTCACATCATAAGAACCGGGAGCAGCATAACAAACAAGCCCGGGGTTTTGTAAAGAAGAGGTAGCAGGTGTTCCGCCGGGAAAACTCCATTGCCATGATGTAGGATGTCCGGTTGAAGAATCTCTAAACGTAACACAGGTAGGTGTACAAATGGCAGAGCTATCAACATAAACATTTGCTGCTAATGAGTCGCAAGCCCGTGCCAATACAGAAAAATAAATACTGGCAGAACAACCATTGGCATCGGTACCGGTTACTGTATAAAAACGGCTTCCTTCATCTAATCTTACTTTTACATTTCCTGTATTGGTATTACTTAAACCCGTACCAGGCGACCAGGTATAGTTTTCAGCGCCGGTTACCGAAAGTTCAGTAGAATCATAGCGGCATACAATCACTCTTTCGGTGGCAGGAGATTTTATCAATTGTAATGGAGGGTAATATTGTACCATAACATCTTTACTGCCGGTACAACCATTTACATCTGTTCCCATTACCGTATAGGTAGTATTTTCAGAAATTCCATTTACTGTAGTGCGGGGCAAATTGGTATTAATTAAACCCACTGCAGGGCTCCATTGATAAGCCAGTGCACCAGTTGCCATTAGCGCTGTTGTATTATTTCCACAGATATACGGATTGGTTGGAACAATATTTAAAGTAGGCAGGTTGTTTACCCGGATATAGCTGTTATAAGTTCGGCTATTATTCGTAACAGCATCAAACACTGTAAGCTTAACCGCAAAGGTACCGGCATTGGCGTACAATATATTTACAGGGTTCTGTGCATTAGATACAGAAGGGGTTCCGCCTGTAAACGTCCATGTCCAGGATGTAGGGCTGCCCTGCGATTGATCAAAGAAATCAATACTACTACCCTTACAGATAACCGTATCTGAAGCAACCAGGGCTGCTGCTAACGGCATAGGCAATGCTGCCGTTACATCACCGGTAATATAATACTTGCCCAGGCTACCATACCCCGTTTGATTTGCATTGCCTGTTCCTTTTATTTGAATATAATATTCCCCGGGTTCCAGTAATAAATTATTCACCCAGGCATTTAATACATTTAGTGGTTCATGTGTACGAATGGTTTGCCCCGTACTGTTTTTAACGATAAGCGATACATCCAGGTTTGCCTTTGAGTTGGGAGTGCCCAAACTCCATGGTTTAGCGATAATATTTAAGTAAGATTTTGTAGCTATCGTAATATGAAAAATATCCACATCGGTATTGGTACCTATGATGCCACTATCGCTAAAAGCACTTGCTATCATCACCAAATCGGTGGAAGTATTGATATCATTACCATGATCATCTGCCCGGTAAGCAACGCCATTATTGGGTATGCTGGTGATGCCGGCTAAATCGTCCTGCATATACGTACATGAAAAATTGGATGCAACATCGCTCCATAAAGTCATATTCTTATTATACCCTACACCCATGATAGGAGCCCAACTTGTTTCGCCGGATCCGGTACCGCTGTTATACTCATTTGTTTTTTCGCACAAGGCATTAAATTCACTATGATGCTGAAGTGTAAGTGTATGGCCAGCTTCATGAGAACCCGCTTCGCCTGCATTAGATGCATTTCCCAAAGCACTTGTAAAAATAAAACACACTTTATTAGAGATAGAACCAAAAGTACTTAAGTATGCCACTCCTCCGGCTGATTGTGGGTACCAGTTCTTAGTAGGGGTAAATAAAACCCGCATACGTTGCTGAATGGATGCTGCATCATATACCGCTTCATCTGTGGTAATATTGATGTTAAATGGACGGTAATCTTCAGTCATCATATTAAACACAGTTCTTACTTCGGCATCGGAATATCCTGAAGCAGCACATACTATTGGGTTACCCCCATTATAACTGCTGTTCCAGGAAGTACCTGTTACAGTATAACCATCAAAGTCCAGGAAAATAACATGCTGTGCCCCGGGCAAACTATTATATGGCTGGGCAAATAGCTGGCCGGAAATAAAAAAGACAATAAAAAATAAAAATCGTAAATATGTTTTCATAAAGCAATTGAAGATCATTAATCGGTAACCAGGATATTGTCTTTAGTGGTTTTTTGCAGATAGACCGCACCATCTTTAGCCGTAAATATTTTAAAAGCAGTATTTGATTTGTGCGAAATGATATTCCCTTCATATAGAATTCCCTGCTTAAGATCTGCCTGGGTAAGGGTAATGTAAGTTTCTTTATTACCCTCTAATTTTCCACCAATTGTACGTACCAGTTCCTGGTTCCATACATTCATATTTACTGTAAATGCAATGGTAGCTCCATCAATACATTCAAGCTTTACAATTTCTCCTTTTTTTGCATTAAAAATGTTTATGAGCTTGCCGGGTTTAATGGCAATTTCATTCTTATCAGTTTTAAGAAGTTCTTTATCTTGTAATTGTGCTGAAGCAGAAAAAAAGAAAAGGGCAAGGGCGATTGATAATAAAGTTTTAGTCATTCTAAAACGGGTATATTTTTAGTGCTGTAAGATACATATTTGTTTTTATATGTTCAACTTAAATACGCTTTTTTACCTCGTAAATTTACTGATGACAAGATTTATAATTCTTCTTTACTTAAATGGCTAAATAATTGCATTTAAAAAAATGTGGAATATAGCTCTCATTAAATGATATTATTATGTACAGCAATGTGAAACTCCATGAAATAAATGCCAAAATGGAATCATTAAAATTAGCATTTAATCAATACCAGGATATTTCCCTCTCCCGGCGTATTACATGTATGCATGACATAGGAAACCGGTTATTAAAAAATAAAGACGAGTTGGTGAAAATTGCAATGCAGGAAACGCATTTGCCTGCGGCAAGGTTACTCAACGAACTAAAGCGGACTGTATTTCAACTTACAAGCTATGCCGATACCTGCAAAAATGGTTACTGGATGGATATCAGGATTCAAATTCCCACTGAAAAAAATAAACCGGTGATTAAAAAAATGAATGTGCCACTGGGCCCGGTATTGGTATTTGGAGCAGGCAATTTCCCTTTTGCCTATTCTACTGCGGGTGGCGATACTGCCTGTGCATTGGCAGCCGGCTGTAGTGTAGTTGTAAAAGCACATCCCCAACATGCAGCTACCAGTACGGCAGTAGCTAAAATTATTGATGAGGCTATAAAAGAAAACAATATGCCTCCCCATCTTTTTATGCATGTACATGTCACAGATCTTTCATTGGTTAAAATATTGGTAATGCATCCTGTAATAAAGGCCGTTGGCTTTACCGGTTCATATACAGCCGGCAAACAAATATTTGATTGGGGAAATAGCCGGGAACAACCGATACCCGTTTTTGCAGAAATGGGCAGTACAAACCCGGTGTATATTTTACCCGGGAAAATGAAAGAATCTGCCGAAACCTATGCCGTTGAATTATCGAAAAGTATCTTAACAGATGCAGGGCAATTTTGCACCAAGCCCGGTATTATTGTAATACAAAATGATGATTACGCCGGTACTTTTATAAAAACCTTACAAGAAAAAATAAATGATGCAATCCCCGTGTCTATGCTTAATGAGGGCATCTATCAAAATTATGAATTGAAGAAGAAATTGAGTACCGATCAAAAAGAAGTAAAAAAAATATCAACAACTACTCAAAGCAATGAACCTTTAGTGGGAACAGCATTATTAACAAGTATTACAGCAAAAGAATTTATGGCCAATAAAATTTTGAGGCAGGAAGTGTTTGGCCCTTATTGCCTCATTGTATTATGTAACGATATAAACGAAATGAAACAAGTGGCAACACAGATGGAAGGCCAAATTACCTGCACATTGGGCGCCACGATTAAAGAAGCGGAGCAACAAAAAGAACTCTTAAAAATATTACAATCCACATGTGGTCGTTTTATTTTTAATGGGGTACCTACCGGTGTGGAAGTATGCCCGGCCATGCAGCATGGAGGGCCGTTTCCGGCTACTACTTACAGCATGTTCACTTCAGTGGGGGCAGATGGGATAAAGCGTTTTACCCGGCCATTAGCATTTCAAAATGTAGCAGAAGAATTGCTGCCGGATGCTTTAAAAGAAATCAACCCACTTAAGCTTTGGCGACTTGTGGATGATCAATATACAAAGTAAAATTTATTAATTTTCAAAATTACCAAAGCAATCCGGCAATTTACAAACCCAAAAAATATTGGTTGTATTTATTACACTGCCACCGGCGCTTTAATGGCAGGGTGGCTTTCATAATGCTGCAAATCAAAATCAGAAAAATTAAAACTGAAAATATCTTTTACTGCAGGATTTAAAATCATTTTTGGCAATGCAAACGGGGTTCTGCTGAGTTGTAAGTGTGCCTGTTCAAAATGATTATTATACAAATGTACATCGCCAAAACTGTGAATAAATTCGCCGGGTAACATGTCGCAAACCTGGGCTATCATTAACGTAAGCAATGCATAAGAAGCAATATTGAAAGGCACTCCCAAAAAAACATCGGCAGAGCGCTGGTAAAGCTGGCAACTCAATTTTCGTTTTCCATTTTCATCGGGCGCAGAAGTATAAAATTGAAAAAGGCAATGGCAGGGCATCAATTTCATTTTAGGAAGATCAGCCACATTCCAGGCACTTACAATCATTCTACGGCTATCGGGATTTGTTTTAAGCTGCTGGATCACTTCGTTTATTTGATCAATTTCTTCGCCACCTGCACCTTGCCAGCTTCTCCATTGCTTACCATACACCGGCCCCAGTTCGCCTCTTTCATCGGCCCATTCATTCCAAATGCTTACTTTATTTTCATTGAGCCACGCAATATTGGTATCCCCTTTTAAAAACCAAAGTAACTCATAGATGATACTTTTTAAATGCGTTTTTTTAGTTGTCACCATCGGGAACCCATCCTGCAAATTAAACCTCATTTGATAGCCAAATACACTACGGGTACCTGTACCTGTACGGTCACTTTTATCGTTGCCGTGATCTATTATATGTTTTAGTAAATGTAAATATTGCTGCATGGCTGCAAGGTAATTAAAACCTAAAAAGAAATTTTGTTTTAAATGCGGTTTGCATGAATTGTGAATATCGGGTTTATAACTAAACTCATTATGGAATTTGTTGGTAAACTCTATACTCCCAGGCATTCATCTTAAAATAAATGCCCGGTGCAACGGATATATTTTCTGGTATCCATACATTAGAAAAAGCACCATATTCTTTTTGTAAAAAGGGTTTAAACTCCTGCGGCTTATTGCTAAAATTTAAAACCACCAATAGTTTATGTTCTTCATTCGTTCTTACAAAAGCCAATACAGGAGTAGGATTGTTATCTAAAAAAAATAGGGAGGATTTGACACCTGTACAACAGGCTTTATTTTGCTTGCGGAGAGTTAGGAATCTTTTAAAAAAATCATTGAGCCTGCAACCATTATTCCAATCCAATTCATCCTTATCAAAAAACTTTAGCATTTTTTTATTGGGTATTTCCTGGCCGCTGTAAATAATGGGCATTCCCGGAAAAGTAAGGCTAAACACCTGCAACATTGTGGCCATTTCACCATATTTATCAAACTCGGTTCCGTTCCAACTGTTTTCATCATGATTGCTGGTAAACCATGCAGGTAATTTTGGATGATGTGACAAATAACGATTTAATATTTTTAGTAAACCGGGAAAATTAGCTCCATCATCTTTATAATATTTTTCTGTACTATGCATCCATGTCCAGGTATATGAAGCATCAAAAACTTCTAAATACAAGGGGTGATCCAGCATATCGAATTCACCCAGCCAAAATAATTTTTTAATTTTTTGTAATTCTCTTTTAGCTTCTACCCAAAAATCGAGTTGTACCCAAAAAGCAAGGTCACACCTAAAACCATCAACATTAAATTCATGAATCCAGAAAGCCATGGCATCAATCATCGCTTTTCTTAAATGGGCATTATCAAAATCCAATTCAATAATATCATCCATACCATGTGCCGTTTTGAAGCTGTCGGAATGTGCATCTTTTTTATAATATCCAGGATGCTGATGCGTCCAGGTATGGTCCCACCCGGTGTGATTGGCTACCCAATCAATTATAACTTTAAACCCCATTGCATGGGCAGTAGCTACAAGTTCTTTAAAATCGTCATGCGATCCAAACTCAGGATTGATGGAACAATAATCACTGCAAGCGTAATAACTTCCCAGAGTTCCTTTTTTTTCTTTTTGCGAAATAGGGGTTAATGGCATAAACCAAAGTGTTTCCACTCCCATCTCTTGTAACCTGGGTAAATGTTTTGCAAACGCTTTTAAGGTACCGGAGTTCGTATATTGACGAAGGTTTACTTCGTACACATTGGTATTATTCATCCAGGATAAGTCAGCATCTGTTGCAGTATTCATAATTGTGGGTCAAAATATCGTTTACAAAAAATCCATTCAAAATTAAGCTGTAAATTTGTACCTGCAATTTATATAATGAAACAATTTACCATCCCCTTTACCTATAGAAGTAAACTCATTACAGCGATTAAAAATAAGCGGAAAGAGAAAGATAAAATGAAAAAAGATTTTTCTCCTACCCTGCTTGATTTTGGGCCGGTACAAATTTTCCTGGCACGGCATTTTGGTTTTTGTTATGGTGTGGAGAATGCCATTGAAATTGCTTTCCGAACCATTGAAGAAAATCCCGGCCGGCGTATATTTTTATTGAGCGAAATGATACATAACCCCCGGGTGAATGCCGATCTTAAGCAACTGGGGGTTCAGTTTATCCAAAATACGGCGGGCAAAAACCTGATTCCATTTGAAACGCTTACCAGCGATGATATTGTATTGATTCCTGCTTTTGGCACCACATTAAAAACAGAAGAAAAACTTAATGAAATAGGGCTTACCACCACGGAATATAATACCACCTGCCCTTTTGTAGAAAAAGTATGGAACCGGAGTGAGCAAATTGCAAAGAAAAATTATACGGTAGTTGTACATGGCAAACCCACGCACGAAGAAACAAGAGCTACATTTTCGCATGCTGCAATTGCAACCCCTACTATAGTGGTGAATGATATGAAAGAAGCTATTGAACTTGGAAAATATATTTCAGGCGAAAAACCTGCTGGTAACTTTAATAAAGAATTTGCCGGGAGATTTTCAGAAAACTTTGATGTAGAGAATGACCTGCAGCGTATTGGTGTGGTAAATCAAACTACTATGCTGGCAAGCGATACGCAGGCTATTTCCAATTATCTAAAACAGGTAATGGTAAAAAAATATGCTTTAGATGAAACAAATGTAGAAGAAAGATTTGCAGACACTAAGGATACTTTATGCTATGCTACAAATGATAACCAAAGCGCTGTATATGGCATGGTGGCGCAGGATGCTGACCTGGCAATAGTTGTAGGCGGTTACAACAGCAGCAACACATCACACCTGGTAGAATTGTGTGAGCAGAAACTGCCAACTTACTTTATAAGCAGTGCAGATAAAATAATATCCGAAAAAGAAATAATCCATTTTGATTTTCATACAAAAGAAGAAAAAACTACCCTTGACTTTCTACCCGCTAAAAAACCTGTAAAAATTTTAATTACCAGTGGTGCCAGTTGCCCGGATGCGATAGTAGAAAATGTGATTATAAAACTGAATTCCTTCTTTAATACAGAAAAATCTATTGACGAAATGATTAATTGTTTTTTATAGTCAAATTATTAGCTATAAAAAAGTAGCGCCCGTTTTGTTAGGCGCTACTAAAAATGGTTGTATCTCAATGGCTATTTTATAATTTGTAACTGCCGGTTTATCACTTTGCCATTCCCTTCTATCATGAGTAAATAATTTCCATTCAGCAATTTATTTACGTTGATTGTTTCTATAGCATTAGCAAGCATATATTTTTGCTGTATCAATAATTTACCATCTGCAGAGAAAATTTTTACAATAGCTGGTTTATTAGCCAAATCATTCGTGAAAGCAATATTCAAAATGTCTTTGGCTGGATTAGGGAATATTTCCAAAGTGCTATTTTTCCAAAATATTACCTTACGTATTTCGCTGTATGTAACAAACCCATCTTTATCTACCGTTTTAAGCCTGAAATAATTTACACCTTTAGCAGGGCTGGAGATAAGGAATGAATAGTCTCGGTTATTGTTAGCAGTGATATTACCCGTATTTGTAAAATGAATACCATCCATGCTTGTCTCTATTTGATAAAAGCTCACATTTATTTCTGTTTCAACAATCCATTTTAGCAATACTGTATTGCCTTGTACCGCTGCGGTAAAAGACTCTAAAGTAATTGGAAGGATAGATATATATTGTAGTGTAACACTACCCGGGCTTAAATCTTCCACCCCTGCATTATCAATTGCTGTAAATGGTATTACTACGCCTACTATCCCATCAACCGGATCTACTGTAATGGTTTGAGACGGGGAGCCACCGGGTGCAGGAATGGTAAGTCCGCTGCCTCCATTTACAGGCCATATTAAGTCAGTAGGTAAATAAATTACTCCGTTTACTGTAATACTTGTTGCATTAGAAGGAAAGGATATGATCCTGATACTATTGACAGTACCGCCATCATAATCCTGTGTATTGGGATTTAGCCCTACATTACTATTTACAAACCAGGATGGCAAAATCGTAGTATTAACCGTTCCACCCGGATTTACCCCAATAACCTGGCTGTTAACTGCGCTTTCCGGATTACGTTCAATTCCAAAATTTTGGTTTGTTAATCCGGTTGTACCGGTGCCTATTGAGGAGATTATTAATGGGGTTGTATTAGAATAACCAGCTATCGTTGCATTTGCAGGAAGGGTAGAACCAATCGTACCTAAAATGTTACTGAGTTGTATGGAAACATTTGTATTAGTTGCCACATTGGGTACGGTATAAGTTCCATCTGCATTTACAGTAGTTGTTCCAATAATATTTCCGGTAGCAACGTCAACTACATTTACAAATAAAGCAACCGGTTTAATACCTAGCTCACCGCCATTTATCACTGTATTCCCATTAATATCATTGAATATGTTGCCGGATACAGGAACTGTTTTTGCAAATGAGATATCGCCTATGTTCACAGCTTGCCCGGATGGGTCAACCGAGCCACCCGTATTTAAATTACTATATATAATAGTAACTGAGCTAACTGTACCGGCAATGCTAAATAATACCGTACCATCTTGTGCAGCGCCTGTGGCAGCATTGGTAGCTGCATTGCCGCCCTGGCCTCCAGTTGGGTTTGCATTTGCAGCATTCGTACCTGTTGTTACCACGATTGTAGCAGCAGGATTAAATTTAGTAACGGAAGAATTCATAGTTGCCCCCAAAGGAGATATACCAGTTACTGTTACATGATCCAGATAATCGCTTGTGCCAGTAGTAGCAGCTGTTGCTTTATCAATATCACCAACGTAAAAACCAGGATTTGCAACAGGCGCAGAAAATGTAATTGTAGCAGTTACTGTTTGATTTGTATTGACCCAGTTTACCCACAACACCATAGAGCCGGTTAAAGTAGGGGTAGGCAATGTCCAGTTAATACCACCTGGGGTTCCAACTGCCGGAGTAGAGTTTTGATAAGTGCCAGATGCAGAGTTTACAAAAGTAGCAGTTACATTTATACCAGAACTGCCAACATTATTAGCAGTATGGGAGGTTGTGCCTGCTACCCAGGCAGGCGAAAAAGATGCATTCCAGTTTAAACTATAAATTTGTGCATTAGCGATGTTAATTGATGCTACAGGAAGCAGTATTAAAAGTAAAAGAAATCTTCTCATATTAGTTGCTTTTTTTAGTTGGTATTGATTGTTGGTTTATTTTGTTTGAGATACAACTTTTTTTGATATTGCAATGATGCATCCATGCTATTTATACGATGAGCCCTGTAACAATAATTTTATTTTTGAAAAGGAAAATAATTTCGTTGGAGAAGGGTCAGGAAGCAGGTGGTATCTTTATTCTCAAAGTATAAAATCAGGTAATATAATCACCCAAAGCTCAATTTATGATTTTTTAATAATTAAATTTATTCTATACCTGAAGTGGTGCTGTAAACTACAACGCAGATAGGTTAGCATTGTAAAAATATGCTCTTTCAAGCTATCTTTTTATGAGACAACAACATAATGTGCATAAGTTAATAACTTTAAATTAATTTCATAGCCAAAGCTATTGCATAATGCAGTTGTTCGGCTTCTGTTAAATGGGTATTGTCAATTACAACAGCATCATCGGCTTTCCGTAGCGGGCTTACTTCCCGGTGTGAGTCTATATAATCACGCATTTCAAGATTGGACCTTACTTCTTCAATCGTAATGTTTGGATTTTTTTCAAACATTTCTTTAAACCTTCGTTCAACCCTTACCGATATATCTGCTGTCATAAAGATCTTTAGTTCAGCATCTGGAAATACTGTAGTACCAATATCCCTGCCATCCATTACGATCCCTTTTTTTGTACCCATCTTCTGCTGCTGTGCCACGGCAAATGAACGTATTGCTGCAATAGCTGCCACATCGCTTACTTTTTCTGCAATTACCAGGTCACGGATCACATACTCCACATTCTCATCATTCAAAAATATTTCAGATTGCGAAGATTTGGGATTGTATTCAAAATGAAGATGCGTATGCGTTAATGCTTCATTTACTTCTTCTTCATTTGTCCAATCAATATGATTACGCAGAAAGTATAATGTAATGGCACGGTACATGGCACCGCTATCTATGTACACATAATTAAGTGTTTTTGCCAATTGCTTTGCCAGGGTGCTTTTACCGCAGCTACTCCATCCATCTATCGTTATAATAATCTTTTTCACTTCATAATTAATAATAAAACATTGCGCATCATTATCATAAATACGATTTTCCTAAATCGCTATGGCAAAAATAGGCAGCTAACTTTTAAAAAACTTAACAAAAAACAAGAAAATGAAAACTACATTGTATTTATTCCGAAAATTATTATTGAATATTGTACTGCCAGTCAAAAGCAGCATATCAATTAAATATTTGCAACACGAATCTCAGTCGTAAACATATTGGTATAAAAAAGGCACAAGAAATCCTAAAGGAACACTTGTGCCAGTTGTGGATTATAAAATAGGAATTGCTTTTGAAAGAGATACCCCACTGCGTTACTTTATAAAATCCTGTTAAAACACATTTTAAAATCATTTACCATGCCACCCGGTGGATTTTACTTTTCAGTTTTAAAATAGCATGGTAAAACTGCATCATATTAATTTCCATTTTCCTTTAAAATCCCCAATCATTTATTATTTTAAAATAATAAAGCGGCTATTATAATGTTCAAAATTCCCTTTTACAAAAACAGTATATATACCTGCTGGTAAAAAACGGATGTCTATTGTTTCTTTTGCATTGGCGCTCCTTACATCTTGTACAAGTACCTGGCTTCCATCTGCACCATAAATAATGATTCTTACTGATTTATTTATTACAGGTTCTGGCATGATTATCTTGATCGCTTCACTTGCCGGATTGGGATATATAGTAAGGCTCCCCGTTTGACGAGATAAAATAACCTTACTAATATTGCTATATGTAAAGCTTCCATCTTTTGCAATCATTTTTAACCGGTAATAATTAATTCCAATAACAGGTGATGTATGTAGCAAACTATATATACTACTTCCATTAGCTGTTACTTTTCCGATGGTCGTAAAATTAGAGGCATCGGGGCTAAACTGCACTTCATATACAGCCTGGTCATCTTCATTGCTTACCGTCCAGTTTAAACTTACATTTTTCTCCTGTGCTTTAGCATTAAATTGAATTAAATTAACAGCCACCACATTACAAGTAAATATCGTAAACTCGCCAGGGCTAATAGTGCCACATCCAGTTGCCTGGTTTATTACTTTAAGGTTATAGGTTTTAGTCCCAACAGATGTTGAATAAAGATATGGGCTCTGTACATAAATATTACTTAAATAACCATCATTCGGGCTCCAAAGAAAACTATACGTACCAGCAGGGCTGATGATAGGAGAGAACCTTTCGTTAGAAGGCCAACCAAAACACGAAAACACAGGTGGAATATAAACAGTTGGCGAAGGGTCTGTTCCCACATGTACTATGATGTCCTTTTTATCTACACACCCATTCGTACCTACGGCGGTTAAAGAATATGTAGTAGAAGCAGTAGGGCAGGCAACCGGGTTGGCAATATTGGCATTGCTTAATCCAGCCGATGGCGACCAAATATAGGTAACACCCGCTACAGGGATAGTACCAATCTGGCTACATGAATTTTGACAAATAGTTTGGGAAGACATAGCAGGAATTTTGTAATCTTGTACGGTTACTGTTACCCGGTCTGTTGTACTGCAACCTCCCTCAGTTTTAGTTAAAATAAATGTGAAAGTACCTGCAACAGATGGAGTAAACATTGGGTTAGGAATGCTGGTACTGCTCAAACCGGCAGCCGGGCTCCAACTATATATAATACCACCGCCCGTTGGCGCTGATGCATTGCCCAGCATTACTGGGCCATTGCTTAAACAAATTATTTTATCACTGCCTGCATCGGGTACCGATACTGTTGGCGTAAAAGTTACACTTGCCTTGCGGCTGCATCCTGCTGCATCATACACTGTAAGTGTATAGGTGCTGCTGTTTGAAGGCCGTGGGTTTAAGGTAGTAGCTGTTGGCCCGTTGCTATTGGGGTTAAGTACCGATGTAGCCGGGCTCCAGCTATAAATACTCATGCCAGACGGCCCGGCTGGTAATGGTATGGCGCCCGCAGTGCTGGGACAAAAACTCTGGTTAGTAAAACTAAATGGAGCTAAAGGCGAGTTCACTGTTACGGTAATATCACCGGATATAGTACAGCCTCCCGCAGTATTGGTGGCTACTACATGAAAAGTAGTGGTGGTAGCTACGGGTACGGTTGGGTTTGCGGATAAGTTTGATGGGTTGTATGCAGCAGCAGGTGTCCATAGATAGGTAATACCAGGTACCGAGTTTACACCTAATTGAGCGATGCCCGATCCACAAAGTGTAATATTATTCCCGGCCACATTGGATGGTAAATTATAAACAAGAACTTTAGCAGTATCTTTTACAGTACAACCCGAACCCACATCTGTAACTATTACCTGGTAATTGGTATTGGAAGTTACAGTAGCAACCGGGTTTGATATAGTAGTAGAATTAAGTCCATAAGCCTGTGACCATTCATAGCTATAACCTGCCACAGGTGGCTGGCCAATATTAACTGGGGTGCTAGGACATACAGTTACATGCTGTGCCGTAAATGATGGTTTAATAAATGAAGGGTTATTTACACTAATGGTATTAGTACAAGAAACGCTTGGGTCATTTATATTGGTGGCAGTTACGGTATAAGTACGGGGAACATTATCAGTTAAATATACAGTATCCCCAGTGGTAGCAGATAAACCTGCAGCGGGAGACCAGGTAAGATTAGCAGGTATTGATGTCGTTGCGATTAACGCTACATTACCTCCATTTACACTATAACTTGCGCAATCAAATGGCGCTTTTACAGTAATGGTTGGATTGGGGCATCCACATTGAGAAATTACTACATCATCGGTACATGTGGTGCCATTAAAAGTAACCGTCAGCCTGAATGTAGTCGGCACAGTGCAACCGCTTACCGGTACTTGTGCGCTGCTTGTACCAGCTAAAAAATTACTCGTGCCTGCACCGGTTGTTATTTTTGTCCAGGAGTATGTTTCATTAATATTTGGTGTACCATCCGGGGTTCCTATTAATATGGGGCCGCAACCATCGGTGCCTGCATCAGCTTTTATTACGAATGCTTTTACAGAGTCAACAAATATGCAACCGTTTTTTTGTGCTGTTATAAAATAGTTAAATGGATTAGGGTTAGGGAAATCTAAAGATCCCGGTTCAAATATGGTTTGAGCAGTATTATTTCCCAAAAGATAATTACCCGGCGCCCAGGTATAGGTAAACCCTGGCTCTGCCGGAGTGCCAATGATGTCGCTTCCGCTATAGCAAACAGTAACATCGGGTCCGCCAAAAGCGCCTCCATTATTAGTGGGTGCAGTAACAACTGAAACCACTATCGCATCTGTAGTGGTACAGGTACCACCACCGGAAACAGGTAAGGTTAGTGTTAATGTATAAGTGGTAGTAACCGTTGGGTGTACATCCGGTTGGGCACAATTGGTACAACTCATAGTTGGGTCGGCCGGGGAGGCTGTCCAGGAATAAATAACACCCGGTACGCCCACGATGGGTGCAGTACCAATACGTACTGTGTTTCCGGAGCAGGAACTTTTATCAGGCCCGGCATCGGCAGCATATACATTTACTAAAGCCTGGCCTATTTGCTGACAGCCAAAATTATCTGTTACCAATACATTGTAAATAGTAGAAACGGTTGGTGATACGGAAGGGTTTGCTACATTGTTACCGGGAGTATAGCCACCTATTGGTGTCCATAAATAATTAGTAATGGAGTTGCCCGGAGCTGCGGTAGCTGTTGGGCTACCACCAATTATAACCGGTGTGCCTGCACAAGTGTTAAATGGCCCCCCGGCATTCACAGTGGGAGCCGTATTGCTAATTAAAATGGCAGCCACATCCCCTATTTGTTCAGTCGTGGTTATACCACAGCAAATAGATTGCGACAAGCGGCGATAATACCTATCGGCTGTTTGATTAGAAGGAGTTAAATTTTGAGTGAATGCGCCCGGAATATCTGACCAGGGGCCACCGGGTGCAGCAGCAATTTGCCATTGATAATGGTAAACAGGAATATCGGCTGGTACTGTTGGCACTCCATTTATATACTGAAGTGGCTGAGCTGAACCGGGCAATACTGCCGGTGCCATGTTTATCAACCCAGCAATACCATTTGAACAAATATATTGAATAGCAGGATTTACGGTTGTGCTACCGGTAAAACCCGTAGGGCAGGTATTGAGACGCATTAATACTAAATCAGTAATGCTATTGGCTCCATTACCTGGTAAAGTAACAGGTTGAGTGTTACCGAGAATACCACTTAAAATCTCCACTACACCACTGCCCAGCAAAGTAATAGAAGGAAAAGAAGAAGAATTGGAAGAAGTTATATAAGAAGAAAATAATAATTTGCCGGATGTACAATTAATTTTAGACAATACATTATTGTAACCCGGTGAAGAATAGCTTGAACCATTGGTAACAGGATATCCTGATGAAAAAATGCTGGCAAGTATAAATACATTGTCGTTGCAATCAACTTTAATGTCTGATGCAGTATTAGTAGAAACACCTCCTATTAAAGCAGAAAATAATAAGGTACCCGTATTGCTTAATTTTGTAACTGCCATTGGTGTACTACTGCCACTAAAATTACTGCCATTGGTAACAGGAAAATTGGCAGCGCCTGCATTTATCAAACAATAAACATTCCCGCTTTGAATTTCCATACTTACAGGTATATCGTTACCAGTACTTCCAAATATTGTTGCATAAGCCAATGTGCCATTGCTATTATATTTTACCAAAGTTGCATCTAAGTTTCCACTATAAAGTGTACCATTGGTGGTAGGAAAATCAGACCCATAAGTATATCCCAGCAGGTAAGCCTCGCCAGATACTACTTTTAGTTGTTTAAGATACTCTGTAGAATTTGTACCGTAATAAGTTAAAAAATCAGTATTGCCGGTATTGGTATTTAATTTTGCATAAAAAAGGTCATGATCGCCATGGATAATGCTGCCATCGGTGGAGGGAAGGGAAGCAAGACTTGATTTAGTATGGCCAGCTACATAGACTGTGTTGGCATCTACTTCAATGTTAGTAATATTATCCTGGTTATTACCGCCAAAATAAGTAGACCAGATAATACTTCCATTATTGCCGTTTAATTTGGCAATTGCCAAATCCTGGGCACCCTTATAACTGCTGCCATTGGTAACAGATAGATTGTTAGATTGAGTAATACAAGCCAAATAAATATTCCCATTCCCAACTTTTATATCTGCATCTTTTTCCAATGCATTGCCCCCATAATAGGTACAAAACCCGATAGCTCCGGAAATTGAATTCATTTTGACAACTGCCACATCACCCGCCCCGCTGCCAAAGACTGTACTATTGGTAACAGGTAAATCAGTTGAATAAGTCCTGCAAATAAAATAAATGTCATCTCCCACCACTTCAAAACTATTCTTAGCGCTTATGGATTCAGAGCCTGACCCTCCAAAATAACTGGCAAATAAAATACTGCCACTACTATTTAATTTTGCAATATAAATATCATCTAACCCTTTGAAAGTAGATCCATTGGTTACCGGCATATCGCTAGATCTTGTCTCAGCGATGATATAGGTGAAGCCGCCAATGTTTTTTATCCCCCTGGGCGTTTCAACCTGATTGCCACCAATATACCGTGCCATTTCGGTAACAGCATACTGTGCTTTAAGTGATTGGTTAACTACCAATAAAAGAAATAATGAAAAGAAAAATAATTTGGAAGGTGCAAGAATTTTCAATTTTCTGTCAAGGCTGTCTTAACAATTGTGCAAAAACATTTAATGGGTTTTTCATTTAGCTGGTTTTAATACCATTAATTGTAAAAATGGATTATAGTATGTTCTGAATTAACCCTTTAAACGATTATCCAAAGTATTTATTGCTATGATATTTAAGCTTGTTTTTCAATGATGTAAGTGTTCTGCAGCAAACCTGGCAACTATTACAACAAATCACAGCAGTTTTTAACCTCAGTAAGAAACTGGCAAAAATTAAATCATGCCTTTGAGTTTGAAATCATTCAATCAGAATATTATATTTTATGAAAGGCATAGATAAGCATAGCCGGGTAATGAAATAGTGATAAAAAAAACCTGTGGCAATTACCACAGGTTTTATAAAAAATTTTCAAGTACCAGAAATTATGCTTCAGATTTCTTCTCTCTTTTTTTAGGTTCTTCCTTTATGCTGAACTTTAATTTTTGAGTTTCCTTGTCTAAATCTGCAAGTACAATATCTCCGGCCTTTATACTACCATTCAAAATCTCTTCGGCTAATGGGTCTTCCAGGTATTTTTGTATAGCCCGGTGCAAAGGCCTGGCGCCAAACTGTACATCATAACCCTTATCGGCAATAAATTCTTTTGCCTCCAGGCTAAGTTCTAAACTAAAGCCCAGGTTACTTAAGCGTGTCATTACATTCTTCATAAGAATATCAATGATGGAGAAAATATTCTCTTTTGTTAATGAATTAAATATTACCACATCATCAATACGATTCAGGAACTCGGGGCTAAATGTACGTTTCAGCGCTTTTTCAATAATGGCTTTATTGTTATCATCAGAACTTTGCTGGCGGTTGGCTGTGGCAAACCCTACGCCATCACCAAAATCTTTCAACTGGCGTGCACCGATATTAGATGTCATGATGATGAGTGTATTTTTAAAATCCACTTTTCTTCCCAGGCCATCTGTAAGCTGGCCATCATCTAATACCTGCAATAAAATATTATAAATATCCGGGTGCGCTTTTTCTATTTCATCCAGTAACACCACGCTGTAAGGTTTACGTCTTACTCTTTCTGTTAATTGCCCGCCTTCTTCGTAACCCACATAGCCCGGAGGCGCCCCGATCAATCGGCTCACCGTAAATTTTTCCATGTATTCACTCATATCAATCCTGATGAGGGCATCATCACTATCAAACATGTGGCGGGCAAGCGCCCGGGCAAGTTCTGTTTTACCCACACCTGTAGGCCCTAAAAATATAAAAGTACCAATGGGTTTCTTTGGGTCCTTTAGGCCTACCCGGTTACGTTGTATGGCCTTTACTACTTTTAAGATAGCAGAATCCTGTCCAATTACAGCACCATTTAAGTCTTCACCCATCCGGCGTAGCTTATCGGTTTCAGCCTGCACCATTCTTTTTACGGGTATGCCGGTCATCATGTGTACCACTTCTGCAATATCTTCTTCTTCGATGGGATAGCGTTTAAATTTACTTTCTTCTTCCCAGTCGGCCTTTGCTTTTTCAAGGTCTTCCTGTAACCTTTTTTCAGTATCTCTCAGCGAAGCCGCTTCTTCAAACTTTTGGCTTTTAACCACCCTGTTTTTTTCCAGTTTAATGTCTTCTATTTTCTTTTCAAGTTCAATAATATTTGCCGGAACATTTATGTTTTTGATGTGTTTGCGGGCTCCTACTTCATCCAATACATCTATTGCTTTATCAGGCAATAAACGATCGGTCATATAGCGGTCGCTCAGTTTTACACAGGCATCAATAGCATCCTGGCTATAGGTTACATTATGGTAATCTTCATATTTACTTTTAATGTTATTAAGTATCAATATGGCTTCATCAACCGAAGGTTGCTCAACCAGTACTTTTTGAAAACGTCGATCAAGTGCTCCATCCTTTTCAATGTGCATACGGTATTCATCTAAGGTAGAGGCACCAATACATTGTAGTTCGCCACGGGCAAGCGCCGGTTTAAAAATATTTGATGCGTCCAATGATCCACTTGCTCCACCTGCCCCTACAATGGTATGTATTTCATCAATAAATAAAATAACGTCCCTGTTTTTTTCAAGTTCGTTCATAATGGCTTTCATACGTTCTTCAAACTGACCACGGTATTTGGTACCCGCTACAAGTGCAGCCAGGTCTAAGCTTACCACTCTTTTATCAAATAACACACGGGAAACTTTTCTTTGTACTATGCGTAATGCCAATCCTTCTACAATGGCTGTTTTACCCACTCCGGGTTCGCCAATGAGTATGGGGTTATTCTTTTTACGGCGGCTTAAGATTTGAGAAACCCTTTCTATTTCATTTTCACGGCCCACTATCGGATCCAGCGAACCTTGTTCGGCCAGGCGGGTTATATCCCTGCCAAAATTATCCAGTACGGGTGTTTTTGTTTTAGGCTGATTGCCTCCCGATTTTTGAGATCGTTGCTGGCCATATTTTTTTTCATCATCAAACTCATCATCTTCATTATACTCTGCCCTGGGTGGCGGTGTTTCTGTTTGTTCGCCAGATTCATTTTTAAATGCCTCATAATCCACACCAAACTGGTTGAGTATTTGTGTAGCGATGTTTTCTTTATTTTTTAAAATAGAAAGCATTAAATGCTCACTTTCTACAAAAGGGCTTTTAAGCGCTTTGGCCTCTAAAACGGTAATGCGAATTACTTTTTCGGCTTGCTTGGTAAGCGGTAAAGAATTGATGTTGGCAATATTCTGCCCTGTTTTATCTTTCACTGCCATTTCAATTTCTTTTCTTAATTCATATAAATCTACTTCCAGCGATTTTAAGATACGGATCGCCGTATTCTCACCATCCCGGATCAAGCCAAGAACCAGGTGCTCTGTTCCTATAAAATCATTTCCCAACCGCAGGGCTTCTTCCCTGCTGTACGAAATGATCTCTTTTACCTGTATTGAAAAATTATTATCCATGCTATGGGTTTAATTGGTACAATAATAACGAATATTTACAGCGTTCAGTTTGTTAAAAATAATAAATGTTGATATGTTGAAAAGTTGAGAAGGTAATAAAATTAACTTGTGCAGCAACCTTTTTTCATTTATAAGCCACTTAAACATGCACTCTTTTAAAATATCAAAAAGAATTTATTATTAATTTACATACTTTAGATGCAAATGATATAGTATGAACTTCAAAATAGATACCAAAGAAAAATTCACGGTAATTACGCCGTTAGCAGTTCAAAACGCTGCTATTATGACAGCCGAATTAGAAGAGTTTTTAATATCAAACCTTCACAAGACCCCACCACATATCGTTTTAAACCTAAAAGAGGTAAGCAGCCTTACTCCCGATGAGGCTGGCAAAATTGCGGAAATTCAGCAACAGTATTACGCACATGGCCATTCCTTTGTTATTTGTGAAATGAATGAAGAAGTAACATCAGTTTTTAACAATTTATCTCTTGAGGCTCCCCTTAATATTACCCCCACAGAAAGCGAAGCCTGGGATATGATACAAATGGAAGAAATTGAACGAGAGCTTTTAGATGGATTTGATGAACAAGAAAATCAATAAAAAACCGTTTTAATAAAAAAATTAATATACGCTAAATTAAAATCCGCATGCTGGCCCTTACCATTCTAGGAAATAATTCTGCCATACCTGCTTATGGCAGGAACCCTACCGCACAGGTTTTACAAACCCAGGATGAAGCATACCTGATAGATTGTGGCGAAGGTACCCAACAACAAATGATACGTTATAAAATAAGAAGGAGTAAGATCAATCATATTTTTATTTCGCATTTACATGGCGACCATTATTTTGGTCTCATTGGTTTTTTAACCAGTATGGCATTATTGGGCCGAACAACCGATATGCATTTATTTGGGCCACCGATGCTCGAAGAAATTATCAATATTCAATTAAGGGCTGCCGACACTACTTTATCTTTCCCATTATATTTTCATGGTATTACCCAGGAAGGCCCACTGGCCAATGATAAAAGAATACATGTGGAATGTTTTAAAGTAAAACATAGGATAGATTGCTGGGGGTTTTTATTTCGTGAAAACAAAAATCCAAGAAGCATTGATATAGAACGGGCAAGATCTTACGAGATCCCCTCTGCCTATTTTGAAGAATTACAAAAAGGGAAAGATTATAAAACTAAAAAAGGAGATATCATTCCCAATGACCAGGTAACCAAGGCAGCGCCTGCAGCAAAAACCTATGCTTACTGTGCTGATACCATGTATGATGAAAGCATTGCTGAAAAAGTAAAAGGAGTGGACTTACTTTACCATGAAACTACGTATTTAAAAGACCTTGAAGACCGGGCTGCGATGCGTTTTCATTCTACTACGGTACAGGCGGCAGAAATTGCAAAACTGGCTGGCGTTAAAAAATTACTGATTGGCCATTTCTCATCTAAATATGAAACCCTGGATTTATTTTTATCAGAAGCCTGTGAAGTTTTTCCAAACACAGAACTGGCGCAGGAAGGGTTATGTTTTAGTATTTAAGTGAATGTATCTATTTACTTGCTTTTGTTGCAGGTATAAATATACAAATTGCTTCGTTTTGTATTTTCCTTTTTTGCTTGCCCAAAAAAGGAACAAAAAAAGGCCCCCGAAACCGATATACAGCCCGGTTTCGGGAAACAGCTTTACTGATCTTCTGTACTCCGGTAGCATGGGCTTTGGGAATGCTACTCATGGGTGCAATTTGGTTATTGTTAACTATATCAAAATCTTGAAGAATTTGGTGGATCATGTGTTGCTTCAAAATATATAGGTTCTGAAAATATCCGAGTTTTTTTTCCTTCAATAAAAACATCGACAAAATAATAAATTTTGTATGTGCCTTTTTCTATAGGGAATAAGCTTTGCAAATCAACCTCTACTTTAACAGTGCTATCTGTCTTCAAACAGATAAATTTCCTAAAATCACCAGTCCTATCGTATTTTATGGTTACCCAATCATCCATAACAAAATAGACAAAATGAAAGCGAATGTTCTTAGCTAAAAAAATTCCAGCGTTTGAGAACGGATTTTTCTTTTCCTGACCATAATCAAAAATAATTTCTTGGGGAATTTGTACACATACTTTCTTTAAAAGTTTTATTTCTGCATTAAGCCAGTATGAGGAATCTTGCTGAATAATTTTTGTTGATAGCTTAAAAAGAGAGTCATTATAATAGTCTATTATTTTTATATTTTGTGAAAAGGAAACACAATAAAAAAATATAAAAGTTATAATTAAAAATTGTTTTTTCATTTATTTATATTTTTGTAATTGTGTTAGAAAATAATTGTAATAAGGTTCAAATTTCTGTTTCTGTTCCGGCTTTACAATCAGATTGTAATTTACTATACCATAATTAGACATTGTTTTTATTTCATTTGGCCTCATTGGAGTAGCAACTATTTTTACAGTAAGCTGTAGGTAACTGGCGATAACCTCGTTTATAGCCGATCCATCTGTACCTCTTAGTGGTACAACTTTTCCATAATTCGATTCCTTTCCATATATAAGCCTCACATGAACAGACTCGTGATAAACTGCTCCAACAAGCCCTGCAAATGAGACCTTACTGTTTACAAAATCATCAAACATTCCTTTTCTGACCCAAATTCCAGCAATTGATGTTAAAATTTTAAGTTCCCCTTTCTCATTAATTTCATAAGAAGTCGACTCTGTCGTGAAACCTCCACCATTCTCTACTTTTGGGTTAAACTTGTAATCAACACCTTCCTTCATTTTCTCATTAATTATAGAGTAACTGTTTATAATAAACCTAAATGCTCCAATATAATCACCTGCTTTGACAAATTCTTTAATCTTATCTCTTATAATTACATCATCCGTTGGTATTTTCCCCCCAGCAAACCATAATGACGCTAACCAATTTCCCAGGTTAACACCATTTTCCCAAGCCTCCGCCCTACTCCAGTCATAACGCCCATTACCTGAAGAATAACTTGAATAATCAATTTGCGCTCCTCCATCTTGCCCCGATTCTGATGGCGCCCAGGGTCGCATTCCATCGGGATCTATAAACATAACCGGGTTATTTATGCAAAACTGATACGGATTTATTCCATAAGTATACTCCGCCAAAACATCGATACCCGTAAACCGCCCTATTTGAGGGTCGTAATTTCGTATGGGCGTTTCGTAATACTGTATATACAGTTCTTCGGATAACTCGGTACCTGCATTAAACTTATACTTATTCTCCACCCCGCCTGCTGCCCTGCTGCTTATGGCTGCCATGAGTTTTTTATCAATCTCTTCTAAATTTAGTTTTTACACTTATTATCGAATCGATTGACTTTTTATCTTCCTTTAAAATTTTCCACAAAACTTTGAGTTTCCCATTTTTCCAATATGCAATATTTGTTAATTCTATCGAATCTATGCCTTTTACTATATCAAAATATACGAGTTTAAATTCATCTATTGTCCATGAATTTGGAGTTGGCATTTTTTTACACGGTGCTTCGCCATATAGTACTACGCCACCAATTTTAGATTTATTGTGTAATGTATCAAGATATGATTTAGCTAATTGAAATAATTCATTTACAGAATATTCACCATCCCTGTAATTTGAAATTTTAAGTTCAGGATAATAAGTAGTATCTCTATCATACCCACCAGTATAATTTCTAGTATAAAAAGATACTTTAGGAGAAGCATCTTTATTAAAACAAATAAATTTTGATAAAGTGTATAAAACCAAAATCAAAACTGAAAATAAAATAAAATATTTTTTTCTACTCATAATAATTTTATTGAATAAATACAGACCATCTAAAGGGTATATAAGCACGGTTATTTCCATAATGTTGCAGGTAATACATTGCAGGCAGCCCTGGGAATTGTCCTTTATTAGAATCATCTGCCCCTGCACCAAAATTGTCGTAAATACGATAAATCGAATTTGTGATTTTACCGTTCTCTATTGTTAATGATGCTGATATTGCTTTATAGCCCCCCATTACTGTAGTTAGATATAATGATGAATTAAGTGGAGAAAAATAGTTAGGGTGATGCTTATTCAAATGTTCATCAACTATCTCCTTAGTTATTTCAATTCCATAGTTAAGTAATTGAGAAATACCCAACTCAAAAACTTTTTTAAATTCCTGAAAATTTGATGATGAATTTATCTCTTTTGCAATTTTAGAATCGCTGCCGAAAATCATTTCCTGTCTATTGCCATTCACAAAGTTTCTCAATAATTTTATTGCGTCTTTATTGTCATACCCCGATCCGAGACGATAAGATGACACAAAATCTAAATAGGCATAAGATTCACCCATAAATTTATAGAAACTAGTCCAATATCCTTCTTCAGAAGGATGTTTATTTTTGTCCATATCAGTCCCATCTCCCTCTGCAGAAAAAATTCCACTTACTAAATAAGCAAAAAAACTATTCGCTATATCTCCAGTTAAGCTTATTCCATTTTCAGTAACTTCTATTCCACTCCCCAGTGAGAAACAATCTTTCATTTTATCTTCTAAAATTTTAGCTTCCCACGCATCTGCCCTGCTCCAATCCACCCTTGCATTTTGCGATTTACTAGCCAAATCAATTTGCGCTCCTCCATCCTGCCCCGATTCTGATGGCGCCCAGGGTCGCATTCCATCGGGATCTATAAACCGTATGGGATTATTATATCCATAATTATAAGGTGTCCATTTGCGGCTTGTTTCGGCTAAGGGATCAATGTTTTGCCAGCGCCCAATTTGATGATTATATAAGCGGGCACCGTAATCATATTCTTCTAAACCCGACCCATCGGCAAACTCATGGCTTTGTTCTTCTTTGCCATTATACCTGTAGCGGTTTTCTGCATAAACAATACCATATCTGAAATAGATGTCATTGAACTGATTATTTATTTATTAAACCAGGCTTGTAACTTCCATAATTTTCAATGGATGGATAAATGTCATCATTTGTAAAAGGAATTCCATCTATTCCCACCGAAAACAATCTGTATTGATTACCAATTTTCTCATATTGGAATTTTGTTTCAATATTTTTATCCATCTTTTTAAGGAGAAGTGGATCATTGATTACGATCATAGGATCATCGTTCATTAATTGTTCTAAGCTATCCGGATATTTGTTATTTTGCAATTTATAGTACTCAATATTTTTAACTAAATGATTTAATTCGATCTGAGAAATTTTAGCATACCCCTTTGCGGTATTTTTACCATATTTCATGTTGTAAAAAATAAAAAAATATACTATAATAGTAAGCAACACACCCCCAAAACCAATTAACACAAGCCATTTATCTTTATATTTAAAAATACCATATAATATTAGAGCCAATCCTACCAAACCACCTATAAGAGGTAATAAACATAATAGGCCAATTAAGTAAGGAGGTTTACTTTTAATAGTGTACATAATTGTTTTTAATTAAAAAATGAATATTTAAAATGCAAATACTCCCCAACCCCCAGTAGTCACAATAAATGCAGCCGCAGCTGCTGTGAATCCTCCTCCACAACATCGACATAGTTTTCAAGAAATGCCTAAGACTATATTTTCTGCAAACGAAAAATAAATTTAGGCAAAATATGTATTTTGTATTTATCGTTTTTAATTTGATAATCGTATCCAATCCAATTTTTTTCTTTTTCGTTATAGATAATTGCTAGTTTTTTAATTGTTTTATCTTTCAAATGAAATTCAATAAGATCATAGAAATTATTATGCTCATCGGGAATTAATACTCTTTTTAAATCATACGAATCCAATACCTGACTTCCATTTACATTACCGTCCGGTGCAATTTCTATTTCAGATTCAATCTTTTCCCCATTAGAATTATAAATATCATATCTGCCTTGTAGTAATAAAACTCTATCAGTTTTTCCAAGATATTCAAACTTGTAGCCCTTGAATTCCTTAATGTATTTTTTACTTTCAAGCAGATTGTTTCCCCTATATGCTTCCAATATTAGAGAATCAGTATAAGTTTTGATGAAATACTTTATTTGGTTAATCGAATCTTGTTCTTCCTTGGTAAAAACATTAAGATTTAAAGAAAGTTCCTTGATTGGGATTTTTTGTGCATTGGACTTGCTGCTGGGAATAAGTGGCTGAAACATTCCTCTATAAGTTCCTATAAGCCATCTGCCATTTTCATTCGCTATAGCTTCAATTGGTTTAAGATAGTTTTTATATTCATTTTTTGGTACATTTAAAACTAAACTATCTATATATTTTTCAGGAATCCAGTAAATAATAGTTTGTTTCCTTTGACCTAATAATGTCAAGGGTAATATTATTAAAAGTACAATTTTTATTATTTTTTTCATATCCAAATTATTTAATAGGCCAAAACCATATTTCTTTATAACTGACTGTATAAAATCCAGAGCCTGTAGCTCCTGCATTCCACAAGTCTATATGAGAAGTATATCCAGGATTTGCATTTTCAAAAATAAGACCTGTTTGGCCGGAATAATTCTTTTGAAAAGTTTCTACAGACATTATTTTTGGTTTACCGAAATTTTGCCAAGTCCAATCTGCAAGCCCTTTTGATGAACGTGCATAACCGTCTGATGTTTTATTTACTTTGGGATAAGAACTCATATCTATACCGGATTTTTGAAAAGCATCACTAACTCTTATAGCACATTGGTTTGGATAAGGGTCTACACTTGGGTGTGCATGGGATCCGTTTACATCTTGTGGATAATTACCCCATAAAGTAGAGAATGATGGAAAAGTCATACCCCCACCACCTTGAGCCCCAGTATTTGAGCTATTACTTAAAAATACACTATGACCCACAAGCTCTTGCAACTTTTCAGCATCGCTTGATCCTTCTTCCCACCAACTTATCCGAATACCTTCTATTCCATTTTTATCTGTTGCCGATTTTAACGAATATCGTTGATCTTTGTCTTTTGCTGTTCCGTAGAATAAATTAAAAACGATACCCCCGCTACCTCCTCCTGAATTACCCCAGGAATATCCAAAATTAAAAGAGTTCTTATTTTCCCACATCATTTCACTTACCCAGCCGCTATGATAATTTCCATCCGGGCCTTTTTGCATTCTCCCATAATCTTTCATTTGATCGCCTAATGGATCATTTGAGTTTATTGGATTATTTCCTGCATAATTATAAGTTGTAATGCTGTAGTATTTTTCTGCCAGCGGGTCTGTATTTTAAAAACCGGCCTGTTTGCACATCTTGCAAACGATAAAAGGTTTCATATAAATTTATACCAAAATTTTCATTGAGTTCGTTGCCTGCATTAAATTTATAATTATTGGGCGCAACATTATTTAGCGCCTTAGTACTTATGCCCGCCATAGCCAAACCAAATGGGTAATAATGGGTTTCTTCCAGAATATGCCCGGCGGTATGCGTTACCTTTAAATTGTCAAAGAATTTAAATGACATAGGGGGAAATAATATGTTTATCCAAATTTAATAAACTTTCGTTTCACAACTCCCGATACAATCGGGTAGATTTATACGGCATCAAAGTGGCCGGCTTCGCCGAACACTTGCGCCAGAGGGTACTTTCCTGACTAAGAAAAAATTTAAAGACTTCTTTGCTAAAAATATAGCTTTTCTGTTAGAGTTTCTCTTTTATCTTATTCAAAATCCGTTCTTCAAATTTTTTCTTTACCTCCTTATTTTCAGAACGGCTAAAGTCTTTGTTTATCATTTTCCAATTCCCAAGTTCCAAACCTTGATTAATTCCGATAAAGGCAAAAGTTGTTTTTCCTTTGTCAATAGGGCGTGTCCAACATTTTATAATCTTATTTTCATCTTGATTATAAAAGTATATATGATACCAGTAATTTTGCCCTGCTTCATTGTTTCGACCATCGTTTAATTGTGTTTGTTCTGGCACAATGTATTGTGGATTATCTTTTTTAAAGTTCTGTATTGCCTCAATTAAATCGGATTCATTTACATTGATTTCATACTCTTCTGCATAAGGATAACTGCCCGGGGCAAAATTACAGGCAGTAACTTTTGAAAGAAGAACTATAACTAAAAAGCTTTTTATAAATGCCATAAGTGTTTTCATTTGAAAGTATGATTAATGTTTGTGGATAGTTGGAGCATTGTTAACCCCTTGATTACTGATATTGTACCACATCATTGTTTGCATATATCCAAATGGCGTGCTTAACTGGAATAATGTTTTTGGTAATGCACTCAATCCTAATCCAACACCTAATAATCCTGCTGACATTCTATCAATAGGATTTAAAAATGGACTACCTGCTATGCTAAGTTCTTCGCCTACAAATCGCCAGTCCGCACCGATAGCCCTTGTATCTGTAAATAATCCTGATGCTCCCTTTATTCCTAATTTATCATATCGCCTATCGTGTCCAATAGCTGGGTACTCAGACAAATTTGTAGGAACATAGGAGTATGAATAATCTCCGCTTCTTGTCAAAGGATTGTTTCCTCCAGGATAACTTAAGCCAAGTATATTATGTCCAACGCTTGACGGGTCTAAACAATTCGGACACCCCCCACTACCTTGAGCTTCATAGGCTACCCACTCTTTTCCAGTACCAACGGCCACTTCCTCCAATAGAGCGCTATTTGCAGGTGCTTCTTCATAACCTCTGGTTCTTGGGTCAAAAATATTATAACGCCAGTAACCAAATTGTGCTTTTGCCACATTCCAGGTAGCATTATCTCCAAATAACTGCTTTTGATTTAAAAAGGATTGTGATGACATACCCTGTATATTATATAAAGTATGGCTACTGCCAAAATCACCACCGCTAAAACCATACACTTCACCATAATTAAAAAATCCCTTTTCATTCCACATCATTTCACTTACCCAGCCGCTATGATAATTTCCATCCGGGCCTTTTTGCATTCTCCCATAATCTTTCATTTGATCGCCTAAGGGATCATTTGAGTTTATTGGATTATTTCCTGCATAATTATAAGTTGTAATGCTGTAGTATTTTTCTGCCAGCGGGTCTGTATTTAAAAACCGGCCTGTTTGCACATCTTGCAAACGATAAAAGGTGGTATATAAATTTATACCAAGGTCTTCGTTTAGTTCGTTGCCTGCATTAAATTTATAATTATTGGGCGCAACATTATTTAGCGCCTTAGTACTTATGCCCGCCATAGCCAAACCAAATGGGTAATAATGGGTTTCTTCCAGAATATGCCCGGCGGTATGCGTTACCTTTAAATTGTCAAAGAACACGTCTATATTATTGCTCTCGTTGCTGGTATAAATATACAAATTGCTTCGTTTTGTATATTCCTTTTTTGCTTGCCCAAAAAAGGAACAAAAAAAGGCCCCCGAAACCGATATACAGCCCGGTTTCGGGAAACAGCTTTACTGATCTGCTGTGCTACGGTAGTAGGGCTTTGGGAATGCGATTAAAAGTTTTATTGTTTTCGGTAAGGTTTCTTCTGCCCGGGCAGGTCAAGTTGAAGTGATATTATAAAAGACAGCGGAATATTATCTCCATTTAATTATCCTTTAAATCAATGGCATAATTTGTCCAGTCTGCCATGATCCATCTAAAAAATTCAGGGAACCATTTTTGCCAGGCTTCTTCATTATGCCTGCCGCCGGCATCTATTACAGTATAAATTAAACCTGAAGAACGGGTGGCTAATTTTTCTGCAATACTTTGCAGGTCTTTTATATTTTCTTCACCTTCCTGCCCACCCATATAAAAAAATAATTTTCCATTTATTTTATTTGCCTGGCCAATGGTAATGCTATCCATTTGGGGCGCTATCCAAAAGGAAGGGGAAAAAATACCTGCTTTTCCAAATACTTGCGGATACATTATGAATGCATAATAAGAAATAAGCCCACCCATAGAACTTCCGGCAATGATGCTGTGCTTATTGTCCGGCAATGTTCTGTAATGCGCATCAATATAAGGTTTCAGATTGTTTACCAGGAAATCTACATACTCTTTTCCTTCACCTTTACCAAAACGGTCATTGTCAAAGGGATTATATTCATTGAGCCTGCGGGGGCCATTGTCTATGGCAACTACAATGGTTGAAATGTTTTTTTGTAGGGATAATGAATCTATGCTTTCATCTACTCCCCACTCACCAAAACCGGAAGTATAGGCATCAAAAACATTTTGGCCGTCCTGCATATATAAAACAGGATAACGCTTTTTATTTGTTGCATATCCTGCCGGTAAATAAATCCAAATTCTTCGGGTAGTATGAAGCTGTGGAATTGAAAAAGCTGTATCCATTACTGTAACATGATTGCTGGCAGTATGTTTTTTTGCAACGGGTTCAAAGCTGTCTTTCCATGCATCAATCGTAAAATGAAAACTCGTATCAGTTTTTACAACAAACCTGTTATTCTGTACATCTGAACCATCTTTTTTACATTGTACTTTTTCCCAGCTTCCTCTTGTAAATTTAAACTCGTAGTTTTCTGCCGGTAATTCCATATTCAATAGCCATACCTGTTTTACAGCATCATATTGCAATGCTGTGGCTGCGGGGTTCCAGCCATTAAAATTGCCGGCAGCAAATATTTTTGCCGGCTGCTTGAACCCACTGCTATCCTGTACGGTAATATTTACCAGGTATTTTTGCTGGCCGTAAGCAGTAGCCAAACAAAACCAGGAAACCAGGATACAGGTTAATATTTTTTGCATTACTTTATACTAATTTTGAGCAATAACTTTTTACCTGTTGCTGAAGTTCGCCACTCAGCGGGACCCCGGGCAGCCTCAATACATTTTTTATTAAACCCATCTCTGCCAGGAATGCTTTTACACCTGCAGGATTGTTTTCTGCAAACATCAAATGATAGGCAGCCATCAACTCATCATTTATTTTTTTAGCTTCAGTAAAATTATTTTGCAAACATAATTTTACCATTTTACTGAACTCTGCAGGAAAACTATTGGCTGCCACACTTATTACACCATCCATGCCACAAGCCAGTTGCGGTAAAGCCAGGGCATCATCGCCGCTCACCACCAAAAAGCCGGCAGGCCTGTCTTTTAATATCTCCATGCATTGCTGCATATTTCCACTGGCTTCTTTTATCCCAATAATATTTTCAACTTCGGTAGCCAACCGTAAACTGGTATGTGCTTCCATATTTTTGCCGGTACGGCCCGGTACATTATATAAAATAATAGGTTTGGGAGATCTTTCTGCCAAATACCGGTAATGCTGAAAAATACCTTCCTGTGATGGTTTATTATAATAAGGGCTGGCGCTTAATATCGCCGTTGCTTTTGCCAATGGCAATGTTTCTAAATCTTTCGCTACCTGGTGTGTATCATTTCCGCCAACACCTACCACTACCGGGATGCGATCATTCACATGGCTATAGGTAGCTTCAATGATATTGATTTTTTCTTCTTTTGAAAGTACCGGGGTTTCACCCGTAGTGCCCAATGTAACTACATAATCTACGCCATGGTTAATTATATGATCCAGCATTTTTCCCAATGCTTCATAATCTACCAACATGTCGGCTGTAAATGGTGTTATGATGGCCACACCCGTTCCGCTTAATTGCTCTTTTAACGACATAAAAATATTTTTACAAAGGTAAATATTTACAAGAATGAATCGTACAACTTATTTGAACCGCAAATAAAATGAAGCTGAAAATTTTGCTCCTGTGCGGTTAATCCTTTAGCATCTTATACGTTTCGCCATTGGCAAATTTAATGAAATAGATACCGGGCAAAAGTGACCCCAAATAAATTGTTTGCTTCTTAGTTTTTAAATGGATATGCATTAATTCTTTACCCGATACGGTAGATAGTATGGCCTCTGTTTGATCTAATGCGGCATCAAATTCAAAAACAGCTTTATCCAAAACAGGATTGGGATAAATCGTTACATGATTTGTTTCTCCTTTCAAAAATAAATGTATCCAATTGCTATACTTCGTATTCCCGCTATTGTCTTTTTGTTTCAGGCGGTATAAGTTGGAGCCTTTTTTTAGTTTTTGATCCTGGTATTGATAAGTAGCACCGTTTGCAGCAGATTTTGAAGCTATCCATGCAACTTCCTGCCAGCTTGCCCCACCATCATTTGAACGCAGTAAAGTAAAGCCTGTATTATCTTGCTCAAAACTTGTTTTCCAATATAAATAAGCCGTTTTATTTTTTATTTCTCCGGTAAAATATTCATACCGCACCGGGGTAATATCTTCTCCTTTTCCTTGTACTGAAAAATTAAAAACATAGTTTAAGTTGGTAGTGATATTTATTTGTGCCATTCGTTCTCCGGGGCCTGTGCTTATAAATTTTACGGTAAAGGAACTGCTTTGCCCTGGTGAAAGATTTAGGTTTGCAGGATTAGAAACGATTGTAAAATCTGTAGCATTGGTACCCGTAATGGTAATTTGGTTAATCATTAAATTAGTACTCCCAGTATTTGTAATTAAATAACTCCGGAAAATACCGGGAGAAGTATAATCTCCAAAGTCAGTACCATTTGAAGTGGATGGCATATTTTCTCCATTGTTGATGCAAACGGAAACCCATTTTACAACAATATTTGGGAAATTGCCGGTGCAGGTATTGCTGAAGTTGGGGCTATTTCCTACCCAATTAGATTCGTTTCCTGATAATGAAAAATCATGTAAGCTGCCGGTATAGGCATCACATGCATGGGTGCGCCCCAGTAAAATTGTTTCAGCGCTATTATTTCCATTGGCGATGCCCTGGTTAAAATTATAATAAGCAACCAGGCCAGGCTCATCGCCGGTAAGTTCGCAGTTCATATCGGCCAATATTTCTGAAGCGGTACGTGCTGTATTCCAAAATCGAACTTCATCCATCTGGCCTTTAAAAAAGTTTGTACCCTGGAAACGGCTTAATTCCTGCATGGTTTCGGTTTCGGGCAAAACCCCGCTGGCAGAAGATACCAACAGGCCATTTTTATATAACTTCATACTACCGGTAGCCGCATCAAAACTTACTGCCACGTGTACCCAATTTAAAACAGGCGTAGGGATGGGATCCCTCACTTCTAAAAAACCACCGGAAAGATGGCCGGCAGACAATTGATTGCCATAAAAAAATAATGCTGTATTGGTTCCTGTAAATATTTGCGGGTAGCCAAAATTCAATTCCAATGGATATAACCATGCTTCTTTGGTATATGAACCGTTTAAAGGAAGCGGTAATGACACATAACTTCCCAACCCATCAAAGCTCAATGATTTTCCTGTTTGAGCTGATGCCGGAAAATAAGTGAAGAAAAAAATAAATCCTATTGCACACTTAAAATAAAAGCTTTGAATTTTACTCATAAAATATTTACAATATTAATCATCTTATACCATCCTAAAGTTTATTTACAAAAATCAAACCCTTTTTTCTTACAATATAATAAACTGAACGTGTTATCTTAGCCATATATACATAAACCCACTGCAAATATTATGATTCTTTTTTAAAGAATTTTTATTTGATTGTACACAAATTGAGAATGTCAACAAAACCTAAAATATATTTCCCCCACCTGGATGGTTTGCGTTTTTTCTGTTTTTTATTTGTTTTTTTCTTTCATAGTTTTTACTCAGAAGTGCCCCATATTTATCATTCATTCATATTTCGTTTTTTAAAAGAAAGGTTATTTCACAATGGGAACCTGGGTGTAAATGCTTTTTTTGTATTAAGTGGTTTTTTAATTACTTACCTGCTAATAAAAGAAAAAGAGTGGAAAAATAGAATAGATATTCCAAACTTTTGGATCAGGAGGATTTTGCGTATCTGGCCTTTATATATCGTTTGTGTATTGTTTGGTTTTTTTATTTTTCCATTGGCTAAATCTTTTGCGGGCGGCGCTTCTGCCGAAACTGCGAATCTTTTTTACTACCTGGGCTTTGCCAGCAATTTTGATTATATACAAAAAGGGATGCCCGACTCGCCAGGCCTGGGTGTATTGTGGAGTATTGCCATAGAAGAACAATTTTATTTAGTATGGCCTGTGGTACTGTCACTTTTCCCGATTAAAAAATTATGGATCCCATTTGCTGTTATTATTCTGGGGAGCTGGGTTTTCCGTGCAACACATGATGTGCCCATTATACACGAAATGCATACACTGAGTTGTATTGGTGATATGGCTATTGGTGCAACCGGCGCCTGGCTACTGTGTATTTTACCTGCTTTTGTACGATGGGTACAAGGGCTCTCCCGCTTTTCAATTCTATTGATCTATGCGGCGGCGGCCTTTATTTTTCTTTTCAGGCAAGATGCCTTGATCACAAATTATTATACCCGGATTTTTGAACGTTCTTTTACGGCCATTGTATTCCTGCTCATTATTTTAGAACAATGCTATGCAGAAAGATCATTTTTTAAGATGGCAAATTTAAAGACTATCTCTTCTTTGGGCATTATTACTTACGGCTTATATTGTATTCACTTCATCATCATCTCTGCCGTTACTGCAATGGCAAATAAGCTGGGGTTAAATCAACATTTGTGGCAGGTGATCATTTTACAACCTGCACTTGCACTGGGTATTTCTATTGTGCTTGCTAAGTTTAGTTATAAATATTTTGAATTGTATTTCTTAAAGCTTAAGAACAGGTTTGCGTATATCACAAAAGCATAATAAAACTTACAATTTAATTACCCGAATGGTTTTTGATTGATTGCCGGATTGTACTTTAATAAAATAAATATTTTTAGCATAACCCGATAAACTGATATACCGTGAAATTACCCCGGCATGTTGGAAATTCATTTTTTGCAATATTTTACCAGCAGCATCATACAAGCGGATATCTACATTTTGTTCTGTAGGATTATGAATGGTTACCGTAGTACCCGTATTGGTAGAAACAGGAAATACATCTGCCATAAAGCTGCCCGCTGATTTTGAAACTTTTACTACAGGAGAATATTTTAATGAACCGGATGGATCTACGGCCATGATCCTGTAATAATTTATTCCGGGTGAAGGATGTTGATCTACAGTAACAGCATATTTAAGCCTGTAATAATTTTGTGACGGCACTTCTGTTGCTATTGTTTTAAAAGTAATACCATCAGTACCGGATTGTATCACAAAACTTTCAGACGAACAATAAACTGACCATTGTACCTGGATAAAATCGTTTTTGTAAATAGCTGAAACATCCTGGAAACTACATGCCAAAGCGCCGGTAAGAATACTTTTTTGTATCACCCTGTTTTTTAATTGTAAATGCCCGGC
The DNA here is from genome assembly GCA_016710595.1 of Niastella sp. Taxonomy (GTDB): domain Bacteria; phylum Bacteroidota; class Bacteroidia; order Chitinophagales; family Chitinophagaceae; genus Ferruginibacter. Next base: position 910,504 of record JADJVM010000008.1, read on the forward strand.
TTCATTCAGGTGAATTAAATCGCCATTCGCCGCAAACTCCGGTTTACGCAATAAGGAGGGTTCTTCCGTAACATCAGTCCAGAAGTCAATTGCATTGGAACCGAAAGTAGATTCAATTAAAATTTTAAGGTCTTTTAATTTTTGCCTGTCTGTAGCATTAAAATCATCCCGTGGTTGTGTGGTGGTAATAAAGCATGCAATCCCATTAGCCAGTGCCGAATCCCGGATGGTGGTAAAGGTTGCTAAAATTTCGGGATAGGATAGCCAACCAAAATTATTGGATGGATAATTTAAAATAATAACATCGGGCTTGGGAACTAAGTTTACGGCCCGGGTAATATTATGAAGCGGATCGGGTGCGTTTCGTCCGGGAGGTGGTGTATAACTCGATGGCATTGCCGAATACGTATCTGTGCCCGGTACTGCTAAATTAAAAAGTGTATCAATAAGGCCAAGGTCTTTATAATATTTTTTAACCCGGTTTGGCCAGCTACTATCTGCCACTACGCTGGTTCCTGCTGCGGTAGAAGATCCCAATACGCAAATTCTCTTTTGTGCAAATACAGTTTCCTGAAAACAAAAGGAAACAAGAAATGCTAAGATTAAATATTTTTTCATGAGTTATTTCGGGTGAGTGGAAATTAAAATTAGAAAAACAGAATGATTAAAAAATGCTTTGTAAAATTACATAAAATACAAGGTTTGAAATATACTTAATATGGCCCATCAGCCATTAATTTTATAATATGTATTTTTACCCACCCAACCAAGGCCTAAATTATTATGAGTCAACCGATAACCAATGCTGCATTGATCCAGTTTTTACAGGATAATTATGCTTCAACCGGTTTTGTAGATGGGCTTAAGATTAAATACCGTTCTCTTATTTGCCCGTTTATAAGTTTGCTCAATCAAATTAAGCCAGGCGAAAAAGTGGGAGATGTTGGCTGTGGCTCTGGTCAATTTTTGTTATTGGCAACCCAATTTGCTCAACCCAAATCAGTATTTGGGATTGAAATTTCAGAAAAATTGATTGATAATGCAAATGCACTATTTAATAAAAGGGCGCATCATGATTTTGGTTTTTCAAAATATGATGGAATTCATTTTCCGGAAAATTTACGGGAAATGGATGTCATTTTTCTAATTGATGTGCTGCATCATGTGGGTAGTAAAAACAGGGAATTGTTTATAAAAAACCTGGTGGATGTGATGAAGCCCGGCGCCAGGTTAATCCTTAAAGATATTGATAAGGCCAGCCCCTTTGTATATTTCAATAAATTGCATGATATGATTTTTGCCGGTGAAATAGGAAGTGAAATATCACTTGCCGATGCTACTGCATTACTGCAAAAAAATGGGCTCCGTATTACAGAACAATCAAAACAAAGAATGTATGTTTATCCGCACTACAGCATTGTCGCAGAAAAATAGGCGCATGAACAAATGGTTTATACTCATTTGTTTTGCTATTTTATCTGCCTATCCCATTTACAGTAATTTTTATTATAGCAATGGGTTGCTTACCTATGAGCGTCACAGGGCGGTTATTGAAAAAAGATCAGAATTTTACAATCCCTGGCAGTACCGCATCCTATGCCCCTATATGATTGAAGCAGGGCTTTGGGTTTACAATCATACTGTTGATAAGGTTTTTCCGATAGAACAGAAATTTCATTTTAATATTGAAAGCACATCTGGCACCAGTGCAGAGACAGATACTTTTGTAAAGCTGATGCAAACACCCGGCGCCATGAAGTATATGCTTCTCTTTATTCTATTTAGATGGGCAGAACACATGCTCATCTTTTACTTAGCCTGGAAGTTGTTGCAATATTTCATTCAAAGCGATTGGCTTATTTTTTTAGGTATTAATTTTTTGGCGCTTAGTTTTGGTAATGCTGTAAATGCAGCCGACCTTTCTTTTAATACCTACATGGATATTATTTTTTATTTACTTACCGCCAATCTTTTCTTGTACAAAAAAAATGCGCTGTGGTTAATCCCTATTACAATCCTGGCTGCACTAAACCGGGAAACAGGTTTACTGATACCCGCCTTATATTTTATTTCAAAAACAGATTGTACAGCAATTTGCAATAAACCGTTCCGCCTTAAAAACATTGTATTTCCTGCTACAAACACATGGTTATACACTGCCTTATTATATGTGATTTTCTTAAGCATTTTTATTTATTTGCGTTGGTATTTTGGATACCGGCCGCAACAGGTATGGAAGGTTCCGGCAGGATTACCCATGCTAAAATTAAATTTAATGAGCGCTGTTGGGGTAAAAGCCTGGCTTGAAATGATTGGCACATTCGGTGTGTTGCCGCTGCTGATCTTATATAAATTTAAAAGCTTTCCGCACTTGTTAAAAAAATGGTTTATCTTTTTAGTGCCGGTTTGGTTTGCCGTGCATTATGTTTCAGTGGTAGCTTATCAAACCCGGTTGTTTATGGTGCCGATGATCCTTATATTTATACCCATGGTATTGGTTTGGATAGAAAATGATATCATTCACAAAAACACGGCTGCACAGCAATAAATAAAAAATATGAAAGCCTGGATAAAACTCATAAGACCAAAAGACTGGGCAAAAAATTTGTTCATTTTCATACCCTTATTTTTTTCCGGGCAATTTTTTAACCATGAGCATATCATTGCTTTGCTGGCGGGTTTTATATGTTTCTCTTTGGTTTCTTCAAGTATTTATATTTTTAATGATTACCGGGATATAGAAGATGATCGTATTCATCCTGTAAAAAAAGAAAGGCCGTTGGCTTCGGGTGCCATACCGCCAACATCGGCTTTGGCCTTATCTGTATTGTTAATGATTGCCGGCCTTACGGGAGCCTGGTTTATCCGGGATAAATTTTTATTTGTATTGGGTTTATATGCCTTGCTGAACCTGGGTTATAGCCTGGGGTTAAAAAATATCGCCATCCTGGACATTGTGATTATCTCCATTGGGTTTGTATTGCGCATAAAAGCGGGATCAGTCATTGCAAGGATTGGGCTAAGTGAATGGCTGATCATCATGGTGTTTTTATTGGCCTTGTTTATGGCATTTGCAAAAAGAAGGGATGATGTAGTGCTGGAAGAAACATCAGGCCAAAGTATGCGTAAATCAGCAAAGGGTTACAACCTGGAATTTATTAACGTAGCTACCTCTGTAATTTGTGCAGTTATCATTGTCTCTTATTTTATGTACACCATGTCGCCCGAAGTGCAACACAGGCTTGGAACGTACCGGGTATATTATACTACATTATTTGTGATCATGGGTTTACTGCGGTACCTGCAATTAATATATGTGCACCAGCATTCGCAATCGCCGGTTAAAATTTTATATAAAGACCGTTTTATACAAGCTTGTATCCTTTTATGGGTATGTTGCTTTTATGTGATATTGTACGTAAAAGATTTTAATTTATTTAATTAATTCCTTTGCAACCAAGAATTGCTTTTTTTGATTTTGATGGAACCATCACCCGGCATGATAGTATGCTGGAGTTTACTAAGTATTATAAAGGGAATTTTCGTTTTTATTTAGGAATGCTGATACTATTACCATGGTTGCTGGGATATAAATTAAAAGTACTGGATGCAAAATCTACAAAGGAAAAATTTCTTACTTATTTTTTTAAAGGAGAACCCGAAGCTTTATTTAATGAAAAAGCAAAAATGTTTTGCGAAAATATTTTACCACAAGATATCCGGCCTGCAGCGTTGGAATGTATATTACAACATAAAAAAAATAATGATACAGTTGTAATCGTAACGGCATCAGCCAATCATTGGGTAGCGCCCTGGTGCCTTAAAAATGAAGTAAATCTATTAAGTAGTAAATTAGAAATAAAAGATGGGTTCATTACCGGTAAATTAAATGGCCCGAATTGCAACTCGGCCGAAAAAGTAAATAGGATAAAAGAAAATTTTGATCTTTCTACCTTTAGTCAAATTTATTGCTATGGCGATAGCGGAGGGGATAAAGAAATGTTGGAATTGACAGATGAGCGCTTTTATAAACATTTTAAATAATTTGACATATTTCATTAATATATAGGTAAAGTTTATGCAATATTGATACCCCAAATGACACAGGTACAGAACCGTCCCCGGCTATCGGCGCACATCTGCCCGTGGGGTTGAAAATTACTTTGGGATTTTACCATTACCATTACATACAGGGCAGGTAGCCGTTCCGTTTGCGACAACTTTATTTTCATAAACCGGATTACTTAAAGCCACTGTAACTTCCTTAGGTGCGGTATGGGCACCAGTGTATTGCTGGTAAGTACTGTATGAGCCAGCCTGAACCAATACTTTTACTGTAGCGTAATTGTCTATTATTCCTCTTCCGCCACAATTGGGACAGGATTTATAAAAAGCCTCATTCGATTCATTAAGTTTTTCAAACGACATTCCTTGCTTGAGTTTCGATTTATCAGAAAGAGTAACCCATCCCCTGTAACTCTTTGAAAAAGTATTTTCATCCCAGGGATCATCAATAACGGCTAGTTTTTTTCCGCTCACTTTTACAACATCACCTTTTCGCAGTGAATTAACCGTAATTATTTCTGCTCCACTGGTAAACGTACCATAATTAAAATTTCCGCTTTGCGTATTGCCATTGCTGAACCTACGGGTACCATATCCATGTAAATTACCTACACTAAAATTTCCGGACTCAAACACAATTTGCTTATCCCATTCTTTTTTGTACCTGGTGCCATAGCCATCCGGCAAATATTTGCCATTTACTTCTCCAACATAAATATCACCATCCTCGGTAACTGAAGCCTTTTGTATAACCCCATTTTTAAATTCCCCCAGTACAAAATCCATTCTGTTGTATTTATCATCCCTGCTGATGTTGAGCGCTGCCAAACCATGCAGTTTTCCTTTTTTAAAATATCCAAACTTTACATGCTGGTGGTCGTTACTGATCCATTCACCAAGGCCTTCGGGCAATCCTTCAAATACTTCTCCGGTAAAGAAACCATCATCAAAAGGCATTTTTATAACCGATACGCTACCTGCAGCATATTCTGATACGGGGAACGGCCTGAAATCTGTAATTTTTTGTTGAAACCGATGGGGAAATAATGCTACCGAATCATTTTTGTATATCAAAGACAAACCGGTGCCAGCACTCGTTGTAAAGCCCTTGTATCCCAATTTAGAATTCTCTTCTTTTATGCTACCTTAAATTAAATCGTTCCGGTAAAAAGTACCTGCCAGCACTTTTCTATACCCATTAATACAAGTGCCTTCTAACAATATCCCATTTTTAAAAAAACCGAATGAACCTTCATGCCCTGTGCCGTTTTTTAAATTATTAATCCAATCCAGTGAATTGTAAATTTCATTTACAGCCTCAAGTGAATCAAAAGCAACTCCTTTTTTCAATGGAAAATTTTCGCCATAATACAAAGTAATTTTACCAAACCCATTCAAAAGCCCGTCTTTAAACTCACCTTCAATAGCATATCGGTATTCATTTCCACTTGCCTTTTTTGTAAACTTTTGTGTAACCAATAATCGGCCTTTGCCATTCATACAATCTCCCGATATACAACTAACTTTTTGCTTCGATATACTTATAGCTTTTTGTTCGGCAGCAGTATAAATAGTGGGCTGAACTGTTAATGACTGTGCTGTTACAGTGGTTACCGCTAATGTAAAAATGAGAAGGGTAATTATTCTTTCCATGTATTCGTATTTACATAAGTAAACTCAATTGAATAAAAAGATTAAAACACTATAAATATCAAACTTTATCTTATTAAAAAAATACCCTGCCGGGGGTATTTTTTGAGTATGGCACGTTGCTTCATCATCCTGCACGGAATTAACCGGAATATGAATTACAAATGTTTATTTTTTATAGGCTGCTTAGTTACAGATAAGTGTTCTTTTTAAAATTACAGAACCAAAGAGGCGAGTGAGTATGCCTACTTGTAAAACAGGAAACGAAGTATTTATAAATATTACGATTAATATGCTAAATAATTTGCAGATTTAATTAATATTTATTGCAACATTGTTAATAAGATATCCATTTCTTACCTTTAACGATAGATAAATATCCTTATTTTTACTGATTACCCAAGTTAGATAACTGCTATTCTTCGATTGAAAAACCAAATTATGAGAATTTATTTTCTTTTACTCACAGCAATACTATTTACTTTTTCTGCAATATCACAAACCTTCACAGGCACGGGTGGATCTATCCCTGGGATAAGCACTACCCGTACTTGTTTTAGTATAAATGTAAGTGGCGTAGGAAACATCAACAATACTTATGGGTTGGCTTCACTTTGCTTAAATATCACACACCCTTATGATGATGAATTGGAAGTGGTATTAAAAGCGCCTGATGGAACTACCATACCTATTACCATACAAAACGGAGGAAGCGGGAACAATTATACCAATACTTGTTTTACCGGAACGGCAACAACACCCATAAAATTTGGAACCGCCCCTTTTACCGGTAGCTTTTTGCCTGAAGGCTATTTAGGTGCTGCAAACAATGGCCAAAATGCGAATGGCACCTGGCAATTATGTATCCAGGATAGAAGAGGAACAGGAAATTCGGGTTCGTTATCAAATTGGTCCCTAACTTTTAATAACACACCTGCACCCCCTCCACCTGCCTTGCCTGCATGTGCCAACAATTTACCCTCTACTTCTTCTTGTTCTACAGCCACCCTCATCTGCGATTTTAATGGGCAATGTGGCAGTACCGCTGGCACTACTACCCAAGCCTGGCCGGGCCTTTCGAGCGCTGCTTGTTTTGGATTACAAAATAATTCATTTATACAATTTATTGCATCAGCTACCACAGCATCCTTTTCAGTGTGGGTTCCCACTACTGAAAACACATATAATTTGGGTGGCATTCAAATGTTATTTTTTAGTGGACCATGTAATGCAAGTACCGTAAATACGTTTGGTTGTTACCCTCATATTTTGGCATACGAAACACCCGGGCAACCCATTATCAGTATTGTTTCTGCCTCGGGCCTTACACCGGGCAATACTTATTATTTAATGATTGATGGATTTAACAGTGATCATTGTACTTTTACGATTGCTGCAAATAGTGGTGTAAATATTTTAGATATTACCCCGGCAGATCCCATAATTTGTGAAGGAAGCAGTGTGAATTTATCAGCAAGTGGCGGCAATGGAATTTATAGCTGGTCACCCGCCGGTTTTTTAAGTGCTACCTCGGGTACAACTGTAACTGCAAACCCTCCATCCACCACTACCTATACCGTAAGCAGTACTACCGCTACCGGTTGTCCGCTTACAAAAGACGTTACCGTAACCATCAATCCACTACCTGTTGCAGCAACCCTTTCAAGCACGCAGCCAACTTGTAGCAATGCAACCGGCATTATTACCATCACCGCACCTATTGGCGCCGGGTTACAATATAGTATTGATGGAATAAATTATCAGCCAGGAACTATTTTTAACAATGTACCACCCGGAAATTATAATGTAATAGTAGAAAATACGGGAACCGGTTGTAAATCTGTTGCTACAGGTATTACAATCAATCCTGCACCGGTAGTGCCGGCTGCTCCTACTGTTACTGTGACGGCACAGCCAACATGTACAACTCCTACGGGTACCATAACGATTACTGCACCTACAGGTGTAAACCTACAATACAGCATTGATGGAACTACTTATCAAACAAGCCCTGTCTTTACAGGCATTGCGCCGGGCACTTATAATGTTACGGTTCAAAATACAAGCAGCAGTTGTATTTCAAATGCCAGCGCTGTTACGGTAAACCCGGTACCTGCCGCACCGGTAGCGCCTACTGCCAATGTTACGATACAACCAACCTGTAGCAGCCCAACGGGTACGGTTACCATTACAGCCCCTGTGGGCGCCAATCTTCAATATAGTATTGATGGAATAAATTATCAGGCCGGTACAGTTTTTACAAACCTTTCACCCGGTAATTACCAGGTATATGTTCAGCATACCGCAACAGGTTGTATCTCTTCAGCTACAACAGTAACAGTAAATGCAACACCCAATGCCCCGGCTACCCCTACGGTTTCAGTAACGGCACAGCCTACCTGCACCACAGCAACCGGTACCATTACAATTACTGCACCCACTGGCGCCAATCTTCAATATAGTATCAATGGAACTACCTATCAACCGGGATTAAATTTCAATAATGTACCACCCGGAAATTATAATGTAACAGTACAAAATTCTTCAACCGGGTGCACTTCAGCTGCTGCATCGGTAACTGTAAATGCCATACCTGCATCACCTGCTGCACCTGCTGCATCTGTAACGACCCAGCCAAATTGCAATACAGCCACAGGTACCATTGTAATTACTTCTCCTACAGGCGCAAATCTTCAATACAGTATCAATGGAACTACTTATCAACCTGGCACCAGTTTCAATAATGTAACACCCGGAAATTATAATGTAACAGTACAAAACAATATTACCGGTTGTATTTCTGCTGCTACTTTACTTACCATAAATGCAGCGCCTATTACACCGGTAGCACCTACTGCCAATGTTACAGCACAACCAACTTGTATAATCACTACCGGTACTATCACTGTAACTGCACCTACCGGCGCAAATTTTCAATATAGTTTGGATGGAACTACATTCCAAAGCAGCCCTATTTTCAGTGGCATAGTGCCGGGTAATTATTCTATTTCAGTTCAGCAATTGCCATCGGGTTGTATTTCTGCAGCAACTCCTGTTACTGTAAATGCAGTGCCCAATCCCCCCGCTGCTGCTAACTTTACGAGTACCCAGCCAACTTGTACAACCTCTACGGGTAGCATCCTTATTACAAGCCCTGTTGGTAGTAATTTAGAATATAGTTTAGATGGTATCAACTACCAGTCATCTACAAATTTCCCCAACTTGAATACCGGGAATTATAATATAACTGTACATAATTCAGTAACGGGTTGTACATCGGCATCTACACCTGCAACCATCAATGCGGCCCCCATTGCGCCAGCTACTCCTTCTCTTTCTATTTCAACAGCACCTACCTGTACTTCACCCGTTGGGAGCATTATGGTTACGGCACCCTTAGGTTTAGATTTACAGTATTCGCTTAATGGAGCGGCTTATCAATCATCACCGGTTTTTAATACCCTGCCCGCAGGTAATTACAGTATAACAGTACAACATACAACAAGCAATTGTATTTCTGCCGCCAGCAGCATTACCATGCCGGTGGCAACAGGCGCCCCAGAAATTCCATCATTCAATATTATGAATGCAAATTGTACAAATGCTACCGGGAGCATTAGCATTACATCTCCCATCGGCGCCAATTTAGAATATAGTTTAAATGGAGGACCCTTTCAAATGGCTACCACATTTATGAACCTGTTGCCCGGCGGCTATACAGTTACTGCCCGTTATATTGGAACATCGTGTATTTCCAGCCATCCCATTGCATTCCTGAAAGCCGCTAACCCGGCTGATTGTGCAGGGCCGGATATTTATTTTCCAACTATATTTACTCCCAATGGAGATGGACAAAACGATGGTTTCGGGCCAGGCCCAAAATCGAACTTAGCATTGGTAAAAGGATATATATTACAAGTGTATAACCGCTATGGTGAAAAGGTTTTTGAATCCCGTGATCCGTATGAACAATGGAATGGAAGGTATCATGGAAAATTATCAGCGAATTATAATTACACCTGGGTGGCATCTTATTCTTATGCAGGAAAACAATTGGTAAAAAAGGGAAATGTCATTATTTTAAAATAACGCATCACCTAAACTGGATTGCTGTAACCGGGTTTACTTTACGTACCAGCAACGTAGGAATAATGAGGGTGGCAATGCAAACGATAAATGCAAGGGCATCCACAATTAAAACCTGAATCCAGTTTATATCTACGGCTGCGGTAGAAATAAAATAAGACTCTTCATTTAGTTTTATGAATCCTGTTTGCTGTTGCATAATGCAAATTCCAATTCCCAGGATGGTACCCAACAAAATACCGGAAAGCGCAATAAAACCTGTATTGTATAAAAATATTTTCTGAATCGTCCAATCGGTAGAACCAAGCGCTTTAAGTGTCCCCGTCATACGTACCCGTTCCAGTACCATAATAATAAGACAGGTTATGAGATTTACCGCTGCAATAATGATCATGATACCAATTAAGATAGACCTTACCTGCTGTTGCAGGTTTAGCCAATCAAAAATATTGGGGTAAATTTGTTTTATACTTTTACTATACCAGCCTTGTGGAAGTTGCTTATAAGCCATGGCTGATACAGAATCGGCCATGCGATAATCTTTTAAATAAAGTTCATACCCGGCAATTTCATCCGGTGCCCAATCATTTAACCTCCTGATTAAATTGATATCACAAAGAGCAAAATTTTTATCATACTCTTCTAATCCCGTTTTAAAAAAACCGGCTACTGTAAGTTTGCGTGCTTTTTTGGTTCCATCTGATTGAAAAAAATAAACCAATAATTGATCCCCCACTTTTACTTCTAACTTATCGGCAGTATATTGGCTTATATCAATTTGCATACTATACCCACTATCCGGAAAAGCCAACCATTTTCCCTGTTGCAAAAAATCCTGCATTCGGGTAAAATTAAAATCCCGGTCAACGCCTTTTAATAAAACACTTTCAATATTTGTTTCAAATTTTAAAATGGCTGATTTGGTAGCATACTTTTCTACAAATTGTACCTGCGGAATAGAGTGCAAATATTTTTCTGCTTCTTTATTTTCCTGTACCGGAAAATCTTCAGTGGTTCCCTGGTTTGCAGCAAACCCTTCCTGTACCCTTACATGCCCCCAAAAACTAAATACTTTATTACTGATCACTTTATCGAACCCATTGGCAAAACTCAATGCGATGATCATTACCATCACACTAAGGGTAGTAGCCGTAATGGCAAGCCCTGCAATAAAGCGGCTAAAGCTCCCCCGCTTTACCGAGAGGATACGCTTTGCAATAAAGTACGATATATTCAATCAGCTTATTTTAGTATCTTTCAAAAGTAAATGAATTCAATGTATTAAATGAAGACTAAGCTTTTCTCATTACTAATTTTATTTAGCTTTAGCATTTTTTTTGTGCAGGGGCAGCTCGTAGAAAAAATTTATAAACCATATATTGCTACCGCCCAATTACATGCTTACGGCAATCAACAGGGTTTACCAATTTATATTTTAAACAGCCAGGACCTCATGCAGCTTGAGTTTGATGACCTGGAAGGAAATTTAAAAAATTATTATTACAGTTACCAGCTCTGCGATTATAATTGGCAACCTGTAAACCTTAGCCCATTTGATTACATGAAGGGCTTTACCATGAACCGTATTTCCACATACCGTTATTCAAATATTGCATACACCCGTTATACCCATTACCAGGCTGTATTGCCCGATAGGAATGCAGCACCTACCCGGTCTGGAAATTATTTGTTAAAAGTGTTCTTAGATGGCGATACTTCTCATTTGGTTTTTACAAAACAACTTTTGGTGCTCGATATAAAATCTACTGTGGCAGCAGAAATTGTACAACCATTTTCGGCCCAATATTTTCCTACACACCAGCGTGTAAATTTTAATGTACTCCTTTCAAAAGACCTGAATGCCTTTAGCGCCTCACAGCAGGTAAAAGCTGTTATACTTCAAAACAATCGTTGGGATATTTCACAGAGAGATATATTACCCACTTTTGTAAGGGGCAATACATTAGATTATACTTCTGAATTCAAAGGCCTTTTTGCGGGCGGTAAAGAATGGCGCTGGCTTGACCTGCGAAGTTTTAGGTTGCAAAGTGACCGTGTAGAGAATGCCATTTATAATAAAAGCTCAACAGAAATTTTTCTAAAACCCGATGTGGACCGCCGGGCACAACGCTATGTATATTTTCCGGATTACGATGGCATGTATCAAATAAGTACGTATGAAACCATCAACCCATATTGGCAGGGAGATTATGCAACGGTACATTTTTATTTTGCCACACCCGATGGCAAACCATATTCGGGAAATTCACTCTATCTGAATGGTGCATTTACAAATTATGATATACAATCAGGCACATGGAAAATGAAATGGAATGAAGAAAAGATGATGTATGAAACTACTGCTTTCTTAAAGCAGGGTTATTATAATTATGAATATGTTTTAAAAGATGATTTAGACCCCACTAAAACCCAAACGATGGAAGGCAATTATTGGGAAACAGAAAACATGTATGCGATATTAATCTATTATAAATCATTTACTGACCGGGCAGATCAATTAATTGGCATCGGACAATTAAATTCCCGTAAAGACAGGCCTGGCTTTAGCTTTTAAAATTTACTGCCCCTAAAAACTAAGTTCACTTTTCTTTTTGATGCATCTGCTTTATCTTTGCAGCGGCAAGTCTTATACAACCAGCTCCTGCTGAACTCCCCCAGGGCCGGAAGGCAGCAAGGGTAGGTGGTTGAGCGGTGTGATATAAGTAACTTGCCATTTTATTTTAACTTCTTAATTCATTTTAATATGAAATTTTTTATAGATACCGCAAACCTTGCTCAAATAAAGGAAGCGCATGAAATGGGGATATTAGATGGTGTTACTACCAACCCGTCATTGATGGCCAAAGAAGGTATTAAAGGCAAAAAGGCGGTAGAAAAACATTATATTGATATCTGCAATATTGTGGATGGTGATGTAAGTGCAGAAGTGATCTCCACAGATTTTGATAATATTATTAAAGAAGGCAAGCACCTTTCAAAATTGCATGAAAAAATAGTAGTAAAAGTTCCGATGATTAAAGATGGGGTAAAAGCGATGAAGTGGTTTACCGATCATGGCATTGCTACCAATTGTACCCTGGTATTTTCTGCAGGCCAGGCTATTTTAGCTGCAAAAGCCGGGGCAAAATACGTATCCCCTTTTATTGGCCGCATTGATGATAGCGGATGGAACGGTGTAGAACTGGTTCAGCAAATAAGTCAAATCTATTCCATACAGGGTTTTAAAACAGAGATATTAGCAGCTTCAATACGCAGTAGCCTGCATATTATACAATGTGCCGAAGCGGGCGCAGATGTGTGTACTTGCCCATTAGATTCCATTATGGGATTATTAAAACATCCGTTAACGGATATCGGGCTTGCAAAGTTCCTGGAAGATGCCAAAAAATTTGCTTAATATAAAGCCGGGTTTTTACCCGGTTTTTTTATGGGTACCTTCAAACATTTGTTGCATCAGTTTAAATAATTGGGGATGATGCTGCTCAAGTAAATCGGGACGTTCAAAAAAATATTCTGACACTACGGCAAAGAATTCTGTTTTATTGGTATAGGCATAAGGATCAATATCGGAATGCCCGGTTTTAATCTTTTCCATTTCGGTATGGATCATATCTAACCAGGGGATCACATACTGTTGCTGCATGAGTACTAAAGGCACCCCATTGGTATCTCCATCCGCTTTATCAATCAAATGAGCAAACTCATGAATAACCGTGTTTCGTTTATCGGTATGGTTCAAAAAAGATTCATGCAATGCCTGCTGCGATAAAAGCATTTTACCCTCCAGGTAGCCATTGCCTACCATCCCTAATATATTTCTTTCATTATTGCCTTCACTCTCAAATTCCTTGTTAAAAGTATTGGCATACAGCAATACTTCCGTAAGGTTCCGGTACTTCCATCCCGGGAAATTAAATACCGGGATGATCGCCCCACTCGCTACCAGTAAGCGGTCTTCATTGGTAATCGCAGTATGTACACCGGTAATTTTTATCTCCTTTAAAAAATCCTTTAGGTCTGTTATGAATTGTTTTTTTTGTGACTCATTTAAGTTTGCAAAAAACAGTACTTCCCGGTTTAAAAAAGGGATATCTATCGTAAAGTCATCTGTTGTAATTTTTCTGCCTTTTACAAAAAAATAAATAATGGCCAGTACAATACAAGTAAATAATATAAAAGGGATCATACGAGGTTATTTTGCAGGAAACCAAATTGGTTTTTCATTATCAAAGTCTCCATTATAATTTATCGTTAACTCTTCACCGGCTGCCACCGGCCTTATTGTTTTCACCCACATGGTTTCGTTTTCATAATCCATAAAATATTCGCAATTGCTATCATAACTGTGATTATAAATAGGAACATATCCCAATGCCATGGCACATTGATCTTTATTTATTCCCCATTCAAAGATATAATCATGCAACAATGTTTCATCCAGGTGCTTCCGTTCGGCTGCACTCATTACAATTACAGGGGCGGTTTCAATTATTTCATTTGCCACAATGGGGTTATGAGTAAACACACCCCTGCCTTTGCCCGCAATGATAGCAATATATAAATATGTTTTTTGCATAATCATTCATTAACCGATATACGTTAAATTGCATCACTAAATTAATCATTAGCCATTATGTAAATGGATTTAGAAAAAAGTATATCAATTTCAGACCAGTTTCAAGAGATTATTGCAGCCGAAGATAAGTTGCAAATAAAAGAATTCCTAAACGATCAAAACATCAGCGATGTAGCAGATCTTATTTATGAATTCCCCGAATTTGAAACCCAGATCGTATCAAATCTATCCATACACCGTGCCACCAGTGTTTTTAAAATACTGGATTTAAATGAACAAAAAAGGATTTTTAAAAACCTGCCTCCCTTAAAATCTGCTGAACTATTAAATGAACTTTCGGTAGATGACCGGGTAGATTTTATTGAAGAATTACCTACGGGTACCGTGCGGGAACTCATTAAATTACTGAACCCCGAAGAACGTAAAATTACACTCGAAATGCTGGGCTATCCTGAGAATAGCGTGGGCCGGCTGATGATTCCGGATTATGTTTTTGTGTATGAATACAATACCGTTTCCGAAGTATTTGATAGCATCCGGCACGATGGGTCACATTGCGAAACCATTGATGTGGTGTATGTCATTAACAGTAAAGGTGAACTGCTGGATGATATCAGGATCAGGGATTTTTTACTGGCTGCACCCGATGTAAAAGTGAGTGAACTAATGGATAGCCGTTTTATTGCTTTACGTGCCAATGACGACCAGGAAATAGCGAGTGAAATATTTAAAATGAATAACCGGGTAGCCTTACCCGTGATAGATGATAAAAATATTCTTTTGGGAATTGTAACAATTGATGACATATTGTGGGTAGCCCAGGAAGAATTTACAGAAGATATCCAAAAAATTGGTGGTACCGATGCATTGGATGAACCGTATGGAGATATCCATATTTTTAAATTGGTAAAGAAACGGGCCGGCTGGTTGGTTTTATTATTTTTTGGAGAGATGTTTACAGCAACTGCCATGCAATACTTCGAACATGAAATAGAAGCCGCTACCGTACTGGCATTATTTATTCCGCTTATTATGAGTAGCGGTGGTAATACCGGTTCGCAGGCATCTACCTTAATTATTCAGGCTATGGCACTCGGTGAACTTACCCTGGCAGACTGGTGGAAAGTAATGAAAAGGGAGATTATAACCGGGTTGGCATTGGGAGCTATTTTAGGAAGTATCGGGTTTTTCAGGGTGGTATTGTGGCAAAACCTGCATATTTACGATTATGGGCCGCATTGGCAATTGGTAGGTTATACGGTTGCCGTTTCACTTTTAGGTATTGTACTTTGGGGTAGCTTAATGGGATCTATGTTACCCATGATCTTAAAACGTTTTAAGTTGGATCCTGCCACATCATCGGTTCCATTTGTGGCAACCCTGGTAGATGTTACCGGGATCGTTATTTATTTTTCAGTAGCTTACTTTTTCTTAAAAGGAATACTGCTCTAAAAAAATAGATATCCCAATTAAAATACATTTTTAATTGAGCATATCTTATAGAAATTTAAAAACATGATTAACCCATAAAAATCAATAAATTTGTAGGTTATCATTTAACCAATAAACCAATAAGAAATTATGTGCGGAATAGTAGGTTACACCGGCCCCAGGCAAGCATACCCTGTGATCCTAAAAGGGTTAAAAAGATTAGAATACCGGGGTTATGATAGTGCCGGGGTTGCGCTATTGCATGAAGGTAAAATTGATGTATATAAAAAGAAAGGAAAAGTAGCCGGCCTGGAAGAAATGCTGGTAGGTAAAAATTTAGATGCCAATATGGGCATTGGCCATACCCGTTGGGCAACGCATGGTGAGCCCAATGATAGAAATGCACATCCCCATAGTTCTTCCAATGGCAAACTGGCCATGATCCATAATGGTATTATTGAAAATTATGCCCAGCTTAAAAATGAACTTATTAAAAATGGATACACATTCACCAGCGATACAGATACAGAAGTACTGCTCAATTTTATAGAATATATACAAACCAATAATGATTGTGGATTGGAGGAAGCCTTACGCATCGCATTAAAAAGAGTAACCGGCGCATACTGTATTTTATTAATGGAACAAGATAACCCCGATACCATCATTGCTGCCCGTAAAGGAAGCCCTTTAGTAATTGGTATTGGCAAAGGAGAACATTTTTTAGCCAGCGATGCCTCTCCCATTATTGAATACACCAAAGAAGTAGTGTATGTAAACGATTATGAACTTGCCATCGTAAAACCTGATGAACTCATTTTAAAAAATCTAGGGAACGAAAAAGTAACGCCTTATATCACCAAATTAGATATGCAATTGGCGGCAATTGAAAAAGGCGGGTATGATCATTTTATGCTCAAAGAAATATTTGAGCAACCCAGCACCATCCATGACTGCCTGCGTGGCCGCTTAGATGCACAAGCGGGTACCATTACCATGAGTGGCGTACAGGAACATATTGAGCAGTTGAAAAATGCTAATCGCATTATGATTATTGCTTGTGGAACCAGTTGGCATGCCGGCCTGGTGGCAGAATATGTAATAGAAGAACTTTGCCGCATTCCGGTAGAAGTTGAATATGCATCAGAATTCCGTTACAGGAACCCAATTGTAAATAAAGGCGATGTGATTATTGCTATTTCGCAAAGTGGGGAAACAGCCGATACTTTAGTAGCACTAGACCGTGCCAAAGAAAATGGCGCCTTTATTTTTGGTGTGGTAAATGCAGTAGGATCATCCATTGCACGCATATCTCATGCAGGTGCTTATACCCACGCAGGACCCGAAATTGGTGTAGCTTCTACCAAAGCCTTTACCGGGCAGCTTGCAGTGCTAATGATGATGGCCCTTAAAATTGCAAATGAAAAGAAAACCATCACTGCTGAATATTATCAAAAACTACTACTAGAACTGAATGATGTTCCTGAAAAAGTAGATGCCATTTTAAAAAATGCAGCAGAAATAAAAACCATCGCAGAAAAATATAAAGATGCAACTGATTTCCTTTTCCTGGGCAGGGGATATAATTTTCCCATTGCATTAGAAGGAGCATTAAAGCTTAAAGAAATTTCATACATCCATGCAGAAGGGTATCCTGCCGCCGAAATGAAACATGGCCCCATTGCCCTGGTAGATGAAAATTTACCCGTAGTTTTTGTTGCCACAAAAGATTCTTACCACGAAAAAATTGTAAGTAACATGCAGGAAATAAAAGCAAGAAAAGGAAAAATTATTTCCATTATAACTGAAGGGGATACCATTAGCCCTACTTTAAGTAATGACTGCTTCAGCATACCCCCTGCCGATGAATTGATTGCCCCTTTGCTGAGTGTAATACCGTTACAATTACTTTCCTATTATACCGGTATTGCAAAAGGAATTGATGTGGACAAACCCAGGAACCTGGCAAAAAGTGTAACAGTAGAATAATTAAAGCGGCCGGGCAGCAATGAATAATAATTATTCTTAACTCAAACAGATAACTGCTGATATGAATATTATACAAACACATCCGGTAAATAACCTGGGCTATAATTTTATAGATGAAAAATATATTCCAAAAAATAAAAATGAATATTATTTAAGGAATATACAAAACCGTTCCGGCATACAGTACAATTCGCTTAGTGCCGATCAATTAGAAGTTTTAATCCGAAACAATAATACTTCCGACAACTGGAATAATATCCTGGTATCTGAAAAGTTTGATGCCAGTTTAGTAAAAAACTGTAATTTTTTCGGCCTGGTACGTATTGGTTATATGCAATCTTATTACAAAGAATTTCATAACCTGCGTTTGCCGGTTGGGTTATACAACAGTACCATCATCAGTACGGATATTGGCAATAATGTATGCATCAACAATGTAAATTATTTAAGCCATTTTGTAATTGAAGATGATGTAATGATAGCCAATGTAAATGAACTTGCTACCACGGCAACTGCAAAATTTGGCAATGGTATTATAAAACAGGGTGAAGAAGAAAAACACAGGATATGGCTGGAAGTGTGTAACGAAAATGGGGGCAGAAGCGTCATTCCTTTTAATGGCATGTTGGCCGCCGATGCTTATTTATGGAGCAAATACCGGGATGATGAAGCACTCCTTGAAAAATTTAAAGTATTCACTCAAAAAAAATTCGATAAAAAAAGAGGCTATTACGGAAAAATTGGCCAGCGTACCGTCATTAAGAATTGTGGAATTTTAAAAGATATTTGGATAGGATCGGATGCCTATTTAAAAGGTGCTAACAAAATAAAAAATGTAACGATCAACAGCGATGAAAAAAGAAAATCGCAGGTGGGTGAAGGCTGCGAACTGGTAAATGGTATTGTAGGTTATGGATGTCGTTTATTTTATGGTGTAAAGGCAGTGCGTTTTGTAATGGCCTCACATTCCCAGTTAAAATATGGCGCCCGGCTTATTAACTCCTACTTAGGGAATAACAGTACCATCTCTTGCTGCGAAGTCCTTAATTCATTAATTTTCCCTTCGCATGAGCAACATCATAATAATTCTTTTTTATGTGCTTCCTTAGTAATGGGGCAAAGCAATATTGCCGCCGGCGCAACCATTGGCAGCAACCACAATAGCCGCAGTGCTGATGGCGAAATAGTTGCCGGCCGTGGCTTTTGGCCGGGGCTATGTGTAAGTTTAAAGCACAATTCAAAATTTGCTTCATTCTCCATCATTGCCAAAGGCGATTTTCCTTCAGAACTAAATATCCCCATCCCTTTTTCGCTATTGCATAATGATGTAAGCAATAATAAACTGGTTTTAATGCCAGCTTATTGGTTTATGTATAACATGTATGCCCTGGAGCGAAATGCCTGGAAATATGAAGATCGGGACAGGCGGACTGAAAAATTACAGAAACTTGAATTTGAATACCTGGCACCCGATACCATCAATGAAATATTTGATGCGCTCAAAATATTACAATCCTTAAAAACGAATAAAGAAGGAACTGCCATGGTACAAGGCTGGGAAAATTCTGATCGGCAAATTGAAATCGTAAAAGTACCTAAGGCCATATCTATTTTTAAAGAACTGGTTTTGTTTTATTTTGGGAACCTGCTGATTCGCCATATTAAAGAACATAAAACCAAAAGTTTTACAGAACTTAAAAAAAGCCTGACTTCACAAATAAACCGAAGTGTTTGGCAAAATATCGGGGGTCAGTTGATGCAAAAAAAATCAGTAGATAAATTAAAGAAATCAATTAAAGAAGGTCAAATTGATAACTGGGATGCGCTGCACCAATATTATCAGGATATGGGCAATTTATATGAAAAGGATAAACTTCAACATGCCTATACCAGTTATTTAGAATTAAAAAATATTACAGGTACACAATTTACTGCTTCCAGTTTAAAAAATGTTTTAAAAAACACGCTGCGGATTAAAGAATGGATGTGCAAAAATATATTAGAATCACGTGCAAAAGATTATACCAATCCTTTCAGGAAGATGGTGTATGATAATAACGAAGAAATGAACCAGGTTGTAGGCCGCTTAGAAGACAATAGTTTTATACAGCACCAGTTTGCATTATTACAACAGATGAAAGATGAGGTAAAACAAATCTTTGGGAAATTTAAACTGGATTAAAACATCAACATGACAAAGCTTTCAGTTAATATCAATAAACTGGCCACGCTTCGCAATGCAAGGGGGCACAATAACCCTGACATTATACAGGCTGCCAAAGACATTGAAGCCTTTGGGGCAGAGGGCATCACGGTGCATCCACGGCCAGATGAAAGGCATATCCGTTATGAAGATGTATATGCGCTTAAGAAAGTTATAAAAACCGAATTTAATATAGAAGGCAACCCCACCGAAGAAAGTTTTGTGAAACTGGTACTCGAAAATAAACCTACCCAGGTAACCCTTGTACCCGATGCAAAAGGGCAAATCACCAGCAACCATGGCTGGAATACGATTGAGCATGCAGGTTATTTAAAAGAGATCATCTCCGTATTTAAAAATGCGAACATCCGGGTTTCTATTTTTGTAGATCCTGTGGTAGAAATGGTGGAGGCAGCAAAGGCCACGGGCACCCACCGGGTGGAATTATACACTGAAGCCTATGCCAGCGAATACATAAAAAATCATAAAGAAGTAGCCATTCTTCCTTATACTTTAGCAGCAAAAAAAGCCAATGAATTAGGGCTTGGCATCAATGCCGGCCACGACCTGGATTTACAAAACCTCAGGTTTTTTAAATCAAAAATTGAAGGTCTGCTGGAAGTTTCTATTGGTCATGCTTTAATATGCGATGCCATTTACCTAGGGTTGGAAAATACAGTGCAATTATACAAACGTTGCCTTCAGTAATCATGCTACATACTCCACTTCCTCCGGGTGCAATATCGGTTTGCCTTTTAACCGTAAAAAAATATTACCCACTGTTACCACATCTTTTTGGCAGTACACTGCTATCCGTGGCAAATCATTTTGAACCCAATATACTTCTCCCACCATGCTTCCATCAATATCATCTTTAGGTGAAGGAACATTCAATGCTGCAGCTAATAATTTTAAAGAAGTAAAATGTTTATAATCACCAAAGCGCCAATATTGAAAAGTATCAACTAAATTGGTTTCCCATGGTTTCATATTTTGAAAATCTAAAAACCTGGGAATGGGTATATTATTAATAAGCAGGCGGCGGCAAATAAAAGGAATATCAAACTCTTTAATATTATGGCCTGCAAAACACCATTTACTATTATGGCTTTCTATTTTAACCATGGTAGATAGGAAATCTTCCAGAATTTTCTTCTCATCATGACCATAAAAAGATTTTACCCGCATTCTCAATTGGGGCTCTTTCATAAAATAACCCATACTGATGCATACGATCTTACTAAACTCAGCCATCACGCCTGCCCTTTCTTTATAGAAATCAGCAGCATTCTTATCTTCAGGCAAAATGCGCATGGTCTTATCAGTCCATAAATGTTGCCAGTATTCTTCCAGTTCAGAAAATGAAGATTTTTCTGATACGGTTTCAATATCAATAATGATTATATCTTCTGTACGGATATGCATCATAACATCTTTTTATTACCGTTAAAATACAACTATTTATTTAATGAATTACTTCTTTTAGCTTCTACAAAGTAAACCCCACAAAAATTTGAATGGCTTCGCTCTTCCATTTTTGAAGATCATCAATAGCATTTATATTGGTTAGTCCCACTTTGTAGCGAGCCCCCAAATTTACCAATGGGAGTTGTATCCATAACCCACCTATAGCACTCCACTCTGCTTTTTTATATACATTTCCCTGGTATTGCAAACTATCCAGGGTTTCTTTTAACAGGGAGCCATAAGATGGCCCTATTTGTAATTTAATTCTTTTGGAAGGTCCAATATTTACATTTAAAAACACCGGGATTTCAAGATAATTTAGTTTACCGCTTCGTTGGCTTCCATCATAAAAAATATCTTCGTAAATATCATTTGGGTCTTTGCTGAATGATGAAGCAGACTGCACAAAGTTCACTTCGGGTTGTATTCCAAATCTTTTGGTAATATTAAACTGTAAAAAAGCCCCCAATTGATAATTGTAGTGAAACCCTGAAGTGTAGCTTACACCAATGATCCTGTTCACATTCACTCCGGCTTTTGCGCCAAATCTAAAAAAGTTTTCATGATCCATTTTTAACAGGTTGCGTTGGGCATCGGCGCCCCATACAAACCCTATAAAAAAAAAGCAAAAAAGATAATATTTATACATTGAAGGTATGTTTTAAGCAAACCAAAAATAACAAACAATGCTTTAACCCTGTCTAAAGTACAAAAAATGATTAACCCTTTCCCCTAAAGGAAATGCATAAAAAAAGCCTGTTTTAAAAAAACAAGCTTTCTAAAGAAAATGTTCAAGAAAATTAAAACGTATTAATACAACATAATTTTGCTTGCACTGTAAAAAATAGGTGTTTTCACAGGTGCTAACGGCTTGAACAGTTTTACTTTCATTTGAACCCATGATCTGCTAATAAGACGTATCATGTTGCAAAAAAATTCCAGCATTTCAAAATATTTTTACAAAAAATAAATGCCCCATTTTTTAATAATGAGGCATTTAAGTATTCGCTTATTAAAAGCCGGTATCCTTAATCTTCTACTTTTAGTTTACCTTTTTGTTTTGCCATTACTTCTTCTGCAATATTACTTGGTGCAGGTGCATAATGACTGAACTCCATGGTAGAGGTAGCTCGTCCACTGGATAATGAACGTAATTGGGTTACATATCCAAACATTTCGCTCAAAGGCACTTTTGCTTTGATAACCTGTAAATTGGCACGGCTATCCATACCTTCCAGCATACCCCGCCTACGGTTCAAGTCACCAGTTACATCACCCATATATTGATCTGGCGTTAATACCTCTACTTTCATAATAGGTTCCAGTAATACAGGTTTAGCTTTTTTACCCGCTTCACGAAAACCTTGCTTAGCACAAAGTTCAAAGCTCATGGCATCAGAATCCACCTGGTGGAAACTACCATCTTTCACGGTTACTTTCATGCTTTCCATTGGGTAAGCAGCTAAAACACCGGTAGTCATAGCAGTATCAAAACCTTTTTGAATGGCGGGTACAAATTCTTTAGGAATAGAACCACCAAATAAAGCATTCACAAACTGGAAGTTTTTCTTACCTTCTGATTCTTTCAGGAATTCTACATCAGCAGGCCCAATCTCAAAAATGATATCGGCAAACTTACCCCGGCCACCTGTTTGTTTTTTCAAAATTTCACGATGTTCAATGGTATTTTGGAATGCTTCTTTATAAGCAACCTGTGGTGCGCCCTGGTTCACTTCTACTTTAAATTCACGACGCAAACGGTCAATGATAATTTCAAGGTGAAGCTCACCCATACCTCTTAAAATGGTTTGGCCTGTATCTTCATCTGTATTCACACGTAACGTAGGATCTTCTTCTACTAATTTAGCTATTGCCATACCCATTTTATCTACATCCACCTGTGTTTTTGGTTCTATCGCAATGGCAATAACCGGTTCCGGAATAAACATATTTTCCAGGGTTATCGGATGGTCTTCATCACAAAGGGTATCACCTGTTTTAATTTCTTTAAATCCTACGGCGGCGCCAATATCACCCGCTTCAATAAAGTCAATTGGGTTTTGCTTATTCGCAAACATTTTCATGATACGGCTGATCCTTTCCTTTTTTC
This sequence comes from Niastella sp., assembly GCA_016710595.1. Lineage (GTDB taxonomy): Bacteria > Bacteroidota > Bacteroidia > Chitinophagales > Chitinophagaceae > Ferruginibacter. The sequence goes on from JADJVM010000008.1 coordinate 934,102, forward strand.
CACTTCTTACATTCAAAACATAAGAACCTGCATCTAAATGACCGCTATAGCAACGAAAGAAAGCCAAACGGCCAACAAACGGATCGGTCATAATTTTAAATGCCAATGCAGCAAATGGTTCTTTTGCATCGGGCTTACGGCTAATGGTTTCACCGGTATCGGGATCCAGGCCTTCAATCGCTTCAATATCTACGGGGCTTGGCAGGTAACGGCAAACTGCATCCAATGCTGTTTGTACACCTTTATTTTTAAATGATGAGCCGCACATCATTGGTACGATGCTTAAATCAATGGTTGCTTTCCGAATGGCTTCATGCATTTCTGCTTCTGTAATAGTATCCGGGTTTTCAAAGAATTTTTCCATCAACATATCGTCATATTCAGCAACAGCTTCTACTAACGCAGCCCTCCAATGGTTTACATCTTCTACCATATCTGCAGGCACTTCTATTTCATCAAAAGTCATCCCTTCTGTTTCCATGTGCCAGATAATTCCTTTGTTCTTAATTAAATCTACCACTCCGGTAAAATTATCTTCTGCACCAATAGGTAATTGTAACGGAACGGCTTTAGCACCCAGCATTTCTTTTACTTGTTTCACTACGTTTAAAAAGTCAGCGCCCGCCCGGTCCATTTTATTTACAAAACCAATTCGGGGAACTTTATAACGGTTCGCCTGGCGCCATACCGTTTCACTCTGAGGTTCTACCCCATCTACAGCGCTAAACAATGCGATCAAACCATCTAACACCCGCATACTTCTTTCTACTTCTACCGTAAAGTCCACGTGACCCGGTGTATCAATAATGTTGAATGAATATTTTTTTGTTTCAGGAATCGCTTTCCCTTTATCTGTTGGGAAATTCCATTGGCAGCTAACTGCTGCAGAGGTAATAGTAATACCCCTTTCTTTTTCCTGTTCCATCCAGTCAGTAGTTGCAGCGCCTTCGTGCACCTCCCCGGTTTTATGAATCATACCAGTGTAACGTAAAATACGTTCGGTGGTAGTGGTTTTACCGGCATCAATATGAGCAGCAATTCCAAAATTTCGTTGATAACGTAAATCTGCCATCGTTTTTTATTTAATATTTAAAATTTAAAATGTTTATCCAGGATTACTCCTGTTTGTTTTTTTGTTTTGGGGGTCAGCATTTGAATCTTTATTTTGCTTCATTGGCGTCGCACTCTTGTACAGTGTACCGCTGCTGAACTTGCAAGGTTTTACCCAATTACCGGTATGTGGCCGGCCAGGTATATGTATTGTAGTTATGCTGCTCTCATAATATGCTAAATTGCCGTACTGCCATCTTGTATGCACGGGCATTTAGCGGCGCAAAGGTATGAAAATACAGTAAAAAAAAGGCCCTGTTCATAAAAAAATTTTGACATACAAATAGTTCATTCTCAACAATAAAAAAAGGCTGCCCGGTTGGGCAGCCTTGTATTAATGAATCATTTACTTATTTTTTAAACACTTTACCTGCGCCCAGTTTCTTACCATTGGCATCTTTTACTTCTACCATATAGGTTCCTGCGCTTAGGTTACTAATATCTACATCCATCCGTCCATAAGGGCCTGTTACATTGTATTTTTTAGACCAAACCCTTTGACCGGTTGATGAGTAAACATTTACAAAACGATCAGCAGATACAGCATTATTTACCTTATTATAAAACCTCACTATAAACTGTCCTTTTGTGGGGTTTGGATAAATAAATACTAAATTACTACCCACTGCCTTTAAAGTTACTTCGTTCGTAGTTGTGCTGCAACCTGTGGTTAGGTTGGTTACTACGGCACTGTAGCTTCCAAAGTCATCCCCATTTAAGTCAACAGATGAACCGCTAAATGCAGGCCATGGTTGCCCTTCTTTGATCCAGCTATAACCGTAATTACCCATTGCCGGTGCCACGGTTACATATAAACCTGCACGGATATATGGATTAATTACATTACCCGAAGCAAGTGTTAATACTGCACTTGGGGTTTGGTTTACAGTTAATGAAGCTATATCAGAAATTACGGCACCGCATGGTACACCCGATACGATAACCCGGTAACGATAACCATTTTGCATGATACCCAGGTGAGTAAATGAAATACTGGTTCCAGTTGCATTAGCTATATTCACAAATGGCCCGTTATTGATACTTACCTGCCATTGGTAGGTAATGGTAGAGCCGGTGGCTGCTACACTAAAACTTACATCTTCTCCTGTACATCTCACAGCGCTTTGCGGTTGGCTGGTAATATTTACCGGTGTATTTACCTGTAAGGTGGCTACCGAAGAGTTAAAGGCTGCTGAACAAGTACCGGATAATTGAACACGGTATTTATAACCATTCATAGCTGCTGTTAATCCGGTAAGGTTTAGTGTGGAAGATGTGGCGCCAATTACATTCGTCCACAAAGTACCATTGATACTTACCTGCCATTGGTAGCTTACCGCAGTTCCGGAAGCAGTTACTGAAAAACTAGCAGTATTTGCAGGCAAACACACAGAAGCATCTACTGGCTGAGCAGATACAACCACCGGTGTATTTACAGTTAAGTTTACACAATTAGATGTAACAGCTCCGCAAGCACCTGTTACAATTACATGGTATGCACCCGCATTGCTCACCTGTGCAGAAGCAAGATTATATGAAGCTGAAGTAGCTCCTGTGATATCGCTAAATGAACCAGTACAACTGGTAGCATATTGCCATTGGTAACTTAAGCCGGTACCGTTAGCTGCTGCGGTAAAGCTTGCAGCGTTTGTTGCACAAACCGTTGCATCTGATGGTTGTGTACCAAAACTTACAGGTGTATTTACCGTAAGTGTAGCTGCATTCGATACAATTGGAACAGGGGTACAACTATATACAAGTGCATGATATTGATTATTATTCATACCTGCTGTTACATTACTTAAAGATAAAGTAGCAGCAGTAGCGCCTGTTACATCGGTCCAGGTAGTACCGCCATCGGTGCTTACCTGCCATTGGTAAGTTAAATTAGTACCAGTAGCAGCTACCGTAAAGCTGGCATTCGCACCTACACATAAAATTGTAGAAGTGGGTTGGCTTGTAATACTGGAAGCGTTTCCTACCGTAAGTGTAGCGGTTGATGAGGTAGTAGCTGTAACAGAACAAGTACCCGTTACATTTACACGATATTGATAACCATCCATACCATTCGCAACAGAAGCAATATTATAAGTAGCAGATGTTGCACCCACAATATCTGTCCAGGTAGCTCCTGCATCTGTGCTTTGTTGCCATTGATAAGTAAGCCCTGCGCCGGAAGCAGTTACACTAAAGCTGGCAGCAGAACCTGCACATTGCAGTACATTTTGTGGTTGAGCACTTATTACTGGTGAAAGGCTTACCGTTAAAGTAGCTGCTGCAGAAGTAACAGTTCCGCATTGGCCATTTATTATTACATGGTATTGATTGTTATTGAGCGCCGATGTGGCTCCTGTAATGGTATAACTGCTGGTAGTTGCCCCGGCAATATCACTCCAGCTTACACCCCCATTGGTACTTACCTGCCATTGATAGCTGGTAACTGCCGCACCTGAAGTTACTACACTAAAGCTTACATTATTTCCTTCGCAAATACCCTGGCTTGCAGGCGCTGTTTGGATGGTAGGCGCTGCACCCGGTTGTACTACAAAAGGTACCAACACAGTTTGGTTTGATGCGCCTGCAATACCATTTAAAGATATATTATAAGTACCGGGAACCAATGTATTTACGCCAGTTAATGTTACGGTTGCGCTGCTACCCGGTGTTAACGGGTTAGGCGTTACTGAAGCTGTAGTTCCGGAAGGCGCCCCACTTACTGTTAAATTAATGGGTGTGGTGAATCCACCTGATGCAACGGTAGCAACCGTACTGTTTGCATTGGCACCGCCTCCACAACTAACGTTTACTGCTGCAGGTGTGGTAAATGTGAATCCACTAGGAGGTAATGTAATAGAAAAATTGGCATCAGAAATATCAAAGAAAATATTTCCAACAGATTCAATTTTTACACGGGCAGTAGTGGTAATGGTTCCGGGTAAAGTAACCACTTCTGAACCATCATTGGTTGTATTAGCTGCCAATGTGGTTGGGAAAGTCAACCCACCATCGGTAGATAATAAAATATTTACATTACTGCAACTAACCGGTGCGGCTGTAGTATTGGCAACATCCCAGGTAATGGTTTGTGATGAACCTGCAAACCATGAAACTGGCGTGTTGGGTGATGTAACTTTAAATGGCCCTGAAGCAGCGTTTACAGTTACCACCACATCAGTATAGGCAGTTTGGCCTACACTTACCGGGGGCGCAGAAATATAAGGACTATTGTCTCTCACCGTCAGTCTAAAATTTAAAGTACGGCCTATTGAACTCAATGCCTCGATACTGGCAATGGCATCACCACCGGGTAAAGGCCCTGTAACGAATTGGCCTGCCAGGATGGTTGATAAACGGGGGAAAGTACGTGTGGGTGAACTGGTTGGTAAAAAACTTAACCAGTTTGGCCCGGTAGGTTTAGTAATATAAGCACGGCTATTATTTCCTGTTTGGCCGGTACCATCATTATTTTGTTCCCAGCAATAAGTTAATGCATCACCGGGATTCGCATCTGTAGCAGACCCGGTAAGTGCAAATGGCGTACTGATAGGAATAATATAATTACTCATGGGTGCTACAACGGGAGTTGCATTTGTTGCTGTAATATTTGTTGTAACCGGGCAAGTTTTAAATTGCAGGTTATTCTGTATCTGTTCAATTGTAGTTTCATGATACATGGCAATGGAGTGTGGCGCTACATCCACGCTGGTAATACCTGCATAGCCCATAATGGTAATACCCGAACCTACTTCTTTATTTACACCTGTACCCTCAGTACTCATTGAAAAAGTATGGTTTCCGCCCAATTGATGGCCTACTTCATGAACCACATAGTCAATATCAAAATTATCCCCCTGGGGTATCCCATCTGCCGGGGAGGTAATACCGCTTCCTTTATTGGTACCACATACACAACCAATACAACCGGCATTACCGCCACCACCGGAAGCACCAAACATGTGGCCTATATCGTAATTGGCTGCACCAATTACTGTTGTTAAAGTACTTTGTAATTGTGCATTCCATTGGCTTAAATTAGTTGAATACGGATCTGTATTGGGATCATAATAAATAACCTGGTCAGTATTTGCAATTAAATTTAAATGCAATGCCAGATCCCTTTCATACATCCCATTACAACGGGTTAGTGTGGCATTATACGCTGCTAAAACCAACCCTACCTGTGTGGCATTAAAAGCTCCAAAATAATTGGAATATTCTCCATTACAAGATTGGGCTAAACGCATCGTCTTTAATTCACCCGCAGAACTATTCGTATAGTTGTTATTAAGCACTTTTGCATTTAATTCTGTAGTAAATTTTTCTTCTACGGTAGAACAAGTCCACGGTAATGGGCCGGACTGGCGGCTTGGGTTAAAAACTGCATATACAGTACCATCAACAGAATATTGTTCAATATATTCATTGGGCTTACCCAACCTAAAAACCATTGTTTGGATGCCCTGGGGTGAGATACTGATTTTTAAAGATGCATATTTATCAGTAATACCTTTACCGGAATATGCCCTTATTTCTGGGAACCTTGCTTGTAATGCAGGTTCAAAATTAGAAGCTTCAAATACTTCAAATTGTTCTACATTACCCTCTACATTGGGTAAGCTTATAATTGCAGAACGACTGCTGGGATGTTCACCAACAATTGAAAACAATTCTGCTTGTAGTGGTTGAAGATTTAAAGTAAATAACTTAAACTCTTTTGGAAACGATTGCCTGCTTACTGCATGGTTCGCATTGATTGTTCCTGGCCGGGCCGTATTAGCTGACCAATAAGTATCCGTTTGCGCATACGTAAATATAGATACCAACAAGAACAATACTGAAAATAGTAAAGATTTTCTCATATTAATTTTGCTTTTTAGGAGTTACGAAATTATTGTATTTTAACATTAAAATAAGATAAGGAGCCATTTATTCTCAAAATAATTTTACGATCATATAAATGTTGCTGTCTTTATACACATGTTTTACAAAAATTGAAGAACCAGCCTGTTTTATTTGATAAATTTTTGTATTCACCAGCCCTTTATACAGATTATCAAAACTGATAATCGGTAAAAATCATAAACCCATTAAATAATATTATTAAATAAGCTGAAAAATTGAAGGAGAAAAAAATAAAATCCAATATTGGCCTCAATATCCTCACAAAATGGATGGGTAAACATCAAAAAAAAGCTTTCCGCTTTCAATTACAAACCTGGCAAGCCATTGCCCAGGGAAAATCAGGGCTTGTAAATGCACCAACCGGTTTTGGAAAAACATATTCCGTATTTTTTGGCGTACTGATCCATTTTATTGATCAACACCCCGAAACTTATCGGATCCAAACAAAAAATGGTTTACAGCTTTTATGGATCACACCACTGAGGGCACTTGCCAAAGATATTGGCCGGGCTATGGAAGAAGTACTTACAGAACTGGAAATTCCCTGGAAAGTATCTATCCGAAATGGAGATACCCCTGTTTCTGAAAGGCAGAAACAAAAAAACAATATGCCTGAGATACTCATCATCACACCCGAAAGCCTTCATTTATTATTTGCTCAAAAAAACAATAGTTCCCTGTTTGAAAAATTATTTTGTATTGCCATAGATGAATGGCATGAACTGATGGGAAGTAAAAGAGGTGTACAAACTGAACTTGCAATAAGCCACCTGGTACAATTAAAGGAAATATCAAAACACCCAAAACCTTTGCTTTGGGGTATTTCGGCAACCATTGGAAATTTAGATCAGGCGATGCAGGTATTAACATGGCCGCTGGGAGAAGATAAAAATTGCATGATCATTACAGCAGACCTGCATAAAAAAATTGAATTGGAATCTATAATTCCAGATCCCATTGAAAAATATCCCTGGGCCGGCCACCTGGGTTTACATCTTGCTGAATTTATCTTACCCGTTTTAGATACACATAAAACCACACTCATATTTATCAATACCCGTGGTATGAGTGAACGATGGTATCAACACTTGTTAAATATTTCACCCGGCCTTGCGGGGGCAATAGCATTACATCATGGCAGCATAGAACCAGAAATGCGTATGTGGGTAGAAGATGCTTTGCATAGTGGTACCTTATCTGCAGTTGTATGTACAGCCAGCCTCGATTTGGGTGTAGATTTCCGGCCCGTAGAAATGGTTGTGCAGGTAGGGTCCCCTAAGGGTGTTGCCCGTTTTTTGCAAAGGGCCGGACGTAGTGGCCACCAACCGGGTGAAACAAGTAAAATTTTATTTTTACCTACCCACTCATTAGAATTATTAGAAGCCGCTGCATTAAGTGAAGCCATGGCTACACAATTTATTGAAAGCCGTGAACCATTACAATTGTGTTACGATGTATTGATACAGTTTTTAGGAACGCTTGCAGTGGGAGAAGGATTTTACAAACAGCAAATATTTAAAGAAATAACCGCTACCCATTGCTTTGCCTCATTGCCTTATGATAGCTTCTTACAAGTGTTGCACTTTATTACACAGGGAGGAAAAGCCCTACAGCAATATGATGATTTTAAAAAAGTGGAAGTACTGGATGGGCTATATAAAATTAATAACCGGCGAATTGCCATGCGCCACCGCTTACATATCGGAACCATTGTAAGTGATGCCATGCTTAAAGTAAAATTGATTAGTGGAACTTATATCGGCGTTATTGAAGAATGGTTTATCAGCCGGCTGAACCCTGGAGATGTATTTACGCTGGCCGGGCGAAATTTAGAATTTATCCGAATTAAAGATATGACGGTGCAGGTACGTAAGAGTAATGCCAACAAATCAATAGTACCCAGTTGGAATGGGGGACGGATGCCTTTAAGTGCAAACCTTGGTTTTATGTTGAGGAAAAAACTAAATGATGCAGCAGAAAAAAAATACACTAAAAAAGATAAAGAGCTTACTGCCCTGGAACCGTTATTTGAAACTCAAAAAAAATTATCGCATTTGCCCTTGCAGGATGAATTGCTTATTGAACACATTTATACCAAAGACGGTTACCATCTTTTTGTATATCCATTTGAAGGCAGGCTGGTACATGAAGCTATGGCGGCATTACTGGCATTTAGGTTATCACAAATTACACCTATCAGTTTCTCAATAGCGATGAATGATTACGGGTTTGAATTATTAAGCGATCAAGCAATACCATTAGACGATACCAATGTATATGAACTGTTCAGTGAAGAAAATTTATTGAATGATATACAAAGAAGTGTAAATGCCAGCGAAATGGCAAGGCGAAAGTTTAGGGATATTGCCGTAATTGGCGGCCTGGTATTTAAAGGGATGCCCGGCGAACATATTAAGCAAAAACATTTACAAAGCTCTGCTTCATTATTGTTTAATGTATTCCAGGAATATGATCCCGGTAATTTGTTATTAAGGCAGGCGTATAACGAAGTAATGGAACAACAAATGGATGAACCCCGCTTAAGAAATATGCTAAAGCGCATACAGCAAGGCAAAATAATCATTCGGTACCCTGGCCAGTTAACGCCGTTTTGTTTTCCTATAAAAGTAGATAGTATGCGGGAACATATCAGTTCAGAAAAATTAGAAGACAGGATTTTAAAAATGCAAATGCAGCTAAGCAAATAATATATTTACATCATACAGTTCATGCTGCTGTTAAATACTCACATTAAAATCCCGCAAGGCATCATTTAAACTTGTTTTTAAATCGGTAGATTCTTTTCTTTTACCAATAATCAACGCACAACCCACGCCATATTCTCCTGCTGTAAATTTTTTAGGATAAGTACCAGGTATTACCACACTTCTTGCCGGCACCAAACCCCTTGTTTCAACAGGCTCTTTACCAGTCACATCAATAATCTTAGTACTTTGGGTAAGTACCACATTAGCGCCCAGTACAGCCTCTTTTTCTACCCTCACCCCCTCTACTACAATACAACGGCTCCCAATAAAACAACCATCTTCAATAATTACCGGGTTGGCTTGCAAAGGCTCCAGTACACCCCCAATACCTACGCCCCCACTCAGGTGTACCCCTTTGCCAATCTGTGCACAACTACCTACTGTAGCCCAGGTATCTACCATAGTTCCTTCATCTACATAAGCGCCAATATTTACATACGATGGCATTAAGACAACATTTTTTGCTAAATATGATCCATAGCGTGCAATGGCATGTGGAACTGCACGCACTCCAAGTTCTTTATAATTTTTCTTAAGCAACATCTTATCATAAAATTCAAATGGCCCCAATTCCCAGGTTTGCATTTGCTGTATGCCAAAATATAATAAGATGGCTTGTTTCACCCATTCATTTACCTGCCATCCATTTTCAGTGGGTTCCGCTGTGCGCAAATTTCCTTTATCTACTTCTTCAATTACTGCTTTTACTGCATTAGCATAAGCCTCCTGCTGCAAAAGTTCCCGTTTTGCCCATGCGGCTAAAATACTTTCCTGTAAACTCATGTTAGATATTTTTTGCAAACTTAATCAATAAAAACCTTCATTTTTGCAATGCATGACGCAGGTAAAAAACATACTCATCAGGTTGCCCAACTGGCTGGGAGATATGGTAATGGCAACTCCATTAGTGTCAGCCATCCGGCAACATTACCCGCAAGCGGAGATAGATTTTATTGCCAAAAAAGGGCTTGATTTTTTATTGGATTTTTTTCCGGCTCCCCATCAAAAATATATTTTTGATAAATCAACATACCCCGGTATCATGGGCGCTACAAAATTTGGAAAAGAAATTTCACGGCAAAAAAAATATGACCTGTTTTTCTGCATGCCCGATTCCATTTCATCTGCTGTAATGGCCCGGGCTACCGGCGCTACCAAAAGGATTGGCTTTCGTAAAGAATTAAGAAACAGCCTGCTTACCCATGCTTATAAAAAGCCAAAAGACCTGCACCGTGTAGAAGAATATGCCAATCTCTTAGAACAATTTATCCAACAAAAAATAAGTATTCCACCGGTTGCATTAACGATTACAAAATCTGGCACAAAACATTTTAACGAACCCTATTGGGTGATCAATATTAATTCAGAAGCATCTTCCCGGAGGTTGCCTGCATCAAAAGCTGTAAGCATCATCAATACCATCAGGAAAATTACCCCGGCATTAATTGTTCTTATTGGCAGCCCGAAAGAAAGTGAATTTATAAATGAAGTATTTGAACAATTAACAACAAAAGAAAAAATCATTTCACTCGCCGGCAAAACAAGTATTACCGAATTAGCCGGTTTATTATCTCATGCCACAATAATGCTTACTACAGATAGTGGCCCGGCCCATGTATCCAACGCTCTAAGCACACCCACACTGGTTTTGTTTGGTGCAGGGAATGAAAAAAATACAGGCCCATTCAATAAGAATAACAGTTGTGTAATAAGGTTAGGACAATTACCTTGCGAACCCTGCACAAATAATGTTTGCAAAATATATGGCATACCTGAATGTTTATTGCAACTTGATGAAAACATAATTGCGGCCTCCGCTTTACAACTTTTAAAAAAATAAGTTTTGATATTTGAAGACGATATCGCAGCTTGTCTCACCGTTTTAAAAAAAGGGGGCATTATTTTATACCCTACGGATACCGTATGGGGTATTGGTTGCGATGCTACCAATGAAAAAGCAGTTCAAAAAATATATGCGTTAAAAAAAAGGCAGCTTGATAAAAGTATGATCATTTTACTAAGCCGTGAAACTGATATTTTACAATATAGTAACCAGGATTATCCTAAAATATTTGACTACATCAAAGATGCAAACAACCCGGTAACCATAATTTATAAGAATGCAAAAAAACTGGCAAAAAACCTGGTAAGTACCGATGGGAGTATTGGCATTAGGATCGTAAAAGATAAATTTTGTAAAACATTAATCGAACTTTTAGGGAAGCCACTTGTAAGCACTTCCTCTAACATTAGCGGGTACCCTCCCCCGGCTAATTTCAGAGATATAGATATTGAAATTAAAAACGGGGTCGACTATATTGTTCGCCATCGTCAGGATGATGTTGCCATTGCCAAACCCAGTACCGTGGTTACCATTGGTGAAGATGGAAAAATTATTATTTTACGGCCTTAAAATGCAATGCCTATTCCTAATTGAAAACCCTGGCTTTTCCATTTCTCCTTATTATCAATATCATTGAGGTTTGTTAATCCCAATGCATAACGGCCATATATCTTAAATTTAGAAACATTTATTTGTACGCCGCCAAGCATACTAAAATCACCTTCTTTAAATGCCTGCTGGCCTGTTTGCAATAAATTTTTATCGGCGCTTTTTAAAATACCAAATTGCGGCCCGGCCTGTAAATAGATAAAGGGGTTCAATTTATAATTTAAAATTAAAGGGATTTTAAAATACCTCAGTTTAGCGCCTTTCATATTTCCGAATTTATAAACATCGCTATAATTACTGCTCGTATCAATATTTACCGAACTAAATAAAAATTCGGGTTGTATTGAGAATTTTGATGAAAGGCTGATTTCTGAAAATATTCCTAAATGGTAACCATAAGAAAATTGTTCACTAAAAGATTTGCTGTTGATCTTTTGAATATCGGTACCTGCTTTTACACCAAATTGAAAACCTTGCGCCAGGCAAGAAGCACTTAAAATAGAGAAAGCAAGGGCCAGGGGGAGCATTTTGTTTTTCATGAAATTTTATTTTCTATATTGATAATGGGTTTTCTTGCAAAGCCAATCTTTGTACCAAATTAATTATTGATAGCGATGTAGCTTGTTAAAAAAACAATAAAGCATATAAAAATAAGATACCGATAGCTGTAAAAAGTTTAAAATAAGGTTTGTTAATAACATGAAATAGCGTACCTTTGCGGCGGTTTTTACAATTTTAGAATTGCATGACGTGCTAAGATGCTGTTGATAACAGTGTAAGAGTTATCTCCTCTTTTTTTTCTCTCCAACGGCCGGAGCATAACATGTAACCAGAAACAATTTTTTGTGATGATACATGTTATTGCCAACGCAAATGCAGGGCGTCACTTTATTTTAAACATTATTACATGAACTTATTTGAGTCATTAGGGCTTAACGAAAACCTCGTAAAGTCAGTAGAAGCATTGGGCTTTACAGAACCTACCGCTATCCAGGAAAAAGCGATTCCTGTTTTATTATCAGGCACCACAGATTTTGTAGGCCTTGCACAAACCGGTACTGGCAAAACTGCAGCATTTGGTTTACCGCTATTACAACTCATACAGGCAGCAGATAAATTTCCGCAAGCATTAATTGTATGCCCAACCCGTGAGCTTTGTTTACAAATTACAAACGACATTACAACCTTTGCCAAATTTAGTAAAGGCATGCACATTGAAGCAGTGTACGGTGGCGCTTCAATTGTAATGCAAATCCGCAATTTAAAAAGAGGGGTACAAATTGTAGTAGCCACTCCCGGCAGGCTGATTGATTTAATAGAACGAAAAGCCATTGACCTGCAAAAAGTAAAGTACGTGGTATTGGATGAGGCAGATGAAATGCTGAACATGGGCTTTAGGGACGATATTGATTTTGTTTTAAAAAATACCATTAACCGGGAAAGTACCTGGCTCTTCAGCGCTACCATGCCACCGGAAGTGAGGGCCATCTCTAAAAATTACATGACCCAACCCAAAGAAATCACGGTTGGTAAAAAGAACAGTGGTAATGCAAATATTGCACACCAGTATTTTATAGTGCCGGCACAGCACCGTTATGAAGTATTAAAAAGGGTGATAGATTTTAACCCCGGCATGTATGGAATTATTTTTACCCGCACCAAAGCAGATGCACAGGATATTGCTGAAAAATTATCCCGTAGCGGTTACGATATTGAAGCCCTGCATGGAGATCTTACCCAGCAACAAAGAGATAAAGTAATGGGCCGCTTCCGCAATAAAACATTACAATTACTTATTGCAACCGATGTAGCCGCTAGGGGTATTGATGTGGATGGCATAACCCATGTAATTAATTTTGAGTTGCCGGACGATTTGGAAGTTTATACGCACCGTAGCGGCCGTACAGCCCGTGCGGGTAAAAGTGGTATTTGCATCTCTATTTGCCATACCCGGGAAATGTACAAGATCCGGTCAATAGAAAAAATGATCAACGCTTCTTTTCATAAATTAGATGTGCCATCCGGAAAAGATGTATGCCGTAAACAATTCTTCCATTTTATGGACAAATTGAATGCCGTAGATATTTCAAATGGTGAATATGAAAATTATTTACCTGATCTCATCAAAAAATTTGAAGATGTAAGTAAAGAAGAAGTTCTGCAACGGGTAGCCGCTTTGGAATTCAACCAATTCTTAAAGTATTACAACAATGCCGATGACCTGAATTCAAAAGAAGTACGCATCCCCCGCAACGAATCAAGAGAAATGGGTGGCCGCAGGGATCGTGTATCTTATAACAGGCGGGACAATGGCTATACCCGGTTATTTATAAACCTGGGAACAAAAGATGGTTTTTACAAAGCGAGTTTTTTACAATTCATTTTAGATGAAAGTAATTTGAATAAAGAAGTACTCGGAAAAATTGATATGCGTGATATGAATACCTGGGTAGAAGTAGATCAACAAAATGCAGGTAAAATGATAAAATCATTAGATGGCAAAAAATTCAATAACCGTATCATCCGGATGAATGAAGCAGATGGTGGTTTTAAAAGGCCATCTGATGAAGGCAGGAGGCACCAGGGCAGTCAACGTAAAAGAGCTTATTAAAATTTATTTTTACAGATATTTATGTACAGGGGTTGTTTCAAAAGCAACCCCTTTTTATATTCAGTATGCTTGCCTTTTTACAGTTTTTATAAATGACCCATTATGACAATAGCTAACTTGCTGGTACCGGGACTTTATAAAAAAAGAAAATAAATTATATTTCATCTGTCTTAAAGCCTAAATTCCGTAAATATGTTATTTAAAATCCAAAACTATCAACTTTATTTTCATAAAAATAAACTGATGAATAGTAATCCAAATCATCTTTAGATAAGTTCCTCTTTTACTTACCCAACATAAATTTGCGTAACATATTTAAAGCATGCATCGCCGTTAATTGTATATTCCTTTGCCGGTCGAAACGCAAATTCAATTCCCGGGTTCGTATATCCGATGCATTGCCCACTGCAATCCAAACAGTGCCTACCGGCTTTTCTGCTGAACCCCCACCGGGGCCCATGATGCCAGTAACAGCAACAGCATAGGTTGCTTTTAATTTACTTAAAACTCCCGTCATCATTTCCCTTGCTACTGCTTCACTTACGGCCCCATACTGCTCCAACACTTCAGTATTTACAGATAACACTTCTTCTTTTACCGTATTGCTATAGCTTACAACGCCCCCATTAAAATAGGCAGATGAACCCGGTATAGATGTTATTAAATGAGAAATATAACCGCCTGTGCAACTTTCAGCAAGGGCTAATGTTGCCTTTTGCTGAATTAATAAATGTGCAATTTCTGTTTCTAATGTTTCGTCTTTATTTGTTACCATATACTCGCTAACCAATTGCTGCAATTGCAAAAAAAGTTTTTCAAGTAATGATGAAGTCTGGAGCTTATCTTTCCCGGTAGCGGTAAGCCTTAGTCTAACCATACCATTGGTAGGTAAATAGGCCAGCCGTACGGTAGCAGGTAAGGATTCTTCAAAATCTTTGATCTTTTCGGCCAGGAATGATTCTCCAATACCTGCCGTTAATAAAGTTTGATGCAGGATACAATCCACCTCAAACTGTTTTTTCAAAAAAGGGATTACCCCGTCTTCCATCATTCCCTTCATTTCGTGTGGAACACCCGGCATACTAATAAATATTTTATCGCTTTGCTGAAATAACATGCCGGGCGCTGTGCCGCATTTGTTTTGCAAGACGGTACAACAATCAGGCACTTCGGCCTGTTTTAAATTGATATCCTGCATGGGCCGTTTAAAAACTTCTTCAAATAAATATTTTACATTTTTCAATGCTGCGGCATTTATAATCATCTTGCCCCTAAAATATTCACACAATACAACTTTTGTAATATCATCGTTGGTTGGGCCCAGTCCTCCTGTTATTAATATCACTGAAGATTCTTTTCTCTCTTCATCAAGCGCATGTAAAATATCATGCTTATTATCACCAATGGCTACCCTGCGAATAACTGCAAAACCTGCTTTATTTAATTCCTGTGCCATCCAGGCGCTGTTGGTATCTATTACCTGGCCAATGAGAAGTTCATCACCAATGGTTATGATTGAAATATTGATCATACTTAAATATTCTTTTAACTGGAACTCAAAGATGTTTTACCAAAGAATTATAAACCCAATTCCAGATACATCAAATTTAAATCATTTAGTTTTGCAGTTATAAATATGTTTATGAAAGCCTTACTCCTTATCGTTTTTATCTGCGCTTTTAATTGCGGCCTTAGCCAGGAAGTGCCCCTTAGCATTTCGAAATATTTTTCAAAAATGGATAAGGACCCGCAATTTTCTTCGGCTACTATTGGGTTTTATGTGCAGAATGCCAAAACCGGTAAAATCGTTTTTGCTAAAAATGAAAATATAGGATTGGCGCCAGCCAGTACATTAAAAGTTATTACAAGCGCTACCGCTTTTGAACTACTCGGAAAAGATTATACATTTAAAACAACGATTGGGTATAGCGGAAAAATTACGAATGGTGTATTAGATGGTAATTTGATTATTTCAGGTTATGGCGACCCAAGTTTTGGAAGTGAAAGATGGCAACAAACTTTACATCCTGAAAAAGAAATAGCTACTATTTTACAAGCTAAAGGAATAAAAAAAATTACCGGTGGTATTTATGTTAACGACCTCAAGTTTGGTTTTGACCCCATACCCGATGGATGGATTTGGCAGGACATTGGAAACTATTATGGAGCAGGCGCCCGTGGATTTAACTGGCACGAAAACCAGTTTGATTTATTCATACGCTCTGCTGATACGGTTGCTGGCCCTACAGCAATAGTAAAAACAGAACCGCCATTTTTAGCCAGCAACATCTTCAATCAAATTAGCACTGGTGAAAAAAACAGTGGTGATAATGCTTATTTATATTCCACTCCCTATAATAATAAAATATTTGCAAAAGGATCCATTCCTGCAGCTAAAAACAATTTCAACATAAAAGGCAGCCTGCCAGATGCTGCAACTTCTTTTGCTGAAGTTTTGGGAAACTACTTAAACCGTGCAGGCATTTCACATGCTGCCAAATATCATTCATTTGGAAGCCTATATTTACAAAATGAACCATTCCCGCAACAGTCTGATAGTTTACAAACAATCTACTCTCCCATTTTAGATTCTATTAATTATTGGTTTTTGCAAAAAAGTGTAAACCTTTTTGGCGAGGCTTTTTTAAAAATGATGGCAGTAGAAAAAAGCAAATCGGGACTTACCGATTCGGGCGTAAGTGTAGTACGTAATTTTTGGGCAGACCGGCAAATAGAAAAGAATGAATTAAAGATAATAGATGGCAGTGGTTTATCACCTGCCAACAGGGTAACGGTAAAAGCATTGGTGAAAATACTTTCTTATGCAAAACAACAAACATGGTTTCCCCGCTTTTATGATGCCCTGCCTGTAATACATGGTATTAAAATGAAAAGTGGTTACATAAGTAATGCAAGGGCCTATGCCGGGTTTATTACAAATAAAAAAGGAGAAGAATTTACTTTTGCTATTATAGTGAATAATATTGATGGCAGCCCTACTACGTCCAAAGAAAAGATTTGGCAACTTTTAGATTTGCTGAAATAATTATTGGTTAATACAAAAAATTATCTCTTAAAAAAAAGTATTGCATTCATTGCATGAGTCAATAAAAAAAATAAAATGATAAAAAAAATCCCGATAAGTATATCTATCGGGATCTTATCTGTATTTGTAATTTTTCTTCTTTTAAATTTCTTCCTTCCCTTCTAACCAAAGTTTTATTTGATCGGTGGTAACAGATTTAGGCCTTTCTAATGGCAGATTTAGCGCCCTATCCCAGCAAAGGCTGGCCAATACGCCAAGTGCACGGCTTACCCCAAACAACACGGTATAAAATTCATATTCTACCATGCCGTAATGCACCAATAAAGCGCCGCTATGGGCATCTACATTTGGCCAGGGGTTTTTAATTTTTGCAATAGATTGTAAAATGGGAGGAACTGTTTCATAAATATTCCATACCGTATTTACCAGGGGATCATCGGGCATGTGCTTTTTACCAAATTCCATTTGTGCAGTAAAACGAGGATCTGTTTTGCGTAATACCGCATGGCCATAACCAGGAACTACTTTACCTTCACTCAATGTTTTTTCTACATACTCCTGTATTTGTTTTTTGTTCGGGCTTTTACTCCCGATAGATTCCTGCATTTCAAAAATCCATTTAATCACTTCCTGGTTTGCCAATCCATGCAAAGGGCCGGCCAATCCGTTCATGCCTGCTGCAAATGCAAGGTATGGGTCGCTCAATGCAGAGCCCACCAAATGGGTGGCATGGGCAGAAACATTTCCGCCTTCATGGTCAGCATGAATCGTCATATACAAACGCATCAGTTCCCTAAATCCCTTATCGTCAAAGCCCAGCATGTGTGCAAAATTTCCAGCCCAGTCCAGCAATCCATTGGGTTGAATATGGTCGCCATTTTTATATTTACGGCGATAAATATAAGCGGCAATACGTGGCAGGCGGGCTAATAAGATCAGGGCATCATCGAATGTGGCTTCCCAATAATCTTTTTTATTCATTCCTTTTGCATACTTTTTTGCAAATTCACTTTCGGTTTGTAAAGCCATAATGCCTACTACAAACTGCGTCATGGGATGAGAAGATACAGGCATTGCTTCGATAGTTGCAAACACATGATTGGGTACATGGCTCCTGCGTTGTAATACATTCGTTACATGTTTTACTTCTTCTGCATTGGGAAGATCGCCAATAAGCATTAAGTATAAAAGGCCTTCCGGTAAGGGTTCATTTCCATTGGGCGCTTTGGGTAATTTTTCCTGCAACTCCGGTATGCTATATCCCCTGAAGCGGATCCCTTCCTGGGGATCGAGTAAGGAGGTTTCTGTTATTAAGCCTGTAATGCCCCTCATTCCCTGGAAAACCTGGAGTAAATTATAATCTGAAACTACTTTTGAACCGTGTTCTTTTAATATCTCTTTAAATTCGGCAGCAACTTTATCTGATTTAGCTACAAACCTGTCTTTCATTATTCCCATGTCAATATCATTATAAAAGGTAAAATATTTCGTATAAAATTACGATGACTGAAATTGGAAAACAAATCTCAATAAAGAAAATTAATACAGCATACGCTACAACCCTTATTTGGGCGCTGTTTTGTAAATATAAAAAGCAAGTAACCCAAACACCAGGTTGGGCGTCCAGGCCGCCAGCAATGGCGAAAAGCTGCCTTTTGTAGCAAATACAACACTAAAGCGGCTGAATAAAATATAAGTTACACTTAGCAATACGCCAATAGCAATATGTGCCCCGCTACCGCCCCTTACCTTACGGGAGGCAAGCGCCATTCCTATTACTGTTAATATGATTACAGATACCGGAATAGCATCCCGGTTATACCGCTCTACCAATAAATCATTTAATCCTTCTGAACCCCTGAGGCGTTCATTTTTAATATAGGCATCCAATTCCCGGGTAGGCATTTGATCTTTTAAATATTCATCTTTACGAAGATCAATTGGTTTAAAATTATAACTCATGAGTAATTGATCGGCATGTTTCACATCTTCGGTAATCGGTAAGATTTTTCTTTCTTCGGTGTTTTTTAACCTCCATTTTGAATTGGCAGTATCCCAACTAAAAGTGGATGCTCTTAAATTATACAACAGTTTGCTGCTGTCATTAAATTTTTGGTAGAAAAACCCATTCCCGGTTTTGGTAATGGTATCATATCCTCTTATACCCACATACGCATTTTTGTCTACTTTAAAATACAGGTCCTGGATGTAACTCTTATTGGTATTGAGCATGCCCCTGTTTACATCAATATAATTTTTACTAAAATCGCCATACTTCATATTTGCTTTGGGTACTACGTACTGGTATCCTATCCATAAAATACCTGCTAAAATAAATGCGCCCACCATGTAAGGAGCCAACATGCGCCTGAAACTGGTGCCACTACTCAGGATGGCGATGATTTCTGAGCGGCCTGCCATTTTTGAAGTAAAAAATATGACTGATAAGAATACAAATAATGGAAACAGCATAGCATCAATACGGGGTATAAACCCAATATAATATTGAGAAAAGATTTGCCAGGCAGTAAGTTTTGCTTTTACAAAATCGTCAGTCTTCTCACTAATATCTACCACCACAATAATTACGGTAAATAAAATAATACAGAAAAAAAATGTAGTAAGGAACTTACCCAGTATGTATTGATCTATTTTTTTCATTCTGTACTGAAAGATAATTTAATTATGGCTTTTAAGATTTTTCATTTCGTTAAATAGTAGCCATACTCTTTGCGGCAATCCATCCACTGGTCCATGCATGTTGAAAATTAAATCCCCCGGTAATGCCATCTACATCTAATATTTCGCCTGCAAAAAAAAGATGTGGTACTATTTTACTCTGCATGGTATTGGCATCTACTTCATGCAATGCTATTCCCCCGGCTGTTACAAATTCTTCTTTGAATGTAGTTTTTCCTTTAATGGCAATAGAATAATTGCATAAATTTTTGGCCAGTAAATTTTGCTTTTTAGCGGGTACATCTGCCCATCTTATGTTTGCATCCAAGCCCGCTTGCTCAGCTAAAAATTCCCATAACCTTGCGGGCAGGTCAAATGGATTTTTATTCATTAATTTTTGGCCGGCACGTTCAAAACGCAATTGCTGCATTTTCTCTATCGCTGTATTTTCATTTAGTTGCGGATACCAATTGACCGTAATTGAAAAAACGTATTTCTTTTC
Organism: Niastella sp.; assembly: GCA_016710595.1. GTDB lineage: Bacteria > Bacteroidota > Bacteroidia > Chitinophagales > Chitinophagaceae > Ferruginibacter. The sequence goes on from JADJVM010000008.1 coordinate 954,172, forward strand.
TTCCAGTACCCTGGCGCCCCAGGCACTTAATTTTAAAATCGCCGGGCCGCTTAATCCCCAATGGGTAATGAGTACCGGCCCTGTTTGCTGAAGTTTAGTACCAATTATTTTTACCTGTGCATCGTTTACAACAATACCCATCAGGTTGGTAATTTCTTTTTCTTTAGCATTAAAGGTAAACAATGAGGGTACCGGCATTTGTATTTGATGGCCTAAAGCGGTAAGCCAGTTAAATTTTTCGGCATTGGCATATCCACCACAGGCAACACAAACAAATTGTGCTTGTAAAAATTTATGGTTTGCTAACTCAATATGAAAACCATCCGCCTGCGGTTGAATTGTTTTCACTTCGGCATTTGTACGGATCTCTACTTTGTACTTATTGGCTTCGCCCACCAGGCAGTCAATAATGGTTTGAGCGTTATTGGTTACCGGAAACATGCGCCCATCCTGCTCTGTATGCAAATGTACGCCCCTTTCTAAAAACCATTGAATGGTATCGGAGGTAAAAAAATGATGAAAAGACTTTTTTAAAAAAGATGCGCCCCTGGGATATTTTTTAATCATTTCGGCTATACTAAAACAAGCATGGGTAACATTGCAGCGGCCACCGCCGCTTACTTTTACTTTCGATAAAAGCTTATGTGTTTTTTCTAAAATAATTACTTGCAAACCCGGTTGCCGGCGAGCGGCATTAATGGCACAAAAAAAACCGGCAGCACCTCCTCCTATCACAACAAGTGTTTTTGTTTTCATGCTTTTACTATGAAATTATACAGGGTCAGCTTAGTCGTGGCACCAGCTAAGATTGATGTTTGCTTTTTCAGCCTTTTCAAGTTCTGCGTAAGAAGAAAGTAAATCGGGGTCGCCCGAAGTAATACATACATCGTGTTCAAAATGTGCGGAAGGTTTTCGGTCTTTTGTCAGTACCGTCCAACCATCTTTTAAAAATTCAACATTTTTTGTACCCATATTTATCATGGGTTCTATGGCAAGCACCATTCCTGCTTTCAATTTTTCCCGGGTTCCCCTTTTACCATAATTAGGCACTTGTGGGTCTTCGTGCATTTGCCTACCTAGCCCATGACCTACCAATTCTCTCACAACGCCATATCCATGTTGCCTTTCTGTAAAATCCTGGATTGCATATGCAATATCTCCTATGCGGTTTCCCTGGCGGGCTTTATCAATACCGGCATACAGCGATTGCTTGGTTACTTTAAGCAATCTTTTTACTTCATCACTTACATTTCCTATTGCATAGGTATAAGCGCTATCGCCATGAAACCCATTTTTATAAACTCCAATATCTAAAGAAATAATATCTCCCTCCTGTAACACATAGGGGCCGGGAAAACCATGTACTACTGCTTCGTTTACCGAGATGCAGGTAGCTGCCGGGAACCCTCCATAATTTTTAAAAGACGGGATGCCCCCATTATCTAAAATAAAAGTTTCTACCCAATCATTTACCTGTTGGGTAGTAATGCCCGGTTTTAATTGTGCGGCAGCAACCGCATGTGCACTGCCTACCAAAAGGCAGCTATGGCGCATGATTTCGATCTCTTCTTTTGTTTTATATTGAATCATTTTATAATCGTCTTAAAATATAAACCCCAACGATGAACGTCAGGGTCTAAAAAATTAATTCATTTTATATTTTACATTCCGGAAGGAATACCAGCCCTGCCTGCTAACCTGGCACCTCCGCTCATTAATCCATCATACTGGCGCATGAGCAATTGGGTTTCAATTTGCTGAAGCGTATCTAAAATTACCCCTACCATAATCAGTAAAGAAGTACCTCCATAAAAAGTTGCAAAATTATATTGCATACCTACAAATGCAAGCTCTACCAATCCTGGTAAAATACCCACCAGGGCAAGTAAGATAGCGCCCGGGAATGTAATTCTATCCATTATAGTACCAATATAATCAGCCGTATCCTTGCCGGGTTTTACACCGGGTATAAAGCCGTTATTGCGCTTTAATTCATCTGCCATCTGTTTAGGATTAAAGATAAGCGCTGTGTACAGGAAGGTAAATGCAATTACACAACCACTATATACCAACATATAAACCCAGTTCGTATGATCGGTAAAATACCTGGCCCAGCCACTATTGGTAAAGCCGGTAAGAAAGGTTGGTAAAAACAAGATTGCCTGCGCAAAGATGATGGGCATTACACCAGATGCATTTACTTTTAAAGGTAAAAAGTTCCGGGCACCACCAAATTGCCTGTTACCTACAATTTGTTTAGCATAATTCACAGGCACTTTACGGGTACCTTGTACCAGCAGTATTAAGCCTAATATTACAATGATAAGGAATAAGATTTCTAATAACAGGATCAATAAACCCCTTGCACCACCATCTGCTGTTCTGGAGCTCCACTCTTGCATAAATGCTTGTGGTAAACGTGCCAGGATACCAATCATGATGATGATAGAAGTACCATTTCCCAATCCTTTATCAGTAATTTTTTCACCCAACCACATTACAAATAAAGTACCTACGGTAAGCAGAATCACGGTAGATACCCAGAAGAAAGCGCCATAAGCAGGAATCAGGGCTCCTGCATTTGCAGGGCTCTTTAAATACCCGATATAGGCTGCCGCCTGAAATACAGTTACAATTACAGTAAGATAACGGGTCCACTGGTTTATTTTATTTCTGCCACTTTCTCCTTCTTTTTGCACTTTGGCCATTTGAGGGATCAGGATGGTTACCAATTGCATAAAAATTGATGCGGAGATGTAAGGCATGATACCTAACGCAAAAATAGAGGCCTTAGAAAAAGCGCCCCCTACAAAAGCATCAAGCAAACCCAACATACCACTACCTTGTGTGCTGGCGTGCAGGGCATCCAATTTATTGGGATCAATACCAGGCAAAACGATGAATGATCCTAAGCGATAAACAAAAAGAAGGATCAGCGTGTAAATAATTTTACTCCGCAATTCTTCGATGCTCCAGATATTCTTAAGTGTTGTTATGAATTTTTTCACAGAATCAATGCTGTTTAAATGTTCCTCTAAAAAGTAAAAAACGCATTTTTAAAATGCGTTGGCAAATATCGGCAAATTATTTCACTATTTCTACCGTACCGCCTGCGGCTTCGATGGTAGATTTAGCTTTTTCACTCATAGCGTTTACCCTGAAGCTATATTTACCTTTAATTTCTCCGTTGGCTAAAATTTTTATTCTATCGTTTTGGCTAATTAAACCGTTGATATATAAATTTTCGGGTGTTATTTCCGTAAAATTATATTTTTCGGCAAGGTGATCAATATTCCCAAGGTTGAAAACTTTGTATTCTACCCTGTTAATATTTTTAAATCCACGCTTTGGAATACGGCGTTGAATAGGCATCTGGCCACCTTCATGTGCTTTTTTACTTTTGTAACCGGCACGGCTTTGGCCACCTTTATTACCTTTTGTAGATGTACCGCCTTTACCACTGGCTTCCCCACGGCCCAGGCGTTTGTCTTTGTGTGTAGCGCCTTTTGCAGGCTTTAACGTATGTAATTGCATGTTGCTTTTATTTTAAACTTACGCCCCGAAAGCATTCGGGGCTCGCATTAAAAAATATTTTTTTTATAGAAGGGCGGCTTATTTACTTTCTTCCACTTTTACCAGGTGGTTTACCTTAGTAACCATTCCCAATATTTGTGGTGTGGCTTCCAGTTCTACACTGGCGTTTAGTTTTTTTAAACCCAATGCCAGCATGGTACGCTTTTGGCGTTCCGGCCTGTCTATTACACTTTTTACTTGTGTTACTTTAATTTTTTTCATTCTGATTAATTTACAGCACTTCGCTATTCGCTTAGTATGCTTAGATTATCCGTTAAAAACTTTTTTCAAAGAAATATTGCGCACTTTTGATATTGCAATAGGTTCCCGTAAAGTAGCCAACGCTTTGATCGTTGCTTTTACCACGTTGTGCGGATTTGCAGAGCCCAGGCTTTTAGCCAGTACATCTGTAATACCAGCGCTTTCTAATACAGCACGCATACTACCTCCTGCAATTACACCAGTACCTGCAGCAGCCGGTTTAATCAAAACTTTAGCGGCGCCATCCTTTATAAATTGATCGTGTGGAATGGTACCGTGCATTACAGGAACTTTTATGAGGTTCTTTTTAGCATCTTCAATTCCTTTGGTAATGGCTTCCTGTACTTCTTTTGCTTTACCCAGTCCATGGCCTACTACACCCGCTTCGTTACCTACTACCACCAGGGCAGAAAAGCTAAATGCACGTCCGCCTTTTGTAGTTTTTACCACACGGTTAATGGCCACTACCTTTTCCTTAAGTTCCAGGTCGCCGGCTTTTATTTTGTTAGAAATTACGTTTGACATTATTTCGTTTTACGATGAATAGTTAGTTATAAATTAAAATTCCAATCCGCCTTCTCTTGCGCCTTCAGCTACTGCTTTTACACGGCCATGATAGATGTAACCATTACGGTCGAATATCACTTTCTTAATGCCAAGTTCACCAGCTTTACGGGCAATGGCTTCACCTACCATTTTACTTTTATCTTTTTTAGCCACTTTTTGTGCCGTGATATCTGCTTGTTTTGATGAAGCTGCTGCCAGGGTTGCGCCATTGGTATCATCAATCAATTGTACATAAATATCCGTGTTGCTTCTAAATACACTTAGGCGTGGAGCTGCAGGCGTACCGCTTATTTTTTTACGGATACGAAATTTAATCTTTTGCCTTGCACTTGATTTTTTGTTGCTCATTTTATTATTTTTTATCTCCGATACTGCCGGAAATTAATTTGAATGATTTATTATTTACCTGCTGATTTACCTGCTTTTCTTCTCAATACTTCACCTACAAATTTCACCCCTTTACCTTTATATGGTTCTGGTTTGCGTAAGCTGCGTATTTTAGCACATACCTGGCCCAGCAATTGTTTATCAATACTTTCTAAAGTAATAACCGGGTTTTTACCTTTTTCCTGTGCTGTTACTACTTTTATTTCTTTAGGTAAGTCGAAAATGATATTGTGAGAATACCCTAAAGCAAGATCCAACAGGTTGCCCTGGTTTGCGGCTTTGTAACCTACCCCTACCAATTCCAGTTCTTTTTTGAATCCTTCTGTTACACCTTGTACCATATTACTGATCAATGAACGGTACAAGCCGTGTAATGCACGGTGCCGAATTTGTTCTGTAGGCCTGATCAATTCAATTGTATTATCTTTTACTTCTACTTTAATATCCCTGTCAATCATTTGTTTCAATTCCCCCTTAGGACCTTTCACCGATATTTCATTATTCTTTCCTACAGAAATGGTTACCCCATTTGGAACAGCTACCGGTTTTTTACCAATACGACTCATTGTAATTTGTTTTTTTGTTTATACTAACTTTAATTGAAAATGTTTTTTTTATAGATTGTGTTCAGCCATGTATAAAAGGCTTAATTGTCAATCTTTATAAACCAACCGTACCCATTTTCAAAAAAAATACGGTTGCTCTTATTTTAATAAATATTACAAAGTACTTCGCCACCTACATTTTGTGCTTTTGCCTCTTTATCTGTCATTACCCCTTTGCTGGTAGAAACGATAGCAATGCCCAACCCGTTCTTCACCCGGCGAAAATCCTGTGGTTTGGAATAGGTACGCAATCCCGGGCGGCTAATGCGTTCCAGACTTTGGATAACAGGCAGTTTTGTAACCGCATTGTATTTCAATGCAATTTTAATGATGCCTTGTTTGTTATCCTCTTCAAATTTATACTTCAGGATATATCCTTTATCGTATAAAATTTCAGTGATGCGTTTTTTTAGATTGCTGGCAGGGATCTCCACAATGCGGTGATTTGCCATTTGTGCGTTTCTAATTCTTGTTAAATAATCTGCAATTGGATCAGTAACCATTGTTATGTTTAGTTAATTGATTTTAATAAATTGTTTACAATGCGATATCCAAGCCTTAGTACCGGGTACCAAGCACTCAGCCCTTCTGTATTACCAGCTCGCTTTTCTTACACCTGGTATTTTACCCTGCAAAGCCATATCTCTGAACATTATCCGGCTCAATCCAAAATGGCGCATATAACCCCTTGGACGACCGGTAAGCTGGCAGCGATTTTTAAGCCTTACCGGAGATGCATTTTTAGGAAGTGCATCCAGGGCAGCATAATCTCCTGCTGCTTTAAGTGCGGCTCTTTTTTCAGCATACTTTGCTACAGTCTTTTCTCTTTTTCTTTGCCTGGCTTCTATTGATTTTTTTGCCATGTTTTATGTTGTTCTTTTTTAAAACCTACTTAGGTAGTGTTTTTAAATTATTTTTTTACGTTTTTAAAAGGCATACCCAGTTCTTTCAGTAATTCAAATGCTTCTTCGTTTGTGTTTGCCGTAGTTACGAAAGTTATATCCAAACCGGTAATTTTATTTACTTTATCAATATCAATTTCAGGAAAGATGATTTGCTCTGTTACACCCAGGGTATAGTTACCACGGCCATCGAAAGCTTTATCATTAATACCTTTAAAATCTCTTACACGGGGTAATGAAACAGATACCAGGCGATCTAAAAACTCGTACATTTTTACGCCCCTTAAAGTTACTCTTGCACCAATTGGCATATTCTTACGCAACTTAAAGTTTGAGATATCTTTTTTAGAATTCGTAGCTACTGCTTTTTGGCCGGTAATGTTTGACAGTTCATCAATAGCGATATCAATTAACTTTTTATCGTTAACGGCGCCATTTACACCCCGGTTAAGGCAAATTTTAGTAAGCCTTGGAGCCTGCATAACAGTTTTATAACTGAATTTCTTCATTAATGCAGGTACTACTTCTTTTTTGTACTTATCTGCTAATCTTGCAGTGTTAATAGTTGTACTCATTATTTAATTACCTCCCCTGATTTTTTTGCTACACGAACTAGTTTACCATTATCACGGTTGCGCTTAATTTTACTTGGGCCACCGCTTTTTGCATCCCAAAGCATTACATTACTAATTGCAATAGGCGCTTCTACTTTTACAATGCCCCCTTTTGTATTTTGAGCAGTTGGTTTTGTGTGCTTGGTTACAATATTTGCACCTTCTACCAATACCCTGGCTTTATCTACAATTACTTCTAAAACCTTGCGTGGTTTTTTGAGGTCTTTATCTTCACCGGTAATAACTACCACCAGGTCGCCTTTTTTAATGTTGAACTTGGGTTTAAATCTTGTACTCATTGTATTTTTCTTTTGGCTCCTGTTTATTTTCAGAGGCCTGTTTTACTTTTTGTTTTTACTTTGTTTCCCGCTTTCCGTTATTTGTAATTTAGATAACGGGTAACGAGCTGTACAAAAGCATTTATAATACTTCGGGCGCTAATGATATAATTTTCATATATCCTTTATCCCTTAACTCACGGGCTACTGGGCCAAAAATACGGGTCCCCCTGGGCTCGTCAGCATTATTTAATAATACAACTGCATTATCATCAAAACGGATATAAGATCCATCTTTACGACGCAGTTTGTTTTTGGTACGTACAATTACGGCTTTACTTACGGTACCTTTTTTTACGCCGGCAGCAGGCATGGCATCTTTTACAGTTACCACTATCTTATCGCCGATCTTAGCATAATCCTGGCCACTGTTTCCCAAAACCCGGATACACAATACTTCTTTTGCACCGCTGTTATCTGCTACGTTTAACCTGCTTTCTTGCTGAATCATTTTCTAATTTTTTACGTACCCTGGGGTACTTCGTACAAATAGTTAATATTATTTTACTTTTTCAATTATTTCTACCAATCTCCAACGCTTTGTTTTGCTCATTGGGCGGGTTTCCATAATTCTTACAGTATCGCCAATGTTACACTCATTCTTTTCATCATGTGCATGAAAACTGTTCGATTTTTTTACGAACTTACCATACAGCGGATGTTTTACTTTACGCTCAACCTTTACGGTAATAGATTTATCCATTTTGTTGCTGGATACTACGCCGATCCTGGTTTTTCTTAAATTTCTTTCTACTGATGTGTTTGTTGCTTCCATCTTTATCTTTTTATAGCAGGATTATACTCCGGCTGTTTGAGTTTTCTTTAATAAGGTTTTCAAGCGGGCAATATCTTTTCTTAAAGAACGAATGCTTTGCGGGTTTTCCAGTGGAGCAATAGAATGTGCGATGCTCAACTTTTTTAACCTTTGCTCATCTTCTTTAATCTTAGCGATGAGGTCTGCTTCGTTTAGTGTGCTTATGCTTTGTAAAAAATCTATTTTTTTCGACATGATATTCAGTTAATGAGTTAATTAATTGGAAGCATTAAAATCTCTGCTTACAACAAATTTTGTAAGGATTGGCAGTTTTTGTGCCGCTAATGCAAATGCTTCTTTCGCTATTTGCTCGGGTACGCCATCTGCTTCAAAAATGATTCGGCCGGGTTGTACAATGGCAGCCCATCCTTCGGGGTTACCTTTACCTTTACCCATTCTCACTTCAGCAGGTTTTGCAGTAATTGGCTTATCAGGAAACACCCTGATCCATACATTACCCTCTCTTTTCATGTGCCGGGTAAGTGCCTGGCGAGCACTCTCGATCTGGCGATTGGTCAACCATACACTGTCCATTGCTTTTAAACCAAAGGTTCCAAAGGCCAGGGTAGCACCACGTTTGGTATTGCCCTTCATTCTGCCTTTTTGTGTTTTCCTGTGTTTGGTTCTTTTTGGTTGTAACATCTTATTTTAAATTTGTCAATTCTTGAATTTAATATTGCTGGGTTATCTTCTGCCGCCTCCACGGTGCCCGCCACCATCTCTTCTATTTCCACCGCCTCTTCTATCATCCCTGCGGTCGCCGCCAAAACCACCTGCCGGCCTGTCCGGACCATCATTTTTACCACCGGCTAATACGTTGGGGTTTAAATCTCTTTTACCCAACACTTCACCTTTACAAATCCATACTTTAATACCGATTTTACCATATACCGTTAATGCAAATACATTGGCATAATCAATATCCATACGCAGGGTATGCAATGGGGTACGGCCTTGTTTTATTTCTTCGCTACGGGCAATTTCAGCGCCACCCAAACGGCCGCCTACTTTTACTTTTATTCCTTCTGCACCCATCCGCAGGGCAGATGCGATTGCCATTTTGATCGCCCTTTTATAGTTGATCCTGTTTTCTAACTGGCGTGCAATGGTATCAGCAACAATTGTGGCATCTAATTCCGGGCGGCGAATTTCAAGGATGTTGATCTGAACATCTTCTTTGCCGGTTAATTTTTTAAGTTCTTCTTTAATACGGTCCACTTCGCCACCACCTTTACCGATGATGATACCAGGTTTGGAGGTATGTATGGTAACGATTAATTTGTTTAGAGTACGCTCAATTACAATTTTAGAGATTCCACCTTTGTTAATACGAGCATTCAGGTAATTCCTGATTTTATCGTCTTCAATCAGTTTTACAGCGTAATCTTTTTTGTGTGCGTACCAGTTACTATCCCATCCTCTGATAATTCCTAACCTGGCGCCTACCGGATTTGTTTTCTGACCCATATTTTTTATTTGCTGGTGCCGATTTTTTCTGCAGCACCTTTTTAAAATTTATTTGTTATCCACTATTACGGTTACATGGTTGCTGCGTTTACGTACCCGGTACCCACGGCCTTGCGGAGCCGGGCGCATACGTTTAATAACTCTTGCACCATCTACAAATATTGTTTTTACTACCAACCCGTTTTCATCAGCGCCTTCGTTTTTTTGTTTCCAGTTGCTGATGGCAGAAATTACCAGCTTACGCAAGGGAACTGCCGGGTGCTTTGGGTTGTGTTGTAACACTGCCAATGCTTTTTCTACTTCCATACCACGTATTAAATCGGCCAATAACCGCATTTTACGGGGCGAAGTGGGGTAGTTATTCAGTTTTGCTATTGCTTCCATTTTTATTAGTTTCTTTTTTCTCGTTTTTAGATTCTCGCTACTTACTGTTGAATGATTCCTAAACGGGAAATGCAATGATTACATTTTTTTACTTGAGTGTCCTTTAAAGTTCCGGGTGGGGGCAAATTCTCCCAATTTATGACCTACCATAAATTCTGTAACATATACCGGGATAAATTTATTTCCATTATGAACTGCAAAAGTGTGACCTACAAAATCAGGAGAAATTGTGCTTCTGCGGCTCCAGGTTTTGATCACCCCTTTTTTTAATTTTCCTTCTGTCATCGAAAGCACTTTTGTTTCCAATTTTGACTCGATGTAAGGACCTTTTTTTAATGAACGACTCATATTCTGTTTGTTTGTTTATTTTCCTGAACGCCAGGATATTTTAACAATCTTGTTTACTTGTTACTTAATTTTTTACCATTCTTACGTTGAATGATCATTTTGTTTGAACCTTTGCTCCGGGTACGGGTAATTTGACCTTTGGCATATTTACCGGTACGGCTGCGGGGGTGACCACCTGAAGCTTTACCCTCACCACCACCCATCGGGTGATCTACAGGGTTCATGGCTACGGCCCTGGTACGTGGGCGAACACCTAACCAACGGTTACGGCCGGCTTTACCAGCTCTTTCCAGGCTATGATCGCTATTGCTTACTACACCTACTGTAGCATAACAGTTTACCAATACCCTGCGAATTTCACCACTTGGCATTTTAAGGATAGCATATTTTTCTTCCTTATTGCTCAACTGAGCTGAAGTACCTGCACTTCTTACTAATATACCTCCCTGGCCGGGTTGCATTTCAATATTGTGAACATTGGTACCCAACGGCATATTTTTCATCATTAAAGCATTCCCCAGTTCCGGCGCCACGTTATCTCCACTTAAGATGGTTTGGCCTACCTGCAATCCTTGTGGGGCAATGATGTAACGTTTTTCACCATCGGCATAAGCAACCAATGCGATAAAAGCGGTACGATTGGGATCATACTCAATTGTTTTTACCGTACCGGGAATATCTTTCTTATTTCTTTTAAAATCAATTTTACGATACATGGTTTTGTTTCCGCCACCCATATATCGCATACTTCTACGGCCCGAGCTGTTGCGGCCGGCAGTATTCTTTTGTTTTTCCAATAAAGATTTCTCGGGTGAATTGGTTGTAACCTCTACATAGGCATTACCAATTCTCCATCGGGTTCCTGCTGTGGTTGGTTTGTATTTTCTAAGTGCCATTTTTATTTCTATTTTCCTGCATTTGCGGTAGCAGGTGTACCATTCATTTTTAAGTTTCTACTTTTATACTGTTTCGTATAAGTCAATTGTTTCGCCTTCTGCTACGGTTACGATCGCCTTTTTCTTTGCAGGTTTACGGCCTACTACATAACCGGCTTTAGTATATTTCGATTTTAATTTTGACGGGGATACACAAGTATTTACTTCTTCTACCTGTACGCCGTAAAAATCCTGGATAGCATTTTTAATTTCCAGTTTGTTTGCCTTACGATCTACAATAAATGTATAGCGGTTTGATTTTTCTGAAAGCTTATTTGCTTTTTCAGATAAAACAGGCTTTATTAATACATCTGACAGTTTCATAATCTCTTTATTTGATAGTTTACAACCGCTGGCGGTTATTATGCTTCATTTGCTTCTTCGGTAAATAATTTGGCTGCTGTTTCTGACATCACCAATACATTCGCATTTAGTATATCGTATGTATTCATATCGCTAATAACTGTACCGGTAACACCTGGTACATTACGCAGGCTCAGGTACAGGTTATCATTATATTCAGGAATCACAAATAAAGATTTCTTTTGGGCAATGTTCAGGCTTTTTAAAATGCCTGCAAATGTTTTTGTTTTTGGCGCATCCATTTGTACATCTTCCATAACTACAATGGCGTTGTCTTTTGCTTTATAAGACAAAGCGCTCATTTTAGCCAGGTCTTTTACTTTCCGGTTCAGTTTAATATCATAACCATGGGGTTTTGGCCCAAAAATAGTACCACCACCTTTATACAATGGGTTACGCAGGTTACCTTTACGGGCGCCGCCTGTACCTTTTTGTTTGTGCAACTTTTTAGAAGACCCTTTTACTTCCATACGGGTTTTCACTTTATGTGTACCCTGGCGTTGTGCACCCTGGTATTGTTTTACGGCCAGGTAAATAACATGGTCGTTTGGTTCAATACCAAATATTTCAGTCGGTAACTCTAAAGTTCTACCGGTTTTCTCTCCTTTTATATTTACTATATCTACTTGCATAATTATTTCTGAATTAAAACGATGGAACCATTATGGCCGGGAACCGAACCACTGATAAGAATATAATTTTTTTCAGGGAAAATTTTTACAACTTTCAACCCTTTCATTTTCACTCTGTCGCCACCCATACGGCCGGCCATACGCATACCTTTAAATACCCTGGATGCATCGGATGAATTACCGATAGAACCCGGTGCACGCTGGCGGTCATGCTGGCCATGCGATTGTTCGCCTACCCCATGAAAGCCATGACGTTTTACTACGCCCTGGAAACCTTTACCCTTAGTAGTACCAACAACTTCCACGCTATCGCCTTCAGTAAAAATTTCTACAGTGATGGTATCACCTACATTTTTATCTGAATCGCTGTTGCGAACTTCTTTTACTACTTTTTTAGGGGCTGTTTGTGCTTTTGCGAAATGGTTGATCTCGGCTTTGATGGAGTGTTTTTCTTTTTTATCGCCGAATGCTATTTGGAGAGCATTATAACCGTCAGTTTCAACGGTTTTCTTTTGTGTAACCACACATGGTCCCGCTTCAATAACCGTAACGGCGGTTTGCTTGCCGTTTGTGTCAAAGATGCTGGTCATGCCAACTTTCTTACCAATAATACTTTTCATCTCTTATTTTTTGTGCCCAGCGCTCCTTATAACTTATTTTTTTCAAGCATTTACTAAAATGCTGTCATAAGGAGTTAAGCGTTTATATATCCTAAGAACTGTTCTGGCGCCTTTCTCTTCCCGTTAATTTGAAGAGACGGTTCGTCAGGCTTTAATTTCTACGTCCACACCACTGGGTAAGTCTAACTTACTCAATGCATCTACGGTACGGCTGCTGCTGGTATAAATATCCAACAGGCGTTTGTGCGTACACAATTGGAATTGCTCACGAGCTTTTTTATTTACGTGAGGGGAACGCAATACGGTAAAGATTTTCTTATGCGTAGGTAAAGGAATAGGCCCTGTTACTACGGCTCCGGTACTGCGTACTGTTTTTACAATCTTTTCTGCTGATTTATCAACCAGGTTGTGATCGTAAGACTGTAATTTGATCCTAATGCGTTGTGACATATACAAAGAACTTTAAAAAATCCGTTTTTAAATTTGGAGTGCAAAGGTAAGTGCAATTTTAATATCAGCAAAAGAAATATTGAAAGATTTTTTAAGTTTTTTTTGCCCCCTTGTTTTAGCTGTAAAACCTACCCCTACTTTTAGATAATTTATACCCAAAATTAAGATCGGGAACGGTTTTTGAAAAAGCCATGCTTTGGTTCTATTAATAAAAGACCGTTATGAAATATATCCTATCATTTTTATTGGCTTTTTCACCTTTTTGGCTGATTGCCCAAAACATTCAATTTGATGTGTATGCCGGGGTGGCAAATTACCAGGGCGACCTGCAAGGGCGCCGCTTTACCTTTGACCAGGCAAAACCCAGTGGGGGCCTTGGTTTAAGCTATGGAATTTCATCCCATTTTATTGTCCGTGGTGCTGCTCATTTTATGACTGTATCCGGTGATGATAAAGATAATAGTAAAGCAACCGGTATCATGTATCGCAACCTCAATTTTAAATCTAAGATTTTGGAAGCCCAATTGGCTCTTGAATATCAACTATTTAGTTTAGAAGAAAGAAGTTTTACCCCTTATATTTTTGCAGGTATTGCTGCATTTCACTTTAACCCTTATTCATTTGACAGCCTGGGAACAAAAGTGTATTTACGGTCACTAAGTACAGAAGGCGAGGGTTTAACTGCTTATCCTGAAAGAAAACCCTATAAAAACAATCAAATCGCCATTCCTTTTGGTGGTGGTTTAAAATTAGCCATAAGCCCCAAAATAACTTTGGGAGTGGAACTGGGTTTGCGTAAATTATTTACTGATTATTTAGATGATGTAAGTACTACTTATGTGGACTCTGCTACATTATTTGCTGCCAAAGGAGCGCAGGCCATCGCTTTTGCCTACCGGGGAAGCGAAATACACGGAGCGCCACCCTACCCCGCAGCCGGTTCGCAAAGAGGAAACCCAAAGATTAAAGACTGGTATTATACCACCGTTTTTAGAATGAGTTTTAACCTGGGAAATAATATTTCTGAAGGTAAAAAAAACAAACTGGGATGCCCTGTAAACATATATTGAAGTTGAATTTTTAAAAAAATCAATTATAAATAGATAGTATACTTTTCAACCTTGCATTCATGAATCTTACCAGAAGATAAATTAAAATAAGTAATCCAAAAATACTTATAACCTTTTACTTCTTTAGGTACTTTTTCAAACTTAGTAGCAGTAAATTCTTCTCTCAATAAAAAACTTTGCTCAACTGATACATTGTTTTCATATTTATACTCTGCTTCTAAAGTATCTCCCAAATTAATTAACTGCACAGTTCCATCAACAGGAAAATAATTCGAATGATATAATTTTTCTATATCATTGCAGCTAATTTGAATGCTTTTATGCATTTTATTTTTCGGATAAATTAATACCAGTTGAGCGCTGCCAAATCCATTTGCATCTTTTCCTATCACAAAAATCTGGTCTGCCACACTGTCTTTCGATATATTGCTGCTGAATGGAATACCGGTTAGGGGAATTGTTACTAATTTATGACTTGTATCAGTTCTTTCATTGAAATTACAAACCGACAGGTTATTATCATTTAAATTTGATGCAATATTTAGAATGAATTTTTTCTTACTGCCGTTAACTTTTTCGGCTGTTTGGTACAACCAGTTTTTAATAGAACGAATAGTGATAGTTTCTTTTATCTTATTGACATCCTGGTTTATATCATTTTGTGCCTTTAACGTATTACTGAATAAAAGCCCCGATATGAATCCTAATATAAGAACTGTAATAATTTTCATTTTAAAATTTATATTACTGAAAAACGACTCCAGCTGTAAAATGTTTAGTATTCCCAAATCCCGGTATTGGAGGTACTGCAGGGCTGTTAAATGAAATGGGCCAGTTAAATGTACATCTTGCAACTTGATTATTTTGTAAAAAATTAGCATTCTGTGTTAAAACTCCTGGTATTATTGCCAAAGATGTACCAGGAAGATGAAAACCGGGCGTATAAATAATAGCGCCACCCAAATATTCAAATGATGTAAAGACATTTTAATTGCGATCCGAATATTTATTGCCGACTAATAAGAATCCTACGTTTGCCGTAAAACCCATTTGCCCACTATTCCTTCCTTCAACAACGAATACTTCGACTTCCTTTAAAGTTGGTATTTCTGGTATATTATTTGGGAGATTTCCGGATCCACCAGTACCGCCCTTTTTTTTTGGGGGGGGGAAGTGATTTCATATTGGGGTAATTTTACTTTAAAGTTAACAAAAAATTAAAAACACCAAACTAATTAGACCAAAATTCCTCCTTAAATAAATCTTTGTGCTGTTAATATCTGAAAGCTAACTTTTTTCCATATGCTCAATCCAATAAAAAATTGCATTTAAAGAAAGATTTAAAGCTACTCTTGGTTATTTAGTCATACCCTCCGTATTATCTTATCCTGAATTTTTATTTATAAGGTTAATTCCCCATTCGTGTTTGGTTATACCAATTTCGGAAATTTTTATGTAATAATTAGTAGACTAAAAATCTTAATTATAGAGTATATAAAAATCAGAATCAAAGCATTAAGCTCCCTCACATATGCGAATGGATTTTCTTTCAATTTTCAATCATATAGATTTGGAGTAAAAACGAAGAATCTCGTGATTATCTGCTTTGACATCAATGAACTGGATTCTGCGAAATACACGGAGCGCCACCCTACCCCGCAGCCGGTTCGCAAAGAGGAAACCCAAAGATTAAAGACTGGTATTATACCACCGTTCTTAGAATGAGTTTTAACCTGGGAAATAATATTTCTGAAGGTAAAAAAAACAAACTGGGCTGCCCTGTAAATGTTTTTTGCAATGAAAAGGAAATACTTTAATTTTTAATTCTTATTATTCACCCATTCTTTTATAGCCGGATATACAAATTTATTACGAAGGAAAGGATTTAACCGGGAAATATGCCCTCCCCATTTAATCATAACCAACCGGTGGGGAACTCCCTTTTTTAAAAGTACGGAATCCATCAAATAAGCCTGCCGTTTGTTTACATACCAATCATTTACGCCATGAATCAGTAAGGTAGGTATGTTTGTAACATTTACATATGGGCTTGCCTCTTTGTATGCCAAGGGAATAATTCCCCTCCTTTTAAAATTACTCTTTGTAAGCTTATTTAAAACAGGAATTGCAAAAATTGATTTTACAGATTTGGTGTACGCCTTATCGGCAAGATTGGTAGGGCCACTCAATGAAATAATTTTATTTACTTTTTCATTATGATGATACCCGTATAACATAGCCAATTGCCCACCGGCACTTTCACCCAATAAAATATAAGGATGGTTGGTTGATAAATTTAGTATTGAATCTGATTTTACTACGCTACTGCCGATATCCTGTAATTGCTCGCTTAGACCAATTTTTTTATTGATGAGGCGGTAATTGATATTTACAGTACTAAACCCATTTTTAAGAAGCATCTTTTGTACCGGCCTTAACATCACCTTATCTCCTTTTTTCCAGGAGCCACCATGAATAAGCAATACAATTGGTTTTGCAGAATCAACTGATGAAGGCGTAAACACATCCATCTTATGCTTTTTATGATGGCCGTAGGCTACATTATAATATTGTGTGGTGCCCTCTTTCTCCACCATCCTGTAACTACTATTACATGCAGATAAAAAAAATAACAGGAATATTGAAATTGAAGAAATGAAAAATAGCTTAGCCATTAGAATCTTTAAATATTGATGCAAAATAACCTGCATTTCACATTCGGAAATGCGTTCCATCCTTTTTAACAGGTATTTGTTTAACCGTTTACACTACCTCCGCTACTTTCTCTTTTATTCACATGTGGTTTTCCGCTGTAGTGAATGGAACCTCCACTGCTGGCACTGGCATTTAAACTGATACTGGCATACACATCTACATCGGCGCCACTGCTGGCGCTCGCATCAGCAGTTTCACTCAACAGGTTTTTAGCCCGTATTTCAGCCCCGGAAGATGCATTCACAGTAAGGTTGCGGGTGCGGCCCGAAATTGAAATTTGGCCTGCACTGCTGCTTTGCAGCTTGATGGATGGCGCATCGGCATTGATTTTTATTTCTCCTGCACTGGATGATTTAATTATAAATTCATCTCCCGTTTTAAATATACCATTTGCTTTGATATTAGCTGTTGCGCTGGCATCAATCTTATTTAATTCAGGAACCGTAATGTAAATATTAAAAGTACCATTTCTCAGTTTGGTTACTTTATCAAAATATATTTCAAGAGTGCCATTGTTTACTTTTGTTTTTATTTCATCCATTAAATTATCATCTGACTCTACCTCTACCCGGCTTGTATTTCCCTGGGTAAGCGTAACATCAAAATCACCTGATACACTCAACCCGGAAAACGAACTTACTTCACGGGTTTGCTTTACCAGGTTTCCGCTACCGGATTTGTAGCGACAACTAAAAAAGAGAAGGGAACTGAGTAAAATAAAAAAAATATTTTTCATGACTTTAAATTTTGGCTATTACAAAGATTAAAAAAAATAAAATACAAACATTACCGCTTATCCTTCATCAATAGATTTCATATACATTTGCAAGCTATATGGCCGAAAAAATATTTATACTCGATTTTGGATCACAATACACCCAATTAATAGCACGGGTTACCAGGGAACTTAATATATACTGTGAGATTATTCCTTACCATCAGCCTATTGATTTTACTCCCGATGTTATGGGGGTCATTTTATCCGGCTCCCCCTGTTCTGTAAATGAAAAAGATGCGCCCGAAGTAAATATACCCATGCTACTGAATAAAGTGCCTGTACTGGGTATTTGTTATGGAGCGCAACTTACTGCCAAAATGTATGGGGGTGTAGTAAATAAAAGTAATAAAAGGGAATACGGAAGGGCACAATTAAAAATTAGCCAACCCTCTACTATCCTTAAAAATATCAGCAACAATAGCCAGGTATGGATGAGCCATAGCGATTCCATACAGGAATTACCCGCTAATTTTACCATCATTGCACATACAGAAAGTATCCCGGTTGCTGCATTTGAAAACAAGGCAGGCCAAAACCCAATATATGGATTACAGTTTCACCCCGAAGTATTTCATAGCAAGGAAGGAAAAAATATTTTAAAAAATTTTTTACTGGAAATTTGTCAATGCCAAGCAGACTGGACACCCGCACATTTTATTACACAAACCGTTCAGGAACTTAAGAAGAAAATTGGTGAAGGGCGGGTAGTCATGGCGCTTAGTGGTGGGGTAGATAGTACCGTAGCGGCTACGCTTATACACAAAGCCATTGGCAACCGGTTACATGGGATTTTTGTAGATAATGGCGTTTTGCGTAAAAATGAATTTGAACAAGTATTGGCAGATTATAAAGAAATTGGTTTAAACGTTATGGGGATTGATGCCCAGCAATTTTTTTATGATGCCCTGGCGGGAAAAACTGCTCCCGAGGAAAAAAGGAAAGCGATCGGGAGATCATTTATTGAAATCTTCGACCGGGAGTCTCATAAACTTACCGGTATTGATTTCTTAGGCCAAGGCACTATTTATCCGGATGTAATTGAGTCAGTTTCGGTACATGGCCCTTCAGTTACCATTAAAAGCCACCATAATGTAGGTGGCTTACCCGAAACCATGAATTTAGCATTGGTAGAACCCCTGAGGCTTTTATTTAAAGATGAAGTACGACGTATTGGTGCAGAACTTGAATTACCGGCTCATATGCTAAGCCGGCACCCTTTTCCCGGCCCCGGCCTGGCCATAAGGATTCTGGGTGAAGTAACTGCAGATAAGGTACGGTTATTGCAAGAAGCAGATGAAGTTTATATTTCAGCCTTAAAAAAGTTTAATTTATATGATGAAGTATGGCAGGCAGGAGCCATTTTATTACCGGTGAAAAGTGTAGGTGTAATGGGTGATGAAAGAACTTATGAATATACCATTGCATTAAGAGCTGTAACCTCGGTAGATGGTATGACGGCAGACTGGGCACAGCTTCCCTACGATTTCCTGGCTTTTGTAAGTAACGAAATTATAAACACTGTAAAAGGCATTAACCGTGTAGTATATGATATTAGTAGTAAACCCCCGGCCACCATTGAATGGGAGTAAATTGAATGAAATTATGATAAACCCAATGAAATTTATTTTGCTTTTATTTGTTTTAACTTTTGCTTGTACAATTGGTAACGCACAGGTAAAAGATACTGCTGCAAAGCCTTTTGTTTTAAAAAGTGATCCCATCATCCCGGTAAATCATATCAACACTTACCATATTGCGATTTTTGCGCCATTGTACCTTGATTCGGCATTCAATGGCAATGATTATCGCTATAATAAAAACTTTCCCCGTTTTACATTACCGGGTTTTGATTTTATACAAGGCGCCCAATTGGCATTAGACAGCCTGGGTATTAAAAACAGCAATATTACGGCCAGTATTTATGATTCTAAATCATATAACCAACCTGTGGAAATGCTCATTGAAAACCATGCACTGGATAGTATAAACCTAATTATCGGTTCAGTAAAAGATATTGATTATACCCAACTCGCCAATTTTGCACAGCAAAAAAACATTCCCTTTTTATCTGCTACGTATCCCAATGATGGCGGCATTACCGCAAACCCTTTTTTAGTGATCCTGAACCCCACTTTAAAGGCACATTGTGAAGCGATATTCAGTAATATTTTACAAAACCATGGAAGCAAAAATATTGTACTGGTTCGTAAACCCGGTAGCCAGGAAGATAAGGTAGCTACTTATTTTGATAACATCAATACACCCGATGGGAAACCGCTGTTGAAATTAAAAGTGCTGAATATAGAAAATGAAGACTTCTCGATGTTGAAAAATGCATTGGACAGCAACAAACAAAATATTATTATAGGTGGTAGTTTATCAGAATCTTTTGCTGCCAAATTGGCTACTGTATGCAGCAATATAAATAAGGCCTACCCTACGCTCTTGTTTGGGATGCCTAATTGGGAAAATTTTTCTTTCGTAAATAATAAACCTTTAAAAGATTACCCGGTATATTTTACCAGTTCCTATTACAATGGTAAATGGGATAATACCAGTAAGATGATCCTGGAAACATACAGGAATAAATACCAGGGCAACCCATCGGACCTTGTGTACAAAGGATATGAAACCGTTTACCAGTTTATAAACCTGATTACCAAATACCCGGATGACTACATGAGCCATTTAAATGATTATGGTACAAAAGTTTTTAGTGATTTTAATTTCAGGCCCGTGTTCTTAAGCCAGCAATCTAAGGTTCCGGATTATTTTGAAAACAAACATCTTTATTTTTTAAAAGCCATGAATGGAAGCACCAGCAGGGTATGGTAAGCTTACCAGGCCCTTTGTAATGTTTGCTCAAATGCAGATAAGCTTTGCAACTTTTCTTTTTTTTCTCCAAAATATTTTAAAGGGGCTTCTATTTCTGATGGCTTCATATAACCTGCAATGGGCGCCGGTACAGATGAAACAGAAGTAAGAAAAATGGTATTGGGAAACTCAAGTTGGCCATGGGTTAAATAGATGGCCAATTCATGAACTTTATTTTCGGCATCATATTTATAAATGGTATGATTGAACTTCACCGGTTTTTTAAACTCAGCATTAAATTTTATGGGATAATAATGTGCATTGATATAATCAGTAACCCTTTTATCCTTATAAGTACTTTTGTCCATTACTTTGCACCAGCCGCACCAATCAGTATAAACATCTATCAAAATTGGCCTTGGGCTATTTAAATACAAGGTATCTGCTGCATTAATATCTACCCAGTTCACTTTCCCTTTTGGGGCAAATGACCAGGCTATGCATAGAATTAACAGAGAAACGGAAGCCAATTTCCACATTCGGGGTTGTATCATAAAATTGTTTTGTAGCTTACAGTATCAATAAAACGGCAAAGGAATGCAAAAAATTGTGATTGCCATCACAGGTGCCAGTGGTGCCATATATGCAAAGCAAATATTAACAAAATTACAGCGCATACAATCAAAAGAACTGGAAGTGGCTGTTGTAATGACAGAGAATGCAAAAACAGTTTGGCAAACAGAATTGGAAGATTCCGCTTACCAAAAAATAAAATTTACCCAGTACAGCAATTTTGATTTTAGTGCAGGTTTTGCTTCGGGTTCCGGAAATTACGGAACTATGATTATTATACCTTGTAGTATGGGAACATTGGGGCGTATCGCCAATGGGATTTCAAATGATTTAATAAGCCGGGCAGCAGATGTAATTTTAAAAGAAAGAAGAAAACTCATTTGTGTAGCCAGGGAAACACCCTATAACTTAGTGCATATCCGCAATATGGAAACCATCACATTGGCAGGAGGAATTATTTGCCCCGCCACGCCCTCATTTTATAGCAAGCCACAAACCGTAGAAGCATTAGCTGCAACGGTGGTGGACCGGGTTTTAGATTTGGCCGGCCTCCCTATTGATACCTACCGATGGGGCGTTCAAAAAAAATAAGCCCCAATAAGTAACCGGGGCATTAAAATATTTTTTATGGAATCATTACCTGAGATCTACTACTTCTACTCCCGGGTATTTTTTTGCATCAAATACAAACATGGCATCAGCAATCGGGCTATTTGTCTTTAATGCCGATGTACTGTAAGTGTACCGGTTCCCGTTCTTTTCAAAAATTTTTGTTGCGCTTATTACATTATTTTCCACATATACCAATACTTTATGGAAAGGCTTCGTTTTATCAATCGGCGTCAATTCTATTTCTTTCATATTCTTACCATTCATTTTTACCAGGCCATTTAATTTATATAAGAAGGCTTTATCGTAAAAATTAGTAAATAATTTTTGGGGTGTAATGGAATTTGCAGTGGGATCAATCTTTGTGATGGTTACTTCATTAGATGCTTTATCATAGGTCCATACATTTGACCCATCAGAAAAAATTTCCTGGCCGTTAATACTTACCCGGTAATTGGTACCTTTCATATACACTTTACCTGTTTTAGTACCCAATGATTTACCGGTGCTATTTTCAATTTTAAGGGTAAAATTTGCCTGAACGGTTTTGTAAGTTTTAAATTTAGCGCTTACAGCATCCAACACTTTTTTTGCTTCAGGATCGCTGCTTCCCATTCCTTTAGGCACTTGTGCATGAGAAAATAAAACGGTTAGCAATAAAAAAGATAATAAGGATAATTTATTCATTGATCAATTGATTACTTTAAAATGGTTGCAAAGATAAGAATAAGACCCTTTTATCTACTTCCTGTTTAATCAAAAAAGATAAGAAACTGTTAATACCCGTCGGCCTAATCATATTTTAGGGTTACAAATCTTTTATTCTGAAATGAATATTTAAATTGCAATCACTTCAACTCTACTTTTTGATTCATCGCTAAATCAAAAAATTTAATTCATAAACAATATGGAAAAAAACATTGCCTTATCACAACGGGAGAGTTATACGCCCTCGTCATTTACCCACTTTTTATGGTGGCTCGCTACTGCCGAAAAAGAAATGATTACCGATGCACTCATAGACCGGAACCGTTATCGCATTATTGGTATGACCGTATTGGGAACCTGGCTTTTTGCAACCACTACGTGGACGTATTTTTTTAGCACGATGGTTACTGATCCATTCATTTATATTTCACTGGGGTTATTCATGGGCTTCATCATCCTGAGTATTGACCGGGCACTCATAAAAGGGATAACCAAAAACAATAAACGAAAACTCACGCCACTGTTGCTAAGGGGCTTATTGGCTTTAACTATCGGCAACTTTATGGCACAACCTGCGGTATTGTATATGTTTGATAAAGAAATAAAAGTGCAAACCTCGTTTGATAATGAAAATAAAAAGATCGCTAAAAGAACAGAACTTGATTCTTTATTTAAAAATCAAAAAGTAGAACTCATTGATAATAAAAATAAACTCCTGGGGCAGGATGAAACCCGCTACCAGGAAATGTTGACGGCAAAAGATCATTTTCTTGCAGAAACCGATGGAAGCGGTGGAAGCGGGAAAGTTGGAATCAGTACGATTGCTAAAGCGAAACTAAAAGAATATCAAAAATTAGATTCTGCATACCGGGTAATGGCATCTATCAATAAAATAAAAACAGATTCTATTGATGTGGCGCTGGCAACGGTGGCCATTAAAATTAAAAAAGAAGAAGCCGGTTTTGAATCACTGATGAACGATGGTTTTTTAACCCGTATTGAAGCTTTGACACATTTATTGGATAAAAATAAAGCTTTGCAATACCGTTATTATCTTATTGTATTCATTTTAATGTTGATTGAACTCATGCCCGTAATTGCAAAGACAATTTTACCTACCGGCACTTATGATGAAAAAGTAAAATTGCGGGAAGCAATGGAAATAGAAATGGCATCTTATAACATACAAAGGGAACAATTACTGAAAGAAGCCTATAATCAAATGGCGTTTGAAAATGATAAAGAAGCTATCAGCGCATTTTTTTCATTCACTAAAGCTGATAGAAATGAAAAAATAAAAGCATTTAGTCAGCGCTGGCGAGATGAGCACCATCAAAGTTTTGACGGCCTTTGGGAAAAAATGAAAAAAGATATCATATCCAAGCAGGAAAATTAAATATTCACAACTACCGGTATCATTTAATTACGAGAAGGCAATTCCTTATTTTTGCCCACTATGGCAAAAGCTGCTGGCGATACCCCATTAATGCAACAACACAATGCCATCAAGGCTAAATACCCTGATGCCATCCTGCTTTTCAGGGTAGGTGATTTTTATGAAACTTTTGGCCAGGATGCCATCATTACCTCCCGGGTACTGGGTATCACCCTTACCAAAAGAAACAATGGCAGTGCAGGATCTTCTGAATTGGCCGGTTTTCCGCATCATGGGCTGGATACCTATTTACATAAATTGGTAAAAGCCGGTTACCGGGTGGCTATTTGCGATCAATTAGAAGACCCCAAAGCGGCAAAAGGAATTGTAAAAAGGGGCGTAACAGAATTGGTAACACCCGGCGTAGCAACCAGCGATAAATTATTAGAACATAATAATAATAATTTTTTAGCAGCGCTTCACTTTTCTGATGACCTTATTGGCAGTGCTTTTTTGGATATTTCAACCGGTGAATTTTTTATTGCAGAAGGTAACAAGGAGTACACTGATAAATTATTGCAAAGCCTGCAACCGGCCGAAGTGATTTTTGAACGGAATAAACAAAAATTATTTAAAGAATATTTTGGGCCCCATTTTTTCACCTATACTTTAGATGAATGGATTTTTAGCACGGTGTATGCAGCCGAAAACTTATTAAAGCATTTTGGAACCCACAGCCTGAAAGGTTTTGGGGTAGAGGAAATGCCGATGGGTATAATTGCTTCAGGAGCCATATTGCATTACCTGAAAGACACAGAACATCCGAACCTGCAGCACATTACCAGCCTGCAACGAATAAACCGTGAAGATCATTTATGGATGGACAGGTTTACGATTAGGAACCTGGAACTCATCAGCAACCGTGCCGATGAACATACCCTTTTTAAAACCATCAACCACACAGTATCGCCCATGGGTGCCAGGTTGCTTCGCCGCTGGCTGCTCATGCCGCTCAACAACCTAATGAGTATTAATGAAAGGCTCGATACGGTTGAATACCTAATTAAAGAAACGGATAACCGAAATAAAATTACACAACACATAAAACTTGCCGGGGATGTAGAAAGGTTATCGGCAAAAGTGCCATTAAAAAAAATAAATCCCAGGGAAGTGTTGCAAATTGCCCGGGGCCTGCAACAAACTTTAGCATTAAAAGAAATTTGCGAAGCATCAACAAATACTTATTTAAAAAGATTGGGTTCATCACTAAACGGTTGTTCGTATATTTTAGAAAAAATCACAAAGGAAATTAATGAAAACCCACCTGCTGCCATTAACAAAGGCGGATTGATAACCCCCGGCATACATGCAGAACTGGATGAGCTGAGAGAAATTGCAAAGGGAGGAAAAAATTATTTAATCCAGATGCAACAAAAAGAAGCGGGCATAACCGGGATATCTTCTTTAAAGATCGGGTTTAATAATGTATTTGGATATTATCTTGAAGTAACGAACCTGCATAAATCTAAAGTACCCGAAAGCTGGATAAGGAAACAAACACTTGCGAATGCAGAAAGATACATTACACCGGAGCTAAAAGAATATGAAGAAAAAATAACAGGTGCCGAAGATAAAATTTTACAAATAGAACAAAGCCTGTTCCAGGAATTGCTAAACGAATTGCAGGATTATATTGCACCCATGCAGGTAAATGGTCATGTAATGGCAGTATTAGATTGCCTTTGTTGTTTTGCCAGCATTGCGTTACAATACAAATACAAGAAACCCATTTTGCATGAAGGCAATGAACTGGAGTTAAAAGAAAGCCGTCACCCTGTAATAGAAAGAAACCTGCCTGCTACCGAACAATACATCAGCAATGATATTACACTGAACAATGAAACGCAGCAACTTATTATTTTAACCGGGCCCAACATGAGTGGTAAGAGCGCCATCCTGAGGCAAACAGCGTTGATTACATTAATGGCACACCTGGGAAGTTTTGTTCCTGCAACAGCAGCAAAAATACCCCTCACAGATAAAATATTTACACGTGTGGGTGCCAATGACAACCTGAGTGGTGGTGAGAGTACATTTATGGTTGAGATGAATGAAACGGCAAGTATCATCAATAATCTTTCTGATAAAAGCCTGATCTTATTAGATGAAATTGGCAGGGGAACTTCTACTTACGATGGAATTTCCATTGCATGGAGTATTGCAGAATATTTGCACGAGAGCCCACACAAACCCAAAACATTATTTGCTACGCATTACCATGAATTAAATGAATTGGAACATCGCTTTGCCCGAATAAAAAATTATCATATTACCAATAAAGAGGTTGGCAACAAAGTAATTTTTTTAAGAAAACTGGCTCCCGGTGGTAGTACGCATAGTTTTGGTATTCATGTAGCCAGAATGGCGGGCATGCCTCCCAGCCTCATCAACCGGGCCAATGAATTGCTGGCCCTCTTAGAAGAAAAAAATGCTGATGGACAAAAAGAAAATATAAAAGACAAAATAAAAGAAGTAGCATTGCCAAAAATGCAACTCAGTATTTTTGATGCACATTCTGCTACTTTTGAAGAAATACGCCAATTGCTTGAAACAGTAGATATCAACAGGCTTACCCCTGTTGAAGCCTTGTTAAAATTGCAGGAAATAAAGAATAAAATTAAATAATGAAAATGGCCATTATATCTTGTGCAACAATTTAACTATTTATGTAGTCTTTCTACTTAACATCATGATTCGTGCAAAACATATCTTTTTTTTAATCCTTAGCTTATCGTTTTTTAGTAAAAATGGTATTGGCCAGGTTTGCACTACACTTGGCCAAACGCCGGCTTCGGCTTTCCCGGTTTGTGGTACTACTAATTTTCATCAGCAAACAGTTCCTATTTGCGGGCAAACCGCTTTATTTGTGCCAGGTTGTAATGATGGTGCGAGCTACATGGATACAAATCCGTTTTGGTATAAATTTACCTGCTATCAAAGTGGCACATTAGGTTTTTTAATTACGCCCAATGATCCTAATGATGATTACGATTGGCAATTGTATGATATAACAGGTTTACCTCCTGAAGCTGTTTTTAGTAATCACAATATTATTGTATCAGGTAACTGGGCTGGCACGTATGGCACAACAGGCACTTCTCCCAGTGGTTTAAATTATATTCATTGTGCCAGCGATCCTGCTGCAGGCGCATCTACTTTTGCAGCCATGCCCAATCTAATACAAGGCCACCAATATTTGTTATTGGTAAGTCATTTTACACAAACACAAAGCGGCTATTCATTAAGTTTTAATGGAGGTAGCGCCGTTATTACAGATCCGAAACTTCCCCTTATTAAAAATGCGATTGCTCCCTGCGATGGAACAAAAATTTTAGTTACGTTTAATAAAGACCTTAAATGTAATACCCTGGCAACAAATGGGAGCGATTTTAGATTGAATATCCCCGGTGCCGGTATTATTGCTGCCAATAGTACTAAATGTAGTAGCTCTTTTGATTTTGATAGTGTAGAATTAACGGTGAATATGCCATTACCTCCCGGTACCCATACACTATATGCAAAAGTGGGAACTGATAACAATACACTAAAAGATAATTGTGATCATGAAATTAACGTAGATGATAGTGTACAGTTTACAGTATATCCATTGTTTCCTACTCCTATGGATAGTATTGTTCCGGTAAAATGTGCCCCGCAAACATTAGAATTGGTTTTTAGAAAAAGAATGATGTGTAATACGATTGCCGCTGATGGATCTGATTTTACAATTACCGGCCCCTCTTCTGTAAATATCATTGCTGCCAGGGGAAATTGTGAAAATGGATTAAGTTTTACCATCACACTCAATTTAGATAAGCCCATTCAAAAAGGTGGTACCTATACCGTTCATTTAAAAAACGGAACCGATGGCAATCCTGTTTTAGATGAGTGTGCCCAGGCCACGCTTGTACCCAGTAGCATAAACTTTATTGTAAAAGATACGGTAAATGCCGGTTTCACTTACCAATTGCAATATGGATGTACAAAAAACCAGGTATCCTTTTTTCATAATGGCCTCAATGGCATTACAGAATGGTTATGGAATTTCGATAACATTCAAACTTCTACTTTACAAAACCCCGTAAAAGATTATTTTGATTTTAATCCAAGAAATATAAAGTTAATTGTAACCAATGGGGTATGTAGCGATACGGCCGAAATAAATTTAGCTTTCGATAATTATATGAAAGCAAATTTTGAAATTACTTCTTTAGTGTGCCCGGGTGAAAAAGCAACTATAAAAAATAATTCTGTATCCAATAGCCCTATCACCTGGAATTGGAATTTTAATTATGCTGCAACCTCTACCTTACAAAACCCACCACCCCAAACATTTACAAATAATTTTCTAAATACGGTAATAGAAGTGCCGGTAATACTGGTTATTACAAATACATACGGATGCCATGATACTGCTACACAGTATATAAAAGTGATTAACAATTGTTTTATAGCTGTACCGGCTGCATTCACTCCAAATGCGGATGGGTTGAACGATTATTTTTATCCGCTCAATGCTTATAAAGCAAACAATCTTCAGTTTGCAGTGTATAATCGTTTTGGCCAGCAAATTTTTTATACTACCGATTGGACAAAAAAATGGGATGGCCGTTACAAAGGAAATGAGCAAGATCCCGGAACTTATGTATGGACATTGCGGTACATTCATGCTGATACTAAAAAACTAGTAGAACAAAAAGGAACCGTTATTTTGATACGATAAGGCGTGCACTTAATATACCCAGCTTAACTGCCAGATGAATATAAGTGATAGGTTGAATAAAAGTATTTTATTCAAAATTGCATTGAACTTTCATTTTAAAAATATAGCAAGTATTTTTGCAAAAAATTGCCATCATGAGTCATACGCCTGTTTACTATGGAGAATACCTACAATTAGATAAAATTATTGATGCCCAGTTTCCCGAAAGTTTTAAAGATGGGCAAGTACCTGCACATGATGAAATGCTATTCATCATCATTCACCAGGCTTATGAATTATGGTTTAAGCAGGTATTGTTTGAAGTAGGCTCGGTACTGGAAATCATGAACCAGCCTTCTATAAACGATAATTCATCAGAATTACAAACGGTAGTTCACCGGTTGCACCGCAGTGTTACCATTTTAAGGGTATTGGTACAGCAAATTGATATTTTAGAAACCATGACGCCCATTGAGTTCCTTGAGTTCAGGGATATGTTAAGACCTGCATCGGGTTTTCAAAGCTGGCAATTTAAAATACTGGAAGCCAAACTGGGCCTAAAGTTTGAAGACCGCTTTGGAAAAGAATATTATACTTCTCAACTAAAACAAAAAGAAATTGACATCATTAAAAAAGCAGAAGATGGTGCATCCTTGTTACAATTAGTAAACCGTTGGTTAGAGAGAATGCCTTTTTTTGAAAATGATAAGTATTGGGAAGGAGAAATAATTGGTAATAATGCAGCTCAACATCCATTTTGGTTAACATATCAACGCATCTATACTGAAGGCCTGATGGAAGGTGAAAGAAACAATATTGATTTCTTTAATAAAGTTTTTTATACAGAAGATGAAAGTCGTGGTTTAAGCCCCAAAGCCTGCCGGGCTGCTTTATTCATTTTATTATACCGGGGCTATCCCATGCTGGAGCTTCCGTTCCAGTTGCTGGAAGTATTGATTGAAATGGATAATCAATTGGGCAATTGGCGTTACCGGCACATCAATATGGTGCGCAGGATGATTGGCAGCCGCATTGGTACGGGAGGCAGTTCTGGCGCAGGTTACCTGCAAGGAGCTATGGACAAGCATAATATTTTTAGGGAAATAACACAACTTAACAGCTTTTTGATAAACACAAAAAAATTACCCAAATTACCGGCTGTGCTTACAAAAAAATTAGGATACAATTTGTAATGAATGATTATTGGAAGCTAAAACTGCACAAAAAAAGTAAGCGCTTAAGTTATGATTCCTGGAAAGATGGGAGAGCCTTATAATAATTCTTTTAATTTAGCTACTACTTCATCTACCTCATCTTTTGTATTGTGTTTACAAAAGCTGAACCGCACTGTTATTTGATTGGGATTATTGTTAACTGCCCGAATTACATGGCTCCCCTGTTCGGCCCCCGATGTGCAGGCGCTTCCACCACTTGCACAAATATTTTGTATATCCAGGTTAAATAAAAGCATCTCCGTTTTTTCTGACTTTGGGAAGCTTACACTCAGTACGGTATATAAACTACGGCCCAGGCAATCGCCATTAAACCCAATATTTGGAATCTCTTTTTTTAATTGTTCCAGCATGTAATATTTCAGGGTGCCTGTATAAGCGCTATCATTTTCATAATCGGCCATTGACAATTCCAAAGCTTTTGAAAACCCTACAATACCATACACATTTTCGGTGCCGGCCCGCATATTCCTTTCCTGCGATCCGCCGTGCATAAAGGGTTTTATCCGAATATTTTCATTGATATATAAAATACCCACCCCCTTGGGGCCATGAAATTTATGCGAAGCCCCCGTTACAAAATGTACAGGTGTATTCCGCAAATCAATCGGAAAATGGCCCAGCGTTTGTACCGTATCACTGTGAAAAAAGGCATTGTATAATTTACAAAGGTTTCCTACTTCATGCAGGTCAAGCATATTTCCAATTTCATTGTTGGCATGCATCAGGCTCACCAACGTTTTCTCTTCAGAGGCTGCAAGTAAATCTTCCAGGTTTTCTATATCCACATGGCCATTGGGCAATAATTTTACATAACTCACTTTTACCAAATCCTGGTTATCTAAATATTCTATTACATGCGATACGCCATGGTGTTCTATGGGCGAAGTTATTATATGCTTACAACCCAGGTCCCTCACCGAAGCAATGATCGCTGTATTGTTACTCTCGGTTCCGCCACTTGTAAAAAATATTTCAGCCGGGTGTGCATTCACCAATTTAGCCACTGACTTTCTTGCAGATTCAATGGCAATGCGGGTTTCACGGCCATAGGAATAAATAGAAGAAGGGTTTCCAAATTTTTCTGTAAGGTAAGGCAACATCGCTTCTACCACAGCAGGATCTATTGCAGTGGTGGCGGCATTATCAAAATATATTCTTTTCATTGCTAATATCTGTTATAAAACTTCCTGTATGTCTTTTATCAATTTCATGGCAATATTATTTGCCGTAGTTTCAAAATTACTTTCAGAATAAATGCGAATGATGGGTTCTGTATTACTGGTCCTTAAATGCACCCAATCATTTTCAAATTCTATTTTTAACCCATCTTCTGTATTAATAGGATTGGATTTATATTTACTTTTTATCTTTTCAAAGATCTCATTCACATTTACATCCTGCTTTAATTCTATTTTATTTTTACTGATAAAATATTCAGGGTAGGTATTGCGAAGTTGTTTGATGCTTTTTTTACTTTTTGCCAGGTGCGTTAAGAAAAGTGCAATACCAATTAAAGCATCCCTGCCATAATGCAAATCGGGTACTATGATACCCCCATTACCTTCTCCTCCAATAACGGCCCGGGTTTCTTTCATTTTATTCACCACATTCACTTCACCTACTGCACTGGGCGTATATTCACCGCCATGTTTCAGCGTAATTTCTTTAAGCGCTTTGGTGCTGCTCATATTACTTACTGTATTCCCCTTTTTGCAACTCAGCATATAATCTGCCACTGCAACCAGGGTGTATTCTTCGCCAAAAAACGTTCCATCTTCACATACAAAACAAAGTCGGTCAACATCAGGATCTACTGCAATACCCAATGATGCTTTTTGGGCAACCACTTCCCTGCTTAAGGCGGTTAAATTTTCGGGCAATGGTTCGGGGTTATGATCGAACTTACCATTGATCTCGCTATTTAATAAAGAATATTGGGTAACGCCCAGTGCATTAAATAATGCAGGCAGCGCAATGGCTCCACTGCTATTGATAACATCTGCCACAATTGAGAAATTGGCTTCTTTAATGGCGTCAATATCCACCCATCGGTATTGCACAATCGCTTCAATATGCATGGCAAGGCTATCTCCATTTTTTGTAATAGTACCCAACGATTCTACTTTTGAAAAAGTGAATTTTTCTTTTTCTGCCTTATCCAAAATAATTTTTCCATCTTCGGCGCTAATAAACTCACCTTTGTCATTTAAAAGTTTTAGCGCATTCCATTCTTTAGGATTATGGCTTGCTGTAAGAATAATTCCGCCATCTGCATTTAAAAACACAACAGCCATTTCTACCGTTGGGGTTGTACTTAAATCCGTATCAATAACATCAATTCCCATTGAAATTAAAGTATTACTCACCAGTTCCTTTACCATGGAACCACTTATACGGCCATCCCGCCCGATAACAACAGTATTATTATTTCTTTTTGTTTTTTTCTTTAACCAACTTGCGTATGCAGCGGCAAATTTTACAATATCGGGTGGAGTAAGATTTTGTCCGGGCTCGCCACCAATGGTGCCCCGAATGCCAGAAATACTTTTAATCAGCGACATGAATCGGTATCATTTTAGAACTGCAAATATACAACACGGAAGCCGATTGTAAGGTTAAAATGATAGAGCGCAAATTTCATACTGAAATAGCTATTTTATAAATAATTCCTTAGCGACACGTTTACATCTTGGCTTATCTTTGCATGTATGCAAAATACCTGGTTCAAAAATTGGTTTGATTCGCCTTATTATCATTTGCTTTATAAAAATCGGGATAAAGCAGAAGCAGCAGCTTTTATTGATACATTAATACAATATGAAAAACCGGCAGCCGATAGTCTAATGCTCGATGTTGCATGTGGCAAAGGGCGCCATGCCCGTCAATTGGCTGCAAAAGGTTTTGATGTAACTGGCATTGACTTAAGTGTGGAAAGTATTGACGAAGCCAATAAATTTGCTACCGATAAATTGCATTTTTACCGCCACGATATGCGGTTATTATTCTGGATTAATTATTTTGATTATGCCTTTAACCTCTTTACCAGTTTTGGTTATTTCAGGACACAAAGAGAGCATGATGATGCTATGCGTTGTATGTCAAAAGCGCTTAAGAAAAATGGCGTCCTTGTTATTGATTATTTGAATGTGCATTATGCAGAAGACCGGCTTGTAGCCCATACAGAAAAAGTAATTGAGGGAATTCATTTTTCTGTGAATAAATGGTATGATGATCAATATTTTTTTAAAAAGATTACGGTAATGGATCCTGCTGAATCTGAACCTATGGAGTTTACAGAAAAAGTAGCAAAATTTTCATTGGGAGATTTTACCGGGATGCTCTCTTACCAGGGATTGCAGATTCAAGAGGTATTTGGGAATTATGAACTGGGAACTTATGATATCCGCAAATCACCCCGCTTATTGATCAGGGCGAAAAAAATATAAACCTATTTATTGTTATTATTTACCAGCATCCAGCGGGCAGTTTCATATATGGCCGAAGTAAGTTCAGAAAGATGGCGCTTTACCGAATCTCTTTGAAGGGGTGTTAAACTTAATGAATCATTTCTTACCGGTACCATTTCTTCTTTATTCATCCTAATATTTTTACGATAAAAATAATTATCTGTTACCAGGCCAATCCATCCCGGTGCATGATAAATAATAAAAGCTGCATTTTCTTTTTTAGCGGGCCTTAGTAAATCCCGGCCCAGTGTAGAATTAATATAAGTTTGTTGCAACATACCGGCAATGGTAGGCAAAATATCAATTTGAGAAACTGCTTCTGATCTATGTTGCGGGGCAAATAATGCCGGGGCATAAAATAATAAAGGGATATGTTCATCACTCAGCCTTTGTTCAGTCCATGCACGTGGATATATGGCGGAAGCATCCCCTTCTACCCCATGATCGCCTACAAATACAAAAATGGTATTTGAAAAATATTTTTCTTTAGCAGCCGCATCTATAAATTTTTTAAAACAATAATCGGTATAAGAAAAGGCATTAAATTCTTTCAAAGATTCAAATCCGTATTTTTCCAGTTCTTCCGGCATTATATTACGTTGCACAAAATCGCTGTCTTCTGCAGGAATATTAAATGGGCGATGGTTATCTGCTGTTTGGATGATGGCAAAGAATGGTTTTTGTTCTTTATGTAATACCTGGTTTGCTTCCAGGAAAAGATTTTTATCGCTGATGCCCCACACGTTTACAACGGGTGCCTGAAAATCCCCTTCTTCATAAATTTTTACGTCATGTATATTATTGATAAGTCCCCTGAAATTATTAAACTGGCTACGTCCACCAATAAAATAATATTTATTATAGCCTTCAAAATTATTGATAATGGTCCTTTGGTTTACGGAAGCTTCATTACGGGTTGAGAATTTGCTCAGTTGAACATCCGGTATGCCCGTAATAGTTGCAAAAACACCCCGGGCAGTACCAAAACTTGGGCTAAAGCAGCGTTCAAAAAAAATCCCACGTTTTGTTAAACTGTCAAAAAAAGGAGTTGCATTTAATGGGTTGCCGCTCATGCTGCTTTTATACATGCTAAAACTCTCACAAATAACCAATACCACGTTGGGTTGGCTTTCAATGGCCTTACTATTTGGCCCTACAATTCGGGTATAGTTTGTTGCTTCGCTATCTAACCCCAGGAATGATTTTATAACAGGAAAATATTCTTTGGCATGTGTATGATAATCTGGCTCCCTAAAACGAAGGGTAGTAAAAAAATTCTGCATGGGGTTCAGTGCCAGGTTGCTCTTAAACTCATCATTCAAACTAAATGCCTTGAAAAAATCTAATGGTTTCCACATAAAGAATCCATAAATAAACCAACCCAATAAAAGCAATGCCATAGCATGCCAGCGCCTACGAAAAGAAAATTTATGTATTTCAATATTCCGGTCACTCACATGTACATGTGTACGCCGGAACATCCAGGTCATCATTAAAACAGCTCCTACCAATCCTATCAAAATCCAAATAACAGGATAGCTTTGCCAAACCATTTTTAAACTTTCTTTTGGGTCTTCTGCAAAAATGAGAGCATCTGCATTCAGGCGTGCATTGATATATGCAAACTGGCCAAAATCTGCCCCATAAAAAAACAGTACCAGTAAGGTTGTTACGCCCAGGTAAATCGTCCATACCCTTTTCATTCTATTGCTGTAAAAGGGTGAAAATTTAGGATATAAAGAAAGTACGGAAATAGGCAATAAAATAATGGCAATCCAGCGCAGGTCGTACTTTAAGCCCAGCCAAAATGCAGGGAAAAGATCCAGTACAGAAATATCGGCAGGCTTAAAAAAGATAACTGTAGCAATACGGAATGCGGTGAATATGCACACATAAATCACAAACAATTTCACCAGCCACTGAATGGTTTTAGGGACCAACCATTTTTGTAATAATTTGTTCAAGATAATTTCCGTTGTTGGGTTGCGAAGATAAAACGATTCACAAGTATTATCATGGCTTTTTCTTATTATTCAGCAAAAGGTATTGGGCTGTTTCAAAAAATGCACGGGACATATTGCGCATATAATTTTTTGCACTGTCGTTTTGTGGAATGGTATTATCTACCACAGAAACAAAATCTTCGGTTCCTGTTTTAAAATCATGTGTAAAATAATAGCGGTCGCTTACAACGCTTTCATTGTTTTTGTTGGGATCGGCAATAAAAGCCAGGCGGGGCTGCTTACGGCTGGTATCAAAAAGATCAATCCCCATTGCAGTATTGGTATAAGAAATTTTTGCCAGGGCGGCTATAGAGGGCAAAATATCCAACTGGGAGCATACTTCTTTTATCCGTTGTGGTTTTAAAAGAGCCGGTGCATAAAATAGAAGTGGCACATGCTGAGCTAAAATACCTTGTTTGCTAAACGCTCTGGGAAACATTTCTCCCGCATCATTGCCCCGGAGGCCATGGTCACCAACAAAAACGAAGATCGTGTGCTTAAAATATTTTTCTTTTGCTGCCGCTTCCATAAATTTTTGAAAACAAAAATCGCTGTACCTGAATGCATTCAATTGCCCATTGTCATCAAAGCCATATTTCTTAAGCGTATCATCGGGATAATTTACTTTTTTAAATTCATCCAGGTCTTCCTGTGGAATGGTATAGGGCCGATGATTGTCGGCTGTTTGAATAATACTAAAAAAAGGAATTTTCTTTTCGGCTAAAATTTTATTTGTTCCCAGGAAAAGGTTTTTATCACTTACTCCCCATACATCTACTTTAGAAGAATTAAAATCATCCTGTTCATAAATCCTCAGGCCGTTAATATTATTGGTAAGCAGGCCCCTTATATTTGCCCAACTGGTACTGCCGCCAATAAAATAATTTTTATCGTACCCTTTAAAATCATTTATGATGGTATGCTGATCTACCATGGCGGGGTTGCGGCTGGCGGTTTTGGTTTGCTCTACATCCGGCACGCCTGTAATAACAGCCCACACTCCTTTTGCAGTGCCAAAAGCAGGCACAAAACATCGTTCAAAAAACACACCATTGTTGCATAAAGAATTAAAAAATGGCGTAGGGTTTAAGCCATTGCCAAACATAGAACTTTTATAAGCGCTAAAACTTTCGCAGATCACAAGCACTACATTGGGTTTATTAATTAATGTATCTGCAAAATGAACCGTACGGCTAAAATTTAATGTCGCAGAATCTGTCAATGGTAAACCATAATACCGGGCCATGAGCGGAAAATCTTTTTTTACTGCCGACCGTTGGTACCCCGAGTTTTTAAATTGAAGGGTGCTGAAAAAACTTTGTACCGGGTTTAATGCTGTGGCTGCTTTAAAATCGTCGCCCAGGGAATAGGCATCGCTCCATCGTAATGGATATTGGCCCAGCCTGCCAAAAATTAAGATTGCAAATACCAATACCATACTTGTATATAAAACCCATTTACTACGCTTACCTAAGGTTACCGTTTGACTGGTATCAATTTTTTTAAACCATCGGTTTAGCAGCCAAACAAAGCCGGCAAGTAAAATAATAAATGCCAGTATGATCTTAATGATGGGGTATGTTTCCCACATCATATTAAATGAAATGGCAGCATCTTGTAAAAAATTTACAACAGAAGCATTCAACCGGGCATGTAAATAATCAAAATAATAAAAATCAGTTGCATAAAAAATAAGCAGCGCCAAAAATATCATGCTTAATAATATTTTCCAGAATATCCTGATGCGTAAATTTTTAAAAGGATTTAAAACCGGGATACATGACAGCATGAGCATTACCAGGCCTAATACAGACAGTACCCTGGCATCATACCGCAATCCCAATAAAAATGCCGATCCCGTAAATGGCCTGTTTGGCGGCTGATAATAAAAGAAAAATAAAAACCGGTATAGTGTCATGAATAGCAATAAAAAAAGCAAAAAGCTTCCGATCCATCGTACCAGGGGCGTTCCGTATTTTTTTACTGCCATTTACATAAAATTTACGGGGCAAAGTTAATGTTATTCATTGCTAAAGCAACTCGCCCACTAACCCAAAGACAAAATTAACAGATGTGCAAAACATAGCTTTCCCTATTGAATGATTATTTTTGCTTCATATTTATACCATGCATTCTATTATTGCACTTGATAAACAATTCTTTCACTTTATAAACAGTACCTGTGCCAATCCATTTTTAGACTGGCTGGCGCCTGCCATTCGGAATCCCAATACATGGGCGCCGCTATACCTGTTTCTTATTGTATTTGTATTGGCCAATGCCCACAAAAATAAATTTCTTTGGATCCTTTTTGTAATTGCACTCGCCGTATTGGCCAATTTTATAAGTAGCGACCTTATTAAAAATAATATTTGGCGGGTAAGGCCATGTAATGATCCGGAGCTGGCAGGCAGTATGAGGTTCCTGCTCAATTACCGCCCCATCAGCTCCAGCTTTACTTCTTCACATGCGGTAAACCATTTTGCACTGGCTGCTTTTTTTTATTTTACTTTAAAAACATTCCTTGGGAAATGGGCGTATTTATTCTGGTTTTGGGCGTTTATCATCATATTTAGCCAGGTATATGTAGGGGTTCATTTTCCATTAGATGTAGCTTGCGGTGCTGTTATTGGCTTTATTTTAGGATATTTGCCGGCAAGACTGTTTAATACAAAATGCGGTTTCATATAATATGACAGAAATACTCATCGTCTTATTTCTAATATTCTTAAATGGCTTATTTGTAATTGCAGAAATTTCATTAGTGAGCTCCCGGCGTAGCAGGTTAGAAGCATGGGCCAATAAGGGCGACCGAAAAGCAAAGTCAGCATTAGACCTAGCCGAAAATCCTGAGAGGTTTTTAAGTACGGTACAAATTGGCATTACCCTTATTTCAATTTTAACGGGTGTGTACACCGGCGAAAAATTTGGCGGACACCTAAAACCTTATATTGAAAATATAGAAATTTTTCGTCCGTATGCAGGGCAAATTGCTACAGCCATTGTGGTCATTATCGTTACTTTTTTTTCTATCATATTTGGTGAATTGATTCCCAAAAAATTCGGGCTGTTACGGGCAGAAAAAATTGCCAGGGCTGCAGCCACCCCAATGAATTTTTTATCAAGGCTGATGATGCCTTTTGTATGGCTGCTTTCAAAATGCACAAATTTTATTTTTAAGATATTAAAAATTAAAGCTTCAACAGATAATGCCGTAACAGAAGAAGAAATAAAAGCGATGGTTGCCGAGGGGAGTGAATACGGTTCTATTGATGAAGAAGAAAAAGAAATCATTGAAAGGGTATTTCACCTGGGCGATAGGAATATCACATCGCTCATGACGCACCGCACTGATATTGTGTGGCTCGATATCAATGACAGCGTACAGGAAATAAAACAAAAATTAAATACCATTGTTTTTAATACCTACCCTGTTTGCGAAGAAAGTATTGATAACATTAAAGGACTGGTATATGTAAAAGACCTCCTGAAAGCAACACCCGAAACAAAACTAAACCAACTCATAAAAGAAGCCCTCTTTGTTCCTGAAAATAATAAAGCGTACCAATTACTTGAAAAAATGAAAGCGGCTAAAATCCATACTGCTTTTATCGTAAATGAATACGGTACATTAGAAGGAATGATCACCTTAAACGATATTTTGGAAGCCATTGTAGGTGATGTGCCACAAACTGACCAGGAAGAATATGAAATTATAAAAAGAGACGATGGAAGTTACCTGGTAGATGCCCAAATTCATTTTTATGATTTTTTAAGTTATTTTGAAAGGGCAGACTGGATGAATGAAGGCGAACATGATTTTGATACGGTTGCAGGTTTTGTGTTGCATGAACTTGAACACATTCCGCATGAAGGGGAAATAATTGAATGGAAAGATTTTAAATTTGAAATTCTCGATATGGATGGGCAACGAATTGATAAAATTTTAGTAACTATTTCCCAGGAACTCAAACAGGAGTTGGAGGAAGCATGATGCACATCAAATGAAAGTTCAGTTAAAAGCTGATGTTCGTATTGCTATCAGGATTATTTAATTTGGTACTCTTTCTTTGCCCATCTACAATTACATGCATGATGCCCATTTGCTGTTGTTGGTATTCATACAATAGATTATTAAAAATAGAAATGGTATGTACTTCTGATATATGATCTGCTTCAAAATAACTATATATACCTTCTTCTATTTCTTCGTATCCCAGGTATTTTAAATGAACGGGCTTACCGTCTATTTTTAAACTAAAATGTTTTTGTATATAATCATTCACCAGCTTATCCATATTGGCCCGGTTGCCGGGATTTATCAGGTCCACATGCGTTTTGTATGCATTTCGCAATGTTTTTTCAAAATCGTCGGTAAAAATTTTACAACTCACTTCAAGTGTGCTTTTAGGTTTATTCCAGTTTATTTCTGTTACACTCACATATATAGGATGTTTTCCAAATGCTGATATACCCATTAGCAAAACGAAGCCCAACAACCATTTATAGTATTTATTTACCATTAAACCCAACCATTTTATTATTTACCATCAAAAACTGATATTTACAAAGTTATCATAGCAAACTTACATGCATGAACGATTTTACATTTTATTTTAATATTGGCTGGCATCATATTATAAATATTAATGCACTGGACCACTTACTTTTTATTTTGGCATTGGCCTCTTTATACTTGCTCAAATATTGGAAACAGGCGCTTATCCTGGTAACAGCATTTACTATAGGCCATTCATTAACCTTAGCATTGAGTGTATATGATGTAATTCGTTTTAATAGTAATTGGGTAGAGTTTTTAATTCCGCTCACCATTGTATGCACTGCTTTATTTAACCTGCTACAAAAAACATTAGATGCTAAAAGCCTTCGTCTTAATTATTTTTTAGCCCTTGCTTTTGGCCTGATACATGGTATGGGCTTTGCCAATTCTATTCGTTTTATGCTGGCCAAATCGCAGGATATCCTGGTTCCTTTACTTAGTTTTAACCTGGGGTTAGAAGCAGGACAAATTTTTGTAGTCATTTTAATCCTGCTGGCAAGCTGGCTCATCGTAAATAAATTAAGGCTTAACCGCAGAATTTGGGTTGCCGTACTGTCATTAATAGCATTACTCGTAGCAACAGAAATGTGTATTGAGCGATGGCCACTTTAATATTTTATATATCTTTAATAAAGAAACATTATAGTACAAATTTTATGAAAAATCTCATCCTAACTTGTTTTGTAAGTTGCTTATGCCTCTTTTTATCTGCACAGGATATAAGGAATAACCCCGGTAGTAACCATGGTAACCGCTTTGAGCAACTCGGCACCATCCTGCCCACGCCAAATGAATTTAGAACTGCCAGTGGCGCACCCGGGCCAAAATATTGGCAGCAACGCTGTGATTACGATATTGTTTGTGAACTGGATGAACCCAACCGTAAATTAACCGGTAAAGAAACCATCACCTATTATAACAACTCACCCGATGTACTCAGTTACCTGTGGTTGCAGTTAGATGAAAACCAGCATAGCTCAAAAAATAATTCAGGGTATGAAACCAGCAATGGTATGCCTGCTACAATAAGTGTAGATGGACTTAAGGAGAATCCTTATGATAAAGAGTATGGGGATAATATTACAGCCGTTACCGATGCATTGGGAAAAAATTTAAAGTTTACGATCAATAAAACAATGATGCGGGTAGAACTGCCACAACCATTGAAACCCGGGCAACAATTTAAATTTAAAGTAAACTGGAATTACAATATCATTGAGCGTACCAAATACGGGGGTCGTGGTGGTTACGAACATTTTGCAGAAGATGGAAATGATTTGTTTACCATGACGCAGTGGTATCCCAGGCTTTGTGTGTACAGCGATTTCCAGGGCTGGCAAAATCACCAGTTTGTAGGATCGGGTGAATTTGCCTTAACCTTTGGTAATTTTAAAGTAAGCATGACGGTTCCTGCCGATCATGTTGTGATGGCAACCGGACAATGTGAAAATTATGCTCAGGTACTTTCCGCAGCAGAGATGAGCCGCTGGCAAAAAGCGCAAACAGCAAAAGATGTTATTGAAATAGTAACCCTCAATGAAGCAAAGGCCAAAGAAAAAATAAAATTAAAATCAACAAAAACCTGGAAGTTTAAAGCCGATATGGTGCGTGACTTTGCCTGGGGAAGTAGCCGTAAATTTATTTGGGATGCCATGCCAACATTTGTAGATGGAAAGAAAATTATGTGCATGAGTGCTTATGGAAAAGAAGCCTATAACCTATATCGTAAATTCAGCACCAAAGTGGTGGCACACACAATTAAATCTTATTCAAAATTTGCAATACCATATCCTTACCCGGTAGCACAAAGTATTGAAGCTGCCAATGGCATGGAATACCCGATGATATGCTTCAATTATGGCCGTTGCGAACCCGATGGTACATATAGTGAAGGAACCAAGAATGGAATGATTGGTGTAGTGATACATGAAGTAGGCCACAACTTTTTTCCCATGATCATTAATAGCGATGAACGGCAATGGACCTGGATGGATGAAGGGTTAAATACATTTGTAGAATACCTTACCGAAGAATTATGGGATAATAAATTTCCGGTGAGCCGCGGCCCTGCTTATAAAATTGTAGATTATATGAAGCTACCAAAAGATATGCTGGAACCCATTATGACCAATAGTGAAAATATTATTCAGTTTGGCCCCAATGCATACAGCAAACCGGCTACCGGCTTAAATATTTTACGGGAAACTATTTTAGGCCGGGAACTTTTTGATTATGGTTTTAAAGAATATGCAAAGCGTTGGGCTTTTAAACACCCAACACCCGCCGATCTTTTCCGTACCATGGAAGATGCCACAGCCGAAGACCTGGATTGGTTTTGGAGAGGATGGTTTTATAATACCGATCCCTGCGATATTTCTTTAGATTCTGTACGCTGGGCTGTGGTAGATGCCGATGCTAAAAACAGGGGTACACAGGATGTAAATACTAAAGCACCGATTTCTAAACCCATTTTAAATTCTTTTGATGATGTATCTAAAATAAGAAACAGGGAAGATAAAAATATTGTATTTGCTACTGATGCAGATACCAGCCTGCGTGATTTTTACTGGCGCTACGACAGGGGCTTAGCTAAAGTAGATGATACCCCTACTGCCATTATATATTCGGGTAATACAGACACTTTAACGCCTCAGGAAAAAAGAGAAATAGCCGGTAATAAATATATGTACGAACTCAGTTTCTCAAATAAAGGAGGGTTGGTAATGCCCATTATCATTGAATGGAATTATAAAGATGGCAGTAAAGAAATAGAAAGGATAGCAGTGCAGGTATGGCGAAAAAATGAAAACAATGTAGTAAAAACATTTATTAAAAATAAAGAAGTGGCATCAATTCAATTAGACCCCATGCGTGAAACGGCTGATATAGATGTTAACAATAATGGCTGGCATATAAAATCAGAACCTTCTAAGTTTCAATTATACAAAGCAAGAAGGGCTATGCCAAGGGGCGCCAGTTCGGGAAGTAACCCCATGCAAAAAGAAATTAAATAATTTATAAAAGGCTGCCGGAAAACGGCAGTTTTTTTTAACACTTTACTTATGCGTTTATTTTTTATCACTCTATTTTTTATGTTATCTCAAGCTGTAAATGCCCAGCAAAGAACGGCTATTGACACATTGAATATTTTCAGCACTTCTATGAATAAAAATATAAAAGTGGTATTGATAAAGCCAGATGGATATAAAAAAATAAAATCAGGATTAAACGTTGTGTACCTGTTACATGGCTATGCTGGCGCTTATAATAGTTGGGCAATAAAAATGCCGGGAATCCAAAAACTGGCAACAGAATTCAATGCGCTTATTGTATGCCCCGATGGCGGCTATAGCAGTTGGTATGTAAATAGCCCAATGGATAGCAGCAATCAATATGAAACATTTATAAGCCGGGAACTGGTAACATATATTGATGAACATTATAAAACAAATGCCTCTTTGCAAGGCCGTGCCATTACAGGATTGAGTATGGGTGGGCATGGAGCCTTAATGCTGGGCATCAGGCACCAGGATGTTTTTGGAGCTGCTGGCAGTATGAGTGGCGCAGTAGAACTCACAAAAGATGTAGCCAGGTTTGGCGCCGATAAATTAATTGGTGATTCTATCTCCCATACTGATTTATGGAATGCATATTCAGTTTACAGCCTGGTTGACAGTTTACACAACAAAAAATACCCGATAATGATTGATTGTGGTACCGGTGATATTTTTATCAGGCAAAACAGGCGGCTACATGAGAAATTAATGAAACTGAATATCAGGCATAGCTATATGGAAAGAACAGGCATACATAACTGGAATTATTGGACCACAGGGCTTCCTTATCAAATGATTTTCTTTAGAACTTTTTGGGAACAAAATAAAATACAGTAGCATAAAATAATAGCCCACTAATATTTCAACCGATATCTTTCCCGTTTGCCGGGGATCCGCTCTATTATTTTCCTGGCTTCTAAATCTAATTTCACAGTTTCCCCATACCATTGTACCCCACCCTTAAAATCATCTTTTACTTTTGCATATAATGCTTCCATCAATTCAGTATGGGTAAGTGTTGAGCAAGATAAGATTGCCAGCAAATTCTCTTTTATAAAATGATATTTATCTGTTGCAATTTTTTTGTTTGTTTTGCCGGGGTTTGGATGTAAAGTTTGTATGGTATCCTTTTTCATAAAAATAATAAGAATCGCAACTTTTAAAATTTACCATAATTCGCTATAGGCTTTGCCCAAAACTAAGTAAATTATTATCTGGATCAAGCAATGAAAATTCCTTTTGGCCCCAGGGTTTTATGGCTAACTGACCATTTGGATGAATCGCAATTTTATGATCCAGCAAGAATTTATAGAACCCATCAATATCATTGGTTCGAATGTAAACCTGGCCATAATTTTCAGCAGGTACTAAATCTTTAAACTCAAAAAAATGAATGGAAATATTATCTTTCTCCAACATCAAATATGCTTCATAATCCATATTCCCATATTCACGGAAACCTAATTTATGAATATAAAACTCTTTTGTAA
The DNA here is from genome assembly GCA_016710595.1 of Niastella sp. GTDB lineage: Bacteria > Bacteroidota > Bacteroidia > Chitinophagales > Chitinophagaceae > Ferruginibacter. Next base: position 998,648 of record JADJVM010000008.1, read on the forward strand.
TGGCTTTATTTCTCATGGGTAATTTGGGATGAATCTCGATAAGCATATTTTTAATGGTATCTGATATTTATGATCTCTTCATTTTTTACAAACCTGTACGTCCTTCTCTTAGCGCTTTCTTTTTACCACTGTTCTTTTTTTCCCACTCCAGCATTTCTGCTGTTTTGGGTACTTCTCTCTTTTTTGTAACTACGGGTTCTTCTGTTTTTGGTTTAGGCACCACCAATACATTTAAATTATATTCTTCTTTTTTTATAAGTTCCCCTGTACTTGGATCATAAAATTTCCACTCACCATGTTTTACACTATAGGGTTCCGCTTTTACTATTTTATAATCGAGAATTTCTCCACTCCCCGTGCCATAAATGGGAATGGTGTCATAAGGGTTTTCAGGGTCGTATCCTTTCCAACTTTCTTCTCTTACTAAATCACCCAACGGAGTAAAGTATTGTTGTATTCCATCTTTACCTCCATTTTTGTAATTCTCAACGCCAATGATATCTCCTTGCAAATTATATTTTCTCCATACCCCGTCTTTCTCACCTTTTGTACTATACACGCCTTCTTCTTCGTAACCGGGTTCGCCTCTTAATTCATCTACATGAATTACCCATTTACCAATCTTTTTATCGTCTTGTGTTATTGCATTGAGGGTATCACCTTTAGGACTTCTTTTAAAAGATTTATATTTTTGAGCTTGCGCACAAAAAACAATGGTAATAAAAAATAAAAATGAAATGAATGGTTTCATAATTTTCAAATTTGGCGGTTTATCTTATAAACGAAGAAAACTACATCAAAATTAATACAAACATGGCCTGATAAATGTTAATTGTTGGTAGATTTGTTGTTCAACTGTTCACATGAAAGATTATAAAAAATATTATATCATTCCGGCATCTCCGCAGGATGTTTACAAAGCCTTAACCCAGGCTACTTTATTAAAATTATGGACGGGTGAAGAAGCCGTGATGGAACCGATACCCGATACTCCATTTTCTTTATGGGATGATAGTATTACGGGTGTAAATATTGCATTTGAAGAAGATAAAAAACTGGTACAGCATTGGGATTTTGGAGAACAAACGGAACCCTCTGAAGTAATGATATTAATTCATCCGCATAAGCAAGGCAGTTCGGTAGAATTAAGGCATAAGAATATACCCGATGAAGCATTTGAAGATATTTGCCGGGGCTGGGATGAAGTTTATTTTGCCGGCCTTGCCGATTTTTATGAGGAAGGTTGATTTTTTATATTCCAGGTTATTTCAATAATTCTACTTTTCAAAATAAGAAATGGCATAAAAAACCATCGGTTGTTTTACCGATGGTTAGTGATCCCGCTGGGACTCGAACCCAGGGCCCATACATTAAAAGTGTATTGCTCTACCAACTGAGCTACGGAATCAATTTTTTTAAGGAGTGCAAAAATAAGGGAAAAAGGATTGTTGTCAAAAGTTTTTCAGCCTGTTTATTTTTTTTATTCAATAAAAGGAGATTTTCTTTATGGTACACCCGATGAACTGCCCTATTTTTGTTTTAATGATATAACCATGAGTGAATTTTTTAAAAATAAAGTAGTAGCCATTACCGGCGGAAGCGAAGGAATTGGTAGGGCATTAATTGAAAAACTACTGCCCATGGGCGCTAAAGTAGCTACTTGTGCCCGTAATCAGGATAAATTATACGACCTGCAAGTAAGGCATAGCGATCAGCCGCTGCATTGTATTGTGGCAGATGTGAGTAATTTTAATGATTGCAGCTTATTCATCAATTCCACTATCAAACAGTTTGGCGGTATTGACATTTTAATAAACAATGCCGGTATTTCTATGCGTTCTTTGCTGAAAGATGCAGAAATGGATGTATTTCGCAAATTAATGGACGTAAATTATTTTGGGGCACTATACTGTACCAAACTGGCGCTGACTTCTATCATCGAAAGAAAAGGGACGATCGTTGGCATTTCGTCTATTGCAGGATACAGAGGCTTACCCGGCAGAAGCGGATATAGCGCCAGTAAATTTGCATTGAATGGCTGGCTGGAAGCGCTCCGTACTGAGCTTTTAGAAGATGGCGTAAATGTAATGTGGGTTTGCCCGGGGTTTACCCGTAGCAATATTCGTAATGCTGCGCTAAATAATAAAGGAGAAGCACAGGGTGAAAGCCCCTTAGATGAATCTTCTTTAATGAGTGCTGAAGAATGTGCCGGCCATATCATACAAGCCATAGAAGCAAATAAAAGAACCCTGGTGCTTACCTTCAAAGGAAAGCAAACCGTATTTATGAATAAATTTTTCCCATCCTGGACGGATAAACTCACAAAAAAATTCTTCTTTAAAAACGGGAAGCTGATCCGATAAACTGTATTTTAAATATTATTATAATGACGATTGTTACCTTTTCTAGCGATACCGGCATGCAGGATTTTATTTCCGGTGCAGCAAAAGGTCAATTATTGCAAAGCAATCCCAATTTAAATATTGTTGACCTTACACATAATCTTTCACCATTTAATTATCCGCAGGCAGCATATATCTGTAAAAATTCAATAAAACATTTTCCAGAAGGTAGTTTTCATTTGATTTTAATTAATCTTTTTGACGAAAAACCAGAACACCTGTTACTTGCCGAACATAATGGAAGATATTTTTGTTGCCCCGATAATGGTTTCATAACGATGGTACTCGAAGAACTACCCACACAGGTAGTTTCGCTTTCTTTAGGCAAAACACAACAAAAAAATGCATTGTATTGTGTACAGGTATTTTCTAATGCCATGAATAAAATTTTACAAGGAGCCAGCCTTCCAGATGTAGGTGACCCAAATGTTTCGATAGTAGTAAAAAATTCATTGCGGCCACTGCTTGGTAAAAACTGGATAGAAGGGCAAATAATTTTTATTGATAACTTTGAAAATGTTACCGTGAACATCACCAAAGAAGATTTTGAAGAACAAAGAAAAGGAAGGAGCTTTAGTATTGTTTTTAAAAGAGATGAAGTAATAGATAAAATTAGTGAAACCTATGCAGATGTAGCCGATGGCGAAAAGTTAGCCTTATTTAACTCTGCAGGATATTTGGAAATTGCCATTAATAAAGGCAATGCCGCCAGTTTATTTGGCTTGCAACGGTATTCTGAAAGACAACAGGAAACCATGCAGATACTGGTAAATAACAATAAAATGGTATATCAAACCGTAAAAATTCATTTTCAATAAACCATTCAAAAATTAAATTATGAAAAAATTATTATTGATGTCGGCTGTGTGTATCGCTACTGCCGGGTGGGCACAGATAAAAATGCCGGCACCCTCGCCTACCCAAACCCTCAAGCAGGATTTTGCATTAAGTTCGATAGAAGTTACTTATAGCCGCCCTGCCACCAGGGGCCGCAAAGTAATGGGAGATTTAGTACCCTATAATAAATTATGGCGTACAGGCGCCAATGCCGCTACGCTCATAAAGTTTAATGATGATGTAATGATCAAAGGCAAAAAAATTGATAGTGGATCTTATGTGATATACACGATTCCACATGAAGAAAGCTGGGATATTATATTAAATAAGGGCCTTAAAAACTGGGGATCCAGTGGTTACACCGATTCATTGGATGTGGCCCGTTTTACTGTAGAATCAAAAAAAATAAAACCTACGGTTGAAAATTTCACTATCCAATTTAATAATATCACAGCATCATCTTGCGAACTGCAATTAAGCTGGGAAAACACAATGGTTAGTTTGCCCATCATGGCACAGATAAATGACCGTATCCGCAGCCAGATAGACGCCGCATTACAAACTGATAAAAAACCATATTGGCAGGCAGCACAATTTTATAACGAATACGAAAAAAATGAAAAGAAAGCACTCGAATATATAACTGAAGCAACCAAACAAAACCCTGGCGCATACTGGGTTTGGTTATATAAAGCTAAAATTGAAAACTCAATGGGCGATAAAGCAGCGGCAATGGCCAGTTCAAAAAAATCACTTGAATTAGCAAAAGAAGATAAAAATGACGATTATATAAAAATGAATGAAGAATTACAAAGTAAATTAAAGTAATAACAAGATATCAAATAAAAAATGCCGCATATTGTATGTGGCATTTTTTATTAGTTCAAGTTTTTGATTTGCCTGTTTCCTGAATTCCTCAGCATAAAAAAAGCCAAAAAAACAATCCTTTTTATTTGGATGATTTAATTGTTTAACCAGCACCCTTATCCTAATGGAACAGTTTGAAAAAAAGGAGATGATATGCCTTCTGAATAAAGAATTGCAAACTCCTGCACCTCAGCCTTATGGCAAAATATTATAACAGGTTCCTTATTTTAAAAAATTAATGGCAAATAGAAAAAAATCAATTACATTTGTAAGTGAATATTTACTTACTTACATAAAATATAAATCAAATGGAAGGTAAAAAAAACATTGCGACAGGCTTTCTTATCATGGGCCTTTTTATGGCTTATGGCTTTTTGTTAATCTATCTTCGTGATTTTGCACCTGGCAAGGAAGAATGGATAAATTCTTATGGAGCCGGGAAACATTTTGAAAGCAGGCTTGCCCACGTACATGGTAACCTGTTTGCATTCTTAAATATTCTCATTGGCTATCTGCTGCTACAATTCAAAGACAAACTTCAACATGCAAAAATAATTTCCTGGCTGGCATTGGCTGGGCTGCTAATGCCCATTGGAATTTTATCTGAAGTTTATTTTGGACTGCCACCGGCCCTGGTTTTAATTGGAGCAATCGCAATGACAGTTTCAGTAGTGTGGCTCGGTATGGCCTTCTTTAAAATGAAAAATATTAATTTAAACAAGTAAAATATACTTATCATGGAAAAAACAAATCTAATCGGGCTACCACAAGATAAAGCCAAAAAGTTAGCAGAAAAATTAAATGAATTACTGGCTGATTATTCAATTTTTTATCAGAATACAAGAGGTTATCATTGGAATATAAAAGGTGAGAAATTCTTTGAATTGCATTTAAAATTTGAAGAATTATACAATGACCTGTTGTTAAAAATAGATGAAATAGCGGAGCGGATATTAACCCTGGGACACACACCGGGAAATAATTATTCCGATTATTTTAAAATCTCTTCTATTAAAGAAAGCAAAAATGTTTCAGATGGTATTGGTGCAGTGGAGCAAATTCTGAATGCTTTTAAAACGGTTATCGTAAAGCAAAGAGAGATTCTTACGATGGCCGGTGATGCACATGATGAAGGAACAATTGCATTGATGAGTGACTATATACGGTTCCAGGAAAAACAGGTATGGATGTATTCTTCATTCTTAAAATAATAAAAGTATAGAAATGATGAGAAATGAATTTACTGACAGGCAGATAGAAATAATGGAGTTGGCCTCGCTAATTATAGACAGGGATGGCATACAGGAACTGACGATAAAAAATCTTGCTGCAGAAATAAATCTTTCAGAAGCGGCTTTGTACCGTCATTTTAAAAGTAAAAGTGAAATCATGCTGGGCCTTTTAGATTATTTTATGTTGGAAATGAAAGACAGAGTAACCACCATAGCAGCGAAAGAGGGAAGAACAGCTTCCCAGTTATTGAAAGATATTTTTACATCACAATTAAAAATATTTGCTCAAAAGCCGGCTATTGTTAGTGTGATTTTTTCTGAAGGAATTTTTCAGTTTAATAAAGAACTCATGAAAAAAATATCGGCCATGATGGAAATGATGCAAGGCCAAATTGATGCCATTGTGAAGAGAGGCCAGCAAGAAGGAAGTTTTCGTGACTTTGTGGGGCCTTCTACAGTGTCCACAATTATTATGGGTAGCATGCGGATGGCGGTGATGAAATGGAAAGTATTTGGCCGTAATTCTGATTTGGTGAAAGATGGAACGAAGGTACTGAACGGAGTGTTGAAGATGATCGAAAAATCAAATGAGAATTAAGAATTAAGAATTAAAAATTACGAATGATGAAAAACAAATTGAAAATATTATTTAGAATTGCTTTTTTATTCATGGTATTTTTTTATGCATGCAACTCAAACAATCAAAATGAAACACCGAAAGAATCCGTAAATATGGTGGAACAACCACAATTTGATTATTTATCAGAAGGTAAAAAAATAGCCGGGGAAGCCCAGAGTGTCTTGGGAAAAAATCTGATGAATGCCATTAACAGCAAAGGAACAAAATATGCCGTTGAGTTCTGTAATATTGAAGCTATACCAATTACAGACAGTATGGCAAAAGTTTTAGGAGCTTCTGTAAAAAGGGTAACCGACAAACCCCGTAATCCCAATAACCTCGGCAATGAAACAGAACTTTCTTACATCAACAGGATGAAAGCCGACATACAGAATGGTGAAACCGCCAAACCATTGATGGCCGAAATCAATGGTAAAATGATAGGATATTATCCTATCGTCACCAACGCCATGTGTTTAAAATGTCACGGCGATAAAGATGTAACGATAGAGCCGGAAACCTACAAGAAAATTAAAATGCTGTATCCTTCAGACAAAGCAACCGGTTATGCTGCAAATGAGCTGAGAGGGATGTGGGTGGTGGAAATGAAAAAAAAGTAAAAGTAATGATACATATTAAATCACCATTGGCAGGGTCTTATTAAATCAAAAAAATTTATAAATAATGTTAGTAAGCGCTCACTATAGAAAATCAAAAATCCTCTTATTACTTCTTTTACTGATAGGAATCAGCCAGATTTCATCTGCCCAGATTTGGACTTTGAAGCAATGTATTGATTCTGCCCAGGTCCATAACAAGAACTTACAGATACAAAGAAATAATATAGAGATAGGAAATCAAAAACAGCAAGAAGCAAAAGGGAATTTATTACCCAAATTAAATGCGAATACCGATTACAAATATTTCACCAATCTACCTTACCAATTCATGCCGCTGTCATTGTTTGGAGGTCCGGAAGGAAAATATAAAGAAGCTCAGTTTGGCGTACCTCATAATATTAATGCAAATCTACAGCTCACGCTTCCTTTATATAACCCGCAAATAAAAGCTGCCATTCAATCAACTGAAATTGCTACTGAGTTAACAAAACTGCAATTAAAAAAATCAGAAGAACAGATCTATTTTGAGATTTCCAACCTGTATTATAATGCACAGATTCTAAACCGACAGATTTTATTTGTTGACAGCAACCTGGTAAACGCAAATCGCCTGTTGCGCACGATGCAAATACTTAAAGAGCAATTAATGGCCAAAGGAACAGATGTCAATAAGGTGGCGCTCCAGGTTGATCAATTAAATACGCAAAAAGCAATTATTGAAAGCAAACAGGAGCAGGTGATGCAGGCGCTTAAATTTTCAATGGGTATTTCACCTGATAGAGAAATGGAAATATCAAATGATATTAGCTATCAGATTGACGGGAGTTATACAAGGATACCCTCTCTTGATTTTCAAATTGCTGCCACGCAAAATCGTCTGCTTAATAATGAGTTGAGCACTTTGAAAAAATCATCCTTGCCCACCATTGCGCTATTCGGCACCTATGGTGTCAATGGTTTTGGGTATGATAAAAAACCGGATAATTTTTTAAAGTTTCATCCTATCGGTTTTGCTGGCGTTCAATTGAGCTATAATCTTTTTGACGGAAATATTTTACGAAAAAAGCGGGTTCAAAAGAAGATAGAAATTCAAAATAATGAATTGCAACAGGCGCTGGTAACAGAACAAAATACGATGCAGATTGAGAATGCAATGAATCAAAGAAATACAGCACAAAAATCTATAGGACTAATTGAGAAGCAGATTAAACAGTCACAATCCATTTATGAACAAACAATCATTCAGCAGAAGGAAGGAGTAGCTTCTTTGAATGATGTGCTTGTGGCGGACAATGCTTTACGTGAAGTACAGCAAAGCTATATAGCTGCAATAGTGGATTATTTGAAAGCAGATTTAGAGTTGAAGAAAGTTTCGGGACAATTAAGAATCAATTAAGAATTAAAAATTACGAATTACGAATTAAAAATTACGAATTAAAGTATAAGAAATGAAAAAGATTGTTTACATCCTCGTCACGCTGGTAATTTTAGCTGTTGTTGTTTTCCTTTTGAAAAGGAACAAAGAAACGGCTCAAAGTAAGATCTATCATTACGACAAAGAACTGCCTGTAAATGTACAGGCCGATACTTTAAAACTTCAGCCAGTTGATGCGCAGCAATATTTTACGGGCGCTTTTGAGCCTGAAAAGGAAGTGAAACTGGGCGCTGAAACACAAGGGAAAATTCAGGCGATTTTTGTGGACGTGGGCAGCAATGTGAGGAAAGGTCAGCAGTTGATAAAAATAGATGATGCCTTATTAAAGTTACAGCTTCAATCCGTATCAGTACAGATAGAAGGGTTAGAAACTGATGTAAAACGCTATACGATTTTAACCAATGCCGATGCCATACAGGGAGTTCAGTTAGAGAAAGCACAACTCGGTTTAAAATCAGCGAAAGTTCAACGCAACACCATCCTGGAACAAATTTCCAAAACCAATGTAACAGCACCATTTTCAGGAATTGTGACGATGAAGTTTGCCGAGGTCGGCGCATTTGCAGCCCCAGCAATGCCGCTACTTCAAATAACTGATATTTCACGTTTGCGCTTTACTATTAGTGTACCTGAAAATGAATTGCATTATTTCAATCTCAATCAGAATTACCCGGTAAAGGCAGATGCTTACAGCAATCTTGACTTTTCCGGTAAGACCATATTAATTGGAAGCAAAGGCAACCAGGCGAATACTTTCCCTGTTCAATTTTTAATTAATAATTCTCCTGACCTGAAAATAAAATCAGGCATGTTTGGAAAGGTGTTGATTGCAGAACTTCATGAAAATGATGGTTTGGTTATTCCCTCATCAGCTATTGTAGGTTCAGATATAGAGCCAAAGGTTTATCTAATTAAAAATAATAAAGCCACACTTCATAGTATTTCTATTGCACAGCGATTGCCGGATAAAGTAGTTGTTAAAGAAGGTCTTAATGCAGGAGACATCATTGTTACAGGAGGATTTATCAATTTGTATGAGGGAGCCTTCGTATCAATTAAAAATTAATAATTAAGAATTAAGAATTAAGTCAAATAAAACATCTTAAAAAAACGAAAATGAAAGAGAACATTATTCAACAGAAAAGTTTCGCATTTGCAATACGAATTGTAAATGCGTTTAAGTACCTGCAATCAGAAAAAAGGGAGTACATCCTTTCAAAACAACTTATTCGTAGTGGTACGAGTATTGGTGCTAATGTAGAAGAAGCTATTGGCGGACAATCAAAAAAGGATTTTATCGCAAAAATTTCTATCGCATATAAGGAAGCCAGAGAAACCAAATATTGGCTTCGCCTGCTGGAAGCAACAAATAGTTTAGATGAAAGAGAGGCAAAAGAATTACTTAATGACACAGAGGAGCTTTGCAAAATTCTTTCCTCAATTTTAGTTTCATCCAAGCAAAGCAATTCTTAATTCTTCATTTTTAATTCTTCATTGACCATCATGAACATTACTCAAATATCCATAAAGCGCCCCTCACTAATTATCGTATTATTCGGGCTATTTACTTTACTCGGCATTATCGGGTTTAAGAATCTGAGCTATGAATTAATGCCGGATTTTAATCAGCCGGTGGTAGTAATAAAAACAATGTATCCCGGTGCTGAACCGGAAGAAGTGGAAAGCTCGGTTTCCAAAAAAATTGAGGATGCACTTTCAAACCTGGAAGGGGTGGATTATATGGTCACCAAATCATTACCCAATGCTTCCGTGATCATTGCTAATATGAAATACGGTACTGACCTGGATAAGACCATGCAGGATGCACAACGATACATTGATAATATACGCAAGGATTTGCCGGCGGATGTTAAGAATCCTGAGATGAGTAAAGTGTCGCCAAATGATTTACCGATCATGCAGATAAGCGCTACCAGTAATCTACCTGCACCAGAATTTTATCAAAAGATGAAAGATGATTATTTGCCTCAATTGCAACAAATAAAAGGAGTGGCAGAAATTACACTTTTGGGAGGAGAAGAAAGAGAAATTCAGGTAAAGGTGGACCAGGAAAAACTAAAGTTGTATGGCATTTCATTAACGCAGGTTTCCGAAGCCATCAACCGCAGCGGTATTGATATACCGGCAGGAAAAGTACAAACAGATGATGTAAGTAATTCAGTTAGGCTTACCGGAAAATTTTCAGATGTTGAAGGGATTAAAAATGTACAGGTAGCCATGCCTATACCGGGAAGTCCTGTGTATGTGAAGGATGTAGCTACTGTAACAGATGGCATCAAAGAGATTACTTCTGTAAACAGGTACAACGGTAAAAATGGAATTGGTATGCTCCTGAAAAAGCAGGGTGACGCCAATGCGGTGGATGTATCCAAAGCGGTACATGCAAAATTACAATCCATAGAAAACCAAAATGAATCTGAAAATGTGCAGTTTGCTATCGCCGACGATAGTACCCAAAATACTATTGCTGCGGTAAATTCTGTAGTGGAGGATTTGGGGATGGCGGTGATTCTGGTCTCGCTGGTTATGCTCTTGTTTTTGCGTAGCGTTAGAAACTCTCTAATCGTTCTAATTGCTATTCCTACTTCCCTGATAACGGCATTTGCTGTTATGTGGATGCTAAATTACACACTCAACCTGATGACGCTTCTTGCCATGTCGTTGATCATCGGCATCCTGGTGGATGATGCGACGGTGGTGTTGGAAAATATTCAACGGCATTTAGATATGAAAAAAGATAAACGCACCGCCGCTTTAGATGGCCGTATGGAAATAGGATTCGCTGCGGTATCTATTACGCTGGTGGATGTAGTGGTTTTCTTACCGATTCTTTTTTTACAGGTTTTTGTTGCCGATATGCTCAAGCAATTTTCTGTAGTAGTGATCACTTCTACCTTAACCAGTTTGCTGGTAGGATTTACATTGACGCCCTGGCTTGCTTCCCGTATTGGTAAAGCCGAAGACATGAAACCAACCAATATTTTCAATCGCTTTTTACTTTGGTTTGAAGAACAGTTGACTCGCTTTATTAATTGGTATGGCAGGCAATTGTCCTGGGTATTAAATCATAAATTAATTTCCGTAGGAGCCATTGTATTATTATTCGTGCTCACTGGTGTGATGATGAAAGCAGGTATCATCGGGAAAGAATTAATTGCAACAGGCGACCAGGGGAAATTCAGCATGTACATGGAATATGATAAGACCACGGCGTTGCAACAGAACAACATCACCTCGCACAAAATAGAAAACTTTATTTCTGCGCAGCCGGAAGTAGCTACGTTGTTCAGTAATGTCGGCGGACCAAGTACAGGTATTGGCAGCCTGGGTGTGGGAGCAGTTAATAAAACAGAATTTACAATCCAATTAAAAGATACAAAAGAAAGGCCTAAAGAATCTACTGAAGAATACATGATCAAATTGCGGAGTGCTTTGCAAAATAAATATCCGGGAATACAATTTTCCATGGCAGCGATCGGGTTAATCCCCCGCTCTGCTCCAATTGAAATCACCTTGAGTGGAAATAATCAGAAGACCGTCATGCAATCCGCTGATAGTTTGAAAGATGCGTTGGAAAATATACCGGGAGCAGATAATGTGCAATTGTCTGTACAAGAAGGCAGTCCTGAGTTCCAGGTAATTCCTGATAAAGATAAAATGCAGCGATTCGGACTTTCAACAGGCTATGTAGGAATGAATTTAAGAACCGCATTTTCCGGTAACAATGATGCTACGCTGACAAGAAATGGAACAGAATACCCGGTGCGCATTTGGTTGGATAACCTGGATAGGAAAAACCGGGGAAACATCGAAGCAATGAACATCATCAATCCAAAAGGAATACCTGTCCAGGTGTCTCAATTTGCTGATGTGGTTCAAAGTAATTCCCCTTCTTTATTGGAAAGACAAGACCGGCAACCAGCAGTTACCATTACTGCAAACGCTTTGGGAAGGCCTTCGGGAACAGTCGCGGATGATGTATTAAGTTATTTGAAAAAGTATCCACTTCCTGCCGGTATTGATATGGCGTGGGGCGGAGATATAAAAAGACAGAATGAAAGCTTTGGTGCTCTGGCTTCTGTTTTACTGATCTCTTTTATTTTGATTTACCTGATTATGGTGGCACTATATGATAATTTCGTATATCCGTTTGTGGTATTGTTCTCTATTCCGGTCGCTGTTATCGGTGCATTTTTAGCGCTGAACTTATCCATGAATCAATTAAGTTTATTTTCTTTATTAGGCCTAATCATGTTGATGGGATTAGTAACGAAAAATGCCATTCTTATTGTGGACTATACCAACCAGTTAAAAGAAAGAGGGATGCATTTTAAAGAAGCACTGGTAGAAGCAGGGAAGACAAGAATGCGCCCGATACTGATGACGACTATGGCCATGGTTTTTGGCATGTTGCCGATTGCTTTGGCAAAAGGAAGTGCCAGTGAATGGAAGAATGGATTGGCATGGGTGATTATTGGCGGACTTTTATCTTCATTGATACTTACGGTGTATTTAGTGCCGGTGGTGTATTATGTGGTGGACTCGATTAAAATACGAATTAAAAATTACGAATTACGAAGAGGAGAACAATTAAAAAGTTAAGAATTAAAAATTAAAAGATGAAGATTTATATTTTGGCTTTAATAGGATCGCTATTTGTCTTGGGTTCCAACCATTTTGGAAGCGTTTCCCATTCACTGTTAAAATCGCTTTCAATATTACCTTTGCTGATAGTGCTTTTAAAATGTCAAATCTGGCTCCTGCTTTTATTTTTTTATTGATGAAGCTGTAACATATTACCGCTTCTTTCACCTCATTTGTATAACCTTTTAGTGGCGAGTAAGAGAGTAAATCAAATGTTTCTTTTTAAGCAAAATATTACTGCTGAAAATAGTAAAAACAAGAAAGGCAACTTTTTTTTCATTGATGTTTTTTTTATAAACATTGATTTCATCAATAAACCGGCACATTACTAAAAGTGCATTTCATTTCACCGGCAAAACCATCTGTAAAGGTTTGCTCCATGGCATCGCCTTTTGTTATCGGTTTTAATCCTTCTATCATTATACCAAAAGTGAAATACCCACTTGCTTTTCCATTCTCCACTTTTTCAATTACGAATTTGCAATTGGGTGATGAGGCAGGTAAATGTCTTGCCAACGTATTATCTACATAAGAGGCCATGGTGCCATTTGCGATGATTGGTGAAAATTTATAGATAAAAGGTTTTTGGCCAGCACCATAATATAGTATCGCTTCGTTATTACTTATCTCGGCATACTTCTTTGTACCATAGAGCGGTTGTTTTTCATTGATTTCTTTAAAATTAAAAATTTCAGATTTCAATGCAGTGTTTACCGATACCAGCATTATTTTTAAATAATTTTCTTTACCATTTCCTTCTTCTTTGCTGGCCGTAAAAGTGTAGCGGTTATCAGCGGTTTTCATAATCTGGGCAAAAGGAAGATTGATGTTTAATAATTTGCTTTGCAGTTTTACCACCGAAGCACCCGATACAGCAGATACATCTGTATTTATTGCAGTAGTTGATTTTGCAGTGCTGGCAGGTTTTGAATCTGAGGTAGCGGCAACACCTGCCGGACGTACATATTTATCGGCCTCCGCTTTAAAAATAAATTCTACCCGGCGGTTTTGTGCTTTGCCTTCTGCACTTTTATTATCTGCTATAGGTTGCGTTTCGCCACGGCCTTCTGTGGTGAGTTTGCTTTCATCAATATTATACTGGCTTACTAAAATATCTTTTACGGCATTCGCTCTTTGCTGTGATAATTTTAAATTAGCAGCGTCATCTCCATCGCTGTCTGTATGCCCGATAATTTTTACGGGTGCCGTTGCATCTTTTAATATTTTACTTACATCCAACAAGGCTCCCATGCTTTCCGGTTTCAGTTTTGCAGTGCCAGTAAAGAATAATAAGTTGCTTATTAATTTCCCTTCTTCTAATTTGGCACGGGTATCAGGCACATCTTTAGCAATGCGAATATTATTTACATAAAAATCTGAACCACCTACACTGCCGAATGAAAACGCTAATTGATTGGGTAGATATTCTTCACTTACGGCTGCCAGGTCATACAATTTTCTATCGTTCCACCACATTCTGAAACGCTTTCCCTGAACACACATACTAATATGTACTGGGGTGGTATTATTGTAGGGCAAGTTTTCTGTCATCACATCAGACAGCTTCCTGTCCATGGCATATAGACTGGACCGGCTCCTATTATCGGAAACAATTATAGCAGAAAAATTGATAGCAGGTTTCTTATTGCTTCGTAAAATATTTTCATCTGTTACCAGGTCGCCACCTGTATTTATAAGATTAATATCAATACGGGGGTCGTACGTATTTTTAACAATCAATAAATCAAATTCAACAGTAAAATTATTTCCCCAGCTTTGCTTTTTACTGCGGGTAATATGATTTGAACTGGAAGAAGCTAATTTTAGCCAATTACCTTCCAGTCCATCAATCGTAACGACTTCTGCAGATGTAGAAGTGATCCATCCGAGTGGTGCTTCGCCAATATTGTCCTTTTCAAAATTGTCGTAATACAAAATAGTCGTTCCTGGTACAAAATCAAATTTGCTATAAACTTTTAAATTATATTGGGCACCGGCAGTTGTTTTTTTGTCTGTGTCGTTGTCTGTAGTAGAACTGCCATCTTCTTTTTTTTCCTGTTTATCTACTACCTTATTTGCTGCTACTTCTGCTTTTTGTTTAAGCTTTTTTAAAAGTTGCGCCTGTGAATTGGAAGTTGATAAGGCGATGGCTAAGATGGTTAAAATGATTTTCATGTTAATAATTTTTATACCATAAAAGTATATTGATATGATGCAGTTGCTAATCCTGTAAAAAGGGGATTTTTTGAATATTTTTGAAAGTATTAATGATGTAAAAATGGCTATGAAAAATTGATATGCCCATCCCCTAAAAACAGAATTTTTTTAAAAGAGAAAAAATCATGGAAAAGGAGGAGTGACAACAGTTTGCATTGCCGTTTATTTGTATAATGAGTGTAATAATTTAATTTACAATATGGAGAAAATATTAGCTGCATATATATTCTTCTTTTTTGTGCTCAATGCTGCCAAAGCACAGCAGCATCTTGTTGATAGTATATCGAACGAATTGCAACAGCCCATGGCTGATACAAACAGGGTTGTAAGTACGATGCGTCTCGCTATAGATTATGAACTCGTAGATACTTCCAGGGATACCAGGCATACAGGGAGGCAATAAAATTCGGGAGGAAAAAAAATCTATATTATTATTTGGGACGTATTTATCAAAACCAATCATTTTTATATAATACTTCCAGGAATGATACACGGGCAAAAGCAAGCCTGGATTCCGCTATTCTTTTTACCAAAAATCAGGCAATCCAAAAGCAAGAAAATCTGAAGCAACTGCCTATAGCGACTTAGCAAACCGATTAAAAATCAGAATGAGTTTCAACCAGCTATAAAATATTATTTAAAAGTATTGCCATTCTTGAAGGCTTGGGGCTGCATGCTGAATTAGTTAAAGTGTATTGTAATGTTTCAACACTTTTTGGAGATATCAAAGAATTTACAAGGCAAAATGAATATGCACATAAAGCCATTGTGGTGCCTCACGGCATTGGGAATTGTGTTTAAAATATTTTTTACCGGAAAATGGAATATAATTTCTACGATCGTGTATGTAGCTATGGGAGGTATCCTGGTTGTAGGCGGAAGTACTTTCTTTACTCATATTCCCAGTCTTGTAATGACGATGATTCTTATCGGTGGCGGTCTCTATCTTTTAAGCGTCATTTTCTATCTCTGGGAAAAATATCCTTATAATCATGCGGTCTGGCATTTCTTTGTGCTGGCTGCTGCTGTTTGTCATTATGTAGCAATTTTACTTGCAGTGTAAAAAAGAAAGATTTCATAAACGACGAGAGATTTTCACTCTGTTTATGGTTAAAATTCATTTACCCGGATAATTTTTACCGGGCAAGCATGTGCCACTCTTTTTGCTTCTGCTATCATTGAATGAACAATTGGCAAAACAAAAATAGAAAAAAATGTATCGGCTGTAATATCTGCTATGAAATGATGCCTTAAATTTGCTGTACCTCGTATCCTCTCTGAGGATTGTAATTCTAATTTTTGGCCTTTTCATCCTTTTCTTGTTTAAATACCTGCCTCTTTTAATATTACATTTAGCAGTTCTTTTTTAAACTATTTAGCAGCGTGAAACGGCACAAGTACTTTATTTTTTTTGTAATATATGCTATAGTAGATATTTACTTCATTAAGGGTACCTGTTAAAATTTTTTAAAATAAAGGATAATAATGTCTTTTATTATTCGTTTTGCATAAAAATAAATTTTACTGAAATAATAAGATTTCCTGTTTCATGTATTTATCTCCTTTAGTTGAGATTTTAATTCTAAAGATTTAAATAGTCAATGGTGGACGGCCGGTGACAATTTCAGATGTTTAATTCCTTATTACTTAAATTCAAAAACTATGTTGAAGACTACATTCAACCTTATGAAAAACCATTCCAAACTAATTTGCCCAGGCTTCAAATTAAATTTTTTACTGGTTGCCTTCCTAACCTTTGCCATTACCACGGGCTTTGCCCAAACCACTGATTTCGTAATAACGGTAAAGACTGATAACCCTGGAACATCTGGCCCTACAAAATTTACCATACCTGTTAATGATGGTATTTATACCTATAACTATAATGTAAATTGGGGCGATAGTGAAACGAGTACAGCGCTTACAACTTCCTCCACACATACTTATGCCGCTGCGGGTACTTATACCATCCGTATCAGTGGCACATTTCCTGCTATTTTTTTTAACAATGCGGGAGATTGTCAAAAATTATTAACTATCAGCCAATGGGGCTCAACTATGGGCTGGCTAAGTTTTGAAAACTCCTTTTATGGATGCAGCAACTTAGATGTTACTTCTATGGGTTTTCCAATACTTCAAAATGTTGTTAGTATGAGAAAGATGTTTGACAGTTGTACTGCATTGAAAGGTACTACTGCTTTTAACACCTGGCATACCTATAAGATAAAAGATATGAGTTACATGTTTTCCCACGCCAGTAATTTCAACCAGGACATCAGTGCATGGAATACCATTTTGGTAACTGATATGAGTTACATGTTTTCGCAAGCCAAATTATTCAACAAAAACATAGGCTCGTGGAATACCGCTGCGGTAACTGATATGAGTCACATGTTTGATATGAGTGAAAGTTTCTCCAATGAAGCCCTTTTCAACCAAGACATAAGCTCGTGGAATACGGGTGCAGTAACTGATATGAGTTTCATGTTTTACCGGGCTCTGAATTTCAACAAAAACATAGGTTCGTGGAATACAACCGCCGTAACTAATATGAATCACATGTTTTACATGGCTAGCGTTTTCAATCAAAATATAGGTTCGTGGAATACCGCCGCTGTAACTAATATGAGTTACATGTTTTCCCAGGCAAGTGCTTTCAACAAAAACATAGGTTCGTGGAATACCGCTGCAGTAACAGATATGAGTTACATGTTTTCCCAGGCAACTGCTTTCAACCAAAATATAGGTTCGTGGAATACCGCCGGCGTAACTAATATGAGTTACATGTTTTACAGAGCCAGTGCTTTCAATCAGAACATAGGTACGTGGAATACCGGTGCGGTAACTGATATGAGTTACATGTTTTACCTGGCCAGTGTTTTCAACCAGGATATAAGCTTGTGGAATACTGCTGCGGCAACTGATATGAGATACATGTTTTACAATGCCAGTGCTTTCAATCAGAACATAGGTACGTGGAATACGGGTGCGGTAACTAATATGAGTTTCATGTTTTACATGGCCAGTGTTTTCAACCAGGCCATAGGTTCGTGGAATACCGCTGCGGTAACTGATATGTCTTCCCTTTTTGGCAATGCCAGTGCTTTCAACCAGGACATAGGTTCGTGGAATACCGCTGCGGTAACTAATATGAATAGTATGTTTTCCCAAGCCAGTGCTTTCAATCAGGACATAGGTTCGTGGAATACAGGTGCGGTAACTAACATGAGTGTTATGTTTAGCGGAGCCAGAGTTTTTAACCAGGACATAGGTTCGTGGAATACCGCTGCGGTAACTAATATGAATAATATGTTTGCCGTAGCCAGTGCTTTCAACCAGGATATAGATTCGTGGAATACCGCTGCGGTAACTAATATGGGTTATATGTTTTACCTGGCTATTGCTTTCAATCAGGGTATTGGTTCGTGGAATACCGCTGCGGTAACCAATATGAGTCTTATGTTTTACATGGCTAGTGCTTTCAACCAGGACATAAGTGGATGGAATACTGCTGTAGTAACTAATATGAGTTTCATGTTTTTTCAGGCCAGGGCTTTCAACCAGGACATAAGTGGGTGGAATACTGCTGCGGTAACTGATATGAGTTACATGTTTTACCAGGCCAGTGCTTTCAACCAATCCCTGCCTGTCTGGGATATTAATGCAGCTACCAATATGGGTCATTTTTTAGACAATTGTGGTATGAGTATAGCAAATTACGATGCTACGCTCATAGGCTGGAATGCTTCCGGTCAAAACCCTGTGGCCACAAGTTTTGGCGCTGCCAATTTAAAATATTGTAATGGTGCGGGTGCCCGGAGTAACCTGATAGCTACCGCCAATCTTACCCCAACAGGCGATGGCGAGGCATCAGGCTGTGGCGCACTACCACTACATTTATTATCCTTCACTTGCACCAAACAAACCGGATACAACCAACTGCAATGGCAGACAGCCGGTGAAGTAAATACCAAATCCTTTGATATTGAAAAGAGCAGAGATGGGATAAACTTTACGGCGATTACATCAGTACCAGCAGCGGGTGTTGGCGCTCATGCTTATGGTTATGATGATGCTTCTTCGAATGGTACAGTTTACTATCGCCTTAAAATGATAGACATTGATGGAGCGTTTACCTACAGTCCTATTGTCAGTGTAACCAACCAGCAAAAAGAAAAGGCCACTGTTTACCCTAACCCTGTAAAAAATAGGTTTACATTATCGGTGGATGCTTCATTGGTAAATACAAGGGCGTTATTGCTGGATGCAAATGGAATGGTGATTCAAATAATTCAAATCGATAACTTACAGCAGGCAGTAAATACAACTACCT
This sequence comes from Niastella sp., assembly GCA_016710595.1. Classification (GTDB taxonomy): domain Bacteria; phylum Bacteroidota; class Bacteroidia; order Chitinophagales; family Chitinophagaceae; genus Ferruginibacter. Next base: position 1,017,875 of record JADJVM010000008.1, read on the forward strand.
TGTCCACTGGTATTTATTTATTGAAACTGGCGAATGGTGATGCTATAAAGGTTTTGAAAGAATAACAGCCGGATAGATTATTTGATATAAAAAGCCGCCCGCACATTTTTTATTTGAGTGCGGCTTTTTCTTTAGACGCAGATTGGTGTTCCAGTAAAAAACGGGACAGGTGCACCTATCCCAACTGTTACAGGGTTGCCAACCTTTGAAAGGTTGGCAACCCTAGACCCTAGATAAGAAAGATTTCATAAACGACGAGAGATTTTCACTCTGTTTATGGTTAAAATTCATTTACCCGGATAATTTTTACCGGGCAAGCATGTGCCACTCTTTTTGCTTCTGCTATCATTGAATGAACAATTGGCAAAACAAAAACATCCTTTTTCAAAACAGCTTTTAATAAAGTAGCTTTCCCGTCTTTTTTTGACATACGCCAAATCTCAGGCATCATTTCGTAACAGATTCCACAGCCAATACATTTATTTCTATATTGAACAATATTAGCCATTATTTTCTTCTACCATTTTATACAACTTATCTCTTGAAGTTATTTTCTTATCCAAAGGAAAAGTAACCAGGTCGCCCCTTACAGCTTTTTCTGCAGCGATCCCATTTACTACCAGTATATCAATTTTTCTTTTACTATTCCATAATCAGGGCTTGTTACCAATAACGTATCACCCACTGCAATACTGCCGGATTCCAGGATAAATTCACCAACTTTTATTTTAGAAAAATAATTACTTCCTTTCCCTACATACACTTTCTTTTCTGTAGCAGCCGATCCGGGATTTATCGTCCATTCCCCTAATTGCTTTCCCAAATAATATCCTTCCCAAAAACCCCGGTTATATACTTTGTTCAGTTCTATTTTCCAGGCTTCAGATTTTTCCTGTGTGTACGTCCCCGCCTGTATTTCCTCAATCGCCTGGCAATAGGATTTGGTAACCGTATAAACATATTCAGGCCCTTTGCCCCTTCCTTCAATTTTTAAAATTGTAGCCCCGCTTTCAATTACCTGGTCTAAAATATTGATGGTACAGAGATCCTTTGGCGACATAATGTATTCGTTGTCTATCATTAATTCTTCACCGGTTTCCATATCTCTTACCTTGTAGGCGTGGCGGCAATTCTGAGCACAGGCTCCACGATTTGCAGAGGAATTTTGAGAATGCAGGCTCAAATAACATTTACCGGAAATAGCCATACACAAAGCGCCATGAATAAACACTTCTATTCTCATTAGTTCTCCTGAAATTCCCTTAATTTTTTTTCTTGCAATCTCATCTGTAATTTGTTTTACCTGTTTTAAAGTAAGCTCACGGGCAAGCACAACCGCATCAGAAAAATTAGCAAAGAATTTTACGGATTCAATATTACTTACGTTTGCCTGTGTAGAAACATGAACCGGAATTTTTAGTTGCTTGCAAAATTCCATTACTGCAAAATCCGCAGCGATGACTGCATCAATCTCCTGATTTTTTACTTCTTTTAAAATGGTCTTTAGCAATTGCATGTCATGCTCATACATTACTGTATTCAGCGTGATATAAGCCTTTATATTATTTTGAGAACATATCGCTTTGATCCTGCTAATATCATCCAACGAAAATGAGTTGATGGATTTAGCTCTCATATTGAGCTGCTCTACACCAAAATAAATCGCATCTGCCCCACCCTGGATAGCCGCATGTAAATTTTCAAAAGAACCTACCGGTGATAACAGCTCAATTTTCTGTTTCATATTTTTCGGCAATATTCATTAAAGAAGATATATTATTTTCTTCACTTTTCACTGCAATCATTTGCAGAAGTTCATCTGCCTGCTCCTGGTCAAAGTCAACATGATTTTGTTTTTTAACACCGTAAGCAGTGAGTTCAAAATGCAAATCAGGCTCTATAGAATGATGACTTAAACAGGCTTTTGAGCAAGCAAGCGGGCATCCATCAATTACAATAATTTCTCTTCCGGCTTTCGCAGTATTTACTAATTTTTTCACATTGCCTCCTACCCCTGCGATACACGACATGTCAGCAATTCCTTTTCTATCAATTTGAATCGCAATATAATTGGCCATTTGTGCAGCGCTGGAACATCCGGAACATGAATAAATAAGTGGTTTCATATTTAATCTTTATCTTTTTTTTCAGATACATTCTGTTGTCCTGGTATGAACAATACCCAGCGTATTCAATGCTCCTTCAGCTTTGTTTAAATGATCATTGAAATCTTCGATACCCTGTTTTGTAAACCCGTTTGAAGGTCGAACAAGTTCCTGTAATATTTAATTCCAGACATCAATTGATTATAAAAACTCAAAAAGTATTTTTCCTTTTTTGCATCCATACTATCTGTTTCTTCCAATATCTGATCTTTTAAATAATTGATATAAATAAACAGTTCATTAATGAAAACATGCGGCCTCCCTGCATCTGTTATAATATTGTTCCTTCCATATATATGATTCGTCATTTCCTGAAGTGAAACTGTTTTTGAAAAAAAAGCAATATTTGGCCCCGGGCAAATCGTAACGGCAGGAAGATTTTTTAGAAATGTTTGGTCATATTTTATGGCTGCTGCATTACTGAGGCCAATACATAAACACTCTTTATCCAACACTATTTTTACTTCCCGCTGATATTTTTCTGCAGGTAAATTCAACGATTGCAATTGATTAATTTTTAGCTTCTGATATTTTGCTGAAGCCGTACAAATAGGTTCTTCAGTGAATTCAGTATTATTCACCAAATGCTTATCTGTACAGGGGCTGCCCGGTTTTTCCCGATCAATTCTTTGGTTCTTTTCAATATCGGAACTGGTTCCTTTTAAATAATGAAACGGCACACCCAACGGTGAATTCTTACTTAATAATAAATCTGTCTTTTTTGCTTTTTGCAACAATTGTAATGTGGCATCATCTACCGTTGTAGCTTCGGGAACAAGTAAAAAAGGGGTACCCCAGCCAGTACTATCAATTCCATAATAATGATGCAATAGCGTACATTCATCATAGGTTCCTATTCCTCCTTGTGCGGATATTTTTATTGGGTGTGGTTGGTTAAATGTAGGAAAAGATTTTGCTTCCAAAGCTTTAGTGTAAATTTCAAAGAGAATGGAGCGTAGTTCATTTCGTTTTGTTTTAAATTCTTCCAGTATCGGTCCCATCAAAAAGCCATCCGTAGCAAATGCATGGCCACCACAGTTCAAGCCCGACTCAATCCTGAATTCACTTACCCATATTCCTTTCTTAGCCAGGTATTTTCCCTGAATTAATGCTGAACGATAATCACTTACTTTAATGATGATTCTTTTTTCAAACTGCCCCACTCCTTTCGCATCAAACTCCCTAAACTTTTCAAGATAATTATATAAATTCGGATTTATCCCGGCAGAGAAAATAATTGAAGAATTTTTAAGATCACTTTTTGCATATCCCTTTAAAGCGGCTAATGCATCTGATCCATTTTCTATTAAAACACCATCTTTGGTATAATTGTTTTTATCCAGCTTGGTCATAATGTTTACATCAATACTTCCCGCTGTAATTTCATTTCGAAGTACTTTTTTAAGCTCATCTTTTTCAGTAAGGTCTATCGCCCCTGTCATCTGCTTATATATTTGTTTAAGATTGCTTTCTTCGGGCAACATTTCAAAATATTTTACAATCTCTGATCCTGCTTCAAATACAGAAACTTTTATTTTCTCAACCTTTTCTGTAACGATCCTGCTCACCAGGTTTAAATAATCAGTAATTCTTTTTTCCCTGTAATTATCATCCCTTGTTGTAATCGGGAAATAAGGCTCATTGAAATAGTTATAATAATGTTTACGCATCATTTCTGTGAGCCTGTCTTCCATAATTGAAATGACGGACGAAATTCCATACTGTGCCACTTTTACCGGGGAATCAATAGTAAAAGCCAATCCCATAACAGGAATGTGAAATTTGTGCTGAGCTGGATACATAATTAATAAAATAGTGCGTAATGCTTTTTGATAATAATTTAAAAAAGGTTTTGTTGATACGGGTTGAAGTTAAAATTCAGGCAAATTGAATATTATCCTTTTCTTCTCTTTGCCATGAGTGCTTTTTAAAAATGCCGGGAACATTATCTGTCATCTTTAACTGGTTTAATTGTATGCTGCACACAACTCCAGGGATGGCAATGGCCATTGGAAACCTGGAATGGTAATTTTGGAAGCATCCTTACATAATGGATTACTTTCAGATAAAACCACACCAGTGAATTGAATTCCTTTCACCGCCAGTTTATTCAGTTTATCAGGTAATATGGTTCCCGACACTTTTGGGTTTTGCAACAGGATTTTAAAATGATACGTAGCAGGATTTGATTTATAATACAATAAATTTTCTTTACTGTTGAACGCAAAAAAACAGCTAAAAGAATAAGGCTCATTTAATTCATTTACACAACTTAAGGATGTGGCTGTTTGCTTTCTTAGAAAGCTAAGAATTTTGTCATTCATACTGGTTTCAGCATATCTAATAAAAAATATTTTTGGCAAAATTAATAAATAAAGACAACTTAGTCCTTATTTATTCGGATTTTATGATCTCACTCAGCCCTTATTCCTTAATTAACAACCCGCTATAAGATATAATGAAGATAATTTTATCCTTTATTTATAAATTTTATCTACTTTAGATTGTGGTTCCAGTGCAACTCCAATTGAAAAGGCAGAAAACGAACACTTAAGTTCATTGGAAATTTTTACTGAATTGTATATCAAAAAGAATCAAGATATTGCCGGGTTGGTTAAGAACAATTTTCAATCGAACAGTTGATATCACTTAATTCGGCTCCCACCCTATACAAACTGAAGAAATAAAACTATAAATAAACCAAAAGTAATGGGTCAAATTACTGCATTGCTGGCGTTGCAAAATTTGGCGGGCTTAATATCATTGGCTGGCGCCCTGGCTGTTGTTTTAGTAATCATATTTTTGATTGCTACGTCATCTAAGAGTGCCGGGAAGCCTTGTAAAAAGCATACAATACTAAAGATTAAGCCAATCTATTTTTGGGGAATCATTTTTGTTTTAGCTGTTGTCATATTTTTATCCATACGGTACTTATCTTATCCACGATTGCAAGACAAGGCAGATGAAGTAGTTACCGTGGTGGGGATTCAATGGGACTGGCAGATGGCAAATGGAATAAGTGATAAATCGGCGCATGAATTTGTAGGAAAGAATGAAATTTTATTACCGGTTAATAAAAAAATAAAATTCATAATAACGTCTGATGATGTGACGCACAGCTTTAGCATCTATAATAATAAAGGAGTTTTATTAACACAAACCCAGGCAATACCTCAATATAGAAATGAATTATTTTATATTTTTAGTCAAAAGGGGGATTATACTATTCTTTGCCTGGAATATTGCGGCCTTGTACATCCATTTATGTCTGGGATCATTCATGTAGAGTAAAAATTTAATAAAAGCATTTATGATAACTCAGGAACCTGTTCAATTAAAAAAGGAAAGAAACTTAGCGATTACCTGGGGTATTAGTTTTTTGATTCTATTTCCACTCTTAATTTTCCTGGGTCTTTTAATGCGGCTTGGCCAGGGAGAGTTGATAAAATTGTTGCTTGCTAATTTTTATGCATTCATGACGCTCCATGGCCTCGGTATGGCCGGGCTCCTCTTCAGTATATCTTTTGCTGCCGTATGGTATTTAATAAGTACCCGCTATACAAAACTGAACCTTAAGGTTGGTTATTTCATCTTTTTCACAATAATAATTGGCTTTGCAGGATTGACTTTTGGCACACTCATTGGAAAATTTGGCGCCGGCTGGTATATGTTATATCCACTTCCTTTTAAAGATCCTACCTGGTTTGTATGGTCCATAAAGATTTCTATTATATCATTAACCGTTTTGGGAATAGCCTGGCTTACCGGTATTCTGTACCTGCTGTATGCCTTATTAAAAGAATATAAAGGATTTAAAAATCTATTAGGATGGCAATTTGCATCTGAAATTGGGGAGCATAAAGATATACCACCGATTATATTTATAACAAGCATCAGCCTGATTGCTGCAATACCCGGGTTTATAGTAGGGATTGCTATCATGTGCATGTATCTTTTTCAATCTTTTGAACCTGTATTAAGTTTCAATGCTGTGCTGTTGAATAATATGACGTTCTTTTTTGGCCATACCCTTTCAACGGTTACTTTATATTGCTCCATAGCCTGGGTATATGCATTGTTGCCAGAATTTACAATGCGTGTATGGAAAACAAATAAAGCGTTGTTGTATTGCTGGTATGCCAGCCTGTTTTTAATGTTAATATCTTACGCACAGCATTTGTTCATGAATTTTATACATCCATTATCTGCATATCATGCAGGTTTATTGGCGGCTTATTTAAGTACGGTTCCCCCCACAGTAATTACTATTTTAGGCGTATTTGAGCAGCTTTATCATTCAAAAATTAAATGGGGAATTATTCCATTGTTATTTTTACTGGGAACTGCAGGCCTGGCTATTGGAGGTTTTGTTGCATTATTAAATATTTACCAGGCTTTCAATAAAATTCTTCACAATACGCTATGGGTTCCGGCACATTTTCACAGCTACACACTCATGGGTATTGTTTTATTTGTTCTCGGCTTTTTGTTTTACTTATTTTCCCCAATAAACTACCAGCAAAAAGATAAGCTGGCAAAAACTGGTTTCTGGATTTTTATTGCAGGAGGATATGGATTTATCCTCATGTTCTATTTGGGCGGATTTAATAGTATTCCAAGAAGCTTTGCCCGCTATACCGGAACAGGATTTAAAAATATGCACGCTACTGCAGTATCACTATCACAAATTTCAGTAGGATTCATTATCGTAATAATAATAGGGCTGCTACTTATGTACATTTCTTTATTCTTCAGGCTATTTAAAAAAAAGGATCAGCAGCACCTAACTGATAATACAGTTTATTAAATCTCTTTAAAAAATGTGCTGCCACCGCAAATTAATTCAGCACAATTCATAAGCAACAAAAGGACTTAAAAAAACCGCATCAAAAAAATTGATACGGTTTTAAATTTTTAAAACAATTATTATTCTTCTATTTCGCTTTATTTAGTTTCAAAAGAAACCATACAAAATGAACGGCTGCTATAACAAATGAAATATACATGAGCACCCTGTCAGTATCAAACCCTACTGAATACTGGTGTAAAAATCCTGCTGCTACAAGTAAGACACATAGGGCTAAACCGGTAATACGGGCAATACGCATACCTTGCCTATCTTTACTACCATCGCTTAAATGGCTGTGTTTAGCGCCATAGCCAATGTAAATATCCAGCCCAATAAGCATCCATACCAATAAGCGTATCCAGGTATCGGGTGGCAAGAAAACCATCATAAATAAACAGGTAACAATACCCAGTATGGGCACAAGAGGAACCATTGGTGTTTTAAATGCCCTCGGTAATTCCGGCATTTTTACCCGCATCACCCAAATACCGATACATACCAATATAAAGGCAAATAAAGTACCGATACTCGTCATTTCACCCACCACACGAGCTGGCACAAATGCAGCGAAGAGGCTTACAAACACCATAAATAAAAGATTGCTTTTTGCAGGTGTTTGCGTTTTAGTATTAATGGCTGAAAATATTTTAGGAATCAACCCATCTTTACTCATACTGTAAAACACACGACTTTGGCCCATTAGCATTACTAAAATTACAGATGAGTATCCCGCAAGAATGGCAACAATGATGGCACGGTTCAGCCAGGGATAATCAGGCACAATAATACCTTGTGCATTTACTGTTCCCATGTGATCAATAGCTACTGCTACCGGGGCAATACCATCTTTGCCCACAAAAGAAGTATAACTGGTAACCCCCGTCATTACATGCGCAAATAAAATATAAAGAACGGTACAAATGGCTAGTGAACCTAATATCCCAATTGGCATATCCCGTTTAGGATTTTTGGCTTCCTGGGCAGCCGTACTTACGGCATCAAAACCGATATATGCAAAAAACACAATGGCTGCTGCCCGAATGATTCCACTAAAACCAAACTCTCCAAACTTACCGGTATTAGCAGGAATATAAGGGTGTAAATTATCGTTGTTAATATATTTCCAACCCAGGAAAATAAATACCAATACTACTGAAACTTTTAATGCCACGATTATGCCATTTACCAAAGCGCTCTCCTTAGTACCTTTCATTAATAGCAAACTCATTAATACAATAATAAAAACAGCAGGCAGGTTGATGATGCCACCATCCCATGGCCCTACCGTAAGGTTGTGAGGCAGAAAAATATCAAACCCTTCTAAAAATTTTGCCAGGTAACGGCTCCAGCTTATTCCTACTGTTGCAGCACCTACTGCATATTCAAGCACCAGGTCCCAACCAATAATCCAGGCAATAAACTCACCCATAGTGGCATAAGAATAAGTATAGGCGCTTCCCGCAACGGGTATCATAGAGGCGAACTCTGCATAACATAAGCCTGCAAACAAACATCCCAAGGCCGCCACCACAAAGGAGATGGTGATAGCCGGCCCGGCATGATTGGCAGCAGCCATCCCGGTAATAGAAAATAATCCAGCACCAATAATGGCACCAATTCCCAGGGCAATTAAACCCCAGGCGCTTAATGTTCTTTTAAGCGTGTGCTCACCGGTCTCATCAGCTTCTTTTAAAAGAAGCGACATTGGTTTTTTAACAAATAAACTCATACAGTTGATTGGTTTTTTAAAAAATTAGATAGGAAAAATAAGAAATAAAATTTTATTCGCATTACCATTAATACTTTTTATGGTTAATTGTGTAGTAAAAGCCTATTTCATAGTATCTTGCGAGGTTATGATACCGTCTTTCAAAAATTGTATTTCAAAAGGTTTTAATAAAATATTTATTCTTTCAGCTTTTTTTATTTTAGCGTTTGGCCTCGTACAAGCACAGGAACAGTTACAAATTTCTATTGTAAATCAATACGACGGAAAAATACAAGGCCTTACCATTAATGGACAAACGCCTACCCCATTACCGGATGGGTTATTTGTAATTACAGGCAAGCCAGGAGATTCAATCCTTATAAAAGCAACAGACCATGCAGACCAAATTATTTCATTTGAACAATTGAAAGGAAACAAGGTAGTGCAGTTAGATAAGAAATTTACCTGGACCGATTTAATAAACCCTACATTCTACATTGTTTTTGGAGGGCTTTGGTTGTTCCTGTTTATCGTATTTGCCGAAACAGGATTATTGGCGGGTTTTTTCTTACCCGGCGATTCTCTTTTATTTATTGCCGGCATTTACAGTTATGAACTTTTTACACATGGCTTAGGCATCAATTTACACAGTGATTTTCTGCATTTACTTATTCTATCACTTATGGTAGTTGCTGCAGGTGTGCTGGGCAATGAAGTGGGTTATTGGTTTGGCAAGAAATCCGGGCCCGCTTTATATCAACGCAAAGACGGCTTTTTATTTAAACAAAAGTACCTGCAAAAAGCGCATGATTTTTATGAAGAGAATGGCGCTGGTACCATTGTAATCGCCCGCTTCCTGCCCATCATCCGTACATTTGCACCCATCGTGGCCGGCATTGTAAAAATGAATAAAAAGAAATTTACTTTTTATAATATTATCGGTTGTTTTGCCTGGTCGTTTACCATGCTATTTGCCGGGCATTATTTGTATAAAATTATTTTAGATAAATTTAATTTTAATTTAAAAGAGCATTTGGAAATTATCATTATAGGAATTGTGGTCATTACCACATTCCCGGTAATCATGAAACTTTTCTTTAGCAAAAAGAAACCAATTGCCCCTACAGGAGCCGAAGAATTGTAAATACACAGCCAAATTTTCATTTTGCTCCTCACCTTTAGATTATGCCAAAAATTTTGATCATACGGTTTTCTTCTATTGGTGATATAGTTTTGGCCAGCCCCGTTTTCCGTTGCTTAAAATTGCAGGTGCCGGGTTGTGAATTACATTTTGTTACCAAAATAAATTTTAAGGCTGTAACCGTTCACAACCCTTACATAGACCGTTTTTTTTATTACAATCATAACATGGATGATCTGCTGCAAACTTTAAAAGAGCAGGAATACGATTATGTAATAGACCTTCATGCAAATTTTCGCAGTATTAAAATTTGCCGTGCATTGCAAAAAAAAACTTACCGGATACGCAAGTTGAGTATAGAGAAATTTTTACTTACACAATTCAATATCAATATCATGCCCAAAAGGCATATTACGTTGCGGTCATTGGATACGGTTGCAGAATTGGGCGTAAAAGATGATGGGCAAGGGCTTGATTATTTTATAACGGAAGATGAAAAAATAAAAGAAAAAGATATTCCACATGCACACCTGGCGGGGTATATTGCGTTGGTAATTGGCGCTTCGTATGCTACAAAAAAATTACCGGTATCTAAACTCCGGGAACTTTGTACAAAAATCAATCACCCCATCATCCTTATTGGAGGTAAAGAAGATATTGCAGCGGGTAGCCAGGTAGCAGCAATTGATGATGTAAAAATTTATAATGCCTGTGGAAAATTCAGTTTAAATGAATCGGCCGACCTGGTGCGAAGAGCCAGGCTTGTGATATCACACGATACAGGTCTGCAATACATTGCCTGCGCTTTTAAAAAACCATTGCTGGCTATTTGGGGAGCCACTACACCAGCTTTGCAAGTAGAACCCTATTATGGTAGTTCTTTTATACCAGGCAATAGTATGTATGAAAACATACTTACCGGTATTAGCTGCCAGCCTTGCAGCAAATATGGTACAGATACTTGCCCTTTAGAACACTTTAATTGTATGTATAAACAAAATATAGATACGATTGTAAAAAAGATTGAAATCAAATTGTCGCAAACCCCTAACAATGGATGGATTGCCTGATGAGAAATGGATAATCATGATAAACTGTTAACTATTTTAAAATAATCAAAGCTTTAATTTTTCATTTACATTAATAACTGTTTATTTGAGGCTGAAATGAAAAAGATACTCTCTTATTTTATATTTTTTTTAGCATGTATGGCTACAGCACATGCCCAGTTGGTAACCACCATATCCTGGACAGAGAATACCAGTATGCCGGCGCATGAAGTAATTTATTACAAACCCGGTAACAAGTTAAATTGGGCAGATTTTATAGGAAAGCCTCATTTAGAGGGCAATGTGGCAGCACTTACCATGAGTGGCTTTGGATATAAATCAGAAATTACAACGATGGGGAATACCGGGCAATTAAATATTTTTTTATACTGCTACTTCAACAAACCATTAAGCTGGGTAAAGCCTGATAAAAAGACAAATTATATATTAAACCATGAGCAAAATCATTTTAACCTTTGCTTCATCGTTGCCAATCAATTTTATCAAAGATTAAAAACTACGGCGATTACCCTGCAAAATTATAAAAGCCTTTTGCCGAAATTATATACTGAATACACCGCCGTGTTAAATGAAATGCAAAATAAATATGATGCCCAAACAAGGAATGGCCAGGAAAAAGATCCGCAAATGCAATGGGATAATTTAATTATAGATCAATTGTCAGCCATTAAACCTTAGAGCGTTTTTTTATTTGCATCCTTATTCACCCGCACCACCAATACCGGTACATTTATTTGATGCCGCACCGCATTTACGGTTTCGCCGTATAAAAAATCTTTTAACCCTTTGTGCCCGTGTGCACCAATCACCAATAAGTCTGCCGCATTTTCATTTACAATCCGGGCAATTTCTTTTACCCTTTTGTTGTAGCCAATAAAACCAAATGCCTGGTATCCATTTTGCTGGAGTTGCTTTCCATAAGCATCAAGTCGGCCGATATCCTGTTGGGTTTCTAAATCTTCACTTTGTTTTCCAAGAAACCCCGCTGATACACTTTCTACTACATGCACCAAAATATAGGTAGCTTCTTTACCTCCCTGTGCCAGGGCAGAGGCAATAATTTTATCATCACTATCTGTAAAATCCAGGGCAATGGCAATACGGCTAAAAGCAGGTAAGGCATCTAAATTGAGTAAAGGGATATCGCCATGAATTTTCACTTCCTCCTCTTTTTTATTTTTATGCATAAAAGGGAATACGATGATGTACAACAATAATAAGGCAAAGAAAATGAGAAACAGGGAAATAACAGATTTCCATAAAAAACTTCCATTCATAAAAATAGGCGACGCTTCATTTATTAGCATTTTTAAATTAAGATAGATCAGGATACTGGCAATGAGCCAGGCCATAATTTTAGTAAGGGGCTTAATTACAAACTTGCCCATTGTTTTTTTATCGCTTACAAAATGAATCAATGGAATGATCGCAAACCCTAATTGCAGGCTTAACACTACCTGGCTTAAAACCAATAGGGCATCAACTTCATCTTCACCATAAATAATAATTACAATCAGGGCTGGAATAATGGCAATTAAACGGGTAATTAATCTTCGCAGCCAGGGGTTGATGCGTAAATGCAGATACCCTTCCATTACAATTTGTCCTGCCAGGGTGCCGGTAACGGTACTGCTCTGCCCTGCTGCAATTAAGGCTACTGCAAAAAGAATGGGTGCGGCATTTCCCAGGAATGATGGCAATAAACGGTGTGCTTCATGAATTTCGGCCACCTGCATATTTCCACTCTTAAAAAAAACAGCAGCGGCTACTATTAAGATAGAAGCATTCACCAGGAATGCCACATTGAGCGCAACGGTAGTATCAATGCGGTTAAACCGGATGGCTTGTTTTATACCTTCATCTGTTCTGTCAAACTTCCTGGATTGTACCAGTGCCGAATGCAGGTAAAGGTTATGGGGCATTACGGTGGCGCCAATGATACCAATGGCAATATAAAGCGCTTCCGCATCGGGTAATGAGGGTATAAAACCTTTCGCAATTTCACTTGCTACAGGTTTTGCCAAAGCAATTTCTATAAAAAAAGAAATGGATATGATCAATACAAGCGCAACAATAAATGCTTCCATTTTTCGCATGCCCAACTTTTGTAAGTATAGCAATAAAAAAGTATCCAGTACGGTAATGCTTACACCCCATACCAATGGCAGGCCCGTTAGCAATTGTATGCCGATGGCCATCCCCAGCACTTCAGCCAGGTCGCAGGCAGCAATGGCAATTTCTGCCAAAATATATAATACAAAATTTACTACACGGGGATATTCTTCCCTGTTTGCCTGGGCCAGGTCTCTGCCTCTTACGATACCCAACCGGGCTGATAAACCTTGCAGTAACAAGGCCATGAGATTACTCATGAGCAGTACCCAGATAAGCGTATAGCCATATTTACTTCCCCCGGCAAGATCGGTAGCCCAATTTCCGGGATCCATATAACCTACACTAATAAGGTATGCCGGCCCTATAAAAGAAAATATTTTTCTCCACCCCTTGCGATGTGTTGTTTCAATAGATTGATGTACCTCACTTAACGATGCTCCTGTTAATTCTCTTTTTCTCATATTGTGCAATAAATATTTTTTGCTACTTCCCCGCTAATAATCGCCGGGGGTAGCTTATCCATTTTTATCTCTAAGGAACTATCAAAGTCAAATCTCTTATTCACCTTTAGCCTGGTGCCGATATGAATATCATAATGCTTCAATAATTGATGCATATTACCTCCCTGCTCTTTTAGGGCATTTACGATTACCCATTTACGTAAGGGTACATCCGTTAAACGATTTTGTTTAACGGCTTTCAGTTTTCCATTTTTATCTGGAATCGGGTCTCCATGCGGATCAAATGCGGGGCTTCCCAGGTAATGATCCAGCCTTTGAATGAGTTCACGGCTGCTTACATGTTCCATTTCTTCTGCAATATCATGCACTTCGTGCCAGCTAAAACCCAGTTTATGAACTAAGAAATATTCCCAAAGCCGGTGTTTCCTCACTACTTCCAGGGCTATCCGGTTCCCCAGTTCAGTAAGTGAGAAATTTTTATACGGCTTATAATTGATTAATTTTTTCTTTTGCAATTTTTTCAACATTTCAGTTACTGAGGCTGCCCTGGCGCCCAAAGCCCCTGCCAGCGCATTGGTAGATACCGTTCCCTGAACCGCCTGGATGTGATAAATCTCTTTTATATAATTCTCTTCACTCTCAGAAAAATACATTTTTTAGAATATTTTTAGGTAAACCTAAATTTTATTTTTCATTTTCCAAAATTTTATTAATGTGTTTTTTTTACACATTTTGCTTTTTTGAGAGATTTGTTTTTAATTTGCATCACCAATTTTAACAATTATGGATTTTACGCAGTATGCTGTACCCTATTCAATAGCTCCGGATTTTCAAAAGAAAGTAGCTTACTTTTCAATGGAATTCGCTATTCACCAGCCCCTTAAAATTTATAGTGGTGGTTTGGGCTTTTTAAGCGGCTCTCATTTACGCAGTGCTTATGAACTTAGGCAAAACCTTATAGGTGTTGGTATATTATGGAAATATGGCTATTACGACCAGGCCCGGAATGCTGACCAAACTTTACAGGTACAATGGAATGAAAAAATATATAACTTTTTAGAAGATACCGGCATCAAATTTCAGATTGATATCCACAACCACCCGGTATGGGTAAAAGTATGGTACCTGAACCCTGAAACTTTTCAATCGGCACCTTTATTTTTATTAAGCACCGATTTGCCTGAAAATGATTATGTATCCCAAACAATCAGCCATAAGCTTTATGATGCGAATGTTGCAACGAAAGTAGCTCAATTTATTTTACTTGGCGTAGGCGGCGCAAAACTAATTGACCTGCTCAACTTCAATCCCGATTTTTATCACTTGAATGAAGCGCATGCAGCAAGTTCTATTTTTTACTTATATAAAAAATATGGCAGCAAAGAGGAAGTAAGAAAAAGATTGGTATTTACCACACACACACCCGAAGAAGCCGGCAATGAAAAACATGATATTTTTCTTTGCGAAAAAATGGGCTATTTCTGTGGCCTGCCCATGGTAGAAGTAAGATCTTTAACCGGCCTCACCGATGATTTGTTTAACCATTCATTAGTTGCCCTGCGATTTGCCAAATTAGCCAATGGTGTAAGCCAGCTACATGGTGAAGTAAGCCGTAAAATGTGGGGTGTATATGAAGGGATATGTAAAATAACTTCAATCACAAATGCACAAAACTGGCATTACTGGGCCGATAAACAATTGTATCATTATATGCTCAATGATAATGAAGCAGCATTTGATGACCGCAAAAATTATTTAAAGAAAAGGGCCTTTGAAATAGTTGCCGATCAAACCGGTAAAATATTTAAACCCGAAATATTTACAATTGTATGGGCACGCCGCTTTGCCGGGTATAAAAGGGCCGATCTTATTACCCGGGATGAAGAACGCTTTGCTGCATTACTTGCCAATAAGAAATATCCTGTTCAAATTATTTGGGCAGGTAAATCATACCCGATGGATTATCCTTCCATCACTGATTTTGATAAATTAGTAAACCTGAGTAAAGAACATTCAAATATGGCGGTATGCATTGGGTACGAACTGACTTTAAGCAAAAGATTAAAGCAATCATCCGATTTGTGGCTCAACAATCCACGGGTACCCCGTGAAGCAAGTGGTACCAGCGGCATTACGGCTGCTATGAATGGTGCTGTAAATTTTAGTACTTATGATGGATGGATTTGTGAATTTATAAACCATGGTAACAATGGCTTTTTAATTCCACCGGCAGAGTATGAAAAGATGAGCGTTCATGAACAAGATGAATATGATCTTACTAAATTATATGAAATATTAGAAAATCAAATCCTGCCTTTATATTATGAGAACCAACGGGTTTGGAAACAAATTATAAAGAATGGCATGAATGATGTTCGCTACCAGTTTGAAAGTAACCGGATGGCAAAAGAATATTATGAAATTTTATACATTTAATTATAGCAATACCTAATTTCGTGAATCCCTTTCCAACGTCGGAAAGGGATTTTTTGATTCGCTAACAATTTTAAAAACATCATAGCACTTATCCGCATTTAATTTTTGAAATTGTAACATGATAGCCGCCACAAGAACATTATATAAAAATGCTTATAGCGGGTTAACGCATCGCATGTGGTTACTCAGCCTTGTGATGCTCATAAACCGAAGCGGTACGATGGTGTTGGCGTACATGACACTCTATTGCCAGCACAAAGGTTTTAGTATAGAACAGGGTGGATTGGTGGTAGCAGTTTATGGTATTGGTGCCGTAGCAGGCGCAATGATAGGTGGAAAATTATCGGATGTATTTGGGTTTTACAATATGCAATTTGCAGCGCTGTTTTGCGGTGGCATCATGTTTATGGTATTAGGGCAAATGGAATCTTATACAGGGATTTGTGTGGCTACTTTTTTTCTTGCTGCAATCAATGAATCTTTTCGCCCTGCCAACTCATCGGCTATTGCACATTATAGCAATGCACAAAACAGGACCCAGTCTTTTTCTTTGGTAAGGCTGGCCATAAATTTAGGATGGGGCGTAGGAGCTGCATTGGGCGGCATTTTGGCCCACATCAATTATCATTTATTATTTTGGGTAGATGGCAGTACCAATATATTTGCGGCCATTTTACTCTTATTGATACTTCCCCGGGTATCGCTTGCAGAACAAAGAAAACCAGTTGCATTGATACAAACATCCACTGTAAGTGCACTTAAAGACAAAACTTTTCTTCGTTTCTTATTTTTTACGTTACTATTTGCCATTTGCTTTTTTCAATTGTTCACTACCATACCTATATTTTTTAAAAATAAATTGGGCTTAAATGAATTTTGGATCGGTATTGTAATGGCAGGCAATGGCCTTATCATTGCATTGTTTGAAATGATCCTGGTATTTACATTAGAAGGCAAAAAACCATACCTGCTACTCATGAGTACGGGCTGTATTTTTATGGCTATTTCATTTGCCATGCTCAATATCCCATTCTTACATGGTTTTATGCTGGCATTTTGCTCCATGCTAATAATTACTCTGGCAGAAATGTTGGCAATGCCTTTTATGAATTCATATTACATAGCCCGCAGTGGCGAAAAAAACCGTGGCCAATATGCAGGCTTATATACTATGGCATGGAGCCTTGCCCAGGTGCTGGGAAGCAGTCTTGGCGCTTTTACAGCAGAACATACAGGTTTTTTTAACCTGTGGATCATTGTTGCGATAATTTGCCTGCTCGCTTCGGCTGGATATTATTCATTGCAACAAAAAACGATACTACCCACAATGAATGTGAACGGTAAATAAAAAAAGCCATGGTTTATGGCCACAGCTTTTACATTCGTTGGTATTTATTATTGAATAGTAGTTGTTGTTTCTACACTTGAGGTAATCGGCATGGTTTGACCACCCATATTCAATGTACTATTAATATCATCTTTTGAAGATTTTTTCTTCACTAAAGAAGTTTTACCATCCACGGTTATTTCACCAGTAGATTTTGAATCAATATCCACATCTACCTGCATACCCTGCATTTCAGTTTGTGTAGTGCCCACCATGGTACTGTTATAACCAACCACTACGATGTTATCAGTAATAGTTTTGATAGTATAATTGGTTGTTGATTTTACATCTTTCACAGTTTTGGTTTCGCTCCAGGCAGCGCCTTCTTTAAAATCTGCAGGCAATTGAAAATAGATACCACCGCTTAAGCCCTGTGGTGATGAACCCGATATCGCCGTCATCATTTCTTCCAGCGGGTTTTCTTCTTTATTTTCTTCTGCTTTTTGCTCATTTTTCCATTCACCGGTATTTTTATCGAGGGTAGCAATCATTTCTTCTTCTAATAAAGGTGCAATCGCTTTTCCCATATCCGATTCAAGGTCTTCTTTTTTATCAGAATCAAAACTACTATGGTTGCCCATCATATCTGCTTCGATAACCATTCGTTTAACTTTAGAACTGATGGTATAATTATCCTTGCCCGTTGCAGTAACTTTCGATTCTACAACCGTTGTATTGTTGCTGTTGGTTTCCATCCCCATTCCCATATTTGCTTTTTGAGTGCTTTGGCTATTAATGGTAATAACCTGGTTAGGATTTAATACAATACTCGTTTTTTTATCTTGTGCATATATTCCCGTACAGGCAAACAACGCTGCCATGAATAATAATTTCTTCATTTTTACATTTTAAGATGAAATACAAAAATATATTTATTCCAGCAGTCTATTGTTAGATTTTCTTTAAAAATTCCAGTTTAAATAAAAACATATTGTCCTCATATCGCATATCTTTACGGGTATTCAATAAAATGCTATTTTAAGGTAACTAATTCAATCTAATCTATACAAATGAGGTCAGTCATTATTGGCACAGGTAGCTATATCCCATCTATCGTAAAAACAAATAAAGATTTTGCAAACCATAATTTCTATGCAGAAGACAATACCCGCATAGAAACCGACCCGCATGAAGTGGTAGAAAAATTTCGCATGATCACCGGTATTGAGGAAAGGCGATACACCAGCGCCAATATTCAATCATCAGACATGGCCGCAATGGCCGCAAAAGAAGCCCTGGCAGATGCTAAAAGCGATGGTGAAGATATTGACCAGATCATTTTAGCTCATAATTTTGGAAATGTACTAAAGCATACAATCCAAACAGATGCCATGCCCGCCCTGGCATCGAGAGTAAAAAATAAGTTAGGGATTAAAAACCCCAATTGTATTTGTTATGATATTTTATTTGGTTGCCCCGGCTGGATACAGGGCATGATTCAGGCGGATGCTTTTTTTAAAGCCGGACTTGCTAAAAAATGCCTGGTGATAGGTACCGAAGCTTTAAGCCGGGTAATTGATGTATATGACCGGGATAGTATGATCTTTTCGGATGGCGCAGGGGCAACGGTAATAGCAGCGCAGGAAGGGAGCGATTCTCAAAGTGGCATCCTGGCCTCGGTGGCTCAATCGCATTGTGGTGAGGAATTAGATTATTTATATATGGGTAAATCTTTTTTTCCTGAATCTGATGCCCGGATACGATATATTAAAATGAAAGGGCGCAAAGTATATGAATATGCCATGAAATATGTACCACAGGCAATGAAAGCCTGCTTAGATAATGCAGGAGTAGAAATTGGCCAGCTTAAAAAAGTATTTCTACACCAGGCCAATGAAAAAATGGACGAGGGCATTATTAAAGCCATGTATAAGCTATATGGAGCCACATCTGTACCGGATAATATTATGCCCATGAGCATACATACCCTGGGCAATAGCTCCGTAGCTACCGTACCCACTTTATACGATATGGTAAAACATCATAAAATGGCGGGGCACGAGATACATACCGGGGATATTGTTTTATTTGCTTCAGTTGGCGCCGGGATGAACATCAATGCGATAGCATACCGGGTATAAGTAATTAAGTTATTGCTCCTTAACCATAAACAAATATTATTATGATCAAAATATTTGTTTAAAATTCTCGTTTGCTATGCACAGCAATTCTTTATCCTATTAAGTAATTGGTAACATACATACAGAAATTGCCCATCAGTAGCTGCCCGGGATAAAAAGTCACTGAAAATCTTATCTTTGCGCCGCTAAAAAAAATTATATGAGGCCCTTGCAAATGGTAGATACTAAGACACAGTATCACCACATAAAAAAAGAAGTAGATGAAGCCGTAATTGCGGTGATGGAAAGTTCACAGTTTATTGGCGGCAAGCTGGTAAATGACTTTGCCCAGGCGATTGCTGCCTACCATGGCTGCAAACATGCTATTCCCTGTGCCAATGGTACAGATGCATTACAAATTGCCATGATGGCGCTCGGCCTGGCACCCGGAGACGAGGTAATTACCCCTTCCTTCACTTATATTGCCACGGTAGAAGTGGCAGCCCTGCTCAATATAAAACCCATCTTTGTAGAAGTAGATCCCAAAACATTTTGTATAAACCCTGCGGTAATTGAAAATGCCATTACGCCAAAGACAAAAGCAATTATACCAGTACACCTTTATGGCCATGCTGCCGATATGGAGCCCATCATGGCAATTGCCAAAAAACATAAACTATTTGTGATAGAAGATAATGCCCAGGCCATTGGCAACGATTATATTTTTTCTGATGGTAGTAGCCAAAAGACAGGAACCATTGGGCATATAGGATGTACTTCATTTTATCCCAGCAAAAACCTGGGCGCTTATGGCGATGGGGGCGCCATGTTTACCAATGATGATGCACTTGCAGAAAAAATGAGAATGATCGCATCGCATGGCCAAAGCAAAAGATATTATCATGATGTAGTAGGCTGTAATAGCCGCTTAGATGCCATGCAGGCTGCCATATTAAATATCAAATTAAAAAAATTAGATAACTATATTGATGCCCGGCGCAAAGCTGCTGATTATTATGACCATGCTTTTGCCGGTCAGCAAAAAATAAAAACTCCTTTCAGGGCTCCCAATAATAACCACGTATTTCATCAATATACATTAACCTTAGATGGTATTGACAGGGATGCATTGAGTGCGTTTTTAACAAACGAAGGAGTGCCCAATATGATTTACTACCCGGTACCTGCACATCGCCAAAAAATGTTTGATGCTTTTGGTGGCAGTAACTACAATTTACCCATCACCGATTGGCTTACAGAAAGAGTGATCTCATTACCCATTCACACCGAGTTAGATGAAGAACAGCAAGCCTTTATTGTTTCTAAAGTATTAGAATTTGTAAACAAATAAAATCTTTTTAAAAAAGTAATATGAAAATTGCAGTAGTAGGTACAGGATATGTAGGTTTAGTAACAGGAACTTGTTTTTCAGAAACAGGAAATTATGTGTGTTGTGTAGATATTGATAAAAGCAAAGTAGATCAGCTTACTGCTGGAAATATTACGATCTATGAACCTGGTTTAGAAAAATTATTTTTAAGAAACCAAAAAGAAGGCCGACTTACATTTACTACGCAATTGATAGAAGCTGTTGCGGATGCTCAAATAATTTTTTTGGCCCTGCCTACCCCTCCTGGTGAAGATGGCAGTGCAGATCTTAAATATATTTTGGGCGTAGCCAGTGAGTTGGGAAAATTAATAAAACCGGGAGACTATAAAGTAATTGTAGATAAAAGTACGGTACCCGTAGGTACTGCCGATAGAGTAAGAGATGCCATTCTAAAGAATGGAGCAGATCCCAAAAGTTTTGATATTGTAAGTAACCCCGAATTTTTACGGGAAGGTGTAGCCGTAGATGATTTTATGAAACCCGATCGGGTGGTGATTGGATCTAGTTCAGAAAAAGCGATAAAAGTAATGAATGATTTGTATGCTCCCTTTGTACGCCAGGGGAACCCCATTATTTTTATGGATGAAAAATCTGCGGAGCTTACCAAGTATGCAGCCAATTCTTTTTTAGCAGTAAAGATCAGCTTCATGAATGAAATTGCTTTGCTTTGCGAAAAACTGGGCGCCGATGTAGATATGGTAAGAAGAGGTATTGGCAGCGATAACCGTATCGGCAAACGTTTTTTATTCCCCGGTATAGGATATGGTGGCAGTTGTTTTCCAAAAGATGTACAGGCATTGGTTAAATCATCTCAACAGGTAAATTATAACTTTAAAATATTAGATGCTGTAATGGTTGTGAATGAGGCGCAAAAACTACACTTACTACCCAAAATAAAATCTTATTTTAACCAGGATATAAAAGGCAAAAAATTTGCTTTGTGGGGTTTAGCTTTTAAGCCCAATACAGATGATATAAGAGATGCTCCCGCACTGGAAATAATAGAAGCCCTATTGGCAGAAGGCGCCACCGTTTCTGCTTACGACCCCGAAGCCATGCCGAACGTAAAAAAACAAATTGGCAATAAGATTCATTTTGCCAGCGATCAATATGATGCATTAAAAAATGCAGATGCCTTAATTATCGCTACAGAATGGAATGAATTCCGTACACCGGAATTTGAAAAGATTAAAACACTTTTAAAATCAAAAGTTATTTTCGATGGTAGAAATGTATTTGACCTGCCACACATGAGTGAGATGGATTTTCATTATGAAAGTGTTGGCCGGGCTGCCATCATATCTAAATAAAAAAAGAGTATGAAAAAAAGAGTTCTCATAACCGGGGCCGCCGGATTCTTAGGTTCTCATTTATGTGATCGCTTCATTAAAGAAGGGTATCATGTAATAGGTATGGATAACCTTATTACCGGAGATCTTAAAAATATAGAACATCTTTTTAAGCTGGAACATTTTGAATTTTACCATCATGATGTTTCCACCTTTATTCATATCCCGGGCGAATTACATTATATCCTGCATTTTGCTTCACCGGCCAGCCCAATTGATTATTTAAAAATCCCAATTCAAACATTAAAAGTAGGATCGTTGGGTACACACAATTGCCTGGGCCTTGCCAAAGCAAAAAGTGCACGCATATTAGTGGCGAGTACCAGCGAAGTGTATGGTGACCCCCTGGTACATCCTCAAAATGAAGATTACTGGGGTAATGTAAACCCAATTGGCCCGAGAGGGGTATATGATGAAGCCAAAAGGTTCCAGGAAGCTATTACCATGGCATACCATACTTTTCATAAAGTAGAAACGAGAGTGGTAAGGATATTTAATACTTATGGGCCCCGTATGCGTCTGAATGATGGCCGTGCATTACCAGCTTTTATAGGACAGGCTTTACGGGGTGAAGACCTCACAGTATTTGGAGATGGTAGTCAAACCCGCAGTTTTTGCTTTGTAGATGACCTGATGGAAGGTATTTATCGCCTGCTAATGAGTGATTATGCAATGCCCGTAAATGTGGGGAACCCTGATGAAATCTCTTTGCTTGATTTTGCAAAAGAAATCATTAAACTTACAGGTACTACTCAAAAGATCATTCATAAACCGTTGCCGGTAGATGACCCTAAGCAACGCCAACCCGATATTACGAGAGCAAAAAAAATACTTGGTTGGGAACCAAAAATAAACCGTGCAGAGGGCCTTAAAATAACTTATGATTATTTTAAGAACTTATCAGAAGCGGAATGGTATAAACAACCTAAAGAATTTGAAAGTAGAAAATAGAAGATTAATCCCTAAAGTAAAGAATAAAACACATGTATCAGGACCTTATTGATAAAAACAAAAAACTGGCCGTAATCGGTTTGGGTTATGTGGGGCTTCCCATCGCACTGGAGTTTGCCAAAAAATTAAAAGTGACCGGTTTTGATATTCATGCCGGCCGTATTGAAATGATGCGCAACAAAATAGATCCCAGCCAGGAACTTGAATCTGCTGCATTTGATGATTGTGATATAGAGTTTACCAACAATTTGGATGTATTAAAACAAGCCAATTTTTTTATCGTGGCGGTACCCACACCAGTTGATGAACATAATGTGCCGGATTTACTCCCCATACAAAAAGCCAGTGAAACCATCGGTAAAGTAATTAAAAAAGGAGATTATGTTGTTTTTGAAAGTACCGTATATCCCGGTTGCACCGAAGAAGATTGCTTACCTATTATTGAAAAAATTTCAGGATTAAAAGCTGTTACCGATTTTAAAATTGGATATTCACCCGAACGGATAAACCCGGGTGATAAAGAACATACCCTCAGCAGTATTGTAAAAGTGGTAAGTGGATGTTGCCCGGATAGTTTACAAACAATTGCAGATGTATATCGCTTAGTTGTAAAAGCGGGTGTTCATAAAGCATCTTCCATAAAAGTTGCAGAAGCTGCCAAAATAATTGAAAACACTCAACGTGACCTCAACATCGCATTGATGAATGAACTCTCTATTATTTTCGATAAAATGGGAATTAATACTTTTGAAGTATTAGAAGCCGCAGGTACCAAATGGAATTTTTTACGCTTTCAACCCGGATTGGTAGGAGGTCATTGCATTGGCGTAGATCCTTATTACCTTACTTATAAGAGTAAACAATTAGGTTATAACAGCCAGGTAATACTGGCCGGCCGGCAAATTAATGATGGCATGGCTGGTTATGTAGCAAAAAAAGTTTTACAATTTATCATAAAGAATAACGGTAATATAAAAGAAGCAAAAGTATTGGTGATGGGAGCTACCTTCAAAGAAAATGTAAGCGATATCAGGAATAGCAAAATTGCCGATGTGGTAAAAGAGTTAAAATCATTTTCATTGAATGTAGATGTAACCGATCCACATGCCAATAGTGAAGAATTGAAACATGAATATGGATTTGGCCTTACAGAAAATCATGCAACTGATTATGATGCCGTAGTAGTAGCCGTACCACATACATCTTATAAAAACCTGGATGATGCACACTTTACTTCTATTACAAAACCGGTAGCTTTAATTGCAGATTTAAAAGGTATCTATCGGAATAAAATTAATAGCAGATCATACTGGAGCCTATAGCCAATAATATAAATACAATGAGCCCTGATTTTCATACTAAAGATTTATCATCCGGTAGTTTTTTAATTACCGGTGGTGCTGGTTTTATTGGTGGGCATATTGCAGAATATTTATTGAAAAACAATGCCGGAAAAGTAAGGGTATTAGATAATATGGTAAATGGTTTCACAAAGACCCTTGATGTTTTAAAACAATACCCAGCATTTGAATTTATTGAAGGCGATATCAGGAATATTGATACCTGTAAAGCAGCCTGTAAAGACATCCAGTATGTAAGCCACCAGGCAGCATTGGGGTCTGTACCAAGATCTATTAAAGAACCATTATATTTTAATGAGGTGAATATAGGCGGTACCGTAAATATGATGATGGCAGCGGTAGAAAATAAAGTTTCTCAATTTGTGTATGCATCTTCATCATCTGTATATGGCGATGAGCCCACCTTACCCAAACAGGAAGACCGGGTAGGCAAATGCCTTTCGCCTTATGCTGCTACAAAAAAAACGGATGAACTATATGCCCAGGTTATTGCAGATGTGTATGGTTTAAAAATAATGGGTTTCCGGTATTTCAATATTTTTGGGCCACGCCAGGACCCGGATGGGCCTTATGCCGCAGTGATCCCTTTATTTGTAAAAGGGATCATGCAAAAAACACCCGTTTATATTAATGGCGATGGTGAACAAACCCGTGATTTCACATTTGTAGAAAATGCGGTACAGGTAAATGTAAAAGGGATGCTTACCCAAAATGAAGAGGCATTCAATAAAGTTTATAATGTAGCAGTAGGCGAAAACTATTCAGTAAATTATTTGTATCTAAAATGCCAACAGGCTTTAAACAGTAATTTTGAAGCCACTTACCGGGAACCCCGTGCCGGTGATATAAGAAACTCTTTGGCAGATATTTCATTAGTGAAAAATAACCTGGGTTATCAACCCACTAAAAAGTTTGAAGATGGCCTTATGGAAACAATTTCGTATTTTAAATCTATCTATAGCGCAACTACATAAATCCCTGTTTTATTATGCCATTTATTGACACAGCATTTCCGGGCCTCAAAATTTTTGAACCCAATGTATTTGAAGATAGCCGGGGTTATTTTTTTGAAAGCTACAATCAGCAAACCTGCATTCAATCGGGTATTGATATTGTATTTGTACAAGACAACCAGGCCAAATCTTCTTATGGTGTAATACGAGGCTTGCATTATCAACTTCCACCTTATGCTCAAACGAAATTTATCAGGGCATTATCAGGAAATATTTTAGATGTAGTCCTCGATCTCAGGAAAGGTTCTCCTACATTTGGCAAAACCTTTTCAATAGAACTATCCGCAGAAAACCATAAGCAGCTTTTGGTTCCAAAAGGTTTTGCACATGGCTATTCCGTGTTGTCACCCATAGCTGAAGTGTTTTACAAATGCGATACATTTTATCATAAAGAAGCAGAAGCAGGCATTGCCTTTAATGATCCTGCCCTGGCCATAGACTGGCATATAGAATTGAGCAAACAGGTAATTTCAGAAAAAGACTTGCAGCACCCCGGTTTTGAAAATTGTAGAAATAATTTTGAGTTTATACTTTGAGTAAACCAGTAAGCATATTAATTACAGGTGCAAATGGACAATTAGGCACTGAGTTTAGGATGCTTGAAAATAAGTTTCCACATTACCAATTCATATTTACAACAAAAGAGAATTTATCTATCATACATGAGGCGGATATTGCTACTTACTTTTTAGAAAATAAATTTGATTTCTGCATTAATTGCGCAGCTTACACTGCCGTAGATAAAGCAGAAACTGAAAAAGAAAAAGCATATTTAATCAACGCCACGGCAGCCGGATACCTGGCTAAGGCCTGTGAAAAGTATGGCGTAAAACTATTTCATATTTCTACTGATTATGTATTTAAAGGCGCTGGTAAGGAACCGTATAAAGAAACAGATCTGGTGGATCCGATTAATTATTATGGATACACAAAATTAGAAGGCGAAAAATTAGTGTTACAATTCCATCATGAGCCTATTATCATTCGTACTTCCTGGGTGTATAGCCCGTATGGAAATAATTTTGTAAAAACCATGATCCGGTTGATGCAGCAACGGGAATCCATTGGGGTGGTAGGGGATCAATGGGGCGCCCCCACGTATGCGGCAGACCTTGCACTGGCGATCATGTATATTATTTCATCCGGAAAATATAAACCAGGTATTTATCATTATAGTAACCTGGGTAAGATCAGTTGGTTTGAATTTGCTCAAAAAATTAAAGCATCTATATCCTCTCCCTGTATTGTAAATTCAATTACCACTAAGGATTATCCAGTGCTTGCAAGCAGGCCTCATTTTTCAGTCTTTAACTTAAATAAAATACAGGAAACATTTGGTATTCAAATTCCTGAATGGCAAATTAGTTTAAAGCAATGTATTCATTTAATACAACAGGGCCATACATAAAAAAGCTGCAATGAAGTTCATTGCAGCCATTGTAATCTTTAATTATTTTTACTGTTGCTCTATTAATGCTACACTACGGTTTATAAAACGTGTAAGGTTTTTTCCATTTAGCAATCCCTGTGAAAGCAGGGCAAGGTCGGCAAGGTTTTGCACCAGTTTTTCCTGTTGTTCAACATTTGCAGATGCTAAAATATTTTTATAAACCGGATGGTTCCCATTTACGGTAAGGGTTACTTCATCTGGCATTTGTGCATAAAAAGATGCCATTCCACCACCAATTGCAGCCATATCTTTCATTCTCCGCATTTGCTCAGGGCGGGTAGCCGTTACAGGGGGAGCAGTATCGTTCAATCCTTTTATTTCTACATGAATATGTAAATTATCCTGTGGCTGTTCAAATAATTTTTTTAGTTTTTCTGTATCGTCTTTGCTTAATACACTTTCTACATCTTCAGATTTATCAATCAGGTTATCGGCAATATCAGCATCTACACGGGTAAATATCGTATCGGGCCATTTCATTTCCATACTATTTATAAATGCTGCATCTACCAGGGTTTCCATTTTTATTACCTGAAACCCTTTCGCTATCGCATGTTGAATATAGGCATCCTGCTGTACTGGGTTAGTGGTATAAAGAATCACTTGTTTGCCGTCTTTATTTTTTTGTAAGGTTTCAGTTGCAATTTTATATTCATCCAGTGTATAGAACTTACCATTTACATCCTGCATCACAAAAAACTTTGCCGCTTTTTCTAAAAACTTATCATCCGTCATCATTCCATACTTTACAAACAATCCCAGGCTCTCCCACTTTTCTTCAAATGAGCTGCGTTCTTTATTAAAAATCTCTTCCAGTTTATCAGCCACTTTCCTGGTGATATGTGCATTTATTTTACGCACATTGGGGTCGCCTTGTAAATAACTACGGCTCACATTTAAAGGGATATCCGGGCTATCTATTACACCATGTAAAAGCATTAAAAACTCAGGAACAATATCTTTTACTTCATCTGTTACAAAAACCTGGTTACTGTATAGCTGTATTTTATCTTTTTGAATTTCATAACTCTGCTTGATTTTTGGAAAATACAAAATCCCGGTGAGGTTAAATGGATAATCTACATTTAGATGGATCCAAAATAACGGGGTTTCACTAAAAGGATATAATTCCTTATAAAAATTTTCATAATCTTCCTTGGTTAATTCAGAAGGTTTTTTGGTCCAGGCAGGCGAAGTATTGTTGAGTTGTTTATCTTCAAAGAAAACAGGAACGGGTAAAAATTTGCAAAATTTATCCAGTGTTTCTTTTACTTTAAAAGACTCTAAAAATTCTTTGCTTTCATCGTTCAGGTGCATTACAATAGAAGTTCCCCGATCGGCTTTTTCTGTTTCTTCAATAATAAATTCAGGGCTGCCATCACATTCCCAACGAACTGCTTTAGCATCTTCTTTATAGCTTTTGGTAAACACTTCTACTTTATCGCTTACCATAAATGCACTGTAAAAGCCCAATCCAAAATGCCCGATAATATTGGCTTCGGCCTGGCCTTTATACTTTTCTAAAAACTCTTCAGCGCTGCTAAAGGCAACCTGGTTTAAGTATTTATCCACTTCTTCGGCCGTCATACCAATACCTTTGTCGGCAATCGTAAGCGTCCCATTTTCTTTATCAATAATTACATCAATACGTAAATCACCCAATTCTCCTTTGGCCTCTCCTATGGAAGAAAGTGTTTTTAATTTTTGAGTTGCATCCACTGCATTGCTCACCAGTTCCCTGATAAAAATATCATGTTCACTATATAAGAATTTCTTTATAATGGGGAAAATATTCTCTGTTTGTACCCTAATTTGTCCTTTTTGCATAATCATATTTTTTTCGAGTAAACTATTTCAAATAAAATGCCATTTGGCATGTGTCCACACAATCCTGCCAAGATGACTTTTGTACTGTAAAATTTGGCTAAATCAATATGGATGTTGATTGATTTTTAAAACTCCATTTCAGGAATATCTCCCTGTATCACTAATTTTCCGGCTGTTTTTGATTGTATCTCTTCTACCGAAACGCCAGGTGCCCTTTCCAATAAATGAAATGCACCATCTTTTACTTCCATTACAGCAAGATCACTTACTATCTTTTTCACACATTTAACGCCTGTTAAAGGAAGTTTACAAGCAGGCAATAATTTGCTTTCCCCTTTAGGGTTTGTATGCATCATGGCCACAATAATATTTTTTGCACTAGCTACCAGGTCCATAGCGCCGCCCATTCCTTTCACCATTTTACCGGGAATTTTCCAATTGGCAATATCACCATTTTCACTCACTTCCATGGCGCCCAGTACAGTAAGGTCAACTTTTCCTGAACGTATCATACCAAAACTCATGGCACTATCAAAAAATGCTGATCCGGGCAGTGTGGTAATTGTTTGTTTGCCGGCGTTAATCAGGTCAGCATCTTCTTTTCCTTCTTCAGGGAATGGGCCCATCCCCAATAATCCATTTTCACTTTGCAATACCACTTTAATACCTTCCGGTATATAATTTGCTACCATGGTAGGGATGCCAATACCCAGGTTTACATAAAAGCCATCCTGTAATTCTTTGGCAATTCTTTTTGCTATTTGAAATTTATCGAGTGACATAAATATTATTAATTAAAATTTTTAAAATCTTTTTAGTGAGATCAGGCTTCCTTTTTTTTATTTACGGTGCGTTGTTCAATTCTTTTTTCATAATTCGCTCCCTGGAAAATGCGGTGTACATAAATACCCGGAGTATGGATATTATTGGGATCGAGTTCACCGGGCGCTACCAGTTCTTCTACTTCTGCAATTGTTATTTTACCCGCCATTGCCATCAACGGGTTAAAGTTACGGGCAGTATCCCTATACAAAAGGTTGCCATCTGTATCTCCTTTCCAGGCTTTCACAAGTGCAAAATCGGAGTTAAAAGCATATTCTAATAAATAATCTTTCCCATTAAAATTCCTAATTTCTTTTCCTTCTGCTACTTCTGTACCTACGCCTGCTGGTGTATAAATTGCAGGCATGCCATACCCGGTAGCCATACACCGGGTAGCCAGTGTACCTTGTGGTACCAATTCTACTTCTAATTCCCCACTCAATAATTGCCTTTCAAATTCTGAATTTTCACCTACATAAGAAGCAATCATTTTCTTAAGCTGATGTTTTTTCAATAATAATCCTATGCCAAAATCATCAACCCCGGCATTATTTGAAATACAGGTTAACTCTTTTACCCCAGTTTTTACCAATGCTGCTATGCAGTTTTCTGGAATGCCACAAAGACCAAATCCGCCCAACATTATTACAGCGCCATCTTTAATATCCTGTGTAGCTTCTTCTGCGTTATTAAAAGTTTTTTTCATTGATCTTAATTTTCTTTTTCAATAATTTTTGTCTTGTGATGCTATCTCTAATGCCAGGCAAGCCCGGTTTTGGTATATCCAGGATCGGTTTTATTTCCATCATGTGCTTTGGCAGTGATGAAGTGTCTGTAATGCGGTTTTGCTGTGTTATAATACTATCCATCATTTGGCCCATCAAATTACTATGCCGTGTATAGTAATCATAACTTTTATCAAATGTTTGTTTGCTGATATGATGTTTATTAAAAATAGTTTGCTGCATTTTTATACTCTGCTCTTCCCGTGAATGCAATGAATCAACTTTTAAAAACTCGTAGGTATATACATCAGCCTGTATCATTTGCCACATTACCAGTTGCATGGTATCTTTTGAAAGTATGCCCGATGGGGGCGCATCACTGTTACAAGATACAATGAATAAAATACTCATAAAAATGAAAAAGCTTCTCATTTTAATGCATCCTGGTATTTAGAAGCATTTGTAATATCTATGCGTGGCAGGATATCTCTTGCCGTAGCTTTATCCTGCGGTAATGCTTTTTTAAAAATATTTACCAGTTCCGTAGATTTACCCTGAAAGAAAAACTGGTTGATCATTGTATTGGGATTATCTGAATTATAGGTATCTAATTTTTTAAGCACTTGCAACATGGCTGCTCGTCCAATATTTTCGTCTTCATACATTTTATCAAGGCCTTTGCGATAATACTCATAATAAATATCATGCATGGCTGCGTATTTGGTATTGAGCATATTTTCTACCAGCCAATACCTGTTTCGTACCCCATCAAAAGCTTTCCAACCTGTAATGCTTCTGCCATCGGGTGCATTGTTTACTATATTTTGTGCTTTTTGAAAATAGGGATCACCTCCATGCAATGAAAAAGAATCATAATCAAAACCCAATACCATATATGCATAATATGCAAACACCGCTGTAAGATTTGACACTAATGGATCCATTCCGCTTACCCTATTATCATTAAATTCTAACTGCTGAAATTCTATGTACTTAAAACTAATATTGTCATCCTTAAAATTAATAATGGGAGATAAGTAATCGGTATTAAAGACTGGCCTGGCAGCTTGAATGGTTAATGATGCATTGTATATATTCTGTTCAGAAGTTGCTTCTACATTTAAAAGAAAATTACAATCAATTTTTTCTGATGGCGCAAATACATCATTGGTCCATTTACGGTTATTTAAAAAATTATTCAATGCAGTTTGAAGTGTGGTAAAAGTGCTCCTGTTAACATTGGGCCCTACCTGGTTAGCCACTACTGTTACCCGGGCATTTAATTCCTGGGCGTGAGATGTGGTGAAACATAAAAAAGGGAGAAGTAAAGTAAATAATAATTTATACATGGCCTTTTTGAGTAATGGTGTTTACAATATCTGCAGCTACTTCTTTTTTTGATTTCAGAGCAAATTCAAAACAATTTTCTGCTTTATCAAAAATAGTTATTTTATTGCTGTCGTAGCCAAAGCCTGCACCTTTATCCCGCATAGAATTAAGTATCATATAGTCTGCATTCTTTAGCTTTAACTTTTTAATGGCATTTTCTTTTTCATGATCTGTTTCCAGGGCAAATCCCACCAGCAGTTGTTCCTTCTTTTTTATAGCACCTAATTGCTTTAAAATGTCAGGTGTTTTGTGAAGGGTTAAGATCAATTCGTCTTCTTTTTTCTTGATTTTGGTTTCAGATATTTCTGCAACAGCATAATCTGCTACTGCAGCAGCCATGATGAAAATATCTGTGTTTTCAAAAACCTTCATACAAGCATCATACATTTGTTGTGCCGTTTGTACCGAAATAGAGTGCATCCCTACCGGGATTTGTTGCTTGATGGGCCCATGAATAAGCAAAACAGTTGCGCCCCTGTTTTTACATTCTTCAGCAAGGGCTATTCCCATTTTGCCGGAAGAATGGTTCCCAATAAAACGTACCGGGTCTATCGGTTCATAAGTGGGGCCTGCTGTAATTACAATTTGTTTTCCGGCCAGAGTAGTATGTTGCTGAAAGTAATTTTGTAAATAAGTAATCATTTCTTCAGGTTCAGCCATCCGGCCCTCGCCCCTTAGCCCACTCGCAAGCTCCCCATGATGCACGGGTAATACCAGGTTTCCAAATGATTTTATTTTTTCTATATTCTCTTTTGTAGTTGCATGATGCCACATATCTTCATCCATTGCAGGCGCTACCAGTACTTTACAGGTAGCAGAAAGGTAAACAGCAGTAAGTAGGTTATCGCATAATCCATGCGCCATTTTCGCAAGTGTATTGCAACTAAGAGGCGCTATCAACATCACATCTGCCCAGCGGCCAAGCAATACATGGTTTGCCCAGGATGAATCGGTGGCAAGGCTATGAAGTACCTCATTTTTGCTTAAGGTACTTAATGTAAGAGGCGTTACAAAGGCGGTAGAGGCCGGGGTCATAATTACTTTTACGATGGCACCTTCTTTTACCAGTAAGCGAACCAGTACTGCAATTTTATAGGCAGCAATACTGCCACTAACCCCTATTAATATTTTTTTGTTTGTAAGCATAAAAAAAGGCGGAATCACCCGCCTGTAAATTTATATATTCCTGTTGGTAAATCTTGCCTGTAAGGCATATAAATCAACTAAACAGGTCGTCTTCGTTCTTTCTGAAATACACTTTATCTTCTAAAAACTCTGTGGTAGCCAATAAAGCCGGGTTTGGCATACGTTCATAAGCTTTTGATATTTCTATCTGTTCTTTATTTTCATGTATTTCTTCCAGGCTATCGGTATGGCTCGCAAATTCTTCCAGTTTGCTATGCAACTCTTCCCGGATGCTGATATTGATCTGGTTTGCCCGTTTTGCGATGATGGCAATAGACTCATATAAATTGCCTGTTTTTGCTTTTAGGTCGCTCAATTTTTTTGGTTCAACTACGCTACTGGTATTAGCGCTTAGCTGACGACGCAGTTTGCTCATGTTGTATTTCGTTTATTTGTTTTTTACTTAATTTACTATATTCTTCTGCACTTTTAAGCAGTTTGCTCTCGGGATAACGATCAATAAAGTCCTCATATTCACCGGTCACTTTTTCAAAGCGTTCCACTTGTTTGTCAGGGATGCTCATTTGTGCAAACTTATAATATGATTTCACTACCATCAATTTATATTCATCCCCTTTAGTAGTAGTTGGGAAATTATTTATAAGGTCAGAAAATGCCAAAGCTGCCGCACGGTACTGCCCCAGGTTATAATATAAATGTGCCGAACGATAATCTTTCATCTCCATTTTTTCGTAACACTTATCAATTACATCCGAAGCTTCTTTTATGCGTGGAGAACCTGGATGGGTATTGATGAAGGTCTGCATCATATTCATTGCCTTTATCGTATTCACCTGTTCTAATTCTAATTTGGGGCTTTGTTTATAAAAGCAATAGGCCCGCATATAATCCACTTCTTCAGCCTTGCTACTGGTAGGGAAAACTTCTAAATAGCCTTTGAAGAGGTTTTCAGCATCCTTATATAAATGCTGGTAATAGTAACAATAAGCATATTGATAATACAGGTGTTCAAATTTTTGAGAACCTTTGTAGGCCGGAAAAAGTTCTTCATATAATTGTACCGCCAGTTTGTATTTCTTTTTGGCATAGTATTCATCTGCCATTTTCAGCTTGTATTCTACATCTGTGCTTTTTTGAATTTTGCTGAATTTACTACAGGAAGTAATACTAAGCAATAGGGTAACTATAAGTGCCGCCTGGATATATCTTTTAAATGCCATAAAGGATTGCAAAATTAATGCTTTTTTGCCAAAAATCTACTATTCAATCCACTGAACCAAAAACTCATCGTTAAGGTTAACCTAAAAAAGAGGCCCTCCCAAAGGGAGGGCCATCATTGAGCAAAAAGTGGAATTAAAACTTATTTTAGTTTGACTTTACGTCAACTGTATTTTTATCTCCGCCACCTACTTCGCAGTTGGTGCTTATTCTGTCTGCACTGATACCTTGGTTTTCTACCAGGTAACGTTGAGCAGCTTCCAGTCTTTTTTGACATACTGCCTGAGATGCTTTAGAAGCTTCAGGATAGCCATTTAAAGTAATTGTGCAGCTTGGATTTGCTTTCATTTTAGAAGCAACTGTGCTTAACATTGATTTTACATCACTGCTCAGTGTAGCTGAATTACCACGGAAACTTAAACTTGGATAATCAGTAGGGCACATAGAAGCGGTAGTACCGGTGCGCATACTATCGCAGCAAGCAGGTGGAGGGCATTTACCAACACCATCAGCATCTACTGGTTGACATTCTGTAGGTGTAATTAATTGTTTGTCTTTACAATCAGGAACGCCATCTCCATCAGTATCAAGAGAAACACCATGTGTATCTACCGGGCAACCGGCTGGAGTATTTGGTTCACGATCAAGTTGATCAACTACGCCATCACCATCTGCATCATCAAATACCGGTTTAGGTAATTTCATGTGCTTTGGATTGTTTAGTTCGCTGTAAGCGTAAGTAAGCGGGTTTAACCAGTAAAGAGGTTCAACTGATTTTGCACCAATATTAAAGTTCAAGCCAATTGAAGCATAGTTATAAGAATCAAAATCACGTGTTTGAACGGCATCACCCCAGGCATGTTCCTGCCATTGTTGACCATCTAATAAATCATCTTTCACAAATGTGTGACGATCTTCAATTGCCAGGTTAATGCGTTTACCTAATTTAAAAGCAACACCGGCTAAGATAGTTCCTGAAGGACGCAATGTATTATCCCCCAGTTTTTGCCTGCGTGAACCCTGGCCTTCAGCTGGGGTTTCATAGCTATCATCCATAATATCTTTCAATTCTTTACGAATATCTTTCCTGTCTTTATAGCTGCCAAAATTATATTTAACTGCTAATGCATTGAATTTAGCAGCATAGTTATTACCGCTTTCATCTAATGCATTTACCATTGTTTTATAAATGGTAGCACCTATACCGGCACCTGCATATAATTGTAATGAAGTTTTGTTTTTATGAAAACGGATATTGTTTAAACTTACCAAGCCTTGCAAACCAAGATCCTGAAGTTTTGTTTTATAGTTATAGAAAACTACATCACCGCTACCGGCAGTATTGCCAAAACCATCAGAGATCACCCCGCCGTAACCTACAGTGAAATATCTTTTACCTGCCGGAAGGTTAGCATTCCAGGCTGGATTTTTAAAATAGTTCAAACTACCTAAGTAGTTTTGACCCTTGCCTGTTGCATTTAAATATTGCAAGCGAAGTGAAAATACATAACCCAATGCTTTTCTTACATGAACACTAAAATTGGGGAATGTAAAAGGAACTGCGGTAACATCACTACTTAAAGTAAATACACCTAAAGAAGCTCCAACTTCCCACATATTACGGGGTTTAGCAGGAAAATCATATGCATTATTCCAGAACTCTGTCTGTTGGGGCATATTTTTAGAACGGATCACAGAGGAGTCATATATTGAATACCCTGCATCTGAGGTTTGCTGTGCGAAAACACTTGTTCCAAGGAGCATTAACGCCAGAGTTAGTAATTTAAACTTTTTGCTTAACATAACTGAATGATTGATAGATTTCTAATTATACGAGTTGATTAATTTGCAAATTTATGGGTTTGAACCCCAATAGACAAACTTTTTTAGCAATTATTTACCAGCAAATATTTTGTACTGGTTGTAATTTGTAGTAACAAGACTTATACCAAATCAAAAAAGCTGCATCAATTTCCGCAATTTCTTTACAAATTTGTTGATTATTTTATGGTTTTCGATACAGACCGAACTATCTTGCCCCATCATGAAGGCAATTCAACAATGCATTGAAAATGAACTCAAGATATTTGAATCTAAGTTCTCCGAGGCAGTAAAAAGCCAGGTTCCTTTGTTGGATAGTATCATGAAATATATCATTCGGCGCAAAGGAAAACAAATGCGTCCCATGTTTGTATTTTTAAGTGCAAAATTACATGGTCCCGTAAATGAAAGTACTTACCGGGCTGCTGCTTTGGTGGAAATGCTCCATACTGCTACCCTGGTACACGACGATGTAGTGGATGAAGCTTATGAACGTCGTGGCTTTTTCTCCATCAACGCTTTATGGAAAAATAAAGTAGCAGTTTTGGTGGGCGATTACTTACTTTCAAAAGGGTTACTCCTTTCTACCAAAAATGAAGATTTTATGCATTTACAAATTTTATCAGATGCCGTTCGTAAAATGAGTGAGGGAGAACTTTTACAAATAGAAAAATCGAGAAAGCTAAATTTAGATGAAAGCGTTTATTTTGAAATTATAAAAAATAAAACCGCCTCCTTACTTTCATCTGCCTGCGCTGTGGGCGCTTATAGCAGTACTCAAAACATGGAAATTGTGGAACAAATGAAACAATTTGGCGAAAAAGTAGGTATCGCATTCCAGATTAAAGATGATCTTTTTGATTATGGAACAGAAGAAATTGGCAAACCGACGGGTAATGATATTAAAGAAAAAAAACTTACACTACCTTTAATTTATGCCCTGCAAAATGCTGATAAAGCAACCAGGCGGCATATCATCAATATAGTAAAAAACGAATCAAAAAATAAGGAAAAAGTAAAAGAAGTAACTGACCTGGTAAAGCAACTGGGCGGCATCGGGTATGCACAGCAAAAAATGGAATCTTACCGTGATGAAGCCCTTGCCATTGTTCAGCAGTTTCCACCGTCACCCATACGCCAGGCCCTTGTAGAACTGGTACAATATACTACCGATAGAAAATATTAAGTTGGAAAAAAGATGGAAAATATTGCCCGCAAATGATCCTGAAATTGATCATTTACAAGCTTCACTAAGCATCAGCCGGGTTATTTGTACCATGCTGGTACAACGCAATATCCGCAACTTCCAGGAAGCAAAAACCTATTTTAGGCCAAGCCTTCAACAACTTCACAGCCCCTGGCTTATGAAAGATATGGATAAGGCAGTTGACCGCTTATTAAAAGCCTTTGAAACAAAAGAAAAAATATTGGTATTTGGAGATTACGATGTAGATGGTACTACCGCTGTGGCAAGCATGTATCATTTTTTATGCAATGCCTATACGCCTACCCAATTAGATTATTATATTCCTCATCGCTACCGGGAAGGATATGGGGTAAGCAAGGCAGGAATTGATTTTGCACATGCCAATGGCTTTAGCCTGCTGATAAGTTTAGATTGTGGCATTAAATCAATAGATCTTGTTACGTATGCCAAAGAACTGGGGATTGATTTTATTATTTGCGATCACCATTTACCCGATGAAGTATTGCCACCCGCCATTGCGATTTTAAATCCAAAACAAAAGGATTGTTCCTACCCTTTTAAAGAATTGTGTGGCTGTGGTGTAGGCTATAAATTAATATGTGCGCTCGCAGAAAAATTACAGTTAGATCCCATTTTACCTACTCAATATCTTGACCTTGTGGCAACCGCTATTGCTGCTGATATTGTACCCATCACAGATGAAAACAGAGTACTGGCTTTTTTAGGTTTACAAAAAATTAATACCGAGCCCCTGCCGGGAATAAAAGCCTTAATAACTTTAGGCGCCATAAAAAAAGCGCTTACCATCAGCACCGTGGTTTTTGTAATTGCACCCCGTATAAATGCTGCAGGCCGCATGGATGATGCCCGTAAAGCAGTGCAACTTTTTATAGAACCCGATTACAACCGGGCGTATGAATATGCAGAAATGTTGCATCATGATAATGCTGACAGGAAAGAAGCTGATACCAACATTACCGAACAGGCATTGGAAATGCTAAACAGCCAGGAAAATATACATGAACTTAAATCTTCTGTATTATACCGTGAAGACTGGCACAAGGGTGTTGTGGGCATTGTAGCCAGTAGGCTTATGGAACATTATTATCGTCCCACAGTAGTACTCACAAAAAATGCTGACCAGGCCACCGGCAGCGCCCGCAGTGTAGCCGGTTTTAATTTATATGATGCTATTTATGCCTGCCGGCAATACCTCACCGCTTATGGCGGCCATTTTGCAGCTGCCGGTTTAAGTATGCCCACCCATAATATCGAGCCTTTTAGAAAGAAGTTTGAAGAAGTAGTTTCTGAAACCATCGAAGCGCACATGCTGGTGCCCGAAATTATTATTGATGCCGAAATAGAATTTACCGATATAAAACAAAGCCTGTTCAATATCATTCATCAAATGGAGCCATTTGGCCCGGGCAACATGCGCCCTACTTTTATTGCCCGAAGGGTAAAAGATACAGGATATTCTAAA
This sequence comes from Niastella sp., assembly GCA_016710595.1. Classification (GTDB taxonomy): domain Bacteria; phylum Bacteroidota; class Bacteroidia; order Chitinophagales; family Chitinophagaceae; genus Ferruginibacter. The sequence continues at coordinate 1,056,419 of JADJVM010000008.1, forward strand.
ATTTTAAAAGAGCAGCATATTCGTTTTATTGTTACTCAAAACAACCTGGTGCTGAATGGGATTGGATTTAACATGGCCCACAAATTTCATTTACTAAAGAATGAAATTGATATTGTTTTTACGCTGGATGAAAATGAATGGAACGGTAATAAAACCCTGCAATTAAAAGTGATTGATGTAAGGGCATCTTCATAAATAAAAATGTTCCTATTGTGGCATACTCAAAATATATATCATATTTTTTTTACCTGGCTTACAACTGGAATATCGGCATTGCCCGGCACGTTATACTACAGGAAATAAAGGGTGAAAAAAAATACAATATTGATACTACAGGAGCAGATGAGTTAAGCGGTTTACACAAAAAAGGAATTGATATTAGCCACGCCACTGTGTATATGCCTGCCAGCTACGACCTGTTGGAAGAAGTTTTTGAAAAATTAAATCTCAATCGGTTCGGGCACATGCTGGATATAGGTTGCGGCAAAGGCCGTGTCCTTTGTGTAGCCGCAAATTATGGAATCAAAAAACTAACAGGTATTGATTTTTCAAAATCACTTTGCCTGGCAGCTGAAAAAAATCTTGAGCTTACTGCCTCGCAAATACCCGGCATTTCGTATAAAATTGGGAATCATGATGCTTTTTATTTTGATATCCCGGATGATGTAGATTGTATTTTTTTATTTAACCCCTTTGATGCAACAATTATGAGTGGGGTTGTAAAAAATATTGAAAAAAGTTTAAAGAAAAATAAAAGAGATATTACCATCATTTATTTTAACCCATTAGAAAAAAAATTATTCCGGGGCTTTAAAGAATTATTTTATTTAGAAAGAAAAAAATACCTGGCCGTATCTGTACTTACCAGGACTTAAGTAATATTTGGGAACAATCCATCTACAAATTGTTGTTTATTAAATACCAGTAAATCATCTGCCTGTTCTCCCATGCCTATAAATTTTACAGGAATTTTAAATTGATCTGCAATAGCAAGCACTACGCCTCCTTTGGCGGTACCATCTAATTTAGTAACCACCAAAGCCGATACTTCTGTAGCAGTAGTAAAATGCCGGGCTTGCTCAATTGCATTTTGCCCAGTACTGCCATCCAGTACCAGCATTACTTCATGCGGTGCTTCTGGAATCACTTTTTGAATGACTTTTTTAATTTTTGTAAGTTCATCCATCAAATGGGCCTTATTATGCAACCTGCCGGCGGTATCTATAAGAATTACATCGCTTTGGCGGGAGACACCACTTTGTACCGTATCAAATGCTACAGAAGCAGGGTCACTACCCATTTCTTTTTTTATAATGGGTACACCTGCCCTGTCGCCCCAAATGGTCAACTGGTCAACTGCAGCAGCCCTAAAGGTATCTGCAGCGCCCAATAGAACCGATTTACCTGCCTTTTGAAAATTATGCGCCAGCTTGCCAATGGTGGTGGTTTTACCTACCCCATTTACACCTACTACCAATATTACATGTGGCTTATGCCCGCTGGGCAACTGGTAGTTTTCATAACTAATATCTTGTGGAGAGGATACTAATATTTTTTCAATTTCATCTTTTAATATTTGATTGAGCTGGCTTGTATTTAAATATTTATCCTTTACAACCCTGGCCTCTAAAGCATTAATAATTTTTACAGTTGTTGCTACCCCTACATCTGCCGATACCAGGGCATCTTCTACCTGGTCCAGCACATCTTCATCCACCGTACTTTTACCGGCAATGGCTTTGCTTATTTTACCCAAAAAGCTTTCCCTGGTTTTTTGTAAACCCTGGTCAATGGTTTCCTGTTGTTGTTTTTTACCAAACAGTTTATCAAAAATGCCCATAACGTATTATTTTTTTTCGTACAAAAAAGGGGTAAAATAAAGAAAGCCTCCTGATAATATCCGGAAGCTTAAATAAAATAGGAACAAAAAAGATTAATGACCCAAAAATTCTTTGATCTTTTCTTTATGTACAATTGATTCTTTAAATGTATAAGCTCCAGTTTTGGGGCTGCGTACAGTACGAATTACTTTACTCCAGTTTTTTGCTTCTGCGGCACTTTTCTGGTCTTTGGTTTTTATCGCTGTTTTAGCTGCTTTTGCCATGGTAAATAATTTATTATTCGTTTATTTAAATTCCCGGGTAGGAAATTTTTAATTACTTAATTTCTTTGTGTACCGTTACTTTTTTAAGAATGGGATTGAATTTTTTCAATTCCATACGTTCCGGTGTGTTCTTTTTATTTTTGGTGGTTATGTAACGGCTTGTACCCGGCTGCCCGCTGGTTTTATGCTCTGTGCATTCCAAAATTACCTGAACCCTGTTACCTTTCTTTGCCATTGTTTGATGTTTTTTTTATTTCTCTTTCTTTAAAAAGATGGCTTTATATTTTAGCACCCGCTGCACGCATTTCTTTCACAACCGCATACAGCCCGTTTTTATTAATTGTTCTGATTGCTTCTGAGGATAGTTTTAAGGTTACCCATTTATCTTCTTCAGCCAAAAAATACCGCTTGGTTTGCAAATTGGGCAAAAACCTGCGCTTCGTTTTAATGTTTGAATGTGATACCTTATTTCCCGTAATGGGTTTCTTTCCTGTCACCTGACATACTCTGGCCATTGTCCTAAATTTTTGGACGGCAAAGGTATAGATTTAAATTCTATTTTGGGAAAAAATTCTATAAAAATTTTCAGCACTACTTCAGATTGACAAATTTAAGCCAACTTACACTAAAATCAAACCAATATGAGCCATATAGTTAGCACATCTTATGGGAGCGGAATGAGCTTTACCAGCCATATAGATTCCCATACCTTAAAAATGGACACTTCCGCATCTGATGGTGGCCACGATACTGCTCCAAGCCCAAAAAAATTGATGCTGGCCTCACTAACCGGCTGTACCGGCGTGGATATTGTAAGTATTCTCGAAAAAATGAAAGTACCTTTTTCTGATCTTACCATTACCGCCATTGCGGAGCTATCTGAAGAACATCCCAAAATTTACCATCATGTAAAACTGGAATACCGTATAAAAATGAATGAAGCAGATAAGCCAAAGATGGAACGGGCCATACAACTTTCTGAAGAAAAATATTGCGGTGTAATGGCCATGTTTAGAGAGTTTGCCACAATTGAAACCACCCTGGAAATATTAGCTAATTAAATGGCGTACCTAAACCATTTATCTTTGCCGCATGAAAAAGGCAGGCATATTAGGGGGTGGCCAGTTAGGCAGAATGTTACTACAAGCCGCAGCCAACTACCCAATAGAAGTACATATTTTAGAAAATGATCCTGGCTGTCCGGCCGCACAGTTTTGCCAGCATTTTACGCTGGGAGATATTCGCAATTTTGATGATGTTTATCAATTTGGCAAATCATTGGATGTAATTACCATTGAAATTGAAAACGTGAACCTGGAAGCCCTGGAGAAATTAGAGATAGAAGGAGTAAAAATATTTCCCCGGCCACATGCTTTACGTACTTTAAAAAATAAAATAATACAAAAGCAATTTTATGCCGATCAGCAAATTCCATCAAGCGATTTTGTGATTACAGAAAATGCAATATCCGTAAATACATACACCCACTTTTTACCTGCCGTTCATAAGCTGGCTACAGAAGGTTATGATGGTAAGGGCGTACAATTGCTGCACGATGCCAAAGACCTTCACCAGGCCTTTGATGCTCCTGCAGTATTAGAAAAAATGGTGGATATAAAAAAAGAAATTGCCATCATAATAGCTGTGGATGAAAAAGGAAAAACAGCCATGTATGCCCCGGTTGATATGGTTTTTGATAACCGCTTGAATTTACTGAGCTACCAGCTTTCACCCGCAGAACTGGAAGAAAAAACAATTTGGAAAATGGAAGCCATTGCCTTGAAATTGGTAAAAGCCTTAGAAAGCCCCGGTTTATTTGCAATTGAATTATTTTTAGATAACCAGGGTGCCGTTTGGGTAAATGAAACAGCACCCAGGGTTCACAACAGTGGGCACCACAGCATTGAAGCTTGCTATAGTAGCCAGTTTGATATGCTTTGGCGTATTATGCTGGGCTATCCTTTAGGAAATACAAAACAGATATTACCGGCTGCCATTGTAAACTTGCTGGGCCAGCCAGGATATAGCGGGCCAGCTTATTACGAAGGGCTCGATGAGGTACTAACAATGGAAAATGTTTTTGTGCATATTTATGGAAAAGTAGAAACAAGGCCGGGTAGAAAAATGGGCCATATCACCATACTTAGCAACGAGAGGCAAGAACTATTATACAGGGCAAATAAAATAAAAAATTGTTTATCTGTTAAAACAAGTTCCTGAACTTGCCGCCCATACTTTTAAATTCATACAGTTCCCTAATTTGATTATTTTTAACGCTTCAACAAGTTGATATGAATGCATTCTTTCTTATTCAAAAATATTTTTATTTTATTTTCCTCATCTTCGTATTTGCAGCCTGTGGTAAAAAGAAAAACAAAGTAACTGCACATACAAAACCTTCGGGACCGCCACCTGCATCGGTTGTGGATATGTACGTGGTGAGAAATATCCCGGTGAGTGACAATATTATTTTGCCGGGTACAGTAATTGCAAATGAAAGTACAGAGATACATCCTGAAATTTCCGGCAGGTTAACCCAATTAAATATTGCAGAAGGCAGGCAGGTTGCGAAAGGAACATTGCTTGCCAAAATATACGATGGAGACCTGAGAGCGCAGCTTAGCAAACTTTCTGTACAATTAGAGCAAGCGCAAAGAACAACCAAAAGATATGAAGAGTTATTAAAAATAAACGGTGTAAGCCAGCAGGAATATGATATGCAGGTATTGGGAATAAATAATATTAAAGCAGATATGGCAGTAGTTCGGAGTGAAATTCAACGCACTGAGATCAGGGCTCCTTTTAATGGAACCCTGGGTTTAAAAAATGTAAGCCCCGGCGCATATGTTACCCCTGCAACTATACTCACCACCATTCGTCAAAACAGCCAATTAAAATTAGATTATACCCTTCCGGAAAAGTATGTAACTAAAGTAGAGAATGGGCAAATTATAAATTTTACGATTGAGGGTAACCCCAAAAATTATACTGCCCGGGTAATGGCTACAGAGCGTGGGTTAAATGAAGAAAACAGGAGCATGGGAATAAGGGCATTAATAATAAACAATGATGGAAAAATATTACCCGGTGTTTTTGTAAAAGTAAGTACCAATTTTGATCCTGACCCAAATGCTATTATGATTCCCAGCCAGGCAATCATACCACAAGCAAGGGGGAAAAAAGTAGCTGTTTACCGCAATGGTATTGCAGAATTCGATGACATTGAAACCGGCTACCGGGATAGCGCCAAAGTACAAATAACCTCCGGGTTAAAAGTGGGAGATACGGTAATTGTTTCAGGCTTGATGAGTTTAAAACCAAATGCGAAAGTGAAAGTTGGCAACATGCTGCAGTAAACAGGAATTGGTTTCAAAAAAATAATCTTATTAATCGCCCATAGTAATAATATGAATTTATCTGAATTTAGTTTAAGGAGGCCGGTATTTGCGATTGTACTCAATATTATTATTGTATTATTTGGCGCTATCGGTTATAATTTTTTAGGGGTAAGAGATTACCCGGCACTCGATCCACCAAACATTAATGTACGTACATCTTACCCCGGCGCCAATGCTGAGATCATAGAAACACAAATTACCGAACCACTTGAAAAAGCGGTAAATGGTATTGCCGGAATTAAAAATATGACCTCGCAGAGTTCTCAGGGTAGCAGCAGTATTACGGTGGAATTTGAATTGGGAACTGATTTGGAAACAGCAGCAAATGATGTAAGAGACAAAGTTTCGCAGGCACAGCGCTCCTTACCCTCCGATTTAGATGCCCCACCGGTAGTGTCTAAAGCGGATAATAGCAGCGACCCTATCATTATCCTGCTATTACAAAGCAATAAAAGAAATTCATTACAGATGAGCGAGTTTGCTCAAAATAATGTGGTGGAAAGAATACAAACAGTAGCAGGGGTAAGTAGCGCAAGAATTTGGGGAGAGAAAGTTTATGCCATGCGCATTTGGTTCAATCCTTCAAAAATGAGTGCATATTCCATTACACCGGCCGATGTACGCAATGCTTTACTAAGAGAAAACGTAGAACTCCCTGCCGGAAAATTATCCGGTGATGCTACAGAACTTGGTATCCGCACATTTGGTAAATTAAATACAGAAGATGAATTTAATAATCTCATCATTAAAAATATTCATGGAACTGATATACGGGTGAAAGACATCGGCTATGCAGTGCTGGGCCCGGAAAATGAAGAGAGTGTTTTAAAAGAAAGTAATATTCCCATGATTGCGGTTGCCATAAGCCCGCAACCCGGAACTAATTATATAGAAATTTCTGATGAAGTAAAAAAACGATTAGCGACCATCAAAAAAGAATTGCCCGATGATATTCGCATGGAAATTTCATTTGACCAAACTGACAATATCCGTAAATCTATCAGTGAAGTAAAAGAAACACTGGTAATCGCTTTTATCCTGGTAGTATTAATCATTTATCTTTTTTTTAGAGATTGGCTTATTGCCATCCGGCCTTTAATTGATATTCCGGTATCACTCATTGGGGCATTTTTCATTATGTATATTTCCGGCTTTACCATTAATGTGCTCACGCTATTAGCCATTGTACTGGCTACCGGCCTGGTAGTGGATGATGGTATTGTGGTAACGGAAAATATTTATAAGAAAATGGAAGGAGGAATGGAAAAATGGAGGGCAGCCAAAGAAGGCTCAAAAGAAATTTATTTTGCCGTAATTGCTACTTCTATCACATTGGCAGTGGTATTTTTACCCATTATTTTTTTACAGGGTTTTGTGGGCCGCCTGTTCAGGGAATTTGGTATTGTGGTTGCAGGCGCTGTATTAATATCGGCCTTTGTATCCCTTACCCTTACGCCGGTTTTAAATGTATGGTTGGCACGCAAAGAACATACCCATAGCCGGTTTTACAATTGGAGCGAACCATTTTTTACCGGTATGGAAAATGGATATCGCAATATGCTGAACCGTTTTATGAAAGCCCGTTGGCTGGCGCTTCCCATTATATTAGCCTGTGCTGCCATTATCATTTTCCTGGGTAGAACATTGCAATCGGAACTGGCCCCCATGGAAGATAAAAGTGGTTTCCGCTTAGCAGTAAGCGCACCCGAAGGAACTTCTTATGATGCAATGGATAAATACATGGACAAGCTTACTAATTTTTTAATTGATTCCATGCCTGAAAAAAAATACATCACCAGCATGACGGCACCGGGTTTTATTTCCGGCTCTGCCAATTCCGGTTTTATAAGAGTAGGCCTCATCCCTCCATCTGAGAGAGAAAGGAGCCAACAGGAAATTGCCGAATGGGTGAATAAAAATATGCCCAGGTTTAACGATGGCCGGGCTTTTGCCATACAGGACCAAACGATACAGGTAAGCCGGCGAAGCGGGCAACCAATACAATTTGTTTTACAAAATACAGATAATGCAAAACTACGTCAAGCCTTACCCCGTATGTTGGATGCTATTAGTAAAAGTAAAATATTAACCGGCGCTGATGCCGATTTAAAATTCAATAAACCTGAAATCCGTATTGCTATAGACCGCTTAAAAGCCAGTGAGCTGGGCGTGTCAGTAGATGATATATCTCAAACATTACAGTTGGCACTGAGTAACCAGCGCATGGGCTATTTTACAAAAAATGGTAAACAATATTCCGTCATTGGGCAGGTAGAGCGAAACCAGCGGGATGACCCCAATGATTTGAAAGATATTTATGTAACGAATAATAAAGGGCAAGCCATATCCCTTATTAACGTATTAAACATTTCTGAAGATGTAACGCCGCCTACACTGTATCACTTTAACAGGTACCGGTCTGCCACTATTTCTACCAACCTGGCAGAGGGCAAAACGATTGGGGATGGAATAAAAGAAATGAAAGCCATTGCCGATACGGTGTTGGATGATTCATTTCAAACTTCACTATCCGGTGCATCCAGGGATTATGCAGAAAGCTCGGGTAATACTTACTTTGCCTTCTTCCTGGCCCTGGCGCTCATTTTTTTAGTGCTGGCTGCACAATTTGAAAGTTTTATTGACCCTTTCACTATTATGGTAACAGTACCACTTGCCTTAGCCGGCGCTGTTTTATCTCTTTGGCTCTTTGATCAAACCCTGAATATATTTTCACAAATCGGGATGATCATGCTGATAGGATTGGTTACCAAAAATGGGATATTGATTGTAGAATTTGCCAATCAAAAACAATTGGCTGGCGCTAACAAGATCAATGCAGTTAAAGATGCTGCAGTAGCCCGGTTCAGGCCAATACTAATGACAAGCCTGGCTATGTCATTAGGCGCCTTGCCCCTTGCACTGAGCATTGGAGATGCTGCTACCAGCCGCATCCCATTGGGTATTGTAATTGTAGGAGGTGTATTGTTTAGCTTAGTGCTTACTTTATTTGTAATACCTTCTGTATATTCTTTCTTATCAACTAAAAAGAAAAAAAGTTCATTAGATAATATTCCCGAAGAAACCGTTCAAACTTCTGAAATATGATAAAGAAAATGAAACTATTGATTTGCTTTGTACCAATGGCAATGCTGCATACACTGCATGCCCAACCATTGCTATCACTTAAAGAAGCCATTGCAACAACGCTTCAAAATAATTTTGACATCCAGTTATTACGAAATGATTCTGCTGTATATGCACTCAATAATAGTTTTGCAAAATCTGCCTTTCTGCCCAGACTAAATGCAAGTACCGGAATTTTATTCAACCAAAACAATCAACGGCAAAAATTGGCTGATGGCACAAAAAAGGAAGCCAATAATATTCGTTCGCATAATGTAAATTCATCTGTAAACCTCAACTGGCTTGTGTTTGATGGCTTTAAAATGTTCATTACCCGGGATAAATTGCAGGAATACGTAACACTCGGAAACCTGGTATTAAAAAACCAGGTACAGAACAGTATTGCGCAAGTGATAAATACCTATTATGGTATTGTAAAAGAAAAACAACAACTAAAAGCCATTGAAGAACAAATGAGCCTGAATGAAGAACGGATGAAGCAGGCCCAAAAAAAACTATCGGTGGGGCTGGGTGCCAAACCGGAATTGTTGCAAGCTAACTTAGATTTAAATGCTCAAAAAGCAAACCGGCTGAAACAATTAGCCTTAATTGACCAGGTAAAAGAACAACTAAATCAAATTATGGCTGTACAAGCCGGAACGCAGTATGAAGTATATGATACCATCCCTATAAATAGAAACATTAAAATGGGTGAGATATTAAGTACTGCCGAGCAAAACAATACTGACCTTTTAGTAAGCGCCCAAAATAAACGAATCGCAGCATTAACTTTAAGAGAAAAAAAAGCAGACCGTTTTCCAACAGTTTTATTACAGAGTGCTTATAATTTTTCAAGAACCAATAACCAAACTGTAATTAATGCATTTACGCCCCTTTTAAACCAAAACTTTGGTTTAAATTATGGAGCCACGGTAACAATCCCTATTTTTAATAATAATACTGTAAAAAGACAAATTAAAGAAGCGGCATTAGATGTAAATTATCAGCAATTATTATACGATTATAAAAAATCGAATTTGCAAGCTGCCATTCATATTGCATTCAAAAACTATGTAATGCAAATGGAAACACTTGACCTGGAAGAAGAAAATATAAAATTGGCAAAAGAAAATGTATATGTTTCTATGGAAAGAAACCGGCTTGGTATTACCAATATACTGGAGTTAAGAGAATCACAAAAAAGTCTTGAAGATGCATACAACCGCTTAATTGCAGCCCGCTATGCTACCAAACAGGCAGAAACAGAACTTCTACAAATAAATGGGGAACTATTACAAGAACTATAGTAGTAAAAATGAATCCATTCACAATCCCGTCTAAATAATAATTTACCATTACAATGCTGTTAATGGCATAACACTGATTATATTAAAAAAATCACACACTAATAGCATATTCATTTTCGTTATCTTAGATTATATATGCATGATAAATTTTTAGACTTAGCTACCCATCCCTTTAAAATGAGAGCATTTATGCTTAGGAAACTCCCAAGCGCTTTTTTTAGTGGTGTTCAACTAAGGTATATAGATTCTGAAAAAGCCATTGTAACTGTTCCATACAGATGGTTTAGCACCAATCCTTTTAAAAGTACCTATTTTGCCTGCCTGAGTATGGCTGCCGAAATGAGTACCGGTATCCTGGCAATGGGCCATACCTATAAAAAAAACCCTAAAGTAAGTTTGTTGGTAACCCGGATAGAAGGGAACTTTTTAAAAAAAGCAAAGGGTATTGCAACGTTTACTTGTGATGAAGGGCACCGCATTGCCCTAATGGTAAAAGAAACCTTAATGACCGGTAAACCCACCAGCCTCACCGTACGAAGTGTGGGAGTAGATAAATACGATGATATTGTAGCTGAGTTTAACATTACCTGGAGCTTTAAATCAAAAATTGTTCCTCCAAAAGACTGGTAATCCTGCTCCATATAATTTCAGTAATTTGCATCTTCATTTATAATTTAAAAAATTGTAAAGAATGTTACGGTATGCATAACCGTATTGGATTAATGAAACTATATGGCAAAAGAATTTCGTAAGCAAGAAGCCCTGGATTATCATTCAACCGGTAGGCCGGGAAAAATAGAAGTAATACCATCTAAAGAAACTAAAACACAAAGAGATCTCTCCCTGGCTTATTCACCCGGAGTAGCATGGCCATGCCGGGAAATAAAAGATAACCCGGATGAAATATATTCTTATACCGCCAAAGGAAACTTAGTTGGGGTAATAAGTAATGGTACTGCTGTATTGGGTTTAGGAAATATTGGCGCTGCAGCCGGTAAGCCCGTAATGGAAGGTAAAGCAGTACTCTTTAAAATTTTCGCAGACATTGATGTTTTTGATATCGAGATCAATGAAACAGATCCCAAAAAATTTGTAGAGATTGTAAAAGCGCTGGAACCCACTTTTGGCGGCATTAATTTAGAAGATATCAAAGCGCCTGAATGTTTTTATATAGAACAGGAATTAAAAAAACAATGCAATATTCCTGTGATGCATGATGATCAGCACGGTACTGCCATTATTTCTTCAGCAGCTTTGTTGAATGCATTGGAACTACAAAAGAAAAAAATTGAAAAAGTAAAATTTGTAGTAAATGGTGCCGGTGCTGCGGCAATGGCCTGCATCAGGTTATACACAAGCCTGGGCGCAAAACCATCCAACTTTACGGTATTTGATATTGAAGGGGTACTACATAAAGGCCGCACCGATATGGAAGAAATTAAAAAACCATATTGTGTACTTGAAAAATTTAAAGACATAACATTAAAAGATGCCTTTAAAGATGCAGATGTTTTTATTGGCTTAAGCGTAGGCAATGTGGTAACACCCGCCATGATTAAAATAATGGCTAAAAACCCAATAGTATTTGCACTTGCAAATCCCGATGCTGAAATTGATTACCCCGATGCTACTGCCAGCCGGAAAGACATTATTATGGCAACCGGCCGTAGCGATTATCCTAACCAGGTAAATAATGTCTTAGGCTTCCCCTACATTTTTAGGGGTGCACTTGATGTAAGGGCCACACAAATAAATGAGGAAATGAAAATGGCTGCCGTTCATGCCCTGGCTGGCCTTGCCAAAACACCGGTTCCCGATATTGTGAACCTGGCTTACAATGATAAAACCATTTCTTTTGGTAAAGATTACATCATTCCAAAACCCATAGACCCCAGGCTGCTGGCTGCAGTGGCACCTGCAGTGGCAAAAGCAGCTATTAAAAGCGGCGTGGCAAAACTTGAAATAAAAGACTGGTCAGCTTATCAAATAGAATTAAATAACCGCCTTGGCCTCGATAACCAGATAAGCAGGGTACTAGGCGCCAAAGCCCGGAAAAATCCTAAACGGATTGTATTTGCCGATGCAGAAAATGCCAAAGTATTAAAAGCAGCACAACAGGTTTTAGACGAAAAAGTGGGTTATCCAATCTTAATGGGTATAGAGAAAAAAATAAGGGCGATTGCTGCAGCTCATAGTATTGATTTAGAGGGTATGCCCATATTAGATTGTAAAGATGATGATGCAGAAGACTTGCGGCGCCAGTTTGGTGATATTTTTTTTGAAAAAAGACGCCGCAAGGGAGTAAACAAATATGAGTCTTATAAACTCATGAAAGACCGAAATCATTTTGGCTGTATGATGGTAGAAATTGGTATTGCAGATTGTATGATCAGCGGACTGAGCCGCAACTACCCCGAAGCCATCAGGCCTGCTTTACAAATAATAGGAACAGAACCCGGGGTTAAAAAAATTGCCGGCATGTATCTCCTATTCACAAAAAAAGGACCTTTATTTTTAGCAGATACCACCATCAACTTTAACCCAACGGCAGAAGAGTTGGCAGAAATTACATTACTGGTAGCCAAAGAAGTAAGGTATTTTAACCTGGAGCCAAGAATTGCAATGCTCTCCTATTCTAATTTTGGCAGCAGCAATTCCCCCGAAGCAAATTTGGTGAGGCGTGCCAGGGAAATTGTAAAACAAAAAGAACCCGATTTAAAATGTGATGGTGAAATACAGGGATTATTGGCTTTTGATAAAGAGATATTAAAAGAGAATTATCCTTTTTCTGAACTGGTGAATGAAGATGTAAATGTATTGATCTTTCCCAACCTCAGTTCGGGCAATATCGCCTATAACCTTCTGCATACTATTGGGGGTGCTGATAGTATTGGGCCGGTAATATTAGGATTAAACAAACCGGTGCATGTATTACAATTGGGTAGCAGCATCCGCAGTATTTACAACATGGCGGTAATTGCAGTAGTAGATGCACAGGTAAAATCGCAGAGTGATGCCCCGGAAGAAGTTAAAAAAAATAGCTGGTGGCGCAAATCACCAAAAACTATGGCATAAATTATGGTAGGTTACAGATACGCTTTTTTATATCAAAAATAATTGCATGAATTTTTTATATCATTTCGGAAAATATATTTTAATGCTGAAACGGATGTTCAGCAAACCCGAAAATGCAAAGTTATATTGGAAAGAATTTATGCATCAATGTGCCGATATTGGAATCGGTTCATTGGGAATTGTAACCATTATTTCATTATTCATGGGTGCGGTAAGCGCTGTACAAACGGCTTACCAGTTAGTGAGCCCTTTAATTGCAAAAACTACTATTGCACAAATTGTAAGGGATACTGTAATCTTAGAATTTGCCCCTACCCTTGTGTGTATTGTATTGGCCGGTGTAATTGGGAGTAAAATTGCAAGCGAACTGGGTAATATGCGTGTGAGTGAACAAATAGATGCATTAGAAATAATGGGCATCAATACTCGTACGTATCTTATTATGCCAAAAATTGCTGCTGCCTTAGTAACCATCCCGATGATGGTAATCCTGGCCATGGGACTCGGTATTTATGGTGGCAGGCTGGCTGGTTCTGCCTCAAACATCTTATCTACCGATACCTACGACCGGGGGCTGATGGAGAATTTTATGCCTTATAATATAACTTTTGCCCTTGTAAAGGCATATACTTTTGCTTTTATTATCAGTAGCATTCCGGCTTATTTTGGATACCATGTGCAAGGTGGTGCATTAGAAATTGGCCGCTCCAGTACCAAATCTGTAGTAGTAAGCTGTATCCTTATATTATTGGCAGATTATATGTTAGCGGCATTGTTGCTGTAACATTCAAATAAAATTTTATGATCGAATTCAACAATATAAAAAAATCTTTTGGTGATAAGGTGGTGCTGGATGGTATTAGCCATGTAATGGAAACCGGTAAAACCAATCTTATTATTGGTACCAGTGGCAGCGGTAAAACGGTATTGCAAAAATGCCTGGTAGGTTTACTGGAACCCGATGCCGGTGAAATTAAATACGATAATGTAAGCTTTACAGAAATGAATGAAGAAGACCGAAAATTACTCAGGCAAAATATTGGAATGCTTTTTCAGGGCTCAGCACTTTTTGATAGCATGACGGTAGAAGAGAATGTGAGATTTCCATTGGATATGTTTACCCATGATAACATGGCAGCTAAACTTCACAGGGTGAATGAAGTGCTTGAAAAAGTAAATCTTACAGGCACCAATAAAAAATTTCCGGCCGAAATAAGCGGTGGCATGAAAAAAAGAGTGGGTATTGCCAGGGCCATTGTACTAAAACCAAAATACCTTTTTTGCGATGAACCAAACTCAGGCCTGGATCCTAAAACTTCGATGGTGATTGATCAATTGATTAAAGATATCACCCTTGAGTATAATATTACCACCGTAATTAATACCCACGATATGAATAGTGTAATGGAAATAGGCGATAATATCCTTTACCTGGTAGATGGTAAAAAAGAATGGAGCGGCACGAGCAAAGACATTATTTTTTCGGAAAACAAACTACTCAATGAATTTATTTTTGCTTCAGAATTTTTACAGGATGCCAAGCAAATGAGGATGTACGAAGCAAAAGGGAAAGACATGTCTGGAAAATAATCTTTTTATATTTCTTATCCCTATTCCTGTTTAATCTTCGTCACATTTCCCTAATTTGCTGCTGCAAATGCTTCAAAAATTACAGATACAGAATTATGCCATCATCCAGCAAATTTCAATACAATTTGCAGATCATTTAAATGTGATTACCGGCGAAACCGGTGCAGGCAAAAGTATATTAACAGGTGCCCTGGGCCTGGTACTGGGGCAGCGGGCAGATAGCGCTGCCCTGATGGATAAAACTACAAAATGCATTGTGGAAGCGCAGTTCCTCGCCACCCCTTCCGAAGCCTTAAAAAATTTCTTTTTGGAAAATGATCTTGATTTGAATGACGAGATCATATTAAGGCGTGAAATTGCACCTACCGGCAAATCCCGCAGTTTTATAAATGATACACCGGTAAATCTTTCACAATTAAAAGAGATATCATTGCTATTGATTGACCTTCATCAGCAATTTGATAACCTGGAACTCACAAATACACATTTTCACCGCCAGGTAATAGATGCTATGGCAGATCATGCACAACTGCTGACCCAATTAAAAATAAATTACGAAAAATACATCCAGCTAAAACTTACGCTTCAAAAATTAAAAGAAGAACAAGCGCTGGCAGAAAAAGAATTAAGCTATAATCAATTTCTTTATGATGAATTAGAAAAAGCCGGGTTACAAGAAAATGAATTGGAAGAACTGGATGCAGAGATTAAATTATTATCCAATGCAGAAAATATTAAGCAGCAGTTAAACCAGATTTCTTATGAATTAAAACATAGCGAACTACCCCTGGCTAACACCCTGAAACAAATGCAGCAAAAGCTGCAAACACTTACAGAGTATGGAAGTACCATTCAGCATTTGCACGACCGGATGAACAGTATGGTTATAGAATTATTAGATATTGCAGACGAATTGGAAACAGCCAATGATGCCATACAATATGATGCCGAACGCATTCAAATTGTAAATGACCGAATGGAGCAGGGATATAAATTATTGAAAAAGCATAACGTACAAAACACATCTGCTTTATTACAAATACAACAAGAGCTTGCCGGAAAATTAGAGGCCTTGCAAAACATAAATGTGCAAACCGACGCAATGGAGGCCGAATTACAGCAACAGTATGATGACTGCATGGCAGTTTCTAAAACCATTACCAAAAACAGGGAAGCTCAAATAAAACCCTTTGTACAAAAAGTAAATAAATTACTTACCCAGGTAGGAATGCCCAATGCAGAAATAAAAGTAGAAATAAGAGAAACTGCCTTAAGTGTACATGGCAATAGCGATGTGATCTTTTTATTTGATGCCAATAAAAGCGGGCGCTTTGAACCCTTACAAAAAGTAGCCAGTGGCGGGGAATTAAGCCGGGTAATGCTCAGCATTAAATACCTGGTAGCAAAAAAATTACAACTCCCCACACTTATTTTCGATGAAATAGATAGTGGTATTAGTGGCGAAGCCGCCAGGCAGGTAGGGATTATTATGAAGGAACTGGCCGCAGCCCACCAGCTTATCAGCATCACCCACCAACCACAAATTGCTGCAAAAGCAAATAACCATTACTATGTTTTTAAAGATATCATCAATAATAAGGTAGCTACTTCTGTACGCCTGCTCAATAATGATGAACGGATTACCGCCATTGCACAAATGCTAAGTGGCGAAAAACCTACGGCAGCAGCACTGCAAAATGCCAGGGAGATGGTGAGTAATTAATTATTTTACTACTACCATTAATTTTTCCAATACAAAATAAACAGCCGGGCAAAAGTTTGAATTCTTAAGGGTAATGGCAGGCCTTTTTAATAATACATCTTCATCGGTATATGGAAAACGGTGGCAATCAGATGGGCGGTGTTCATAAATACTGCAAAAATTATCGGCTCCCAAAAATGGGCATGGACGGCTTTTTAATACGTAATCGCCATCTTCATCTAATTGTAAATAAGTATCTATGAAATGACCCTCTTTTAATTTCAGAACCCGTGCAATTCGTTTAATATCGGGGGTTTTAAAACGGGGGGAGTAATTTTTACAGCAAGCAGCACATTCCAGGCAATCAATCTTTTCAAATGCCTGCTCATGCAAGTTGGGCAAAAGTTTAAGCGCTTTATTGCGATTTACCTGCTTTAAAAATTGTTTATACGTTTTTTGGTGATCGTTTGCTTTTTTTTGCCAATTCAGTAAAATATCGTTCATGGGCGCCTTGTTTAGGTTGCTTCAGGTAGTTATACTCAATTATCCACAATGCAAAGCTAATAAGAAACCAGAATAACAAAATGTAAATGGCATATTGTAAATTTGCGGCGCAATAGATATAAAATTATCATTGGAAAAAAACATACTATGAATCTTTTTGAACAGCAAAAGCATGAATTTCAGCAACGCCACATCGGTCCATCAGCGCAGGAAACCACCAAAATGCTACAAACGATCGGCGCTGCAAGCATTGATGAATTAATGGATAAAACCATTCCGGCAAATATTCGCAATCATGCAACTTTACAAGTGGGTGGCCCTGTAAGTGAATATGAATATTTAAAAGAACTAAAATCTGTTGCGGCACAAAATAAAGTTTTTCGAAGCTATATCGGTCAGGGTTATTATCATACCATTATGCCTTCGGTTATTTTACGCAATGTATTTGAAAACCCGGGATGGTACACTCAATACACACCTTACCAGGCCGAAATTGCACAAGGACGTTTAGAAAGTTTATTGAACTTTCAAACCATGGTAAGCGATTTGTGTGGCTTACCTATTGCCAATGCAAGTTTATTAGATGAAGCTACGGCCGCAGCAGAAGCCATGCTCATGCTCTTCAATCATAAAAATAAAGATCACGAACATGCAACTGCCCTCCGGTTTTTTATAGATGATGCTGTATTTATACAAACCAAAGAGATATTGGTGACACGTGCTACTCCATTTAATATTGAACTGGTATATGGAAATTACCAGGATGTAAATTTTGATGAATCTTTCTTTGGCGCATTGGTACAATATCCAAATAGCCGGGGTAGCATTGTTGATTACCGGAAGTTCATTACAAAAGCACATGCATCAAATGTACTGGTAGTAATGGCAACCGATTTGCTGGCCCTTACTTTACTTACTTCACCCGGTGAACTGGGAGCAGATGTGGCAGTAGGCAATAGCCAACGATTTGGTGTACCGATGGGATTTGGTGGGCCACATGCCGCATTCTTTGCAACAAAAGAAGATTTTAAAAGAAATATTCCGGGGCGTATTATTGGCGTAAGTGTGGATGCCCAGGGCAACCGCTGCCTGCGTATGGCTTTGCAAACAAGAGAACAGCATATTCGCCGGGAAAAAGCAACCAGTAATATTTGTACAGCACAAGCATTATTAGCAAATATCAGTGCCATGTATGCCGTTTACCATGGCCCGGAAGGGTTAAAGAAAATTGCAAAACGCACCAGCCTGTTAGCACAAACACTAAGCCTTGAATTGGCAAAAATGAATTTTATAAATCAAAATGAAAATTATTTTGATACGCTATATATTAAAACAAATAAGATTTCCGAAATAAAAAATGCTGCTGAAAAAAATGAAATGAATTTTAATTTTACAGCAGATGGACTGATGATTTCGTTAGATGAAACAACTACCCAAAGAGATGTACTGGATATCTTACACGTTTTTGCTTCGGTAACGGGTAGTGATACCGCCACTGCATCCTTTGATGCAGATAGTTTATTAGACCATATCCCTACATCACTTACCCGTACATCAGATTTTTTAACGCACCCCGTTTTTAACAGCCACCGGAGCGAAAGCCAAATGATGCGTTATTTAAAAAGTTTAGAAAATAAAGACCTTAGTTTAAATACCTCCATGATTACGTTGGGTAGTTGCACCATGAAGCTGAATGCAGCCACTGAACTCATTCCCGTGAGTTGGCCTGAGTTTGCAAATATCCATCCCTTTGCGCCATCTTCACAGTGGAAAGGATACAAAACCATTATTACAGAATTAGAAAATTGGTTAAGCAATATCACCGGGTTTACTGCCACATCTTTACAACCCAATAGCGGTGCACAAGGCGAATATGCCGGGCTGCTTACCATAAAAAAATATCATCAGCATCACAATCAGTTGCACCGCAATATTATCCTGATACCTATTTCTGCACATGGCACCAATCCTGCAAGTGCAGTAATGGCGGGCTTTAAAGTAGTAGTAACCAAATGCGATGAAGCAGGAAATATTGATGTAAATGACTTGCAAGCCAATGCAGAAAAATATAAAGATACCCTGGCGGGATTAATGGTTACATACCCCAGCACGCATGGTGTATTTGAAGAAAGCATACAGCAAATTTGTGAACTCATCCATCAAAACGGTGGATTGGTATATATGGATGGTGCCAATATGAATGCACAGGTAGGATATACTTCACCGGGATTTATTGGCGCAGATGTATGCCATTTGAATTTGCATAAAACATTTGCCATTCCGCATGGTGGTGGCGGCCCGGGCATGGGTCCCATTTGTGTAAATGAAAAATTGGCTCCTTTTTTACCAGGCCATCATAGCCTTACAAAAAATGATACCGGGGCTGGAGCAGTAAGTGCAGCCGCATTTGGCAGCGCCAGTATTTTATTGATCAGCTATGGCTATATTAAAATGTTAGGCGCAGATGGTTTACAAAAAAGTACGGCATACGCTATTTTAAATGCCAACTATATGAAGGCAAGATTAAAAAATGATTATAAAATTTTATACACCGGCAAGAATGGTACTTGTGCCCATGAATTTATTGTGGACCTAAGACCCTTTAAACAAAGTGCAGGTATAGAAGCAGAAGATATTGCCAAACGGTTAATGGATTATAATTTCCACGCCCCTACACTAAGCTTTCCGGTACCCGGCACGATTATGATTGAGCCTACTGAAAGTGAAGATAAAGCAGAGCTTGACCGTTTTTGCGATGCCTTGCTTAATATCCGTGCTGAAATAAAAGCCATAGAAGAAGGCAAAATAAGCAAGACTGATAACCCGCTTAAGCATGCGCCGCATACACAGCAGGTAGCATTAGCCAATGAATGGCAACATGCTTATACCCGCCAGGAAGCGGTATTCCCATTACCATATATTGCAGCAAATAAATTTTGGCCAGCCGTAAGCCGGGTAAATAACACGTATGGAGATCGTAACTTAGTGTGCACTTGCGAACCTGTAAGTGCTTATGCAGAAGATTAAAATAATTTAAGAAAGTTCCCCGGTAAGTGCATTTTAAAGAATGCACTTTTTTATTTCAATAAGCTTAAACTCATGCATCATCTAATACACTTAGTATGATTGATGCTGCTTTATGAATTTCTTCATCCGTAATACTAAGGGGTGGTACAATCCGCATTGCTTCCGGGGCAAATAAAAACCAATCAGTAAATAAACCTCTTTCAATGCAGGTATCAATAATTTTTTTATTCATGGTATAATCATCAAAAAATACGGCCATCATTAAACCCAGGCTATTTATTTTCTGTATTTTTTTATGTTGCAATAAATTTCGGAATAATGTTTCTTTTTCATGAACTGAAGCGATCAACTTTTCGGAGAGCAATACTTTAAAAGCTGCCAGGCCCGCAGCACAACAAACAGGATGTCCGCCAAAAGTATTGATGTGTCCCAGTACGGGGTTATAACTCAGGGTATCCATTATTTTTTTATCGGCAATAAAAGCACCAAGCGGCATGCCTCCTCCTAAGGCTTTACCCAATAATAAAATATCGGGCACCACATCAAACTGCTCGAATGCCCAAAGGCTACCATTACGCCCAAACCCACATTGAATTTCATCCAGCGCCAGCAATGCACCCATCTCAGTACATCTTTTACGTAAAGCCTGTAACCATTCTTTACCGGGTACCTGCACACCCGCTTCGGCTTGCACCGTTTCGGCAAATACACATGCTGTTTGTTCGGTAATGCAGTGCAGCATATCCATATCATTATACACATATTGTTGTATGCCCGGTAACAATGGACGGTATGCTTGTTGCCAATATTCGCTCCCCATAATACTCAGCGCTCCCTGTGTACTACCATGATAACTTTTTTTAAATGAAATAATCCCGGTACGCCCAGTAAACCTTTTCGCCAATTTCATTGCACCTTCGGTAGCCTCACTACCACTTGCTGTAAAAAAAACTGAATTCAGGCTTTGAGGTAAATATTTTGTAAGCCATGTTGCATATTTTACTTGCGGGCTTTCTACCAACTCGCCATACACCATAATATGTAAATATTGTTGTGCCTGATTTTGGATGGCCTCTATAACGGCCGGGTGGCAATGACCGATATTACAAACACTGATGCCCCCAATTACATCAATATATTCTTTGCCGTCAGCATCCCAAAGAGAAGAACCCAACGCTTTTGTTATATGTAATGCTAAAGGTGCTTCTGAAGTTTGGCCTACATGCTGTAAAAATAATTGGCGCATGCCGGCATTGCCAGTAATTTCTTTTCCGGTTTGTTGCCTCTCCATTTAGTAAAGTTCGCAAGATTCATGCAGTTATCAAAAGAACTTACGGAACAGGTTAAGCCTCCATCTTATTTCGTAATTTTGAACCATGCAATTGCCACCATTAGCAGAAAGAATAAGGCCTAAAAACCTATATGATATTTTGGGCCAGTCACATGTAACCGGCAAGAACAGTATCTTACGCAATGCGATAGAAATTGGAAGGATCCCATCACTTATATTATGGGGGCCGCCCGGCACCGGCAAAACCACGCTGGCACATATCATGGCAGAAGCCTCACACAAAAAATTTTATGCACTAAGCGCCATTTCTTCGGGTGTAAAAGAAATAAGAGAAGTTATTGAAGACGCAAAAGCAAATGAAGGCGCTATTTTGTTTATTGATGAAATACACCGCTTCAATAAAGGGCAGCAGGATGCTTTATTACATGCCGTTGAGAAAGGAACCATCACACTCATTGGTGCCACAACAGAAAATCCATCTTTTGAAGTAAACAGCGCTTTACTTAGCCGCTGCCAGGTATATGTATTAAAACCGCTGGATGATGCGGCGCTCATTGCTTTATTGCAACATGCTATCAATAACGATGAAATATTAAAGCAATATAAAATCAATCTCAAAGATTCAGAAGCATTGATAAATATAAGCGGAGGTGATGCCCGTAAAATATTAAACCTGCTGGAACTAACCATCCATACTTTATCCCGGGACTATAAAGAAAAAAGTGAAATAAATATTACCAATGATGCCGTAATGCAAACGGCACAACAAAGAGTTGCCTTATACGATAAACAAGGCGAACAGCACTACGATATCATTTCAGCATTTATAAAAAGTATGCGTGGCAGCGATCCGAATGCTGCCGTATATTGGCTTGCCCGGCTAATAGAAGGAGGTGAAGATGTAAAATTCATAGCACGGCGTATGCTCATATTTGCCAGTGAAGATATTGGCAATGCCAACCCCAACGCTCTGTTACTTGCCAATAATACCTCTCAGGCGGTACAAGTAATTGGCTACCCGGAATCAAGGATTATTTTATCGCAATGTGCTATTTATTTAGCTACCTCTGTAAAAAGTAATGCTTCTTACATAGCTATCGGTAAGGCACAATCAGCCGTGCAGCAATTTGGCGATCTGCCGGTGCCTTTACAATTAAGAAATGCACCCACCAAGCTCATGAAAAATATGAATTACGGAAAAGGATATCAATATGCACATGATTATGAAAATAATTTTATAGAACAACAATTTTTACCGGATAAAATTGAAAACAGCAAATTTTATGAACCGCAGCAAAATATAAGGGAAGAAGAAATCCGGAAGTTTTTAAAATTAAGATGGAAAGATAAATATGGTTATTGATCAAAATAATTAAAATAAAGTAAGACCAACTTATGCATATTGTTTTTCAAATAAAGCATTTTAATGAATTAAGCCTTACCGGGCTATATACTTTATTACAATTGAGGAGTAAGGTTTTTGTGGTAGAACAAGATTGTGTTTATTTAGATGCAGATGATAAAGACCAGGATGCCTATCATGTGTGCGGATATCAAAATGATGAACTCATAGCGTATGCCCGTTTATTAAAACCGGGTGTTCGTTACAAGGAAGCCAGTATTGGCCGGGTAATCAGCCATCCCGGTTATCGCCGTTTTGGTGCCGGAAAGCTATTGATGCAAAAATCAATAGAGCAATGTCAATTACTTTTTAAAACTTCAGAAATAAAAATTGGCGCCCAGGTTTATTTATTACAATTTTATGAAAACTTAGGGTTTATACCCAGTAGCCCTCCCTACCTGGAAGATGGGATCCCCCATTTAGAAATGATCTATCAGCCTTAATTTTCTTTACAAATACAATATTATTTTCTGCTCTCCGTTAAGTAAATGGTTAACTCTTATTGTGAACCATATCCAAATTATCTGTAGAAAGACTAAATCTCTTCTCATGAAACCAACTTTACGGAGCTATGTGCTGCCCATATTGATTATTTCGGGTTTCTTAATGCCATCCATTAAGACGCAGGCACAGCATCTCCGCTTTGGCAATGAACGTAAATTACACATGGAAGCAGGCCTGAATTTTGGGCCCACTTTCTTTTTAGGCGACCTCGGTGGCAACCGGGGTAAAGGATCCTATTTTATTAAAGATGTAAACCTGGAACTTACTAAAATGATGAAGGGCGCCTTTTTTACGGTATATCCCAATTCCTGGCTTGGCTTTAGAGTAGCGGGACAATATACTTTTGTTTCGGGAAGAGATAATGTAATTAACACCGATGGCCGGAATGAACTTTTCCGTAAAGAAAGAAACCTCGATTTTAGAAGCCACATGTGGGAAGCTTATGCGGCTGTTGAATTATTCCCGGTTTCTTATGCAAACAGGGAGTATGAAGAGTATGATCCATTACTGATGCCTTATGTATTTGGCGGTGTTGGTTTGTTTCATTTTGACCCGGAAGGGTCTATTAAAAATCCCAATGGTGAACTTACCTGGTATAAATTACATCCGCTGCGTACCGAAGGGCAGGGTATGAAAGAATACCCTAATCGGCCAACTTATTCATTAACCCAAATTAATATTCCATTCGGTGCAGGTGTTAAAGTTCGTATTAGCGACCGGGTAAGCTCTGGTATTGAACTTTTATATCGTCATACTTTTACAGATTACATTGATGATGTAAGTACCACTTATATAGACCCCCATTACTTTGATGTGTATTTGAGCCCGGCTGATGCGATTATTGCTAGAAAAATTCATGATAAAACGGTAGGTATTATCAGCCCCGGAATTACCCGTTACGAACCCGGTACCCAACGTGGTAATCCGAATAAAAATGATGATTATTTTTCCTGCTTACTAAAACTTGGCATAAAAATAGGTAATAGTGGCAGAGATAATAGTGCATTGCGCCAGGTAAGATGCCCGCACTTTTACTAAACCCAGTACAACCCAAAACAAAATATAGACGACAGATGAAAATTAAGCCCAAAGTATAGAGTAGATAATAACCCCCGGAGAACGATGTGTATTCATACACGATGTTACCCCTGAAACCACTTCTTTACTTTCACTCATATTCTTTGGCTTATATAGAAAAGCCCCGAAACAGTTTCGGGGCTTTTCTTAATTTGATGCTGCTGCCATTTCCATTTGTACATATTTTGCGGTATGGCTACCTTTTATTTTTTTCATTTCAGCCGGTGGCCCTTCGTACAAAATTTCACCCCCGGCAGCGCCACCTTCGGGCCCTATATCAATAATATGATCTGCTACTTTGATGATATCTAAATTGTGCTCAATCACTAAAACGGTATTGCCCCGGTCAGCCAATTTATTCAAAACATCCAGCAAATGTTGTATATCCTGGAAGTGCAAACCGGTAGTAGGTTCATCTAAAATATAAAATGTTTTACCCGTATCCCTTTTACCGAGTTCTGTAGATAGTTTCACCCGTTGTGCTTCACCCCCACTGAGTGTAACTGCGCTTTGGCCCAGCGTGATATAACCCAATCCAACTTCCTGTAATACTTTTATTTTACGGTAAATAAAAGGTACGGCGCTAAAAAATTCAACGGCTTCATCTACCGTCATATTCAGCACATCGCTGATAGATTTTCCTTTGTAGCGGATCTCCAGTGTTTCCCTGTTATACCGTTTACCATTACATTTTTCACAAGGCACATATACATCCGGTAAAAAATTCATTTCTATCACCCGCATACCACTGCCTTCGCATACATCACAGCGTCCACTTTTTACATTAAAAGAAAATCGGCCTGCATTATATCCTCTTATTTTAGACTCCGGTACCGATGCAAACAAAGTTCTTATATCAGTAAAAAAACCACAATAAGTTGCCGGGTTACTTCTTGGTGTACGGCCAATGGGGCTTTGGTCTATTTCTATTACTTTATCAATATGCTCAAGCCCTTTTATTTTTTTATAAGGCAATGGGTGCATCTTTCCTTTATAACAATAATTGCTCAGCAAGGGATAAAGAGTTTCATTTACCAGGGTAGATTTTCCACTTCCACTCACACCTGTTACGACGATAAATTTACCAAGTGGAAATTTTACAGTAAGGTTTTTCAGGTTATTACCGGTGGCGCCAATTAATTCAATAAATTCCCCATTTCCTTTTCGCAACTGTTGCGGTATTAAAATTTTCTTTGAGCCATTTAAATATTTTGCCGTTTCTGAATTTGATGCCAATACTTGTTCAGGTGTACCAGCGGCTACAATTTTACCTCCATGCATACCTGCCCTCGGCCCGATATCAACCAGAAAATCGGCAGCCAGCATAATATCCCTATCATGCTCTACTACTAAAACACTATTGCCTATATTACACAAGTTTTTCAATGCAGTAATTAAGCGATGATTATCCCGCTGGTGCAACCCAATACTCGGTTCATCTAAAATATAGGTAATGCCCTGCAACTGCGAACCTATTTGAGTTGCCAGGCGGATACGCTGATATTCGCCCCCACTCAGGCTTTTAGAAGGCCGGTATAAGGTAAGATAGGTGAGCCCTACATCTATTAAAAATTGTAACCGCTCTTTTATTTCTTTTAAAATATCTTTTGCAATCGTTTGTTGCCGGGGCGATAATTTTTTATCTACCTGCTCAAACCATCGGTGTAATACATCCAGGTCCATACTGCTTAATTCAGCAATATTTTTATCTGCTACCTTAAACCAAAGGCTTTCTTTTTTCAGGCGGGTACCCCCACAAGTTTCACATGGGCTAAGCTTCATATACTTTTCTACCCAATCTCTCATCGCATCGGTAGTGTTGGCAGAAGCAAACCATCGTTTCACCATATTTATGATACCCTCGTATTCTGTAGCATAATAAATGGGCCCATCTTCTTTTATTTCAGCATCTGCCTCTTCCGCTTCATTTACTTCTTCTTTTCCATAAAGCAATAAATTCAATGCTTTTTGTGATAAATCGTTAATTGGTTTTGATAAACTGAATTTATTTTTCCTGGCCAGTTCCTGTACTTGTTTAAATATATAGGCTTCCCGTTGTTCACCCAGCGGGGCAATACCGCCATCGTTTACACTCACCGTACTATCAGGGATTACTGCTTCTAAATCTACCTGGAACACATGGCCCAATCCTTTGCATTGAGGACAAGCGCCATAAGGTGAATTAAATGAAAATGCATTGGGTGAAGGTTCTTCATAACTCAGGCCGGTATCAATACACATCAGTTGTTTAGAAAAAACAGTAGGCTCAATTTTTTGCCCGGCTTCTATTACAAACATTAAGCCTTTACCAACCTGCAAAGCTTTTTGCACACTTTGCGAAACCCGCAATTTCATATCCCCCCCCGCTTCCAGCCGGTCAATCACCAGTTCTATATCATGAATTTTATAACGATCTACCTGCATCCTTTCTTTAAGATCCATCACTTCTCCATCTACCCTTACTTTTAAATATCCTTTCTTGCGGCTATCTTCAAATAGCTCACGGTAATGGCCTTTACGCCCTCGTACCAATGGTGCTAATAAAATAATTTTCTTACCAGAAAATTTTTCAAAAATTGATTGTACAATTTCCTCTTCGCTAAACTTCACCATTTTTTTACCGGTATGGTAGCTATAAGCATCACTCGCACGGGCAAAAAGTAAACGCAGGAAATCATACAACTCAGTAATGGTGCCTACGGTACTGCGTGGGTTTTTATTGGTTGTTTTTTGTTCAATCGAAATTACAGGAGATAGCCCGGTGATCTTATCTACATCAGGCCGTTCCATATCACCCATAAACTGCCGGGCATAAGCGCTAAAGCTTTCCATATAACGCCGCTGACCTTCATTAAATATCGTATCAAATGCAAGGGAAGATTTTCCACTTCCACTTACACCTGTAAACACTACCAGTTTATTTTTGGGAATGCGTATATCAATATTTTTTAAATTATGTTCCCGGGCGCCAGTTACTTCTATAAAATCTTCCTGGCTTATACCCGCTGTGGTTTCCTTTTTTTGAGCCATTATTTGTTCTCCTCGTACAAAGATACAAAGGCTTGCCGCTACATTTTTTATTAAAATGCAAAAATAGGGGCTGGTAGCTACAACCCTTTACTGTGCTTCATTTCCGGCTGTTCGCTGCAAATCCGGCAGCATCCCGCAAAATCCATATCCGGGTTTTCCGCTTCCATCCGGCAGCCCATCCGCCATATATCGCTAACCCATCAAAAAAAATGCATTTGGCAAGCGTACACAATTATATTAACTTGATTGTATGAAAAATAATTCCCGATATTTTTTTATCTTATTATCATGCATTTGTTTTTATGCAACAAATCTTTTTGCCCAGGAACAAACCATTTCTGATGAAAAACTTTGGTATCTCGATACAAAGCTGTGGTTACTGGCAGCCGGTATTGTACTCCTCATTTTATATGGATTTTACAGGATGTTCAAACCGAGTAAGAAGAAAATTACGGAGCCCGGTACACCACTCCCATTTACAGAACCACCCACAGATATTAGCCGGGTTGATAAGACTGAAGATACCGGCATCAATGAAAATCCGGGTTCATAAATCTCACATGGTTTGAATTTAATTCATTCCGCAGCATCAGCAAAGCTTTTCATTACTTTCTCCAATGCCATCTTAAACCAATAAGTAAAGTTTTGTGGATATTTAGAAACCTGGTAAAGCAATGCTTCGGGAGCGATCCATTTATAATTTTGAACTTCAAGAATATTTGGTTTCGGTATAACATCGGTATAGCCCGCAAAAACATGATCATACTCATATTCTATTAATTCATTTTCTACAATTGCTTTGTAAATAAAAGAAAATAAGTGCTCCAACTCACAGCTTAAGCCCATTTCAAAATGTAATCTTTCTTTGGCACTTTCTTTTACATCTTGATTCCATTGTGGATGCGAACAACATGCATTTGTCCATAAGCCAGCACCGTGATATTTATGATTCGCCCTTTGGTGTATGAGCATCTCGCCTTTAAAATTAAAAATAAAAACAGAAAATGCCCGGTGCAATTTCCCTTCAACATGAGCTTGCATTTTATCCATTTCAGCAATGGCTAAATCTTCCTGGTTTACCAATACAACCTTATTCCTTTCCATTTTTTAAAATTGAGTTTGTTGTAATGCATTTTTATATACTGCCAAACATCTTATTCGGGCAGCTTCATGAGCTACAATAGGTTCATGCAAACCTTGTTCATAATTCGGGTTCCATTTTTTTATGTATTTAAAATCCTTATCAAACTTCAAGGTTTGTGCGGTAGGGTTAAATATGCGAAAATATGGAGCTGCATCGCAACCGCAACCTGCTGCCCACTGCCAATTTCCATTATTGGCTGAAAGATCATAGTCATTTAAGATTTCTGCAAAATAGGCTTCGCCCCAGCGCCAGTCAATAAGCAGGTGTTTACATAAAAAACTGGCAACAATCATCCTTACCCGGTTATGCATAAAGCCGGTACTATTTAGTTGATGCATTCCTGCATCCACAATAGGATAACCGGTTTCACCATCACACCAGCGTTTAAATTCAGTTTCATTATTGCGATATTCAATATAGTTGTATTGTGTTTTAAAACTATGATTTACTACGTAGGGAAAATGAAATAATACCTGCATAAAAAATTCCCTCCAGATTAATTCTGAGAGCCATGTTTCATTATGATATACTGCAAATGTTACACACTTGCGGATAGATAAGGTGCCAAAGCGCAATGCCATTCCCAAATGAGTGGTATGATCCATTGCCGGAAAATTCCGGTACAGGTCATATTCCTTGATGATGCTGATATCCAGTTCGGGTTTTTGAAATTTCATACTTGTTTTTTGAAACCCTAATTCAGATAAGGAATGAATTTCAAGAGGGGATTTCTTAAAGAATTTATCAAAAGATATCCTGCATGCGGCGTAATGAGATTCATTTAATTCAGCTTTCCATTTTTTAGAATAAGGCGTATAAACGGTATAAGGTGAGCCGTCATTTTTTACAATTTCAAATTTTTCAAATATTACCTGGTCTTTATAAGTATAAAAATGAATGTCTTTTGTTTGCAAATATTTTTTTACGGCATCGTCTCTTTTTATGGCCTGGGGTTCGTAGTCCCTGTTAGCATACACGGCATGAACATGATAAGTATCAATGATTTTTTCAAATACCTCTTTCGGTTTTCCATAAAATGTTTGTAAAGTAGATTGATTTTGATGCAGGCTTAAATTCATTTGTTGTAAGGCCTGTTGGATATAATCAACCCTGCGATCATATACATTAGTTAACCTTCTTAATATTCCTGTGTCAAAAATAAATACAGGCAATACAGGGTATCCAGATGCCAAAGCCTGATGTAAGCCTGCGTTATCTTCTAACCTAAGATCACGCCTGAACCAGAATATAACAACACTATGCTTCATGTAATGCTTGCTCCTGCTTTGAATTAAATAATAGTTCCAAAACCCGGTTACGATAATCAAAAATTTGTTTTAATTTCTTTTGTACCAGCAAATAATGGGTAATATCACCAATGATACCAAAAGGCAATTTATATGCTACCGTATCTTTCATCAATACACCCTGGCCATTAGGAATAAATTCATGGTAGTGCCTCCATAATTTATAAGGGCCCTTTAACTGAAAATCAGTAAAACTTCTCAGTTCATTCACCTGCACAATTTTTGTTTTCCAGGAAACCGGTATTCCAAATAGCGGGGTTACGGTATAATCAATGGTCATCCCTTCATATATATTTTCATTCTTATCATTTGACAATACTTTAAATTTCATATTAGCAGGCGTGATCCTGGAAAGATTGTGCGGGGAGGAAAAGAAACTCCATGCTGTTTGTATATTACAATTAAGTTGCTGAGACCGTTCTAATTTCTGAATCATTTTTAATTCATTTAAAACAATTTTTTAAAGGATTGCCATTTTGTATTGTACATAACTACTCATCATTAAAGAGAACTTTTGCCCATTTGGAATCCGGATACGCTCATTTAAAATTTGCTGGGCAGGTACTTTTTTAATTTTCCTGAACAGCGATAAATAATATTTGTAAGCCAGGTAAACCCCAAACCGTGACGAAGCAGGTAATTTTTTGATACCTATTAGTGCTTCCCGAAACTCCTGCTCAATATCTCTTTCAATTAAAGATTTAATATCATTACTAAATGCACTCATCTCTACATTCGGGAAATAGGTACGCCCCAAAATTTGATAATCATCTTTCAGGTCACGCAAAAAATTTACTTTTTGAAATGCCGATCCTAGCTTCATGGCATAAGGCTTCATGGTTTCATAAGCCACATTATCACCTTCTACAAATATTTTCAAACACATGAGGCCCACTACTTCAGCTGAACCTAAAATATATTGATTATAGCTTTCTGTATTATATTCCACAGCATGCAAATCCATCTCCATACTTTTTAAAAATTGATCAATCAGCGGTTTGTCAATCTTAAATTTATGCACCGTTTCCTGGAAGGAATTTAAAATGGGGTTAAGTGAAATACCCTCCTCCAGCGCCTGTGTTGTTTGTTCTTTAAAGCGATTGAGTAAGGTTTGTTTGTTATAATTATGGAAACTATCTACAATCTCATCAGCAAGGCGTACAAAACCATATATGGCATAAATAGCAGGCCTTATAGAAGGGCGCAGCGCTAAAATGCCCAGCGAAAAACTCGTACTGTACCTGTTTGTGATTGTTTTGCTGATATCATAAGACAAATCATCAAAAATCTTTTTCATGTTTTTTATTTCAATTTTTTGAACCTTCTATTTAAGGCGTTCATAGCTAATTTTTTGTTGCCGCTTCATCCATCACCATGTTTTCTAAAAGAGAAGAGCTATCATAATTTTTACAAAATATGGGTTTATGAAAATCATCGAGTTTTTGTAGTAACCGAATCAGTTCCATCTTTTCGGTGTCATTGAGGTCTCCGGTAACAATCCGGGTGGCCTGCCGTATTTTATCCATTTGTTTTTCCAATGCCTGTAGCCCTTTAGATGTAATTTGTATGACTTTACTGCGCTTATCAATTTTTGAATCCTTTTGTTTTACCCAGCCTTGTAGTATAAGCCTGTTGATGATTTGGATACCCGCCGGCTTTTCATAAATATTTTTCTTTATCAGTTCCATTTTTGTCATGGCACCAAAAGCTTTAAGATTAATCAGGAAAATAAACTCTTCCTGTGTCCTAAAGTCGGAGCCTACTATTGCAGCTTTAGAATAAGTTTTGGCATACCGGTTCAAGTGTACTATCAAGGTATTGATTACACTTTCAGCAGTTCTTCCTTTTTCTTTGCCTTCCCATTCTGATTCCAAAAAGGGCCTTTGTTCTGATGCATACTGCCCGGCAACCCATTGTTTAAACCTATCAATATTGTTTGAATATTTTTTTTTGCCCTTCGTTTCCATATCAAATTGTTCTAATAGTTGTATGGTTTCTTTTATCAGGGAGTAATTCATGGTTTAAAATATTTTGTATTTTTTTATACCTTTATATTAATATTTAGTGTACAAATATACTATTAATATCAATGAAAAAATAATTTTTTCAGATAAAAAAATAAAACAGTACTTCATACAATACAAGAAGCTCAGTGTGTGACGATTATAAAATTGTAATGAAATAAGGTAAGGGAATACCAGACTGTTAAAGTAGGATCTATAGGTTTTAAATTACCCGCTCCTTTATTGCTTTTGCTACTGCTTCGGGGGCAGAATGTACATGTAACTTAAGATAAATGTTTTTGATATGCGTTTTGGCCGTTTCAAAAGAAATGTCCATCTAAAAAACTGTGTAATTGCAATACAAAAAATAAATTGGTATCAAAACAAAAAAAATAACAACCAATTGGCTGTTACTTCTTATAAAATATTTTAATGGAAAATTTCTAACTATACCCCACCGACCATCGTCATGGTTTCAATGGCCATTTTTTGATTGTATTCAAATGCCAATTGCTTATGATTGATAATATCTATAATAGTTCCTACGAGGCATAGGCCGCCTGTGAGAAAATATAATATGCCCATTCCCATTTGACCAATTAAAAAACGCTGAACACCATTTATACCCAAAAAGCCGATGAGCGCACAAATGAGCACAGCATCCGGTTTTTTCCTTTTGGTACTGTACATCGAAATAAAAAAAGGAAGTTTATCGGAAGGCATGCTTTTGGTAAACTCTACCAGGTAATTAAATTCTTCAGGCTCCAGACCGGGAATTTGATTGAATGCATTATTGTAGTACATGTTTTTTATTTTTTATAGCTAATTGAAAGATACGATACAAAATGATACCTAAAGCAGGAATTCCAAATGGATGTGCAGCAAAGGAAATATTCCACTGAAAATGCATGGCAGCATGTATCGCATGGCCTATCCCACAACCCGGGCAGCTACCAAAACCCACCCACTTAAAAACACATAAACCTGGTTGCCCGCTTTGTGCATCTAAAAAATAAAGGCATAGCAATGCGATGATCCATATCATGAGTTCGGCATTGCGGCGCAAAAAAGGTAAAAGTATTTGATTAAAATATTTCAATGTTTACAAATAATTATAACCGTTTTATTTTTTTAATCGTAATGGGATTTAAAAACGCATCTCCGTTACTTTTTTCATTTTGTATTTTACGTACTGCTTTCATACCGGATACTACCCTGCCAAATGCAGCATATCCTTCCCCGTTACTTCCCCCGTCAAATTGGGTTTGATCTCCAATACAGATAAAAAATTCTGAACTTCCTGTACCCGGTGAATTGCGAGCTAAAGATAACGTACCATCGGTATTAGATAAACCCGTGTGCCGGGGCGCTTCATGTGCTGTGCCGGGTAAAGAAAGTTGCTTTTGAGGATTTGTTGTATGGATCCCACCCTGTATGATACCCATATTATAATCTGGGGGCAGGTTTTCGTTTTTCAAAACCCGGTAAAATGATGCTGGATTATATAACCCCTCATCAACATACTTTAAAAAGGCGGCCACGGTTTTGGGCGCTTTAGATGGAAAGAGTTCGGCTTCAATATCACCATCATTGGTAACTATCAATATATGGGGGTTCTCATATTTTTTTTGAGTGCAGCTTGCAAATAAAAAAAGGAGAGAGAAATAAATAATTTTTTTCACCGGTTTTATTTTTACAAAGATAAAAGAGAATAGACAGCAGCCCCATCTTTAGCCTTTCTTAAATAAACACAAACCGAAAAAGAATAACCCAATTAATGATCATTCAATGGCAATCCCCGTTTTTGCCATTCTACCCAATTAATATATTCTGGTGCAACCCGCTGTTCTACCATGGTAATACATTCGTTTACCGGGCAAACCAATTGACATAAATTACAACCTACACATTCTTCTTCTTTGATGGTATAAATATTATAGGGTTGCCCAGGTTGCAAGCTAATGCTTTGATGTGAAGTGTCTTCACAGGCAATATAGCAAAGGCCACAATGAATACATTTATCCTGGTTAATATTAGCAACATGGTGGTAATTAATATCCAGGTCTTCCCAATGGGTGATGGCAGGAACAGATTTACCGATAAAATCTTCCAGTATCTTAAATCCTTTTTCATCCATCCAGTTATTTAATCCTTCGCACATATCTTCTACAATGCGGAAGCCATGCGTCATTGCGGCTGTACATACTTGTACATTGCTGGCTCCGAGTAAAAGAAATTCTACAGCATCTTTCCAATTACTTACCCCGCCAATACCCGAAATAGGCAGCCTATTTGTTTCAGGATTTTGTGCAATGCTGGTAAGCATTTTTAAGGCTATTGGTTTTACAGCCGGGCCACAATAGCCACCATACACTGACTTACCTGCTACATAAGGATTGGGCACAAAAGTATCCAGGTCCACCCCGGTAATAGATTGTATGGTATTGATCAATGATAATCCATTACTACCAGCTTTAGCCACTGCTTTGGCGGTAGGTACTACGGAGTGTACATTCGGCGTAAGCTTCGTAATTACGGGTATTGTTGCTGCTTCCATTACCCATTCTACTACCATGGCTGCAATCTCAGGATCTTGTCCTACCGCAGCGCCCATCCCTCTTTCGGTCATACCATGCGGGCACCCAAAGTTTAATTCAAAACCATGTGCGCCGGTATCTTCTACTTTTTTAATAAGTTCATGCCAACTGTTTTTATCGTTATCGGCCATTAAGGAAACTACCATCGCCCTGTCAGGAAATAATTTTATACATTCCCTGATCTCTTTTAAATTAATATCGAGTGGGCGGTCACTTATCAATTCAATATTATTAAAGCCCATCACTTTATGGCCACCGTAGTTTACAGCAGAGTATCTTGATGAAACATTTTTTACCTGGGAGCCAAGCGTTTTCCAAACCACACCGCCCCAGCCAGCTTCAAAAGCACGCAATACGTTAATTTTTTTATCGGTAGGAGGCGCACTGGCCAGCCAAAATGGGTTAGGAGATTTGATGCCTAAAAAATTGGATGATATATCTGCCATAAAATCTGAATTTTAAATGAATGTTGAAACAATGATTCTTAAACCAATCCCATATATTGTAATATGGAGGCCGCAGCGTCTTTACCGGCTTGTACAGCATTTACTACTTCTTTACCGCCGTTTACCGCATCCCCCCCAGCATACACACCGGCAAGGTTGGTACCTCCGGTTGCATCAATATTTATTTTACCATTTTTATGCTGCAAATTATTTTGTTCTACAATATCAAAAAAAGGCATTTGGCCTGCCGCTTTTATCACCATATCTACTGCAAGGGTGAAAGTTTCACCGGTATCTACAGGGCTCCTGCGGCCGCTTGCATCAGCATCTCCCAATTTCATTTTACTGCACACCAGTGTGGTTACTTTACCATCTACCCCTTTTATTTCTTTTGGTGCTGCCAGCCATATTATTTCACAACCATCCAGTAATGCGATATCCATTTCATGTTGTGTACAGGGCATTTCAGATTGAGTACGGCGATACAGCATGGTAACTTCATTTGCACCCAATCGCTTTGCCTGGGTAGCCGCATCAATTGCCGTCATACCCATACCAATTACCGCTACACGGTCTCCTACTGCAATGGCAGGAAGTTCTTTGCTACGTAAATTGTAAATAAAAGTTATAGCATCTTCTACTCCTTCCAAATCTTCACCGGGAATATCCAATTGGCGGGCAAGGCCCACTCCCATTCCCAGGAATACGGCATCGTATTGTGTTTGTAGTTCAGCAACAGTAAAATCTTTACCCAGTGATTTTTCATATTCAATATGAATGCCCCCAATGCCGGTAATATAATTTACTTCGTTTGCACAAAATTCAGGTGTTACTTTATAAGCTGCAATTCCGTATGTCATTAATCCGCCTGCTTTTTCTTCTTTTTCAAAGATGGTTACTTCCACTCCCTCTCTTGATAATACATGGGCACAACTTAGGCCAGCAGGCCCGGCTCCCACAATGGCAACTTTTTTTCCATTATCGGGTTTGCGTTCAAACATCTGCCAATTATTGGCCATCGCCATCTCGGAAGCATATCGTTGCAAGCGGGCAATTTCAATGGGTTTTTCTTCCAGCAAATTATACACACAATTACCTTCACAAAGTTTTTCTACCGGGCATACTTTGCTGCATCCAGCCCCAAAAATATTCGACACAAAAATGGTATGTGCAGAACCTTTTACATTTTGGGTAGTGATTTGTTTGATGAACTTTGGTATATCAATGCTGGTAGGGCAGCCTTTGATGCAAGGCGCATCATAACAAAATAAACAGCGGTTAGCTTCTACGATTGCTGCTGTTTCATTATCAAATGGAGGATGTATATCGCTGAAATTTTTTTCATACTCCTCGGCCGTAAGCCTGTTATTTTTTATCATCACTTATAAATATTAATACGTATCCGGAAATGCAACATGATTTCTAAATACGGGGCAAATTAATCAGGGTTTAAATCATACTTATTATAATTCAGTAAGCCTGCCATAGGTTTCAGGGCGGCGATCCCTAAAAAACTGCCAGGTTGATCTTACTTCATCAATCATATCCAGGTCAAAATCGGCAATAAGCAATTCATCTTTATCCTCACTAGCTTGTGCAAAAATTTGTCCTCGTGGATCTACAAAATAACTGGAGCCATAGAACTTGCCCAGGTCCCAGGGTTTTTCATATCCCACCCGGTTAATGCATCCCATAAAATATCCATTTGCGGCAGCATGGGCCGGTTGTTCTAAATTCCATAAATATTGCGATAAACCGGTTACAGTAGCTGAAGGGTTGTAAACGATCTCTGCGCCGTTTAATCCGAGTATGCGTGCACCGTCGGGAAAATGCCTGTCGTAACAAATATATACCCCCACTTTGGCATAACGGGTTTCAAAAACAGGATAACCTAAATTACCGGGTTTAAAGAAAAATTTTTCCCAAAAACCGGTTGTATGCGGAATATGATTTTTACGATATTTACCCAGGTAGGTTCCATCTGCATCAATTACGGCAGCGGTATTATATAAAACACCTGCCTGTTCTTTTTCATAAACGGGCACAATGATCACCATGCTGTATTTTTTTGCATACGCCTGCATACGCTCAATGGTAGGCCCGGGAACGGTTTCGGCGCTGGCATACCAGGCTTTATCCTGGCCGGGACAAAAGTATGGTGTATTAAATATTTCCTGGAAGCATAAAATTTGCACTCCTCTTTTGCCGGCTTCTTCTATATAAGGAATATGCTTTTGTACCATTGCTTCTTTTATCTCTTCGATGGTTCCTTCTCCTTCTGTTTTGGGAAGACTTAATTGAATAAGGCCCGATTTAATGATTCTTGGCATGGGGTTATTGTTAATTGTGAATTGTTAATTATTAATTGTGAATTGTGAATTTATATTAATTGAGATACTTTACTTCTTTTTATAAATTTGCCGTTTCCTTTTTCTGCTAAGCATTTTCCTTCATCAATTACTACTTTACCTCTTAATATAACTGTTTTAATTTTACCGGTAACATCCCAACCTTCGTAACCGCTATAGTCAACATTCATGTGATGTTTTTTTGCAGAGAGGGTATGCTTTTCATTGGGGTTAAAGATCACAAGGTCTGCATCGCTACCAATACCAATGGTACCTTTGCGTGGAAACATACCAAATATTTTTGCTGCATTGGTACTGGATACTTCTACAAATTTTTCTAAAGTAATTTTATTTTTAACTACGCCTTCGCTAAATAATAATTCCATCCTGTTTTCAATAGCGGGATGGCCATTGGGTATTTTGCTGAAATCTTCTTTGCCCATTAATTTTTGCTCCCAGTAAAAAGGGCAATGATCGGTGGCTACTACCTGTACCAAACCCTGGTTGATACCGGCCCAAAGTGCCTGCTGATCTTTCTTTTCCCGAAGTGGTGGGCTCATAACCCATTTAGCGCCTTCAAAATCTTTTTCATATAATGATGCATCCAATATTAAATACTGGATACAGGTTTCTACAAATATTTTTTGATTGCGCCTTGTAGCATTGCGTACCGCATTCAATGCACCTTCGCAGGTAAGATGGACAATATAGCCCGGGCAGCCGGTATAAGATGCCATATCCACAAAGCGCTCACTTGCCTCAGCCTCTGTAATTTCGGGTTGTGATAAATAATGATACAGGGGTGCACGGTTTCCGGCTTCTTTATTTTTTTGTACTAAGTAATCAATCATATCGCCATTGGTAGCATGCACATTAATAAGGCCCCCTTGTTTTTTTACTTCTTCCATCAGGCCAATCATTTGCCGATCGTCAATCATTAAAGCGCCTTTGTAAGCCATGAATGTTTTAAAGGAAGTAATGCCTATATCTTCTACCAAATGTTTTATTTCCTTTTTTGTTTCTTCATTAAAGTCAGTAACGGCCATATGAAAACTATAATCGCCTACACAGTTATTATCACTCCTGCCTTTCCACTCATCCAATGCGGATTGCAGTGAATGTCCTTGTTTTTGTAAAATAAAATCAATTACCATCGTAGTACCCCCATACAATGCAGCACGAGTACCGGTTTCGTAAGTATCTGAAGAAAAGGTTCCCATAAAAGGCATCTCCAAATGAACGTGCGGATCTATACCACCGGGAAAAATATATTTTCCTGTTGCATCAATCGTGGTAGTTGCCTGCATTTGCAAGTTTTTACCAATTGCCTGGATGGATTCCCCATCTATAAAAATATCTGCTACATAATTTTCAGCAGCAGTAACAATATTCCCATTTTTAATTAGTACACTCATCTTTTAAATTTATTTAGGTACCAGGGTAGCCAATTTACCGGTAACTATTTTTTGTTTTTGCCCCCTCATTAAAAAATAATAAATAAATCCACTCACAAAAAATCCTACGAACCATGCATAATTATACAAGTTGCCAATCCATGCAGGAAACGCATCCGAAGTTAATCCTTTAATAGCTATTAAAAAACCGGGTACATTGGGTAATATTCCCAACAGCAATGCCCATAATGCAATTTTATTATACCCATTCGTGAATGCATAAATACCTTTATGATTATATAGTGAATGTAAATCCAATTGCTTATGCCTGATAAAATAATAATCTGCAATCATAATTCCTCCAATGGGTCCAAGTAAACTGCTATAGGCAATTAACCAGGTAAAAATATAACCCGAAGGATCGCCCATCAATTTCCAGGGAAAAATTAATATACCAATAATACCAGTAATGTAACCTCCCAATTTAAAATCAATTTTTGAGGGCGACAGGTTAGAAAAATCATTTGCCGGGCTTACCATGTTGGCGGCAATATTTGTTGCGAGTGTAGAAATAATAATACCGATCATGGCAAATGTTACCATTATTTTGCTATCAAATCGGCCGGCTAATTTTACAGGATCCCATTCCGGGCTGCCATAAATAATGGCAGATGCCGAAGTTACTACCACTCCTACAAAAGCAAATAAAGTCATGGCCGGAGGCAACCCGATTGCTTGACCTTCTAAATGTGCCCGCTGGCTTTTTGCATAACGTGTAAAATCAGGAATATTTAATGATAGGGTTGCCCAAAAACCAACTACCGCCGTTAAAGCAGGAAAGAAAAATTTCCAAAATTGGGCGGAGTTTGTAAAAGCTGATGGCTTTTGTAAAATAGGGCCAAGACCTTTTGCAGCAATTACAGCCCAGCAAAAAAGGGCAATAGCAGCCAATGGTAAGAACACCGCTTTAAATTGTAAAAGCTTACGGATACTATCTACACCTTTATAAATAATATACATATTCAATAACCAAAATATGCCGAAGCATACCATGGGTAATAACTGTGGAAAGAGTGAAACATTATCAATTTCGGGTAAGGAAGGAACCCATGCCCTAATGAGATGATAAAAAGACTCACCACCAATCCAGGTTTGTATTCCAAACCATCCGCAAGCAACAATGGCCCGTAGCATGGCCGGGATATTGGCTCCTCTGGTACCAAAGCTGCTTCTTGCAAAAACCGGAAACGGGATCCCATATTTAGCGCCGGCATGACCATTCAAAAGCATTGGCACCAATACAATTGCGTTTCCAATAAAGATTGTAAGTACTGCCTGCCACCAACTCATCCCCTGGTTAATCATGGAGCTTGCCATGGTATAAGTTGGGATACAAAGGCTCATGCTTATCCAAAGTGCAGCATAGTTCCAGGTGCCCCATGTACGCTTTGCTTTTGGCACAGGCGCCAGGTCAGGATTTATTAAACTCCCATCTGCCTGTAATCCTTGCTGGCTCCAACTTACAATTGATTCATCAGTTTTTATATCTTCCATATAGAAAATAAAATACAGGGATAAAGAAATTTTCTGTTCTTCTGCTCACATACTTCAATTTCTCTACCTGGTTTATATATTAAAAACGATTTGCTTCAACAGGGAAAAAATTATTTTATTGCTTCATCAGCAATTTTCAGTGCTTCGCTAATAATTGCCAAACCTTCATCTATTTGATCTTTGGTAACAATCAATGGCGGTGCAATAAACAAATAGTTCCAGCGCACAAAAGTGTACATCCCCAGTTCCTTTAATTTTGCTGCAATTTTATTGGATGTTACCAATGCTTCCGGTTTTGCATTAAAGCCTGCTAAAGGTTCTTTTGTTTTTCTATCTTTTACTAATTCCAAGCAACCTAGTAAACCTGTATTTCTCCAATCGCCAATACAGGGATGTTTTTCCTTGAGGTTTTCTATTTGTGCATCCAGGTATTTACCCATTTCTACCGCATTTTCAATGAGGTTATCATCTTCATAAATTTTTAATGTAGCCAGGGCTGCGGCAAGGCTCACCGGGTGGGCCGAATAAGTAAGGCCAAGAGGCATTACGGCATCATCATATTTAGCTACAATTTTATCTGATACCATCAGGCAACCCAATGGCAGGTAACCACAGGTAAGCCCTTTTGCCATGGTGATCATATCGGGAATGATGCCATGGTTTTGAAAACCAAACCACTTACCGGTTCGGCCAAAGCCACTCATCACTTCATCAATGATCAATAAGATTCCATTGTCATCGCAAATTTTCCGAACTGCTTTTAAATACCCTTTAGGATATTTTAAGCAACCGGATGAACCGGATTCGCCTTCCAATAAAATGGCAGCAATATTACCCGGCCCTTCATAAGCAATTTGTTTTTCGAGTGCAGCTACCGATTCTTTTAATAAATTTTCTTCTCCATATTCCCAACGGTATAAATAAGGAATATCAAAGTGTATAAAGTTAGGCGCCTGCTGTGCATCCATCGGCAACCTGCGGGGGTCGCCACCGGCACTCATGGAACCATATGTAGCGCCATGGTATGATTGGTAGCGGGAAAATATTTTATGCCGGCCGGTATATAACCGGGCCAGCTTAATGGCATTTTCAATGGAAGTAGCGCCGCATAATGTAAAGAAAGCTTTATTTAAATCACCGGGGCATAAAGCAGCTAATTTTTTCCCCAGTTCGCCCCTCACTTTAGTGGCACAGCTTGGTGTTACATACGCTGCCTGTTGCATCTGTTTTACTACTGCTTCGGTAACACGCTGATCGCCGTGGCCAATGTTTACATTCATTAAGCCGGAAGAAAAATCTAAATATTTTTTTCCATCATAATCGTAAAGATATACGCCTTCCGCATGTTCTACTGCAATGGGTGAAATGCCTTTTTGTTTGCTCCAGGAAAAAAGCGTGTAGTCTAAATTATTTTGAATTATTTCTTCTGCTTCAGAAACTGTTTTAGTTGACATGAGAAAATTTTTAAAAAGATAATTATATAATTAGCTCATCCAATTGATGCCTGCTTCGGGGTTCCATTTGGTAGTGCTCTTTTTTAATTTGGTCCAAAATTCGATAGAACTTTTCCCGGTTATATCGCCTACCCCAAATTTACTTTCATTCCATCCGCCAAAGCTGAACGGCTCACGGGGTACCGGTACGCCTACATTTACACCAATCATACCGGCACTGGCATGATCAATAATATAACGTGCCATACCACCATTTTGTGTAAATACAGAAGCTGCATTTCCATATGGGTTTGCATTTTCAATGGCAAGCGCTTCATCTACGGTTTGGGTGCGCATGATAGAAATTACAGGGCCAAATATTTCTTCTTTAGCAACGGCCATATCCGGTGTTACCTGGTCAATAACCGTAGGGCCTACATAAGTACCCTTTTCTTTTCCTGCTACTTTGGTGTTTCTTCCATCTACCAATATTCGGGCACCCTGTTGTTCAGCCTCAGTAATATATTTTTCAATTTTTTCCTGCGATTCTTTATTGATCACAGCGCCCAGGTTTTTTCCCGGAATAATTTTACGGGCTTCTTCACAAATTTTATCAATGATGTGATCTACATTCCCTACGCCTACCATGGCGCTGGCTGCCATACAACGCTGGCCGGCACAACCACTCATACTGGCAGCTACATTTTGAGCCGTCATATCTGCTTTTGCATCGGGCAATACCATTAAATGGTTTTTAGCGCCTCCCAATGCCAGGCACCTTTTTAAATTTTGTGCACAACGCTGGTACACAATTTTTGCAACCCTGGTAGATCCCACAAATGAGACAGCCTGAATACCGGGATGATCGCAAATAGCTTCTACTACTTCTACATCGCCATGTACAATATTAAATACACCATCTGGTAACCCGGCTTCTTTTAATAATTCGGCTAGCTTTCCGCAACTTAATGGTACTTTTTCTGATGGTTTAATGATCATGCAATTACCCAGGGCAATCGCATTTGGAATGGTCCAGTTGGGAACCATGCTTGGAAAATTAAAAGGTACAATAGAGGCTACTACACCTAATGGCACATGTTCTGTACGACATTCTACCCCACGGCTCACTTCCAGAACTTCGCCGGAAACCAATTGGGGTAATGATGTTGCAAACTCAGTAAGTTCTATACATTTTTCTATTTCTGCCAGTGATTCGCCAATTGTTTTTCCATTTTCTTCACTGCATAATTCAGCCAGTGATTGGATATTTTTTTCTAATAATGTTTTGTATTTAAAAAATACTTGCACCCTTTCTTTAATTGGAATCCGGCTCCAGGTTTCAAATGCTTTTTTTGCTGCTTTTACTGCATCATCCAAATCTTTATAACTACTCATGGGTACGGTAGAGAGTGCATTTCCATCTATTGGCGATACCAGGTCCATTTTACGGTCTCCCAGGGCATCAGTGAATTTTCCATTTATATAATTCTTAATAGGAGAATATTTCATCGTATTTCTATATATTTTTTATTTTAAGAGGATAAGAAATAAAAATAATTCATTTTTACTTAAGAACAATGATTATTTGTATTTTTCCAAAAATATTCATCCCCATGGCCAACAAAGATGGTAATCATCAACTTGACGAATTGGATTTCAAAATTTTATCTGAACTGCAAAAAGATGGCCGCATGTCATTTACCGTAATGGCAGATAGCCTGGGTGTATCTGTAGGAACCATACGCACCCGGTTAAATAAAATGATTGATGATGGTACAGTAAATATTATTGGGAGAGTAAATCCTGATAAAGTAGGGTTTCGTTGCTATGCACATATTGCCGTATTTGTGCGGCCTGCAACCCTT
This sequence comes from Niastella sp., assembly GCA_016710595.1. Classification (GTDB taxonomy): domain Bacteria; phylum Bacteroidota; class Bacteroidia; order Chitinophagales; family Chitinophagaceae; genus Ferruginibacter. Next base: position 1,099,644 of record JADJVM010000008.1, read on the forward strand.
AAAGATTCAGTTGCTGCAAAAATTTCTAAAAAACCCGAAGTAAGTTTTTTGGCGATGACCTCCGGTGATTATGATTTAGAAGTAGATGTAATGTGCAGGGACAATAATCACCTGGTAGATTTTGTTGATGAAATTAGCAAGATTGAAGGCGTGAGCCAAACAAAAACAACCATATACTTTAAAGTATATAAATATGCCCAGCCCGATTTAAAACTGCTGAAATAATAACAATCAGCAATAGCATATTTTAATAAATTATTTTATTATCACTCCTGTCCAGGTCTGCCATTCTTTTTGAAGGATCAATTTCGATGCTTGCAATGGCAGCAGCCTGAGCCTTTATTTTTAAAATGTATTGCGGGTGGGTCCATTGCCATTCCGGCTCCACAAAATATTTTTCAACCGGATCTTCATTTTTCTTACTTCCCAAAGTTAGGTCTAAGGGAATATTATACAGTTGGGTACTGCCATCTTTAAAAGTAACCCGTACATCAATCGGCATGGGCATTTCGGCTTTATTTACCAAACGAATTTTTACCGTTTCATCATCTTGCCATACACTATCAATACCATAGTTGATGAACTTAGTGGTATTGATCCAATACATACGATACCAGTATAATTGCATGCCGCTTTGCTCTTCGGCAATGCGTATAAAGTCATTTACATTAGGATGCTTAAATCGCCATTTATTATAATAGGCCATCAATATTTTATCTCTCACATCGGCACCGGTGATATAACCCAGTTGCTCTAAAAATATTTCTCCTTTAGAATAGGAAGAAATGCTATACCCAAAATTGGTATTATAATGATCTGCATGTGTAGTAAGCGGTTCCTGCAAATCGCTTTTTACCAAACGAAAATATCCATTGTATGCGCCTGAATGATTTTCTGGCAAACTATTCACTAAGTTTTGTAATGCTTTATTTTCAGGGTTCTTTTCTAATCTTTTTCTGAGATCCGCTAATTCTGTGTTACCGGAATAAAATGCCGATACCAAACTTTCAGCATAGCTTGCAAAACCTTCATCCATCCAGGGATATTCACTTTCATTGGTTGCCAGCATCATTTGATACCAACTATGCATCCATTCATGAAATACAGTGCCAATGGTAGAAGTATGAATCAATGTTGCCATAGGATATTCCATTCCTCCATCACCACCATGTATAAAGGAATATTGAGGATATGCATATTTGCCAAAATTTTTCTCTATAAAAGGAAGCACTTTTTCTGCAGCCGCCAATACATTTTGCCAACCTTCTTCATACCCTTTATTATCGGGTTTGTATTTATAAATTACATGCAGGGTAAGGTCTGGCCTGATTTTTTTACTGAGGTGATTGTATGCGGTATCGGCAGCCCAAACAAAATCATGTACATGATTGCCAACAAAGTGCCAGGTTCTTTTTGCTTTTGCAATGGGTTTTAAAGGGGTTCCGGGTTTATCGTATCCCCAGCCAATTTCAGATGCATTCATCAGCACACCGGTTCCTCCCAATTTATAATCTTTATCAATTTTAATACTTACATCATAATTACCCCATACGCCATAAAATTCACGGGCAATATATTGATCCGCATGCCAGCCTTCAAAATCGTATTCTGCCATTTTAGGATACCATTGGCTCATGCTGTAACGTACCTGTGTGTTGGGATTATCCCGGCCAGAACGCCGTATTTGCAGTGGTACCTGTGCTTCAAACTCCATGTCAAAAACCACTTTCTGGCCCGGTAATATGGGTTTGCTAAGCATAACTTTTAATATGGTTTCATGCACACTAAAATTTTGAGGTACGCCATTCATTTTTAAACTGAGTACTTTTTGATATCCAATTTCATCTGGAGTAAGTTTGCTGATGCGGTCTTTTACCCTACTATCCCAATCCGGATTATTATTTATCATGATCTTACCAAGTTCCCGGCTCCTTACATCCATGCTACTGTTGGGCTGAAATGCGTTCCAGTATAAATGATAAAATACTTTATCCAGCTTATCGGGAGAGTTATTAAAATATTCTAAGCGCTGCTTGCCGGTAAACCGGTTTGTTTGCACATTTACATCTATCGCCATTTTATAATTCACTTTTTGCTGCCAATAAGATTGGGCTGTACTTACCGTACTTATTCCGCAAACCATTATCAATACAATAAAAATCCTAAACTTCTGAATCATGTATTTTATCTTTTAATTGTGCATGAGCTTATTACAAAAACCAGTTACTAATTTAAATAAATCTTCCTGTTCATTTAAAGGTAATGTTGCGGCTATATCAAATACATCATGATAAGCGCCAATACCACCCTGGGTATAAAAGAAAAACGAAGGCACTCCTTTTTCTGTAAAATAATAATGATCACTGTTAGCCGCTTTACCCCTTGGGTTTATTTTTACCAATAAATGATCTTTATCATTCACCTCGTTCATCAAAGCAAATTCTTTTGGGAACTCGGTGGCATTTACAACGGTAATACCTTCGGAACCGGTACCGGCTAAATCTGTATTGATTAAAAAACGGATTTGGGATAATGGCACCAATGGATGCTCAGTAAAATATTTAGAACCAACTAAACCTGCTTCTTCTGCAGCAAAACAAATAAAGCCCATACTATAACGTTGCGGATGGCTGGCATAATAATGAGCCAGGTTCATAAGCAAGGCAATACCACTGGCATTATCGTTGGCGCCGGGAAAATAAGTTGTACCCCCCATGCTACCCAAATGATCATAGTGTGCTGTAATAAATATAAATGAATCCGGCTGTTCTGTTCCCTTTACCATAGCAGCAATATTGGCTGCCGTAAAATCTTTTACAAATTTATTTTCAATAGTGATTTTAAAAGAAGCGGGTTCACCTGTTATCGCTTTTTTATTTAATTCAATTCCTGTGTAAGGCACTACTTCTTTTGCTACACTCCAGGTAAGTTTATCAGAAAGGGTTACCATTATTTTATCATCCCGGTTTATAAAAGTAACGCTGTCTGCCTGTTGCAATTTACCTTTGGCATGGCTTCCTACACTTTCAGGAAATACAATAAAATCTATACCGGGTACTAATTTTTTATTGTTAATGGTTACATCCATATCACCGGGAAACGTATTTACATCAAAACTAAATTCTTGTTGATAAGAATCGCCTGCAAGCGGTATTAATCCATATTGCATAAAGGCATTGCTAATATATCCCGCTGCCTTTTGCATGCCCTGCCGGGTATAACCTCTTCCAAAAAAATAAGAGGAGGTAAGTGTATCTACCCATTGACGGGAAAAGGCTGAATCTTGCGCTGCAACCGTAAGTTGCAGGCCAATCAGAAAAAGTAAAAAATATAATTTTTTCATGCGAAACACTTGTAAGCAAATTAATGAAAAACCATTAAATGCCCGAACCGGTAATCTAAATTAACAAATCAGGCTTTTTCTTTTCCCTGCACCACTAAAACAATCTCTCCTTTCACTCCTTTTTCTAAAAAATAATCATGCACTTCCTGTAAGCTGCCCCTTTTATTTTCTTCAAATTTTTTAGTGAGTTCCCGGCTTACGGAGCATTGCCTATCAGCGCCAAAATATTGGATGCAATCCTGTAAAGTTTTAATAAGCCGCATAGGGCTTTCATAAAAAACCATGGTACGGTTTTCTGTACTTAAACTTTTAAAAAATGTTTGACGGCCTTTTTTTAATGGCGGGAAACCTTCAAAACAAAAATGCTGAATGGGCAGGCCACTATTTACCAATGCGGGTACAAATGCGGTGGCGCCGGGCAGGCATTGTACTGTTACCCCTTCTAGCACACAAGCCCTTACCAATAAAAAGGCAGGGTCGCTAATGCCGGGTGTACCTGCATCGGTAATTAGGGCCATCGTTTTGCCGGCCTGCATTTGTTCTACCAAATGATTGGCAACACGGTGTTCATTATGCTGATGATAAGCAGAAAGTGGTTTGCTGATATTATAATGATTCAGTAAAACTTTAGAAGTACGGGTATCTTCAGCAAGAATCAGGTCAACCGACTTTAATATCTCTATCGCCCGAAAACTAATATCGCCAAGGTTGCCAATGGGAGAAGGTACAATATAAAGCATGAAAAAAAATTAAGCTGGTAATTAATATACCGACACTTCAAAAACTTCCATTACAGGATTGGCCAATAATTTTTGTGCTGCTTCGGTAGCAATTTTTACCGCTTCTTCTTTTGAACTGGCATCTATTTTTAAATCAATATGTTTACCAATACGTACATCATTTACTGCCGTGATTGAAAGGTTTTGCAATCCGCCCAATACCGCTTTGCCCTGCGGATCTAATAACTCTTTAAGCGGCATCACTTTTATTTGTGCAGTAAAACTCATGATTCTTTGTTTTTGAACAGCAAAGATAAAACAATATATAAGGCAAAAATAACCGGCGCTGCCAGCCATTGAAGCAATACGATACTTATGAGTGATATGATAAGTAAAATATATTTTGCCTTATTTTGATTAAATGAATAATTTTTAAATTTTAAAGCAATCAGTGGCAGGGTACTTATCATAAGCCAGCTTAAGATTGCAATAAGTGCATACATGATCCAGGGGTTTAGCAATACCCGGTTCACCAATGCGGTATCATTGAACCAATAAATTAAAGGAAACGAGGCAACGAGCAAACCTACAGCCGGAACGGGTACCCCTTTAAAACCATATTGCTGGCTGTTATCTAAATTAAAACGAGCCAGCCTGTAAGCCGCTGCCATTGGCAAAATAAAGGCAGGAAATAGCCAGACCAAAGAAATATTTAAACCATCTTCCTGGCCGGCAAAACCAAGTCTTAAAAATTGATACAGTATCATTGCCGGGGCTACACCAAAACTCACCACATCGGCCAATGAATCTAATTGCTTGCCCATTTCTGAACTAGCGCTGAACATTCGGGCAATAAACCCATCAAAAAAATCAACAATGGCTGCTATTCCAATAAAAAGTGAAGCCATCCATATTTTTTCGGGAATGGATACAACCTGCGCCCCATCAGCATTGTATTGAATTACCAATCCATTTTGTAAAATCATTACAATGGCCAGGCAACCAAAAAAAAGGTTGAGCAGGGTAAAAATATTGGGTATCTGTTTCATGTAATCTTGTATGCAATATCTAAATTATTGCCTTATGAGGATTTGATAGGTACTAAACCGAAATTTATTTTCTTTTCATCAGCGCTTCTATCTCTTCCACTTCAATAGGAATATTTTTCATGAGATCTTTATTGCCATTGCGGGTGATCCAAAAATTATTTTCAATGCGTACCCCCATTTGTTCTTCTTCAATATAAATACCCGGCTCAATGGTGAAAACCATTCCAGCTTTGATTGGCTCATTACGGGTTCCAACATCATGTACATCAATACCCAGGTGGTGCGAAATACCATGGTATAAATATTTACGGTAAGCCCTGTTTTCCGGGTCTTCATTTTTTATATCTGATTTTTTCAGCAAGCCGATTTTTTGAAAAATAACAGTTGCTTCATCACCCACTTTTTCGGTATAATCTAAAATACTAATGCCGGGTTTTAAGATACCGGCTGCATAGCGGTGCAAATGAAGGCAGGCATTGTAAATGGTTTTTTGACGACGGCCAAATTTTCCGTTTACAGGAATGGTACGGGTAAGATCGGCACAGTAGCGGCCATATTCCGCACCAAAATCCATCAGGATCAATTCACCATCTTTACATTCCCGGCTATTATCTACATAATGCAATACCCTGGCACGGTCTCCGCTGGCAATAATAGATCCATAAGCCTCGCCGGTTGCCCGTTGCGATAAAAAAGAATGAAATATCTCTGCTTCTATTTCGTATTCCATTACACCGGGTTTTATAAAACCCAATAGCCTGCGAAATGTATTTTCAGTAATATCAATTGCTTTTTGCATTACTTCTATTTCCAGCGCTGTTTTAATGGCACGCAATTCCTTTAATATTTTGGCGCTGCGGCGGTATTGATGCAAAGGGTAACGCTCCTGCAAATCGGCAGCATAGCGGTAATCTCTCACTTTTATCCAGTTTGATTTACGATCGTTTTCATTGGTATTTAAATAAATGGTATTTACCTGGTGAATCCAGGGTTGCAACATCCCATCAATTGAATCGAGCCATACGATTGTATCAATACCTGAAATTGCCCGGGCTTCGTCAACACGCAAGCGGTGGCCATCCCATTTTTCTTTAAGTTCATTGGGCCTTACCAATACCAATACTTCCCGGTATTTTGCTTCGCCATTTCCGGGATAAAGGATGAGCATAGAGTCTTCCTGTTCTATGCCTGTAAGCCAATACAGGTCAGAGTTCTGTTTAAATTTATGCAACCCGTCGCCGTTCGTTGGCAGTTCATCATTGCTATTAAAAATAGCAATCGCATTGGGTTCCATTTTATCAATAAATCTTTTCCTGTTTTGAATGAATATTTCAGGATTTAAAGGAAGATATTTCATGTCAAGTCGTTTATGTGAGTAGTACTGCAATATACGTTTTAAAATAAATGTTTACCCAATTCTTTATCTTAATGGTAGTGCAAATTATTTTATTTTATATACCTGTATATAATATTGCAAAGGAAAATTACACATAAAATTGTAAGCCATTTAAAAACATCCAGTATATACAATACAACTATCAATATAATTCGCATCCCTTTAAAAAATATTAAGCAAATAGGTATTTTATTGAATCCAAACACAAAAGCTAATATTTACACTGACGTTTCTATAATATTCCTATTAACTTTGCACAAAATTAAACTTCGATTGATATGTCAGCAACTACTATGGCCGAAGTGCCGATCAGCGCTTTGGAAGCGTTAGGCATTAAGCCTGCCAAACAGGTATTTTATCAGCACAGTCCCCAGCAATTAACTGAAGCCGCACTGGCATTAGGTATGGGCGAATTAAATGACACCGGCGCCCTGGTTATCCATACCGGCAAGTTTACCGGCCGTAGCCCTAAAGACCGCTTTTTTGTAAAAGATGCTATTACTGAAAAGGCCGTTTACTGGAACGATTTTAACCAGCCCATAGAAGAAAAATATTTTGATCAGTTATACCAAAAAATTACCGCTTATCTCAGCAATAAAGATATGTGGGTAAGAGATTGCTATGCCTGTGCCGATCCTGTATACCGCCTGAACATACGGGTAATAAACGGTATGCCACAAAACAACCTTTTTGTATATAATATGTTCTTAAGGCCAAAACCCGAAGAGCTAAAAGATTTTAAACCCGAATGGCATATTTTGCAGGCTCCAACTTTTTTTGCAGACCCTGCTGCAGATGGTACACGTCAGGAAAATTTTGTATTGGTAAGTTTTACCAAAAAGATCATCATCATTGGTGGAACCGGCTACACGGGTGAAATTAAGAAAGGGATTTTCTCGATCCTCAATTTCATTTTGCCCCATCAAAAAAATGTATTGAGTATGCATTGTTCTGCCAATATGGGCGATGCAGGTGATACCGCCATTTTCTTTGGTTTAAGCGGTACCGGCAAAACAACATTAAGCGCCGATCCATCACGCAAATTAATTGGTGATGATGAACATGGCTGGACGGATGAAACGGTTTTTAATTTTGAGGGAGGATGTTATGCCAAAACCATTGACCTGAGCGAAGAAAAAGAACCTGAAATTTACCGTGCAATCCGGCCTGGAGCTTTGGTAGAAAATACCACGTTTATAGAAGGTACCAATAAGATTGATTTTGCCAGTAAAAAGATTACCGAAAATACCAGGGTAAGTTATCCTTTATATTTTATCAGCAATGCGCTGGAACCTTCGATTGGTAAAACACCAAAAAATATTTTCTTTTTAACAGCCGATGCATATGGTATTTTGCCACCCATAAGTAAACTCACTGCCGGCCAGGCAATGTATCAATTTATAAGTGGATATACCGCCAAAGTTGCCGGAACTGAAGAAGGTGTCACTGAGCCAAAAGCCACATTCAGCGCTTGTTTTGGAGCCCCCTTCTTACCCCTGCACCCAGGTGAATATGCAAAAATGCTTGGCGAAAAAATGACCAGGCACAAGGTAAATGTCTGGATGGTAAACACTGGCTGGAGCGGTGGCCCTTACGGTGTAGGAAAAAGAATGAAACTCGATTATACACGTGCCATGATTACGGCTGCATTAGATGGAAAATTAAACGATGTAGATTTCACAGAGCATCCTGTATTTGGCATGCTGATGCCCACCAGTTGCCCCGATGTACCTGCCGAAGTGCTGAACCCCAGAAATACCTGGGCCAATAAAGAAGACTACGATATTAAAGCAAAAGAACTAGCCGGACAATTTATAAAAAACTTTGAAAAATACGCCAGTGGCGTACAGCCCGAAATTTTAGCGGCTGCACCTCGTATTTAACCGCTTTAAAGAACAATAGAAGACGCCCCGGTATTTATTATCGGGGTGTTTTTATTTATGAAGTGCAGGCAGGTATTGCGGCTGCTTTTTTCAAACACAAATATTACAGGTAAAGAATAAAAGAATATTTTTTCAGCTTTAGCATTGCGGATATTTTTTAAAAAAATATAAATTATATAAATTTAGATTCTTAATGATTGTATGTTTTCAAAACAGGTTTCTTCATTTTTGGCGGGATTTATTATTCTATTTTTTATATACCATTTCCCAGAGTTTTTTTCTTCGTTTTGGTTAATGGCTATATGTAAAATTGGGTTCTTACTGCTGGCTTTTATCCTGGCTAAGGCACAAGGCTGGAAAGGCTTAGGGGGTTATGGCTTAAGTATAATGCCCGGGTGGGCATGTAACCTAACGAAAGGGATTGCTATAGGCATATTGGGTTTCGGGCTTTCGATTGTGTTTTCTGTATTCCTAAAATTTGAAACAATTATTTCCTTATCAACATTCAATAAAGTATTGGCACAAATTCCGATGCTTTTATTAATGACGGCAATACCATCTCTTGCTGAAGATATCTTAACCCGGGGTTATTTATATGGACATCTCAGAAATAAAATGAAAAAAGAGAACTGGGTGCTTTTATCGGCTGTTTTATTTGTATTAAATCATATATGGAGGCTTAATAGTGGTATGGCTGTTTTAACATACCTTTTTTTTCTAGGTTTATTATTGGCTTTAGCTGTTTGGCAAACAAAATCCTTATGGTTGGCTTTTGGAATACATTGGGGATCAAACTTAGCGTATGAGTCATCAAATTCATTTTTAAATATTGAATCATTAGCCCAGCACCATGAGGATACATGGATACTTGCATCCATTTGGGCAAGCTTCTTCTTATTCTTATTTTTATATTGCAAGAGAAATAAAATGAAAATAAGTAATGGCAAAACGGCTAATCATTTTTAGAAAATAGATAGCCCAGCAAATTTAAAAAAAGTATGATATACGAATGTATCTGTATTTATATAGACATTACTTTACATTAAATACTGGAATTAAATTTATACCATAAGAAACTTCCTGTTGCCAGGAAGTTTCTTTTTTGAATTTAAACCATATTATTTAAAACGAATATTGTATGTAGCCCCAATACCTGCGTGGTTAATATTGCCACCGGAATTAGTACTCCTGAAAATACCGTTGAAATAAGCAAAATAATTCCAGGAATAATTATGATAGCCTATTTGTGGTTTTACATAAAATCCGCCATCGGCGCCATTCGCATTGGTTAAAAAGCTATAGCCCAAATCGGTGCCGGCAAAAAACCCTTTTGCCTGGGGATATATCCTGATAAAAGCGCCTAACGGTACGGTACCAAATTCTTTATACCCATTTTTTACAAAGAAATGATTGTACCCGGTAGTTAACCCAATACCGAGGTGTGGGGTTTCCATTAATTGACCTTTAAGGTCTAATCCCAAAACAAAATTACTATAATCGCTGGCATCTCCTACCGGTACACCGGCAGATAAACCTGCTTTTAACCATGAGTTTCTACTGGTTATTTCCGTTTCTGTTTGCTGTGCAAATGCGCCTGTAGTAAAAAATACAATTGCAGTTGCTAAAATTATCTTCTTCATTTTACCTAAGTGTTTGTTTCAGGTTACACATTTTCAGAAACCGTGCCAAAAGAAAATAATTGATAGATAAAAGCTTCCAGGCATTGTGACACAACCCTTATTCAATATGGGTTTCATACATTTTCATTTTTGTGTATAAAATTAATAGAAGTTAGCTGATAGTTAAATTTCACGATATATAAAAAACATTAAAACCAAAGGAACATTCACATCCTCAATTAAATTTTCACGCTCAACCAATTACCTGTAAAAAAATACAATCGGTTCAAATAAATTGAGCAGAAAGAAATCAAACTCATTCATTCATCATACACTTACATTAAAATAACTAATTTTACAGTTCCTCATAAAGCCTACTCCGCATAAGTTTAAAATAGATAAACTTAATAGAACATGGTTCCTCAATTTACAGATGCCGAAAGAGCTGTGCATTTTCCCACAGACAGAAAATTTTTTATTGCTTTAAAACCTTCTGTTTGGATGATTATCATTTTTTTGTTTTTGATCACAGTTGGTTTTGCCTGGTTGCAATATCTGCTCTATGGTTTGCCAGTTTTACCTGCATTACCAAAAGCACCTCATCCTGCATATCCTTCGGGCTTTCCCGTTTGGCTACGGCTAAGCCATTGGGTGAATTTCTTTTTTTTAACCCTCATCATAAGAAGTGGTATTTCAATTTTAATGAACCATCCAAGATTATATTGGAACAACAGTTGTAAGCCAAGCTCTGCCTGGATACGTTTTACGCCATTAAAAACACCCACTAAAAAATACTGGACTTCAAAAGAAGATGCACGCTATATCAGCCCCATGCTGGCTTTGCCCGGATACCGAAATACAATCGGTATCTCCAGGTCATGGCATTTTTTAACCGTTCCTTTTTTTCTTTTAAACGGGTTGGTATTTATTTTTTTATTGCTTTATACCAATCAATGGAAGCGGCTGGTACCAGGTACATGGGAGGTTTTTCCAAATGCATGGCATGTGTTTGTACATTATGCAACATTTCACATGCCCGCAGAGCCCAACGGTTTTTATGCGTATAATGCTTTGCAGCAGCTTGCCTATTTTAGCGTAGTTTTTATTTTAACGCCGGTGGCGATGCTTACAGGCATGGCTATGTCGCCCGCTATTGAAAACCGTTTTAAATGGTTTCCAAAAATTTTTGGCAACAGGCAAGGCGCACGCTCCGTACATTTTTTAGTAATGGTTGCTTTTGTTGGTTTCATTTTAATTCATGTACTGTTGGTAATGCTTACTGGTTTTACCCGGAATATGAATCATATCACCATGGGTACTGATAATAATAGTAGTACCGGCGTGTATATCGGTGCTGCCATTGTATTATTTGTAATTTCATTTTGTATATATGCCCACTGGGCATCCTGGAGCAAAGCCAGGAAGATCCAAAAATGGCAGGCAGCCATTAATGGAACATTATGGCGATATACCATCAACCGGTTGAAGCCAACATCACGTTTTGAAAAAAAAGATATTACACCTTATTTCTGGCTCAATGGAAATATGCCAGTTTCTGAAGAATGGAAAAAGCAGGCCACAGAAGATTTTATTTATTATAAACTTAAAATAAGCGGACTGGTAGAAAACCCCGTGGAATTATCAATAAATGATTTAAAAGAAATGGGAAAAGAAGAAAATATTACGATGCATCATTGTGTACAGGGTTGGTCGGGCATTGCAGCATGGGGTGGGGTTTCATTAAGCAAGGTTATTGCATTGGTTAAGCCGAGGCCGGAAGCCAAAACTGTTGTATTCTATTCTTTTGGTGAAGGATTGTTTGGCGGCACTTATTATGAAACGAATACATTGGAAAACTGCTTAAAACCCCAGGCCATCCTAGCCTGGGAAATGAATTATAAGCCGCTGCCACCCGAACATGGGGCGCCGCTGCGCCTTCGGGTAGAAAACCAATTGGGATATAAACAAGTGAAATGGATACGTTCCATCGAGTTTGTAAGTAGCTTTAAAAATATCGGGAAAGGCTTTGGCGGAAAAGATGAAGATGATGAATATTTTGATTTATTGGCCGATACTTAAAAAACACTTACATAAAACCTAAAATCTAGCTTAACCATCAGCTTCATTTACGGTTCCTTTTAAAATAAATAAAAAATGTAGCAAAATATTTGTGTTTTACATTCTTTATCGTAATATTGCAATATTAAACTTAAAAAATGGGCGCTACAAAAACCGAACACTATTCACAAAATCAAAATGCAATTGCTTCAATAGCCAAGGCTTTAGGCCACCCGGCAAGAATTGCAATAATGGAATTCCTTGCCAAAGTAGATACCTGTATTTGTGGCGATATTGTAAATGAATTGCCATTAGCACAGCCTACTATTTCTCAACACCTGAAAGAACTAAAGAATGCCGGCCTCATACAGGGTAATATTGAAGGAAATGCAATTTGTTATTGCATCAATGAAAAAACGATGGCCAAACTCCAGGGTTATTTTATAAACCTGGCTTTAAAACTTAAAAAGAAAAATAATTGTTGTTAATTAAATAAAATACAAATGGAAAATTCAAACCAAATAAAAGAAATGGTAAAGCAAAAGTATAGTGAAATTGCTTTACAGGATAAAGAAACCAACGAGTCATCATGCTGTGGTGCGGGCAGTTGCTCTGCAGAAGTATATAATATCATGAGTGATGATTACAGTACTTTAGAAGGATACAACCCCGATGCGGACCTGGGCCTCGGTTGTGGCTTACCCACTCAGTTTGCCAAAATAAAAAAAGGAGATACCGTAATAGACCTTGGCAGTGGCGCCGGTAATGATTGCTTTATTGCCAGGAAAGAGGTAGGCGAAGATGGCCGTGTTATTGGCATAGACTTTACCCCTGCCATGATTGAGAAAGCTAACGCCAATACACAAAAATTAGCATTCAGCAATGTGGAATTCAGGCAGGGCGATATTGAAAATATGCCGGTATCAAACAATACCGCTGATGTAATAGTAAGTAATTGCGTTCTAAATTTAGTGCCAAATAAAGATGCGGTGTTTGCAGATATTTTCAGGGTACTAAAACCGGGTGGCCATTTTAGTATTTCTGATGTTGTGATAAAAGGTGAACTTCCTGACAGTATAAAAAAAGATGCCGAAATGTACGCTGGCTGCGTGGCAGGAGCTATTCAAAAAGATGAATATATGGCGCTTATCAAAAAAAATGGATTCACTAATATTACTCTCCAAAAAGAAAAATCCATCCATGTTCCCGATGATATTTTAAATAAAATTTTAAATGCAGAGGAATTAGCTACTTATAAGGAAGGCAATATTGGAATTTTTAGTATCACTGTGTATGCTGAAAAACCAAAATCATGCGGTTGCGCTACCGATTGCTGCAGTTGATAAAGGATTTAAATTCAGTAACCGTGTAATGGATAAATATTTGTGATTGATATATAAAATATTTTATACTGCAATGTTGTAAGTCCTTAACTTCATCATGGCAAAGTACAGGGTTCTAAAGAAACTATAAAAAGACCTGCTATTTTTCATTGATAAATTAAGTTCTATCCACGCTTATGACAAATTTTATAACCAATCTATTTAACCTTCACCGGGGTGAGCAGGATAAGCAGAAAACATTAGAAGATGTAAGGGATAATATTTCATTCAGGGGTGCCAATCTCTGGATATTAGCCTGTGCCATTATAGTTGCCTCGGTAGGGCTGAATGTAAATTCTACAGCAGTAGTAATTGGTGCAATGTTGATCTCTCCTTTGATGGGCCCGATTGTGGGAGCCGGATTTGCCCTGGGTATATTTGATTTTACGTTGCTGAGAAAATCATTGTTAAATTTATTAATTGCAACTTTAGTAAGTTTATTAGTAGCCACAATCTATTTTTATTTAAGCCCTTTTAAAGAAGTACAATCAGAAATATTATCGAGAACATCTCCCAACATTTATGATGTACTCATCGCTTTTTTTGGTGGATTGGTTGGCGTAATTGCTATTACCCGGGTAGAAAAAGGGAATCCCATTCCCGGCGTTGCCATTGCCACTGCATTAATGCCGCCGCTTTGCACAGCCGGGTATGGATTGGCCACAGGTAATTGGAAATTTTTCCTGGGTGCTTTATTTTTGTACAGTATCAATTGTGTTTTTATTTGCATTGCCACTTATGGAATCGTTAAGTATTTAAACTATCCACCCGCCAAGCAAACTGATATCAAGGAGCAAAAAATGGTAAAATATGGCATTACATTTATTGTGATTGCCATCCTGTTACCGAGTGCATTTTTTGCATTTAGATTATACAAAAAACAGCAGTTCACTGAACTGGCCAATGCCTTTATTGAAAAAATATTTATTACGAATGGGAATACCCTGGTATATAAAAAAATTAATTATGCCCCTGCATCAAGTACCATGGAACTGGCATTTCTAAAAAAATATTATACTGCCGAAGAACAGGCAATGCTAAATGATACATTAAAATATTTTGGTTTGAAAAATACAAAACTCATTATCCGGCAAAACTCTGCTGACAATTTATTAACCTTAAAAAAAGACATCCTGAATGAAGTGAATAAAAAGGATAACGAGTTAAGTGCAAAAGATCAGCAAATTGCAATTTTGCAGCAACAGAATATTGAAAATACTTTTGACAGTAAAGAAATACTTTCTGAAATGCATATTTTGTTCCCGGGCATTAATGCTGTTTCTGTTTCCAGGCAAAAATTTGCCACCCTCGATTCTACCCGACCCGCCACCGTATTTATTTATAATACCACGGAGAAAATGAATAATGATGATAAGGATAAACTTAAAAAGTGGATGCTTCAGAAATTAAATGCAGATTCACTCCAAATATTTGTAACAGAGAATAAATAATCTTTTTCTGCAAATTCTAAAAATGAAAGTTGAGAAGATGCAAAAAAAATATTAATAATAATTAAAAGGAGAAGATCCCCGGAAAATTTATAAAACAATATATCAGGCCCAATGACCATCGTATTTTTAGGTTCATACAGTAAAGATTTAGAAAGCAAAATTACTTCGCCTTTACATTAAAAACAATAATCAAAAAGAGGTATATCAAAGCTGTTGCTTTGATAGGCTGAGTATGGTATCACCATTTTAAAATGGCTGCAGGATTGGGGCAGTTTGATAAATAATATTCAGATTCAGATTTTTTACAAACACCGGGATAATCCCCGGCATAATTATGTAAATCGAACATGAGTTGCAAGTGTAAATGGGGCGGCCAATTACCATTATCCTGTGGCGTGCCAATAGTTGCAAATTGTTCTCCCCGGCTAAATACCTGGCCAAGCCTTATATGCTCCAACGATTTTTTGCTTAAGTGTCCATACAGGCTATAAAAATTTACAGTTTCCAATTGATGTTGCAAAATAACGGTAGCGCCATAATCTCCATCGCCACCATGATAAGCAAAACTTTCTACCATACCGCCGAGTGGTGCAAAGAGGACAGTATGGGCATCGCACCAAACATCTATGCCAAGGTGCAAAGTGCGGGGTTCATTATCAATGCCATCTTCTCTTAAATTGCGATCAAAAATTTTACTCCGGCTATACATGGCCCGGTTTTCGGCATAGCCTCCCATAAGGTATGTAAAGCCTTTCTTCCGTTCATTTATAAAAGCGGTAAATACATCAGGATGGGTGTAAACAGTTTCAGAAAATGCCGGGTTTTTATCACTCAGATCAATACTTCCTATTTTATCGTGCAAAGGGTCGAATGGAAAAATTGGATGAAAATCATGGCCATACTTTTTTATCATCAAATTAAATTGCTGTTGTATGGGCATTTCGGTAAGATCAGGAATCCACATTTCTTTTTTTGTAAAGGTACAAAGTAAAAGAGCTTTTTTAAACCACCACATTCACCATTTTGTTTTTCACAAAAATGATTTTCTTTGGTGATTTACCCTCCAACCATTTTTGAACCACTTCATTGGCAAGTACCAATGACTCTACCGCAGCCTGTTCAATGGTTACAGGCATTTTTATAGTAGTCCTAAGTTTACCATTGATAGAGATGGGAAATTCCTTTTCTAATACTACCAAATACTTTTCTTCTACCTGCGGATAAAGCGCTTTTATAACATACCCCGGGTTTCCTAAAACATGCCAAAGTTCTTCGGAAATATGGGGTGCATAAGGCGATAATATGATCAGCAATTTCTCCAGCACTTCTTTTTTATGACACTTAATTTCTGTTAATTCATTTACACAAACCATAAATGCACTCACGGCCGTGTTATAAGAAAACAAGCTGGTATCATGATCAATTTTTTTTATGGCCTTGTATAAAATTTTCCATTCTGCATCTGTTGCTTTTTCATCAACCCATACTTTTCCATTTTGTTCATCAAAAAACAATCTCCATAATTTTCTTAAAAAACGATGTACGCCTTCTATTCCTTTGGTGTCCCAGGGTTTGCTTTGCTCTACCGGCCCCAAAAACATTTCATACATCCTAAAAGTATCAGCACCATATTTATCACAAAGTTCATCGGGGTTTACGGTATTATACTTACTCTTCGACATTTTTTCTACTTCTATACCACAGATATATTTACCATCTTCCAAAATAAATTCGGCATCGGCAAATTCTCCATTCCTACATTTTTTAAATTCATCAATATCAAGTTCTACTCCATCCACAATATTTACATCTACATGTAATGGAACGCATGAATAATTTGATCTTAATCCTGCCGATACAAATTTATTTTCTCCATTTACCCGATATACAAAACGGCTACTACCCTGTATCATCCCCTGGTTCACTAATTTTTTATAAGGTTCATCAAAACCAATCAGGTCCAGGTCGTACATCACTTTCGTCCACATACGGCTGTACAACAAATGGCCTACCGCATGTTCTGTTCCGCCTACATATACATCTACCTGGTTCCAGTAATCACTACTTTGCCGATCACAAAATTCATTTGTATTGTGCGGATCCATATAGCGTAAAAAGTACCAGCTACTTCCTGCATAACCCGGCATGGTACTGGTTTCCATGTGCTTTTCTACCCATTCCTGGATATTGGCAAGTGGCCCTTCCCCTTCGGGGCCGGGGCCATATTTTTCTACATGTGGTAAGGTAACCGGCAGTTCATTTTCAGGCAGGGCAATGGGAACCCCATCAATCCATTTTATAGGAAATGGTTCTCCCCAATAACGCTGACGGCTAAAGCCTGCATCACGCATCTTATAATTTATTTTCTTTTTACCAATGCCGGCTTCTTCTATCGTTTTTATTGCAACAGGAATCGCATCCTTCATAACCATACCATTTAAAAAATTGCTGTTTTCTAAAATAGCTTCTTTTGTATCATTGGCTTCTTTTCCATTAAAAGCACTGCCAATAATATTTGTAATTGGAATATTAAAATGAGTTGCAAAATCAAAGTCACGCTGATCGCCACAGGGAACGGCCATGATAGCGCCCGTGCCATAGCCTGCCAGCACATATTCTGCGATATAAATAGGGATGGGCGTTTTTGAAAAAGGATTTATAGCATAAGCGCCTGTAAAGCAACCCGTAACTTGTTTTACTTCTGTCATCCGCTCCCGGTCGCTCCTGCTTTTTACATATTCTAAATATGCATCTATCTTTTCTTTTTCTTGTGCAGTGGTAATTTCATTTACCAGTTCATGCTCAGGAGCCAATACCATAAAGTCAACCCCAAAAATGGTATCAGGTCGGGTTGTATATACTTTTACATTTTTATGATGGCCCTGTATTTCAAAATCTATTTCGGCGCCCTCGCTTTTACCAATCCAGTTGCGTTGCATATCCTTCATTGCTTCGCTAAAATTCACCGCATCTAACCCCTGCAATAAGCGGTCGGCATAGGCTGTAATACGCAAATACCATTGCCGCATTTTTTTCTTTATTACGGGGTGGCCGCCCCGTTCACTTAATCCATTCACCACTTCGTCATTAGCCAACACGGTACCCAATGCTTCACACCAGTTTACTTCTCCATACGCACTGTAAGCCAGCCTGCGCTTCATCAACCAATCTGATTTCTCTTTTTCACTAAATGCATTCCATTCTTCGGCAGTAAAATGAACGGTTCCCTGTGTTTCATACTTTGCAATTAAATCTGCAATGGGCCTGGCTTTTTGCCGGGTATTGCAGAAATAACTATTATACAATTTTAAAAAAAGCCATTGCGTCCATTTATAATACGATGGGTCGCTGGTTTGTACTTCACGGCTCCAATCATAACAGAAACCAATTTTATCTAATTGCTTTTTAAAAGTGGCGATATTTTTTTTGGTGGTATCTGCCGGGTGTTGCCCGGTTTCAATGGCATATTGCTCTGCCGGTAATCCAAAACTATCAAAGCCCATCGGATGAAGCACATTAAAACCTTTTAAACGCTTATACCGGCTGTAAATATCACTGGCAATATAGCCCAGCGGGTGCCCCACATGTAAGCCCGAACCACTTGGGTAAGGGAACATATCCAATACATAACATTTCGGCAAGCTGCTGTTATTACTCACTTTATACAGTTCATTCGTTTTCCATTCTTCTTGCCAGCGTTTTTCTATTTCCTTAAAATTATATTCCATCAGTTAACTTTCTTTTTTATGATACCATCTGCCTGCAAAGCCCGGCTTCATGGGTGTCACTCCCTTGTACGGCGGTACAATATGCAGCAAAAATATTTTATTCCTGCAGCTTTATTTTTCCCTTATCATTAAAATGAAAAACAATTTAACATTTCAATAAGCAGCAGGTATGCAAGATTAAAAATAAATTTGACGGATATTCATTTTGCAGGCAGCAAAAATAAAGTAAACCATGCAAAAACCTTTATTTTTGCCCGGTTTCACCCCGGGGTGTAATTTTTTTTTAAGAACCTGTTGTAAAAAAATAGTTTCTCATCAATAAATCCTAAAACAACCAATTCATGGCGCAGTTTGGAAAACTCTCTTCTAGCTCAAAAGGTAAACCCAGTTATGTATATGCCATTATAGGTGTATCATTGGTACTTTTTTTATTTGGTATTGTAGGCTGGTTTTTTTTAAACCTCCGCAAAACCGGCGATTATTTTAAAGAAAGCATCCAGGTTCATACTTACCTAAACAGGGATGTAAAGAAAAACAGGATAGATAGCCTCACACAATATATCAGCTCTCTTCCGTATGCTAACCGGGTAGAATATGTAACCAAGGAAAAAGCAATGGAAAAATGGAATAAAGAAAATGACACTACCTGGAAGCAGTTCTTAGACAATAACCCACTACCCGAAAGCGTGGATTTTTATGTAAAAGCTGATTATGTAGAAAAAGACAGCCTGGACCAGTTGGCTACCAACTTGCAGGCTGCTTATCCCGGCGTAATCTCCGAGTTTCAATTTCCGGCAGAAACAGTGAGCAAAGTGAGTAAATTTGTAAAAACAGCAGCCGTTATATTTCTTATTGCTGCCATATTACTTACTATTTTAGTTGTAATTTCTATTGATAATACCATCAGGCTCGCCATGTACAGCAACCGGTTTTTAATAAAAACAATGCAGATGGTAGGCGCCACCCGCAGTTTTATTTCCAAACCACTCAATCAGCGGGCTGTAATTAACGGCCTCATAGCCGCAGCAATTGCTATTGTTGCCCTTTGGGGTTCTGTAATTCTGATTGAAAAATTAATCCCGGATTTTAAGTTGCTACATGATAATAAAGGGTTATTAATGCTGTTCTTACTCATCATCATCCTGGGCATTACCATTACCCTTATTAGCACGCACCGGTCGGTTATAAAATACCTTCGTATGAAGTTAGACGACCTGTATTGATTTTTGTATATTGCAAACCAATTTATTTTATGTCAACAAATAAAAATACACCCAAACACCCGAATGAGAATATTCGGCTTTTTGAAAAGGATAATTATAAATGGATGCTCATAGGCCTGGCGATACTGGCATTGGGTTTCTTCTTAATGAGTGGTGGCAAAAGTGCAGACCCAAAAGTATTTACAGATGACAGTGTGTACAGCCCCATCCGCATTACGGTAGCGCCATTATTAATTATCATCGGTTTCATTATTGAGATTTATGCCATCATGAAAAAAAGAAAAGAATCTTGATTTTTTTTTGATTATTTTATAACTGCCGGCCACACACCTGGATCATCTCCAGTAAATGGGCCGGCTTTTATTTGTAAAAACCAGCTATGGATTATATACAAAGTATCATTATCGCCGTGGTAGAAGGCCTTACTGAATTCATTCCCATTTCCAGTACCGGCCACATGATTATTGCAGAAAAAATGTTGAATGTACCCGATAATGATTTTACAAAAATGTTTACGGTTGCCATCCAGTTAGGCGCTATCCTGGCGGTGGTAGTATTATATTATAAGAAATTTTTCAACTTTAAAAACCTTTCCTTCTATTACAAACTCATTATTGGGGTAATACCTGCCCTGGCATTGGGGTTCCTGCTTGCCGATAAAATAGATGAACTGCTGGAGAGCACCACAACCGTTGCCGTTGCATTATTGCTTGGTGGCGTTGTATTATTGTTTATAGATAATTTTTTCAAAAACCCAAAAGTACATGATGAAAAAGAGATTGGTTTTGGTAAATCCTTTATCATTGGTATTTGGCAATGCCTGGCCATGGTACCGGGGGTAAGCCGCAGTGCTGCTTCTATTATTGGAGGTATGCAACAAAAACTCAGCCGCCATGCAGCAGCAGAATTTTCTTTTTTCCTGGCAGTGCCCACCATGCTGGCAGCTACGGGTTATAAGCTTTTAAAATATTATAAAACATCCGGTGGGTTTAGCAGTGAAGAAATAAAATTATTGGCGCTGGGTAACCTGGTGGCCTTTTTGGTAGCGCTTTTAGCCATTAAATTTTTTATAAGCTTTTTACAAAAACATGGGTTCCGTGTTTGGGGAATTTATAGAATTATTTTAGGCGTTGTATTACTTATACTTTTACAAAAAGGAATCATTGCCCGTTAATTCATACCCATTTTAGAAGTATATTACGTTCTTTAACCTAACATTATTGCATGCAAACGGCATCCAAAAAAGTGATCAATGGTTGGGCCATGTACGATTGGGCCAACTCGGTGTACAACTTAGTAATCACTACCACTTTTTTCCCGGTATATTATACAGAAATGACCCGGGGAGAGCCTTTTAATGAAAGTGTTCGTTTTTTAGGGCGTACATATGTAAACACAGCGCTCTATAATTATGCCCTGGCATTCACATATATTTTAGTGGCGCTCACCCTTCCCATTTTATCTTCTATTGCTGATTATAAGGGCAGCAAAAAGAAGTTTATGCAAGTGTTTTGTTTCATTGGCGCCTTGGGCTGTAGCAGCCTGTACTTTTTTGATGAAAAACATTTTGATACCGGCATTTTTAGTATGATGATTGCCGCTTATGGCTTTTATGCCAGCCTGGTTTTTTATAATTCTTACCTGCCCGAAATTGCAGCGCCAAAAGATCGTGACCGCATTAGTGCAAGAGGATTTTCATTTGGATATATTGGAAGTGTGATCATGCAAATCATTGGGTTTTTGTTGGTTGTTTTTTGGAATAAGATACCCTTCCTGCAAAATGAAGCACATGCGGTAAGGTTTACATTTTTATTGGTGGGTATCTGGTGGTTTGGTTTTGCACAAATTCCATTTGCACGGTTACCGCATGGAATTGCATCGGCCAATGGAAATATTAAGAATGTATTTACATCGGGTTTCCTGGAACTTAAAAAAGTTTTCAATGAATTTAGAAAGATCCCGGTGATGAAACGGTTTTTATTGGCATTCTTTTTTTACAATATGGGTGTACAAACCATTATGCTGGTAGCTTCTAATTTTGGGAGTAAGGTATTGCATCTCCCAAAAGACAAACTTATCATTACAGTAGTATTAATACAGTTGGTGGCTATTGCAGGAGCCTGGGGTATGAGCAGGCTCTCTATGAAGTTCGGCAACTTTCCGGTATTGATTGGTGTAGTAAGTTTTTGGATGCTGCTTTGCTTTTTTGGCTATATGATGCAAACTGAATATCAATTTTATGCATTGGCCATGGCAGTGGGCCTCGTAATGGGCGGCATTCAATCGCTGAGCCGTTCTACCTATGCTAAATTGATGCCTGTAACAAAGGATACAGCTTCTTACTTTAGTTTTTATGATGTTACAGAAAAAATTGCAATTGCACTCGGCTTATTATCTTTTGCGTATATTGAAGAAAAAACAGTGGGTGCCGGCGGAATGCGTAATTCTGTTTTAGCGCTGGTAGTATTTTTTGCAATTGGTTTGCTATTTTTATTTTATGCAAAAGCGGCGCCCAATAAACCCACAGAAATTAATTAGTTATGCAATTACATACCATCAACACCGGGTATTTTAAATTAGATGGTGGTGCTATGTTCGGCGTAGTACCAAAGACCATTTGGAGCAAAATAAATACTCCCGATGAGAATAATATGTGCAACTGGGCCATGCGCTGCCTCCTTATTGAAGATGGCAACCGGCTGGTATTAGTAGATAATGGCATTGGCAATAAACAAGATGATAAATTTTTCAGCCATTATTATTTACATGGTGATGATTCCCTGGATTCATCATTAAAAGCAAAGGGTTTTCATAAAGACGATATTACGGATGTGATTTTAACGCATTTGCATTTTGATCATTGTGGTGGCAGTATTGTAAGAGCTGCTGATAAACTGGTACCTGCCTTTAAAAACGCTACTTACTGGAGTAATGCCCGGCATTGGAAATGGGCCACCGAACCCAATGCAAGGGAAAAAGCTTCTTTCTTAAAAGAAAATATTATACCTATCCGGGAAAGTGGGCAATTGAAATTTACTGATGATGAGGGGCAGGATTTTCCAGACGGCATTGCTATACGGCAGGTATTTGGCCATACCGAAGCCATGATGCTGCCACAAATGAGCTACAAAGGAAAAACAATATTATATGTGGCAGACCTATTGCCTTCTGCCGGCCATATACCGATCCCTTATGTAATGGCTTACGATATGTTTCCACTTACTACATTAAATGAAAAAAAATCATTCTTAACAGAAGCGGTTACCAATGACTATATTTTATTTTTTGAGCATGACCCCATCATTGAATGTGCTACATTACAGCAAACCGAAAAAGGCATCCGGTTAAAAGAAAGCTTCAACCTGGATGAAATATAAAAAGACAACCTTTTTAATTCACATATAGGCTACCTTAATCGTATTAATGATGTAAGCGGGTACCTAAGATTTTGATAACCGAACATATCTACAATTATTTTACCAACAGATATGGGGCTTTCTACCCTTAACAGTAAATGATTGGGATCATCACTGATCCAGGCATTCATTTTTTCCCCGCCTTCAAAAATAGTTCCTTTCAATAAAAGTGGTTTTATTTTAATGGCATTGAATTTACCATAACGTGTTTTAACTTTTTCCTTTCCCATATAGCGTACGTACATGTGAAAGATCTCATCATCTAAAAACATATCAAAAGGGATTTTATCTCCCGGTTTATATTTGCTAAAATCAATATTGCGTACATAATATACCGCACTTACCACATCCTGCATACATGGGGTAATTTTATAAACGCCTTTTGTAGTAGTGGCTGTATTGGCTTCCTGGTTAAAGCTTATGTTATTATAAATCTTATGCCCGCCCTCATCTACATTTCTTATAAATTTATAAGGTAACAGTGTATTGGTATCGGCATAACTTTCGTACCGGTCCCTTACTTTAAAAAAATTATCAAAAAAAGAATAAGTTTTACCTTCTCCTACAAAATGATATACGGGTTTTCCATTAAACCTTTCTAAGGTAGTTGTAAATGTTGCTTCACCCGCACCGATATACCCTCCAAGGGCATTATAAAACACTTTCATGGTAACTCTTTCGCCAGCTTTAAATGAAGTATTGCGGATATTACAAAGTATAGGCTGTTCCCCGGCAGGATGATATGCAGGTGTAAAACTAAGTGCCGCTATAATAGCCAGCATTGCGATGGGTTGAGTAAATATTTTTATCATTTATCTTTCATAATTTTTAGTCCAAAAATAAGTAAGCTACCAATAATGGCCGGGGTTACCAGGTTTATTAACCAAATACCCAGCGAGGCAGCCTGCATACCTGCAATATTATCGCTAAAAAGCTGAAGTATCTGTACACTGGCGGCAGCCCGTAAAGGTAATTCTGTAAAGCCTATTGAAGGAGCCATTACCATTGCCAGGTAGAAAACACTCAACAACCAAAAACAAGTTATTGCCGGTATCGCTACAAACAAAATTTGCAGCATCAACATATATTGCAATATAAATACCAGATATCTAAAAAAAGATAAAAACAGGATTCTTAACAATTGTTTTCGCTCAAAATTGGCTAAATGTTCAATATACTTAACAAACTTTTTTAAAACCCCGGACCTGTAAATCATTTTCACAATAAAGCCAACCCTAAAGTAAAGCAATAGCAAAAGGGTGGTAATACCAATACTAAGATATAAAAATGTGTTAATAGCAAAAGCAGGAAGTAACTCATAAATTTTTGCATTGTTTGCAGCAAAATATTTTAAATATAGAAGCCCGCAAATACCCATTAGCAGTGTAACAAAAAGTTGGCTCATGCTGCCCAGTATATTATGTGCAATTGCTTTTAACCTATTGTGTGGTTTTATATACAATATCCTGCCGCCATATTCCCCCACCCGGTTTGGTGTAAGCATGGTAACACTACAGCCTGCTAAAACACTTTTAAAAGCAGTAAACCATTTTATTTTTTCAAGGGGAGCTACCAGTATTTGCCATTTTTTTGCTTCGATGCCCCAGTTCAAAAACATCAGTAGTATAATGAGCCAAAGCATCGGGTTGTGTGCTGCATCTTTTATTTGCTGCCAGCGCATGGGCAAATCGGGCTTATTGGCAATTTGCCGGTATAAGCTATACATTAATATCACAAACAATAGTGGCCCCAGCCAATAGTTAATTATTATTTTGATATTTTTGTTCAACAAGCTTTTTTAGTTTGGTAAAAATAACTTCCGCGGTGCAAAAAACAACAAAAATCATTTTAGGAGTTGATCCCGGTACCCTCATCATGGGTTATGGCCTCATAAAACTTACCGGCAAAGAAATGGAATTGATTGATATGGGCGTACTAAAGTTTTCTGCAAAAATGGATACTTATGAACGGTTAAAAAAAATTCATAGTAAAATTATTGAAATCACATTGCAATACCACCCGGTTTGCTTTGCAATTGAAGCCCCATTTTTTGGTAAGAATGTGCAAAGTATGCTAAAGCTTGGCAGGGCACAGGGTGTAGCCATTGCAGCGGCCATGCATGTTGGTTTGGACGTATTTGAATATAGCCCTAAAAAAATAAAACAATCCGTTACCGGAAATGGCAATGCAGATAAAGAACAAGTGATGAAAATGCTGCAGCAATTGCTTAAATTCAGCCACACTCCTTCTCATTTTGATGCTTCAGATGCTTTGGCAGTAGCTGTTTGCCATCATTTCCAGGAATCAGGGCCCTTGGGTTCCACAAAAACAAAACCCAAAGACTGGAAAGAATTTATTACAAAAAATCCGGGCAGGGTCAAATAACCAGGTTGCTTAAAATCTTTTGTTGGATAGCTTTCATTTCACCAGCTTCCAGTTGTAATTTGGGACGGGTAAAATTTAAATCGTTAGCGGTATTGATGGGTATTAAGTGTACATGGGTATGAGGCACTTCAATACCAACCACACTAATTCCACAACGGTTGCATTCAAATGATTGTTCGATGGCTTTACCAATGGGTTTTGCAAAAACTAGGATCTTTGTCAGCAATTCATCCGGCAAGTCAAATATTTTATCAATTTCTTTTTTAGGCACTACCAGTACATGCCCCTTTACTAAAGGCGCAATATCTAAAAAGGCAATAAAATTTTCATCTTCGGCAATTTTATATGCCGGCAATTCACCCGCAATAATTTTAGAAAAAATGCTCATAACTCTTTTTACAAATATACAAAATGAAAAACCCGTTTGGCAATTACCAAACGGGCTTTTCTATTCGGTAATTTTTGTTACAAGCTTATTTCTTCTACTTTAAATTTCAAAATACCTGCCGGTGCTTTTACCTCGGCAACCTCACCCGCCAGTTTGCCCAATAGCCCACTTCCAATAGGAGATGTTACAGAAATTTTACCTTCTTTTAAGTCGGCTTCATTTTCTGAAACAATTTGGTAAGTAGCTGTTTTCTTAGTAGCCAGGTTGGTTACTTTTACGGTAGTAAGGATACTCACCCTGCTGGTATCAATGGTTGATTCATCGAGAATACGGGCAGTAGCAATTACTCCTTCCAGGTATTTAATCCTGGCTTCCAGCATTCCCTGGGCTTCTTTTGCCGCATCATATTCTGCATTTTCTTTCAAATCGCCTTTTTCACGGGCTTCAGCAATGGCTTTACTGGCAGCGGGCCTGTCGATGGTTTTTAAATCCTGCAGGTCACGCTTCATCTTTTCGAAAGTGTCTTGTGTTACATAGTTTGTTTCTGCCATGATAAATCTGTTTTCGGTATAAAAAAAATACAACGCCTCGGCAGGGCAGCCGAAGCGTTGCATATATAGTAACACGAATATACAGCTTCTATCCTTAAAAATAAAAAATAAAACCTTAAAAATTAAAACAAGCAATTATCACTTACCACTCAATACAATAAAGATTAAGTATGACAGATATGTATCATAATAAACCCAATTTTTCAAGCTTTCCTATCACTACTTTCGCCATTTTTAAATAAGCTTCATGTGTGTACCCGGCAATATGGGGAGTAATGAGTACATTATCCATTGATAGTAGGGTTTGTAAATCATTGGACTGGCCTGGCGTTAAAGTAGCCAGTTTTTCATTTTCAAGTACATCTAATGCGGCACCGGCAATTTGATCTTTTTGCAAAGCATGTATCAACGCTTCAGGATCTATAATTTTGCCCCGGCTTGTATTGAGAATCCAGGGTTTTAACTTCAGTGAATTAAAAAAATGGGTATTCCCCATATATTCGGTCTCAGCAGTAAGGGGTAAATGAAAACTTATTACTTCTGCATACCGACATATTTGTTCAAAGTTTACTTCCTTAATATTGCCGGCGGCAAAATCAAATTTATATTTATCATAAGCTAGCACTGTTACATCAAATGACTGTAACAGCCTGGCAAAAGCAGAACCGGTATTACCATAGCCTATGATACCTACGGTTTTACCACTTAATTCAATACCCCTGTTTTCATTTCTCAACCATAAACCTTCCTTTACCTGGTTGGCACTTCGGCTGATATGGTTCATAAGATTTAGTAACATAGCCAGGGCGTGTTCTGCCACTGCATTGCGGTTACCTTCGGGGCTGCTTACACAGTGAATATTTTTTTGTGCAGCGTATTCCACATCTATCTGCTCCAGGCCGCTGCCCAGCCTGCCAATCCACCGCAGTTTTGTAGCAGCGTTCAATATATTTTTATCAATAGGTAAGCGTGTGGTTACAAGTATCCCTTCAGCATCATTTACAATTGCACATAAACTTTCATAACCAATACCAGGTTCTATAACCAGGGTATAGCCTTTTTGTTCTAATGTTTTTATCAACCAGGAATGTACGGGTGCAGTTACTATTACTTTTTTCATGCGCAGGCAATCATGCTTATTTCTACATTTACATTCTTAGGGAGCGTCTTTACAGCAACCGTTTCACGGGCCGGGTAATCTTTTTCAAAATAACTACCATATATTTCATTTACCAAAGCAAAATGTTGCATATCACTTAAAAAAATGGTGGATTTTACGATGTGCGAAAAATTAAGTTTTGCGGATAGCAATATAGCTTCCAAATTTTTCATAACCAGCCTTGTTTCTTCCTCAATAGTATCGGTTTTAAGCTCACCCGATGCAGGATCCAATGCGATTTGGCCTGATATAAATAAAAAATTATTGGCCATTACAGCCTGGTTATAAGGGCCAATAGGCGCTGGCGCTTCACTTGTTTTGATGATTTTTTTTTCCATTGTGTAAACATTTATATGAAATACAAAATTATGTTGTTTCTACCGCCCTTGCCAAAAGTAAATACACTGTAATAAGTACAACTTTATTTGCTAACAAAAAGATAAAACACCTGAAAATGTATTTTTAACCCAAATTACCAACCCTTACTTTTGCAAAAAAGAATTTATGAAACTGGCAATTTGTGCACCCTCCCAAATTTATGAAATGTTCAATACCACATCAGAAACAGAATGCATAAGGGCCCATGATGCAACTGATCTTTTTTTACAGGAAGCCAATGCCTATTTTTATTTATACTCAAATATTCCCGAAAACCTACCAACTGATAAAATCATTTTTATAAATGCTGTTTGCCATACCCTCAAAGATTTAAATGCACCCCGCAATATTATACGTATAAATGGATGGAACGGTTTTGTAGAAAAAGAAAACTGGGAACTTGCAGGTGCGATGAATGATAGAATACATGAAGTGTTAGAGGCCATCGGCAAAAAAGCGATTCATACTGATGATATAGCAGGCTTTATAAGCCCCGGCATAATTTCATTAATTATAAATGAAGCTTATTTTGCATTGGAAGAAAAAGTAAGTTCTAAAAAAGAAATTGATATTGCGATGAAGCTGGGTACCAATTATCCTTATGGACCTTTTGAATGGGCAGAAAAAATTGGGTTAAAAAATATTTATGATCTCCTGAAAACGCTTTCAAAAAAAGATGAGCGTTTTACGGTAAGTTCCTTAATACAAAAAGAAGCAAACAGCTAATGGCTTATATTTTAAATATTGACACTGCAGTAAAAAATGCAAGCGTTTCAATAAGCTTACAAGGAAAAATTGTGTCATTGGCTATAAATAATTCACCACATGACCATGCTGCTTTTATACATACTGCTATAGAAAAAGTATTGCAAGAAGCGGCTATCACTATAAATGAAATACAAGCAGTTTCGGTTGTTTATGGGCCTGGGTCTTATACCGGTTTACGAATTGGAATGGCTTCTGCCAAAGGCTTATGTTTTGCTTTGCAGGTTCCTTTAATTTGTATTGGAACTTTAGAATTAATGACCACTGCAATGAGTCACCAGTTGCCTAAAATGAATTATGAATATTTATTATACCCAATGATTGATGCCCGCAGAATGGAGGTTTTTACTGCAGGTTACAATGAAAAACTGGAAGAAATCATGCCTGTACAGGCACTCATTCTTGATAAAAATTCCTTTACAGCCTTACCTAAAAATATAATTCCTGTATTTTTTGGTGATGGGGCTGATAAATGGAAAACTATTTGTACTATTTCAAATGCAATATTTCCTGGGTTACCTGCCTTGCAAAATGATTTTGCAGCAATGTCATTTATCCATTTTACATCTGGAAATTTTGCAGAATTAGCCTATAGTGAACCCTTATATGTGAAAGCATTCTATACTAATTAACTGAATTACAATATAAGTGTCATATTTATTCTTTTAACAATACTTAATTTTTAAAAATATAGGTTGTTTTGTATCTTTGTATCTGGAATTTATTAGTTCAAGCATTAAAAAAATTAACCCATGATTGTTGGAACACAACAGCCTGAATTAGTTGAAAAAACAATTCAGCACAACTCAGAGTCACTTAAGGTGAATTACCACAATGTAAAAAAAGCGGCGATGGTATTAAGGGCGTTAAATCACAAGCTAAGGCAGCAAATTTTAAATCTCATTGAAACTGAAAAGAAAATAACAGTAACAGAGATTTATGTAAAGATGCGTCTTGAGCAGTCCGTAGCATCACAGCACCTCGCTATTTTACGTAAAGCAGGCTTTGTTACCACAAGCCGTGTAGGCAAGTTCATTTATTACTCTGTTAATTACAAAAGAATTGACCAGGTAAATGAAATTGTGGAGCAATTGGTTGCTTAATTCTGGTAATGTATTTTTTAAAAAGCGGTATTCCGCTTTTTTTTTGTCGAATAAATTAAAAAAATAAATATGTTCATCCAACAACTTTATACAAATTGCTTAAGTGAAGCCGCATATTATATTGAAAGTAATGGCGAAGCAGCCATTTTAGATCCATTGCGAGACATTGAACCGTATTTATCTCTTTCAAAAAAACGTAATACTACCATTAAGTATATTTTTGAAACACATTTTCATGCTGATTTTGTAAGTGGCCATATTGACTTAGCAAAAGTTACTGGTGCCCCTATTATTTATGGGCCAGGGGCAAAACCTTCTTACCATGTTCACAATGCTAAAGATGGGGAACGATTTATATTGGGGAAAATTTCTATAGAAGCCATCCATACACCAGGGCATACCCTGGAAAGTACTTGCTATTTATTGAGAGATGAAAATGATAAGACCCATGCAATTTTTACAGGTGATACTTTATTTGTAGGTGATGTGGGACGGCCCGACCTAAGCAGCGGAAACCTTGGCAGGGAAGAATTAGCTGATATTTTATACAATACCATACAACAAAAAATATTACCCCTGGCTGATGATATTATAGTTTATCCTGCACACGGGCCAGGCAGCAGTTGCGGAAAAAGCCTGGGACCAAACACTTTTAGTACTATTGGACAAGAAAAACAAAATAATTATGCTTTGCAGCCCCAAGACAGGAATACATTTATAAAAGCCGTTACCGATGGCCTTACCGATGCACCAAAATATTTTTCGGTAAATGCGCATATTAATCAAAAAGGGTATAGCGATTTACAAGACCTAAAAAAGCAAGGGCTCCAGGCTTTGGATATCAATTCATTTAAAAAATGGGTTGCCGAAGATGCCATCATCTTAGATACCAGGCATGCCACTATATTTACTCAAGGTTTTGTTCCGGGATCCATTTCCATTGGGCTGGAAGGCCGTTTTGCAGAATGGGCAGGAAATATTTTATCTTTTGATAAAAACATCATTTTGGTTACCGAACCTGGTAAAGAAGAAGAATCATTAATACGTCTTGCGAGGGTAGGATTCGAAAAAATACAAGGCTATTTACAAGGAGGTTTTGAAACGTACAGAAATGCAGGTGAGAAAATAGATATGATCATTGACATAGAAGCCGATGAACTGGCAATGGATATACCACACGACCCACAATTATTGGTGGTAGATGTAAGAAGAGAAGCTGAATTTAATAACGGGCATATAAAAAATGCAATGAACCTCCCCTTGCATCTTATGATTGACCCCGCTCTGCTTGCCAATTTTGAAGACCAGCAAAACCTGTATATCCATTGTGCAGGGGGTTACCGCAGTGTAACTGCTGCGTCTCTTTTAAAACTCCAGGGAATTAATAATATAAGAAATGTGCTGGGTGGCTGGGATAAAATAAAATTAGAAGATAATATAAAACAGGTAAAAGAAGCTGTAATGCTAAATTAAAAAAGACTTAACGGGTTTCTATGAGAAATACCGCAGGTACTTTTCGTTGAATCCCTTTATCAGATGGCCAAATAGTTTCTTTGCCGTTTATGAGCATACAACTACTGCCACCGCCATCCAAATTCAAGGCCTCTACACAACCCAGGCTTTTCATTATTTCAGCACATTGAATAAGAGAAGCGCCATCAGCAATATTTTTATGCCTGCCTTCTACAACCAATACTATTATTTTATGATCTTTCGTATAACCTATCACTGTGCGGGGATGTAAATCATATTTTGCTATACCACTAAATTTTAATTCTGTATCATTGCTAATATTTATTTGCCCGTTTTGCAAAAGCACCGGCCCGCCTGCAATGGCTGTTTTCATTTTCCATTTTTTTACGGGTAACCCTTTGTATTGATTTAAATGAATGGTAGCAATACTGTCATGTATTGGCTTTACAGGTTCTTGTGAGGCATACGCCCATCGGTTACTGGAATCGGTAAAAACCCAAGCTACATCTGCCATTCTATTTTTATTTATACCAAATGCACCATTCCAGGGATGGCGATAAGTAAGTGTATCTTTTCCTTTGGCCGCAAGGTTGTGAATATTATAGCTGAGGAGCTTACCGTTCTTAATAACTAAGTTTAAATTTTGATTGGTATTAAATGAAAAAAAACTTCCATTCACTACCAATAACGGATAATTGTTTTTTTGATAAAATTCCCCGGGGCTAAGTCGGCGCTGCAAAGTTGTGTCTGTTGAAAAAAATAATTTTTTATTTTTTAAATCAGCTATTGCATAATATGCTAAAAAAGGTCTTCCATCCAGTGAGTCAGATGTTTTATATACATGAAACCCTGTTGGCAATGTTCCAAAATCAGCATCTGCCATTTGCCAGGATAACTGCCCTGCCGAAAAATGATGCAGCAACAAACCAATGAAAATAAAATAAAGAAAACGGTAATTCATGCTCAATTAATTACTATAATTTGTTCAATTTAATCTTTTCTTTGCTGCAAAAAAAATGCCCTTACAGGGCAAAGTATTTTAAAAACAATTTTTGAATCTTAATGAGCATGATGATGTTGCATAGCCATCAATTCCTCTGCTGTTACCGTTTTATCTGTTGATTTTGATTCTTTCTCCAGGTTTTCAAAAAGTTTGGTGGTAATGAGCCTCCGGTAAGTGGCATCCACTTGTTTTTCATCTTTCATCATACGGTCAATATAACTTTCGAGCCAGCTGGTATCATCACCCATATTCATTTGGCCAAAATAACGCATTACTTCTGCCTTCATACTTTCTCTCATTTCTTCCTGGCTTACCTCAATTTTTTTATCATTTATTAATTTATCGCTGATTAAAGTCCATTTTAACTGGTTGCTGAAATTAGGATATTCCTGTTCCGCTTCCTCGGCAGTTTTAGGTGTTTCGCCTGAATTTTGTAACCAACGTTTTAAAAACGAGGCCGGAAATTCCATTTGGGTATGATCTACTAAATAATGAAAAATTTGATCCTGCACCTGGTTTGCACTTTGCATATTCCAATATTGCTGAATTTCCTCACGCAAAGCATTTCTCAGTTCTGCCTCTGTTTTAATTCCTTTACCGGGAAATATTTCTTCAAAGAAACTTTCTTCAAGCGCCCTTTTTTCAACCAATCCTATCTTTACAATAGAGGCTTTAAAATTTGTTTTAGCAGCTTCTTTATCACCCTTTTCAAAACCCAGGTCTTGCAGCATCATATCTAATTTATCACCTTCAAAAGTTTTATCTAATTGAAAAACAAAACTGTCAGTTACTTTTTTACCAGTAAGTGTTTTCTGCATCGCAGGAGTAAAATATTTCAGCAATACAGAATTTTCTTTTTGTATCCCATCGGCTACTTCATTCCCGGCTTCATCCACCTGCGTAAATAAAACATTAATTACATTTTCAGGATTATCAATAGTTTCAGGCTCCGTCATATTACCGCCTTTTATTTGCATACGGCTAATTTCTTCTTGTACCATATCATCAGTAACCTGAACGGTATGGCGGGTAAGTTTCGCCTGGCTCAAATCAGCCGGTTCAAAATCGGGTTTCAGGCCAATTTCAAAATCAAAATGGTAATCTGCGGGGCTATTCATGTCTAGCTGGGCAGCTGTAGTTTGCATGGGCAGGGGTTGTGCAAAAATTTCAGGTTTTTCGTTATTTAACCAGTTATATAATTCTTTTTCAACTGTACGCAATACCTCATCAGAAAATATAGAACTGCCATACATTTTCCTGATCATACCTGCCGGAACCATTCCTTTTCTAAAACCGGGAATATTAGCAGACTTACTATATTCTTTCAGCTTTTTTTCAAAAGCCGGCATATAATCTTCTTTACTTATTTTTACGGTAAGTTTATCTGTTAATAAACTCATATTTTCTCTTTCAATAGTTGCCATACAACGATGCTTTAATATTTTAAAAAACCTCCCTGTGCAGAGAGGAATTTATGGGTGAAGAGTGCGGATGATAGGGGTCGAACCTACATGGATTGCTCCGCTAGATCCTAAGTCTAGTGCGTCTGCCAATTTCGCCACATCCGCAAATGGGGTGCAAAAGTAGGGGATTTATTTAATAAAAATGAAGAAATTTAATTGAAATTATAATAGCTAATAACCACAATCTTATTGGTTAGTAGCTATTATTTTAGATATGAGATAGTTACTTTTTGAATAAATATACCGCTTGAACAAGAATAGAAGTATCTAACCCTGCAACCACATTATTAAACTTTACCTGCCTAAGTGGATAATAGCAGTAACATAGTTCTTGCAAAGCCTGTTCTCCACTTACATATCTATAATCCACGTACAAAGTATCAATATCACCATTCTGATATTCAGGGTAGAAATCTTTTATTCCATTTTCACCACTAACAAAACCAATTTGCCTTGTGGTTTAAACACCTAAAGTCCTACCTCCGTCTGTCGCTCTCATAAAATCGTTAATATATGTTTTATTCGAACCGTTGAAGTAAAATAATTTCATATTATCCAAAGTTTTATCATCTAACCTATTTCCATTTTCTTTAATTACAAAAAATAACGAAAAAGGAACAACCTGAGGACCTATAATTTCCTTATCCTTACATGAATAAATTGAAATCTTTGCAAAAAGTAAGGATAGAAACTTTTTCATAATAATTTACTTTATGGGTGAATATTATAAATGTAGTCTCTTGAATATTGGAAATTTCTCGTTCCTGGATTGTAATAATTGAATGCAAACCATCCATTAAAATTGTTGGCGGACCAAGCTTCACCCCATCCCCAATTGATACCATGCATAATTGCCACGATCGGTATTGTTTCGTAGCATTTCAACATTCTCTACAGTAGCATCAAACCATTTTACCAGAGTTGCAGGCACTGTATCTCGCCCAAAGTTTCCATTTTAATGCAGGCACAAACCGGTCCGTGCCTTACATCAGCCGATAAAACTACAAAGCCGCTATCATTCGTGTAATTTTAGATATATAATGCTGGGCCGCCATTTCTGTCTGGCACTATTATTAAATTACTACTCGCCCTATTTGGTACATCCGAAGAATAACTGCTATTACTTGTGAGTGTTTTAAAAAGTGTTTTTTGCCCGAGCCATTATTTAAACTAAATTCGTAATAGTGGAAATAACAGAAACAATACCAGCTTACCGGTTAAACGAAGAAGAAGAAAAGAAAGAGATCTTAAGGCAATACCGTGCATTATTGAGAGCGTTAAAGAGCAAACTAAAACCGGGCGATAAGGAACTTTTAAGGCATGCTTTTGAAATGGCAGCAGAAGCTCATAAAACCATGCGCAGAAAAAGTGGTGAACCTTATATTTTACATCCATTGGCTGTGGCAAAAATATGCGTAGAAGAAATTGGATTGGGTATCCGAAGTACTATTTGCGCTTTGCTGCACGATACAGTAGAAGATACCGATATCACTTTACAGGACATACAACGGGAGTTTGGAAATGAAATCGCTAAAATTGTAGATGGGCTTACAAAAATTGCAACCGTAATGGATAGCAATACCAGCCAACAAGCCGAAAATTTTAAAAAGATATTAGTTACCCTTACGGATGACCCACGGGTAATTTTAATTAAGCTGGCCGATCGCTTACATAATATGCGTACACTCGATAGCATGAAAAGAGAGAAACAATTAAAAGTTTCTTCAGAAACGGTATATGTATATGCGCCGCTCGCACATAGGATGGGTTTGTACAATATTAAAACCGAAATGGAAGACCTGGCCATGAAATACATGGAGCCGGATAGTTTTCGTTTTATTGCTCAAAAATTACAAGATACTAAACGGGAAAGAACCCGCTACATAAATGATTTCATCCGGCCATTAAAACATAAATTAGATAACACGGGCTTACAATTTGAAATTTTTGGCCGGCCAAAAAGCATTCACTCAATATGGAATAAAATAAAAAAGAAAGGAGTAGCTTTTGAAGAAGTATATGACCTCTTTGCTATACGCATCATTGTTGACTCTTCGCCAGAAAAAGAAAAAGAAGATTGCTGGAAAATTTACAGTATCATAACAGATGCATACAATCCCAGCACCGAAAGATTAAGAGACTGGTTGAGCAATCCTAAAAGCAATGGATATGAAGCATTGCACACTACCGTAATGGGGCCGCAAGGCAAATGGGTGGAAGTGCAAATACGAACCAAGCGCATGAATGAAATTGCAGAGAAGGGCCTGGCAGCACACTGGAAATACAAAGAAGGTACTTCTGAAGAAAACCGTTTTGATAAATGGTTTGAACAAATAAGAGAAGCGCTTACCGGGCAGGAAGACAGTTCATTTGATTTTCTGCAAGATTTTAAAACTTCATTTCTTACCGAAGAAATTTATGTGTACACACCAAAGGGAGATGTAAAAATGTTGCCCTTAGGTGCCACCGCACTTGATTTTGCATTTGGCGTACATACGGCTGTGGGCAGCAAGTGTATTGGCGCCAAAGTAAACCATAAACTCGTCCCCATTAGCCATAAGCTTCGTAGTGGCGACCAGATAGAAATAATTACCAGCGCCAAACAAAAGCCCAACTCCGAGTGGCTGAATTTTGTTGTTACCAGTAAAGCAAAATCAAAAATAAAAGATACCTTAAAAGAAGAAAAAAGAACCATTGCTGAAGATGGCAAATACATATTGCAACGTAAGCTGGAAGGCATGCACGTATCCATGAGCCAAAATAACCTGGAAGAGCTGAGTAATTTTTATAAAACGGGTAATTCATTGGACCTGCTGTATGATATAGCCCGAAAAAAAATAGACCTTAAAGAACTCAAAGAATTTACGGTATTGGGCGATAAATTGATTGCTCCAAAGCCTGAACCAAAACCGGTAGAAGAAAAAAAAGAATACGACCCTGCCAAAAAAGAAAAGAAAGATACCGAACTTATTATTTTTGGTGAGAGCAGCGACCGTATTGTATATAGTATTGCTAATTGTTGCAAGCCGATCCCCGGCGATGATGTGTTTGGCTTTGTAACCACCGGCGAAGGTTTAAAAATTCACCGTACCAACTGCCCCAATGCCGCACGCTTACTAGCAAACTATGGGCACCGGGTAGTAAAAACAAAATGGGTAAAAAATAAAGAAATCTCATTTTTAACTGGTTTGAAAATAATTGGCCTTGATGATGTGGGTGTTATTCATAAAATCACCAACCTGATAAGTGGTGAAATGAAATTTAATATTGCGGCCATGACGATTGAAGCGAAAGAAGGCATCTTTGAAGGCAATGTAAAAATATTTGTTCATGATAAAGAAGAGTTAGATGAACTGGTAGAAAAATTACACAGCTTACCCGGTATTGAAAGAGTGGACCGTTTTGACACGGAATAATTTAGTATAAATTAAAAAAAGATGCAAGAACTTATCAATAAATTAATGATTAACGCAAACATAGACCAACAACAGGCTGAAAAAGCGCTGGAAACAATTAAGGATTTTGTAAAAGAAAAATTTCCCATGATGGCGGGCGCTGTAGATAATCTCTTTGATATAAAAGACGATAAAGATGATTTTATGAGCTGATCTTATAAAATTGTATCCTGTAAAATTTCGCTTCGGTTTGGATAATCCGTATTAAAATGCAACCCCCTGCTTTCTTTCCTTAATTCTGCTCCTTTTACGATCAAATAAGAAACGGTGATCATATTCCGCAGTTCGCAAAGTTGTGGCGATACTTGTGTTTTCTCGTACAATGTTTCTGTTTCTTCATGTAATAAGTCGAGCCTCCTGTTGGCCCGCTGCAGACGGTCATTGTTGCGCACAATGCCAACATAATCGCTCATGAGCATTTTTAATTCTTTTACACTTTGAGTAATTACAATCATTTCTTTTGGTACCGATGTACCCGCTGCATTCCATTCGGGTATTTGCTCCAACGCATGCAAATAAGCATTCTTTTTAATAGACAATTGTTTCATGGCATCCTGGTAAGCCCTGTGTGCAAACACCATCGCTTCTAATAAACTATTACTGGCAAGCCTGTTGGCTCCATGTAAACCGGTGCTGGCACATTCACCGGCAGCATACAAATTTTTTATTGAAGTTTTTGCCCATTCATCTGTTTTTATGCCACCGCAACTATAATGTGCCGCAGGGGATACCGGAATCATATCGTGAAATATATCTATCCCAATACTTTTACATTTGGCATAAATGTTTGGGAAATGTTCCATGAATTTTTCACGATCCATTTCCCGGCAATCCAGGTAAACATATTCCGTACCATTTACTTTCATTTCATTATCAATGGCACGGGCAACAATATCACGGGGAGCTAAATCTTCTCTTTCATCATATCGTTTCATGAATGCCTCTCCATTTGCATTTCTTAATATCCCACCATCGCCCCTTACTGCTTCTGTAATTAAAAAAGACTGGCCCCTTATACCGGGTTCATATAATGCAGTAGGATGAAACTGAATAAACTCCATATTTTCAATTCGGCCTTTGGCCCTGTAAACCATGGCAACACCATCCCCCGTTGCAATGTATGGATTGGTAGTGCTACGGTAAACCTGGCCGTTGCCCCCACTTGCCAATAAAATAGTAGATGCCAAAATCCTTTCAGTGCTATTGCTATTCAGGTTGAGTACATACACACCAAAACATTCAATATCGGGAGTTGATTTTGTTACTAAATATCCAAGGTGGTGCTGCGTGATAATATCCACTACAAAACAATGTGTGATCAATTCAATATTCGGATACTTTTTTATGGCTTCGAGCAAGGCCCGTTCCATTTCACTGCCAGTAATATCTTTATGGTGCAGTATGCGGTATTCACTATGCCCCCCTTCTTTTCCCAATTTATAATCGCCATCGGGTTCTTTATCAAAACGGGTACCCCATTCTATAAGTTCGGAAATGCGCTGAACGCCCTCTCTTACTACAATCTCCACAATGTTTTTATCGCAAAGCCCATCTCCTGCAATCAAAGTATCTTCTATATGTTTCTCAAAACTATCATGGCTTTTGTCCCATACACCGGCAATTCCGCCCTGTGCATACTTGGTATTGGTTTCATCGCTTTTAGCCTTGGTAAGAATGGTTATTTTTTTATCGGGGCAATCCTGTGCCACTTTTAATGCATAAGTAAGGCCCGCAATTCCACTTCCAATTACTAAAAAATCTGTTTTCATAATGCTTAATTATGTATGATTTCTGTGGGCTCAATCCACACTTCATTTTCCTTTAATAAATTTATCAACTCTTCCACTGCCACCTGATCATCTATATTTCTTTTTACTACTTCTTTTCCTTTGTACAATGTTATTTTTCCGGGGCCACTGCCTACATAACCAAAATCTGCATCTGCCATTTCACCCGGGCCGTTTACTATACAACCCATGATCGCAATTTTTAATCCTTTTAAATGACTTGTTACTTTTCTTATTTTGGCAGTGGTTTCCTGCAAATCAAAAAGCGTGCGGCCGCAACTTGGGCAACTGATGAATTCAGTTTTTGAAATACGGGTGCGTACTGCTTGTAAAATAGAGAATGAGGTATTGTTTAAAAACTGGATATTATTTTGCATGGGCAGGTAGGTCCTGCCTTTCATAGGTGTATTGAGCATGTTGGCAGGATCGTTTATCAACCAGATACCATCCCCAAAACCATCTACAAAAAGCCCCCCTGCAGTAGCAGAAAATTGAATAAGCTGTTCATCAACTGTGGTATAATAACTTTCTAAACAAATGATAACCGGGCTGGTAATTTTTTGCAATAATAATTGTACAAAAAACATCCTGCAGTGTTGCATGGCATTCGGGCCATTGGCATAAATACAAAATACGATAGTATCATCCCCTTTTATCTTTTGCAAAAAATCATGATAAGGTTTTGTGGTATCTAAAGAAATAAAATTTACAGTTGATTTTTTATTTGCCAGTATATATTCTTCTTTTGTAAATAATGGAAAATATTTTTCTTTAGCGGTTTGTTGTTGCCAGGTATTATAATTACAAATTACACTTAGGGTACCGGGTAAATTAAAATCCACGGTTTTATCAGCGCTGTAAATATAATCGGCAGCGGCATCAGAAATAGTCCATTTATCGCTATCCTGATCATATTTATATCCAATATCTATAAGGGATCCGGGGTTTATTTGCGGAGCCTGCATAAAATCAGCGATTACAACCGGCACATGTGTACCGCCAATATTTTTTACCGGAAGTGTATGGCGCTTATTGTATTCAAACGGAGAATAGGGTAAGCTACCTAAAAGCCCGGGTTCAGCATAATCATTTTTATTATTTAAGGCTACACTTTTTACCAGGTCTTTACAAACTGGTATTTCAAACTCAGGATCTTCAGTAAGGCTCACCCTGATGGTATCACCAATACCATCATTAAGTAAACTTCCAATACCAATTGCAGATTTTATGCGCCCATCTTCGCCATCTCCCGCTTCAGTTACACCAAGATGCAAAGGATAACATTCACCAAATTCCTGCATCATATGATAAATAAGTAAGCGATAAGCCTGTACCATAACTAATGGGTTACTGCTTTTCATACTTAAAACAATATTATGGTAATCTTCATTACGTGCAATTCTCAAAAACTCCATGGCGCTTTCTACCATACCGATTGCGGTATCGCCATAGCGGCTCATGATGCGGTCGCTCAGGCTGCCATGATTTGTACCAATACGCATAGCAGTACCATGCTCTTTACAAATTTTTACCAACGGTGTAAAGCGTTCCCGGATGCGTTCTATTTCTTCAGCATATTCCGCATCGGTATATTCTATTTGTTCAAATTTTTTCTTATCCACATAATTACCTGGATTCACCCTTACTTTTTCAACGATCGTGGCAGCAATTTCTGCGGCGTTGGGTGTAAAATGAATATCGGCAACGAGGGGTGTGCAGTATCCTCTTTTGTGTAATTCTTCTTTTATATTTCTGAGGTTTTCGGCTTCCTTTTTTGATGGAGCAGTAACCCGAATCATATCAGCACCTGCTTCTATACAACGGATAGATTGGAATACGGTAGCTTCCGTATCCATGGTATCTGGCGTGGTCATTGTTTGTACCAATATGGGATGATCGCCCCCCAACATAAGGTTGCCTATTTTTACTTCTCTTGTTTTTAATCTTTTATAGGCTGAAATAGCATTGCAATATAACTGCATGATGAAATATGGTATTGAAGTACAAAGTTAACGAACCCTTTAAAAAATGAGGAAGAATGGATTTACCAGTCTTTTTCAGGTTTATTGGCCGATTGGGCGTCAACTTTATTCATTTTATCCTGTAAATTTTTTTCCTGCTGCATAAGCGCTTCCAATTTTTCTTCGGCTTCCTTTTTTGTCATTTTAGAAGGTTGTGGCTTAGGCTGCTGTTTTTTGTCTTTATCTTTATTATCCTGATCTTTTTTCTTTTTCTCTTCATCTTGCTTTTTTTTCCTTAATGCTTTTTGAAGGTTTTGCCTTGCATCTTCATGATTGGGCCAAAGCTTCAATGCATTTTTATAAGCAATTATACATTCATCTACCCGGTTTTCATTTTGTAATACCACGCCCTTATTGTAGTAGGCATTTGCTTTTTCTTCGGTATTACTCATTAATCGAATGGCTTTATCGTATGCTGAAATGGCTTCTTCTATTTTTTTGTTTTTATATGCAGCGTTACCCAAATTGTAATGAGCAATACTGCTTTGGGGATTTTTCTTTAATGCTGCTTCATATTCTTTTTCGGCTGCTGTATAATTTTTATTGTTGTAGCTTTTGTTTCCTTCGGCAATATTTTCTTTACCTTCTTGTGCAAAAGCAGATAGATTAAAAAATATCAATAGGATACCAATTCCGTTTATTTTAGCTATGCGTTTTAAGGTTCTTCGTTCTGACATAAAAAATTCTATTAACATACATAATAATGCCATTGCAATTAAATACTGGAAAAAACTTTTATAATTATTCAACGAATTATCTTTTACGATACGCTGATCCATGGTACCGATTTGCTTTTCCAGATTATTGGATACATTATCACTATTCATTAACAACTGGTAAGATCCTCCTCCGTTTTTAGCAATATCTTTTAATTCTTTTTCATTCAATTTGGTTACTACCAAGTTGCCCTGTGCATCCGTTTTAGGTTGCCCGGTAGCCGGGTCAATAATATTTGCCCCCATGGGTGAGCCCACACCTATCGTGTAAATGATCACTCCTTCATTATTCAAATCGGTTGCAATTTTATTTGCTTTTTCATCATGGTCCTCACCATCACTTATCAGAACAACGGCTTTATATTTTTTTTCTTTAGCATCAAAAGCCCTGTAACACATTGTTAAGGCATCCCCTATCACGGTACCCTGGGTAGGGATGGCATCGGGTGTAGCTGCTGAAAGATACATTTTTGCAGCGCTATGATCTGCAGTAAGTGGCATTTGTAAATATGCTTTACCGGCAAAAACAACAATACCAATGCGGTCATCCTGCAATTTATCAATCAAACGGCTTACTAAAAGCTTGGCTTTATCTAACCGGGTGGGTTGTATATCCTGTGCCAGCATACTTTTGCTCACATCCAGTGCAATCATCACATCTATACCGCTACGGGCCGGGCCTTTGGATCCTGTTGCAACTCTTAAATTGGCTATGGCGAGAATCAGAAATGTAACGGAAAAAAGCAGGAGTATAAACCGGGCAAGAAATGAATAGCGCTTAAAGGGGAGCAGCAATTGATCAACGAGGGCTTTATCACCTAATTTTTTTATAGCCTTCTTTCTTTTATTAAGGGCATATAAAAAAATGAATGCTACCAATGGTAATAAAAGTAATAAGTAAAGCAACCAATTGTATTCAAATTCCGGCATGCTCAATAATTTCATTTTGCTTAGGGTAATCCATCATCGGATTATTTTTTTCCTTCAAAAAAACCAAATTGTTTTAAAATATCTTTTGTTATCCCTATCCGAACCTGCTTCATATCAATTTTAGGGTCATCTGATTTTACCAGGGTTACAAAAAAATAAACATGGTTATTTTCTTCTATCCAGCCGCAAAGCCAACCAATGGAATGATTAGACTCATCGAAACCCCATCCTGTTTTATAACTCAATTTGTATGCCGTAGTATTTTCCTTCATCATAATATCCCTCATTTGCTGCTGTACCGATTTACGAAAAGGAAGCTGATCGAAATATAGTTTTTTAAGCAGTCCCAATTGTTCGTCGGGCGATATTTTTAACGTATTGT
Organism: Niastella sp.; assembly: GCA_016710595.1. Classification (GTDB taxonomy): domain Bacteria; phylum Bacteroidota; class Bacteroidia; order Chitinophagales; family Chitinophagaceae; genus Ferruginibacter. Next base: position 1,142,870 of record JADJVM010000008.1, read on the forward strand.
TAAGCCAAAAAGAATCAATTGGGCCTGAAATATCTTTATTTCCATACCCAAGTGTATCAATCCATTGCTTCATTGTATCCGCCCCAATACGGCGGGCAATTTCCTGGAAATAAGGTACGGAACTTACTTTAAACGCTTCTTTAAAACTTAGGTCCTTGTTCCAATCTTTTATCTCGCTGCCATCAGGTAAATAATGTTTTTTACCATCCCATTTAATTACCATGTTTTCATCGGTAACTTTCCCGGTTTCCAGTCCAATCAATCCATTTACAATTTTAAATGTGGAAGCCGGTAAAAAACGGACTGTATCCCATTTCATATTGTAAACGGTGATCTTGCCATTTGCATTATTAAGCATCGTAAAACAGCCATCTACATTCTTTGCTTTAAAATATTTCTCCAGGCTATCATCAATTTTTGCTTTGTTTACGCTACAGCTTACCAGGCAAATTAAAATGAAGGGAAAGTAATGTTTTAGATATTTCATTCTTTTTGGTATAAAGGTTTTTATTTTTAATTTTTGTAAAAAATTACAAAGATTCAAATAGGATAATACAGATCAGTGGGTTGCTTTTTCTTGCTGATGGGTTGCTACAGCTTCTAAAGCCTGGTAAAATGGTTCACCAAATTTGCGGATTAAAGGTTCTTTTAAAAATTGATAAACCGGCACCTTTAATTTTTTACCCAATACACAGGCAGCTTTGCAATGATCTTCCCGTGGTTCGTAATTTGCAAATTCTGTTTTACCATCCCTACTTTTTTTTACAATTACGGGAAACAGGTGGCAGCTTATGGGTTTCTTCCAATTTATTTTTCCATCTAAGTAAGCTTGCTCAATACCACATTTCACAATACCATTTTTATCTTTAATGCCATATACACATATCTTGCTGTTGATGGTAGGGGTTACCCATCCGAACTCCCGGTCATAAACATACCTCCCCTGTTTTTCTAATTCTTTTTTACTCTCGGCATTTAAGTAAGGTAAAACGGCATCAAATACCTTATCAATTTCTTTTAATTCATTTTTTTCCAAAGGGGCTCCGGCATCACCATCTACACAACAGGCGCCTTTACATTTACCCAGGTCGCACACAAATTCTTCCTGCAATACCTGGTCGCTCAGCAATACATGATCAATAGCTATCATGCTACAAAAATACGATTTAAGAAAGGGATTTTTACGGCTTGTGAAAATTAGTTTTTATTCCACTTAAAACTTTGAATTAGATGGCGAATATCTTGTTGCAAAAATTCCTGTACCGGCTTTAATGAATCTGCATTAGGGGTTACATTAAAATAAAGTGCGCCCCGTATAAAATTTTTAACAGTATCCGTCATAAAAAACTGGCTGGCTGTTGCTGCATTGCCGCCCACTTTAAAATATACGCCGGTTACTCCGTTTGCAGTTTTAAATAAACTATCCTGTATTGAAGAAGCAACAGATTCATTTTTATTGGTGAGCATAAATGCATCGTTTATCAATTTATCAAAATGATTGATACCCAATGAATCCTTATAATTTCCGTCTTGTGTGGGCACTTTATATAAAGCATTTCCACCAATTATTTTATAACTTAAAAATATACGTGCATTAAACTGTGGAAAATCAATATTTCTCCAATACGGGTTTTCCGGGTTACTGTCAAAGTAAGTACTGTCTTGCGATATACGAGCATAAGTAGGATATTCAAAACTATATGGAAAACCTGGTTCATTAAAAGTTTGATAACTATGTTCAGGCAACTGAATTTTAAAATACCCTCTTTTTTTTGTTGTGTACGGGCTATTGCAGGCCATATAAAAAATAGTAAAAAAAAGTAAGGCGGTTGTTTTTACAAAATTGGTTTGGTTCATTTTAATTATTTGTGGGTGCAACAATTATATGCACTTTATCTATCCTGTTTTTATTGATGGATAAGGGTATAAAAGTAAAATCGCCACTTACCAGTTTTGCATCTACCTGCGGGAACTCGCCTGCTATTTCTAACAACAGTCCTGCAACAGAATCACTATCGCCCCTTATTTCATCAAAGGTATCTACCGGCAAGCCCATGGCTTTACAGGCATCATTGATCATAAGTTTCCCTTCAAAAATATAATTAAAATCATCAATTTTTTTATTCACGCTTTCTTCATCATCAAATTCATCTTGAATATCGCCAATTACTTCTTCCATGATGTCTTCTAAGGTCACAATGCCTGAGGTACCGCCAAACTCATCAACCACCACAGCAAAATGGATTCGTTTATTTCTGAATTCCTGCAACAGGTCTTCAATAAATTTTTGCTCATGCACAAAATAAGGTTTTCGCAATAATGAATGCCAGTTGAAATCGGGCTCCCGATCAATATGTGGCAGAATATCTTTTGTATGCAAAATTCCGGCAATTTCATCCAGGTTATTTTTATAAACCGGTATCCGGGAATAATGGAGTTCCTGTATTTTTTGCATTACTTCTGTAAAGTTGCTTGTAAAAGAGATGCCGCTAACATCAAGCCGGGTACGCATCACCTGTTTTACAGACGTATCACCAAATTTATATATCCCTTTTAAAATTTGTTTTTCTTCTTCGCTGGCTTCATGATCTGGAAGCAGATCAATTGCCAGATCAATATTCGCCGTTTCTATTCCGGGGTTATTTTCAGGAGATATTTTTTTGGTTAATCTATCACTTAACCGAACCAATTTTTTACTGAACCCATAAAACAAGCTATTGAATATTTCAATAAGCAAAGAAGAAGAAGATGCAAACCTAACTTTATAATGTGTTGCCCAGACCTTGGGTAATAATTCTCCAAAAACAATGATGAGGACTGATACCACTACTACTTTAAATGAAAAGATTGCCCATACAGGCCATACATAATGACCATTTTGATTTACGGGCATCCAGTTATTGATAAGCAAATTCAACGTAAGGATAATGCACAGATTGAAAAAGCTATTGGCAATGCGCATAGATGCCAACAGGGTTTTAGGTTGATCGAGCATCGTTACAATCCTACGGTAAGAAGGATGTTCTCTTTTTTTAAGGACCCGGATATCTTTACCCGATAAAGAAAAAAAAGCAACCTGGCTTCCTGAAACAATAAAAGAAAGAAATAGCAAGATACAAGTAGCTACCAATAGAACGGTAACCGCAGCAGGGCTTAGCGCCAAAAAATATAATACAAAGGCATGAACCGTATTAAATACCGAATGGTAATCCAAAGCAATAATTTTAGTAAACAATTTTTTTTATCCCAATTTTAAAATGGGAGCCTTTCATCACCGGGTTCAGGTGCAGCAGGCGAACTATCTTCAGGTCCGGAACTATCAAAATTTTCAAATCCACCAGGCGTTCCATCTCCCCGTTTATCCAGCATGATCAGGTTGTCTCCAACAATTTCAGTTGCAAATTTTTTATTCCCTTCTTTATCTTCCCAGCTTCTTGTTTTCAATCTTCCTTCAATATAAACGAGGCTTCCTTTATGCAAATATTTTTGAGCCAATTCTGCAAGGCCACGCCAAAGCACAATGGTATGCCATTCTGTTTGTGAAATAAGTTTCCCGCTCCTGTCTTTATATGTTTCGGTAGTAGCCAATGAAAATTTAGCTACTCCAATATTCCCTTCCAGGAACTGGATATCAGGATCCTTTCCCAAATTCCCGATCAACATCACCCTATTTACGCCTCTCATAATTTTAATTTAATAATCATTATTCTATAGTTCATTTCCTTAATTAAAGATACATTAATCTTTTAAATTCTTACCAGGCAAATAGCTTACCGATTTTTGGTAATGATTCGTTGTTTTTCACTTAAATATTTATTGATAAAACCCGGGAATGCCAATTTTTGAATACTTTTTTTAGATTTTAATTGGTAGCCATTTAGTGCTGGTTTTTTATTAAGCTTTATTTCAATAAACTTCCCAAAAATGGTTTGGTGGGTTAACTGCTGGCTATATACTTTTGAAATAGTGGGCAAATCATCAGAAAGATTTACAAAATCAATAAACTCCATGGATGCCAATATTTGTTTTTTACTAAGCGCTTTCCCCGACTCCAGCAGGATAAATTCATTTAAATGTTGCCAAATATCCTTTTGCTTTCTTACTCTTACTATTAAAGCATCTTTTACCTCTACCAGCAGGTAATAAAACCATCTTTGTTTTTTTATTAATTTCTTTTGTTTTACCGGCAGTTCAGCAGTTTTTTGGTGCTGGTATGCATAACAAACTTTTTGCATAATACAGCTTGTACAAAGAGGTGCCAATGGTTTACATACCGTAGCGCCAAAGTCCATAATAGCCTGGTTGTAAACACCCGGCTCATGAATATCTATTAATTCCCTGGCCAGATCTGAAAATATTTTTCTCCCGGTGGGGGTTTGTATATTTTCATAAATACCAAAATAGCGGGCGAGTACCCGTATTACATTCCCATCTATAACTGCATGGGGCTGGTTAAGCCCAAAGGATGCGAGGGCAGCTGCAGTATAAGGCCCTACCCCTTTAAGCATCAATAATTCCTGGTATGTTTTGGGGAAAATACCGGCCTTTTTTGAAACAATAAAACGAGCTGTAGCCAATAAATTTCGGCACCTGGAATAATATCCTAAGCCTTCCCATAATTTCATTACATCCTGATCTTTAGCGGCAGCCAGTACTTCTACACTGGGATAGGCAAGAAGAAAACGATTATAATAGGCCATTCCCTGATCTACTCTTGTTTGCTGCAGGATAATTTCACTCAACCATATCTTGTACATATCTTTTTCTCCCTTCCAGGGCATTTGGCGGTTATTAAATTTTTTATGCCATTGCAAAAGAAATTTCGGGAATTTGCGTTTTATGGTTAGATTTTTGTTATACATAAGTAAATAATTGTAAATATTACTTATTAAAGCAGCAGAGTTTATATTTTTTTTGTAAATTGATATTATAAAATACTCCTTGTATGAGAAAAGCAGACCTCATTAATAAGATTTCTGAAAAAACAGGTATCCCAAAGGTAGATGTTTTGGTAACCTTAGAAACCATGTTTAAAGAAGTGAAAGCCACTTTAGCAAATGGTGAAAACCTGTATGTACGTGGATTTGGCAGTTTTATCATTAAAAAAAGAGCTGCTAAAATAGGAAGAAATATTAAGAAGAATATCGCCGTTGCTATTCCCGAACATTTTATTCCTTCTTTTAAACCAGCAAAAGAATTCTTGTTAGAAATTAAAAACTCGCCCCACATAAAAGAGGAACCTCCTGTAAAAGAAGATAACGAAGACTAACGTACCTTTGCAACTCGTATTAAATTTTCAGTGGTGAAGAAACAAATATTGGTTGCAGGATTAGGTATCGTTTTAGTAATTGTACTTTTTATTTTCGGGGGAACAGTTGTACCAAAAAAACAATCGGCCAATCAGCCAGAAAAAACAGAAGTATTTGATATTCAGTCAAATATAAATAAATCAAAGGTAAAATTAACTCCTTCTCAAACAATTTTTCTTTCTCAATTAGAAAATGGGATTACCCGTGGTGATGTAAAAGATCAACAAATAAAGGCTTATGAGAGCCTGGCTTCATTTTGGGAAGATAGTGTTCATAACCACAATGCTTATATTTATTATATTTCTAAAGCTGCGAAGTTGGAGAATTCAGAAAAAAAGCTCAATTTTGCAGCCCGGTTATATTTAGAGGATTTAAAACGAGAACACGATCCGGCCAGGTTAGCCTGGAAAACGGACGAAGCGATTTTATTATTTGAAAAAGCGCTTGTTTTAAATCCTGACGATGATGATTTGAAGATTGGCTTAGGGAGTTCTTATATATATGGTAAGGGACCAAGTGGTGATCCACAGCAAACCATGGCTGGCATACAACAATTACTTTCGGTAGTAAGAAAAGATTCTAACAACATGAAAGCACAATTTGTACTGGCGGTGGGTGGAGCGGTATCGGGGCAATATGAAAAAGCAATAGAACGCTTCAAGAAAGTGATTGCAGCCGAACCCAATAATGTAGAAGCAGTGGCTTTTTTAGCCGACACTTATGCAGCAGACGGACAAAAAGAAGAAGCCATCAAATGGTATAACATTAGCAAAAAATTGGTAAACAACCCTGCCTATAGCAAAGAAGTAGATGCCCATATTCAGTCACTGAAATAAATTAATAGCAGGAAAAACAAAGATATTTTAAACAACTTTATTCATTAAAAAGATTTTGACATGCCTTGCGGTAAAAAAAGAAAACGCCATAAAATAGCCACGCATAAGCGTAAAAAGCGTTTGAGAAAAAATCGTCATAAAAAAAGATAATTAATTCTTACTTACGTTTACGGAGTATGCCCTTCCGTAAGATTTATAACATTGATAGTACACGAACACCTGCACGGTTCCCCGTTTACAGTTGTTCGGTATCATTAGATGTTACTCACCGTGTAATGTTTTGATCTTATCAAAATTAAAATTTTGACCAAGGAGTTAATTATTAATACCACTCCCCAGGGTGTAGAAATAGCCCTGCTGGAAGATAAAAAGCTGGTAGAGTTACATACTGAAAAAACAGATGCCAACTTTGCTGTGGGAGACCTTTACCTGGGAAAAGTAAAAAAACTCATCCCGGGTCTTAACGCTGCATTTATAGATGTAGGTTTTGAAAAAGATGCTTTTTTACATTACACTGATTTAAGCCCATACATCCGTTCTATTTTAAAATTTACCCAACAAGCAGTAAATGATAAATCAGAGAACGGGTTTGATTTTTCTAACTTTAAAGTGGAACCTGAGATTGTAAAAACAGGAAAGATTACGGATGTATTAAATGGCAAACCCAATTTGCTGGTTCAAATTTTAAAAGAACCCATCGCCGCAAAAGGCCCACGTCTTAGTTGCGAACTATCTTTACCGGGCAGGTTCGTAGTAGTAACACCTTTTAATGATATTGTTGCAGTATCCCGTAAAATACATTCTTCTGATGAAAGAAAAAGGCTTCAAAAAATAATTGAAGCCATAAAGCCAAAGAACCTGGGTGTGATAGTACGCACGGCAGCAGAAGGTAAACATACCGCAGAACTACATGAAGATTTACTGAGCCTGGTACAAACCTGGAAAACAATTCAACTAAATTTAAAAGGAGCCGTACCCCCTGCCAAAATATTAAGGGAGCAGGGAAAAGCCACCAGTATTTTGCGTGACTTGCTAAATGAAGATTTTAACCGCATTGTGGTAAATGATAAAAATATTTTTGCAGAAACAAAAAATTATATACAACGTATTGCACCCAATAAGGCAGACATTGTAACTTACTTCAATAACGATTCTCCCATTTTTGATAACTACGGCATTACGAAACAGGTAAAAGCCGCATTTGGAAAAACAGTAAACCTACCCAGCGGTGCATATTTAATAATAGAACATACCGAAGCCTTACACGTAATAGATGTAAACAGCGGGTATAAGAGTGTAAGCAATAACCAGGAACAGAATGCGCTTGAAACGAACCTTGAAGCGGCTGAAGAAATTGCCCGCCAATTAAGGCTAAGAGATCTCGGTGGTATCATCGTTGTAGATTTTATAGATATGCGAATGGCAGAGAACAAGAAAAAGTTAGCCGATGCCATGGATCAATATATGCGGGTGGACCGGGCAAAACATGCCGTACTTGCTATTACGAAATTCGGGCTGATGCAAATAACCAGGCAACGCATGAAACCCGAAATGAACATCAATACCAGCGAAGTATGCCCAAGTTGCGAGGGTACGGGTAAAATTTCATCTACCTTAATATTAGAAGATGAGATATTTAAAAACCTGAACTATCTCATAATGCAAAAGCATAAGCATTTAACGGTTTCTGTGCATCCCATTTTATACACTTATCTTACCTCGGGATTCCCCAGCAGGAGAATGAAATGGAGTTGGAAATTTAAACAGAAGATTAAAGTAATTGCCAATTCATCTTACCACCTTACTGAATTTAGGTTTTACGATGAAAGTGATGAAGAAATTAAATTGTAATCATAGGTTTAGTTCAATACTTCACTCCTGATTTGTAAACCATTTTTTCCCTCAACAGAAATGTGTTTTGTTTTACCATTTATGGTAAGAATAATATCATTGTTTCCCGGCTGTAATGGCATACGAACATAACTAATAAATGCAGGCAGGCTTTGCCAGTTACGGGTATCAGCTTTTTCACTGAACCGGTTAAATAAATTAATGGCAAATCCGGCTGCTTCACCTACACTTTCAGCCTTTTCCTTTTTTTTCTTTTGCCTCGTTTCTTTCTCTGTATCTGAAAGCGTACTGCTATCATGCTTGTTAGTATTAGCCGCACTTTCTGCTAACTTTTCACCTGCCACTTCAAAACCTTTTTTTATTAATTGCCTGGCCAGCGCTTTAGAAAGTTCTGGTATAAACCTCTCCTGTAAAATATTTATTGCCAGGTTATTTATATTAGATACTAATTGTGGCTTATATTCACTACCATTAGTGAAAATTATTTTTTGCAGCATTGCGGGGGTTTGTGTAATATAATAGGGCAAAGCCACATCTATACTTCTAAACGATGTTAGCTTTTCTGCACTGAAATTGTAAGATCCATAATCAAAATTGAATGGATGAAATGCTCCCCCACTTGTATGCCAATTTAAATTACCATTGCTATTATAATTTACATGAATTAGCTGCTGCGATTTTACAGGCGCTTTTCCTTCTTCAATAAACAAAATCAATTCCGGGGTATTGTCATCACCCGGGATAAAGTCTTCATTAAATAATTTTTGGTACCGGGTAAACTCATTTAAAAATCCAATTTGCCAGGCTGTTCGTAATACATCTTTTTTTAATTGACCAGGAAGTTCTACCCCATAATAAGTATCGTTTGATTGTAGATATACATCGGCAGCATTCCTGTAGGCGATAAAAGCATTATTGATATCGCCACCCATTTCATAAATAATCCCCTGTAAATTCAATGCAAAAGCATCTTTGCTATACCTATTTTTTTTATCATGATATTTATCAGATTGTTTTCCTAAATCCAGGTTTATCCTGCGTGCTTCTACCAATGCATCTTCAATATTACCAAGTGAGCAATAGTTTAGTGCTTTATAATAATGCAGCATAAACTTCTCAAAGTCTTCACCCGTATAGGTTTCATGCATGGGGTTTAGCAGGTTAGCTGCTGCTATGCTACCTATAGATTGGTGCCGGTTTTCTATAAACCGGTCTGCTTCATTAAAATAAAAATTACTCTTTTCAAAATCATTCTTAAGATACCATACTTTGCCTGCCTCCATTAAGTAAAGGAGTTTGTTTCTGTCTTTTTTTATTTTTTTGTTCTTTTCTAACCGCTGCCATGCCTTGTCATAATGATGAGCATCCATTTCATTATAATAAGATTGCATACTTGTGCGGTAAGTAGAACAGGAAATAAGCAAAGGAACAAGCATCCATAAAGTTGCGTGCCTTTTTATAAAGCGTAACATGAGTATGCATTCAATGGTTGAAAAACCGGCTTTAATTTTTAATGTATTTGGATAGTTTTTTATCGCCGATCCAAACCACTTCATTGGTTTCAATATTGGTAAGCTCCAGGTTTACCTGGTAAGTAACCGTTTTCTTTCTTTTATGAGCATCTACAATGGAGTTGATAGAACCCTGCAGAATATAATCGGCGCCATTTTCTAATCCAAATTTTTTCATGCTGCTTTGTGAAGCATTTGTTTGCTGGTCGGCTTTTTCCGCCCGCATTTCTTCCCGCTTTTTACCACTTTGTACCAGCCCTACTTTTGAAGTGGTAATAAAGGAGCGTTCCAGGTCTTTCATAAATGTTTCTGCAGTAATATGCTCGTGGCTTTGGTTAGTAACCATGCCTACTATTACCACGGGTTTACGGTTTTTAGCCTCATTAAAATTAGAAAGCCACGCAGATGATAATGCATCATTTATCATTTGCTCTGCTACCAGCCTGCTATCGGTATTGTTCCAGCTTCCGCTGATGTCGGGCGTTTCAGCGGCATCAATCCTGGTTACATTTCGGCTACAAGCTGCCAGTAACAAAAGGGCAGAGAAAATACAAAATGTAATAAATGGTTTCATAAATTAAATTTTAAAGTGGATAATTAAATGTAGGGTGTGGAGGAAAAACGGGCGCTACCAAAACCAATAATACCAATTTTGGCGATAAAGATTATTACGATTGTAGTACCTGGTATCATTGCGATAAGGCCTGTAATACCGGTATGAATCATAATTGTTGTAATAATTTTGATATATCCTTCTTTCTCTTCGGTCATTATACCGTTGTTGCTTACGTTCCTGCTTTGCCTCGTACCAGTCGTACGCCTTATACGTATCTTGCACGGTAGTACCCATACTGGTAAGTAGTTGATCTTTGGAAGCCATATACTTTTGTTTGCTGATATTATAATCCGGGTTTTGATTTTCAGCATGCAATGGTTCTTGTGCCACTACAAAAGAGGCCAGGCCTATAAAGGATAAAAAAAGTAAATATCTTTTCATTTTGCAAGATTTAAAGGTGGACAAGTTGGTTTGAATGTGTAACGTAAAAGTAGAAGTGAAAATGTTATAAAAAACCCAAAGGAATATAGCAAAGCCATTCATTAACATTATTTTAGTGATACCCTTACACAAAAAAATGTTTTCCATATCTTTAATTTTTATAAAAATGTATGGAAAAACTTCAGTTCGCATTTAATAAAAATGCTTACCCGCTTCGCTTTGTTTTTAAAATAACTACGCTTGCGAATGATTTTGTTGCCAAAGATGCCAATGATGAGTTGATTGCTTATGTACGCCAAAAATTATTCAGGCTTATTGATGATATCAATGTATATGAAGATGAACAGAAAATGATTTTGAAATATAATATCAAAGCCAATAAATGGATTGATTTTTCTGCCTCTTATAAATTTACAGATGCCAATGGCCGTGACCTTGGACGGGTAGCCCGAAAGGGCTGGGCTTCTATATGGAAAGCACGGTATGAAATATTCGATGAAAATCAAAACCAGGATTTATTGATACGGGAAGAAAATGCCTGGACAAAATTTGGTGATGCTGTATTTTCAGAAATCCCTTTATTGGGTATGTTTACGGGTTACTTTTTTAACCCGGCTTACACGGTAACACGACCCAATGGCTCCCTCGTAGCAAGATTAAAGAAAGAAGCTTCTTTTTTTGGCAGAAGGTTTACCGTACATAAACTTTCGGAGTTTGAAGAAGGAGAAGAAGAAAGGATATTATTGGGATTGATGATGATGATTTTGCTGGAAAGAAGAAGGGGATAAACCTGTGATGGACCTACAAATTTTTACGAACTATACAAATAAACAATGTTTATGAATAGATACAAGTAATGCAATTAGTAATGGTATTGAAAATAAAATATTTCCAGTATATGGAATGCCCTCTTATTTCAAAAATATCATCCGGTAATCTACATTTACCTTACCCTTAGAAATATCATCCAGCTTACGTTTCATCAAGGTGCGCTTAAGCGGTTTTACATAATCTATAAAAAGCTTTCCTTCCGTATGGTCATACTCATGTAAAATAATTCTTGCCGTAATGCCATCAAAAGTTTTCAGATGTTCTTCAAAATTTTCATCGCAATAACGTAATGTTACACTTTCTTTCCTATTGATATCTTCTCTTATTTTAGGGATGCTCAGGCAACCTTCGTTATATACCCAATCATCACCTTCTAACTCTTCAATATGTGCATTTATAAAAACCTGTTTAATACCAGGCGCATCGGGATATAGCCCTTCTTCATCTTTTTCTAATGATTCAAAAACCTGGGTACTATCTATCACAAACAAGCGAATATCCTTACCTATTTGAGGAGCAGCTAAACCAACGCCACTGCTGCGGTACATGGTTTCCCACATATCATCAATTAATATAGAAAGGTTAGGATATCCGGGATCAATATCTTTACAAACTTTTCTAAGAACCGGGGAGCCATAAGCTACTATTGGGAGCACCATCTTACCATCATTTTTTAAGTTACAAAGATACTGATACAAGGCTAAAACAACAAGAACGGGATAGATTGCATCATTGGTTTTGCATATATTCCTGTAGCATAATAGTAGCGGCTATCTCATCTACCAACATTTTATTTTGCCGCTGCTTTTTTTTCATTCCCATTTCTATCATGGCAGCCTTTGCCATTTTAGAAGTAAACCGTTCATCTACTTCAATGATTTTCATGGTGGGGAATGATTTTTTTATTTTTTGAATCGCCGCTTTTACCAATGCTGTACCATGCGTATCACTATCATCCAGGTTTTTGGGCATACCAATGATAACTAAGGATACTGCTTCCTGCTTAAAATAATTTGTTAAGAAAGAGATTAACTCTTTCGACACAATAGTGGTGAGGCCCGTAGCTATAATTTGTAAAGGATCGGTTACGGCAATGCCCGTTCTTTTTCCACCATAATCAATTGCCATGATCCTTGCCATATTAATGTGTTTGTGTAAGTATGCAGAATTGTTGTTGCAAACCTGTGGATGCCAGGAGCAATTCATCAATTATTGATTTTCCATAGCGGCTATAATAGGGTAATATATTTTCTACCCTTTCCTGCAATACCCCTCCAGGAAAAAATGAATCTTTTATTTTTGATACCTGCCTTTGTTCGGACTCAAATTTTTTCTTTTCTGCTTTTAGCATTTTCTTTTCTAATAGTGCGATTCTATTGAGCGCAGTAGATTGTAAAGCCCAAACATGCCGATCTAAACTCATATCTATTTCTGCAGCAGTTTTACGAATGGAATCATATATTTTTATAAGCGCCAATTTCTCATTTGATAAACTTAATTGTTTTAAAGAACGCCTTTGTACTAAACCGTTTATAATCTTTAGTTCAGGCTCAAAAAAATCGGCGGGCATAAGATCAAGATCAAGGATTTTATCGGCAATCTTTTTTGGAACTATCGCAAAAGAATTGCGTAAAAGCAATACCGGGTAGGGAATCCTGGCAGCTTCAAAAACATTCTTCAACTCAAGCCAGTAAGCAATTTCAGCACCACCTCCAATAAAAACAATATTGGGCAATAATGCTTCCTGTAACAATGGCCTCAATATTACATTGGGGCTAAACCGCCCGGGATTTTCTTTTAGTTCAATAAGTATTTGTGACTCGGTAAATTGCAGGGCTGTATTGGCAATTATATAATGGTCTCCTTTTTTTTCAATTCGCTCTCTTAAGCCATCTTTTAAATAAAATAAATTAATGGGCCTTCCTGTAACTTGTATTTTATATTCCCCAGGCATTACCCGGATTGTTTTTTGTACTAAAGGTTCAGAAAAAGAATGCACCAGTTCCCTTTCCATAACAGGTATAAAAGCATTTTTCAATATGCTTGAATCAGGCAGCAAAATAACCAACCCAAATTCACCAAAGAGGTGATGAACAAAACGAAATGTTGCTTCTTCAATACTTTTACCCAGGCTATAGCAATCCCTAACAGTTTGTATAATTTCTTTACCAAATGGTTCAACACTTAGTTGGCTTTCCAATTCATCAATAAGCTGTATAAATGGTTTATCAATAATCATCCGGCCTACTGCTCCTTTTTGATCGGTATGCCAGCTATATTTTTTTCCGGCAATCATGATTTCTCCCAGTTCTTGCAGATCGGCATCCTCACTTCCCATAAAATAAACAGGGACAAAATGATTTTCAGGGAAATTAATTTTTAGCTCCCGGCAAAGTTTTATAGTGTGTAAAATTTTATAAACAAAATATAAATGCCCGGTAAAAATGTTGGGTTGATGTGCAGTACAAACTGTAAAACAATTTTCTTTGAGCAACAATTCAATATTATCATTTACTGCTGTATGTGAAGGCAATGATTGATAACGGGATTTTAATTCTTTTACCAATAACGGCCGGCCGGTAAATTGAGCGGCTTTATTCTTAATCGTTTGCCGGATACCTTCTATAGTGGGTGGTTGCTGATAAAAAGGCTTTATACTACTTGCAGCACTGAGATAATCTAATGCGATACTACTAAAACTTTTGGTTTGCCGGTATGGTATATAAGTTGTAGAAAATGCCATGTATCTGTTTTTTATCCGAACTATATTACTACTTCTCCTTCTATATCGTAATCGTAGGCTTTGGTAATTTTTACATTTACAAAATCACCGGGCTGTAATTTTTTAGTACTGTTTATGATAACTTCATTATCTACTTCCACGCTATCAAATTCGGTGCGGCCAAGGTAACGGCCGGCTTCTTTTTTATCTATTATTACTTTAAATATTTTACCGAGTTTCTCTTCATTTTTTTCTAATGAAATCTCTTGTTGCATTTCCATTATTTCCTGTGCCCTTGCTTCTTTTTCTGCTGACGGAATATTATCATTTAAAAGGTAAGCGCTGGTATCTTCTTCATGGCTGTAAGTAAATATACCTACCCGGTCGAACTTCATTTTTTGTAAAAATTGTTTAAGCTCTTCCACATCATCTCTTGTTTCACCAGGGTAACCGGCAATCAAAGTAGTGCGGATACAAATCTCGGGAATACGATACCTTATTTCACCCACCAGGTCTTCCATTTCTGATCGGGTAATTTGCCGCTTCATACTCTTTAGCATATTGTCTGCAGCATGTTGTAAAGGCATATCTAAATAGTTGCAGATATTTTCTCTCTCCTTCATGGCATCAATAATTTCAAGTGGAAATTTTGATGGGTAAGCGTAATGCAGGCGGATCCATTCCAGGCCTTTAATATCGGCAAGGGCATGTAATAATTTAGGAAGTTCCCTTTTCTTATAAATATCCAGCCCATAGTAAGTAAGTTCCTGTGCTATGAGCATGATTTCTTTCACTCCATTTGCCACCAGTTTGCTGGCTTCATCTACCAAACTTTCAATACTACGGCTCACATGCTTACCCCGCATGAGTGGTATGGCACAAAATGAACATGTGCGGTTACAACCCTCACTTATTTTTAAATACGCATAATGCTGTGGGGTGCTTAGTAGGCGCTCGCCTAAAAGTTCAGTTTTTAAATCGGCATTAAACCTTTTTAAAATGAGTGGAAGTTCCATGGTGCCAAAAAAAGCATCCACTTCGGGTATTTCAGTTTCCAGGTTTTGCCGGTAGCGTTCACTCAAGCAACCGGTAACATATACTTTATCTATTTTGCCACGCTTTTTCAGTTCTACATTTTGCAGGATCGTATTAATACTTTCTTCTTTTGCTTTTTCAATAAATCCGCAGGTATTAATAATTACAATATTATGATCCGGTTTTGTATTTTCATGTACTGTATTGATATCATTTGCCTGTAACTGGCCGCTAAGCACTTCACTATCAACCATATTTTTACTGCAACCCAGGGTAATGATATTTACCTTATCTTTTTTTAGGCTTTTTGATTTCATAATAAGGCGCAAAGTTAATTAAGAAAGCCCGAATACTGAATAGTTGAAATATTTAAAACCTCTATGTTGTAAATAATAACAAAATATTTTTACAACTCATTGTTTTAAGGATTACCAGGCAACTGTTCTCCCTTCCTGATGGCACAACCCTTAAGCATCTTACTGCCCAGGATAACCTGTGCGCTATAATGATATTGGCGGTCGCTCATACCATCACTGCAATTTTGTTTTTCAATAATTATTTTTATTGCCTCTTCCGAACCAGATGCTGATTCATACATTATTTTACCGCTATCTATTTTAGAATTTTTGTATGCAAATTCTTTTGTTTCAGTTGGGCTTTTAAAAATTATTTTATTCACCAAAGGCAATATTTGTACATTCCAAAATGGTTCGTTTCCCAGGGCAATAAACTCAAAAGGTAAGCAATGGGTTTTAAAATTTACCTGTTGTACACTATCCACTTCTTTTATGCTGAATAAAGTATCATTATTTTTTATGGTCAAGGTTCCGTTTACCCGGATATAAACAGGTTCTATACCATAAGCATTTTCACTCACCTTTGTTTTATATATTGAATCCATTTTACCGGTAATATCTTTTACATGAAATGGAGATAAGGAATCACATGCCAATACTTTCCATTTTCCCTGATCGGCATAATACAATCCACGTAAGGTGAAATCGTAGTTTACATCTGCATTTTTTGTGATTTCATTTGGATGAACAGATTCTTGTTTTGGATTATTTGCAGGGCCGCAACTCATTACGAAACCGACCACACCGATGAAAAGAAATTTATTCATAATGATAGTTAAAAGGATAATTCAGTAAATGAAAGTAATTTATTTTAATATGCCATATAAACTTCCACCCTTTTCAAAAATGGGATCAATACTTTTTTCAACCGCAGTGTCCTTTATTAAAGGAGGTGCATGATGTGGTTTCATTCGTGCATCTATAATAACCGGGCCCTTGCATCCCCAATGTTTATGCTCTACAAAACTAGCTACACCATATATGTCATGAGATGGGTTGCAACGGGTAAAACTAACCCACAGAAAATTATTAAATTTTTCTGCAACAAAATCGGCATCATCAGCTAAAATCAATAAAGGCAAGCCTTCCAGGTCATTCAAGTGGGGCTCCAAACTTTGTGTAAGCATGTTCATTTCTGTTGTAACCTGGTTGTAATTACTAAATTTATTTGTTTCTATTACGGCAATGCCGGGTATTATTAAACGGCATTTTTTGATCAAATTATGTTGGTTGATAGCAACCGGGATATTATCAATTAAATTATATTTTTTATTTCCATAGGCTGCCAGTACTACTTTACTTCCCATATTTAATCCCGTACCCGAATAGTCTAAAGTATCAATACTGGTATGGGTATAAAAATGAATATCCCTTTCTTTTTGTAATCTTTCTAGTATATAGGTAAAATATGATGGTATATCATTACAATTCAAATGGCCACTATCATCTGCGGTAATAAATAAAAATTTTGCAAGGCTTAGCTGTCCCTTACCAAGGATATGATTGGCAATGGTTAAAATTTCTGCAGGCTGCATTGTTTCAGCAAAGGGTGTATATCTTTCGCTTCCGATGGCGAGTAACAATGGATGCACACCGGCTGCATCTACTGCATTTACTTGTTTTAACCCAGGTATTTCTGCTTCCAAAGCTTTGCCTGCAATTTGATGAATCAATTTTCCAAAAGATGTGTCTTCCTGAGGTGGTCTTCCTACAACCGTAAATGGCCAAATTGCATTTTTACGGGCATACACTTTATGTACATTCATCACGGGGAATGGATGTGTTAAACTATAATATCCAAGGTGATCACCAAAAGGACCTTCAGGTTTATTCTCACCCGGCATAACCCATCCCGTTATTACGAAATCGGCATCCGTACTTATGCAATACCCATCCCGGTAGCAATACCGGAACCTTCGTGCAGCAAGCGCCCCTGCAAATGTGAGTTCACTCATTCCTTCGGGTAATGGCATTACCGCCGCCACGCTATGAGCAGGAGGCCCACCAATAAATACACTTACTTTTAAAGGTTTTCCCTGCTTATTGGCTTTTGCCTGGTGCACACCAATGCCCCGGTGTATTTGATAATGCAAACCAATTTCTTTATTCAATTCATATTCATTACCGTTTAACTGAATGCGGTACATGCCCAGGTTCGAGTGCATCATACCGGGCTTTTCAATATCTTCTGTATATACCTGTGGTAAAGTAATGAAGGCGCCGCCATCATTTGGCCAATGTTTCACTAAAGGAATATCAGTAATTTTAATTTCCTGGAATAATACAGGTTTATGGATGGGGTTTTTTATTGGCAGCGCATGTAAAGCCGCCCGAATGGTATTTGTATGTTGTAATGGATGTTTAAAAATTTGGAGCGGGTCATTTTTTATTGTAATTAATTGTTGTACCGTGTGCAAACTGTTTCTAAAAATATAATTACTCCTTTCGATACTCCCGAAAATATTTGATGCTGCCCTAAATGAACTTCCCTTTACATTTTCAAACAATAAAGCCGGCCCACCTGCTTCATGTACCCGAAAATGAATAGCTGCCATTTGTAAATCAGGATCTACTTTTTCTTTCACCCGCACAAGCCTACCGGTTCTTTCTAAGTCCAGTAAACATTCTTCCAACGATCGGTATGCCATGCTTTTATATTAAAGCACAAAAATACCAAATCTTATGTTTGTATTTCCCTAAACCAGTAATCATCCTTTAACCAGCAATAGCGGCATAATTTGTATATTCACTCTTCAAAAAAAAATATATCACGTTTAAATCATTTCTAATGAAAAAGCGATACCTGGCCCTTGCCGCCGGAATACTCCTGGTAACCGTTAGTTGCAATAATAATAAAGATGATAAAAAATTAACCGATACTGTGATTATGGACTCTACTACATCGTATGCCGCAACCCACCTGGCTTCTTATACTACTGTAAAACTCACGGCCGATCTTTCGAAACTTACTGACAGTGAAAGACGCATGTTACCCTTGCTGATAGATGCTGCAGATGTAATGAATGATTTGTATTGGCTGCAATGTTACGGCCCGCAAAAAGACAGTTTACTGCAGGCAGTAAAAGATGAAAAAACAAATGCATTTATAAGAATTAATTATGGGCCCTGGGATAAGCTAAATAATGATACGCCCTTTGTTGCTGGTGTAGGGCCTAAACCGGCAGGCGCTAATTTTTACCCGCCACACATGACAAAGGCCGAACTGGACCAAAGTAATGTACCAGATAAACATGGCCAATACTCATTGATTCGCAGGGATAGCACCGGTAAATTATACAGCATCGCTTACCATGATGCTTACAAGGTACAGCTACAAAAAGCTGCTGGTTTTTTGAAACAAGCAGCCCTCCTGGCTTCTGACCCGGCACTCAATAAATATTTAAATATGCGTGCCGAAGCATTGATAACCGATAACTATAACCCCAGTGATGCCGCATGGCTGGATATGAAAGACAATCATATTGACATTATCATTGGCGCCATTGAGAATTATGAAGATGGCTTATATAATTTCAGGAATGCTTATGAAGGATACGTTTTAATAAAAGATAAAGACTGGAGCGCTAAATTAGCCAAGTATGTTGCCATGTTACCGGAACTTCAGCAAGGCATACCCGTAGATGCAAAATACAAAACAGAAAAACCGGGTACCTCCTCTGACCTGAATGCGTATGATGTAGTGTATTACGCAGGACAGTGTAACAGCGCCGGAAAAACAATTGCAGTGAACCTGCCCAATGATGAAGAATTACAAAAAACAAAAGGCACCCGCAGGTTACAATTAAAAAACGCCATGCAGGCAAAATTTGATAAAATTTTAATTCCTATTGCCGATGAACTGATTGACCCATCTCAACTAAACAGGGTTCAGTTCGATGCATTTTTTGCCAATGTAATGTTTCATGAAGTGGCACATGGCCTGGGCATTAAAAATACCATCAATGGCAAAGGCACGGTGAGAGCGGCTTTACAGGAACAAGGTTCCTGGCTTGAAGAAGCAAAAGCCGATATTCTTGGTTTATACATGGTAACTAAACTAGTAGAAAAAGGGGAACTCAAGGGAGACATTGAAAATTATTATACCACTTTTATGGCCAGCATCCTACGCTCTGTGCGTTTTGGCGCTGGCGAAGCACATGGCAAAGCCAATATGCTTGCTTTTAATTTCTTCCAGGATAAAGGTGCATTTGAAAAAACAAGCAATGGCCATTATAAAGTAAATTTTGATAAGTTTAGAATTGCTATGAATGATCTTACAAAACTCATTCTTACCCTGCAGGGTGATGGCAATAAAACTGAAGTAGAAAAGCTACAAAAAGAAAAAGCAACTGTAAGGCCCCCATTAAAAACTGATTTGGACAGGTTGTTGCAAAAAGGCATACCAGTTGATATTATTTTTGACCAGGGCGTAAAAGCACTTGGGTTGTAAAAATTATTTTTAGTAATGTAATCCCCGCTTTGGTGGGGATTTTTTTTGCTTGCATTCTGCAAGTATTTATTTTATGCTTAAAAAATATTAAATTTTGCTACTACTTCATTTTGCAGCAGCATATATTTTTCTTAATATTATAAATTGAATTAACTAAAATAACATTCAAATAATAAGTATATTTACGTTTACCCAGCATTTAAAATCATGAATATCAGAAAAGCCGGATTATCATTTTTACTCATCTTCTCCACCCTATTTTTTAATACCGCAGCAAAGGCATGGGGCCCTGATGGGCATGCAATTGTAGCCAACCTTGCCCTTTCTTTCGTAAAAGATGATGTAAGAAAAAATGTATTAGCAGTTTTGGGAGATATGCCGGTAGATACTGCTGCCAATTGGTTGGATATTATAAAGAGCAACCCAGATTATGATTTTATGCGCACCTGGCATTATGTAGATTTCCCAAAAGGCTCCAGCTACCAACCGAGTGACCAATACAATATTATTAACAGGCTTATCAATTCTTACAATGAACTAAGCCATAAAAAATTATTTTGTGATGAACAGGTGAAATTTGACCTTTTGGTTTTGCTACACTTAATGGGCGACCTACACATGCCTTTACATACCGCTTATGATGATGACCTGGGTGGAAATAAAGTTACCGTTCAATATGATTCTATAAAAACACATAACCTGCATTGGTTTTGGGATGAAGACATTATCCGATTAAAAAAAATTACTTTAAACGATTGCCTTGACCTGTATAAAACGGATAGCTCGTTTGAACAAGAACTTACCGGGAATATTGATTACGTGGCCTGGCTCAATCAAAACAGGACTTTATTAGATGGCATTTATGATTTTCCCGGCTTTATGCTAGATCAAAAATATTTAGATAAAAGCGCAATTATTGTAAAAAGGCAATTGTTACTGGCTGGCTTAAGATTGGCAAATATTTTAAACCGCTTATTTTATACGCCGGCTCCCATTGAGAACCTTGATTCGCTGGCAGTAACCTATAAAAACGGGATTCCAATTAATGAAGTAGAAAAAAATATTGGTAAAAAAGTTACCATTTGTGCCCATGTATTTAATATCAGGAGTTCAGCTTCCATTACACAAATTACAGTAGGGGATAAATTCCCGAACAACCCACTTACCGTTATTATTTTTGCAAAAAACTATCCTAATTTCTCACAATCACCTGAAGTATTATACAAGGAAAAAAATATTTGTGTAACGGGGAAGATTGAAACCTTTAGAGAAAAGTTACAAATAATAGTAGAAGAAGAGAAGGATATAAAAATCAATTAACGAAATTCAAAAATAGCATTTCACATATTTTCATTAAGGGGAAAAAAATCCCTATTTATCCCATTTGGATCATTTAATAATCTGAGATTATCAGTATTTATAAGGAGCTGATATACGGCATAAAAATTGTAACTTTTAGTTACATAACTAATCTTAATATTATATTATGGACACAAATAGGCTTAGTAAACCAATGCATGATGCATTAAATAAACAAATGACCAAAGAAGGAAATGCCGCCCAAATTTATTTATCTTATGGCGTCTGGGCCGATGATAAAGGGTATGCAGGTATTGCTAATTTCTTATTTCGTCATGCGCATGAAGAGCGGAACCACATGATAAAAATTATGGAATACATCCTGGAGCGTGGCGGTAAACCAAAAATTGAAGCATTGTCTGCTCCACCTGCCGATCCTAAAAGCTTAACGGATTGCTTTAATAAAATTTTTAAGCATGAGGTAGATAATACCGAAGGGATTTATGTATTGGTAGATATGGCAATGAAACAAAAAGACTGGGCTACCTGGAATTTTGCACAATGGTTCGTAAAAGAACAAATTGAAGAAGAAAAATTAGCAATGAACCTGATTGATAAATTAAAAATTGCTGGAGGTGACCGGGCATCTGATGAATCGTTGTTTAACTTAGATAAAACATTAGAACAAGCGCCAGATGATGCAGCACTTGCCAGGAATGCAACGGAAGAAAAACCTTGATTGTATTAATTATCCTGTAATAAAAAAGCTACAATATTTAAATTGTAGCTTTTTTTAAATAACCGTTTTATATATCTTGTTTTACCCAAATAAGATCAGTGGTATGGTACCCCACATTTTGGGCAATCTCTAAATAATTTTCTTTTACATTTTCGGGGATTGTTTTTTTGCGTGATAATATCCAAAGATATTTCAGATTCTTTCCGGCTACCAACGCATATTGATAATCTTCATCAATGGCTAAAACATTATAACCTGCATAAAAAGGGCCAAAGAATGATACTTTTAGTTTTGCTTCAGTATCGGCTCCTACAAATTTCGCTTTCCCCACTGCTTCTTTCATTTCACCGGTTTTGTAGTTATGCCCCCTGTTTACAACTTTAATACTACCATCTTCATTGATAGAATATTCAGCAGTAGTATGATCGAGATTACGTTCAAATTTAAAATCGAGCCTTGCTATTTCATACCATTTACCCAGGTATTTGTTCTTATTAAAATTTTGTACTGCTTTTGCCCCTTTGGGTATGCTACGGCAACTTTGTAAAGCGGCAATAGCAGCTATTGCCACTACAGCTCCACCTATCATTACATATTTTGTTTTCATCGCTTTGTGATTTGTGTGTTATATTTTTTGCAAAGATGCTGCCAACTTATTCTTACATCAAAAATGATGAGACAAGCAGGATTATCTTACAGGTTATTTAAAGCAATTAGATATTTATCAATATAAATTTGTTTATCTTTTGACTTATATTGTTGTATATATCTCGGGTGTTCCAGCACCTGTAAGCGCTCAAATAATTTCGCATCTTTATTTAACTTCTGGATAAAATCAGCATTTTTCTTTCCCAAAATATACACTTCTGAAGTATCTAGCCCAAGGCTAATATGTTTTTTTAAAGATTGGATCATGTATTCTTTTACCATTTCAAAAAGAACCGGGTCATCATAATAATTTGCATTTAACCATTTGCCTTCTTTGCTAATGCGTACGATAGCCAGAGGGAATGGGGAATTGATGTAAAATTTTTTATAAAAATCGGTAGCCCCGCCATATTCTGAGATCATATCATATAAAAAAACAGAA
Organism: Niastella sp.; assembly: GCA_016710595.1. Taxonomy (GTDB): domain Bacteria; phylum Bacteroidota; class Bacteroidia; order Chitinophagales; family Chitinophagaceae; genus Ferruginibacter. Next base: position 1,165,896 of record JADJVM010000008.1, read on the forward strand.
GACACTTCATGCGTATGTGCCGATATCATTTTAATACCACACACAATTTCTAAACGCTTGGTATCTGTAAAGGGAACACCCGTAACGCCTGCCCCATGACGGCTTGGGTTAATACCGATAATAAATTTACGTTGATTGCTGTCGCTGTAAAACCTTTTGTAAAAGGCTTTCATTACTTTCATGGTTTCGGGGTTGTCCTTATATGGATTGATCACCTTAAACCCGTTAGGCAATGCGCCTGTATAATTTAAGCTACGGTTAAAATCAATTACTTTATCTCCAAAGGTTTTTTTCATAGTGCTTTAAAAGTTCATAGGCGTAATTACATATTCATTGTGATGATGAAATAAAAATATCATACCAATCAAATGTAGAAAAAAAATTACCAGGCGCCGCCACCACCGCCACCAAAGCCACCACCAGAAAAACCGCCTCCCCCACTAAAGCTTCCTCCACTGCTTCCGCTACTGCTGGGCGCACTGTAAAAACTCCTTGACATTTCATTCATAGAATGATCGAGGCTGCTCAAAAACATACCGGTTGTAAATCCGTTATAGTTACCTACATACCAGTTGGGAGGAGGCACATCAAGCCCTTTTAATTTGTCTTTCCAGGAATCTGCTACATTAAAAACAATTGCATACGGCAATACTTTATCAAAATATTGCGGGTCTTCTTTTAAGAAAACTGCCAATCTCTCCTGCTCTACAGTTTTTATGAATTCCTTAAACCCTGCCAGTTTTTTATACAAATCATTTCCCTTTTCTGTTTTTTTGGTCATAAAAATGCCAAACAAAATAATAATAAGGGAACTCGCTATTACGGATAGGGGATACCAATAAGGATCGCCCCAAAAATTAAATAAATAAAAAATTCCATAGGCCAATAAAAATACACCTGCAAAAGGTATAAGGCATCCCATACCCCTTGAGTATTTTACATAATAATCTCCCCTGTTCACTTCTCCCTCCAATTCCTTTTTCGCTGTTTCCATCGTTTTGTACAACACATCTTTCAGGCTACTTAAAGCCACGGTACTGCCGGTTTTAAAGATTCCATTGAACAGTGTTTTCTCAAAAATTTTGGCAGCAGCAGGCAATTCCTTTAATTTAATAAAATCGTATTCGCTATTTTTTATGAGGCCCAGCATTGATTTTGTTTGCGTTTCTTTCACTTGCAAATATCCACCTGCACCCCAATAAGGTATCAATGCAGTAAGGTCCCTTTTATTAAGCCTGTTATCAATAATATAACCGGCTACACCAGGGCTTATATTTTCCGGCGGGTAAAATTCTGTAGTCACCGTAATTTTTTCATCTTTACCCCATCGGCGCCAAACCCAAAACATCATTCCCAAAACAATCAAAGGCAACAATAACCAATACATGCCCCGGCGCATATAATCTTGCTGAATAAGAAACCCTTTTGGAAAAGCAATCCCCACTGTGAGTGACTCACCGGGTTTTAAAGGTTTAAGTGTAGTACCTGAAAATATTTTATTTTCTACCCAGGCTGTATGGGCTTGATTATCCCTGGATCCTAAAAAACCGGTGGCTATAAAATAAGCTGGCGTATCTGGCAATGCCTGGTACAATGAGATGGAAAAAGCTACGGAATCAATATCCACTTCCCATTTATCGCCAATAATATTTAAATATAATTCTGATTTTTCTTTAAAAAAATTAATTGCATTCAGCAGTTTGTATTTAATAATATATTGTTGATCGCCATCCACATATTTTTTTCTATCGCCAATTTTTATTTCTTTATAATTGCCCGTGTTGCTTACTGAATATTTCCATCCCGGTACCGATATATCTTCAATAATCGTTTGTGCATAACCATGTGATTCTAATTGGCGGTTTGCTTTTTCTTTACCAGGTGGCAAAGCTTCCATTTTATATTTATATGGGATCAACCGAAAAATACCATGATGGCTTTCAGTAAAATTTACATCAATGGTTTCGGTAATACTCAAAGAAGCATCCTGGTTTACCAATACATCTACCCGGTATAATTTTATACTATAGCCCTGCGCCATTAAATTTGGCGTGATGGTTAAAAATAATACCAGGTAAATAATAACCTTTTTCATCTTGGACAGTTAAAACTTTACTTCCACATTTTTGGCTTCAGCCTGGTCTTCCAATTCAAAAAATTCACGAGCTTTAAACCCGGTCATATTAGCAACCAACACACCGGGGAACTGCTGAATAGAGGTATTAAAGTCTCGCACCGTGGCATTGTAATATCGCCTTGAACTACTAAGTTCTCCCTCGATGTTTTGTAATGCAGTTTGCAGTTCTAAGAACTGAGCATTGGCTTTCAGGTCGGGGTAATTTTCTGCAATGGCCAATAAACCCCGTAAAGCCCCACCCAGTTGCTGGTTGGCTGCTGCCATACCGGCTACATCGTTGGGAGCTACTGATACGGCTACATTACGGGCCTGTACTACTTTTTCAAATGTTTGGCTTTCATGTGCTGCATAGCCTTTTACGGTATTAATAAGATTGGGAATAAGGTCAAAACGTTTTTTAAGGAAAACACTGATATCGCTCCATGCATTATCAATTTTTATTTTTGCCTTTACCATTCCGTTATACATACCAATAATCCAAAGAACGAGTAATACCAGCACGCCAAGTATGATCCAGATTAACATAATTGTAAGTTTTAGATGAAAAATTTTATAATAAAAGGTAATTAAATATATTCAATTAAAATAATTGGATGACAAAGCTGCCTATAAAACATCCTGCAGGCTTCAATGATCATCCTGTTTTATACCTTATTTACATTTTTAAAGAAAGTATTTTTAAATAACCCGATTCTTTAAATGATCTCTTTATTGCCCCACCATAAACACAGCATTGCAAAACATCAATTCTCCATTTTTCCAAAAATTGCGAAACAATACATTATCGCTGAGGTATGTAATATTTCCGTTGCCCATGTCTTGTACACCAAATAATAAACCGTCTTTTAAACGGGGGCTTAATTTATAGCCCACATAACCGGCCATTAGATTTTCTTTTTTTAATACACCCACATTCCATCCTCCATCTTTAATAAATTCATAAACTGAATTATCCATTTTTAATGTGTAGTAATAAGATGGATAGCCATACATTAATGGGTGTGTATTATCCACATCTACCTTAAAAATGGCACCCGGTGTACTGTTAGACAACGGATCTCTTTCCCTGCTTTCGTATGGCAAAAGGGCGCTGTAATCTTCATTATTTTTTTCTTTGCCTTTATCGGCATCGTCCGTCTTCGATTTTATAATACTCCATTCCTGTTTTGATAATTGAGATACGGCGCTTTCCATTGCAATCACCCGCCCGCCCTTTTCAATCCATTGTTGAAGTGCTGCTGAAGATTCCTTATCATTTAAAAAACGATAATATCCATCGGGCAAAATCAAAACATCAATATCATTCAGGTTTATGCGATTAAAATCAGATGCATTAATGAGTGTGATCTTATATTTTAATTCGTTATCAAAAAAACTCCACACATCACCGGCGGCAGTAGAGCTTACGCCCTCGCCGGTAAGCATGGCAACTTTTGGCGCTATTAATGCGTGTACCAGGTCGCTTCCAAAATCGTATCCTTTTTGTACCATTCCTGTATTTACAGCATTCATCTGAACTTTATTTTCATTACAAACTTTTGCAATTTCATTCCAAAGTGCATTACCAAAACCTGTATTCCCTTTTTTGGTGATAATTACCGAACCCCTGTCAAATTGTTGGCCACTTACCTCAAATGGTTCTTGTGAAAAACGCATTTTAATTCCTTTGGCAAGCAATTGTGCAACAGTTTTCGCTGATGAAGTACCTTGCCACCTAATTACATAACCATATTCGTCTTCCGGATTATTATTTATAAAATCTGCTCCCTGTTTTCCATAATTTATATTTATCATTTGCTTAGAGGCAAAAGTATTCAGCCCATAAACATACGGCAATGCCCAGGCAGTAATATCATAGGTTGCCGAATCTTCCAGTTTTGATTGTGGCTCAAATAAAACTTTCACCATGGCGGCTTTGGGTTGAGAAGCGCTTATTACCAGGTCGCCGGGTGAAATCGTAAATGCCTCTTCTTTTTTATTTTGATAATGGTAGCCTTTACTGTTTCCAGTAGCGGTTCCATACTGAATATTATTTTTATCTAATAACTCCATTAAAGACCTTATTCGTTCTGCATCTTCTGATTTATTTTTTATCACATAAGTTTTGTAATCTCCCACGGTTCCATTTACTGCATTATTAAAGTATGTATGAAATTCCTTAACAAGGCTGGCTGCATTTTTAGAAGAAACTTCAATGGTACTCAGTCCGGTTGTATAATGATGAAGCACCCTATCTACTAGTGTAAGGGTATCCCCTTCATGGGTTACAATGCCCAGCCCGGCGCCAATACCACCTTGTTCATACGTCATGCCGATAGATCCATTGTATAAAGGATAAGTATCGCCATAAGAAGGATAAAAAAGATCGAAACGGACATTTGTAAAATACAACCATCCATTTTTATCAAAATAACCTGCATGATTTTTTCCTATTGTTACCTGGAAATCCCTTTGCCATTTAGTAAGCACTTCATGATAAGGTTTGGCAGCTGGTGCAAAATAATACGGATCATTATACCCTTGTTCATGATAATCTACATGAACTTGCGGAAGCCATTTATTATACTGGGCAAGCCTTGCCTGACTTTCTAATTGTGTTTGCCATGCCCAATCACGGTTTAAATCAAAGTTATAATGATTGCTTCTGCCGCCTGGCCAGGGTTCACGGTGCTCCCGTGAAATTTTATCAGGATTAAAATTTGTGCCAACCATACTATTATACCAGTTTACGTAACGGTCCCTTCCATCGGGGTTCAGGCATGGGTCAATTATGACTACTGTATTTTTTGCCCATTCTTTTGTTTGTGTATTAGCCGGATCTACCATCGCAAAAAGCGTAAGCATGGCCGCTTCAGAAGAAGCTGCTTCATTACCATGTACGTTATAACTTAACCATACGATTGCCGGGGTTTCTTCTGTTGGCATCATTTTATCTTTGGCCAAATGAGCCAGTCGCATATTGTTGAGGCGAATATTTTCGAGGTTCTTTATATTCTCTGCAGTAGAAATAAAGGCAAGGTACAGGGGCCTATGTTCATTTGTTTCGCCATACTGTTCCAGTTTTACCAGGGAGGGTACTGTATTTGCGATATAATTAAAATAGGCTACAATATTATCGTGCCGGGTAAATCTTGTGCCTACCTGGTAGCCTAAAAATTGTTCGGGTGATTTTATTTGAGCCTCGGATGAGAATGTTGCAAAAAAGAAAATTGCAATAAAAAAGAAATTTTTCAATTTGAGAATATTTACGAATTGAATAAAATTAAAAAGTGAAAAGCAAGTAGGATAAAGTTAATTATTATCCACCTTGCTTTTCACCTTTCCTGCGATTATATTTTAGTAACCCGGATTCTGTACCAGTACCCCACTGGTTGCATCTATTTCTCTCTGTGGTATTGGCATTACTATTTTTGGAGAGTTCCAATCATAAGAACCGGTTGGAAGCCTTAACCTTCTTAAATCATGAATGCGCTGGCCTTCAAAAGCCAGTTCTATAAAACGTTCATTTCTTACATCATCCAAAGTTGGGCTGGCAGGTGCGGTTGAGTTGGTACGCAATGGGTTTTTTACCATTTCCATGTCTTCCCCCGGTGTAGCGCCAATATTTGTTCCCATTTCCAGGTTTCCTTCTGCCCGTGTAAGATACATTTCTGCCAGGCGAACAACCGGAAGGTTTTGGCTAAAGGAAGTCCATTTAGAACAATAGGTATGATTGGGCCTGGCACCGGTACCCTGGTAATACCATAACAACTGCCTAAGATCATCAGTTGGATAACTATTTTCAACAAAATCATCATCAATTCTTACATCAGCACGGCCAATGCCCGGCAAACTGGCATAAAAAGTAGCCATGCCATTATTGGCAGTGCCAGCATTATTTTGTTCATTTTGCTGTATTTCCCAAATAGATTCTTTTGTATCCTTGTTTGTAAAAACGGCAGTTACAGAAGCATTCAAAGAAAAATATCCGCTTTCTATTACTTCATTGGCAGCATCTCTTGCCCCGGCATAATTTTGCTGTTGCAGGTACACCCTGCTTAAAAAAGCGAGCGCTGTATATTTTGTAACACGTTTAGGATTTTCTTCCGGTAAAAGGGTTATTGCATTGTTAAGGTCAGTAATAATTTGTGCATACACTTCTTTCACCGTATTCCGGGGATAACTCACACCTGCATCTACTTCATTATTAGTAGCCGCAGTTTTTATTACTACTCCCATGTGCGTGTTATCGGCAGTAGCTCCCCAGGGCAAGGCATATAACCTAACCAATTCAAAATGCATGATGCCTCTCATAAACAATGCTTCTCCTTCCAGTTGTTTCTTTAAGTCAGCATCTTTTACTACATCTAAAGCGCCAATTACTGTGTTTGCCATATTGATGGCATCATAAGCAGTTTCCCAAATAAGGTCAGCATCGGTATTGTTCCTATCCATTGCTTTGCTGGCAATATCATCAGGAGAAGAAAAAGTACCTCTCCATTGGCATACATCATCACTGCCTAATAAGTCTGGCATTAATAATAAATTGGTACCATATAGATTTGGGCTACCCATCCGGGAGTAAATACCAATTACCAATGAGTTTACATCCTGGTCGTTTTGCAATGCTGTACCTGCATCTATAGATTGTTTTGGTTCTACATCTAACGCTTTCTTACAGGCTGTGACGCCTGTAATGAAAATGAGAAGTAGTAATATTTTATTTATAAATTTCATGATATTATTTTTTTGAGTATTAAGATTATAGTCCCAAATTAATGCCTACACTAATAGTACGTGCCTGGGGCGGCGTATAAAAATCGTGGCCTAAATTGATATTGCCAGTGTACTCTGTATTTACTTCGGGATCGTAACCGGTGTATTTAGTAAATGTGAAAAGATTACTGGCCGCAATATATACCCGTGCAGATTCAATTTTAGCCGATGCCAAAATTCTTTTTGGAATATTATACCCTAAGTTCACACTCTTTACCCTCAGGTAAGACCCATCCTGTACCCAGCGGCTGCTTTTTTGATCGCCATTAGAAGTGTATAAGCGTGGTTGCGGAACCATGGTGATATCTCCTGGTTTTCTCCAGAAATTCATTTGATCTATGGTTTGATTATCAAAATAATTTGCATTGTTACTTTGGAAAATACCGGCAATATTGTAAATGTCACCTCCTTTTACAAACTGGCATTGTACATCCAGATCAAATGCTTTATAATTAAAATGATTATTAAATCCACCATAATAATCGGGGTTTGGATCCCCAATAACAGTTTCTGTTGCCAAAGAATAATCATTGGTGGGCTTACCATCTTTATCCATAAACAAGGCATCGCCAGTGGCAGGGTCGGCACCTAAGAATTTTACACCATAAAATTCTCCATAGGGTGAGCCAACGGCCAATCTACCCAAGGTTCTGCCGCCCGGTGCTACCGGCGCTACCAACCGGGTAACTTCATTTTTATAAGTAGAAATATTTACTGAAGCACTCCATTTAAACTGCCCTACTAAAATATTACCATTAAGGGTTACTTCTACACCCTTGTTATTCATATCCCCAATATTTTTTGTGATGGTACTATATCCATTGATAGCAGGTACCGGTATATCTAACAAAAGATCTTTTGTTTTTTTACTAAAAATGTCAAGTTCGCCGGAAATGCGGTTATTCAATAAACCAAAGTCAAGGCCGAAGTCAAACTGTTTTGTATTTTCCCATTTCAATTTATCATCTCCAATTTGCGATGTAACTATACCACTTATACTGGAATAAGCTGCAGCCCGGTATAAACTACGATAGCTGAAGTTTCCGATTTCTGCATTACCGGTAACACCATAACTGCTCCTGATTTTTAAAAAACTGATAGCCCTGTTGTTTTTCAAAAAATCTTCTTCGCTTATTATCCATCCGGCAGATACGGCAGGGAAGGTACCATAGCGGTTATCTTTACTAAAACGGCTTGATCCATCTACCCGGAAACTTGCACCGAGCAGGTACCTGTCTTTGAATTTGTAATTAGCTCTTACAAAATAGGAAAGGAACCTGAATGCGGTTTCGGTAGAATTACCTGCAGAAATAATAGCAGCACTTGCAATTTTTGTAAAGTGGTCATTTGGAAAAGCAAGGCCTGTTACACTCGATCCAGTGGTTTCGCCCCGTTGGTATTCAATACCGGCAAGTGCATCTAATGAATTATTATCATTAAAGTTTTTATTAAAGTTCAATGTATTGGTATTTGTAAATACGGTTGCCGTAACCTGGTTACTAAAGCTATATCCATCAGGAGCACCATCTAAAGTACGCCTGCCCAGGAATTGTTCTTCCTGTAAATTATTCCAATCTATTCCTACCTGGGATCGAAAGCGGAGATAAGGATTAATATTCGCTTCGATATAAGCATTGCTAATGGTTCTTGCTGTTTTGCTCAGGTTTTTATTGTTGTCTTCATAATCAATTAAAGCATTATAATAAATGGTATTGGTATTTAATTTACCATCCGGTCCAAATTCTGGTTGAATAGGGGGCAATGCATTTAATTGTAAAGGATTGCTAAAAGCATTATCGCTAGGAACCCGGTAATTGTTTGATTGGGTTAAAGAGATATTCGTACCAATTTTAAAAATTGAATTGAGTGTATGATCTATATTGATACGGCCGGTTCCCCTGGTAAGCCTGTTAGAAACAAGGATACCTTTTTGATCGTTATAACTGGCGCTTATCAGGAATTTAGTACGTGCATCACCGCCACTTAAAGAAGCATTGTACTGCTGAACACTACCATGCTGAAATGCAAGCCTGCTCCAATTTACATCATTGTTGCTATTCCAATCATCGGTGCCTGTTTCGTATTCAAATTCGTCTGCTCCTACCAACGGCTCTTCAGATGAAGGGTCACTATCATCGTTCCTGTAATGCAAAGCGGCAGTATCGAAAATTTCACGGTATTGAGCAGCATTTAAAAATTTACGGTAATGGGTAGGTTTACTCCAGCCGGTATAAAATCCTGCTGTAACCCGGCTCTTGCCTTGCCTGCCACTTTTAGTGGTTACTAATATTACCCCATTAGATGCACGGGAACCATAAATGGCAGCCGAAGCCGCATCTTTCAGTACTTCTATTGATTCAATATCATCTGGATTGATAGTGGCTAAAGGATTATCGGGTTCATCGGAGCTTCCCAATGCCTGGCTCACTATGGGTACACCATCTACCACCACAAAGGGTTGCTGGTCGGCAGAAATAGAAGAAATCCCTCTCACTCTTACATTGAGTGCCTGCCCCAGTTTTCCACTACCGCTATTAATATATACCCCGCTTGCACGGCCTTGTAATGCCTGTTCAAAAGTAGGAAGGGGCTGGTTATTAAATTCTTTACTGGTAACCCTGGAAATGGAAGACACGATATCTTTTTTAATTTTTGTGCCATATCCCACTACCACAACTTCATCCAGGTTTTTAGAATTACCCGGCTCAAGCATAATATCTATGTTTGACTTTGTAACCGGAACTTCCCGGCTGGTATAACCCAGTGAAGTAACGAGCAACGTAACATTGCTATGCGGAACATCTAACCGGAAACTACCATCATTGGATGAATAAGTTCCCAGGGTGGTTCCTTTAATTAAAATGGACACATTACTGATCGGTGCGCCCGTTTTTGAATCGGTAATTTTTCCTGAAACGGTTGTCTGGGCCCAGAGTAATGAGCCACAGAGAAGAAAAACTACAAGCAGCAGTAGTTTTGGTTTTGCCATAAAATAAGTTTAAGTATTTAATAAGAAAAGCTAAAGAGAACGCATAAATATATGTAATGATAATATGACAAAGAAAATTATATATTACGCTGCATCATGAAAAAAAAATTATTTACAACGAAGAAACTGTGGGCAGGGCATAAGGTAAACCTTACAGGTATTTAAGGCTGGCGCTAAACTAAAATGCTGATTTGAATAAAAAAGGCAAAATAGAAATTTCTATTTTGCCTTTTTAAGTCGGGACGACTGGACAATTTTCGAACTTTTTAATGGACGATTTAAGAAAATTGCAAATATGTTCAATTGGCCACTAAAGCATTTCTATCTTTTAAAACCTACCCATTTTTACGGTAGTCTACCTGCTAAATAGCAGAACTGGTTACTTGCTAAAGCAGAGGCTAGTTTCACCAGGCCTTCCACTGCTATCTGGCAGCCCGGGCCGTGAGAAACATATATCAGGCAATAACACAACATTTAAAAGAAACGTTGTAAATTTGAGAAAACATATAACTGATGAAGGTGTTACTGGATATACCTGATAATAAAGCTCAATCACTTATGGACGTACTGAATAGTATTTCTTTTATCAGAACAAAAAAATTAACCGATGGCAAGGCGCAGCTCTTGGAAGAAATAAGAGAGGCCGTGCAAGAAATGAAATTGATTAAAGCTGGCAAAAAAAAGGCTCGTAATGCCGATGATTTTTTAAATGAGTTATAACGTAAAGACCATTGATGTTTTTGAAAGACAGGCCAAAAAATTAATAAAAAAATTCCCTTCTTTAAAAAAGGGGATAGTTGCACTTGTACATCAGCTTAAAGAAACTCCTGATTTAGGAACCCCTTTAGGCGGTAATTGCTTTAAAATAAGGTTAGCTATTGCATCTAAAGGAAAAGGAAAAAGCGGCGGAGCAAGAATTATTACTCATATTGTCATAACTGTCAAAACAGTTTTCCTGTTGTCAATTTATGATAAATCTGAAAAACAAAACCTCACAGATGCAGAATTAAAAGAGCTGCTTAAAGATATTCCAAAATAGTTAGTGAACCCTGATGAAGCAATCCTACCACCCGGCAGTATTGGTGGCTTATTATCTTAACTGCCTGCCGGGAGAACTGAAAGAATCCATACCCCGCTCCACCAAATATGGCTGGGCGCATAAGCCTTTAGAAGCTTGTTTCGGTTATGAATGGGCTTGTGAAAACCAGCACCTGTTTTCCGCTTTACAGGAAGTTTCAGCAAGCAGCAAATTGCTGAAGGTAAATCTTGCCCTGCTGCGCATTATTGCCATCAAACGCTTTCTCGTTAAATACAGGGAGCAGTTGCGGAAAAGAATTTTTTATGCACCAGAAACGGTTTTGGAAAATATTGAGAAGCTCAAATCAGCTTTTACACTCACAAAGGCTTTAAAGCATTGTGGGATTGATTTTCGATATTACAAAAATTTAAAGGCCAAAACAAAATGCGCTCAGTCGCTCCTGCAAATTTGCAGATTAAGGCATCCGGCTCAGTTGCTGAAAACAGAAGTGCAGACGATTGCCAGCTATTGCAGCTCAGAACAATACCGTTACTGGCCCCTGATTAGCATTTACCAGCAAATGAAAAGGGATGCCATACTGTTCATTTCTAAAAACTGTTTTTACAAGTATGTATCATTGCTGAATATTAAGAGATCAGTAGCATTAAAGCGGAGGAAAAATCATGTGCAGGGCATACGGGCGGGAAGGGTTTTTGAAATTCTTCATGCAGATGTTACCCTTTATACTTTTCCAAACGGTTTAAAGGCCTATATCTACCTGCTGATGGATAATTTTTCGAGGGCAATTCTTTCTTACCGGGTAAGCGCACAGTATAGTGCATCCTACACAAAAGAAAATCTAAAAGAAGCCTACGAAAAATATTTGAACCCTTCAATTATTGTACAATGCAGCCTCATTACCGATGACGGTTCTGAAAATCACGGCCTGGCTGCCAAATTTTTAAGCGAATGCACAAAGCCTTCCATAAAGCAGTTGTTTGCCCAAAAAACCATTACACAATCCAACTCTATGATAGAAGCTGTAAACAAAAGCCTCAAATACGGCTTCCTGTACCACCAAGCCATACCCGACCTGCATGCCCTGGAAAAATATGTTCCGCTCGCCATACAAGACCGGGAGAACCGGCCACACGATGTGCTTAATGGCCTTACTCCCTTAGAAGTATTAAACGGAAGCCTGCCTTCCTCAGTAAACTTTGCTTCTCAAACTGCAAACAGCATTAAAAACCGGATAGCAGCCAACAAAAAAGAAAATTGTTGCGGGTTTAGTTTCTGAAAATAAAAAAGCAGGCCTTTTAAAAAGTCCTGCTTTATTATAAAATTTTTACTGAGCGATTAATTTTCGGTTAGCTTTCATCTAAACTTCCTGCCGGATATCCGAACATCTTACTTGCGAAAGCACTGGTAGGTTGCAGGGCCCTTTATCAGGTCCTGAGTTGCAAACTCAGGACAGCAACACAAATTTTAATACTATCAGCTTTGCTGGTTAGGAAAGCTACGGATAGCGGGGTTGTTGAGTACCAATATCCAAGAGTATGCTTAAAAATTAGCCTCATTCACATCAAAGCGATGTAGATTATTTGAACTGTCCACATAAACAAAAACATAATAAGGATATGTAACTAACTGAGAGAATTTATACCAATTACCTTTTTCTAAGTTACCAATGGTTTTAGTTTTAATTTCACCCCGGTTTGACCACCAAAAAAAACCATTCCATGAATTAAAATAAACTTTTCTTATTGTATATTTTTCCCCATTGTATTTAACATTGCCTACATATAAAAATGAAGTATCATTTTCTAATTTAGTTTGCAATTCAGATTGCGGCAATTTCTTAAATGGATTTAATAGGCTATCTTTTTTGACTTTCTGTTTAGTTATTTTTATAGCGTTTGCTTGCTCATCCCAATGAGGATTGATTATATAAGCAGAAGTTATTTTTATTTTTTTCTGTACACAGCCAATATGAGTGACGATAAATAGTAGCAAATAAATAATGGGTTTCATAATAGTTAATTTTCTTTAGGTATTGCAGCTATCACACCACCTACTATCGGGTCATGTTTTAAGAAATCACCTTTTAACTCATCCCATTTTTTTGATTCTACTCCTTTATCAATTTTCCATTGCTTGTATGTCGCCAAAGCATTAATCATAATTCCCTGCCCTTCCATTGAAAGCTGCATTTCTCCTGACCATGATGTACGATATGGGGTTTCAACACCTTCAACCTTCTTAAAGGGATTTGTATAATCATTGATGCGCTGCACCATATCCCTATCAGCCTGAACAGTACGGGTATCTTCTAAAAATCCTTCGTAGGGTCTGCCGCCCTTTGCAATATCAGCTTTTACAACATCTTCATAGTCTTTATCATGTCTTTTTGCTATCGCATCAGACCAATCAATCGGCTGAAAGTTGAAATTATAGTTCTTGCTTTCCTCCCCTCCATCATAAGTTATGGAACCAGGCCCAGAATATAATCCATGAAATGCAATATCGTTTGTTACACTATTTTGTCGCTGATCCCATTCAGTGTTATAGATTTCTCCACTGCTATTATAGTAGTTGTGAAGAACGCCTTTGCCTTCGGGGCCATAAGAAGCAGAATTGTAAAAACCAGCAGTAGTGCCTCCTAATGCTTTTATCTCTTTGTCTGTCTTTTTGTACAAAAGCTCCGACTTAGTACTACCGTCAAAAAAATGATGTACAGTGACATATTCCAACCCATCTAAATCCACACCATCAATTGGTCTATTACTTGCAAATTGATAAGGCGTTAGTTCAGGGTAAGATTTGTAAAGTGGGTCTGTTGAAAGGAAGCGACCTAAAGCAGGGCTATAAATCCTAAACCCGTAATCGTATGTTGTAGTGCTTGAAGTTTCCTTGTCTTGCTCCTTCCCATTAAAACCGTAGCGATAATTTTCAGAATCCCATTTTCTGCTACTAAGCCCAATACCAAAAGGTCCATAATCTGTAGCACTTACGACATCTGATACATAATAATCAATTATAGTATTATCATTGGTATGCTGATTTTTCTTGTCAGAAATAACTGTTAAACAATTTTGTAAGTGATTTGATAACTCAAAGAGCTTATTGCCTCTTTCAAATGAGACATTTGTTGCAGTTCCAGTCATAGATTCTACATCACTATTTCTGTTAAATATTCCAATCCGGCTGCTGCCATAAATATGTGACTCTATCTGTGTTAGAGGGCTGGTATTTACCCCACTTTTCTTTTCGTATATACTCATTATATTCCCCCCCGCATCTCTAATATACCATGTTGTTTTTTCCTCAGTTGTTTTGCTAATACGGTTGCCAGAACCATCGTATGTATATTCGACATTAGTTTCAGGACTTCCTGTTTTTTTCTTAATCACTTTCGCTACTTTTCCGTACACATTCCATTCTATCATCATCCTTCCGGGACTTTGCGGATCATAAATATACTCCGATTTATCCTGTATTAAATTTCCAATCAGGTCATATTTATAATTTCCATCAAGTTGTCCCTGTTTAATGTCATTGTATTTGGGATAATCGGGGTCACTTGCATCTGATGCTGCATCCATAACTTTATCAAATTTGTTTGTGCCAGCCGTATAACTATAAGTTAAGTTATCCATACCAGTATTTGTAGAATTAGAACGGTCAGCATCCCCATTGCGCTTGTATGTTTTAATATTACCATTTGCATCATAAGATATTTCCTCCCGGTAGTGTTGCAACGCTGAAACATTCCAACTGTTAGTGTTACTGTTAAGGCCGTTGTAAGTGTACATTTGGGTTAGCCTGTTAAGCTGGTCGTAGCGATAAGTGTAGAGCAACGGCTGGCCAAGCTTGGGAAGATTTACGCTCATAGCAGCAATATTGCCATTAAACAAGGACTTAAAGCCAGTGCCTGCTGCGGCAGCATCCGCAAATGGTTTGTAGCTGGCATTTGTATTTATAGGCGCATAATCTTTCTCTATGGCATTACTATAATAATGCAGCGCAAATCCATAAGCATCCCGGGCAAATAATTTATTGGGGCTATTTATTTTTCCATCCTCACCCATATCATAATTACCTTCTGATACGGTACTACTGTTAACTCCTTTGAGCCAGCCTTGTAAAGTATATGCATAATCTAATCCTTGTACTTGATTTTCGCCTAACTCCATCCTGGCAAGTGGCCCATGCTTGTAGTATTTGTAAGCAGCCTCTTGCTCCCAGTATATTCTATCAAAACTTGTACTAACCGAAGTTAACCTGTTTTCCGGGTCATATTCATATCTATGATAAAATGCATCGATCTTACCAGGTTGATAGGCTACTTCATTCACTTTTCCACTTATAAGATCATACTTATATTCTATTTTTTTCCATCGGTTATTGGCATCATTCATTATACCCACCCGGTAATCCTGTAGCAAAACATTCACATTTCCGTGTATATCATAACTGTAGAAAGTAGCCGCATTCCATTCCGGCGAGCCAACAGTATTATTATCTTTTACATAGCTATAGCTTACCCTGTTTCGCAAGTTTTGCTGGCAAAGTAAATTATTATTTGGGTCAGCAGGATCGCAGAATGGCGGGTATGCTTCATCGTACACTGTGCGGGTTATCTGTCGTTTTAAAAGCTCTTTTCCCTGCATCCAGGTAGAAAATGCCATTGGGTCTTGTGTAGTGCCTTGTGTTACTCCAGAACCTGGTATTTCGCAAACCTCTTTAATACGACCTAAATCATCGTAGTCAGTATAGCTGAATGCACTCACAGCGGTTGTTGCCTGCTTGGCATTTTGGCTTATTACCAGCCTTCCCAGCCTGTCATAATAAAATTTGCTAATGTCAGCATCCGGCGTTCTTTGAGCGGTTACCTGCCCAAGGGTATTATAAAAATACCTTGTCTCCATTGTATGGTTTGGTCCAAGCCTTGTACCGGCAACATTTGCTGCCTGCACGTTGTTATAAAACGCATCTGTAAAATCGGGCTTGGCACCTTCTGGCGGAACTGTTTTTACCAAATTTCCGGCCTGGTCGTAATAATACAGTGTGTAATGATACTCCGTAGGTGTGTACCTTACCGTAAACTGCTCAAGGTTACGTGCGCCGAGGCATTTAGCCTGGTAAATCCTGTCGAACCTTGCCAATTGCAGTTCAATATAGAGGTTATACTGCTCTACAGCGGAATTATGCGCTAATTGTGCCAAATAAGCACAAGGGTCGTCCGGCGGGCTTGTTACAGAAGGATATTGCGGCTCGTTGAGGCCACAGAGCCGTGGTGGTAAAATAACCGTACTGCCGGTGCCGGAAGAAACAAGTTTTATTATTTCTTCATCTACTATTCCGCAGGCAAAAGCATCTATGCTGCAGTTTCCGAGCGCCCAATCTGTTATTTGCTTATAAGTCAGGTTTATTTGATAAAAATAATTGAAGAAAGCAGCAAAATCTTCTTCGCAATTTTCAGGCAGGTTAGCGGGGTGGAACTGGTAATAAGCATTCTTTATACCAACCACTTTGGAACAGGTCAATAATGTGCCATTATCTGCCGGGGCAAACATAAGCGGAATACCCACACTTTGGTAGATACGCACAATGTCTTCCCACTGATGCTTTTGCAACGGTTTAAATGCCTGCAAATACATATCCTTAAATATGTCTTGCTTTAGCTTTTGAGGGAACTGGTAACCTCCAAATTTTGAAAGATAGCCGTTCAGTAAATCCTGCAATTTGGCAGTATCCCTTGTATTGCAAATACCCACTTCATATTTAAGAAGGTTGCGGTAGTATTCCTCTAAGTCTCCTTCTGTTATAGAAATGCCATATTGCATATTTACAAAATCGGTATAGTTTTTCAGGCAATCTGTTCCAAAATAGCCAGCAGGGTCGGGATAGAGGTTCAGGAATTTTTTCTCGGCGTTGAGTAGCTGGAACTCAGAGCTGATGGGTATTGAATCGCAGATAAGCGGCGGGAAGCAGCCGCACTGCATTACATACAAATTGATAATATCATCAAATAATTGGTAGGATGTACCAAAATGCTGGTTAAACTGGGTCAAAAACTGATCTTTACAATCTGGGCCACTAATCTGCTGGCTTTTAAAATCATCTACAAATTGCGTTAATACTTCGCAATCGAGGTACTTGCCGCAAACTTCCGGGTTAATGCCACATTCCTTAATAAAAATATTCATCAACTGCTGGTACGAATAGTTTGTATTCATTATCCCATTCATGTACTGCGTAAAGCAGTCCATACAATACTGGATGGTTTCCTTGGGGTATTGTGATACGCATTGACACCCTCCTTCTTTATACTTTTCAAGATGCATTTGCAAGAACTCACAGGTGTAAGGCGGACCACAAATGTTGATCTTGTCGATACATTTTAAAACCAGTTCATCTATTTGCTGTGGCGTATAACTTGTTTGAAAATGATTATTGAAGAATACATAGAAAAGGGAATCGCAATCCGGTTGCAGCCAGGGTTGTGTTTCCCGGTACAAACGGATGACCTCTAAAATAGCATAGCAGTTGTTTGCTCCGCAAATGTCAAGGTCTTTTCCGCAGAGTGCTTTGTACAAATCTTTTAATTCCTGCCAAGTATATGCAGTACCGTGCAACTGGTTGAAAAAATTGGTAAATGCTGTTGAACAGACGGGCTGCGGGTTTTGCTGGGCATACCACTGCATAAACTGCTCGATCACAAGATTAAACTTACTGCATGTCATACCGATATTACAAACATCCGGCAAATGCCCGCACACCTGCATATACAAAGCTTCTATATCCTGCCATGTGTAAAAATTACCCGTAGCCTGGTTAAAGAACTGTACAAACAATAAGCGGCAGTTTTCTCCTGTAAGCGTATCTCCATATAATAATTTAAAGGCCGTTACCAGAGAATCGAGGTAATCGCATGGGTAAGTAGTGGTACTGTCGCATACTTTGCCGAACTGTATATATTCCCGCCAGTTTTTCCGGAAGCCCGTATGGTAATTCATGTACTGTTCAAAAACAAGGTTCGCATTTACCTGTGCTTCATCTGCCGGTAATTCATAAGGTGCCGTGGCGATGGCTGGAAATTTATTCCGGAAAGCAGTTACATGGTCTGCATACTCCTGACAACTGATACAGGTTTCAGTGGCCGTGCCATAGCAGGTTAAAAAGCCCGGTATGGTTATGGGTTCAGGATAAGTTTTGCAATTAGGTGTACCATTGCATCCGTTTGTAAGCGTATCCATCAATCCCTGCGAAATCGTAACCCCATACTTATACTGTATATACTGCACCAGCGTTCCCTGATAATTGTCAGCCAGTTTTTTTGCCCTGAGTTCAGTAAGCCTGTCGCAAACGCACTCGTCCTGGGTTAATATAACCTGGCCATTGGATGGTAGGGCCTGTTTATCATATTTTTTGGGGTAAGTAATCAAATAAGGATGACAAAGCTGCGTAATATTGATATTGTTCTGCGCAAAGATTGCTGTAATGGCTTCTTCAAAATCATCATATTGCCTGGGGTCGCCGGGTATTTCAGAAGCTGACCCTAAAAAATGATAAGGATCGCTGCCACGTACACAAATATCTTTTAACTCATCTGTGATCTGTGTAAGCAAATTATTCCTGACAGCTATAGGTAAATTCCTGATCTGATCGCATTGCATTAAATTCTCTATCCAAATTGCCCGGTATCCTTCACAGGTTTGGGCATAAGCAACAGCTTGCTGGTTGTTAACTGCACCCTGGCCTGTACCCTGGTTTCCGCTGTTAACAGCAGTCATGTAAGGGTCATTCGTAACCAATCTGTCGAATTTGGCAAATCTTGGTTCATAATCAAGGGTTATAAGTAAATCGGTAAGCGCACCCGGAGCAAGCTGTAGCCTTGTATCATAAAAATCCTGCAAATGATTTTCTTTTTCCGTTAAATACAAATCCCTGAATATCTGCCATACTTTATCCCAATCACCATTGCAATCGTTCAGGTTAAAAGGAGGCTTTTTAGGTGCATTTAAAATGCAGTCAGATTGCATGGGCGATCCATTAGCATTCATGCAATGGATACTCATCCAGGCTATCTGCCACATACTCAAATGATGTACTATAATTTGATTATTTGGATCCCTGACCTCCCGATAGCTTACCTCCATCAGGTTTTTCATGGCAGCTTTCCTGGCTGCATTTTCTGGCTTACTGTAAAAGGGGTCAAGATTTAAAATATTGTTTATATAATTATTGGTAGCATTATTAGCAATGGCAAAACTGCTGGTTCTCTCAAGCTGTTCATCAAAATGATAACTTGTCTCCAACTCATTTTTAGCAATCTGGTACTTACCCCATTCAGGATGATGGGTAATTAATGCCCTTGTCCAACTGCCCCTGAAAATTGGCTCAAATTCTTCTGCGGTGCTGAAAGAAAATCCGGTAGTTCCGTCCGGCAGGGTTGTGTAAGCTGTGGCATCCACATTATTGGTTTCGTCTAAATAAAATGCCTGCCCAGCCCCAGTAGAAAGTAATGTGAATGGGTTTTTATAAGGGGGACTCAGACTCAGGATTCTCGGTTTGTAAATGCTGAATGCCTTGGTCTTGTCGGCCAGCCTTGCATACTGTCCATCCGGTGGCGTAACATCATGCAACATCTCGTAATAAATGCTCTGTAACTTACTGTCAGGTTCGGCGCAGAGCTGATTACACTGCTCCATATTCTGATCGTAGGAAGCATGTATGGTTGCTTCCAGTTCGGGCGATGCAGTACTGTAACCCAATTCCAGCAAAAACTTCGCCTTGAACTCCGCATACGTGCCCACGGCAGTTGTACAAGTGGCACAAGTAGGATTGCAATTGCTCTCCTGCAACATCACCTGGTAGGTGGAATCATAAAATTCCTGGAAAGTTTTACAAACATTCTTTATTTTAAACAAATTGTCCTTATACCATTGCTGACCTGCGGCACTTAAACTCAATACTTTACTGACTGTATATTCACCTTCCTCCAGCAGGATTTGCTCATTTATTACTGTGATAGAGGGGGCAGGCGTACAGGTAATATCGGGAGTAGTTCCCAGTGTAAAATTTGTACGGTTTAATATCCGCTCAAATGTGCCGCAACTGTTTGTGATCCTTATTTCAAGATCGTACAGGCAATCGTAACACACATTTTGCCCTGCTGGAGTGCAGGCCAGAATTTCAGCACTCTGTGGATTTAAAGAATAATTAAATGTATATGTAGCGGCCTTGGGTACAACCAGTGTCTTAACGGCTGCAATATTCCTTCCCTGGATAATATTATTTTGAGGAGTGAGTAAAGATTCTGTAACGATCCGTCCGCTGTTTACCATATCAGTATAAGAGGGTAATGCCTCTACATTTGATGGCGGAACGCCTGCAAGGGCGGTTGCAATGGTTTTCCCGGTCATATCCTGGTAGCTCACGCTATACTGTCCATTTGCATCACGTACCATATTTTTAAAATAATGGCTGGCATCACCTACCTCCGTTCCAAAAAGCGCCACCAGTTCTTTAGGATTTGCCGTACCGTAAAAATATCTTGTAGCATGATCGGGATCGGTGGCAGCTCCAAATTTATGTGTTGGGCCCACACCGCTTTGAGCGGCTATCCTGCCGGTTGCATCCTGAACGTAACGGGTTTCTGTATAAGGATAGCCCTGGGCATCAGGTATAAATTTGTTCTCCGCAATATCTTTTTGCGGATTGTTTGGTGAATAATAATTGGAAGCCCCAAATCCATTATCCAGTGTTGCCGAAAGGGTATTACAAACAGAAGCATTGGGCTGAACCAGGTCATACATATCCTTTCTGTACACACCTGTTTCACCTGTAAAGCGGTTAAAATTTTGGGCATACTGAATAACCGTACTCAAAGTTGGTGCAGGTAATACCTGGATAGAGGGACGACCCTGGTAATCATAAAATGTCTCTGCCACTACGGTGGTTTGGGTGACATTATCTTTGGTAACCGTTTGCCTGCTTCTTAACGTTCCGTCAAAATACTGAATAACCGTTTTTCTCTTCCCTTCTTCTGCAAAACTTGTACTTGCCTGCCAGTTGAGATTTGTCTGATGCCCGTTATGAACAAAATAAGTCACACCCGTTGTTCCTGCTGCACTCCATTGACCGTTTACAAGCCTCCCGCTTACCAGGTATTGAACAGGCCTTACCCGGTAAAATAAATAACCCAAACCATCGTATAGCATCGGAACATTATAATGAGGAGGCTCATTTACAAATTTATTTTCAACAGTAACACGGCTGGAATTATCCGTAAAAATCAAGTTCGCATCAAAAACACCGCCTGTCTTATACCTGTTGATTACGTTCGCATCTGCCCAGGCCCATTCAATATCGTAATGCGTTAACCCGCTCACCGCATTTTCATCCCAACTTACTTTCAACTCATCCACCGTTGCGGCACTGCCATTATCAGCAAGGCCGGCCACCTGCTCTGAGGTATTAAAAAAATAATCACGGGTGATGTCCATCCTGTTTTCCATCCGTAAAACTTCTGTTACATCCCAGGTTGACCCGAAATTATCAATGGAAACAATGGTAACTTTTACCTTGCGGGCTTGTGTAAAATGCTTGTATTGACGGGCATCATATTTTGCCCCTTCAGCCTTTTTATAATCAACTGTAAGCTCCAGGTTATTTTCAGTTACAACCACCCCGTCCAGCTTTGTATATTCCAGGTTGTACACAACCTTGCATTTAAAATCAGTTGTAATATACTTTGTGGTCTTTTCATCTACCAGCAAGGTAACTACATTGGTATAAAATTGAGGCTTGGTCAAATCTATCCGTACCCTTGTGGCCGGATTCTCGTACACCAGGTCAATATTCTCCCTGAATGCATTGGGAATCATTTCTCCCAACTTACCCTCAAACACCAAAACCCTGCTGGGGTCATTGGCTGCCCTTAAAGGAGCAGTAATAGCCAGTAGAAATACGACTACAAACATTCTTACAAAATACCTGCAACCTGTTTTCATAAACATAAGTGTTATTGCGTTTCTGAAATACCTGGTAACTTTAATGCAGCACCAGGTCATTTGAATTGTATTCAATAATTGGTCTAATTTGCCTCATCCTCCTTCACCGGCACTTCCACATCTCCATGTTCAACATTGGTAATCCCCATATTACTTGCAATGACTTTATAACCTGCATATTTACCAACTGCCTCAAACTCCTTTCGCAGGGGATTAAAGTAAAAAAAGTTTTGCTCGTCAAAAACATGCCGGTTATCTGCAAAATGGTAATTCAAAAAAAACAGGGTCATTGTCTTTTTTACCGGCTGAAGCTCAATCACGGATGCTGTGGAATCTTCTCCGTTCTCCATTTCCGGCATATCCATAAAGGAAAAAGACATTTTTTCCGGGAAATAATTATGCTTCTGATACACCACCGTAATATCCTTATAGGGTATATCTGCACTGTCCGTCACAAATTTGATCGTGCGGCTTTCTCCGCTGTCCAGGAGCGTAACATTGTATTTGCCGTAATAATAATCCA
Source organism: Niastella sp. (assembly GCA_016710595.1). Taxonomy (GTDB): domain Bacteria; phylum Bacteroidota; class Bacteroidia; order Chitinophagales; family Chitinophagaceae; genus Ferruginibacter. The sequence continues at coordinate 1,188,336 of JADJVM010000008.1, forward strand.
GCAAGGAATCGGAAAACGACCTTAACAAAAACATATCACTGTTATTCTTTAACCCTTTTTTGGAAACAAACATTGTCTTATCTGCATTGTATGCACTGATGGCAAAGGAATCGTTTTGCAAAAAATCAATGCCACCCACGGTATAAAAAACATTTTTCCCGTTCAATACATATTGGGCAAACTGGTGATCGTTCTCCGTCATTCCATAAACCGTGTCAGAGTTGAGATAAATATCAATATCAAAAGCCAGGTTCTGGGCACTGTCAAATACACTGTTTACCTGCTGCATTGCAAGCCTTACCGTATCAATGCTTGCCTGCTGCGCCGTCGCCGTTTTGCCCAACTGTATGAGCAGCAGTCCATATAATAAGAGTTTCTTTATCATGTTTAAATGTTTATCTTTTTAAAAGTCATTGATGTTTTTTTGCAAGGCGCTTCTCGTTTCTGTAATCGTTTTAACCCCGTCCTTTGTTTCCTTTTTTACCCTTACAAGCGTACCATCATCATCGTATTCATAAAAGCTCGCATAATTGTTTTCATCCAGTTCTGCTGCCAGTCTCAGGTTATCGGGGTGATAGACAAATGATTTAAGATTGGCATTAAAGGGATGTATCCTGAGATCATCGAAGAAGACAGCTTGGCTGCTATGACTTCGCAGTTTTATTTGAAAACTTTCAGCAGCATTAGGTAGGGTGAAATCAAATTCATAGCGCTGCCAGCCTTCAATAATGTTGCCAGTGGGTTTGGCTGGCCCGTTCGGCAGTATCGAAGCATTACTATTGTTGACCGTCAGGTCAATAGAATTATCCAGGTATTCCGCTACGTTAGATTCAGCCACACCCTGCTTAACCCATGCGCTCAAAACATATCGTTTATTAGCCAGTAAACTGAAGGAATCTATCAGGTGGCGGCCAATTGCCTGGGTACTATCATATTTATAACAATAAGTAGTCTGGCCATACACAACCGTATTAGTGGCTAAATATTCCATTCCCTCGGGATAAAGGTTCTGGGAAGGAACAGCAGAATACTGAGTGGCACCTGGTATTTTCCATTGTAACTGCACCCCATAAAAGGTATTCGTATTCACAAAATTCACCTGGATAGTATAAAGCTGCCCCTTTATTAATGAAACACTTGTTTGTGGCGGCTGATTGTTTATTAATGCATTGTAAGAATATACCAGGGCATTATCACTTGATCTGCGGATTTCAACACGGCCTATATCATCAACATAATTAGAAAGCCAGAAAGAATAATAGCCACTTCTGTCAACCTGTAATTTTCCCGTCCAGCGAATCGAGAACGAATTACAATACACACTTGGAACGTTACCTAGTGGTGGACAGAATCTTGCCCCCGGCCCCAGGTTAACCATGCTGGGAGACTGCACAGCCGTACTTCCGGTGTAATTTGTATTGCTGTAAAATGTCCGCTTTAAACCAACACCCCGTAATGTAACAGTTGTATCCGTTTTGGCCACCTGTATCATATGAATACGCAGATCAGGCGTTTGATCGGTTTGAACAGGTAATACCGGAGAGTTAAACACGACCTCCCCATTATTTGGAATTGAAATACTGTATTTACCAGTATGGTGCTGAGTCGTGGTCAGCTTATCCAGGACTTCACCGGTGGCAAAATGTCTTTTATTAGGCTTGCAGATCGGCTCACAGGGTTCATCTTTGTACAGGTAATCTTCAAAACCATCAAAAGCAATTTCTCTTACCCTGGAATTATTCGCCACCGCTATGGGCAAGGTTTCCAGATATCCATATACGCCGGAATTATACCTGTCTAACGGATCATGATTTTCAATCTCAAGTCCTTTGCGGTTAAACTGTGTCACCTCGCTGTTCCAAACCCATTTTGCACTATTGGTTCTCTGAAGGAAATTGGGGGCGGGCTGCCAGTAATTTTCAAAATTCTTTATTACCCCGTCTTTGGCAATATTGGTCGCCACATTAAAATCACTCTCCCGCCTTTCGCCATAATAAACATAAGATCGCCATGCCCGGAAATTACCCAACAATCCATGCACATAAGGATTCATGTGTTTTCTGTCAAACACAGAAAAACAGAACATGCCCGTTTGGGGAGTAATACAGGAATCCACTTCTTCCCAGGGCTGAGGGGTATATCCCACCGGATAAGCATTTGCGCAATCGTAATATTTGATTTCAACCCGTGGGAGCGGTGCTGTGAGTAGATTTTGCGGGAGGTTATTCGCCCAAAAGCATACCCTTGCCTCTGTACCCCTTGGAGGTTCAGAAGCCAATCTCATTTTAATACCCGGCGTATAGCCCTTTGTAGCCCTGTCCTGTAATATGCCCGAAAAAAGGCCGGTTACATCAATGGCATCATTTCCGGAATATGATTTGAGTGAGACTGGTGGGGGAGTTCCCATAACCTGTACTGAATTAAGGTATCCACTGGCTTCATCCTGATAGGCTCCATTTGTCCATTCACCGCTATTGTTAGCAGGCCATGCCCTTTGCATTTTGAAGAGCATGAAACTATTCTGAGTGACATTGGCAGATTTATGAGGATCAGGATTGGTATGCCTTCCATCAAATCCTTCCACAGGATGAATAAACTCATGGTTCAAATTTTGAATAGAACCACCTGATTTAGGGTCTACATATGTATGAGGAAATAAACTCAGTTTTGCCTCTTTAATAACGGTACCATTACTTAACGCATCCAAATTAAAATGTACAAAGCTTCTGATTTGCTTAGTGTGAGTATGGCTTCCACCCCATGTATTGTGAACTCTTGCCAATAAATACCCTGGATTTGAATATTCATTGTACCGATGTCCGCACTTCTTACAATTACCATAATAATAATTAATAGAATAAGATTTATTAGAACTGATTGTTGTACTCTGTACCGGCACATACCTTTTAATATTTACCGTTGTGTACAAGGAGTAAAATGCATCCTGCACCCTCCATTTTTCTTTAAACTCCGTAACATTTCCATTTAACACATTTGTGTTATCGGTAATACTGATCTTCTCCTGCCCAACACCGAATGCTACTAAAGGAGATTTCAGGCTTGTCACACTTCCCACAGCAGCCGAACCCATATTTCTCTTTCCTGACCTGATGATCCGGATATTTTTCCCTATACCACTATAAGGAACCCCATTCCTGTCAAGAAAAACAAAACTATGATCGATATTTCGTTCGTCTTTTGCTACATCAATGGCCCATATCCGGGTCTGGGATGTACTAATTAGCCAAGGTGGGTCATTTGGCTCAGTGCAGGTACTGGTATTGGGAATAATGCCGAATGCCGGATTCAGGACAAAAATTTCATCCCCACTTTCAAAATTGGCCATGTCCACATGCGGGCTTCCTTCAATTCTTCCGTTGGCAAAATTCACATTTTTATATACTACATCAATATTTTTATACGCTAAATCCATCCCACTGTTTACCCAGCTTGCCGGATAATTCAGGTTGTAAACGGGCTTATTGAAACTGTTATTGGTCCTGCTTATCAATACCTCACCGGTTTCTGCATCATAAACAAGGTTCTTGGTACTCACCTCACTTCCCTTATCTATATTTACCACGCTGTCTAATATTCCATATTCATTAATAATTTTCAGCGTTGTTGCAGAACGGTACAGTGATTCATTTTTAAAAAATGCTTTCAGCATTCCCGGTAAACCCAGTATAAAAGGAATAAACGGAATACTGAAAACATCCACATTCAACGGTATCGGCCCGGAATGAGTTACCGCTTTATGTTCACGGAAATCATTCATGATCTCAACATCTTTTCCAATTAGTTTGTCCTGAACAATTCCTTCTGAACTGGGTATTGCTTTTACAACATTTGCAAGCCGGTAGGTATTCCCGGTAATGTTATTCATCCGGTAATGGTAGGTCGTTAAGTTAATGGGGGTTTCCAAATCCTGTTCCCCATAGGCTCCCTGTGATTTCATTTTTCCATGCATGTCGTTCAGGATTACCCGGAAGCCCTGCGAGAGGGTCAAGTAGTCGGTCTCTTGCTGAAACAAAATCTTCATGATCCCCTTTGGCTTGTAATGCCTGCGGCTCCGGGAGTCAAAATCAGTATAGTCCGTGATCAAAGGAAAATCCCTCGCCGTAAAATATTCCGTCACCTGTTTACCCGTACTTGACTTGATATTTTTTACTGTCTTGTTATGAATACTTCTAACCGTTACTTTGCTGTATCCAACAGATGGTGATGGGAAAAATGTTTCGGTAATGGGCATTTCTACATTGGTAACATTGGTCGGCCCCAATGGCTGCTTCTCCCTGTATTGTAACACTTCCCGGAATGGATTTTCCTCGTTTCCAATACCCGGTTCATAAGTGGCCACCCCGCTGCTGATCGTCTTTTTCTCCCCGTTAATCATTTCCACCGTACTGTAATCATAAATTTGACCATAAGTAGCATCCAGCTCGGTCAGAGATGCCGGGTTGGTCATCTTCTTCCAATTATCAGTTATCAAAATTCTTTTAACCCTGTGTCCGCCGCCGTATTTTTTATACCCTGGACTGTTAAGCCTGCCAAAACACTGCGTCAGGTTCACCCTCTTGCATTTCGCATTTGATTTTAAGTTGGCTTCAAAACCCTGTATAGCCTGGAAAAAACCATCTGCCAAGCCGTGTAAAGCATACACTAATTGAGTAAGCCCGGATTCATTCCCATGATCGTATCCTTTAAATGCCTTTGATGGCAAATTGTCTTTCAAAAACTGGATCACCGTTTCCATAATCGGACTACCACCCTTTGAAGTACTATTTAGTTCCACCCAAATACGGTTTGCATTTCCCGGCACCACACCATAATCTTTAATATTTGCATAGACATTGATCGGCTCATATCCGCTTCCGTAGCTATTCGTTGGCATTTCAACCCAAATCCGAAGCAATAACTGCTTCATTCCATCCAGGTATTTATTAAAAACATCATTCCTCGAACTGACAGGTTCCTGCACATCAAAAAATACAAACCGATTATCCATTAAGGCCGGGTTCATGATCGAGGCCGGCGCAGAAGTATATTCATATAAGTTAAGAGAGGGCTGATCTGTTGGAGCTTTACCAAAGCCCGCAATATGGGTCATTAAAGCAGCCCTTTTATTTTGTACAAAAGCATAATCATCCGATTCATATTCTACATTGATTACGGCTCCACTGGGAATCAAAATACTTTCGAGGTTCCAGGCTGCCGCATAGGTGTTATTACGTGAAATCTCAGTTGCTGTCTGTGGTTGCAGCGTGTATGGGAAATCTGCATTCCGCATCCCATTTGGATTTTGGGCATGATCCTTATATGTTCCCCAGCGATCACTCTCTGTTGAATTATATACCGGGTTGCCTGTCACCCCGTTTTTAGGCTGAGCATAACGGAACTTATACTTATTTCTTGTTTGGGTATAGTTGCCATTATAGCTGAACCAAATACTTTCCAAGGTAAGCTTTCCGCCACCCGCATTATTATTTTTTACGCCCTGGCATAAATTATAGCTATAAGAAAAATGCACGGTCTTTACGGGTTTGGGATTGGGCTTTAAAAATTCGGCCTTTGTATATAAATCAATTTTTTCCAAACGTTTTTGACCATAGGAAGGCTTTATCTGGCCGTTTTCTCCCATAACCTGTTTACCATCATCCCTGTTTCCAAGTGTAAACGTTACATACATGGTCTTTGTCTCAATGGAATGGACATACCAAAGTTCTTTCTCCCCATAAGTATATAAACCTTTATCGTCTGCATTATCAGTACGAAGTCCTTCATTGAAATGAGCGCTGTTCAAATCAACCGGTGTGCGCCAGCGTTGTGGTTCCCAACTATTCGTTCCACGTTTATTGATCCTGGTATAGTTAAATTTCACAGATGTTCCCAAATCATCGTCACTGATTCCATCGTTTGTTTTATCAACATAGTCAGGCGAAAGAATAGCTGTTAATAAAAAACTGTGCGCATAAGCCGGAACTTCCTCTGATTGGAAAAACCAATCCCTGCCCGCATCTTTTATTTCTGCAGTATTTTGTTCATCTTCATAAGTGGCTTGTTGCGTAGCCAAATTCCCCTGCCCGGTCTTCAGGTTAAACGTTACATCCTTTTGTCTAACTGAATAAGCGGGTAATCCATAAATATATCTTTTTCCATCGCCCTCCAACACATCAACCTCTGACAAATGATGGCCTTTCCTGTAATAATTTGGGTCACCGGGATTATACCTCCTGATGGCTGTTTTATACAGGGGATCATTACAAGTACCTAGCTTAAACATATTCTCCGTAAATGAATAAATAGATTTATCCAAGCCTACCTTTTCTGCATCCCTCGCTGTCAAATAGGTAATCACCTGGGTTCTTTTATCCCGCTTTTTTTTGGTATTATCCTTCGTTAAACTAAAATCCTGCTGATACTTTTTCTCTTCGTTAAAAGATTCAAACTTACTGGCCGCAATGGGCAAGGGCATCCCCGGGGCCAGGAGCTTGGGTCTTACCAGTAAATCACCACCCGTGTTATTGTAGTAGTCTTCATCAATGATCGCTTTTTCACCAGGGTTTTTAAAATAAAAAGATTGATAAGCCCCGTTTGATTCATTGAACTTAATGGTATTTCTCATGGCGTTATTCACCGTCCAGTCCCCAACCTCCGTAACGGAATAAACTCCGTTTATTTCTGTACCTCCATGAAATAAATTACCACCGCCCGCATCAAAAGAAAGGCTTAATGCACCCTCCCTCGATTTTGTATAGTTATCCCTTACATAGCCCATATTACCCCTGTAACCTCTGAAACTGCCCCCGGTTCCCTCCCCGTTAATCGAGAATACATCATAGGTATAATTCGGAATTGAAATCAAAGCAGATTTCAGGGTATAAGTGCCATCATTGATGCGGTTAAAATCAAGCATCGCATTTTTATCTGTGTTTGCTTTCTCATAATACATATAACCATAAGCTGGTCTTGATTGAATTTTATCTTTGTCTGCTATATATGTCCTGCTGAGTGAGCCTGCCACATATCCATTACCATGCAGTGTAAAAAGTTCACCCCCCAGTTTAATTTTGAGATTCCCATTATACCTTGAAACCGGAATCCGGATACCAGGCGTAAAACTTGACCTCGCAAAACTTATATCCGTACCCCATTTGCTGGGGATTGCTTTAACCTTGTTGTCCTCAACTTTTTTATAAGTATTCGATTCGGATGCAATTTTTAAACTACCCAATCCGGAACGGGAATTATAATCAATAGAAGTGCTTAATCCCGTCTTCATATCCCGGTCATTATTTGACATGGATACATCAAATCCAGCATTTAGCGATAAGCCATTTTGAGAATTTAATGTAGCTCCGGCAGAAGTGGTCAAGCTGCCAACCGTATCTTTTACTGTTTTTTCAGTACCTGATTTTTTTGTTATGGAAGCCTCAATACTAAAATTTCCACCAAGTTCTAAACCCAATCCACGCCTGTTATTCCAAAAGATTCCGGCATTAGCCCCGATACCCAGGGGCGACCCCTTAATTTCTGTATTCAGACCTACATTGATCCCAACGGTCAGATCTTCCCTCACACTTTGCACTTTTGTTATTTTATCTCCATCAGCACCCGTTCCATCAAAATCATCAGGAAGTCCACGCATATTCCTGGTAATCGTACCTGGGTTGATATTAAATCCAAGTCCCACCCAGCTTGCCTCCTGATCCATACCTATCCCGGAATTATAAAAAAGGTTAATGGGATAACCACCTGCATCCAATAATGGAATATTATAAGAAAAATCCCCTGTGAAAAGGTTCACCATATTGTCACTGCCCACCGCTTTAAATGAAGTCATTTCTGGTTGTCCAGGGCCGCCAATTTCACCCTTATCCAGCTTTGCAGCAGAAATCGCAAGTTTCTTTTCAGGAGCTGCAAGTTTTGCTGTACGGCCCGCCTTATTGTTTTTTGCTACCGTCATATCATTTGCGGAATTGAGAGCTGCTGTTTTAGCCTCAGGAGAATTTGCCTTCCCTGTTGCTGAAACACTTGTAGTGATAAAAGCAGGTTTTGCTGAATATCCCCGGTAACTATACGCATATACTACTAAATCAAAATAAAAAAGAAAAAACAATAACCATGCAACGGGCCTTTTCGCTTTTTGAGACAGATAACCTATCATAGAATGAGTATTAAATCTTAAAAATTTATTTAAAGTCAATTAGTAGTATATACAAATGAATTTCATAAACAGAGATTCCCCCTTTGAATTAATATATTCAACCTGGTAAACTTCATCTTTGCCGAATTTTCCAAACTGCTTCGTGTCGTATTTTAAAAAATTCTGTCCAGGTACTATATCAAATTTGATGGAGAATGTTTTACTCTTTGTTCCGGCTTTGGGAGTGCTTCGTATTACAAATACCGCATTGCTATCAGCTACATCACTATTCACTTCCATTTTAAGCATCCCATGATGCGCAATGCTCACCTGTGAAGAAGATTGATTTAATTTTACATATGGAGAAGCCGAGATAATTTCTTCTATCTGGTTACCCTTTACTGAAAACACCCACACTTCCGTCTTTGCCGCATAGTTCTCTCCATTCCTTGCAACCACCTGCCAGGCATATAGCTTACCGGTGTCTAATTTTGAAAAACCCTGCGGATAATTTTCTGCGGCCTGCAGCAGGTTGCTCCTGTTGTAGATGGGTGCATTGTACTCCACGGCTTCCTGTGGCGACTGGCCGGGCATTACTTCGGCCACTACCAGATCATAATTAAGCCTGCTGAACATATCAAATGGTGCCGGTGGTATCCAGGTAAACTGCGGATAAGGCGTGAGCAATTCTTCTTTATCGTAAGGTGTATTGAGCATGGGTGGGCTAAGCGGGTCGATGTTTACTCTTACACATTCATCGCCCAGCATCTGGCCCTTATCCTGAGATATCACCTGGTAGCAAATGATGTATGCGCCCATCGGTATGTTATCCCTGCTGAAATCGGGGGCCGTATAATTGTACGTAAGCGGCTGTATATCCTGCTGCCCAACTATTTTTATTCCTTTGCCAATGGAAAATGTTCCGCTGATGCCCGAAAGAACAGTTTGCCCGGAGGCCGCATCCTGCATGTCGAAACGCAGGCTCACTTCTTCACTGCGCTCCGTGTTGTTCATGAGCACCAGGCTCCAGAGCTGGCTTTTTTGCACAGGCCCGGCTGGCGGAAGCTGCACGGTGATATTCACCTGGGCATTGCCTGCAAAGGGCAATCCAATTGCTAACAGAATAAGAATTTTTTTAAGCATAGTTAAAAATATTTATACCATGAAACCCTGCCCGTTTCCACAGGGTATAAACTACGGTTGAATGTTGGCAAATAACTTTTTTCGTATTGTAACCGCAAACCTCCAAGCTGTTTTATTTCGAGGCCAAGCTGCAACCGGCCTCCCAGGTAAGCATTTCCATCCTTCAGTTTATTATATTTTGGACCAGCAGATATCCGCAGCCATTTTTTGATAGAGTAATCGGCCAGCGCATCCAGCGAATAATAAGATAACTCCTCCTGCCTGCTGTACCCATAACCTCCCTGCAACTGCAGCTTACCCAAAAACAAGGTCTGCATGGCATAAACACTCAACCCTTTGTTGAGGGCAAAGCCGGAGTCGGTAGCTTTATTGTAATACCTGTTGTAGATCAGCGAACTGTTCATTGAAATTTTCCTGTACGAATAACTGTGCGACACAGAGCCGTTGAGTATATAATAAACATTTTCCCGCACCGTGTTTTCATTTACCACATAAAACTGCGAACCCGGATAATAACCCATGGAAAGAACCGGGTATTTTGGCACCCGCAGATTGAGCATAAAAGATTTAAAAATACTGGTGCTCCTGAATGTTTTCTCCGTGAAAGGATTTACAAAATCATTTCTTCGAAGCATGGTAGTGATGCCCAGTTTGTTTTTAAATAAAGGCTGGTCGGCACGAAGCATCCAGGCGGTTTGATCTGTATTGTAACTAAAGAGGCTGAAAGACTGAAAACTCTCTCCTGTTTTCCTGTAAAAGCCGCTCAGTTTTGTATCTGTGGCATTAATTTCAGTTTCTGCTTTTATATTAATGCCCATATTACTGTTATCTGAAAAACGGAGCAGATTGTCCATTTGTTTACTATCGGCCAAACTGCCCGAAATGGGTTTGGTGGATTTTGCAAATTCTGCGCTGAAACGGGTATTTTCTCCAAACTTATAAATGCTTTCTACCGAATAGCCAATAATGTTTACATAATTCCTTACACTGTCGCTCAGGGCAAATTCCGACTGGTTTTTTCGGCCTTTGAACAGGGTAAATATCACGGCCTTTTTATTCACATCGCCCCAGCCAAAACGGCCCAGTGCCAGATACTGTCCATGGTTTCTTGCGGGCCGGTTAAAAAAATCTCGGAAGCGGTAATCAATTTTACCAATGGCAAATGCTGCATAGTAAGAAGGGTTGTATTCCACATTAATGCCGGTAATGCTGATGTTCTGGGCAGTAAGTTCGGTATAGTTAAGCATGGTTCTGCCAATATTGAATGATTTGATATTGGACAGTATCTTTTCAAAGCCCCTTGTTTTGCCGGTTGTATCAAGCCCATGCTTTTTGGCCAGCAGTGAAAGCTCTTTGTGATCTTTTGCCTTATTGATCCTGCTGCGGATATCGGCAGCTTTTGCTGAAACGGCTTTTTTAATACTGTCGGTCTTGGTTTTAAGTTCCTTAACGCTGGCTGTCAATGAATCTATTTGGGCTTTTCGCTCCTGGTACAGGTCTTCATATTGTTGCTTTGTACTATCGGAAGCATTCATTATACCGGATGCTTTATCTTTCCATTTCTCCAGTTTCTTTGTATGGTCCCGAGTACCGAAGGAATTATTTAATTTTTGTGCCAGCCCGTTTGTATCGGGTACATGCAGGCTTTTAAGATAGGCCCTTTCCCGCTCTTCAATGATCTTTTGGAGGGTGGCAGGGTCTTTCATCCATTGGCGGTTTTGCTGTATTTCTTCTTCAGCGGCTTGCAGCTTTTTTTCCAGTTCATCGAGGGCCAGTTTATCTGCATCCAGGCTTGCCTGTTTATTAAATGTTTCGGTAAGCTGCTGCTTCTTATTTTTCAGGTAGGCATATTTATCGAACTGAAAACCTACATCATTAAAATTTCTTAAAAAGGGAGAATTGCTCTGCCTGGCCGTAAAAGAAATGGTAACCGGGTATTTTTCTTTGAAAACCGCCTGCATCCAAACCCTTTCGGTATGCTGCTGCAGGTTTTGCTGATGATAAGGTGTATCTGTTTGGGAACGGTAGAAATAATCATAACTGATATTGCCGTGCAGCGTTAAGAATTTAGTACCGGTTCTTTGTTGATTTCTTGGAATACTGTTTTCAGTTATATAAGCAATAGGGATTTCTTTTTCAAATGCCCAACCATAAAAAACATTTTTGCAGGCACCCTGGGAATAATATAAATTAAGTTTTCCGGAATCGAGTTGAACAGACATCGTATCAGGTGAACCGGGCGTATTCTGGGCTGTGCTGTAGAGGGAACAGACAGTACACAGGAGGAATAAAGGGAATACGAGCTTTCTCATAGCCGGTTGAAGTTTTCGTGAAACAAGGTTATGGAAAATAATGAATTGAAAAATCAGCTGATTAAAAATTGAGTAAAATAGCGTGAGTGGAAGTATGGTAAATTTACAGAGTAATAATACTTAGTGCTGCATTGATGTCGTATTAAACCTACAAAATCATCGCTAAAATTGTTATTACATATTTTCACTTCATTGAAATTTTCTTTTTATAGTTTTAGAATGTAGATTGAAGTAAGAACTAAATTTTTTTGGAAGATATTTAAATTATACAGTAGTATTGTACTAATTTCTATTTCTACGAATTTCACCCACGCCTTTAACTCACAATGCGATTTCTTTTTTAAATCTTTTGTCCTATTGACAATACACATGTTTGCATTATAATCTTAGAAAGACGCTCGGCATAAAAGTTTAATTAATATATAAACGAATTACGCTATGCAACATGCATCTTCAATTTTTTTTAAATTACTCCTCTTTTTCATAAACCTTATCTTACTATTAAGTTGTAACCAAGAAAAGTCTAAATCTCACATAGCACCTATTCTGTCTACAAGAGAAGTTTCAGGAATATTTACTCCCGATGAACTTTTTATTGAACTGCTATTGCGAGGAAATAAAACATTGTCGGGAGACTCGCTAAGTAATGTATTATACTCCCAATATAGCAAGATGGAACTTAAAGATATTTTAAAAAAAAATCGTAGTCTGGAAAGAGTAGAAACTGATTCTCTAATATGGGTCTACACACAAATGACAATTAAAACAATTTACTCAAATGATACAAGAAAAGATATAATAGATATAACTAATCCGGAGGTAACTAAATCAGCAAATTATGTATGTGCACTTATAGAGAAAAAACATTTAATTCATATTAATGACACGACTTTTCAGCTAACTACAAAGGGAAAATTTTCTATAATTTTTAATCTTTGTAATTCTAATAGCGAATCTGAACGTTTCTTTGATCAAGAAGTAGTCGCAGATTGTAGTGGGGTCGCTGTTAGTAAGAATCAGATCTTGACAGCAGGCCACTGTTTGAATGAATCAAATTATGCAAATTATTACTTGGTTTTTGATTATAAAATTGACAAAAATACAGGGCACGTTAATAAAATAATTCACAGTGCGAATGTATATCAGCCTATTTCAGTCACAAAGATTACGGGAAATGCGTATAATAATGATTATAGGCTAATTACAGTTTCGCCCTCACTTCCAAAAAACCGAATTGCTCAATGCAGAACATCAGGGAAAGTTACTTTGGACGATAGCATGTATGTAATCGGTACTCCTGCTGGCCTTCCTTTCAAGGTTGCTGATAGTGCTCAAGTAATCTTTAATGATCCTACCTCATTTTTCAAAATTAACTCAGATACTTATGGAGGCAATTCCGGCTCTCCAGTTTTTAATTCAAAAACTAATTTATTAGAAGGCATCCTTGTAAGAGGGCAGACAGATTTTGGATTTATTCCTTCATCTAACAATTGCAGATATTCAATTCGTTGCCCGGAAAGAGGTTGTTTTGGTGAAGATGTGATTCGTGTTTCACAATTTATTCAAAAAATAAATAACTGAAATGTTGAAACTTCTAGTTTATATTTCAGCACTTTCAGCTCTGTTATTGGCTAATTTATTTGAGACAGTTGCTCAAGATACTTCAAAAATGAAAGCATATCAGCAATATTATTCATTCGGTGTGTTTTACGACCAGGATTATACCCTTGAAATGGTTGGCTTAGATAAATTAAATGAAGACCGGAATTATACAATGGGACTAGGTTTTTTTTATTCCTCCAATTGTTTAAATCGTTCAAAAGTATTTTATCCCAATAATTTATTTGATAAGCTATTTCGGCGTCAAAAATTTTTCACAATAGAAGATATGACAACCCAGCAGCCTGTGTATGCAATTATGATTGCAAACGGTGCATTTACTCCTGATTCTCTCCCTGCAATTTATCCTATTAAAAATGACCGCCCGTATAGTTCGCTAATTTATATGCAGACAGTAAAAACAGGTTATAAATTGTACAAAAAATATACATCTACTTTTAATCTTGGGCTTCTTGGGACATCACTTTCAAGGGAATTGCAAATTGCAATTCATAAGCAGATGAATCGAAATGATAAGCGCATCAAAACAACAATAAAAAAATCGCCGCATGAAAAATAATTTTGACCAGTTCAGCAAATGGGCCAAACAGACTAAAAATCCGGCCAGCAGGATCAGCGAAAAAAAAGCAGTAGTATATACGAGGGTATCATCCAAGGAGCAGTTTGATACCAATCTCTCCCTTGACTGGCAGCGCAAAGCCATTGAAGAATATGCAACCCGTACCGGCTTTGAAATCGTGGATTATTTTGGCGGCGTATATGAAAGTGCCAAAACAGATGGGAGAAAAGAGTTTCAGCGGATGCTGGATTCTGCCCGCAGAAACAAAAATGTAACGCATATCCTTGTGTACCTGCTTGACAGGTTCAGCCGTACCGGAGGGGGAGCCATTAAACTGGCTAAAGAACTCCGTGAAAAATACGGTATTACCATTGTTGCTGTTACGCAACCAATTGATACCAGCAACCCCGGTGGTGTTTTCCAGCAAAACATACAGTTTTTATTTAGTGAATACGATAACCAGCTTAGAAGGCAGCGTGCAATGGCTGGTATAAAAGAAAAGCTGCAACGTGGTATCTGGTGTGTGAAACCTCCAATGGGTTATGATATTGTGTATTCAAAAAATGGCCTCGGTGATGAACGCAGCAAGGGGGAGAGAAAAATCATTGTAAATGAAACCGGTAGAAAACTTCGCAAAGCTTTTGAATGGAAGGCCAAAGGAATGAAGAACGAAGAAATCCTTTCCCGCTTGCAATCAGTAGGGGTTAAAATCTATAAACAGAAGTTGAGCATGATTTTCTCCAACCCTTTTTATTGCGGCATTATTTCCAACAAAATATTGAATGGCGAATTGGTGGAAGGCATTCATGAAAAGCTGATTCCACAGGAAACCTTCCTGAAAGCAAACAATGTACGGGCAGAAGCTAAGGGCAAATATGGCATCCTCCATAAAAAACACCAGGAGGATGTTCCGCTGAAGGTTTTCATGAAATGTGAATCCTGTCAGGAGGGATATACTGGGTATATCGTAAAGTCAAAAAACCTTTGGTATTATAAATGCCGCAAAAAGGGTTGTTGCAATAATAAAAATGCCGAATTGGTGAATGGTGATTTCGTAGAGTATTTGACTGATTACGCTATTGCTCCACACCTGGTTCAGCCATTTATGGAAATGCTGAAAACAGAGCTATCCAAATTGGATGCAGGCAGGGCAGATGAAGAAAAAGCATTGAGGGCAAATCTTGCCGAAGTACAGAAAAAGATTGACAGCATCGAAGAAGAGTTTTATATCAGCAAGACCATGCCTGCGGAAACCTACCGGAAATTTCACTCAAAGTTCTCCGATGAAAAAGCCCAAATCCTTAAAAATATTGAACAGGCAGTTACGACTTGTTCGAACCAGGATGAACTGATCCAAAGGGCAATGCAAATATCCATGAAACTCCCGTCCCTGTGGGCTTCCGGCGATATTAACCAAAAAGAAAATCTTCAAAAATTAGTATTTCCTGATGGTGTAACCTACGACCGCAAAAATGGGGCATTTCGAACTGAAAAAGTAAATGAAGTTTTCCGCTGTATTGCAGCGATGAACAGCGTTTCAGGTCAAAATAAAACTGGACAAAATGGTATAGAAACCAATTTGTCCAGTTTAGTCGGGACGACAAGATTCGAACTTGCGACCACACGCCCCCCAGACGTGTGCGCTACCGGGCTGCGCTACGTCCCGATTAAGGGAGGGCAAAGGTAATATCTTACCTCTATTTTACAAAAACTCTTTAAAACTTTGCAGGCATCGGCATTTTACAGATATTTGCGCAATCTTTAGCACATGAAGCTTTTAATCAGGCAGGCTACTATCATTCACTCCTCTTATACCGGTACCGGTAATAAAAAAGATATTTTAATTCATAATGGAATTATTGAAAAGATTGCAAATGACATTCAAGATACGGATGTAAAGATCCTTGCTGGAAACGATTTACATGTGAGCATCGGATGGATGGATATTTTTGCAGACTTTGCCGACCCCGGCCATGAATACCGGGAAACCCTGGAAACCGGTGCTGAAGCAGCTGCAGCCGGCGGCTATACCGATGTAATGCTGATTCCAAATACAAAACCTGCACTTTCAGAAAAAGGACAGATAGAATATATTATCCGAAAATCTGCCTTGCTCCCGGTTACTCTTTATCCCATTGGCTGCATTACCCAGCAAGCAGAAGGAAAATTACTGGCAGAAATGTATGATATGCATCAAAGCGGTGCCATTGCATTTAGCGATGGGTTGCTGCCTGTACAACATAGCGGCATTTTACTCAAAGCACTTCAATATGTATTAGCAAATGGGGCTAGCATCATACAATTACCACAGGATAAATCTTTAGGTGCAAAAGGATTAATGAATGAAGGCCTCATGAGTACACGCCTGGGCTTACCCGGCATACCGGCCATTGCAGAAGAATTAATGATTAACAGGGATATTGAATTACTCCGTTATAGCAATAGCAAACTACATATAACCGGGGTCTCCACCCAAAAAGGGATTGAATTAATTTCAGCAGCAAAAAAAGAAGGCCTTTCTATTACCTGCTCAGTTACTCCTTACCATGCCTGCTTTTGCGATGAAGACCTGGCAGATTACAACACGAACCTGAAGCTCAACCCGGTTTTGCGCAACAGGCAGGACATGATGGCCATTCGCAAAGCCATTGGAGAAAATGTAGTGGATTGCATTTGTTCACAACATTTGCCGCTGCATAGCGATGATAAAGATTGTGAATTTGAATATGCCCTACCGGGAATAGCCGGTATTGAAACTGTATATGGAGCTGTTAGTCCCTTTCTCACGGTAGAAAAATGGATAGAAAAAGTGACCCTGGCACCCAGGAAAATTTTCGGTATTCCCATCCCGGAAATAAAAGAAGGCGCCGCAGCTACCCTCACCGTATTTGAACCCCACGAAACCCTTATCTGGCAAAAAGAAAATATCCGATCAAAATCTTTCAACAATCCTTTTATCGGTAAAAAATTAACTGGAATCGTAAAAGCCATCATCAACAAAAACCAGGTAAGAATAAATAATTAAATAAATGAAAATAAATGCAACACGAAAAGGGATACTGGCTTCCATCCTCATGATCGGCGTTTCTCTTTTGATCTTTGTAAGCAAACATAGCTTTCAAAATAATCTTCAGTATATTTCTTACAGTATTTATGTGCTGGCCATAATTTGGGCGATTTTAGATTATAAAAAAAACCAGGCTGGCAGCGCTTCATTTAAAAACCTTTTTAATGAGGGTTTTAAATGTTTTATAGTAGTAACCTTATTCATGGTAATATTCACTTTTGTATTTTTAAAGTTACAGCCCCAATTAAGAGAAGAAATGGCTGTAAATTTCAAAAAAGAATTAACTGAAAAAGGTGATTACACGACCGCTGAAATAGAAACAAGGGTAACGCAGGCAAAAGATTTTTTTGTAACCACATTCGTTTCTACCGCTATCTTTGGGTATCTTATCATTGGTGCAATGGTATCTGCTATTGCATCAGCATTTTTTGCAGAACGAAAGTTTAGATAAAGTAGTTTTTAAATATGGACATATCAATCGTAATACCATTATATAATGAAGATGAATCATTACCGGAATTAGCCGCCTGGATAAAACAGGTAGCAGATACCCATCAATATTCCTATGAGATCATTATGGTTGATGATGGCAGCCAGGACGATTCCTGGAAAGTGATCAATGAACTCCGAAATAAAAATGAACATATCAAAGGCATTAAATTTCAACGTAATTATGGTAAAAGTGCAGCATTGAATGAAGGCTTCCGGTCTGCCCAGGGCGATGTTATTATTACGATGGATGCTGATATGCAAGACAGTCCCGATGAAATTCCGGCATTATACAATATGATAAAAAATGAAGGATATGATATGGTGAGTGGCTGGAAGAAAAAAAGATACGACAATACACTTACAAAAAATATCCCCTCCAAACTTTTTAATGCAGCAGCCAGGAGAAGTTCAGGAATAAAATTACACGACTTTAACTGTGGCCTTAAATCTTACAAAAAGAAGCTTATAAAAAGCATTGAAGTGTATGGTGAAATGCATCGCTACATTCCTATCATTGCCAAATGGGCAGGGTTTAAAAAAATTGGTGAAAAAGTAGTAGAACACAGGCCAAGAAAATATGGTGTTACCAAGTTTGGCTGGGAAAGGTTTGTAAATGGTTTCCTGGACCTTGGCTCTATTATGTTTGTGGGAAAATTTGGCAAACGCCCCATGCACTTCTTCGGCCTATGGGGCACATTGGCATTTATGATTGGCCTTATCATCTTTCTTTGGCTTACCATCTCTAAATTTTTCTTTGACCATACGGGCCTTACTCAACGGCCACTTTTCTTTTTTGCTATCTTAGCAATGATCATGGGTACCCAACTTTTTTTAGCCGGCTTTATTGGAGAACTTATAGCCCGCAACTCACCTGACAGAAATAATTATTTGGTAGAAACCAAAATGGGGTTATGAAGATCATAATCATTGGCCCGGCACATCCCTTACGGGGCGGGGGCATGGCCACTTTTAATGAGCGGTTGGCACGGGCATTTAATGCCGAAGGACATCATACTTCTATCTGGACTTTCTCTTTACAATACCCATCTTTTTTATTTCCCGGAAAATCGCAATACTCAACTGAACCGGCTCCCACAGATATTTCAATCCGGGTTTGTATTAATTCTATCAATCCAGTTAACTGGATAAAAGTGGGGAGGCATTTAAAAAAGGAAAAACCGGATATTATAGTTGTACGGTTTTGGTTGCCTTTTATGGGTCCTTGCTTAGGAACCCTTTTACGCATAGCCAAAAAAAATAAATTTAGTAAGGTTGTCTGCATTGCCGATAATGTGATACCACACGAAAAAAGAGTGGGCGACAATGTACTTACCCGTTATTTTATGCCCGTTCCCGATGCCTTTATTACCATGAGTAAGCAAGTGCAGGAAGATGTAAAAACATTTTCGAACAAGCCGGTAAAATTTGTACCGCATCCTCTATACGATAATTTTGGAGAAGCCATTTCAAAACATGAAGCCCGTAAAAATTTATCAATCGGTGAACAAGAATTTGTAATACTCTTCTTTGGATTCATAAGAAAATATAAGGGTCTCGATTTATTATTAGAAGCGATGCCTTCAATTGTATCGTCTATCCCCAATGTAAAATTGCTGGTAGCAGGTGAATTTTATGATGATCCTAAAAAATATGAATCCCTTATTACAACACTTGGCATTTCTTCACATATCATATTACATACTTCGTTCATTGCAAATGAACAGATCAAAAATTATTTTTGTGCAGCCGATATTGTAGTGCAACCTTACCGTAACGCAACACAAAGTGGCGTAACCCCATTGGCATATCATTTTGAATTGCCCATGATGGTTACTCAGGTGGGCGGCCTTGCCGATATGGTTCCCGATGGAATGGTAGGTACGGTAGCAGTGCCTACTGCCGATGATATTGCTGAAAAAATAATAAAAATGTACAAAACCGGTCCACAATCTTACATACCAGCAATACAGGAACAAAAAAAACAGTATAGTTGGCAAAAAATGGTGGATGCCATTATTGCATTAGCAAAATAGGATACCATGCCCTACAATTGTAACTTTACAAAATAAAATACAACAGCCCTTATGATTAATACGATTAAAGATCGCATAAAAAAATCAATAGCCACCAAGCAACGGGTGCTGGAAGATGAATCTTTACTTAAAACCATCCAGGAAATTACAGACGTAATGGTAACTGCATTCCGCAATGGCAATAAAGTATTATTTTGTGGCAATGGCGGTAGCGCTGCTGATGCTCAGCACCTATCTGCCGAGTTTAGTGGCAGGTATTATAAAGACAGGGAGCCGCTCCCCTCCGAGGCATTGCATGTAAATGCCTCTTATCTCACAGCCGTTGCCAACGATTATAGCTTTGACGTAGTTTACTCACGCCTGGTAAATGGTTTTGGTAAAAAAGGGGATATCCTGGTGGCGCTTAGCACATCGGGCAACAGCCCCAATATTATAAATGCTTTACAAATGGCTTGTGAAAAGGAAATGATTACCGTTGGTTTTAGTGGGGAAACGGGAGGAAAAATGAAAGCTTATTGCCATTATTTAATTAATATACCCAGTACCGATACACCCCGCATCCAGGAAAGCCATATTCTTATTGGCCATATCATTTGTGAACTGGTAGAAGAAAAATATTTTGGTTCCGGCACATGAAAGAAGCAATAATTTTAGCAGGTGGTTATCCCGGCACACTCATGCAGGATTCAGGTAGCCTGCCAAATTTTATGCAGCTCATTAAAGGAAAACCTTTCCTGGACTACATTATTAAGTATTTAAAAAAAGAAGGTATTCAAAAAATTGTTTTTGCACTCGGTTACCAGCATCGTTTTATCCAGGAATACCTTACCCAACACGAAAATTGCACTTCCTTTGTTTTTTCAATAGAAGAAAAAAGAATGGGTACGGGAGGAGCGGTTGCACTCGCCATGAAATATTGTAATGAAGAAAACATAGCCATCCTAAATGGCGATATCTTATTTAAAGTTCCGCTGAACATACTCTTAAAATCTCATTTAAAACACAGTGCAATTTGTACCATTGCATTAAAGCCCATGTTTGGAAGTTGTCGTTATGGGCTGGTAGAGATGGATGCACAGCTTATGATTTATAGTTTCCAGGAAAAGCAATTTTTTAAAGTAGGGCTTATCAATGGTGGAGTGTATATTTTGAATAAAAAAGAATTTTTACAACTTACACAACCCGGGCCTTTCTCCTTTGAAAGTGATTTTTTAAAAATACAAGTGGGCCATCACAAAATTTTCGGTGAAGTAAGAGAAGATTATTATATTGATGTAGAAGAAAAAAATGACAGGCAAAAAGCAGCAATTGAATTAAGCTAAAAATTATGGCCATTTATAAAAATAAAAGATACCATAGCCTTTTCCTTGACAGGGATGGGGTAATTAATTATGAAAAACTGGGCGATTATATTTATAACCGTAATGAGTTTAAATTTTACCCGGGGAGTTTTGAAGCTTTCCGGATATTTAATGCGCTCTTTCAACATATCATTGTGGTTACCAACCAACGGGGAATTGGCCGTGGCCTGGTAAAAGCAGAAGCGGTGGAAGATATACATCGTTTTATGCAACATCAAATAGAAGCACATGGTGGACGCATTGATGCAATTTATTATTGCCCCGATGCTGAAACTGTAAGCAATGACAGAAAACCCAATACGGGCATGGGTTTGCAGGCATTATCAGATTTTGAAGATATTAACTTTAGCAAAAGCATCATGGTAGGCAATACAAACAGCGATATGATGTTTGGCAGGAACCTGGGTATGCAAACAATCTTTATAAGAAGTACCCGCCCCGATGTAGATGAAGATGCCCCATCAATAGATGCAGTGTACGACTCATTATATGATTTTGCTGTGGAACTGAAGCCTGATAAGTTTTAGTTAAAATAAACTTGTACAAAAGGTTTATGAATCACTTACCCTTTTGTTTCTCTATTTTTATGATATATTTTTTAGAAATTAAAACATGGATATAAAAAGAATATCAATTTTTATATTGATAATTTTTGCAAGTACTTCATTACAGGCCCAGCATTTATCTCCTTCTGAAATTTCAATATTGAAAATGAAAGAAGATTCAATGCAGGCTCCTGCCATCAAAATTATTCGTGGCATCAATGCATCAGATCGTTTTAATGCAGATAGTGCATTTACCAAAACATTTGTACGGGCGCTTTCTGTTCCTAATTCTTTTTATTATCCATTCGACTCACTAATAACCATCTCCAAACTGTATGCTCCTGATAGCAGTTTTCGCATTTTTACCTGGCAGTTGGTTATAAATGAAAACATTATTCGCCAGCATGGCGCTATACAAATGAATACACCCGATGGGGCGCTAAAACTATTCCCGCTTATTGATAAGAGCGATGTAATGAAAGATCCTGCTGACAGCATTGCTGATAACAAGGGATGGATGGGCGCTATTTATTATAAAATAATTTTAAATACCTACAACGGAAAAAAATATTACACTTTACTGGGTTATGATGAGAATAATATACGCAGTACCCGTAAAATAATTGAGATCCTTCAATTTGAAAATAATAAACCTTTGTTTGGCGCTAATATTTTTTCTATCCCCAATCAAAATGTTTATACCCGGAATAAGGTTCGTTATATCATGGAGTTTTCAAAAGATGCCAGCCCCACCCTCAATTACGATGATGACATGAAGACCATTGTAATGGAACATTTAATTTCTAAAACCAATGAACCCAATAAAAAATGGACCATGGTTCCTGATGGGGATTACGAAGGTTTTATTTGGAAAAACGGATATTGGGTTTATGAAAATAAAATATTCAATGAAATTACACCCGAGGGCAAACCCCCGGTACCAGAACCATTGCAGATTCCTTCAAAAATTCCACCAAAAGAATAGTAGGATTAAGAAAATAATCTAACTTATTTTGCAATTACATTCAATTCTATATTCACTTCATCACTCATGGTAGCGCTGCTTTCACCTACATGATACTGCAAACGATCTATTGAAAAGCTACCAGAAAATAAAAAACCCGCAACAGTATTGGTAACGGTAAAGGGTATTGCAATTGCCTGTGTTACATTTTTAATAGTAAGGTTGGCATACAAAATAAAATTACCCGTTTTATTGGTAGTTGTAATTTTAGTGCTTTTAATATGAATGGTTGGGTATTTTTCTACCTCAAAAAATCCTCGCTACGCAAATGCTTGTCCCGTCGTTCATTATCGGTATCAATAGTATTGGCATCTATCGTTACATCCATGGTACCTGCAGCCGGTAATTTGGGGTCAAAAGCAATACTGCCCTGCAAGCCAGAGAAATCACCTCCTACTTTTATTCCAAAATTTTTAATGGTAAAATGAACCTTACTCACCGAAGCCACGGGGCTCATTGTTTTTTGTGCATACACACCCACAAATGAAAATAATAAGACGGCGATAAATAAACTATTTTTCATATTTTTCTATTAGCGGCAAAATAAATGCAAAATGAAAGAGCAACAAGGCAATCATTAAAAATTAACATTCCCTATTCAATCTCCTCATCTTTTTCTTTCATAATCCTTTTTTGCTTCAATACTTCTTTACGAAAGTTACGGCCTTTTTGATACGGCCAGGGCTTAATACCCATGGAAGCATTATACATACTGATGCGGAATAAAGCCTTCCAATGTTTCAAAATTTCACGGTATGCAGCGGGTAACGTATAGCCTGTATCATAAAAATGATTGGGCTCTGCACCACAACCATTAAACTCTAAAATACTAAAATTGCAGCCGGCTTTCAGGTCTTCGATGCTATTGCACATAATATCGTATCGGCCATAAAAGAAGTCGTTAATATCTTTACTTATGGCATCAAAATGAGCTAACAAACGATCATCAATATGCCTTTTTAAATCTATAAAATGAGCGCCCCGATTGTGATTTGCCGCATGGCTTAGAGGATAATGTTGACCCGAAGGAATAATGGTATCCCAATTTTCTTTATGCTTACTATGTAATGCGGCAATTCTTTTTTTTCCTTTTGGATGATGCATCACCAATTCGGCTAAAGTATGTTTACCATCACCGGTTACATGCAGCGGTATCTTTTGTAAGAACCCGGTGATCGTTCCTTTATCCTGCTGCGGATGCCGGATATAAAATACACTCACTTCTACGGGGTAGTGCAACATTTCCTGTACAATATAATCAACCGGTACTTTTGAATGATAGTTTTTTAATTCTGCTGCCGTATCAATTTTTCTAAACAGAATACCCTGTTCCCCGCAAAGCGGTTTCACTACAAAAGGATAAACTATTTGCTGTTCTTCTATTTGTTCAAAAATTTGGGCACCTTCCTCCCCCACGCTCACATAAAATGTTTTTGGAAAAAGTTTGGAAGGAAGTAAATCATACATTTCCTTTTTAGATTCACCTTCCATACCACCAAAAGTAATTTTTGGATTGCTGGGCGTAAAAAACCAAACATAACCGCTCCGTAGCATGTACCAGCACCATACCGGTGCAATAGGCGCATATAAAATCTTAAATGGCCAGGATTCCCAATTCAATATTCGTGTTATGATATTACTCAAGAATTACAAAAATAATCGCATTCACTTAACATCAATCACATTTTCTTACTTACTTTGCTTACAGCAGATAAAAAATTTATTATATATGCACATACCACAAATGGCTGAACTGGCTGCTAATGGGCAACAACCCGATATCCTATTTTGGGTAGGGTGTTCAGGCAGCTTCGATCAGCGGGCACAAAAAATCACAAAAGCTTTTGCCACTATTTTAAATAAACTTCAAATAAATTATGCCGTCCTGGGAAAAGAAGAAATGTGTAACGGCGATCCGGCACGCAGGGCAGGAAATGAATTCATGTTTCAAATGATGGCTTATCAAAACATCCAAATTTTAAATGGATACCAAATAAAAAAAATTGTTACTGCCTGCCCTCATTGCTTTAATATTTTTAAAAATGAATACCCGGCTCTCGGTGGTTCTTACGAAATAATTCACCATGCTGTTTTCCTGCAACAATTAATTGATGAAGGAAAAATAAAAATGAAAGAAGGCGGCGAATTCAAAGGAAAAAAAATTACTTACCACGATAGTTGTTACCTGGGCCGTGGCAATAATATATATGATGCACCCCGCAAAGTACTGGAAGCAATGGATGTTGCCCTGGTAGAAATGAAACGTTGCAAAAGCAACGGCTTATGCTGCGGTGCCGGTGGTGCCCAAATGTTTAAAGAAGAAGAAAAAGGAAATATCCGCATCAATAGTGAACGTACTAACGAAGCAATAGAAACCGGCGCTTCTATTATTGCAACGGCATGCCCTTTTTGCATTACTATGCTGAGTGACGGGGTAAAAGGAAGTGAAAAAGAAGATATGCAAGTTCAGGACATTGCAGAATTGGTTGCTGCCTCTATGGAATAAAAAATAATAATAATGATACAAACAGATATTACAGAACACTTGCCCTCCGGCTTTGCCCCTCAATCTAAGGTGTGGATTTACCAGGCAAGCCGCATGTTTTTAATTGGAGAAGCCCTGCAATTAGAACCCATGCTCCAGGATTTTATAAGCAATTGGAATAGCCATGGCGAACCGGTAAAAGGATTCGCAAACTTGTTTTTTGGCCAGTTCCTCATTTTTATAGCAGATGAAACCGATACCCAAGTAGGTGGTTGCAGCACCGATACTTCAGTACAATTAGTAAAACAAATACAGCAAAAATTTTCGGTAGAAATGCTAAACAGGCAACTCCTGGCATTTATTATAAAAAATAAAATAGAAACACTACCATTAGCTCAATTGGATTATGCTTTAAGCAACCAGTTTATTACAGAAGATACACCCTATTTTAATAATACGGTATTAACACTTGAAGAACTTAAAAGCCGATGGATTGTACCGGTAAAAGAAAGCTGGCTGGCGGCAAAACTAAAATAACCAGCATCATTCTTCAAAATTCTGTTACAAACGGCTGACATCCTGTCATTATTCCGTTATAATATTCTATCTTTGCCCTCTTTATTTTTTATAGAAGATGGAAGAATTAGTAAGTACAAAAACACATGATGAAACCCGCCAGGGAGAGGCTTTTTCGCCAATAAGAACCCAGGGCCAAAATTTTAAAAAGCACTTTTATATTGAAAGTTATGGCTGTGCCATGAATTTTGCTGACAGTGAAGTGGTAGCTTCTATTTTACAAAAAGAAGGCTTTGGTGCAACAACCCAACCCGAAAACGCCGATCTTATCTTTATAAACACTTGTTCTATCAGGGAAAAAGCAGAGCAAACCGTACGGTATCGGTTAAATGCACTAAAACAATATAAACGCCAACGGCCGGGCTTACTCATTGGTGTTTTAGGATGTATGGCAGAGCGTTTAAAATCTACTTTTTTAGAACAGGAAAAATTAGTTGACCTGGTAGTAGGCCCGGATGCCTACCGTAGCCTTCCTGCATTAATTGAAGATGCCGGTGATGGCCAAAGAGCAGTAAATGTACTTTTAAGCCGTGACGAAACCTATGCCGATATTGCACCCATCCGCTTAAACAGCAATGGCGTAACTGCTTTTGTTAGCATTATGCGGGGCTGTAATAATATGTGCTCATTTTGTGTAGTGCCTTTTACCCGTGGCAGGGAACGGAGCAGGGATGCTGACAGTATCATTCAGGAGTGTAGCAATTTATTTTATGATGGCTATAAAGAAATTACATTATTGGGGCAAAATGTTGACAGCTATAACTGGGTAAATGATAAAACAAATACCACCGTAACTTTTGCCGGTCTTCTGCAAATGGTGGCCAATATTTCTCCACTGCTTAGGATCCGTTTTTCTACATCGCATCCAAAAGATATTACTGATGAAGTATTATTTACCATTGCAAAAAATGAAAATATTTGTAATTATATCCATTTGCCGGTTCAGAGTGGAAGTACCCGTATATTGAGTTTAATGAACCGTACCTATAGCCGGGAATGGTATGTTGCCAAGTACAACCGCATCAAAGAAATAATACCGGATTGTGGAATTTCTACCGATATGATTGTAGGCTTTTGCAGTGAAACAGATGAAGACCACCAACTAAGTTTAAGCCTTATGAAATATTGCCAATATGATTTGGCCTATATGTATTTTTATTCAGAAAGGCCTGGAACCCTTGCTGCACGAAGGTTTCCGGATGATGTACCCTTAGATGTGAAAAAGCGCAGGTTACAGGAACTGGTGGACTTGCATCGTACCCATTCCCTGCAAAGTATGCAACGGGATGTGGGCAAAACTTTCAAAGTGCTGGTAGAAGGTGCAAGTAAAAAGAATAAAGAAGAGCTTTATGGACGTAATGATCAAAATAAAGTAGTAGTATTTCCAAAAGAAAATATTCAAAAAGGAGACTACGTAATGGTACAGGTAAATCGTTGTACAGCCGGTACCCTCATTGGCCACAGAGTAAAATAATGGATTAGCAGTAACCGCATAAAAAAAATTGGATGGATTTACAAAGCATAAAAAACAGGTTTGGCATTATTGGTAATTCACCGGGTTTGAACCATGCTTTAAATGTAGCAGTACAAGTGGCGGCTACCGATTTAAGTGTGCTCATAAATGGTGAAAGCGGTGTGGGTAAAGAAGTTTTTTCACAGATCATTCATGCCCTTTCTGCCAGGAAGCACAATCCCTTTATTGCTGTAAACTGCGGAGCCATACCAGAAGGTACCATTGATTCAGAATTGTTTGGTCATGAAAAGGGATCCTTTACTGGTGCCGTAGAAGGACGTAAAGGATATTTTGAAACCGTGAATGGCGGCACTATTTTTTTAGATGAAATAGGCGAACTTCCCCTGGGTACGCAGGCACGCTTACTAAGGGTATTAGAGGCGGGTGAATATATAAGAGTAGGTAGTAGTAAGGTGCAAAAAACCGATGTAAGGGTAATAGCTGCCAGTAACAAAGACCTGCTGGAGTCAACTCATACCGGGCGTTTTAGAGAAGATTTATATTATCGCTTAAACACAGTTCCCATCCGGGTACCTGCATTAAGAGACCGCAAAGAAGATATCATTTTATTGTTCCGGAAATTTACAGGCGATTTTGCAGATCGGTATAAAACACAATCCATTAATCTGGATGATGCAGCCAAAGAACTGTTGATGAATTATCCCTGGCCGGGAAATGTAAGGGAGCTAAAAAATATTGCAGAACAGGTATCGGTATTAAGCCCTACCAGGAATATTAATGTTGAAGAATTAAAACATTTTTTACCCGAGCATAATATGAACCGTTTGCCCATGCTGGCACCCGGCCATGGCCATGTATCGCAAGCTGAATTTGCAAATGAAAGGGAGATTTTGTACAAACTTTTTTTTGATATGAAAAAAGATGTAAACGAACTAAAGAAAATGTTTTTTGATGTATTGCAAAACCCCGGCCTTACAGCACATGCCCCCATCTACAATGAAGATGCCCAAATGAAAGAACTGAACCGCCCGGCTGCAAATAATTATGGCACTACCAATAAAGCGATGATTGTTCATAATGTACAGCATGGTAATGATATCCAGGCACACGAAGAAGTAGAAGAATCGCTCAGTATAATGGATAAAGAAAAAGAACTCATCATAAAGGCATTAAAAAAACACAGGGGAAAAAGAAAAGATGCTTCACTCGACCTGGGCATAAGTGAACGTACCCTTTACCGAAAATTAAAAGAATACGATATAGAAGATTTATAATTCGTAGGGATGCCTCATGAAAATTTTAAATGTACCCGGCTACTAAACTTAAGCCGGTAATAAACTATTGCAGCAGCATGAAAATAATCGTTCGGTTTATATTATTCATTTGCCTTTTTAGCTTATTTAGCTTTGCTACCTGTAAGTATGGCTTTAAAGATATATCCCCTATACCTGCCGAAGTAAAAACTTTTAGGGTACAAACTTTACAAAACCGGGCTCAATATGTAAATACACAATTAGCCCCATCATTAACTGAAAAACTGAAACAAAAAATAATAGGAACTACACGCCTGCGACAAACCAATAATGATGATGCCCATTATGATATCAGCGGATATGTATCACAATATTTCACCAGTACCGTAAGTATTACCGGAAATACATCTACCGGGAACCGCCTTACCGTTGGTTTTCATCTTATCTTTAAAAATACTTTGGATGATACAAAGAATTTTGAAGCCGACCTGGTGCGTACTTACGATTTTGATGGTAGCAAAACGATTGCCGATATTGGCAGTAGCCTTACACCAAATATTGTGAGCGACCTGGCTGATGAAGTTTTTAATAAAATATTTTCTAACTGGTAATTTTATTCCCATGCAAAAACAGGTATTTAAAAATGTATTTGGCCTAGAGGATTGGTTACACCCCACTACCACGCATAAGTTAGAAGCGCTAATAAAACAATATCCATATTTTAGCCTGGCACATTTTTTTTTACAAAAAATAAATATGCATGCGGAAGATACCGCTGCCAAAACAGCATTACATTTCAATAATCTTTATCTGCTACATGCCCGGCTCAATGAACCTGAAATAGCCCCAGCAGAAATTGAAACAAATGAAACAGCCGTAGTTCATAAAAATATAATGGAACAGGTACATCAACCAGAAACTATCACTTTACCTGAAAATCAGGATCCACCGGGTGAAGGCCAAACCGCCGTTCCTAACCCTACCCTAACCCCGGCTGCACCCGGAGAAGAATTTTTATTTACACCCCTGCATACTTCCGATTATTTTGCCTCACAGGGCATTAAATTAAGTGCAGAAGTACAGCCTACCGATAAATTAGGAAAGCAACTTAAAAGTTTTACCGATTGGCTTAAGACTATGAAGAAAGTACATGATAGCGATACAAACAGTTCCCCAACAGACAGTTCGGTAGAACAGCTTGCAGAAAAGAGTAATATCCTTGAAGAAGTGGTAACAGAACCCATGGCAGAAGTGTATGCCAGCCAGGGAAAACGTAAGCAAGCCATTGAAACCTACCAGAAATTAAGTTTGTTGCATCCGGCTAAAAGTACTTACTTTGCAGCCAAAATAGAAAATTTAAAAGCAGAATAGTATGGTATTCTTTGGAATCTTAATCGTATTAGCCTCCATTATACTGGGGTTTTTCGTTTTAATTCAAAACCCCAAGGGTGGTGGATTATCGGGCACATTTGGTGGCTTTGGAAACCAGGTAATGGGTGTAAAACGCACTACAGATGTTCTTGAAAAAGGCACTTGGATCCTGGGTGGTATCCTGGGCTTACTTTGTGTAGCTTCACCAGCTTTTATTCCTAAAGAAGGTTCTTCCAGTGGGCCCGATCTTTTGAAGAGTGCCCCCACAAGCATCCCCCAACCTAAACAACAATCTGCACCGGCCCCTACGGTTCCTATGCCGGGTACTGCAAATCCTGCTGCTACTCCCACGCCTTAATACAAAATTGAAAATATTGGTAAAGCCTCACAAATGTGAGGCTTTACTTTTGAATGTTATGTCAATAAATGAAAATTTATATGGCTTGCATTTCGGGACTGAATATGCCAAAGAGTGTCAAGCTTCATAAGCTGAATTTTGAAAGTCAACCTTTGCCCTTAAGCATTGATATTCTTGTGTAGTCAGTTCATGCCCACAAGATTCCCTTGCCCAGATCAGTACTTTACGATTTACATATATGTGAATGGTATCAGTCATTAATTTTCAAAAATAATAGATAGCTTTTTATTGCTAAGCCCTCCAAATAAATAATAGATTGTCAATTGTAAAGAGTCGCCTTTAGATACTTCATTAGCATTCCTATTTATTCGTAAACAAACTTTCATCTACCGGTATATTGGTTTCTGCATTGTCATACTCAATGGTACCCTGTGGCGTTACATGGGTATATGCAAACCAATAACCATCTTTGTTTTGTTTAAAATTTTCAAACCCATATTCCACAGGGGTATCTTCCCCGTTTACTTTTAAAAAATTAATCACTTTCACTACCCGGCTTGTTGCCTCGTCAATATAAAATTTCATACTCATCCCCGATTTTTCTGTTAGTGTTATTACATAGGCAGGTTTACCATTTACGTTTTCTTTTTCTTCTAATTTTACGGTACTTCCTTTTGAAGCATAATCAAAAAGAGGGCCCTGTAAATCGGTTTGGCGAAAAGTACTTTCATATTCTCCTTCCTCCATTTTACGGGGTTGTTCCATTCCCTGAATTGGCATAAAAACCCATCCTTCTTTTGCATTGGCCATTTGATAATTATATGTACCCATTACTTCTATATCTACTTTTATGCCTGTATGGTTCAGCTTCGTTAAGGTAATAGCAACATCCGCTCCCTGCACATTCACGTTCCCAGTCATCTTTACTGAATTTAAAGAGTTGAGTTTTTCCTTTCCGCCCATGGCTTCTATATTCTTTGCAATAATTTCATCGGCAGTTTGGGCTGTGAGGCTCCAGGTAGCCAAAGAGAAAATAGATACTAAAACCAGTTTTACAATTTTCATGTTGTTTGAATTATATTTTTTTGAAAAGATTCAATGAAAATAAATAAAAATATCCATGCATAGCATGTGTTCCCTAAAATAACTGTTTACTTTGCATTTTGCACAAAAAACGAAGAATATGAGTATGCTACAGGTAGAAGGCAATATCGTTGATATTGAAAACAGGAAGATTGGTTTTGGAGTTGTAAGTGTACAGGATGATAAAATAAGTGGTATTGAAATACGTGGAGATAAAAAAAATGGGGCCCCTTATATTTTGCCTGGTTTCATTGACAGCCATGTGCATGTAGAAAGCAGTATGCTGGTACCCTCAGAATTTGCAAAGCTGGCGGTAGTACATGGTACCACCGGAACCATTAGTGATCCTCATGAAATTGCCAATGTATGTGGTATGGAGGGCGTTCGTTTTATGATTGATAATGGAAATACCGTTCCTTTTAAATTTCATTTTGGTGCACCCAGTTGCGTACCGGCTACCATATTTGAAACAGCGGGCGCCTCTCTTGATGCCGGCGACGTAACCGAATTGCTCGCCATGCCGCAAATACACTACCTGAGTGAAATGATGAATTTTCCCGGAGTATTACAGCAGGATGATGAAGTGATGAAAAAAATTGCTGCCGCCAAAAAATTCAACAAACCGGTAGATGGCCATGCACCCGGCTTGCGTGGCGAAGATGCAAAAAAATATATTGAAGCCGGTATTAGTACCGATCATGAATGTTTTACTGCCGATGAAGCGCTCGACAAATTAAAATATGGAATGAAAATTTTAATAAGGGAAGGCAGCGCCGCAAAAAATTTTGAAGCCTTAATCCCTCTCATGCACGAACATTTTGAAAACACGATGTTTTGCAGTGATGATAAACACCCGGATAGCCTGGAAGTGAGTCATATCAATGCTTTATGTGCCAGGGCTGTAGCCCATGGGGTAGATGTTTTTAAGGTATTACAAGCCGCTTGCATCAACCCTGTGAAGCATTACAATATGCACAATGGCATATTGAAACCGGGCCATGCTGCAGATTTTATATTGGTAGATGATCTTATCCATTTTAAAGTAATGCAAACTTATATTGATGGTAGTTTGGTAGCCGAAAACGGAAAATCATATATCCAAACGCAGCCCGGCCAGCCCCTTAACCAATTTAATTGCAGCAAAAAAAACATATCAGACTTTTCCATTAAAGCAAAAAATGATAAGGATAAAATACCTGTTATAGAAGCATTGGATGGGCAACTGATCACACCCAAACTATTTTGTACAGCCACCATAAAACAAGGAATGCTGGTAAGCAACCCGGCAGAAGATATTTTAAAAATCGTTGTTGTAAACCGGTATAAAGATGCACCGGTGGCTATTTCATTTATTAAAAATACAGGTATCAAACAAGGCGCTATGGCTTCTTCAGTAGCTCACGACAGTCATAATATTGTTGCAGTAGGAGTTGATGATGCCAGTATCTGCCAGGCTGTAAATTTAGTGATCGAAAACCAGGGAGGTATAAGCGCTGTTGCAAATGGTATCGAAAAATCATTAGCGCTCCCGGTGGCAGGTTTAATGAGTATGGATGATGGATACAGCGTTTCAAAAGCATACACCGAAATAGATCAGTTTACCAAAAATGAAATGTCAAGTACCCTCACCGCTCCATTTATGACGCTTTCCTTTATGGCTCTTTTAGTAATCCCTCATTTAAAACTGAGTGATAAAGGGTTATTTGATGGGGACAAATTTGAATTTGTAAATTAATATTTTGCCGATACAACTTCTACCCGTACGCTATCGGTACCCTTGGGTGTAAATAATTTTGTTTTGAAAGATTTGCTGGCGCCCGGCGCAATTTTATCATAGATCATTTCATGGTCTTCTTCCAGTAATACCCCGGTTTTACTATAGAAATATAATTTTACATCCACATCTTTATACGTAACAATACGGGCGGTATTGGTCACTTCTCCTTTTACTACGGTTTGGCGTAGCAGGTTTTTACGGTCATTGGCTTTAGCCTGCAAAAATTGAGCAGGGTTTTCCTGCTCTATTTCTGCCAATGATTTTTTACCGGCTTCATATTTATCTACCGGCATCTTTTTTTCTGCAGTACCCTGGCAGGCCAATATCAAAAGTGTACAACACACAAATACAGATAGGAAAATTTTCATTTTTTTATTTTATTTTAAATCTGCTACTCAAAAATATAGTATCCTTTCCTAATTTATTATAGATTTGCCCAAAGCAGCACAATTTTAACGAAATATCCCGTCATACCGGGTTTATATTATGGTACATAATTTAAGTAAAGAACATTCACTCATCAGTAACTGGGCAGCCGAACTTAGAAATATTGAAATACAACAAGACAGGATGCGTTTTAGAAGGAACCTGGAACGTATTGCAGAAGTAATAGGATATGAAATAAGCAAGCAAATGGAATGGGAAAGTGTAGAAGTTACTTCACCGATGGGTACTGCCAGTTGCAAGGTTTTAAAAGAACAACCGGTACTCGCAACAATTTTACGTGCCGGCCTGGCCATGCACAATGGCTTATTAAGTTATTTTGATAAAGCAGATAATGCCTTCTTAAGCGCTTATCGTAAACACCATCCTGATGGGAGTTTTGAGATTAGTATGGAATATATGAGTTGCCCCGAAATAGACAATCGTATCCTTATTTTAAGCGACCCGATGCTGGCAACTGGCTCGTCGCTGGTAAAATCTATACAATATTTAAAAAATGTGGGTGAAATAAAAGAACTCCATATCGTGTGCGCTATTGCCTGTACCGTAGGTATTGATTATGTTTTACGCAACGAACCCAGGGCCAATATTTGGTGTGGTGATATTGATGAAGAACTTACCGCAAAAGGATATATTGTTCCCGGCCTCGGAGATGCCGGAGACCTTGCTTATGGATCCAAAATGCAGAGTTAGGTTACAAGGAACCAAAAAAAGATGATTCATTTACCCATAGCAGTCAAGGTATTGTAAATTTTTAAGGCAATTTTATAAAATTCCATCTCATTTCCTTGCAGCATTTTAATGCATTTACTTATCTTTATTTTCTAGAACTGTTTGATAATGAGAAGATACCTTTTAATTAGTATTTGTATTTTAATTACGGGCACCCTTACTGCACAGGATCCGCATTTCAGCCAATTTTTTTCATCTCCTTTAACCTTAAATCCTGCTTTTACAGGAAAGTTTGATGGAATATGGAGAATTGCTGCAAACCACCGGGACCAGTGGCCTTCTATTCCAAAAGCGTATGTAACCACCAGTGCATCGGTTGATTTCCCCATATTAAAAGGGAAAATACCTGATGGTGATATTTTTGGTGTAGGCCTTTCGGGGGTAAGTGATCAAAGCGCAAACAGTACTTTAAAATTAAATTATGGCTCTTTATCATTATCCTACCATAAAGCATTGGATGAAGACGGCTACAATACCATTGGCGCCGGCTTCCAGGGTACTTATTCCAGTATGACGCTGGATGTTTCTAAATTATATTTTGAAGATGAACTAAGGGCCAATGGATTTCAACAAGGCACTTCACAGGATCTTCCTGCCATCATTGCGGGGGGCAAAAACAGGAATTATGTAGATGTAAATGCCGGTGTGCTGTATTCAGGATCCAGTAATGGTGAAAATAATTATTACCTCGGCGTTTCTATGTATCATATTAACCGGCCAAAAATGAGTTTCTTAGATAAAAGCTGGTATTTAACTGGTCGGGTAACAGTACATGCCGGTGGGCATTTTAAATTGTCTGATGTAGTTTCAATAAGTGCTTCTGCCATTCAACAAATGCAAAATAAAGCATCGGAAACCCTGATAGGCGCAGCTTTGGGAGCAAGCCCGAATGCCTCAAGTGAAAATCCTGTTACCGTTTATCTCGGTTCATGGGTGAGGGTAAAAGATGCTATTATCCCATACTTAGGAATAGAAGTAGGTGGCTTAAGAATAGGAGCCAGCTATGATGTTAATACCAGTAATTTAAAAGCTGCCACAAGCAGCCGGGGTGGTTCAGAATTTTCTTTAATTTATATTAAACGCCCGCCGGAATATAAAGGCATTCCATGCCCAAGATTTTAATTTATTTATTGGGGCTGGCACTCACATATTTATTTCCTTTAAGGTAAAAACGATACGGCAATAATGCATCTGCTCCCGCCGATGCAACACCAATGCGTTTACTGATTCCAATTTTTTGAATCGGTATCTTGCTCTCTTCATCTTGATACAACATGATTTCATTTCCTGTGAAATGAATGCCTGAATATTTTTTTTGAATACCCATTGCTTTGGCAAGATTTCCCGGGCCACGGGTAAGCGTAACATCCCCCATTTCTTTACCGGTCCGTTCCAGCATGGTTTCAATACCCGCTACAGGTTCTACGGCTCTTATTAAAATGGCATCAGGAATTTCTTTTTCATTGGTAACCACATTCAGCATTTGATGCATACCATAGCAGATATAAATATAAACTGTGCCCGCACACATATACATGTGTTCATTGCGGGCGGTTCGCTTTCCATTGTAAGAATGTGAGGCCCTGTCAGTAATACCTTTGTATGCTTCCGTTTCTACTATTCTCGCTATTGTTAATGCATCATCAATCCGGGTAACCACAAGCATCCCGATTAATTCTTTTGCAATTTGAACCACATCTTTCTTTGTATAAAATGATAAAGCTAATTTTTTCATTTCTTTATTTTATAATCAATAAAAATAAGGATAAGCCATACAAAAATCAATTTCAATATCTTTATCAATTATTAAGCTATTCAATAAGGATATTGCTTTAATGAATTAGTATGTTAAAAGAAGTTATTATAGCCATACAATCATTTTTTGTTGCACACCGGTTTATTGCAAAACACCGTTTATGGAAATGGATTTTAATTCCGGGTATTTGTTATCTCCTGCTTTTCGGCCTTGGCATTTGGTTTTTCTGGATCACCAGCAACAATGTAACACAGCATATCTTAACACAAACAGGCATCAGGCCCTGGCTGGACACCATGAAGGCAGGATGGCTTAATTTTTTTGTGATTGTGGGACAAATCATCATCTGGATGGTACTCCTGATGTTTTATTTTTCATTATTCAAATATCTTTTTCTCATTATTGGTTCTCCTATTTTTGCATGGCTTAGCGAAAAAACAGATAGTCTTTTGCATGAAAAGGAATTTCCCTTCAGCCTCAATCAATTGGTAAAAGATATTGGCAGGGCCATACAAATTAACCTGAGGAACCTGCTTTGGCAAAGTGTATATTTCCTTACAATTTTTATTTTAGCTTTTATTCCCTTAGTGGGTTGGATTGCCCCTCTCATTGGGCTTATGGTAGAATTTTTTTATTTCGGGTTTGCGATGCTGGATTATAATTTTGAAAGAAATAAGATTTCTCCAAAACAAAGTATTTATATCATTAACAGGCACAAAGGGCTTGCCATCGGAAATGGCCTTGTCTTTTATGCAATGCATTTAATACCGGTACTGGGTTGGGTATTGGCGCCAAGTTATGCAGTGGTTGCCGCCACATTAAGTATAGAAACTGCAAAGAAAAAAAATATCATTATCTAAATGTCACAAATTTTTTTAATCCCAGCTTTATTAAGTGACGATGGAATAAATAACATTCCTCCTGAAGTGCTGCCTGCGATAAAAAATTGCCCGGTACTTTTTGCAGAAAATATAAGAACAGCCCGGCGGTATTTAAAAAAATTAGACCCCACGATCATTATTGATGATTTTGAATGGTTCGAAATTCATAAAGCAGAACAAGAACAGGTTGCTCATTTTAGATCAAAAATCAATGAAGGCAAAAACATTGGTATCATAAGTGAAGCTGGTTGCCCGGGGGTGGCCGATCCGGGGCAAATATTGATTGGCATTGCCCAACAAATGAATTGTAAAGTAATTCCCCTTACAGGGCCGAGTTCTATATTACTGGCATTGATGGCAAGTGGTATGAACGGGCAACAATTTGAATTTGTTGGATACTTGCCTCTGGATTCCAATGAACGATCAAAGAAAATTAAATCACTTGAAGCTGATTCACAATTACACAACAGCACTAAAATTTTCATTGAAACACCATACCGCAATCATTCATTATTAGATGCTTTATTAAAAAACTGCCGGCCACAAACCCTGCTTTGTATTGCGGTAAATATTACGGCCAAAAAGGAAATGATTAAAACCAAAACCGTCGCCGCATGGAAAAAGGAGGAATTGAATTTACATAAAATCCCTACCATTTTTTTACTCTATAGCGGTATTTAAGGGTTCCGGTCATCTAACTTCATCTCATCTACAATATACTGGCTTTCTCCACGCCACATAAGGGTTCCGTTTTTTTGTACATAATGTATGCGTACATTTTTGCCTTCAAAATTTTGCATCAATTTTGCCAGGCTGTCATTGGCCACCGAAAAGAAAAATTTCTCTGAGGCCAATGGAATATTTTTGCTGGATACCACCGTACTTAAGATCAGCTCCCCCTCGTATGTTTTAAATATATTTCCCTTTCTTGAAAACTTTTGCAATAAACCACTACGGTATCCATCGCTATAGGTGTAATAATATTTCCAATATCCAAATGCAATTGAAAATATGATCAGGAAAAAGAAAAACCACCTCATAAATTTTTTAAAAGCACCAGCTTTTTTGGGTTGAATTTTCTCTATGCCCTGCTTTACCACTTCTGTTGCCATGTATCTTTTTTTTACTCAATATTTATAATCCATATTCTGACACCAACCATACCATTGCTGCCATATTTATAGCACCCAATAATAATTCTCTTTTACTTACCGCTTCAAACACATCATTCGCTGCATGATGCAGGTCAAAATATCGTTGGCTGTCTGGCATTAAACCTGCCAAAGCAGTTCCCAGTTTTCTCAAATGCCCTACATCTGAGCCGGCATGGCCTTCTACAAAATGATAAACACCATATTTATAAAATAAGGGTGCCCAACTTTTTACTTTTGCAACTTGCGATTCGTTCATTTGCAAACTAAACCCCCTTGGGGTAAAACCGCCTGCATCACTTTCAAGCGCAAAAATATGTTGTTCTTTAGTTATTTCCGCATGATGCGCATAAGCAATGCCGCCTTTAGAACCATTCTCTTCATTCATAAATAAAACAGCCCTGATGGTTCTCTTTGGCCGCAAATTTAATTTCTTAAAACAGCGTATGATCTCAATAGATTGAACGCAACCGGCACCATCGTCCTGGGCGCCTTCAGCAAGGTCCCAGCTATCTAAATGGCCGCCCACGCTTACAATTTGTTCGGGCATTTCTGTACCCCACATTTCACCAATTACATTAAATGATGGTTTATCTGCAAAAAGTTTACAATTTGTTTTTAAAAATATTTCTGTAGCTGGGTACTTCACCAATTGTGCGCTTAACCATTCAGCATCGGCTGTACTCACTGCAACGGCTGCAATTTTAGGAAAGGAGTCATTATACTGTGTGGCGCCAGTATGTGGAAATTGATCAATATTACTAGCTAAGGAACGTACAATCACAGCTTTGGCGCCATACTTTGCTGCTTGTGCCGGGCCGGACCGCCTGCCAATACCGCTCTCGCTATATGCTATAAATGTTTCTATATACCGTGGATCCATCGGTATATTAATAAATACAATTTTATTTTTTAATCCGGCAATACCCAGTTCATGTAAAGCTTCCATGGATTTCACTTCCACAACTTGTGCCTTAACGCCGGCCAATGCTGTAGCAACTGTATTTCCTAAGGCACAAATATTTAAATGCCGCTTTTGGTTTCCGGGTAAGTATGCAAAAGCCACTTCTTTGGAGCCACGCTCCCAATGAGTAACCATGCATGGTTGCAAATAAACGGTATCAGCTCCCGCTTGTTTTAGCATTTTTACAGTAGCTGCTATTGCGTTGGCCGCATTGGCCGAACCACTAAGCCGGGGCCCGATTTTTTTACATAAATAACGGAGATTATCATACGCTGTACCGTTCATTAATATTTCATCTGAAATAGATTTTATTATTTTTTCATCCTGTTGCTGGGCACTTGCCGAAGCATAACAGCATAGCGCCACAATGAATAGTTTACATAATTTCATAAACACTAAAATTAAACAATCCGCTTCTTTATTTTAAAATTATTTAATCCGGCTATCAAATTTTATATGATTAAATGATAACAACATAAAACAGCTACCAGGAGATTAAAAAAGCGGATACTGTGAAATCATTAAATTGCATCCATATTAATCATATTTGTATGAATATAGCCATTGTTTGCTATCCTACTTTTGGTGGAAGCGGTGTATTAGCAACAGAACTGGGAAAAGCTTTAGCAGAAAAGGACCATAATGTTCATTTTATTACATACCAGCAACCCGTTAGGTTAAATGGGTTTCATGCGAATATCTTTTATCATGAAGTAAGGGTGCCCACTTATCCATTATTTGATTTTCCACCTTATGAAACAGCACTCGCCAGTACTATGGTAGATGTAGTAAACAATTATGATATAAACCTGCTGCATGTTCATTATGCCATACCACATGCTTCTGCGGCCTATATGGCAAAACAAATTTTAGCAGCACAGGGAAAGAGGATTCCCGTTATTACTACTTTACACGGTACCGATATTACACTGGTAGGGCGGGACAAAACGTATCGGCCGGTGGTTACTTTTTCTATGGAAGAGAGTGATGCGCTGACAGCCGTTTCCGAAAACCTAAAAAGTGAAACTTATAAAAATTTTAATATTAAAAAAGAGATTGAAGTTATTTACAACTTTGTAGATGTTGCACGCTTTAATCGCAAACCGGTAGATGCATTTAAAAAATTAATTGCGCCCAAAGGAGAAAAAATATTGGTGCATGCCTCCAATTTTAGAAAGGTAAAACGGGTAGAAGATGTAGTAAAAGTATTTTTAGAAGTAAATAAAAAGATACCCTCTAAGTTACTGATGATTGGTGACGGCCCCGAACGGCATTCAATTGAAGCGATGATAAGAGATTGTGAAGATTGCAGTGAAATAAAATTACTGGGTAAGCAAGAGCAGATGGAAGATATTTTACCCATTTCCGATTTATTCTTACTTACAAGTGAATATGAAAGTTTCGGCCTTGCCGCATTGGAAGCGATGGCAGCCGAAGTACCTGTAATTGCTACCAATGCCGGTGGCTTACCCGAAATCATCATAAATGGCTATTGCGGGTACATGAGCAACATCGGCGATACGGCAGATATGGCCGCCCATGCAATCAGTATTTTAGGAAATGAAAAGACACATCAACAGTTCAGAAAAAATGCACTGGAACAAGCCTTAAAATTTGATATTCAAAATATAGTACCTCAATATGAAGCGCTCTACCAAAAAGTAATTTGATGCTATTTTATTTACGCTTCATCCAGCTTTCAGCATCTACAAATCCTTTGTCGGTATTCATATAAAAGTCTATAGCTCCTTCTCCATCATAATTAGCTGCCACACGGCCTATCACTTGTCCTCTCTTTATTTGCTGGCCTTTGGAAACAGAAATATTACTTAAGTTGGTATAAGTAGTAAAATATTTTCCATGTTGTACAATTACAAAAGGCTGCTCATCATTAGCCACAACAGATATCACTTCTCCATCAAATACTGCTTTTACCGGTGAGCCGATGTTAGTTGCAATGGTAGTACAGGTAATTACAAGGTCGCCACCACTGGGCAATTTATTATTTCCATAATGCATTAGCACATATCCATTATCTACAGGCCAGGGCAATGCACCCCTGTTTTTTTCAAAACTGGCATTTAATGCCACTGCTTCTGCAGTATTTAATAATACGTTTTCGGGCTTATTTACTGACTTTACTTCTTTAGTAACTTCCGGTTTGGTAGTGGCAGTTGCTGATGTAGTACTTGCCGTTGCATTTTTCTCAGCCAGCTTTTTTTCTTCCTTACGCTTACGTTCTGCCTCTGCTGCTTTTGCCAGTTGCTCTTTACGGGCATCATCCTGTGCTTTTTTAATGGCTGCTGTAATGGCGTTTGATACTTTTTTCATTTGCCGTTGTTTGGCTGCCATTTGGGTATTCAATTGTTTTCCCTGTTTCTTTAACTCAGCTAAAATGCGGTCTTTTTCCTGTTGTTGTTTTTCCAATGCACTCATTTCTTTGCTTTGCTCATTGAGAGTTGACCGCTTTTTTACTTTAGCACCGCCCAAATCTTCAATCCGTTTACGGCGGAGCTCCTGGGTACGTAAAATATTTTGACCTTGCATTTCCCGGTAATTTCTATAACTTTTTAAATAGGCAATCCTTTTAATAGCATCATTAAAATTATCAGCAGAAAAAATGAAATTTAATACATCGTAACTGCTCCTGTTTTTATAGGCATACACCATGCTCTTGGCATATTCGTCTTTAAGGGTATCCAACAACCTGTCGTACCTGTTGATGTCTCTTTGAATACTGTAAATATTATTATCTAATATACGCAGGTCTTTATTAACATTTTCAATCACCCGATTCTGAAGGGAAACTTTATTATTGATAAGACGCCATTGTAGTAAATTCTCTTTTGTTTTAGATTTATTGGCATTTAGAAGTTTCTCGGTTTCGTTGATTTCCTTCTTTAGCTGATTGCGCTGGTACTCTAATTCTTCACGGGTTTGCGAAAAACCAGAAACAGCAATATTTATAAAAATAACTAAGAAAAGAAATTTATTGAGCATAGCCTGGATTTTTGGAATTTATAAGTAATCCTGTTAAAAAGGGTCACCCTACGTTTCTAAAAAAATAAAAATAAGGATTATTTACGTGTATAGTTTTTCGGAATATTAAACTGTACCGATAATTGTTTGTTAAACTCTACTTGCTTAAACTCCATTCGTATATCTAATTTATTTTTTTCTGATACAAATATTTGCCGATACCTGGCAAACCAATTATTATTTATGAATTCATAATTATCATAACTAATATCTGCAGTACGGTTGCGGGTCATATCTGCATCATCTAATTTAGAATGTAGCATCAGGTATTTATCAGAACTGAGCGTTAGCAGATTTTTAAAATTATCAGTGATAGATGAAACGGCTATATAATTATCATGTATCCTAAGCTGGGCGTCCTTTTCATTAAAAAAAACGGGGTTCCCCAGCATAAAATCCTGTAGTGTTTCAAAATCAAATGGAATATCCGTTACTTCCTGCAAATAATCTAGTGTCCTATATTGTACTTCCTTGTTTTGCTTATTGAGTAAAATCACTTTTTCGGGAGTTACTAAAACCCGGTACACTTCTATATTTAAAAAAGTTGCCGTTAATGATATCCAGATAGCACTATCTTTTATCATTCGTACCACTGCCGTGATATCCGGTTGCTTACCATTCGCATTTTCTATTTCTACTTTTATTTTGGCATTAAGTGTATTAAAATCTATATGGTGATTTTGAATTTGATCTATTACTTGTTGGTTAAGCAATGAATCGTTACTTACCTGCGGCCTTATTGCCTGAGAACTATCTCTTGGTGCAATGGCAGTATTTATTTTTTTAGCTGTTTTACAGTTTGAAGCTAAAACTACGAGTGCCACCAGGCATACCAAATTAATTATCTTCTTCATTCTATTTTTTAAATTATGAACCTGTGTGGCCAAAACCCCCAGCCTGTCTTTTTGTTTCTTCAAGTTTATTTGCCACTATCCAAACTGCCTTTTCTACAGTAGCCAATACCATTTGAGCAATCCGTTCTCCTGTTTGTAAGACCTGGGTTTGATCGCTGAGATTAATAAGTAAAATTTTAATTTCTCCCCGGTAATCACTATCTATGGTTCCAGGTGTATTTAAGCAGGTAATCCCTTTATGCAATGCCAAACCACTTCTTGGCCTTATTTGAACTTCGAAACCTATAGGAATTTCTATAAATAACCCGGTTGGTATTAAAACACGTTCAAGCGGTTTTAGTTCTAATTGTGGTAGATCAAGATGTGCACACACATCCATACCCGATGCCCCTTCTGTAATATACCGGGGCAATTCATTGTTTGAGTGATTGATGATCTTTATTTCAACTTTATTATTCGGCATGATAAAGAGCGTGGTTTAAGCTTTTGTTAATAACGCATTAGCAAAGGCAAATACCCCTTCTTCCCTGCCTGCAAAGCCCAGCCTTTCGGTAGTTGTAGCTTTTATTGAGACATCATCTGTAGTAAGTTCTAAAATATCTGAAATGGTTTTAGCCATGGCCGGTGCATAAGGCATTATTTTAGGAAGTTCCAGGCAAATTGTAGAGTCAATATTTACAACTTTGTACCCTTTTTTATGAATGAGCGCATACGTTTCCTTTAATAATATTTTACTGTCGATGCCATTAAACCGTTCATCAGTATTTGGAAAATGAAACCCAATATCACCAAGCGCCAGGGCCCCCAGCAAAGCATCGCAAATTGCATGAAGCAATACATCGGCATCACTAAAGCCAACAGCTCCTTTTGTATGATGAACCTGTACACCGCCCAGCCAAAGCGCTTTTCCCTGTTCTAAACGATGAAAATCTATTCCAAAACCAATTCTATAACTCATGGCGCAAAGGTGCGGAAAAGCAGGGATAAAAAAAACAAACAGCGCCCCTATTTAGGAGCGCTGCCGATATAAAAATAAATTTAAAATTATTTTAGATCGAATACTAAACCAAATCGTAAAGTATTAGATAATGGATTGCGATTGGTACCAGAACCTGAAGGTAACAGGTAAGCAAAGTTTAATCCAAATACATTGTATTTAAGGCCTGCACCTACTGAGAAATATTTACGATTTCCTTTTTCAGGGCTTTCGTAAAAATAACCGGCACGGAAAGCAAACTGATCTTTGTACCAGAATTCAGCACCTAAAGA
The DNA here is from genome assembly GCA_016710595.1 of Niastella sp. GTDB lineage: Bacteria > Bacteroidota > Bacteroidia > Chitinophagales > Chitinophagaceae > Ferruginibacter. The sequence continues at coordinate 1,232,105 of JADJVM010000008.1, forward strand.
AACAGTTACTTCTTTCATTTCTTCACCGCCACCACCTGGAGCATCACCAAATGAACTGAACCAGCTGCTAACAACACCTTTAGAACGGTAGTCAGCCAATCCGGCTGAGTCGCCAATGCTTGGAGGAGTAGGAACCAATAATTTATTCAGGTCTAATGCAAAAGTTAGTTTATTGTCTTCGTCAAACACTTTTGTGTAAGCACCGCCAAGGCCTAAGTTTGCAGGAATAAAATCTTTTTGAGTAGCATCGCTTGTATAAGCAATTTTACCACCCAGGTTGCTTAAAGTAACGCCCCAGTTAAAACCGGCGCCATTTTCTTTAGCTCCATTATGGAAATAATGTAAATCACCTGCTACCGTACTTCCTTTTTTGTAAGAAGCGCCAGAGCTGGTAGCTCCATTGGCAAGATCTGAACTAATGTACCGGATTGCGATACCTAAGCCTGATTTTGAACTTAATTTCCTGGAATAGCCTAAGTCTGCACTAAATTCCCTGGGACGGCCAGAACCTAAAGTGTTGCCAGAGTTATCAGTAAACTGAATATTACCCAGGCTGAAATAACGAACACCTAAAGACAGTGCTTGATTATCATCTAATTTATGATAAGCACCTAATGTTAATAAATACACATCATTTAAACCAAGATCTTTTAACCATGGAGTATAGGTTAATGAAACACTTGAGTTTGTTTTAGAAAATGGAATTTTTCCTAAATTCCAGAAATTAGCATTTGCATCCGGTATAGTGGCTATACCTGCATCGCCCATTCCACCAGCACGTGCATCAGGTGATATTCTTAAAAAAGGTACAGCTGAAGTTACCACGTTTATAGGGTCAGCATTTTGTGCATTGGCACTCATTACCCCACCCAGTAAGGTAACTAAGGCAGCTAATTTAAAAGTTGCTTTTTTCATGCGTTTTGTTTGTCTTGGTTAAGTAGAATTCTTTGAATACTAAATTTAATTTTTAAAAAGGTAAAATTATGAGGAATTATCTGAAAAAAAACAAAATTATAAAATCATGTTAAATTTTTATTTTACAAATTTGAGATTTTTTGTGCATCAAAACTATTTAAATGAAAGTAAACTACCAAAAAAAGTCAAATAATAACGGGAAATCAATTTTATTATTATGCCCCTTTTAAATATTTTAACCAGTTTTATGGGGGATTTTAGATGATTTATTTTATTTTTTATTGGCATAAATTTAATGTTACAATTTAAAATCCCGGATATTTATTAATAAGAAGTCATTATATTCGCACCTTGTATCACTCCCAAGTACAATAATTAAAGAAAACCTTTCGTTAAACACTATTAGTAAACGAATGCACATGCAAAAAGTAATCTCTGGAAAGATTTTGCTGCTTACAATGATAGCAGCTATTTCACTTACAGCCTGTAAAAATGGAGGCTTGTTTGGAAAGAAAAAAGGAAAATCAGCTGTAACCGGCTGGAATTATGATGATAAGAACATGGGGAATTTCCATGTAGCCAAAGTAAAGTACCCCAAAGCCGGCCCTGGTCTTGTTTTTGTACAAGGCGGTACGTTTGTAATGGGTGCTAAAGAAGATGATGTAATGGGCGATTGGAACAATGTTCCCCGCCGGGTAACAGTGCCTTCGTTTTTTATAGATGAAACAGAAGTTGCCAATGTGCATTACAGAGAATACCTGTATTGGCTGGAAAACACTTTCAGCAATGACACCAACATTGTATATAAAGCATTACCCGATACCCTGGTATGGCGTGAAGAACTGGCTTACAACGAGCCTTATGTAGAGTACTACTTCCGTTACCCTTCTTATAACTATTACCCGGTAGTAGGGGTAAGCTGGCGCCAGGCTTATGATTTTTGTATCTGGAGAACCGATAGGGTGAATGAATTAAACCTCATAAAAAAAGGATACCTGAAGAAAGATGCCGCTAAAAGAGAAATGAAAGGAGCTGGCGCCGAAGGTTCTTTTAATACAGAAACATATTTAATGAACCCTGATATGATCCAGGGACGTAACAAACCCAAAAAATCTGACCTAAAAGATATTAATGGCAAACCCCGTAGTACGGTTCGGTTAGAAGATGGTATCTTAAATATGGGATATCGCCTGCCAACTGAAGCCGAATGGGAATATGCTGCTTATGGTTTATTAGATCAAAACCCGGCTCCCCGTAAAAAAGAAGGAAAAAGCGGTGAAGAATTATTTAGCAATGAACAAATATATAGCTGGAGCAAAAATCCCAATGGATTAAGAGATAATCGCCGGGGAAGCTGGCAAGGTAGCTTTTTAGCTAACTTTAAAAGAGGTAGTGGCGATAACATGGGTGTTGCCGGTGGTTTAAATGACCGTGCTGCCATACCAGGCCCGGTGAAAACATTTTATCCAAATGCATTCGGCTTATATAATATGAGTGGGAATGTGAGCGAATGGGTAGCTGACGTTTACAGGCCCATGACATCCATAGATGCCCAGGATTTCAACTATTTCAGAGGTAATAAATTCCAAAAATATTACAAGAACAGTTCCGGCGAATATGAAAGAGATAGCTTAGGCCGCTTGAAAAAAGTAGATATTTCTGACGAAGAAGTTAAAAACCGTACCAATTACCAGCATAACAATGTTATCAATTATTTAGATGGTGATTCTGCCAGCCAGGTGTATTATGGATATGGCGTTACTTCCCTCATCAGCGACCAAAGCCGTGTAATAAAAGGTGGTAGCTGGAACGACAGGCCTTATTGGTTATCACCAGGAGCACGCCGTTTTATGGAAGAAGACCAGGGAGCAAGCACAGTAGGCTTCCGTTGTGCCCAATCTTACCTTGGCCCTCCAGAAGGCCCCGGGTTTAAAGATGGTAACATCTTTGCCAAAAGAAAACAAAATAAAAAGAAGAAAAAATAAATGATATAAGCCTCCAAATAATGGAGGCTTTTTTTTGCATGGTATCCTTTATTTTTGAATATGGAAATACATGAGCTATACCAAATTTATTTACAGCATCCCAGCATTGTTACAGATACCAGGAAAATACTTCCAGACTCAATATTCTTTGCCTTAAAAGGCCCCAAATTTAATGGCAATCACTTTGCTGCACAGGCGCTTGAAAAGGGAGCCGCTTATTGTATTGCAGATGAAGATACAGGCATTCAAGATGAAAGAATAATAAGGGTAACTGATACCCTGCAAACCCTGCAAGAACTGGCTAAAAACCACCGCTTACAATTTAAAATCCCATTTATTGCCATTACTGGCAGCAATGGAAAAACCACTACAAAAGAACTGGTTCATGCAGTTTTGAGCAGTACTTTTAAAACCTATACTACGCAGGGCAATCTTAATAACCATATTGGCATCCCCCTCACACTGCTGCAAATAAAACCAGATGCAGAGATTGCAATCATTGAGATGGGCGCAAATCATGCTGATGAAATAAAAGGGTATTGCCAATATACGATGCCTACCCATGGGCTTATAACCAATTGCGGAAAAGCACACCTGGAAGGTTTTGGTAGTGAGGAAGGGGTACGCAAAGCCAAGGGAGAATTATTTGATTACTTACGAATACATAACGGTAGTATTTTCATTTTTAATGATTATGAATACTTACTGGATATGAGTAAAGGAATTAAAAATAAAGTTAGTTATGGTACCAATCATGCTGACTATACCGGTATTGCTTTAGATATTAACGGAATGCTTTGCGTAAAAGTTACAGGGGGCGCACATCTCAACCAGGTACTAACCCAATTGGTAGGCAGTTACAATTTACCCAATGTATTAGCTGCGATAACAATTGGTAAAACATTTAAAGTACCCGATGAAAAAATTAAAGAATCGCTGGAAGCCTATTCACCGGGCAATAGCCGTTCTCAATTGCTGCATAAAGATGGCAATAAAATAATTTTAGATGCCTACAATGCAAACCCAAGCAGTATGAAACTGGCTATTGAAAATTTTGCTTCTTTACCTGGAAATAATAAAATTGTATTTCTTGGAAGCATGATGGAAATGGGAGACGCTTCAGACTTTGAGCACCAGGCTATTGTTGATCTCTTACTTAAAAAACAATGGGAATATGTAGTGTTGGCCGGGCCGGGATTTAAAAAGCTGCCTGCTCCATTTATCCATTTTAATAACAGCGTGGAAGCTGGTGACTGGTTCAAAAAACAAAATTTTACTGCCAGGCAAATTCTTATAAAAGGATCCCGAAGTATGCAAATGGAAAAAATACTGGAATGATTTTCCTTTCACAGGATTTGCACTTACCTTTGCCTCCCTGCAAAAAAATGGAGACGTGTCCGAGTGGTTGAAGGAGCACGCCTGGAAAGTGTGTATACGGGAAACTGTATCAAGGGTTCGAATCCCTTCGTCTCCGCTGTTTTCCTGTTTCAAAAATGATAAGTACTTTTTTTATTAATTCCTGTACTCCTTCTTTAATTTATGGTCTAATACAAATGTTCCAAAAGGTAGTAATGAGGCAATAAAAGCACCGGCCGTTTTTAAAAAGCCCCAATTATACTTTTCCCAAACTTTAATGAGTAAAGCGATATACAACACAAATAACACTCCATGCGCCCACCCTATATAGGTGACAGCATGTGGATAGTTATAAAAATATTTTAAAGGCATCGCTATAATAAGTAATACTAAAAACGAAATCCCTTCTGCTATTGCGATCGTTCTAAAGCGGTTCATAATTTTCAAATCCATACTGCTACACATTTTTATTTTTAAATATTTTTTTTGCATTCATACTGGTTATAGCCGCCACTTCATCTACAGGAATGTTTTTGATTTCTGCCAGCTTTTTGGCCACTTCTATAATATAAGCACTTTCATTTCTTTTACCCCGATATGGAACCGGGCTAAGATAAGGGGCATCTGTTTCTAAAACAATATGCGCCAGGTCAATATTTTTAATAACATCTTGTAACCCTGACTTTTTATAGGTAAGCACGCCGCCGATCCCCAGGTAAAAACCAGTTTCAATAATTTGAAGCGCTTCTTCAGCACTGCCTCCAAAACAATGAAAAATACCCCTGAGACCGGTATTTTTATATTTTTTGATAATACCAATGGTTTCCTGCATGGCATTTCGGGTATGCAATACCAGCGGTATTTGATAGGTTAGTGCCAATGCTATTTGCTTTTCTAATGCTAAATATTGCTCTTTGATAAATGTTTTATCCCAATAAAAATCAAGCCCTGCTTCACCAATTGCTGCAAATTCCTTTTGTTTAAGCCAATCTACTACAATTTCCATTTCCTTTTCCCAGTCTTCTTTTACACTGCATGGATGGAGGCCCATCATTGAAAAACAACATTGTGGATACTTTTCTGCCAGGCTAACCATTTTAATATGTGTGCTATTATCAATTGCCGGCATATAGAACTCATCAACCCCCAAGGTTTTAGCCTTGCTAATGAGGTCATCAATATCGTTATCAAATTCTGCTGCATATAGATGGCAATGGGTATCAATTATCTGCATAATTTAAAATTTTGAATCTTTTTTCTAAAAAAGCGGGAATTGACAATTTAAAAAAAAATATTTTTTTTTGTTGTTTCAACTTTCATCTCGTAACTTGTTGCCAGTTTTCATAGGGTACGGATTAAAAACGGGCCAGAGTTTCTACTCAGGCCCATTTTTTTTACAGCATTACAAAGCTATTTTATCAAAGCAAAAGCCCTTCTTAGAAAAATAATTTAAGGTTCTGGGTACAGCAAATTCCATATTCATTTTTGCCTTATCACTATCATGAAATACAATGATAGAGCCAGGTTTACTATTATACAATACATTCTGCAAACATCTTTCGGCATTAATACCCGCATCAAAATCACCACTTATAACTGACCACATCACTACCTGGAGTGGTTTGGGTTGATGAAAAATTTGTTTTTGCTGAAAACGGGTCATTCTTCCATAAGGGGGTCTAAATAAATTGCTATCAATATAGATAGCTGCATCCCTAATATCTGCAAGATAAATTTCATCCTTCGTTTTCCAGCCATTCAAATGGGTTTGTGTATGATTGCCCACTGCATGGCCTTCCTGTATAATCCTTTGGTAAACGTCCGGGTATTTTTTTACATTTTCTCCAATACAAAAAAAGGTAGCTTTTGCCTGGTAATTTTGTAAAACATCTAATAATGCCGGTGTAATAATAGGATGCGGGCCATCATCAAAACTTAAGTAAAGGGTTTCTTTTTCCTTTGCTGGCATATCCCATATTCTATTTTTATAGACTTTTTTTAACCAGCCCGGAGTTTTTACAAAATAATACATGCCCTTCTTTTAATATTACGATTACAAAATTAATTTAATTTTATTTGCTCTCTTAGATAAAACTGAATCCTAAAATATCAGTATCCCTAACAACTTATCTTTGCAACAGAATAAATAAATATGGAGGATAGAAAAATTAGGGTTCGTTTTGCGCCCAGCCCAACAGGCGGATTGCATTTGGGAGGTGTACGCACAGTATTATATAATTATCTTTTTGCCCGGCAACAGCAGGGTACATTTGTTTTACGGATAGAAGATACAGATCAAAGCAGGTATGTACCGGGGGCAGAAGAATATATTTACAAATGCTTAGCCTGGTGTGGGCTGTTACCCGATGAAAGCCCATTAAAACCTGGCGCATACGGGCCTTATCGCCAAAGTGAAAGAAAACCGTTGTACCTTAAATATGCTGAACAATTAATAGCCCGGCAACAAGCCTATTATGCGTTTGACACAGCAGAAGAGCTGGATAAAATGCGCAGTTATTTTAAAACGGAAGAAAATCCCTCCCCCCAATATGACCGGCATACTCGTATGAACATGAAGAATTCGCTTGTACTTACGGAAGCAGAAACACAACAACTCATACATTCCAACACACCGTATGTGATACGGATAAAAATGCCTGAAAATGAAATCATTTCTTTTACTGATATGGTGCATGGCGAAGTAAGCTTTAACAGTAGCCTGGTAGACGATAAAGTTTTATTAAAAGCAGATGGCATGCCCACCTATCACCTGGCCGTGGTGGTAGATGATTTCCTCATGAAAATTACGCACGCTTTTCGGGGGGAAGAATGGTTAAGTAGTGCCCCCGTTCATATCCTGCTTTGGAAATATTTGTTTGGTCTTGAATGGATGCCACAATGGGCGCATCTTCCACTTATATTAGGACCACACGGGAAACTGAGTAAAAGAGATGGAGCAAAATATGGTTTCCCGGTATTTGCCATGAATTGGACAGACCCTAAAACCAATGAATTGACTGAAGGGTTTTATGAAAAAGGATTTTTACCCGAAGCTTTCATAAACCAGTTAGCCGTACTTGGCTGGAATGATGGAAGTGAACAGGAATTATTCGATATAAACGAACTAATTGCTAAATTCTCTTTAGACCGGGTGCATACAAGTGGCGCAAAATTCGATTTTGAAAAAGCAAAATGGTTCAACCAGGAGTGGATTAAAAAATTATCCGTTTCTCAATTGAGAATTCCCATCAAACAAATTTTTGAAGATAAAGGAATTGCTATACAGGATGAGGATGCATTTGATTCTATTATAGAACTTGTAAAAGACCGTTGCACATTATTACCGGATTTTTATATACAAGCTTCTTATTTCTTTAAAAAACCGGAACAATGGGATGTAGCATCAGTAAAACCAAAATGGAATTTAGAAAAGAGTGAATTTTTTAATGCGCTTATTAAAAAAATGAATGACCTCCCGCATTGGGAAATGCATGAAATTGAAAATATTTTTAAATCGCTGGCTACCGAAAAAAATATTAAAGCAGGTGAACTGCAACTTCCTTTTAGAGTAATGTTAGTAGGCGGCAAATTTGGCCCGGCTGTTTTTATGATTGCTGAAAAAATTGGAAAAGATGAAACCATTGGCCGGGTTTCTGCAGCATTAAATATCTTTAACGCATGAAAATAAATCGTCCCATTAGGGTATTGGTTGCCAAAGTAGGCCTGGATGGCCACGACCGGGGAGCAAAAGTAATTGCGACAGCTTTACGGGATGCAGGCATGGAAGTAATTTATACAGGACTTCGTCAAACCCCGGAAATGGTTGTAAATGCTGCCTTACAGGAGGATGTTGATGCCATTGGCGTAAGTATTTTAAGTGGCGCCCACATGACGGTTTTTCCAAAAATTTTAACCCTGATGAAAGAAAAAAATATGAATGATGTTTTACTCACAGGGGGCGGTATTATTCCCGATGCAGATATGAAGAACTTAACATCAATGGGAGCAGGTAAATTATTTGCACCCGGTGCCCGCATGCACGAAATAGCAGATTACATTAAAACCTGGGTGAAGCAAAATAGAAGTTTTTAAATTTCAGGGAGCGTGAGCCTTTTCCTTTTTGAATAAATTCTCAATGCAACTACTAAGACAATACAAATTGCAAGCGCTACATTGTTATTAAGATTTGTATTTTTTAATAATAAATATAAACCCCCTCCTATTGCACATACCGTAGCATAGAGTTCCCCTTTCTTAAATAAATTAGGTACCTGGTTACAAAAGATATCAGCAATTAATCCTCCAAATGTAGCCGTAATCACACCCATAATTAAAGCATAAATATCATTCACTCCATAACGTAATGCTACTTCTATACCTGCTGCAGTAAACATGCCCAGGCCAATAGCATCTGTAAAAAAAATGGTGCGTTTAAACCGGTTTTCATTATTTTTTAATAAAAAAGATACGATAGCGCCACTTATTACCAGTGTAAGGGCAAAGCGGTCATTGATCCAATTCACGGGCCTTATACCAATTAATAAATCCCTTAAAGTGCCGCCACCATAAGCAGTTGCAAAAGCCACCACCAATCCGCCAAATACATCCATTTTATGAGCACGGGCCTTAAAAGCCCCAGTAAGCGCAAATACAAAGATGCCAGTGTACGTAATGATGCTTAAAAAACTCATACTACAAATATAAGCGAAGGCTTATCAATCCGGGTATTTGCATTTATACCCGGTACCATATCTTTGTACAAAAAAAATGATCTATACAACCCTCCTGTTTTCAGTAGAAAATAATATTTGTCAAATCATCATTAACCGACCCGATAAATTGAATGCCTTAAATAAGGATGTGTTTACAGAACTTGATCATGCCATTGATGAAGTAAATAAAGATGCCAATATAAAATCGGCTTTTATTACAGGTGCCGGGCCAAAAGCTTTTGTAGCCGGGGCAGATATTACTGAATTTGGCGGATTAACTACTGAGCAAGCTATGGAATTAAGCCGCCGGGGGCAAAATGTTTTTTTTAAAATAGAAAATAGTGCAAAACCAATAATAGCTGCCGTTAACGGATTTGCATTGGGAGGAGGTTGCGAACTTGCCATGGCCTGTCATTTCAGGCTTTGCAGTGAAAATGCAAAATTTGGCCAACCCGAAGTGAACCTTGGATTAATTCCCGGCTATGGCGGCACCCAAAGATTAACCCAACTTATTGGAAAAGGTAAAAGCATGGAGTTACAAATGACTGCCGGATTAATTGATGCTAATGAAGCATTAAAGTTAGGCCTGGTGAATTATGTTACAGCGCCGGATCAATTGATTGACAAAACCAAAGAAATACTCACCCTTATTAATACAAAAGCGCCCATTGCCATTGCAAAAATTATTGAATGCATCAATACAGCAGTGGTAAGTGATAGCGCTTATACAAATGGGAAAAGTGGTTTCGAAAAAGAAATAGAAGCCTTTGGCCATTGCTTTGGTACCGATGATATGAAAGAAGGTACTGCTGCTTTTTTAGAAAAAAGAAAAGCCATATTCCAGGGTAAATAAAATTACTCAAGCACCCTGATGATCTTTACAAAGTGCTTTTGATAATAGCCTTCAAAATAACTTAAAATAACGCCGATATTCTTACTGGTAGCAGCATGTATAAATTGTAACCTGCTATTATTACCGGTAATAATCCCCATGTGGCCTACAATGCCATTTGCATTATGAGATCCGGTAAATAATATAATATCTCCCGGTTTTGCATTTTTTATGGATACTTCTTTCCCTTCGTTAGTATATTCTTTTGTAACACGGGGAGCCTTTATATTAAAATGATTAAACACATTTAAAACAAATCCCGAACAATCTAATCCTTTTTCCGGGTTAGTAGATCCATACAAATACGGGGTTCCCAAAAATGTTTTTGCGTATTTCACAAACTCATTTCTATTGATGGCTATGGGGGCGCCTAATTTATTTGTAGCTACTCCCGGTTTTGATACAGGCCTGCTGGTTGTTTGCTTACTGCTATGGCAGGAAGCTAAGACTGCTAAAAAAATAAAGTATAAGATAAAATTTTTCAATACAAATTGGATGTTTTGTAGTTTTTGACCCCACAAATTTACCAAAGTTTAGCACAGCCTTGTTAAAGGGATGTACAATGCCTGCATTTAAGTCACAAATTTGGGCTGTATCTTTGCAATCACAATAACAAAAAAATCAATTATATAATATGGAATACAGAATAGAAAAAGATACAATGGGTGAGGTAAAAGTGCCGTCAGAGGCTTATTATGGCGCACAAACACAACGCAGCATTGATAACTTTAAAATTGCACAGGATATCAATAGGATGCCAAAAGAAATTATTAAAGCCTTTGCTTATTTAAAAAAAGCAGCAGCGCTTGCCAATGTAGATGCAGGAATATTATCACAGGAAAAAGCTACCCTGATTGGCCAGGTTTGCGATGAAATACTATCCGGCAAAATGGATGATTATTTTCCACTTGTAGTTTGGCAAACGGGAAGCGGAACCCAAAGCAATATGAATGTAAATGAAGTTGTAGCATACCGCGGCCATGTATTGCATGGTGGCAAACTTAGTGATAAAGAAAAATTCTTACATCCCAATGATGATGTAAATAAAAGCCAAAGTAGCAATGATACTTTTCCTACTGCCATGCATATAGCAGCATATAAAATCCTGGTGGAAACAACGCTTCCGGGTATAGAAAAATTAAGAGACACATTGCTTGAAAAAAGCAAAGCGTTTATGCAAATTGTAAAAATCGGGCGCACACATTTTATGGATGCTACACCCCTTACTTTAGGCCAGGAATTTAGTGGCTATGCATCGCAACTTACACACGGTATTAAATCAATAAAAAACAGTTTGCCTCATTTATCAGAACTTGCCTTGGGTGGTACTGCCGTAGGCACAGGCATTAATACACCCGATGGGTACGATGTAAATGTTGCCAAACATATTGCCACACTCACCGGCCTTCCATTTATAACAGCCGAAAACAAATTTGAAGCATTGGCTGCACATGATGCGATTGTAGAAGCTCATGGCGCATTAAAAACAGTAGCCGTAAGTTTAATGAAAATTGCAAATGATATCCGTATGCTGTCCAGTGGACCCCGCAGCGGCATTGGTGAAATTCATATACCTGATAATGAACCGGGATCTTCTATTATGCCAGGTAAGGTAAACCCAACACAATGCGAAGCGCTTACCATGATTGCCGCACAGGTGATGGGCAATGATGTTGCCATAAGTATTGGCGGAAGCAATGGTCAATTTGAATTAAATGTTTTTAAACCTGTAATGATTTATAATTTTTTACATAGCGCCCGGTTATTAGGTGATGGCTGTGTTTCATTTAATGATAAATGCGCTGCAGGCATTGAACCCATTTTAGCCAATATTGAAAAACATGTTTCTAATTCTCTCATGCTTGTAACAGCATTAAATCCTAAAATAGGATATTATAAAGCGGCAGAGATTGCACAAAAGGCACATAAAGAACATAGCACACTTAAAGAGATGGCCATCAAATTAGGTTATCTTACAGCAGCAGAATTTGATGAATGGGTAGTTCCTGCCCAAATGGTTGGAAAGATTTAATTTAAAAAGCTTTCAAAAAAAATAGATGTAACTGATGTATTCCTTGTATTAAGATGCTCCATTTTTTTTGATGCCACTTAAACTATACTGCTCAAGAGAACCCTATTTTTGAATAAATATTTTTTGAGTTGTAAATTTAATGTCGTGCCCATCTCTCAACTCAAGGATATAAAGCCCCGATGGTAAATCCATTGCAGCAATGGTAAATAAATCTTTAGTACTGGTTCCTTTTTTTACTAAACTACCTACCACATTATACAAATGATATTGGATGGGCTTCGCTACATTTCTTTTAGATTCAATAGTAATAAATTGATTGGCAGGGTTAGGATATATTTTTACAAAGGACCTGTCTGCACCTGGATTATTAACAGGTTCGTCAATAGACAAAACGGCACCATTATATACATATTTTAAAATGGCACCCCGGTCATTCAATTGATTTGGGTTACCCGTAGTAGGCCCCGAAGTTTGGCCAACACTATCAGTAATGATATAAAAACTAATTCCGTCTTTACCAATTACAATATCCCGAAGCCTGTTTTCTTCTCTAAAATAACGTGCCGTATCTGAACCATTAGGTAAATCCTCAAAGCTATTGCCATCGGCACTCAATCTTAACCTAAATACTGTGCCTTCTTTTAAAGTACTCATTAAAATAGAATTTTGCCAGCCGGGTATCCTGTTATCAAACCCATAATAGGCGATACTGGCGGGCGCTACCGTAGGGTTACTCAACCAGCTACAGGCAATAGAACCCGTAGTGGGTGTAAAAAAGGTACGCATCGGGAACTGTGCATTCGGTAATAAAGTATCGGATTCATTCATAATTACAGTGCCTGGTGGTGGGGTGGAGCATTCGGGTTCAGCCCCGGGTGCCGGATAAGAACTGCAATTGGGTGCAGATGACCAATTTCTATATTGATAAATCTTATCATCCCGGTAACCGGAATAATAGGGCCATCCATAATTTTTTCCTGCAATTAATTGATTGATCTCATCATCTTCTGCAGGCCCGTTTTCTGCACTATATAATTTTGCTCCTGCAAAATCCTGTTGTTGTCCATTCTTTGCAAATACCAGGCTATTTGGGTTTCGGTGGCCAAAAGTATAGATATGGCTTTTGATTCCTTTTACCGTAGGATTATCAGCAGGTATACTACCATCCAGATTAATACGTAGTACTTTTCCCTGGTAAGCGATATAATTTTTTGCTGTTAATTCTGCAGATGTTGGTATATCCTGTGCACGATTGGGGTTACATCTTAATGCAAACTGGTTGGCCCCGAGATCTCCAATACTATAATATAATTTACGGTCAGGGCCTATAATTAATCTGCCGGCACTATGATCTACAGCAGCCGGTAAATTTTCAATTACTATTCTTTCATTACCGGAACGGCTTGTAATGGTATAATTTTTAACTGCATATTCAGCAATTCTTACCTTGGTAACGCCGGCAAGATCGTAAGCGTATGCAATAAAGAAAGAATCAATTAAAGGATAATCAGGATGTAAAGCAAGACCCATCATACCATCCTGCTTTATACTGGTACCACTATTTGTAAATTTTACTGAAGGGCCAATATTAAGAATATCCCTTTTCATTCCCGATACGGGATGTACTTTTATCACTCTACCCCTACGCTCACTTATCCAAAGTGAATCATCAGGCCCATATACCAGGCCAAATGGGTGCCTCAATTTATATCTATCGGAGGGATTTTCAGGTTTTTGATTTAAAACTTCTTTAGCCAAAAAAGATTCACCCTGCCCAAAAGAAAGAGATACAAATAGTAAGAATACGAATAAGCAAAAAATCGTCTTCATAAAATTTCAATTTTATGTAACAACTGAGTGTAAATAGGTTAGTACTCATATTCTTAAACGCTAGTTTCAAACCTATAGTATTTTTTCTATAAATTATTATTAACCAATAAAATAATCTTAAAAAATATTGAAATAAAATATACTGTATTACGTTTAATAAAAGAGAGTACCATATACAAACAATCCGTGAACAAATTACTTTCTTTAAATAATGTAGTATGGGAAAAAATTTACTTTTTTTTAGTTTATTATCCTTATTTTTTTTCATTGCTAAACAAGGATATGCACAAGGTGGGCGTGTAGATATAGGTAAAAGCTATGTAAATATATCTAAGTTAAATGGCGGGGGTACTTTTAACCCCGGTGATACATTAGAAATTAGGGTTACCATCGCTGTTAAAAAAACTACTTCATATACAGCAATTGATAGCGTACAGGTTTTTGATATCGTACCAGCGCACACCACTTTCATCAACAATTCACTTCGGGTTGCTACCAATCAAGGGCTTACCTATAAAGGCCCATTCACTTCTGGTATTGATGCGGACCAGGGGAGTATTGTAGGAAATAATATTACCATAAACCTTGGAAATAACGCCAATGGTACAAGGGGTGGCAGGATAAGATCAGATACCAGTAAACCCAGTTTTTATAAATCGCATTGCATTATGATGGCATGTTACCGGGTACGTATTGACCCGGCACTTGCTTATGGTTCTATCATTACATTCAATAATGGTTCAGTAAAATATAAAATGGTTACGCCCAATAATGGTTGGTTTACCAATACTTTTCCCAGTAGCAGGATTATTTTATTGAAATATAGTAATGCTTGCGAAGATGGAAAGAATATTAGCGCAGCATCTGATTCACTGGGTACTTTTGCCAGCGGCACTGTACAAAACCGGGTAGCTCCCTTAGGATTTACAACTACCTACATCAAACAAAATATTTCAACAGGGCAGCCCAATGATTATTATTATGCCATTGTAAATAATAGTAGCCCCAGCGGTATTATCAATACACATGCACCCATGCCGGAATCTCCGGCCCTTAACAGGGTATTTGGGTTATGGGATATTAGTGGCGACCATACAAGTGCTGCCAATACTGCAATGGGCAATCCGCCTGTAGCTCCCGGAAAGAGAGGTGGCTATTTTGTATTGGTAAATGCAAGTTATAATACTGACCTGGCATACCAGGAAACACTTAATAATTTATGCCCCAATACTTACTATGAATTTAGTGCCTGGTTTAGAAACCTTTGCCCACGCTGCAGCTGTGATAGTAATGGGAACGGAAGTGGCAGCAACGGATTTTTACCTTACCCGGGAAATGATTCATCGGGGGTAAGGCCCAATTTAAGTTATGAAGTAGATGGACTTATTTATTATACATCCGGTGATATAAAATATGACAGGAATGAACCCTGGAAAAAATTTGGATTTACTTTTTTAACAGGATTTGCTCAAAACAGCGCAGTATTTGCTATTAGAAATAACTCACCCGGTGGAGGTGGAAACGATTGGGCCATAGATGATATTACCATAGCGCATTGCGGCCCTTCGTTAACAATGAATTATAACCCGGCTTATATTGCATGTAAAGAAGTATCGGCACCAGTTCAATTATCTGATACCATTAGGCATATTTACAATAGTTACCGATTTTATAAATGGCAGGTAAGCAATGTAGGTGGTACAATATGGACAGATATGGTAGGCCCCGGTACATCAGGCATTGGAACACCCGTTTTGGTAAATGGTAAATATCAATACGTGGCGGTACTACCGGCATTTATACCTACTTATGCAGACAGTGGAAAATATTTCAGGGTGATTGTTGCTACAACAGCAGCGAATTTAAATTCAACTTCCTGTGCTTACCAGGATGGCAATACAACCATGCTCCAGATTGTAACCTGCGGTGTGATCCTAAAAAGTGATTTTGCACAGTTAAAAGCTAAAATTATTGACACAAATAAAGGGTTCATTACCTGGACAACTACGAACGAATCTGATATTGACCGGTATGAAATTGAAAGTAGTGATAATAATCTTGACTTTATAAAAATTGGGGAAGCCATGGCATTAAACATTCCCTCTGTCATATATAACTATACCGATGTAAGGCCATTGCATGGCCCAAGATACTACAGGGTGAAAATGATTGATAAAAATGGATTATGGAAATTGAGTAGCATTGTTGTTTTACGTGCAGATGTTCAATTTGATTTAATAGCCATAAAAAATCCTTTTAATTCCGGTTTGTCACTTAATCTTTTAACAGCTTCGCCCGCTTTAGTGAATATTGGTTTATTTACTGAAAAGGGGCAACAAATAAGAGCATATAAAAAGCAAGTATTTACCGGAAATAATCAAATTAATATAGATGATCTTTCAGCTTTACCAAATGCTATTTATTTTATTGTAATCGAACAGAATGGCAATATTATCAGAAGAAAATTATTAAAGGAATAAGTGAGATTTATAATTGCTATTTTACTGATAAAATATTGAAAACAGAGAATGCCGGAAAATTTTCCGGCATTCTCTGTTCCTGTGAACCAGGAATAAATTTTATAAATTAATTAAAAGTAAGTGGAAAATTGCATGTAGAACTTCCACCCGTTACAGCAAAATTAAAAGCGCCTGCTGCGGTGGGCGTACCTGTTGCGGTAAGCGTTACAGATTGTGTACCTGTTGCAGAAAAATTACCCATTCCTAAAAATGTTACTCCATTTATAGTGTTGCTGGCTATCGTATAAGCGCCCACACTACTTACTATTACATTTACTTTTACGGTATTAGCGCCACTCATCGGAGTACCGGCAGTATAAGTACCGGAACTGGTAAAGTTTGCACAACTTCCGCCGCCACCGCCCATTGAGAAAACAGCAGCGCTGGTTCCACTCGCAGGCAATACAATTAATGCAAAACGGCATTTGGTAAGGGTATCACTGCTTACCTGTGTAAGCCAAATACCATCTTCAAGCGGAGTACCAAATCCGCTAAGGGTTACACTATTTACCCCTGCATTTAAAAATACACCCGAGCCGGAAAACAACATTCCATTAAATGATTGAACGGCCAGGTTATATGTACCGGGAATACTAACATTCGTATTAAATGTGATGCTATTCGTTGGGTTTAAAGCAACGCCTACTTTGTACGTTCCATTTACATTATAATTAAGGCAACTATCGGGGTGCCCGTTTAATTTATAGATGCCAGGAAGGGTATTAGCAGGAACGGTTAATATATTTATTACACAAGTACTGGAATCATACTTAACAGTATAATTAAAAGGCCCCACAGCTATTGGAGTGCCACCCCCCATTAAACGTACTGTATTATTTCCTGCAGTAGAAATAATACCCAGTGCTTTAAAATAAATTCCATTTATCGTATCGGTAGTAATTACGTAAGAACCCGGTGTGGTTACATTTAACTGTACATCTATATAATTGGTACTACCCAGCCCCCTTCCTGCCTTATAAATACCATTCACAAAATTGGGAAGGCAATTGCCACCACCATCACTTTTTAAAGTACCATCAGATGGCCCAACAATTCCACCTTCATAACTATTTTCTTTTTCACAGGCTACTAAAAACAGAATAGCTGTTGTAAAAATCAATAGGGTTTTTATAAATCTCATCAATTAAAAATTTAGCTAAAGATATATTTTTTTATGAAACCTGTGTATGATCATCAATAATTGCTCCAGTCTCTACCGTATGGGATTCATTTTGCCCGGGGCGAAGACCCAAAAAGCGCCTTTGAAATAAAAATATTGTTATTACCCCTGTACTGATAGCAGCATCTGCAATATTAAATATGGGCCTGAAAAACTCAAAATATTCACCCCCCCAAATTGGAAACCAGGTAGGAAAATGGCCTTTAATAATAGGAAAATAAAACATATCTACCACGTTGCCATGCAAAAAAGAAGAATATCCATTTGAAGAAAAATGAGCCAATCCATCATAACTTACATAATCTCCCATTAGCGGATCAAACAACATCCCTTTATCAAATATCATCCCGTAAAACATAGAATCAATTAAATTTCCAAATGCCCCGGCATACACCAATGCGGCACAAATAATAAAGCCCGTTTTATACCCTTTTTTTATTATATGCCCCAAATACCAGGTGCCCCCTACTACGGCTGCCATCCTGAAAATAGTGAGGGCCAGCTTTCCCCAGTTACCCCCAAACTTCCAACCATAGGCCATACCGGGGTTTTCTACAAAGTAAAATTGAAACCAATCTCCAATAACATGTTTAGAGGTATTGATCGGATATTGTGTTTTGATATATATTTTAAGCGCCTGGTCTGCTATCAGGATTAAAGCAATAAATAACGCAACATGTGTTTTTTTCATAAAGGAACAAAGATAAGTGTAAAGCTGAAATTTGAAATTTTAGAATGGTATAGTGATAAACCTTAACAAAAAATAATCACTCATCATATCTATTCCTGGTAATAGACCCGCCGAACCCGTTGGGATATATTTGTCAATATTTCGTAGGGGATCGTATTTGCCCAATTTGCCAGCATGGTTACGGTAAGCTCTTCGCCAAATACAATCACTTCATCTTCTTCAGCTACCTCTATACCCGTTACATCCAGCATGAGCATATCCATACAAACGCTACCCAGTACCGACGCTAACTGTCCATTCACCAACATTTTTCCTGCACCGTTCCCAAGGCTCCGGGGATAGCCATCAGCATACCCAATACGCACAGTAGCAATCGTACCATCGTAAGGCATAATTGCTGCTCGGCTATATCCTATGGACTCTCCTTTATTAATTTGCCTGATTTGTGAAATGGTGGTTTTTAATGTAGTCACATTTTTTAATAAACTTTGTGTAACCTTATCCCTGTCTATACCATAGAGGCCAATACCCAGCCTTACCATATCTAATTGCATTTTGGGAAACCTTTTAATTGCCGCAGAGTTAGCAATATGACGAATAAAACGGTAATTCAGTACATTTTCAATTTCTCTTGCCATTTGTAAAAAAGACTCATATTGAAATTGTGTAAAATCATCATGTTCCATTTCTGCACTACCTACCAGGTGCGAAAAAACAGATGCTACCTGAAAGCAAGCTGCATCTTTTAAATGAGAACAAAGAGGAGGAATAGCAGCTGCTTCAAAGCCAAGCCGGTGCATGCCTGTATCTAATTTCAGATGAACTTTATAAGATTTTATTCCATGTTGCAGCAAATAATTTTTAAATGCCAGTAAAATATTAAATGAATATAATTCCGGCTCCAGGTTATATTGAATTATTTTATCAAAGCCTGCCTCTTCTGTATTCATAACCATTATGGGAACTAAGATGCCGGCTTTACGAAGTTCGACCCCTTCATCTGCGTATGCAACGCCCAGGTAATCTGCCCCTGCATGTTGCAGTAAAGAAGCAATTTCGTAGCTGCCGCTTCCATAACTAAAGGCTTTCACCATAGCCATCATTTTTACGGATGGAGTTGTAAATGATTTGAATGTTTTATAATTATGCCGCAGTGCATTTAAATCTATTTCTAAATAGGTTTCATGCATTTTTTGTTCTAATGCACGGCTTACTTTTTCAAACTGAAAAATCCTGGCTGCTTTTAATAAAATAGTTTCATTTTGCAAATGCAGGAATGGTAAATTAGCCAATAGCGCTTCGGTACTGTCAAAAAAATGAATATGCGGAATACCATGAAAAAAAGAAGCGTATTTTTTTAATTGAATCCCAATCCCGATAAACCGGAAAAGATTTTTTTTATGTAAAATTGCGGCAATGCTGGCATATAATTTTTCCTCCTCCATACCCGATTGCAACAAGTCGCTTAATATTAAAGTCTGCTTATGATGCTGTTGCTGCTGTTGCAAAAAATCCAGCGCCACTTGCAATGAATTAATATCTGTATTATAACTATCATTAATAATGGAACAATTGTTAATCCCCTGCTTTTGCTCAAGCCGCATAGCAATGGGCTTTAATGGCTTTACTCTTTCATTGATAATAGAAGCTGAATAACCGAGATAAAGCATCACTGAAATACAGGTTAGCACATTATGAACGGATGCTTTGTCTGTAAAAGGGAGGGTGAACGTAAAATTTTTTGTTTTATAAATTGCATTTACAACAGTTTCAAATTCCATGAAGTTTAGGTCTGAAATCAAAAGATCTGCTTTGGCCATTTGCCCCCAGGTAAAAGTTTCAAGAGTTTTATTTTTCTCGTGCACAAATTGCTTAACCGCATCATCCACTTCTTGTTGATCTTTATTATAGATCAAAAGACTGGAAGCAATGAATAATTTTAATTTTTCATTTATTTTCTCACGCCTACCGGGAAATCCTTCAGCATGGGCTTCTCCAATGAATGTAAGGATACCAATACCGGGGTTGATCATTTTTTGCAGCCGATCCATTTCACCGGGCAAAGAAATACCTGCTTCAAATATTGCCAGGTTATTATTTTCATTCATTTGCCAAACACTAAGCGGTACGCCCGTTTGCGAATTAAAACTCCTTGGGCTCCTGGTAATATTATAATCGTTGCTTAGTAAATGATACAGCCATTCTTTCACAATGGTTTTACCATTACTACCCGTAATGCCAATGACCGGATAAGAAAATTTATTTCTTTGTGCGGCAGCAATTTGTTGTAATGCCTGCAGGCAATCTGTTACTTTTAAAAAAATAGCGCCTTTAAGTTTTTCTTTTAAGTGATAAGTAACCGGAACAACAAAATATTGCTGACCTTTTTGATATAACGCCTCAATAAAATCAATTCCTTGTTTAGTTGTACCCGGCAAAGCAAAAAATAAAGTAGCAGATGGAAATAGTAATCGCCGGCTATCGGTTAATAAATATTCGATAACCGGGTTATCAATCGGTGGCTCCTCCCAGGATGCTCCAATTATTTGGGCAATATCTTTTAAAGTAAATGACAAGTGCTATTTATTTTGTGCTGAGGCATCTTCTTCCGTTTGATCTTCTCGTTTTTGATAAATGGAATATAAAATTGATCCGCCAATACAGGCAACAATTACCAGCAAAGATATCCAAACGGGCATGTGCAAATAATCATTATGCACACCTGCAAATGCCAGTAAAGGCAATAACATTTTTATACCGATAAATAAAAGGACAATGGCAATACCCTGTTGTAAATAATCGAATCGGCTGGCGGCTCCTTTTAATAAAAAGAATAAACTACGAAGACCCAGCACCGCAAAAATATTTGAAGAATAAATCAACATTTTCTTACTTGGATCGGGGATAATTGAAAATACAGCGGGGATTGAGTCAACTGCAAAAACCAAATCGATAAGACCCAGCATAATAACAACCATGAACAATGTAGTGTAATGCCGCTTGCCATCCTTATAGATAATAAATTTGCCATTGGGTTCTTCATCGGTAGTACGAAACATTTTTCGCATGAGTTTGTATGCCCAATTTTTACCCGGTTCAAATTCTTCATCATCTCCGCTACTGAACATTTTAATACCGGTTGCCACCAGAAAAATACCAAATACATACATCACCCAACTAAAACGAGCTACCAATTCGCTTCCTACCGCAATAAATATGATACGAAAAACGATAGCCATTAATATCCCCAGCAACAATACCCGGGAGTAGTGATCTTCCTTAACTTTAAAAAACGAAAAGATGATAATAAATACAAAAATATTATCTATACTCAACGACCATTCCAGCAGGTATGCAGAAATATACTGAATAACATCTTCTTTACCCTGGCCATGAATATTTTCAAAATAAACAAAAATGCAAAACGCAAAAGCCAATATCACCCAAAAAAATGTTTGAATGAGTGCTGCTTTTAAAGTAACAACTTTGTTTTTTTTACTCAGTAAGCCAAGGTCGAAAAGCAAAGCAAGCAATATCAATCCTATAAAAACAACATACGTAATCTCAGTTTTATTCATGCCCTTGTTTTTGCATATTTTCTTTTTCGCATCCAGGTGAAAAATAATGCGAATATGATAACTAAAAGAATGGGCAACGCCGTATTGATGGCCTGCCAAAAAATTTTTTCTTCTTTTACCTTTTTAATATCTAATAACCGTACCACAAAATCTTTGGCCCGGGCTTCGCTTAAACCATTTTCATTTACTAAAAACTCAAGGCAGTTTATAACGAATTCCCGGTTAGCAAACATAAATTCCCGCTGCGTTCCATAAGTGTAAGGGTTCAAGCCCATGGCAATGGGTTGCCCGCCTTTGATGACCGCATTTAAGGGAATATCTCCATCAGCCACCATGATCATTTTGGTATCATGGATATTTTCGGGCAAATATTGTGCATTATATTTTACCAGACTATCCTGCATTGACTGTGAAAGCCGGTTTGCATACAGGGAACGAAATTTACCTTCTAACAATACAGCTACCGGGATATTTGCTGTTTTAAAGTTATCATCTTCAGGGGCGTTCACATTTTCTTTACCGCTGATAAGTGCTGGCGTGCCTATTTTCCGGGCATTGGCAGAAGAACTGAGTAGCACGGTTTTTTTAATTCCCGGTGCTTCTACGGTATCAATAGAGTTTACAAACCTGCCTACAACAAAGCCCAGGTTCCGGTTGATGGGATGATTGTTTTTAGAATCAAAAACGGGAAAATAATTCCAGGGCAATAATTCAAACTGGCCATTCCCATTTACATCAAAAGGTAATTGGTCGCATTGCAAATCCATCACCAGGTCGGGGTTTTGGCGTACACCGTATCTAAAAAACAGATCAGAGAGGTTTAAGTTTCTATCGTAAGCGATCACTTCATTTTTTATTTGAAGGCTATCCATCTCGGCATTTAACCGATCTACAAACCAAATTATTTTACCGCCATTCATTACATATTGATCCAGTTTTAATTTTTCATCATCGCCAAATGGTATGGTAGGTTTCACTACCAGCAATACTTTAAATTCCCTGGGCAATAGGGGTTGCGTTTTTAAATTAAAAGTAAACAGTGTATAATTGGGTTTTAGTACATTTTGCACTAGGTCATACGTACTGTAATCTTCGGGTTCACCATTACCAATGGCAAATGCAACAACCGGCTTTTCATTAATAGTAATTTTAGAAATACCATCTGCCAGTTTATATTCCAATAATGCAGCAGCGCTACTTAACTCCTGGAAGTTGATGAGTGGTGTTTTTCCCTGGTAAAGCGAAACGGGCATCAGCAGGTTATTATATTCAATCAGCGCTGCCGGGTAAACCAATTGTTGCTGTTGCCCCTGCTCTACCTGCGAAGTAAGATTTATAGGATACAAACCCATCGCACCGAGGGTATCAGCATAACTTGTACCCGTACCCGGAATTTTTTCGTCAGGAGAAATAAAATGATACTCTATTTTATTTCCTGCCACTTCTTTAAACTCCTGGAGCATTTCTTCAGTAGATTTTCCTAATTGTTTAAACCCACTGGGTAAGTTTCCTTTTAAAAAAACCTGCACTTGTACAACCCCTTCAGTTTTCTTTAATAATTTTTTAGTGGCTTCGCTCAGGGTAAACCTTTTTTCTGATGTAAAGTCAACACGGGTATGCCATACGGAGGCAGCCCAGTTCAATAACAATAAAAAGAATCCTATAATAAGGACCCCTACTCTTGAATCATATTGTTTTTTAAAAGCCATAGTGTAGAATGCCCGATCAGGTTGTTTTTGATTGCAGCTTTTTAACGGTAATTAATAAAAAGAAATAAATAATACTTAAAAAATAAATCATATCACGGCTATCCATTACACCACGGCTTATGCTGCGATAGTGAAAATCAATCCCCAGCATTTCAATATAATAATCTGCACCCCCACTAAAAGCGGGTAGCTTGCTTAATGCACTAAAGCCAAAATATAAAATGAGGCAGGCAAATACCGAAATTAAAAAAGCAACAACGGCATTTGCTGTAAGCCCACTGCAACAAAGGCTGATAGCAGCAAATACAGCGCCCAGCATCAATAAACCAATATAACTCCCGGCAATACCACCCGTATCAATGCTGGCGGTGGCACTTAATACATCAATGGTATATACATAAATAAATGTGGGAATAATTACGATAACCAATACAATAAGAATGGAAATATATTTTCCTAAAACGATCTGCCAACCCGAAAGGGGTTTTGTTTTTAATAATTCTATTGTACCGCTTTTAATTTCATCAGATAAAGTTCTCATGCCAATAGCCGGAACTAAAAATAAGAGTATCCAGGGCGCCAATTCAAAAAAATTGGATAAGCTGGCATACCCATTCTCTAAAATACTGCTGGTAGGCAGTACAAAAAGAAAGATACCATTAATAAGCAGGAACAAAATAATGGCAAGGTAACCGGTAAGGTTACTAAAAAATTGCCCGATCTCTTTTTTTGCGACGCTCCACATACTGTTTAAATTGCTGCAATTTACATGATACAAGTGTGATTTAAGTGTTTAACTGCCTGTTGCAATAAAAATAATAAAGCCATGCAGCATATATCATCTTCCTGCTGTCTTTTCCAGTATTGACATTGTTTAGTCATATATGGTAATAGTATGGGATAGCCAAACGACCCAAACTTTTGCGAAACTGTTTACCCAAACCAACTGCTTCCCCCGTTTTTTACGGGGGATTTTTATTTTACCATCCCTGTTCTTTAAAATTATTGATTAACGAATGCTATTGGCAATTATTTAACAAAATAAAATCAGTTGTGCGTATGTAAAAGCGGGATTACATTCATCCCAGTAAAAAATCATACTGTATGTTATCCAAATTACTCATTCCCGCAATTATGGCCATTTTGGCGATACTCTTTCTTCAATTATTTTCTTCCTCATCCACACAAATACCAAAGCCTGTATTGAATGATGTGGCTTATTTTAATTTTAACGATAGCGCTCCCATTATACCGGTAAATACAAAAGGTTATAAGGGTACTACCATCACTAAAAATATGAATGAAATTCATTTTACAAGCGCCACGGATAATGATTATTACCGCACCGATACCACCAACAGGCATTGTTTCCTGTATGTAGAAACCCGGGTGGATGAGTTTTTTAATGATCATGCAAAACGGGTACCGCTAAATTTATCTATTGTAATAGACCGAAGCGGGTCCATGGAAGGTGATAAAATTAAATATGCCCGGGAAGCAGCCATTTATATTATTGAACAGCTTAAACCCGAAGACAGGGTTAATATTATTGCATATGATGATAAAGTTACCCTAATACAGGCATCTACTGCTGTAACAGACAAACAGCTATTAAAGAAAAAAATTGCGGCAATTTATCCCGGTGGCTCTACCAATTTATGGGGCGGCACTGAAAAAGGATATGAACAAATAAAAAATAATTTTATGCCCGGCGCTATCAACAGGGTTTTATTATTAAGTGATGGATTAGCAAACGAGGGGCTTACGGATGAAAAGGCTATCACCTATAAAGTACAACAATATAAAGATAAAGAGGGCATCACTTTTTCCAGCTTTGGTTTAGGTTTAGATTATAATGAAAATCTAATGACGGCTATGGCAGAGAGTGGAACGGGGAATTATTATTTTATAGAATCTGCCGCAAACCTGGCTGGTATTTTTAGTAAAGAATTAAATGGATTGATGAATATAGCAGCTCAAAATACAGCGCTCAAAATTGAAGTTCCACAGGGTGTTACCGTTGAAAAAGTATATCATGTACCATCTACCAATAATGGCAATACACTACAATTTAATTTAAGGGATTTATTTTCACAGGAGAGTAAAGGCATCTTGCTGTATTGCCGTATTGATAACCAGGTGAACCAGGCGCTTACATTTACTTCTACTTTAAGCTACCAGGCTACCAGGCAAAAACAATTAGAAACCCTGGTGAATAAAAATATCATTTACCCCATGCCCAGTTTGGAAAAATATGAATTTGCATTTAATGAAAAAGTGATTCAACAGGCCATCTTAAACCAGGCGAATGAAAATATGGAAAAAGCAATTGCCGAAGCTGATATGGGGCACTATGAAAATGCACAAACAATAAGTGATAAGAATAATTCTTACCTGCAAAAAAACAATCATTATGTATCTGGCTCTGCCGAATTAAAAAAACTAAAGGATGAAATTGTAAGTTATAATGCAAAATTGGTAACAGCCGATACCATGAGTGTGGACGACATAAAACGAATGCAAAAATCTACCAAGGAAGCGAATTATAAAATCCGTACAAAAAAGCATTGATATTATTTCCTGGCTTTACACAACAAAGAAGCTCCCTTTATTCAGGGAGCTTCTTCTATAATGTGAAAAAAAATATCTTAAACTGCGAAACTTTCGCCGCAACCACAACTCCTGCTCGCATTCGGGTTATTAAAATAAAATCCTTTACCATTTAGGCCATCACTAAATTCTAATTCAGTATTTACGAGGTATAAAAAGCTTTTTAAATCTGTTACGATCTTGATCCCTTTATCTTCAAAAACCTGATCCATGGGTTTTGTTTCATTATCAAAATCCATTTTATAACTCAGGCCACTACAGCCGCCACCTACTACCCCTACCCGTAAAAAATAAGAAGCATCATTTGCTACTCCGGCGTCTGCCATTAATTGATCTACTTTGGCCTTTGCCTTATCGCTTATGTATATACTATTTTCTGTAGATACCATATTCATTCATTTTAAAAAGAATAATTCTAGTGAACTACGCTTTCTTCAAATTTAATTGCTTCCATACCATTCTTTACCCGGTAGTCATTAATAGCACCTTTGATTGCATCTTCGGCTAAAACGGAGCAGTGTATTTTCACCGGCGGCAGGCTAAGTTCTTCAACAATGGCCATATTATCTATTTTCAAAGCATCGTCAATTGACTTGCCTTTTAACCATTCTGTTGCCAGTGAAGAAGAAGCAATGGCAGAACCGCAACCAAATGTTTTAAATTTTGCATCTGTAATCATTCCTGTTGATTCGTCAACTTCTATTTGCAAACGCATTACGTCGCCACATTCGGGGGCGCCTACCAATCCGGTGCCTACATTTTTACTTGATTTATCAAGGGTGCCCACATTTTTTGGGTTGCTGTAATGATCTATTACTTTATCTGAATATGCCATGATCTTTATTTTTTATTCTAATTTAATAAAATTTTTTCTGAATCTCTAATATTATAATTAATGAGCTGCCCATTCAATTGTGTTTAAGTCAATTCCTTCTTTATACATCTCCCAAAGCGGACTCATTTCTCTCAGTTTTAAAACGGTTTCACTTATTGCTTTAATGGTGTATTCAATTTGCTCATCGGTAGTAAACCTACCCAATCCAAAACGTAGCGAACTATGTGCCAAATCATCACCCAGGCCCAGTGCTTTTAACACATAACTAGGTTCCAGTGAGGCAGAAGTGCAGGCAGATCCTGAACTTAAGGCAATGTTTTTATTGAACCCCATAAGCAATCCTTCACCTTCTACATGTTTAAAAGAAATATTGGCAACATGTGGTAAACGATGTTCCCGGCTACCATTTACATAAGCTTCTTCTAATTTTAATAATTCTTTTTCCAGGTGATCTCGCATTTTACTGATGCGTTGTGTATCGGATTCCATTTCCTGCATACACAATTCGCACGCTTTACCAAAACCTACAATACCTGGAACATTTAAAGTACCGCTACGCATACCTCTTTCATGGCCCCCACCATCCATTTGTGCGGTAACTTTTACTCTTGGATTTTTACGGCGTACATATAAGGCACCCACTCCTTTGGGGCCATACATTTTATGGGCAGTAAAAGCCATTAAATCAATGCCATCTTTATTTACATCTACAGGTACTTTACCAACTGCTTGTGTAGCATCCGTAAAAAACAATACTCCATTTTTACGGGCAATGGCGCTAATTTCTTTTACGGGCTGTATGGTACCAATTTCGTTATTGGCATACATAATCGCAATAAGAATCGTGGAAGGCTTAATAGCTGCTTCCAATTCTTTAA
Organism: Niastella sp.; assembly: GCA_016710595.1. GTDB lineage: Bacteria > Bacteroidota > Bacteroidia > Chitinophagales > Chitinophagaceae > Ferruginibacter. The sequence continues at coordinate 1,259,827 of JADJVM010000008.1, forward strand.
GGTCAATCAACCCTTCCTTATCTACCTGAAGGTAAGTTACTTCCCCGCCAATTTTTTCTATGTGTTTACAAGTATCCAATACCGCTTTATGTTCGGTAGTGGCAGTAATAATATGGTTTCCTTTTGATGAATACATTTCGTACACACCTTTTATAGCCAGGTTATCTGCTTCGGTAGCGCCAGAAGTAAAAATAATTTCTTTAGGGTCTGCACCTATTAATTTGGCAACCTGCCCACGGGCATAATCTACAGCTTCTTCAGCCTGCCAGCCAAATGGATGGTTACGGCTTGCCGCATTTCCAAAATGATCTAAAAAATATGGCGTCATGGCATCAAATACCCTCTTGTCCATTTGAGTGGTAGCATTGTTATCGAGATAAATCGGTAAATTCAACATAAAATTTCCTCCCTGTGTTTTACTATTATATGATATCGCAAATTTACTGCAAAAAGGTTCTAATTTAGCAGTTAAAATAACCTTTCCCCCATCATTTTACGGATTTCGTAAAACGATATAATGCCCAATTTAATATATGCTAAAAACAGAACATATAGGAGTTGCCGTAAAAAATTTAAAAGAAGCCATCCCAATTTTTGAAAAGCTGCTTAATAGTTCATGTTACAAAACAGAAATGGTTGAATCTGAACAGGTAAATACCGCTTTTTTTAAACAGGGAGATACAAAAATTGAACTTTTAGAAAGCACTACACCCGATGGAGTAATATCCAGATTTATCGAAAAAAAAGGAGAAGGAATACACCATATTGCTTTTGAAACAGCAGATATCGCTTCAGAAATGAAGAGATTGCAAGATGAAGGCTTTATTTTATTGAACGAAAAACCCAAAAGAGGGGCAGATAACAAGTTAGTTTGTTTTCTGCATCCTAAATCTACAAAAGGGGTACTAATAGAACTTTGCCAGGAAATTAAAACACCTTAATCATTCAACGATGCCTGTAATATTACCCGTTCATGGAATAAGCCCGCAATGGGGAGAAGATTGTTTTATTGCCCCAAACGCCAGTATTGTAGGTGATGTGCAAATGGGGAACCAATGCAGTGTTTGGTTCAATGCTGTACTTCGTGGCGATGTAAACAGCATTCGCATGGGAAACAAAGTAAACATACAAGATGGGGCGGTAATTCATTGCACTTATCAAAAAACGAAAACTATTTTAGGAAATAATGTAAGTGTGGGGCACAATGCAATCGTACATGGCTGCGTTATAGAAGATAATGTATTAGTAGGCATGGGGGCAATTATAATGGACAATGCACATATTGGTACAAATTGTATTATTGCCGCCGGTGCGGTAGTACTGGAAAATACAAAAGTAGAATCTGGTAGTATTTATGCCGGAGTACCGGCAAAAAAAGTAAAGGATGTAAGCCCAGAATTAATACAGGGTGAGATCATACGGATTGCGGATAATTATATTAAATATAGTAACTGGTTTAAATAAAAAAATTAACTTTTAATCTTTTGATTTTACCAATACCTTTAAAATATGAAGAACAAAGGAATGATATTGATGGCTGCTTTTGGTTGCATGATGTTAATGAGCAGTTGTTTCATCTTTAGAAAAAAAGAAAAATTAGGCTGCCCCAATGATGCCCGGGGAATGTCGCAAGATGAAATTGTGCAAAAAGCAAATAAGAAAAAATATAAAGGAGGATCTAAGTTTTAGAGATGAACCAATATATACCTATTAAAAACCAATATACCTATGTGTTATGAACTAAAAACCATGAATGGTGGTACCGAAGCCGTGATTGACGACAATTGCGGCGTCATTAAATTTTATGCCATTGCAAAAACCCTGGCAGACGACTTGCAGGTAACATTTCTGAACCAGGTAGATGAAAGCCAGGACCTGGATTGGGATTTTGTTTATAAGCAGCAGTTTCTTACTCTGCATTTTAATACGTTTAATGGGGTAAGCATTGTACCACATCAGTTGAAGAAAAAAAATAAAGAAATAAAAGTGATAAGGGAGCTCGCTCATTTTCTTGAAAAAAGAATTTACTAACCCCTTTTTTCTTTTTAGAATATGAAATACCGAAGCTATTTTTGCTTCGGTATTTTTTGGCAGTATTTTAGCCTGATAATTAACATGAACCAAAACCCCATTTCACCTTTTAAAGAGTGGCCTTTTTTTGTTAGGCTTTCTGCCACCCTGCTTTCCATCATATTAATTGGTTTTATACTCACTTATTTTAGTATGCTGGTGACCCCTCTTTTTATTTCTATCTTATTATCCATACTCCTGTTACCACTTACCAGATTTTTAGAAAGAATAAGATTCCCCCGGTCTATGGCCGCACTCACTGCAGTATTATTTACCCTCTTCGTTTTCGTGGGTTTACTCTATTTACTTTCTTCCCAGATCATTGCCTTTACCAATGATTATGATTCTATCAAAAAGAACATTCTTGAACATTATGACCATTTACAGCAATGGCTCAAAAGCCAGTTTGGTATTAGCCTCAAAACACAATCTCAATTTTTGAATGATGCCACAGCAAATATTCGTGGCCAGGGTGCAGGCTATATCAAAAAAACAGTAACAACCCTTACTGATACTTTATTACTGATCATTTTTATTATTATTTATACTTTTCTTATTCTGTATTATCGCAAGCTCATCCGAAATTTTTTATTCGCATTATTTACTAAAGAACATGAGCAAAAAGTGTATGAGGTTTTAAATGAAAGTAAGCTGGTAGTTAAAAGTTATATGACAGGCTTAGTTATAGAAATGGGTATTGTATCACTTGCCAATACCATTGTTCTCATGTTATGTGGTGTGGAATATGCTGTATTCCTCGGACTCTTAACCGGTATTCTCAATATCATCCCATTTATTGGCATTTACTCCGGTATTGCCATTACTTTTCTTATTACACTCACTACCGATGCAAGTACGGCACAAATAGCATGGGTAGTGGGCGGGCTTGTGATAGTGCATTTTATTGATGCTAATTTTTTAATGCCCCGCATAGTGGGTTCCAAAGTAAAAATAAATGCACTTATTACCATTTTAGGTGCTGTAATTGGTGGCACCCTGATGGGCATCCCCGGTGTATTTTTTGCACTGCCTACCATCGCCATGTTAAAAATAATTTTTGAACGTATCCCTGATTTACAACCCTGGGGAATGTTATTTGGAGATGAAGTCTATACTTCTAATTCCTTTACAAGCCGACTAAAGCGAAGGTTGAATATTAAAAATATTGAATTAAAAGAAAGTGAAAAAAGTAAAACATAAAAGCTTGAATAAATTCATACCTGCTAACAATCATAAATATTTTAAATTTGCAATTCAATACATAATTTTTAGAATATGAAAAAAATACTTTTTAGTTTATTTACCGGTTTAATTCTTTCGTTTGCCGCCAATGCCCAAAGCCAGGAAGCCGGCACTTTTGACAGCACTTTACAATTAATGAATGTAGAAGCTTCTTGCGGGCAATGTAATTTTGGTTTAGAAGGTGAAGGCTGTGCATTGGCTATAAGAATAGGTAAAAAAGCTTATTTTGTAGACGGTGTAAAAATTGATCAATTTGGTGATGCCCATGATAAAGATGGTTTTTGTGAAGCAGTGCGTAAAGCACAGGTTCAGGGGAAAGTAACCCGTGGCCATTTTAAAGCATCTTATATAAAAATATTACCGGTAAGTTCACCAGTACCAAACCAATAAGACAAGGCAGCATTAAGATTGAATTAAAAAGCCGGGAAAATAATTTCCCGGCTTTTAAAATCAATACATTGTATTTAGCGTTCCCCATCATTCACCCTAAAAGAAACTTTACAAATGCATCCATAAGATACAATTTCTCCATCTTTTACATGGGCTTTCATATCTTTTACATACACGGAATCAATATTTTTGATTGTTTTAGAAACTTCTTTTACCGCTTGCTTAATTGCATCATCAAAACTTTTATCAGATGACGCAATTACTTCTAATACTTTTACAATAGCCATAGTTCTTTTTAAATTTTAAAGTGAAACAATTATTATTCTTAAATATACTACAATTACTCTGCCATCATTCTTAAAACCAAATCTATGATGTCTTCGGTATTTGGTTTGCTAAAATAATCACCATCACTTCCATAACTTGGGCGATGTGCTTTTGCTGATAAAGTTCTTGGTGTGGCATCCAAATAACGATACCCTCCCTGCTCTTCCATTACTTTACTATACATGAAAGCTGTGGCGCCTCCCGGTACATCTTCATCTATAAATGCAATCCTGCTGGTTTTTTTCAAAGATGCTACAATAAAATGCTGCAGATCGAATGGCAGGAGTGTTTGCACATCTATCACTTCGCAGCTTATCCCTTTTTCCTGTAAATATTGAGCCGCTTCTTCAACCAATCTTAATGTAGATCCGTAGCTTACCAATGTAATATCGTTACCTTCTTTTATTATTTCCGGTACACCTAAAGGTTGTGCAAAGCTGGTTAAATTCTCCGGCAATTTCTCTTTTAAGCGATAGCCATTTAAACATTCAATAATTATTCCCGGATCATTTGACCGAAGCAATGTATTATACATACCTACGGCTTGTACCATATTTCGGGGTACACATACATACATACCACGCAACGCATGTATCACCATACCCATGGGGCTGCCACTATGCCAAATACCTTCCAGGCGGTGCCCCCTTGTTCTCACGATAAGTGGAACACTCTGCTGGCCTGCCGTACGAAAATGAGTAGTAGCCACATCATCGCTTAATGGTTGCAAACCATATAATAAATAGTCCAGATATTGAATCTCAGCTATGGGGCGTAACCCTCTTAAGGCCAATCCAATTCCCTGGCCCATAATGGTAAGCTCACGGATGCCCGTATCTAAAATACGCCTTGGCCCATACTTTTCCTGCAAGCCACTAAAACCCTGGTTCACATCACCAATATAACCAAGGTCTTCCCCAAAAGCAATCACTTTATCATTTTGAGAAAAAAGCTCATCAAAATATTTATTCAGCACTTCAAACCCATTTACCAATGGAGCATCTTGTGCATATTCAGCTTTTACTTCTTTTACTTTTAAAGCAGACTTTTCTCCTTCGTTATACAAAAAACGATCATAATCTGAAGCCGTTTTTTGATGTAATTGTTGTGCATAATCTTTTAGTGCAGTTAAGCCTTTCTGTTGCTCATCGCATTGCTGTATAAAAGCATGTAATGCTTTAAATACATCTCTACGCAATGGTTCTTTATTACTTATTAATTCATTTATTATTTTTTCTGTTGATTCATTATGATTTACGGCCTGCATTTGCTGAATAGCTTCCTGCCGCATTTTTTCAATGGGTTCTAAATATTGCTGCCATGCATGGTTCTTACTTTCTTTTACAAATTCCTTTGCCTTTTGTTGTATTTCATTCAGTTCTTCTTCTTCTGCCAGTGCATTCGCTAATATCCATTCTTTCATTTGGCGGAGGCAATCCCATTCTTTTTCCCAACTTAATCTTTCTTCATTCTTATATCTTTCATGGCTTCCAGAAGTTGAATGCCCTTGTGGTTGAGTAATTTCTTCTACATGAAATAATGCTGGTGTGTGTGTTTCTCTTATTTTTTCAATAGCAGGCTCAAGCACTTCACACATACCTGCATAATCCCATCCTTTTAATTTGTAAATATCAATCCCATTGGTATTTTCATTTTTTTGCATGCCGGACAGGGCATCTGAAATAGAAGATTTGGTTGTTTGATATTTTTTAGGAACCGAAATGCCATACCCATCATCCCACACAAAAACAGCCAATGGAACTTTTAATACCCCGGCAGCATTAATGGTTTCCCAAAAATGGCCTTCACTGGTGGAGGCATCACCAATGGTACAAAAACAAACTTCATTACCATTATTACTCAGGTTTGTATATTGTTGTAAACCCGGCACCTGCCTAAAAGTTTTAGAAGCAAAAGCAAGACCCAGCCCACGTGCCATTTGCCCGGCTGTAGGAGCAATATCACTGGATACATTTTTTAATTGGGCTAAGGGTAACCAATTACCATTTTCATCAACCATTTTTGTTGCAAAATGGGCATTCATTTGCCGTCCTGCACTAAATGGATCGTGTTGTACATCAGGATCAGCATATAACTGGGAAAAAAATTGCTCAACGGTCGCCAATTCACTGGCAAACATAAAAGTTTGATCACGGTAGTAACCACTTCTAAAATCGCCGGGTTTAAAAAATTTTGCCATCGCAATTTGAGCAACTTCTTTACCATCTCCAAAAATGCCAAATTTAGCCTTGCCAGTAAGCACTTCTTTTCTACCTAACAAACTGGTTTCCCGACTTATACAAGCAATTTTATAGTCTCTCAATATTTCATTACGAAAGTTTTCCCAACTTAATTTTTCCTGTGTATCATTCATATTACTCAATAAATTCATAAAATAACCGTTTTAATAGCTGCAATTTAACCAAATTGCCTCACTGTTAAAAATCTGTAAACTATACCAAAATTTATGAGGTTTGTTTTTCATTTATTATCTTTGGTCACTAATAAATTTTACAAATGAAAAAAATATTACTTGCTTCTTTTATTTGTTTTGCAACTGTTGCCGTAAGTGCACAAACAAGTACCAATATCGTTTCACCATCTGGTACAGCACCCGCAACCCCGGAAGGTTTAGCGGTAAATGAAATGGTTTATGACTTTGGAAAAATTCCTCAAGGCAAACCGGTAACTCATCAATTTATTGTAACCAATACAAGCACGGCTGCTTACAAATTAGATAATGTACAAGCCAGTTGCGGCTGCACCACCCCACAATGGGATAAAGAAAAAGTAATTGCCCCTGGTGAAACAGCAATCATTACAGTAGGTTATAATGCTGCAAGTGAAGGCCCATTTACAAAGCCGGTAACCATTACTTATAATGGAACGCATACCAAAGTATTAAATATTAAAGGAGAAGTTTGGAAAACACCAGCTACTCCGGCTCCTGCCAGCGAAGGCGTTTCCGATCTTAAAAATTAATTAACCAGAAAAATAAACGAGTGTCATGAAAAAACTTTTCTTATCTCTAGTCGCAATTTCTGCTGTAACTTTTGGTTTTGCTCAAAAAAATCAGATGAAATTGCAAAATTTAAAGCTGAAACCATTGTTATGGGAAACCTGGAACAAAACAAGCCTGAAACGGTAACTTTTGTAGTAACCAACATCAGTTCAGAACCATTGATTATTGAGCAAGCATCTCCTACCTGTGGATGCACCATTGGTGATTACACTAAATCTCCGATTGCTCCTGGTAAAACAGGCCAAATTACAGCTAAATACAATGCTGCTGCATTAGGCCATTTTGATAAACATTTAAAAGTAAAATTTGCCGGTGCAAGCGATGAAAAGACCATCACAATCCAGGGCGATGTACTTACTCCAGATGAATATGCCAAATTAAAAGAAAGCAGCAAACCTAGTGCTGCCATAAAAGATGTGGCTCCAGTACAAACAAAATCATCAAAACATGCTGCAAAAAAAGCAGCAAAAAATAATGCTGCAAAAACTGCTGCTCCTGTAGCAAAGCAATAAAATTGCATAAAATATTTTTTTAAAAAAAACTCCTGCATAACGGGAGTTTTTTTATTCTCATTACTGGCATCATTTTTCTGGTAATTTTGTATAACTATAAAATTCCTTTACATGAAAAATAATTCAGATTTTAACTATGGTATGATTGGCTTGGGTACCATGGGCGCAAACCTGGTGTTGAATATGAACGATAAGGGCTATTCCGTAGCCGGCTATGATAAAGATCAAAAGAAAGTTGATCAATTAAATGCAGAAGGGAGGCAGGAAGTAAAAGCTTTTAATGATATTGCTGTTTTTACACAATCATTAGAAACCCCAAGGGCTATCTTATTGTTGGTGCCTGCCGGGCATATTGTAGATTCTGTAATTAACGACCTACTCCCCCATTTACAAAAAGATGATATTATTATTGATTGTGGTAACTCTCATTTTACAGATACACAAGCCCGTATTGCTACACTGGAACCAAAAGGAATCCATTTTATGGGGCTGGGTGTATCGGGAGGGGAAACCGGCGCCAGGTTTGGGCCAAGCATTATGCCCGGTGGAGATAAACAAGCTTATGAACGAATTGCCCAAATGCTAAAAGATATTGCTGCCAAAGCAAATGGTGAACCTTGTACGGCTTATATGGGAAATGGTGCAGCAGGGCATTATGTAAAAATGGTACATAACGGAATTGAATATGCATTAATGCAACTTATTTCTGAAGCCTACCACCTGCTTAAAAAACATGGTGAATTTGATAATGAAGAATTAGCAGATTTGTTTACAAACTGGGGCAAAGGAATATTACAATCTTATTTAATTGAAATTACAGGCGCTATTTTTAAACAACCGGATGATAACAGCAATGAAATGCTGATTGATAAAATAAAAGATTCTGCACACCAAAAAGGTACAGGTGCATGGACCAGCCAGGACGCCATGAATGTACAAGCGCCTATCCCTGCTATTGATGCCGCCGTGTCACAACGCATCCTCTCTTCTATGAAATCTACCAGGGTGCAGGCATCAGAAAAATATAAGAATGCCCATGTAATTATAAAAGCCAGCAATAAACAGGCTTTTGCACATTTAATGGAAGAAGCGCTTTATGCTGCATTTATTATCACTTATGGCCAGGGGCTTGCTATGCTAAGTAAAGCTTCGGCTTACTATAAATTTGAAACAGATATAGCAACCGTTGCCTCTATATGGCGGGGAGGCTGCATCATAAGAGCAGAACTGCTTAATGAGATTACAAAAGCTTATCGAAATAACAAAAACCTTGAAAATATTTTAGAGGCCGATGAATTTATTTCGAAAGTAAAAACCAACCAGAATGCATTACGCAGCGTGGTACAAACGGCAGCCGACCAGCATATTCCGGTACCTGCACTATATGCTAATTTAGCTTATTTTGATAGTTATGTTAGCGCCTGGCTCCCTGCAAACTTAATACAGGCCCAAAGGGATTTCTTTGGCGCCCATACCTACGAACGCAACGATAAAGAAGGCATTTTTCATACAGAATGGAATCAAAAAATACAATAGCATGTCAATAAAAAAAACTACCCCAACCTGTATTACCATATTTGGAGGATCAGGCGACCTTACTAAAAGGAAACTCATCCCTGCATTATATAATTTATGGTTGGATAAATGGATCAACGAAAAGTTTTTGGTTATATGTACAGGCAGGAACGAAATGAGTAATGATGCTTTTATTAAAACTTTAAAAGAAGGTGTAGATGAATTTTCCCGCAGGGGTAAAGCCGATGCAAAAGAATGGGAAAGATTCTCTTCCTACATTCAATATAAAGTTGCTGATTTTACCAAAGAACAATTCTATGACGAGTTAAAAAAAATAGTTCAAAAATTTGAAAAAGAAGCTGGGGAAGATGCAGTAGTAAATAAGATATACTATATGGCTGTGCCACCACAGTTTTTTGAACCCATTGCAAAATTACTCAGCAAAAAAGAATTAAATACTGACAAGGCAAATTCAAGACTGGTAATTGAAAAGCCATTTGGCACCAACCTGGAATCTGCACAAGAATTAAATAATTGCCTACTCAGCGTTTTTGATGAATGCCAGCTATATCGGATTGATCATTACCTGGGCAAAGAAACGGTACAAAACTTATTAGCATTTCGTTTTGCCAATGCACTGTTTGAACCTGTATGGAACCGGAATTTCATAGATCATATTCAAATAACGGTAGCAGAGCAAATAGGAGTAGAAGACCGTGGAAATTATTATGAAGGCAGCGGAGCCTTGAGAGACATGATACAAAACCACTTGTTACAATTGGTATGCCTTATTGCTATGGAACCACCGGTTTCATTTGAAGCAGATGAAATCCGGAACAGAAAAGTGGATGTATTACATGCTGTACGCAAAATAAGTAAAGATACCGTACACGATTTTTCTGTAAGGGGCCAGTATGGACCGGGAGAAATTAATGGGAAAAAAGTACCCGGTTACCGAAGCGAAAAAAATGTAGCTCCCGATTCGGGAACTGAAACCTTTGCAGCATTAAAACTTTATATTGATAATTGGCGCTGGAACGGGGTTCCTATTTATTTAAGATCGGGAAAAAGGTTACATGAAACATTCTCATCTATTATTATTGAATTTAAACCAGTGCCGCATCAACCTTTTCCCGAAGAAGCAAGTGAAACCTGGCAGCCCAACCTGATGGTGATGAACCTGCAACCTGATATGGGCATACGCTTAAGGTTCCAGGCAAAAAAACCAGGTTTACAAATGCAATTGACCCCGGTTGATATGTTATTTGATTATAGTGATACGTATGCTTCTACAGGAACGCCGGAAGGTTACGAAACTTTATTACTGGATGTAATGGAAGGAGATGCTACTTTGTTTATGCGGGCAGACCAGGTAGAAGCTGCCTGGAAAATTATAACCCCTGTATTAGAAAATTGGTTAAGTACCGACCCGGCAAGTTTCCCCAATTATACAGCCGGGTCATGGGGGCCACAAGCCGCAGATACACTGCTTACCAAAGATGGAAACAATTGGATCATCATGCCATTTAAAAAAAATAATCATGAATGATGTTTCCATTTTTGAAACTCCGGAAAAATTAAACATTGCTGCGGCAAATTATATTGTAACGAAGGCAAATAAAGCAATTGCTGAAGATGATAGGTTCAGCATAGCACTATCCGGTGGAAATACGCCATTAAAGATTTATCATTTACTCACAACTGATGAATACCGTGATAAAATAAACTGGAATAAAGTATTTATATTTTGGGGAGATGAGCGTTGTGTTCCATTATCAGATCCGGCCAATAATGCATACCAGGCAAAACAAGTATTCCTCAATCATATCCCTATCCCTGCAGAAAATATTTTTCCTATTCCGGTAAACTTAGACCCTGCATTTGCAGCAAAAAGATATGAAGAAACCATTAAAGATTTTTTTGGCGAAAGCAAACCGGTTTTTTCTTTGATATTATTGGGTATGGGTGATAATGGCCATACTGCCTCACTGTTTCCACATACCCCCATTTTAGAAGAAAGAAAAGCATGGGTAAAAGAAGTATATGTACCGGAATTGAACATGAGCCGGGTAAGTTTTACACTTCCTTTAATTAACCAGGCAAAAGATATATTATTTATAGTGAGTGGTGCTGGCAAATCATCAATGCTGCATACTATTTTAGAAGGAAAACCGGAGGGCGAAAAATATCCTGCACAACTTATAAACCCATTACAAGGTAACTTGCAATGGTTTGTAGATAAAGAAGCAGCAAAAAAACTTTAAAAACAAATTATGTTCGTCAAAGCCATTGAAAGGGTCTCAGATTTTACCCGCCCCATTCATTCAATTTTAAGAATTTATCCATCTAACAATATTATTCCGGGCGCTGCCACTTTATTTTTTGTAAATGAAAATGGTTACGCCATCACTTGCAAACATGTTGCTGAATCGCTACTCCATGCAGAAAACATAAACCAACAATACATTCAATTTAGAAATGAAAAAAATATCGGTAATAATGTGCAACAACTGGAAATAAAAAATAATTACAGGCAGGATAGTATAATCCAGATAAAAAATAATTTTGTTGATAGCATTGACAGTATGTCGGGTTTCACAACACATATTCATCCAACCCTGGATCTCGCAATCATTAAATTCAACGATTTTAAAAAAACCTATTATAAAAGTTATGCCCATTTTGCAAAAAATGATGAGGGCATAAAGCAAGGCAAGTTTTTATGCCGTCTGGGGTTTCCGTTTCCCGAATTTAATAATTACAGGTATAACGAATTACTCGATGAGATTGAATGGTTGAATACCGGTAATACCAGCTCTCCCCGCTTTCCTATCGAAGGAATGGTTACCCGGTTTTTAGGTGATGCACAACATGGTTTATATGGTATAGAAATGAGTACACCCGGCTTACGGGGCCAAAGTGGCGGACCATTATTTAATGAAAAGGGAACCATTTGTGGCATGCAGTTTAATACCAAACATTTGCACCTCGGTTTCGATATGGAGGATAAAGAAATATGGGTAGAGAATAAACAAAAAAAAGTTTCTGATTATTCTTTTATTCACTTAGGCCAGTGCATCCATGCCAATACCATGAAAGCTTTTTTAAAGCAACACCAGGTAAAATATTATGAAGAATAATTAAGGTTAAGTTTACGCTCATTTGCTAACTTTGCCCTATGTTACAAATTAGCCAAAGAGGGCAGGAAATGCCCGCATCACCCATACGCAAGCTGGTTCCTTATGCCGAGGCTGCAAAAAAGAAAGGCATTCAAATTTATCATCTCAATATTGGCCAACCGGATATTGAAACACCAAAATCTTGTTTGGATGCGGTAAAGCACAGCAATTTTAAAGTGCTGGAGTATAGCCATAGCGCCGGCAACGAATCTTATCGCAGAAAATTGGTTGAATATTACGAAAGAAATAATATTCATATTCATTACAATGATATTATTGTAACCACAGGAGGAAGTGAAGCAATTTTATTTGGATGCATGGCATGCCTGGATGCAGGTGATGAAATAATAATTCCCGAACCATTTTATGCGAACTACAATGGCTTTGCCATACAGGCAGATGTAAAAGTGGTACCTATTAAAAGTAGCATCGAAACTGGATTTGCATTGCCGCCCATTGAAGAATTTGAAAAAGCCATTACGCCGCATACAAAAGCAATTGTAGTTTGTAACCCAAATAACCCAACTGGTTATTTGTACAGCGAAGCAGAAATGCAAACATTGAAGGAGATTGTAATAAAGCATGATTTATTTTTATTTGCTGATGAAGCATACAGGGAATTTTGTTATGAAGGCAAACATATAAGCGCAATGCATCTGAAAGGCGCTGAACAAAATGTAATATTGATGGATACCATCAGTAAAAGATATAGTGCCTGCGGCGGTAGAATTGGGGCATTCATTACAAAAAACAAAGAAGTATTAAATGCTGCCATGAAGTTTGCTCAAGCCCGCCTAAGCCCACCCTCATTTGCACAAATTCTGGGAGAAGCTGCTGTTGACCTGCCCGATAATTACTTTGATAAAACAAAAGCAGAATATAAATTAAGAAGAGATATACTGGTAAACAGGTTAAATAAGATGCCCGATGTATTTTGTCCTAACCCGGGAGGTGCCTTTTATGCGATGGCAAAATTACCAATAGACGATTGCGATATTTTTTGCCAATGGCTTTTAGAATCTTTTAGCCACAACGGAGCCACGGTGATGCTTGCACCGGCAACCGGGTTTTACAGTACACCCGGCCTGGGTAAAGATGAAGTGAGATTAGCGTATGTATTAAATGCAGAAGATATTGATAATGCTATGGATTGCCTTGAAGAAGCACTTCAACAATACCCGGGGAGAACCAATAAAACAAATGCACCTGCTCATATTCAAAATGCATGAATTAAAAGACGCCTATAATATTTGGTTTTGGATTATTTCAAAACCATTTTTATATGTATTATTATCATTGATAATTTTAAAAAAATAAAAACCCTGGAATGAAAAAAATAATTGGCTTTTTTTTGATTTGTTTTTTAATGCAGCACCAGGCAAATGCACAGCTTACCCGTTACATTATAAAACTAAAAGACAAAGCTTTTAATGGTTATTCAATTGCTAACCCTGAACTTTTTTTAACAGCACGTGCGCTTCAACGCAGGGTAAGATATGGTATTCCGATAGATAGCACTGATCTTCCCGTAACCGCAAGATATATTGACAGCATACGCATGGCAGGCGATGTAACCATTTTAAATTATTCTAAATGGCTAAACCAGGTGGCTATTAAAACAACTGATGCTACAGCATTGGCAAAAATAAATTCATTTCCATTTGTTGCCGCAAGTAACCCTATTGCCTCATTTGCAGGAGGCACTTTACAACCCGTAAATAAAAATTTAGAAATACCCGAAAATCAAATACTCACAGGCGATCCCCCACCCGCTTCGCTTATTGATAATTATGATTATGGTTTTAGCCATGGCCAGGTTGCGATTCATAATGGCCAGTTTCTCCATAACCTTGGCTTTATGGGGCAGGGTATGCAAATAGCCGTTTTAGATGCCGGTTTTTATCACTACCAAAGTTTACCAACTTTCGATAGTATAAGAATAAACAATCAAATACTCGGCACCTGGGATTTTGTAAAAAATGAAGAAAGCGTAAATGAAGATCATCAACATGGCATGCAATGCCTAAGTACCATTGCTGCAAATATGCCCGGTATTTTTGTGGGTACAGCCCCCAAAGCCTCGTTCTATCTATATCGTACTGAAGATGCAAATTCAGAATTTCCTATTGAAGAACAAAATTGGGCAGTGGGTGCCGAAAGAGCCGATAGTTTGGGAGTAGATGTGTACTCGGTATCCTTAGGCTATTCCACTTTTGATGATCCTGCATTAAACTATAGTTATAATAATATGGATGGTAATACAACCATGATTGCAAAAGCGGCAGACCTGGCAGCCAAAAAAGGAATTTTGGTTGTAGTATCGGCTGGTAATGAAGGAACAAGCAGTTGGCATTATCTTCTTACTCCTTCTGATGCAGATAGTGTTTTGGCTGTAGGTGCTGTTGATAGCCTCGGCAATGTTGCCGGCTTTAGCAGTTATGGGCCAAGCAGTGACAATAGGGTAAAACCCAATGTAGCATCTGTAGGCTGGATGACAGCAGTTGCAAATTTTAATACCGGTATGCCTACTTTTGGTAGCGGCACCTCTTTTGCCTGCCCAAATATGGCAGGTTTAAGCACTTGCTTGTGGCAGGCTTTTCCCGAAGTAAATAATATGAGTATCATTGATGCGCTACAGCAAAGCGCTTCACGTGCTACTAATCCCGATAACCGGGTAGGCTATGGCATACCAGACGTAAAAAAAGCATTTGCATTACTTGTAAAAAAATCATTTCATGCCCAGGTTCAGTTAACTGATTGTGTGGTTACCGGTGAAATGCAAATTAAAACGGGTAATAACATTAATATAGATATAGAAAGAAAATTAAATGGTAATACGGATTACCAGGTAATAAAAACATTTACAGGTTTGGGTAATTTTGCAACCACTTCATTAGCCTTTACAGATGATTTAACACAAGTGCCAAACGGGAATATTTATTACCGCATTAAAATGCAGGTGCAGGGTGATACCAGTTTTATTATTGATTCTATCCTCATTGCACATACTCAATCTTGTATCCCATTATCAAATAGCGTAAAAGTAGGGCCAAATCCCATGCAGGATCAACTCCATGTAATGATTGGCCGAACTACAAATACTGCAATAAGATTAGTTCTCTTTAATGCGCTGGGACAAAAAGTTTGGGATACACAAAACAATCAAATGGCAGGTAGCCAAACTTACATTATAGCTACCAACCGGTTAGCCAAAGGGGTTTATAGTATTGCTGTGTATGCAAATGGTAAACGGGATTTTATTCAAAAACTAATAAAATAAATTTATTCTTTTTGAAATACTGAAGTAAATAAAGTGTCAGCGCCAACCCGCCAGCCGGGTAAATATTTGTATTCAATACACTTTAATGATGTTTGTTTTTCAATAGCCCTAACCATTTCTTCATTTTCTGATTTAAAAACAGAGCAGGTAATATAAAACAGCAGCCCGTTCTCACGTAATTGCGATGCTACCTGGCTGGCAATTTGTAATTGTTTTTGAGAGTAATGAGCCAATATATTTTCGTTAAAAAAATAAAGCTGTTCAGGGGTGCGGCCCCAGGTACCACTCCCACTGCAGGGTGCATCTAAAATTATAATATCATATTTATCTTGTTTGTGAATGCCTTTATTTTCTGTAAGGTCTGCAGTGAATGTATGTTGCAATTTTATATCGGCTTCTTTAAGCCGGGTTTGCATATTTTTTAATATTGAAGATCGTATATCACTTGCTGTAATGAATATTTGCCCTTGTAAAATATCATATAGTAAAATAGATTTTCCACCACTTGCGGCACAGCAATCCCATACATTTAGTTTGTTTTTAAATGGTAATGATTGTAATAAATTAAATCCAATATTAAAAACTTGTTGTGAACGATAATCCTGTATTACTGCTTCTTTATTTAGAAGAATTATATCCTGGGTACCTGTTTTATTGGATAGGCAAATACAATCTTCATCTAAAACTTCATACTCAATTTGCTTTGCTTGCAATTTTTGCTGGACTATTTCCTTTTTATTGGGGCGGCAACGTAAAAAAAGCTTAGGCTGTTTTAACAATGAATTTGAAAATTCATTTGTATTTAATTGTTCACTTAATATAGATCTAAATGGAAATATTTTTTGCAGGTCAATATTTACAATTTTTGCTTTTTCATTTATTGAAAAGTGTACCGCTTCATTAAGATGAGGATACAATTCTTCCAATAATGGATGGCCCGTATGTTGGCACATAAAAAAAGCGGCTGCTAAATTTTTTTCATCGGCATGATTAAAACAATGGCCTGTTCTAAAATAATTATAACACAGCTCACTTATTAATTTCCTGTCCTGTGAGCCATGTTTTTTATTTTGTGAAAAATAATTTTTTAGAAAAAAAATAAATGGTTTTTCACCGGTATAATTATTTACCAGTGCAACTGCTGTATGTATAGTATTAAAATAGCGGCTCATAAAAAAAGCTGTACGAATACAGCCATATTGATACATTAGTATTACAAAAGTTGAACGGAGCGTCGCCACTAAAGCTTAACCAGGGCGCAAAAGCTCAGTACAAAAAAATTAAACTTCCAGCAATGCTTCTATTGGATCTTTTCCAAATAGGAGGATGTCCGGGTTTTCTAATAATTGTTTTACCCTCACTAAAAAACCTACTGATTCACGCCCATCAATAATACGGTGATCGTAGCTGAGGGCGATATACATCATCGGCTTTATCACTACCTGGCCATTTACTGCCATAGGGCGTTCTACAATGTTATGCATTCCCAATATGGCACTTTGGGGTAAATTTATAATGGGCGTACTCATCATACTTCCAAAAACGCCGCCATTGGTAATGGTAAAGGTACCGCCAGCCATTTCTTCTAATGTAAGTTTATTGTTTTTGGCCTTGGTTGCCAGGTCCACCACAGCGGCTTCTATTTCTGCCATACTCAGGCTTTCTGCATTGCGGATTACGGGCACTACCAGTCCCTTTGGGGCGCTTACCGCAATTGAAATATCACAATATTCGTGGTAAATAATATTCTCAGCATCTAAGTAAGCATTTACTGCCTGGAATTGCTGCAATGCATAACAACAGGCTTTCGTAAAAAAGCTCATGAAACCAAGGTTCACTCCATGCAATTCCTTAAACTTGTCTTTATATTTTTTACGGATTTCCATGATTGGCCCCATATCTACTTCGTTAAAAGTAGTGAGCATGGCTGTTGTATTTTTTGCTTCTACCAGTCGGCGACTGATTGTTTTACGCAGATTGCTCATTTTTTCGGGCCTGTCATTCCTGCTAAACAGGTTTGTTCCCGGTACTCGTCCGGGGTTTGCCAGGATATCAATAACATCCTGTTTTAAAATTTTTCCCAGGCTGCCTGAAGGTTTTATTGATTTGGTATCAACTTTTTTATCGGCAATGATAGCCGCAGCCACAGGGCTCGCTTTCACTTCTTCTTTTGGCTGAGTTTCAACTGTTTTTACCGGTTCAGCCGTTTTTTCTTTTTTCGGTGTTTCGGTCACTTTAGCAGGTTCTGCTTTAGGTGCAGGTGCTACTTGTTCTGGCTTGGGTGCAGATTCATCAATAGTACATACCACATCTCCAATAGAGAGTGTATCTCCCTCTTTAGCAACCCATTGTATTGCCCCTGCCTTTTCTGCATTGATCTCAAAAGTAGCTTTCTCACTTTCTAATTCTGCAATTACTTCGTCTCTTTGAACGTATTCGCCGCTTTGTTTTAAAATTTTTACCAGTGTTACCTCGGTAATACTTTCTCCTACTGTCGGAACTTTTATTTCTATTGCCATTTAAAAACCATATTTTTGCTATGCAAATCTCGTATAAAATTCCTTATCCTCTGTATTAATTCCGCAAATTCCACAAGATCCTTCAGATTAACTCCAGGAATCCCCCCAATTGGGGTATTGATTTTTAATTATATTAATAATATTTTTGTTTCTTAAATAAGAATAAAATCTAAACAGATATTAATTTTTTGACCCTGGTAGTAAATACCAATCGCTTGAATCTAAAAATTTAAAAATGTCACAGAAAAAAATAACCGGTATTGCTATTGCACTGATATTATTTAGTTTTAGTGCAGGTGCACAATTGTACAATAGCGGGGCTACCATTAAAATACAAAATGGTGCTTATATTTATTCACAAGGTGATGTTACCAATAATGCGGGAACCATTACCAATGATGGGAAACTGGAAGTGCAGGGTAACTTTATCAATAGTGGTACTTATAATTCTACTACTTTAGAAGATAGCGTTATTATGTCTGGCACTGGGAATGTTACTTTACGGGCTGGTGGCGCTACTATTAATTATTTGATGCTGAATAAAAGCAGTAATTCAAATGAAATAAAATTAACACAATCAGCGAACGTAGGCAAAGTACTTGATTATTTAGTTGGTAAACTAACTACAGATCCTATTAATAATCCGGCATACTTTTTATCTGCACCCAACACGGCGGTATTTAATTTTGGTGCTACCAATGAAATAATAGGAACTGTAAAAAGAACCAGTTGGGTTTCTAACACTTCAGTAGTATTCAACCAACCTAATATGCAGGTAAATACTACAGCCGGCACCCCTCCATCTGATTTTTCTGTTACAATGATTCCGCAATCAGCAGGTGGCGACCCGACTCAAAATGAAAGAGAAGTAAAAAGGAATTTTGCTTTTTCCCAAACAGGGGGTTCTGGTTTTACAGCCGGTATCCGGTTTGCTTATTTAGATGCTGAGTTAAATACAAATACAGAAGGAGGGCTGGTACCCTGGCAACTGGTATCATCTGAATGGAATGGTGAATTAACCCCCATTACCCGTGATGCTACTGCTAATTATGTAGAATACGCAGGCATTCCGGCGACTGACCTTACAAATGAATGGAAACTGGCAGATGCAAAATATGTTTACAATGCAAAAGCTTATTTAAGAGGCGCCTGGAATAATGGTAGCGGTTTAATGAGAACCAATTTAAATAGTGCTGGTTTAATCCCATTAACACAGCCCTATGCCGGGGCTCCAACAAATTATCCCGGTACAGAATCTGTTGCTTCAATACCGAATGCAAATATTGTAGATTGGGTTCTTTTGGAATTCAGGAAGCCTGCAAGCGGTGATGGTGCCGATGCTGATGCTGCATCAACAATTGGCAGAAGAGCTGCATTTTTATTGAACAATGGTGATATTGTGGATTTGGATGGAGTATCCTCTCCTTTTATTGAAATCTCTAAACAGGGAGGTGGGTTTATTGTAGTGAAACATCGCAATCATATTGCTATTATGAGCAATAACCTTGCTTCAAATGCACTGGGTACTTTTGCAAATGATTTTTCTGTAGCTGCAAATGCTTATACCAATCCATTAGCATCATCTACACCTACTACTGTTTTATTTCCCAGCTCCCCGGGTAATTCTTTATATGGTATGTGGCCTGGTGATGTAAATAGAAATGGTACTGTAAGCAGTGCTGACCTTACCCCTATATACAGTGTGGTAGGTTCTACACCCGATCAAAACACTAACCTGTATAGCGTAAGAGATGTGAATTTAGATACCAATATTACGAATGCCGATGCCAGTAACGCTTCTTATTCTATATCAAATTTTGCAAATGCTAGTGTTTTAAGACCTGGGTTTATAAATACAAATAATCTTCCTCATATTATTAAATCCCATGTTCCGGGAGAATCTAATTAATAAGTTAATACACAAGAATCATGAAAAAAATTTTAGTCCCATTTCTTGCGCTTTTTATCATCCAAAATACTTCTGCCCAGAATGTATCAATAAAAGTTGCTCAAAAATCTTACAGCAATGTAGATCCTGATGGAGCAGGCCCTGCTACTGGTTCTGTAGTAATTCAATTTTTATTACAATATTCCGGTGGTACTGTTTTAGCTGATGGAATGGGTTTATCCATGGTATATCAGTCCTCTAAACTGATGGCTACTGTTGCTAACACTACGGTCCCTGTCGGTAACCTAGGTTCACCCCCAGTCGGTTCTACCTGGCTTCAAACCGTGAATAACCGGCCTGGTAACCCAATAAATAAAACATATAATGGAGTAACTTATGACAGAAGAATGATTGTAGGCTTTAATGAATCTTCGGGTAATCCTACTGTGGCTGTGGATGGTAACTTTCAGGCTTTGGTAGAAATTACTTATTGGACACTTGGCAATTCATATCCACAAGGAGGATTTATTACTCCCGAACCCGGTTCCATACTTCCCCAAAATGAATTATCAAGCGACCAGGGTTTAACTACTTTTCCTTACTTATCTCCCGATTTAAATAATGCGGTTGCCTTAGGTGGTACTGTTCCTATTTATTTAAGTAAATTTAATGTAGGCTGTAAAACCAACGGTGTATCGGTATCATGGAGTACTCAAAATGAATCGAACAGCAATCATTTCGAAGTTTTGAAAAGTGCTGATGGGTTCAATTGGGAAAATATTGGCCAGCAACCTGCTGCTATAAACTCTACTGCTGAAAAAAATTATCAATACCTAGATTTGAATGGTTCAACAGGCCTCTATAAAATAAGGATGGTAGATGCAGATGGAAGTTTTACCGAAACAGGATCCCTTAGGTCAAGTTGTGAAGTAAAAAGCTATATTACTTCCCAGGTATATCCCGTTCCTGCAAAAGATGGTATCACGCTTGCCATTAAATCAGATAAAGCAATTAAAACAGATCTGCAAATAATAGATGCCTCAGGCAGGATCGTTCAAAAGCTCAGTACCTCCTTAATGATTGGCACTACCAATATTCCTATTGATGTAAGTAAAATGGCTGCCGGCGAATATTTGATTGTGAGCACCAACCCGAATTTTAAACTTACTAAGAAATTTATAATTGTCAGATAAGTAAATAATTAAACACACAAGAAAGCCTTCCAAAAACATGGAAGGCTTTTTTTATAATATCCCTTCATCCGCAAAACTATAATATCCATTTTCACTCACAATAATATGGTCCAGCAAAATAATATCTATGAGGGCAGCGGCATCTTTTATTTTTTGGGTAAGCGCTATATCCTGTCTGCTGGGTGTAAGGCTACCGGAAGGGTGATTGTGAGTGAGGATGATTGCTGTTGCTTCTTCGTGCAATGCCATTTTTAAAATAACCCTGGGGTCTGCTACAGTGCCGGTAATCCCTCCTTTGCTTATTATTTCAAAACGCTTTATGGTATTGGCAGAATTGAGGAAAATAACAGCAAAAACCTCATATTTATAATCCTTAAGAACCGTTTGTAAGTAATTGCTTGTATCTGTACTGCGTGTTATTTTGAGTTTTTGTAATACCGGGCCACTATGCCTTCGTCTTCCTAATTCCAATGCAGCAGCAAGGGCAATCGCTTTTGCTTTTCCGATTCCTTTTATTTTTTGAAAATCTGTAAGGGTTAACCGGCCTAATTCTGAAAGATTATTGCTGCCCATTGCAAGTACTTCCCGGGCAAGCTCTACAGCCGATTTGTCTTTACTCCCATTATTGATAATAATTGCCAATAGTTCAGAGTCACTTAAAGCTTCAGGCCCTTTGGCCATCATTTTCTCACGGGGCCTGTCATCAATAGCCCAGTTTTTAATGGATCCGCCGGTTTTATTAAAATTTTCCATACAATCAATTTTAAAACCTCTAAACTATACTGTATTTTCGCACTTCTCTTTATATACTGCACAAAAAAACTACATGGAATCTAACGCTAAAATTTTTTCTGGTACGGGTTCTCAATATCTGGCTGAAAAAATTGCAAAGAAATTTGGAGAGCCCCTTGGCAAAGTAAATATACAACGTTTTAGTGATGGAGAAATAGGCGTTGAATTTCAGGAAAGCATACGTGGGCGATTTGTATTTTTAGTACAAAGCACTTTCGCTCCCACCGATAACCTGATGGAATTGTTACTAATGATTGATGCAGCAAAAAGAGCATCTGCTTATAAAGTAATAGCAGTAATTCCATATTATGGCTATGCACGCCAGGATCGTAAAGACAAACCACGTGTTGCAATCGGGTCAAAACTGGTGGCGAATATGCTTACTGCTGCCGGTGCAGACAGGGTGGTAACGATGGACCTGCATGCACCGCAAATTCAAGGGTATTTCGATATCCCGGTTGATCACCTGGAATCTTCTGCCATCTTTATCCCCTATATTGAAAGCTTACATTTACCCAATCTCACTTTTGCTGCTCCCGACGTAGGTAGTGCAAACAGGATAAGGGAAGTAGCAACATTTTTTGAAACTGAAATGGTGATCTGCGATAAACATCGTAAAAGAGCAAACGAAATTGCAAGCATGGTGGTAATAGGAGATGTTACTGATAGAGATATTGTACTGGTTGATGATATTTGCGATACCGGTGGTACACTTTGTAAAAGCGCTGCACTAATGAAAGCAAATGGCGCCAGGAGTGTACGGGCATTCTGTACACACCCGGTACTTAGTGGTAAGGCTTATGAAAACATTTCAAATAGCGTTTTGGAAGAACTGGTGGTATGTGATACGATCCCTATTAAAAGTATTTGTGATAAAATAAAAGTACTATCCACCGACGAACTTTTTGCTGTAGCCATAAGAAACGCCTACGAAAATAAGAGCATCAACAGCCTCTTTATTCGTAGCAGGTTAAAAAAACAATTGTAAATCAATATTTTATAATTAATTATATAAAAATAATACCTTAAAAACAACATTTACACGCCTTGTTTTACGTACTTTTGCGCCTCAAATAAATTTATAAAATGAAATCAATTACAATCGAAGGACAACTGAGGACCGAAAGCGGAAAAAAAGCCACCCGCCAACTTCGCTCTCAGCACCTGGTGCCTGCTGTAATTTACGGTGGTAACACAGAGATTAACTTTTCGGCGCCCGCATCAGCATTTAAAAACATCGTATATACGTCAGAATTTATGACGGCGAATATTACGATTGATGGCAAAACCTATAGTTGTATTTTAAAAGACTTACAGTTTGATAAAGTTTCAGATGCTTTAAATCATATTGATTTTTTGGAACTGGTAGGTGATAAAAAAGTGATCGCTTCACTTCCCTTAAAATATACAGGTACTCCTGCAGGTGTAAAAGCAGGTGGTAAATTAGTTACTAAAATGAAAAGTATTAAGGTAAAAACATTACCAAAATATTTAAAAGAGTTTATTGAAGTAGATATCAATGCATTAGAATTGAATGAGAACTTAAGGGTAGAAGATATACAAGCAGATAATATGGAAATACTAAATTCTCCACGGATTCCTATCGCTTCTGTAACTATGACACGCCAGCTTAAGCAAGAAGAAGCCGCAGCTCCCAAAGCTACAGCTACAGCCGCTGCTCCTGCTGCTGCCGCTGCTCCCGCCAAGAAATAAACAGTTTTACTTTTAGTATAAAATGCCCTATTAAGGGCATTTCTTTTTTAGCATAAAATCACATAATCAAAGTGCAAACTTGTTACCTTTGCGCTCTTAAATATATAGATAATGGGAATGGATAGAAATACGGTAATTGGCTTTATACTCATTGGTGTAATGATGGTTACCATGTTTGTGGTAAATAGCAGGAGTCGCCAGCAATATGAAAAAGAACAAAAAAAGATCAACGACTCAATTGCGGCTACAAAACCCAAAAAAATAATTGATACATCACATACTGCTAAAATATTAGTTGATAGCCCTGCTATTAGTGCAAAAGACTCAAGCGGCTTTTCTATTACAAAAAATGATGGCCAATTAATTTCTTTAGAAAATGATGTTCTTAAAGTTGTATTCTCTACCAAAGGCGCCCAACCAAAACAGGTTACACTTAAAAAGTTTAAGAGGTTCGATGGTTCATTAGTGGTTTTGCAAGAGGGAAATTATAATAAACTTTCTTATCCGGTACTCACAGGTATCAATCAAACTGCTGCCTCAGATGATATAAATTTTGTAGCAGAGCCAGTTATTACGAATGCCGATGGAAGCCAGGTATTAAAATTTAAAATGGGCGATAGCAGCACATCCAGGATTATTACACACCAGTATATCTTGAAAAAAAATGATTACATGATTGACCTGGCAATAAATATTCAGGGAGCCGATAAACTCTTTAGTCAAAATGCTTTGAACCTGGTATGGCAAACAGAAACACCCCAGGTAGAGAAAGATCATAAATATGAATTGACTCAAATGGAGTTATGTTATTTAGAAAATAAAGATTACGACTTTAAAAGAATGCTTGAGTCTGGTAACAAATCATTTTCTGAGCCCTTGAATTGGATCGCAGTAAAACAACAATTTTTTATTTCTGGTTTAATAGCCAACAATAATTTTAGTACTGTAGGTGCCAGTTGGCAGGTATCTAAAGACACAAACAGCCATATTGCCCAAACGGCTATAAATGCAAAAGCAGATTTTGCAGCCGGCGCTTCTAATGTATCTATTCCATTGCATCTTTATTACGGACCTAGTGATTATAATATTTTAAAACAATATGACAACCAAATGCAAAACATTGTTCCTTATGGCAGTGGCGTTTTTGCATTTGTAAAGTACATCAACCGCTATTTTCTTTTACCGGTTTTCGATTTTTTAAGGTCTAAAGTAGCAAGCCTGGGTTTGGTAATCTTATTATTGACGCTCTTTATCCGGTTAATTACTTCACCCATTCTTTATAAAAGTTATTTAAGTGGTGCTAAAATGAGGGTATTGAAACCTGAAGTAGATCAACTTAAATTGAAATTCAAAGATCCCAAAACGGGCCAATTAGATCAACAGGCATTTGGTATGGAACAAATGAAACTTTGGAAAAGTGCTGGTGTAAACCCACTAGGTGGATGCATCCCGGCTATTTTACAAATTCCTATATTCATGTCACTGTATTATTTCTTTCAGTGCAACATTGATTTAAGGGGACAAAGTTTTTTATGGGCTACAGATTTGGCAGCTTATGATTCAATTTATAAATTGCCATTTAATATTCCTTTTTATGGCGATCATATAAGTTTATTTACCATTACTGCAACACTTACCAGTTTGTTGATTTCTATTTATAGCATGAATCAAATGCAGGATAATAGTAACCCGGTAATGAAGTATATGCCCTATTTTTTTCCTATTATACTTTTAGGTGTCTTCAATAATATGCCTTCGGCGCTTACCTGGTATTATACTATTTCTAATACCATTACACTGATACTGCAAATAGTAATACAGAAATATATCATAGATCATGATAAGATACTCGCCGTAATGACTGAAAAGAAGAAACGCCCGGTAACAAAAAGTAAATTACAGGAAAGAATAGAAGCAATGCAGGAAACCCAGAAAAAAGTGCAGGAAATGAAGGCTAAAACATCCAAAAAATAAAAAACTACGTTAAAAAAATATTAAACTGCAGCTTAATACGCTGCAGTTTGTATTTTAACCCGTCTATCTTAGAATTGGATAACAATAGTATTATCTTAGTATCACAATAAATCTCTTAAATGAAGCTTAACTATTCTCTTTTTATTTTTTCTTTCTCATTCTTTATAATGAGCGTGAATGCCCAAGCACAGCATTCACTTGATGATGGCACCTTACAATATAACATAAGTATTCACGCTGCCAATCAAGAAAGTACAACAATACCGGGAGCTACTTTAACCTTATATTTAGGTAAGACCAAAAGTAGTAGTGTGATGAATAGTAGCCTGGGTACAGAATCTGCAGTATTTGATAATACATTAGGAAAAGGATTTATTTTAAAAGAGTATAGTGGCCAAAAACTAATGATTACAGCAACTCAAAATGATTGGCAGCAAAAAAACCAATGGAATAATACACTTACATTTACTTATACTGATGAAACTAAAACAATAAATGGTTTTAATTGTAAAAAAGCTACCGCTGTAACACAATCAGGCAAACCCTTTACTGTTTATTATACCCCCGATATCAGGATTACCAATACACAGTATAATAATGCCTTTCCGCAACTTCCCGGTCTTCCCGTTCAATTTGATCTGCAATCCGGTAATTTAATTTTTCAATACCAATTAACTGGGATCAATTATAGTGTAGTTCCTGCTAATATTTTTGAGGCACCCAAATCAGGATATAGAATTATGAGCTACCAGGAAAACCAACAACTCAGAAAAACGAATGAATCATTAGGACTCTAATAATTATTTAAAGAGTAACAAAGAACTCCATAGTTTATTAAATAAATTTTGATTTTGGTATTGATACCCTCCCGTTGAAATTGAAATCTTTTCAATTTTCAAAAATAAAAAAACCTTCCATTTTACTGGAAGGCATTTTGATGTTGTGTCGGGATGGCAAGATTCGAACTTGCGACCTCCTGGTCCCAAACCAGGCGCGATAACCGGGCTACGCTACATCCCGAACTGTTGGTTACCGATCTTTAAGAACTTATTTGCGGAGAGGGTGGGATTCGAACCCACGGTACAGTTTAACCCGTACGACGATTTAGCAAACCGTTCCTTTCGGCCTCTCAGGCACCTCTCCATTCCTTAAAGGGGAGCAAAAATACAATTCAATCCCTTATTCCCCAAATGAATGTTTAAATTTTATGAAATAAAAATGCCGGAGAATTTACCGGCATTTTTATATTATCTTTTTTGGCTTTACATAGCTGCCAACTGCACTTTTTGCTGTAGTTCCAGTACACTCTCTTTAAATAAGGTATCGGTATCCATTAAGTCTTTTACTGTTTGACAACTATGGATCACGGTAGTATGGTCTCTGCCACCAAAATGTTCGCCGATGGTCTTTAATGAGTTTTTAGTAAAAGCTTTACTTAAATACATTGTAATTTGCCTGGCTTGTACGATCTCTCTTTTACGGGTCTTTTGTAATAGCTTATCATAAGGTACCCCGAAGTATTCACATACCATTTTTTGAATAGCATCAATCGTAATTTCTTTACTGGAAGATTTTACAAAATTTCTTAAAACTTTCTTAGCCAATTCGAGATCAATTTCCCTTTTATTTAGCGAAGATTGTGCCAACAATGATATTAAAGCGCCTTCTAATTCACGTACATTACTATTAATATTATAGGCAATATATTTTACTACTTCACGAGGTACTGCAAATCCATCACTTTTCATTTTAGTATCCAGTATCTCCATTTTAGTATCATAATCCGGTGCTTGCAAATCGGCGCTTAATCCCCAACGGAAACGGCTAAGCAATCTTTCCTGCACACCTTCTAAGTCTTTTGGTGATTTATCGCTGGTTAATACCAATTGTTTACCACTTTGGTGCAAATGATTGAATATGGAGAAAAATGCATCCTGTGATTTTTCTGCCCGGTTAAAAAACTGGATATCATCTATGATCAATACATCTATTAATTGATAAAAATGGATAAAATCATTTATCGCATTATTACGGCTATGATCTATAAACTGGTTAATGAATTTCTCTGAACTTACATACAGAACCACTTTATTTGGATGTAATCTTTTTACATCATTCCCAATGGCCTGCGCCAGGTGTGTTTTGCCTAAGCCTACCCCCCCATATATAACCAATGGATTAAATGAAGTGCCCCCCGGTTTTTCGGCTACAGTTTTTCCTGCCCTGCGGGAAACCCTGTTACAATCACCCTCAATAAAAGAATCAAATGTGTACGCAGCATTTAACTGCGGATCTATCTGCATCTTCTTAAGCCCCGGTATTACAAACGGGTTCTTAACAGGGTTATTTATTATTAAAGGGAAATCCATTTCATTGTTCGTAAAAGATTTATATCCATGTGCGGGAACATCCATTGTTAGTGGCTTATTCCTGCTGTTGCCACTATCTACCATGATGCGATATTCTAATCTCGCTTCTTTGCCCAACTCTCTTTTTAAAGTCTTCGCCAATAAAGCTACATAATGTTCTTCAAGATATTCATAAAAAAACTGGCTGGGTACCTGTATTGTTAAAACTTTACCTTTTAGTTCTACAGGCTTAATGGGTTCGAACCATGTTTTAAAATGTTGCCATTCTACAATGTCTTTGATTATCTCTAAGCAATCTGCCCAAACTGTTTCGAACGCTTTGTCCATTATTCCGTGCTCTATTTATTACAAGGTGGTAAATCTATTTTCTATGCTAAAACAAACCTCATTTATCTCTGTAAAACTATCTCTTCAGCAGGACAGCGAATATCAAACTAAATTGTTGAAAAAAAAATTTTTTATTCACTTGTTTTTTTCATTGGTAATACAGTTTTTTAAACGGTAAGGTCATAATAGAGTAAACACAAAATTTGAAACCTAATAGCATTAAGGCTTTTCAAAAAAATACCACTTTTTTTAGTAAAATTTCAATCAAAAAATATTTACCGGCTTCCTGTAAGTTTTTCCACATTGCCCATTATATTTCCTTATTTTTGATTCCCAAAATATTTTACCAATGAGTTATGAACTTACAGGAAAACTGGTCTCTAAATTTGATATCGTTCAAAGAAGCGAATCTTTTAAAACAAGAGAATTTGTAGTTGAGAAAACAGAGGATATCAATGGCCGTACCATTGTAAACTATATTAAATTTCAGTGTGTACAAGACCGCACTGCTATTGTTGATAAAGTAAATATTGGCGAAGACATTAAAGTGTATTTTAACATTAAAGGCAACAAGTGGGAAAAAGATGGCAGAACCAATTACATTACTAATTTAGATGCCTGGCGTATTGAACAGTTGTTAAAACCTGTGACAAATGAAATAGGGAATGAATATATGGAACCCCTCGATACCTTTTCTGCCACAGCACCGGATGCAATAGATGATTTGCCTTTTTAAAATCTATTCATATAAGCCATTCAGCATAAGCCTATCGGCGATTCAATGCAAAAAAAAATCTCATTAAAATTATTGCCTTCGCAACTTGCAAGTGAAGAAACAATAAAAGAACAAATTGCTTTAGCTGCAGGTATAAAAAAATCGGACATCAATGGATATAACATACAAAAAAAATCTATTGATGCACGAGGGCAAACGGTATTTATACTTGTATCGTTAACGGCTTATATAAATGAACCTTTACAAAAGGAGTTATCTCCTCAATTTCAATTTAAAAATGTAGCAAAAGCCTCAAAAAGTGTAATTATTATTGGCGCCGGCCCCACCGGTTTGTTCACTGCATTGAAACTCCTTGAAAATGGCATACAACCCATCATACTGGAAAGAGGGAAAGATGTGAGAAGCCGGCGGCGGGATTTAGCTATTTTAAATAAAGAAGGTATTGTAAACCCAGAAAGTAATTATTGCTTTGGCGAAGGCGGTGCCGGTACTTATAGTGACGGTAAACTTTACACCCGTAGTAGTAAAAGAGGCAATATTAAACGCATTTTAGATTTATTTATCTTTTTTGGTGCGCCCGCAAATATTGGATATGATGCACATCCTCATATCGGCACGAATAAACTTCCCCAAATAATTACGGCGATGCGGGAATGTATTTTAGCACATGGCGGCAAATTTATATTTGATAAAAAACTTACTGGCTTTACGATACATAACCAGTATATCACAAGTGTAAAAACAGCAGATGCCGATGAATTTACTGCAAATGCTTATGTATTGGCCACCGGCCATTCTGCACGTGATATTTTTAAACTGTTACACAATCAAAATATTCTAATAGAAGCAAAACCTTTTGCTTTAGGTGTACGGGTAGAACATCCGCAAGCGCTAATAGACAGTATCCAATATCATTGTACTACAAGAGACCCTTTTCTCCCACCGGCGTCTTATGCATTGGTAAACCAGGTAAATGAAAGAGGCGTCTTCTCATTTTGTATGTGCCCCGGAGGTATCATGGCACCTGCATCTACCGATGTGGGTGAATTGGTAGTAAATGGATGGAGCCCCTCCAAAAGAAATAACCCTTATGCAAATAGTGGTATGGTTGTTCAATTTAGTAAGGAAGATGCATTTAACTGGATCAATAAAAATCATCAACAAAAAGTACAAACCTCACTCAACGATCCATTGCTATTTATGCATTTTCAGCAAGCTGTAGAAAAACAGTGTTACCAGGCAGGGGGCGGCCACTTTGTAGCTCCTGCACAACGAATGGTTGATTTTACAAAACGTAAAGTTTCTGAAACCTTACCTTCAAATTCATATTTACCTGGCTTGCACGCCTGTGCATTACATGAAGTACTACCCGATTTTATAAACAATAGCCTGCTGGAAAGTTTTAATTGTTTTGGAAAAAAAATGAAAGGGTATTTTACAAACGAAGCAATAGTAGTTGCTACTGAAAGCCGTACAAGCAGTCCGGTGCGTATTCCCAGGAACAGGGAAACCGGGACACATCCACAAATAAAAAATTTATACCCGGCTGGTGAGGGTGCTGGTTATGCAGGGGGAATCGTAAGCGCTGCAATGGATGGAGAGCGAATTGCAGAATCCATTTGCACTATTTTAGGCCATTCTTAAAATCCATTCATCATTTTTTGTAACAAATTGCCAATGATAGCATCTACATTTGTAAACATCATAAATTACAGGATATGAATTTATTGGAACTCTATAACCTCAAAAA
This sequence comes from Niastella sp., assembly GCA_016710595.1. GTDB lineage: Bacteria > Bacteroidota > Bacteroidia > Chitinophagales > Chitinophagaceae > Ferruginibacter. The sequence continues at coordinate 1,290,625 of JADJVM010000008.1, forward strand.
ATATTTTGCTACTCAAAAAGCGGTAGATGATGTAAGTTTTGGAATACAGCAGGGAGATATTTTTGGCTTACTAGGGCCTAATGGTGCTGGTAAAACCACATTATTGAGAATGATTACAGGAATTTTTTATCCTGATAGCGGCAGTATCAACTTTAATGGAAAACCTTTTAATACTCTTAAAGATGCAGAAAAGATCGGCTATATGCCCGAAGAAAGAGGCTTATACAAAAAAATGAAAATTGGTGAACAGGCTATCTACCTCGCCCGGCTAAAAGGATTATCTACTGCCGATGCTACTGAAAAAGTTAAACATTGGTTTTCAAAATTAGAAATGCAAAGCTGGTGGAACAAAAAAGTAGAAGATTTAAGTAAAGGGATGAGCCAAAAACTTCAGTTTGTAACAACCGTGGTACACGACCCAAAACTTATCATTTTAGATGAACCCTTTAGCGGGCTGGACCCGGTAAATGCGAACCTGATAAAAGAAGAAATCTTTAACCTGGCAAAAAATGGGAGCACCATTATTTTTAGTACACACAGGATGGAACAGGTAGAAGAAATCTGCAATCATATTGTATTGATGAATAAAGGGAAAAAGATTTTAGACGGAACGGTGAATGGAGTAAAACAGGAATTTAAAGAAAATATTTACCAACTTAAAGCTGCCATGCTTCCTGAGCACCTGATGACAGATGTATTTGAAGTTGTAAAACTTAACAATAATCAATTACTACTAAAGTTACTCCACGAATCGAAACCCAATGACGTGTTGCAATATTTCATTCAAAAAAATATACAGGTAGAATCATTTACCGAAGTATTGCCAACACTAAATGATATTTTTATACGCCAGGTAGAAGGAACAGAAACTGCCAGGACATTTCAACATATTAATTAACTGAATTATCATGAGTAAAATTGGATTAATAATCGGCCGGGAATATTTTACAAGAGTAAAAAAGAAATCGTTTTTAATAACCACCATCCTGGTACCATTAGTTATCATGGGCTTTTATGCCATTATTGTAGCAGTTGCCATGAAAGGCAATAGTTCTGACAGTAAGCAACGTATTGGTATTATAGATGAAGCCGGGATCTTTAGCGATACGGCCATTAAAAATATAGATACGGCAAAATACAAAATCGTTACAGGCGAAACAGAAGAAACATTTGTAAAAAAATATAAAGATCAGGGCTTATTTGGCTTTTTATATATCCCAAAATTTAATCTCAACAAACCGGATGGTATTGTAATGCATAGCCAAAGTTCTGTGGGCCTTAGCAGGACGATGGCCATTGAAAGTATGGTAAGCAAGGCTGTGTTTTTAAAAAGATTACAAATCCTTGGCATAGACCCTGAAAAATATAAGGACATTGATGCAACAGTAAGTGTACAATCTACGATAGATACAAAGGATGGTAGTAAAAAAAGTATTGCGGGCCTGGCATATATTGTTTCATTTGCCTGCGGTATCCTTATTTACATGATGATGATTATTTATGGCACCCAGGTAATGCGTGGTGTTACTGAAGAAAAAACAAACAGGATTGCAGAAGTAGTGGTGAGTTCGGTAAAACCTTTTGAATTAATGATGGGGAAAATTGTAGGTATCGGCCTGGTAGGGCTTACACAATTTGCGATATGGATCATATTGGTAGGCATTTTACAAAGCCTGCTCCCTCTCTTTATGCCCGATATGATGCAGCAAATGGGCGGCGATGGCGCCACTGCTGTAAAATCTGGCATCATGGCTCAAGTATCTGAAGGCCTCTCTACCCTTCCACTTTTAAAAATTGGATTTCTCTTTATCTTCTATTTTATATTTGGATACCTTACTTATGCTTCTTTATTTGCAGCAGTGGGTAGCGTAGTAAGTGAAGACCAGCAGGAAGCTCAGCAACTGGTATTCCCAATCCTGATGCCGATCATACTTGGGTTTGTAATTATGACAAGAGCTATTGATGCTCCCGATAGCAGCATGGCAGTATTTGGCAGTTTATTTCCGCTTACCTCACCGGTAGTGATGATGGGCAGGGTTACTTATGCTATTCCAATTTGGCAGATTGCCGTATCGGCTATTTTACTCATAGGCACATTTCTATTACTCACCTGGCTTACCGCTAAAATTTATCGTACCGGTATTTTAATGTATGGTAAAAAACCAAGCTGGAAAGAAATGATGAAATGGGCTTTTCGTAAACAATAAAGAATTACCCGGTATTTAATTTAGAAACCACCATTTAATGCCAAATCGAAAAACTAACCCGGGTGTGGGATATAATGGTGCAGCAAAATTATTATTGATAAATTGCAATGAGCCATTTTGAAAACTGGCCGTATTCAGATTTTCAAGGCGAATGTAAGCGCCAAAGCCTTTTATCCTAAAGTGCAAATAGGCGCTTATATCTGGTAGGTTTTTAATGGTAGTAGTATCCTGCACAACAAACTGTTCTGTTACCGGCGCATAGGCATACGCTTTAAATGCAGTATAATAACGGGCTTCTATACCGGTACTGATCAATAAATTTTTATAAAATCTCCCTTCATAGGCCAATCGTTGCCGGGTATAAATTAGAGGAACCCGTATTGGCGCTGCAGCATCCGTTTGTTGTAACATTCCTTCTACATACCAGTTCCAATGCCGGTAAACTTTTATGGTTGTGGATGCCCCTAACTGTAAAATATTAATCGGCTTATTGTATTGTGCCGATTTATAATAATTTTCAAAATAAGCATAATTATTTATGAGGTAATTGGTAAAACTAAGGCGCACATAAGGATTGTTTGCCGTAGCCCCAAACGATATGATATTTTCTTTTTTAAAATCATTGGTATTGCCAAAATTATAGGCGCTTCGGGAATCAAATACAAAGGAAGGGGTACGGTTCACATTCTTAAAAAATAATTCAACATCACCCCAACGTTTATTTAAATAACGGCCCAGGCTGGCATAAGCGCTATAATCGCCAATATTTAAACCACCGGTATAAAATGTTCCTTTTAAAAGCATATCCCATTTTTTATTCCGGGTCCTGTTGCGGTATTCACCGTGTAACTGCATATTAAAAAAATGGTTTTGCCCCGAGTTGAAAGTTCTTGTAATATTTTGTAACGTAATGCCGGCCAGGAAAAATTGAGATGTGTTTTTGGTATCTGGAAACTGAACCAATGAAAAATCATTGTTCATCACTGACCATTTTTCATATACAGAAAATGTATCGGTAGAATCTCTTAAATTTATATTGAACCATTGCTTGTATAAAATGGAATCAGCACCCACATCACCAAAATGGTATTGTTCATTGCTATAAGTAAAAGTATGCTGAAACCTGAGCTTAGGATAAAAAAGATATTCTGTTGTACTATCGTTTATCGCAATAGAATCCCGTTTTCCTATATCATAACTCTGCCTGATAAAAAAGGTAAAAGATTTGTCAATTGTACCAGTTTTTACCGATGTATTAAATGGGTTTGGATTAAACTTTCCGGCATTACCGAGATTTACATCTACCGCAAAACGCTCTTTACGATTGGGATCCAATAATTGAGAATCATTTACGATCCCACCATTTTGAGAAGCTTTTATACTGCTGCCCATTAATACCAGGGTACCGTTATAACGTTTTCGTTTACTTTGGTAATTGCCAAATAAACGGTAAGCATTGTGATTGTTGTTACTGGTAACAAAAAAACCGGGTGCCGAAATTAAACGATAGTCTATTCCAAAATTAATATTGGGCCTTGGGCTTTGAGTATGCATAGCCATTATCATTTGTTCTTTTCCTGAAGCCAATTGATAGCCCAGGGTAGAAAACGGCCTGTTTGTTTTATAAATTTTTGTGTCTTCCAGTTTAAATTTATATATATCAAAAGCATGGAAGCCTGCGTCAAAACCCGGGGCATCATTAGGTTTAAATAGTAAAGGATACGATGCGGCGCCATTGTTACCCAGGTTTTGCCAACTCATCGGTACGGGATAATAGTCATCAATATTTTTTATAGAAGAATCTAATGTATTCCGCCGGGTAGAATCCAGGTAACGAAAAGTAAGATGTAAAGTATCATCTACCCGGTGTTCAAAATCAATGGTATCTTTGCGGTTTGTATCACCGGGCCGGGTTGGATCACCCGGATTGTTAGCATCATTCGAAGTTTGTGTAGATGTGGGTCGGTTCCCTTTTTTAACAGGCCTGATAACAGGTTCCTGTCCCCATAAAAGAAGGAACGATCCTGTAAAAACAAAAAATAAAATGAACTTCTTCATGCATAAATTATAACTGGGCTATCATTTCTTTAAAGATATGTGCCAGTTTGGGTTCTGCTTCTTTGGCTGCCTGCAATACCTCTTCATGGGTAATTATATTATTTTCTTCCCTTAATCCCAGGTCGGTAATTACACTTACTGCAAATACAGGAAGGCCCATATGTACCGCAGCGATTGTTTCCTGCACCGTACTCATACCCACCGCATCGGCGCCCATCGTGTTTACAAAACGATATTCAGCTTTGGTTTCAAAAGTGGGGCCTGTAACAGAAACATACACCCCTTCTTTTACATCAATATTAGCTGCCGCTGCAATGGCTTTTGCTTTTGCTATTAAGGAATGGCTATAGGGTTCCGTCATATCCGGGAAACGGGTACCTAATTCCTTTTCATTTTTTCCTATTAATGGGTTGGGCGTAAAAAAGCTAATGTGATCATTAATAATCATAAGGTCGCCTACCTTAAAAGCAGGATTGGTTCCGCCCGCAGCATTGCTTAAAAAAAGATTTTTAATACCCAGGTATTTCATCACTCGTATCGGAAAAACTACATCATGCGGATGATAGCCTTCGTAATAGTGAAAACGGCCGGCCATCGCTACAATTTTTTTACCACTCAATTCACCATATAATAATTTCCCACTGTGTCCTTCTACCGTACTTACCGGAAAATGAGGAATATCTTCATACTTTATTTCCTTTTCAACTTTAATTTCATGAGCAAAGTTACCAAGCCCGCTTCCCAATACCACTCCAGCTACCGGCTCACCATTAATTTGTTTTTTAATATACGCTGTTGCCTCCGCAATTTTATTCATCATAATAAGACAGGGTTTAATCTACAAATGTAAGGAAATGCCGATAAATTTTAAGCCTTATACCCTGCTTTAACAGGCATTCAAAACCTATTAAAATATTTTTTTCCCTTTGCAGCGGTACTTCTTAATCTCCGTTCCGGCAATTTTTTGCTTTTTCTTATCTTCGCACAAATTTATATTTATGAACCTTCACGAATACCAGGCAAAAGAATTACTAAAGAAATACAATGTTCCCGTACAAGAAGGAATAGCCTGTGGTTCTGTAGCCGAAGCAGAAGAAGCTTACCGGCAAATAAAGAATCAGTATAACAATAAGTTTGCAGTAGTAAAAGCACAAATACATGCCGGTGGCAGGGGTAAAGGGTCGGTACAAGGCAATGGCCAGCGTGGTGTAGCAGTGGCAAAGAGTTTAGATGATATTACAACCATTGCCGGTAACCTCCTGGGCGGTACATTGGTTACCATTCAAACTGGCGCTGCCGGAAAAGTAGTAAACAAAGTATTGGTAGCACAGGATGTATATTATGAAGGGCCAAACCCGGTGAAAGAATTTTATTTATCTATTTTATTAGATCGCAGCCGTGGGCAAAATGTAATTATGTATAGCACCGAAGGAGGCGTAAATATTGAAGATGTAGCCCACGATACTCCCGAAAAAATTTTTAAAGAATGGGTACATCCCGGTGGACCATTACAAAGTTTCCAGGCTCGTAAAATTGCATTTAACCTGGGCCTTAGTGGCAACGCATTTAAAAATGCGGTGAAATTTGTTACAAATCTGTATAGCGCTTATGTAGGTTTAGATTGTGGGATGCTGGAAATAAATCCACTTTTTAAAACCAGTGATGAAAAAATTATTGCAGTGGATTGTAAAATGAATATTGACGATAATGCCCTCATTCGCCATCCTGATTTAAGCAACATGAGAGATTTGAGTGAAGAAGACCCAACCGAAGTAGAAGCAGGAAAACATAATTTAAACTTTGTAAAGCTTGACGGAAATGTAGGATGCATGGTAAATGGCGCAGGCCTTGCCATGGCAACAATGGATATGATAAAACTAAGTGGTGGCGAACCCGCAAACTTTTTAGATGTAGGCGGTACTGCCAATGCACAAACCGTAGAAGCAGGATTTAGAATTATTTTAAAAGATCCAAAAGTAAAAGCCATCCTCATCAATATTTTTGGAGGAATCGTTCGTTGCGACCGGGTAGCACAAGGTGTTATTGATGCATACAACAGCATCGGAAATATTGAAATCCCTATTATCGTTCGCTTGCAAGGCACCAATGCCGATGTTGCTAAAAAACTTATTGATGAAAGTGGATTAAAAGTTCAAAGCGCTATTTTACTCAGCGAAGCCGCAACACTCGTGAATAAAGCAGTAGCTTAATAAAAAAAAGATACCTACATGCCCGCTTTTACAGCGGGTTTTTTTTGTAACAAACATTTGTAAAAACCCCGGCACCGGTTGTGTCACTCACTTGTACTGTAATGCAACCAGCAGCACTTATACGAAATTTTAAAAACTAAAAGAAGCATATAAAAAAATATCCCCGAAAAACTCCGGGGATATGCTGATATGAAATGAAAACTAAGCAAAGAAAGGGGTTACAATAGCTGTAATTTGTTCTTTTGTAAGCGGCTCATCAAATGCTTCTGAAGCAGCAGCAGCCGATATTTGTGCACCACCAATATTGGTAATGGCAATACCTGCCTGCATTACACTTTCTTCACCATCATAACTTGCCTGAACTGCTGAAGTACCAATACCACTTTGGTTTAACGTAATCCATGGTTTTACCTCTACGCCCGCAGGAACAAGTAAGTTAGTGGCATTTCTCATTTCCCTGATATGCGCTGCATGTCGGGCTTCTACTGAGTGAATTTGTAGTGCTGCCGTTAAGTAATCATTGTTACTTATTAAATTTCCTGCCTGGCCTTTATATGCCCTTACGCCGGTGTCTTCAAAAGTTTGTGCAACGGCCAATAATGTACCATAATCAGAAAAAACGCCAGGAAATGTTCCACCTGCAGTAAAGTCAAAACTGGCAGCCGTAAAAGATACAGGTGTTGCACCCGCAGCAGAAATTGCCGTTTTCAAAAAGTTTACATGTTCATTTTCATGATCCCGAATTACCGTCATAGCAGTTAAAGCAGCTCCTGCAGGAATGATACCTGAATTTACAGCTTTTATATAAAAATTAGATTCAAGATATTCAAGTGTAAGGGCAAAGTTTAAAGTATCTATTACAATATCTGTAGGCGATGTGGGCGAACCATACGCTTTTTTAAACATAGACCCAAGCGCAAACGGTAATGCAGCCAATGCAATTTTGCTAGATACTTTTGCAAAGCTTTTCATGGCGCTCCTGCGTGTGTCAAGCTTTTCATATACTTCAGGATCCGTTTTTTCTATTTCTGAAATAATATTTTGTATGTTCATGATAATTAATTTTTAATTGGTTGGTAAATTAGTAGCGTTGAGTTTTGTTTTGATATATGTTCCTGCAATGGTTAATACATCATCCGGCATACGGGCTTTATCCAATCCATTCGCATCTACTGCTGTCATATCTGCAAAGCTCCCCATAGTAATAATATCCCGGATCCAGGCAGCATGACGTGCTTCTACCGAAACAATTTTTCCTGCAAGGGTAAGATAATCCGGATTAGAAATTAATTTACCCGCACCATTGTAAGCAGATACACCAAGATCCTCAAATGCTTTTGCCGTAGCCAATACGTTCGCTCTGTTTGTAAAATCAATAGAATTAAAATCAACATCAAGCGATTGTATGGCGTTTGAAGCCAATGCGGCTTTAAAAAATTCACGGTGAGCAATCTCATGATCCCTGATATCTTTCAGGTAAGCCATTTCCATAGCACTTATATTCGCATAAGGAGTAGCAATTATTTTAGTATAAAATGCTGCTTCTAATTGCTCAAGGGCATAAGCATAATTTAAAATGCCTACATCTCCGCTTCCTAAGTTCACGCCACTGTTGTTTACAATATCATCTTTTTTACAGGAAGATGCCGCTACAACTACCGCTGCTCCTGCTCCCACAATACCAAAGAATTTTCTCCTGGAAAGTGATTTAGTCAAAATTTCAGGAGACCCATTTGACTGATCTTCATTTATTTCATTGTTTAACATAAAAATTGATTGAATGATTAATAAAATTGTTTAGAATCCCTCTACCTTTTATACTTACGATAAATCATACAAGTTGGATGTAACTTTTTATAAAAAAAAGTTGGGTTAAAAAAGATATCACAAAAAAACCGGCAGGTTGCCGGCTTTTTCATATAGGTTCAGAGAGCTAATTTTATTTAGGCAATAAGACTTTGTTTATTACATGAATAACACCATTACTTTGATTTACGTCTGAAATGGTAATCATCGCTGTTCTTCCATTTTCATCTGTAACCATAAGTTTCTTTCCTTTTTTTGTAAAGTAAAGATTTGCTCCTTCTACAGTTTTTAAAGTAGCTTTACCCATGTTAGATTTTACAAGTTTCATCAGGTCCATAGAAGAATAATTTCCGGCCACTACATGATAGGTAAGAACAGAACTAAGTTTTGATTTATTTTCTGGTTTTAATAAATTTTCAACAGTTCCGTCAGGCAATGCATCAAAAGCTTCATTTGTTGGTGCGAATACGGTAAACGGGCCTTTACTTTCCAGGGTAGATACGAGTCCTGCAGCCTTTACAGCAGCAACTAAGGTTGTGTGGTCTTTTGAATTTACGGCATTCTCAACAATATTTTTTGTTGGGTACATGGCCGCACCGCCAACCATTTTTGATTGTGCAAAAGTATTTGCAGTAAGTAAAGAACCAAGAATTAATAATCCTAAAATTTTAAATTGTTTCATTTTTAATCTTTTTTAATTAATTGATTTGTTTAAATCATATACGCATTTTTTAAAATGATGGTTTTTAAGTTTTAAATAAAAGCCCGGCAAATTTCAGGCAGCATGCTGCTATAACAGTACCTGTGCGCCAGGGTGCGCTTTAGTAAAAAAAATAAATAGAGTGAAAAGAATTAAAGTTTTGTACTTACAATCATCGCATCCATAGTAGGCGTTGGGCTTCCACCTTCTTTTTCAAGGGTTATTGCAAAGGCATCAGCTTTGCCAAATGATTTCATTTTTTGAATATGATAAATCCCTTTTTTAGTAGTGATCATACCGGCATCTAAAGGCTTACCATCTACAATGGCCCAAAGCTGGTATTGCTTTCCGGCTGGCACTTGTGGGAGATTCGTAGGATCTACATATACCTGCCCGGTATTTTTCATCCAAAATATTTTTGCTACTGCTTCTGGAGATTTTGCTGTACCACTTAATACAACAGGTTGGGCATATTTGTTTGTCATCACGTTCAAATCTTCTGACATGGCCCGGTTTGACTTATCCTGTTGTTCCATTTTTTGCTGCGCTATTTGTAATGCATCTTTTGTATCATGATATTTGCGGTAAATGGTATAGTTAAGGATAATACTTACCAATAATAATATTACTGATGCAGCAGCCAATAATTTGAATATAAATGAACCGCCACCCTGTTTTTTCATATATATTACGGGAGCTGTAACTTTATTATCTTCCTCACCCGGAAATACTCGTTGCATTAATTTTTCCTTGAACGATGCAGCAGGTGCAATTGAATTTGCCTGAGCATATTTTTCAAGTGATATTTCTATTTGCTTAAGTTCTTCCAACAAATCAGGGTACTTAGTTAAATACTCTTGTACCATCCTGCTTTCTTCCTGCGAAGAAATACCGGTAGCATAAAGCTCTAATAAACCAGATGATATGAATTCTTCTTTTGTCAACTTAGGGTTGTAATATTTTTTTTAATTCTAAAATTGCGGCCCTCATTCTCGTTTTAATAGTTCCCAGCGGTATTCCCAATTGTTTTGATATTTCATCCTGAGTAAACCCTTCAAAATAAGCCATGTTCATAATCCGCTTATGTTCCTGGCTCAGCCGGTTTAGTTGGTTTCGTATGCCTAATGCATCAAATTTTTCGTCTTCATTTATATTATTACTTACATAATCTACGGCCTTCTCTGAATTTTGGATTTTTGATTGCTTCTTAAAACTTTTGCTTCTCAACGTATCAATAGCAAGGTTCCGGCTTATATTGAGCATCCAGGTAAATAAACGGCCTTTTGATGTATCATAGGTTGAAAAATTATTCCAGATTTTTACAAAGACTTCTTGTAATACATCTTCTGCTAATATAGTATCCTCTATTTTTTTAAGGATTACGGCATATAAAGCACCAGCATAATTATCATATAAATATTCAAACGCCCGTTTATCATTACTTTTTAGCAATGCAACCAATTCTTCTTCAGTATATGTGAATGTTTGCGACAAAAATTAATTCTAATCCTTAAAGTTATCATTCAAAAAAATAAAAACAGAATAATTTTTTATATACAGCATAATTTTTTATTATTCAAATACCCGGATTGGTAAAACCGGGGTATTGGTAACCTTGATATTGCCATTTTACAAATATTTTTATTACGAATGCTTACAGGCTACGATCTGGTTTAAAATCCAGTGATATGGAATTCATACAAAATCTTTTATAGGTTGGTGGGGGACCATCATCAAAAATATGGCCCAGGTGTGAGCTGCACCTATCACAAATTACTTCGGTACGGTGTATGCCAAGCGAGTTATCATCTTTATAAATCACATTGTTTTTTCTAATAGCTTCAAAAAAACTCGGCCAGCCGCATGTACTGGAAAATTTTGCATCAGATCTAAATAAAGCATTTCCACAAACAGCACAAAAATAAGTTCCTTTTGGGTTTGTATCCCAATATTTACCGGTAAAAGCCTGTTCTGTAGCGGCTTCCCTGGCTACGGCATATAAAGCTGGCGAAAGAATTTTTTTCCATTCTTTATTACTCACATGTAGTTTAGCCGTATCTATATTGGAATAATATGGATTCTTTTGATGGCCGGAAATTTCGTTTTTAGTTTTTATGTTTGCAGGCTGACATCCGGCATACGAAATAAATAAAAACATATATCCCAATAAAAAAATAAAGGATCTCATTTTGATAAAATTTAATCTTAAATAAATAACCTACTCCTACATGTACGTATTTTTCTTAAAGCCGGATGAAACAAAATGTTAAATGAAAATGGCCTCCACATTAAATGAATCCGAATTCTTAACTCTTTTACCTCCATAAAAAAACCGCTCCATGCAGAAGCGGTTTTAGGAATAAAATTATTTTTAAATTACAGAACCAGGAAAGTTTTTCTTTCCTTATACCCATTGGGGCTTTGTATTTCAAAAGTGTACATTCCAGCTCCCAGGTTGCCCGGTAAGCGGAAGCTTTCATCAATAAATCCTACTTGGAGAATATAATCTTTACGATATACAATTTGACCTACACTATTAAATATAGAAACGCTGTAATGATCGGGCCGCAGGTTCTTTACAGAGAAATGCATACTACCACCACGGCTTACAGGTACATTATATAAAATAAATCCTTCGGGTAATGAAGTGGTTGTAAAGCTATCTATGATTCCATACCCGGCGCCACCGCCATTAATAGCATAAGCCTTATAATAATATTGAGTGGCAGGAACTAAAGAGGATGCCATAACACTAAAGCTATTTCCTGATAAGTTACTTGCAGCGATGCGTGTACCTGTACCATTTATAAAATTACGGATGCCGCTGAACTCAATTCCATAAGACGTTACAGTACTGCAACCTGCATCATCAATGATACCGCTCAGCAAAGCAGCATTTGGTGTGACGCTGGCAGAAGTGCCGGTAGTAAGTGCTGGTACGCCATTTACACCGGCTGCTGTTATATTTACATTTATAGTTGCAGCGCCACCACCACTTACGGGAATGCTTCCATTATAATTTTGTATTGCAGTAGGTGTGAATTTTACATACACTGTTTGTGTATAAGGCCCGCCTGGTTGCGATAAAGATAATGAGGCCGAATAAGTTCCTGTTTCTGTAGTAGCAAAACTAAAACCGGTACGGGGGCCCACCATCACATTACTGCTATTTAAAGCAGTACTTGAAATGGTGAAACTATAAGGCCCTGCAGTTGTGTTAACGCAGATATTACCAAATGCTGTTAATGGAGTTGCTGTTAATACAGGTGCGCTTGTTGTAAAAGATCTTTCACTACCATAAGCTGTACCCCCTGCATTGGTTGCAAATGCTTTATAATAATAAGTAGTAGAAGGTGCCAAAGTTGATAAATCTGCACTAAATGCACCGCCACCCAAATTGGTAGAAGCTATGGAAGTACCGCTGCTAAACCCACTTACCGTACTATATTCTACGCCGTAAGCCGTAATGGCTGTACAACCGATAGAAGAGATAGATCCGGAGAGTGTTGCGGTGGTAGTTGTAATTCCTGAAGCAGAACCACTTACTACAGTAGGCGGATTATTATTTCCGGCACCACTTGCAGCTACTGTTACATCCGGCGCACCGCCACCGCTGATGGTTATATTACCATTATATGATTGTGAGGCAGTAGGTGTGAACTTCACAAATACATCTTGTGTGTAAGTACCGCCAGCTTGCGTTAAACTTAAAGAGGAACTATAGGTACCCGCAGCAGATGTAGCAAAACTAAATCCTGCTAATGGGCCCACTGTAATATTAGTTGCTGTAAGGTTTAGTCCATTAATAGAAAAAGAATTAGGCCCTGCCGTAGTATTTATACAAACATCACCAAATACTGGAAGACTGGTTGCCGATAAAGTTGGCGTAGTGGGCAACATCCCGGTACCGCTCACCGCTACCGCAATGGCAGTAGCAATGCCGCCACCCATATTGGTTACATCACCGGTTTTTATACCAGCCGACTGTGGAGTAAAACGAACATAAACTGGTGTTGCAGCCAAAGTAGCAGCACTATATGCAATGGTGGTTGTAGCTGCCCAGGTTGTATTATTATTTGAAACTTCAAAATCAGCCGGGGCTGTAACGGTAATATTACCCGGCGCACCTGTTAATGAAGATCCGGAAAGGCTATACGTTTGAGAAGCTGAAGAGCTACCCACTGTGATCGTACCAAAATCAACAAGTGTACCTGTTGCTGTTAACTCAGGAGGCATAGCACCACAGGTTACAGCTGGGCTGGAACTATTGCGTGGCGCAGGTGTAGTTACATCAAAATCAGCACCATTATTATCAGTATCTGTACAGCCATTATTTTTTCGGATAGCTGCCAGGGTAGAACTCAACGGAGCAGTAGCTGCGCTTCCTTCGTAACAAGTGGCAGAACCATAACCTACAAAATCAATATACGAGCTGCTTGCGGGGCATGCCACTAATGGAGTGGTTCCATTTACCAATGCTACACGGCCGTTACTTCCGCTCATAGCAATATCAGGAGAAGCAGTAGCATCGGGTGTTGGTAATGCAGCTCCTGTAGTGCCGGTAGTTGTCATTCTTATTAAATAATATCCTCCAGCAGGTATAGATACAGCAGGTAGTGCATAAACGCCTGACCAGTTACCAGATACGGCGGAAGAGCCATATTGTATGGAAAGCCCGGATAAACTAACAGAGGAAGCAGATACATTATGCAATTCTACATAATCAGAATTCAATAATGCGCCTGAATTTCCACCTGCACCATACACCTGGCTTATTACAAGCGTAGTGGATTGAGAAAAAGCGCCAAAGCTGCAAAGCAGCAATAAAATGGTAAATATTCTTTTCATAATACTTTGTATATAATATTTACGATAAGCGCCATGCTTATTTCATGGCGCTTATCGTAAATGAAATTTTCATTATTGAGCAGTTACTTTTACGTCGTCTATTTCGTAAGTCGTGTTATTTGTGGGGTCTGAACCCTGGTATTTAAAAGCGATATAAACATTTTGCCCAATGTAGGGTGAAAGGTTTAATACGCCAGAGCTTACAAATTGAGAATATCCAGATGCCGGCGCTGTTGCTAAGGTTGCAGGAATTTCTGTCCAGGTACTTGCAGAGGGATTGTTACCACCCGCATAATTGGTAGATACCAATACTTTAAAAGTAGGGTTTCCGTTTGCATAACCGGCGGCATTCATAAATGTAAGTTTTGGCGCAGTAGCTCCTGTAAGATTTACTGCAGGAGAAATTAACCAACTTACTACATTGCTTTGGCTGGTATTGAAGGCTGATATTTTACCGCATTTTACGGGACCAAAAACAGCATTTTGAAAAAGTACATTTCCAGTTTCACCAATGTTTTTCCATCCGGCAAGTACTAATGGGGCATTATTGGCGCCAATTGATTCAAAATCTTCTTGCAGCAACACCCCCGGAGGTAAACCACATACCCAGGGCTCTGTAAACTGAACATCGTTTGTATCCCGGATGATCATTTGTTTTGTAGTGTTAAACACGGTGTATATGGCTACCAGGTTACCCCTGCCTTGTGCTACAGGTACTCCTGCAAAATTTGCATAAGCGCTGGTTCGTATAATGGTGCTTTGACTACTGCAATTTTGAATATCTAAGTTTGTTGTACTCTTATACGCTGATGTATCAGAATAAGTACGATTCAGCATGTTGGCAGTAAAACGGTAATTTTCTAATTGAATTAATGCACCGATGTATTTATCCTGCATATTGGTAGTAAGATCATTTAAATTTACTACCAAAGGAACTACGGGATTATTTAAAGAACCACCAATTACATATTTACCAATTAATCCCGAAGGTATCCCTTCCATAGAGGGAAGGCCATTGATGTTTGCTTTTACACCCAATTCCATCGTACGGTTATAATCACTTAAACACAATCCTTTACAGAGGATAAATAAGCGACGGCCTACCGGGTAAGATCCAAACAAACTTGCTGCATCTAACATTATTTGTAAACCACCGGTAGAATCCTGGATGTATAATTGCTTATACAAATTACCACTTTTATCATTTGCAGTTACGATACCTGAAATGATGATATCATCATTAATAATATCATAAGCACCACCTGTTGTATGCATCGCTTTTAGGCCTGCAATGGTGGTATTGGCAACAATGGCAGGATCGCCAGGTGCCGGGGGTGCATCAAATTCTTTTTTGCATGAGTTAAACAATACAGCAAACGTGGCCAGTATGGTTAACACTAATGAAAGTTTTAAAAACTTCTTCATGATTTTTTATTTAAGTCGTTAAATTATTTTATTTATTTTATTAAAACCTAAGCCCGATACTGGCAAAATAGTTTAAGCCATAAGAGTAAAAGCGTTTCGGTGGAAATTTGTCAAGATTCTTTTCATTAAAGTCGAAACGAAGTTGTTCATATCCTCCGGAAACGATGTCTGTATTATTCAATAGGTTGTTTACGCCAAAGTTAAAAGCAAGATAGGTTCTCTTTTTAAGCCCCTTTATTTTTCTGTTCATCATCCAGGAGTAACCTGCAAATGCATTTACGGTGTACTGTGATTTTAAATGCTCCTGGTCAATAATTTCATGCCACAAAGGGCTTGCCGGGTCTACCCCGTTTACAGCAGATGCGGTACGGCGTAGCGGATTAAAATCAAGCCACATGTTATCGAAATAATTGAAGTTTACATTTACAAACCAAAATTTAGGCGAACGATAATCTAACCCAACTGTGTAAGCTTCCTGTGGAGTTGGGAGATTATAATTTTTCGCATAAATAAGGTCTTTAGAAATTACACTAGCGCTATTATCTACAGTTACGACTGCTTCTTGCCTGCTGGTATAAAAGAATCTTCCTACTGCTGCTGCGGCATTTACACTAAGCCCTTTATATACTTTTGCATCTACTCCAAATTCGCCGCCATATTGCCTTTTATTAATTCCACTAATCGCATAGTTCACAAAGTTGCGATATTCATCATGGTAAAAAGTAAGCACATTCATACCATCTTTAAAATCGGTATAATACCCGGTTAGCCTGATTTTTAAGCGGGGTGCATTCATTACATAACCAGCTTCTACCGAGCCGATACGTTCAGATTTTAAATCATCCTGTACCAGGTCACGGGTACGTGGTGCGATATATGCATTTTCAAAAAACGGCGCCCGTGTTAAATAAGAACCATTTGTGAAAATATAATTTCTACCATCAATCTTATAAGTGATACCAGCTTTAAATGTGTAGTTGTAAAAATTATTCACTTTTGATTTGCCATAAGAGTCATCGGGGAAAAGGCCTACCTGGGTATGCCCAACCCTAAAGAAATTGGTGAATGAATGTTCTGCACCAATAAAGAAATCTACTTTATTATATTTAAAAACAGATTGGGCCCATACCGTGGCTTTCTTAATTTCGATATCATAGTTATATCCAAATTTATCACCCACACCCAGTATGCGGTTGGGTTCTAAAAGATTATTTTGATTGGCCTTGGGATCTGATGCAAAATCTCTTTCTGCAAATTGGTTCAGATCTACATAAAATTCACCGCCCAGTAAATCATTAACTGATTTATAATAATGATTTTTTTGATATTGAAATGAACCGCCGGTAGTAAAATCAATATGCTCTGCCAATGATTTATTTATGGTAGTATTAAAATTCAACCTATTGGTATATATATTCCTGTCTTCTACAATATATACGCTACGTTTTCCTGTAACATCGTTTCCTGCAATGCCATTTGCATTTTTAATGGTGGCAATATTCCCATAGTTAGCATTGTACAATTTATCCCAGTTTATCTGGCGCAGGTTTACATCAGATTGTAATGCATTACGGACTGCTTCTGCAGCGGCAGGGTCTTCCTGGTAGCTGGGTAGGTAACGATAGTAATCTGGCCTTGGGTCTGCTGCATTGTACCAATCTAACCCACTAACCCTTCTGTTACCAAAAATATAAGAAACGGCTGTTAAAATATTTGTTTTATCATTTACTTTCCAATCGTGTGTTAATATAAAAACCGGTTGTGCAGATTTTGCAACACTGGCATTTCTTTTTTTACCATTTTGATAACCCCAATAAGGATTATAAAAATTGTCGCCTGTAATTTCAAGCATTTCAGGAACAGAAGCTCCCTGGCGGCCATTTTCGGTAGGTGTTACAAAAGCAACAAAGGATAAGAGGTTACGGTCATTTATTTTTTTATCTACTCCTACAAATGCCGAGTAGCCATCATAATAAGTACCATCAGTGTATCCTTCATCTGCCCACCGGCGTGAGCCGGATAAAGAAAATGCCCAGCCTTTTTTACTCATCCCGGTACTATGGGTAAGCATAATACGATGGGTATAATTCCGGTTGCTCAATGCATAATTAAAACTCGTTTGAGCACGCTGGCGGCTTGCCCGGGTATCTAAAAAGGTAAGCCCGCCCGGATCACCAATTGCATAAGGTGTTGCCTTCATTCCATGGCTTTGATCCCGGTTTCGCATTACATCATTCAACCCGCCCCATAATCCGTATGGTGTAAACCCATTATCCAGGTTTTCCATGGGCGCTCCATTCATGTAGGTATTAAACATATCGGCATCAAAACCTCTAATGCGAAAACGCACCGCATTAAACTGAAAGGATGCACCACTTAAAAAGGGATCCCTCCCTGCGCTAAGCTGAGAGGAAATATTTTGTGCACTTCCATCCTGCATATCATTTTCATCAAGAGAAATGACGGGGATATTGTCGAGCATGGCATCTTTTCCTTCCTGCAATATTGTAGTATCCTGCGTAGGTTTTTGTGGAACCTGTGCATTTACGGCTAAAGCAAAAATCGAAAAAGAAAATACCAGGGCCAACCGGCTGGTAAAAATTCTCATAAATTACTTTTGTTTAAAAGACGCAAATTTATTATAGTTTTACGAAAGAATAGTTAATTTCATCTTTTTTTTCTGCAAATTTTTCATTTTCTCAATTTATGATAGCTATAATAGATTTATCTTTGAAACCCTTATTAAAGCATATGAAATATATTTATACTATCCTTTTACTTACCTGTTGCTACAGCTTAAGTGCACAAAAAGCATCTTATAAAGTTTCCATCATTGGTTTTTACAACCTGGAAAATCTTTACGACACTATTAACGACCCATTTAAGAATGATGAAGAGTTCTTGCCTAATAGCGAAAGGAACTACAACTCAAGGATTTATTTTGATAAATTAGACCGCTTATCTGATGTTATTTCACAAATAGGAACTGATATCAACCCGGATGGAGTGGCTTTACTTGGTGTTGCTGAAATTGAAAATGATACCGTATTAACAGATCTGGTACATCGTCCTAAGCTTACAAACAGAAACCTGAAATTTGTTCATTATAATTCTCCCGATGTACGGGGTGTGGATGTGGGGCTTATTTATAATCCTAAATATTTTAAACCCATATTTAGTGCCCCTCTTTTTGTACAATTACCGGGGGGTTCAAAGGATGCTTATTATACCCGTGATGTACTGTATGTAAAAGGAGTTTTGGATGGCGATACGATCCATGTTTTTGTGAACCACTGGCCCAGCCGAAGTGGTGGTGAAGAACGCTCTGCCCCTGCAAGAGCAGCAGCAGCAGCAGTTGCCAAAGCACGCATTGATTCTTTAATGGCGATAAACCCACTTACTAAAGTAGTATTAATGGGCGACTTAAACGACGACCCCGTAAGCCCCAGCCTTACCAAAGTAATTGGCGCAAAAGACAAAATAAAAAATGTAAAACCCGGAGATATGTATAATCCCTGGGTAGAAATGTATAAAAAAGGGATTGGCACACTTGCTTACCAGGATGCATGGGGTCTCTTTGACCAAATTTTGGTTTCTTATGGTTGGCTTAATAAAAATCAACCTGGTTATTTCTACCAAAAAGCAAATATTTTTAACCATGATTTCCTGGTACAAAAAACCGGAAAATTCAGGGGATATAGTAAGCGTACCTGGGATGGTATCACTTATAATTATGGATATAGCGATCACTTTCCTACCTATCTGATGTTCCTTAAAAAGGTTAATTGATGTTACGCTTGATATATCTGGAAAAATTCGTACTTTAAACCAAATTAGTTGAATGAATGGGGTTTATTGGTAACTTTTTTTTTCAATTGATTCATGATTTAGTACCCTATATTGAAAGGTATAAAAATGCCCTTTATTTATTAATTTTTTAAAATAAGGTAAGAATACATGTATTCAGTATTTTTGCCGTCCTACTTATATAAATTACAAACACATGAAAAAGATTTTTACACTCCTATTTCTTATTTGTACGATGGGATCATTTGCCCAGGTAAGAATAAGCCAGGTATATGGCGGCGGCGGTAATAGTGCCGCAACTTATACTAATGATTTTATAGAATTGTTTAATGCAGGCAGCAGTACCGTTGATATTACGGGCTGGTCAGTGCAATATGCTTCTGCAGCGGGTACATCCTGGGCGGTAACCAGTTTAAGTGGGTCTATTGCGCCGGGCAAGTATTACTTAGTAGGCCTGGGAGGCGGGTCTACGGGTATAGCCTTACCAGCGACTGATGCTACAGGTAGTTTCAATATGAGTGGTACCACCGGCAAGGTGGCACTTGTAAATGATAATACTGCACTAAGTGGAACGAATGGCTGTACCGCATCTTCAGTAGTAGATGCTTTAGGATATGGCGCCGGAAGTTGTTTTGAAGCTGCAGTATTTACGCCTACGGGTATTAGTAACAGCAAAAGCATGTTCAGGAAATCGAATGGATGTACTGAAACAAATAATAATAGTACCGATTTTGAAGTATTGGATGTAGCTCCCCGTAATAGCAGTTCTCCTGCCAATCCCTGTGGCGCTCCAAGCCCAATTTTATCAGCATATCCTACCGTAACCGGATTACAGGTAACATTCGGCAGCCCTTCTGCAGAAGCTGCTTACACATTGGATGGTACACTACTTACACCAGCTTCTGGTAATATCACTGTAACCCCCGGTACAGATTTAGAAATTTCTACAAATACCGGCGGGCCTTATTCAACCAGTCCTATCCTGGTTCCATATACAGGCGGTACTTTATCTACCACATTATATGTAAGAATTGCAGCTACTGCACCAGTTGGCGCATTTAGTTCCAGCGTTATCCATACGGGCGGTGGCGCTGCTGCTGCACCATTAAACGTAAATGGTACAGTAAGTGCAGCTTATTATAACACAAAAGCAAACCTGGGATTAACAAACCTGGGAACCTGGAGCAGTACTTTAGATGGGACAGGCCCTTCTCCTGCTAATTTTACTGATGCTTATCAAAGTTTCAATATCGTAAGCCAGGCGAATGCAAATTATAGTGGCGTATTGGGAATAACCCCCAGTACTTCCAAATTGGTGGTAGGAGATGGTGTAAATCCTATCACATTTACTGTATTGCCAGGTGTAGATTCTGTTACATCTGCCACAAGGATTGATGTTTTAAATAATGGTAGCCTGGTACTACAAAATGAACGCAGGCCATTCTTAAATAACCTGGCAACCGGATCTACTGTAGATTTTGCACAAACCGGAACCAGCACATCAGATACTATTCGCATACCTGCCATTAGTTTTTATAATTTAAAACTTACAGGTGGTTTAAAATATTTCTCCAGTGGCGTTACTACTACCCGTGGTGATTTTACTGCAAATGGGGTAGTGAGTATGAATGGCAATAGCCCTTCTTTTTCTACTCTGAATGCATTGGGCAATGTAGTATTTAGTGGTGGATCTGTTTTTGAACCTTCACCTTCGGGTGATGCTGCAAGGCTTACTTTGAAAATGAATGGTGATGGCCCTTCTAAGAATTTATTTGGCAACGGAACCGATATTAAAATTTTCCGCTTACAAAGAGATTCTACGGAAGTTTGTACAATTGAAACCGGCAGCAATACCACACTCACTTTAGGAAATGCAACCAGTGGTGGTTTACAATTAAGCCAGGCAAATACCCTGCTGAACCTTGCCGGAAACACACTAAATATTGTGGGAGGTGGATATGTAACAAACAGCGCCTTAGGTAAAATTTATGCAGAAGACGCAAACATTAGTATTGCCCGCCAAACCGGATCGGGAAATGCAGGTGTATTACGTTTTGAAACAGATGCCTATTTAAATAATTTCACTATCAACCTGGGGCCATCTATCGCATCAGATACTTTACAAATTAATGATGATATTACCGTTACCGGTGTTGCCAGCTTTACCAATGGTAAAGTATTGATGGCAAGTGGTAAAACCTTTAGTATGGATGCCGGATCTTCGGTAAGTGGCGGTTCTGCAAACTCATTGCTTGATGGTAATATGGCTAAATACGGAAATACCAATTTCACATTTCCGGTAGGTAAAGGAAATAAATATGCACCTGTAGATATCGCTGGATTAAGTGGAAATAGTAATTTTTCTGTTGAATACTTCTTTAGCGGATACGGAAATACTGCTATTGACCCTGCAACGGCTGCTTTATATCCACAATATAATGTGAGCCCTACCGAGTATTGGATAATTAATCGTACTAATAGTGCAACAGCCAATCTTACTTTACATTATACTGATAGCCGTAGCAATATATTTGTACCGGCAGCCATTCGTATGGCCCATTTTGATGGCAGCGATTGGGATGATTTGGGAGGCACTCCAAATGCAGCCAATACCACCAGTAGTGGAAGTGTTTCTGTAAATAATGTAAGTCAGTATAGCCCTTTTACATTTGGTGCCATTGCTAATAATGTACTACCTGTAACTTTAACTGCATTTAATGTACAAAAACAAAATAGTGCAGTAAAAATTTCATGGGCAACAGACCAGGAAGTGAACACCCGTGAATTTCATGTAGAAAGATCTGTAAATGGAAGAGACTGGACGATGATACGCACGGTACAAGCTGCAGGCAATAGTAGCAATCGTTTACAGTATGCCATCTTAGATGAAAATCCTGTAAAAGGAATAAATTACTATCGTATTGCAATGGTAGATATTGATCAAAGAGTTTCACTTACCGGTGTTAAGACAATTTTATTTAACTCGGCATATAGCATTATGATCAATCCTAACCCGGCTACCGATTACATTAACTTGTATGTTGCGGGAAACAGCAACCAGCCTTACCAGGTAACACTTACAGATATGAGTGGTAAAAAAATGCTGGACATACAATCTACAGAGTCTATCTTAAAGATACCTGCCTCAAAACTATCATCCGGTATCTATATCCTAAGGGTGAAAGACCAGGCCAATGTAATTACACAAAAAGTGATTGTTCAATAAACCGAATTCACATACATAAAGAAACTGCTGGTTAATAACCGGCAGTTTTTTTATGCTTTTACCAGATCCAATAAATAATTAGTAACTTTTAAAATGCATTGGTTAATGATGGAAAAAGTTTGAAATCTATGGCACGCATGTTTCAATTAAAATAATAATGGAACGATTGCAAAAACCATTCAAACAATACTTACAAATAGATTTAAAGCTAAATAAATTCTACTGGAACGATTTAAAACATTAAAATAACAGGAAAGGCAAATCAATATTGATTGCACACAAATATTCATTTTAAACGCTGGCGAGGTCGATGCATTACTCGGTTTCTTTAACGGCAACAGTAGGTTCATCATCGCCAAACACTGCCTGGTTAAGCTCGGCATTCACGTATTTATATAAAATATCTGCAATTAAAATCACCGAAGAAAGCAAACAACCTAGTATAAAACCAAGTATCCCGTATAATATACCTGAAGGTTTTTCTTCATCAAATGGAGGCTCAGGTTTATCTAAAGTTTCAATAATAGGACGAGCTTTTTGCAATCGCCATAAAGCTTCTTCCCGGTTATTGGCTGCCGCATCTTTTTGGCGTAACACCCTTTCTTTATCTGTAATTAAATTTTCTTTTGGTATGGTAAACTCTATGCGTTCGCCGGGCACAAATAAAGTGGTATTGGCCATTGTGATGGCTCTTCTGTCAAATGTTTTTAATACATCATTCAGCGAATCGAGTTTACGCATTGTAAAATTATAATCTTCTCTCGCTTTTTTGATTTTTAGATCAATATAAAACTGTGAAATTTTATCAATCAAAACATAACTTACGGGTGATATTAATTTTTTATCGGTATTAGAAAAAGTGAGTTCAAACATACCATTCTTATTGATTTTTGCATCAATACTATTTTGGAGCAGCACCGCTGCCATAGCAGATAATGCCGTATCGTTGTGTGGTACAATCAGCTTTTTAGAAACAAATGATTTTCTTTCATTTTCACTTTCAATAATTAATTCTCCGATGGTTTTATTTCCAAATTGGGGAAGTTTCTCTAAAGCCACTGCTTCCCGGGTGCGCCTGCTTTTTGCGAGTTCTACAATATTAATTGATGCTTCCTGGCTAAAACTTTTTGGTGTTTCACTCATGCCGGTTAAGCTACTAAGTAAAGATGATGCTCCAGAATTATCTGCCGCATTCGTAAGTGGGAAAATAGAAGCGGTACTTGAATATACAGGAGAAACACTTTTTGTATAAATATAAAACAGGATAGCAAGGCCAATACCGCAAACCAATACTATGATCTTAAGTTTACTAAGCCTGGTATATATTTTTCTTATTAGTTCTTTTGAGGTCACCGCTTTTTTATTTTATGTATTTAAATATAAGGCCGGTTAATACCACTGGTATTGCTGCTATAATTACCGATTTGGTAAGATCGCTTATCTCCTGTCCCTGTGGTTTTTGAGGTACAGTTATCATTGCCCCTTCTTCTACTTTGGGATACTTATGAACAAACAGAAAAGATTTTGTTCTTTTACTTTTTCCATTTGCGTATGTAACATAAATCCTGTTTCGCCAGGGCCTTACCCCATAACCACCTGCCTTATCAATATAATAAGTAAGATTGGTATGTTCCTTATCAAATGCAATTTTTAATGGAGATTGCACCTTGCCCTGTACACTTACAAAAGGATTAATTTCAGGAACAAAAATCAAATCTTTTTCCTGCAGGATTATGTCATATTTTGAATTGGGGTATTTTAATGCATTATACAAATCAATACTTACTGGCTCTTCCAGAAATTTCATTTTTTCTACTTTTGAGCTATCGAGGATCGGGCGGCCTAAAGTATCTAACTTGGGTCTATCTACTACAGATTCCCTGAACATATTTGTTTTCGTACGGTATAAAACGGCACCACTTAAGTTTGCATTGTCAACCAATCCTCCTGCACGTTTTATGAAAGATGAAATTCTTTCAAATTTATTAAGACGGGGATATAAACCGGGATATTTCACCATGCCTTTTAATTCTACATTTTGTTGTAATTCAAAAGTAGGATTGCGCCGCACAAAAACCTGGTCAAATGGACGGAGTTTAATTTTACTGGCAATTGAATCTAATTGTAAATCGGAAGAGATGGCATAAGATCTTACAATTGTCCGGGTGGGTTTCATACTTTTTTTAGCAGAATCCACATCTACCACACTTGATATTTCCAACCGGCCAAATTCTGCGGATTGTTTAATACCACCAGATAAATACAAAAGGTCTTCCAAAGTCATACCTCCGTATTTACGCACTTTACCTTCTTTTCTTACTTCTCCATAAATCTCAACAAATTCAGCATCCGAAAATTCACTCACAGAAAATAATTGTATTACATCATTTACCTGTACTTCTAAATTACTACTATTTTTA
The DNA here is from genome assembly GCA_016710595.1 of Niastella sp. Lineage (GTDB taxonomy): Bacteria > Bacteroidota > Bacteroidia > Chitinophagales > Chitinophagaceae > Ferruginibacter. Next base: position 1,315,332 of record JADJVM010000008.1, read on the forward strand.
TTTTGGTTAGAATCATTAATATCTGTGAGATCCACTTCTAACCGGTCACTCTGTAAATTGGTAGTATCGCCTGCATTTCTAAATACATAGGCCCTTGGCAAATAAGTATTCCGGGTAACACCTCCTGCCCGGTTGATGATATCAAATAACCGCTCACCTTTGCGAAGTTCATAAATGCCAGGGTAAGTAACTTCTCCCCGGATTTCAATCTTATTAGAAATACCGGGTTTCACAAATGGAACCTGTACAATGTCTCCATCTTCTAACATAAAGTCTTGTCCCGGAATTTTAATAATCGCATTTACATTTACATCCCGCTGCACCTGGCTTTCATTTTCTGATCTCAATATTTTCATACTAGAACCCAGGGCATCTGCGGTAAGCCCGCCTGAATATTTTAATAATGCTTTTACGCCTTCATCTTTTTTTAGCTGGTAATACATTGGCCTTTTAAACTGCCCAATAGCAAACACCTTTTTTTGTACCGTCCCTACAATCACAAAATCATTATTCTCTAAATAAATATGTTTTCCCAATTCACCGGTAGTTAAATATTTATATACATCTAATTCATCTATTACCCTGCCATTTCTTTTTATGAGAATGGAACGTAAATCCCCGAATTCAGTTGTTCCACCGGCCATACCAATCAATGTAAATGCATTTACAAATGCAGATACGGTATAAGGTCCGGGTTTATTTACTTCACCAGTTACGTTTATGTTTATAGTTCTTGGTTGGCCCAGGCTAATGGCAATATTGGTACCTGCGGGTACTACGCTTTTAAAGCGTGAGTAAATAATATTGCGTGCATTTTCAAATGTTAATCCCTGCACATATATTTTACCAAGCCCTTGTGGAAAGATTGCTCCATCTCTTGCAATTACGTAACTATTTTGATATTCGGCCGCTCCCCATAAAGCAACAATAATATGATCCCCCACACCAATAGGATAATCCAGGGGAGGAGTTGATAATTCCGACAGGTCCATACGAGCCGATTGAGAAAACACATTTGCTCCATACGTATCTTCGGGACTATAAGCATTCTTCTTAAGATTGTCGGTAACTACGCTATCCTTATCAATCTTTGTATTTTTTAAAAGATCTGCATTTTTATCTTTTCCTGTTTCCCGGTTTTTATCTTCTAATAAAGATCGTAACTGTGGTTGTGAGAGTGATTTGGGATCAATCTGTACAGGGTTAGATTCTGAAGGGGTTTGGGGATTTATTACCGGCGGTTGGCACCAGGCAGAAAAAGCGGCCATAGTGAAAACCAAAAGAAATAAAAATTTGTACTTTAATCCCGTTTTTCCTGTTCGCATTTTTTCAGGGGTTGGTTTATACTTTTTAAAAAATCGCAAATATACTGATTAATGTGTGCTAATTGAGCAGGGAGTTGAATTCTGCCCATATTTCCGAAATGATTTCGGCTGCCGGTTTTATTTCGTGTATTAAAGCAGATACCTGTCCAATCTCCAGTTCACCTTCTGATAAATCTCCTTCAAACATGCCCCGTTTTGCTCTTCCTTTTCCTAATAATGTTTCTAAATCGGCCTTGCTCGCACTTTGTTCTTCAGCTTGTTTTACTTTATTATAAAATTCATTTTTTAATAATCTTACCGGTGTTAATTGTTTTAAACTAAGGATGGTATCGCCTTCCCCGGCTTCCAAAACTGCATTTTTAAAATTAATATGATTAGATGCTTCCTCACTCGCTACAAAACGGCTCCCCATTTGTACCCCTTCAGCTCCTAATATTAGTGCTGCCAGCATTTGCCTTGCAGTAGCTATTCCCCCGGCTGCTATCACCGGAATTTTTACTTTTTCACATACTGAAGGTATCAATATAAAACTGGTGGTTTCTTCTCTTCCATTATGGCCACCCGCTTCAAACCCTTCAGCAACAATGGCATCACATCCTGCTTGTTCGGCTTTTAAAGCAAACTTTGCGCTACTTACCACATGTACTACTGTAATACCCTGTGCTTTTAATGTTGCCGTCCATGTTGCCGGATTACCAGCGCTGGTAAATACAATAGGAACATTTAATTCAATGATCGTTTCAATGTGTTTATCAATATCAGGGTAAAGCAAGGGCAGGTTTACGGCAAATGGTTTATTGGTTGCCGTTTTGCATTTTATAATATGCTGCCTGAGCACTTCAGGATACATACTTCCGCTACCAATTACACCCAAAGCACCCGCATTGCTTACGGCACTTGCAAGCTTCCACCCACTGGTCCAAATCATACCGGCCTGGATGATGGGCTTTTCAATTTGAAATAATCGGGTTACCCTTTCTGTAAAAATTTTCATGCAATAGTTTACAAAATAATAATTACCCGTACAAGTGCTGGTTTTTAATTATCAACATATACACAATTATTTAGAATTGCCACCAAGATCTACGGCAGCATTGTCACCAATATTTAAACTACGGCTTACCCCTTTTACTGCAGCATCGCTACCAATAAGTGAATTAGAAAGAACAATTTCTCCCAGGTTTGAATAAGATCCCACAATTGAATTTTGGATGATACAATAATTCACAATTGAATTTTCGCCAATTGCTACATTGGGCCCTATCACCGAATTTTCAATAACACAACCCGGTCCGATACTTACCGGGGGGATTATAATGCTGCTACTATATTCTTTACCATCTCCTGTATTGCCCCCAAATTTTTTGAGTAGAATGGCGTTGGATGCTATTAATGAATCTTTCTTACCACAGTCAAACCAGTTTTGCACCTTAAAACTTCTAAACTTTACACCTCTTTGAATCATACATTCCAGCGCATCTGTGAGATTAAATTCCTCATAGGTACGTATTTTATTTTCCTGTATTTTTTTAAGGCATTCAAATAAAATAGCACTTTCTTTTATTTTATAAATCCCCACCAGGGCCATGTTGCTTTTAGGTATCGAAGGTTTTTCTACCACCCTTTGTATAAATCCATCTTCACTCATTTCGGCTACTCCAAAATTACGGGGGTCATCTACCTTTTTCACGCCCAGCATACTATATTCGGATGCTACCACTTCCTTTACATCATATTCTGCAATCGTATCGCCCAATACAATCAGTAAATCGTCGGAACCTACTCTTTCTTTGGTAAGTTCAATGGCATGTCCGGTGCCATGCCGCTCACTTTGTGTTATAAAAGAAGCTACTATATCCGGGTGTGTGGCGGTAACATAATCCTGTATCTTATCGCCCAGGTAGCCAATGATAAAAATAAATTCTTTGATACCGGCATCTTTGAGCTGCTCAATAATAATACTGAGTATCGTTTTCCCTGCTAATGGAATTAATGCTTTTGGTTGTGTATATGTATGTGGCCGAAGTTTTGTACCGGCGCCTGCTACAGGAATAATAGCCTTCATGAATATATTGTATGCACCCGGTTAAAGGTGTGTTAGATAGAAAATAAATTTTCTCCAATGGTTTAAGCTCGTGAAATTACACTATTTTAAGCAAACAACTTCATCCTAATCTTCATTGACCGATCGCTTTGATTCCGCTCCCGGCTGCTTATATTTGCCTATAAAATGATAAATGATGCAAAGAGATACAATCGTTTTTAATTTAATAAACCAGGAGCTGGAACGCCAGCAACATGGTATAGAATTAATTGCAAGCGAGAACTTTACCAGCCTCCAGGTAATGGAAGCAATGGGCACTTCGCTTACCAATAAGTATGCAGAAGGGTATCCCGGGAGGCGCTATTATGGTGGCTGCGAAATTATTGACCAGGTAGAACAACTGGCCATAGACCGTTTAAAACAAATTTTTAATTGTGAGTATGCCAATGTGCAGCCGCATAGTGGTGCACAGGCCAATGCCGCATTAATGCTTGGCGTTTTGCAACCTGGCGATAAAATCCTGGGGTTAGACCTGAGTATGGGCGGCCACCTTACCCACGGTTCACCGGTAAACTTTTCTGGTAAATTATATGAAGCACATTTCTATACTGTAAAAAAAGATACCGGCCTCATAGATTATGATATGCTTGAAGAAAAAGCAAGAACCGTAAAACCAAAGCTTATTATTTGTGGTGCCTCTGCCTATAGCCGTGATATTGATTATGGCCGCATTCGTAAAGTGGCAGATGAAATTAATGCTTTTGTGATGTGCGATATGGCTCACCCGGCGGGGCTCATTGCCAAAGGCCTATTAAATTCACCTTTTGATGATTGTCATTTTGTAACCAGTACTACACATAAAACATTAAGAGGTCCCAGGGGCGGCATTATTTTAATGAAAAAAGATTTTGAAAATCCATTTGGCCTTAAAGATGTAAAAAGTAAAACCCGTATGATGAGCAATATCCTGGATATGGCTGTTTTTCCGGGTACACAGGGTGGTCCGCTGGAACATGTGATTGCTGCCAAAGCAGTATCTTTTGGTGAAATACTTACAGATGATTTTACAGCTTATGCCAAACAAATTCAAAAGAATGCACAAGCCATGGCGAAGGCTTTTACGGCAAAAGGTTACAATATTATAAGCGGTGGCACAGACAATCATCTTATGCTGATAGACCTGCGCAATAAAAACTTAACGGGTAAAAAAGCACAGGAAACTTTGGATAAAGCGCATATTACGCTTAATAAAAATGCAGTGCCATATGATGATAAAAGCCCTTTTGTAACCAGTGGCATCCGGGTGGGCGTACCTGCCATTACCACAAGGGGAATGAAGGAAGAACACATGCCCTTAGTAGTAGCATTGATTGACCGGGTTTTAATGAATATTGATGATCAAAAAACAATTGCTGCTGTAAGCCATGAAGTAAAAGATTTAATGAAACAATTCCCATTATATCCTCAATTGAATAAATAAAATTAACAATGTTACAAAGAATACAAAGTTTATGGTTGCTACTGGCTTCAGCCTGTTCATTCTCTACCCTTAAACTTCCCTTTTATATGGGGATTGATAAAACGGGGATCCCGAATAGTACACTGGAAGCTACAGACAGTCTGGAACTGTTAGTACCCACCATTGCACTGGGAGTACTTAGCTTGCTTACTATATTTTTATTTAAGAACCGTTCATTACAAATCCGTTTTATTATTTTGGGCATCCTGCTGGAGGCCGTGCTGTTATTTCTTTACTATAATCAATTACAATCATACAGCGATGGGCAACTTGTACTTACATCCATCATCCACGTGTTTGTTTTAATCTTCTTAATACTGGGCCTGCGTGGGGTATTAAGAGATAATAAAATTATAAAAGAAAGTAACCGGCTACGATAGTTTGTACTAAAGAAATACTGGATACAGATGTTTTATAAAAAACGCCCGGTATAGCTATTTTTCACTTTTTTCAAATCAGCAGGTTTTCCTTCAAATACTAAGTTCCCGCCATCTTCTCCTGCTTCAGGGCCCAGGTCTATTATCCAGTCGCAACTTTTAATTACATCGGTATTATGTTCTATTACAATAATGGAGTGGCCTTGTTCTACCAGTGCATTAAAAGATGCTAATAGTTTTTTGATATCATGAAAATGTAAACCTGTAGTGGGTTCATCAAAAATAAATAAGATTTGGCCATGCGCTTTTCCTTTACCCAGGAAGGAAGCCAATTTTACACGTTGTGCTTCGCCGCCGCTCAATGTATCGGACGATTGACCCAATTTGATATAACCCAGGCCTACATCACTTAATGGTTTTATTTTTTTAGCTACTTCTGCACCGGCAGATACCGCTTCTTTTCCAGGTCCTTTCTCAGCAAAAAATTCAATAGCCTCATCTACACTCATCTCCAGCACATCATGAATATTTTTATCCCGAAACCTCACTTCCAGTACTTCTTCTTTAAATCTTTTTCCGCCGCACACATCACATTGCAAATGCACATCTGCCAAAAATTGCATTTCTACCAATTGTTCTCCTTCTCCTTTACAGGCATCACAGCGGCCCCCATCTACATTAAAAGAAAAGTGCCGGGGCATAAAACCTCGCATTTTACTTAAGGGCTGCTTTGCAAACAGGTCCCTAATTTCATCATACGCTTTTATATACGTTACCGGGTTACTACGGCTGCTTTTACCAATTGGGTTTTGATCTACCATTTCTACCTGGCTGATAAGGTCAGTATCACCCGAAAGTTTTCTAAATAACCCTGGCTTATCTGTACCTTCACCTTTTAGTTTTAATAGTGCAGGATATAAAATTTGTTTTACTAAAGTGGTTTTTCCACTCCCGCTTACACCCGTAACGGCACAAATAATATTTAAAGGAAATGTTACGTTGATATCTTTTAAATTATGCTGCATGGCGCCTTCTACCGTAATTTTTCTTGTCCATTTTCGGGTATGCGATGGAGGCTCAATAGTTAATTTACCCGACAGGTATTTACCGGTTAAACTTTCAGGATTTTTTATCAACGCATCATAATTACCTGAAGCAATCACTTCTCCACCCAGGTGGCTGGCCAAAGGCCCCATATCAATAATATGATCGGCTTCACGCATCATTTGCTCATCATGCTCTACCACCACCACCGTATTACCAATATCCCGAAGTTCTTTTAAGACTTTAATTAATTTTTCAGTATCCCGGCTATGCAACCCTATCGAGGGTTCATCTAAAATATATAATGAGTTGGTAAGATTGCTGCCCAGGCTCCTTGTTAATTGTATGCGCTGGCTTTCACCCCCGCTTAGTGAATTGGCTAACCGGTTTAAGGATAAATATCCAAGACCTACATCAATCAATGTATTGAGGCGATGATGAATTTCAATTAAAATTCTTTTAGCAATTTTTTCATCAAAGCTGCTTAAAGATAGTTTTTGAAACCATTGCAACAAATCTATCACCGGCATCTCACCCAGTTCCCCAATATGTTTTTTGCCTACCTGCACATACAATGCTTCCTTACGTAAACGATATCCTTCGCAACTCGTACAAAGTGTTCTGCCCCGGTACCGGCTAAGCAATACCCGGTATTGAACTTTATACAAATTCTGTTCTACTTCTTTAAAAAAATCGTTAATGCCATGGGCATATTCATTTCCTTCCCACAAAGATTTTAACTGAACCTTTGTTAAATCCATAATAGGTTTATGAATTGGAAAATTAAATTTACCGGCAGCTTTAATAAATGATTCTTTCCATTCGCCCAGTTTTTCACCTTTCCAGGGTGCTACCGCTCCTTCATACACGCTTAGCCTTTTATCCGGAATAATTAAATCGGCATCCAGCCCCAATATCATTGAGAATCCCTCGCAAACAGGGCAGGCTCCAAAAGGATTATTAAAAGAAAAAAGGTTAGGTACCGGTTCTTCAAACTTTATTCCATCCAGCTCAAACTTATTACTAAAGGTTTCTTTTTTTGAATTGATATCCAAAACCAGTTCTCCTTCACCTTCGTAAAATGCAGTGCCTGCAGAATCTGCCAGCCGGTGCTGGTCATCTTCATCAAAATCTTTTTTTATTAACCGGTCTATGAGAATATAGGCCTGTTTAAATGCTGAGGCGGGGGGCATCTTTTCTTCATTTTCTAACAAATCCTCAATGCGGATAACCGCTTCATTCATATACAAACGTGAGAATCCTTTTTGCAGCAGGATGTTCATTTCTTCTTTGGCATTTCGTTTCACATGATATTTAAAAGCTGCAAGGATCAATATTTTATCGCCTGCTTTGCATTTTTCAATAGCTGCCAATACATCGGGCACATCGTCTTTCTTTACTTGTTTACCACTTACGGGTGAAATTGTTTTGCCAATACGGGCATATAACAGTCTCAAGTAATCATATATTTCCGTCATACTGCCTACGGTACTCCTGGGTGTTCTTGTGGTTACTTTTTGTTCAATGGCAATAGCAGGGCATAAACCATGAATATAATCCACATCCGGTTTATTCATACGCTGCATAAACTGCCTTGCGTAAGCGCTTAAACTTTCTGCATAGCGTCTTTGCCCTTCGGCAAATAAAGTATCAATAGTGAGTGATGATTTACCAGATCCTGAGACGCCTGTAACAACAATTAGCTTATTGCGGGGAATGGCAACCGAAATATTTTTAAGATTATGGATCCTGGCTCCTTTAATATAAATATCACCGCTTTTTGTAAGTGCAGGAGCCGGAATTTTTTTAGTAGATTTTTTTACCGTCATAATAGGCTGCAAAAATACGAATAGTAATTTGCTTTCTTTTTATACAAATAAAGCATCCACATGTTAAAAAGAAACTCCATCTTATTTGACTAAACAGTGCCAACCCTTGTATATTTTATAATAATTTTTGGTTAAAGGGAATGCAAGCAGTTAACAAAATGAGGGGTTAAAATTGCAGGAATTACGCAACGCCTATCGTAAAGTTCCGATGCTGAAAGCCAATACAGATAGGACTTTTACTTTTATTGCAAAAAAAACAAAAAAAAAGATTAAAAATATTTGGCGATATGAATTTTGTATATATTTTCACAGAACCAATATCCAATAAAGTGAAAAATCGCTGACATCTTCATAAAGACTTCTGCGTTTTATTTCCTCTTATTGGCCTAATAAAACAAATTGTCCAAAACCATCAAAAACTAGAAGTTTATGAAATGCCTTAACGACTTAACTGACCAACAATTGGTACACCAGTACATAAATGGTGAATCCGAAGCTCTTTCAACAATTGTATTACGTTACAAAGACAAAATTTACACATCTATCTATTTACTGGTAAAAGACAAATACCTGGCTGAAGATATTTTCCAGGATGTGTTTATCCGTATCATAGATACTTTAAAAACCGGCCGCTATACCGATGAAGGTAAATTTTTACCCTGGGCCATGCGGATTGCACACAACTTATGTGTAGATCATTTCCGCAAAGTAAAACGTACACCTACTATTAAAACCAGCGATGATCGTGATATTTTTGAAGCGATCAATTTTTGTGAAGCTGGTGCGGATCAACGTATGATGGCTGAACAAAGCCATGATAAAGTGCGGAAAATGATTGATATGCTCCCTGAAGATCAACGGGAAGTAATTATCATGCGCCATTATGCTGATCTTAGTTTTAAAGAAATTTCAAAACTTACCAATTGCAGTATCAACACAGCCCTTGGCCGTATGCGTTATGGCCTTATAAACCTGCGTAAAATGATGACTGAAAAACAAATAGCATTATAAAACACCCATAAAACCCGAAAATAGAATTTCCCTGCCTATCAATAGGCGGGGATTTTTATTTTGAAAACAACTTATAAAAATACTCCTATACCGATCATTCAATTTATATGAATATTCCTAGTTGATATAAATAAAAAAGACTGCCATAAAATGCAGCCTTGTAATTAAAAATTAAACTCATCACTATTCTAATATCTTCACTTCTGTCCGTCGGTTTTTTGCCCTTCCATCTTCTGTACTGTTATCTTCAATCGGCTCACTCATACCATATCCTTTAGCCGTTACCCTTTCCGGGTCAATGCCCTTAGTAAGTAAATAATCTCTTACAGAATTGGCCCGTTCTTCAGATAATTTTTGATTGCTCACCTTATTCCCCACATTGTCTGTATGGCCGCCAATTTCAATCCGCTCATCTGTTTTACGGTTTAGGTAAGTCACCAATTCATCTAATACCGGGAATGATGACTCCTGTAAAGTTGCTTTGCCAAATTCAAAGGTGCAATCTTCTAACACAAAAGTTCTGGACGGCTGAAACTGGATAGAAACCACAAATGGGTTCTTATAATAAGCTTTGCCTTCAGGCATGGGAATATCCAATACATTGTAGCTTGTTGAATCTTTAAACCCAAGGATAAACATTTCATATTTATCACCTGCCGGTAACCGGATAGAGAATTTACCTTCATCATTGGTGAGGCCCTGGTATTCCCGGCTATTTTTTTGTGAACGGAAAACAATTATCTCACCATTCAATAATTCGTTTTTAAAATTAGTTACGGTTACATTTACCGGAGCATCTTTTGGGATAGAAGCATCTTGCACTTCTGTTTGTGCGAATGAAAAAACCGGCAATAGCAGAAGGAATAAAAATCTAAATTTTCGTTTCATATTTTACAATTTAGGTACCAGGTAAAATCCTGTTTTTATAAACAATTTTAGTGATTTTATATTGTGTAATATACCAATAAATTCAGTTATAACCTGTGCTGAAGCCTGTTTACCATGCCCAATTTCCAGCTTACAAAATCTCCTTGTATGATATGCAAACGGGCTTGTTTTACCAGCCATAAATAAAAGGCGAGATTATGAATACTGGCAATAATCAGGCCCAGGTATTCTTTACTTTTAAACAGGTGGCGAACATAAGCTTTACTATAATAATTACTGGTTTCACAATCTATACCATCATCTAACACACTAAAGTCATGCTCCCATTTTTTATTATCTATATTCATAATACCCTGTGAGGTAAATAGCATGGCATTACGGCCATTACGGGTTGGCATTACGCAATCAAACATATCTATCCCCATACCTATACATTCTAAAATATTCCAGGGCGTTCCCACACCCATCAAATAGCGTGGTTTATTTTCTGGGAGGTTATCGCAACATAAATTACAAATCTCATACATCATTTCAATGGGTTCACCTACACTTAGCCCGCCAATAGCATTCCCGGTTGCTTCTTTTGCAGATATATATTCGCAGGAAGCTTTACGAAGATCATGATGTACCCCGCCCTGAACTATGGGGAATAGATTTTGAGTATATCCATACTTATCCGGGCTGTTATTAAACTGATTTAAACAACGGTCTAACCATCGGTGCGTAAGTTGCATGGATGTTTTAGCATAATCATAGGCACTTGCCCCGGGTGGGCATTCATCAAAAGCCATCATGATATCGCCACCCATGCTACGTTGAATATCAATCGCTCTTTCTGGTGTAAACAAATGCTTGCTTCCATCAATATGCGATCTAAAAACAACTCCCTCCTCATTTATTTTCCGGCTTTTAGCCAATGAAAATACCTGGAACCCCCCACTATCAGTAAGGATGGGTTTGTACCATCCATTAAAACGATGTAAGCCACCGGCAGCCTCTAATACTTGTAAGCCCGGCCGTAAATATAAATGATAGGTATTGCCTAAAATGATCTCAGCTTTTACCTGTTCTTTTAATTGCTGTTGGGTAACAGCTTTTACTGATCCTACCGTACCAACAGGCATAAAGATGGGCGTTTCAATACTTCCATGATCTGTGATAATAGTACCTGCCCGGGCTTTACTTAAGGCATCTGTTGCCTGAATTTTAAAACTTAAGGATGCCATATATTTTTATAAAATGCAAAGATAACCGGAATAAAAAAAGCATATTTTATATATGCTTTTCAAGTTAGGTTTATAAGACTGCTTTAGTTTATTTTCCTTTTAGCTTTTAAAGTTTCTAAAATTTGTTTTTGATTGGCCACTTCTTTTTCCTGGTCGGCTTTATCTTTTATATTCCTGGCAATATCCGATTCTATTTTAGATTTTTTCTTTTGCAAATCCTCCGCTTCATCCTTTAAATTACTATCTTTTTTTTCTGCTTTTTTTACTGCGTTTTCCTGGTCGGCAATTTGTTGTTCCAGGTCATAAGCTGCAACTACATCTCTCAAGCCATTCATATATGCTACCGCATTGGTAATCAAGGTTGCATCGTCTGCTTCATTTATAAACGCATCAAACCCTTTTGATATAAGCAGGGTAAGTGTACTATTGTCTTTATCCCTGCGACTTACCCTTTCAGCCGAAAAGTAAAGATCATAGCTATCAGGGCCCAGTTCTGTAAGGCGCACCCCTTTAAAAACAGTAAACCCCTTTGAGCTGCTGGATTTATAACCCTTTTTCAGGAAATTATCAATCAATGCATTTTCTACTGTTTTAGCAGGAAAAGGCATATCATTTAAAATGGCTGCCCTGCTCACTTTTTGATAGTCAGCAGTGCCGGTTCTCGCCTGGCCAAATGAAATAACTGTGATACATAAGGAAAGCAATAAGGTAATTATTAGTTTCATGATACTTTTTTTGTAAAAGTAATTATTTACTGTCAAGACGAGTATTGTTTTATATTAGTTTACGGCTAAAAATGATAAACATTTAACTCTTTAAGTTTTGTAATTTCGCCCGATGGATTTACCAAAACTGCCGGAACAATGGGGATTAATACTCTTCATTGTCTTTTGTATAATTGTTTTTATACAACTATTCTATTATTTATTTTTCTTTGCCCGCCTTTCATTTTTCAGGCAAAAACCCAGGGTAATTTCACAAACACATCCGGTAAGTGTAATTATTTGTGCCAGGGATGAAGCCGGAAACCTTACCAAAAACCTACCCGGTGCATTATTGCAAAAATATTCCACTACCCATGAGGTAATTGTTGTAAATGATAATTCTTATGATGAGTCTAAATATGTTTTAGAAGAATTAAAAAAAGAATTCAAACAATTGCAGGTTATAGAACTCACGCAAGAAGCCAAAATGATTCCGGGCAAAAAATTCCCTTTAAGTATCGGCATTAAATCGGCTAAGTATGAGATTTTATTATTAACCGATGCAGATTGTGTGCCTGCCACAGAACATTGGATACAAAGTATGCAGGAAAAATATGATGAGCATACTGAAATAGTTTTAGGCTACGGCGCTTATAATAAATTACCGGGCCTGCTCAATAAACTTATTCGTTGGGAAACTTTTATGACGGCATTACAATTTATGAGTTATGCACTTGCAGGGCTACCCTATATGGGTGTGGGAAGAAACCTCTCTTACAAAAGAGGCGTATTTATTCGTCAAAAAGGGTTTTCTGCACATCATCATATTCCGGGAGGTGATGATGATTTGTTTATAAATGCCGTAGCAAATAAAAAGAATACAAAAATCAATACAGATCCAGACAGTTTTACGCTGAGCAACCCGGCAAAAAACTGGAAACAATGGAGAAATCAAAAACAAAGGCATTATACCACATCCAAATACTATAAATTTTCAGGTAAATTTTTATTGGGTCTATTTACGCTATCACAGTTCTTAATTTACCCCATGCTTTTAATTGCATTATTGTTCTACAACTGGCAGTTGGTATTGCCGGTATTTTGCTTAAGGCTTATCATACAGGGAGTCGTTTATTATAAAGCTTTAAATAAACTGGGGGAAAAAGACCTCTTTAAATATTTTTTATTTTTGGATGTTTGGATGTTTTTTTATTATCTCATTTTTGCGCCCTCATTATTTAAAAAACCAAAACCCACCTGGAAATAATATGGCTATTGCACTTATTGAAAAATATTTTACAGCATTTACCAGCACACAATTAGAAAAATTTGATGCTTTGTATGATCAGTATAAGCAGTGGAACGAAAAAATAAATGTGATAAGCCGTAAGGACATGGATAACTTTTATCTTCATCATGTACTCCACTCGCTAGTTATTGCCACTCAATTTGAATTTAAACCTGGTACCCATATCATGGATTTAGGTTGTGGTGGAGGGTTCCCGGGAATCCCTTTAGCCATCTTTTTTCCTAAAGTACATTTTCACCTGGTAGATAGTATTAATAAAAAACTTACAGTAGTAAAAGAGGTGGCTTCAGCTACCGGAATAATTAATATCACTACCCTGCATAGCCGTGCAGAAGATATCAAAAACATGAAGTTTGATACCATCGTAAGCCGGGCTGTGGCGCCGCTTAAAGATTTATGGCATTGGAGTAAACCTTTACTTAAAAAACAGGAAAAGTTACATGAAGGGCATCCTTATGGATTAATTTGCTTAAAGGGCGGCGATTTAAATAAAGAAATTTTTGAAAGTGGTGTAAAACCGTTTGTATGGGAAATTGAAAAAATTTTTGAAGAACCCTTTTTTAAAGATAAATATATGCTCTGGATTAAATGAATGGCATAAAAAAGCCCGCTGAAGTGGCGGGTTTTTAATTTCTTTGAATGATCAGTTTCATCCCGGTATAGCCGGGTTTTATTTCTGTAGTGATCACTTTTTGTTTATATGGAACAATAAACACGGTATTTCCTTGCTGGTAAGTGATAAGTGTTTGTTGTGACTGAGTATTAATAGTATTTCCTTTTGATGTTAAAGCAAATGAACCATTATAGGTAAGCCCACCTTTTAAATTAAAGTTTAACGCTTTACCAGCATTGTTAGATTTAGGAAAATTAATGATAATACGAGTCTTCTTTTTCCCCACTCCCCGATCTGCATAACCGGTCTTCATCAGACCAAGCAGCACGATGAAAGAAAGTATTATTTTAACAGTTTTATACATTATCCGGGGTTATATGTTACAAATATATTAAAATTTCTGAGAAATTTAAATACCATTCATATAAAAATTAATATTTCTTGTGAACGTATTATTATTAAAAATATTGCAGGCTCTCTATATTTATTAAGTAAAAAGGGGTAAATTACAATAACCTACTTATTATAAACATGAGTAAATACCCTTACCACCATAATCGGGACGAATTAAAAACACTTTTGTTACAATATGAAAATTTAAAAGCCGGTAAATCACAATCATTTATTGATGAAGAGGGTTTTGAACAAATCATTGATTATTTTGACGAAAAAGATGAATCTTCCAAAGCACTGGAAGCAGCAGAGTATGGCGTAAATCAATATCCCTGGTCGGCAAGCCTATTTTTACAAAAAGCCAATATTTTAATTACCCTTCGTCAATATAATGAAGCATTAACCGTTTTAGAAAAAGCTGAGGTACTGGATGCTAATGATATAGATTTATATATCCTAAAAACAGATGCTTACCTGGCCCTTGATAAACAAGAAAAGGCGGCAACTCTTTTAGAAGATGCGATACTAAGATTTGAAGGCGAAGACCGGCTGGAACTATTATTTCAATTAGCCGATGTATATGATGACTATGAAAATTTTGAAAAGACCTTTGATTGCCTGGTCATGATCTTACAGCAAGAACCAAATAATGAGGAGGCCCTGTATAAAATTTGTTTTTGGACTGATTTTACCGGAAGAAGTGAAGAAAGCATCAAGTTACATCATCAAATAATAAAACAGTTTCCATATAATGAACTGGCATGGTTTAATCTTGGAGCCGCATACCAGGGATTAAAACTTCATGAAAAAGCAATTGATGCTTATTTATATGCAGTAGCCATTGATGAGAAATTTGATTTTGCTTATCGTAATTTAGGGGATGCCTATTTACGTATAAGGAAATATGATGATGCTATTGATGCGCTGAAAAAAGTATTGGAAATTTCACGTCCTGAATCTGTAATTTATGAAGCTATAGGCCATTGTTATGATAAATTAGGGAATTATTCCCAGGCTCGTTTTCATTATAAAAAAGCCACACATTTAGATCCTAAAGACAGTCAAATGTATTATAAGATTGCCTGTACTTATATGAATGAGAGTGCCTGGATGAAGGCCATTAAAATTTTAGATACTGCTTTAAACATTCATAAAACGCAACCTGAATACCATATTGCCATTGGCCGTTGTTTTACTGAAATGGAATATTTTGAACAAGCGGTTCTCCATTTGGGTCTTGCCGTTAAGCTACGCCCTAAAAACATGAATGGCTGGACAGAATTTTTGCGAACTCTTTTTGTATATGGCATGATGGAACAAGGGCTGAAGTACAGTGATATTGCTTATAAACAAACAGGTGAAAAAATAATTTTCATTTTTTATAAAAGCATGTTCTTGTTTTCATTGGGAAAAACAAAAGATGCCCTGCTTCACCTTGAAAACGGTATGGCTCAAAACCCCCGGCTTTTTAAAAAATTTGTAGCCTTTAATCCGGCTATATTACAATTACAGCCCGTAGTGGAACTGGCGGCCAGGTATAAAAAAGGCAGGTTTCTGTAACTCCCCATTTTTTAATGCTATTAATGACTATAATGCTGTAAATAAAATCATCTACTTTAAATATCTTTGCAGCCACAAAAAAGTAGTAAATGAATTTTAATTTAACTCAAATTCCCGATAGGAACCCCAAGCCCCGCAATTTTGGCTTAACCATGGTGATGGATAAAGGACTAAGTGTAGAAGAAGCAAAAAACTTTATGAGTGTAGCTTCACCCCATGTAGATATTGTAAAATTAGGATTTGGTACAGCACATGTAACGCCCAATTTAAAAGAAAAACTTGAGGTTTATAAATCTTACAATGTTCCCATTTATTTTGGGGGTACTTTATTTGAAGCCTTTTTAATTCGAAATCAATTTAAAGATTATCTTTCTGTGTGTAAAGAATATGGGGTAAGCTTTATGGAAGTAAGCGATGGATCTATCACCATTCCCCATGCTGAAAAGTGTGGTTATATTGAAAAACTTACCCAATATGGTACTGTACTTAGTGAAGTGGGTAGTAAAGATGCAGCACATATCATTCCCCCTTACAAATGGATAGAACTCATGCAGGCTGAACTGAACGCAGGATCTGCTTACGTAATTGCAGAAGCCCGTGAAGCAGGTAATGTGGGGATATACAGGGGCACCGGCGAAGTAAGAGAGGGATTGGTACAGGAAATCTTAACAAAAATAGAAGCGAGTAAGATTATTTGGGAAGCTCCGCAAAAAGCACAGCAACTTTATTTTCTTCAATTAATTGGTTGTAATGTTAACCTGGGTAATATAGCCCCTTCAGAAGTAATTCCTCTGGAAGCCATGCGTATTGGCCTGAGAGGCGATACCTTTACCCTTTATTTAGATAAAAATTAATTATGAAACGCTATGGCTTAATCGGGTATCCACTTGGCCATTCGTTTTCAAAAAAGTATTTTTCATCAAAATTTGAAAAAGAAGGGTTAGCAGATTGTATTTTTGATTTATACCCATTGGCTAATATATCAGATTTTCCAAACCTTATTAAATCACAACAGGACTTACTGGGATTGGCGGTTACGATTCCATATAAGCAATTGATAATTCCTTTTTTATCTGGCATAGATCCCAATACCCGGAATGTGGGTGCGGTAAATTGTATTAAGATTATCAAAGAAAAACTCATTGGTTATAATACTGATATAGTTGGTTTTGAAAAGTCTTTTCTCCCCCTGTTACAGCCATATCATCAGCGTGCATTGGTATTGGGTACCGGTGGTGCTGCAAAAGCGGTACAATACGTTTTACAAAAAATTCATCTCCCTTTTTTACAAGTAAGCAGGAAAGTATCACCTGGTAATGGCATCATTTCTTATAAAGATCTGGATGAGAAAATTATTCAAGATCATACCGTGATTATTAATTGCACACCTGTGGGAATGGTTCCAAATGAAAATATGTATCCCGATATCCCATACCAGTATATAACAACAAAGCACTTATTATACGATCTTATTTATAAACCGGAAACCACCTTGTTTTTACAAAAAGGGCTTACACTGGGAGCGCTCGCAAAGAATGGTTATGATATGCTCATTTTGCAGGCAGAGGAAAACTGGAGGATTTGGAATAGCTGATATTCCAGTTTATGCCTGTGCCGGTGGCCCTCCAAAATTAAATGGCATTTCTACTGTTTCAATATCCTGGATGGCACCATGTGCAGATTCAAACTTTTGTACATTTTCAGCTATTGCCTTCATAAGCCTTTTAGCATGAAAAGGAGTCATTATAATTCGACTCTTTACTTTACTTTTTGGTGTACCCGGCATTACATTCACAAAATCCAATACAAATTCTGCATGGCTATGAGTAATGATTACCAGGTTAGCATATTGCCCTTCTGAAACTTCTTCAGAAATTTCAATATTTAAGGGTGCTGTATTTTGTTGTTCCATATTTCAAAATTATAAATAAACGCTAACTTCTATACAAAAAAATACCGCCACTTTTTAAAGTGGCGGTATTTTACGATATCTTTTAATTAAGGTCTTGGCTCTTGATATACTAAGGTATCAAAGAAAGCTCTTAATGGATTACCGCCATAATTCCAGCATACATAAATCGTTTTAGTTGCAGGATCATAATAACTTGGGAATGAACCCGGGCCGGTAAATAAAGTTACCGCAGTACCACCTGGAGATCCGTTATAAACGTTTATAACTTCGTTTGTAACAGTATTAAACTTAATAACTGGCGCCATGGTATTACCATACCAGCTTACAGACCCTGGGCCTACACCAATAGGGTGTCCGTAATCATCAGCATCCACAAAGAAGAAAGCAACCTCCGAAGGAGACACTGTAATCATGTCCATAACAATATCTACATATGGAAAAGTATATGGAACCCTGTTATGATAACCCGTCAATAAATATCGACCATCATATTTATTTTTTACACTAATAACAATAATGATTGTTTTAGAATTTTCGGCAACCTGGAAGCCATTGCTGCTACCTGTAATGGTAAGCGCAATTGCATACGTTAAATTAGGATCCAGCGTTGCTGTATTTAAAGTTAACGCCACAGTATCTGTCCATTTACCGGCTTCTACAACCGCATTGGTATTAAAGGTGAAAAGGCTGTTATCTACTGGTGTTAAAGCAGGGTCAGTAATCTTAGCAGGATCAGAAACAATTGTACTTGTAACTGCTGTAGATTGTGTACGAGCTGCATTTAATGAGAGGTAAATATTATTTATTATCTGCGGGTCAGTAGATGACTGCACACCTGCAGAAACCTTTGTTTGCGTAAACATAACCGCATTGATTACCCCGTCATCTCCACCTTGCGATGGATTCGGTTGGTTTACCTTATCTTTTAAACAGCCTGTGAAAACGAGCAAAGCTGCTGTTAAAAAGATTAAAAAATTTATTTTTTTCATATTTTTCATTTTACTCTTTTAAATTAGTTTAAATCCCAGAAAATTCTGTTTCTTGCTGAAGGGTTAAATAAATCTAGTACTCCTTCTGCCCCTACATTGGCAGCGTTATAATTATATTCCGCCTGTGGATAGAATAAACGAGTAGGTATTTTAGGAGAAGCGCCAGCTAAAATTGAAACCGGTGGTCCTGGATCATAATCTACTGCAGCACCGTAAGAAATATCAGACCTTCTATAATCTGTCCAAACTTCTAATGTAGCAATAGAATTAAGAGCAAACCATTTTTGAGATAAAATTGTGTACATACCACCTGCAGCTTGTGTGGGAGAAAGGGCATCTGCATTAATATCCACATCAGAATATCCCGCATTGCCAGTGATATAGGCATCAGCTTGTGCATCTGTTAAACCCAACCAAGTAAATGATTCTCTTACGGCATCGCCTAATGCTGTTTCACTATCTCCTGGAATTAAACCTCTGTAAACGGCTTCAGCTTGCAGGAACATACTTTCTACACTGGTAAGTATCCAGGCATCAGTGGTTGCTCCATTAGGAATTAAGCCGGTACCATAAACAGAAGATAATTTATTACCTACATTATTAGGATCAACGCCGGAAATTTCACCAAAAGTGATACCCCTGTGTTTAGTAGCGCCTGTTGGCAGTACATAGAATTTATTAACACGGGGATCGCCATCATATTGATAATATCCATCGTTATTCGTTCCTACAGCATAAATATTTGCCTTCGAAATATCACCTCCACTGGCTGTATTTCCAGCTTCATCAAAACGATAGGCCCTGTAAAAAGGGTTTGGTTTTGTACCAGAATAACCAGGATTAATTTTCATTGATTCTCCCCTACCCAGGAAGCCAGTTCCTTCTGCTACGATGGCTGCAGCTTCTGCAGCTACATCAATACCTGAAACATAGCTGTTCATTTCAGTATCGTTTACAAATTTGGTAGTAGAGCAATGAATTAAAAGTTTTAATTTCAAAGTGTTTGCAGCTTTGATCCACTTGGTAGTGTTACCTGCAAAAATAAGGTCATTTACTGCTATGAGTGGGTTTACACTTGTAGATGAAAGATCCGGATCTTTTAGTAAAACAATCGCAGTATCTAATTGTCTTAATAAGTCTTTATAAATATCCAGGTCATCAGTATATTTTGGCGTTTTATAAGTAGTACCATAAAATGCTTCAAAATAAGGAATATTACCATATATGTCAACCAATACCTGGAAGTCCATCGCTTTCATAATACGGGCAATTGCTTCATAAGTACCTGCGCCTTTTGCATGGGCATTGGTAACTACGAAGTTGTAGTTATTTGCGTTATAATAATAATTATTCCAAATACCTGCCTGGTAGTCGTTTGTAAATTGGTAAGATTCAGTAGTCTGTTCAGACTGGTAGCTACCGGAACGTGCCCAATAGCCCATCCAATGTTGTAAAAACCGCCATTGGGTAGCAGTAATACTGGCAGTATAAGATTGTGCTGCCGGTAAAACGGTAACATAATCCACCGTAGATGCGGTAACATCATCCGGGTTTGTATTTATTGCAAAATCGCTTTTCTTACAACTTGTAGCAACCAGCATAGCACTGATAGCTAAAAGTGCAAGGTTTCTAATTTTTATTGTCTTCATTTTATTTTTTTTTATAACATTAGAAATTTAAGGTTACGTTAGCCCCGATAAATCTTGTAGGAGGCATATTGAAAGCAGTGCTTCTACCAATGGCATTTCCTGTATAAGAACTGTTACCATTTGCGGTAAATTCAGGATCAGTCCATTGATTAGATTTTGGTAACCACATAAACAGGTTACGGCCATATACACTTATTTCAGCACCTTTAATTCCTTTATCGCCAAATAGAGATTTAGGTAAAGAGTAGCTTAAGGATACTTCACGAAGTTTCCAGAAAGAAGCATCTGCCAGGTAGTTTGTGGTTGCGTCGGTGTTTGTTGTACCATTGTTGTAAAACAACCTGCCATAAGTTTGAGTATATACATTTGTATTGTTTACATATTTACCATCTTTCAGGTAAACTGAATTAGGGAATACAAATGCCCTTCTTCCATAAGAACCACTTCTTGCAGAGATACCATTATCATCCATAAATTCACCTAACTGATCTGCGATAATTTGGTTACCTGTGCGGTATTCACCCACAGCGCTTAAAGTAATTCCTTTCCAATTCACGCTAAAATTAAGACCTAAGATATGTTCTGGCATGTTTCTGCCAAACTGTGTAACATTAGAGTTGATAGAAGGCATACCAGTTTGTGCATCTACAATTACTTTACCAGTTGCAGAATCACGGTTATAATCATTCATTTTAAAGGTAAAGGCAGGAGAACCTACTATTGCATAGTTGTAGTTACCAATACCCAATTCTTTTACATCATCAACCAATCTTGTAATTTCACTTGTTTGGTGAGAATAATTGATTTTAAAATCAATTTCAGCTTCCCCAATTCTTACCAATGGAGTTAATTTAAGATCTAACTCTAAACCTTTGTTGGTGAATGCACCTGCATTTAATAAGGCAGTAGTAGCACCGGTGGTATTAGATAATTTAACACCCAATACCTGGTCTATATTGTTTTGTTTGTAATAAGTAGCTTCCAGGTTAATCCTGTTTTTAAGGAAACCAAGTTCTACACCCACTTCTTTGGTATTTACAAACTCAGGTTTTAAACCTTCAGCAGGATAAATGCTGATATCTGTTGCAGAGTTGCCAATTTGGTAACCGGGTAAGCTTCCATAAGGGAAGAACAAACCTGCACTAAAGTTGGCTTCATTTTGATAAGGGTTTAAATTTACGTTACCAGTTTTGGCAATTGCACCCCTTATTTTAAAGAAGTTTAAAACATTATTAGATTTTAAACCGGGAATAATTTCATGCATCAAAATTGAAGCACTGGCTCCGGGATAAAAGAAGGTAATATCTTTTGGATTGAAGATACCATTTGCTGGTACAAGACGGCTATCCCTGTCAATACTTGCAGTACCTTCTAAGAACAACCATTTGTTTATATCAAATGATACACGGCCAAAGAAACGTTGTAACCTGGCTAAACTATTATCAATACCTACTGTAGGTTCACCCAAACGAGTGGCAATACTCAGGAATTGAGATTTACCCAGGTTATTACTACCATTTTGCAGGTATTTGCTACGGGATTCACGGAATGAATGTCCAAGAGTAGCAGAAATACCGATTGATTTAACCTTGGTATTAATGTTTGCAAAGAACTCAGAAGTTAAACGGTTGCTGTAATTATTTGCATTGCTTACACCAGCAGTAGTACCCGATTGCTCAGAGGCATCAGGGCGTGTAAAGTAATAATCATCAAAGCTAAAAGCTTCTTTGGTATTTCTAGAGATTGAATTATCAATAGATAAACCTACACGGTAAACAAAGCTCAACCAATTGTTTGCTTTATAGTTTAATTCCACATTACCAAATATATCATCTGATTTACCTGTACCACGGTTAATGTCTTTTGTAAAGTATGGAGTATATTCCTGGTTTGACAGGTATAATGTGTAATAACCATTTGGGCTGGAGAAAAGGTCATTTCTCCAATCGGAGAATTTGCTTAATGGAACTTGCCCGGGAGCGCTGGTTACACCATAGTAAACAAGCGTATTAGAGGTAGTAACATCATATTTACCCTGGGTATATCTTACATTAACAATCGCTTTAAATTTATTGTACTCTTTTTCGCTTCTAAAAGTTAATGTACGGCGGTTATTTTTGTCGCCTGGCATGGTACCTTTTATATCTACATTTTGAGCGCTGATGTAAAAATCACCGGTTGAAAAAGATACGTCTGTTTGATTGGTAGTACCTACATCAAAAAAGCGTTTTCTTTCACCAGGCAGATATGAATATTTTTGATAATTAATTTCTCCATTGGGTCCGGGATCTCCTAATTGACGAATGGAACCATCAAATTCATCGCCCCAGCTTTGTTGTTCATGGGGTTCGTAAACACCGGTACCTGCGGCATTTTGAGAATAACCAGAGCCCCAGCGGGTTTGAAATTTAGGCATATAAGAGATAGACTCAAATTGTACAGAGTGACTTAAAGTAATCGTAGGATTTGACCTTGATCCTTTTTTAGTAGTAATAACGATCGCACCATTTACACCATCAGGACCATAAATAGCAGTAGAACCTGCTGATTTCAAGATATCAACTGAGGCGATGTCATTTGGATTGATAGAAGACAAATAACCCAAAGAAATGGGCACCCCATCTAATATCAACATCGGTTGGTTATTCCCAGTTAATGAACGAATACCACGTAATGTAATACGGGTATCCTGAAATACACCACTATTTGTTTGTAAGAAAGTAGCACCAGAAACTTTACCGGTAAGCCCCTGAGCAATATTAGTTGCTTTTGCCTGAGTTAACTCAGTAGCTTTAATAGTTGCTGTAGAGAAACCAAGTGAAGCCTTTTGCCGAACCTGGCCTAAAGCAGTAGTTACTACTACTTCCTGAAGGTTTGTACTGGTAGCTTTTAGGGCAACTCCAATAAAAGATTGGCCTTCAGTACTTACTGTTTGGCTGGCATAGCCTGCAGATGATACAACTAACTTATCTGCACCACTAACTTTGATAGAAAAACTTCCATCAGAATCAGTAGAAGTACCTTGGTTAGAGTTAGCGATTTTAATGGTAGCAAACGGGATCCCCGATCCGGTTTCATTCACAACCTTTCCGGTCACCACCCGGCTTTGTGCAAATGCCAATACTCCTGAAAGCATTAGCACTGTAAACAGTGATAAAAATCTTCTCATGTGCGGTTTTAATTAATAGTTAAATTTATTTGTAAAAATAAGGTTAAATATTTTAACACAAAAAAAATGTTAAAATGAAATAATAATGAACCCTAAAAATGGATAGACAGCAGCTATGCCTGAAATGCTGCATGTTTTCTTAATTCTTTCCAAAAAGATAACGGAGCTGCAGTTTTACTTCAGATTTTTTATTGCCCTTTATTTCATCTAAACCGGTTCCTATAGATTGTTTTCCGGGCAAAATGGATTGGCTAAACCGGAACCAAACAGTCATCCGGCGGCTCACATCATAATTTGCATTAATATACCAACGGTATCCTTTATCATAAAACACTGGTATAGAATAGCTATAGAGTACATCATTTTCATAAGCGTACAAGCGGCTATTATATCCGTCTGTTTCAAAGTATTGTAAACGAATGCTTCCCGCCAATGGGTTCATTAATGGCTTATATAACAAATCGGCATACATAAGAAAGCCATTTTCTGCCGCAGGCCCTTTTTTATCGTACCAGAGCATTTCTGTACGGGTTCTAAATGTAAAAGTAGGATTGATTTTATAACTTAATTGGGCACGCCAGTTTTGCCTGGGTTGTGGCACCACCGGATTGAGCGTTAGGCCATCGGGGTTATAGTTAATAGATTTTGTTTCGGACCTTAAGCGGGTATATATTTCCAGTACCCGGTTTGGTTTATAAGTAACCTGAACCATATATTCAGAACCGGTAGTAGGTGCATTTACCCGGTATTTTAACCAGGGGAACTTATAGAAATCCATATATGCATCAATTCTCCATGCCATGTCTGGCTTTATACTAATACCTGCAAAAAGCCCTTTTTCATTATTAGGATAGGTGCTTTCTGTAAAAGCGCTCGTGTATAATGCCTGGTACCCGGGAGAAATATTTCGATACAGCAGGCTCATATCCACGGTATGAGAAAGGCTTATCATTAACCCTTGCACCATGGCCTTATATTGCTTATCAGTTGTGGCAAATTCACCAAACAAGTGCATATTCCGGTAAGTATAGCCATAGTCAAAACTGTAATTTCCAAAGCTTGTTCCTGTTAATGCATATAAATTATATGGATCTGCAGCTTTTACCAGGGGCAGTTTAAAGTCATAATGAATTCCATTGATACCCAGGTGTAAGCCATTTTTAAACCGGTAACTAATATTACCACCAAAAGCAATTTGTCGTTGAATTTTTTTATCTGCCAGCTCTGAATTGGTTCGATGGTACCCCGAAGTTTGAAATGAGGAAACCAAATCATCTATTTGTAAAGTAGTATCAGCGGGTACAAAATTGGCATCTATCTTTTTATAGGAACCAAATACAGTTACTTCCCATTTATTTTTTGCCAGTGTGATGGCTGCACCCCGGTGAAAATTTATTTCGCCGGCAGAATTATAAGGCCTGATGGTAGCCGATTGTCTTTTTATAGAAGAAATATCCGGTCCCTTTTTAAAAGCTAAACTCATCCATTGGGTAAGGCCCTGTCCTAAATTTACGGTATAATCTCCCAATGCCAATGTTTTGATGATGCCGATATCCCGTGCATAAAAATGAAAGGAATAATAATCGAATCCTTGTTTTTGAGAACCTTTAAAAAATTCTTCACCTGGGTCTTTTTCGGCTACAAAGCCGTATTGTAGCAGGTTTTTATAGTTGTATTTATACCTTATAAATAATCTTTGCGGTGACCCGGGATAATAATTATTGGCAGTCGTAGAATCTAATAAATAACCTTTTGATTTTTCTAAAACCTGGGTAGCCCTTAACAACAATGTGGACTCGCCGTTACGCAACCGGGAAATAATGGATGTGCCTACCCTGGTAACCTGGCTTACGGTAATGTAGGGCTTCAGTTTTTCTAATGTAGCTACATCCCATCCGGGTATTGCCTGGGCTTCGTAAACACTCAACAGGTTACCAAATAACTGCCGGTACTGTACCAATGAATGTACCTGCATGGGGGTAAGGATATGTAATGCATTCAAGTCTTCTGTAGAAATTCTATTGAGATTAATCGGGTTCTCCAGGAACTGTACCATTTGCTGTAAAAATGCATCGTCTTCGGTTTCGGCATCCTCATTATTTTCTGTGATCATTTCCAGTTGTTCCTCATTCTCCGGATTGGTTTCCGGGGTAGGCGGAGGTGTAACCTGTGCCTGTACACAACTACAAAGCCATACCAGGGCTATCAATAAAAATCCCCTCATAATTTTTCCTGCTTAAAATGATAAATAAGCATAAGGCCTGGTGAAAATCCCAACTGGGGGTGATAACCGGTAGCAATATCCAGCCTCAAATTCTTCCAGGCCACTCCGGCACCCGCATAACCACTGCCCGTAGCACTTACCATACCCGCACGGGCAAAAAATTGTTTTGCAAACTGGTATTGAATGCCGGCATTTACACTCACTGCTTTATCTTCTTCTTTTACAATTTCAGCACTACAATAAAAATTTTCAGAAGCATCATAACCCAGGCCAAAGCTATAAACAGAAGCTAACTGCTCATCTGACTGTTTTCCTAATTTCACAGGAACGGGGTTGCTAACCTGTACGCCAGCATTTAGTTTGTCTGTTACATGCAATATGGCACCCAGTTCTGCATTGATAGAAGAAGCGCCTGCATACGTAGGAATCCGGTAACTATAATAATTAAACTGTATGCCAATATCAACGGCTTTACCCAAAGACCGGCCATAAGCCAATGCCAGTTTGTTTTCATTAAAATCAGAAAACCCGGCATAGTTTGCCTGGATGCCGATATTACCCAAAGAAGTAGGCAATGCAATAGCAAGGGCATAAGCACTGTTTTCATTTAGCATAAACCGCCTTTCGCCATAAACACCTACACTGGCATAAGAAACCCTTGCCAGGGCTGCCTGGTTTTGGGTAAAGGAAAAAGGATCGGTTTGCTGGTTAGAATAAGCGCTCATACTGGTATAAGGCATACTTATATGATAGCGCAGAGTTTGTGCATCACCGAAATGCGTTATCAAACTTAGGAATAGCAAACAGCAAAGAAATGGTAAAATTTTACTCATAATTTAATTTCATCTCTGCCCAAGTTAATTAAAAAATAAGAATGAGACTTATAAAAATATTCTTGAAAGAGATTCACTTTAAATAATTTTGCGCCATGCAAGTGTTAGATGGTAAAACTGTTGCCCATGCAGTAAAACAGGAAATAAAAGAAAAATTAATAAATTTTAAAAAAAATGGGGGTAAAACGCCTCACCTCGCTGCTGTATTGGTGGGCAACGATGGAGCCAGTGAAACCTATGTTGCCAGTAAAATTAAAAATTGTGAAGAAATAGGTTTTAAAAGTACTTTAATCCGTTTTGAAGAAAATGTGGGAGAAGATGAATTATTGCATACTATAACGGTACTAAATGAGAATGTAGATATTGATGGCATCCTGGTTCAACTGCCTTTACCCAAACATATTAAAGAAGAAAAGGTTATTAATCTGATAAATCCGGATAAAGATGTGGATGGTTTTCATCCATCAAACGTAGGCAGGTTAGTACAAGGTCTGCCTGCATTTATTGCAGCTACGCCTTATGGCATTATGTTAATGCTAAAGCACTACCAAATTGAAACTACAGGAAAACATGCCGTAGTTATAGGCAGGAGTAATATTGTAGGCCGGCCAATGAGTATTTTACTAAGCCAAAATATGCCTTATGGAAACTGTACCGTTACACTATGCCATAGCAAAACAAAAAACCTGAAAGCAATGTGCCTGCAAGCAGATATCATTGTTGCAGCATTAGGAAAACCTGAATTTCTTACCGGGGATATGGTAAAAGAAAACGCTATCGTTATTGATGTAGGCATCAACCGGGTAAAAGATGATAGTAAGAAAAAAGGATACCATTTAGTAGGAGATGTGAAATATGATGAAGTGGCTCCAAAATGTTCCTACATCAGCCCGGTACCGGGTGGTGTAGGCTTAATGACCATTGCGGCATTGTTGTTGAATACTTTTAATGCCAGTGTACGAAATAGAAAATTAATTGACTAAACACATTTTAAATAAAGCATCCACGTTACCCGTGATGGAACATTTTTACACCCTGCAGGGCGAAGGCTTCCACCAGGGCAAGGCAGCTTATTTTATCAGGTTAGGTGGCTGCGATGTAGGTTGTACGTGGTGTGATGTAAAAGAAAGCTGGGATGCCTCGGCCCATCCACAAATGAAAATAGAGGCATTGGTGGAAGCTGTAAGCAAAACAAATACTCGCATGGCAGTAATTACCGGGGGCGAACCTTTGATGCATAACCTGGATAGCCTTTGCGAAGCTTTACTTAATGCCGGATACGAAACAAATATTGAGACTTCAGGATCTTCACCCTTAAGTGGCACCTGGAACTGGATTTGTGTCTCACCAAAAAAGTTCAAGGCAGCCTTACCCGAAGTGATTCATCATGCCAATGAGCTTAAAATAATTATTTATAATAAATCAGACTTTGCCTGGGCAGAACAATATGCGGCACAGGTTCCTGCTGATTGTAAACTTTATTTGCAGCCCGAATGGAGCAAAGCGGATGCGATGACTCCCCTCATTGTGGATTATATAAAACAACACCCTCAATGGGAGCTTTCCTTACAAATTCATAAATACATTCATGTTCCATAGGTATTTAACAATTTCGCATTTAGATTTCACCGTTTTCGATTTATCTTCATTCCCTAATATTCGTGAATGAAAATCTCTTTTACCACTCGCATTATTATTTTTAGTTTTTTATTAATCTTAGGTTGCCAACTCAGGAGTATGGGGCAATGGTATGATCCTGATAAGGTAAATAAAAAAGCAGGCGACGTATATGCCCAGGCTTATGAAGAAGCCAGGGATGGAAAACTAACAGATGCCATTACACATTTGAATGAAGCCCTTCGTTATGAACCTAATTTTGTTGATGTGTACCTTTCCCGTGCCGGTATTTATGCTAACCTCAGAAATTACCAGGCCTCTGTAGCCGATTTTGAAAAAGCCATGCAAATGGATAGCATTTATTCAAAAGTATATTATCTCCCCTATTCTATTTCACTGGCAGGAGTAGGGCAATTTGATAAGGCACTACAAATAGTGAACTTGTTTTTAGATAACCCACGGTTAAATGAACAAAGCAGAAAGGCAGGCGAATACAGGAAAAGCACTTACGAATTTGCACTGCAATATGAAAAAGACCATCCTACAAAAGGATATGTGTTTACACCCAAAAATATGGGTGACAGCATAAATACCACCTGGCTGGAATATTTTCCATCCTTAACCATTGATGGTAAGAAAATGATCTTTACAAGACGAGTGAATAATGATGAAGACTTCTATGAAACTGACTTCATAAATGGCCATTGGGTTAAAGCAAAGCCCATTTCTGGAAAAATAAATACCAACCTGAATGAAGGAGCCCAAACAATTGCGCAGGATGGAAGTATTTTAATTTTTACCGGTTGCAATTATCCCGAAGGGAAAGGCAGTTGTGACCTATATATTGCCTATCAAACAAAAAATGGCGGCTGGACGGAACCTGAAAATTTACCCGGCATCATCAATACTGAATTCTGGGAGTCTTCTCCCTCTTTATCACCCGACAAAAAGGATTTATATTTTAGCAGCAACCGGCTGGGTGGTTTGGGTGGGAAAGATATATGGGTAAGCAGCAAAAAAGATAATGGGCAATGGGGTGAACCCAAAAACCTGGGTCCTGCCATTAATACCAGCGCCGATGAAGGATGCCCCTTTATACATGCCGATAACCAAACTTTATATTTTAATAGCAATGGATTAACAGGTTACGGAAATACTGACCTGTTTGTAAGTAAAAAAACAGCGGATAATACCTGGGGTACACCCCTAAACCTGGGCTACCCCATTAATACCATTGATGACGAAGGTTCGCTTATTGTTTCCAGCGATGGTAAAACTTCATATTATGCAAGTGATGGCGCCGATACACGTGGAGGACTTGACCTTTACTCCTTTACATTAAGAGATGATATCAGTGCACTAAGAACACTTTGGGTAAAGGGCCGGGTTTACGATAAAAATACAAAACAAGGCTTACCATCATCAGTAGAAGTTTCAGAAATTGGTGGTGTAAACACTTCAAAATTACAGACCGATGAAGTTGGAAATTACTTAGTAACCTTACCAGCAGGAAAAGATTATGCATTTAATGTAAACAGGAAAGGATACTTATTTTATTCAGATAACTTTTCGTTGTTAAAAGGAAATATAGATACTGCCATGGTAGTAGATATTCCGCTGCAACCCCTGGAAGCAGGCGCCTCTGTAGTATTAAAAAATATCTTTTTTGACAGTAAAGAAACAGCATTAAAACCCCAATCGGAACAAGAGCTTGACCGGGTGGTGCAATTATTGAAAGACAACCCGGCAACCAATATAGAAATTAGCGGCCATACCGATAATGTAGGCAAGCCGGCCGATAATCTTTTACTTTCTATGAACCGTTCAAAATCGGTTGTATTGTATTTAACCCAAAATGGGATAGCAGCTAACAGGCTAAAAACAAAAGGGTTTGGCGAAACCAAACCGATTGCGAATAACGATACAGAAGAAGGCCGTGCCCAAAACCGCCGTACCGAGCTAAAGATTATTTCAAACTAAAATTTTGTAATATTGTTCATACGTATGTTATGAACAAAGACCTGCTATATCAACTAGCCCTAACACTGGTACCTAAAATAGGCTTGGTTCGGGCTAAGATCTTAATGCAATATTTCTCCACTGCTGAAGAAATATTTAAAACGCCCGCAAGACAATTGGCACAGATAGAATCTATTGGGAGCCATGCTGCGCAGGAAATTGCGTCGTTCTCTGATTTTAAAACCTGTGAAAATGAAATTTCATTTATTGAAAAACATAATATTAAGGTTTTTTCAATAAATGATCCCGATTATCCAAAACGATTACTGCATTGCTATGACGCCCCTGCACTTTTATTTTTTAAAGGCAATGCCAATTTGAATGCCGCTAAAGTAATTTCAATTGTGGGTACCAGGCAAAACAGTGAATATGGAAAAGAATTTTGTGAACGCCTGCTATCAGATTTACAGGATTCCGGTATCCTTGTCGTAAGCGGCCTGGCATTTGGCATGGATACTATCGCACATAAAAATGCAATAAAACAACAGCTTGCCACAGTTGCAGTAGTAGCGCACGGTTTAGACCGAATTTATCCTGCCGAAAATAAAGGGCTTGCCCAACAAATGGTGAAGCATGGTGGCATCCTCACCGATTTTATTACAGACACAAGACCAGATAAACAAAACTTTCCAAAAAGAAACCGCATTGTAGCAGGTATTTGTGATGCACTCCTTGTAATTGAAAGTGGAATAAAGGGAGGCTCACTGATTACCGCAGAATTGGCCAATAGTTATAATAAAGATGTATTTGCATTGCCC
Source organism: Niastella sp. (assembly GCA_016710595.1). GTDB lineage: Bacteria > Bacteroidota > Bacteroidia > Chitinophagales > Chitinophagaceae > Ferruginibacter. The sequence continues at coordinate 1,346,344 of JADJVM010000008.1, forward strand.
GGGCGAACCATTGATGCCAGGAGCGAAGGTTGTAATTATCTTATTAAAACAAATAAAGCACAACTCATAAGCAATGCGAAAGATTTATTAAATGCGATGAACTGGAATGAAAATACGCAACCCATAAAAAAACAAAGAACCCTGTTTTTAGACCTCCCGCATGATCAAAAAATTATTTTTGACATTTTACAACAGCAAGAGAAAATACATATTGACGATCTCTATTTAAAAACCAGCTTAAGTAGCAGTAATGTAGCGCAGGCCTTGCTCATGCTGGAAATGGAAGGAGTGGTAAAAAGTCTGCCGGGGAAAATGTATCAATCTATCTAAGTACCCGGCAAAAAATTATGAATTAGTTGCTTCATTTTATTTTTGGACTTGCTACCTTTGCACATGGCAATAAAAAAATCTTCCCTCAGCAATCATTCATCAGCCAAGTTTACCGACGGGCTCACATTTGACGACGTATTGTTAATACCTGCATATTCTCACATCCTTCCCAGAGATGTGGACATTAGCAGTAACCTCACAAAATCAATAGTACTTAATATCCCTATGCTGAGTGCAGCTATGGATACCGTAACAGATGCCAGTTTAGCGATTGCACTTGCCCGGGAAGGAGGGTTGGGAATTTTACACAAAAATATGAGCATCGAACAGCAGGCAGAGCAGGTTCGCAAAGTAAAACGAAGCGAAAATGGTCTTATCCTGGATCCTGTTACGCTAAGCCCGGATGCCCCTATTGGAGAAGCTTACAAGCTTATGAAAGAAAATAAGATTGGTGGAATTCCCATCGTTGATAAAAACCATAAGTTGGTTGGCATCCTTACGAACAGGGACCTTCGCTTTGAAACCAATTTTAAAATCCCCGTAAGCCAGATCATGACCAGCGAGAATTTAATTACCGCACCCGAAGGCACAGATTTAAAAAAAGCAGAACAAATCTTTAAAAAAGTAAAAATAGAAAAGCTGCCTGTTGTAAATAAACAGGGGCGCCTTACCGGCCTCATAACCTTTAGTGATATTTTTAAAATTAAGAATCATCCCCATGCAATTAAAGATGAGTTTGGCAGATTATTAGTGGGTGCAGGGGTAGGTATTACAAATGATATCATGGCAAGAGTAGAAGCATTATATAAAGCAGGGGTAGATGTAATTTGCTTAGATAGCGCCCATGGCCATACCAAGGGTGTGATGGATAAATTAAAAGCGATAAAAAAACAATATAAACAGTTGCAGGTAATTGCAGGGAATGTGGCTACCGGCGATGGTGCAAAAGCATTAGCTGACGCTGGGGCAGATGCGGTAAAAGTTGGCATTGGCCCCGGTTCAATTTGTACTACCCGGGTAGTAACGGGTACCGGTGTGCCGCAGATAACTGCTGTAATAGAAGTAAGCCAAGCACTTAAAGGAAAATCAGTTGGCATCATAAGCGATGGAGGAATAAGATATACCGGGGATATGGTAAAGGCACTGGCTGCGGGTGCCCATTGTGTAATGATGGGAAATGTATTTGCAGGAACCGAAGAAAGCCCTGGTGAAGCAATTATATACGAAGGCCGAAAATTTAAACAATACCGTGGCATGGGTTCATTAGGCGCCATGGCACAAGGCAGCAGCGATCGGTATTTCCAGGATGTGGAAGAAGATATCAAAAAATTTGTTCCCGAAGGTATTGAAGGCAGGGTGCCATATAAAGGAAACCTGAGTGAAGTAGTACACCAGTTTACGGGTGGGCTAAGGGCCGGTATGGGCTACTGTGGTGCACCTGATATTAAAACTTTGCAAAAAGCAAAATTTGTAAAAATTACCAATGCCGGTATGCATGAAAGCCATGCCCATGATATTGCCATTACTAAAGAAGCCCCCAATTACAGCAGATAAAAATTGCCGGCTCTTTATAAATGATTCGGCATAACTTGAATGTACATGAAAAAAATATTTTTCATTTTCCTGGTTTCACTCATATCTTTTCACGCAACAGCACAAGACAGTTCACGGTTGCGCATATCACTTATTACCTGTACACCTGGCGAAGAACTCTATGCAACATTTGGCCATAGCGCTTTACGTGTAATTGATAGCAATGCAGTAACTGACATCATTTATAATTATGGCACTTTTGATTTTAATGATCCGGAATTTTATTCAAAATTTATAAAAGGCAAACTTTTATACTGCCTGAGCATTGAATCCATAGATGATTTTTTATATAGTTACCAATTGGAAGACCGGGGCGTAAGAGAACAAGTATTAAACCTTACCGGCGCTGAAAAACAAGCGATCCGGCAGGCATTACTCGAAAACTTAAAAGAAGAAAACCGCTGGTATAAATATGACTTTGTATTAGATAATTGCACTACCAGGCTCCGTGATATTATTTTAAAATATAAACATCCTGTTACACATTTACCAGCCGTAATGCCTGTGAATTACACGTTCAGAAATGCGATTCATTTTTACTTAGATAAAAATAAAAAATATTGGAGTAAACTGGGGATAGACCTGTTACTGGGATCTGGTATGGATAAACAAATGACTGTATCTCAACAAGAGTTTTTACCCGATAATCTCATGATTGCCTTTGACAGTGCCGGGTCAGAAAAAATGGTACAGTACAGCAGGATATTATACACACAACAGCAACCTATAGCCGGCAAGGCTGGCATTACACCCCTTTTATGTTTTACCCTGCTTCTTTTGTTATTTATTTTATTCCAATTTTTAAAATTGAGAAAAGTATTAAGAGTTGCAGACTTTACCTTGTTCTTTGTAGTAGGCCTGTTGGGCATGTTACTCGTTTTCATGTGGTGGGGTACCGATCACATTATGACAAAAGCAAATTATAATTTATTATGGGCATTGCCTATGCATACATTTTTTGCTTTTACAATTTGCAAACAACAATGCTGGATTAAAATTTATTTTTTATTGGTGGCGATTTTAATGTGCCTGGTTTTATTAAGTTGGAATATTATGCCACAGCAACTCAATATGGCTTTAATACCCATTGTAATCTTACTGGCATACCGAAGTATTGCCATTTACAAAAATTTCGGATATGGAAAACAAGATGATTAATTACCAGGGAAGTGATATTGTATATACCCTAACCGGAAAAGGAAAGCCGGTTATGTTGTTACATGGCTTTGGAGAAGATTCAAGCATTTGGCAACATTTGGTAAATGAATTACAAAATGATTATCTGCTTATTACACCCAACTTACCGGGCAGCGGGGATTCATCATATTTAGATAAAGAAGCGGTGACGCTGGAAGATTATGCAGATATTTTACATGAAATTTTAAAAAAAGAAAATATCATCAGCATCATATTGATGGGCCATAGCATGGGTGGGTATATTACAATGGCGATGGTAGAAAAATACCCCGGAGATCTTGATGCGATTGGCTTAATACATAGCAGTTCTTATGCCGATGATGAAGAAAAGAAAAATATTCGTAAAAAAGGAATCCAATTTATACAACAATACGGCGCTCCGGCGTTTATAAAAACTACCATACCGGCTTTGTTTATGGATATTGAAAAAAGTAAGAATGATATACAATGGCTTATTGAAAAAACGCTTCATTTTAAAGATGCACCTGTTATTCAATATTATGAAGCTATGATGAACAGGCCCGACCGCAGTTATTTATTATCTACTTTTGATAAGCCCGTATTATTTGTGCTGGGCCAATATGATAAAGTGGTACCCATAAATGCCGGCATTGAACAAGCACAATTGCCTGTATTGAGTTTTGTGCATATTCTACAAAATTCGGCACACATGGGAATACTTGAAGAAAAAGAAAAAACTTATCAAATCGTTAAATCTTTTTTAGATACAACAATTCAAAGCGAAAAGTACTCTAATAAAAATGAATGAAGTAATATTACCTTGCATACATAATCTTCCTTCCACATAAATGCCGATACTTAAAAAAGAAAATTTTATTATACCCGAATGAAGAAAATTTTACTGATACTATCTTTTTTCTTTATTTCATTATTCTGTTATGCAAAGCATATTACAGGGGGGGAGATGATTTATAAATATTTGGGGCCGGGTACAGCGCCCAATACTAAAAATTATGCTGTCACTTTATTATTATTCAGAGATGAGAATGCAGTAGGCGCCGCTGCAATGCCAGCCACTGTTTCGCTGGGTATTTTTAATTCTGCCACAGGTATCATTTATCAAAATTACTTTAATGTGGATTTGTCAACTATTGAAAGTGTTCCTCTAAATACTGTACCTCCCTGTATTATTAATTCGCCCAATTTATCTTATACCGTAGGGTATTATAATTTTAATGTAACACTACCGGAAAATGGGGTAGGTTATACAATTACTTATCAAACCTGTTGCCGGGTAAGTGGCATTGCCAATGTACCCGATATGTCTGGCGCTACCTACAGCACGGTAATTCCCGGAAATAATGTATTGGGATCATTGGGTATTGATAATTCTGCTGTTTTCTCAAAAGGGATTTCAGTTATTTGTTACAACAGGCCATTTACTTTAGATTTTAGTGCTACTGATGCTGATTTTGACAGTCTCATTTATCGTATGTGCGATGCCTATAATGGTGGCAGGGCAACTGATGCGGGTTTTGCACAACCAGATGGTCCTCCTTACGGAAGTGTAACTTATATTAATGGATTTAGTGGTATAGTGCCTTTAGGCCCACTGGCAAACATTAATCCGCAGACAGGTATTATTTCGGGCATTGCCCCCAATGAAGGTAAATATGTAGTATCTGTATGTGTAGATTCTTATAATAAAATTACCGGCCAATATAAAGCTACACATCGAAAAGATTTTATCATCACCGTAGCGCCATGTGATTTCGCTTTCTCCAGTATCCCTGCCATTAGTTCTTTGTGTGATGGATTTACTAAGAGTTTTGCAAATGGAGTTAACTCAGTACAAAACCATAGTTTCTTTTGGGATTTTGGTGATGGCAATACATCTACCAATGAATTTCCAGTGCATACCTACGCTGATACGGGTAGCTACCAGGTAACACTTATTGTAAATCCCGGGGATGTTTGTGCTGATTCTTCTTCAGGTATCTTAAAAGTATATCCCGGTTTCTTTGCCGGAATTTTACAAAATTCACCCATGTGTAAAGGCTTACCTGTTCAGTTTAACGACTCTACCGTAGTAACTTATGGCCAAACAAATAACTGGTCCTGGAATTTTGGAGATATAAGCACGCTATCAGACAGCAGCCATATTAAAAACCCGCAATACACGTATGCACAACCAGGCACTTATACCGCTACTTTGATTGTAAAAAGCAATAAGGGTTGTATTGATACGGTAAAAAGGGTAGTTACTATTTTAGATAAACCACAATTTAATTTAGGCAACGATACATTGATCTGTAAAATAGATACCTTAAAATTAGTGGCCCAATCTTCGGTTCCCGGCACCATTCTTTGGAGCCCGAATTATATGATAAGTAATATAAATAGTTTTACCCCGTTGGTGAGTCCCGATGTAACCCAAACTTACACCGCTGTATTTTCTGATCATTATGGATGTACTGCAAAAGATTCTATTGTTGTGAATGTAATTGGAAATGTAAATTTGAGTGCCATAGCAGATACTACAATTTGCCGGGGTGATAGTATTACACTGCGTGTGCAAAGCGATGGACTTACATACACCTGGACCCCAGCCGCTACATTGAATAATCCAAATTTACAAAGTCCCATTGCTACTCCTGTTGCAGCTATTACATCTTACCAGGTAACGGCAAGTGTAGGAAATTGTTCAAGCAAAGAAACTATCGTAGTAAAAACAAGCCCTTATCCTATTGCCAATGCAGGGCAGGATACACTTATCTGTAAAGGAACACAGGCATTTTTGCATGCATCCGGTGGCAGCTCTTATACCTGGATCCCCAATATTTATTTAAACAATAATTTAATTCAGAACCCGGTAGCTACTCCAGAAGAACCGGTAAGATATATTGTGCAGGTAAGAGATACATTGGGTTGCCCCAAGCCTGTAAATGATACCGTATTTGTTCAGGTTGACAATATTATTGCCAATGCCGGGCCAAGGGACACTTCTGTTGTATTGAATGAACCTTTACAATTAAATGCAACCGGCAGCACCGTATTTGAATGGATGCCCACCACCTGGCTAAGTAACCCCAATATTGGCGATCCTGTTTCTTTGCCTTTGCAGGATATCCGATATATTGTAAAAGTAAGTAACCCGGCAGGTTGCTTTGCGTATGATACCATTTCTGTTCATGTATTTACAGTACCCGCAGGCATCTATGTCCCAAATGTATTTACACCCGGATCGGATGGTGTGAATGATATCTTTAAACCCATTACATTAGGAATCCGAAGTATGGATTATTTTAAAGTTTTTGACCGCTGGGGAAAAATGGTTTTTTCAACCAGCCAAATTGGTGATGGCTGGGATGGAAAATATAAAAGTACAGAACAACCCATCGGCACTTATGTATGGTATACAAAAGTAACAGACTATCAGGGCAAGGTGATCAATAAAAAAGGAACCGTTATTTTAGTTAGATAGCAAAATATTTTTATCAATTAACTGCATTTATATTTAATTCATTTTCTTAAGCAAGTAAAATTTCGCTTTTTTTAAACAGATTTAATCGTAAAATTTCTATTGGGGATCAGTATTTATACTTTTTTATTAAACTTTTTGTTTTAATACTTTGATGCTATGCAGCCAATCCCTATTATTGTATAAGCATCAAGCTGAAAAAATCCATAATGAAAAACATCATTTCCTCATTTTTAATATTGAGCATCTTATTGATCAGTATTCCCTCCTGGAGCCAGGATCGGATTGTACAAAAAAGTTGTGCTGATGTTTTAATATCTCACCAGGCTGATAGTTTAAAAGCATTATTTGCTGCTAAAGGATATATCGTAGTAAGGGAAGCTTCTATTACCATGGAAAGTGAATATGAAATGCCGGTGGTGGTACCTTTAAAAGAAGGTGATTGGTATCAATTTGTATTTATTGGGGACATTACCTCAAGGCTTTACGAAGTAAGGATGTTTGATTGGAGTGAAAAGGAAGTAGTGTATCAAAAGAAAATGTGGGGAGATGTAGATGGCAATATCATTAGTTATGGATATATCCCTAAATTCACCCAGTACCACATGATAAAACCTGTACAGGTAAATAAAAAGAAAAAGAAAAATCTCTGCGGCTATGTGATGCTGCTCAAAAAAGTAAAATAATTTCTCTTTGCATTCTGTTTATTCATATTAAAGATCCTGCTTAACCGCAGGATCTTCCAATTTATACTGGGTTTTACCTGCGGCTATCTATCTTTGCCGATTATCATTACTAAATAAATATGCTACAGCAAATAGCGCCCTGGCTGGGATACCTAGCCTCACTTTCACTGATCATTGCCCTGTTGGTAAAAACGGAACAAAATTTTCGTTGGTTTAATATTATCGGCAATATTTGTTTTATTACTTATGCGCTGGTATTAAATGCCATTCCTGTATTTTTAACCAATATCATCCTGCTGTTCATAAACAGTTATTATTTGTATAAGTTATTTACGCTGCAGGAAGATTTTGATCTTATTGAATTTAAAGGAGAAGAAAAATTAGTTGATAAATTCTTGCACTTTTATCAACATGATATTCAAAATTATTTTCCTGAATTTAAAAAGAGGCAAATAGAGGCTGGTTTAAACTTTGTAATATTAAGAAACCTGGTAATTGCCAATATTTTCAGTGCAAGGCTTCACCCGAATGGAGATGCCGAAGTAAATATCAATTATACCCTGGCCAAATACAGGGATTATAAAATTGGTACTTTTATTTTTGAAAAAGAAAGGGATCTTTTAATATCAAAAGGTGTGAAACGAATTATTTATACAAATCCAACACATAAAAAACATCAACATTTTTTAAAAGTGATGGGTTTTACAGTTAAACCCGGTGAGAATGGCAAGGTTTATATAAAAAATCTGTAAACTTTCTATATTTTACAAGAAACCTAACAGAATATATACATATAAAAAAAACAAGAATCGTATCTTTGTTACTCTTGAATGGAACCCTTTTTAAACGATTTTTATGAACAAAAAACAACAACAACGATTATTGATAGTAGGCATTACCGCATTTGCGGCCGGACTGGCAACTGCTGAATTATTAAAACAAAAAGGCATTAGAACAAAACTGAGCAGGATTGCTGAAGAAGGCTATGAGACAGCCCACGACATTTTATTTCCTAATAAACATATTCCTGAAAAGAAACTACATTTTGGGCCTGTTTTACCTGATCTATAATTGGGATATAAGCTAATTGAAAATAATTGGTAACCTTTTTATTTAAGCTGTCTATTTTTTAGGTAGCTTTTTTATTTATCCTATTTCAAAAAGATAAAAGCTAAATATCTCTTTTCTGAAAAATTTTAACAGATAGCCATAATGGAATCAGGAACCAGGCACACATACTTAATACACAAATTAAGATACCCAGGCCACGGCCAAAGAATATTTTGAATACAGCGCCTGTATATCCAATAATTGCAGCAGCATCTATTTGCAATAGAAGTTGAATACGGCTCAGATCAATAGGGTTTAAAAAGCTTAAAACAATCATAGCTCCTTCTAAAGGGTAATCCTGAAATTGAAAGAGTATAAAGAGCACCAGGATATCGTAAAATATGGCAAAAAACAACCAGCTTACAATGGCTATTGCAATTCCTTTAGTTTTATCTCTGGATGAGCCGGCAATCAATAAAGCAATGCTTACAAATACCCAGGTAAGAAATAAACCAACAACTAAAATCATCAGACCTTTGGCATTGGGGAAATAATATAAAGCAGGCAACCCTATCCCAATAATGTAGGCCAATGATAAAGAAAGTACCAATCCAAAATAAAGGCTATACCAAATGGTTTTTCGCTTTATAGGTTGGCTCACCAGCAGTTCTATAAACTCACTACTGTTGTAAATATAAATTGTAGAAAATATAATACAGGTAAGTGGAACTATTAATAATATAATATTGAGCAGGCTCAAAATACCTTTTGAGGTATTGGTTTCAATATTAAAAACACTTAACGATATTACAAAAAGCAGGATGGTATATACCAATACCATTTTATTTCGTATAATATCCCCCAACACATATTTTATAATCTTTCGCATCATTTTACACCGCTTTGCAAAATACTGGCTATCGCTTTCGATAATTTTATTTCGCCTGTTTCTTCCTGCAAAGTCTTAATTTTTTTATGAAATATTATTTTACCCTCTTGCATATAAATTACTTCAGTAACCAGGTCGTCCAGTTCGCTGAGGATGTGTGATGTTATTATCACCAGTTTTCCTTTATCATTCTCTGCTTTAATTTTTGCTTTTAGCTTTTCAGATGATAAAGGGTCGAGGCCTGCGGTGGGTTCGTCCAATATGAGAATATCCGGGTTAAACATAAAAGCAAGTACGGCGCTTACTTTCTGAGTGGTGCCACCAGATAAATTTCCCATTTTCTTCTGGTTCAGTGCAGGCAAATCAAAAGCCGAGGCCAATTCTTCATTCAGCTCTCCATTTTGCCTGATATCTTTCATCATATTAATTACATCTGCAATTTTCATGTTACTGGGGTAACGCCCAATTTGTGGCATGTATCCAATATGCCTGCGGTATTGCCAATTTGATTTTTTTACGATTTCATTTTTTACCATTACTTCGCCGCTATCTGCTACCACCATGCCCAATACAGTTTTTAATAAAGTAGTTTTTCCGCAGCCGTTGGGGCCCAGTATGGCAATACATTCACCTGCATTCATTTGTACCGATACATCGTCGAGCGCTTTTAACCGGCCAAATTTTTTTGTTATATGTTTTGCCTGTATCATAAATCAAAAGGTTTCATGTGAGGGAAATGATCTACTAAACTTTCAGGGGTAATGATGGGCATCAACTTCTCACTTTTATCTAATAAGGTTACCATAAAACTTCTAAAAAGCATAAGGGCCGCAGGATTGTGGGCAATGATCATTGAGTAAAGGCTTACCGGGTGAAAGGAAATATCGCCAATTTTATTTCTATCTAAATCGTAACCCTCATACTTATCCCAATAATTTCCATCAAAAGTATTTAATACCAGGGTCCCATTGGTTGCAATATCAAAGGTATTGGCAATAAAATTATTGGAAGTAAAAGCGTTATCATCGCAACTTGCCTGGATCTTTAAAGCAAATCCATTGTTTATAAATTTATTTTTAAAAATCATGATCCGGCTACATCCTTCCATTTGTAATGCAATGGTATTTTGCACAAATGAATTTCCTGAAATATGACTATCTGTAATTTCTTTCAATAATATGCCGTAAGTGGCATCTCCCCAGTTGTCATAAAAGTAATTATTATACATTTGAATTTTGCTACTGAACATTACAGCTACGCCTGCCTCGTTTTTTTCAAATATATTTCCAATATAAGTATTGTTGTTGCTAAACATGAAATGAATACCATAGCGTACATTTTGAGTGCTTACATTTCTCCAGATCAATGAATTTTTTACAAACTCAAAATACAAACCATCCCGATGGCCGGAAATGGTATTCCCGATAATAATAAGGCTGTCTGCCTTCCAGCCATGAATGCCATTGCCACTTAATACTTCGTCTTTATTAAAAGCTTTTATATGATTATCTTTTATTGTACAGCACTTACTGTTTTGCACGGAAATCCCAAAATTCGCATCTTCTATCTGGTTGTTTAAAACAGTAATTGCGTAACTATCATAAATCATTACGGCTCCAATTTCTTTGAGGTCAGATCGCCCCGTATGTTGTAATTTAAACCCTTGCAGCCAAACATTGCGGCTGCGAATAAAAAATATCTCTCCTTTATTTTGTGCATCAATAACTGGCCATCCTTTGCCAATGAGTGTTATTGATTTTTCTATAATCAATTTAGATTCGTGATAAACCCCAGCTTGCACATAAACGGTATCACCATTTTTGGCTTGTGAAATACCTTGCTGAACCGTTTGAATGGCCTGGCTTTTATCTACAATAATAACGCCTGCATAAGAAGGTGATATACCAATGCATAAAATGAGTGAGATTGAAAGGGAATACCGGGAGCCCTTAAGTTTGTCGCTAAATTTAAAAAGATAGTTAAGTATAATATTCGGAATGAAAGTGATTTTAAACATAATAATTCAATACCAGGTGTGACCAATAGCTAAAAAAGCAAATGCTTATTTTATCTGCAGCAGGCTTTTTCCGGAAATGATGGTTACAGAATCCGGAACTGTATGCTGCATTTTATTGGCAGACTCCATATTGGGAAAGGCAGCATAATTTCCCCCCATGGGTGAGCGAAATGCTTCGCTATGCATGAGTATTGCATCCTGGAACGGGATCCAGTTTTGTGGTTCGTTATAATTAGCAACCCAAATTTTTTGCTGATCTATTTTATCTTTATTTTCTGCCATAAATTTTTGCAAACAATGCACATCATCAAATATAAACAACTTTCCATTTGAATTCATGCCTTCTATAGCATACCGTGTATCAGTGATTGACATTTGACAAAAATGACAGGCATCTTTTCCTACCCGTATGGGTACGGGACCCGATTTACAGGCTGCCAATACCATCAGCATACTAAGTGCAATAAAAAAATATTTAAACTTGAACATGTTTTTTACTGGAAAATGTGGGCAATAACATTGCCATTAATAATAATATCCCTGACCCTATAAATATCCATCCACCTTTATCGGGAATGGAATAAGCCCCAAAGTTTAATAACTTTTTATAACCAATTAAGGGTGGTTGGTAACTCATACCGGGAACTTGTATGGCTGCGTTGGGATTTAAGTTATGACCGTAGGCATAATTCCAACGATAAAAATCTACCATCGCAATAATTCCAAACAAGATAAACCCAATTACCAACCACCTCAAATATTTTTGCCTGTTTGTCAATGCTACCAGGATACAACAGGCGATAAAGAACCCAATAATATAAGGCAATACTGAAAATTCTAAGAAGTCAGGGGTATGTAATGTTTTCATTCCTATGTAATGGTTTAGCCCGTTGATGATATCTACATCACCTGCCAGCTTATGCGGATACATAGTAAGTACCAATCCTTCGGGGTATTGCGGTGCTGCTAATTCTATTCTCCATAAAGGAAGAATTAAAACAAACACTAAACCGATTGCAGAAAGCAGTAAGAGTAATTTTTGAGCTACGCTTAGCTTTCCCTGACTTATATTGTATTTCATAAAATCCTATTTGTTCTTTATTCGCCTTTTGTTCTTATCTAGCCTAATACAAACATCTTTTACTTGGTAAGTATAGAATCTGCTTCTGATGAATTCTTACCTAAACTAAATGTAAGGGGTGTGTTTGATCCTGCCGGTGAAACCCTTACATATCCCTGCATTTCCTGGTGCAAGGCACTACAGAAATCAGTACAGTAAATTGGGAAAATACCGGGTTTTTCTGGTACCCATTTCAATGTTTGAGTTTCGCCGGGCATTACAAGTAATTCTGCATTTTTTGCTCCTTTTACGGCAAAACCATGTGGTACATCCCAATCTTGTTCCAGGTTTGTAATATGGAAATACACTTCATCGCCTACTCTTACGCCTTCAATATTATCGGGTGAAAAATGCGAACGGATGGCAGTAGCATATACATGCACTTTATTGCCTTCCCGCACTACTTTACTTTCTTTTTCACCTAAGGTTACAAAAGGATGCTTGTTATTTTCCAGCTTAAATATTTTAAGTGAATTTTTAGAGATCAATGAAGCAGGTACTGCTTGTGCATAGTGAGGTTCACCAATGCTTGGATAATCTGCTAATAATTTCATTTTATCTCCACTGATATCAAATAGCTGGGCACTTTGTGCCAGTTCGGGGCCAGTAGGCAGATACCTGTCTTTGGTAATTTTATTATATGCAATAAGGTATTTGCCATAAGGTTTTTTGGTATCGCCACCAGGAATCACTAAGTGACCAGGAGAATAAAAAGTAGGTTGACGATCTAAGATTTGTAAATCTTTCAGTCTCCATTTTACAATTTCTGAAGAGATAAAGAAGGTTGTGTAAGCATTTCCCTTTTCATCAAACTCTGTATGTAATGGGCCAAGGCCTGGTTTCTTTACTTCGCCATGCAATGCAGATTCATATTTAATTACCGGGATACCACCATAATCACCATCAAAATCTTTTTTATCAATAGCTTGTTGAATTTTGGCAAAAGAAAATACCGGAATTAATGCAGCTAGTTTTCCGCTACCAATAATGTATTCACCACTTGGATCTACATCACAACCATGTGGAGATTTAGGACAAGGTATCATATAAACCAAACCGGGAACATCTTTTGCATCAATAATTGTTGTTTCATTAATCATATTAGAAGTGGCAGAATGTGTTTCATCGCTATACACATTATGTGCATATTTTACAGGCACTTTTTTTCCTTTTCCTGATTTAAAATATTCTTCTGCTTTTTTCCAGTTTACGGCCAGGATATAATCTTTATCTCTTTTTGAAGCATTTACTTCTAAAAGTGTATGCGCTTGTTCTGAATTATAAGTACTAAAGAAGAACCAACCAGAGCTTGGGCCTTTACCGCTATGACTCAGGTCGAAGTTCATACCCGGCAATAACAACTGAAAAGAAAGCGACATTTCGCCAGTGGTAGGTGCTACACTAATAAAGCTAAGTGTACCTTTGAAATTCTTTTTATAAGAATCAATGGGTACATCACCATTTTCGTAATCCATTGGTACACTAAAACGAGTACCGGCCACTACATACTCTGTATTTTCTGTAATGAAAGGTGAAGAGTGATTACCTGCGCTGTTTGGGATCTCAATAATTTCAGCAGTTCTGAAAGTTTTTAAATCAATCCGTGCTACACGGGGGGTGTTATTTTCATTGGCAAATAACCAACGGCCATCTATTTCTCCATTTGTTTGAGACAGGTCAAGGTGATGCTGATCTCCCCAGGGTATTTCACCATGAGATGTATTTAACATCGGTTTTGTTTCTTCGCTATAACCCCAGCCTTTTTCGGGATCTACTGAAAAAACCGGAATTACCCTGAGCAAGCGCCCTGAAGGAATTCCATATACACTTACCTGGCCGCTAAAGCCACCAGAAACAAAATTGTATATTTCATCATATTGCCCTGGTTGTACATATACTTTACTGGCTGCTTCCTTGCCTACTACATCACCCGAACTTTTGGGCTTACAGCTAATAACAAAGAGCATCAAGCCGGTAAATAAGGCACAATACGCTAGTTTTTGGTTTACTTTTTTCATAAAAATTAAAATTTATTATTTTTTTTATTTTTTTATAGGCACACAGAGAACCTATATCAGTGGGATACTAATTTTTTTAAATTAAGAGGAATGAAAAATTATTTTACTCCGTCGTTCTTACGCATGAACTCAAGAATGGCATGTGCCTCATCGTCTGATAAACTTTGATTTGGCATTCTTACCAAACAAATTTCAAGCATTGCCTGAGCTTTAGGATCTTTATCAATCATCGCATCTGTATTGGTGATAAAGTTTAAAATCCATTCTGGTTTATGCCTTGTAGTTACTCCTTTCCAACCTGGCCCTACCAGTCTTTCATCAGAAAGTTTATGACATGATTCACATTTTAATCCTGCGATTTTTTCGCCTTTTTCTGCCAATGGCGCATCCAGTTTATCACTTAGTACTACGTCATGAAACTTACCTTCGCCACGATGTGGATCATATTCCGCAGTAGTAGCTGCAGATTCTCCTTCGGTAGCAGGAGTTTCTGAAGTTGTTGCTTCGGTTGACTTGTTTTTATCTCCTCCGCAAGAGAGCAGGAAGATTACTGAGAAAGATGCCAGGATGGCTAAAAAAAATATTTTCTTCATATGAAACTTGTTTTACGAAGGCAAATTTACGAATATGAGCAGAATTCTCTATGATAAGACTCATATCTTTGTAAAATAGGCAATGATTTTGATCATGTTTCACTTAAATCAATCTGACTTTTGAAATATTCAGTGCTATTTATTTAAATTAAACAAGCTGTTTATATATATGAGTAATTCAATTTCTACACGTAAATGGTTCCAGTTTTCTATTTTCAATTTTAGCCTCTTAGCTTTATTTGGTGTTATCCTAAGGTACAAGATCAGTTTTCCATTACCGGAAGTAAACCAAAAATATTTATTAAATGCACATTCTAATTTTGCTTTTTCCGGATGGGTATCTCTTAGCCTTATGATATTTCTTATTTATTATCTGCAGCATAATAATATTTTCAGGCATCATAAAATTTATAAGCTCGTTTTATTTGGATTTAGTTTCTCAGCTTATGGTATGTTGATTTCTTTCATTTTACTGGGATATAGTATTATTCCCATTACACTGATGGTTTTGTCAATCCTGTTTTCTTATATCTTTATTGTTTGTTGCTGGAGAGATTTAAGCCTGGTGAAAAATACACCTCACATTAGTAGTTGGTTTAAAACAGGTTTAATTTTATGGGGCATCTCCTCTATCGGTACATTTGCACTTGCCTATTTAATGTATGTAAAATACCCTGTAAAAGATTTTTATCTATCTGCCATGTATTTTTTCTTACACTTTCAATATAACGGCTGGTTCATCTTTGTATGTATGGGTGTTTTGTTTTACTTAATCGGCATGACCGCTTCTCCTGCCTCAATGGCCAGGTTAATAAAAATAAGCCGTGCCACATATTTACCTTTGGCGATCAGCGTAGCACCTACTTTTTTATTATCTATTATCTGGATGGACTTGCCGGTGTATTTAGATATTATTGCATGGATATTTGCCAGCATTCAACTTATCGCAATCCTCCCTTTATTCAAAGTATTAAAAGCATTTTATAAGCACGATAATTCAATTTTACCCTATCTTGTTAAGCTCCTATTTATACTTAGCACCGCTACGCTCACCTTAAAAATAACTTTACAATTTTTATCTCTGGTACCATATTTATCTCATATTGCATTTGGCTCCCGGGACATCATCATCGGTTATCTTCATTTATCTTTTGTAGGGATTATCAGTTTTTTCCTGCTCGGGTTTATTCAAATGAGTACAAAAATAAATTTTCCACGCTTTGCGATTTACAGTTTTATCTTTGGTTTTGTTTTGCAAGAGCTTATTTTATTAGACCAGGGTTTACAAGGGGTGGGCCTCTTTGCTATACCACATCACAATGAAATTTTATTTATATGTGCAATTATTATGTGGATTTCGCTTGTAATTATTACGATCAGCTTTGTACATAAATCTAAAATAAGAACGGCAACAGAATCTGCAGAGGCATTGGCGTCAGAAGAAATTAGTATGCCATAAAAAATAATAATATTATTTATCACATTCATCTTTTTTAATTTATCCATGCCTCATACAGGTTGCTTAATTCATTAACTTTTAATAACGCCAACTGCTAATTAACCAATATGCATTAAGAACACATGCGAACAAAACTCCATATTTTTAAAGAAGCTGCTTATTATTTAAGTTTTACAAAAGCGGCAGAAAAATTATTTATTTCCCAACCTGCCGTTTCTAAAGTAATTGCTGAGCTAGAAACCATTTACAAGTGCAATTTTTTTATTCGTAAAAGAAATAATATAGAACTCACTCCCCAAGGAATCATTTTCTTGCAGTATGTAGACAAAATATTGGCATTATATGCAGAAATGGAAGACCGGTTTCTTAATCCTGAAAAGGAAACTCCTACGCATTTAAATTTTGGGGCCAGCACCACGGTAGCAAATTATATAGTTCCTAAAATAATGGCTGCATACAAATTAAAATACCCATTCACCCACTTTACGGTTAAAAGTGGTAATTCTGAAGAAATAGAAGAGTTAATCTTAAATCAACAATTGGATTTTGGTATTACTGAAGGAAAAAATACAAACAGGAAATTACAGTTTAAGAATTTTATAAAAGATGAAATAGTATTAGTAACACGGTACGGTAATACCATGGTAAAGCAAGGTGCTGTCTCCAAAAAACAGTTTATCGAATTTCCAGTAATTGAAAGAGAAGGTGGCTCAGGCACCAGGAAAATTATTTATAAAACTTTAAAAAAAGATGGCATTGATAAATTAAATGTGACTATGCATTTAAACAGCACTGAAGCCATAAAAAACTATTTATACCATACAAATAGCTTTGCGCTTCTTTCCCGTTATGCCATCCAGGAAGACTTACAGTATCATAAACTAAAAACTGTACCTATCAAAGACCTGGTATTTGAAAGATGGTTTTATTTTGTTTGTCGTACCGGTTTCCAGTCAAAAACAATGGACCAGTTTCAGCGCTTTTTCCTGCATAATCATAACTTATAGTTATTTCAAATAGCAATTCGTATTGCTAATGGTTATATTCTATGATTACCTTTATATCCTAAAAAGCATACGATGATTGACAAAATAAGGATCCCGATTTTTTTCTTGCTCATGTTAATTGCGTTATTAGGCATTGTAAATAGCCCCCTGGCATTGCTCTCGGGATTTCTATTTACACTGATCTTTAAAAATCCATTTAAGAAACAAAGCCAGAAAGCAATTCATTATTTATTAAAAATTGCCGTGGTTGGCCTTGGTTTTGGTATGTTTATAAAAGAGACTTTGCAAACCAGTAAAGATGGGCTTAGCTTAACTTTTTATTCTATTGTATTAACGGTAAGCCTGGGTATTTTACTCACTCGCTTTTTAAAAGTAGATAAGCAATTGGGCCATCTTGTTACTTCGGGAACTTCTATTTGTGGTGGTAGTGCCATTGCAGCAATAGCGCCGGTGATAAAAGCAAATAGTGAATCTATTAGCATTGCACTTGGTATTGTATTCTTGCTAAATTCAATTGCATTATTTATTTTTCCGGGTATTGGCCATCTTTTTCATTTAAGTCAGCATCAATTTGGATTATGGGCAGCAATCGCCATACATGACACCAGTTCGGTAGTTGGCGCTGCGTTGGAATATGGTGAAGAAGCTTTGCGCATTGCAACTACCGTGAAGCTTTCAAGAACTTTATGGATCATCCCGCTTTCCATATTCTCTATGTTTTTATTTAGGACCAAAGGAGAAAAAATAAAAATCCCATATTTTATTGGACTATTTATAGTAGCTATTTTTATCAACAGCTATCATTTTTTACCTACAAATATTACGGGTGGAATTGTATTTATTTCAAAGAGGCTTTTATTGCTTACCTTATTTTTAGTAGGCACCAGCATTTCCATTTCAGATTTAAAAGAAACAGGATTAAGACCAGTGTTACTGGCAGTTTTGTTATGGGTATTTATAAGCGTATTTACATTGGTTTATATCATGCACTAATAAACTGCCTGTGTATTTTACGGTTAATAATCATACACCCGTCTTGCCATATTTACCCTTATGCCGGCGCTTAACATGGTATTAGATGGCGATTTAATTCCCTGCACACTATAGGTTCGGTATTGAGCGGAAATATCAAAAAACAGGTTTTCTTTAAACTCAAATGTAGCTGAAGCCATTGCATTGATACACCGTGCTTTTACACCACCCCCTACAGAAAACTCTGAACCACTTCTGGTGGTATAAGGTTTAAATATATCACCTCCAAAATTACTATTCAAAGAATCTAGCCCTTTATCATAAGCAATCACAGTGGCATTCAGCATCCAACGAGGTGCCGGTTGATATCGAACCACAGCTATAAACTCTGTAAAGTTAGCGCCTAACGGATGTGCCAGGGGTTGGTTATAATGAGTATAATTTGCGGTTGTATCATAATGAGAGTAGGTGAATGGGCGCACCCTGTTACATTCTACCTGCAAGTCTAAATTTTTTATCATGAATGCATCAATATATTTTGCACCGGCTTGTATCCCAAATTTGTTAACCCAACTCTTTGGGGTTTTACGCAGTTCGTTAATCCTAAATTCATCGAGCAGGAATTGTCCATAAAACTGAAACTGTTTGGCCACATTGGCTTTAAAATCAAAACCTGCAATGGCATTATCGGGGCTGCCCACGGTGCCCTCAATATGACGATAAAAAATGATGGGATTCAGGTATTGAAAATCAAAACGATTGCGCCGTCCAAAAACTACAGCTTCAAACAAACCCAGGTTAAGCCATTTGGTAACATTGATACTCAAATGATGCACGGCTGCATATTTACGATCCAGCAGGGTATCACTTTTTTTAGTGAACTGCGGCATGAGTTCCATATAAAGGTTCTGGTAATTAAACTTCCAAATACGAGTATTAATTTTTACAAACAGGTAACTATTTCCCACATCACTTAAAAACAGGCTGCGATATCCATTGCCTATAAAATTTTTATCGTATCCCATTTGAAAATCAATAAACTTGGCAGCATTAAAGGTAAAATAACCACGGGCATCAAAATAATCGAACCCTCCCGATTTTTTAAATGGTTTATAGAACCCTACTCCCGGCACCGCACGGGTATTGTTTACCATACTTTGAAAATAGGAAGGGCCCCGCTCCTGGTTATCGGTAACCATTGTATAAAATCCTACTTTTTTAGAAATACTACCCCGCACGCTGATACCCCGGCTATTCAGAAAAACCAGGTTTCCATTATTTTGTTCTTTTGCAAAATTGAGTTGGAAAACAGGATTAATTGCGAGAAAAAAATTGGGTTGATCAACCTCATAAAAATTTGCCTTGCTTTTATAGAATGCCTTAAGAAAAGGGTGCTTGCTGGCAAAATCTTCTTTGGAACCGGTTACCCATTCACTATTGTTCATGAGTAAGGTCTTTAAATTATAGTCATCAATGGGATTTAGCCTCAGGTCAGTCCATTCTTTGTAATGATCTATATGGTTACTATCTACATATCCCATCCTGGCACTATCCAAAAATTCTGCTTCTTGTACTATAAAACGGCGATTATATGGTTTTAATGTAGAAAAATTAAGGTCAGTATTTTTTTGTTGCTTAATTTCAAGCCTGTCAATAAAATGATATTCTTCTGAGCCCAGGGGTAAATAAGTAGATTGTGTAAAGGCAATTATCGGTGTAATCAAAAGGAACGAGCAGGCCAGTTTTTTTATCATTCGCATAAACTTAGTTTGGTAATATAAACAAATTAAAAAATCGTTACATGCAAAAATACCTTTTTAAAGATATATCTATTGTAAATGAAGGCAAAATAAAACAAGGGGATTTATTGGTATCTCAACATCGGATTGAAAAAATAGGCCCTTCCTTGTCAGTGAAAGAAGCAGTAAAGGAAATTAGGGGAAATGGACGCTATTTATTTCCCGGTACAATAGACGACCAGGTTCATTTCAGGGAACCAGGGCTTACCCATAAGGCCGATATATTTACGGAAAGTCGTGCTGCAGTAGCCGGGGGTGTTACCAGTTTTATGGAAATGCCCAATACAATCCCCAATGCTCTAACACTACCATTACTCCAGGATAAATATAACAGGGCTGCTGAAGTATCAGTTGCTAACTATTCTTTTTATATGGGTGTAAGCAATGATAATGCTGCAGAAGCATTAAAAGTTAATCAACATAAAAATGATATTTGCGGAATAAAAATTTTCTTAGGTAGCAGTACGGGCAATATGCTTGTAGATAATTACAATACGCTCCATAAATTATTTAGTGAAAGTGAAATATTAATTGCAACACATTGCGAAGATGAGCACATCATTAAAAATAATTATGAACGCATAAAAAAGATAAGACCCGAATTACAAGCCCGGGACCATCCTCTTATAAGGGATGAAGAAGCCTGTTATGCATCATCGCTAATGGCAATACAATTAGCCCAAAGAAATAATACACGCTTACACATCTTACACATCAGTACCCAAAAAGAATTGGCGCTTTTCGGCAACCTGGCACCCCTTACTGAAAAAAGAATTACGGCAGAAGTGTGTGTACACCATCTTCATTTTACTGCTGATGATTATGAAAGACTGGGTTATAAAATTAAATGTAACCCCTCCATTAAAAGCCCGGAGAATAAAGAAGCTTTATGGAAAGCCTTACTCAACGATCAATTAGATGTAATTGCTACAGACCACGCCCCACACCTGTTAAGTGAAAAGCAACCCCCTTATGAAAAAGCAAATGCCGGCTTGCCCCTGGTACAGCATCCATTATTATTGATGTTATATTATTATCAGCAACAAAAAATATCACTCACACAAATTGCACAAAAGATGAGCCATGCCGTAGCTGATTGTTTTAATATTGCTGATAGGGGATATATCCGGGAAGGCTATTATGCCGATCTGGTATTGGTTGAACTGGATACGCCATATATCGTTTCGCCGGGTAATATTTTATATAAATGCGGGTGGAGCCCTTTTGAAAATTTTAAATTCCCGCATACTATAAGTGCAACATTTGTAAATGGGCAACCCGTTTATGAAAATGGTAAGGTAAATGACTCTCATATTGGGAAAAGGCTCACTTTTAACCGGCAATAACATGGAGATAGATAAAACTACCTTACAAGACCTGATGGTGATACAGCACGAAGATGAATTTTCAATCTTTGGAAAACTCAATGAAACTCTTACGGTTCGTGGTAGGGAGCAATTTCTTAAAAACCTGATGCACCCATTTTCTGATGCGGCATCAATCATTGAAGTACAACTAATTTTAAAACTCGTTTTACAAAAAAAATACGGCTGGACAAAACGCATTAGCAATGGTACCCTCATGGTAGTAGAACGGTTTTATGATGCCCAAATAAATACCATTCCCTCGCACCCCGGTAAAACGAGCGCTTATAGTTATAAAATTTTTTCGTCACAGGACTTTTCATTGGTAAGGTATTCCATCAGCCATTGCCTTGATTTTTTACGTGGCATGCAACAGCTTTATGTTTTGTTATGGAATGAAGAGATTCCCCCGCTATTAAAAAAAATATTAAGTGAAGTTTCTCATTTGCTTTCTGCAGAACCTATTAAAGTTATAGAGAAATATAATAAAACATCTGAAATGCCCATTGGCAAGATGTTGCAATTTGCCCATTTTATTCGCTACCGGTATAAACATAATATGCATACTTTATTACAATTGTTTGCACACATAGATGCCTGGTATGGCATGGCAAAATCTGTAGAATTATATAAATTGGTTTTTCCTGAAATTATTGAATCTTCCGAACCACTTATAGAAGCTGATGGATTGTATCACCTGTTATTACCCAACCCGGTACCGTATTCCATAAAAATCAATAAGGAAAATAATTTTATATTTTTAACCGGTGCCAACATGGCCGGTAAAAGTACATTTATAAAAGCGGTAGGGGCCGCTGTTTTTCTGGCTCATTGCGGTATGGGTGTACCGGCAAAAAACATGCGGCTGAGTTCATTTGATGGCCTGCTTAGCAACATCAATATTGTAGATAATTTGGCAAAAGGAGAGAGCTATTTCTATAATGAAGTACAACGAATAAAGGCAACTGTAAACATGGTAAAAGATGGAAGGAAATGGTTGATTCTGATTGATGAACTTTTTAAAGGTACCAATGTGCAAGATGCTATGAAATGCAGTACAACTGTTATTGAGGGGCTCATCCGAATTAAAAATTCGGCATTTATTTTAAGTACCCATTTGTATGAAATTGGCAATGCATTACGCCAATATCCCAATATCAGTTTTCAATATTTTGAAACAGAAATAAAAGATGATCAGCTTACCTTTAGTTATTTATTAAAAGAAGGTATTAGTAGCGACAGGCTGGGATATTATATCTTAAAAAAAGAAGGAGTGGTCCATCTGCTGGAAAATTTATAGTTTCCTGAAGATAGGCCACCCCCTCATTAAAAAATATTTTTACCTGGCCCCCGGCGGGCAATTTTTACGTAAAAAATTGGTATATAATGTTTGTAAATGCAAAAAAGTGCCCTGACCTTCGCTAATGCTATGGGTGCGGTTCGGATAAGCCATAAACTCAAATTGTTTATTATATTTTATTAATTCATTAAGCAAAAGTTCAGCATTGCTATAATGTACATTGTCGTCCCCTGTGCCATGTATGTACAGCAATTTCCCTTTAAGCCCCTGCACATGCGAAATAGGCGAACCATTAATAAAATCTTGTTTATTTTCTTGTGGCAATCCCATATATCTTTCCTGGTAAATATTATCGTAAAAAAGTTGATTGGTTACCGCAGCGATGGCGATACCCGTTTGAAAAATTTCAGGATAATTAAATAAAAGGTTAAGCGTAGAGCTACCACCACCACTCCATCCCCAAACGGCTACCCGGTCTTTATCCATATAGGGTCTCTCCAATATTTTTTTAGCACCCAATGCCATATCCCGGATATTGATTAAACCAATTTTTTTATAAATAGATTTGCGCCAGCCTGCTCCTTTTAAGGAAGGGGTGCCCCGGTTATCAATTCCCACCTGGATGTATCCATCCCGGCTCATATCCCCACCATATAAAAAATTAAAATGTGCGCCGTAACTGTCATTTACAACAGAAGCTGCAGGTTCACCATATACATAAAATACTACCGGGTATTTTTTAGTAGCATCAAAATCTTTGGGTTTATTGATCCAGGCATCCAATACAATATTATCATCCGTGGTTACCTGTAAGTATTCAATATTAATATCAGGGTTTAATTTTATTTTTTTAGCAATGTTATTTGTATTATTTAAGGGTTTACCATCCGGTAGGCTCACAAATTCTGAAACAGGAGCCGTATTATGATTGCTAAACCGATGCCTGGCTATATGGCCATTGGGAGAGATTGTATAATCATGCATTCCTTCTTGCGTTGCAGCACTCACTAATTCAGGATTGTCTTTAGGATTATTTATTTTTACCCGGTAAAGATAAAGTTGTGTTGCATTGGTGGGCGAAGCACTAAAGTAAACATAGTTATTAGCTTCGTCAATGGCTAATAGGTCTTGTATATCATACTGGCCTTTTGTAAGTAAACTGACATCTTTACCATCCCGGCTAATTTTATAAATATGCCGCCAGCCATCTTTTTCACTTATCCATAAAAAATCCTGGCCTTTGTTTATCCAGTTCCATCCAACGGGATTGTCAGTATTCATATCAACCCATGCATTGTCATTTTCGGCCCAAAAAGTATAACTGTTCCCATCTTCGGGATTGGCATAAATCAAACGGCTTTCCTGTTGTTTGCGATCAAGTTGCTGAATTATCAATTGGTTGTTTCCATTCCATTCCATCCGGGTAAGATAATGCTCACTGGGGTCACCATCAATCTTCATCCATTTTATTACACCCCCATTGGCAGCCAACACACCAATACGTGCAGGTGATGGTTTCTCTCCCACTTTGGGATATTCTACTGGTATGGGCCGGCTATAATTTGAATCTGTGGTATTTAGCATATAGTAATCTTTTGTTTGTGTAGCATCTACCTGCCAAAAAGCAATAGCCCTGCTATCGGGGCTCCACCTAAAGCCATCCCGACATCCAAATTCTTCTTCATATACCCAATCAAATGTACCATTGATCATTTTATGAGTACCGTCCATCGTCATTTTACGTACAATATTACCAGCCAGGTCCTCAATATAAATATTATGGCCACTTACATAAGCCACCAACTTACCATTGGGCGAAAATTTAGCAAACATCAGCGATTGAGCCGGCAATCCCTTGCCCAATTGCACTAATTTATTGTCTTGTACATTCAACACCCAATAATCGCCACGGGTATTGTACCGCCATACTTTAGCAGTATTTGCAAATAATAATATCTTTTGGTTATCATTACTTACATCAAAACTCTGCACTTTTAAACTTTTTGATAAACCAGCTGGTGTAAGCTGTTGGGCACTTATCCAAACGGTTTCATTATCGTTCCGGGGATCCACTTTTACAATTCCCCCTTCTTTGAATTTGAAATAATTATTTCCATCGGGGGTCCAGTTAATTTTACTGAACTGTGCATTTGCAAAATTTACAAGGCATACACAGGTTAATACGAAAAGAACATATTTTATTTTTACCATAACTTTTATTTGATGCTTAAAAATAAGGAAATACAAACAGATGGGTTTACCATTGATGTAAAAAAGAAAACTACTTTTGCAATATGGAGAAAGAAAAACTGAGGCTGGATAAATATCTTTGGTGCATCAGGCTATTTAAAACCAGGAGCCAGGCTGCAGAAGCATGTGCTAAAGGAAAAGTAAAATATAATGAAAAAGCAGCAAAAGCAGGTAAAACCGTAATGCTGCAAGATGTGTATGAAGTAAAAACAGAAGCAAAGAAATGGTTAATTCAAGTAACAGGTTTATTGCATAACCGGGTTGCCCATAGTGAAGCAATACAGAATTATATTGACATCACCCCGGCAGAAGAGATAGAAAGGATCAAGTTTCAGGCGACGGCTTTTCATACCGGTAAACGCATGAGTAAGATTGGCCGGCCAACAAAAAAACAACAAAGAGACCTGGATGATTTTTTGAATATTCCTTAAATTTTAAAAAACAAAATGTGCAAATAGATATTATTACCGTTTTGCCCGATTTATTGGTTTCCCCTTTTTCTCACTCTATCATTAAAAGAGCGAAAGACAAAGGGCTACTTTCCATAAACCTGGTAAACCTGAGAGATTATACTCCTTACGCAAGGGCACAGATAGATGATTATTCATTTGGTGGAGGCGCCGGTATGGTACTGATGGCAGAACCTTTAGTGAACGCCATTGAAAGCCTGCAAAAAAAAATTACTTACGATGATATTATTTATTTAACGCCAGATGGAAAAACACTGAACCAGCAAGTAGCCAATAACTTATCATTAAAGAAAAATTTATTAATGATTTGCGGACATTATAAAGGAATAGACCAACGGGTTAGGGATCATTTTGTTACCTGTGAAATTTCAATTGGTGATTACGTATTGAGTGGTGGTGAACTTGCTGCCGCTGTTCTTACAGATGCTATCGGAAGGCTATTGCCCGGCGTTTTGAATGATGAAAGTTCGGCATTAACAGATTCATTCCAGGATCATTTATTAGCGCCTCCGGTTTACACCCGGCCCGAAAATTTTAGAGGATGGAAGGTCCCACCTGTTTTATTGAGTGGAAACCATAAACTAATAGAAGATTGGAGGGAGGAGCAATCTGTACAAAGAACACAACAGCTAAGGCCAGATTTATTAAAAAATAAACCTTGAATTTATAATTCCACAATACCATGCTTTACTGCATACAATGCCAGCCCTACCCGGCTTTTTACATTCAATTTTGCAAATAAATTATTTCGGTAATGATCTACAGTTTTAGGGCTTAAGCACATGTGAACAGCAATATCAGCATAGGTAAGATCAGTACAACAGAAGCTTAACATCATTGTTTCTTTTTCATTAAGGTCTATTTCCTCATAAGCAGAATCGTTTACGGCAACACTGTGTACCAGCCTTCCCGTAATAAAATCGGTATAATAGAAACCCTTGCTGCTAATGGCAATCAGGGCATCTCTCAGTTCTTCGGGTTCTACATCTTTGGTGAGGTAACCTTTTATACCCAACTTCAGCATCTTAATAACAGTTTCTTCCTTTTCTACCATGGATACCACGAGCACTTTAACTTGAGGATAGTTTTTTTTAAGCCATTTTACCGATTCAAAACCATCCATTTTTGGCATATGAATGTCCATAAGGATAATATCGGGTAAATTTTCCGGATTTAGTTTTTGCTGAAGGTCAATTCCATTATCGGCTTCAAATAATATACGGGTACCCAGATCGGTCATTTCAATAAGGCTGATGAGGCCTTTTCTGAATAGATTATGATCATCTACCAGTGCAAGAGATATGGTATTCCCGGTAAGCATATTTGGTCTTATAAGGTAATATTGATTAGCGTTTTGCTGCCATTACCCGGGGAACTTATAAATTCAACTTTACCATTTATAACTTTTGCCCGGCTTTGCAAATTTACCAAACCATTTCCTGATTTCTCATGATTTGCCAATATTTCTGCCAGATTAAATCCTATACCATCGTCTTCTATAGACAAATAAAAAGTATCATTTTTAAAATGGGAACTTATGATAATGTTTTTTGCTTCACTATGTTTCATTGAATTATTCAAAATTTCCTGGCACATCCTGAAGATGATAATGGCATTATTATTTTTAATCTCAGGTGTATTATCGGCTTGCTCTAACCGGACATTAAATATTTGCAGCTTATTTATTTTTTCTACTTCGGCTTGTAAGGCGCTCATAAGGCCCCTTTGCAAAATTTTATCGGTATTTAAACTGGTAGAAAGTAATTTTAAATCTGTAATTAATTGTTTTACTAATTCTTTTGTATTTTTTATTTTTTCAGAAGTTTGTTCAATATCCTGTACTTTAATAGTATTTAAATTGATTTTTATAATCGAAGCTACCTGTCCCAGGTTATCATGAATTTCTCTTGAAATGAATTGAAGGGTTTGTTCTTGTATTTCAAGTTGAGAACGCATTACCTGTTCATCAAATTTCTCTTTTAATTGTTCATGCTCCCGCTTTTTACGCCGATACCGGATACCGATGGTTAATACAACTATAAAAACAAGGAAAAAAAAAGCGACACCTATAAAAAATAAAACTATAAAATTACCATCTACCGGTATCATGGGTCAGTATTTTTTAATGCAAAAAAGGAAGCTACAACATAAATTCCATAATAAATATAGTTTGATATATACAATGGGATATAAAACAAATAGTTGATTATCTTATTTTGAATAAGGTGATGATTAATGATAAAAAATGCAAAACTGGTAAGGCTGAACCAGATAACCGTTAGCGCAGACAGGAAAATGGGATTTGTAAAAATATTTTGAGTAGATGGTAAATCCAGGCATTGAATAAATAAAATGATACTGAATATAAGTGACAGGAATGCAGAAAATAAAATAAAATAGGTAGGAGGTAGCTTAATGGTTTGAATAAAAAAAGTATTTATGATTCCAAAAATGATAAGGGCTATCCACGAATAAAATATGATTTTTTTTATATTCCGGTTCTGGATATTAAAATAAAAGAAATAGAAGAGGATACTACTCTCTATGGGGTTCGAAATGTGATAAAGCCATAAATTATAATGATAAATTTTGGCGATAATGAAGCCCATTAATTCTAACAGGAATGTTACACCCAATAAAATCACGATGGGCTGGTAGGCTTTGTATTTATTAAATGAAAAACACCCTATAACACACCCAGTTACCAATATTACTGAATAAATAATAAAAAGTAAAGTTACATTCATCTTCAAGCTTTTTTAAAGAATAGTTTCAGGGGCAAGTTGCAGGACAAGGTTCTAAATTATCAAAATTGGTAAATATTTCGGCTTCAAATTGTTTCTGTAAAGAATCCTTTGCAATTACCTCATTTATGATTTTTCCATTTGCATCAGTACCTAAAAGCATAATGGTATAGCTTAAGTCAGGCTTTTGCCCAAGTCTCAGGTACAATCCTTTTATACTGGCTTCTTGCTTAATCATATTCCAACCGCCGGCATCAATACTAAAACCCTGGTAAAATTCTCCTTTGGGAGATTTTAATTTTGGGTCTTTATCATAACGTTGTTCATAATCGAGAACTGTTGCCCAATCAATGGATGTTATTTGGATAGCTTTTGTTGTATCGTTAGCAGGTAATGGTGGACAAACTTCTGATGGGTATAGTTTTGCTACTGATTGTGCAAACACTAAAGAATCTTGCTTATTAGCAAAGGCTGATGATTGTGGAGTTTGGCAGCTTTCTATACAAATAAACAAATAAAAAATACAAACTGATAGTAAAAATTTCATTGTGTGCATGGCTTGGAATTAAAAGGTTTTTAATAAAATGGGAAAGTACTACAATCTGATATCTAAAATATGGGGGAAAACCCCCAAAAAAAATAGGAAAAATCCCCATAAAATTTTGTGGGGAAACCATTTTTGAGTTAAAGGGTTAGATATGGCTAAATTAATCCAGGCTTTTTTACGAATTTGCAACTCATTACTTCTTTACCAACTTTAAGCTTAAAGTAATATTGGTTGATTCATCTACTTTTTGGAATTAACAGCTTTAAGGATTTTATGGACTCTCCTTATTCAACTTTTTGTTTGTAATGATGCTACTGAAATTCTATAAATCTTGCTTGCATATGCCTCATCTTTTAATGATACCGGTTTTTCAGCAAAATGATAACTTATCCTGGTTGAATTCGTCAATACACTGGTAATCCCAAAGGGATGATATTGGTATCCCCCAATATTTTAAATTACCGAAGGGCTGATTTTATTAATCCAACCAATCAAATAAATATTTTTCATTGTATTCAATTTCAAATTTTTGAAGAAAATCAAGGTATTCCTCTTTAAATGTTTTCTTACGATGATGTTCTTCCTGGTTTTTAATGTATTGATAAACATTGTCAATTTGCGAATGTGCATAGGAGAAAGCACCATATCCTTCTTGCCAGGAAAACTTTCTTTTGAGGAATTTTTGTTCATTGATAAAATTGGAAGAATTATTTTTGATGTCTCTCACCAAATCAGATATACTCATTGCTGGTTTTAAGCCTACAAATATATGAACATGATCTGCAACACCATTAACAATAATCGGTTTTTGATTTTTGCCTTTAATGATACCTGAGATATATTTAAAAACCTCATCACGCCATGATTTTTGTAATAGGTTTTCTCTGCCCTTTACTGCAAAAACATACTGGATGTAAATTTGTGAAAATGTGCCTGCCATAAATTATAAACTTTTCATCCCTTCGGGATTTTGTTGGTTTCCTATTTTATCATTTATAATATTTTCATCCCTTCGGGATTTTGTTGTTTATTTATTATTGTTAACCCCGAAGGGGTGCAAGGTTTATAAAACCCGGTTGAATATGTCCTGTGCAAACCCCATAGGGGTGATACTATTTCTAAATTTAATGATTGTTTATTTATCAATAAATACATTTCGATAATATTTTCATCCCTTCGGGATTTTGTTGGTTTCCTATTTTATCATTTATAATATTTTCATCCCTTCGGGATTTTGTTGGTTATTTAATTGTTAACCCCGAAGAGGTGCAAGGTTTATAAAACCCGGTTGAATATGTCCTGTGCAAACCACGTAGGGGTGACACTATTTCTAAATTTAATGATTGTTTATTTATCAATATATACATTTCGATAATATTTTCATCCCTTCGGGATTTTGTTGGTTATTTATTATTGTTAACCCCGAAGGGGTGGCCATTAGCTTAGTTTGCTGCATCTATGGGGAGACGTAAGTTATGGCGACGATTTTGTTGGTGATAATCCTCCACAAAGAGATTTAGTTGCAGGATGTCCTGATTATTTTCCATATTACGAAGGACATTGTCCTCAAAATTCACCAGAGAATACTATAAATGGATTAATGTTTATGAACTTTATGCAAGAAACAAATGATAATTATAAAAACTTATTTACAAGAGGTTAAGCTTACGAATGCGAAGTATGTTTGCAGTTGTAAATGCAATTCAGGGGCTTAGGGCCTCATTTATTGAAAATTATTTTAGAATTGTTGCACCAACTTCTTCCATTTGCAATACTGGGATTGTAAATACCACAAATCCCACATGTTTACCCATTACATGGGCAATTGTATCAGGTCCGGCAACAATTAATTCAGGACAGGGGACTTACTCTGTTACATTACAACGAAAAAGAAATGGCTCTGGCTCAGGAATAAACTCCTGGGCTCATTTTTATATCAAGGCAGCTATAAGGGTAATGAATTAAAATAACATATAACATTTTTATCATTTAACTATGGGGAAAAACCCCCATAAAAATTAGGAAAAACCCCGTTGTTTGAGTAAATGAGTTGTGTCATCTTTATGTTTGGAAAGCAAAATATTAAATGATGGAAACAAATGAAATTTTTCTTACCCGTCGGGAGCTCGAAATAATTGAAGAAGTCTCCAATGGATTGATAGATAAAGAAATTGCGACAAAAATCTATATTTCAACCGGTACGGTAAAAAAACACATACAAAACATCTTTAAAAAGATGGGTGTAAGAAACCGGGTAGAAGCTTCGATGAAATATCAATTTGAACTAAAGGTTAATGCTGCCTGATAAATAAGTTCCGTTTTTACATCTTACCCTCATTCACGTATCTTCTTACCTCGGTAGCAAATTTTAGGTCGGTGGTAGTTTTACATCTATCCACCGGCCTTTTTTTTCTCCCTCATACTGCCATTTCCATCTTTTATGGCTCCAAAGATAATTATCGGGTTGCTCCCGGATGGTTTCTTCTACAAAGTCACGGTAGGCAAGGGTAAACCAACCTTCAGGTTTTTCAGCAGCATTTTCAGATATCAATATAGGTTCAAAGCGATAAAATCCTCTTTTTACAATGATGAATCGCACAAAAAATACTGCAGTATTGTTAAGCCGGGCACCTTTATCTGGCCCCGTAACAAAGCCAGCCGGTTTAGAAAAAAAATACAACCAGTCTGCCAAACCCGGACGGCCGGGATTTTGATCAGCAACCAATCCTAATGCATACTGCCCCTGAAAAACAGAGTGCCTCCTGTTTTTAAATTCCTGGGCTGCTACCAGCCTGGTTCCATACTTTGACCTTAAGTTATAAAAAATTTTATCCAG
Source organism: Niastella sp. (assembly GCA_016710595.1). Lineage (GTDB taxonomy): Bacteria > Bacteroidota > Bacteroidia > Chitinophagales > Chitinophagaceae > Ferruginibacter. Next base: position 1,378,027 of record JADJVM010000008.1, read on the forward strand.
CGCTTTATTGTTGATGCGCATATACACACCAATAAAGGGGATATTTATGTTCCGGGCAACTGCATAGTTTGCATATTCCCAGTTCATTTGGTGGCCACTGTGTAATTGTATATTTTTCCCTTTGGCAGCTATTTCGTTAATTTTCGAAATATCAATAACAGCTCTTTTGTCAAACCTCCCGGCCGGTAGGCTTAATAATTTTATAGATTCCAAAAAAGTATCAACCAAGTTACGATAAAATTTACGGGCAATGGCTTTAAGTTGTTGTTCAGTTTTATCAGGAAATGCAATTCGTAGGTTTTGTAAAACAACTTCCCGCCGGTAACCCAATATCCGGTATAGCAAGAAACTTAAAACATTACTGATACCATACAAGATAAAGAATGGTAATAAAGAGAAAAGATACAATATACCGTAAATGAGATAATACATTAAATAATGCCAGTTTGCCGGGATCTTAGCCGATCAGTTATCGGTTTTTATTTTAAAATCTCACGGCTAATTACTAATTTTTGAATTTCGCTGGTACCTTCGCCAATGGTACATAATTTGCTATCCCGATAATATTTTTCTGCAGGAAAATCTTTGATGTACCCATATCCTCCAAAAATTTGAACAGCATCGGTACTAACTTCTACTGAAACTTCGCTGGCATAATATTTCGCTATTGCTGCCTCTTTGGTCATAGGCAGGTTTTTAATTTTAAGATCACATGCCTGATCAATCAATAATTCTGCGCCTTCTATTTTAGTTGCCATATCCGCCAGTTTAAATGAAATGCCCTGGAATTCAGAAATAGGTTTATCAAACTGGTGCCGTTCTTTTGAATACGCCAAAGCTGCTTCATATGCACCTTTTGCAATACCCAATGCCAAAGCTGCAATAGAAATACGGCCACCATCCAGCACTTTCATAGCTTGTTTAAACCCTTCTCCTACATTTCCCAATCTATTTTCATCCGGAATGATACAATTATCAAAAATCATTTCGGCCGTTTCACTGGCACGCATACCCAGTTTATCTTCTTTTTTTCCTCCACTAAAACCGGCAGTACCCCGTTCTACAATAAATGCAGTGGCATTGTCTTTTGCCCTGGCTTCGCCGGTACGGCAAATTACTACTGCTACATCGCCACTTTTACCATGCGTAATAAAATTTTTAGTTCCATTTAATACCCACTGACCCCCATTCTGTACGGCCGTAGTTTTCATATTACCTGCATCACTCCCGGTATTGGGCTCTGTAAGCCCCCATGCACCCAACCATTCGCAGGTTGCCAGCTTAGGTAAATATTTTTGTTTTTGTACTTCGTTACCGAAACTTAAAATATGACCGGTACATAAAGAATTGTGTGCCGCAACGGACAAACCAATAGATCCGCAAACTTTTGCAATTTCTTGTATCACGGCGCTGTATTCAAAATAACTCAAACCGGCACCACCATATTTTTCAGGAACCAACACACCCATAAAGCCCATCTTTCCCATTTCTTTAAATATTGCTATTGGAAATTCCTGGCTCTCATCCCATTTCATCATATCGGGCTTTATATATTGCAAAGCAAAGTCCCTGGCACTCTGTGCAACCTGCTGCGTAATCTCACTGTTTGAAAAATTCATAATAGCTTTTATCAGTTCAGGCAAAAATAATGTATTTAATATGAAAGCTTTTTAATGATTCGATGCAATAATTTTTTAAAAAAATTACTTTTTAAGCGCTACCCGGTAAAGTATAAATGCTAATGCTGCAAAAAATAATACACCCATAAGATAATAACCATATTCGCCAAGCGAAGCAAGCAATCCATTTTCGATGCTCACAGATCGCAGGAACCTGTCCCCCGCTTCGGTGCCACTTAAAATTGCAATGACTACCCCTGCTACGGCACCACCTGCCACCAAACCTGTAGCAAACAAACTTCCCTTACCCAACTCTTCATCCCCCGGATTTTCCTGGATATCTTTTTTCTTTTTTACTACATCTACCAAACCTTTAATACTTCCTCCAATAAAAATGGGAAGCGTAGTAGATAATGGCAGATAAGCCCCTACAGCAAAGCTTAATGATTTTACTCCGCAAAGCTCCATTACTACTGCTACAAATACACCTACAAATACATATTGCCAATCTAAGTTAAAAGACAATATTCCTTTTATGAGGGTAGCCATTAAAGTAGCCTGGGGAGCAGGGAATTTTTCAGAGCCAATAGCATGATGCACTCCCTGTGCAATCATTTCAGCCGAAGGCTTATCTAAAAATTTTATGGTAAGCCCAATTACAATAGAAGAAACAATGGCACCAATAAATAATGCAATTTGTTGATTACGGGGAGTGGCTCCAACAATGTAACCGGTTTTTAGATCTTGTGAAGTAGCCCCTGCATTGGCGGCAGCAATACAAATCATTCCGCCTACTACCAATACTAAAGGTTCATATGCTTTACCTGTCCAGCCCACGGCCATAAAAATTAAACTGGTTCCCATTACAGTTGCAATGGTCATACCACTGATAGGATTATTAGATGAACCTATCAATCCTACTATACGGCTGGAAACGGTTACGAATAAAGCGCCAAAAATAAGTACCAGGATACCAATTAATATTTTTTGTAAAATACCATCTCCGGGTATCTGCGGTAGTACAGCAATGAGTGCAACCAATGCCAGGCTACCAAATCCTACTATTTTTAAATTAAGGTCACGTTCTGTTCTTACTACTTCATTTTTTTTATTGCCCTTATTATTTTTAAGTGAGGTTACGCTGCCTTTAATAGATTTTACAATGGTGGGAATTGTTTTTATCAATGTAATGATGCCACCTGCTGCAACTGCACCGGCACCAATTTGCCGGATATAAGCATAATACAAAGCAGAAGAGTAATCATTAAAACTATGGGTAGCTGCATCCCACCCTCCTTTTCCGCCATCTGTGGTAACCGATGCCATATAGCCAAGTTTTACTAATTGAACGGCAATAGCATCTGGTGGAACCAATGTACTCAATAATGGGATAAGTACCAACCAGCTTAACACACCACCTGCCACCAATACACCTGCAATACGGGGCCCAATAATATAGCCTACTCCCAGATATTCCGGTGTAATTTCACCGCTTAGTTTAGCCGATGGAAAAAACTTGTTAGTGTATGCCGTGATATAGGCAGGAGACTCAGCAATTAATTTTATTATTTTTTGCAAAATGGCATATAAAAATGCCACACCCAATCCCCAAAAAGCAGTCTTGGCTACATCGCCCCCTTTTTCACCTGCTTTTAATACATCACCACATGCTGTGCCTTCCGGGTAAGGCAGGCTATCATGTTCATTTACGATAAGTGCTTTTCTTAATGGCACCATTAATAATGTACCCAGCATGCCACCAACAATGGCTAAAATTAAAATAGTGATATAATTAAAATAAGTTGCACTATCGGGTGACGATAAAAATAAAAAGCCCGGTAAGGTAAATGCCACACCTGCAGCAATACTTTCACCGGCACTACCGGTGGTTTGAATAATATTATTTTCCAGGATCGTGGTTTTAAAAAACTTCCTGCCAAGTGTAATAGCAATTACAGCAATGGGAATAGATGCTGATACCGTAAGCCCCGCTTTTAATGCAAGGTAAACAGTTGCGGCACCAAAAATAATCCCGAATACAGCACCCAATAAAATAGATTTTATGGTGAGTTCCTTCATGTTTTGCTGCGCCGGAACATAAGGTTGAAAGTTTTTATTCTCTGCCAAAATTTTTAAGTTTAAAAAGAAAGATAAATAAAAAAGGCGATACAAATGTATCGCCCTTATGATATTGTTAACCCGGTTAAGCCCGGCCTGTTTTTTCTTTTACAATCGCATTTAAAGATTTTAAACGGGAATAGATTAATATTCCTCCTATGAATGCGGCAACAGCAAGCATGAGGAAGAACACTTTTTTATCGGTAAAATCATCCCAAAAACTTGTCATCACTCCGGCTATTTTACCACCGATAGAAGTAGCCAAAAACCAGCCACCCATCATCAGGGCAGTAAGCCTTGCAGGCGCTAATTTCGATACCAGTGATAAGCCAATGGGACTTAAGAAAATTTCACCTACTGTAAATACAAAATAAGTAAGCCATAGCCAAATGGGTGCCGTTTTATGGGTATAAACAGAGGGCACCGACATGATGGCAAAAACCATTACTAAGGCAGATATTCCTGAGAGGAACATGGCCATTGCAAACTTAGAAGCAGTTGTTGGTTCTTTATTTCGTTTTCGCAAATAATCAAATAATGGAACAAATACCAATGTAAGCAAAACAATAAAAAGTGGATTGATAGATTGGAACAGTTCGGTATTCACCAATTTTTCAGTATGGCTTGCAGGCCATTGATCTTTTGGTACATTATTAAAATACGGATCCGGGCCCATTGCCAGTATGTTTTTCGATTCCGGGTCAATTTTATTTCCATTTTTGGTAATACCAAAAACCTGTTTAGAAGTATCAATCCGCTCACCCGTTGGGGTTATCGTAATAATGCTATCGTAACTTACAATTTCACTCTTGTCTTTTATACTCGCAAAGTGTTCATCTAATTTCCCGATAAGTCGTGGCGTATCTGAAACTTGTTGCAGTGGAAAAATATTTCCGGTAATCCTGGCGGTGGTTTCAGAAGCTGTTCTGTCGGTATGTTTTTCGGCCCAAATTGTAAGGCCTGTTGAGTTTTGATTATATATTGTCCAAAAGATAATACTGATCCCAAAAATAAAAAGTAAAGCCCCAATACCCCTTTTATCCTGCCCCTCGGCTTTTACCCAAAGCGAAATATAAAAAGCGATAATTGGTAAACAGGCAAAAATAAATGCATCATTTGCCTGGCTTCCCATAATGGTGCCTCCAAAAATTAGTTTTGGAACTATCCAGCCAATAATAGCCGCTATGATGGCAGGAAGAAATACATAAGAGAATATTTTAGAAATGGGCATATCACCCGGCTGGGCTTCTTTCTTAATATCGCCTTCTTTTACATGTTTTAAATTTATTGCCAATACAATCAATCCAATGATAAGCCCAATACCTGCCGCTGCAAATGCATATCCCCAACCATATTTATTTCTTAAATAGGCAGCTACAAAATTGCAAACAAAAGCGCCAATATTAATACCCATATAAAATATGTTATAGGCATTATCTTTCAGTGGCTTTAAATCTTCCCGGTTATAAATATTACCAAGGATGGTAGAAATATTGGGTTTAAAAAATCCATTCCCCACAATAATAAGGCCCAGCGATACAAACATGGCTGTATTACCCGGCAATGATAAACCCAGGTATCCTGCTGCCATTAATATCCCGCCAATAAAGATAGATTTAATATATCCCAGGTACCTGTCTGCCAATAGACCGCCAATAAACGGGGTAAGATAAACAAGGGCAATGAAGCTACCTACTACATCTGCTCCCACACGCTGAGAGAATCCTTTACCCCCTGTAGTGGTATCAATCAAATACAATAATAAGATACCCACCATTAAATAATAAGCAAAGCGCTCCCACATTTCGGTAAGAAATAAAACAAAAAGTGCTCTTGGATGTTTTCCTGTTTTTATCGCATCGGTCATAAATAATTATTTAGATATTATAGGATGTATGTAATCTGCAACTGTATATATTGGCAGGTTGCAAATTAATTTTAGTGGCTCAATATAGTTCAAAAATGAATATATAAAGCGTAATTTATAGGGTTGGTTGAAAAAAAGATGTTCAAAAACCGATAACAGCCAGTAATTTAGCCGGGCAAATTTTATTCAACATTTCTTTCGTTTTTATTAATTCATGAATATTCTTTTAATCGGTTCCGGGGGCAGGGAACATGCACTGGCCAAAAGTTTGAAACAAAGTAAAAAATGTGAAAACCTTTTTATAGCACCCGGAAATGCAGGTACGGCCTTATGTGGCACTAACTTATTGGTAGCCATAACCGATTTTGAACAAATAGCTTCGCATTGCATATTACATAAGATTGATATGCTAATAGTAGGGCCAGAAGAACCATTGGTAAAAGGGATTGTAGGATACTTACAACAAATTCCCGAATTAAAAAATATGGCCATCATTGGCCCTGCTGATAATGCTGCCCAGTTGGAAGGCAGTAAAGCTTATGCTAAAATTTTTATGAAGCACCATGGTATTCCTACAGCAGCCTATAAAAAATTTACACAGGAAAGCTATAAAGAAGGCGTGGAATATATAAAGAAACATAGTTTACCAATTGTATTAAAAGCAGATGGGCTGGCCGGTGGCAAAGGGGTTGTTATTTGTCAAACACATATTGAGGCTATTTCAGAATTTGAACTGATGCTCTTAAAATCAAAATTTGGCGAGGCGGGTAAAAAAGTAGTGGTAGAAGAATTTTTAGAAGGGATAGAAATGAGTGTATTTGTTCTTACCGATGGAGAAAATTATGTTTTACTGCCCGAAGCAAAAGATTATAAGCGAATTGGCGAAGGCGATACCGGGCCCAATACAGGTGGTATGGGAGCGGTAAGCCCTGTTCCTTTTTTTGATGAAACACTAAAAGAACAAGTCATTCAAAGAATTATTCAGCCTACCATTGATGGCATAAAAAAAGATAAATTGGAATACAAAGGGTTTTTGTTTTTTGGCTTAATGATTACCACCAAAGGTCCTTATGTAATTGAATATAATTGCCGGATGGGCGATCCTGAAACTGAAGTAGTAATACCCAGAATAAAAAATGACCTGGTAGATTTATTGTTAGCAACTTATAACAGCCACCTAAGCGATGTAACAATAGAAACAACAGATCAGCAGGCGGTAGCAATTGTTGCCGTAAGTGGGGGATACCCGGGTATCTATGAAAAAGGCAAAACCATTTATAACCTTCAAAATGTAATGATGGATAACAGCACAATATACCATGCTGGAACAAAATATGAAGGAAATGAAATTATAACCAACGGTGGCAGGGTGCTTGTAGTTACTTCATTTGCCGATACAATTGAAGAAGCTACATTCAAATCAAATTATATTTTACAACACATCAATTTTGAAGGAATGAATTATCGTTCTGACATAGGTTACGAATTTAAAAATTAACAGAATCCACATTTATTTAAAAAAAGTTTAAAAATAATGTGCTAAAAATAAAAATCTGACGTTGTTTATCCAATAAATTGCTCCAACTTTGCCCACATTGTATTAACCTCCAAATATTATTATAAAGCTCCATGGGAATTTTCAACTTTTTTACACAGGAAATAGCGATAGATTTAGGAACAGCAAATACATTAATAATTCACAATGATGAAGTTGTTGTGAATGAACCTTCAATTGTAGCATTAGACAGAAATAATCCTAAAAATTTACTGGCAGTTGGTAAAAAAGCACTAATGATGCATGAAAAAACACATGAAAGCATCCGCACTGTTCGTCCACTGAGAGATGGCGTAATCGCCGATTTTAATGCTGCAGAACTCATGATCAGGGAACTTATAAAATTAGTTTATCCCAAAAAACCGTTGTTTGCCCCCAGTTGGCGTATGATGATATGTATTCCCAGCAGCATAACCGAAGTAGAAAAAAGAGCTGTACGGGATAGTGCAGAACAAGCCGGGGCCAAAGAAGTTTATTTAATTCATGAACCGATGGCAGCGGCTTTAGGTATTGGGATAGATGTAGAAGAACCCGTGGGAAATATGATCATAGATATAGGAGGTGGTACTACTGGCATTACTGTAATTGCTTTGGCAGGTATTGTATGCGATCAAAGTATAAGAGTAGCCGGAGATGAATTTACCGCTGATATTATGGAAGCATTACGCCGTTACCATAGCCTGCTGATTGGTGAACGTACTGCCGAACAAATTAAAATACAGGTAGGCGCCGCCATGAAAGATTTAGATAATCCCCCCGATGATATTCCTGTAAATGGACGTGACCTGGTTACCGGTATCCCCAAACAAGTAATGGTAAGCTACCAGGAAGTAGCAGAAGCATTAGATAAAAGTATCTTTAAAATAGAGGAAGCTATTTTAAAGGCGCTGGAAACAACTCCCCCGGAACTGGCAGCCGATATTTACAGAAGAGGTTTATATATAACCGGTGGTGGTGCATTACTAAGGGGCTTAGACAAACGACTTGCTGCCAAAATAAAATTACCAGTGCATGTGGCCGACGACCCACTTAAGAGCGTGGTAAGAGGTACTGGTATTGCACTGAAAAATTATGAAAGATACCCTTTTGTAATGCGATAAACCCTATTCGGTCTTGGTAATCACTTAATACTTTGCCGCTTTTTGAACCTATAAAATATTTACTCCAGGTTGCGTAACATTTTCCTTTTTATACGCCGTTATTTCAACTTATTAGTATTTATACTTTTACAGGCTTTTTGTGTTTTTTTAATTGTACAATATAATAGATTTCACCAGGCGGCATTTGGAGCTACTGCAAACCGCATTACCGGAGCCATCAACCAACGTTATGATGATGTCGGCTATTATTTTCGTTTAAAAAAAGCAAATGATTCACTCCTAAAAGCAAATGAATTTTTATACAATAAATTAAAAGAAAATTATACCCTACCCGATTCAGGTTATAAAACAAAAATAGACAGCATCCGGGTTGACTCAATCCTCCAATTTAGAACTTACGGATACTACGCTGCCAAAGTGGTTTCAAATTCTGTAACAAGCCAAAATAATTTTGTAGTGGCTTACGGCCCTAATATTAAATACCTGAATGAAGGAGATGGTGTAATAAATATGAATAACGCCGTAATAGGCATCATTACAAATATTACCGGCGATTATGCAGTAATACTAAGCTTATTGCATGAAAGCAAAGAAAGTACTATTACGGCACGATTATTTAAAGCCGGCGAAGTAGGCACTATAAGTTGGGATGGTAAACAACCCAATGTGTTAACCTTGAATAATATCCCTAAAGGTACTAAAGTTGTAAAAGGCGATTCGGTAGTAACCAGCGGCCTCAGCACCACATTCCCAAAAGGTTTACTGGTAGGTTATGTAGATGAAGTGTACGAGGAAAAAAGCAGTAGCAATTATAAAATAAAATTACATACTGCTGCTGATTTTACAAGCCTGGAATTTGTGTATGGAATTTCCAGTAAACACGCAGATGAAGTAAAAGAATTAGTAAAAAAAGCAAAGGCCAAACTTTAGTGTAAGAGCATGAAAGAACTTTTAAAATATATTGTCCGGTTTGCGCTTTTCGTTTTGGTGCAGGTTTTTGTACTAGATAAAATACATCTTCACCAAATGATTACGCCGTACATCTATTTTCTTTTTATCATCTGGCTTCCTTTTAAAATGCAACGCACCCCATTAATGCTTGTTGCTTTTTTACTTGGTTTTAGTATTGATAGTTTTCGGCATAATCCCGGTTTTCATGCAGCTGCCTGTGTGTTAATTGCATATATAAGGCCTTTTCTTATAAAAATGCTGGTGGCACAGGATATTTCTGAAACCAACTATAATGAACCCTCTGCTAAAAGTATGGGGGGTACCGGGGCATATTTATTCTTAGTACTGGTATTAACTTTTTTACATAATGCATGGCTGTTTTTCCTGGAGGCCTGGCAATTTGGGGATATTTGGTATTTCATTGTAAAAACGATGCTGAGTACCGCTATCAGCATGCTGCTGATCATCATAGTGGAATTAATTTTTAACAGGAACCAGAAATTCCGGACTAATACAGCATAATTTTGTATTTTTTAGCGTTTATTTTTTTACTTACTGATCATAGAGCCACAACCCCATGCCTGTATTCAATCAATCCCGAAAAAATGTAATCCTGCTTGTATTCATAAGCATGATATTGGTGATTATTGCGCAATTGGCAAACCTGCAACTATTTTCTCCTAAATATAAAATCATGGCAGACGACCAGGGAAAATTTAGAAAAGTAATATACCCTGACCGTGGTTTGGTTTTTGACAAACACAATAGAGCCATCCTTCAAAACAGTATCATCTATGATCTCATGATCACGCCTAACAAACTTAAGGGCATTGATACGGCAGCACTCTGCAATATTTTACAAATAGATTCTGCAATGTTCATGAAAAAACTGGTAGAAGTAATCATCAAAAACGGCAGAAGCCGCCCCTCTGTGTTTGAAGCCATGCTCAGTAATGATAAGATGGCCATGCTAAATGAAAAAATGTATCGCTTTGTACCTGCATTTTACTTGCAGGAAAGATCTATTAGGCGGTATCCTTATAAAGCTGCGGCAAATGTATTAGGTTATACCGCCGAAGTAGATACCGGTTTTTTGCGCCGGCATAAAGGCGAAGGATACCAATCCGGTGATTATGCCGGTATGACGGGCATAGAAAGGTCCTATGAAAAAGTATTAATGGGCCAGCGGGGTATTGAATATTGGAAAAGAGATAATAAAAACAGGCTTACTGAAAAACTGGACAATGGAAAATTTGATACAGCAGCCATTGCCGGCCAAAACCTTTATACATCTATTGACATCGAACTCCAGGAACTGGGAGAAAAATTATTACAAAACAAACTAGGTTCAGTAGTGGCGATTGATCCGCAAACGGGTGGTATACTGGCCATGGTAAGTGCCCCTACTTACGATCCTAACGCTTTAATTGGTGCAGATAGAAGAAAACATTTTTCTGATCTTTTCCTAAACCCTGCCACCCCATTGCTTAATCGCACAGTAAGTGCAACCTATTCGCCGGGTTCTACATTTAAAACATTGCAAGCTTTAGTAGGGCTTCATGAAGGTGTAATAGATACAAAATTTACAGTTACCTGCCATGGAGCATTTTATGGCTGTGGTACAGGCCGGCCCATGAAATGCTTAGACTATGGCACATTTGATTTAAGAAACGCCATTCGATTTTCTGATAATACCTATTTTGCTACAGTCATGCAAAAGGTAATTAATAATCCAATTTATCCTAATATTGATAGTAGCCTTGCCGTATGGGACAATTATATGCATGCATTTGGCCTGGGCCATAAATTAGGCGTTGATATTCCATCAGAAAAAAGTGGAAGAATCCCCACACCTGCTTATTATAACAAATCTTTTGGTGAGGGAAAATGGAATTATTGCAGTTTCCGTTCAGTAAGTATTGGCCAGGGAGAGGTAGATGTAACACCGCTACAAGTAGCAAATGAAATGGCATTCATTGCAAATAAAGGTTGGTATTACATTCCGCATGTGGTAGATTCTATTGCGGGTGGCGATACTTATGGTATGCTGGATAAATACAAAGTAAAAAAACAAGCCATTGATATTGCTGATAGCATTTATGAAGCGGTACATGATGGTATGCAAGGTGTGGTGGATGGTGGCACCGGTATGAATGCCCGGGTAAAAGACATAAAAGTGTGTGGTAAAACAGGAACCGTTGAAAACTATATACGAGGTACCCTAAAGCAACCCAATCATACATTTTTCTGTGCATTTGCACCAAGGGATAATCCGAAAATTGCCATTATGTGTGTACTGGAAAATAGTGGCCGGTTTGGTGGTACCTGGGCAGCCCCCATTGTGGGCTTAATGATTGAAAAATATTTAAAGGATTCTATTACAGATAAAGCAAGGCTGGCACAAATTGAAACTTTATCAAAACTTAACCTGATCCCTAAAAGGATCAATGATGAAATACGGCGTTTAGATTCAATACGCCATTCAAAAGATTCAGCCTATTTAGTTGCAAAAGGATTTATTCAAATAATAAAAGATACTTTAGAAATAGAACAAGGGCCAGAAGAAATCAATAAAGAGGAAATTGAAAAAGTTACCAAGGAATTAATGGAACAAAAGAGAAATGAGAAAAATGATTCATTCCCTAAATTGCCCAATAAAGATGCTTTATTGCCGAATGATAAACTGAACCAAAACCTAAAAGCCGATACTACTAAAAACTAATTGCATTCATGTATCAAAAAAATGTTTCCATATCAAAGGGGGTAGATTGGGTTTTGATCTGGCTTTACTTAATAATTGTAAGCTTTGGTATCCTATGTATTTTTTCAGTAGAATATAAAACCGGGACCGATGTTATAAAAACCTTCCTGGGTTTTAAACAAAACTACAGTAAGCAACTGTATTTTTTTGGCGCATGCATCATATTGGCCACTTTCATTTTACTTATGGATAGTAAATTTTTTACTGCCACTTCAAACCTTGCATATTTAATAGGCATTGTACTTATTCTCGCCACTTTTGTGGTAGGCAAAGAGATAAAAGGCTCTAAAAGCTGGATACCACTTGGCTTTATGAATTTGCAACCGGTAGAACTTTGTAAAATTTTCACCGCACTGGCACTGGCCAAATACATGTCAATGCCCAACCTGGATTTTAGTAAAGCAAGATCTCAACTCATTGCTGCTGCTATTGCCTTTACGCCGGCCGCACTTTCTATATTACAAGGCGAAACCGGGCTGGCCATCGTTTATTTTGCATTTTTATTCCCAATGTATAGAGAAGGGTTACCCGCCATTTACCTGGTAGTGGGTGTAAGCATGGCAGTACTATTGGTAATATCTTTATTGTTTCCTACCCAAACCCTACTCATTGCTTTTGCTATATTAGCCATCCTGTTTTTATTTCTCAACCGCAGGCAATTAAGAAGAAATAATTCACTGCTCATTGGCACCATTGCAATTTGGTTATTTTGTTCTTTTTTTGTGGGCCTAGCCATACCATTCGTTTTTAAACATGTATTTAAACCTTACCAGGCCAGCCGTATATTTAGTATGGTGGGGGTAGATAATCCTTTCCAGGATAAAACGGTAATACTAACTCCTGAAGAAGAAAAAGAAAGAAAAAAGAAAGCTGAAGGGCAGGATTATAATGTAAAACAATCAAAGATCGCCATTGGTTCCGGTGGGTTAGTTGGGAAAGGTTTTTTAAAAGGCACACAAACCCAGGGCGACTTTGTACCAGAACAACATACTGATTTTATTTTTACATCGGTAGGCGAAAATTTTGGATTTGTAGGTTGCACCCTATTAATTTTATTATACCTGGTGTTACTTATCCGAATAATAAAAATTGCGGAACGACAGCGAAGTATATTTAGCCGGGTATATGCTTATTCCGTGGCGAGTATCATATTTTTTCATGTTGCCATTAATATTTGTGTAACCATTGGGCTGGCTCCTGTAATAGGCATCACATTGCCCTTAATGAGTTATGGCGGTTCTTCATTGATCACATTTACCATTCTCATTTTTATTTTGGTGAAGCTGGATGCCGACCGACAAATGGTTTTACGATAATATTTTTTTAGAGTATTTTTACTGCATGACTATTTATCCTTTAAAAGAAGGTGTATTTTCAATTGATACCAGTAAAAAATTTATTCCCTTTAACCTGGAGACTGATCATTTACGGGACCGGCCGGGTAGTTTACTGGTAGAAATACAACCCTTTTGTATTGTTACAAAAAAAGACATCATTCTCTTAGATACAGGCCTGGGCCATTGTCTTGAAGATGGAACCCTGCAATTGCATCAGCAATTATTAATGCATGGCATTAGCCCAATGGATATCACCAAAGTTTTATTAAGTCATTTACATAAAGACCATGCCGGTGGGATTGCTATTGATAATTTTTCGTTACCCGCCTTCCCCAATGCAGTGTATTATGTAAATAATGCTGAACTTACATATGGGCTCCAAAAAAACAATGCCAGTTATATTGCCGGTGAATTCTTACTATTAAAAGATGCAAATTTTTCAGAACTTTTGCCCGAACAATCGGGCAGTATTGATGGGTATATACATTATCAACATTCAGGTGCCCATTGCCCACACCATATTGTTTACCGGATAGAGGAAGATAGACAAATAATTTTTTTTGGCGGTGATGAAGCTCCGCAATTGCAGCAAATGAAAAATAAATTTATTGCCAAATATGATTTTGATGGAAGAAAAGCCATGGAGCTAAGACAAAAATGGTGGCAGGAAGGATTAGAAAAAAAATGGACTTTTTTGTTTTATCACGACCTGAAATCACCGATATATAAAGGTTAGCAAAAAAAAGGCCTGCCCTAAAAAGAGCTGGCCGTTGCTAACCTATGAAAAACACCTAAAGCAAATTTAGGTGAATTTTAATAATCCTTCACATTTATTAGTTTTTATTTCTAAGTATAACAATATTGCCAGGTAAGGCATTATATAAAATTAAACAGCTACCCGGCAGGTAGCTGTTTAAACAATTATAATATTGATAACTAAACGCTTATAGTTAATTCATCCATTTATTATTTCTACGATTGGGGCCTTGTTGTCGTAATTTTTTAAGTCGTTCCACCATTTTTTTTCTAAACTCTGAATCCGTTTTGTAAAAATCATTGGTACGATCTGCTCCAATAATTTTCGTAAACCGATCCTGGTATTTTTTCTTGATATTTAATACACTTTGCTGGCGGTCAAGTTCATTGCCTCCGAGGCCTACTGCTTTTATCTCTGCATCATATTGGCTATGCACCGGCCAAAACTTTTGTGCTTCTGCTTCTGTTAATTTTAATTGCTGGGTAATATAAGCTACATATAAAGCCTGTATTTTTTGAACTTTTGTTGCATCATCGCCCGGTTCTTGTGCCGAAACAAAAGAGATGCTTCCCAAAATTAAACTTACTATTAATAGAATTCTTTTCATACTGGTGATTTTAATTCGTTAAATTAAATTGTTGTAACACATTATCAAGGGTCTTATCATTTAATAGGTATTCTTCGGGGCCGGGTAAAGCATTATCATCCGCAGCCGCAGAAAAAACAAGCGCTGCATCTACATCCTGGCCTTGAGCGGTTAAATATTTCTCTATATCAGATTCCGATAAAGAATTTAATACTTCATCAAAACTTTTATTTGCAATTATTTTATTTGCCTGAGCCAGCACCACTTTATCCATTCCCGGGGTACTGTTAGTATTTTTTTGTAACATCAAAAAGATACTCAATCCAAGCAAGCCGGTTATTACTGCTGCTGTAGCATACCGTAAAATATTTTTAAATGGGTGTAAGGAAATCACTTTTGCCTGGCGTGGTATTTTTGCTAAAATTTCTGTTGATAAGTTATTAAAATATCCATCGGGCACTGTAAATACATTTGTATTGCCAATGTTCTTCAATATGGCAGAGGTTTCTTCCTCTTCATTTTTAACCCTTTCCAGTATCTTACCGGCGAGTCCCTCAAAATAGCCTGCCGGAACATCACCAGGCATTGTTTGTATTTTTGGCATTAAAACATCCGGTATGGAATGTAATTGATGAAGAACCTGTGCAGGAACTTCATCAAAATACCCGGCCGGTACAGAAAATATATTCTTATTCCCAATTTTCATTAAAACGGGGCTTAGGCTCTCTAATTCTGTTTGTATGTTTATTTTTTCGTTCACAATATTATAGACTAAGTATTAAGATAAAAGTTTAACGATTAAGAATATAATCTTCAATTTTCTTTACCGCATGATGATAGCTTGCTTTTAACGCTCCCTCGCTGGTTTCCAACACTTTACTCATCTCTTCGTAGGGCATTTCATCAAAATAACGTAAATTAAATACGGCTTTTTGTTTTTCGGGTAGCTCCTGTATTGCCAATTGCAGTTTCCATTCTAATTTTTTACTGTCAAAATCTTTATCAGCCTTTAGTTTATTGCTATAATAATCTTCATTATCACTCATAGAAGTGGTGGCTTTTCGCTTAACCTGGTCTATAAAACTAAGCGACTCATTGGTAGCAATTCGATAAAGCCAGGTGTACAATTGGCTGTCTTCCCTGAAATTATCTAAGTTTTTCCAAACTTTAATAAACATATTTTGCAACACATCATTGGCATCATCGTGCCCTACCACTAAGCGGCGGATATGCCAGTAAAGCTTTTCCTGATATTTTTTAATGATTTGGGTATAGGCGGCTTCCCGGGTACTTTCATTTTTAAATTGTAGCAAAAGTTCCTTATCGTCTGGTTGTGGACTCATATAAATTATTGTTGTTGCAAAAATAACCAAACCCAAAGTTTGATTGGTACTAAACTTAAAAGTTTAATCTATTTTAATGTATTTGAAGCTTTCAATTTTATATTTATGCAGTACTATTGCATTTAATTATTAAAACGGAGAATGATAAATGGAATAAAAAAGATCGCATATAAACTGCTGGGGCAGGAAAAATATCTGCGTTTTTTACAAATAGGTTTTTACCGGTTGTATGCGGCAGGATTGCTCAAAAATGATGAAACATATAAATTTCACTATTTTGTTCAGAAACTTATTAAACCCGGAGATACCATCCTGGACCTGGGGGCAAACCTGGGCTATTTTTCAAAAATTTTTGCTATACTCACAGGTAGCCAGGGCCGTGTTATTTCAATAGAACCGGTAGTACCCTTTTTTACATTAATGAAAGCTGCCTTACAAAAATATCCGCAATGCCATTTCTATAATTATGCTTTGGGGTTCGAAGAAAAAAAAATTCAAATGACAATACCCATGCAAGCAGGATATTTACGTACCGGCCTGGCGCATATAAAAAGAGATATAGATGAAGCCAAGGATAATTATACCTTTGAAGTGGAAATGAAACAGGGTTCCCAATTATTAAATCACCTGGATGCCCTGCATTATATAAAATGCGATATAGAAGGATATGAAGATGTGGTGCTACCGGAAATAAAAAATATAATTGATCGCCACAGGCCCTTACTCCAGGTAGAAACCTGGGGAAACCATAAATCTATAGTGAATGCATTGATGAGTTCTTTACATTATAATTGTTATATGCTCATCAAAAACAAACTGGTAAAGAAACAAAATGAAAAAGCTGATGATGGTTATGCAGGTGACTTTTTATTTGTACCGGTAGA
The DNA here is from genome assembly GCA_016710595.1 of Niastella sp. Classification (GTDB taxonomy): domain Bacteria; phylum Bacteroidota; class Bacteroidia; order Chitinophagales; family Chitinophagaceae; genus Ferruginibacter. The sequence continues at coordinate 1,394,905 of JADJVM010000008.1, forward strand.
AAAAGAAAATAGTTTATTGCAATCTCTTTCATAAAAATTTACTTAAAAATATTTGCCATGATAAAGAAAATAATATTCCCACTGTTCATCATTGCGGCCCTTTTTCTGCCACAACAAGTGGGGGCTTGGGGTTTATTAGGGCATCGGGTGGTTGCCCAAATTGCAGAAAGTTATTTAACCAAAAATGCAAGAAAAGAAATTCATAAAATATTGGGTAACGAAACGATGGCTATGTGCGCCAACTGGCCAGACTTTATAAAGTCTGATTCTACTATGAAAATGTATGATCCCTGGCATTATGTAAACCTGGAAACCGGTTTAACTGCCGATTCTGTACACCGATACCTGGAAACTTCTTCTGGCCCTAATATTTATAACCGAATCAATGTACTGGTTGCCGAACTTAAAAGCGGTAACTTATCACAAGAACAAAAACAATTCGATTTAAAATTTTTAATACACTTAATTGGCGATTTGCACCAACCCATGCATGTGGGCCAACTCAGCGACCGGGGAGGCAATAGTATTAAACTAAAATGGTTTGGTACCAATACCAACCTTCACCGTGTATGGGATGAAGAGCTGATAGAATTTCAAGAACTGAGTTATACTGAGTATGCCAATGCTATTAATTTTACCACACGGCAACAAAGAGATGCATTACAAGCGATACCATTAGAAGATTGGGTTTACCGCAGTTATCTTTTGGCACAAAAACTTTATGCTGATATAACAGAACCTGACCAAAGAATAAACCCGTATAATTATAATTATAAATACCAGGCCATTCTCAATAACCAATTACTGGAAGGAGGCTTACACCTGGCTGGTTTACTCAATTCAATTTTTAGATAAGATCAGGTAGATTCTCTAAATTATTTTATATTTAGTACATGAAAGCCCCTGTGCATGTACCCGAATGGAAGGCCTCCCCATTTGTAAGGCTACTCCTGCCTTTTGTGGCTGGTATTATGCTGCAATGGTATTTGCGATTTCAATTATCTTTTTTAACCATTACCTTTTTTAGTATTGCAATAGCCTTTTTTGGCATCCAATTTTTACCCTTTCATTTAAAATATTATTTTAGAAAATACCAGGGCCTCTTACTTAATTTCCTGATTGTATTTGCAGCGATGCTGCTCACCCTTTTACAAAGTGCAAGAGATAAGCCCGGCTGGTATGGAAACTTTATTTCTAATAACAGTAATTTAATATTACAAATAGATGAACCGCCCCTGGAGAAACCCAATTCATATAAAGCAGAAGCCAGGGTATTATTTGTTCGAAATGGCGATACTACCATACCTGTAAATGGTAGGCTTATCTTATATTTTGCAAAAACAGGTTACCCTTCCTTATCGTATGGCAGCCGTATTTGGATAGATGCCAGTATCCAGGCTATTAAAAATACAGGAAATCCAGGTGCATTTAATTATGAGCGCTATGCAGCGTTCCAGGGTTTATACCATACCAGTTACCTGCGGCCGGGAGATTATAAAGTGCTGGAAGGGAAACAGCAAAACTGGTTTTATTCTTTTATCTATCAATCCAGGAATGCCGTACTTAAAACACTCAAAACTTATATTACCGGCAATAAAAACGTAGAAGGTATTGCTGAAGCCTTATTAATAGGTTACAAAGAAGACCTGGATAAAGACCTGGTGCAAGCGTATAGCAATACCGGTGTGGTTCATATTATTGCCATTTCTGGTTTACACCTGGGCTTAATATATGCCGTTTTGTTTTGGATTTTTACAAAGATCCCCTTTGTAAAACGTTTGAAAATATTAAATCTGGTAATCATACTTAGCTTTTTATGGCTCTTTTCATTTGTTACAGGAGCCTCTGCTTCGGTAATACGGAGCGCTGTGATGTTTACTTGTATATTAACCGGTAAAACATTTTTTAAACAGGCTTCTACTTATAATTCACTGGCAGCATCCGCATTTTTAATGCTCAGCTATAACCCTTATTATTTATGGGATGTAGGGTTTCAACTAAGTTACCTGGCAGTATTTGGTATCGTGTGGTTGCAACAGCCCATCTACCATTTGTTTTACATAAAGTTCTGGCCATTACGGCAAATATGGAGCCTGATGAGTGTAACATTAGCCGCACAAGTTTTTGCTTTTCCGGTATGCCTATATTATTTTCACCAGTTTCCCAATACTTTTTTATTTACAAACCTGGTTGCTGTACCATTATCTACCCTTATATTATTTGGAGAAATTGCGATGCTGGTTTTTTCGTGGTGGCCAGTCCTGGCTTCTCTCTTAGGAATAATCATTAGTTGGCTAATTCATGTTATGAATAAAGTGATTGAAACATTTAATGAACTTCCTTATTCGTTACTGGACCAGGTATATGCCAATGTAGTTACCACCTGGCTACTTTATATATTCATATTATGCTGTTGTTCCTGGCTTTTATACAAGAAGAAAAAATGGTTGTATGTGGGTTTTACAGCTTTTGCCGGTTTTATTGCTGTTCAAACTTTGGCATATTTTACTTTATTACATCAGCAAAAAATAATTGTTTACAATGCATCAAAATATGCAGCCGTAGATATTATTGAAAGTAACAAGTATTATTTTAAAGGTGATAGCGTACTGCTCCTGGATGCATTACCCCGCAATTTTTACTTAAAACCTGCTCGGGTATCATTGCAGGTAAACCCTGCAGGTGCCCTCAAACATTTACAAGTTTTAGCGCCTCAAATCCTGAAATTTAAAGAAAAGTCTATTTTTTTTATAAATGATCAATTAGATTCATCTTTTCATGCCAATTCAATAAAAGCCGATATCCTCATCATTTCTAAAAATACAAAAGTGGATATTAAAAAAATAATACTTGCCTACCGCCCGTCTATAGTGGTTTTTGATGCTTCTAATAGTATGTGGAAAATTGAACAATGGAAAACAATATGTGAAAGTTTAAATTTGCGCTGCCATTCAGTTCCTGAACAGGGAGCTTTTGTACAAGACCTCTAACATGTAAGCGCTTTATGCAAAAAATTAAATCTGCACTTATTTCTGTTTTTTATAAAGATGGGCTGGAACCTATTTTACAAGAACTGAACCAACTCGGCATTACGATATACAGTACCGGTGGTACCCTGGATTTTATTGAAAAGAGCGGCTTTTCCTGCCAGCCAGTGGAAACACTTACACAATACCCGGCAATTTTGGGAGGAAGAGTTAAAACACTCCACCCCTGCGTGTTTGGTGGTATTTTAGGCAAGCGGGATGATGGCCGGCACCTGGAAGAGATGGATAAATATAATATCCCGCAAATAGACCTTGTGATTGTAGATCTGTATCCATTTTCTGAAACTGTAAAACAAACGAATGATGAAAGTTTAATTATCGAAAAAATTGACATCGGCGGTCCTTCAATGATACGTGCCGCAGCAAAAAACCATAAAGATGTATTGGTAGTAGCTGATAAAAAAGATTATCCTTCTTTATTAGAAATACTACAATCCCAACAAGGCAAAACCAATTATGAGCAACGGCGGCAATATGCAATAAAAGCTTTTGATATTTGCACTCAATATGATACTGCCATATCTGCATATTTTCATAAAACAAACATCAATAGCCCATTTGGAAATATAAAAAAGATATTGAGGTATGGAGAAAACCCGCAACAACAGGCATCTTTCATCGGTAACCTGGATGAACTCTTTTTGCAATTAAATGGCAAAGAACTATCATACAATAACCTGGTAGATACAGATGCGGCCTTGCAACTCATAAAAGAATTTGAAGCTGATGAACAAGCTGTTTTTGCCATCATAAAACATACAAATGTATGTGGTGTTGCAAAACGCAATACTGTTAAAGAAGCCTGGGATGCTGCACTTGCAGGAGATCCGGAAAGTTCATTTGGTGGGGTATTGGCGTGTAATAAACCTATTGATGAAGAAACGGCATCCAGTATTCATGAACTATTCTTTGAAGTGCTGATAGCCCCGGCATTTGATGCAAAAGCATTAAATATACTTAATCAAAAAAAGAACCGGATCGTTTTACAGATCAAAAATTACCCTATGCAACAGGAACAATATAAATCGCTGTTAGGGGGTATCTTATTGCAACAGGCCGATGATAAGAATTACGAACAATGGAAAGAAACTGGAGGAAGGGAAAGTACAGAAGATGAAAAAAGAGATTTAGTTTTCTGCAATATCATTTGTAAACATTTAAAGAGTAATGCCATTGCACTTGTAAAAAACAATCAACTTTTGGGCAAGGGTTGTGGCCAAACGAGCCGTATTGATGCCCTAAAACAAGCAATAGAAAAAGCGGCACAGTTTGGCGCCAGCCTGCAAGGTGCCGTGCTTGCTAGTGATGCCTTCTTCCCATTTGATGATTGCGTTACTATTGCCCATAAGGCAGGTATCACCGCATATATACAGCCCGGTGGTTCTATAAGAGATAAAGATTCTATACATTATTGCCAGCAGCATAACCTGGCCATGGTACTTACATCCACCAGGCATTTTAAACACTAATCACTTGATACAAAACATTAAAAATAATGTAAAGGCAAAAGCATACCTGGCCTTATTTGCAACCAGTACAATTTGGGGAACCACCTGGGTTGCCAGTAAAATGGCTGTTGCAGAAGTACCGGCATTGCAAATGTCTGCCATACGCCAGTTTATAGCAGGCAGTATTTTTATATCCTATTTTTTATTTTTAAAAAAAATGAAATGGCCCAGCATTACAGAATTTAGGTGGCTAACGGTAATGGCATTACTGATGTTTGTTTTTGCAAATGGGTTTAGTACCTGGGGTGTAAAATACATTCCAGCAGGTATGGCTGCTTTAATTGGTACACTTTACCCGCTAAGTGTTGTTATTATAGAAGCATTATTTTATGGTAAAAGAAATATAACCCCGCTTACACTTACCGGTTTAATATTAGGAATAAGCGGAGTTGCTTTGGTCTTTTATGAAAATGCTTTTCAAACAAGGGGAGAAAATTATTTATTTGGCATCCTTGTTTCATTACTCGCTATGATTTCCTGGAGCCTGGGCACCGTGTTCCTTATCAGGAACAAAAGAAACATCAATCCGTATTATGGAACAGGATGGCAGATGTTTATCAGTTCATTTTTTTTATATGCATTAGCCTGGTTCAATCAACCGCTCCTGCCATTATCAAAAATTTCATGGCATAGTTATGGACTCATTTTTTACCTGGTATTATTGGGTTCTATCCTTGCCTTTATTGCCTTTATTTATACTATTAGAAAATTGCCGGCGCCCATTGCATCTCTTTATGCATATATCAATCCGCTGGTGGCCATGGTAGTGGGCGCCATATTGCTAAGCGAAAAAATAACAGTCACTATTATTTGGGGAGCTATTGTTACCCTTACCGGTGTCTTTTTAGTAAATTATAGTGTTCGGAGGAATGCTGCAAAAATTATTGCAGAAGCTGAGATATAAACTGTTCATACATAGTTCGCCAACCTTCAAAACGGCTATCATAACCCAATATATTATTGTGAAAAATAGTCGTTAATTCCGCATTGGCTTTTTTACATTGATCAGTAAAATACATTAATTCCTGAAGCGCCTGCTCCGCAGTATCATGCTGTTCAAAAAAACTATTGGCATCCATAAAACAAAAGGGATGAATACGAAGTTTGCTGATTTTTTCTTTTTCCACATTATACCATGTAAAAGAACTGGCTACTGATGCCCTGAATCCATTGATGCTGCCATAACCCATACTGTAATCGTCTGTGATGCCGGTTGATTCTAAAATTTCAAAACTTTTAGGAAGTAAAAACCTGATATAATGCTGCCTGGAATGTAAAACCCTCTTATTGATCAAAGTAGAAAGGACTTCTTTTTCTGCCTGCAAAATTTCTTCATTTAGATAACTGGCCCAGGATGGATGCAAACCAATTTCATATTTTGCAGATTGCTTTTTTAGTAAGTGCTGCATAGCAGCATTCGATGGAGGGATGTTTTTATCGTACAAGCCGCTTGATGCTGCTACCAGGTAAAAATATCGTGGTTTTAATGCATGTTTTTCGTGCAGTTCATCTAAGTAATCATATATATCATAAGGGTCGCCTCTAAATCCCGATAAAACTTTTAATCTTGTTAAGGAAGGAGACAACAAAAAGCCACCCAGGTTCCTCAATAACCCTTTATATAAATAAGCGTATGCAATATCAATATCGTAAGTGGGGTTAAATGTAAAAGAAGCGGTTGTAATTTTTAATGCAGGATAATGTTGTTGTAATATTTTTATAAAATCCTGTATCCAAAAATTTACTAACGGGGTTTTTAAAAAATCTTTTTGATAAGCTATTGAATTGGTATGGGCATAGCGGCCATACTCATCTTCGGCATTAGGCAGGTATTCCTCGTACCGGCTTATTAAATAAAAGCAACCACTTAAAATATCGTAGGGATACTGGCCACCGGTTTTAAAAAAATATTTATTCCCTGAACCCTCATCACAATGTATTTGTTGTGCATGAATGCCATTTTGCAATAACAACCCCTGTGGAATTATTTGCAGGCTGTTATCTTTAAATGACCGGGAACTATAATTAATTTTAGGGCCATCATGTTTTTCAAAATTCTCTGCATCAATGGTAATACTACAGCTATTGTTTAATTGCTCCCCAAAAATAAATTTGCAGATGTACTGAAGCCTCGTAGATGATTGTTCGCAAAATAATAATATACTCATGAAAAAAGGGGGTCAGTAAATGTAAATGATATTTAGATCCTCTTTCTTATTTTTTGAATTGGTCTTTCCACATTTCATTAAATGTCCTTGGGCTAAAATCTAAATCTGCCCGATGACGGCTCCATTGTTTAAATAATCCGTTCACCACTTTTGATTTCATGTTGCCATTACCCATATTCATCATACGCCTGTTCAGGCTTGCCAAACGCCACATTTTCCAGGCCATTTTTTCTGACAAGGCTGCCATTCCTTCTTCTACCGATTCTTTCCTGTTTTCTAATAAAAGCTCATGAATATTAATATGCACTGGGCATACCTCAGTACAATTACCGCATAAGGACGAGGCATAACTTAAATGCTTATATTCCTTCATGCCTTGCAAATGTGGGGTAATTACACTTCCGATAGGCCCGCTATAAGTAGCACCATAAGCATGACCGCCTATATTTTTATATACAGGGCAAGCATTTAAACAAGCGCCACAGCGAATACAATATAAGCTCTCCCTTTGTTTTGGATTTTTTAAAATATTCGTACGGCCATTATCCATTAAGATCACAATCATTTCTTCAGGGCCATCTGTTTCACCCGGTTGCCTTGGGCCACTAATAATACTGCTATATACCGTAATTTTCTGGCCTGTACCAAATGTGCTGAGCATGGGCCAAAATAAGGCAAGGTCAGTAAGGGATGTGAGCATTTTTTCTATACCAACCACTACAATATGTGTTTTTGGAAATGCACAACTTAATCTTGCATTTCCTTCATTTTCTGTAACAGCTACAGCGCCTATCTCGCTAATAATAAAATTGGCGCCGGTTACGCCCACTTCGGCTTGTACATATTTTTCCCTTAAAATATTTCGGGCAACCCCCGTAAGCTCCTGGGGTGTAAGTTTAGGATCGGTCCCCAGTTTATTTGCAAAAAGACGAGCTACATCTTCTTTGCTTTTATGCATGGCAGGTGTTACAATATGATAAGGAGGTTCATTATCTAATTGTTGTATATATTCTCCCAGGTCAGTCTCCACACTTTCAATTCCATTTTTCTCCAATGCTTTATTCAGGTGTATTTCTTCGGTAACCATGCTTTTACTCTTCACCAGCATTTTGCAATTTTTTTCTTTGCATATCTGCAAAATAGCTTCTGTAGCCTGTTCAGCATTTTCGGCCCATAATACTTTCCCGCCTCGGCGGGTAAAGTTTAGTTCAAAATCTTCTAATTGTTTATCCAATGTTTCAATAGCACGCCATTTCAAATTTTTTGCACGTTGCCTGGCCAATTCCAGGTTTGCAAATTGTTCTTTTCCTTTTGGCACGGCACTATTATAGCGTCCCATATTAAAATTAATGGTTCGCCGATGATCTAAATCGGCCGACTTGATCGTACTCTTTGCTAAAAATATTTCGGATGATTGAGACATATTATTTTTGGTAACCGGCTTTTGTACAATGGGCAGCAACAGTGGCGACGCTCCGTTCAACACCCAAATGTACGATCGCCTTTTTTTAAGCTATAAAGATAACATATACCCTGCAATGTATGCTCAGTGTAATAATCCTAACATGGAATATCAAATTACTTTTTTTACAAATAGCCTTACTGAGTTTAAACCAAGTACCACATCGCTTAATCCCATGGCCAATGCCGAAAATGTAGGACTTAATAAGCCAGCAGATGCAATGGGTATTGCTACAATATTATATGCAAATGCCCAAAACAGGTTTTCTTTAATAGTAATATAAGTATGTTTACCCAGGCCTAAGCTTTCCGGCAATTTTTTAAGCCCATTGTTTAGTAAGATCACATCTGCGCTTTGCATGGCAATATGAGAAGCACCACTCAATGAAATACCCAGCGTTGCTTTTGCAAGGGCCGGCGCATCATTTATACCATCGCCCACCATCGCTGTGGGCATTAAGGTATTGAGTGCTGCAATTTTTGCTAATTTTTGTTCTGGTGTTTGTTCGGCAATTACTTCGTCAATACCCAACACAGCAGCTACTTGTTTACATTTTTCAAGCCGGTCCCCACTCAATAAAATGGTTTTTATTTTTTTTGTATGAAGCCAATCAATTACTTGTTTTGCTTCTTCCCGAATGCTATCTTCTACATTTACCCAACCGATGGATTTTTTATTTTTGAGCAGGTAAATAGTATGTGGCACTTCAGGTTTTTCTGCCAATAATTTATAAGAGCCCGCTTCGTAAATATTTCCTTCTGCATCTTCGGCCCGTACACCCAGGCCTTTTATTTCTTCTACTTTTGCCCATCGTATTTCTCCATTTCCTTTAAAAGCATCTACAATAGATTTTGCCAATGGATGATTTGAATATTTTTCTAATGAATACATTATTTTTTTAAACTCAGTTTCATCCCCTTCACTATGCATTTCAGAAATATGAAAGTCGCCGGTGGTGAGTGTACCGGTCTTATCAAAAACAACTTGTTTTATATCTTTAAAAGTTTCTAATGCTGAGGCATTCCGGTATAAAATTCCTTTTTTAGCTCCCCTTCCCAGCCCCACTGCAATAGCAGCAGGTGTAGCCAACCCCATGGCACAAGGGCACGAGATCACCAATACTGCAATACTACGCATGAGTGCTGTACCTGCTGTTTTATCAAAAAAACTAAAGTTTACAAAAAATGTAATGATTGCCAGCCCCACTACTACAGGAACAAAAATAGCGCTGATCTTATCTGCCATTTTTTGCATGGGTGGTTTTTCAGCTTGTGCATGGCGCACCATTTGTAATATGCCACTCAGCACGGTGTCTTTACCGGCGGCCGTAACCTGTGCTTTTACCAAACCCTCTACTATCAGGCTACCCCCAATGAGGCTATCTTTTTTTTGTTTGTACACCGGCATAGATTCGCCGGTAATAATGGCTTCATTTACCTGGCATTCTCCCCATAAAATTTTACAATCTGCAGGTACTTGTTCCCCGTTTTTTATTAAAAGCAGATCGCCGGTTTTTAAAAATACATTCTCTATGGGAAATATTTGCTCCTTGTGTTCATCATCAAAAGCAATCATATTCGCCATCACCTTTTGTGATTTTGCCAATTCATTTACTGATCGCTGAGTTGACTTAATAGAAGATTCTTCTAAAAAATTACCAAAAAATACCAGGGTTATAATGGAAGCGGTGGTTTCAAAAAATAAATAATCATATCCCAGGTGAAGCACCGCCCCTGTTAAGCTATACACAAAGGAGGCCAATGCACCCAATGCAATCAACACATCCATATTGGGGACACCGGATTGTAAACTACTGATAGCACTCCGACCAAAATGCCATATTCCCACTATAAAAACGGGTAAGCACAAAGCCAATTGCAGCCAGGGGTTCATAAGCCAGTGCATCGGCATCCAGCTATGAAGCATGTGCAACATTAATACAGCGGTAAAAGGCAGACAAAAGAAAAATCTTTTTTTATTGCTATTTAAAAAACCGGATACTGTAGCATGTGTATGATCGTGTTGATCTGTTTCTTCGGCAACCTGGTACCCCAATTTCTTTATTCCTTGTTTTATTACGTCTTTATCATACACATCAGAATGTGTGAAGCTAACAGCTCCACTTATAGGATCTACTTTCACCTCTTGCAACCCTTGTTTTTGCAGGTATTTTGTAACACTCAATGCACAATTGCTACACGTCATACCCTCTACCAATAAATCTTCTCTTTGCATAATACAAATTTACCGTGGGTAACTTATAAACAATTCCTAATTATGAAATTTATCTTTGCATCATGGATGTAATTTTTTCATTGGCCGAGATCAACGATGTTGCAAAATTATTATTAGAAAAAATTAATAAAAAGACGGTATTATGCTTGTATGGAGAAATGGGTACAGGAAAAACTACTTTGGTAAAAGCCATTGCTGCGGCACTTGCAGTAAAAGACACAGTGAGTAGCCCTACATTTTCTATTATAAATGAATATATGCTGGCTGATGGGGAAAGTATGTACCATTTAGATTTATATCGTATTAAAAATGAAGAAGAAGCTATAGCCGCAGGCGTGGAGCATTGTTTATATTCGGGCCGGTTTTGTATTGTGGAATGGCCCCAACATGCCCATCAATTGTTGCCTGAAAATGCGGTTATATGCGCTTTAACTTTACTTCCCAATAACCATAGAAAGCTGGAAATAAATTTGTAATTTGTATCTTATTCCATTTACAAATCATGGCAACATCAAAACCTTTTGTATCCCCCTCTTTAGCATATGAAACGCTGGAAGAAACACTTGACGTAAAACCAAAAACAGAAAAATTATTTATTGGGATCCCCCGGGAAGATTCATTTAATGAGAATCGTGTAGCCCTTACACCGGAAGCAGTAGGGGTTATCATTGCCAATGGACACGATGTGCAAATGGAAACTAAAGCCGGTGAAGGCGCCAATTATAGCGATAAAGATTACAGTGACGCAGGGGCTAAAATCGTTTTTACAAAGAAAGATGTTTATGAAAGCGATATCCTGGTAAAGAGTGCCCCCGTAAGTGAAGAAGAATGTGAATTTTTAAGGCTCAACCAATCCATTATATCCCCAATTCACCTTTCGGTAATGAAGAAAAATATTATCGAAAAAATGATGCAAAAAAGGATAACGGCACTCAGTTTTGAAAATTTAAAAGATGGCAGTGGCCACAACCCGATTGTTCGTAGTATGAGTGAAATTGCGGGGAGCGCCATCATTTTAATTGCAGGCCAATACCTGAGTAATGCCAATAACGGTAAGGGCGTTTTAGTAGGAGGTATAAGTGGGATACCGCCCACGAAAGTAATTATTATTGGTGCCGGCATTGTAGGTGAATATGCAGCCCGGACGGCCTTGGCCATGGGTGCCAGCGTAAAAGTTTTTGATAATAGTATTTATCGCTTAAAACGAATGCAAAATAATATAGGCGTCCGTATGTGGACCTCTGTTTTAGAGCCTAAAATTTTAGCAAAACAACTAAAGAGTTGCGATGTGGCCGTAGGCGCATTGGGAGGAAGTGGTGGCCGTACACCCATTGTAGTTACAGAAGAAATGGTGAGCAACATGCGGCCAGGCAGTGTAATTTTAGATGTGAGTATTGATCATGGCGGATGCTTTGAAACAAGCATGGTGACTACGCATAAAAAGCCTGTATTTAAAAAATACGATGTAATTCATTATTGTGTACCCAACATACCCAGTGGCTTTGCCCGTACTGCTTCCCAGGCTATCAGCAATGTACTGATGCCCTTATTATTAGAAGTGGCAGAAGATGGAGGGATTGATAATGTGGTTTGGCATAAGCTCAATATCAGGAGTGGGATATATTTATTTAAAGGAGCGTTGACAAATTTTCATCTCAGCGAAAAATTCGATTTAAAATACACCGATTTAAACCTGCTTATCGCCAGCAGGCGTTAGTTATTTGTAATCCAAAATAGAAATTTGCTCATCGCAAAAATGATATTCCTGTTTGTCGTTACTGGCAATAATGACCAGCCTGTTATGGGTATGATATTCTATTAAGCGGGCATATAATTGTACGCCTTCTATATCCAGATTGGTGGTAGGTTCATCTAAAAATAAAGCGGGGGTATCACTAAAAAAAGCCTGGCCTATTTTTAATCGCTGCTTCATGCCGCTACTGAAATAACGAATTTGTTTATTGGCTGCTTTTTGTAATTGCACCGTTTCTAAAAGCTCAGGGATGCTACAGGTAAGGGTTTTAAAAGAAAGGTGGAAAGATAAAAACTCAGTAGCAGTCATTTCTTCAATAAGCTCAAGATAAGGCGCTGCCATCGTTACAAAAGAATAAGGTTCTTCTATTTTATTGTTTGATTCATCGCTGTATTGTAATGTTCCTTCAGAATGTAATAAAGACCCCATCAATACCTGGAGTAAAGTAGATTTACCTGAACCATTTGACCCGGTAAGTGCATATTTTTTACCCGGCAAAAATTCATAACTTAGGTCACGGAATATCCACTCCCTGTTAAACCTTTTTCCTACCTGTTGTACACTAATTTGCATAATGCATTAAATAAAGGAATCAATCGTAAAAACTATTCTTCCTCATTATTGGTTTTGCTGAATTTTTTGATGATGCCACGGCCACTTTCCTGTATGAAAGTAACAATCTCATCTCTTTCGTCTGTAGCGGGCAGTTCTTCTTCAATATAATGTAATGCCTGTGTGGTATTTAAATTTCGGTTATAAATGATGCGGTAAATATCAAGGATTTGATTGATACGGTTTAGTGAAAATCCTCGCCGCTTAAGGCCCACTGAATTTACTCCCGCATAACTTAATGGTGTGCGTCCTGCTTTTATGTAAGGCGGCACATCTTTACTCACCAATGAACCTCCGCTTACAAATGCATGTTGGCCAATTTTTACAAATTGGTGTACTGCACACATACCTGCAAGTATGGCAAAATCGCCCAACTCCACATGCCCGGCAATTTGTGTATTATTGCTTAAAATACAATTGGCGCCAATCTGGCAATCATGGGCAATATGGCTATATGCCATAATAAGGCAGTTATCTCCCACTTTTGTTGTCCAGCGGTCTTTGCTTCCCCGGTTGATGGTTACAAATTCCCTGATAGTAGTATTATCTCCAATTTCTACCGTAGTGGCTTCGCCTTCAAACTTTAGATCTTGTGGTATGGCAGAAATTACAGCACCGGGAAAGATCCGGCAATTTTTTCCAATACGGGCGCCTTCCATAATAGTAACATTGCTACCTACCCAGGTACCTTCTCCAATTTCTACATTGGGATGAATTACCGAAAAGGGATCAATCTTTACGTTGGTAGCCAACTTGGCATTGGGATGGATGTACGTGTGGGGATGAATCATTTGTTCGCTTCTCCTACCAGGAGAAATATTTAAAGTTTCGTTTAGCAATATTACTAAAGTCTTAATTTCTTTTTACAAGTTGTGCGGTAAACTCGCCTTCTGTACAGAGTTTATTGCCTACATATACGCTGCCCCGCATTACACAAATCCCCCTTCGTATCGGTTCTATTAATTCCATTTTTAAAATCATGGTATCGCCGGGTACCACTTTTTGCTTAAACTTACAATTATCTACTTTTAAAAAATAAGTATCATAATCTCCTTCCGGCATGCTATTGATACAAAGTATGCCACCGGTTTGTGCCAGCGCCTCTACCTGCAAAACACCCGGCATTACAGGGTTACCGGGAAAATGGCCCTGGAAAAAATATTCATTGAAAGTTACATTTTTTATACCCACAATTTTTTTATCTGAGAGTTCAATCACTTTATCTACTAATAAAAAGGGGTACCGATGAGGTAGTGTCTTTTCTATTTGTTCAGTATTATAAATTGGGAGTTGGTTAGGATCATATACAGGTACATCTTTAGTATGCTTATTTTTCTTGATGTACTTTTTTATTTGCCTGGCAAACTCCACATTGCTGCTATGGCCGGGCCTGTTAGCAATGATATGGGCTTTAATAGGGTACCCGATGAGTGCCAGGTCGCCTACTACATCTAATAATTTATGCCGGGCCGCCTCATTGGCAAATCTAAGTTCCAGGTTATTTAAATATCCCTCTGTTTTTACTTCTACTTTATCTCTTCCAAAAGCTTTTGCCAGCCTTTTCATTTCAATGGCTGTAACCGGTTTATCAACTACTACAATGGCGTTATTGATATCGCCTCCCTTTATCAGGTTATTATCCAGCAATGCCTCAAGTTCATGCAAAAAGCAAAATGTACGGCAGGGTGCAATTTCATTTTGAAATTCTTTAATAGATTTTAAGCTGGCATGTTGTGTGCCTAAAACGGGGCTATTAAAATCAATAAGGGTAGTAATATGATAACTGGTGGCAGGCAGGGCCGTCATTTCTACTCTTTTCTTATCATCATAAAAAGAGATATTGGTATCCAGGCTATACCATATTTTAGTAGCATCTTGTTCTACAACGCCTGCTTTATCAATTCTATCTACAAAATCTTTACTACTCCCATCTTTAATCGGCATTTCAGGCCCATTTACTTCAATGAGGCAGTTATCTACCCCCATGCCTACCAATGCGGCTAATACATGCTCAACCGTACTAATTTTTACGCCATCCTGTTCTAATGTAGTTCCCCTTGCAGTATCAGTTACCAGGTCGCAATCGGCTTTAATAATAGGTTTATTGGGTAGGTCACTACGTTGAAATTGATATCCAAAGCCCGGGTTTGCCGGGTGTAAAATCATATCTACATTGATGCCTGTATGTAAACCTGTACCGGAAATATGAATGGGTTCGGCTATTGTATGTTGCTTATCCGCATTAAAATTCTTATCCATACTTATTTTAAACTTTGCGCAAAGATATTTAATTTCTGTTGCTGTTCAAGTAGGTAAAAGGGTAGAATAATGGCAGCGGTTATTCCTTACAGCTTATTTTGAGTAGTAAGGTTTTTAATAAATACTTCCAGTTCTTTCAGTCTTTTTTCAATTTCAGGAAGATTGCGGCTCACGGCCTGGCTTCTTAAGGCAGAAGTATAATCATAAGCGGGTGATCCCGTTACTGCACTATTGGGCTCTTTGATTGATTTACTCACACCGCTTTGTGCATTAATTTTAGAACCATCGGCAATTTGTATGTGGCCTACAATACCTACCTGTCCTCCTATCATTACATTTTTACCAATTTTTGTACTGCCACTTATTCCTGTTTGAGCAGCTATTACACTATTGGCGCCAATTTCTACATTATGGGCAATTTGAATCAGGTTATCAAGTTTTGCACCGGTTCTTATTATTGTACTACCAATAGTAGCCCGGTCAATGGTTGTGTTGGCACCAATTTCTACTCCATCTTCTATTAGAACATTTCCAATTTGAGGTACTTTTTTTAAAGAACCATCTGTTTGCGGGGCATAACCAAAACCATCACTACCTATTACAGTTCCGGCATGTATGGATACATTTTCCCCGATAATGGTACCATGATATATTTTTACACCGGCATGTATAATCGTGTTTTCTCCAATAGTTACATTTTTACCAATATAAGAATTCGGGAAAATTTTTACATTATCTGCTACAATTACATTTTCTCCCAGGTACACAAATGCGCCCAGGTAAATATGCTCGCCTAATTTTGCGGTAGGATGAATAAATACCGGATCTTCTACACCACTAAGTTGTTGCTTTTGTATTTGCTGATACTTATCCAGTAAAAGTGCAAAAGAACTATATGGATCTGTTACCCGTATGATCGTTGCAGCTATCGGTTCTTTTAATTGCAGGTTATTATTGATGATAACAATGGATGCTTGCGTTTGATATAAATATTCTTCATACTTGGGATTGGCTAAAAAAGCCAACTGCCCGCTTCGGGCCTCTTCTATTTTTCCAAAAGCGCCTACCGATATTTCACCGGGGCCCTCTAATGTGCCGCCGATCATTTGTGCTATTTGTGTTGCGCTAAACTCCATAAATTATATCCCTTAAAGTTAAATCCTTATATAACAAAAATAATGTTTTTTAATCTTGCCCCTCAAATTTTCACTAATAAGGGCATTATCTACTTCTGATATTCCTTTTACCTCACCGTCTTTAAAAAGAATATTGATGTGTTCATCTTCAAAATTATAAGTACTACTCACAGCTTCTCCCGTAAATACAAGCCAACCGGCATCTTCTTCAGTAATGCCCAAATGTTTTGCAGTTTCATTTTGTTTAGCCGCTACTATTTCAGGGCTTACTGCTTCGGCAGTATATTGTACTTTAAGCAACCGCCGGTCCACAAGTCCTTTGCATAATAAAGATAATACCTTGTCATCAGCATTACACCAACTTTTTATAGCCATCATTACATCCACATCATCAATACTGCAAAACTGTTGTAAGGTAATATTCTGCAGCGGTTCATGAATAAAACTATTGAGTGGTTGCTGGCATTGGGCCTTTACCAGCCTCGCCCTTTTAATAATTCTTTGCAACATTTGTTCTGCACTTAAAACGGTTTTGTGCAAATACACCTGCCAGTACATCAGCCGCCTGGCCACTAAAAATTTTTCTATGGAATAGATGCCTTTCTCTTCTACCATTAATTCACCATGATGTACCGTAAGCATTTTTAAAATTCGGTCATAAGCAATTACGCCTTCATTTACACCGGTAAAAAAACTATCTCTTGTTAAGTAATCCATCCTGTCAACATCCAATTGCCCCGAAACCAATTGGTGCAAAAATTTCTTTTTATATTTTCCGGTAAAAATATCAAGGGCCATTTGTAGCTGGCCACCAAACTGCTCGTTTAATTCTTTTATGAGCAACAAAGAAATTTCTTCATGATGCATATTCTCTGCAAGTACATGCTCCAGGGCATGTGAATATGGGCCATGGCCAATATCATGCAGCAAGATGGCAATCTTTGCCGCTTGTTCTTCTTCTTTTGTAATCTCAACCGCTTTACTCGTTAATTCCTGCAGGGCACAGCGCATTAAATGATAAGCACCCAACGAATGATGTAAACGGCTATGCACCGCACCCGGGTACACTAAATGTGCCATTGCCATTTGATGGATACGCCTTAACCGCTGATAGTAAGGATGCGCAATGATCTCGCTTATGAGTACATCATCAATGGTAATGAATCCATACACCGGGTCGTTTATTATTTTATGAAATGCCATATTGCAAAGCTCGTTGTTATATGTTAAAAGTATTACAAAGTGAGGTAAAGCTACTAAGCATCTTTTTAAAAAATTAAATTTGCATGTACAGGTTCTTTTGCTTTTCTTGCTTTCACTTTAAATACAAGCACGGGCCATAAATTCCATTTTATATGAGTTTAGCTAAAATACTTTGGGTAGATGATGAAATAGACAGCCTCACTTCGCAAATCTTATTCTTAGAAAATAAGGGCTACGAAGTAGCCACTAAAACAAATGGGTATGATGCGGTAGAATACGTAAAAGAAAATTTTGTAGATGTGGTTTTACTGGATGAAACGATGCCCGGCATCACTGGTTTGCAAACCCTGCAACAAATCAAAGAAAATAAAAGCACGCTGCCTGTGGTACTCATTACCAAAAATGAAGCAGAGAATATTATGGATGATGCAATTGGCAGCCAGATAAGCGATTATTTAATAAAACCGGTAAATCCAAGCCAGGTATTATTGAGTTTAAAAAAATTGATTGATAACAAACGGCTCATTGCAGAAAAAACTACTTCTGCATATCAGCAAGAATTCAGGAGTTTATTTATGGCACTAAATGATAATCCTGATTATAATGAATGGATGGAACTGTATCGCAAATTAGTATATTGGGAATTGGAAATACAAAAAAGCGATAGCCCCGAAATGCAGGAAGTTTTTTATACCCAAAAACAGGAAGCCAATAATGAGTTTTTTAAATTTATATCTAAAAACTATGCCAGGTGGGTATCTCCTAAAAGTACCGAAGCGCCGATTATGAGTAATACCCTGCTTAAATATAAAGTACTGCCACATCTGGAAAAAGGAAAGCCACTTTTTTTTGTATTAATAGATAATCTCCGCTTTGATCAATGGAAAGCCATAGAACCCTTATTTGCAGCCAGCTTCAGGATTTATGAAGAAGATACCTTTTATTCCATACTTCCTACAGCCACACAATATGCACGTAATGCAATTTTTTCCGGGCTCATGCCTATCGAAATAGAAAAGCAATTCAACAGCCAATGGAAAAACGATGATGATGAAGGAGGTAAAAATCTTTATGAAGAAGAATTTTTAAAAGCCCATTTAAAAAGGGCCGGTAAAGGCGACTTAAAGTTTTCTTATACAAAAATTACCAATAACCAGGACGGGCAAAAATTAGTTGACAATATTCACAACATGTTACAAAACGATTTTAATGTGATCGTATATAATTTTGTAGATATGCTTAGCCATGCCCGTACCGAAATGGAAGTTTTAAAAGAACTTGCCGGCGATGAAACAAGTTACAGGAGCCTTACCCAAAGCTGGTTTGAACACAGCCCATTAAACCAGGCGCTAAAAAAAGTAGCCGATAAAAATATAAATGTAATTGTAGCAACCGATCATGGAAGTACGAGGGTAAAAACACCTGCAAAAGTAATAGGAGATAAACAAACCACAGCAAACCTCCGTTATAAACATGGCAGGAACCTGAATTATGAAGAAAAAGATGTTCTGGCATTCCGTGATCCTAAAGAGGCAGGGTTACCAGTTCCCAATGTAAATTCATCATACATATTTGCAAAAGGAGATATCTTTCTTTGCTATCCCAATAATTACAATCATTTTGTAAACTATTATAAAAACACCTTTCAGCATGGCGGCATAAGCCTGGAAGAAATGATCATTCCTGTAATACGAATGGGTACAAAATAAATACACTTATACACCTTTGTGAATAACCTTATTTTGTCATTCTTTACTATTAATGCAAGTTGCAGGTATTAATTTGTATGATTAACACCTTTTTTTATTATGAAGTTCACACAAACTAATTTAGATAAGATTGAGAGGATTATAGAAGAAAGCGGCTATATTATCCGCTATGAAAGAGGCACATTTCAAAGTGGCTACTGCATCCTGCAATCAAAAAAAGTAGTTGTACTCAATAAATTTTTTCAAACAGAGGGGCGTATCAATACCCTTATTGATCTTATGCCCGAACTGGATATTAATATTGATTTACTTACCCACGAGAGCCAAAAACTTTTCCTGGAGCTCACAAAAAAAAATGAACTAGCCTTCCAGGATTAATCTACCTATATTCATTTTACAACAAAATGCTTTGCCGATAGTTTCTTAATTTTGCTTTTTATAGCAATGCATTGCCCTCCACTTACCATAACTTTTTTAGGAACGGGTACCAGCAGTGGTGTCCCTATGATCGCATGCCCATGTGAAGTATGCCATTCGTACAATTCAAAAGACAAGCGGCTTCGCAGCAGCATTTTAGTACAAAGCGCTACTACTTCTTTGGTTGTTGATACCACCCCCGACTTTAGGTATCAAATGTTGCGTAGTCATGTTACTAAATTAGATGCCGTAATTTTTACTCATCCGCACAAAGATCATATTGCCGGCCTGGATGATATACGGGGATATAATTTTTTTAGCCATAAAGCCATGGAAGTATATTCCAATGAATTAACCCAACAGGCTTTGAGAAACGAATTTCATTATATTTTTTCAGATCAAAAATACCCGGGTATCCCCGCTGTCAATCTTCATACAATAACCGGAGAATCCTTTATCGTAGGCGATATCCCGGTGCAACCCATAAAAGTGTGGCATTTAAAAATGCCTGTACTAGGCTTTCGTTTTGGGAATTTTTGCTATATTACCGATGCAAATAAAATTGATGCTGAAGAAAAAGAAAAAATAAAAGGAAGTGAAATTTTAATATTGAATGCACTTCGGCATAAACATCATATTTCTCATTTTACACTTTCAGAAGCCATTGCACTGGCAGATGAATTAAAAATTCCTCAAGCCTATTTTACGCATATCAGCCACCAGCTTGGCCTGCACGAAAAAATAAATAAGACTTTACCCACACAACGGCAACTTGCTTACGACCTGCAGGAAATTATTTTGTAACCGGCAATATCTCTTTGTGGATCGGCATTGGCGACGCTCCGTTTTGACTTATGAACAATTATCATCATTGTTTTTACAATGGCAACCTACCATGCCTGGATGCCTACATTATTATGGGTATGTTTTAATAAAAATAAAACAAGCTACCCAAAGTAGCCTGTCATAAAGTATCTATCAAAATTATTTTATTCTGTTACTACAAGCCTAAAGCCGTTGCCATGAATATTTACAATTTCTAATTTACTATCTTCCCTTAAGTATTTACGTAACTTGGCAATATACACATCCATACTACGGCCATTAAAATAAGTATCGCTTCCCCATATTTTTTTAAGGGCTGCTTCCCTGGGTAAAAGGTCATTTTTATATTCAGCAAGCATTTTCAATAACTCATTTTCTTTGGGCGACAAAGTTTGGGTTTTACCATCAATAGCCAGCTCACGCAAGCGTGGGTTAAAATGATAACGGCCCAGGTCGAACTCAGCATTGGTTTCTTCCTTGTGCAATTCTTCGTTGCGCTTTAATATCGCTTTAATCTTATGCAGCAACACATCACTATCAAAAGGTTTGGTGATATAATCATCAGCGCCCAGCTTATACCCCTGGATAATATCATCCTTCATGGTTTTTGCACTTAAGAAAAACAAAGGAACATCGGGGTTTACATCTCTTATTTCTTCAGCTAATGCAAAACCGTCCATATTGGGCATCATTACATCCAGCAGACAAATGTCAAATTTTTCACGTTGAAAGGCAGCCAGGCCAAGCCGGCCATCCCGTTCCAGGATTACATCGTATTCATTTAATTCCAGGTAATTCTTTAATACCATACCCAGGTTTGGATCATCTTCGCACAATAAAATTTTGGGTTTAGCTGCTTCCATGTCTTATTAGTTTTTTACAAATAAAATTAAATCAAACTATATACCACTAATATAATGCCTAATTTTTTGTTAACCATCATTTATTATTAATTGACACACTGCAATATATAAAAAAAGCCACCTAAAATGGTGGCTTTTAAACAAATGTAAATCAGCTATTGAAAGTCGGCATCTGTAACGCCTTCATTAAATTTTACTGAAGTGATGGTAAGCGGAATTTCCTGACCACCGGAATTACGTACAATGGAGAATGGAAATAAAATATTCCCCACTTTTTTGTAATTGCTATAGTTAACAGTTTCTACTTCTCCTTTAGCATCCGTATTTTCTTCCTGTAACAATAAACCGGTCTTAGTAGAATATTGCTGTACAGAAGTTTTGCCACTTGGCATTACAACTTTTAACCGGTAAGTAGGTTCTCCATCTACTTTACCGGCTCCCAGGTAATCTAATTTATAATCGGATGTGGTATAATAAAGTTGTGGAAATACAGCTTTTTCATCGGCCATTCCTTTTATTTGGTCTTCGGTCATATCTATTTTTTGTCCGCCTTGCACCATATACCCGTTAGTACCATTAAATACTTGTTTGAAAATTGTCATAGCCCCCATCTTTAATTCAGTGCTTACTTTATTAGGGTTCATTTGTTTTGAAGTGCCTTCAAAACTACGGCCCATCATGTCTAAAGAAATATCAGAATTAATAGCAGTGATTGCTTTTACCGCTTCTTTACCACCAATAGCTTTCAGGTAATCTTCCACAATGCTATAGGCAGAAATCTTATCGGTAGTTTTAGGTGTTTCAGATACATTTACATCAGCCGGTTTCTCTACTACCGGTTCTGCATAACGGTCATATTTTTTTATAGGATAGCCCAGGCGCATTAGGTTTGGAATGATGCGGTCGGCATTACCGGCTATTACAATGCGGCTTCTTCCTTCACTAAAATATTCCTTTGAAACTCTTTTAATATCGTCAATACTTATTGCGTTAATTTTTGTAAGATATGTTTTGTAAAAGTCTTTAGGCAGGTCATTTATCAAAATATTGCTTGCCAGCTTGGCGCTGCGGGCCGGGTCTTCCATACTTAAAGCAAAATAGCCATTATAGGCAGCTTTAGCAGTTGCCAGTTCTTCGGCAGTGATATTACCATCCCGCATACCTATAATTTCTTTCGCAATTTCTGCAACGGCGCTATCTGTTTTATCGGTACGAACGGCAGCGCTTGCATCAAACATACTTTGAAAGCGGCCGCTACCCAGCGATGAGTAACTTCCATAAGTGAACCCATGTTTTTCTCTCAAGTTCATAAACAATTTGGCATCGGCGCTACCACCTAAAATATAATTTGCTAATAATGCTGCATGATAGTTAGAGCCATTCATGGGGTTGGTAACCAAATTACCCATTCTAATTTCGGCTTGTACCGCAGTAGGTACATTTACAATATCAATTTCTGAACTTGCCGGGTTTTCTGCATCTGCAATTGATGGCAGGGTTAATTTTTTACCAGTCCAGTTGCCAAGGTATTTTTCTACCAATGCTTTAGCAGCAGCGGGTGTAATATCACCTACAAATGTGAGATAGCTTCGGCTTGGAGTTATATAATTATTGTATGCATCTTTTATATCCTGCAGGGTAATTCCTTTTATGGATTCTTCTGTTTCAAATTCACCCATTGCCGTATTTTTTCCATAGGCAAGTGCATTATTTACACGGGCTGCAATTACCGGCGCTGATTTTTCCTGGCTTTTTAAACCGGTAAGGGTTTGTTTACGCAATTTTTCCAAAGCTGCTTCAGGAAAAGAAGGATGCCTTAATGCCTGTGCCATTAATTCAAAAGCTTTTGGAAAATAACGGGTAAGGGCACTGGCAGAAGCACCGCTGGAAGATAAATTTACATTCGCTCCCATTTGATCTATGGCTTCATCAAAATCAGCTTTAGACATTTGAGTTGTACCTTCTTCTAACATTTGGCCCATTAACCCCAAATGCCCGGCCTTACTACCTTCTTTAATAGGGCCCGCATCAATAATTAATGAAGCAGATACTTTGGGTAATTTATGATCTTCCACTACCAGTAATGTCATCCCATTGGGCATGTGGTAAATTACCGGGTCTTTTAAGTTGATGATGGGGGCTGGCCCTGCAACCGGCCTTTTAGACCTGTCAATTTTTTTTACCTGTGCATCTGCATTCATAAAAAAGAAAGTACTGAGCGCAAGTATTAGTATTTTTTTCATGTTAATTCGTTTAAAGTTTGCTGTTATCCTTTTTTAGGTAAATAATAAAGTACTACACGCTGATTTTTATTCAGGTATTTACGAGCAACATCCTGTACATCCTGGCGTGTAATTTTTCTTATTTGTTCCAGTTCTGTATTAATGTTATTCGTATTGTTATAAAAAGTATAACCATCTGCTAAGTTTTCGGCTATACCAAGCATGCGGGTATTTTTATCTAAAAAGTCATTTTCAAACTGGTTTTGCAGTTTTGTGAATTCGGTTTCGCTCATCAGGGTAGTTTGCAATTTTTCTACTTCTTCGTCAATGTCAGCAATTAAAGTATCTAATGCAACATTCCCATTGGGTAACCCGTAAATAATATAAGCGCCATAATCTTCCAACGCATAATTAAAGGCGCCTACCTGTAATGCTTCCTTTTTATCATCTACCATTTTAGTATAAAGGCGGCTGCTTTTTCCACCGCTTAAAACAGCAGATGCCATTTCAAGAACTTTTGAATCCCTGCTAGTCATAGGGGGGGTACGATAAGCAATCATAACTGCCGGTATTTGAATATTGGCATCGTATGCAGTATCCACAATTTCTTTAGTAATGGGGTCTTCTTTTTGAGTAACCCTTGGTACCGTGGCGCCTTTAGGAATATCAGAGAAATAAGCATCTACCCATTTTTTAGTTTTTTCAATATCAATATCTCCCGCAATTGACAATACCGCATTATTGGGTACATAAAATTTTTTAAAAAAATCTTTAAACTCTTGTAACGTTGCGGCATCCAGGTCGGCCATGCTGCCGATGGGTACCCAGGTATAAGGATGTTTGGTGAATAACCTTTTCATGATCTCAGCAATGAACTGGCCATAAGGTTGATTATCTACCCGCATCCTTTTTTCTTCTTTTACTACTTCGTTTTGGGTTTTTACACCAATTTCATTTATTACAGGGTGCATCATTCTTTCACTTTCAAGCCATAAACCTGTTTCTAACTGGTTAGCTGGGAATACTTCGTAATAAAAAGTTCGGTCCTGGGTAGTATTTGCATTATTTTGTCCGCCATTTTGGCTTACAATTTTCATAAATTCACCCCGCTTGATGTTTTCGGAACCTTCAAAAAGTAAATGCTCAAAGAAATGGGCAAACCCGGTACGGTTTGGTTGTTCATCTTTACTACCTACATGATACATTACTGAAACGGCAACAACCGGTACAGATTTATCCTGGTGTAATATTACATCTAACCCATTCTTTAGCTTGTACTCCGTATAAGCTACTTTTTGCGCCGTTGCATTCATACTAAAAGTCAGCAGTGCAAAATAAATTACTGTTTTTTTCATATTTCAAAAATTAGGATAACAAAAGTAAGTACTATGCCTGTATTTTCAATATTTGCAGCTTCCAGAGTGATAAACGGTAATCATAAAAATCAAAAATTCAGAATTTTTAAAACTTATCCTTACGCTTCGTAACTTTCCATAAAATTTTAGACAATGGCCGTTCGTGAAGATTTTATTAAAACAATTACAGAAGGATACACTTTTAAAGGGGAATCCATTCAATTGGGTTGTGGTATGCTTAATGGCGAAGTGATAAGCGATGCCATAGTACGGCTTCCCTTTAAAACATTAAACCGGCATGGGTTGGTTGCCGGCGCTACCGGTACCGGAAAAACAAAAACCTTACAACTGATTGCAGAGTTTTTAAGTGATGCCAGTATCCCGGTATTGTTACTCGATATTAAAGGCGATTTAAGCGGCATTGCAGCAGCCGGGGCAATGAATGATAAAGTTGCAGAAAGATATAAGAAACTAAACCTTACCTATACACCGGAAGCGTTCCCCTGCGAAATGTTATCTCTTACGGGTAAAGATGGTTGTAAATTAAAAGCGACAGTGAGTGAGTTTGGCCCTGTATTATTAAGTAAAATTTTAGGGCTAAATGATACCCAGGGCGGCGTGGTATCGCTCATTTTTAAATACTGCGACGATAATAAATATCCTTTACTGGATCTTAAAGATTTTATAAAAGTATTGCAATACATCGGTGATGAAGGAAAGGCTGAAATAGAAAAAGAATATGGTAAAATTTCTACTACTTCTACAGGTACAATTTTAAGAAAAGTAATAGAACTACAACAACAGGGCGCTGATGAATTCTTTGGTGAAAAAAGTTTTGAAGTAGATGACCTGATGAGAGTGAGTAATGATGGCAGGGGGATGATTAATATTTTAAGAACCGTTGATATACAGGATAAGCCAAAATTATTTTCAACTTTTATGCTTCAAATGCTGGCAGAAATATATGCTACCTGCCCCGAAGAAGGTGACCTGGATAAACCCAAACTGGTAATGTTTATTGATGAAGCCCATTTAATTTTCCAGGAAGCCAGTGCCGCCCTTTTACAACAAATAGAAACGATCATTAAATTGATACGCAGTAAAGGGATCGGAATTTATTTTTGCACCCAAAACCCAATGGATGTTCCTGCATCGGTATTGGGCCAGTTGGGTTTAAAAATTCAACATGCCTTAAGGGCATTTACAGCCGCAGACCGCAAGGCTATTAAACAAACGGCAGATAATTACCCTACTACATCTTTTTATAAAACGGATGATTTAATCACCGGCATGGGGATTGGTGAAGCTATGATAACATTGCTGAATGAAAAAGGGATCCCTACCCCATTGGTACATGTAATGCTTTGCTCGCCCAGGAGCCGGATGGATGTATTGAGCCAGGCCGAATTGGATGCCATTAATGCAAAGAGTAAATTAATTAATAAATACAACCAGGAAATTGATAGCCAAAGCGCTTATGAAATACTTACCAGTAAACTTCAGGAAGCCGCAGAAAAATCGCCTCCCCCGGTAAGTGGGCGACAAGAAAAACCTGAACCCAGCACTTTTGAGAAAGTAGCCAACAACAGTGTTGTAAAAAGTATTGTTCGTACCGCAGGCAATACCATTGTACGGTCGCTCCTGGGGTCACTTGGCCTGGGTGGAAGATCCAGTAAAAGCAAAAGTTTCTTTTAAAAAGCATCAATCATTTACTTTAAATTTTTTAACCGGATAAGCATGAACCCGATATTTAAAAACCGGTTTGGACCGGTATTCCTGGTAATAATATTAGTAATAAGTTTAAGTTTTATTACCCGTGTGGTATTACTGGTTTCGAGCTGGAGCAATATTGATTTTAGTTTCCTGAACCTGTTAGGCATTTTTTTTATCGGCTTGTTTTATGATTTCATTACAGGTTTGTTTTTTGCCTTACCCGTTGCGCTTTATTGCTGGCTGATGAAAGATGCATGGTATCAAAAAAAATGGAACCGGGTTCCCCTTTTTATTTTATTTTTCATCATCCTGCTCATCCTTGTTTTTAATGTGGGTGGTGAAATTACATTTTGGAACGAATTTAGTACCCGTTATAATTTTATTGCCGTAGATTACCTCATTTACACTACCGAAGTAATTGGCAATATACAGGAATCTTATAATATGCCGTTGATCCTGGGCGCTGTACTCATTGGCGTTATTGTTTTGCTTTACCTGGTACGTAAAAAAATAACGCTGTCTCAAACTGTGAGTATGCGGTTTGCTCTTCGAAGTATTTATTTTTTAGGCTTCCTGGCATTGGCTGCTGCCGGATATTTTTTTGTGAACAACAGTTTTAAAAATTTTAGTCGTAACAATTACGTAAATGAACTTTCGGGTAATGGTGTGTATGAATTTGGCGCTGCATTTTGGCACAATGAAATTGACTACCCCAGCTTTTATAAAACCGGGAATCATGAAGAAAACTTTAGTATTATAAGAAACCTGCTGCAGCAACCCGATGCCCGTTTTACATCCAACCCTCTAAGTATAGAAAGAGAAATAGTCCCCGGGCTACCGGAACGGAAATGGAATATTGTACTCATTTCTGTAGAAAGTTTAAGTGGTAGTTATTTAAAATATTTTGGCAATACAGAAAATATTACCCCATACTTAGATTCATTAATACCACATAGTTTATTCTTTAAAAATTTTTATGCCACCGGCACCCGCACCGTAAGGGGTTTAGAAGCTTTATCTCTTTCCATTCCGCCTACGCCCGGCCAATCTATTGTACGCAGGCCCAATAACGAAAATATGTTTACGATCGGTAACCTTTTAAAAGATAAGGGTTATGATACCCGTTTTGTGTATGGTGGCAATAGTTTTTTTGATAATATGGGTTATTATTTTAGCCACAATGGCTATAAAGTGATTGATGAACGGGATATCCCGGATGTTGCCAATAAATTTAAAACCGCCTGGGGCGTAGCCGATGAATTTAGTTTTGACCTGGTAATTAATGCTTGCGACAGCAGCTACAAACAAAACAAGCCGTTTTTTAACCATATCATGACGGTAAGTAACCATCGGCCTTATACCTATCCAGATGGTAGAATTGACCGGCCATCGAAATCAAAATCTATTCAGGGCGCTGTAAAATATACCGATTACAGTATTCATAAATTTATACAAGATGCTAAGTCGAAGCCCTGGTTTGATAGCACCGTATTCATTATAGTAGCCGATCATTGTGCCCGAAGCGCCGGAAAAACAGAACTCCCTTTAGAAAATTATCATATTCCCTGTTTCATATATGCCCCGGCATTAATCCCGGCAAAAATAGAAGATCGTTTTACCAGTCAAATAGATTTGCTTCCAACCCTTTTAGGATTGATGAACCTCCATTATAAAAGTAAATTTATGGGCTTTGATATTTATAATAGCCCACCCCAAAACAGCCGGGTATTTATAAGTACCTATCAAAAATTAGGGTATTTTAAAAATAATGACCTGGTTACCCTGGCTCCTTTAAAGAAAACCGAAATGGAACAAATAAATCCCAAAAATGGAGATACCAAACTTGTAGTAGCCGATAGTAATTTAATTAAAGAAGCGATTGCCTGGTATCAAACAGCGAGCTATCTTTTTAATAATAATGGGTATAAAAAGAATTAAATAATTCAATTTAGCACACTAAATTCATTAACAATCATTTAGTTACTAATATTTTGCTAATATTCGACAGTTTGTAGTATAAATTCTACAAATAAACCTTAAATTATTTGGAGATTCAATGAAAGGCAGTTACTTTTACATCGGTTTTTCATAGGATATTGGATTTTAAAGCGGGACTAGATTTCTATCTTGGTCCCTTTTTTATTTTATAGCTATACGCTTATTCTCATCAACAGTAATTTTTTCTTCGGCCATCAAAAAATTCAATACCATCCATATATGATCTTCTTTTACCGGCTTAAGTATTTGAATGATACGGGTAGCCGATAATGTATCTTGTTGCAATAAACCCATTATTTTTTCTCCTAAAATTTTTATTTCGCCGGCGGGCATACTGGGTATATTATTATTAATACAATTATCACATATATGGCAATTGCCCGCTTTTAAATCTCCAAAATAAGCAGCTATTTGTTTGTTGCGGCATTGGGTTTTATCATTTATATAATTTGACATGCCCGATACCCGGTGCTCATAATGTTGCTTTTGTTCTAATAAAAAGCGGGTATTAATAAATAAATCATCAGTATATACCCGGTTTTTTAATAAAATTATTTGTTGGCCTGCATAAGATGGTTTATAAGATACAATATTGTATTGATGCAACAGTTTTAATTGTTCAATAAGCTGCTCCACCGGAATTTTAATAAAGGCTGCCAGTTTTCTTTCTTCAATCGTAACTGGGTAATCCATGATGCCTTCATAGCTACGCAACAAACCTTTAATAACAGGCTCCAGGTTTGGATGCATTTTTTCAAAATCCTGCAAACTCCTTCCACTTATATTAAATATTAGGGTTGATAATTTTAAAAGCTTATCAGAAAAACTTATAAAGCCTAAAAAAGCCAGGGCCTGAATTCCAAAACTGGTATTATAGGCATTCAATTTATATTTTTCAACAAAGTCTGCCAGGTCAAAATCATAGCTAACGCTATCTCCCATCCCTGCTGGCACCTGCAGGTAATTCATGAGTTGAATATAGCGTTCTTTTAAAAATTCTTCATTAGGATATTTAATTGAAGATTTAAAAAGTAAATCCTGCACTTCATTATAATCATGCAATAAAACGGCATACGCTCTTTTGCCATCCCGGCCTGCCCGGCCTGCTTCCTGGTAATAATTTTCAAGGCAATCCGGCATATCGTAATGTAATACCACCCTTACATCTGGTTTATCAATACCCATTCCAAATGCATTGGTACAAACCATTATGCGCACCCGGTTATTTTTCCAGTCTTCCTGTTTTTGAGAGCGTTCTTCGCTGCTTAATCCGGCATGATAAAAGTGTGCCTGTAAGCCATTTGCCTGGAGCATTTGGGCAATTTGCAGGGTATGTTTCCTGCTTTTACAATATACAATGGCGCTACCGGGTACATTTGTTAATACCTGCAGCATTTTTGTTTGCTTGGCCTGTGGCATAAAAACGCTATAAGATAAATTGGGCCTTATAAAAGATTGTTCAAAAACGGCATATCCCTTGCTGAACTTAAGATTTTCACAAATATCTTTTTGTACACGGGGTGTAGCCGAAGCTGTGAGCGCTATAACAGGAACCCCGGGCAAATGTTCCCGTAAAGCAGCTATGCGTAAATAAGGCGGTCGGAAATCGTAACCCCATTGTGAAATACAATGGGCTTCATCTACTGCTATCAACACGGGGCTGATGGCGGGAAGGTATTCTAAAAACAAAGCCGTTTCCAGCCGTTCGGGAGAGAGATATAAAAATTTAAAATTACCGAAAGCCGCATTTTTAAATGCTTGTATTACCTCATGTTCCCGCATACCGGAATAAATGGCTAAGGCCGGTATGCCACGTATCTTTAAGTTTTCTACCTGGTCTTTCATCAATGCAATGAGCGGGCTCACTACCAGGCAAATACCTTCCATCGCCATGGCGGGCACCTGGAAGCAAATAGATTTGCCGCCTCCTGTAGGCAGTAATGCCAGGCAGTCATTTTGTGCCATTACGGTTTTAATGATATCGAGTTGTAATGGCCGAAACGCTGTATGGCCCCAGTATTTCTTTAATATTTGTGTATAGTCGGCCACGGGTTAAAATTAAGCTGAAGTTGTAATCATAACAATTTAATCAATTAAATATTTTAACTGAAGAAAAGCATCTCTCAAGTTGGTAGGTTTGAAATAGGCATAATTGTTTAAATTAAATTCTTTAAATTCGTTAACACAAATCTAAACCTACCCGTTTATGAAACTCATTACTTTCTGTAAATTAATTTTACCATTTGCCCTTTCCATTTTAATACTATCTGTGGTAAGATGTAAAAAAATGGATTCTTATCAGATTTCTGCCGATAATATTACCATTACAAATAATTTCTTTAAATTATCAAATAGTGCTGACCAATTAATAAAAAGGATAAATAGTGCATTGCAAAGTAAAAACAGGGAGAATGAATTTGTTATTGATTTTGCCAAAAAAATGGATACCCAATTTGGGATAAAACGCTTGCTACAATTAAAAATGCAAGTACTACTGAAAGTTTCTTACCATCCAATATGGGAAATTTAACTCAGGATACGATTGTATGCATTCCTTTTGTGAAACAGGGAAACCAACGTGTGGCAGGTTTTATAGAAGCCAAATTAAGCCCAGGAGACAGTATTGATTTTAGATACAGGCTTACCCAGGATTACAAATTATTAAATTATAATGTGAGTAGCACTTCTTCTGTAACAGCAGAAAATTATGCAAGCCTGATTATGCATTTCGAAAAAATGATCTTTGGTTATAATGAATTTAAAATTTCAGATTACAATCTATTCAGGCAGCAGGCTGCTGATACAACTACGCTGTTTGTTGATATTTCAGATTCGGCAAGCGGGCAAAGTTTATCGCAAAATAATGTAACCACTATATACCAGTGTACCAACTCACAAGTATATGTAAGCTGGAGTTGTAATAATAATTTTAATATTGTTCCCGGCTGTGGTATATTTTTTTCCTATAATAATTGTTATATAATTGGTATTGAGTGGGATGATGGTGAAACAACAGGCGGTGGGCCGGAAGGGGTACCTACAACCGGTGGAGGTTCTGGTGGAATACCCTATTATTACCTGTGCAACCCTGCTGGCAATTTTCAAACCAACCAGGTAGTACAGCCGGGAAATTTACCTGATTGCCCGCCGGCAAACGAAGATCCGGGGTGGGATCCTTTGCCTATGGATGATCCTGCTCCCCCGGTTCCTTGCGATCCGTTTATTCAATCACTCAATCAAAATGCAAGTTTTATATATTATCTTAAATACTTAAACTCTACGCCTATTAAAACTCAGCCTTACGAAACTGGTTTTGCCGTTACTTTTCCAGATAATTATCAGTTTAAACAGGGCAGTTATAATGATGCATCCATTACCTGGAATAATTTAAATAATATAGGTGCTATTATGCATTGTCACTATAGTGGGTTGGCGGGTATATTTACACCAGATGATATTGTTTTAATGGCTCAGATTTATATTGGAAATTATGCTCAAGATCCTAACAACTTATTCTTTGCACTTACCACCCCAACGGGCAACCCAATAATCATGAAAGTAAAAGACCCGCTGGCTTTCAGGGCATTTGCTTTAAGTATAGTAGGCGATGGAGTGGGTGGATGGGATGATATTAAAATGGAACAATTTGAACATGATTATGCCGATAAATTTAGAAGCCCCAATCAAGAAACAAATATGGTCGCATTTTTGAATATGCTGAAAGAAAAAAATGCGGATAATGCCATTGGCCTTTATCAAAGTGATAAAAACTGTATAAACTGGAACCCCGCATCCCTTACAGCTTTAGGAAGTTTACAGGTTGCCCCCTGCCAATAATTATAATAAAATTAAAAAACAAATTTATGAAATACTTTCTCATACTATTATTTACCGCAATTACGGCTACTGCAAATGCCCAGCTCCCGCTCGAATATGATACCTGCAATACATTACAACAATATCAGGGTGAGTGGATGAATGTAACGGGCACAGATACTTTACGCATTTATTTGAAGCCTGTAAGAACATACGAAACCGTGTACAATAATATTAAAGACAATTTATGGGGATGGATAGAGTATAAGCGGGGCAATAATATTGTAATGAGTAACTATGCCAACCGAAACCTACCTGTTTCTAATGATTGGCTGTATATGTTTAATATTACAAATCTAAGGATAAAAAAATATGGATGCAATTCTGAACAATTAGTAGGTAGGTTTATAGATTTTAATCACCATCGTGGAATGATAAACTGGTCAGCAGATATTATTGTAAGCCCTACTGATGTAAAAATGAATGTTTTGCAACAACGCACTCCATATTATAACTTAAATTTAAACGATACGACAATGACACTGCCCAGCAGGTTTACGCTTATTAAGCAATAATATTTTGTTGTTCATCCCTCCGCCGCAGTTCGTGACTCACGAAACGCAACATAAGACAGCACAACGAAGGGGTTTTCACACACGCACCTGAATGATTATTTAGTAAATTCAGTGAATCCTGATGGAGTTGAAAAAAGTGAATTAAAACAACCCGTCCGTATATTTACGCCTGCAGATGTGGATGTATTAATGAAGGTTATCAATATAAACCGCAACTCCGGCAATTTTGCCGATTACTATGTTACCATGGCGGCATCCAATGGCACCTATACACTTAAATTTACCGGCACTTCTGCTGATATAAGAGTGGGATATGGAACAGATGAATGGAAAGATCATTTTAATGATTATTGTAAAACCTGGAAAAAAAAATATGGTTTTGAAAAAACATTTTTAACCTACTTAAGAGACGTAATGCAACTATCGGGGATAAGCTTATATAAAATAAACAGCAATGAAACAATTGATGAATTGAAACTTACCCAAAATAATAAAATTATTAAATCACCCTGTCCTTAAAAAATTACTATATGAAATATTTAATTCTGATTATACCACTATTCTTTTTTCATACTGCTAAATCACAATCTACAATCTCTTTAGAACAGGCAGCCACTTATACAGGAGACTCACTATTTCCTTCAACCGTAAACTATGTAAAAGACATCAATCACAAATTAGACCCCTTTATAGGTACCTGGAAAGGAACTAAAGCAGGGAGATTGTATGAAGTTAGATTTATTAAAAAAACTGAATGGGATTATGGCCAACAATGCTCCGGATGCATAAAATGGGATTGCTTAGTGGGCCGTGTTTTAATTAAAGATTCATTAACCAATCAAATAATTTACAATACATTAGACAGTGCGGACAATAAGACTTATTTCAAAGGTGACAACTTCGGCACGCCAAATGTTTATAATATGTATTTTGGAGTAAACTCGGGGTGTTATGATGTGGGAGATGTAAATATTTCTATAAGCACACTTGACAGTTCTAAATTATTTTTAATCTTTAGAAGAGATGTAGAATGGATTGACCCAAGCACATGCCCGGGTGGGTATGCAAATTATAAAACCCTTTTCCCCCTTGCTGAATGGCTGACATTAACAAAGCAATAAAAATTTGCCCGATTAAATTTTCGTGCTGCCATTTGCAATTAGTAGAACTGAGCGTAGCCAATGAAGCTACATAAAAGAGATGCAGCCGGTAACCTAATAGAAAAAGCAGCCTTGCGGCTGCTTTCCTACTTGTGGGGAAACTATTAGTTGAATTTAGTCCATCCTTTCCACCAGGTATTGCCTACTGTGCAAGCACCACGGTACGTAACTGCATTAAAACCTGTATTTAATTTTACATGGCTAAAACTTGCGCCTGTAGCCGCAGCCGATGAGGCTGTTGGATTAAAATCGGGGTTGGCATAATTAAATGGCGCACCCAATCCCACATCGGTATTGTTTTGCAAAATGCTGTTGCCATAAGCCGGCGTATTAAACCAGGTTAAAATAGATTGGGTTGTATTGGGCGTTTGCGGAGGATTGGTATTTCCGGTAATGCTATATTTTACAGGCTCTGCACAGTCAGCAATAATACTGTTTTGGATAAACAATGAATAAGGAATATTATTATTTACCGGAACACCTTTTGTAGCATCGATGTAAACACCAACAGGCCAACCCATAATCACTGAATTAAATAAAGACAGGCTTGAGTTTCTGCGGATCTGCGCTGCGGCTAAATACAATGAGTTGCCCACATTTTCCGAAGTTGCCCTGGGGCCAATAACGGTGATATTAGAAAATACCGGGGCCGTTTGTGGGGTTAATGAACTACCGGCTGCATCGTTATCACTTTCAAAACCTTCTACTTTCGAAATATCTGCAACACCTGATCTCTTAAAATAATGACGAACTGAACCCGGCCATTGTAACCATTGTCTGTATCAAAATCATCATCCAAGGTTTTGTATGCAATCAGGTATTTGCAATTCACTGTACCACCAAACCATTCGATGGCATCATCGTTTGAATAGCTGATCTGAATATGATCAATTACCGTTTGGCTACCAACGCCGCCAAGGGTTATGGAGTTCATTTCTTTATCGGGTATTGTTACTTACTTAAAATTTAAATTGCAGGCGGGTGGTAAGTACATTATCTCTTACATCTTTTGTAAAACCGGGCAGGCTGCTACTTTCATTTTTTACGCTTGCGTAATAAAGCATGAGTTTTATATTTTCAGAAAAATAATAATTGTACCCTAAGCCCAGGGTATTGTATTTTATATCTGCCTGGGTAAATCCTGTACCGGGCTGTCCTATCTCTTTACCCGATACCCGGGTATTGGGATCGTAAAAATCATACTTAATAACCAATTGGTGTTTTAGAGAAAATATTTTTTGCAAAAAATAAAAATAAGCTCCCTTAAAGTTGCGTTTGTAAAATCCATCATAACCCGTTAGTAAAGCTTCGGGTGTTGCTGAACTAAATGCAGTGGCGGTTTGTATGCCCTGCACCCACTCTGCCCTAAGTTCTATATCGCCAATGCGATTTTTTATTTTAATCTGTACATCGGCCCCTATATATTTTCGGGGCTGTAACTCCCCTAAATTTTGAATGGAAGAATCTTTTACCTGCATGCTTGTTCCGTTTTGCAAAACA
The DNA here is from genome assembly GCA_016710595.1 of Niastella sp. Classification (GTDB taxonomy): domain Bacteria; phylum Bacteroidota; class Bacteroidia; order Chitinophagales; family Chitinophagaceae; genus Ferruginibacter. The sequence goes on from JADJVM010000008.1 coordinate 1,430,441, forward strand.
GTGTTAAAAACATAACGGGTATTATTTTGTATTCCGCCCAATAATGCAGAAACAGAAGTGCCAAGGCATATATCATTTGTAAGCTGAATGGGTTTTAAAGAAATACGGCCAATAAAATCTTTTCTATTATCAATATCACTTTTTACTCCTGAACCCGGGCCATTAAAAAGGCCGGCATCCATTTTTAATACATCTAAAAAACGAATTTGCTTCCGGGCATCAAGGCTTATCATCACACCCAGGTCTCTTTCTCCTTTTAATAAAGTTTGGCTCATCCTGCCCCTTTCGGGTGTTTCTCTGTCGCTGCTGCTATAGTTTACTTCAAACCCAAACGGCCTCACAAAGAGGCCGGTAGTAAGGAGAATAACTTCCAATTATTTTCTTGTATGCGTCCCCAAATATCTTTTATATTAAACCCTCTCTCGTTGGCATCAAATTGAAATGCGAAATGCATGCCCGGATTCTTTTGCAGTCCATTCAAGATATACTCTACTTTTACCCGGCTGCGCCTTAGCATGAATCGGTTGCTTACCCCATCGGCAAAATCGCCACCTTCAACTGTTGTTACTCCCTTTTGTTGTGCAAATTGAAATTGCGGTTGTATATAACCACTCAGGATTAGCCCCTCTTTTTTTTTGGAAAAATAAACAGAATCTTCCTTTGTTATGGGTAGCTGGGCTTCCACGGTGCCGCTAAAGCCCAGTAAACACAAGGCATGTATTGCATTTTTTATTACCATAAGGAATTCAATTTCCAAATATAAACTGAATAAAACTGCTGTTTGTTAAGAAATTATTACTAATTTTTAATTGTACAAGTAAAGGTTTAATAATTATATTTTTGTGAAAATTTAAATGGCATGTCATTCAATTCTATTTTAAAGATTTTTCTTCCCAAAGACAGGGTCTTTTACCAGCTTTTCGAAAGTGTATCGGCCGAGTTGCTTAAAATGGGTGAAACACTTAAACAAATTATTGGTGAACCCGAGTTTGAAAAAAGAGCCGTTCTTATAAAACAGGTGGAGGAAATGGAACATGTGAATGATGAGCTTACGCATAAAATATTTACGGAACTTAGCAAAAATTTTATTACTCCCTTCGATCGGGAAGATATACATGCATTGGCTACTTCATTAGATGATATTGCTGATTACATTTATGCATCTGCCAAAAAATAAATTTTTACCAGGTAAACCCGGATGATATTGGTATCCAAAAGATGGGGACCTGATTGCCATGGGATGTGTGCAGGTCACACAAAGCCGTTACAGAATTACGTAACATGAAAAATATGCGGCAGATTACCGATGCCCTGGTTGCCATTAACAGCATAGAAAACCAGGCAGATGATATTTTGATATGAGTATTGAACGCCTGTTTGCAACAGAACCCGATGCCAAAGAAGTAATTAAAAAAGAGATTTACCAAATCATGGAAGTGGTAACAGATAAATGCGAAGATGCCGCAAATGTAATAGAGTCTATCATTATCAAATACGCTTAAGCATACTGTTTTTATTACCGATCAAATAATCTAATGGCAACCATTTTAATTTTAATCATTTTTCTAGCATTGGTATTTGATTTTATAAATGGCTTTCATGATGCCGCCAATTCTATCGCAACCATTGTAAGTACCAAGGTACTCACCCCTTTTCAAGCCGTTATTTGGGCCCTTTTTTAATTTTGTTGCTTTTTTGTATTTAGCGATCATGCAGTGGCAAATACCGTTGCAAAACCGTAAAGCCCAGAAATTGTGAGCGGGAGCCATGGTATGGTTATCATCTTGTCCGGTTTGCTTGCTGCAATATGCTGGAACTTACTTACCTGGTGGTATGGTATCCCTTCTTCATCTTCCCATACATTGATAGGTGGTTTTGCAGGCGCAGCCATAGCAGCGGCCGGTTTTAGCAGTATTGATAGCGCAATGATCATGAAGACTATCATTTTTATTTTACTTGCTCCGCTTATTGGAATGTTCATTGCGATTTTATCACCTTAGTAACCATTCAACAAAAATTTTGGCTCAAAATTTCAATCATTGTTGTATTGGTAACTGCTTGTGTTTTATTTATCCCTTTCAAAAAAGAATTTGAACGATGGGGCTTACTGGCATTGGGGGTAATATTTGTAGCTGCCTATTCAATTAATCATTTACGTGGCGAAACTGCCGCCAGGACCGGAAATATGTTTAAAAAATTGCAACTGGTTTCTTCTCTGCTTTTAGCATTGGGCATGGAGGCGCTGATGCACAAAAAGTAATGGGTATTATTACGGTAGCATTAATTGCCGGGGCAAATAAATCAATTTAGTGAAATGCCCGATTGGGTTCCATTAGCATGTTATACGGCAATTGGTATTGGTACTTTAAGTGGCGGATGGAAGATCGTAAAACCATGGGTACAAAATAACCAAGGTAACCCCATTAGAAGGCGTGTGTGCAGAAACAGCAGGAGCCATTACTTTGTTACTGCAGCAAACTTAGGTGCACCAGTGAGGTACCACACATACCATCTCGGGCGCAATTATGGGAGTAGGGGCTACCAAACGGCTCAGTGCTGTTCGCTGGGGCGTTACCGTAAGCCTGATATGGGCATGGATACTTACCATACCCGTAAGTGCATTATTGGCAACCCTCTTTTTATTTTATATTGAATCATTTCTTTGGTTAAAGCCATCTGCTTTTAAAATCATTTAAGATCACTCTGTATATGAGTGATATTTTTGTTTTCTTTGCAGGATTCCAAACGGTTATTATGAATAAAATTTTAGTTACCGGAGGATGTGGTTTTATTGGATCACATACCCTGGTGGATCTTATTGAAAATGGTTATCAGGTAATATCGGCCGATAATAATAGCCGCAGCCATATTCAAATATTAAATGGCGTAGAAAAAATTACAGGGGTAAACTACGTAGTGGACCTCTGCAATTTTGATGACACCTGTGCCATCTTCCAGGAAAATCCCGATTTAAAAGGAATTATTCATTTTGCAGCATATAAAGCAGTGGGCGAATCAGTAGAAAACCCATTGATGTATTATGAAAACAATTTAAACTCATTACTTAATTTATTGCGCTGTGCCAATGATTTTAAAATACCACATTTTGTATTTTCTTCTTCCTGTACGGTATATGGTAACCTTGATGAAATTCCGGTAACAGAAAAAACGCCTTTTAACCGGCAGAATCACCTTACGGAAATACCAAACAAATGGGTGGAAGAAATTATACAACATACCATTCATGCGCATCCAAATATTAATGCCATATTACTTCGCTATTTTAATCCAGTAGGCGCACACCCTTCGGCAGAAATAAGTGAAATCCCTATTGGTAAACCGGCAAATTTAGTTCCTGCTATTACACAAACTGCCATTGGAAAACTTTCGCAAATGAAAGTATGGGGCAATGATTATCCTACCCGTGATGGAAGTTGCATAAGGGATTACATTCATGTATGTGATATAGCACATGCACATACACTGGCACTTAATTTAATGCAGCAAAGCAGGAATTCGCTGGATGTTTTAACCTGGGCACCGGCAACGGTTATACCGTTTTAGAAGTAATAAATAGTTTTGAAAAAGTAAGCGGTAAAAAATTAAATTATCAAATTTCTTCCCGCAGGCCGGAGATGTAGTGGCCATTTATGCCAATAATGATAAAGCAAAAAACTTTACAATGGGAACCCCGCTATTCTTTAGAAGATATGATGAAGACCGCCTGGGAATGGGAAGTAAAATTAAAAGAAGATGATAATTTATTTGGCGCTGTAAAAGCAGCGCTAAACTAATAAGCAACATAAATAAATTAACTTGCCGCATAAAATAAATTGCCAGGAGTTTACAAGACATAGCAGTTACCGGAAAAAAATACCCGTAGCGGTTTTGGAGATGGCATACTGGAAGCCGCCCGTGAAAATGAAAATATCGTGGCCCTTACGGCGGACCTGGCAGGATCTTTTAAAGCTGGGTGGTTTTATGAAAGAATTTCCTGAAAGGTTTATACAATGTGGAATTGCAGAAGCCAATATGATTGGAATTGCTGCAGGCCTTACCATTGGCGGAAAAATTCCATATACTACTACATTGCCAATTTTAGTACCAGCAGGGTGTTACGACCAAATAAGACAAAGCGTAGCCTACAGTGGTAAGAATGTAAAAAATATGTGCATCACATGCCAGCCTTACTCTGGGTGAAGATGGCGCTACACACCAGATATTAGAAGATATTGGTTTAATGAAAATGTTGCCGGGCATGACGGTGATTGTGCCTGCAGATTAATAACCAAACAAAGGCCGCAACAAAAGCTATTGCCAATTTTGAGGGCCCTGTTTATCTTAAGATTTGGCAGGCCGGTATGGCCCATTTTTTATAAAAAGAAGATTTTAAAATAGGAAAAGTACAGGTACTGAATGAAGGAAAAGATGTAAGTATTTTTGCCTGTGGCCACTTGGTATGGAAAGCCGTAGAAGCTGCTAAAATTTTAGAAGCAGGAGGTGTAAGTGTAGAATTAATAAATGTACATACTATAAAGCCATTGGATACAGAAGGTATTTTAGCATCTATTAAAAAAAACAGGATGTGCCGTTACTGCCGAAGAACATAATATTTATGGAGGCCTCGGTGATAGTATTGCACAAGTGGCTGCCAAAGATTTTCCCATACCCATTGAATATGTGAGGTACACAGGATACTTTTGGAGAAAGTGGTAAGCCGGAGAAGAACTGCGTTGGTAAAATATGGGTTAGATACAGATAATATTGTGGCGGCCGTTGATAAAAGTAATGGCCCGAAAAAAATAATACGATACAAAAAAAAAAAAAACTCAGCTCCGTAAAAGCTGAGTTTTTTATTCAATAAGTTTACAATTATAAAAATAAATACCAGATGTTTATCGTATTTCTGCTGCCGGTACTTTGGGTATTGTAAATCCTTTTGTTTTTTATTAATTCCATAACGGTTTCAATTGCTTTTTCTAATTGTGGATCTACTCCTTTTGCCATGGCGCCTAAATCTTCTGGCACATTAATATCAGGGTCTACGCCATGCCCTTCTTTAAACCAGCCGTTTTCATCAAACATCCTAAACGAAGGGAACGGTAATGCTTCCACCATCAATGAGCGAGGGCCCTCCAGAAATTCCGATGAGGCCACCCCAGGTGGTGTACCTATCAGGGTCCTAATTTTTCCTTCCCAAACATAATAGGGAAATGCACCTCCACGAGCCACTCCAACCATTGATAAGCATTACCCGTGGGCCAATAATACATTGGGCGGCCAATGCCAGGGATGGCCATCACGGGTAGCCCAGAATACGAGGGTTTACGATTGAGTAATTCAATAAACCGGTCGGGAATTTGGCCACCGTTATTAAATCTTTCATCTACAATCAATGCTTTTTTATCGCTGAGTGCATTTAGCTGCTACCAATTCATTTTGTCCATCAATGCCCGTACTAGGTACAAATAAATATCCCACTTCGCCATGTGTGGCCTCATCTACTCTTTTGCGCATCCATCAATCCAGTTGAGATAGCGCAACCTAAATTCACTGCTTAGCGTATTTTACAATTGCTGTTTTTGCATCTTTAAAATCAGGTTTCGTATTGTACGTAATCTCAACGGTTTTATCAGCCAGCATTGCAAATGCGGCATAAGGTTCCTTATCTGTTTTAATAGGAATTCCATTTTACCGCTAAAATATAATTTCCTTCAGGAATATTAATCCCGGAAATATCAAGGGGAGAATGTTGAACTCTGGCATCCCTATCCCGGAACGAATGATTTTACCTACTCTAGAGCAATATTCACCATCGGCCTGCCAATTGATGCCGAGGTAGCCTACATTGCTCTTACGCGCGCTGACGTTTCCAGGTCACGCCACCTTGATAAAGTGGAGATGAATTTAGACCCAATCATTTCGCCAATCAAATAGTTTACATCTTCACGGGTGAGTGCGCTTACTAACAGCTTGCCATATTTCTTTTTACCCCTACCCAATTCACGCCATGCATATTGGCATCATAAAAATAATCCCGTTCTAACCTCCACTCAACGTTAAACATTTGTTTCCATTCCTGCTTTGGGTCTATTTGCATTTCATATCTGCCACAGGCACTATTTTATCAATCTTAGCATTTTCAGAAACAGGAATTAGTGCTATTTACCTGCAGCATTTACCAAGGCCTTATCGGTATTATAGTTCCAATATATAGATTGTTTTACCTTACTCTTTACTTTTATCTTTCCTTTTTGTCCAGGTCATAATATTTAAGGAGCAGCTTGTTGGTATCAGTACCGGGATTACCCTAGCGTAAATAATAAATTTTCTCTTGGTAGCCTGCAGGTTGCCGATATTACCGGGCTTTACTGGTAGCAGGTATAATCGCTTCTTCCATAGCACCAAAACCAATTATGGTATTTTTGCAGCTTGTTTTAATTTTTTCTTTTTCTTTTTTTACCACTTTTGCAGAATCTGCTTTTGGCAATTCTCTTCTTCGGTAATTTTAAAGTTACGGTATCATTTTTGGAGCCAGTACATGAAAATCGGTACTTTTCTGCAGGCTTATTACCTTAGCATTGTTGTATTGGGATACACAAAGTATTAGCCAGATCAGAGTAACAGGATTAAACTTTTGGCCTGTTACAGGTAAAATGTTTACCACCCGGATCGAACACAGGATTGGTTGCAGTATAAAAGCCGGAAGTAACGGTATGGCGATTTTTTTTCAACTGCATCATAAACAAATATGCCTTCATGTTGATTTTCTGAAATCCCTGTGATATGCCAGGTAGCGGCTATCAGGCGACCAACTGGATTTAAAATTCTGCAATTACCCCATCTGCCCCAGCGCAAGGCCTGATCCACCTTATCAGTCTTGTTCCATTGCTAGGGTACCAATCTTGTATTACACCTGCCTGGTCATGCAGGCAATTTTACTTACTATCCGGCGACCAAAAGTATATACTAAAACGTTTTATAATTGGCTACTTTTTAGCCGTAATTCATTTTTCAGGTCTTTGATATAAAAGCCGGCATTCCCTGTCACCAAATTCAATTGTTAGTTTGTACCATCCCAAGATCCGTGAAGCGATCCCGATCTGCTGCATTGAATCCACGGCCGTAATATTTTACAAAGCCTTCTGTTGCCTAAAGAAAAATATCGCCCCTTGCTTCCATTAAAACCCTGTTACCATCGGGGCCGACGTTAGCATTAAAAATAAGTGGATTGTACATTCCCTGCTCTGTTTCGCACCGCCATTTCAACGCTATTGCTATTTGAATATCTACTTCTTATCGTTGCCCGAAGCAATATTAAACAAATGAATAAAGTTTCGCCTTCATCATATAGGTATCGGCGGGGCCGGAAGCCGGAAACTGAATATCGAAGTCAGTATAGTATGTTAATTGTTTACGGCTACCATTGTTCAAATCGTAACTCCACAGGTTCATCCGTTTTCTTTACTACGGTCACTTATAAAATAAACGTTACCTCCAACTCCACATTAAATTCTTCACCTCTAACCGTATCGGCAGAAATATTTTTTGATGTGTTGGCCTTAAAATCAAAATATAAATATCAGCAGAAAAATGCCCGGTAGCGTTTCCAGTTACGAAAAGCCTGCCATCGAAAAACTATGGCAAGTTGGCTTCCATCGGGAGTAGAACCGCTATCTTCGGCATAGGCTAAACGAAGTTTTGTTGCCGGGCCACCAATAGGATGAATGGTATAAAACTCACTAAATCTTTCTTTACCTGATTTTCTGACCAGAAGCAAATAATATATTTTTGCCGTCTGGCGTCCAA
>JADJVM010000009.1 GCA_016710595.1 Niastella sp.
GCCTTTTTAATTTTGTTGCTTTTTTGTATTTAGCGATCATGCAGTGGCAAATACCGTTGCAAAACCGTAAAGCCCGAAATTGTGAGCGGGAGCCATGGTATGGTTATCATCTTGTCCGGTTTGCTTGCTGCAATATGCTGGAACTTACTTACCTGGCAGTATGGCATCCCTTCTTCATCTTCCCATACATTGATAGGTGGTTTTGCAGGCGCTGTTTTCACAGCAGCGGCCGGTTTTAGCAGTATTGATAGCGCAATGATCATGAAGACTATCATTTTTATTTTACTTGCCTGGCTTATTGGAATGTTCATTGCGATTTTTATCACCTTAGTAACTATTCAACAAAAATTTTGGCTCAAAATTTCAATCATTGTTGTATTTTGCACTGCTTGTGTTTTATTTATCCCTTTCAAAAAAGAATTTGAACGATGGGGCTTACTGGCATTGGGGTAATATTTGTAGCTGCCTATTCAATTAATCATTTACGTGGCGAAACTGCCGCCAGGACCGGAAATATGTTTAAAAAATTGCAACTGGTTTCTTCTTGCTGCTTTTTTAGCATTGGGCATGGAGGCGCTGATGCACAAAAGTAATGGGTATTATTACGGTAATGGTACGACTGCCGGGGCAAATAAATCAATTTAGTGAAATGCCCGATTAAGTACCATTAGCATGTTATACGGCAATCGGTATTGGTACTTTAAGTGGCGGATGGAAAGATCGTAAAACCATGGGTACAAAAATAACCAAGGTAACCCCATTAGAAGGCGTGTGTGCAGAAACAGCAGGAGCCATTACTTTATTTACTGCAGCAAACTTAGGTGCACCAGTGAGTACCACACATACCATCTCGGGCGCTACTATGGGAGTAGGGGCTACCAAACGGCTCAGTTGTTCGCTGGGGCGTTACCGTAAAGCCTGATATGGGCATGGATACTTACTTCATACCCGTAAGTGCATTATTGGCAACCCTCTTTTTATTTTATATTGAATCATTTCTTTGGTTAGCCATCTGCTTTTAAAATCATTTTAAGATCACTCTGTATATGAGTGGATATTTTTGTTTTCTTTGCAGGATTCCAAACGGTTATTATGAATAAAATCTTAGTTACCGGAGGATAAGGTTTTATTGGATCACATACCCTGGTAGATCTTATTGAAAAATGGTTATCAGGTAATATCGGCCGATAATAATAGCCGCAGCCATATTCAAATATTAAAATGGCGTAGAAAAATTACAGGTAAAAGTAAAAACTACGTAGTGGACTCCTCTGCAATTTTGATGACACCTGTGCCATCTTCCGTGAAAATCCTGATTTAAAGGAATTATTCATTTTGCAGCATATATAAAGCAGGGCGAATCAGTAGAAAACCCATTGATGTATTATGAAAACAATTTAAACTCATTACTTAATTTATTGCGCTGTGCCAATGATTTTAAATACCACATTTTTGTATTTTCTTCTTCCTGTACGGTATATGGTAAACTTTGATGAAATTCCCGTAACAGAAAAAACGCCTTTTAAACCCGCGGAGCCGGGGGACGGTCATGCCCGGGTAATTAGTGAAGAAATTATACAACATACCATTCATGCGCATCCAAATATTAATGCCATATTAATACTTCGCTATTTTAATCCAGTAGGCGCACACCGGCAGAAATAGGTGAAATCCCTATTGGTAAACCGGCAAATTTAGTTCCTGCTATTACACAAACTGCCATTGGAAAACTTTCGCAAATGAAAGTATGGGGCAATGATTATCCTACCCGTGATAGTAGTTGCATAAGGGATTACATTCATGTATGTGATATAGCACATGCACATACACTGGCACTTAATTTAATGCAGCAAAGCAGGAATCTGCTGGATGTTTTTAACTCCAAGTACCGGCAACGGTTATACCGTTTTAGAAGTAATAAATAGTTTTGAAAGCAAGCGGTAAAAATTAAATTATCAAATTTCTTCCCGCAGGCCGGGAGATGTAGTGGCCATTTATGCCAATAATGATAAAGCAAAAACATTTTACAATGGGAATCCCGCTATTCTTTAGAAGATATGATGAAGACCGCCTGGGAATGGGAAGTAAAATTAAAAGAAGATGATATCTTATTTTGGCGCTGTAAAAGCAGCGCTAAACTAATAAGCAACATAAATAAATTAACTTGCGCCACAAAATAAAATTACATGAGTTTACAAGACATAGCAGTTACCGGAAAAAAAGATACCCGTAGCGGTTTTCTTGAGATGGCATACTGGAAGCCGCCCGTGCAAATGAAAATATCGTGGCCCTTACGGCAGACCTGGCAGGATCTTTAAAGCTGGGTGGTTTTGGCGAAAGAATTTCCTGAAAGGTTTATACAAGGTGGAATTGCAGAAGCCAATATGATTGGTATGCTGCAGGACTGACTATTGGCGAAAATTCGCGCTACAGCCAATTTTTACTGTAAGATTTATGATCCACTTCAAAGTCGATTGCTTGGTAAGAATGCGATCACTGTGTATAATAAAACATAGAAGATGGGACAGCACCAGATACTAGAAGATATTGGTTTAAATGAAAATGTTGCTGCACGCATGACGGTGATTGTATTTGCAGACTATAACTAAACAAAGGCTGCAACAAAGCTATTGCTAAATTTGAAGGACCTGTTTATTTACGATTTGGAAGGCCGGTATGGCCCATTTTTACCAAAGAAGAAGATTTTAAAATAGGAAAAGCACAGGTACGAATGAAGGAAAAGATGTTACAATTTTACCTGTGGGCACTTGGTTTGGAATGCTGTGAAGCTGGCTAAAATTTTCAAGCTAAAAAGGAGTAAGCGTAGAATTAATAAATGTATCATACTTTAAAAGCCATTGGATACAGGAAGGTATTTTGGCTTCTATTAAAAAACGAGATGTGCCGTTACTGCTGAAGAACATAATATCAATGGAAGACTAGGTGATGAGATTGCACAATGGCTGCCAAAGATTTTCCCATTCCCATGAATATGTTGGTACACAGGATGCTTTTGAGAAAGTGGTAAGCCGGAAGAACTGCTGGTAAAATATGGGGTTAGATACAGATAATATTGTGGCGGCCAAGTTGATAAAAGTAATGGCCCGAAAAAATAATACGATATGTGGGCTCAGTACCCAGCTCCGTAAAAGCTGAGTTTTTTTATTCAATAAGTTTACAATTATAAAAAATAAATACCAGATGTTTATCGTATTTCTGCTGCCGGTACTTCCGTAAAATAAATCCTTTTTGTTTTTATTAATTCCATAACGGTTTCAATTGCTTTTTCTAATTGTGGATCTACTCCTTTTGCCTGGGCGCATACCTAAATCTTCTGGCACATAAATACCAGGAAAACTACGCCAGCGCCCTTCTTTAAACCAGCCGTTTTCATCAAACATCCTAAACGAAGGAACGGTAATGCTTCCACCATCAATGAGCGAGGGCGCCCCAGAAATTCCGATGTGAGGCCACCCCAGGTGCGTGTACCTATCAGGGGTCCCACTTTTCCTTCTTCTTAAAATAATAATAAGGAAATGCATCTCCTTGGGGAACCTGTTTATCTGTTCATTGATAAAGCACTATCTGTGGGCCAAATAATAAGATTAAGCGGCCAAATGCCAGGGATGGCCCCACCTGTAGCCCAGAATACGAGGGGCTTACGATTGAGTAATTCAATAAACCGGTCGGGAATTTGGCCACCGTTATTAAATCTTTCATCTACAATCAATGCCTGTTATCGCTGAGTGCATTTAGCTGCCTTACCAATTCATTTTGTCCATCACGCCCGTACTGGGCACAAACCAATATCCTACTTCGCCATGTGTGGCCTCATCTACTCTTTTTGCGCATACCATCAATCCAGTTGGAGATAGCGCAACCCCAAATTCACTGCTTAGCGTATTTACAATTGCTGTTTTGCATCTTAAAAATCAGGTTTCGTATTATACGTAATCTCAACGGTTTTATCAGCCAGCATTGCAAATGCGGCATAAGGTTCTTATCTAGTTTAATAGGAATTCCATTTACCGCTAAAATATAATTTCCTTCAGGAATATTAATCCCCTGAAATATCAAGGGAGAATGAACTTCGGCATCCCATATCCCGGCACGAATGATTTTACCTACTCTATAATATTCACCATCGGCCTGCCAATTGATGCCGAGGTAGCCTACATTGCTCTTATTACGCTGACGTTCCAGGTCGCCGCCACCTTGATAAGTATGAGATGAATTTAATTTCAATCATTTCGCCAATCAAATAGTTTACATCTTCACGGGTGAGTGCGCTTTCTAATAGCTTCGCCATATTTTTCTTTACCCTACTCCACCACGCCATGCATATTGGCATCATAAAAATAATCCCGTTCTAACCTCCACACATCGTTAAACATTTGTTTCCATTCCTGCTTTGGGTCTATTTGCATTACCATATCTCGCCACAGGCACCATTTTATCAATCTTAGCATTTTCAGAAACAGGAATTACTGCATATTTACCTGCAGCATTTACCAAGGCCTTATCGGTATTATAATTTAATATATAGTTATTTACCTTACTCATTACATTTTTCTTCCTTTTTTTGTCCAGGTCATAATATTTAAGGGCAGCAGCCTCTTCATCAGTACCGGGATTACCATAGCGTAAATAATAAATTTTTCTTTGGTAGCCTGCAGGTTGCCGATATTACCGGGCTTTACTGGTAGCAGGTATAATCGCTCTTCCATAGCATCAAAATCAATTGCGGTATTTTTGCAGCTTGTTTTAATTCTGCTATGCCTTTTCTTTTTTCTTTTTTACCACTTTTGCAGAATCTGCTTTTGGCAATTTCTCTCTTCGGTAATTTTAAAAGTTACGGTATCATTTTTTAGAGCCAGTACATAATCGGTACTTTTCTGCAGGCTTATTACGCCCAGCATTGTTGTATTGGGATACACAAAAGGTTATCCAGATCAGTAAACGGGATTAAAATTTTGGCCTGTTAACAGGTATAAATATTTACCACCCGGATCGAACACAGGATTGGTTGCAGTATAAAAGCCGGAAGTAACGGTATGCGATTTTTTTTTCATCTGCATCATAAATAAATATGCCTTCATGTTGATTTTCAAATCCCTGTGATATGCCAGGTAGCGGCTATCGGGCGACCAACTGGATTTAAAATTCTGCAATTGCCCATCTGCCCAGCGCAAGGCCTGATCCACCTTATCAATTGTTCCATTGCTAAGGGTAATAATCTGTATTACACCTGCCTGGTCAATGCCGGCAATTTTTTACTATCCGGCGACCAAAAAGTATGATACCTGAAACCGTTTTTATAATTGGTTATTTTTTTAGCCGGTAATTCATTTTTCAGGTCTTTGATATAAAGCTGGTATGTCCCTGTTTCATCACTCCACCAGGCCAGTTTGGTACCATCCGGCGACCAGGAAGGATCCCGATCTGCTGCATTGGAACTGGCTGTAATATTTTTACAAAGCCTTCTGTTGCCGGCAAAGAAAAATATCGCCCCTTGCTTCCATTAAAACCCTGTTACCATCGGGGCTGATGTTAGCATTAAAAATAAGGGATTGTACATTTTCTGCTCTGTTTCGCACCGCCATTTCATCGGTTGCTATTTGAATATCTACTTTTTATCGTTGCCCGAAGCAATATTAAACAAATGAATAAAGCCGCCTTGTTCATATACAATATCGGCGGGGCCGGAAGCTGGAAATTGAATATCGAAGTCAGTATAGTATGTTAATTGTTTACGGCTACCATTGTTCAAATCGTAACTCCACAGGTTCATCCGGTTTTCTTTACCACGGTCACTTATAAAATAAACGTTACCTCCAACCCACATTGGGAATTCTTCACCTGCATCGGTATCGGCAGAAATATTTTTTGATGTGTTGGTTTTAAAATCAAAAATATAAATATCAGCAGTAGTGCCGCCCCGGTAGCGTTTCCAGTTACGAAAAGCCTGAGACCGGAAAACTATGGCAAGCTGGCTTCCATCGGGAGAGTAGGAACCATATTCGGCATAGGCTAAAGGAAGTTTTGTTGCCGGGCCACCATTAGGATGAATGGTATAAAACTGGTTAAATCTTTCTTTACCACTTTCCCGACCAGAAGCAAATAATATATTTTTGCCGTCTGGCGTCCAATCAACCACCTGGTCGGTACCGCCAAAATAAGTTAGTCTTACGGGTAGCCCTCCCAGGATGGTAGTGCGAAACACATCAAAATTACCATCGTAGTTTGCGGTAAATGCTACATTTTTCCCATCAGGAGAAAACCTGGGAAATGATTCCTGGCCCGGGGTGAACTGATTTTATATGCTTGTCCGCCGGTTTTAGCAACTACCCACAAATCATTTGCATAGCTAAATACAATTTCTGAGGCAGATACATCGGGGAATCTAAAAGGCCCGCATTGTTTTGAGCATTCAGATCTGAACAAAAGCATAAAATTAATATCGATAATATAAACTTCGTAAACAAAAGTTTGATTCTATCAGAAAGGTAATTATTTAACTGTTCACAAAATCAAATTTTTTGTGAATGGAGGTTAGAAAAGATTGTAGTCTTTGAATTTGGGATTATAGGTTTAGTATAAAATTTATACCATAATAATTTATTGATAAATAACCAACGGGGAAAAACCCCATAAAAACGGGAAATATCCCCATAAATAATTTTACTGGTTACCCTAATTTGCTAAAACAAAGCACTTTTATGAAAATGAAAAAAATTTACCCCTCCCCCGCAAAATAAGCGACTTCCTTTATTTCTTTGCAAATAGTGCATTTAAAAATAATGGTAACAGCCCTCATCAATATAACGCTGCAATTAATTTGACCAATATTAGTAAAACACAATTTACAGGTGTTATAAATAATTTATTGGCGCATGAAAATGATGAATATAATTTATATAATAATAATTGTACTAGTTTAGCATTAAACGCTTTCAATACTTTAATAACTCCACAACTTGTTATTGAACCATTTTATGTACAAATTCCCGGCACAACAAATCTATTAGTTTTCATGCAGTCACCTCAAAAACTCTATAAGGCAATTGAAACAATAACGCCAGGAACAGGAATTATTAAAGAATTTCAAGTGGTGAATGATGCACCATTTAACGACCAAATTTGTCAATAATGAAAAAAAAATAAAGAATCTACTTTGGATAATATTACCTGTAATATTAATTACCAACTGGCAGGGTTTTAAAAATATTACAGGAATTAATGATTGGTATTATTTATATAGTAATCAATCAGGTACATTTACTGCATTCGAGGAACCCAAATTCGAAAGAAATTTTAAAAAACCAGAAAATGGTTTTTTTACATTAAATTCTCCTTATCCTTACACTTGTGATTCTATTCCAAAAGGTGACACAATTGTATATAGGCTCTTTGCAATAAATCCATTAAAATTTTGGCGATGGGGAGAATTTCTTTTTAATTGGCGATACCGACTACCTTATACCAATTGGGAAAAAGTAGAAAGTAGAAGAGGATATAGTATATTAAAATTTCAAAGAACTTGTCAAATGTTTTAGTGCAATTATCATTTACCCGTTTATTGTACAAATCCCTTCCATTACTTCACAGACTCCGTATATCTTTATGGAATCGCCTCAAAAGTTGTATAAGGCGATTGAAAATTTTCCTCAGGCATTGATGGCCGCCAGAGCAACATTAAAAACAGCTCAGGCAGGTTTGATTAATTCTGGATTTAGTCAAACTCATTTTAATTTTATAGTTTCCAATTTACCGGCTCCTGTTAACAATACAAATTATAATCTTCTTTTGATGTCTGGTTTACTATATATTGTATAAATACTAAATTAGAGCATCAAGAATGGTCTAATACTAGAGTTTATTTAGCTGCTACACTGGAAGTAGTACACATACTATTAGATGTGGGTGGTATGGTGCCAGTAATAGGAGAAGTTGCTGAACTAACCAATGGCGTTGTGTCTCAACCATTGAAAGATAGAATTCTCGAAGAAAATTGCACTGGCATAATATTTAGAGAAGTGAACGAAAGGTATCCATAGGTAATTTTAGATGTACTTAATTTTTAAAATAGAACCTCGCCAGTGCAAACGCATTGATAAATAACCAAATAATGTTATAAAAAATATGAAGTTTAAAGACTATAAAATAGCGATGAAAAAGAAGTAGGGTACACTTCTCAAATGATAGAACCAATTTTTGAAGGTTAGTTTGACGATAATAACCAACTTTGGAATTAGGGTATGCGTAAAGTAGGGAAAACTTTATCAATTTCAAAAGCCACATCTATTAAATAATAAAAATTCTGTGAGCAAACACAGGATTTTATTTAAAACTATAAAAAAATTATTTACTCAGGTGCATACTTCTTTCTTTATACAATTGCCGAAAGTATGGGTCTCTCAGGTCTTTAATAAAACGGATTGCTTCTCCCGTACTTTTCATTTCGGGGCCTAATTCTTTATTTACACCGGGGAATTTATTAAAAGAAAATACAGGTTCTTTAATCGCAAATCCTTTTAGGTTTTTTCAAAAGTAAAATCTTTCAACTTTGCTTCACCCAGCATTATTTTGGTGGCAATATTCAAATAAGGGATTTGGTAAGCCTTGGCAATAAATGGTGTAGTGCGGCTCGCCCTGGGATTGGCTTCAATTACATATACAGTACCATCTTTAATTGCAAACTGGATGTTAATGAGCCCCAGAATATTAAGCGACCGGGCTATTTTTTCAGCATGTTCTTCCATGGTTTGTACAATTAACGGAGAAAGATTAAACTGTGGTAATACCGCATTGCTATCACCGCTGTGAATTCCTGCCGGCTCAATATGTTCCATCACTCCCATAATATGAAAATCTTCTCCATCAAAAATGGCATCAATCTCGGCTTCCTGGCAACGGTCTAAAAAATGATCAATCAAAATTTTATTTCCAGGCAAGTGTTTCAATAAACTTAACACTCCTTTTTCCAGTTCTTCATCATTCAATACAATTCGCATACGCTGGCCGCCCAATACATAGCTGGGCCTTACCAATACGGGATAGCCTACCTGGTGCGCCACTTCAATAGCATCATCGGTATTAAACGCTGTGCCATACCTGGGATAGGGAATATTTAATTCTTTCAGCATATCGCTAAAGCGGCCACGGTCTTCGGCAATATCCATATTATCGAAACTGGTACCATATATTTTAATACCTTTTTCATGAATTAATTTGGCCAGTTTTAATGCGGTTTGGCCACCCAATTGTACGATCACACCATCGGGTTTTTCATGATCAATAATTTCACGGATATGTTCCCAAAATACGGGTTCAAAATAAAGTTTATCAGCAATATCAAAATCGGTAGATACTGTTTCGGGGTTACAATTTACCATGATGGCTTCATAACCGCACTCTTTAATAGCAAGTAAACCATGCACACAACAATAATCAAATTCTATACCCTGGCCAATGCGGTTGGGGCCACTACCCAGTACAATTATTTTTTCTTTTGTGATGGTATGGATTCATTATGCTGTAACCCATCTTTTTTAAAGATTTGTTCGGTAACTCAAAACAAGAATAAAAATATGGTGTCTTTGCTTCAAACTCTGCGCTGCAGGTATCTACCATTTTATAGTCCCGCATCAGGCCCATCTTTTTTACGCCTTTCATATAATGCATTTGCATCTTCTTCCATCATGATGCGTACAATCTGTTCATCGCTAAAACCCAGCATTTTGGCTTCGGTTAAAAGATCATCGGGAAGGGTTTGTAAATTATATTTTGAAATGGCTCTTTCGCAATCGCAAATTTCCTGAATTTGATAAATAAACCAACGATCAATTAATGTGCTTTCACAAATCCGTTTTACGCTTGCGCCCGCCATCAGCGCATCTTTTATCCTAAATATGCGGTCCCATTTTGGGATCTTGATATATTCAATCAGTTCATCGGCATGCATGAGGCTTTTGCCATAATAACCCAGGCCCACGGCTTCGTTTTCTAAACTCTGACAAGCTTTTTGTATCGCTTCGGCAAAGTTCCTACCAATTCCCATTACTTCTCCTACACTTTTCATTTGAAAACCGAGGGTATCATCAGCGCCTTTGAATTTATCAAAATTCCACCTGGGGATTTTTACAATCACATAATCCAGCGCCGGTTCAAAATAGGCAGAAGTAGATTCTGTGATTTGGTTTTTTAATTCATCTAAATTATAACCAATAGCCAGCTTAGCTGCAATTTTTGCAATGGGATATCCGGTTGCCTTACTTGCTAAAGCAGATGAACGGCTTACCCTGGGGTTAATTTCCACCACAATAATTTCTTCAGTTTGCGGGTTCATGGCAAACTGTACATTACAACCGCCGGCAAAATTTCCCAAATTACGCATCATATCAATGGCTGTATTGCGCATGAGTTGATATACCGTATCACTTAGCGTCATCGCAGGGGCTACGGTAATACTATCGCCGGTATGCACCCCCATGGGATCAAAATTTTCTACCGTACAAATAATTACTACATTATCATTATTATCCCTTAATAATTCCAGTTCAAATTCCTTCCAGCCAAGTACTGCTTTTTCTACCAGCACTTCATGTTTGGGGCTGGCTGTAAGCGCCCGGTTCAAGGCTTCATCTAACTCTTCTTTTTAAATACGATACCACCGCCTGTGCCACCCAGCGTAAATGATGGCCTCAGCACTAAAGGAAAACCAATTTCCTGCGCAAATTCTTTTCCTTCTAAAAATGAGTTTGCAATTTTTGCAGCACATACAGGAATACCCATTTGAATCATCCATTTGCGAAACTTTTCACGGTCTTCTGCTTTTTCAATGGCTTTTATATCTACACCAATTAATTTTACCCGGTATTTTTCCCAGATGCCGAGTTCATCCACCTCTTTGCAAAGATTAAGGGCCGTTTGCCCGCCCATTGTAGGTAATACTGCGTCAATATTATTTTCTTCCAATATTTGTTCAATACTTTCCACGGTTAATGGCAACAAATACACCCGGTCGGCCATCAGGCTATCCGTCATAATAGTAGCTGGATTACTATTAATTAAAATCACTTGAATCCCTTCTTCCCGTAAGCTACGGGCAGCCTGTGTGCCGCTATAATCAAATTCGCAGGCTTGCCCAATTACAATAGGGCCTGAGCCGATAATAAGTACCGATTTTATGGAAGTATCTTTTGGCATTGATCAGGAAATTTTTTGATGGCGTGCAAAAATACTTTTAAAAAAGGTATGAACGGGAGAGAATTTACACGCTTTTAATGCACAGTAAAATGAAAGTGAGTAAAAAATAATTTTTACATTTTATTTTCATTAAATAGACCAATAAAAAAAAGAATCGCTTAAATATTGCAGATTTTTCATTAAGATTTTTTTTACTTGATAATCTTAAGCTTTATACAACAGCCCTTTCAGTACGTTTCTCTTATTTTTGCCTGAATTGATATGAAAAAAATATTCCCATACGATTCATTGCCCTGGTATTGGTTGTGGCTCTCCCTTTTATTTTGCAAGCTCAATGGCTCCTCAAAAAATTATCCTAAAAATTATTTTGGCTGGCCGGTAAATGCAATAAAAGCGATTGTAGCCAACTTTGGCGAACTCAGGCCCAATCATTATCACATGGGGTTAGATTGCCGAACCGAACAGGTACAAAACAAACAGGTACTCGCCGCTGCAGATGGGTATATTGCTAAAGTAAAAATTGAACCCTGGGGTTTTGGACGGGCCATATACATAAACCATCCCAATGGTTTGACGACTTTATATGCACATTTAAATAATTTTAAACCCGAACTGGAACAATATGTTCGCCAACAACAATACCGTTTACAAAAATGGCAGGTGTTATTAGATATTCCGGAAAATATGTTCCCGGTAAAAAAAGGTGAGTTTATTGCTTATAGCGGAACAACCGGTGGCTCGCAGGGCCCACATGTACATTTTGAAATAAGAGATACAAAAACAGATAAAGTATTGAACCCACTTTTGTTCAATATGCCGATCAGCGATAAAATTGCGCCGGATATTATTCGTCTTGCCTACTATGACCGCAACCGGAGCACTTATGAACAAATCCCAAAATATGTTGCCATCAAAAAAACAAGTGGTATTTATGGCCCGCATGGCGGCGTGCTAAAAGTAAATACAGGTAAGGTAAGTTTTGCTATTACTGCTTTTGATCGCTATACCGGTTCTACTAACCACAATGGCATTTATGAAGCTGTGTTGTACGAAAACAATAATCCCGTTTGTGGATTCCAGATGGATAGCATTCGTTATGATGAAACCCGGATGCTGAATGCACATATTGATTATAAAACGAAAGCCAGTGGTGGCCCTTATTTACAACATCTTTCCCGATTGGGCGGTACAGCAAACATTATTTATAAAACCAACGAAACAAACGGGGTGATATCATTAGAACCCGGAGAAACCAAAGAGATTAAAATTGAAGTGTATGATGCCGACTTAAATAAATCGGAACTAAAATTCACACTCATAAGAAGCCTCCCCGATGTTGCCTATCGGGCAGAAACAGGTACCCTGTTTGTACCGCAAGCCATCAATGTATTTGAAAATGAAGAAGTGAAGTTTTATTTACCTGAAAACAGTATTTACGATTCATTTTATTTTAAGTACAATAAAATAAGTGTGAATATGGGCAAGCCCGTTCATCAACTACATTATAATACGGTGCCTGTTCAAAATTACTATACAGTTCAAATAAGAGATAATATTCTTTATACGCCATCAAACAAAATGGTAATGAAATGGTTTGCCGGCAGTAAAAATAGTTATAAAAAGGCAGTACCCGTAATTACAGGCCCGGAGAGAGGTTGGTACAGCGCATCATGGCGGGAATTTGGAAATTTTCAATTGATGGAAGACCTGGAACCGCCGGGCATTACGCCTCTGGGTTTTACTAACGGCATGAATACAGCCAGGCTTAAGAAAATATCGTTTGCCGTAAAAGATAATACTGAAGAAATTGAAAAATTTACGGGCTTGCTGGATGGTAAATGGATTTTATTCAGCAATGATAAAGGCCGGGTTTTTGTATATGAATTTGATGAACAATGCGGCCCCGGCGAACACGAATTAAAATTGATGGCAGAAGACCAGGTAGGTAACATTACTGAAAAGACATACCGGTTTACCCGATAAAAAAAATATGGAATGATTACACTTAAAGAAGGCGATAAAGCCCCGGCATTTACCGGCAAAGACCAGAATGATAAGCCCATTTCCTTAAAAGATTATACAGGCAGGAAACTAATTATTTATTTTTATCCTCAAGATGATACGCCTACCTGTACCATACAAGCATGTAATTTAAGAGACAACTATGCCATGCTAAAAAAGGCTGGGTTTGCTATTGTAGGTATTAGCCCCGATGAAGTAAAAAAGCATAAGAAATTTGAGCAAAAATATAATTTGCCCTTCCCTTTAATTGCAGACCCCGAACATCGTATTATTGATAAATATGGAGTTTGGGGTGAAAAGCAATTATATGGGCGTACTTATTTGGGCTTGCACCGAACTACTTTTTTGGTAGATGAAAAAGGGATCATACGCAAGGTATTCTTAAAACCAAAAAGTAAACAACATGCAACAGAAATCCTAAATGCCTGGAATGAATATAAACTTACAAAATAAGCTGGGCCAGGTGCATATCAAAGAAAATTCGTGGCTGGCAAAAATTGCAGCCGCCAAATTACACAGTAAAAAAATGGCCATTGTATGGGGACATACCATTCATTTATGCCATACCCCTAAACATGAATTTCTATCTGATGAAAAATGGGTAAAACATGAGCTATGCCATATAAAACAATTTAAACAATATGGGTTCTTTTCTTTTTTATGGTATTACTTAATAGAATCTATACGCCACGGTTATTATAATAACAAATTTGAAATAGAAGCCCGTGCAGCAGAAACTGCCGATTTTAATTTTAAGTAATATGTATTTAGAAATATTATTGAGCCAGTAACCAAATCAATTCCCCAAATTGATAGGATTCTAAAAATACGCCGTGTTGCAGCAATAACCTACCATCAGCCTGTACAGATTTTACAACGGCTTCAAAAACGATATTATCTTTTTTAAATTTCACAAGTTGATCCTTTTTATACAATACATCGTTATAAGCAGACAAACTAATTTTTTTATTCTCAGCTATATTATTAACCCGGTTCAGTACAAAAAGATGTAAATCCATAGCCAATTGCTCCACATCATAATTTTTACCGGTTATTTGTTTTATTGAAATGGCATTTGTAAGGGTATCATTAAATGATGTTTGGTTTATATTTAATCCTATTCCAATAATACTGCTACTGATATAATTTCCCTGGATTTGGTTTTCAATGAGGATACCCCCTGCCTTTCTGTCATTGATAAATATATCATTGGGCCATTTAATAAAAATATCAGGAAGTTTTAATTGGGTTAAAAAGTCTTTAACCGCTAATGCCACATTTATAGAAAGATCAAATTGAGAATTTACAGTAAGCCCCGGCAACATGTTTACCATGCTAATTGCTATATTTTCGTTTGGTCTGCCATGCCAGGTTCTCCCTCTTTGGCCACGGCCACCCGTTTGTTCCCTTGCAAACCAGGCAATTCCGTGTTTCGCCATTCCTTCATGCAACTTTGCCATGGCATAGTTGTTGGTACTATCCACAGTGTTTAAAATATGAAAAAGCTCGTTTGGCGGCATGATAGGTAAAAAAGAAATAGTAATTTTGAACTTATCGCAAGCTACTTTATTTTGAGCCCGGTACAGGAATAAAAATTACTGTTTATTACGCAACATAAAAATATAACATTTGAATAATTTGACCGCATTAGAGAGCCGTAAAAAAAGCATAACCCGACTTACCCGAAACAGTAAAATTTTCAAAACCATAATACATGCAATTGAAGAAAAGAAAGGGGAAAAGATTGTGAGCCTGGATTTAAGAAAGATCCCTGAAGCCGTGTCAGATTTCTTTATTGTTTGTGAAGCAAATAATACAACCCAGTTAAGGGCCATTGCCGATTCGGTAGAATATGAAGTAAAACAAAAATGCGGTGAACTTCCTTATAAGCATGAAGGAAAACAAGCGCAACAATGGATCTTGATTGATTATATAAATGTGGTGGTGCACATTATGATGCCCGATCCCCGTAAATTTTATCAGCTGGAAGAAATGTGGAGTGATGCCCCCATGATGGAACACGAATAATTTAAAATAAGTAACCACCTAATAAAATGGTGCCATAACAAATGAATAAGCAAACTAATAATAAAAAAATGCTACCCGAAAAACCCGGCATAGGAAACGAGGATCCACAAAATAAAAAACCAAAGTTTAATATTTATTGGATATGGGGCCTGGTTTTTTTAAGCCTTATCACTTTTACCCTGTTTAGAAACGCCAACAGTAGCGGCGTAGAAACATTTCAACAGAGTTTTTATGAAATGGTAAAACAAGGAGATGTAAAATTGATTACCGTTATTCGTAATAAAGATATTGTAAGGGTTTCTATTAACCCCGATAGCTTAAAAGCCAAGTCATCTTTTTACAGTAATATCCTGAATACAGCAAACGATGATAAGAGATACGACATATCAAAAAAACTGGCAGAACCACAGTTGTATTTTTCGATTGCCGATTCAAAATCTTTTGCCGCCGACTTGCAGGAATTTTATAAAAAGAACCCAAATATACCCGAAGTAAAACAAGATGCCAGTAGCGAAGGAGAAGGTTGGGGCCAATTGCTGAATACCTTATTGCCCATCTTTTTATTGGTATTGGTTTTTGTAATGATGATGCGCAAAATGAACGGCCCAGGTGGTGCAGGAGGCCCGGGTGGTATCTTTAATATTGGTAAATCTAAAGCCACATTATTTGATAAAGGCACTCGTGTAAATATCACATTTGCCGATGTAGCGGGGCTTGACGAAGCCAAAGTAGAAGTGATGGAAATTGTAGATTTTTTAATGAACCCAAAAAAATATACGAACCTGGGAGGTAAAATTCCAAAGGGCGCCTTATTGATTGGCCCTCCCGGTACCGGTAAAACTTTATTGGCAAAAGCGGTTGCCGGCGAAGCACAGGTTCCATTCTTTAGCCTGAGTGGTAGTGATTTTGTAGAAATGTTTGTGGGTGTGGGTGCCAGCAGGGTAAGGGATCTTTTTAAGCAAGCGAGGGAAAAAGCGCCTTGTATTATTTTTATTGATGAAATAGATGCCATTGGGCGTGCAAGGGGTAAAAATGTGATGATGAGTAACGACGAAAGAGAAAATACGCTGAATCAATTATTGGTAGAAATGGATGGCTTTGGTACCGACCTGGGCATAATTATCCTGGCTGCTACTAACAGGCCTGATGTTTTGGATAGTGCATTACTCAGGCCGGGCCGTTTCGATAGGCAGATATCAATTGACCGTCCCGATTTAGTAGGAAGAGAAGCCATCTTTAAAGTGCATTTAAACCCTATTAAAATTTCACAAACCCTCGATATTCATAAACTGGCAGAACAAACACCCGGTTTTGCGGGCGCCGATATCGCCAACGTATGTAATGAAGCGGCTTTAATTGCGGCAAGAAAAAATAAAGAAGCTGTGGACATGAGCGATTTCCAGGATGCGATTGACCGGGTAATTGGAGGGCTAGAAAAAAAGAATAAGATCATTTCTCCCGATGAAAAAGAAATTATTGCCTATCACGAAGCCGGCCATGCAATATGCGGCTGGTTCCTGGAGCATGCTTATCCTTTATTAAAAGTTACGATTGTTCCCCGTGGTTCTGCAGCGCTGGGCTATGCACAATACACACCTAAAGAACAATACTTATACAATACTGACCAGTTAATGGATCAAATTTGTATGACACTGGGTGGCAGGGCAAGCGAAGAAATTTTCTTTGGTAAAATAAGTACCGGCGCCAGCAATGATTTACAACAAATCACAAAAATTGCTTACAGCATGGTAACTATGTATGGCATGAATGATAAGGTAGGAAACATCAGTTTTTATGATCCGCAACAAGAAAATTATTTTACCAAACCATATAGTGAAGAAACAGGTAAAATGATTGATGAGGAAGTAAGGAAACTGGTAGAAACTGCGTATAACAAAACAAAAGAACTGTTAACGAAATATCGCTGGGCAGTTGAAAAACTTGCAAAAGAATTATTGGTGAAAGAAGTATTATTTAAAAGTGATGTGGAGCAACTGATTGGTAAACGCCCTTATGAAGAAAAAAAACTTTTAGAAGATCCTGTAAAGCCCGAAGATGCCGTAGCGCTTCCTGAACCCAATACCGGGATTCCAGAAACATTAAAAGATCCCCCTGCGATTTAACAGGCATTTAATCAAGGCCATGCAATCGAACCAGGCAAAAGAAAATATTTTAAAAAAAATCCGGGAAGCTTTAAGCCATCCTGTTCCCCTTCCTTATAGCGGCAGTGAAGGACAGGAATCTGTATTTACTGCCAGCACAGAGGATGATACCGTAACTTTTGCCGAAGAATTTACAAAATTGCAGGGTAAATTCATTTACTGTACCAATGAAGAAATATTATGGCAGCAATTACAGTCACTTCTTTTACAACAGCAATTAGAAAAAATTTATTGTACTGAACCTTTATTCTTACCTGCATTAAAACAGTTAGGTACAATGCTTACAAGCGACCTTGCTCATTGCGATGCTTCTATCACCGGTTGCGAATACCTGGTAGCCCGAACAGGGAGTATTGTATTGAGTGCCGCACAAGCCACCGGGCGTACTGCCAGTGTATATGCCCCGGTTCATATTTGTATTGCGTACAATCATCAATTGCTGTACGACATAAAAAATGCCCTCCAGTTTTTAAAAGAAAAATACAAAGATCATTTCCCATCATTGATAACATTTGCTTCAGGCCCCAGCCGCACAGCAGATATAGAAAAAACCCTGGTAACCGGCGTACATGGGCCAAAAGAAGTGTATTGCTTTTTGGTAGAAGGTTAACTTTGTAGCATATCCTTTCAAAATAATTTTCTCTTTTCTGTCGGCCGGGATACTAACAGTGCAAAAAAAATTAGCTAAAGTTATTCAATTAGTATTTTCGTCAAAAAGCAGTTTTTAATATTTTAAAAAAAATCATTACAAATATTTTTTTGCAAAAAATGATTCAAACAAACTACGGGGTTTTTCCCCATTGTTTGAAATGAGATGTTTCCCTATATTTGTAAAATAGTTTTTAACCCTTAACCAAATGTTTATGAAATTTAAAGCTACCCCCCCCCGCAAACTTTTTTGGATTTAATTAGTTCCTAACAATTGTGTTATTTGCAGCCTGTAAAAAATGGACAGCCTGTCTACCACACCAATGCAAAATACTAGCAATCATCGAAGAAAATTTTTTTAATTTGCACCGGAGTGCAGATCTGGTAGAAAATGCTTTGGTAAATTTTATTAAAAGAAAAAATGATTCGCTTCATTTTATAGCTAAAACCGTAAAGCAGATTGGCTACCCACGATGGGATAAAATAATAAACTTTAAACAAAAACAAAAACCCACTTCTAAAATTGAAAACGAAGGTGTCCAGGTATTTTATGTCCCCTTTGTTCGGGACAATCAAAATTATGTAAATGCCAGCATGGTTATTTCTGTGAACCAGACAGATACCGCTTTCTATTATTTATGCGACTGGCAATATAAAAACAGGGTGCATGGTTCTTCACAAATAGACAGCACAGCAGAAAAATATGCTTTATTTTTTATGTGGCTTAATAATCGAAGCCTGGGTTATAAATCATTTAATATTACCGATAGCAGTTTGTTTTTAACGATGGGTTCTTCAGGCGCAAAAAAAATTACTATTTTAGAGAAAAACACAGACTCTATGGCGGCCAACAATATGTACACTTATTTTGAAGAATGTACAGACATATACTACTGTGGCACGCCTGATTATTGCGATAACCAACCGAATGGTTGTGACTATTTAAGCGGGTGCGGCTTATGCCAAAAAATATATGATATTTGCTATAGTGGCTGGTTTGATGATGGAAGTACTGGAGGAGGAGAAAACGGCGGAACGGGAAACAATCCTCCCGGCATACCACCCGGTAACGGCGGCAATGCTGGAAGTGGAGGAACTCCACCTGACCCATGTAATGGCACTCCCAATAACCCGGCACCTTTTGCAAAAGGAAACAACCCCAATGAAAGTAATGTAGTAGATCCATGTGAAGGTGGTGGCGGAGGATGGGAGCCTATCGAAGATGAACCGATAGACAATTCAATAATGGTTAACTATTTGACTGCAACTTTAAATTTAAGTATTGCAGAAGCCAATTTTCTTACGCAACATTCAATACTTACGCAACAAATTTATAACTATATTAGTTTAAATTATAGTGATGAAGTAAAAGAAATCGGGAAAGACCATATAACAAAGCTGGTAACTGATAACAATTATTTAAATTTCGTAAACGGACATAGTGCTACTGGTAATAATCAAAATGTATGGTGGCAAGATTTCAATTGGTTAGATAATCCATTAAACTTTAATCTTGATATTACCCGGGTAACTAATCAATACGATGAATTAACGCATGATGAAAAAATACTTATTGCGATTTATCCTTTACAAGCATTTACAATAAAAAATAATATTCAAGAAGCCTATGATGCCGCTGATGCTACGGGACTGCCAGATCCTTTAATTGGTAAGCAGGATGCATTTCGGCATGCTTTTTTTCAGGCAATTAATACCAGGGATGTACCACCAAGATTAATTGGCCCCAATGCTCTTTCTGGTTCTGTTATCGTGTCTATGTTTGCATTTGCTCATGAATCCGAAGTGCCAAGCCTACTTCACTTAGAAAAAGAAATGGATTTATTTAATAATAATGTTGGAATTTCTTATTGCATAAGCTGCTCCTGGTTAACTTCAAATAACAGCATTTCAAGTGCGATTATGACAAAATTAAATAATGGAGAGCTGAAATATCTAAAAAATGTAGAACCAACACCTGATCCTGCCGGGCCTAATCCTAATGGAATCAATAATAATTTTTATCATGTAAATGGAAATTCTCAACTAGCAACCCATGGTATTACAGCAGATAGTTTTATAGCTCAAACTAATCTATAAAAATCATGAAATTTATTTTACTATTTGGAATAATTATTATTTTGATGAGTTGCTTTACTCAGTCAAAGACTAAATTTAGAATCTATTCAGAAGTATCTAATCCGGTAGATTTTTTCTGTATAAGTCAAAAAGATACGTTATTTAAAATAAACAATTTGTCAACTAAACTTGACACAGTTGTGTATCTTACTTTAAAAAGAAATGGGAAGGATTTGTTTTTTTTTCTATCATTAAAAGATAGTGTAATGGGTAGTGATGGATTTACTTTTTATGATGATATAGGTTATACTCCTAAAGAAGTATCAATTAATATAACTGTTGAAGGAAAGATAAAAGTTACATATAAATAAGTCATTCTTATTGCATAAGCTGTTCCTGGTTTACTTCAAATAACAGTATTTCAAGTGCGATTTTGACAAAATTAAATAATGGAGAGCTGAAATATATAACACCTATTTGGTCTCCTAAATTTAAGCCTAATGGGGATTTATTGGATCAAAATGGCGATCCTAATTTTTATGGAACCAATGGTACAAATAACCCAGAAACAGCCACTCATGGCATAACAACATACACATTTTTAATCCCAACAAACCAATAATTTATGAAATTATTTCTAATTATTTTGCTTTTTACCGCATGTAATACCAAAAATCGAAAAGTAATATTTATTAATCAAAGCGATTTCAAAATAGATAGTGTTAAGATTTCTATATCATCTGCCGATGTTTATAACGTCAAATTTGATAATATTAATTTATTCGACACGGTAACAAATGAGATTCCCTTTGGCATGCCAATGTCAAATAAGCACGACATTACAATTTTTATATCCATTTTTATTAAAAATATGAATCCAATAAATAGCTATAGCTACAACGATTTATCTGGAGATCTAACAAATGACTACCTTATTAAATTAGATAAAAATAATAAAGTAATATGGCGAATGCCGCAAAGTAAATATTATTAGAACTAATTTTTTTGCATATTAATCCGAAGTGCCAAGCCTACTTCACTTAGAAAAAGAAATGGATTTATTTAATAATAATGTTGGAATTTCTTATTGCATAAGCTGCTCCTGGCTAACTTCAAATAACAGCATTTCAAGTGCGATTATGACAAAATTAAATAATGGAGAGCTGAAATATATAAAACCCTTAAACTTTGTATCTTCTCCAAAATATGATGCAAATGATGACGATGTTCAAGATTGTCCAACTTGTTTAAATGGAATTCTTTCAACCTCTGCTTTAACACCGACAAACCTATAAAAAAATTAAAATGCGCTACATTATAATTACATTTTTTATCTCCATTATCATGTCATGTAACAATGTAAATCTTCAAACAAAAGAAATTATACTAAAAGACTTAAAGAAAGATTCTGTAATATTTTTTTTAAAGAGTAAGGATGATACGTTTAGTATTTTTAGGGAGATCGAAATATTTCAAAATGAAAATAAGGATAGTATCATCTTAGGTTATTCAATAATTCCTCCAAAATTTACAGGAAAAATCATGTTTATTCAAAATAATCTAGACCCCACAAGTGCATCTTACATTGCCAGGAAAAAAAAACTAGGTATATTTAATCCGGCTTCATATTCTAAGCTATTTACTATAGGTCTCTGGAACCACAAATATGATATAGGGTTTGAAAAAATAGGACTTAGAGTAAAGCTAAAGTAGTTTTTCAATTCAAATGAAATTATTTTTTCTACGAGTCATTTCAAATTGTATGAGCGGCTTTTGGTTAACTTCAAATAACAGCATTTCAAGTGCGATTATGACAAAATTAAATAATGGAGAGCTGAAATATCTAACTCCCTTAGACTTTAATATTTCGGAAAGATATGATATTGATCCTCATGATGGTATCCAGGATTGCCCCTCTTGTTTAAATGGAATATATTCCGAAACACAATTAAAACCAACAAACCAATAGCCATGATTCGAAATTTATTGATAGTGATCTTTGCAGCCTTTTTATTTTCTTGTAATGGGCAGCCTTCGACTGCTAAAATCAATTTTATAAACAGATCTATTACCAAAATTGATTCAATTAAAATAAATTCCAATACGGTCATAAAAGAAAGCATTGATGCAGGTGAAACAAAACAAATTGTAGTAAAACTTCCTGTACCTTATCCATCTGAAGAATCATTGCTTAATTTATATCTATATAAAGGAAAGAACATTTTTGAAGCAAACTGGGGGTTATGTGATTTTGGCAGATGTGCGGCAAATGTGGATTCAATTTTTATATTTGATAATGGAATAACTTATAAGGATACACCACTTCAAAAGCCAAAAGAGTTTTTTGTTTACGTTAAAAATAAATCGGGGCAGAAAATTGATTCAATATATTCTGAGCATGCTGCAATCAGTAAAATAGATTCGGTCTCAAATGATCTCAGAATTATTAGATTAGATTATAATTTATTTTCAAAATACCCCATTTTAATTATCCAGGCTGGTAAAAAAATTGAGGCTCACATTGATTGGATTGATTGGTCAAACTGGAATAAAAACAATGTGTTTGTTTATTTAAATGATGATGGAGTTTCTGCAATAAAAAATTAGAATATCTGATTGATCCATAATGCTGAGGTTGATCTACTGACTCCTAACATATAACTGTATTTAAGGAATGTTAAAAGCATAAAAGAGTGCTTACTTCTTATAGGTTATCTATATTTCTGAAATAACAGCTTTTACATTTTCTATTACCTGCGCCAGCTTACTGGTATTGGTACCCCCAGCAGTTGCCAATGTTTTTTGGCCGCCACCCCCACCTTGTATGAGCGGGCTTACTGTTTCTTTGATGAGTTTTGAAGCATCTAACCCTTTTGCATTTGCCACGGTATCACTAATACCTATGGCTGCAAACGCCTTGCCGCCAATATTGGCACAAAGTACAATTACATGGTCATGGATGTGGTGCCGGATATCGAAACAAAGTTTTTTTAATGCATCAGGGCTGTTCACTTCTACAATATCTGCTATAAAATTTATGCCATTGATGATCTCATCTTTTTGTAGCAAGGCATTGCGGATACCCACCATTTGCCGGGCTTCCAAAGCATCAATACGTTTTTGTAATTGTATATTTTCAGTGAGTACCTGTTCAATGGCTTTCAGGCTGTCTTGTGGTTGTTTTAACCGCTCTTTTATAAGTTGCAGTTCATTATAATTTTTATTGAGGTATTGCATCGCCGCATTTCCGCTCAATGCTTCTATACGCCTTACCCCTGCTGCTACTGCAGCTTCTGTTTTAATTTTAAACAATCCCAACTCACCGGTATTGCCTACATGGGTGCCCCCACAAAGTTCTATTGAGTAACCTGGATCCATAATCACTACCCGAACGGTATCGCCATATTTTTCACCGAACAAAGCCATGGCACCCATTGCAATCGCTTCCTCTTTATTCATGCTTTTGATTACAACCGGAATATTTTCTCTTATTTTTTCATTTACTATTTCTTCTACCTTATTTATTTCGTCGTTACTAAGTTTTGCAAAATGAGAAAAATCAAAACGCAGGTGTTCCTCATTTACCAGGCTTCCTTTTTGTGCCACATGCTTACCCAGTACTTCTCTTAATGCGGCATGCATAAGGTGTGTGGCGCTATGGTGTACGGCAATGTGCTTTCTTTTTTGTACATCTACTCTTGCAATAACTTCAGCATTAATATTGGATGGCAGCGCTTCTGCAAAATGAATTATCTGGTCATTTTCCTTTTTGGTATTGATGACAGGGATTTGCGTTTCGCCAAAAGCTAAAATACCCGTATCGCCTACCTGGCCGCCACTTTCGGCATAAAAAGGAGTTTGTTCCAGTACAAGCTGGTATTGCTGTTTTCCTTTGCCCGAAACTTTCCTGTGCCTTAATAACTTCGTTTCGGTTTCTAAAGTATCATAACCCACAAAGCCTTTGCTGTTGCCTTCATTAATTATTACCCAATCTTCCATATCTAATACGGTTGCTGCACGGCTATTGTCTTTTTGTTTTTGCATGTGTGCAGTAAAACCAGCCTCATCAATTGTTACATTATTTTCAGATGCAATTAATCGGGTAAGATCAATAGGGAAACCAAAAGTATCCAGCAATTCAAAAGCAGCAGCGCCTTCTATTTGTTTATTCTCACTTACCTGTTGTATTAATTCATCCATTTTTTTTAACCCTTTATCGAGGGTCCGTAAAAAGGTTTCTTCTTCTTCTTTAATTACTTTGGCCACAAAATCTTTTTGTGCATGTAATTCCGGGAACACTTCTTTAAACTGATCGGCTATTACCGGAAGCAATTGATGCAGCAATGGTTTCTTATAATTGAGATAAGAAAAATAATACCTTGCTGCCCTGCGTAAAATTCGCCGGATTACATAACCGGCACCGGTATTAGCGGGGAGTTGCCCATCGGCAATGGTAAAACCAATAGCCCTTATATGATCTGCCAGCACCCGGAAGGCTACATCTTCTTTAGCATCAGAATAGGTATATTTTTTGTTTACCAGGGCTTCAGTTGCCTGGATAGTTCCTGCAAATACATCGGTATCATAATTACTGTTTTTGCCTTGCAGTACCCGCACCAATCTTTCGAAACCCATTCCCGTATCCACATGACGGGCGGGCAGGGGTTCCAGGCTCCCGTCTTTTTTGCGGTTGTATTGTATGAATACATTATTCCATATTTCTATTACTTGCGGGTGGTCGCTATTTACAAGGCTTGCACCGGGTACTGTTTCTTTTTCGGAAGCGCTGCGGCAGTCGGCATGTATTTCTGTGCAGGGGCCACATGGGCCGGTATCGCCCATTTCCCAAAAATTATCTTTTTTATTGCCGAGTAAAATATGGCTTTCTGGTACATATTTTTTCCATTCATTCCAGGCTTCTTCATCTTTAGGTAAGCCTTCTTTTTCATCGCCTTCAAAAACGGTAACGTATAGATTTTCTTTTGGGATCTTATAAATTTCAGTTAATAATTCCCAGCTCCAGGCAATGGCTTCGGCTTTAAAATAATCTCCAAAACTCCAGTTGCCCAGCATTTCGAACATGGTATGATGATAGGTATCTACGCCTACTTCTTCCAGGTCGTTGTGTTTACCACTTACCCTTAAGCATTTTTGGGTATCTGCAATACGTGGGAAAGGAGCCGGTTTATTTCCTAAAAAATAATCTTTAAAAGGATTCATGCCTGCATTGGTAAACAACAGGGTAGGATCATTTTTTACAATAATGGGTGCCGAGGGAACTATTTTATGGTTCTTACTGATAAAAAAATCCAGGAAAGCCTTTCTTATTGCTGTTGCCGTCATCATGTATTCAAAAATTTTATACGGGTTGATTTTTAGTGTTATGGGGTTATATTTGTACAGCCCCTGCTGCTCCCCGGTATGCCGTACAAGAGTGCGACGCCCATGAAGCCGGGAATTGCTACTTTTGCCGGGTACCAAAAAAGGATTTTCTTTTTCAGAAGCAGCAAATTTAGTTAATCGGGATGAGTATGGGGAGCGCTTGAGATCATTTTATGAAAAAAATCAAATATTACTATAATACCCAGTCTTTGCGGTATGAAAAATTAGTTACACCACTTAGGGTAAAGTTGCTCCGTACCATTGGTTTTTTAAGTGCTTTGCTGGTAAGTTCTGCTATTGTGATTTATTTTTATAATCGTTTTTTTCCAAAACCTGCCGACATAGAAAGCCGCCAAAAATATAAAGAACTGGCCGATAACTATAATGTTTTAAGGGGAAAGCTAAAAACGGCAGAGCAGCAAATGGCTGAACTTGAAAAAAGAGATAATGAAGTATATCGTTCAATATTTGAAGCGAACCCGGTGCCGGATAGTGCCCGGGCAAAACTTATAGAAAAACAAAAAGAGTTTGATAAAGTGAGTGGTATGGATGAAGATATTATAGGAAAAGATATTGCTGCCCAACTTAATAACCTGAATGCCCGCATTACATACCAATTACAGAGCTATGTAAAAATTGAGAACCTCATTAAAAACCAGGATGAGAAACTGGCCAGTATCCCTGCTATACAACCGGTAAGCAATAAACAACTCAACCGCATAGCCAGCGGCTTTGGCAGCCGTATTGACCCGGTGTATGGTACGCCCAAAATGCATAAGGGTCTCGATTTTTCTGCGCCCCAGGGTACGCCTATTTATGCGACGGGCAATGGTGTTATAGAAGTGGCCGGGTATAGCGAAGGTGGATATGGAAACCATGTAATGATTAACCACGGGTATGGTTATGAAACCCTGTATGGCCACATGGTACGTATAAAAGTACGTGCCGGCCAAAAAGTAAAACGGGGCGAAGTTGTGGGATGGGTTGGAAGTACCGGAAAAAGCACGGGGCCACATTGCCATTATGAAGTGCATATAAATGGAAATGCAGTGGACCCTGTTTACTTTTTTTATAACGACCTGGGGCCTGAGCAATATGAACGGCTCTTAAAAATAGCTGCTACCGGAAGCGCCAGGAGTTTTGATTAAAGATTACAATTTTTTACAACCAAAATTCAGATGCATACCTTACAATGCTTCTGCAGCATGATTTTTGGGCCAGGTACCCCAAGTAAAACTTAATCAGTAATTTTAAAGTATGAAAAAGCTTACACAAATCGCTTTTGACTTTGGGAGGGATGAACCTGACCCAAAACTAAATGAGGAGTTACCTGAAAATGAACTAAAAGAAACGGTGGATGCAGAACCCCTTATAATAAATGAAGAGCCGGTAGTGCTGCCTGAAATTTACGCAACTGCTAAAAAAGTAAAAGAAAAGAAACTACGCAAGTCACCCCGTGGCCGTATGCGCCTAAGCGATATGGATGCCCATACTGATAAAGTGGATATTCCTGCCGATGAAGAATTGTTTACAAAAAGATATTATTCAATTGGAACGGTAGCGGGTATGTTTGGCGTAAATGTATCGCTTATCCGTTTTTGGGAAAATGAATTTGAGATATTAAAACCCAAAAAAAATGGAAAGGGTGACAGGTTATTCAGGCCCGAAGATGTGAAGAACCTGCAAATGATTTATTTTTTATTGCGTGAAAAAAAATATACGATTGAGGGAGCCAAAGATTTCATCAAAAAAAATAAAAAAGCAGAAGAACAATATGCGCTTATAGAGTCTTTACAAAAACTGAAAGGCTTTTTACTGGAATTAAAAGCAAATATATAACCTTATGAAAAAAATGTTGACGGGCATTTTGCTGGCATTGGTAATAAGTAACAGCCTGCAAGCCCAAACCCCTTATACTGCTTATGCAGATAGTGTTCAGCCGGGGTCGTATATTTTAAATGGCCTCATTAGTAAATACGCCATCATGAACCATGCTGAGTATAACTGGTATAAATCAAACCAGGATGCCTATTCCCCTGCTCCCGAAGTATTGGATGTTATGGAAAAAGCGAAAGGCAGGTTTACGTTTTTAGTTTTTGGTGGTACCTGGTGCGAGGACACTCATTTTATAATCCCAAAATTTTTTAAACTCCAGGAGCTGAGTGGCATTGCCGATAAGGATATTTCATTTATAGGGGTAACCCGTGCTAAAAAATCGCTGGGTAACCTCAGCAACATTTTTAATATTACCAATGTGCCCACCATTATTGTTTTAAAAGGTGGTAAGGAAACGGGGCGGCTGGTAGAATATGGTAGCTCGGGCCAATGGGATAAAGAGTTGGCCGCTTTATTGAAATAATTATTTTAATGACAAGCCTCGTCTATTTTCCTTAAAAAACTGGTATCATAATCAATGATCGTATTCACATTATTAAGCGGGCCAAACTGGTATAATTCTTTTTTTACAGGATTATATGAAAACTGGGCAACCACAGAATGCATATCAGGGTAAATTTCATGTACTGAAAATTCATATTTCTCACTTTGCTTCGTAATCCCATCTGATTGAGGATGGGGGCTGCCATCTAAAACAAAACCATGGCCGGTACCGTCATTCTTTTTTACTGTTTCATCAATGGAGCTCAACAGGTCTTGTACTTTTTTAGAAGATAAAACCAGGTTGAGTACAGCACCTTTACAACCCGGTTCATTGGGTTGCAAATAGCTAATGTTATCTTCTAAAATTTCATTGCCAAAGTCGTTATATTTTTTGCTTTTGCAAGCGATTAATGAGAAAAACAGAATGGCATATATTATGTAAGAAGGTTTCATAAAATATATTTTACCTAAGTTACGCCAATATTATTGGATGCTGCTTATAAAATAGAGCTGTCTTTGGATGCTGTACTGGTATTATTTACCAGCTTAATGGTATTACCGGAGCTTATCAATTCAATTTTTAAATCTTCCATCAATTTCATGATACTTAAATAAATCTCTTGCCTTAGTTGATTAAATTCAGCAAGGGTAAATGGGATGGTAAAATATTCGGCAGT
The DNA here is from genome assembly GCA_016710595.1 of Niastella sp. Taxonomy (GTDB): domain Bacteria; phylum Bacteroidota; class Bacteroidia; order Chitinophagales; family Chitinophagaceae; genus Ferruginibacter. The sequence continues at coordinate 28,583 of JADJVM010000009.1, forward strand.
AATATTTAAACCGGTTTTGCTGAAATCAGTTACAAACACGGTGTTGCTTTGAATTAATTTATCATGTGTAGCTAAAATCTTTTTAATACCCGCTATACATTCATTGGCAGTAGCAACCTGGGTTGTTGCAACCAGGTCAAAGCTCATTACACAACGGCGATGGGTACGCATACTTAAATTATCTACTGCACTGCTCACCATTTGCCTGTTTGGGATGGTAACTAAAGTTTTATCGGCGGTACGCAACCGGGTGCTGCGAAGGCCAATTTTTTCTACCACGCCACTCAGGTTATCTACGGTTACAGCATCGCCGGTAAAAAATGGTTTATCAAAAAATATGATAAATGAAGCGATTAAATTTTCAAGGCTTTCTTTAGCGGCAAGGGCCAGGGCGGCGCCCACAATACTTAAACCGGTAAGCAGGTTTCCAATATCCTGGTTAAAGGCCAGTTTTAGTAATAATAAAAACCCGATGATACCAATAATAACTTTTAAAAAATCACGGAAGAAAACAACCAATTGGCCATGGCTTTTTTCATTTTCCTGCTGCGCTTTATAAATAAGAAGTAAAGAAATAAAGTCAACCACGCTCATTACAAACCAGGTGAAACTGATAACCAGCATTACTACGCCCAGCCTGTCCATTATACCCGCAATGGAATGGCCATAAATGTTATGATCGAATTCTGGCGGAAAATTTAATTTATCGAGTGTGATGATACTGATGAGTAAAAAGATAAACCAACTGGTGGGTTTTATGGTAAGGCGAACAAAGCCTCGCTTTTCCATATTTTTCCATTTGGTAGAAAGCAAAGTATATAATAAAGAAGCAATGCGGTGCGAAATAAAACGCTTCAGCAGGAGCGCTAATAAAATGATACCAGCTACTATTAGCCAGTTTTGAATGGTATTCCCAAGTATGATATGATGTAAAAATTCCATAGTAACTATTGTATGCTGTACACTTCCACAGCATCTTTATTTAAAATATACAACCTGTTATTCATGGCTTTAATGCCGGTATAATCTTTAAAAACATTGGGTAAAGTAAATGTTTTTAATTGCAAAGATTGAAGTTGATAACTGTTGAGGATATTGCCTGTAAACCCATACAAAATATTTCCTGATACAGCTACTTGCTGCCAATTTAAAAACGGGATCGTATTTTTCAGGCTGCCATAATAATCAAAAATAAAAAACCCTTTTGTACTGTCGTATAAGTACACAAACCCATCGCTGTCTTTCATCCATTGCGGGTTTGGAAGTTCAGTAAACAACATTCGCCAATCGGTTGTTTCAGAAAGCACTTTACCTTCGGCATCAATTTTTTTAAGTTTAAAATCCTGTTCATCAAATATCCACACATTGTTATCGTAAGCAGCGGCCAGAATACTCACTGAAAAGATATTCCCTTTTCTAAAGTTAATTTGGTTGCGCAGGCTTAACTGCCTGTCCAGCATTAGCAGCGTGGAAAAATTTTTATAATAGATAAGCGGGCGTAATGGGTTACTTACATCAATAAGAGAGGGGGTGCCATATTTTTTTACATTATTAAAAACGGCAACCGAATCTCCTTTGGCATTAAATTTTATTAATTGATAATTGGTGGTAATTAAAAAAACATTGTCTAAGGCATCTACTTCCATAAAATTAAAAGCACCGGTAATACGATGTAATAGGGTAAATGAAATTTTGCCGGGTGAATTATTTGAAGGCTCACCTGCACTATCTTTTGCAGCCGTGATTGTTTGCGCACAACTACAACCAATGCCAGCTAAACAAATAAAGACAATATGTACAAATATGATCTTGCGCATTAAAACTCTTTATGGCTTTGTAAAGTTATAGTGTTACCATCAAAGGATGCGTAGGTAAAGTATTTTATCCAATCGCCCAGGTTGATATAGCGGCTGTTATTGTGCAGGAGCTGGTCAATGGGTAAATGCCTGTGCCCAAAAATAAAATAATCGTAATGTTTTTTTTGCAAAATTTCTTTCGCATAAATGATCAACCATTCTTTTTCTTCACCCAGAAAAACTTCATCGGTATTACCGGTTTGTGCCCTGCTTTTTCTACTAAAAAAATCTGCAATCCCCATACCCAGGTAAGGCGGTAATATGCCAAACAGCCATTGGGATATGGGGCTCCTGAATATTTTTTTGATAAACTTGTATCCTTTATCGCCGGGCCCCAGCCCATCACCATGGCCTATTAAAAATTTTTTTCCTGAAAACTCAAAAGGAGTGGGTTCAAAATAAACTTGTATGTTTAATTCTTTTTGAAAATAATCCTTCATCCACATGTCGTGGTTGCCCACAAAAAAATGAATGGAAATACCGCTATCGGTAAGTTCGGCCAGCTTTCCCAATATACGGGTATAGCCTTTGGGCACTACTTTTTTATATTCAAACCAAAAGTCGAAGAGGTCGCCCAAAATAAAAATGGTTTCAGCATGGTCTTTAATACTGTTCAGGAAACGGATGATCCTTTTTTCACGTTCCAGGCTTTTTTCAGCATTGGGGGCGCCCAGATGAAAATCTGACAGGAAATATATTGTAGGTAATCCTTGCCCCATGCTCATTAGGGTTTGTTCTTTTGCTGCAGGTATTTTAACACATCGCCGGTTTCTATGGGTTCCATATTGCTTATATCGCCATTGTACCAATAGATCCAGGCGTCAATAGGTTTGCCGTCAATATAAGCGATGGTTTCTTTACGGATGTATGCAGGTGGAATATCATCTTCAGTATTCATGCCTTCATAATCATCCAACTGGCCAAATACCCATGCAAATTCATTTGGATTTTTAAGTGCATATAATTCGCCATTAATAAAATGGTCGTCATTAAAGGGTTGGGCAACCGGGAAATTTCCATTATCATACAACATTCCTTTTACAACTGCTTCACCTACTAAATGAAAATTTTCGGTGAGGTAACTGTAAGCCGGGTTACGGAACCCGCTGCGTAATGAACCGTAAACAAAAAGATTATAAGTGAGCATTTGTACAAAAATAGCGTCAATAGCAGAGATAAAGAAATAAATAATAAACATACTATTTTACTCATTATTCAGTATTCATGTAATTACTGAAAACGTAAGCTTGTTATTGATCAAAAATAGTTACGTGTAAGAGAAATCACAGGATGCAAAAAACTGAGGTCTTTATCATAATTATTTGCCATATAGGCTGCCTCTACTGTTCTCTAAATATTTATGCCGATAGTAAGACCTGCCAGGCCTGGTCCACTTTATTTTCAACCAATAATTCTTTAGCATATTGGTGCATTTCTGTTTCCATATCTGCAGGGTTGAGAGAGAAATATTGTACAATATTTTTTAAACGCTCATCATCAAATGCAGGATCAATGGATGGCAGTTGGGTTACATTGGCTAGCTGGCCCAGGTTGTTGCCGCTAAGAATATTGCTATTTCGGATATTCATAGGCAGCGCATCTACCCCAATACCCAGTTTTATATTTGGCTTGGGCACTTTAAATAAATTACCGGAATCTACTTTACAATACCAGTCTCCACCTAGCCTTGCTACATGATGCAGTTTGCGTTGGTCTATTTTTTTATTTTCATCCAGTATAGAATCGTCAATATGCATTACCAGCACTTCGCATATAATTAAATTGCCGGCTCCTCCTTCCTGGCCAAGCGGTTTTATTTCTAACACTTTACACTCCAGGTTTACTTTACTTTCTTTTACCATGGGGGGTTTTACCAGCGTTGCAGGTACGGGGGTAAAACCACTTTTAAGAAACTCATTCACTCCTTTTTCATATTCACAACTGGCGAGTGAAACCTGCTGCACCATATCATAATCTACAATATTTATTACCACTTCTTTTGTTTCTTCTGCATTTTGCAGGGTATGCTTCGTGGTATTGTTGCGCACCCGGCGTGCCGGTGAAAAAATAACAACGGGTGGATGGGTAGAAAATAAATTAAAAAAACTAAAAGGGCTTAGGTTTACTGATCCGTCAGCAGCCAGAGTAGAGGCAAAGGCAATGGGCCGGGGTGCAATAGCATGCTGCAAATAATTTTGTGCTTCTGCAGTACTAATATCTTTTAAATGAATTTGCATTGTAATTAAACTATTTTTTTAATGAGCCGGGAGACATCCTGCTGTTGCAATGTGCGACGCCACTGAAGCCGGGCTATGCCGTGCTGCACGGCCCATAATATCTTTATACATTTTTCTTTAATTCAAAAAGGCTCATCTCATTTTCTTCTTTTACAATGGTATTCACAAGGGTGCCTAACCCGTCAATATCCATTTGTACTACGTCATTTTCCTGCAGCCATTGTTCTTTGTATTCGGGATTATTAAATTTTCCGGTACCATTTAATTCTAAAAGGCAACCGGTACCCACCGTTCCACTCCCAATTACATCGCCGGGCATAAGGGTTACGCCGTAGCTGCATCGTTCAATGATTTCTGCAAAGGTCCAATCCATATCACTTACATTACCGCGGCTCAATTCTATATCATTTACTTTACACGTCATGTTTAAATTCCAGGCTTTACCGGTATGGTTTGGCTTGCAAGCCACTTCAAAAGGCTCCAGTTCGTCGAGCGTTACCAGCATGGGGCCAATGCAGGTTGCAAAATCTTTTCCTTTGGCAGGGCCCAGGTTCAGTTTCATTTCTTCCATTTGTAATTGGCGTGCACTCATATCATTCATGATCATAAGGCCTCCAATATACTGGTCCGCATCGGCTGCCCGGATGTTACGGCCGGGGCGGCAAATCACCACAGCACATTCCAGTTCAAAATCTAATTTTTGAAAATGATCGGGCATACAATATATCGGGCCCGGACCCTGGATACTATTGTGATTGGTAAAATAAAAAATGGGATACTGATCAAACTCGGGAATCATTTCTACTTTTCGGTTCCTGCGTGCGGCCGCTACATGCTGGCGAAATGCATACCCATCCCGGCAACTGGAAGGATGCAGAACGGGCGCTAATAAATCAGCTTCATCAAAAAGAGTAGTATCCAAATTTTTAAAATCGCCTGCTTTAATTTTTTTATCTATGATGCTGGCTATTGGAATTAAATCATCCCAGTAATTCAGCAGCATTGTCATGCTACCCGGCATATCAGGATGCAAACGATCTAAATCATATAACTGCCCATCAACCAACAAAGCAAGTTGATCTCTTTCATCTTTTAAATACGTTACAAACTTCATAACCTTAAATTTTTTGTAAAAATAAAGGAAACAAATAGTACTCCCTTAGCTAAATAAAATATGGCATTAAAATCAAATGGTTATATATGCAAAAGGTGAGCTTAAACAGTGGGTTGCAGCGTATAATTTTTAAATATGTTATCTTTTTTTGCTTGCCAAATCTTGGGTATCTTTGCAGTAGAAAACGCCAGTATATGAAATTCGAAAAAATTCATAATAAAGGCCAGGCGCAGTTATTTAAAAACCAGTACCTGGAATATCTTACCAAAACACATCCGTTGGTTATTTGGGGAATGTATATTCCAATCATAGGCTATATGCTATATCATAGCAAAATACATTTTGATATACCCACATGGGCCATTGTAGCAACATTTTTTGCCGGTATGTTTTTCTGGACATTTTTTGAATACATCATGCACCGGTGGGTATTTCATTTTGTATCAGAAAAAGAAAGCACTCAAAAAATTATTTATGTAATGCATGGCAACCACCATGAATATCCAAGAGACAAAGAACGGTTGTTTATGCCTCCGGTTCCCAGCCTTATTATTTCTTCTATTTTATTCTCATTGTTTTGGTTAATTGGTTTAGCATTCGGGACTCCCGGGTATGCGTTTTCTTTTTTCCCGGGTTTTATTTTGGGGTATTTAATGTATGGAAGTATGCATTATGCCATTCATGCATGGAACCCTCCTTATAAATGGATGAAAGGTTTATGGAGAAACCATCATCTTCATCATTATAAAAATGAGCACCAGGGTTTTGGAGTAAGCTCTACCTTATGGGACCATGTATTTGGAACTATGTTTGACCTTGCAAAAGAAAAAGAAGATAAAGAGGCTGTGAAGAAATTGATGTATTAATTTAGTTTAAAAAGTTATGGCCGGCACTTTTATTAAATTATTGGGTGAAATTTTTAAAGCGTTAGACGAAGCCGGTAAGAATCCAGCATCAAAAGATGAAAGGCGGCCCATTCGCCAAATACCCATCGCCGTAGTAAATGCTTTACTAAAGGAAAATAAAAAAGAAGAAGCCATTGCTTTTTTACAAAGAAGCATGAACTGGGATGAAGCCCATGCCCGAAATTTTATGGAAGGTTTACAGCCCGGTATAAAACCCACTGCAATAACGGCACAGCGTGCACAATCTAATCTTTCGCATTCCCAAACGCACATTGATAAAATACTAAGTGAATATGCCACTGCTGAAAATAATGCCAGCGAAAATTTATTTTCTTATTTTTTTAAACTCAAGCGCTGATCACCATTTATCTTCCGGTGGAATATCATGGCCGGGGCTTCTATATTTTTTACGGGTTTCTATTTTTTCTATTTGCCTTTGAATAATAAGCCGGGCAATTAGTATGGCTGTATTTTCAGTGGGATGCAAGGCCAATGTTTCTTTAATGAGTGATTCACGTACATCAATGCGATAAAGCAAATAAACCAATGATGAAAAATCCTCGTTTATCAAAGTTTGTACTTGCTCCACCAGCAATAAAAATTTTTCATTTTCTTCAGGTTGTACAGCCAGGCTGGATGACAAAGAAAAAATGGCTTCTTCTACGCCGGTTTGCATTTTTATTGTAAAGTTAAAATTTTTCAAGGGCGCCCAGTGCAAATAATGCAAAATCATATTTCACAGGGTCTTTGGGATCAAAGGAACGTAAAGCACTTGTGAGTTCTACTGCAGCGGCCCAGTCTGTTTGTTTACGTTCCAATAATTTAAAATGCCGGGCAACCCGGGCTACATGTACATCCAAAGGAATAATTAATTGTGCAGGTTTTATTTTTTTCCAGATTCCAAAATCTACGCCGGTATCATCCTTCCTAACCATCCAACGCAAATACATATTTAATCTTTTGCATGCTGAGTTTTTGCCGGGTGATGCTATATGTTTAAGTGTGCGTGCAGGCACATGCTCCAAAGAAAAAAAATAATTGTAAAAATGATTAAGCGCATCTTCGATACTAAATAAATCTTCTGTAAAATTTTTTGTAAAGGCATCTTCCAATGAATGATACCGGCTATAGTGATGCTTAAGAAAGGAGATAAAATAAAGCAAATCGGTATCGTTGAAGGTGCGATGCTTAAATTGTAATAATTTTTTTAGGTCTGCATCTGTATGTTGCAGGCAAAATTGGTAAGGTGCATGATCCATACGCTCCATCAGCTCATTTGATTTTGCAATAATTGTTTTGCGGATGCCCCATGCAAAAACAGCAGAAAAAAAACCTGCAATTTCAATATCCTGCTGCCTGCTAAATAAATGTGGAATACAAATAGGGTCTTCCCGGATAAATGAAACCCGGTTAAAGTGTTTCACTTTGTCATCAAGGAATTTCTTTAACCGGGTTTGTTCCATGAATAAAAATATAAAAGACTATTGTGCCAGGGCCTGTTCCAGGTCTGCTATTAAATCTTCCGGATCTTCAATACCCAGGCTTAGCCGGATTAATCCATCGGTAAGCCCGGTTTTTAATCTTTCTTCTCTTGGAATACTGGCATGCGTCATTGTTGCCGGGTGGTTGATTAATGATTCCACACCGCCAAGGCTTTCTGCCAAAGAAAATATACGGGTGGAAGTCAATACTTTTAAAGCTGCTTGCCGGCTGTCATCTTTCAAAGTAAAACTCATCATACCGCCAAAATCTTTCATTTGTTTTTTTGCAATATCATACCCGGGGTTAGATGTTAAACCACACCAAAAAACTTTATCTATTTTAGGATGGGATGTTAAGAAGGCGGCTACCTGCCTGCCATTTTCGCAATGCTGGCGCATTCGTACATGCAAAGTTTTAATACCCCTCAACACCAGGAAACAATCAAAAGGGCCGGGCACAGCGCCACAACTTTTTTGAATAAAATATAATTGATCCCGTAGCTCTTTATCATTCATCACCAGGGCGCCTTGAATTACATCGCTATGCCCGCCCAGGTATTTGGTACTGGAATGCATTACAATATCTGCCCCAAGGTCAAGCGGGTTTTGCAAGTATGGAGAAGCAAAAGTATTATCTACACATAACCATGCTTTTACTTTTTTTGCTATGCCTGCCATTGCTGCAATATCCGTAATGTTCATCATGGGGTTTGTGGGTGTTTCTACCCATATCAATTTTGTTTTTGCAGTGATGGCATTTTCAACTGCAGCAGTATTGGTTGTATCTACATAAATAAATCTTATTCCAAAGCGTTCAAATATTTTGGTAAACAAACGATAAGTTCCCCCGTACATATCGGCAGCTGCAATCACTTCATCTCCCGGGTTTAATAATTTTATAACTGCATCAGTAGCAGCAACGCCGCTGCTAAACGCAAGCCCATAATTTCCATTTTCAATAATGGCAAGCGCTTCTTCTAATTTATTGCGGGTGGGGTTTTGGCTACGTGCATATTCAAACCCTTTGTTTACCCCGGGGGCTTCCTGCACAAAAGTGGATGTTTGAAATATCGGGGTCATTATCGCCCCGGTAGAAGGATCCGGTTCGGCCCCGGCATGTACATATTTTGTTCCCTGTTTTTTTAATCGAAAATTTTCAGTAGCCATTATTTATTTTTTTATGGGCAAATTTACTGATAAAAAAAGCAATGGTTCTTTACCCCCGGAACATTCATAAAATAGATTGAGTAGCGTGAGCGCTAACTGCAATTGAGTAAGTATATTTACAATATGTGCGGAATTGCAGGAATTATATCACCCCAAACAAATATGGTGGGCCAACCCATATTAAAATCTATGATTACAACCCTGGCTCACCGTGGGCCGGATGGAGAAGGGATTTGGATTAACAAAAAAAGTAATTGCGGTTTGGCACATCGCCGGCTTGCGATTATTGACCTTTCTGATGATGCGGCACAGCCCATGCATTACATGAACCGGTATAGCATTGTTTTTAATGGCGAAATATATAATTATCCCGAAATAAAAAAAGATCTTCAAAAAGCAGGCTATAGTTTTAATACGGCAAGTGATACCGAAGTCATACTGGCTGCTTATGATTGTTACCGGGAGCGGTGCCTTCAATATTTTGATGGAATGTTTTCTTTTGCTTTATGGGACGAAAAACAGCAAACACTTTTTATTGCCCGGGACCGTTTTGGCGAAAAGCCAATTTATTACCACCTCGGTAAAAATACTTTTTACTTTGCCAGCGAAATGAAAGCATTATGGGCAGCTGGCGTACCCAAAGATCTTGACCAAAAGATGTTACTGAATTATCTTTCTTTAGGCAACGTACAAAACCCGTCTAATAAAGCACAAACATTTTATCTGCAAATTAATTCGCTTCCTCCTGCCCACTATGCCATGTTGCAATTGCAGGATATGCGTTTACAAGTGCAACCATACTGGGATATTGATAAGCAGCACACCCAAAAACTACATGATGATGCGATCTTACATAAGCTTGAGTTGCTTTTACGCACATCTATTGGCCGCCGACTGCGCAGCGATGTACCGGTAGGAAGCAGTCTGAGCGGGGGTTTAGATAGCAGTACCATCATTTGGTTTGTAAAAACCATTTTACAAAACAGCCGCTCAGCTTCAGATTTTTGTACTTTTTCTGCCTGTTTCCCGGGGTTTGAAAGAGATGAAAAAGAATATATACAGGAAGCTTCCCAATTGGTAGGGTTTACCAATTATACCGTTCATCCTAAGCCGCTTGAACTCATCCAAACTTTCGAAAAATTATTATACCACCAGGAAGAACCGTTCCCTAGTTCCAGCATATTTGCACAATACAAAGTATATGAATTAGCTGCTCAAAAAGGGGTGAAAGTATTGCTTGACGGGCAGGGTGCCGATGAAATCTTAGCCGGTTATCACCGATACCTGCATTGGTATTTACAGGAAATGGCTGCGGGCTATAAATTTTCGATGGTAAAAAGAGAAAAGTATTTATTAAAACAAAATAAGGCAATGCTAACCTGGGGTTATAAAAATTTTATTGCCGCTATGCTACCCTCACATGCAGCACTGGCTTTAGAAAGGAGGGAATACCGCAGGATTGTGAACAACCCCGATATTACAAATGACCTGATGCGCTGTGTAAAAGGACGGGAATGGGATGGCATCCATAAACCTATTATTACAAAACTAAATGATATTTTATATTTCAATAGTATGCAGATGGGTATGGAAGAATTGTTGCGCTACGCCGATCGGAATAGTATGGCGCATGGCGTAGAGGTACGCCTTCCTTTTTTAAATGCAGATCTCGTAAAATTTATTTTTTCATTACCTTCTCATCAAAAAATAAATAATGGATATGGCAAATGGATTTTACGAAGCCTGATGGATACCCGACTGCCTGCTTCTATTGTGTGGCGAAAAGATAAAGTAGGCTTTGAACCCCCGCAAAAAGAATGGATGGCCTCAGCAACATTTACCGAATACCTGGTGGAGTCTAAAAGGAAATTAATAAATGAAAAGATTTTAAAACCTTCGGTGATAAATAAAAAAGCAGTACCGTTAGATGCTTACGAAAGTAATAATTGCGATTGGCGTTATATCTGCGCCTCTCATTTGTTCTGATATCTTTATTTCAAAAACATAATAGGTAATACCACTTTCACATTATCCCAGGTCATAAGTAAACCGGCTCCGCCACTTGCATCTACAAAAATCATGGTGAAATCCTCTGCCGGTGGCGTTTGCTCCATTACCGGTACATCCGTTCTAAAAAAATCTTTGGTTTCATCTACATGCAAACCCCATGTGTACAGGTTTTTATTTAGTACAATCGTCCAGCGATCGGCATGAGGGATACAATACATTACATAATCACCGGCAGGAATATTGGTACCTGCAATTGATACATTTTTAAAGAATTGAATTTCGGTTGCTTCATTGGCTCCCAGCCGCCAAATTTTTCCGTAAGGGCAAAGAAAGGCATTCCCCTCACCAAATATTTGTCTTCCTTTTTTATGTGGCCGGCTATAAATAACCCGTGCAACAAGAGGAACCGTATCGCCATGGTTCATCCTGAGTATGGGATAATTTTCAGGATAGTAGATCATATCCATGGGCGATTGATCTAAATTGGTATAAGGATTTGTTTTTACAGATTGTAAATTTTCTGAACTTTCTGTAGTAGCTTTTATATCCTTTTTTGAATTGCAGGAAATTATCGCTAAAACAAAAAGCAATACAAGAGCGTGAATTTTTATTTTCATACTCACAAAGATATTGGTAATCCGGCTTTCACATATTCCCATTCTGCAATTAACATACAACCCGTGTCTGTTTTATCAAAAAACAAAGAAAAGTCTTCCACAGATTCTGCTTGTTTTTCTACCGGCACAGTTACCCGCAGTATATCGTTAGCTGCATTATAATCAAAGGCACCCCAGGTGTCAATTGATTTACTTAAAACAAAAACCCAGGTACTGCTATCTGGTATGGCATATAAAGTATATCTGCCTTTTTTAACGGGCTTACCAGCTATTTTTACATTTCTAAAAAATTCCAGCTCTGTAGATTCATTAGCCCCCAACCGCCATACTTTCCCATACTCCAATAGTTTCCCAAATATTTGCCGGTTATCTCTTTGTGGCCTGCCATAAATGATGCGGGCAATAGGGGCAGCCGGCGCTTTACCCTGCAATTTTAAAACCGGGTAGTTGGCCGGAAAATAACTCATATCCATAGGTGATTTATCCATTTCGGGAACCCTGGGCTGGGCCTGGCTAATAGCGCTTACCCCTATCATTGTAATCAGCAGAAATAATACTTTTTTCATTGAATAAATTTTAACAAAGATAAAAAATCAGGATTGCTCTAACTGAGATAAAGTATGAATGGAAAACTTTTTAACAGATTCAAAAAAATCATGGCAATAAGGAAGCATATCTGATTCGTGCGTTCTAAATATTTCCATGGCAGATTCGGTTTCAGGAATATACAATGCACGCCTGCGCAAACCTTCAAAACTTTTTTTAATTCCGGAATGAAACCGATAATGATACATCCAGTCTTGCGAACGCATATAGGGAAACATCTTACCAAACACTGGCCCCAACCAGGCTTGTTCCTGCTGCAACAAAGAATAACATCGTTCTGTAAACTTCATTAACTGTTCTTCATTGGGAAAATAGGCCGGGTCGTTGGCTAAAAAATAATCATAAACAATATCTGTAAAGGCACCGGCATATAAACGGTACCGGGGTTGAAAATATTTTTTTATATGCCTGGTTGTATCATGTGAATCGGTAAAAGCGTCTATGGCACGGTGTAGCATAATACCATGTTGTATGCTTACCGGGTAATTAAATTTTTGTTTCCCTTTTACATAATCACTAATCATATTCCCGGTAAGGATTGCCGGTTTACCAAAAGATAAATATGCGTGGCCAAGAAAATTGATGAGTGATAATTTAAGGAGTAATTATTTTTTGCTGTTGTAACCAATCGCTCATTGCCTCCAAAGCAAGGGGTGAAAAACTTTCTTCAAGGGTTATGTATTCATCAATATTGCAAACCTTACATTTCTGGAATAAATGATTGAGCCCCGGCAATTCTTCAATTTTATATTTTTTCTTACTCAAATGTTTTAGCCCTTCCTTTATCCCGGCCAGGTTGGGGCCGGGAAGCACTTGTATATCTTTACTGCCATTTAATGCAAGCACTTTACAATTGATCTTTTTAAAATTTGGCATGGGGTCGTATTGTAAGAAATACCGCATAGGAACAGTATATACTTCTTTTACAAATGAGGATGCAAACATGCGAATGGTATCTATAGATTCAAAATGCAATTCTTTTTTTACGGCAATAGGGGCATTCCATTCTATAATATTTTGTACGGTTTTTTCTTCCGCTTCTTCCATCGTTTTAGATTTTAAAATGCCGGTACACATCAACTTAAATAAATTCCCATAATTCTCCGCCGCAGCCACACTAAATCCTTTACTTTTAAAAATGGCTACATTTTGGGCTGCCATTAAATCAATATTCCTGATGCCTGGCGCTGCCAGTAAAATAATAAAATCTATATCGCCCCTTTTAGCAGCGATCATTTCCGCTATCATACCTCCTTCACTATGGCCAATTAAACCCAGCATTTTTTTATTTACCTGCGGTTGTTGTTTTAAAAAATCAAAAGCAGCAATGGCATCATGCATAAAATCTTCTGTGGTACTTCCTGCAAATGTTCCCGTTGTTTTTCCCACGCCCCGGTCATCTACCCTGAGTACCAACATGCCCTTTCGGGTTAAATAATCGGCAATAATGGCGAAAGGTTTATGGCCAAAAATTTCTTCATCACGGTTTTGCGGCCCACTACCCGAAATAAGTAATACAGCAGGATATTTTTGAAGATTGGTTTTATCTGCCGGGTAAGTGATGGTTCCACCATAATGGATACTTTCATCGGCATTATAAAAATCTACATCTTTTACCTGGTATGGATATGGAGGTTTGGGTGTTTGCGGCCTGGCTGGCAATTCAACTTTGGCAACCTTATCTGTTTTTGTGAGTAATAAAGGAAATTCTGCACCCTGCAAAAAAGTGCCGCTAATAGTTGTATCATTTATTAAAGAACCCCTAAACTCGATTTTAAATTTTTTAAACCGGACATACACATTTTTTGCGGTAATGTTCACTGTATCTGCCGGAATACTTATGGGTGATTGCTGCGGAACATTTAATAATGCAGCAGCGTGACCCTCATTTTCACTAAAAGTAAAAACAATTTTCAATTCCTGCTGTGGTAGTTTAAGGGCTCCTTCCCAAATGCCCAGTAAAGTATTTTGACCAATGCCAAAATACCAGCAAAAAGTTAATAAAACAGATAAAACAATTTTCATTTAGTGAAATTTTTTATAAGATTAATAAAGATACAAATTGTGAATTTATTGATTTAGGAACTCGCCATTTTATCCAAGCCAATTATGATCTATATAGCCAGTAACTGTTTTTAAAAACCAGAAACTAAGCCATCCCACAGCAATGAGGACAATTAAAAATAAAAACAGCATAATTAAAACAGTGTCCAGGCCTGAACCTTTATGTTTTCCCTCTGCATAAAATTCACTTAGCAGTTTTACATTATAGGTATTGGCTTTAAATACGAAATCAAAAATCCAGCCTAATACAGGGATGGCACCCAGTAATGCATCAAGGCTGGCATTCCCCAGCATTTTTACGAGCAATTTACCGGAAGCGCCATGTTTCATCATGGTAAAAATGAGCGCAATAGAAATGATATAGCCACCCAGGTCTCCGGCAATGGGTACCAGGTTAAGAATGGGGTCAAGTCCAAATTTAAAACCTGCTACAGAAAATTCTTCATCCATCAGTTTGCTTATTCTTTTTACAGCCCTAAGCCTGTTATCATCCGGAATCTCAAATGTCTTTTTCAAATAAATTGGTAAATGATTTTTTATTTAAGGATGGCATTATAAATGGCATCCTGTAATTTACTCCGCACGTTCATCTTACTTAAAATGGGGCTTACAGTAGGGTTTACCCGGTTGCTCAAGAAAATGAATATTAAATTTTCTTCCGGATCGGCCCATACACAGGTGCCCGTAAAGCCGGTATGGCCAAAAGTTTTGGGGGAAGCAAATGCGCTGGGATATGGTTCCTCCCGTGTATCATTATCTTTTTCGGGTTTATCAAAACCATATCCCCTGCGGCTAATGTTACTATGGTACCCGGTAAACAAATCAATGGTTTCTTTATTCAAATATTTTTTTCCATTAAAGGTGCCTCCATTTAACAGCATTTGCATAATGGCTGCCAGGTCATACGCATCGCTAAATAATCCTGCATGGCCTGCCACACCGCCAAACATGGCTGCACCGGGATCATGTACATCGCCCCTGATCACTTGCCTGCGAAAATTTTTTTCATCTTCTGTGGGTGCAATTCTATCCAATGGCATGCGGAGCCTTGGCCTAAAACCAATACTGGTTAAAGCCATTGGCCTGTAAAAAGTTTCCTGTACATATTTTTCGAGTGGTATTCCGGATATTGCCTCTACCACTTTCCCTAAAAAAATAAAATCATTGTCACTATAAATATATTTGCCTGTAGGGCCCAGTTTGCTATCTAAGATGCGCTTATTCATTGTATCTCTCCAATCTGTCCGCATGTAAAGATTCTCAGCTACCCTGATGGGGAAATTTTCCCGCCAGGAATTAAAATAAATATTTTGCAACGGGGCGCCACTACTATCTAATGTTTCTTTATAAAAAGGGATATAAGCAACTAACCCGGCCTGGTGCAGTAAGATATCTTCTATCAATAA
Organism: Niastella sp.; assembly: GCA_016710595.1. Classification (GTDB taxonomy): domain Bacteria; phylum Bacteroidota; class Bacteroidia; order Chitinophagales; family Chitinophagaceae; genus Ferruginibacter. The sequence goes on from JADJVM010000009.1 coordinate 44,046, forward strand.
ATTTTCTTTATCAGTACCACGAACCAATGGAAGATAATCTCCCAGCTTTTTATTTAGTTCAATTTTACCTTCATCATATAAACGCATGATGGAAATAGTAGTAGCACATATTTTGGTTACCGATGCCATATCATAAACCGTTTCCAGGTTTACCGGCAAGGTATTGCTGTAATCATAATAACCAAATGCTTTGTTATAAGCAATCCTGCCATTCTTTATTACCATTACCCGGCAACCCGGGGCGGCTTTTTTTAGCACCGCATCATTTGCAATTGAATCCAGTAGCTTCATTTTTTGTGGATCAAATCCCGGTGTGGGCGATAGCAAATTGTTGTCCGGCTCATACAGTGACGCCGTTTTTAATCCAAACCCAAATTGAAAATTATCGCATACGGTAACCGGCAAAACACCGGTAAATAAAAGTTTACCCTGCAGCATATCAATAGCAACATCCTGGGTAATGGGGTCATCATCATAACATACTGCCATATTTTTTGCTGTGCAAAAATTCTTTACTGAATAGGCATTGCCGAACACAAATAGCATTGTGTTTTCACTTTCCTTTAGTGCATTTACCAATGCCAGTTCTGCAACGTTCAATCCATAATTAGAAGCGGGTGAACGACCCAGATTATGGATGCCAATAATTATTTTTTTATACTTCACCAGCTCTTTTACAAGGTTATTGGCTTCCCATTCTTTCTTATTATTATCAAAATAATAAACTGATGCATTGTAATCATTTTGAATACGCTGTGCAAAAGTGTTTTGTGTATTTACCCCTACTGCTACATACGCCACTTCGTTTGGTTTATTATTGTTCCAGGAAGTAAAAGGGAAAAAGTTTTCATTTTTTTTGGCCAATAATGTAATTGCATTTTCCGCCACCAGGCGGCGCATTTCGGGGATCCCTTTGTTTAAGTCGGCAGTAATATATTTTATATTGATAGGTTGCAAGTTTGCCAGCCCATATACATATTTTGCCTGCAATACTTTTTTGCAATGCATTTCAATATCATCCCAGCTCAATTCTTTTTTCTTGATTGCTTTTTTTATTTTTTCAATTGCAAGGGGCACATCACCTGGCAGGCATAGCATATCGTTTCCTGCTATGAGTGATTGAACCGAAGCTTCTCCATTGGGATAAAACTTTTTTACACCTTGCATTTCCAATGCATCTGTAAAAGTAAGGCCCTGGTATCCCAATGTAGTCCGCAATAATCCTTTTATATTTTGAGGAGATAGTGAAGTAGCCCTGTTGGCAGTGGTATCAATAGCAGGAATATATAAATGAGCAATCATTACACTGCCTACTCCTGCTGCAAATATTTTTTTAAAGGGGAACAGTTCTAAGGAATCTAATTTTTCAAATGATTTATTTATTACAGGAAGATCTAAATGAGAGTCAACACTTACATCGCCATGCCCGGGGAAATGTTTTGCACAAGCCATCACTCCTTTATCCTGCATCCCTTTCATATAAGCAATCCCAAAATCGGCTACTTTATATTTGTCTTCACCAAAGCTGCGATCATTTATCACCGGGTTATTGGGGTTATTGTTGATATCTACTACCGGTGCATAGTTTACCTGGATGCCAATACGCTTGCACTGATCTGCCACCAATTGACCATATTTATATACGATACCGGCATCACTCATGGCACCCAGCATCATTTGCTTTGGAAGCGGGGCTACACTATCAAATCGCATCCCAACGCCCCACTCTGCATCAATACAAACCAATAAAGGGGTTTTGGCCGAGGCTTGTAATTGATTGATGATTTTTGCTTGCTGCACAGGTCCTCCCTGGAATAAACAAATACCACCTACATTATATTTATTTACCAATTCCTGTACCTGCTTATCATAAAATACCGGTTTATGTGTTTTAGCATCCATACTGCTAAGCCGAACTACCATAAGCTGGGCGATCCGTTGGTCTTTCGTTAAGGATTTATAAACACTATCTGCCCAATGTGCGCCTGTGTTTTGGGCTTGTAAAGGTTGAGTAGGTAACATATAAATCATTAAAACACCCAGTAGCAGAGTGAATTGTGTACGTTTTATTTTTCTTGTAGGAGTGTATCTTGTTTTAAATTTCAATACGGCCTGATCTTTTATCATAATGATTGATTCAAAAAAAATGGTATTTTATAAAGTTCGGAATAAAGTATGGGAGTGTTGTTAAAAAACAGGAAAAATAAGAAAAACAAACGGGGGGAAAATTTCACATACATTAGGCACCAGCAATTCATATATCCAAATGTATATTACAATGTAAATTGGTAAAAAAAATGAATAAAATATTGATTGAATTTTTAGCCAAAATCACTAAGGTTTACTATATTGTACCCCATTCTAAAAAAATTAACTCACATGAAAAAGATCTTTACATTTTTCCCTTTACTGTTTCTATTGCTTGTTAGCGCAACACAAATTCAGGCACAAGTAATTAACAATAAACAACCCTTAAATAAAAAAGCATTACAAACCGTTTCTGCTATAATAACACAAAACCCCAATTTTGAAAAATGTGGTTTTAAATATACCATGGAACAGGCCAAGGCCAATGGCTTTAATGATGCATTGTATGAACAGGTGATGCAACAATTGATTGACATTCGCCGCCAGCAAAATTCTTTTGGCCCTCCAACAAATATTTATACACTTCCTGTTATATTCCACGTACTGTATGCAGGTTCTATTGAGCCTACACCGGGCATCGGTGCTAATATTGCGAATATTAATATCCAGGCACAGGTTGATCAGTTAAACAAAGACTTTGCGAATATGTCCGGTTCTACTTATGGAGTGGCAGAAGATATGGGGCTGCGGTTTACTTTAGCAAAAGTAGATCCCCTGGGAAATTTTCTTTGTGAAGCCGGTGTAGATCGCATTAACTGGGAATCAAAAGGATGGACAGATCCTTCTACTTTTTCATCCGCTACTGCTGTACAAAATTATTTTGATAACACCATAAAGCCTGCTTCTTATTGGGATCCCAACCGGTATGTAAATATCTGGCTGGCTGATTTATCGGCCAGTGGTTTGTTGGGATATGCTTCATTCCCGGCATTAAGTACATTATCAGGATTAAATAATTCTGAAACAGATCAAACGGCAGGAGTTGTTATTGAAGCAGGGTCTGTAGGTAGTACTACGGTTTTAGGATCGGCAGCGCCTTATGATATGGGTAGAACAATTACCCATGAACTGGGCCATTTTTTTGGATTAAGGCATATCAATGGAGATGGAAATTGCTTAACCGATTATTGTGCTGATACACCTCCTCAATCTGCACTTACATCAGGCTGCCCCAGCCCCGGTACCTTAAACGGTTGCTCCCCTTCTGTTGCCAAAATGTTTGAGAACTATATGGATTATTCAAATGATGCCTGTTTGAATACTTTTACTCTTAACCAATCAGAACGGTGCCAAACTGTAATGGCAAATAGCCCACGCCGGTTACAATTAATAAGTTCTAATACAGGTGTATCTCCAATGCCTAACCGTATATTCTTTAAATCTGCTCCTGCAGTAATTAAAGAAACTGCCACCGGCTTATGCCCACGATATAAAGATTATGTTATAAGTTTAGGAATTGACCAGGCAGCTACCGGTAATGCTACTGTAAGCTTAAGTAAATCCGGTACAGCAACTGACGGCGTTGATTATGCCATTATTACTCCTACTGTAAACTATACCAATGGAGATGGAGCCACAAAAAATTTCACCTTAAGAGTATATGACGATGCCGTGGTAGAAGGTAATGAAACCATCACCCTGGGTATTTCAATAAGTGGTACGGGCGTACAAACGGCTGCTGCCTGCGCCTCCAGCAACCAGGTTTCTATTGCCCTGGCCGATGATGATTATAATTATACCATAGACAATCTAAACCCTACCATTACTTTACTTAGCGAAGATTTTGGAACAACTACCGGTACCAATGCAATACCAGTTGGCTGGACTGTGAGTAATAGCGGTACTGCTACCAATAAATGGGTTTGCAATAATGCAAATGCAGCTACTTATGGTTTTACCGGTAACAGTTTGCATATTTCTAATGGCAATACAACTGCCGTAAATAATGGAACGGCAGCAATCAACTACTCAACAACCGTTACCACCGATGCTCGGGTTACTACACCACCCTTTGACATTACCGGTTTAAAAGACCTGAACCTTTCTTTTAAATATGTATGTAATGGAGAAGTGATTGGAACTGATATTTATGATTTAGGGGTACTGTATTATGCATTAAATGGCGGCACAAGTTATTCAGTGCTTACCGATGAAATTGGTAACCCTGCTTATTTTTATCAAAAAAATACATTAACAAATTTCAATCTGCAATTACCTTCTTTTCTTCAAGGCAATACCTCCATCCGGTTTTTATTCCGCTGGATATCTGATAATACTGGCGGTTCACAACCACCATTCAGTATTGATGATTTCTTATTTACGGCAAAATCGGTTACCGTACAAACAGCTGCCAACGCATCTGCGACTGAAAATATTTTTGCAGGAAGTGCAGAGAATATCTTTTATAGCGCCGATGGAAAAATATTGGCAAAACTTACAAACCCATCTGTAAACCTGGGTTGTGTTACGGCTAATATTTCAAATACATATAGCGGTCTGGTTCCACTCAATACGAATGCAGGAAGTTACCAACGCAGCTCAAAAGTATTTACCATTACTCCGGCCATTGCAAATACCACCGCAACTTACCAGGCTACATTTTATTTCACTACGGCCGAAATGGCTGCATGGGGCACTGATGTACCCAATTTAAAATTAATGAAGGTAAAAGATGGCGTTAGTTTATCCTCTACTCTCAACCCTTCAAATGCGGTTGTGGTAACGCCTACCGTTGACGACAAACGGGCAACAAAAGGTTATGTAAGTTACTCAGCTAATTTTACGGGTGGTTTTTCACAATTTGTATTGGTTTCGCCAAATACTGTAATACCTGTTTCATTGTTAGCATTTGATGCTTTTGCTTCAGGTAAAAAAATTGTATTGAGGTGGGCTACCGCTGTTGAAATTAATAACCGTGGTTTTTATATTGATCGCAGTACTGATGCTGAACATTTCGATAAAATAGGTTGGGTAGATGGGCTAGCGAATAGCAGCGTCCGGAACAACTATATTTTTGATGATAATTTTGCACAACCGGGCATTCAATATTATTACCGGCTTCGTCAGGCTGATTTCGGTGGCACAGAAAAACTATCAGATATACGCCAGGCAAAAATTAAAGAAGATGGCGTTATTAGCATTTCCGTAAGCCCCAATCCCACACGTGATAAAGTTCGTGTATTTGTAGGCGGTAGTTTGCAAACTGCAAATATTTCGCTGATGAATGCCGAGGGTCAAAAAGTAAGAGGCTGGTCCGGTATCAATGTATCAAGCAACAATACAAACAGCCTGGATGTGTCCGGTTTGGCAAAAGGAGTGTACTTATTAACCATCCGGATTGAAAATGAAAATAAGGTAGAGAAACTTATAATTCAATAAAATTCAAAACTCATAAAAAAGGGGCTTGTGAATAACAGGCCCCTTTTTTTATCTGTTATTTATGTAAAGATTATTATTAGTACAAATAATTATACTTATTTTCGTAATCAAAAATCTCCATTATTAAAATCTATATGGATACCATTCGCCCCATATTGAGGATCCTCAAAAATAAATATCTTATTACAGGCGCTTTATTTTTAATATGGATGATATTCTTTGATCCTAAGGATTTTCGGTTGATGTATGGTAGAATTGAGAAACTAAATGAGCTACAAAAAAGTGAAGCCCATTTAAATGCACAGATCTCAGAAACTCAAAAAGAGCTTAACCTTTTGAAAACCAATGCCGAAACTATTGAAAAGTATGCCCGTGAGCAATATTATATGAAGAAGGACAACGAAGACCTTTTTATCGTAAAATTACCGTAATTAACAAAAAAATACGCAGTTTATACAATAATCCATTTATTGGTACCGTTAATGATGATGGACATTGGATAATATTTAATCACTTTTTAGCTTTTCTTATTTATGAGTATCATTACAAAAGAAACACTGGTGCAATACCTGTATGGCGAAACCAGTATAGAAGACAATCTTATTATAGAAGCAGCATTAACTACCGATTGGAAATTAAATGAAGAGTTTACAATTCTTAAAGCTTCAAAAAACGATCTGAATAATATTTCACTAAAAAGCCCAAAAGCAAGCAGTATTGATCGTATTTTGAAATATGCAGAACAGAAATCAGATTCCACGCTTCCGGTAGCACACTAAGTTTGTTTTTAATTTACGAAATTTGTCCCGTTATACTTTAACGGGATTTTTTATGACCAGGAAACAAAAATGCAAGTTTGTTATTCAATATTTTTTAGAGCATGCCCCAACAGCCGAAACGGAATTGCTTTACGATAATCCCTTTCAATTATTGGTTTCTGTAATATTAAGTGCTCAATGCACTGATAAAAGAGTAAACCTTACAACCCCTTCCATTTTTGAAAAATACCCCGATGCTAAATCTTTAAGCCATGCAAATTTTGAAGACCTGTTTCAATTGATCAAAAGCATATCATATCCCAATAATAAAACAAAACACCTGATAGGGATGGCGAAAATGATTACCCAAAAATATGATGGGCATATTCCCATGACAGTAGCGCAATTAATAGAATTACCCGGCGTGGGAAGGAAAACAGCAAATGTGATTACTTCTGTAATAGATGAACAACCCAATATGGCAGTAGATACCCATGTTTTTAGAGTGAGTGCCCGAATAGGGCTTACGAAAGGAGCCAAAACGCCATACTCGGCTGAAAAACAGCTCATTGCATTAATTCCAAAAGAATATATTTATAAAGCACATCATTGGCTTATTTTGCATGGAAGATATATTTGCATTGCCCGGAAACCCAAATGCAGTATTTGCGGATTAAGATCAGTATGCGATTATTATAGAAAACATGGCGATTCCTGAATAAAATTGAAGAATTATCGTTTTATTTGTATAATAAACTTATGATTCCCTCTTTCTATCAAACTATGCTTAGCATGAAAAAAATATTTTTTATCTCTTTTGTTTTTTGTTTGCTTTTTTTAAATGCAAAGCAGGCTGCTGCCCAATATTATTTTTACGATGATGAATATTATGATAACCCCTGGGTGTTTGAAGGAGGCATAAGTGTAAATGCCATGAATTGCCTCACAGATATAGGAGGTAAAAAGGGAATTGGTAAAAGGTTTATTAAGGATTTAAATATTGGTAAAACACATGCCGGAGGTGGCCTATACGCTGAAGCAACCTATAAAAATGCATTTGCATTTAGGCTGGAGGCCAGCTTTGGAAAGATAAGTGCAGATGATAAGGTATTAAAAGGCGTTACTGATATTGCTAAAGAAAGATATAACCGCAATACCAATTTCAGATCAAATATTACTGAATTTTCTGCCTTAGCTGAAATTCACCCACTTTTCATTTTAATAAACTGGCCTTCACGGGATGATCCTCCTCCCCGTTATTCTCCTTATTTCCTGGCCGGGGTAGGATATTTTTCATACAACCCGCAGGGCCAATCAAATGATGGCCGTTGGGTAGATTTACAACCACTTCATACAGAAGGGCAGGGATTTGTAGAATACCCTTCAAGAAAAGAATACAAATTAAAACAGATGAACATTCCGGTTGGCTTAGGATTAAAATATGAATTATCTCCTTTGCTAAACATACGGGGCGAATTTGTTTATCGCATTTTAAATACCGATTATTTAGATGATGTAAGCACCCGCTATATTGATCCATTTGCATATTTAAATCCTGCAAATAACTTTAACCCCGCTTTATTAACCGATGCACTTGAATTTTCGAATCGGCAAATTATTAATAAAACAGCACCGGGGGGCAAAAGAGGAAGCCCCTCAGAAAAAGATGCTTTCTTTAGTTTCAATCTTAAAATAGGATTGGTAATAGGAAGAGAAAGAATAAAATAATTTTAAAAAGCCGCTCAATGTTAGCGGCTTTTTTATTTGGATTGTTATCTGCCTAATTTTTATTTAATTGAAATTCCTTTTAAAAGTATGGAATGAAAGAAACTAAAATAAATAACGGTACAATTCTTCAACTTTGGCCAGGGGAATAATTTCAATATTTGTTTTTAATTTTTCTGTTGCCCTTGCATTATAACGGCTCACTACAATTTTTTCGAATCCTAACTTTTCTGCTTCAGCAATTCGTTGCTCTATCCTGTTTACGGCCCGTATCTCTCCACTCAATCCTACTTCTCCGGCAAAACAAATATTTTGAGTAATGGGCATGTCTTCGTAACTACTTAATAAAGCACTTACAATGGCTAAATCAATAGAAGGGTCTTCTACTTTTATTCCGCCGGCAATATTTATAAAAACATCTTTTACACCAAAATGAAATCCCCCTCTTTTTTCCAGTACTGCCAGCAGGAGTTGCAACCTCCTTAAATCAAACCCACTCACTGTTCTTTGTGGTGTTCCATATACACTTTGTGTTACCAGGGCCTGCGTTTCTATTAACAAGGGACGCATACCCTCAATAGTAGCAGCAATGGCAATGCCGCTTAGCGCTTCTTCTTTTTGTGTAATAAGGATTTCACTTGGGTTTAATACAGGCCGCATGCCACTGCCCGTCATTTCATAAATACCCAACTCGGCCGTTGATCCAAAACGATTTTTTAAAGTTCGTAAGATGCGGTATGCATAGTGCCTGTCACCTTCAAATTGCAAAACCGTATCTACCATGTGTTCCAAAATTTTGGGTCCTGCAATACCTCCGTCTTTAGTAATATGGCCAATTAAAAATACTGGGGTTTGTGTTTCTTTAGCAAACCGTTGTAACTCTGCAGCACATTCTCTTATTTGACTAATGCTACCCGGAGAAGATTCTACAAAAGGGGAATGTAGTGTTTGAATAGAATCTACAATCACCAGTTCCGGTTTCATCTTTTTAATTTCCTGGAAAATAGTTTGTGTGTTTGTCTCGGTAAGCAGGTAAAAATTTTCGTTATGCATACCCACCCGGTCTGCTCGCATTTTAATTTGTTGCTCACTTTCTTCTCCGCTAATATATAAGGTAGCAGTATCTGTAAGGCGTAAACTATTTTGCAGGAACAATGTACTTTTTCCAATACCCGGTTCACCGGCTACTAAAACAATACTCCCCAAAACAATACCACCTCCCAATACCCGGTTAAGTTCTGAATCACCCGTAATAATTCTTTTATCTTCTGCACTACTCACTTCATGCAATGCAATTACTTTTTGGCCGGGATACTTTTTAAACTCTTTCCATTCATCTTTATCAATACGTTCATTCCCCTTTTGAATTATTTCTTCTACAAAAACATTCCATTGATTACATGAAGGACATTTACCCAACCACTTAGCGCTTTCATAACCACAATTCTGACAAAAAAATGCTGACTTAGTTTTACTCATACCATAAAGATAAAGTGAAGTGCGAATTTTTAGTTTGGGATTTCATAAATGACTAAAAAGTAAAAGGGCCAACATTTCTGTTGGCCCTTAATACTTACTAACCCATTAAATTCTATTGCTAAATTACACATTGAACCGACAAAAAAAAATAAAATTTTAAAGTTGTGAATAAAAACTTCAGTACTAAATAAAATTTAATATGAAATCACAAACACTACCTATATAATTAATTATCAAATAAATATGCAAGTTTTAAAAGCCTTTTACCTCCCTATTTTGGCAATAAATTTATTAAAATCCTAAAAAATAATTTGGTTTATAATATAAACTACTTTACGTTTGTATAAAAATTTAAACATGCGATTTTTTCTTTATTTAAGTATTTGTTTCATGCCCTTTTCGCTTCTTGCCCAAGTGCAAATAACCGGAAAAGTTACAGATAACAGGGGTAAACCACTTACCGGAGCCAGCATCAGCTTAAAAGATACGTATGATGGCGCTACAACTGATTCTTTGGGGAATTTTACATTTACCAGCAACGAAAAAGGGGATCATATTGTAGAAGCAACTCTTATTGGTTACAGTACATATACAAAATCAATCGTATTAAATAAAAATATAGTCCTTTCTATTCAATTAAAGGAATTGATAACTGAACTCAATGCCATTACCTTAACGGCAGGTTCATTTGAAGCCAGCGATAAGAAAAAAGGAGCTGTACTTTCTGCCCTGGATATTGTAACAACCGCAAGTGCAGAAGGAGATATTACAGGGGCATTAAAAAGCTTACCCGGAACCCAGCAAGTGGGAGAAGAAGGAGGTTTATTTGTAAGAGGTGGTACCGCTACCGAAAGTAAAATTTATATTGATGGCAATCTTGTAAACAATTTCTTTTATAGCAGTATCCCCGGTATTGCTTCCCGGGGCAGGTTTAATCCATTTTTGTTTAAAGGAACTATTTTTAGCAGTGGGGGGTATTCGGCACTATATGGCCAGGCGCTTTCCTCTGCCTTAATTTTAGAAACAACCGATTTGCCGGATAAAACACAGGCAAGCCTGGGATTTTCTGTTATTGGTTTAAATAGTGGCATCCAAAAATTAGCTAAAAACAAAAAATCATCCTGGGGTATCACCTATAATTTCACCCACCTGGGCTTGGCCTTTGCGGTGATAAAACAAAAACAAGATTATTTTAAAACGCCTGTTTACCATGAAGGGGATGCCAACTTTAGGATAAAAACTAAAAACGGCGGCATGATAAAATATTTTGGCTATTGGAGTACCGGCAAGGTAGGTTTTAGGACCAACGATATAGATTCTGTAAACCTGAATGATGCATTTCGGTTACAGGATTTAAACACTTACCAAAATCTTACCTGGAAGTTGAATGCAGGAAACGGTTGGAAGATCACACCCGGAATAAGTTTTAGTACCGATAAGCAAAATATCAGCAATGAACTGCAGGATAAAAATGATGTTCTGCAAACTTTCACAAACCCCGCAGGATACAATTTTAAAAATTTTCAGGTACATACAAAAAACTATTATGGCCAGGCCAGGATCTTAATAGAAAAAAGATTAAAAGGGATGAATATGATTCGGTTTGGTTCAGATTATTTTATAACCCATGAAAATCTACATTATATTTCATTAGATAGTGCTGCATTTGAACAAACCATTCATGAGAAATTATATGCAGCATTTGCTGAAACAGACTTGTACCTCTCTCCCCGGCTCGCATTAAAACTGGGCAGCCGTGCAGAACATTCGGCCATTTTAAATAAATGGAACCTGGCACCCAGGCTATCATTAGCATACAGAATAAAAAATAATAGCCAGGCATCTTTTGCTTATGGTATCTTTTATCAAACTCCCGAATCGCAATACCAACCCGCTACACCGGGTATCGGGTATGCCCAGGCTACACATTATATTTTGCAATATCAACGCTCTGCAAACGGAAAAATATTTCGTACAGAAATTTTTTATAAAAAATATAATCATTTATATAAAACTGCAACAACCAATTTTCAAACCAATTATGCCGATAATAATAAAGGCACAGGCTATGCACAGGGATTGGAATTATTTTGGAGAGATAAAACCACGGTTAAAAATCTGGATTACTGGATCTCATATTCTTACCTGGACACCAAAAGAAATTTTTTAAACTTCCCATATACTATGCAACCCAACTTTGCAGCTACCCACACCGCTTCATTAATTGTAAAGAAATTTTTTCTTCCCTGGAAAACCGGGTTAAACCTGAGTTACAATTTTGCCAGTGGCAGGCCCTATTATAATTTAAAATACGATTACGGCCAGCAAAAAAATATTGTAGAAGATGCGGGCACTACAATTAATTATAATAACGTGGGCCTGGGTGTAAATTATTTACCAAACCTGGGCAAGAGTAATAAAAAGGCTTTTATAGTATGGGTTTTATCTGTAAGCAATGTATTGGGCCAAAAGCAAGTATATACTTATAAGTATGGAACCATCAACAATAATAAAGAAGCCGTGGGGCCTACCGCTAAAAGATTTGTATTTATCGGATGTTTCTTAAGCTTTGGTGTAGATAGAACTGAGGATGCTATCAATAATCATTTATAACATTTTAATTTATCAAAAAAAACAAAATCATGTCAAGACAATTTCAAAAGCCGGTACCAGAAGGGAAAGACCCCTATCTCTGGGAAATTGCTCAAAAAAGAGCAAGCTTTAAATCGCACCTAATTACATATATTTTAGTAAACACCTTCTTATGGGCAATTTGGTACTTTAGCTCCCAGCAACCAATAGAAGGTTGGGACAATAAGTTCCCCTGGCCAATTTGGCCTACTCTAGGTTGGGGTATAGGCCTGGCATTTCATTTTGCCGGCGCTTATATTTTCCCTGAAGCCAATTCGATTGAGAAAGAATATGAAAAATTATCAAAAAAAAATAAATAAAAAATCATGAAAAAAGTATTTCTCATCTGCCTTGCTGCCAGTATTATGATAACTGCCAATGCACAAAATGAAAAATTTATTGCTGCCATTAAAACGAATATCGCTGCCATGGATACCGCTTTTAAAAACCCGGCAAGCTTCCTTACACTTACCAATAATTTTGAAAGAATAGGAAATGCAGAAAAAACACAATGGTTGCCTTATTATTATGCAGCACTATGCCAGGTAAATTATGGATTTATGATTGGTGATATGAGTAAGCTTGATGCAATAGCAGACAGGGCTGAAATGTATTTAAACAAAGCCGATTCTTTGATGCCAAAAAATTCTGAGATCAGTTGTATCCGGTCATTAATTGCAACAGAAAGAATGATTGTGAACCCAATGCAACGATATGCTGAATATGGCCCTGTTATTAAATTAAATTTAGAAACCGCCAAATTAGAAGATGCCAATAATCCCCGGCCATATTATATAGAAGGTGAAAATTTAAAAAATACACCTGAAAATTTTGGTGGAGGTTGTGCAGCAGCAGCAGAACTTTTAAAAAAGGCAAAAGAAAAATTTACAACCTTTAAACCTGCTTCAGAAATTTCACCTAACTGGGGAGAAAATAGAACGAATGAGCTTATTAAAGAATGTAACCTGTAACCGCATTAATAACTACAAATGAAGGACAAAGAATTATCATACGAAGAAAGCATGGTATTAATCAATAAAATGATCAATACCGCTAAAAACAATTTACATGATTCGGGCATTGGCCCCATGCTTTGGGGTATTGTAATACCAATATGTTCTTTTGAAACTTTTTTAGAAATTAAAGGACTGGTTTCTCTCCCATTTTCTATTTGGTATCTCACTATACTGGCTCTGCTCATACAGGTATATGTAAGTATTGAGCAATCAAAAAACCGAAAAGCAATAAATTATGATGATACCGCCATTAATTTAATCTGGATGGTTTTTGGTATTGGTATTGGAATGATTGTATGGATAAATGCAGCAGTTTTTAATGAATTGAATTTGATGCAAAATGAATTCCAGTCATTATCCGGAAAAAAAATACCCTTTCGTTTTTCTGAATTTACAAGTGCCTATTTTTTGCTTTGGTATGGGTTCCCGGGTATTATTACCGGGGGTATTAAGAAATTTATACCCATGCTTATAGGTGGAATCATTTGTTGGATATTGTCTATTACCACACTCTATACTTCTGTAGCAAATGATATGTTGTTGGTTGCAATAGGCGCTATTGCTGCATGGTTAATCCCCGGTATTATTTTAAGAAGAAAATATAGAAAAACAAATCAAAAGGCTCATGTTTAAAGATTTGGATCCACTTTTGCATTCGCAGCTACGCCTTGCTATTGTAAGCCTGTTAATTGGTTTAAAGGAAGCTGAATTTATTTTTCTAAAAGAAAAAACAGATGCTTCTGCAGGTAACCTGAGTGTACAACTTAATAAATTAAAAGAAGCTGAATATATTACTATTACAAAACAGTTTAAAGATAATTACCCGCAAACCATTTGTAAGATTACAACAAAAGGCATTCATGCATTTGAAAATTATGTGCAAGCATTGCAAACGTATATGAAGCCGAATGGTTCTTAAGTTTAAAAATTAAAAAAGAGAAAGGCCACAATCATGTGGCCTTTCTCTTTTTATAAAATGAATGTATTATTTTACAATCAGCACTTTTCCTGTTGCAATGCGTACTCCATTATGATCGGCCAATTCAATACCATAAATACCATGCGAAACATTTTTAAGTTCTACCTGCATATTTTGATAAGGCACGGTAACATTATATAGTTTATGATACACTTTAGATCCTTTTGCATCAAAGATCCTCAATTCAAATTTGCCTAACGGTGCAGCGGGATTATTATAAATAACATTAAATACGCCGCCATTCGGGCTTGGTGAAATAATTAATACCACATCTGGTAAAGTAGCTACCTGTAATTCGCTGGAAGTACTGGCGCATCCTACGATGGCATGGGCTGCATTTACTTTATACATTCCACCGTCACTCGCTGCTAATTGGAGGGTATTATTCATTTGATTGGGTACCACTTCATTATTTTTATACCAGGTATAAATATAATTACCGGCGGGCGTTACATTGGCAGTTAATACAGAAACAATTCCGGGAATATTGGCTACAGCTACATTCGTTAATGTTACTACCGGTATTTCTGTAACAGAAAGAGATGCCACATCTGAAAAAATACCAGGCCCGCAATTGGTAACTTTTACCTTGTATTTATAATTGTTCATGGCAGCCGTAGCTGATGTTATTGAATAAGTGGCAGCCGTAGCACCAGCAATATCGGTAAATGTTGTGCCTCCATCTGAGCTCATTTGCCATTGATAAATAATTCCGGTACCATTAGCGGTAGCCGTAAAATTAGCAGGAGAACCAACACATACACTTTCATCTGATGGTTGGATAGAAATAGTTGCCGGTGCAATTACGGTTAATAAGCCGCAATCAGAAGTTACAGCAGGGGAACAGGTTCCTGAAACGATAACCCGGTAAGCATATCCGTTCATTGCCAAACTCACATTATTTACCGTATAGTTGGCATTTGTTGCTCCAGTAATATCCGTCCATGGTCCGGAACAGCCCGTAGTACTTGATTGCCATTGATAAGTTAAACCCGTTCCGGTTGCTACACAGTTAAATGGTACATTGGTACCAGAACATACATTAGCCCCTGTTACCTGGGTGGTGATCGTCGGCAATGCATTAACCGTTAATATAGCTACGGTACTTAATACAGGAGTAGTACAAGTTCCATCCCCGGTAACCTGTACCCTGTAACGGTTGTTATTCATATTGTTTGTAACAGCATTCAGATTTAAAGTAGCAGTTGTTACTGCTGGTGAAAGGTTGTTCCAGGTAACGCCAGCATCGGTACTTACCTGCCAGTTATAAGAAAGGTTGGTACCGGTAGCCGCAGATGTAAAGCTGGTATTAGCGCCTGCACATACATTACTATTTGCCGGGTTGGTATTAATTACTGGTGCTGAGTTTACAGTGAGCACTACGCAATTTGATGTAACTACCGGGGCACAGGCACCTGTTACATTCACCCTGTATGCAAGATTATTCATTGCACCAGTGGCATTGGTAATTTGATAACATGCATTGCTGGCGCCTGGTATATCAGTGAACGATCCTGAACAACCGGCAGTTCCTACTTGCCATTGATAGCTTAAATTATTTCCCGTAGCAGTAACACATAAATCTGCATTACCACCGGTACATACAGAAGCTGAAACGGGTTGTGTAGCAATTGCAGTAGCTGCATTAATCGTTAATGTTACAGCATTAGAATTAATACCACCGGCACACCCACCCGTACCATTTACAGTTACACGGTACTGATTGTTATTCATACCTGCCGTTACATTTGATAATGTAAGCAGAGCTGTAGTTACAGCGGGTGAAAGATTATTCCAGGTAGTGCCGCCATCGGTACTTACCTGCCAATTATAAGTGAGGCCGGTGCCTGAAGCAGTAATGGAGAAGCTCGCATTGTTTCCTGCGCAAACTGCAGCAGGTGCAGGTTGGGTAGTGATAGAAACAGAACCCGTGGTAACAGTAAGGGTTACTACATTTGAATTGATACTGCTTCCACCGGGGCAACTACTACTGGCGGTAATAACTGCCCTATACTTATAATTATTCATAGCCAATGTTACATTCGATAAAGCTAAAGTTGCTGATGTAACTGCCGGTGAAAGGCTATTCCAGGTAGCACCTCCATCGGTACTTACCTGCCAGTTATAAGTAATGCCGGAACCCGTTGCTGCAACGGTAAAGCTAGCAGAAGAACCTACGCAAGTACTGACATCTGTTGGTTGTGTATTGATCGTTATAGTTGCACTGGTCACGGTAAGTGTGGCACTGTTTGAATTCACAGAACCGCCGGAGCCACATCCACCGGAAATAACTACCCGGTATTGGTAATTGTTCATGGCTACAGTAATATTATTCAACGTCAAACTATCATTATTTACGGCCGGGTTCACACTATTCCATGTATTGCCCCCATCGGTACTCACCTGCCAATTGTAGCTGGCTCCTACACCCGAAGTAGTTACAAAAAATAAAGCATTGTTGCCTGCGCAGCCCGATACGGGTGCCGGTTGCACCGTGATAGCAGGTGCAGGTGGCAAGGCATAAGATGCCGTTTGATCTGTTGCACTATTGGAGCTTCCCTGCAATGCGCCATATCCCATACCTCGTTTTGCAAAAGCTGACCATATCGCACAGCTATAAGCGCCGTTATATAATAATGTATCAGCTTTTAAAATACCATCTCTTGCCGAAATAAAACCCGGGTTACATGGTTGTAATTTCATTCCTTCAATCACAAGTTTCATTGCAATTGAATTTCCTCCCGTACCAGATGCATTATAAAGATTGGGATTGATAGATCCTGTTTGTTGTATAATACTCCAGGTCATCTCCCATAATGCAGTACACCAAATTTCACCAATATTATGTATTTCAGTACCTATATTGGCATTGCCCATACTATCATAAGTAAGCTTGTTTATATTAAAATCTGTAGAATAATCATAATTTCGCAATCCAAATCCTCCAAATACATAAGTTCCTACAGACCTCCGTTTCGTTCCATCGGTTAGTAGAGCAGCAGACCAGTCAGTCGTTAACATTAAACCTACATAGTCGCTCCAGCCCTCGCCTCCACTTTCTGCATTTGATAAGCAACTGGAAGCAGCCGGGCCACCTGTTAAACGGTTACTGATGCCATGCGTATATTCATGGCTCATCACACCTGCATCAAGATCACCATCAAAAGATCCGGCCAGTGTAATATTTAAATTATTGAATACCTGTCCTATTAATATGGCGCCATCTCCTAATGTAATTGAAACCGCAGGAATGGTAATCGTATTATCATCACCACCCATCGTAATTAATTCGTTGGGTACATTATTTACCATAATTACACCTACGGCACCTGCTAATTGTGCCCGTTTAACTTTATCTACAAAAGGGCAATTGCCCCGGTTTATAATTACAATCTTACCAGTGAGCACATTACTGGGATCTGTACAAGCCTCATGGTTTCCACCATCTTCATAATAAATTACGGGTGCAGTAATGGGACCCACATTTCTTAATTTATTGGCAGTACTAAAATTACTTTCAACAGCCCTGTACCTGCCTCCAATTGAAATGGGCGTATTGACTGTAAGGGTAGGAAATTGATCAAAAAGGTACATCCGCATCCTGCCCCTGCCCCCGTCTGAAGGTGTGGCAAAGTTTGCATTATTTGTACTTACACTGCTTTGGGCAATCGCAATTACATAATCATTCCCTGCCCCACCACGGCCCTGGTTATTTGCCTGGAAATTTCCGGCCGGTTCAGTAAACCCATATTGATACGTAATATCATGAACAATATTATTCCAATAAAATAAATTTGTTATCCCAAATTGCTGGTTGGTTGCCTGCACGGGCAAGGCACCGCTAAAATTAGGAGTAAAATTAAAATTTAACGGGTCGGGTGTTGTTGTAGATGTAGCAGGCAAACCTGTAGGGGTAATAATGGTGCTGCCATTAGTACCTGCACGGTCTTCTGTAGCCCATACATTATTTCCTCTTGTAATGGTAAAATCATTGGCGCCATCGTTATGCCAGCCTAATGAAGTGGCATTTCCCGGGGCATTCGTCCAGGGGTTTGTCCTTATAGCCGGTGTTCCACCGGGATGTATGGGGCTTTCAGCAGGATATGGAATTACATTATAATTTACAGTTCCTACCAGGTTGGGGCTAAAATATGATTGCGCCTTATTTGTATTTAAATTATCAATTACTTTAAAATATTGAACGGGTTCATTTTGAGAAATATTTGTTTCAGGCGAAATGGGGAATAAGAAATTATTTTGCGGCCCTTCATGAACGGTTAAATTATCCTTGTACAAATATGTTCCTGTTTGTGCATCTATGTAAACCATCCACCAATCTGCACTTTGCACCGGTACTACTTGTACACTCCATACAAGCCTCACTTTATTTTCATTTTGCAAAGGCAACCACATTAAGGAAGCCGTTACATCTTCGTTTACTCCTTTTAAAATTCCAAAATTCATTTTGGAATCCGGCCCTGCCAAAACAATTGGAATGGTAGCTGGTGTTTCTATTTTTGATTCTTTAAATGCCTGCTTAATGGCTTTGGCCGGAGATATGGAAGGAACGGCAGTTTTGTGGGTGATCATTTTTTCCAGGTTGGGTAAAAATTCGCCGGTATTGGAAACTATTTTATCATCTTTAAACGCCAAAACCCGGATGCGGTTATAAACCGGTAAATTCAAATAACCTTGCTGCAGGTACACTAACCGGGTACCGGATGTTTCATTATAATAAGCATCGCTTATGATGCCATTGCTGATATCTGTTTTTGAAAGCCCGATTTGATCTGCATGTTTTGAAATCAATTGCCTGGCGGCAACCTTATCAAAATTTTGTGAAGCGGCAAATAATACATTGCCTACTAAAATTGAAAACAGTAAAATTTTCTTCATGTAAATAGTAATTATTTTTTTGTACTTAATTTTTAATAGTAGGTTTTGGTTGTGAATTATTAAAAAAAAAGATTAAAGCTAAGGTAACTTTAATCTTTTAAATTTTATTTGAAATCGTTTAAATAATCTTACCGGATAAGGATTTTAGCGCTTGCTAATCTTTTTCCGGAAGCCGTTTTAAGTTC
The DNA here is from genome assembly GCA_016710595.1 of Niastella sp. Taxonomy (GTDB): domain Bacteria; phylum Bacteroidota; class Bacteroidia; order Chitinophagales; family Chitinophagaceae; genus Ferruginibacter. The sequence goes on from JADJVM010000009.1 coordinate 63,241, forward strand.
CACCATATAAATCCCAGTGGCATGATTGGACAAATCAATTTGCATCGGCTGATAAGCAGTAGAATAGCTTGATGTTTTTACCAGTACCCGGCTTCCTTTGGCATCATAAATGGTTATTGTTCGCAACTCGGCAGCTGTTGCCGGGTCTTTATAATAAGATACCCAAAAAATACCCGCCGTAGGATTTGGATACATAAATATTGTTTTAGATTCTTCTGCCTTAAGAGGTAATATATTAGAGATATTGCTGCAGCCGCCTGTTGCATTGGTGCTCACAGTAACCGTAAAATTTCCAATATCCTGAAGGGTTGTTTGATAAGTAGATTGTGTAGCCCCGTTTACAAGATTGCCATCTTTAAACCATTGATAAAAATAAGTACCCGCCGGAGTAACCTGGGCAGTAAGCAATGGATGGTTTACCGGGCTAATTTCTGCTGAAGGACTTGCAATAATTGTTACGGATGGTGGAGGCGTAACATGTAGTGTTGCCGTATTTGAAAACAGATCGGTACAGTTTCCGGTAATATGAACACGGTAACCACTATTGTTCAATGTAGCATCTGCTGCATTTATTTCATAGGTTGCATTGGTTGCCCCACTGATATCTATCCAACTTCCATTTGTATTTTTTTGCCATTGATACATTACAGTAGATGAGGCAGCAGCATTAAATACTACATTGCTTCCGGCACATACAGAAGTGTCATTGGGTTGATACACAAAGTCAACTCCCTGGGTAACTTGTACCCCCATACAATTTGAAATAAGTTCCGTAGTACAATTATTTGTGATCTTCAACCGGTAAGCATAATTATTTTGCGCCATAGTAACAGCATTCAAAGGCAGTGTTGAAGAAGTGGCCCCGGCTATATCCGCAAATGTGCCGGCGCAACCTGTTGTGCTTTGTTGCCATTGGTAAACGGGTGCTGAACCTGCAACAGCAACATGAAGCTGTACACTGCCCCCGTTACAAACGGGTTCTACCGTACTTTGGCTTGTAATGCTCGCCGCAACGCAGGTGGCAACTGGCGGTAATATTAATGTAAAAGTATCTGATTGATTTAGCAAAGTACCGGTGGTATTAAATAATTGTGAATTTATATCCACTTCTGCTTGTCTTTTTAAAGCAATATCATCCACAAACCAACCATCGAGTTTTGTTCCATCATCTGAAGTAAAACGAAACCTGAGTTTTACCACCTGGTTCGCATAAGGAACCATATTAACAATGGTTTTAATAAATCCACCACTATTTCCTGTCCATGCTTTTCGGCCGGGCAGTAAAGTAGAAGCATCCATGGTGCCGGTATAACCGCCTTTTAAAAAGTTATTAAATCCAATATCGCTCCAGGTGCTGCCGTTATTGGAACTTATTTCCAATACGCCACCATCATAACTGCCTTCGGTATTAAACCAATGCCAAAAACTAAGATTTGGGGGCGAAGCGCCAAGGGCAATGGAGGCTTCAGTGTATAATCTTTGGTCGGATGTTACATCTCTATTTTGTGCATAATAAGAATAAGGCGCAGAATAACTACGAATATTTGATGAAACCCAGGCCGTACCTACTGTTCCGCTGGTACCCCATTGTGGAGATAGTGTACTATTGGGAACCACGTCTTCAAACAAATTGGTAGTAGGAAAATATGTGCCGGTATTAATTTTTACAGTAAAGGCATATTGCTGTATTGTAGATGCAAGTTGATTTACAGTAAATTTTACAGTTCTGTTTGCAGCGTCATAGGTACCGCCGCTCACCCAGGTTGCATTTGCCGGGATAGTATCTACCAATTGGTAATTTACGATATCTCCGCATGCTCCATTACTGACGGTATTGGTATATGTTACATCTAATCCTTCTTCCTGTTGTGCAATATTTTGAGTGATTTGTAATTTACTTTCAATGGTAGAAAACCCCACCACCTGGTCGTTTCTGCTATCAGATGAACCTTGCTTCGCATCAAAACCTACACCCCGCCTTGCAAAAGCCCGAACGATTGCACAACGGTATGCACCATTATATAAAAGTTGATCTGCCGCTAATATGGCATCTCTGCCATCTACAAAACCGGGGCTGCAAGGTTGTAGTTTCATGCCTTCTAATACTAATTTTAAAGCAATGCTGTTACCACCTGCAGCATTGGCATCAAATAAATTGGGATTAATAGTTCCTGTCTGCTGAATAATATTCCAGGTCATGTCCCATAAAATAGTACACCAGATAGTACCTACTCCATGTGGCGCTGCTACAGATGGAAGGTTGGCATAGGTAAGCGGGTTTACTGACATATTGGTTGTATAACGATATTGCCGAATGCCGGGGCCATTAATGGGCTGCCGTACGGCATAAGTACCTACGCCACGGGGTTTATCATATCCATCATTCAAAGCAGTAATAGCCCAATTTTGTGTTACCATCAATCCAAAATAATCACTCCAGCCTTCGCCCATTTGTTCTGCATTGCCCAGACAACCGGCTTGTGAAGGGCCGCCGGTAAGGCGGTTGCTGGTACCATGTGTAAATTCATGTGCCATTACGCCATTGTCTGCATCGCCATCTATTTGGGGCGAACCATTCCATAAATACATTTGCATTCTTCCGCTTCCTCCATCGGCTGGAGTTGAGAAATTGGCATTATTGGTTCCACCACCATCTTGTGCATCTGCTTTTACATAATCATTTCCGGCACCACCACGGCCCTGGTTATTGACCTGGAAATTTCCGGCTACTTCATCAAAACCATAATTATAAGACATGTCGTGGAATATGTTATTCCAATAAAATAAATTGGTAATATTAAATTGCTGGTTTTGTACCGGTGTAGTTTGAGTAGGTGTAACTGTAAAATCGGGTGTAAAATCAAAATTAAGATCGGGTGTTGTAGTAGAAGTTGCAGGCAACCCGGAATTGCCATTATTTCCTGCACGGTCTTCTTTTGCCCACACATTATTTCCCCTTGTTATGCTGTAATCATTCGTGCCATCACTATGCCATCCAAGGCTTGTGGCATTACCGCCTGCCATGTTCCATGGATTGCTTACAATACTGGGTGTGCCTCCCGGGTGGTTTGGGCTTTCTGCGGGGTAAGGTACTACCCGGTAACTTGCACTTGCAATATTATTTGTATTAAAAAGAGCTGGCGCCGAAGGGTTATTTGCAGCAGGCGATACTAAAGATGAATTTGAAACTAAAATATTTTTTTTTGCTGGATGAGGATCATCCCAATTACAAGTAATGGTTAAATTGGTTTCTTTTAAAATGGTATTATTTTTTGCATCTACGTGAATGAGCCAATAATCTGAACTTTGATTGGGAGTAATAAAAATTTGCCAGGCAAGTTTTAGTTCTTTTCCATTTTCTACCGGCAACCATACCAGTTCCGATGTTATATCTTCCTGTGCCGTTCCACATTTGCCATAATTTGTTTTTCGGCCCTGCATATTTAACGGCATAATGGATGTAGCGCCGATAAGTTTTTTTTCTGCTATCACTTTTTGAATAGCTCCTATAGCAGTGGTAACAGGCTGGCCTAACTTAGCATTTATTTTTTTATCAATGCTTTCAATAAATTGGCCACTCCAATTTTTTAAAGTTTCATTCTTAAATGCAATTGTCAATACTTCATTGTACACCGGAATGCCCAAATATGCCTGTTGAAGATAAACCATATCGGTTCCAGCAAATTGGTTGTGGTAAGCATCTGAAACAATCGTTTGCCCCCAATCAACGCCATTTAATTGAGCCCTGTTTTTTTGTAAAAGTTGTTGTACTTGTTGATTAGATAAGTTTTGAGCTTGTACGGATAAAGTAGTTAAGCATAGGCCTAATAACACAGTTTTTATTCCCATAGTAAAAAAACGATTTTAAAGTTTTTGTATTTTATATTTTAATATTTGAAACCAAAAAAGCCGGCTACCACCGGCTTTTTATTATCTGTTAATCATGATTTTTTTAATTGTAATTATACCGCCATCGTTAATGCGTATCATATAAGTACCTGAAGCTATTTTATCTAAACCATTCATTTGGACGGTTTGATTCCCAATGGATAGCATTGCAGATTTTTCTAAAATAATTTTACCTGAAACATCTATCAGTTGCAGGTTCACGGTTCCGGCTTTTGTTTTATTGAATACCAGGTTCACATGATCACGTGCTGGGTTTGGTGATACTAAAATATCATTTCCTTTTACACTCCTGTTAAGTAATAAAACAGAAGAATATTCTACAGCACCATCAAGATGCAGGAATTTAAGGCGATAATATTTTACAACCGGTGTAACATAATGTTTATATTGCTGCGTTACTGTTTCCTGGCTACCGATTAAAGATTCATGATACAGCTCCGTAAAATGAACTCCATCATCTGAAGCTTCTAAAAACAGGTTTTTAATATCCGCAGAAAATGTATATTTCCAATTCAGTTCATTAAACCTTTCTTTGGCACTCCCGGTAAAACTTTCAAGGTGTACAGGTAATACCGATCCATTTAATACCAGGTTGAAGTTTGCTTTAGTAGCATTTTTACCACTTACCATTATTAAATAATTGGTATTGGCTGCCATACCGGTAATCGGCAATAAGAGAGCATCAGAATTAAAATTTCTACAGGCAAAAGGAGCCGGGAAGTTTTGGCCGATCGGGCAACTGGAAACCTGGTAAATGCTGACGTAAACCCCTGCCGTAGCGCAACTTTGTACACTTGCAGGAGTTGTAGTATAACCCGTAACTGAAATATTTAAAGAACCTGCTGTTCCGGTACGCATCGCATAGTAGGCCGTATTGGTAACCGCTGTACCGGTGGCACAGGTAACTGCTGTATATTGAGGATCTACATTTTTATTACTGGTTGCATGAGCCAGGTCAAAACTTACCACGGTATTATTGAGGGTAGTGGTTAATGGAAATGAAGGACATTCATCTTTCGCTTCATTGGTTCGGGCTAAAGGTACCATTTCAGTATTGGCAGAAGTGCAGGAGCCATACGTAAGCCCTTTGGGATTGATGCAATATAATGAACCAGTAAAAGCAGACCAATCCGGATCTTTACGGGCTACCCCATATAGTACTGCATAATGCATCAATTTTGCCGGGTTCACACTTAAATAAACGGTTCCCTGGTGTGGGTCATTGATGTGGCCCAGGTTGAGTGCATGGCCCAGTTCATGTAATATTACAGTTTCAAAATCTATTGCATTGTTGGGCGGATAGCAAGGCCCCGCTTCAAAAGTAGCAGAACCCGAAGATACTCCTGTATTGCGCAATACAATATCAAATTCTGTTTTACGGGTAGCATAAGTTGAAGCACCACAAGTACTTCCAAAAGAATAACACACTGCCAGCACCCCCGAAGCCAATGGAGAATTGCCGGTATTGGTATTATCGAACATCACTACATTTTTACCATCGCCGGTTACAGCTTGTATGGTAGTGGTACCACCTTCTATTGCATTAAATCCACTTACCTCTTTCCAGGTATTTAATGATCTTTGAAAAGTTGCTTTTATAGGGCTCATGTCTAAATCTACCCCGCCCCCGGCGGTATTGGTACTGTATAAAACGGTATAACCCCCGCTTCCATTTACATTCATCAGGTTCGACTGTTTGGTGTATCCACCAATATTAAAAGCCAACACACTATATTTTACATCCAGTACTGAAGGTGAACTTATCAATGATCCATCTGCAATTCTTACCTGGAACAAACCAGTGCCCGCCCGGCTTGGCACCCGAACTTTTATTTCTGTATTGGTCCATGAAACAACCTGGTTATCTGTGGCAACTACAGTATAAGCTGTGCCACCCGTTCCGTTATTGGCATCATCAAATAAAATGGCAGCGCTACCGGTGGGTGTACCAAAATCGGTACCCGTAATGGTTAATACATTTTCAGCTATATTTTCATTGGAGCCGGCCACTACACTGCTAGGCGAAAATGAGCTAATGCCCAATAAATTATTTTGAGAGGGCGCCTGTTCTGCACCAATTATAAACTGCGGATCTTTATTTATATAGTTATGCCCTGTTCTCTGTTGCAACGCAGGATATAAATTAGTTACAATATTTTTATATGAAATAAACGGGGCATCTGCTATTTTACTATCTAAATCGTACCGGATATAGCCCTGTGCGCTGCTATAAATATCATACAACAAAGCTTGGTTTTCGGGATTACGCAAATTCATGGTATTAGGAAAACAAAAGAATAAACCTGTTTCATTGAGCTCCAGCTTTGCCAGGTCGCTGGCTTCCACATACTCGTTACCTACTACGCCGCCTACTGTCAATACTTCGATATAGGTATCCGGAATATCGCCTTTAAACAATTTATGCAGCTTCACTTTATTGGCGGTGTATATCATAGAATGTGCAGGGTTCCAAAAGCTGTACTGATACACGATGGTTCCTTCTGCAATAAGGGCACTATGCTGTACCTTTTCATCCAGGCTCACCTCGTATAAAGATTGAGCAGAAGCTGAGAAAAATGAGATACAAAAGAAAAAAATGGAAAGAAGGGTAAAACGGTATTTCATCAATTTTATTTAGATATGTGAGAGAGGATAAAAAATGAATACAAGAGTACAACTTTAGGCTGAAAAATGGCTTTAAAAATTGAAATATATTTTATAATTACCCGCTATATTTTTTGCTATTAAAGCCGCTGCACTTACCTTTGCGGCCTGAAAAATAGTTAGTTTTAACTATTTGATGCTACGAGAACCGGCTAAGCACCCTTTTACGGCCAGGCCCAAGCCGATCAAAAAAAAATAAAAAACGTATGGTAGAAATTAAACCAGATGAGATTTCGGCGATACTCCGCCAGCAGCTAAGCAACTTTAATGCATCTGCTAATCTTGAAGAAGTAGGTACCGTATTACAAGTGGGTGATGGTATTGCCCGTGTATATGGATTAAACAATGTCCGTTCCGGTGAACTGGTAGAATTTGATAATGGAGTAAAAGCCATTGCCCTCAACCTGGAAGAAGACAATGTAGGTGTGGTATTGATGGGCGAAAGCACAGAAATTAAAGAAGGTGATAAAGTAAAACGTACCGGTCAAATTGCTTCTATTAAAGTAGGTGATGGTATGTGTGGACGTGTTATTAATACATTAGGTGAGCCCATTGATGGCAAGGGCCCGCTGGTAGGCGAACTATATGAAATGCCCCTGGAACGTAAAGCGCCGGGTGTAATTTTCAGGGAACCCGTAAAAGAACCACTGCAAACCGGTATTAAAGCCATTGATGCGATGATCCCGATTGGCCGTGGACAAAGGGAACTTATTATTGGTGACCGCCAAACCGGTAAAACCGCCATTGCGGTAGATACCATCATCAATCAAAAAGAATTTTATGCTGCGGGCAAACCCGTTTATTGTATTTATGTAGGGATTGGCCAAAAAGCCTCTACCATTGCAGGTGTTATGAAAACATTGGAAGAACATGGCGCCATGGCTTATTCTACCATTGTGGCAGCTTCCGCATCAGACCCCGCTCCATTGCAATTCTATGCACCCTTTGCCGGTGCCGCAATTGGTGAGTTCTTTAGAGATACCGGCCGTCCAGCACTGATAATTTTTGATGATTTAAGTAAACAGGCAGTAGCTTATCGTGAAGTATCCTTATTGCTTCGTCGCCCACCGGGCCGTGAAGCTTATCCCGGTGATGTGTTTTACCTGCATAGCCGTTTATTAGAAAGAGCTGCAAAAGTGGTATCTAAGGATGAAATTGCCCGCCAAATGAACGACTTGCCCGAATCTATTAAACATTTAGTAAAAGGTGGTGGATCATTAACGGCATTGCCAATTATTGAAACACAGGCAAGTGACGTATCTGCTTATATCCCTACCAACGTAATTTCAATTACTGACGGACAGATATTCCTGGAAGGTAACCTGTTTAATGCCGGTATCCGCCCTGCTATCAACGTAGGTATTTCTGTAAGTCGTGTGGGTGGTAATGCGCAAATTAAATCAATGAAGAAAGTTGCCGGTACTTTAAAATTAGACCAGGCACTTTACCGTGAGCTGGAAGCATTTGCCAAATTTGGCGGCGACCTGGATGCAGCAACCAAAAATGTAATTGATAAAGGCGCCCGCAACGTGGAAATATTAAAACAACCGCAATACAGCCCTTATGCTGTAGAAAAGCAAGTTGCTATTATTTACCTCGGTACACAAGGTTTATTAAAAGATGTAGCCGTGAAAAATGTAAAAGCTTTTGAAGATCATTTCTTAATGGAAATGGATAATAAATTGCCCGATGTAATGGCAGAGTTTAAAAAAGGAAACCTTCCGGAAGATGGACTTAAAAAAATGACAGAGATGGCGCTTGAAATTGCCGCTCAATACAAATAAATTTTATTTTTTTTTAAAAGGCTGCAAGAGATTGCGGCCTTTTTTTATGCCCGTAAAAATATAACTTCATTATTTGATGATTTAGAAATGGAAGGCTTGAATAATTTGTTAATGATATAATATTTAATAACATGTATTAAAATCATTACAATTGGTTTTTATTACATCATCCTTTTTTACAATGCTATTTATGGTCCTTATCATTTCCCTGCATTTTTTATTCTTTACCTTTACAAAAAATTGTCATGTATATATTTGATTCAAATAAGCCTATTGCCATTGGTTGCGATCACGCAGGCTTTGATGTAAAAGAAGACCTGCTCTCTTTTTTAGATGGAAAAGAAATGAAGTATAAAGATTTTGGGACTTTTAGTACCGAATCGGTTGACTATCCCGATTTTGCACATCCTGTAGCATATTCGGTAGCAAACGGCGAGACGGCATTTGGTATCCTTTTGTGCGGTAGTGCGAATGGCGTTGCGATCACCGCTAATAAACACCCGGGCATCAGGGCAGCTATTTGCTGGGGCGAAGAACTTGCCGAACTGGCACGTAAACACAATAATGCAAATATTATTTGTATTCCTGCACGTTTTATTACCGATGGGCTGGCCGAAAAAATGTTGGATATTTTTATGAATACCGCATTTGAAGGTGGCCGCCACGAAAGAAGGGTAGAAAAAATAGCTTGCTAAAAAAGGACCTCTTTTTTTTCACCGCTTATATAAGAATTATTTTAAAATAAAACCGAATGGTTATTTTGCTTAAAATTTAAGCAAATGAAAAAACTCCTTTTTATTCCCCTGCTTTTAATTGCAGGTATGCTTACTGCACAAAAAGATGATGCTGCAAAATATGCAAACCTTATTACGGAAGCAGGATTACAACAACATTTAAATATTATTGCAAGCGCCGAAATGGAGGGCCGTGAAACCGGCACAGAAGGGCAACGAAAAGCAGCCGCATATATTGAAGGGCAGTTCCAGGCATTGGGCCTCACTACCTCCGAAACATTAAATGGTTACCAGCAATATTATCCTTTATACAGCAATCGTTTATTAGAAAGTAAAGTTTCTATCGGTAATAACGAATTAACATTCGGCCAGGAATATATCATTCCTTTTCAAGAAAATAAAGACATTTCTATTAAAGCCAATGAATTCATTTTTGCCGGTTATGGAATTGAAGATGAAAAATATTCTGATTATAAGAATATACAGGTGGCCGGAAAAGTAATTGTGATTTTTTTAGGTGAACCCAAAAATGCAGAAGGAAATTACATTGTAAGTGGCAGCAACAAACCAAGTGAATGGACTTATCCCGGCCTATCCAATAAATTAGAACTTGCTGCCCGTAAAGGGGTAAAAGCAGTATTGCTGATAAACCCGAATATGGACAAACCCAGTAGCCGGATGATTGCAAACAGCAAACAAACAAATCCACGATATCCCGAAAAACCTTCTATAAAACAGGCAAAGTATATTTTAATCACACATGAGTATGCTGAACAATTAATTCCCGGCTTTGGTCATTTATTAAAAATGGCTAAAATGAAAAATGTATTTACTGATACAGAAGCGTGGACAAAAAAAATAAAATTTAAACTGAAATATAAAAAATACACTGAAAAAATAGCTGCCAGCAATGTAATTGGGCTGATAGAGGGTACCGATAAAAAAGATGAATACGTATTTATAACAGCGCATTACGACCACCTGGGTATGCATGATGGAAAAATTTATTATGGAGCTGATGATGACGGCAGTGGTACCTGTGCCGTAATAGAAATGGCAACGGCTTTTGCAAAAGCCAAAGCAGATGGCAACGGCCCAAGGCGAACCATTGTTTTTATGACCGTAAGTGGAGAAGAGAAGGGACTTTGGGGAAGTGAGTATTATACCGATAACCCGGTGTTTCCTTTAAATAAAACTTCGGTGGATTTGAATATTGATATGATTGGCCGCATTGATTCCGAACGTAAAAAAGACGATACCTTAAATTATGTATATGTGGTGGGGCACGATAAAATAAGCAGTGAAATGCCATTGATCAATGAAGCTATGAATGATAAATACACCGGGCTGGTATTAGATTATAAATTTGATGACCCCAGGGATCCTGAAAAGATTTATTTCCGTAGCGACCATTACAATTTTGCCCGCAAAGGGGTTCCCGTATTATTTTTTTATGATGGCATGTTAAAAGCAGATTACCATAAACCAACTGATACTGTAGATAAGATCACCTGGCCTCTGTACGAAAAAAGAACACGGATGATTTTTCATACTGCATGGGAAATGGCAAATAGGGACAATATGCTCATAAGAGATAAACCCATCCCAACTTTAACCCGGTAAGTAAATAAAATAATTGTTGAGGGATGAGAAAAATAATTTCTCATCCCATTTTTTTAATTTTGCATTTTTGGGTAGTTCAAAAAATTTTTCTTCAACACTTTGTTTTAATGCAGTAAAATCTTCTTTTTTACAATTGAATTGCAGCACCGAGAGAACAACTTATGCAATGAGTAAACGCCGCCGGGGGGGTAAATTTAATTTTCATAAAATATATATGTAAGGTTAAACTGCTATGATACGAATATAATAAAAATAAATGATTGTGGGGCAGCAGCATTTTTTTTACCCTTGCCATTAAAAAAAGAATTAATAATGCACTTATTATTTTCTTACTAACTTTCAAAGTTGTAATACTGATTTATGAGTGTAATTTTCATTTTGGTTTTATGCAGCCTTATTATTTTGGCATATTTGTTTGAAATAACCCTGGCTAAATTTCGGATACCTTCCGTAATATTTTTATTATTCCTGGGGTGGACGGTAAGAAAAATTGCATTGTACTATGATATGGTGATCCCCGACCTATCGGGCGCCCTGGCCATACTGGGCACTGTGGGTTTAATATTAATTGTGCTGGAAGGCGCCATGGAACTGGAGCTGAACAAAAAGAAATTTACGATTGTAAAAAAATCTTTTATCGTAGCACTATTCCCCATGCTGGGATTGGCCATCATTACCGCCCTGCTCATCCATTTTATTTGGGGCTACGATTTTTATCAGTCACTCGGCAATATCATACCCATTGCTGTAATCAGTAGCTCAGTGGCTATTCCCAGTGCAAAAAGTCTTTCATCGTACAACCGGGAATTTGTGGTGTACGAAAGCAGCATGTCGGATATTATGGGCGTTATCCTTTTTAATTTCATTTCATTGAATGCAGCTTTCTCAATGAATTCAGTAGGGCATTTCTTTATTGAGATTGCAGGCATCATTGTTATTTCATTTGTAGCCACTTTGCTTTTATCATATTTATTGGGCAAAATAGAACATGAAGTAAAATTTGTACCCATCATTGTACTCACCATTTTAATCTATGAAATTTCAAAACTTTTTCATTTACCATCACTGGTTTTTATTATGGTATTCGGCTTGTTTCTTGCCAACCTCGACGAATTAAAATTCATCAAAGGGATCGAGTTCTTAAAACCGGTTTCGCTTAACAAAGAAGTGGCCCGTTTCCTGGGTATGACCAAGGAGCTTACCTTTTTAATAAAAACACTTTTCTTTTTGTTATTTGGATTTTTAATAAAATCTTCTGAGTTGTTTAATACTGAAACACTCATTTTATCTATTGCCATTACGCTGCTCATGTATGTACTGCGTTATCTACAATTGCGAATTTCTAAATTACCGGTTACGCCTTTATTATTCGTTGCGCCCAGGGGGCTTATCACAGTATTATTGTTTTTATCTATCCCGGTAAGTATGCGTTTGCCATTGGTAAATAATTCAATGATCATACAGATCATTGTGCTTACCGGCTTAATCATGATGTTTGGTTTAATGGCCACGGGTAAAGAACAAAATCCACAGGAAGAAGAGGTAGCAAAAGAAAACAACCAGGAAGATAATATGGTGGACCTGCCTGCGCCTCCTACAGTTGAATAAGTTTTATTTCATAAATAATCGTTCAAAAAAAATCTTTAAAATAGCATTCCAAAATTTAAAAAGTTATTTACAAAAAAAATCCACGCAGTTGCTGCATGGATGAATATTATTTATATCAAAGGTAATTAGATAGCTTCCTGTGCCATTTGCTTGCTCATTCGCTTGCGATCGTCTTCATTTAAAATTACTTTACGCAAACGGATGCTTTTGGGTGTACATTCTATACACTCGTCAAACTCAATATACTCCATACATTCTTCCAGCGACATTTGAATTTTAGGAGCTATACGGGCTGCATCGTCAGCGCCACTGGCTCGATGGTTGGTAAGCTTTTTAGCTTCGGTAGCATTTACTACCAGGTCTCCTGGTTTTATATGTTCAGCAATAATTTGGCCCGCATACACTTCTTCTCCCGGATCTACAAAAAAGCGTCCACGGTCTTGTAATTTATCAATTGAGTAACCTGTTGTACGCTCGGTAGTTTTATTGAGTAATACACCATTGTTACGTCCCGGGATAGGTCCTTTCCAGGGTTTGTATTCACTAAAGCGGTGGGCCATTACGGCTTCGCCGGCTGTACTGGTAAGCATATTACTTCTTAACCCGATAAGCCCACGGCTGGGAATTTCAAATTCAAGGTGCTGCATTTCGCCTTTGCTTTCCATCACATGCATTTCACCTTTACGTTGTGTTACCAGGTCAATTACTTTTCCGCTAAATTCCGCCGGTACATCTACCACCAATATTTCGAATGGTTCACTTTTTACACCATTAATCTCTTTGATCAACACTTGTGGTTGGCCCACCGTAAGTTCAAAACCTTCCCGGCGCATGGTTTCTATTAAAACACCCAGGTGAAGGATGCCCCTTCCATATACTGAGAAGCTATCGGCGCTATCACTATCTTCTACTCTTAGCGCCAGGTTTTTTTCTGTTTCTTTCATCAGCCTGTCACGCAAGTGGCGGCTGGTAACAAACTTTCCTTCCCGGCCAAAAAACGGTGAATTGTTGATGCTGAACTGCATACTCATCGTAGGTTCATCAACACTTATTACCGGTAATGCTTCGGGGTTTTCTACATCGGCAATGGTATCACCAATATTAAATTCTTCTAATCCTACTACGGCACAAATATCGCCGGCCTTTACTTCTGTAACTTTCTTTTTACCCATTCCCTCAAAAACATACAGTTCTTTTATCTTCATTTTTTTGATGATATCGCCAGCCTGCATCAATGCGATTTGTTGATTTTCTTTTATTACACCACGGGCTACTTTACCTACTGCAATCCTACCCAAAAAAGAACTATAATCTAACGATGTGATTTGCATTTGCAATGGCCCTGCTGCCACTTTTGGTTCGGGAACGTATTCTAAAATCCCATCCAGCAGGGGATTAATATTATCTATTTGTACCAATGAATTATTGAACCAACCGTTTTTGCCCGAACCATAAAATGTAGGGAAATCTAATTGCTCTTCTGTAGCATCTAAGTTAAAGAAGAGTTCAAAAACTGCATCGTGTACTTCATCGGGGCGGCAATTGGGTTTATCTACTTTATTAATTACAACAATGGGTTTCAAATTTAATTGTAATGCTTTCTGCAATACAAAACGGGTTTGCGGCATAGGGCCTTCAAATGCATCTACCAATAATATTACACCATCTGCCATCTTTAAAACCCTTTCTACTTCTCCACCAAAATCACTATGGCCCGGTGTGTCAATTACATTTATTTTTACGCCTTTGTATTGTACTGCTGCGTTCTTGCTAAATATCGTAATGCCTCTTTCTCTTTCCAGGTCGTTGCTATCCATAATGAGGTCCCCGGTATCCTGGTTATCCCTGAATACATTGGTAGTATGTAAGATCTTATCAACCAGAGTGGTTTTGCCATGATCTACGTGGGCAATAATTGCGATGTTGCGAATTTGCATAATTAAATTTGAGGGCGCAAAGGTACGGCTTTATAACGGTTTTTCAGGTACTATTTCAGGTTTAATTGTGAATGGATTTCCAACATTTTTAACTAAACAGCTTAAAAATAAGTCATTACATAAAGCAAAAGGGCTTAATTGTTGCATAAGCAGCAATTATACTATAATATTGTAACCAAAAAATAACAAATGCCATTTTTACAGCCCTTATTGAAAACAACCTGCCTGCTCCTTTTCACCCAGATTTGTTTTGCACAGGTAAAAACCAACGCCAAAAAAAATGTAAAAGCAAGCACCCCGGTTGTAAAAGTAACCGCCTGCCCCGATGCATTTCATTATCATACAAACAATCTTGGGAATGGTAAAAAGAAGTTCCCGCTTTCTTTAAATTTTTTAATTAGCAAAGACAGTGTATTGATCAGCCGCAATAAGCCAGACTCAACCCTGGAGCGCTTTCAAAGCTATGCCATATTGGAAAAAGATTGCAGTGATTATAATGCTAAAAAAATAAAATACCACCTGAGCTTTGTTCAATACAAACAAACCAAATACGCCTGGCTTTACCTGGATCCCAATGCCGGTAAAATCACAATAAGTTTTACACCCGATATGGAGCCACGCATATATGATATTGATAAAACGCTGGCAGTTCCTTAACGGATAATTAAGAAAAATTTTGCTGTGCCTTGCGTCTTTTGTATGATGTTTGATTAAAAAAAGAAAACAAATAAAATGAAAATACTCAATCCGGCAAATACACAAAATAAACCATTGCCCCATCTTGCTATCTGTATTTTATTAGATGCGATCGGCATGTTAAGTTTTAGCCTACCCTTTATAGGTGAGTTCTCAGATGTAATATGGGCGCCATTATCCGGCCTTATCTACTTCAGGATGTTTGGCGGAAAAATGGGGCTTTTTGGTGGTATGTTTAGTTTCTTAGAAGAGATATTGCCTTTTACAGATATCATTCCCACTTTTACACTAAGCTGGCTATTGCGGTACAGGCAAATGAGTAAAGACCCAAAGCCATTACAAACCATTGTAATTAAGGCAAAATAAATTTTCTTAAGGCTTATAATATTAAAACTGCATAATCCATGCAGTTTTTTTAATTTTATACCCAAATCATTTATATGAAAATAATAATCAGTGTACTTTTATCATTGTTTTTAACAACTACCCTATTTGCTCAAACTCAATTTGCAGCCTTACAATTTTCGCCGGAAAAACCCCAGCAAAACCAGGAACTGAGTTTTGATTATAACCAGGCGTATTCTTCTTTAATAAGAAAATCACCAATAGATGTTGCCATTTATGAGTTTACCAGTACCGGCATAAAAGTGCTGGAGCCTAAGATGGTAAAAAAAGGCGATCATTATACTGCTAAAATACCTATTGACAGCAATACGAATGCCGTTGCATTTTTATTTAGCAGTAAAGAGGATAAAGATATTAATGCCGATAAAGGCTATATCATACCGATATACAACAACAATGGCCAGCCCGTACCGGAATATTACAGCACCCGGAGTAATATATATGCGGTATGGGGTGAAAGCATTTTAGGTTTACAAAATAACAGCAGTAAAGCATATAGCTTTCTTAACGAAGCCATAAATAGCAACCCTGAATTAAAAGGAAATATAAGTGTAGCGGGAACTTTTTTAAATTTATTAAACCGGGAAAAGAAAAAAGAAGCAGAACCCGAAATTATAAAATTTTTGAAGGATGCAACCAGCCCGGCCTGGCAAACAGAAAAAGGATATACGCTTAAAAACCAGTGGTACAGCCGTTTTAAAATGAAAGAAGAGGCAGATAAGCTCATGGCTGAAATGAAAGAGAAATTTCCGAATGGGGATTGGAAAAAGAATGAGATAATAAGGGCGATTGCCACCGAAAAAGATAAAACAAAAAAAATTGAACAAATTGAAAATTTCGCAAAAGATTATCCTGAATTTGCGAAAGACAAAAATGTTATCAATTATTTACAAACCCTTTTAGCTAATAGCTATGCTGCAGATAAAGATTGGAATGCATTTTTTAAAGCTACCAATAAAATGGCGCCAGCCGAAAGGGCATCGTTATATAATAACATAGCCTGGAACCTGGCTGAGAAAAACGAAGCCATGCAGGAGGCAAAAAAAATGTCTTATGAAGCCACTACCTGGGCCAAAAATGAAATAACAAAACCCACAGAGGAAAAACCAGGATCCTTTACTAAAGAACAGTGGAAAAAGAACCGGGAAAGAAACTATGCTATGTATGCTGACAGCTATGCATTCATTCTATACCAGTTGGGAGATTATAAAGCAGGCTTACCGTATGCCAAAGAAGCCGCCACGATCAATGAATTGAAAGATGCAGAGTTGAATGAACGCTATGCCTTATTGGCTCAAAAAGAATTGCCAGCCGCTGCCGCCACCAAATTAATTGAAGGCTTTATCATTAACGATAATGCCACTGCCAAAACTAAAGAAGCATTAAAGGAATTATATACTCAAAAAAATAAAAATGAAGCTGGTTTTGATGTGTATTATGAAAAATTAGCAGCACAGGCAAAAATCAAACGCCGTGAAGAAATATTAAAAAATCAATTGGATGAAGTAGCACCAAAATTTGCATTGAAAGATTTTGAAGGGAATGAAGTAAGCCTGGTATCACTAAAAGGAAAAGTGGTGGTAGTAGATTTTTGGGCTACCTGGTGCGGGCCTTGTATTGCTTCCATGCCGGCTATGAAAAAAGCACAGGATAAATATAAAGGAAACGACAAAGTAAAATTTGTATTTATTGATACCTGGGAAAATGTAGAAGACAAGAAAAAAAATGCTATGGAATTTATGGAAAATAAAGGTTATGATTTTCATGTGTTGCTCGATACAGAAGATAAAGTAGTGGGTGAATTTGGAGTAACCGGCATACCCACCAAATTTGTAATTGATGGCAATGGTAAGATCCGTTTTAAATCCGTTGGTTATTCTGGTAATTTAGATGGTTTGGTTGACGAATTGGATACCATGATTGAAATTGCCGGTAAATAAATAGTATGAGCCATATTGCAGACATCCGAAAGGATTACAAATTAAAAACATTGGATGAGCAGGATGTAGATGCCTCGCCCATCAAACAATTTAATGCATGGTGGGCAGAGGCCGAAGCCGCTCACATAGATGAAGTAAACGCAATGGTATTAAGTACCATAGATGCTCAAATGATGCCGCATAGCCGTATTGTACTTTTAAAAGGAGTAGATGAAAAAGGATTTATTTTCTACACAAACTATCAAAGTGAAAAGGCACAAAATATTGCCGGCAATGCCCATGTTTCTTTATTGTTTTTTTGGAAAGAACTGGAACGGCAGGTGCGCATAACCGGCAGTGCAGAAAAAGTTTCGCAATCAGAAAGCGATGAATATTTTAATAGTCGCCCACCCGGTAGCCGCATTGGCGCCTGGGCATCGCCGCAAAGCACGGTGATTGCATCCAGGAAAATTTTAGAAAAGAATGTTTCAGAAATTGAAAAACGCTTTGCCAATAAAATGATTGAGCGCCCGCCCCATTGGGGTGGTTACCGGGTAATCCCTTCGGGTATTGAATTTTGGCAGGGTCGCCCCAGCCGGTTACACGACAGGATAAAATATTCTTTACATGATGATGGTAGTTGGAAAATTTACAGGCTTGCACCATAAAATCATTATTAAATTACATAAAAATGCCTTACAGTTTTGTAAGGCATTTTAGGTTCTGAAAAAAACTATTTCGAAGACTCAAATCTTTCATTCACTTTTTTCCAGTTTACTACATTCCAAAAAGCTTTTAAATAATCGGGCCTTTTATTTTGATATTTTAAATAATAAGCGTGTTCCCATACATCTACACCAAGTAATGGGCTGCCTTTTACTTCAGCCACATCCATCAGTGGGTTATCCTGGTTTGGCGTGGAACTTACTTCTAGTTTTCCATCTTTCACAATAAGCCATGCCCATCCACTACCAAAGCGGGTTTTACCGGCGCCCTCAAATTTTTCTTTAAATGCATCAAAGCTTCCAAAAGCGCTATTGATAGCTTCTGCTAGTTTTCCTGTGGGTACACCACCTGCCTGTGCTGCCATAGAATCCCAAAAAAAACTATGGTTCCAATGGCCACCGCCATTATTGCGGACCGCAGGGCTAATGCTACCTGCTTTTTTTACCAAATCATCTAAAGAAGTAGTTTCATTGGCAGTGCCTTCTATGGCTTTGTTTAAATTATCTACATAAGCCTGGTGATGCTTATCATGATGAATCTTCATTGTTTCTGAATCAATATACGGTTCTAGTGCATCGTATGCATACGGTAATGGTTCTAATGTAAATGCCATAATATTAAAATTTATCTGTTAAAAAATGCTACCTGGATTACTGCAAATTTAAAGCCTAAATGATGGATACTTAATTTAAAAATATAGTTGTTCCTGATTTCGAAATAGATTTAAGGATTTCAGTATGGAATCAGCGTTTCTTTTTAAAAAATGATTTCATTAAGGCGCTGCATTCTTCTTCCATTACACCACCTGTGAGTAATGTTTTGGGATGAAAGGGGTTATTTTTCCCCGCCACTTTTCGGTAACCATTTTTATCGTCATAAGCGCCAAAAACGATGCGGCCAATTTTACTCCAATATAAAGCGCCGCTGCACATAAGGCATGGCTCTGTGGTTACATATAAGGTAGCATCCGGAAGGTATTTACTGCCCAGGCTATTATAAGCGCTGGTGAGCGCCAGTATTTCGGCATGTGCCGTACTATCATTGAGCAATTCTACCTGGTTGTGTGCCCTTGCAATAATTTTATGCTGTATTACCACAATGGCTCCTACCGGCACTTCATCTGCATCAAATGCTTTTTGTGCTTCCTGGTAAGCCAATTGCATATATTTCTCATCTGTCATTTTTTGTTGCCTAACTTTAAGCAAAAATAGGCTAATGAACGGGGTAAATACATTACAATCTATACAGGCATTTTATGATGCAGGAAATACAAGGTCGTATGCATTTAGAATAGAACAATTAAAAAAATTACGCAATGCTGTTATTGAACACGAAGAAGAAATTTACACGGCGTTAAAAAAAGACCTGAATAAAAGCAAAGAAGAATGCTGGATCACCGAAAATGGAATTTTACTCAGTGAAATAAACGGTGCCATCAGAAAATTAAAAAAATGGATGCGGCCACGCAGGGTGCGTACGAATATTTTGAATTTCCCCTCTTCCAGTTTTATCTATCCTGAACCCCGGGGTGTAACACTTATCATCGGCCCCTGGAATTATCCTTTTCAGTTGCTGATGATCCCACTGGTAGGAAGCATGGCTGCCGGTAATTGTACGGTACTAAAACCCTCGGAAATGGCGGTTCATACAGCAGCGCTCATTCAAAAAATAATCGTAACTCATTTCTCTGAAAACTATATTAGGGTGTATGAGGGTGATGGCGCTACAGTAATACCGGCTTTGATGAATAGCTTTACTTTTGATCATGTATTTTTTACAGGCAGTACCGCTGTTGGGAAAAAAATATATGCTATGGCTGCAGAAAAATTAGTTCCTGTAACTTTAGAACTCGGAGGTAAAAGCCCCTGTATTATAGAAGCAGATGCCAATTTGGAGGTAAGTGCAAAACGAATTGCTTCGGTAAAATTTTCAAACAGCGGGCAAATGTGTATTGCACCTGATTATGTACTGGTACATGAAAGTATAAAAGATAAATGGCTGCAAACGCTTGAAAAAATAATGCTCCAATTTTATGGCGATCCCTATTCTCTTACCAATGAATTGGGAAATATTATCAACCAAAAACAATTTGACCGGCTACTGCATTATTTACAGGATGCTGAAATAAAAATTGGCGGGCATTACAACCGGGAGCAACTGTTTATAGCGCCTACGGTATTAACCAGCATAAATATGAATACCCCCATTATGCAGGAAGAAATTTTTGGACCCATTTTACCGGTAATACCTTTTAAAGACCGCAAAGAGGCACTCCAAATTATTGAACAAAACCTCAACCCTCTCTCTTTATATATCTTTTCAAATAAAAAAAGCAACACTGATTTTTGGTTGCAAAACGTTGCATTTGGTGGTGGTTGTATTAACAATGCCGGCTATCATTTTACCAATAAAAATTTACCATTTGGAGGTCGGGGGCAAAGCGGCATAGGTGCATACCATGGTTATTATAGTTTTAAAATATTTAGCCATCAAAAATCAATCATGAAAACACCTACCTGGTTTGATCCCTCTATAAAATACCCACCTTTTACTGGCAAATTAAATCTTTTTAAAAAAGTATTAGGATGAGTAATAAACAAAAGGCAATGGTTTTTATATATCCGTTATTATCAAGGATTACAAAATGGATAGGAAAATCTCAAAAAATAATAAAATCAACTTCCATGGCACCCGAATCTTTTTATTTATTAAATGCAGTATTAATACATGGAGAAACCTTTTCTTTTGAATCATTAAAAGGTAAAAAGGTTTTATTGGTAAACACAGCTTCTGATTGTGGCTATACACCCCAATACAAAGGGCTTGAGCAATTGCATCAACAGGAAAAAGACAGGCTGGTAATAATTGGTTTCCCCAGCAATGATTTTGGAGAACAGGAAAAAGGCAGCAATAATGAAATTGGTAATTTTTGTGAAAAAAACTTCGGTGTAACATTTTTACTCACCCAAAAATCTATTGTAAAAAAAATGAGCGGCCAAGATCCCGTTTACAAATGGCTGACTGATGAAACTAAAAATGGATGGAATGATGTGGCACCTTCCTGGAACTTTTGTAAATATTTAGTAAACGAAGAAGGGAACCTTACTCATTTTTTTGAGTCGGGTATTGAACCCCTAAGTAAGAAAATGGCAGATGCCATCCATGAATAAAATGATGAATGAAAAAATAATTTTTACAGAAAAACAATCTTTCAGGCAACCCTTGATATGGATCATTCTTTTATCTTTAAATATATTATTTATTTATGGGTTTGTGGAACAGGTTATACGTAAAGAACAATTTGGAGAAAAACCCATGACAGATACGGGTTTGATCATACTCATGCTTATAACACTCACCTTATCATTATGTTTCTTTAGCCTCCGCCTGGAAACCCTTATTAAACCGGATGGTATTTATTTTCGTTTCTATCCTTTTCAAATAAAGTATAAATCAATTGCATGGAAAGACCTTACAGAAATATATGTACGGCAGTACAGCCCCATAGCTGAATACGGGGGTTGGGGCATCCGGGGTATTGGAAAAAATAAAGCATACAATGTATCAGGCAACAAAGGAATACAATTAATAACGACAAATAATACCCGCATACTTATTGGAACACAAAAACCGGATGAAATAAATGAGATCATTAAATGGCTTGAATTACCTACCCGGCAGGATGTGAGCCCGCATCACCGGTAATATTATTTCCAACCAATTTTTTTATCATTATTTTACAGCATACAGAAATACTTATTTTTGCATTTTAAAAAAAAGAAAAGATCATGACAAAAGGCCCGGTTTCTAATTTTATTCAACATCATTATCGCCATTTTAATGCAGCGGCTTTAATGGATGCTGCCAAAGGTTACGAACAACACATGAATGAAGGTGGAAAAATGATGATCACCCTGGCAGGTGCAATGAGCACCGCAGAACTTGGGCTCAGTTTAGCCGAAATGATAAGGCAGGATAAAGTACAAATTATAAGCTGTACGGGTGCAAACCTGGAAGAAGATGTAATGAACCTGGTAGCCCATAGTCATTATAAAAGAGTACCCAATTATCGTGACCTTACGCCGCAGGAAGAATGGGATCTTTTAGAAAACCATTATAACCGGGTAACCGATACTTGCATTCCTGAAGAAGAAGCATTTCGCCGCCTGCAAAAACATTTGCATGCTGCATGGAAAAAAGCAGAGGAAAAAGGAGAAAGATATTTCCCTCATGAATTTTTATACCAGGTAGTATTAAGCGGTAACCTGGAACAATATTATGAAATAGACCCAAAAGATAGTTGGATCATTGCGGCAGCACAAAAAAATATTCCTATCGTATGCCCCGGCTGGGAAGACAGTACCACCGGAAATATATTTGCATCGTACGTCATTAAAAATGAATTAAAAGCATCTACAGTAAAAAGTGGTATTGAATATATGGTGTGGCTCGCTGATTGGTATCGCCAAAACAGCAGTGGAAAAGGAGTGGGTTTCTTTCAAATAGGCGGCGGTATTGCCGGTGATTTTCCAATTTGCGTAGTACCCATGATGTACCAGGATTTAGAAATGCATGACGTTCCTTTTTGGAGTTATTTTTGCCAGGTAAGTGATAGTACCACTTCTTACGGATCATACTCTGGTGCAGTACCCAACGAAAAGATTACCTGGGGTAAATTAGATATTCATACACCTAAATTTATTGTAGAAAGTGATGCCACAATTGTAGCGCCTTTAATTTTTGCATGGATTTTGGGTTGGTAACATTATTATTAAATTTAAAAAATTATTTTATGGCACTCATTCCATTATTGATAAAAGAATTGAAAGACGAAACAGCAATTACCCGTACTTTTTTATCACAAATACCCGATGATAAATTTTCGTGGAAGCCACACGAAAAAAGTATGAGTATAAAACAATTGGCAGGCCACCTGGCAGAACTTCCGGGATGGGTTTCTATGGCCTTGCATACCGATGGGTTAGATTTTGAAGCTGGCGATTATAAACCCACAGATATTAATACATCAGCCGAACTGGTAAAACTCTTAGATGAAAACCTGCAAAATTCAGTAACCGCATTACAAAATGCAAAAGAAGCAGACCTTGATCCCATCTGGACCATGCGCATGGGCGAAAAAATTTTAGCAAAATGGACCAAGTATGAAGTAATACGCCATGCCCTCGCCCAACAAATTCATCACAGGGCACAGTTAGGGGTAGATTTTAGGTTACTGGATATCCCGGTTCCATCTACTTATGGTCCTTCAGCAGATGTTCAATCATTTTAATTTCTCTTATAAGGCCGGTTTTCTCCCGGCTTTTTTATTATAATTTAGTACACTTATCTTTTAAAATAATTGCGAAATATGAATAGTAAAATATTTTATAGCCTCGTTTTTTTGTTGGCCAATACCATTATATGTAAGGCACAAATTGTTTCTACCGGCAATATAAATTTTCCGCAATGGATACAGCAGTCAAATATTTATGAAGTGAATGTAAGGCAATATAGCCCCGAAGGAACATTCAAAGCATTTGAAAAAAGCCTGCCCCGCTTAAAAGATATGGGTGTAGAAATTTTATGGTTTATGCCCATAACGCCCATCAGTAAAATAGATCGCAAAGGCGCTTTGGGAAGTTATTATGCTGTGGCCGATTATACTACGGTAAATCCTGAATTTGGTACCATGGATGATTGGAAAAGCTTAGTAAAAAATGCACATGCCATGGGCTTTAAAGTTATTACAGATTGGGTGGCCAACCATAGTGGGGCAGATAACCGCTGGCTACAAACAAATCCCGATTTTTATGTAAGAGACAAGAACGGTGTAGCCAAATATGCTTTTGATTGGACCGATACACGGGACTTAGATTACGACAATGCAGAATTAAAAGATAGTATGACCCATGCCATGAAGTTTTGGGTGGAAGAAACCGGTATAGATGGTTTTCGTTGCGATGTGGCAGCCGAAGTACCTCGTAGTTTTTGGCAACCATGTATAGATGCATTAAAAAAAATAAAGCCTGATATTTTTATGCTTGCCGAAGCAAATACTGCCTGGATACATGATGCCGGTTTTAATACTACCTATGGCTGGAATATGTTTGCTAAAATGAAAGAAATAGCATCAGGTAAAAGTTCGGCACGTGTATTAGATACGGTGCTTATGCACCAGGATGAAACTTTTGTGCCAGGGGCTATAAAATTATATTTCACCAGCAACCACGATGAAAATAGCTGGAACAAAAGTGACTATGCTACTTTTCCGGGTGCAAGCCACGCTCCCTTTGCAGTACTTACACAAACCATGCGGGCCAGCTTACCCCTTATTTATAGTGGCCAGGAAGAACCTTATTTAGATTCACTTTCCTTTTTTTATAAAGATTTAATTACCTGGGGGAAATATAAACGGGCTCCTTTTTATAAAACTTTATTAAACGAAAGAAAAAATAATCCCGCCCTGGCAGTAGATGCAGGTTATACTAAAATATTATCTACTAACGATGATAAAATATTTGCTTATACCCGCCAAAAAAATAATAATAAAATTTTAGTCGTTTTAAACTTATCCTCTTCACCCGTTGTAATTTCATTTAAAAGTAGTGGCATATCTGGCGAGGCAATAGAAATATTTACTAATCAAAAAGAAAATATTACAGGCAATTTGGCAATACCTCTGCAAGCATGGGGATATAAAGTGTATCGGTATTTATAATAATATTTACAATACTTTGGGTATATTTTTTACATAGCAATTTCAGGATAAACGTACCTTGTATGGTACATCATTAAATAGAAAATATGGAGAGCATGAATACTGATGAACTTTATTTAGAATCAGAAGCTGATATAAAAAATAACCTGTTTGCCGAAGCGTTTCGCAAATGCGAATCTATCTTATATGAAGACCCAAAACATGCACCGGCACACAATTCACTGGGTTGGTTATTAAAAACCCAATTTGATAATTACGAGCGGGCAGAGAACCATTTCATCACCGCTATGAAATGCGACCCCCTGTATCCCCATCCCTATTTTCATTATGCTACTTTTTTAAATGACCTGGAGCGTTACGACGATTTGAGCCGGCACCTTGAAAAATGCCTGACCATCGCAACACTTGAAAAATCATGGATATTTGCCAAGAAGGCAATGATGGAAGAATTAAAATTTAATTTTATGGAAGCCATCAGCAATTATGAAAAAGCAATACTCTGCTGCCTCAATGACGATAAAATAAAATCTTACCAGGAAGATATTGATCGCTGCCTTTTAAAGATTAAAATTGCAGAAAAAAAAGACCTTGTCAATACAGCGCCGGGCTTCAGCAACTAATCACTTTTTAATTATAATGTATGATGCGTTATTTATTTGGAGCTATCTGCCTTACCTTTTTTTTGACGGCGGCAATTGCTCAAAGCAAACTCCCAATGCCATCCAATATTAAAAAATCGTATAACAACGACACAAGAAGTTTACAAGGCATACCGGGTAAAAAATATTGGCAAAATACAGCAAACTATACCATTGATGTAAGCCTGAACCCTAACAACAATGTAATTTCCGGCACCGCTCATATTGAGTATATAAATAACAGCCCCGACACCCTTCGTTCTCTCCTGTTTAAATGCTATCCCAATATATACAAAAAAGGAGCCGAGCGCCTTATGCCCATCCACGAAGAAGATATTACAGAAGGCATACAAATTGAAAAACTAAAAATTGCAGGTGAAGAAATATCAAAAAACAATTACCACAGTACCTCAACCAATATGAACGTACGCATACTTCCATTAGCCCCGGGCCATTCTGTAATATGTGATGTGGAATATCATTATACCTTAAACAAAAATTCCCATATCAGGCAAGGCCAGGTAGATGATGGCGCATACTTTGTAGCATACTTTTTCCCACGCATTGCAGTATATGATGATGTAGATGGATGGAACCAGTTACCCTACCTTGGCAACCTTGAGTTCTATAACGATTTCTGTAATTTTAATTTGTCAGTAACCGTTCCACCTAATTACCAGGTGTGGGCCACCGGCGATTTAATAAATGCCGAGAATGTTTTAAATGAACCATACCTTTCCCGTTTTAAAAATGCAAATCAATCAGACAGTGTATCATTTATTATTGATAGTACCGACCAGGTTAAAAAAAATATTTCAAAAAATAATTTTCAAAACACCTGGAAGTTTACTGCCGGTAATGTAACCGATATAGCATTTGCCTGCAGCAATCATTATCTGTGGCAAAGCAGTAGCCTGGTTGCAGATCCGCAAACAGGCCGCCGCACCCGTGCCGATGCTGTATTTAATAAAGATCATAAAGATTATTATCTCGTCGCATCCGATGCCCGTAAAACAGTACAGGCCATGAGTTATCAATTTCCAAAATGGCCATATCCTTACAACCACATTACCGTATTTGATGGGTTAGATCAAATGGAATATCCCATGATGGCAAATGATAATCCCATAGAAGACAGGCATGAAAGTATTGAGCTTACCACGCATGAAATTTTTCATACCATGTTTCCATTTTACATGGGAACCAACGAAACTAAATATGCCTGGATGGATGAAGGATGGGCAACCATTGGCGAATGGGTTATTTCTCCACTCATAGATACCAGCATCATAGATTTGTATGGTGTAAAACGTACCGAAACCGCCGCCGGAACCGAAGCCGATTTACCCATCATGATTAACAGTACATATCAAAATGGAATGGCTTATTTCATCAATTCATACCCCAAGCCCGCCCTCGCATATTTGTATGCAAAAGAAATGTTGGGCGACACAAAATTTTTTGCAGGCCTTCATTTTTATTTTACACATTGGCACAGCAAACATCCCCTGCCCTACGATTTTTTTGCTGCCATGAATGCAGGAAGCGGAACCAACCTAAATTGGTTTTGGCAGCGTTGGTTCTTTGATAACAGTACCCCCAACCTGGCCATCTTAAAACTCCAGGGTAAGGGAAGCAGCAAAAAATTATTCATCAAAAACATCGGTGGCAAACCCATGCCTGTACATATTAATATTTTATATAAAGATGGCAGCACTCAAAAAATATATCGTTCCGCAGCATTGTGGCAAAACAGTAGCCTCATCACCATTCCTGTAAAGGCAACAAAACCCATTAAAACAATCACACTTGGTAGCCCTTATGTGATAGATACAGATTATAGCGACAACAGCATTTCACCCATCAATTAAGCACCTTATAAGTGGCATTTTGAATTCATCTTCTTTTGAATTATCTTTGTTGCCAGTGGGAGGATTTGTTTATTGTTCACCCCACGCAAAAAAATTGAACTAATAAACGAATACCTCTCCCGCATACTTTCTGGGTTTGTAAATCGTTTAAAAGTCAATTCTATTTTTAGGTAACCGGCTGCGGTGCAAGGCCACACATCGTTGTGTCACTCCCTTGTACAGTAAAAGCAATACGCAGCAGGCAAAAAAATATAATATGGCAAATATTACAGACGAATTAAAAAAACGAATCTTAATTATTGATGGCGCCATGGGCACCATGATTCAGCAGCGTAAATTAAATGAGCAGGATTACCGGGGCGACCGGTTTAAAGACTGGCATAAAGATGTAAAAGGAAATAACGATTTACTCAGCCTTACCCAACCGGCTATCATCACAGCAATTCATAAAGAATATTTAGATGCAGGCGCCGATATTATAGAAACCAATACATTTAGCAGCACTTCTATTGCACAGGCAGATTATGATATGCAGAACCTGGCTTATGAATTAAATGTAGCAGCCGTAAAATGTGCCAAAGCAGCCGTTGCCCAATCTGGTAAAACAGCATGGGTGGCAGGTGCAATCGGTCCATTAAACAAAACCCTTTCCTTATCTCCCGATGTAAATAACCCGGGCTTCCGCTCTGTAAGTTTCGATGAAGTAGCCGCAGCATATACCGAACAAATAAAAGGTTTGGCAGATGGAGGAGCCGACCTGCTGCTTATTGAAACCATTTTTGATACCTTAAATGCAAAAGCCGCTATTTATGCCGCAAAAAATTATTTTAGAAAAAATAATTTAGCAGAGCTACCCATCATGATCAGTGGTACCATTACCGATGCCAGTGGCCGCACCCTCAGCGGACAAACCTTAGAAGCGTTTTATATTTCAGTAATGCACGCCAATCCGCTGAGTATAGGTTTAAACTGTGCATTGGGTGCAAAAGAAATGCGTCCGCACATCCAGGAATTATCAAATATTGCAGCATGTTATACTTCAGCCTATCCCAATGCAGGTTTGCCCAATGCATTTGGAGAATATGATGAGCAACCACACGAAACAGCGCATATTGTAGAAGAATGGGCAAAAGACGGGTACCTCAATATTGTGGGCGGCTGCTGTGGTACTACACCAGATCATATAAAACATATTGCAGAAAATGTTTCAAAATATGCAGCCAGGCAATTACCTGTAATGGAAGAATCATTGTAGCATATAAAAGAATTATAAAACCTGAAATAAATAAAAGCTACAGCACATCATTTGCATTCCTGTAGCAATATATACAAAATGAGTACGATAAAACCTTTCCTTCGCCTGAGTGGCCTGGAACCATTAATTGTAAGGCCAGAAACAAACTTTGTAAATATTGGCGAACGAACCAATGTAACAGGAAGTAAAAAATTTGCACGCCTGGTAAGAGAAGCAAATTACGAAGAAGCCTTAAGCGTGGCTCGTCAGCAAGTAGAAAATGGCGCCCAGGTAATAGATGTAAATATGGACGATGCCCTGCTGGATGGCGTAACCGCAATGACCACTTTTTTAAACCTGGTACAAGCCGAGCCTGATATTGCTAAGATCCCCATCATGATAGATAGCAGTAAATTTGAAATACTGGAGGCCGGTTTAAAATGTGTACAGGGAAAATGCATTGTAAATTCTATCTCCATGAAAGAAGGAGAAGAAAAATTTATAGAACAGGCTTTTATTTGTAAAAGTTTTGGAGCTGCCGTAATTGTAATGGCTTTTGATGAACAGGGTCAGGCAGATACCAAAGAAAGAAAAGTAGAGATCTGCAAGCGTGCTTATGAAATCCTTACCAAACAAGTTGGCTTCAATCCACAGGACATTATTTTTGATCCCAATATTTTTGCCATTGCAACGGGCATCGAAGAACACAATAATTATGCAGTAGATTTTATAGAAGCCACTAAAGAAATTAAAAGACTAATGCCATTGGCGAAAATAAGTGGCGGGGTGAGTAATGTATCCTTTTCATTTAGGGGTAATGATCATGTACGGGAAGCCATACACAGTGTATTTTTATTACACGCCATCAAAGCGGGTATGGATATGGGTATTGTAAATGCCGGACAATTGGTGGTGTACGATGAAATAGAACCGGAACTAAGGGAACTCTGCGAAAATGTGATCATGAATAAAAATAATGATGACAATAGCGCCACCGAAAGCCTCATCAATTTTGCTGAAAAAGTAAAATCAAAAGGAAAAGAAAATATTAAAGATGAGACCTGGCGCCTGGGAACCGTAGAAGAACGCCTTACCCATTCATTGGTAAATGGCATCACCGATTATATTGATATTGATACCGAAGAAGCCCGCCTAAAATATCCCAGGCCGCTGCAAGTTATTGAAGGCCCGCTGATGGATGGGATGAATGTGGTAGGTGATTTATTTGGCGCCGGAAAAATGTTTTTACCACAAGTGGTGAAAAGCGCAAGGGTTATGAAAAAAAGCGTAGCCTGGTTACAACCTTATATTGAAGCAGAAAAAAAAGAAGCCAGTAATGCACCGCTCGTATTATTGGCAACCGTAAAAGGAGATGTGCATGATATTGGTAAAAATATAGTAGGTGTAGTGCTAGGCTGCAATGGGTATAGTGTGAAAGATCTCGGCGTAATGGTTCCTGCCGATAAAATATTAGATGAAGCCATTGCACACAACGCAGCCATCATAGGCTTATCCGGCCTTATTACGCCATCGCTTGATGAAATGGTGCATGTGGCCGACGAAATGAAAAGAAGAAACATGACCCTTCCCTTGCTCATAGGGGGCGCCACTACCAGCCGTACCCATACCGCTGTAAGGATTGCTCCTAAATACGATAATGGTGTAGTGCATGTATTAGATGCCAGCAGGAGTGTAACGGTAGTAAGTAATTTACTGAATGAACAAAAGAAACCATTTTTAGAAAATATAGAGGTTGAATACGAAAAAGTAAGGGAACAGTTCCTTAAAAAAAGAGGCACCAAGCCTCTCATAACTTATGAGGAAGCATTAAAGATTAAAGAAAATTTTGATTGGGCAAATTACAAACCCACAAAGCCACGGGTAAATGGAGTAAAAGTTTTTAAAAATGTTGACCTGGCAGCTATTGCCAAGTTTATTGACTGGGGGCCATTTTTTATAGGCTGGGAAATGCCAGGCCATTTTCCCGCAGTATTAGATGATCAAAAATTTGGTACCGAAGCAAGAAGGCTACATACCGATGCACTTGCATTGGTTGATAAAATTGTAGCGGGAAAATGGTTCCGTGCCGATGCCGTTGTAGGATACTGGCCAGCCAATACGAATAATAAAGATACCATTACTGTGCAGCTGGAAAGTGGCCCCGTAGCATTAGAAAGCCTTCGCCAACAATTAAAAAAAGCAGCCAACCAACCCAGTTTTTCTTTGGCAGATTTTGTAAGACCTGCTGAATTTGGAACTGATTATATGGGCGCTTTTGCTGTAACCATCCATGGCGCACAAGAGCATATCCTTCGTTTTGCAAATGAAAATGATGAGTTCAATAAAATCATGGTTCAGATTTTGGCCGATCGTTTCGTAGAAGCTTTTGCAGAATATATGCATCATGAAACCAGGAAAGAACTATGGGGTTATAGTGCCGATGAAACACTGAGCAATGATGAGATCATTAAAGAAAAATATACCGGTATCCGCCCGGCACCGGGTTATCCTGCCTGCCCCGATCATACCGAGAAAAGAAAGTTGTTTAAAATGCTGAACGTAACAGAAAATATTGGCATTGAACTTACAGAAAGTCTTGCCATGACGCCCCCGGCTTCAGTTTGCGGATGGTATTTTGCACATCCCGGCAGCCATTATTTTGGTGTGGGCCGTATTAGTAAAGATCAGTTGGAAGATTTTGCAACACGCAAAGGAATGACAATTGATGAAGCTACAAAATGGCTAAGCCCAATCCTTGATTAATATAAACTGCATTGCCTTTCCCATAAAACCATTTTGCTTTACACAGGCTATCCGGTAAATTGCAGTTTTAATTTAAAGCAACAAGATGCGCATCATTTCTTATAATGTTAATGGCATTCGTGCCGCTATAAAAAAGGGTTTAATAGATTTTTTAAAAACAAACCCGGCAGATATTATATGCCTTCAGGAAACAAAAGCCACAAGCCAGGATGTAGATATGAAACCATTTGAAGCATTGGGTTTTCAGCATCATTGGTTTAGTGCACAAAAAAAAGGATATAGCGGTGTAGCAGTATTTACCAAAATAAAACCTACCTCAGTAAAAATAGGAACAGGCCATGAATTGAGTGATTTTGAGGGCCGGGTAATTGAGTTACAATTTGGTGATATTAAACTCATCAATGCCTACTTCCCTTCCGGCACATCGGGCAGCGAACGGCAAACTTATAAATACCAATGGCTACATGAAATACAGGAATACCTTCAAAAATTAAAAATAAAAAATCCTAAAATAATATTATGTGGCGATTATAATATTGCGCATAAAGAAATTGACATTCATGACCCAAAGGGAAATAAAAACGCATCCGGGTTTTTACCCGAAGAACGGGAATGGCTCACTCGTTTTTTTGAAAGTGGATGGATAGATAGTTTTCGGTTTGTAAACCATGATCCACATCATTACACCTGGTGGAGCCAGCGTTTCCCCAGTGTACGGCTTAATAATAAAGGATGGCGGATAGATTATATTGCCGTAACCGAAGCCCTAAGAAACGATATAAAAGCCGCCGCCATTTATCCCGATATAAAACAAAGCGATCATTGCCCCATTTACCTGGAAATTAAATAAAAAACTATGTCATTTATCTATAACGTTACTATAAAAGTTACCCCCCATATTCATGAAGACTGGATACAATGGTTAAAAGAAGAGCATGTACCCGAGGTAACCAGTACGGGCTGTTTTGAAAAAGCCATTATTGTACGCTTGCTGGAGACTGACGATTCAGAAGGGCCTACGTATGCGGTTCAGTATTTTGTAAATAGTAAGGCTGATTATAATCGTTATATTGAACTTCATGCAGCCCGTATGCGCCAAAAATCATTTGATAAATGGGGCAATCAGTTCCTGGCATTTAGGAGCATTATGGAGATTGTGAACTAATTGTGCAAAACAAAAAAAGGGTTTGCAAAACAAAACAAAAAGGTTTGTATATTCCCTGAAAACCGCTACCACAAAGGATTTTAAGCACAACAAGCGGAAAGCCGCTACCACACTCACTTTCAGCCATTATCACCCATCCTGATTTTTATGAGATGCTCAATAGCATCTTTCAAAATCCAGTAAAAACAGGCGTCTCAGCCACCCAATCGTATTTTTACGTTTATAAAAAATATTTTGCTGAATGTAAAAAGCATCTATATTTGTCTCTCTTAAAAAAATTAAAAATAGTATTATGAACAAAGCAGAACTTATTTCAAAAATTGCTGATGATGCAGGCGTAACAAAAACACAAGCAAATGCAGCTTTAGATTCTTTTGTAGAAGCCGTAACAAAAACATTAAAATCTGGTAACAAAGTTACTTTAGTTGGATTTGGTACTTTCTCAGTTTCTAAAAGAGCCGCTCGCAATGGCCGCAACCCACAAACTGGAGCGGTTATTAAAATTAAAGCTAAAAAAGTAGCTAAGTTTAAAGCAGGCAAAGAGCTTTCAGCTAAAATCTAAACGATTAAGAAAAAAATTGAAAGCAAGATGCGTCTGTATCTTGCTTTTTTTGTAACTTTTGTACATCATAAAAATTATAACCTCATGGGACGTGGAGATATTAAAACAAAGAAAGGAAAAATAGCTTCCGGTTCTTTTGGCAAAAGCAGGCCCGCAAAGCCCGCCGCAAAAAAAACAGCTACTAAAAAAGCTGCTACTAAAAAATAATGTGCTGATGCATGATAAGCCGGGAGCCTGGTAATTTTTAAGAATCCATACGCCCGGCTTATTTTTTAGAAACAATATTTATTCTCTGCAATCATCTTATCTGCAATCCTGCGCCTTGCATTTTTACTATTAAATGGCGCTGCCTTAGTAAACCGTTTTAATCCCAGCAACATCATCCTTTGTTCATCTCCTTCGGCAAATGCATTGATGGCATCTTTCCCAAATTTATTTACCGCATCTAATGCATCATTCAAATAACAACGCATAATATCGGCTTGTAACAAGTATTCAGTTTCTCCTTTTTCTGCTACCAGTTTCATTACCCGAAGTAATGCACTTTCTGCATTAAAAGTAAGGATTGCCATATCTGCAATATTCATCAATATCTCCTGTTCATCCTGCAGGCTCATCATTAATTTCTGAACCGCCGCCCCTGCAGTCATTAGGATTGCTTTTTTCATATTTGCAATTGCCTTTTTTTCTACAGCAAATGCGGTTTCATCTTCATTTCCAAAATCGGGGATGCTCATCAATTCTTTACTTACTGCCATAGCCGGCCCCATCAGGTCTAGTTTACCTTTCATCGCCCTTTTTAACATCATATCTACAATGAGCAACCGGTTTATTTCATTGGTACCTTCGTAAATACGGTTTATCCTGCTATCCCGGTATGCCCGGCTTATCATATATTCATCGCTATATCCGTTGCCGCCATGAATTTGTACGCCTTCATCTACTACATAATCCAGCACTTCACTGCCATCCACTTTTAACATGGCACATTCAATAGCATATTCTTCAGCGGCTCCCAGTAACGCTTCATTAAAGGGTGACCCATTGGCCCTGAGTTCTGTTTCTTTATCTTCTATCCACTTAGCCGTACGGTACAAAGCGCTTTCACTTACCCAAATACGGATCGCCATTTGTGCCAACTTATATTTTATGGCGCCAAAATTTGCAATGGCTGTCTTGAATTGTTCCCGGGTTTTTGCATATTGTATGCAAATATCCATGCTCATTTTTGCACCTCCTAATGCAGCCGCACATAATTTTAAACGCCCAATGTTTAAAATATTAAAAGCAATAATGTGGCCTTTACCTGCTTCGCCTAATAAATTTTCTACAGGCACTTTACAATCCTGGAAATATAATTGTACGGTACTGGATCCCTTAATTCCCATTTTATGTTCTTCCGGTCCTTGTGTAAAACCTTCCATGCCACGCTCTACAATAAAAGCCGAAAATTTATCGCCATCAATTTTTGCAAACACAGTATATACATCTGCAAAACCGCCATTTGTGATCCAGCATTTTTGACCATTCAGGATATAATATTTTCCATCTTCACTTAATTTGGCCGTGGTTTTGGCGCTTAATGCATCACTTCCACTGTTGGGTTCGGTAAGGCCATACGAACCTTTCCATTCTCCCGAAGCCAGCTTAGGAATATATTTTTTCTTTTGCGCTTCGGTACCAAAATATAAAATAGGTAAGGTGCCAATACCAGTATGCGCCGCTACCGCTACACTAAATGAAAAGCCGCCACCCAACCCTTCATTAACTAAAGTAGATGTAATAAAATCTTTTCCCAGCCCTCCTAAATCTTCCGGTATGGCCACACCGAGTAAGCCCTGTTCGCCTGCTTTCTCCATTAACGAAGGCATCAGGCCCGCTTCCATTTTATCTATCTTGTCTATCTGCGGTAGCACCTCAGCATTTAAGAATTGGATACACATATCGTTTACCATGCGTTGCTCTTCATTAAATTCTTCTGGTATGTACGTTTGTTGCGTAGTACTTTCTTTTATAAGCCACTCACCTCCTTTAAGGGTTTGTGAAATTGTATTTTCCATGATGATTATTTTAAGCGATTTTTAAACCATTATTTTTTTAAATTTTCATATACTTGTTGTAAAACTTCTTTTGCAATTTCTACCTGGCCATTGGTTACACCCACCAACGCTTCGTTTAGCGTTTGATTGGCGAGTTGCATACTCTGCTCCTGTAACTTTAGTGCTTCCGGGGTTAAGTAAATCATATTAATACGGCGATCATCTTTACTGGGAACCCGCTTTACCATTTTTAATTTTTCAAGGTTATCAACCAGCCTCGTAATACTTGGCTTATCCCTAAAAGTAGATTCACATAATTGTTGCTGGCTAATGCCATCTTCTTTCCACAAATGATATAATACACTCCATTGTTCTATCGTAATATCTAAACCCGATTGCTTAAAATTTTTTTGCAATCGCCTTGCAATCGCCGTACTGGCCTTGCCTGTTATAAAACTATATAGTTCACTTTTTTTAAATTGGTTGTTTGGCATATAGTTGTTTATGCAACCATAAAGATAGCCATAATATTGATAGTTAAAAATTTATTTTTACGTTCCCTGTAAAAGAAGGTTCTTTGGGTAAAGCAGGCTGATCAAGTATATAAAGCCTTAATTGATAGGATACTGGTATGATGATACAACAAATTATAATGATAGTAGGTACTATTTTCCTGGTAAGTTATATTTGCCTGCTTTTGTATTATTTACAGGCATGGTTAAAGGCGCCCACTTTTCTACAGGAAGATGATTTGCAACTAAATCTTCCTTTTTTAAGTATCATTATTGCTGCCCGGAATGAAGAAGACAATTTACCCGGTTTATTAACGGATTTACTGAATCAATCTTTTCAAAAAGAAAATTTTGAAGTTATTGTAGTGGATGATCATTCTACCGATAATACTGCGGGTATCATAAAAAAAAGACCTTCAGTAAAATATATTTCTCTACAAGATCACATGATTCCTGGCGAAACATTCGCCTTTAAAAAAAAGGCTATTGAAGTTGCCATTCAGCAAGCCAAAGGAGAATTAATAATCACCACCGATGCCGATTGCAGTGTACCAAAAAACTGGCTGCAGACAATAGCCCGGTTTTACATGAAAACAGGTTCAAATTTTATTGTAATGCCCGTAAGGATGCAGCCAGGTAATTCAGCCTTAGGAATTTTTCAATCACTGGATTTTATGGTGTTGCAGGGTATTACCGGGGCAGCCGTACACAAAAAATTTCATAGCATGTGTAATGGGGCAAACCTGGCATATACAAAAAAAGCTTTTGATCAGGTGGGTGGCTTCACCGGCATTAACCATATAGCGAGCGGTGATGATATGTTGCTAATGCATAAAATTTATAAACTGGATGCCGGGGCCGTATATTATTTAAAATCGCAGGAGGTAATGGTAAGTACACATTCAGAAAAAACAATAGGCCAATTTTTTAAACAGCGTATCCGCTGGGCAAGCAAGTCAGATCATTACCAGGATAAATCCATTTTTTTAGTATTGTTATTGGTTTATCTATTTAACTTGTATTTACTGTTGCTGCTTATTTATTTAATCTTTCAGGGAAACCATTTTTTATGGAAGGCTTGCTTAAGTTTTGTAGCGATAAAAACAGCAGTTGAATTAATTTTCTTATACCCGGTTGCCAGGTTTTTTAATCAAAAAGTATTGTTTTTGTTTTTTCCATTAGCACAACCATTTCATATCATTTATACTGTTATAGCAGGTTTTTTGGGTAAATTTGGCAGCTATCAATGGAAAGGCAGGCAACTAAAATAAACAATCATCTACATTTATTTTGAATCCGCATTATACATACTTTTTAATACTGGCCACTTCTATATTGGGCCCACTGGCGCTAAGCTTCGATAAAAAAGTTGCTTTTTGGAAGCAGTATCGTTATTTATTTGCCGCCATGGTTTTACCGGCGCTGTTTTATATTAGCTGGGATGCCTGGTTTACGGTACACGGTGTATGGTGGTTTAATGAAGCGTATATTACGGGTTTTAAAATAGCAGGACTGCCTATTGAGGAAATCTTATTTTTTTTTGTAGTTCCTTATTGCTGTGTTTTTATTTATGAATGTATCCGTTGTTATTTTCCGAAAATTAAAAATAATTTTTTTGCTGAAAATATTTTAAAAGGATTGGCCATTATTTTTTTGTTGCTTGGTTTTTTGTATGAAGACAAAGCATATACATTTTTCAGCTTTTTCTTTTTTGCGGTATTTGTGATATTATATTTTTTATTAAAAAAGTATTTCAGCAGTTTCAATATTACTACCTTTTTAATAGCCTGGCTTATTACTTTAATCCCTTTCTTAATTGTAAATGGTTTTTTAACCGCCCTGCCGGTAGTATTATATAATGATGCAGAAAACCTGGGTAAGCGCATTGATACCATACCTATAGAAGATATTGTGTACGGCATGTTGCTGATCATGCTGAATATCATCTTATTTGAAAAATTAAGGGAAAAAAGAAAAAGCAAAAACATACCCGCATAAAAATACCCGGGCTAAGCCGGGCATTTTACTATGTATTTTATTTTTACAAAATATTTCCATTGTCATCCATGCGGATCAGCCAATAATCATTGTTGCCATGGTTGGTGCCAAACACCAAACCGCTGGCAGAGCTTGAAGTATAGCCGGCAATAATATAACCGCCACCTGCTACAGGGCTTATTGCCTGTGGCATATCTGATCCGGCACCGCCAATTACTTTATCCCAAAGAATATTTCCGGTATTATTTACTTTTACTAACCACATATCTTCATTACCATAATTTGCCTGGCTCACATTTCCTGTTTGGGAACTGGTGCTGGTACCAATTATAATATATCCACCATCGGTAGTTTGTAGTACATCTGTAGGGTATTCATCATTATTGCCACCGAATAATTTATTCCAGGAAATAGCGCCTGCCGATGTAAGTTTCACCAATAAATAATCGTTGCCGCCATTATTTGTACCTGTAATATTTCCGCTGGCAGATGAGGTAGAACTTCCCACAAAAATATATCCGCCGTCAGAAGTTTGTTTGATGGCATAAGCAAATTCATCACCGGTACCACCAATACTTTTGTTCCAGGTAATAGCGCCCGCAGAAGTTAATTTTACGATCCAGTTATCATATAACCCACTAATAGTTCCGCTCACATTTCCATTGGAAGATGAAGTAGTATAGCCTGATACAATAAAACCAAGGTCGCTGGTTTGTTGTACATCATAAGCTTCTTCTTCGCCATTGCCGCCTAATAATTTATTCCAGCTTATGGCACCTGCCGAAGTTAATTTTACCACCCAATAATCGGTTAAGCCATGATTGGCATCGGTTACATTTCCATTGGCAGAAGAGGAAGAATTTCCAGCTACAATATAAGTACCATCAGTATTTTGTTTAATAGCGGCAGCAAATTCATCCCCGTTTCCACCTAGTAAAACATTCCAGCTTATAGTACCCGTAGCATCTAATTTTACTACCCAATAGTCATTACCACCATGATTGCTTGCAGTTACATTTCCATTTAATGAAGAACTGGAAGTAGCTACAAAAGCATAACCGCCATCAGCGGTAATTACCAAATCGGCCAGGTCTTCATTTCCTGAACCGCCATAAAGTTTATTCCATTCGATATTTCCACCGGCATCTAATTTTAAAATCCAGCAATCCAATGCGCCATGGTTGCCGCTGGGAACATCGCCATTCCCATTTGTAAGGGTAGTACCTCCAACAATAAAACCTCCATCAGCCGTTTGTTTCACAGCATAGGCCTGGTCTAAGTCGGTACCACCCAATAAAGATTTTTGCAAAATAGAAGAAAGTGTAGAGGTGCAAAGGTTAATCCAGTACGATCCGTTATAAAACTCTAAACATCCGGTAGTGGTATTAAAAATTGTGAGCCCTGCCGTTTTATTTGGCATCGCATCCCGCTGGGTAGAACTTAACCGTGGCGGTAAAAACCCCTGGCTGGTACTGGATACATCTAAAACTGCCGAAGCATCCGGGGTAGTTGTTCCAATTCCCACATTTTGATTTTGGGCAATACAGCATTGAATAGTCAGAGCAAATATGCCCGATAGTACTAATTTATACATACAATAATTTTAAAAATATGAGTTGGTTTAAGCCCAGGAGAGGATAGGGTTTCACGCAGGTGATGGATGCTATGAGAGGTAATACTTTAAAACCTAGCTGTAAAAATAGTATTTTTGTCGAAAAATCCAAATAAAAACAATAATATGAGTTATATCGCTTCTCTTTTTGGCCGACAAATATTAGATAGCCGTGGAAATCCCACTATAGAAGTGGATGTATTAACCGAAAATGGCATGCTGGGCCGGGCTTCTGTGCCGAGTGGCGCCAGTACCGGAATTCATGAAGCAGTGGAGTTACGGGATAATAATAAAAAATTATACGGGGGCAAATCAGTATTAAAAGCAGTAAAAAATGTAAATACAACCCTGGCCGAAAATTTATTGGGATGGGATGTAGCCGATCAAACCGGTATTGATAATGCCATGATTATGATGGATGGCACCGAAAATAAAGCCAAACTGGGCGCCAATGCAATTCTTGCGGTAAGCCTTGCAGTTGCCAAAGCTGCAGCTTTAGAAGCCAACCTTCCACTGTATCGTTACATTGGTGGTACCAATGCTAAAATTCTTCCCATTCCCATGATGAATATTTTAAACGGGGGCGCCCATGCCGATAATAAAATAGACTTCCAGGAATTTATGGTGATGCCCATTGGCGCATCCAGTTTTAGCGAAGGATTGCAATGGGGCGTTGAAATTTTTCATGCTTTAAAAACGGTATTAAAGAAAAAAGGATACAGCACCAATGTAGGTGATGAAGGTGGATTTGCACCCAATATCCAAAGCAATGAAGAAGCAATAGAAACCGTGTTAAGCGCCATACAGGCAGCAGGCTATAAGACGGGTTCACAAATAGGTATTGCAATGGATGCGGCCAACAGTGAATTGTGGAATGCAAAAGAGAAAAAATATATTTTTCATAAAAGTGATGGTAAAAAAATGACCAGTGAGCAACTGGTGAAATACTGGGAAAGTTGGGTAAAAAAATATCCCATCATTTCTATTGAAGATGGTATGGCCGAAGATGATTGGAAGGGTTGGAAAATGCTTACTGAAGCGTTGGGCAATAAATGCCAGTTGGTAGGAGATGATCTTTTTGTTACCAATGTAAAAAGATTGGAGAGAGGTGTTACCGAACATATTGCCAATGCACTCTTAGTAAAAGTAAACCAAATAGGAACCCTCACCGAAACCATCAATGCCGTGAGTATGGCGCAGAACAATGGGTTTAATACCATTATGAGCCATCGCAGTGGCGAAACAGAAGACAGCACCATTGCCGACCTGGCCGTAGCACTAAACTGTGGCCAAATAAAAACAGGATCTGCCAGCCGTAGTGACCGGATGGCCAAATACAACCAGCTTTTACGCATTGAAGAAATATTAGCTGACAGCGGAGAATATCCAAAAGGAAAAATAAAATTCGGAAAATAATTTTTTTAGCAAGGCTAAATAGGAGGTATCATACAAACGGTGCCTCT
The DNA here is from genome assembly GCA_016710595.1 of Niastella sp. GTDB lineage: Bacteria > Bacteroidota > Bacteroidia > Chitinophagales > Chitinophagaceae > Ferruginibacter. Next base: position 103,821 of record JADJVM010000009.1, read on the forward strand.
TTTTTTTCTCTAAAATTTTGTGTTGATAAACCATCTCAGTATGAGTTTTAATTTTTTTGAAACATATTTTTTTCATTTACAGAAAATGATTCAAAACAACAACGGGGTTTTCCCCCACAAGAAATTAGGGTTTTTCCCCATTGTTTGTAATGAGATGTTTCCCTATGTTTGTAAAATAGTTTTTAACCCTTAACCAAAAGTTTATGAAATTTAATTACCGCTTATCCCCCCCCGCAAACTTTGTCTTTTAATTAGTTTGTCGGTATTGCTTTTTGCAGCCTGTAAAAAAATAGATACAGTTTACGATAGTATCCAACACACACAAAGTATTACACAAAAGTTTTTTACCATTCCATCAAAAACAGATCCATCTATTTTAAAAGTTATCAATGAAATAAAAAAACGAAATAATAATAAAGAATTTATTACAGCTTTTGTAAAGCAGCATGGCTACCCCGTTTGGAATAAAGTTTTAATTGGCAAAAATATAAAACCAAGGTATGAGAACAGCTTTACAAATGCTGTTAACGATAGTAGTTTAATAGCATATATTCCTTATGTTTTAGAAGATTCTACAAAAATTAACGGGTATATTGTAGCCAGTATTAGTGACAGTATAACCCTGGGTTACCGCCAGGCAAGTGAATACATAAACCACTCGTTTGATGCACCTGTAAATGGGGTATCAGATGCCACAAAATTTGCTACTGTTATGATGCAGCTAAACCAGTTGGTATTTGGTAATAGTGAATATGACATTACCGATCGGAGGTTATTTGGCAGCATCTCGGAGCATATAACAATAAATAAAATTTAGCACTACAACATTGGAAGTATCTTCCCAAAATTTTACAGATGTAGAAATCTGCTCAACTATTATTACAAGCGGCTTGCAATGTACAACACCCAACTATCCCGGTTGTAATGATGAAGATGGCTGCGACCATTGTGGTACATATTGTACGCCCATAGATGTAATGACAGAAGTTTGCTGGACTTTCACAGTGGGTGATGGTGGGGGTGAAACCGGAACGGGTACATCGCCGGGTGGTAACGCTCCGCCGCCGCCCGGCAGTGGCGGAGGGGGTTCTGGCAGTGGCATACCACCTGCTGACCCTTGCAACAACACACCCGATAATCCCACAGACCCTTACACAGCCCAAAGCAATGTGGTGGATCCCGGCAATTGCCCACCCCCAACAGGTGGGCCGGGCTGGGTGCCGATAGAGGATGATCCTCCTTTATTTGACCCCAATAATCCATGCGATGTAGTAGACTCTTTGTTGAAAACAACTGCATTCTCTGTTTTGCTTCATAAATTGCGGGATTCTACGATAAATAATTATGAGATTGGCTATTCTCAACTAAATACACTAAACCCTGCAAATTACTCTGAAACTTATTATACAGGGCAATTTAATTCAGAAACACTTTCAGTAGATGTGATTTTAAATTATGCAACAGATGGGCTGGCACATAATCACTATAATAGCCCGGACCGGCTGCATAATTTTAGCGCAGAAGATATTTACAAGCTGGCTTACTATTGGAGTATCGGCAAAATAAACAACCTTTCCACGTTTTCTTATACAGTAGTTACAGATTCAACATCATACACTTTAATGATAGATGACCCGGCTGCTTTTATATCTTTTGCACAGTCCTGGTTCGATAGTAAGGCACACTTTTATGCTTTTAAAACTCATTTATACACAAACCATGGATACGCAAAGGATGGGAATTCAATAGCCGAAGACGAAAGAACGTTTTTAAATGCATTGCAAGCACCTCCTTTAAATGGCGCAGGGCTTAAATTATTTCGTGGAAATAAAGAAATGAACAGTTTTACACCTATAAAAGTGTCTTCCACAGGGCAGTTAGTAACCAACCCCTGTAATTAACATAACATCCTTTATAAAATTATTAATTTTAATAAAATGAAACCAATCATAATTTTTATATTTAGTTTCTTCCTTACTAAGAGCTCATTTGCTCAAACAATTACAACCAACCCCCAACTGGATAAATTTGTAGGCGTATGGCGCTGGACAAGCGGAGCTGATACTGTGGAAATAACGCTGCAAAAGCAAGTATATATTCTTCAATTTACAAATAAGCACTCGGAAGTTCTTGTTGGTTGGCATCGTTACGTAAAAAATGGAGTACTCCAGCAGTCATCTTATCAATATTTAGGAAGAGATGTTAATCTTGACTTTAATGATGCTGCTCTGGATGCAAAAACTACTTTGTTAGGCACAGTGTACTCTACTTCATCAAACAAAGCATATTTTTATGCGTTTTGGGACTTAGTATTGCACAAAGGTTTCGAACTTTTTCTAACTCTCCTACCAAATTCTAACACTCAGGCTACTTGGGTTTTAAAACAGCCACGAGGTTTGTATACCGGTCCGGAAGGCTTAAACGGAGTTTTCTCAATGCCCAGAAATTTAGTGCTTACAAAGTTGTAAGTATGCAGCGGAAACGAAGTGTATGTAATTCCATTTGTACGAGATACGCAAAACTATGTAAATGCAACAATGTTGATAAACATAAATGAAAAAGATACTTCTTTTTCATATTTGTGTGACTGGCAATACCAGGATACCGCTACCACCCAAATGAGTGCAAAGAATTTAGCTCTTTTTATGATGCATACAGATTATTTTGTTTTCGGCAGCAGAATGTATGAGCTTACAGACACTTCCATTTTTGGTAGAAATGATCAGAATAAAAAGATCATGTACCTACAGTTAAGAGAGTACAGCCAGCTTGGCAATAGTTATTACGCTATTTTTCAACAATGCTATACGATATATGAACCTAAAAACAACGGGCATCTTAATGGATGCCCACCGGGACCCAACTGCCCGCAATACACTGCACAAACTAAGTGTGATAATTACTATGTTTGGGTAAATGATCGGGGGCGGGGTAGAAACCGGCAACTGCCCACCACTGGGTACGGGTTGGGAGCCGATAGAAGATGATCCTCCTTTATTTGACCCCAATAATCCATGTAATGTAGTAGACTCTTTGTTGAAAACAACTGCATTCCCTGTTTTACTTCATAAATTGCGGGATTCTACGATAAATAATTATGAAATTGGCTATTCTCAACTAAATACACTAAGCCTGGCAAATTATTCAGAAACTTATTTTTCAGGGCAAAATGGAGTTGATACGCTGGCTGTAACTGTAGTTTTAAATAATTCTTCAGATGGGGTGGCACATAATCATAATAACAGCCCGGACCGGCTGCATAATTTTAGCGCAGAAGATATTTACAAGTTGGCTTACTATTGGAGTATCAGCAAAATAAACAACCTTTCCACGTTTTCTTATACTGTTATTACAGATTCTACTTCATACATTTTAATGATAGATGACCCGGCTGCTTTTATATCTTTTGCACAGTCCTGGTTTAATAGTCAGGCGCATTTCGATTTTTTCAAAATTCATCTTTATAGAAATTATCATTATGGAGAACAAGGAAATTCAATTGCAGAAGATGAAAAGACATTTTTAAGCGCATTACAGGCCCCACCTTTAAATGGCGCCGGGCTTAAATTATTTCGTGGAAATGCCGGCATGAACAGTTTTACACCCATAAAAGTGTCTTCCACAGGGCAGGTAGTAACCAACCCCTGTAATTAACATAACATATTTTATACAATTATTAATTTTAATAAAATGAAATCAACCATAATTATTTTATTTAGTTTTTTCCTAATTAAAAATTCATTCGCTCAAACTGTTGCAACAGATCCCGAACTGGATAAATTTGTAGGCTCGGCTACTGTATCAGGTATTGGTTTTTATAAGGCAACAGCACCCAATAAAAATAATTTCACTAAATTAAATCCTTAAAATATGAAAAAGTTATCATCTATACTTGTCGTTTTATTTGCACTTGCTTTCAATGAGTCACGTGCTCAATCTTCGCTGGATTCGCAATTGCGGAATTTCCCGATAGCTGATTACCTGAATAAGCCAATTGATACACTTATTGCGCATCTACCTGCAGGTTATGACACTTCGTTTGACATAGGAAGTTCAGGAAATATAAATAGGGGCGCATCATTACAAATTAATTATCCACCTAATAATCAATTCTGGATTGATATTTTCATTACGGATGCTCAATATATAACGATTAATAAAAGCCTGAATACCCGTCCTGAAGATGCCTGGCCTCTGGCACTTTTAAGAAAAGAGAAAGTAGGCAGCATTACAATTTATACCGGTGCTTATGAGATTATTAACGAGGCGGATATTTACTAAATAATTATTTTCAGTAAAATGAGAATATTGCGGCGATAGCTTTATTTATCGTTCCAGTAAACGCATACCAGGAATCCATAAACACTACAATTCAGTTTTTTGGCTCAACCAATTATTGCGGTCTTGGATTTTATTAAGCTGCCCCCCACAGGCGGAACAGGATGGGGTGCCGGTGCCAATAGAGGATGAACCACAAAGTAATATACCTATTGATTCAATTCCGACAATTTTATCTGTTATATGTAATCATAAAATGGACTCGTTATACCAATGGGGAATGACGAATGGTTTTAGGGAACAAAGTTTTATTGTAGTAAAGAAGAATGGTATTATTTATCCAAAAAATTATGTGGTAGGTACTCTATCAGGAGATCAAACTGATGTAAACTATACGCTTGCAACAGGAGAACAATTACTGGCTTATTTTCATACACATGCTGAAGATACGGCCAGCTATTGGCGCACATCTTTTTCTCCTGACGATTTATTAGAATTTAATAAAAATGCTAATGTAACTGGCTATACAGCATTACTGGAGGTTGGAAATGCCCGCTATGCATTTGTAGTGGAAGATGTATCAAAAAAATCTGCCTTCAATATCAGTAAAAAAGGACGCCATGAAAAATTATATAAAGCTGTATTTAATACTTTATCAAGTCAAATTTCCAATGGTCAAACACTTACTGAAGAAACCTGGATACAATATTTAGGCTCGGCTACTGTATCGGGTATTGGTTTTTATAAGGCAACAGCGCCCAATAAAAATAATTTCACTAAATTAAATCCTTAAAATATGAAAAAGTTATCATCTATACTTGTCGTTTTATTTGCACTTGCTTTCAATGAGGCAAGTGCTCAATCTTCGCTGGATTCGCAATTGCGGAATTTCCCGATAGCTGATTACCTGAATAAGCCAATTGATACACTTATTGCGCATCTACCTGCAGGTTATGACACTTCGTTTGACATAGGAAGTTCAGGAAATATAAATAGGGGGGCAACTTTACAAATAAATTATCCTAACTACGAATTTTGGGTCTATATACACATTACCGATGCGCAATATATTACAGTACAAAAAGAATTACTTACTCCTGCGGCAACTGCCTGGCCTCTGGCACTTTTAAGAAAAGAGAAAGTAGGCAGCATTACAATTTATACCGGTGCTTATGAGATTATTAACGAGGCGGATATTTACTAAATAATTATTTTCAGTAAAATGAGAATATTGCGGCGATAGCTTTATTTATCGTTCCAGTAAACGCATACCAGGAATCCATAAACACTACAATTCAGTTTTTGGGCTCAACCAATTATTGCGGTCTTGGATTTTATTAAGCTGCCCCACACAGGCGGAACAGGATGGGGTGCCCGTGCCAATAGAGGATGAACCCCCTTATTTGATCCTAATAATCCATGCAATGTAATTGACTCTTTGTTGAAAACAACGGCATTTCCCATATTGCTTCACAAATTGCGAGATTCTACGATAAATAATTATGAAATTGGCTATTCTCAACTAAATACACTAAGCCTGGCAAATTATTCAGAAACTTATTTTTCAGGGCAAAATGGAGTTGATACGCTGGCTGTAACTGTAGTTTTAAATAATTCTTCAGATGGGGTGGCACATAATCATAATAACAGCCCGGACCGGCTGCATAATTTTAGCGCAGAAGATATTTACAAGTTGGCTTACTATTGGAGTATCAGCAAAATAAACAACCTTTCCACGTTTTCTTATACTGTTATTACAGATTCAACATCATACATTTTAATGATAGATGACCCGGCTGCTTTTATATCTTTTGCACAGTCCTGGTTTAATAGTCAGGCGCATTTCGATTTTTTCAAAATTCATCTTTATAGAAATTATCATTATGGAGAACAAGGAAATTCAATTGCAGAAGATGAAAAGACATTTTTAAGCGCATTACAGGCTCCGCCTTTAAACGGCGCCGGGCTTAAATTATTTCGTGGAAATGCCGGCATGAACAGTTTTACACCCATAAAAGTTTCTTCCACAGGGCAGGTAGTAACCAACCCCTGTAATTAACATAACATATTTTATACAATTATTAATTTTAATAAAATGAAATCAACCATAATTATTTTATTTAGTTTTTTCCTAATTAAAAATTCATTCGCTCAAACTGTTGCAACAGATCCCGAACTGGATAAATTTGTAGGAGTATGGCGGTGGAAAAACGGAACTGACACTATGGAAATAACATTGCAAAAGCAAGTGTATTTTCTTCAATTCACTAACACTTATTCTGAAATACTGGTCGGTTGGCATCGATATATTAAAAACGGAACTCTTCAACAGTCATCTTACCAATATTTAGGACGTGATGTAAACCTTGATTTCAATGATAATTCAATTGATTTAAAGTCAACATTGGGAGGCATGACCTATTCATCAAACAATCGTCAAGCATATTTCTATAGTTTTTGGGATTTAGTGCTTCATAAAAATTTCAACTTATGGCTGACCCTGTTACCAGGATCTACTACCCAGGCTACATGTAAATTAACTCAGAGCCGTGGAGGGTTGTATGCGGGTCCCGAAGGCTTAAACGGCGTTTTCTCAATGCCCAAAAATTTAGTGCTTACAAAGTTGTAAGGATGTCTTACCTCCGCTCTCTAAAGAGTTCTTAAAATAAGTAAAGCTATCCAAAGACTTCCCAGCTAACGGTAGCACAATAAAAGGCAGCATATTCATTGCGGAACATCGTTTAGGGTCGGATGGGTATTTTGTTCATTGAAGTCCAGGCGGAGCTTAGCGTTTATCTTGCATCCGAAGAGCGCTGCGTTCACTCTTCAGATAGCGGAGTATTTTATTTCACCTGATACAATTCTCCCCAGCGGGTAGTATAGCGGGGGCTTCGCAGTTCCTGTCGCATTTTCCAGTTTCGGGTGGTACCGCTGGCTGCAAATTTTAAGATATCGTTTCGCATGGCAAAGTTCACATTGTCTATCATCTTCATCAGTTGCCGTTTATTATTTTCTTTTTCGGCTACAAATAAATTTCCCTGCACGCCGGCATCCGGTTCCAGCCCACTGAGCAGCACACCTGCTTTTTTATAGGTTCTCCCGGGTTCAAAAAGGCGGTCCACCAGGGCCATGGCCGGCTTTATCAATTCTTGTGTAGCCGATGTTGCATAAGGTAACACGGTGTGCAGGCTTAGCATAGGCCCGTGCCTGAAATAAGCGTTATAGGTCTTTTCTTTGGGTACTACAAATACGGTAAGGATGGCGGCTGCACTTTGCTGCCTGCGAAGTTTCTCGGCCGCCTTGGTTACATAGGTGGCTACGGCTTCTTTTACCTGTGCTTTTTCGGTAACGGGGCTGCCAAACATACGGGTAGTGGCTATCATTTTTTTTGTTACCAATTCCTTTTCCATGGGCCGGCTTGGCAAGCCCTTCAGTTCCCGTATAAGCCTTTCGCCTACCACGCCGCCCAGGTGGGTTTTAGCCCAGGGCTCCGATTGCTGGGCCAGGTCGTAAGCGCTATATATGGCATACAGGCTGGTGAGTTTTTCGGCATACTGCCTGCCTATGCCCCACACTTCGTGCACAGGCGTATTCATCAGGGCCTGGTTTATTTTCTCGGGGGTATCCAGCAGCATCACACATTGCGAAGCGGCCTTATTCTTTTTGGCCAAATGATTGGCAACCTTGCACAGTACCTTGGTAGGCGCTACGCCAATAGATACTTTTACGCCCGTCCATCGCTCTACCCGCCTGCGGATATGCATGGCTAATGCGGCCATATCCATCCGGGTAAATTCTTCCAGGTTCAGAAAAGCTTCATCTACCGAATATACTTCTACGTTTTCTTTGCCCAGCATCATCCGCAGCGTTTCCATAATGCGCCAGCTTAAGTCGCCATATAAATAATAATTAGAAGAAAAAGTGGTTACTCCGTGTTTCTCTATAATAGGTTTCGCTTTAAAATATGGGCCCGCCATTTCTACCCCCAGCTTTTTAGCTTCGTCAGTACGGGAAATAATGCAGCCGTCGTTATTGCTCAGCACTACTACCGGCTTATACTCCAGGTCTGGTCTGAACAAGCGCTCGCAGGAACAATAAAAACTATTACAATCTATAATGGCTTTCATATGGAGGCTAGCTTTTAAAAAAGAGTTTATAATTCCCGGATTACATGGGCCACTACGCCCCATAAATTAAGCTCAGAAAAATCGCCCATATTAATGGCTTTATACCGGTCGTTTTCAGGAATTAAAAATGCCGATGAAAAATTTTTATGAAAGCGTCGTACCAGCAGTTCGCCATTTAAAATCGCTACTATTATTTTTCCATTGGCAAGTTTTAAAGACCGGTCCACCACCAGGATGTCCCCATCCAAAATACCGGCATCTTTCATGGCATCGCTACGCATCCTAAAAAAAAAGGTAGCGGGTTTATTGCGGATCAGTTGTTCATTCAAATCAATACCCCGCTCCATATAATCATCAGCGGCAGCGCCAAAACCCGTTGCATTTGCCTGGGGTACATCATGCTGGGTAAACTTTTTGGTACCACTATACCGGCTGCCAAAATATTTTTCTACATCCATGTTATTTTGATTTACTAAATACTAAATTATTTAGTAAATTTATACCAAATAAATTGGTTTCAAAGTTTTTTAAATAAAATTTTTTAAGTATGAACACACTCCCCCCACTGGCAGGCTATGCAGTATATGAATACCTGCTGGTACTTACCCCGCACGAAGACTTGCGTAACAGGATCCTACACATACGCAAAGAATTTCAGGAGAAATATAAAACCTTGCTGCAGGGTGGCAAACCCCATGTGGCACTGTTGCGGTTTTCGCAATACCGGCTTATGGAAGAGCGCATTGTGAACCGGTTAAAAATTACGGCACAAGGTTTACCGCCGGTTAAAATAACCTTGCAGGATTATGGTAGTTTTCCTACACATACCCTTTACCTACCGGTAACTTCTAAAATAGCCATACAAAATATTATTAAAGAAGTTAGAACAAGTGCGCAAAGGCTTATGAGGTTAGATGCTGAGCATAAGCCCCATTTTATAACAGACCCCGGCATTATAATCTCCCGAAAACTGCCTCCCGAAAAATATGAAAAAATCTGGCGGGAATATCAGCACCGTCATTTTACCGGCCATTTTATTGCAGATAGTATGCTCTTGCTTAAAAGGCCCGAAGGCAGTTTAGTTTATGAAGTTGTACAACGCTGTATATTTGAAAACTTACCGGTAAATACCGTGCAGGGAAGTTTATTTACCTGATCTCAGCTTACGTATTGGTCAAAAAGTTTTTGCAAAGTTTCTTCTTCGTCAATACACAAGCCGGGGTGCACCTTACTGCACTGGATCACCGTGCTGCGGGTGGCAGTAAGCCAGCGAAAACGTTCTGGCATATCCAATAGTGCAATAGGACTTTGGTTGTAGCGGCCATGTGCAATATCTTCAAAAGACTGTAAGTTTTGGCGAATAAATGCCAGGTCGGTCTCAGCATACAGGCAACGTAATTTTTCTTCATTCAGTTCGTACCGGCAATTGAGATATTTTTGCTTTTTACTAAACAGCAGGATGCCGGCATTAATGAACTCCTGCCGTTCTACCCGGGGTACAATACGGATCACCGCATATTCATATAGTTTATTTTCCTGCATCCTGAATTTGTTTTACGAATATAGATGAATGCTGAATGCGGCTGCTTAAGAAAGACACATAAAAATCTTTTATTTGTTGCGGGCTCATGGCATCATCCCATTGCAACCACTCATCGGGCAGCAGGTTTACAATTTCTGAAACAGCCTGGGGTGTAAATACATTTTTCATATACACATCCGCTTCTGTGATGCATGTAGCAAATGGCAACAACACATGGTCTTTTATTTGCACAAATGGGTTGTTTATATATTTTTCCCTACCCTGCCAGGAATGATGAAAATATAAAGCAGCCCCATGATCTATTAACCAAAGCTCTTTATTCCAGTGAAGCATATTGGTATTTCGGGCCGTGCGATCTACATTGAGCAATAAGGCATCTAACCATACGATCTTAGAAGCCAGCAGGGCATCGGGTTGCGAAACAGCAGCATCAAAACTTACAGCACCAGATAAATAATGTAAGGCTATATTTAACCCGGTACTGGCTTTCAGCAGGTCTTGAATTTCTTCATCGGGTTCCGTTCGGCCAAAAGCTTCATTGAGCAATGCAAAAACAATTTCCGGAACTTTTAATCCGGCCAGCCGGGCAAGTTCAGCACCCAGCAATTCTGCTACTAAGGCTTTAATGCCCTGGCCTGCTCCCCTGAATTTTAATACATATAAAAATTCATCATCAGCCTCGGCAATTGCTGGCAGAGAGCCGCCCTCCCGCAAAGGCATTACATACCGGGTAACATTTACTGTACGCAACTCAGCACGATATTCCATGCTGCAAATGTAAGCTGCTTTCTTTTTGTTTCATGGTTGCATCATACTCCCCTCATGCAGATTGTTTTTTGTTTACTAATTTATTTAGTATTTTTATGGTCCTAATTATTTAATTAATTACCTCTCTTTATCATGAAAAAAATTCAAAACCCCGCAACTGTTCTTAAGCAGGATTCCCATAAAGTAAAAGCATTACCGGATGAAAACATGCATTATAAAAATGGCCGGGGTGCACAGTTCAATACAAAAAACAGGTTTATCATAAATGAAACTTCGTATGAACATACAGAAGCCATTGACGACTGGGAAGAAACGATGCAGAAAACACAGTACATCGAAATGCAATCAAAAACAATTGTAAATAAAGTAGAGAGCAAAGATGTGGGCATGGGTTATAGCATGAACCCCTATGCCGGCTGCGAACATGGATGTATTTATTGCTATGCCCGTAATGTGCATGAATACTGGGGTTACAGTGCTGGCCTTGATTTTGAACAAAAGATCTTAATTAAAAAAATGCGCCTGAGTTGTTGCGAAAATTTTTATTGCACCCGCACTGGGATGCAACACCTATTATGCTTAGCGGCAATACTGATTGCTACCAACCTGCAGAACAAAAATACCGGCTTACCCGAAAAATGCTGGAAGTGTGTAATGCATTCAACCAACCCGTAGGCATTCTCACCAAAAATGCCTGGATCATAAAAGATAAAGATATTTTACAGGAAATGGCAAAAAAACAAATTGTTTCAGCCATGGTTTCCATCACTTCTTTCAATGAGGAATTACGCCGCTACATGGAGCCACGTACCGCTACTGCAAATCAAAAGCTTCGGGTAATTAAAGAATTGAGTAAGGCAGGCGTACGCATGGGTGTGATGATGGGCCCGATGATTCCTGGGTTAAATGAACATGAAATACAAAGGATCATGAAAGCGGCTGCTGACCATGGAGCTACTTTTACCGCTTACACTTTCATCCGGCTGAATGGTGCTATAAAATTCTTATTTCATGATTGGCTCTATAAAAATTTCCCTAATTATGCAGATAAAGTGTGGCACCTGATAGAGCAAAGCCATGATGGTAAGGTGAATGACAGCCGCTGGGGCGTTCGTATACGGGGAGAAGGGAATATTGCAAAATTGGTAGCCCAACAATATAAAAAATACGGAAAATTATACGGTATGAATGCCGAGGAATGGAGTTTAGACCGCAGTAAATTTTGTGTTCCCGGTGGCCAGGGAAAATTATTTTGATCGGATTATTTCAATAGACATTAATTGCATAAAAAGGAAATAGGCATTTTTATAACTTAGTAAAAAAGAAAATAAAAATAAATCATATCATTTGTAACTTATCCCTCAGCTACGATATATTTTATAAAAACTTGTTTCAATTGTAATGCATAAAATAAAAAAAAATTCACTACGGTTGAATATAAATATTATGACAGTAAATATTTAGATACCCTTTTTTTCCCGTACCTTAAATTCGTTACATTTACGCCCAACAAATTACGCATGCAATCATTATCTGACCAGGTTTCAATCATATTTACACAACTCCTGGATATTCCTGTTCTTAGTATTGACAAATTGCCGCAGGCCGGGAGCGACCGCCATTATTTTAGAATACACACTGCGGGCAAAACATACATCGCCACGTATGGAGCCAATATAAAAGAAAATGAAACTTTTATTTATTTTTCTGAACAGTTTCAAAAGCAGGGCCTGTGTACAGCGCATGTTTTACAAGTGAATGATGATTGCAGCGTTTACATACAGGAAGATTTTGGAAACATAAGCCTCTTAAATAAACTGGAAGAACTAGGGTTTAGCGATGATGTTTTTGATCTTTACCGCCAAAGCCTTTCTCAGCTAGCCCGCTTACAAGTAAAGGGGCATGAAGTAATTGACTACAATAGGTGCTTAACAAATACAGAATTTGGCAAACAGGCCATCATGGCAGATTTGCTCTACTTTAAATATTATTTTTTAGATGCACTTGCGAAGCCTTATGATAAACAAAAATTAATTGACGATTTTGAAGCCCTCAGCAATTACCTGTCGCATACAGAACATAAATATTTTATGTTCCGGGATTTCCAAAGCAGGAATATTTTAGTTTCTGATGATCATTCACTTCACTTTATAGATTACCAGGGCGGCATGAACGGGGCACCGCAATATGATGCTGCTTCTTTACTTTGGCAGGCAAGGGCAAACTTAACCAATGATTGGAAAGAAAAATTATTGGAAGCGTATATGGATTCATTTGAAAAAGAAGTAGGCACTACCCTCAATAGAACCGTTTTTAGAAGCCAGTATTATGGCTATGTCCTTATTCGTTTATTACAGGTTTTGGGCGCTTATGGTTTTAGGGGATTGTTTGAACGCAAAGCCCAGTTCTTAACGAGTATCCCATTGGCATTAAATAATATTAAATGGTTTTTATCGAATCATAATATGGGTATTTCAGTGCCCGTATTTAAACAGGTTTTGGATCTCTGTGTAAGCAATGAAATTATGGAGCGTTTCACGCCCATACAGGCAACCGATAAAACGGTATTGCAAGTACACATCAATAGCTTTTCTTACAAGAAAGGAATACCAAAAGACACAAGTGATAATGGTGGTGGTTTTGTATTTGATATGCGGGGCATATTAAACCCCGGCCGTTTTGAAGAATATAAAAAATTATCCGGCCAGGATAAATTGGTGAAAGATTTTTTAGAACAGGAAACAGAAATGCCTAAATTTTTAAATAGTGTTTTTGATTTGGTTGACATTACCATTACTGATTATATAAAAAGAGATTTTGCTTCACTACAGGTAAACTTTGGTTGCACCGGTGGCCAGCACAGGAGCGTATATGCGGCGGATGCGCTGGCTAGGCATTTAAAAAATAAATTTAAAGTGAAGATCATTTTACAACATACCAATAAAGAAAACTGGCTGCAATGAAAGCAATGATATTGGCAGCAGGATTGGGTACCCGCCTAAAACCATGGACGGATAATCATCCAAAAGCATTGGCGCCTGTAAACGGGAAATCTTTGTTACAAAGAAATATTGAATACTTACAACAGTTTGATATTTATGATGTAGTGGTAAACGTGCATCATTTTGCATCGCAAATTGCAGATGTTATTAATAAAAACAAAGGATGGGGAAGCCGTATTACCATAAGTGATGAAACCAATGAAGTGTTAGAAACAGGAGGTGGATTAAAAAAAGCATCTTCATATTTTTCTTCTTCTCCCAATCCTTTTTTACTTATGAATGTAGATATACTCACTAATTTAAACCTACATAAATTATTGCAGGCCCATCATACAGAAAATGCAATGGCCACGCTGGCTGTAAGCAGCAGGCAAACTTCACGTTATTTATTATTCAATAAAGAAAACCTTCTCTGTGGATGGCACAATGATAAAACCGGTGAAACAAAAGGTGTTGCCGGAAATAAAAAGGCATTCAGCGGCATCCATATTATTTCACCGGATATATTTCCTTTAATAACAGAGACCGGAAAATTTTCGATCCTTGATGTGTATTTACGAATTTGTAATACACAACCCATTTTAGGTTATGATCACAGTGGCGACTTGTTGCAGGATGTAGGTAAGCCGGAAAGTATTGTGGAAGCAGAAAAAAAATTCAATTAAAGGTTACCGCTATCCGTAGGCATCCCAAACATGGGTTGTTTTTCCTGTTTGGGTTTAATACCAAAATTATAAATAAATTTAAGCACCCCTTTACGGTTATCATTCAGCCTGCTACCAATGGCATTTATACCTCCCTGGTTTAGTGCAAAATCTATTTTCATTGTTTTAAAAATATCATTGAAAGATAAAATGAGGTTTGCCTTTTTCTTAAGCATGGCCTGGTTTACAGATAAATTTATCATACCAAAAGGCTGCAATTCATAAAAATTATTCAGGCTTTTTAAACGGTAAAAGCCAAAAAGGCTTATGGAAGTATTGGGTTTTAATTTATAATTGTGATAGGTGTAAAACAGCCAGCTTCCATGGGTATAGTCAAAAGGTTGTTTTTGGTAAAAGCCTTCATAATGGGTTCGGTTATATTGGCCGCCCAGGTAAAAGAAATATTTTCCACCCGGTGGGATTCCCCCATTGGCCCGAATATAAAATTCTTTATTTTTCCCCAGATTATCATAGGTATTAAAAATAATTTTGGTTGCAGTGTCTTCATACGTTACTGCTGTAAAAATATCTTTTACCTGGTTTATCCCCATTGCAAAAATGGGATAGTCTTCTGCATTAATATTAAATTCATAATTGGTGGTAAACTGTGGCTTTATGCCAGGGTTACCAATATTATATAAAAACTGGTCCACATAAACTGGTGCAGGATTCAGCATATTATACCCTGGGCGGGAAATACTTTTTCTAAAAATGGCATTCGCCATCAATTGAAACCCCATAATTTTAAATAAAGGATGCTTTACAAAAATGTAAGGAAACAAATCAGTGCGCCTGATCGTAAAACCGGTATCATAAGGAATATGCTGGACGCCCTGCGTGTTCGTAGTTTCTAAACGCAAACCCGGCTTAATGGTAAAGGCGCCAAAGCTCCTGCTTACCTGCAGGTATAAAGAACCCACCTGCTCTTTGTAATTAAACCGGGCTGTTTTTATAATATCGTTTACAGGCACGCCTGTACTGTCTATAGAAAATAAAGCATTGCTGTTAAAATGGTTCACGGATATCTTTCCTCCTGCTTCAACGGTTGAGCGGGGTATCTTTTTCCAGGTAAAGTCTGTCTGGGCCATGTAATAATTTCTTTCTGCGCCAATTTCCCCATTTCCTAAAACGTCATGAACACCTTGCGGGATGCTTACTAAATTACCATATTGCTGATTGGTATTTACTTTGTAATAATTATACGTTAATGAAGTACTCCATTCACTACCCAGGCTATCTAATTTATAATCCAGGTCAATATCATTATTAAAATAAGAGCTTTTGTTTTTATTATTGGCCAAAGCCATGCTTTGTAAAAATATTGTGGGGCTATTATCACTTAAGATATTAATATTATTTTCTGCATGGCTGTTATTGTGATATAAAGAAATGCGGGTACTGTATCCTATCGTGAAGTTTTTATTTGCTGCATAATCTATACCGGCCCGTATAAAATGGCCCGATGAAGGGTACACCGTATAAGCATCCTGCGCCAGGTTACTATTATTTCCCTTGCGTGTACTTTCTAATAATTCAAAAGATTTTCTTTTGCTATAATTATAACTGAAGTTGCTGTTGAATTTACCCGTGCGGTTATTTAAAGAAAAACCCAGGCTGCCGCTGGCATATTTACCTTGTGCATATTCTGCACTCAGGCTACCACTGGTACCCAGTTTCACCCCTTTTTTTAATACAATATTGATAATACCACCTGCACCGGATGCATCGTATTTTGCTGAAGGGGTACGCAGAATCTCAATCTTAACGATACTGTTTGCCGGTAAATTTTTGAGCATGGTTGATACTTCATCGGCACTCATTTTCACTTCCCTGCCATTTATCTGGATAATAGCAGGAGTAGCGCTATTTAAATAAACATTTCCATCGAGGGTAACTGCACCGGGTGTTTTTTCTAAAACCTCATAGGCATTGGTGCTGCTGCTTGCGATGGGTTCGGCATCAATGATTGTTTTATCATCTTCCTGCCTGATAAATGGTTTTTTAGAAACCAGTACAATGCTTTCTAAAGTAGAGGCATCATTCACCAGTTTTAATTCAATGATGAGCGGGGTATGCTTAACCTCAATAATTTTATGAATTGTTTTTTTACCAACTGCCTGTACCGTGAGGTAGTAATTTGTTTTGGGTGACACAGATAACTGTGCGGTATCAATGATAATACGGGAGTTTATTTTTACACTATCGGGCAACCGGTATAATACCAGGGTTGCCAGGCTGCTGTCTTTATTTTGTGTAAGTGAAATTGTAACGGGAACCTGGCCAATGCCATACAATCCTAAGCAAATAAATAAAAAGAAAAAGAAGAGCCTAACTTTCACGCATTATAAATTTGTTGCAAATTTGGGCAAATGTTTCCCAGTTAAAAATTTCAAGCAAATAGTTTGTATTATTATTAACAAAAAAAGCATCTTTCAGATGCTTCTCAAAAATTTGAAAATTTTAAATCTTTAATCTTTTTTCTTTACTTCAAAAAGGGCAGACTTATCTACCACTTTTACTTTATCACCGGGTTTTAAAGATTTACTCACCACATCGTAAGGGCCGGTAATTACTTCTTGCCCCGCTTTAAGTCCTGAAGTGATTTCAATGTTATTAATATCCTGTATGCCGGTGTTTACTTTTACTTTTTTTACGGTATTGTCTTCGTTTTTCACAAATACAATAATATCCAGGTCATCATCCTGGTTTGATGATTTTGTTTTTACACTATCTGGTTTTTCTCTTGTAGTAACAGCATTAATGGGAACACTTACCACATTGCGTTGTGTACGGGTTTGTATATCGGCATTCGCACTCATACCCGGCCTAAAGGGAAAAGATTTTTTTCCTAACAAATCCATATAGCTTTCTTTTAAAATCCGGATATACACTTTATATTGGGTTACATCGGTAGCAGAAGTTGCTGAAAGAGAGGAAGCGCTATTATCACTACTGGCAATCTGCGTTACAATCCCTCTAAACTTGCGGTCGTTATACGCATCAATCGTAATCAGGGCGCTATCACCCAATTTTACTTTGGGTATATCATTTTCACCAACATCTACCCGTACTTCAATTTTATCCATATCGGCAATACGCAAAATTTCGGTACCTACATTAAAGCTATTACCAGCAACTTTTTCGCCTTCTTTTACATTTAATAAACTTACCACACCATCCATAGGAGCTGTAATTACGGTACGACTAAGGTCGGTATTGGCTTTAGCAAGATTGTCCTGTGCACTTTTTACACCTGCCTGTGAACTTTTGATGGTAGCTATGGCTGCATTGTAATTTGCCAAAGCACTTTCATAATTACTTGCTGCGGTATTAAATTCATTTAAGCTAATCACTTTTTCATCATACAACTTCTTTTGCATGTCGTATGTTTTTTTCGCCTGGTTCAGTTGTGCTTTTAATGCAAGTGATTGTGCTTCGGTATTAGAAACCTGTGCCTTGCTTTGTTGTACCCCTGTAGCGGCCTGGCTTTTTTGAATGGTATATGCATCTGCATAAATTCTTGCCAGTAACTGCCCTTTTTTTACAGTATCGCCTTCAGCAACGGTTAATTCGGTTATTTCACCGCTGATGTCCGGGCTTACTTTTACTTCAATTTCAGGATATACTTTTCCAGGGGCATTCACTATTTCGGTAATGTCTCTCAACTGGGCTTTTTCTGCGCTTACTTTTATTCCTTCATTTTTTCCAAAAGCGCCGGTACCTGCCAGTATTGCCATTACCAGGGTGATAATACCTGCTACAATCAAAATAATCTTTGTTGTTTTACTCATAACTTTTAATTCAATTTCAAAAAAACACATGGCACCCGGCTTACCAAACAGGCATTTAGTTTGCAAAATAGTTAATAATTTTTTTACACTACAATTTCAAACCCATGCCTTTATAAAACTCCAATACCTTCATTTTAAAAACATAATCGAAGCGGTTCAACGCAAATTCTAACTTCGCCCTTAATAAATTATTTTGGGTAGTAAGAAAATCGTAGGTCCCCAACATGCCAACCTCAAATCTTTTTTGAGCAAAGCCCAATGCTTTTTCATTAGCTTCAACCGTTTTTTTACTGGCATTGTATTTTTCTAATGCCACTACTGCTGCATTATACGCCGTATAAATATCTTGTTTTAGATTTTGATTGTCTGCTTCTTTTTGCACCTGCAGGCTACGAATATTCACTTTGCTGCGTTCATAATTAGAACGTAAACTACCGCCGCTAAAAATAGGAACTGAAATTGACAGCCCGATACTCTGCCTGAAATTATCAGAGAGCTGGCTTCCGAAACCTGCCTTGGTATAAACAGGTGTATTTATAATGGATGGTGCATAAACGGTATAAGGGTTTCCCGAAACAGTTACGGTACCAATGGGTTTATCTGGGCCTACGATGCTGTTTACACCGGTAATTGTTTGATACCTGTTATTGTAACCACTGCCCAGGCTCCCAAATGCCGATAAAGTGGGGTACATATTTGCTTTAGTTGCTTCTGCAGTTTTTTGGGCAGCTTTTAATTTAAACTCGTTATACTGTTGCTGGGGTTGATTGGCCAATGCCAGTTGATACACATTTTCCGGTTGCAGATCAGCAATGGCTTCTACCGGTATTTGTTCTACCGGGGGTGTTTCTACTTCAAATGGAGCTGCCGCATCCATATTCATGAGGGCTTTTAAATTCAAAA
This sequence comes from Niastella sp., assembly GCA_016710595.1. GTDB lineage: Bacteria > Bacteroidota > Bacteroidia > Chitinophagales > Chitinophagaceae > Ferruginibacter. The sequence goes on from JADJVM010000009.1 coordinate 122,937, forward strand.
TATTTTGATCTACACCGGCTTTTGCCGAAATGTAATTAAAGCTATCGGATGCTACCTGAGCTTCTAATTGAGAGGCATTTAATTCTGGTAATGCACCGGCGTTTACCTGTTTACGTATGGTATTTAACTGCACCTGCGATTGCTGTAATTGTACCGCTGTAATTTTTGTTTGTTCTATCGCCAACAACACTTGTAAATAAGCATTGGCAGCGCTTAATGCAATATCATTGCTCACTTTTGCAATATTGGCTTTCGCCGCCATCAACTCCCAGGAGTTTGCAGCAATTGTATTTTTTTTACTATAAAAATTAAAAATATCGGCACTGGATTGTAATTGCAAACCAGATGATAAATAAGTTTCTGTAATACGGTTAAAAGTAGTGGGATCCTGGTTGCTACCACTGTTCACACTTCCACTCATACTAAAATTGGCATTGGGGTATTGCGATAATTTGCTTTGCTTATAATTGATCGCAGCATTTTCTGATTGCAAACTGGTTTGCTTTACAGAAAGATTATTTGCCATTGCATACTCTACAATTGATTTTAAATTCCATTTTTTTTGAGCCAAACCGCAAAAAGGTATAAAAAGAATGGCGGCAAGGGCCAGAATTATAGTTCGCATGTCTAAAATTATCAATTTCACTCTAATTAACAGTAAATTTTAGAATAAATAGGGAAATAAGTATTAAAATCAGCCAAAGGTAAAGACTAACTTTTAAAAAACATAAGGATACTTTATTATAACATAACAGATTCCTACTTTAAAATTAGGGGCTTAATGCCTGTTTTAAATCATTTATAATATAATCAGGTTCTTCCATGCCCACATATAAACGAATGAGCCGATGTACTTTATTAGATGCATCAAAATCAGCCCGGGGCATTGTTGCACAAGCAGGAATGATCAAACTTTCGAAACCTCCCCAGCTAACGGCCATGATAATATGTTTTAATTTATTACAAAACATCTCCATGTCTTCCAAACTATTAGCTTTTAAAACAAAGCTCATCAATCCACAAGCGCCTTCCATTTGTTTTTTTACCAATTCAGCCTGCGGAAAATCTTGCGCACCCGGGTAAATTACATCTTCGATTTGATCTTGTTGTTTCAAAAATTCAAATACAAGCTGCGTTGTTTTGGTACAATGGGTAAGCCTTAGTGGTAAAGTACGTAAACCCCTAAGCAGTAGCCAGGCATTAAAGGGTTGTATGCCACTACCAATTCCTAAATATTCTGTACTAAAAATATGTTTTATAGCCGCAGCGGAACCGGTTAAAATACCAGCTACTGTATCACTATGACCGCTAATGTATTTAGTAGCTGATTGCAGGCAAAGATCTATGCCCCATTGTATCGGCTTTTGGTAAAATGGGCTGCAGTAGCTATTGTCACAGATCGTAACTATACCCTCTGCCTTTGCCAATTCAGCCACTGCTGCCAGGTCTTGTAAAGCAAAGCTCCAGCTATTGGGGCTCTCTAAATATATGAGCTTGGTATTGGGTAAAATGGCCCTTTCAAAATTTTCGATATTGCGGCCATCTACATAGGTAGTACTTACGCCAAACTTAGGTAAAATAATATCGAAAATTTTTTGTGCCCAGCTATACGGTTTTTCCACACTCACAATATGGTCCCCCGATTTTACATTCGCAATTACAGCAGCAAAAATAGCAGCAGCGCCACTATTAAAAACCAGGCAATCTTCTGCCCCATCCAGGGCTGCCATTTTTTTCCGCAGAATTTGTACCGTAGGGTTTTGACCCCGGCTGTATAAAAAATTCCCAAACTCATTTGCCAGGCCTTTCCGTAAATCATCAACAGTATTCGATTTAAAATTACTCGTCTGCATGATGGGCGGCGTCATGGCATTATAATAATTTTCACGGTCTTCGCCCAACTCGTTTAAAATATAGGAAAGGTCCATTACATTTTCTTTTTGTGTTTAATGATAAAGTATAACCCAATAAATGTTCCAAGTATTGCCAATCCAAGCAATGCAGTGTATGGCGTATCAATAAAGATACTGATCGCAACAAAAATATAAGCTACAATAAAAATCAACGGCATCAAAGGATATAGTTTCATATTATAAATATGAGGTTCTGACTTGCCCTGCCTTTTGCGCAATATAAAAATGGTAGCGGCCGATAAAGCCATACCAATACTATCTAAAAAAATGGTGAAACTTAATATCCGGTCAAAGGTTTCGGCCCAAAAAACAATGAAGGCGCTTAATGCAGTAAATAATGATAATGAGGTAAAGAGTACCCGGTGCCGGGAACTGCGTTTTGCAAATGTAGCCGGCAGTACGCCTTCTTCGCTCATGGCCTGCATGACCCTGGGATTGCTCATAAGCACCGCATTTACATAAGCCAGTACCGAAAAGAAAAGTAAGATCGAAATTATTTTTCCTGCATTGTCACCAAATAAATATGATGCCATCAATGCTGAAATATTCTCTGCCGATTTTAATTGCTCAAAACCAATTACCCGGATATAAGCATAGTTTATGGCTAAGTAAAGGCATACAATTATAAGAATACCCATAAAAATGGCACGGGGTACATTTTTAGCAGGAGTTTCTACCTCATCGCCAAAATTAATGCTTTGCTGGTAGCCTCCGTAAGTAAATGAAACCGCCACCAGGCCAAGCCCAAATGCTTTGATGTATGTTAACAATACAGGGTTACCTGTTGCGATATGCTGAAGTGATGGAGCCACGGCAACAGGTGCAAAAAAGATAGCACTGATGAGCATTAGCAACATGGAGATTTTTACAATCGTTAATACATTTTGTGCCCTGGCGCTCATTTTTAACCCGGCCAGGTTTACGCCATAAAAAATAAGGATACAACTTATTGCAATTATAATTTGTACTACCTGCCGGGTATCTGTTACAGGAAAAAGTACGGCAGAAATATATTCTGCACCAATAAGCGAAACTGCTGCTAAGGATGCCGCATTGCTGATTAATATGATGCAGTTTACAGCAAATGCTACCGAAGGATGATAGGCATAAGAAAATATTTTATAATAACCACCAGTAACCGGGTAACGGCTACCAATTTCGGCATAGGTAAGCGCCCCACATAATGCTATGAGGCCGCCTGCGATCCAGGCAGCGAAAAACACCCACTGGTTGGGGCTATGGCTGGCCACATTTACAGGCGTTCTAAAAATTCCCATGCCGATTACAAAACTTACCATGAGCATGGTCATATCAAAGCGGTTTAGTTTTTTCTCTGCCATTGAGAAAAGATAAATCATTTTGTGCTTGTTCTTTGTTGATTTATCCACTTTTTTGGAGTAAGCCTATATTATAATTATACAAGCACTTATTAAAATTTTGAATTTTAAAAATTTTTGTATTTTAAACTATCCTTTTACTTTTAGAGTGGACAATTCGTTTACTAAAAATTTACCTCTATGAAGCAGCTTGTCGTTATTTTACTATTGCTATGCAACTACCACTCATTTTGCCAGGAAAATTCTTATTTTGCGGTTCAGGGCAGCAATGCATGTAACAGCGGAATGTGAAAACGCTTCATCGTATATTCTATATCTGATGGGTTTAAAATTTCTTCCATCCTATTTGATTCACTTTTTCAAAATATAAAAAATCGGGGAGCGAAGATCATTTGGAAAATTTTCGGAGTAAATTCATTAAAATTCTGACGAAAAAACATGAAATTCAATTTCAGTTATATTATTTGTTTTTGCATCCCGATACTACTTAGTTTTTATTCCAATGCACAAAGGCTGTCTCTAACCAATTATCCGCAGGGGCCGGAAATGCCAACTGCGGGCATTATCTCAATAACCCAGGATGATAAAGGCTGGATGTGGTTTTCCAGCAACAATGAAATATATAAATATGATGGGTTCCGGTTTACCAGGTTTACAAAATGTAAAGTTGTAGAAAAATATGTATTGCACAATGTCTTTGCTGTAGGTGAAAAGATATTTGTAAATACTTCTGGCGGCGTATTACTTTTAAGCAATGATTCACTGGTCTCCTGTGTGCCTCCGGGGAAAAAAAATATTTCTATCCAAAATGGGGCGCAGTATGAAGGACAGGATCCTGTTTATCTTGGCAGCGATGGTATTTACACTTTAACGAATGGAAACTGGAAACAATTTCTTACAGGAAAAAATATTCTCTTAGATGAATTGAATCCAAGGTTTTATTATTTCAACAAAAACCTTTTGATCACTTCTATAACTGAAGAAGGGTTGATCCTATTTGATTTAACCAATAAGAAAATACAGATTGTTCAATGCCCTGTAATCGATATTTTTAAGAATAAAAAAGGTCAAATATTCCTGCTCAGTAATGAAGGTGAAATAATAGCAATAAATAAGATCAATAAGCTGGCGGATAGTTTCCAGGTTGAGTTTAAACACCTGCAAAAAATAGATCTGCCCCGGCAAAAAAATATTTCTTTTTTACAGGATGACAAAGCTGATTTTTGGATTACCAATCAATATGCCGGTCTCATTAAGACAGCTAAAAACGGAAATTCATCTACTTATACACATAATGATGGGTTACCGGGTGAATGGTTCAGTTCTTTATTTAAAGATCGTGAAGGGAATATCTGGTTCAGCTATTTCTCTGGTCTTTCTAAAATATATGACAATCCTGTTGTAAGATATACTAGCGCAGAAGGTTTAGGGTCAGACTATATCGCATTTATCTCACCTTCAAGTGATCATAAATTCTTCTGGATTGGCACCCGAGGCGGTTTGAGTATGTATGACGATAATACACTCCACTCATTTACTACCTGGGAAGATAAACCATTTATTTGTGATGCTTTTCTTCAAAATGGCAAAGAATATTTTGCCTTACAGGATGATAAGTTTTTACAAGTGATCCTGAATTTAAAAACATACCAAATAGAAAAAACAACAGTGCTTTCTATTTTGCCACGGCCTGCCAATGTGTTGATACCAGGACCGCAAGGCAGCATTATCATAGGTGGGCAGGGCCAGGTTTATTCATGGTTCCGGCAAAAGGTTTATTTATTGAATGATGATGGTTTTGACTACCAAAAATTACTATTGGATCACAAAAATTTGCTTTGGTGTGGATTGCAAAATGCAGGCCTTAAAGTATTTCGATTTACAGACAACTCCAAACCTGTAAAACTTAATTTAATCAACAATTTTGAAAATGAGCGTAACGGTTCTTTAAAACAAATAAGGGCTATTGAAGAAGACAGCCAGGGAAATATCTGGGTCGGAACAAGATTTTCCGGTCTACATATTTTTAATAAAAAAACTGCTGATACAAGTTGGTATGTAAAGCAATTTACGAGTGAACAGGGGCTTGCCTCAAATGAAGTGGTGGGTTTAGCTGTTATGGGAAATGGAATGGCAATTGGGAGTATAAAAGGATTTAGCCAAATGGTTTTTGATGCAGATAAACAAAAGATTTTCCCTGCAAAAGCAGCGTTTGTAAATTACCCATTAGAAAAAATTGTGGATTTGCCGGAAAACCGGATCTTGGCCATAAGTTACCCTGGGATCATTATATTTAATACCGGCCAAATTTTAGACAGCTCAGTATTTTCAATATATATCACGCAAATTAGTTTGCATGAAAGAAATAAGGATAAAATTTTTACCGGAGATTTTCCATCGCAGTTCAAATATTTTCAGAACAATCTTACCATTAACTTTTCTGCCAATAGTTTTACTGAAGAAGATAAAATTTTATACAGCTACCGTCTTTCTAAAACTGAAGAAGGTTCATGGTCAGTCCCTTCATCCCTGCACACAATAAGTTTTTCTTCACTCTCACCGGGATCATATAAACTGGATATAATTGCGGTAAATGCGGTAAATACAAAGAGTAGGAATACAGCGCACTGGTCATTTGTTATTGCTTATCCTTTTTGGCAGAGAGGCTGGTTTTATGTTTTATGTGTTGCACTTGTTATTGGTTTTTTTTATGCGCTTTACCGTTTTCGCCTCCACGAAGTATTGAAAGTGCTACATGTAAGGGATAATATATCCAGGGACCTTCATGATGATATCGGTGCTTCATTGAATAATATTTTTATCCTGAATGAACTTACCCGCAGGAATATCAAAGATGAAAAAAAGGCTACCGAATACCTGGGAAAATCTTCTGATGACCTGCAGCGCATCAGCGGTTCACTGGCCGATATCGTTTGGAATATAGACCCCCGGAATGACAGCCCTGAAAATCTCTTTTCAAAAATGCGCCGTTATGCAGCCGATATACTGGAAGGGAAAAATATCGCAGCAGTTATTGATTTCCCTGAAAACGGGCAATCATTACAAATACCGATGGACAAAAGAAAAGATGTTTATCTCATGTATAAAGAAGCTATCAACAATATGGCAAAATATTCCGAAGCCAGAAATGCATTTATTAAAATACAATTTATGGATCATTTTTTAGAAATGATCTTATCTGATGATGGTAAAGGTTTTGAGGAAGGAAAAACAAAAAAAGGAAATGGCCTTCACAACCTGGAAACAAGAACTAAAAACTGTAATGGTATATATCATCTCGTAACTTCTCCGGGCAATGGCACATGTATCACCATAAAAATACCGGTCTAAAAAATAACCCTATCGGGTAATTGTTTCATGAATTTTACAATATTACTTTTGTACCTGTAAAGAGCAGGTGAAAAAAGCCGTGAAATAAAATGAAAGTAAAAACAGTAATATATGAAGACAATGACCAGCTAAGGGATTCGCTGGAATTGTTACTCTCAGATTCTTCAGGGTTTGAGGTAGCTGGTACATTTAATAATTGTATGAACTGTATTAAACAAATGGATTCACTTTTACCTCAACTCGTTATCATGGATATTGATATGCCTGGCATGAGCGGATTGGAGGGAGTGAAACAAATAAAAACCCTTTATCCGGGGATCCGAATAATTGTATACACTGTTTTTGATGATGATCAACGAATATTTGATTGTATCTGCAATGGTGCAGATGGCTATCTTTTAAAAACAATCAGTCCTTTAAAATTGGTGGAGTCTTTGAAGGAAGTGATGGATGGTGGCACCCCGATGAGCCCATTTGTAGCAAAGAAAGTTTTTCAATACTTCCGGGATAAAACCACAATCAATGCTGATTTCCAGCTTAGCCGCAGGGAAATAGAATTACTGGAGTATTTGGTAAAGGGATATTCTTATAAGATGATTGCAGCATCCTGTTTTATAAGCCTCGATACTGTAAAAAAGCATTTACAAAATATATACCGAAAGCTACACGTGTGCTGCGGTACTGAAGCGGTTGCAATGGCGCTAAAACATAAGATCGTAAAACTGGATTAGTTACTACCAGGCTTCATAGTTTAAGATTTAAAAAAAAATTGTTGCATAAGCGGCCAGGCAGGCCTATGCCTTTAAGAAATTTATTATTACTAACAGCAAACCTTTAAAACAAAAAAAATGAACAAAAAAACAAACCTTCTTCGCATGGTAAAATTTTTAAGCCTCCTGATTCTTTACTGCAATTTCTCTGTGCAAAGCAATGCCCAGGGCGCAGATTTTGTACAGGGAGCCCAGGTTATTTTCCAGGATCAGTTTGCTTCTGACCCCGTTGGCGATTTACCAGCACAATGGAGCAGTAGTGGTGATGGAGAAGTTGTAAAAATTGGCCGCACTCAAAATAACTGGTTCCGTTTTACTTCGCCCACATCGGTAAGCCCGGAACTAAATGCTGCTTTACCAGAAAACTTTACCATAGAATTCGACCTCTTTCTAAAACCAACATCTGGTGTGGCGCCAATCATTATGTTCGGACTTACGGGCATTAGCGATGTTGCTTCATCAGATGTGTATCGCAATAATATTTTTGTAAAGATCACCGGTTATAATGAAGGAAATAATGCCCAGGTAGTTTATGGTAAAAATATTGACGACATAGGTAGCAAGACTGCAAATGCTATCACCTCTTCTATAGGCCGGAGTTTACATGTAAGCCTTTCTGTAAATGGCTCAAGGTTCCGGGTATATTTTGGTTCTCAAAAATTAATAGATATGCCCAAGATTGTAACACAAGCTTTCCTTGGAAATTTCTTTATAGCAGCTCCTACTGTAATTCCTGCGCCGGAAGAAGGAGTTTACATCAGTAATGTAAGAATAGCTTCCGGTGATGCTGATGCCCGAAGTTTGCTCATCAATCAATTGCTGGAGCAAGGTAGCGCCACCACTACAGAAATAAGTTTTGATCCACAGAATAATAACTTGCAATCTACCTCATATCCTTTGCTGGATACGCTTGGAACTGCTATGGTAAATGATCCCAACCTCAATATTCAGATCAATGGGGCAGATGCAAACATGCAGAATAATTATTCTCCTGCTTCTGCCACTGGAAAAAAATTGCAAGAACTGGCACAACAAAAAGTAGATAAGATAAAACAATACCTAATTGACAAATTTAATCTCGGTGTAGAAAGGGTGATGGCCTCCGCTTCACAAAAAATAATGGATACCACCGGTCAGATAGAAAATGGAAAAGCTGCAAAAAAATTAAAAGGTTTTATTACCCAATTTGTTAAGCAATAAAAATATTGAATAACAAACAACATGTATCGTATCAAAGGAAGTTGTAAATAGGTTTTTAAATGTAACCCAAAAAAGGGTTTCCTGGAAAACGAGTAAAGCACTTTTAATAATTAAAATTTATAGAATGAACAAGATAATTTATCTCTTCGCAATCATTTTTATGATAAATGCCTGTGTTGATCATAAGCCGGAAAATAAAAATGAGAACCAGGTTGTTTCAGTCAAAACGGATGAGTCAACCGGGCTGAACCCGACAGGCTGTGGTGATCTTATTTTCTTTAAAAAAAATGCTATTATAGGTAGTACCCTTTATGATAGCATGGGAAATATTACAGGTACACAGCAGATGACAGTTACAGGAGTGAAAGAAGAAAACGGGATGCTGATAGCAAATAGTTCACAGGAAATGATATCTACAACCAGTAAAACAAAAAAACCATTTGTACTGCTGGTAGCCTTTAAGTGCGACGGTAAAAATATATATAGTGATCCCCAACAGGCTTTGGCGAATTTTAGTGCTTTAAAAGATGCGCATGTTACTACCTCCCAGCTTGCTTTTCCACTGAGCCCTGAAATAGGGGAAAAGCTTCCTGAGGCTTACATGGAAATGGAATTGGATCGGGGAGGCATGAAATTTAAAAGCCGTACAACATATACTGACAGGCATGTTGAAGGCAAAGAACAAATTACAACAGCAGCAGGAAGCTGGAGCTGTTTTAAGATTCTTGCCACCCTGGTTAACTCAATAAATATTTCTAATACCCCCGTTGAAAATTCTAAAGAGGGAATGACAAATAAAAATACAAATACTTCCCAATTAGTGATTTGGTATGCTCCCGGAATTGGGTTTATAAAAACAGAAACCTATCAAAACGAAAAGTTGCAAAACTTTTCTACAATTACTTCTATTAAATAAATTAATCAACTTTCTAAATAAAAAACAAATCATGAAGAAATTAATTATTGTACTCACAGCTTTCATTTTTTTGCAAGCGGCAAGGGGTCAACAAAAGATTCCACCTGCAAAAATTAATAATGGCATTGTCATGCCAGTAAAAATGAATAAGGTTCCTCCTGCAAAACTAGCCCAGCTTCGTAAAATGCAGTTATCTACTTTTAAAACAGGTAATGGAATACCACAAGTCATTCGCCCCATATCAGGCAGTAGTTCCAGAGCTTCTACTACTATTGGCCGGAGGCTTGCTACGGATAAGACGAACAGGACCAACGAAACATCTGCCGTGGAAGGCGGTAGGTATTGCACATCGGCAGTGGTGAGCGAAGAAAAAGGAGAATATGAAAAAATAGTTCTCGGAAATCAAAATGATAAAATTCTTCCCGGGGCGATTTATTATGATAATGCGGTTATTGATGGATCGTATAATGCGCCGGTTAACCTACAACTACAGCCTTATCAAATCACTTCAAATTTATTTTCTGCCTCCTCGTCCGGTTCTTCATTTGTACAAGTACAACCAACAATGGGAAGTATATATGATGGTATTTCTACCCTTATGCGTCGTGCTTCAAGTGTAGTAAATGCGGCTGCTATTTCTGTGGAAGCAAAATCTGTGTACAGTTCTGAGCAACTTGCTTTCTTTTTACAGGCCGGTTTTCAGGGGTATGGTGTAGATTTGAATGCAGAATTTGATTACAACAGGCGCACAAAACAAAACCTGATATTTGTAAAACTGAAGCAAGTTTATTTTTCTGTAACACTCAACCGTCCCATGGGAAGCGCACTGCTTACTAACCCTGTAGGTTCATATCCTGCTAACCTGGTTTATGTAAACAAAGTAAATTATGGCCGTATAGGAATTCTGAAAATAGAATCAGATTCAAGTGTAGAATCCATAGAAGCAGCTCTTGATTTTACCTACAGTGGAAACAATACTTCTGTAAGTGCGAATGCGAGATTGAATTATCAAAAAATACTTGCCAATTCCAGCATCAATGGCTTTTTCTTTGGTGGCGATGCCAGTAATATAGTGCCAGTCAATTCTGCAGCAGGGCTCTCTGAATTTAATGATTATGTAAGAAATGGTTTAAGGCTCAATCCAAATGTGGCACCAACCGCTGTTAGTTACGAATTAAAATATATAAATGATAATGCAACTGCAGCCGTAAATTCTACAACTACATATACAGAGAGAACTTGTGAAACTGCAAAAGGGCTAAAGATTACGCTCAATGGAATTTCAATTGAAGACATCCATGGGGGTGATTGCTCTTATGCATGGGGTACAGAAAGGGTGGAAGTATATGAATTGGATGCACGGGGTGCCCAGGTGAAAAGGGTGTTGCCAGTAACAGATGCATTGAGAGAAGAAAATACAAACCTGATCTGGAACCGGCCAAATAGTACCAATCCGCAGCGTGGCATGATAAACTATGCAGATATACGTGGAGGAAAAGCGGTGAACATGAATGTGATCAATAAAAGCTGGACATTTTATGTGGACCCGGCCAAGGTCGCTTCTAACAGTATTGCTATAAAAGTGATTTCAAATATAAATACAAATCACAAAGACAATGATTTTGCAGCACTTGGTTTTCATGGCATGAAGCGTGAGGAAATACAGACATATCGGCTGAATGATGTTTATGTAAATAGCCAGCAAATAGCTACACAGGCTAAGTATGGTTCAATGATTGCAGGTCCTTATTCTTCTTACTCAGGCAGCGACAGAGTCCATAATTTTCGGGCGCATTTTACAGTTACAGCCGGAAACTAAACGCTTTTATATCTAATTTAATATAGAATATTTTTGATTTCCCCAGCCATGCCTCTATTTAATGAGTGCATAGGCTGGGGAATTTTCGTTTAATGATGCAATTTTTCAATCCTGGTTCGTGACATACAAAATACTACCGCATTAGATTGCTAAATACTGGCAAACGAATAAGCATTCATCATTTTATCATTGGTGGGCATTGGTATATAAGCGTACCCCATTTGTTCTCACTTAGCTTTTATCCGGTTTCTCTGCAAATGCAATAATATGCCCGTCAATATCTGTAAAATAGCAAACTTTGTCGCCCCAATTTCTGTATTCAATCGGGCTGATGAGTTTTGCACCTATTTTTGTTGCATTGTCAAACTCAAGTTGAATGTCTTCAACATAAAAATAAAGTTCACATCTTGGTATTCCGTTTCCCTGGTCGGGATGTGGTGTTTTATCCGAAAGTATTTTTGCAATGCCTTTATTGGGCATCAGCCCTAATTTACAGTTCGCTGAAAGTTGGAATTCCGTAATTCCGGGAACATTCAAATCGGGATCTTGCCGGAATAGTTTTGTGTAAAAAACCGCACTTGCTTGCTGGTCGTTTACATACAGTATTGTTTCTAACAATTGAATCTGTTTCATTTTATAAGTCGAGTTTATAAAGCCAATATCTTTTACCCAATCGTTGATCAATTTCCTTTAAAATTTTGAACCCTAAAGTTTCGTAGAGATGCCTTGCATTGTCCATGAATTCAGAACTGTGCAATGCAACCGTTTTTTCATTATTGCTTTTTGCCAGGTCAATATACATTTTCATTAATTTTCTTCCGATCCCTTTTCCACTAAATGCCGGCTCTACTGAAACAAATCGGATATAACTCCATTCTTTATCATAAATTTCTGTCGGACTTCCACTCGAAACAAGAAAAGCCATTCCAATTATTTTGTTTTGGCTCGCCAAACAAACAAAACAATCTGAATTTTCAAGTAAGCTTTTATATGTTTTGATATCCTGTAAGCTGTCAAAAAGAATTTTCCAATGTTCGTGGGTCAATGATGTTTTGTATTGCCTCCAGGAATTAATTGCTAATTGTTTCAGGTTGTTTACATCGTCAATATTCCCTTTTCTAAATGTAAGTTCCATTTTATGTGCGTGTGATATAAATCATTACCGGCATTATTCGTTTTTATTCGGCAGGCTATACGCTTTGTGGTGCACTGGTTAGTTCCCTAAAAATATTTTCAAGGCTCCGGCTATCTGTTTGCAATGAAACAATATCCAGGTTGTTGTTGATGCTAAACTGGAGCAATTGTTTTTTTACAGCTTCAGCATCCTGGCAATAGAGTATGTAAGTATTGGGTTCAGGATTTTGTATTTGCTGCACGCCCGAAAGTTCCTGTAATTTTTGATCGCTTACCGGTTGAGAGAAACGGACCGTAACACCAAAATTTTGAGTTCCCTGCAATGAGGCAAGGTTATCATCGGCTACAATATTTCCTTTATGAATGATGATTACACGGTTGCATACCGCTTCTACCTCCTGCATAATATGCGAAGAAAACAGAATGGTCTTACTTGCTGCCAGGGTTTGTATTACACTTCTAATTTCTACAATCTGGTTAGGGTCCAATCCACTGGTAGGCTCATCTAAGATCAATACTTCGGGGTCGTGTATCAAAGCCGCCGCCAGCCCCACCCTTTGCTTATACCCTTTACTAAGCTGCCCAATTTTTTTATGTGATTCCGTCGTAAGCCCTACCATTTTTATTACTTCTTCAATTCTATTGGCCTTCTCTTTTATTTGATATACACCACTTACAAATTCAAGGTATTCCCTTACATACATTTCATGATACAGCGGGTTGGCTTCGGGTAAATAACCAATTTTACGGTGAGATGAAATATTATGAGGAGATACCTTTATGCCACATACTTCTATTTCACCGGCATCAGCCGGCAAAAAACCAGTAATCATTTTCATAGTAGTAGATTTTCCTGCACCATTGGGCCCTAAAAAACCGACCACTTCGCCTTTGCCAATTGTAAATGAAATATCATTAACTGCTACCTGGCTTCCATAGGTTTTTATTAAATGATTCACTGAAATTGACATGTATTTTATTTTACTGCTAAAGCAAAGATGATGAATTTAAATTAATAATTAAATCTCCAACAAATGCCTTTATTAAATCAGAAAGCCGACAATGCCGGCTTTCTGTAAATTAATTATTGGTCCCCCTGGCCTGGTGGCTTTGGACCCCTATTTTGTCCGCCCCTATTTGGCCTTCCTCTTTGCTGTCCACCTTGCTGTGGCGGACCGGACGGGCGCTGTGCATTGCCCCTATTGCCTTGTGGCGGCCTTTGCCGATCCGGGTTTTGGCCTCCTTGCCTGGGCGGCCTTTGTTGTTGATTGGGGTTTTGGCCAGGCCCACGTGCCGGCCCCCGGCCTTGCTGACCTTTACCTTGTTGGTTGGGAGTGCCACCCCGTTGATTTTGTTGCTGGCTACGTTCTTTATCCCTTCGCCTGCGGCTATTTTTTTCTAAACTATTCAGGCTTATTTGGCCTACCAGATCAGCATACTCCGGTTCTACTTCTTTGGGTTTGCTGCTTAACACTTCCACGGTTTCCAACTCTTCGGGCCGGATGCCCTGGCGGTTTTGTTCTTTAATTTTTTTTACGGTATCAATGCTCAAAGGGTACTGTTTATTGCTATCTACCATGCTGTACCACATCAGGTTTTTAAAAATATCTTTCTTTACTAAAAATGCCCGCCCTTTTGCTACTTCAAGCACTTCGGCATCGTTTGGAAAAAACTGGAGGGCATCCATATAAGTATCCAACTCATAATTAAGGCAGCATTTTAAACGGCCGCATTGGCCACTTAGTTTTGTTTGGTTAATACTTAAATTCTGGTACCGGGCTGCATTGGTATTTACACTTTTAAAATCGGTAAGCCAGGTGCTGCAGCATAGTTCCCGGCCACAACTTCCGATACCACCCACTTTACCCGCTTCCTGCCGGGCGCCTATCTGGCGCATTTCCACTTTTACTTTAAACTCAGATGCATATAATTTTATCAGCTCCCTAAAATCTACCCGGTCATCAGCAATATAAAAGAATGTGGCTTTGCGGCCATCGGCCTGTACCTCTACTTCGGCAATCTTCATTTCTAATTTTAAGGTACGTGCAATAGCCCTGCTGCGAATGAGTACCTGTGCTTCCCGGGCCTTGTTTTCTTTTAGCTTCGCCAGGTCGTTATGATTGGCGGGCCGCAATATTTTTTTAATGTCGGGGCTATGTTCATCTACATTATATTTTTTAAGCTGCAAGCGCACCAGTTCCCCTGTAAGGTTTATGGATCCTACATCAAACCCATTCACACCTTCTACGGCAACCATTTCACCCTTTTCAAAATATTGTAAACCGGCATTCTTAAAAAAATCTTTCCTGCTGCCGTTATTAAAACTAATTTCCACAATCCGGCAGGTGCTTTCCGGATCGCTAAATGGCAGGTTTGCCAGCCAATCGTACACATTCATTTTATTACATCCGCCACTGGCACAATGGCCATGACTTTGGCATCCGGCGGGGGTACCGCCTCCCGATCCACAGCTTCCACATCCCATATAAATTACATATAAAAGGTTTTACAATTTTGTTTCGTGCAAAGAAGATTGAATGAAATGTACCCGGCAGTGGCAATGCTTATGAGCTTCATTGGCGTCGCACACTTGTACTGGTATGCAACAAGCAGCCAAAGAATGCATTGCTATGTACTACAAAAATTTGTTGCTAAAAGGTATGCAGTACAACCAACAACAATGCTAAATATATTGCTGAAAGCGAATTACCATCTTTAAATCAAAGTCTTTACCGGCACTATTTCATTTTCCTCAGTTCACCAAAATTACTGATTTGTTGCTAATAATATGGTATAACCTTATGGTAAGGGCATGAAAGAGCATTTTGGCATTGGCATTACGCTCTATATAATAACTGGCAGCATCCAGTTCAGATATGATTGCTTCCTGCTGTGTAATATCACTAAATTTATTAAGGCGTAAGGCAAAATCGCTCATACTGCCGGGTGCTGTTGCCCTGGCCTCTTCGGTGTCGCCCATTATACGCAGCCGTATGGCTACCTGCAATAACTGGATAAAAAATTTAAGAAACTGCTTTTGTTTTTCCCTGCCCAGCTTAGCTGCTGTTTCTATCCATTTTACCTGCTCGGCCGGCCCGGTTTTTATAATGGTATTTAGCCAGTTTCGTAGCATCCCCTCCCAATCATCTTCATCATGTTCCATTTGTTGCAACGCCTCATGAAAATTCCCCT
>JADJVM010000010.1 GCA_016710595.1 Niastella sp.
AGCAACTTTTACTTTGACTAACCATAGTCTTTTCGGCATTTCTTACAGCAGTGATTGTGATTTATTCAGCACTTATTCAGATGTTACAAGTTCAGGAAGTATGACAATTACAAAACTTGATAGAACTAACCGTATCATTTCAGGAACATTTTCCGCTACCTTAACAAAAGCAGGATGTACTGAAATAAAAATAACCGACGGTCGCTTCGACATGAAATTTTAATCAACTTAAAAAAATTACAAATGAACAAACTAATCAAAACATGCTTATGTTTTGCAATACTAACGTATTGCAAAAAAGCAGTCGCACAAATAGACACAAGCACCACTCAAAAATTATTACAATACATCTTTCAACCCATTGATAAAAACCAAATTCCAACTGGATTTTTAGAAGAATATGGCTGACAATGTTGCCTGCGGCAACTTTCAATGGCACTCCACAGACAGTAATCGTATTGATATGAACCTTTGGCGTACTTTATATCTTCAATTACAAACAGGCTGGGCAAAGGCTACTACAAACCCATTGCCAGCAATCACTTCGGTAAATACAACCATTAGACAAAATGTGAGCAATACTTTGCCCATACCAATACCATTACTAATCGGAAGTTACAATACTGTTAAGAGTAATGCTTTCAGCAGCAACTTACTTAGTTACAATAGCAGCACCAAGCAAATAAGTGATGTGTCAGGGAGAACACAAAGTCCCTATGACCCTAAAACATTATTTGCAGCCTGTCCCAACAAAAATATTACAACAACAGGTAGCGAAAATTTTATAATCCAGTCAAGCATGATATGGAATAATACTGGCAAATCTATAAGTCAGATACAAATTGACTTTGCAAACGGGCAAGGTTTTCAAGCAGTAACTATAGGTGCAGCGATAAACATATCTTATACAGATACAGGCTTTAAAAAATGGACTATTAAAGTTACATTAAGCGACAACTCTATTTTGCAATGTTACAATGAATACAATGTTTTACGAACAGCTGGGATTTTATACAAGGTATTAATGAGCCAACAAATATTTATGATTTCAATAATCAACTTGACGACATAGCAGGTTATGATTTAGTATTTGTAGATTTTGCGAATGGTGCTGCTGATATAGTCTTAAACGCTGGTGCAGTGCAGGAAGTGGTAAACCGTGTAAATGCAAATAAAGTAAACGATAATAGGTTTGGAAACATACGCCAGCAAAACGTAGTAATGGGGCTTAGCATGGGAGGGCTTTGTGCAAGATTTGCCTTAGCAAACATGACAAGGAATTTTCCTGGCACCCCAACAGAAACAAGATTGCTCATTACCCATGATAGCCCACATCGGGGTGCTAATGTTCCGCTTGGCTTGCAATACATGATACGGATGCTTGGTAATGTGCAATTATTCGGTTACAACGTATTCGATATTTATCCTGATTATAATGATGCGATTGGCTTGCTTAATGCACCTGCAACACAGCAACTTCTTTTGTATAGTGCAACAACTACAAACGCATTTACAGCAAATACTTTTTTGGATGCTACTTACCGACCTATGGTTACGTTTCCTGCTGGCGGTCCGCAACCAACTTATCGTTTTATCGCAACCGCTAACGGAAATGAATGCGCCAACCCACTATTTTCTCCCGGCAAAACTTTTATCAACTTAGGTGCAGGTGTTAGTGCAGGTATTTATGCAAGGTTCTTATTTTTTAAAGTGCCTATACTCAGTTACAAATTAGCAGTAGCAGTGGAAGCTTATGCACTGCCAGCAGCAGGCGCTACAAATAAAATTGCAAGGGTGTATTCAGAAAACAGCCTTAAACTTTTTGGGTTTATAAATATTTTCAAGCAGTTATACAACAATACTGCTTATGCACCGGGTACTCATTTGGCTGTTGACGGCGTACCGGGTTCTAACTACCCTTTGTTAAATGTGGACGCATTAAATCAGTTAACCAACTTGCCAATCTTTAAAGTAAACCTTTATGTTTCATTTCCTTTAGGTCCGTTTTTAGGTGGTTACTTTGGTGTGTATGCTTACAATGCTGGCGTTTCTTACAACTTTACGTTTGTTCCCACCGCAAGTGCATTGGATGCGGCGCCATATACTACACCAGTATTTTCACAGAAATATGTGGGTGGCATAAATCCAAGTTATCCATCCACCAGTGAAACATTTATAGCACAAGAAACAGTGCAAAACAATCCTTCTTTAACTAATAATGTCCACATAAGGTTTACTGCAAGGAACTCACAGTGGTTGTTTAATCAAATGGAAGGTATTGCAAACACACTTAATTGTTCAGGTGAATGTGCTGTAACTGGGCTTTCAATTTCTGGGAATGGAACACTGTGTACAACCGGAACATATTGCGTAAGTAATATTCCTGCAACAACACAAATTACATGGACAGCTACCCCTTCCTCTATAGTAAGTTTGACTCCTGTAGGAAATGGTAGCTGTGTGAATGTATCCAGACTTTCAAATGGAAATCTTACATTAACTGCAAGAACAGCATGTAGTACAAGCGTAACCAAGGCAGTAAGAGTTGGTATTTATTCAACATCTGATTATAACATTACACAGTACCCATCAACCGTTTGTAATAATGGTATTGTGCAAGTGGGTATGCCATGGTATTACACACCACCTGCCCCCAACACAACCTACAACTGGTATTATGGCAATGGTCTAACGTACATTTCTGGGCAAGGCACGAATGTGATTACTCTAAGATATAACAGCCAGGGACCATTTTCGACACCGTGGGTTATGGGCAGGGCAAATAATGATTGTGGGCAAGGTCCGTTCCAAACAATCAATTTATCTGTCAATCCAAATTGTTACAGTTCATTTGCTGTTTCACCAAATCCAAGCACTGACGTAATAAATATTGAGCCTAACACTGACCCTGCTGCAAAAGCTACCTTAACTAAACCAGCAGAAATAGTACAAGTCGAACTTACCGACAAAATGGGCATTATCAGGTATAGACAAAAATTTGGTAACCCTGCACCGACAGCGACCATTAACGTTTCAAGTTTGCCAAGCGACGTTTATACGCTAAGGATTTTTGACGGACAAATTTGGTTTACTCACAAAGTAATTATTCAACATTAATCGCAGTTTAATATTTCAAGCAACAGGGTAACAAAAATAATAGTTACCCTGTTTTATTTTGAGAGCGAATGGAAGCGTTTCAAGATAAGGGCTACCTACAATAACTAAGGTTTCGTGTTGCCCGCAGGGCAAGACATGAAACCGATGTTGAACGAAACTTTTGGTAGCCGCCGTCAGATTATGGAGTTGTCGTTGGTAAATTTATGGTAGGAGTAGCAGATAAGGGCGGTCTGCTTTTTTTTATGAATCATGTTGTGTGTTTTTCATAGCTTTTTTAATGGGTAGGCACACAAATTCCCCTACCCATCCCTACAGAATTGTAGGGACCGGTGCAGTTTGGTTGGCCAATAAATATTTTCCGGGAGGCCCTCTTTTACCAAACACATCAATGGTTATGAGTGTTCCTGTTTTGCAACAAGGACATTTACGCAGCATAGTTTTAGGAGCTTGCAGCGGTCGTTCTACTTTTAAAGTTGCTTGCAGATTTTGCAGCTTGCCACGCTTCCAATTACTACTGAGTATGCCGTAATGCCTGATGCGTACAAATCTTCCTGGCAGGATGTGTTGTGCAAATCTTCTGGTAAATTCTGCATTAGCAAGCGTTGTTTGTTTTGTAATACCGGCAGCTTTATAATCTTTGTAATTAAAAGTTACTTCACTTTCTGTAACGTTTTTATGCGGCTATTGCTGATGGCAACTTTGTGAGTATAACGTCCCAGGTATTCTATCACCTGCTTCGGTCCGCCAAAAGGACGCTTGGCATATACTACCCAATTTTTAGTGAATAAACTTTGCAGTAAAACTTTATCTTCTACTTTTGTGTTCGTAAAAGTTGCACATACTTTGCCCTAAACACTTTACTCATTGCTTTTACCGAAAACAAATATTTATTGCTTCGCAATTGTTTTTGCCATTGACCTTGTGCATCTACGCCACCACCAGGCACAATACAATGCAGGTGTGGATGCAGGCTTAAGTTTTGCCCCCAGGTATGCAGAATGGATATCATGCCCAATTGTACTGCGGCTGTTGCTCCAAACTGTTTTAGCGTGTGCCACACGCTTGTAAACAAACTATCATAGACCAGCTTTGATTGCTGCAATGCTAAAACATTAAGCTCTTGCGGCAGCGTAAATACTAAATGATAATAGGTACAAGGCAACAGGTCTGCTTCTCTTGCTTGTATCCATTCTTCCCGTTTGTGACCCTGGCATTTAGGACAATGCCTGTTGCGACAACTGTTATAGCTGATACTAATGTTGCCACAACCATCGCAGGCATCTACATGCCCACCAAGTGCAGCAGTGCGGCATTGTTGCAAGGCTCGTAAAGTTTTCTGCTGATGCACATTGAGCGATAAATTAGTAAGCACAGTTTGCCTGAGCACATCGGCTACTTCGTAGTTCGCCCACATTGCTCAAATACTTTATCTAATGGGCTATGTGCAAGTTGATCAGGCGGGGTGCATACATGCAGATAGATCATGGTTGTTTCTATATTGTTATGTCCCATGAGTTGTTGCACCGTAATAATATTTACACCATCTTCCAGCAAATGTGTGGCATAAGTATGGCGCAACATATGTACATTTACTTCTTTAATTATGCCGGCATTTTTTGCAATGGTTTTTACCGCCCATTGTACACCACGCTGACTGTAACGGCCATCAAAGTCCTTACCTTCGGGATTACCGGTGCCTTCAAATAAATAGCGTTTTGGCTTACTGCTATTTATAAAAGTTTTTATACCTCTTATCAGATGAACGCTTAATGGTACATACCTATCCTTGTTACCTTTACTTTGCACAATGTGTAAAAGCTTGCGATCATTATCTATGTGTTTAAGTTCAATGTTGCGCACTTCCATACAGCGCAGGCCGCAGCCATACAACAATCCAATGAGTAACTTGTGCTTGAGCAGTGTTGCAGATTTTATCATGCTCCATATCTCTTCTCTGCTAATTATTACGGGAAGTTTTTCTGCTCTTGCAATAGCAGGCAGGTGAAGATGTTCGTAAGGAAGTCCTTCTGCTTTTAGTAAAAAACGAAGGCCGTAAACTGTGTGTTTAAAATAAGTTTGCGAAGGCGTTTTGCTGCGCTGCTGCAACTCATAGAGGTAATCTTTTACCTGCTCCGGATCCAGCTCGGTAGGCAGACAGTTAAAATGCAGCGCCATAGCGGCCACATGCCTGCTGTAGTTCTCAAATGTTTTTGGGCTTCTGCCCAGCAAAGAAATGTTTCGCTCAAATCGCTGCAGCAAATCTGTAAATCCAGCTACTTCCCGGCAGGCCCGGTTGAGGTATTTATTATACCTCAGTTCTTCTAAAGATTTTTTTTAGTAGTCATGATTAATTATTTTTAATGAATAATAAAATTACGAATTAGGAAAAAAGGCTACCGAAGGTTTAGTTCAACAGCAGTTTTGCAAAAGTTGGGTTGAAGTAATAAATTTAAACAGTAAATTACTAATCAGCTAAAGTGCATGGTTTAGGCTGACGAACAATGAATGCCCAACCTTCGCAAAGCTGATAAACGTTGTGCGTAAACCATAAGAACCCGTTACAAAAAAGCGACTGGATGAGAACAATCTTGACGATAAAACATTGGCAACTTGTTGCAGTGATTATTCTGCCTGCTATTTTATTTTCTGCCACATCACTTAGAGAAATAGCTGGTTCAATTTGTGGACTACTATTTTTGTTATGGATTTATTCGATTGGATATCTCGGACAAAAGCAAATTCGTTCAATTGGACTTCGACCTCTGAATTTAAAACTGTTTCAAGCGAATGTTTTACTTCTTCCAATCCTAATGCTTCTGAACAGATTGCCATTATTTTCTGTAGACCAATCAAATACTCTTGACTTAATAGGAATTATTTTGGGTCTTTATTCAGCATTCGCTGCTTTTCAGGTGCTTTTATTCGCCGGTAAGACAATTGCAGAACTGGAATATCGCAGACAAGTTACTTTGGGTGAATATTTCATGAACTCACTTCAAATCATTGTTTTTATTTTGGGCGTATGGACACTTCAACCAAGAATTAATAGACAATTTGAAGAAACAATATGATAAGGTCTACGCACAATAACTAAGGTTTCGTGTTGCCCGCAGGGCAAGACATGAAACCGATGTTGAACGAAACTTTTGGTAGCCGCCATTAGATTATGGAGTTGTCGTTGGTAAATTTATGGTAGGAGTAGCAGATAAGGGCGGTCTGCTTTTTTTATGAAGGATATGAGCTGGAAGCAGTTTCTAAAAACATTACGCTAAAAACAAAATTTGGCACTTATTCTATTATATCAAAATTTGAAAATAATAAGATCAGCTATTCAAGAACAATGGAACAATATGCAGGAAGTTATCCGGCAGGCGATCAAAAAGAACTTAACCAATTTTACAATGATATTTATAAAGCAGACAGGGGCCGGATAGTTTTGGTTAAAAAAGCTGGAGTGGAGTAGCATGTAAAAGAAAAAGAGCTACACCGGGTACAAAGAAAACTCTCACAAATGTGAGATATTTACAGCAGTCGTGTACAAACATGCTTCAAACAGAATTAATTCAACTGATGTGTAAAAACCGGAAAACATTCAGCAAGTATTTATATATACCTTTCCATTTCTGCCTGGTATTGCCTGGCTATTAACGCTGCTTCTTCTGCAAAATTTTCTTTATCTCCTGCAAAAATGATGGTACGGCTTACATTTACCAATAATCCTACTTCACTGTTCATTGCATTTTTACTTATGTTTTGTAAACTGCCTCCCTGGAAACCTACCCCAGGTACCAATAAAAAATGATCGGGTACAATCTCTCTTATATTTTTAAATTCAGTAGCCTGTGTGGCTCCTACAACAAACATCAGGTTGTTGGGATTGCCCCATGCTGATACTTTTTTTAAAACCCGTTCATATAAAAATTCAGCACGCAAATGGCTGTTTTCATCGCCATTTCTTAATCCCAGCATTTCAAAATCAGCAGCGCCTTTATTGCTGGTAAGCGCCAGCACGATCGCCCATTTATTTTCATATTCTAAAAAAGGGCGAATGCTGTCTTCGCCCATATATGGAGCCAATGTAATGGCATCGAAATCCAGCGTTTCAAAAAATGCTTTTGCATATTGGTTGGATGTATTGCCAATATCTGCCCGCTTGGCATCTGCAATTTTAAAATGAGTTTTTGGGATATATGCCAGTGTTTCTTCCATCGCATCCCAGCCTTTTGAACCCAGCGCTTCATAAAAAGCGGTATTCAATTTATAAGAAACACAGTAGGGCAGGGTAGCATCAATAATGGCTTTATTAAATTTTACAATCGCATTGGGTTGCTGCTGTAAATGTGCTGGAATTTTATCTATATCCGTATCCAGCCCAACGCATAGGTAAGATTTCTTAGTTCTTATTTGTTCTACTAAAATATTTCGATGCATAATTATAATTGCTTTTTCATGTGATGGGCAATAAAAAGATCGCCGGGTTCTTTTCTTTTTTCTAATTGAGCTACAATAGAAGCACGGTCTTCAGCATCGTAATTTTGGCTGAGCTTAAACACATGGTCCAGTTGCGTAACTTCTATTCTAAATCCAATAATTGCTTTTATGTTTTGTTGAATATAATCTTCGGGTAAATTATCATAGGATGCTTCGGTATTTTTACCGATATGCTTATCCGTTATTTGTTCAATGGTTTTTCGGGTACCTGCTTCATCTAAAAAATGGATGATTCCCTGTGCATGTACTGCCATGTAATTTACGGTACTGGCTTTTGCTTTCTTCTTATACCAGTTAGCATCAATAAATGCATGTGGGCTGCTAAAGATCGCCAATACATGATTGTTTTTTTCAAATGCTTTATGGTGATCCGTATTTCTCATCAGGTGGCTGGTAAGCCAGGTTTTTCCATTTTCCTGTGTTACCTCAAGGGGCAATTGCGAGGCAGCAGGAAACTTTGATCCCATACCTATTACCATGGCAAAAGATTGCTCCTTCATAAATTCGATAACTTTATTTTCGTCCGGCTCCCGGTAATAAGAAAACTTATACATGGTTGGTATTTATTTTCTGTAACATCGCATCTTCCACCTGTTGGCTATCCCAAATATCTTGAATGCCGGGCATTCTCATGATTTCTTCCATGATAGCTTGTTGCCGGTTCCCTTTTTCAAGCGCCGTACTGTAACGCAGGTCCGGCCTAAAAGTTACCAATCCATAAGCCGGCGTCCAGATCTCCGGATACTTACTGCTAAAACGATTTTCAATTTTCTTTTGCAATAAAAAAACAGGATCTGCCACTTTATCTCTCATTTCTATAAAGTTATTCAGTGCCAGGTCTGCAATGGCATCAGCGTCCGGCTTACGTAATTCCTGAAACCGGTCTAATATTTTTTCCCAGTCTTCTTTTTCTTCATCAATCAGTTTATCTAATACAGAGCAATCTTCAAAACCACAATTCATTCCCTGGCCAAAGAAGGGAACCAGTGCATGGGCTGCATCACCAATTAACGTAAAATGATTTTTACGCACCCAGGGAAAACATTTTACAGTAACCAATGAAGAAGTAGGGTTGTGTACAAAATCTGCTGTTAGTGTGGGCATTAAGTTACAGGCATCGGGAAAATGCTCAGTAAAAAAATCCTGTATCTTTTGTTTTGTGGTTAAGCTGGCAAAAGAAGGTTCGCCATCAAAAGGAAAAAATAATGTGCAGGTAAAACTGCCATCGGTATTTGGTAAAGCAATGAGCATATAATTTCCTCTTGGCCAAATATGCAATGCATTTTCTTTCATCATGAATTTTCCATCGGCTCCTGGCGGAATATGGAGTTCTTTGTAACCATAATCAATATAATATTGATGATACTGAAACCTGTCATGCTGTAACTGATGATTGAGCCGGGTAGCAGAATAAGCGCCATCGCTGCCAAATAAAAGATCAAATTTTTTTATGATGGTACTTTCTCCATGCTTAAAATGAATTGTTTTTTTATCCCAATCAATAAAATCACAAGTCTGGTTAAAAAAAATATCAACGCCATAAGATGCTGCAAGATCCATCAGTTTAATATTAAGTTCGCCACGGGACACTGAATTAATAAACTGCCCGGCTAATCCATACGGTTGGTAAGCACTGCTCCCATCTTCATGGTGCATTTGCCTGCCATGCATAGGGATGGTTATGGGCCGTATATCATTCATGATGCCCACTTCTTCTAATGCACGAATACCCCGGTCGCTCAATGCCAGGTTGATAGACCGGCCGGCTGAAATTTTCTCTTTACGCATATCTCCCCGGCGTTCATATATGGTTACCGGGTATCCTCTCTTTGCCAGGTATATGCCCAACAGTGAACCTACCAAACCAGCGCCAATAATGGTTACTTCTCTTTTCATGATAAATTTATGATGCTGTTATAATGGACCGTATGATCTCATAAAAACGAAACACTTCTTCAAAACGGTTGTATAGTGCAACAGGCGCTACCCTTATTACATTTGGCTCACGCCAATCAGCAATTACACTTTCTTTTTTTAATGTTTCAAATATTTTTTTTCCATCTTTAAGCATTAACATACTTACCTGGCAACCTCTTTCATTTTCGTTGGATGGTGTTATTATTTCTATATATTTTTCGGGTGAAAGTGAATTAATATCATTTAACAAATACAATAAATAACTGCTTAAATCTTTTCCTTTTTTTGCAATATGCTGCATCCCGGCTTCATCAAAAATATCCAATGAAGCTTTGTGCGCCGCCATACTTAATATGGGTGCATTACTCAGTTGCCAGCCTTCGGCAGTGGGAGTGGGTGTAAAACCTTTCTTCATTTCAAAACGGGTTTCATCGGGGTAGCCCCACCAGCCTGCCAGGCGGGGCATACTGGTATTTTGTGCATGTTGTTCATGTATGTACACACCCGCAACGCCACCCGGGCCGCTATTTAAATATTTATAACTGCACCAGCAGGCAAAATCTACATCCCATTCGTGCAGCTTTAATTCTATATTGCCTACTGCGTGTGCCAAATCAAAACCTGCATAAGCCCCTGCTGCATGGGCAGCTTTTGTGATGGCCTCCATATCATACAGCTGACCATTATAATAATTTACAGCACCAAATATTACCAACGCAAGTTCATCTTTATGCGTGTCAATTGCGGCTAAGATGTTTTTTAATTTTACGTTGTGTTCACCGGGTTCAGGTCCAATTTCTATCACTGCATCTTCATACTTAAAGCCATGCAGGTTCACTTGCGACTCCAGTGCATATTGATCAGAAGGAAAAGCTTTGGCTTCGCATATAATTTTATAACGCTGTTTTGAAGGCCTGTAAAAACTTACTAAAAGTAAATGAAGGTTTACTGTAAGTTGGTTCATGGCCACCACTTCGGTAGGTAATGCGCCTGTAATTTTTGTGAGTGGTTCAGTAAACATTTCGTGGTAATACATCCAGGGATTGCGTGCATTCAAATGCCCTTCTACGCCATAATTGGCCCAGTCTTCCAGTTCATTCAACACATAATCCTGGGTGGTTTTAGGTTGTAAACCCAAAGAGTTTCCGGTAAAATAAATCGCATCTTTACCATGCAATAGCGGGATGTAAAATTGGTCCCGGAAACTTTTAAGATGATCTTTTTCATCTAAATATTTTGCATATTCAAGTGTGTTCTTAAATTGTAAGGGTAAGCCCGTATGTTGTTCCATAGAAAAATATTTTATAGAGTAGCAATTACTTTTAATTCAATAGCAATGGGAGTGGGCAGGCTTTTAACTTCTACCGTTGTTCTGCATGCATTTATTCCCTGGAAGTATTTGCCGTAAATTTTATTATAGATTTCAAAATCCTTTTTCATATTGGTTAAAAAAACAGTTACATCAATCATGTTTTCCCAGCAACTGCCGCTTGCTTCTAACACTGCTTTTACATTGGCAAACACAGCGTGGCATTCGGCTTCAATATCATACTTTATAATTTTGCCATCAGTATCTAAAACAAGTCCTGGAATTTTATTATCAATAGCCTGCCGGGAACCAATGCCCGAAAGGAATAATAAATTTCCTGCTTTACGTGCATGGGGATAAGCGCCCAAAGGTTTTGCGGCTTGTAAGGTACTAATAACGGCTTCTGGTGAAACCATATATTCTTTACCAGGCTTCCTGCTGCCGGGGTTGTGATTCCTTGTTACATCATCTTCTTGCAAAGTAAAATCTAATTCTTTAATAAAAGCATCCATTTTTGTGGTAACATCATCTGTGGAGGCAATCAATTTATCCTGTATTTCTTTTGAAATATAATTCCGGTTATAGCATCTTATAATTTGCGATTGCAGTTCGGCAGCAGATGCTTTTGAAAGACCAAGGAACCGGATGAACTCAAACTTATTATCGCAACCAAAACCTGCTGCAATATGATCTGCTATTGCACCAACTGATATGGTCATTTGATCTTTTATTGCAGGCTCATTTGTAAAAGATACAAGGTTTAGGATTGAAAATAGTTTATTCCCCAATTCATTGGCTGCCTGCCAAATTTCCAAATCAGTAAATTTATTGTTTGATGTCATTAAAGCATAATTAGAAATGTAAAAGAAAAAAAATAAAACCTAACCAATGAGTAATATTTTTTAATATTCAATACAAACATTTTTTGCTTCAGTAAAAAATTTCAACGCTTCCCACCCGCCTTCTCTGCCAATACCACTATTTTTTATACCACCAAAAGGGGTACGCAGGTCCCGTTGCAGCCAGCAATTGATCCATACGATGCCTGCTTCTATACGGCTTGCAACGTTATTCGCTTTGCTGATGTTGCTTGTCCATATACTACAGGCAAGCCCATATTGTGTTGCATTGGCCAATTCTAATGCTTCCTCCACATTATTAAAAGCCTGTAAAGTTACTACGGGCCCAAAAATCTCATCGGTATTGGTTTTGCAACCGGGGCCTAAGCCCTCAATAACGGTAGGCTCTATAAAATATCCATTGGCAAAATCACCACCGGGGTTTATTGAATTACCACCACATAATAATTTACCCCCTTCATCTTTTGCTAATTGAATGGCATGCATTATTTTTTCAAAATGTATTTTACTTACAATCGCCCCCTGCTGATTTTCGGGTTGCATGGGATCTCCTGTTTTTAATGCTTTCGTTTTTTCAACAAATTTTTTTTTAAATTTTTCATATACGCTGGCTTCTATTAAAATGCGGCTACCGCAAAGGCATATTTGCCCCTGGTTGCTGAAAGAAGATTGCAATGTTGTTTTCAACATCTTTTCCCAATCACAATCTGCAAAAATGATATTAGGGTTTTTGCCACCCAGCTCTAAAGAAAGTTTTTTAAAAACAGGTGCGGCAATCGAAGCAATTTGTGCCCCGGCACGGGTACTCCCGGTAAAAGAGATGGCCTTAATACCCGGATGTTTTACAATGGCCTCTCCACAAGTGGCACCTTCACCATGTACAATATTTAATACTCCATCAGGCAAACCGGCTTCCCTGGCGATCTTACCTAAAAGAAATGCAGTAACGGGTGTTACTTCCGAAGGTTTTGCAATTACACAATTACCGGCGGCTAATGCCGGGGCAATTTTCCAGGTGAATAAATAAAGTGGCAGGTTCCAGGGAGATATACAGCCCACAATACCGATGGGTTGCCGCAAAGTGTAATTAATATATTTATTTTCGCTTGCATGGCTTTCAGAAGCAAAATGCATAATGCCGGTTGCAAAAAAACGGAAGTTTGCAGCTGCCCGGTAAATATCCACTTTGCGGCTAAGCCACAAGGGTTTTCCATTGTCTTTTGTTTCGGCTTGCGCCAATACTTCTGAATTTTCATCTATCAGTGCTGCAATTTTATTCAAGATTAAAAAGCGTTGTTCCAGGCTTGTGGCAGCCCAGGAATGTTGTACTTTTTTTGCAGCTTGCACCGCAATGTCAACATCCTTTTCATTGCTATTGGGTATTTGTGCAAATACGGCGCCGGTAGCAGGATTTATATTATCTATAAATTGTCCACTCAGGGGGCCAATAAAATTTCCGCCAATAAAATTTTCCAGGTGATAGGGAATATCCAGTTGCATGGTTCAAAATTAAGCATTTCATCAAAAAGGGGATGGCAATAAAAATAAATGCAAAGGCTTAACTTTACGATATCCGCAAATAAAACGGCGATCCGGGTAACAGCGGTTTATTTTTTCAATTAAAACTTTTGTATATGTCAATAGCAGCGCCTTTCAACTTAAAAAAATGGATTGACGAACACCGGGATTTATTGAAACCTCCCGTTGGCAACCAATGTATTTATAAGGATGCAGAAAACTTTATTGTAATGATTGTAGGCGGCCCAAACTCCCGAAAGGATTATCATTACAATGAAACCGAAGAATTGTATTACCAGCTTGAGGGTGATATTGTAGTTAAAATAATTGAAGATGGTAAACCCAGGGATATCCATATCAATGAAGGCGATATGTTTTTATTACCTCCCCAAACCCCACACTCGCCTCAAAGAGGGCCCGGAACCATTGGACTGGTAATAGAGAAAGTAAGAGAAAATGAAAAAGATGGCTTCCTTTGGTATTGCGAAAATTGTGGCAATAAATTATATGAAGAGTATGAAGTGATAAATGATATTGTATCTCAATTACCGCCCATTATGGAAGGTTTTTATAAAGATGAACATAGGAGGACCTGCACAAAATGCGGCGCCATTATGGGCGCACCCATCAAGAAAGGATAGTAACAACAGGTAATTAGATACAAAAAAGGCAACGGAACCAAAATGAAAATAGACATCCACACACACATCATGCCCGATAAAATGCCCAATTGGATCAGGAAATTTGGATATGGCGATTTTATTCACCTGGAACATAGGAATTGCCAGGCCTGCATGATGAAAGGCGATACTTTATTCAGGGTGGTTGAAAATAATTGTTTTGACGCAAAAGAACGACAAAAAGAAATGGATGAAACCGGGGTAACCATGCAGGTTTTGTCAACCATACCCGTTTTATTTAATTATTGGGCGAAACCAAAAGATGGTTTGGAAACGAGCCGTTATTTTAATGATCATATTGCCGATACGGTGAGTAAGACACCCGATCGCTTTATGGGTATTGGAACTTTGCCCTTGCAGGATATTGAACTGGCCATACAGGAAATGGAAAGATGCGTAACTGAATTAAAAATGCCCGGCTTTCAAATAGGAACCAATGTTAATGGCGAAAACCTGGGTGAAGAAAAATACTTTCCTTTTTATAAAAGGGCAGCGGAATTAAACTGTGCATTATTCGTTCATCCCTGGGATATGATGGGCCAATCGCAATTACAAAAATATTGGTTGCCATGGCTGGTGGCGATGCCGGCAGAAACTTCAAGGGCTATCTGCTCATTCATTTTTGCAGGGGTGCTTGAAAAATTCCCGGCGCTAAGAATTGCATTTGCACATGGCGGTGGTTCTTTTCCTGCAACACTCGGGCGTATAGAACATGGTTTTAATGTACGCCCCGATTTGGTAGCCATAGACAATGCCATAAACCCAAGAAAATATATTGGTAAATTTTGGATTGATAGCCTGGTACACGACCCGGCAGCATTACATTTTATAATTGATGTAATAGGCCAGGATAAAATTTGCCTGGGCAGTGATTATCCATTTCCATTAGGGGAACATCAGCCCGGCAAATTAATTGAAACCTGTATTCCCGAAAAAGAATTACAGGAAAAATTGCTGTATAAAAATGCAATGGCCTGGTTGAATTTGCCTGTATCGTAAACTGAACTGCATCACATTCACAGGATGGCCATTTAAATCATTACATTTATTTTTTCACTTCTTTAGCCCAGGCATCTTTCAATGTAACAGTACGGTTGAATACTAATTTTTTTTCTGTACTATCGGGGTCTAAACAAAAATAGCCTTTGCGTAAAAACTGGTACCGCTTTTCGGGGCTTGCTAATAACAAAGAGGGTTCAATAAATGCATTGATCACCTGCAGCGAATTGGGATTGATGTAATCTTTAAAATCTCCTTCTTCACCCGAAGGGTCTTCTACTTTAAACAAACGGTCATACAGCCTTACTTCAGCAATGGCTGCATGGGCGGCCGATACCCAATGTATGGTTCCTTTTACATGCAAGCCACTGGTATCTTGTCCGCTCT
The DNA here is from genome assembly GCA_016710595.1 of Niastella sp. Classification (GTDB taxonomy): domain Bacteria; phylum Bacteroidota; class Bacteroidia; order Chitinophagales; family Chitinophagaceae; genus Ferruginibacter. The sequence continues at coordinate 15,279 of JADJVM010000010.1, forward strand.
TGCTCTCAGGAAAATAAGTGCATTGTATTTCTATCAAAATCCCATTTTCATCTTTTATAAAATGATCGCAACGTACAATGTAAGCACTCTTTAAACGTACCATGGCGCCCGGTGCCAGCCTAAACCATTTCTTTGCCGGCACTTCCATAAAGTCTTCCCGTTCTATCCATAGTTCTTTGCTAAAAGGAATCGTACGATGGCCATACGCTTCATCCGGCCCGTTTTCACTTTGCAAATCTTCGCTGCCCCCGGTGTAGTTTGTAATTACAAGTTTTACAGGGTCCAGTACTGCCATGGCTCTTAATGCAGTCTTATTTAAATCTTCACGCAAATGAAATTCCAGCAAACTAAAGTCCACTATATTTTCTCTTTTGGCAACACCAATTGTTTCGCAAAAATTCCTGATGCTTGCGGCTGTAAATCCACGGCGGCGCATACCACTAATGGTAGGCATACGGGGATCGTCCCAGCCATTTACATATTTATCAGTAACCAATTGCAACAATTTTCTTTTACTCATTACGGTGTAAGAAAGGTTACGGCGGGCAAATTCATATTGATGCGATGGATAGATTTCTAATTTCTCAATCAGCCAATCATATAACTCCCGGTGCGGCACAAATTCTAAGGTACAAATAGAGTGTGTGATATGTTCAATAGAATCACTCTGGCCATGTGCAAAATCATACATCGGGTAAATGCACCAGGTATCACCGGTGCGATGATGATGTGCATGTTTAATGCGGTACAGCAGCGGGTCACGCATCAGCATATTGGGATGTGCCATATCAATTTTGGCACGCAATGTACGGGCGCCATCGGCAAATTCTCCCTGCTTCATCCGTTCAAATAAATCAAGATTTTCCTCCACCGAACGGTTCCTGAAAGGACTGTCTTTACCAGGTTCGGTGGGGGTGCCTTTGAGTTGTGCAATTTCTTCACTACTTAAATCATCTACATACGCCAGCCCCTTTTTTATTAACGCAATGGCATAGTCATACAAGGTTTCAAAATAGTCCGATGCATAGTGTTCATTCTTCCATTCAAAACCCAGCCATTTTATATCATTCTTAATATTTTCTACATATTCAATGTCTTCAGTAACCGGGTTGGTATCATCAAAACGAAGGTTGGTATAACCGGGATATTTTTTTGTAAGCCCAAAGTTCAGGCAGATACTGGTCGCATGGCCCATGTGCAGGTAACCATTGGGTTCCGGCGGAAACCTAGTAACAATTGATTTGTATTTTCCATCGGCCAGGTCTTTCTCAATGATTTCCTCTAAAAAATTGAGGCTTCTTTCTTCACTCATATAATTATATTCAGCTTAAGTATTATTTTTTTTGTTACCGGCATTCTGCAAAGCCCATCTTCATGGGTGTCACTCACTTGTACTTGAGTGCATCATGCAGCAAAAAACAAAGGTAATGTTTATTCATTTTTAGCTGCGTATCATTCATAAAAATAGCCGCTTGGTAGCGGCTGCAAAATTTTATTTTTTAATAAGAACTAAGCCACACCCATGTGCTTTAAATGCAGCACGTGCGATACAATGGCCTGGCGTGTATGTTTAAATTCGTTATACTTTACATTAAATTCTTCACAAGTGCTTTTAATGATCTTGCTTATGGCAGGGTAATGTACATGCGAAATACGGGGAAATAAATGATGCTCCACCTGAAAGTTCAGCCCGCCAACCATCCAGCTTACAAACTTATTTTTTGTAGCAAAATTTGCGGTGGTTTCCAATTGATGTATGGCCCATTCGTTTTCTATATTATGGGTCTCTTCAGATCGTTGTGGAAATTCAGTGATCTCTACGGTATGCGCTAGTTGAAATACGGTACTCAATATTAATCCTGCCGTCATGCTGATGATTAAAAAACCAACCAGCCATTCCATAAAACCAATCAGCATGATAGGCAATACAATCATAAAGAAATAATAACCCAGTTTCGCAATCCAAAATGCAAAGTGATCGTAAACACTTAATTTTTTAATGGGTACGGGGCCTACTTTCTTACGGAAATACTTTGTATAATCGGTAGCAAATACCCAGATGATAAGCAACAAAGTGTACAGGAACCAAACATAAATATGCTGAAACCGATGGATCTTATATTTTTTTTGTGTACTGCACATCCGCAGCAAAGGTTGTATTTCTATATCATCATCTATCCCTTCTATATTGGTATAAGTATGGTGTACAATGTTGTGTTTATTGTTCCACATCAGCCCGCTGGCACCCAATGCATTTACAGAATAAGCAGCAATTTTATTCCAAACTTTACTTTCGCTAAAACTCCCATGGCCGCCATCATGCATTACATTAAAACCAATTGCAGCAGTAAGGCCGCCCATCACTAAACATTCAAATGCAGCAATCCACAAGTTGGGTGTAAAGAACATGACGTGCACATACAAGGCAATGTACAAAGCCCATAAAAGCCCGGCCTTAAAAAATAAAGAGAAGTTGCCGGTTGGTTTCTTATCATTTTCTGTAAAGTAATTGTTTACTCTTTTTTTAAGCTCCTGGTGAAACGAAGATTTTGAAGAGTTCACAAACTTTGGTGTGATTGATATTTTCATAAATATTTTTAAGTGTCTTTTAAAATAAATGCTTCCAAACCGGTGAGCCCTACCATCTTGGTAGAAATAAAACCTTCGGCGTATGTTACCCCAATCATCTTCCCAAACATTTTGGCCCGGTTCACAATGCCCTCTAAAAAGAACGGGGTAGAAATATATGTTTCGGGTTCATCATCCTGTTTTTGCTCATTATAGAACTGTGTGTTATATGCTTTTACAGATTCCATCTTTTGGGCAAACTGATCCGAAACGTCAATTACAAAATTTGGATCCAGGTAATGGTCCTGTATGTAGTTCAAAATATATTTAGGCCTCCACGCTTGTTGTGGTTCTCCCTCATCTGTAGTTTCCACTTTTTTTAATCCTGATAAAAATGCAGCATCTGCTACCAGCCTTGCACTGCGCCCATGATCCGGGTGCCTGTCCTGGGGTGCATTGCATAAAATTATTTCGGGCCTGTAGCGGCGAATAACTTGAATGACCGCTTTTTGATGCGCTGCATCATTTTTAAAAAAGCCATCCGCCATTTTTAAATTTTCCCTTACATCAACCCGTAAAATTTTTGCTGCTCTTGCTGCTTCATTTGCCCGGGTCTCTGCGGTACCTCGGGTTCCCAATTCTCCCTGCGTTAAATCAATAATCCCGGTCTTTTTTCCTTTACTTTTTTCTACCAGCAATGTTCCGGCGCACCCAAGTTCTACATCATCGGGGTGAACGCCAAAAGCGAGAACATCTAACTTCATAAAAAACTTGTAATTGCGGTGCAAGATACGCTTAAATCACCGTATTTCTTTGATTGTGCATATTTAATAAGCAATGGTGAAAACAGGTTATCCCAACATTCACAACGCATAAAACGGTAAAAATTTAAAATGGCTTTTATAATAGTTTTGTATTCCTGATCTCGGAATACCCATACATACGCTGTACTTCTTTTACAAAATGCTCTATATAAGCATCATCAGTATTTTTAATATCGTAAGGTTGTTTTAAATTACTGTTAAAGAAAAAGGCAACCGTTTGATAAAACCGGGCAGTAAGCCCTCCTTTATATTCTTTAATGATCTCGTAACAATTGTTTCCCGTTTCCCGGTTTATGAGTTTCATCAACACCTTTCCCTGGTACACCGAAAGATTGGTAAGCGGATCGGTAAATTCTTTTTTGAGTTCCTTTTCTCTGGATAAAATATATTCTTTTCTCGATTTCCTGGGATCCAGTAAAGCAAGCCGCATATTAATATCATTCATTACCATACCGGCACGCCGGGCATAAGGATAAGTTACATATACTGCATTGCGCAACCGGTTATATTTTGCAAGCGCCGCCAGTTGTGCTTTTGATAATTTGCTATACAGCGAAACATTTTCAAGTGTTTTAGCTTCTATGGTATCACCATTATAAATTACGGCAGCAGTGAGCAGGGTATCGTTTATACCATGCCCGGTATTGTCTTGTGCTTTTGAATAAAGCATACCCAGCATCAAGGTAAATAGTAAGAGTAGTTGTTTTTTATGAACGCACATAGGAGTAAACCAGCAACAGCATTTTTAATTTTATACTTAATAGACTAACAAAGTAACCCAAAATGTTGCTTCAATATAATATAAAAACTGTTAATTAGCCAGTAAGAACAAGTAAAATAATGCCATCGCAAACGGTACCAGTGCCAGTAAGGTTTGGGTACGGCTTAGCTGCAGCCTGTGTAAAAGGCTTAGTATTACGCCTATGCCCATTATTACGAGGCCGAGCCAAACTAAGTTGATGCCAGGGAAAATATATGTTTTCACCGTTACAAAATCTATGGGCTCGTCCGATTCTTTGATGCCGATCTTAATCGCTGAACTATCTGTTACACCAGCAAAACGTAGAAATAAATTTTGGGCATAAATGGTATCATCTACCAGTTGTACCTGGTTTAATGTATCAATTTGAATTAATGGCATGGCAGGGTAGTGCATACTGTCTTTACTTACCACGGTAATATCTGCCATAAGCGCCATATCATCGGGGGCAAAATGATATCTTTCATTTACCGGGTTTTTCTTTACACTGTTTAATATAATATAACCCCTGCTGTAAAAACTACTGTCACCCGGCCGTAAGGTTACAATGTTATATTGGCTGGTATCTTCTGTATTTTTTCCGCTTAATGCGTACGAGATATAAGTAAAAATATCTTTGGTTAAATATGATTTTGTATCCGGGTTGCTGCTCATGTTATTGTCTTTCATCTGGTACACATCGGGTTCCAGTATAAAAGATTCAGTACTTTGTTTTGAGCCTTTTTGTTTTTTCTCAAAATGAAGCCTGTAAAATTTTCTTCCTTTTTCATGGCCGGCGCTATCACTGCGATAAGTAACTTCGTAAAGGCCCATGCGGGTGGGTACATCCCGGATAAGCGTTAGGTTCTCCATCGGGTTATCCTGTTGCCTGGTCATCGGGTCAATCATGCCGGGCATATTGATACCGTTTACTAAGCTGCTGCTGATTACTTCTTTGTTTGAGGAAGAGATAAGCATCCCCACAATCATCAATGCAAAACCTGCGTGGGCAATAGAAGCGCCGGCATTTACGAGTTTGCCTTTTAGTACCAGCCAGATATATAATACGTTGGCAAAAAATGAATAAATGGTAGCAAAACAACCCAGGTAAATGGCGCCTAAAAATCCGGTTCCGTGTTTATGAAATTCCAATGGATAAAATATTGCCAGCAGGATTGTTACCAGCACTGCCAACATAGTAGGCCACATTAATTTTTTAAGAAAATAAGCACGTGGGGTATTCCGGTATTTTAAATATTGTGTAAAAGCAGTGAGCAACCCAATGATGATCGCAATCATCAGCGCCACTTTATTATAAGAGAATTCTACATCCTGCGGTGCCGCAATAGAAGTACCAAATACTTTGTTGTAAACAGGCAGCGATGTTTTGGCAATAATAAATAAGGCAGTAAAGAAAAATACAAGCGAGCCGATAAACATCCAAAACTCACGGGAATCGGTACTCTCTTCTTTTACAATGGCTGGTATTTTTTTATAACGTATAAAAAATAAAGTAAGGGCAGGTAAAATAAATGAAACAACAAATAAGCCAATCATGATGTTGATGGCCTTGCCCGCCTCAGTAAAGGAGTGAACCGAGGTATCGCCCAGGATGCCGGTACGGGTTAAAAAAGTAGAATATAAAACAAATGAAAAACTCAGGATACTAAAAAAATAACTGGCCCGTAAAGAATGCCCGGTAGCTTTATAAATGAGCATGGTATGCAGGCCTGCAACCATGATGAGCCAGGGAACCAGGGATGCATTTTCAACCGGGTCCCATGCCCAATAACCACCAAAACTTAAGGATTCATAAGCCCATTTTCCGCCCATCATAATACCGGTGCCCAATACTGCGGTTGCTGCTAAAGCCCATGGCAGTGCGGGTTTTACCCAATCTCCATATTTTTTTGTGAGCAACCCGCTATAGGCATATCCAAATGGAACTAAGCAGAGTGCAAATCCTAAAAACAATACAGGTGGATGAATCACCATCCAGTAGTTGCGGAGTAAAACATTCAGGCCCATCCCGTCTTTTATAAAAACCAGGTAATTGGGTTGGCTGAAGATGGGGCCGTTAATTTCATTGCGGGTAAGCGAAAATAAGCTGTTGCCTATACGGGTATCGCCTGCATAAATGCCCAGTATCATCAGCATCATAAAGAATTGTGCCAGGCTGGACGCTGTAAGCACCGGCGCTTTTGAAAGTGCATTTTTCCGCATTAAAATCAACCCGATCAGCGCATTCCAAATACTCCAAAGTAAAAAACTACCTTCCTGCCCTTCCCAGATACAGGCGAGCAGGTATTTGGGTTCCAGCTCTTTGGATGCATGTTTGTAAGCATATAAATATTCATATAAATGCTGCGAACAAATATAAAATACAAGGCCAAATATGATGAAGATGCAAACGGCCTGGGTAATAAATGCTGCTTTTCCCAACTTAAGCCATGATAATTTTTGAATTTCGTTTTTATGGGTAGAGGCAAGAAAAAATGAAACGACAGCAATCAGCGATGCCACAAAAGAAAGTATAACAAAAAAATGGCCGAATAACCCGGGCAGCAAATGTTCGCCTATAAAGTTCATGAATAGAGTTTAAAATTTTAATTCAGGGCAGCATCAGAGGTTTGTTCCTGCATGTTTTTTTCTAGCTGCTTTTTATCATCCTTGTATTTACTGGGGCATTTTAATAATATTTCCGAACATTCAAAATGATCGTTTTGCATTTTCCCTTTCATAACTAAGCGTTCGCTTTTTTCAATGTCTGTGGGTTTACTGTTTCGGTAAATTACCTTGGTGCTGCCCCCCAGGCTATCTATTGCATAAAAGCTTAAAAAATTGGGGTCTTTTAATGGGTCATATTCCAATGGATGATTATGATCTAGCTTAGCAATAATATGTACAAATTTCCCCTCCTTATGTTTAGCCGATGCAATGGAATCATAAGTTGAAAAATCGGCAGAATATGCCAGTAAACCTGCAATAAGAACAGCGATACCCACTAAAATAATGATGTGTGATTTTTTCATGTTGATCACTTTTTAAAATGCATTTCCCGTAACCCGGGAAAAACTGTTTTTAAATTTTGGCAAAGGTACTTCAATTCGGCTGGAACTCAACTAAAAAAACAGTTTATATTGGGCTTTCCCTGAAAAACAAATCAAGATATTTATTCATATTGTAATTTTTTTTTAGAGCCTGTTTTTTTATTTTATCTGCTTCGTTAAAACCCCCGGCTTCTTGTAATGTGTATATATATTTGCAAAAATTTGTTTACATGAATGATTTAATGCATTTTGATCCTAACTCTGTAGCCAACTCCAACAATAATATTTTTGGGTTACCCACTTCAGAAGAGTCTGCCAGGCTTGTGATTCTGCCCATTCCCTGGGAAGTTACGGTAAGTTACAGGGCTGGCACCGCCCGTGCCCCGGATCATATCCTCAATGCAAGCCTGCAGGTAGATCTGTATGATCCCGATTATAAAGATGCCTGGAAAGAGGGGATATACATGCTGGAAACCAATAAAAAAATATTGACCAAGAGCGACTACCTGCGTAAGGAAGCCGAGCTCTACATCAATTATATTTCTCAGGGCGAAGCCGTAGAAGACAATAAGTTTATGACCAAGAGCCTGAAAGAAGTAAATGAAGGAAGTGTGTTTTTAAATGATTGGGTTTACCAGCAAACAAAAAAACTCTTTGAAAAAGATAAATTGGTTGCTTTACTGGGAGGGGATCATAGTACGCCTTTTGGGTTTTATAAAGCCATTGCAGATAAATATGAATCCTTCGGCATTTTACAAATAGATGCGCATTGCGACTTGCGTAAAAGTTTTGAAGGCTTCGATTATTCTCACGCTTCCATCATGTATAATGCATTAGAGCAATTACCACAATTAACGAAACTGATACAAATGGGTGCCAGGGATTATTGTGAAGAAGAGCTGGCATATATACAAGAAAGTAAGGGTAGGGTAGTGTGTTATTTTGATAAGGAGATCAAAGAAAGTATGATGGAGGGTGTAACCTGGAAACAAATCGTAGATACCATCATTGGCCAGTTACCCCAAAACATTTACATCAGCTTTGATATAGATGGCCTCAATCCCAAACTTTGTCCAAAAACAGGAACACCCGTACAGGGCGGCTTTGAAGCGGATCAGGTGTTTTACATGTTTAGGAAAATTCATGAAGCAGGAAAAAAGATCATTGGTTTCGACCTGGTAGAAGTGGGTGTAAGCCAAAGTGAGTGGGACGAAAATGTAGCGGCAAGGGTGTTGTTTAAAATGTGCAGCCTTCTTATAACAAGCCAGGGTGGATAATTATATCATACAATTACCCGAACAAAATAATACACTATATCGTGTGATAACCCTTTGTGTATTGCTGATGTGCATCACAGCTTTTAGTTTCCTGTTATTTGTAAATTTCGGATCGGCAATACTTCCTTATGCAGGTATCGGGGTATTGGGTTCATGCTTCGGCATTTTAGCATGGCTGCCGCGGTTTCATAATAAAAATAAGTTTCCTTTATTCCCGTTGCTTTATTTGATTTTTGCGTTATTATGGTTTTTACTGGGTGCCGGTTGGGTTGCCATTTTATTTTTGTTGCTTGCCGGGGTAGGCATTTTTGCCCGCCAAAAAAAGATGATAAAAGTATCGGCTGCAGGAATTCATTATCCTTCTTTTCCGGCTAAATTCTTTACCTGGAACCAGGTAAACCGGGTACTGTTAAAAGAAGATGTGCTTACCATTGATCTTAAAGACAACCACCTTTTTCAATTTGTGTTACAAGCCGGCGACAACCCGGGATTACATCAAAATGATTTTAATGAATTTTGCAATCAGCAAACAACTCCTCAGCAGGAAATTTAATAATACACTCATCCTGAAATTGTAATTTTACAACATGAATCTACTTACACAATCGCCCTTTTTGATGTATTCTGACGGGGTAGGAAATATTTTTGAAGATGAGAGCCTGTATGTTACCGGCCGTACTGGTTGGGATGCCATTCCGGTTCCTGTTGAAGATTGGATTGAACTCCCCGAAGGCGGCCAGTTATACGAACTACCGGGACGCAGGGGTATTGGCATTGATGTAGCAACAGGAGAAATGCGCCTTTGTGAAAAGGGCTGGGCGGTAGCAGCTTTCATACCACCTGCACATACCGGTTTATACCTATCGGCTTATGAAACCATGCCCGATGCGCCAACACTTCCCTTATTTTGTTATACTGCGGCCGGATGGCAGCATGAAAAATTGTATGTTCCGGCCATTCGGGTAGAAGATGATATCCGGCAGGAGTGCAGTGGGTACGATGATAAACAAATAAAAACCGGGGCTGCCCATTTAATAGAAGTGTATCCGCATAATCGTTTAGTAAAGCATTTAATGGAAACCTGTTGTATGACTTATACCTGCCCGGCAGCAAGAAATTTTGCATTAAGCAGGTGGGAATGCCCCGTTCCGGTATCTCCTGCATGCAATGCCAATTGTGTGGGTTGTATCAGTTTTCAGCCCGGCGACGAAGAAATCGTAAGCCCGCAAGACCGGTTAACCTTTAAACCCAATGCTGCTGAAATTGTAGAATTTACAGTTCCTCATTTAGAAACAGCGCCCTTTCCCATTGTAAGTTTTGGACAGGGTTGCGAAGGAGAGCCTTTGCTCATGTGGCAAACCATCCGGGAGGCCATTATAGAAATAAGAAAGCATACTGATAAAGGGAGCATCAATATCAATACCAACGGCAGCATGCCCCTTGCCGTTAAAGAACTTTGCGATGCAGGCCTGAATAGTATCCGGGTGAGTACCAACTCGGCATTGGAGCAGGTATATATGCCCTATTACCGGCCAAACAATTACCAGTTTACTGATATCATTGAAAGCCTTAAGATCGTACATGATGCCGGTGGCTGGACAAGCATCAACTATTTTACATTCCCGGGCATGACTGACCGGGAAGAAGAATATGAAGCCTTACGGAAACTCATCCGGCAAACAGGTTTAAATATGATTCAGTGGAGAAATTTTAATATTGACCCCGATTGGTATCTCGGCAAAATAGGTATTGCCGAATCCGGCACCAGCATGGGCATAAAACAAATGATGGATTTAATCCGGCAGGAATTCCCAAAACTCCGGTTTGGTTATTTTAACCCGTCTATGGAGAGGATCAAAGGGAATTTCTTAAAAGATTTTGCACATCATTAGCGGCCCTAAAATCTCTGTATCCCTTAGAGGGAATAGCATTTTTACAATTATTTTAAGGATAACTTATTACATAAAAACAGGTTGTGTTAAAAAAAATACAAAATAAATTTGTTTAGTACTTTCTTATTTATATATTTACTGCATTATTTGTATTAACTGTACCCTGTGATATAAATAACAACACTCCGTTACCCTTCTATCCAAATGATCTGATTAAACCAACTGCTTGTCTTTTGTGGCTACTCCCTGTACGTTCCCATTTTAACTTGATTGGTTAATTCCATTCACTTCTTTTTTGAATGATTACAAATTCTTTAAGCTTTTGCAATAGCTATTGCTTTGCATTTGCTCAATGAGAATTGTATTGCCTATATATTTTATTGTTTTTAAACATTTATGACAACTATGAACCTACTTACTAAACACAGCAGGGTGATCTTGATGATGACTCTTACATTGCTAACGAGCCTGGGCCTTTTTGCCCAGGTAGATGTTACGGCAACCGGTGGTACTGCTACGGCAAGTTACACCAACTTAAAAGCTGCCTTTGATGCAATCAATTCAGGAACACATACCGATGTGATCCAAATTAACATTACCGGTACGGCAACAGAAACCGCAACCGCATCTTTAAATGCCAGCGGGTCGGGAAGCGCCAGCTATACCGGCGTTACCATTAACCCGGTGGGTAATGCCGTAGTTACTGGTACTATTGCCGGAGGAGCTCTCCTGGAGTTAAATGGAGCAGATAATGTAGTGATTGATGGGCTCAACTCGGGGGGCAATAGCCTTACGCTTATTAATCTTAGTACCGCATCTACTACGCTTACTGCAACCATCCGTATGGTTGGGGATGCTACTAACAATACCATTACCAATTGTAGTATCCAGGGATCGGCTACCATGTAGCTACGACTACAAATGGAGGTGTTGTATTTATTCATACTGCTGCATCGGGTGGGAACGGAAATGATAATAATACCATTTCTAATAATGATATCGGCCCCTCACCATCGGGGTTACCTACTAAAGGGATTTATGGAAATGGATCTCAAACCAATTTGAATATTGCAAATAGTGGTATCAATATCACAAACAATAAAATCCATGATATTTTCTTAGCATCAGGAAGTGCTGCATTTATTTATGTGGGTTTAGGAAATACACAATGGAACATTTCTCAAAATAAATTATACCAAACTGCTGCCCGCACTTTTACGGGTACGAGTAGTTTTTATTATATTTATTTTAGTAACTCTACTTATGGCGAAGGCGTAACCATTGAAAATAATAAAATTGGATATGGCGCTGCAGATGGTACGGGTGTTACTAGTTACGCAGGTACCGGCGTTTCAATTTATGGGATATATACTACGTTTAATTCTTCGGCTGCTACAGCATGTAATGTGAATAGCAATACCATTGCAAATATTGCCTGCAACCAAACGGGTTCTTTTTACGGGATATATAACAGCACATCTTCGGGTTCGGCCAATGTGCTGAATTTTAACAATAACCATATTCAGAATATCAATAGCAGTACCACGGGTACTTTTTATGGTATAAGCTGGGGTAGCGGTTTTTCTGTTTCTTTAAGCGGAAATACCATTAGTGATATTACAAAATCTGCTTCTGCTACTATGTATGGTATGTATTCAGCAGGTTCTTCCTATACAGAACAAGTGAATAATAACAATGTATTTAATTTTACTACTACCGCTACAAGTTCATCTACTCTTTATGGTATTTATCAATCAACATCTACTACCGGAACTAAATCTTACAACAATAACAAGGTTTACAATTTTAATGGTTCGGGTGGAGCGACAATTTATGGCCTAAGGGTAGGTTATGGTAACGATATCAGTATGAGTAACAACCTGGTTCATGATTTAAATTCTACCGGTGGTACATCGGCAATTATGTATCCTTATTATATTTCTTCAAGTGTTTATAATGGTACCATATCGAATAACAAAGGATATAATTTTTCAACATCCGGAACTACAGGTGTTTGTTACGGTATGTACCTCGCTCCCGGTAGCACAGCTGTATTGGATGTTTACAATAATATTATTGGAAATTTAAATTCCTCTGCCTTTTCATCAACTACGGCACCCTATTTGTCAATAGCAGGTATCTATGTATCATCTGGTACTGTGAACTTGTATAACAATACCGTTTTCATTCCTGCATCTTCTACATCTTCCGGTACCAATGCATCTGCAGCAGCCGTATATGCTTCTACTTCAGCAACGCTGCTCATGCAAAATAATTTATTAGTAAACCGTTCTGCACCCAAGGGACTTGGCAAAGCGGTTGCTTATCAAAGAAGCTCAACTACCCTTACTAGTTATGCAGCAGCCTCAAACAATAACTCATTTTTTGGTACTACCGGAATTTTTTGGGATGGTACCAATTTTTATCCTGATTTAGTTACTTACAAACCTGCGATGGGAGCCCGTGATGGTGCATCTCTTTCAGTAAATCCCGTTTTTGTTAGTGAAACAGGGGTTGATGCAGGATACCTGCATATACCCAATAGCGCTACGCCCAATACGCTTGAAAGTGGGGGCCTACTGGTTCCTGCTGTGGCAACCGATTTCGACGGCGATGCCCGCCCCGGCCCTGCCGGCTCTGTAAATGGGGGCGCTTTAGCGGGATCTTGCGATATAGGTGCAGATGAGTTTGATGGTTCACCATCTTTAACTTGTGTTACACCTGCTCCTGGAAATACAGTTTCTACAGCCAATGGTATTTGCTTAGGCCAATCCATTACGTTGAGTGTAGATAACCCACCTTCTGTTTTGGAAACAGGATATTCCTATCAATGGCAATCATCTCCCGATGGAGTAACATATAACGATATTACTGGAGCCGTTGCTGCTACTTATACTTTTGTACCGGCAGCAGTAGCTTATTACCAATTATTGGTTACCTGTGCCAATGGACCGGTAACAGTTGGTTCCACGCCATTACTTATCAATTTTGCCGCTTCCGTATTAACTACTACAGCAGGTTCAGTTTGTGGTACTGGTTCTGCAACGCTCCAGGCCACTACTTCTACGGGTTCTACACCCACCTGGTATGCAGCAGCTACCGGCGGCGCACCACTGGGTACCGGCAATAGTTTTAGCACACCCACAATATCTGACAATACTACTTTTTATGTAGCAGCAGAAAGTTTATCTCCCGGTTCGGCATTGCTGGGTACCGGTACGAGCTCTAATAGCAGTTCCTCTACCGTTGGCGCTGCATTTGGATCTTATTATGGTAATGGTCGTTCTCAGATACTGGTATTAGCTAGTGAATTGTCTTCTGCCGGTTTAAGAGCTGGTAATATTAGCGCTGCGTCTATCAATATTACGAGTGTAGGTAGCCCTGCAACATTAGCAGGTTACACAATGAAGATGATGGCTACTTCATCCACTTCTATAACCAGTTTCCAATCAGGATCATTTACTACGGTGTTTGGCCCGGATAATTATGCCGTAACTGTGGGTACCAATACACTTAATTTTGTAACCCCATTTGTATGGGATGGGGTGTCTAATATTATTATTGATTACTGTTTTGGCGATGGTAATTCTGGAGCTTCCAGTTCGGTAAATACATATACTTCTACTTCTTTTTATTCATTTGTAAATTACCAGAATGATTCTAATAGTGATGCTTGCAATAGTACCACCACTTCTAATACTTATTACTATAACCGGCCAAACTTTACGTTGGTAGGCCAGGTTTCTTGCGGAAGTGCCAGGGTTCCTGTATTAGCGAGCAGTACTGCTGCCCCGGCTATTGCAATCAACCCTGCCGATCCTGTTGTATGCCCCGGTAATAGCATTGATCTTACAGTAATCAGTTCCAATTCGGGGTATAGCTATACCTGGATGCCGGGCAGCTTATCTGGAGCTACACAATCAGTTTCACCAACAGTAAATACCACTTATACCGTAACTGCTTATGATGCCGTGAGTGGCTGTAATGAAGTAACATCTGTAGATGTTGCCGTTTCAAAAGCTCCCATTGCACAAATTGCAGCTTCTTCCAATAATGTGTGTGCAGGAACTGAACTTACACTTACTGCCAGCGACCTGAACCAGGGTATGGCAGCTTATAACTTTGGTGCAGGAACAGGAGGTACATTAGATCCTATGACCGGCGCAACCGTTATGATTGTATCTGGTGATGATGACACACCTGCTGCACCCGCAGCCTTACCATTTGCGTTTAAATTAGACGGGGTTGATTATGCTAATTTCGCAGCATCACCTGATGGATGGGTAATGCTCACAAATGCTACCACTACTCCATCAAACCAATACAGTAATGCCGTAACAAGCAGTACCAATACACCAAAAATATACCCTTTATGGGACGACCTGGCCACTGGTAGTGATGGTAACGTATCTTACCTCGTTTCAGGAGTAGCGCCTAACCGTATCTTTAAAATACAATGGTATGTACCCGTTCCAAGAAGTATATCGGGTGCAGCCAATTCTAAATTCCAGGTTTGGTTATACGAAGGATCAAATAATATTGAATTGCGTTATGGATCAGTAGGTACTACATCAAGTGGATCTGCCGGTATTACTGTGGGTTCATCCAATTATCAAAGTATTACTTTCAGTAATAATACTGCCAGTTCAGTAGCTGCAAATAATAATAATACAGTAGCTCCTGCTAATGGCACCATTTACAGCTTTACACCACCGGTATATACGTATAGCTGGAGCGATGGTACCAATACCATTGGCGCTGGCACTTCACCCACGCTTACATTTATACCTACCGGTACAGCTTCTTATACCGTAACCATTGAAAATAGTTATGGTTGTCAAAATACGTCTGCACCGGTTTCAGTAACTATCTTACCGGTTCCGGCTGCGCCAACTACTTTCCAATCTACACAATGTGGCACAGGAACACCTGAGGCATTTGCAATTGGCGCCTCAGGCGGCCAACATTACAACTGGTACCTCAGTTCATCCGGAGGCTCACCAATTGCAGGAGAAAATGGTTTTAAATTAAGCGCTTATTCAATTAGTACAACCACTACTTTTTATGTATCAGTTGCGGATGCAACCTGCGAAAGCCCCAGGACCCCTGTAGTGGCTACCGTAAATGCACCGGATGCCATTAGCATTGACCCAGTAAGTGTAATATGCCTGCAATCACCTGTTACTTTTAATGTACAAAAAGCAGCAGGTACTAATAATTATACTTATAGCTGGGATGCAAGCCCTGCCACCGGAAGTGGTTTGGCAGCAAATACACAAGGGGCATCCATTACGGTTACTCCAACCCAGGCCGGAAATTATACATATACTGTAAATGCGGTAGATGGTGCTTGTAATACCAGTGCCAATATAACATTACAGGTAAATGATAACCCTGAGGTTACAACTGCCGGCGTTACTCCTGCAACGGCTGTTTGTGCCGGTACTTCTGTAAATTTGTCTGCTACCAGCGTGGCAGCAGCAGCAGGTGTAGCAACCATCGGTACCGGTACTACTACAACGAGTACAACAGGGGTTAGTCCTTTCTCTAATTATTGGGAAGGGGCAAGATCCCAGTACCTGGTTTTGGCCAGCGAATTACAGGCAGCACAGATGGTAGCAGGAAATATTACATCGCTTAGTTTTGATGTTACCAGTACAGCTACCAATTATGACTTATCTGCTTATACCATAAAAATTGCGAACACAGCCAATACTTCTTTATCGGGTTATGGTACGCCAAGCGGTAGTTTCACTACTGTATTTGGACCTACCAACATTCCTGCACCTGGAATAGGAGCCCGCAGCTTTACTTTTACCACTCCATTTGTATGGGATGGCGTATCGAATATACTGGTTGATATTTGCCATGATAATGATCCTACCGGGGTTATTAGTGGCGCTTACGGAAGTACAAATAGTGTTTCTTATTCTGTTACTTCATTTAACTCAGTATATGGCAGCTACGATGACGATGCGCAAAGTTGTGGTGTGGAAGCATCTTATTCTGTATCTACTTATAACAACAGGCCCAATATGCAATTTGGAGGTACCGTTGGTACCGACTTTACTTCTCAATATAATTTTGAATGGAACCCCGGAGCAGTTCCCGGAAACAGTATCAACATCCCTGTTTATAACAGTGATACTTATACTGTAACTGTTACCAATCCTGCTACGGGTTGCCATAGTGAGAGAACGGTTGATGTGGTCGTGAACCAACCACCGGCCACCCCTTCTGGAGGGTTCTCATTACAATGCGGTAGTGGTATCCCCACTGCAGAAGTTTACTCTGCTTCAGGAGCAAGTTCACCTGTCTTTAACTGGTACGATGAAAATAATGTATTGTTACAAACAGGCACTTCCACTACTTATTTACAACCTATCAGCAGCAGCATAAACTTTAATGTTTCTGAACTGAGTGCAGCAGGTTGCGAAAGCGAAAAAACAATTGTACAGGTTTATGTAATTGATGCAGATCAAATTACTGCCAGTGCAAGCGCAAACACGGTATGTGTTGGCAGCCCGGTAACTCTTAGCTATACTCAGCAAGGTAGCAGCAATACCTATGATTATAGTTGGTCTGCCAGCCCCGAATCAGGAAGTGGTATCAGCAATCCTACTTCAGCTTCCGGCCCGCTTACCATCACGCCTACTCAACCGGGTAGTATTACTTATACTTTAAATGGCGAAGACTTAGGTTCTAATTGCTATGCCATGTCCACCGTAGTGGTAGAAGTAAAAGCATTACCCGCAATTACTTCAGTGGTAGCCTCTCCTGTGCCACCCGTTTGTGCCGGCGAAAATGTGAACTTAACGGCAGATATTGCAGGTATCGGAACAGGTACTGTTACCATTGGTACAGGTGCACTTTCTACATCAACTAGTGATACTTATACCGGTAATAATGTTTCTCCATTTAGTCATTATTATGGAGGTTTTAAAGCACAATACCTGGTAAAAGCAAGTGAATTACAGGCTGCAAACCTAATAGCAGGTAACCTTACTTCATTGGCTTTACAGGTTACCTCAGCGGGCTCTTATCATGATAATTTTGCCATTTCATTGGCTCAAACTTCATTAACCAGCCTCAGTTCAAGTATGGTTACAACCGGTTTGAACACTGTTTATACCAATGCATCAGAAACGCCGGTAGTAGGAACCAATACCTACAACTTTAGTACACCGTTTGCATGGGATGGTACTTCAAATATCCTGGTACAAATTTGCTGGAGTGATGAAGATTATGGAGGAGATGCATCTGAAGTTGCGTATGATAATACATCGTATGTAGCCGAAACTTATTATAGGGCAGATAATACAGTTGCTTCTACAATATGTAGTTATACCAGTAACACAGGTACAAATTCAGCCCGACCACAATTTAAATTTGGCGGTACTGTGTATGGTTCTGCGGCGCCTGATTATACCTGGGCATGGACCTGGAGTGGTGGTTCTGCAACTGGCAATGCCATTTCAGTACAACCACAGGTAACAACTGTGTACAGTGTAGTGGCTACAGATGCGCTGGGTTGCAGTTCTGATCCTGCATCTACCATCACTGTAAATGTGAACCCACTGCCATTAGCACCAAATGTTACCAATTCTGTTCAGTGTGGTGCAGGCATCCCTACCGCTTCTGTATCAGGAGCAGGAAATGGTACCGGCATCTTTACCTGGTACGATGCAGCCTCAGGCGGCAACGTAATGCAAACAGGAACGGACATTACTTATTTACAATCAATTTCAAATACAACAACCTTCTATGTTTCTGAGAAAAATGGAACTACAGGTTGCGAAGGAGCACGTGCAGCAGTAATTGCAACAGTTAACCAACCGGATGTTATCACCGGGCATAGTACTGCACCTTCTGTTTGTATCGGTTCCAGCTTTGACCTTTCCGTTACAAAAGTGGGTAATACACAAACTTATGTTTACACATGGCAGGTAGTATCTGCAAATGAAGCTACCAGTGGTGTTTCCGGTACCGTTAGCGGATCATCAATTACCGGCGTTACACCAACCGCCCCGGGTGTTTATACCTTCCGGGTAACCGGGGTAGATGCTACGCTGGGTTGTACTATTTATGCTGATGTTTCTGTAACAGTGAATGCATTGCCACAGTTTACATCGGTATCTGCTTCTCCTACTGTAATTTGTGCAGGGGCGCCGGTAACACTTTCTGCAGTTGCACCGCCTACGGTTATAGCTACTTTGGGTACCGGTACTACTACAACAAGTACAACAGGGGTAACTCCTTTCTCTAATCTTTGGGAAGGAGCCAGAAGCCAATACATGGTACTTGCCACTGAATTAACCAGCGCAGGTTTAACAGCAGGACCTATTACAAGCCTTGCCTTTAATATCTCTTCCAATTCTAATACAAAGCTGTTAAATGCATTTAGTATTAAGATTGCACATACCAATAATACGAGTATCACGGGTGCCTATGGCACTCCGGTAGGTTCATTTACCAATTGCTATGGACCGGTAGATGAAATGGTGAATACTACAGGATTGAGGACCTTTAACTTTACCACTCCATTTGTATGGGATGGGGTATCGAATATACTGGTAGATGTTTGCCATGATAATGACTTGGATGGTACTTGTCCTTCCTGCTACGGTAGCAGTGCTACTGTGTATTATACAGCTACTTCATTCAACTCAGTATTTGGCAGCTATGCCGATAATGCTCAAAGTTGCGGAACACAGGCTTCTTCCAGTATCTCCAGTACTTATTATAAGTACAGGCCAAATATGGTATTCGGTAAATCAAGCCAAACCATTACCTGGAACCCCGGAAATATTACCGGAAGCAGTGTAGTGGTGAACCCAATGATCAGTACAGACTATACAGCTACTGTTTTGGATAATGGTACGGGTTGCAGCAGCAGTTCAGCGCCGGTTTCAGTAACTGTAGTTCCTTTAACTTGTTCGCCAATTGCGGTAAGCGGGCCTACCTGTAAAAGCAAGTCCTTTACTTTAACGGTAGGAGCCAATGGAAGCGCAGGCTTAAACTATAGCTGGACCGATGGCGTTACAGCAACCGTTTATCCAAATGCAGCTACTATTTCTGCCAACCTGCCGATTGGTAATTACACCTTTACGGTGGTGATCAGTAGCCCATGCGGTGAAACCTGTACTCAAACTTTAGCCGTTACGGTACATGAATTACCTTCTGTTACTGTAAGTGGTAATCCTTCCACAACTGTATGCGGACCTAACGGTTCTGTTACACTTACTGCTTCAGGAGCAGATACTTATTCCTGGAGCCCTGCAACCGGTTTATCATCTACTACCGGAAGCACCGTTACTGCCAACCCTCAGGGTAATACCAACTATACCATTACCGGTACAGATGAAAACGGTTGTACCAGCACGGTGTCTCAAAACATCGTAGTAGGCCCCGGCATTGCTGTAAACCCAACCGCTGTTGCAGATGTGATCTGCTCTGGCGGAAACTCACAATTAGCTGCTAACACCGTAGTGAGCGGTAAAATGGGTGGCCTGGTAAAAACATACGCTTTTGCAACGGATACTAATGGCGCATTGGCCGATATGACGGGTGCAACCCAGGCAGTAGGTTCAAGTGACGATGATACTCCTTCTGGTGTATTGCCAATTGGATTTGGCTTCTACTTTGAAGGCAATTATTATACTGACTTCTCTGTATCGCCTGATGGATTCATGAAACTCGGCGCTACTGCAGCTTCAAGTCAATTTAGTAATACCATCAACAGCACTACCAATGTACCAAAACTGGCGCCCTGGTGGGATGACCTGGCAACCGGTACTACCGGTTCCATCCAGTACTTAGTAACCGGTACAGCGCCTAATAGGATTTTAAAAGTACAATGGTATGTAACCATACCCAGGAATACAACCGGCGCTGCCAACAGCACCTACCAGGCATGGTTATATGAAGGCACCAATGTGGTAGAATTCCGCTATGGTACCGCAGGTGGGGCTAGCGTAAGCGCTTCAGTTGGTTTAGCCGGCTCTACTGCTACCGCAACCAATTATATGAGTGTAAATGCCAGTAACGTGGCCAGCACAACTACTCAAAGTAATTCACTTACTGTGTTCCCTGCTGCAGGAAGAAGGTACATTTTCACTCCGGTACAAACATTAAATTATACCTGGACGCCTTCGGCAAACCTGAGCAGCGCAACCGTTGCCAGCCCCATGGCAAATAACTTAACCAATACTACTACTTATTCAGTATTGGTGAAAGACCCTGTAAGCGGATGTTCTGCAACCGGTACGGTAACAGTAACCGTAAATACAGCCCCTGTATTTACGACCTGCCCTGCCAATATGAACGTGAACACCGATGCAGGCTTAAATACAGCCGTAGTGAATTATACGCCTGTAATTACAGGCCAGCCTAACCCTGATGTAAGTTACAGCTTCAGCGGCGCCACTACCGGCAGCGGTACCGGCGACGGCAGCGGATCTGTATTTACAAGAGGGGTAACCACCGTTACTTTAACGGCACACAATACCTGCAGCCCCGATGCAGTTTGCAGCTTTACCATTACCGTAGTGGATAATGAACCCCCGGTAATTACACAATGTGCTCCGGACCAGGATGTAAACCTGGGCAATGCCTGCGAATTTATAGTACCTGATCTTACAGGCGCTATCACTGCAACAGATAATAGCGGTATTGACAATGTGAAACAAA
This sequence comes from Niastella sp., assembly GCA_016710595.1. Lineage (GTDB taxonomy): Bacteria > Bacteroidota > Bacteroidia > Chitinophagales > Chitinophagaceae > Ferruginibacter. Next base: position 36,318 of record JADJVM010000010.1, read on the forward strand.
GCCCACTGGCTGGAACTGTGCTGAGCCTTTCTAACAACAGCACACAGGTTGTTACCATCACAGTAACAGATATTAGTGGCCTTACTACTTCTTGTAACGTAACACTTACAGCAAAAGATATAACGCCACCAGTTATTACCCAATGTGTAACAGATCAAAATGTAAACATGGGTGGTAAATGTTCTATCACAATTCCTGATTTGACCAGCATGGTGGTATTCAGCGATAATTGTGGCGCTACCATTACTCAAAACCCATTGCCAAACAGCGAAGTGAGCGCCGGCCACAATGCACCGGTTACCGTAACCTTTACCGTAACAGATGCTGCGGGCAACAATGCCACCTGCACGACTACGCTTACAGCAATTGATAATGTACCGCCGGTAATTATCATCTGTGCCGAAGACCAGGATGTAAATATGACTTCGGGTTGCAGCATTATAGTACCAGACCTTACCGGTGATGTAGGTGCAGGCGATAATTGCGGATTTACACTTACGCAATCACCTGCTGCAGGTACCGTATTAAGTGCAACAAACAATGCTACTTTCCCTGTAGTGATAACAGCTACCGATGCGGCAGGATTGTTTGCAACCTGTACCGCTACCATTACGGCTAAAGATGTAACGGTGCCCATCATCGGCTCTTGTCCTCCAAACCGTAACGTGAACCTGAATACAGGCAGCGGTTGTACGCTCACTGTACCTAACCTGGTACCAGAGCTGGTTGTGAGCGATAATTGCGGATCAGGTACGGTTACCGTAACACAAAGCCCGGCAGCAGGTACACAGGTATCTGCAGCTAACAATGGTACTGTGATTGTTACTTTAACAGCCACTGATGCCAATAATAATTCCACAACCTGTAATGTAACCCTTACAGCTAAAGACGTAACGCCACCGGTAATTATTTGCCCTGCCAATGTAGGCCCGGTATTTACTCCTTGCGGCGCCGCCTTTAACCTCGGAGGCGTTTCTATCACTGATAATTGCGGCCCCGTAAATACTACTTACCAAATCCTCAATGCAGGGGGTCAACCGGTGAGTGGAGGGGGCATCCTGATCGCTATCTTATTTGGTAATGGTAATTTTAAAGTTGTGTACACAGCTACCGACCTGGCGGGTAATGTTTCTAAATGTACAACGGCGGTAAATATACTGCCACGTATTCCGGAACTTACCGTTACGCCTATACAACCTCTAAGCACCAGTACACCGCCAGTAACACAATACAGCGATAAAGTACAGCTTAAAGTAACCATACCAGGTGGTGTGGCTGTTTGTAACGGTGATAATGGATCTGTTACCTTTAAGATGAGTGGCGGTGGAAACGTAACCTTGGGTTCTGCTAATTTTGTTCCTGCTGTAAATGGGGTAGATTTAGAAGCAGTTATGGTCGTGCCATTGGTAGAAACATCTCCCAATGCAGTATATGCACCGGGATTAAAAAATGTGAGTATCTCCTTTGGCGGGTTCACATATAGTACCATAATTAACTTGCTTGTTGCAGACAAATCGCTGCTTATCAAACAAGAAGATGCATGGGTAGATTACACAGGTAGTACACAGATTTATACCAACAGCCCATCTTCATCTACTGCTAATGTAGTGTTGAAAGCTAATATTCACGACATCAGCGTACCGGCATCTCCTGCCAACCCGGCTTACGATAACTCACCCGGTAATATTAAAAATGCCAAAGTGAAATTCATCGTAAAAACTACCGGTGGTAGTGTAGTGAAAAACTCAGGTTGGTTGTCAGTAAGTACCTTACTTACTCCGGGCGACCTGCGCAGCGGTACTTTGAGTTACAGCTTTAGCACCAGCATTGGTAGCAGCAGCAGCCGCAACTATACCGTGGATGTATATGTAGGTTATGATGCAACCAGCCATAGCAGCAGTGGCTACTATATTGGATATGGATCTGCCAACATCACCATCTTAAGGCCGGCTCACCTCATTAGCGGAAATAATACACCGCCGCCAACAGCGCCGGAAATGAAATCCGGTAATGACCCCGTAGCACCCGAAGGCTTGTTTGATGTAACAGTGTATCCTAACCCATCTACCGATGAGTTTAAATTAAAGATTTCGACAGATAATATGAAAAACCGCATCCTGATTAGAGTAGTGGATGCCGTAGGAAGAACTTATAAACAATTTACCTCCGAACCGGGTGAACTGGTACGGTTTGGAAGGGAACTCAAGGCTGGTAATTACCATGTAGAGGTAATACAGTCAGGGCGTTCCAAAGTTGTGAAACTGATAAAACTCTAATGCTGAATGTTGAACTAAAAAATAACTCATCCTGCTCCTTGCAGGATGAGTTATTTTATTAAGATTAATCTTATATTTACTTTCTGTTACCCCCTTGATAATTTTAGAATCCCTTCTAAATCCTGGATTACTTTTTATTCGTTTAAAATTATTTTTTAGAACCCCTTTTTCATGAAGAGAAATCTACTTCTTTTGTGTGTACTTATTTTATTGAGTGCCACTAAAATATTTGCCCAGGTAAATGTTACGGCTACCTTAGGTTCTATAACCGGTACCTATACCAATTTAAAAACGGCTTTTGATAATATTAACAATGGGGTACACCAGGGCGCAATTACCATTTCCATTACAGGCAATACCACCGAAACCGCTACCGCCAATTTAAACGGCAGTACCGGTACCGCTTATTATTCTTCGGTTTCTATCTCAACAACCGGCGCCTGGACCATTTCCGGAAACAATATCGCTTCGGCTGTCATTAAATTTACCGGCGCCGATGATGTAACCCTGGATGGCAATAACCAGTTGAAAATAACCAATACCAATGCAACCACTTCATCTACCCTTATCTGGGTGGCTTCTACATCCGGTGGCGACCCTGCTAAAAATAACGTGATACGCAATTGCATACTTGTTGGTAATTCAAATATCACTACGTATGCCGGTATTAGCCAGGCATCAGAAAATAATTTTAAAGCCGTGGCCGATGCGCCCAACAGCGATAATACCTACACAGAAAACACCATTACCAAAACCTATACAGGCATCGCATTATTTGGCGATGCTTCTCTGGAAACAGGTAACCAGGTCATTAAAAATACAATCGGATCTTCAGCAACAGATGCTGATAAAATAGGGTTCCGGGGTATCTATTTTTACAACCAGGACGGTATCCTGGTAGATCAGAACCAAATCCTGGGCGTGAAAGGAAGTAATTCATCAAATTATATCCCCCTTGCAGGTATTGTTGCCGATGGAAATATCAACGGCGGCAAGATCACAAAAAACAGGATCTCGAATGTTGAGAATACCAATATTTCCGGCTGGGAAGCCGATGGTATCACCCTGATGTCAACCAATGCTGCTACCAGCCTGATGGTAAACAATAATTATATCTGGAATATTGTAGGCTATGGGTGGAACTATTCTGCTATTGATAATGGCCATGGTATTGCCATAAAAGATGGGGGCAAATACCTGATACATTTTAACTCTATCAACCTGGTTGCGAATCAAACAACCGGCATTAGCTCCGGTATTTATATTTCTTATAGTAGCGATGGCAACCACGAGATCACAAATAATATTTTTGCGAACCAGCAAACTGCCAATACCCGGTATGCCATTTATTCTGATGAATCAGCATCTGCTTATTCCATTATCAATTATAACGATTACTACTGTACCGGTACCCTGGGATACCTGGCGGGAGATATTACTACACTGGCAGCCTGGAAAACAGCTACCGGCCAGGACCTGAACTCTGCCGCATTAGACCCCGTTTATACCGCTGCCACAAATCTTGACCTGTTTCCCAGTTCACCCTTAAATGGTATGGGGAATTACATGGCTGCCGTACCAACCGATATTTACGGAACCACCCGGAATAACCCTACCGATATCGGTGCCCATGAAATGACGCCCAGCCCTTGTTCCAGTGCGAATGGAGGAACTGCAACCGCTTCTAATACCGATTTTTGTGCCTCTGGTACGGCAACGCTAAGTGCAATCAATTATTCTTATGGGTTGGGTATAGGATACCAATGGGAAGAAGCAACTGTATTTGCCGGTCCATATACGGCTTTAGCCGGCCAAACAAACCCCTTTAACGGCAGTACCGGCGTAATAAATCAAACTCATTACTACCGGTTGAAAGTTACTTGTGGCGCCGCAACTGGTTATTCAAATATTGTAACGATTACAGTAAACAATCCTGCGGTAGCTACTACCACGCCCGGCAGCCGCTGCGGCTATGGCCCGGTTACCCTGGGCGCTACCGCACCGGGATATACTTTAAACTGGTATAGTGCAGCAACCGGCGGCTCAGCTTTAGGTACTGGTAATAGTTTTGTAACGCCACCCATTGGCGCAACCACTAATTTTTATGTGGCAGCTACTACCGGCTCATCAGAACATGTGGGGCCATTATATAGCCCGGCTACTTGCGGAACCGTATACGATTCTTATCTTTCTGATTGGCCACTGCGTTTTAATACTTACGGGCCGGTAACATTAGAAACGGCAGATGTAAATATGGGTACTGCAGGAACCCTGGTGGTGGGGCTGAGGCTCAGCGGTAGCAATACCAATATTGATACAAGGACCTTTAATCTGAGCGCCGGCTTTAATACCATCACTTTAAACTTTGTAATTTCTACCCCGGGCCAATACCAAATTACCAATATCAGTGGACCGGTAGCCCGTATTTCTCCTTTCAATTGCAGCTATCCATTTACCAGCAGCAATGGAAATTTCTCAATTGTAGGTTCTGCCGTTTATTCTACTTCCTCTACCACAACCGCCTATTATAATTCATTTTTTAATTTAAAAGTAACGGCGGGTTGCGAAGGTACTCGTACCCTGGTACCGGCTACTGTAAATGCGCCACCCGCCTTTTCGGTTCTTTCTGCTACACCGGCTGCTATTTGTGCAGGTAACTCATCTACACTATTTGTAAACAGCGCCAACCCCGGTTATACTTACCAATGGCAACCTGGCAACCTCAGTGGCCAGTCTCAATCTGTAACACCGGCAACTACCGGCTACTATGTGGTAACCGCCACCGATGCCTCAGCCGGGCCTTACAATGGGTGCGTAAATAAAGATTCGGTATTGGTTACCGTAAACCTTACGCCCAGCCCCATTACATTAAACCCCAATGGTTTCTCTACTTGTACCGATATAATACAGGCTATTACTGCCTCAGGTGGTACAATACCCAATAAATTAGTATTATCAGAAAACTTTAACAGCGCCGGCCCGGGCTTGCCCGCAGGCTGGACGAAAACCAGCCTCAATGGCGGCACAGCCCCAGATAACTGGACGCTTCAAAATACCGGTTATTCGGGCAATTACCAGCAATGATGCCACTCAATTTATCGTAAGCAGCAGCGATGCCCAGGGCCTTGGCAGTACAACCCTAACTACCTTAATATCACCTGCCTTTAGCCTGCAGGGCTGCACGGCCGCTACCCTGGAGTTTTGGCATTATTACCAGGACCTAGGCTCTTTGGGCAGGGTAGATTATTCTATTGATGGTGGAGTGACCTTGGGTGCCTACACCCATGGTGAGTTATACCAGCACACAGGGTTCGGCGGGTAGTTTTACAAAGGCAACCATCAGTTTCCCGGCTGCTGCATTGGGGCAACCTAATGTGAAGATCCGATTTTATTATAGCGCTACCTGGGATTGGTATTGGGCAATTGATAATGTGAAAATAAGTGGTACATACCAACCGCTGCAATGGAGCAGTACCGCCCCCGGATCGCTATTTACAAATGCCGCTGCAACAATTCCTTATACAACACAAAATATTAGTACCGTATATTTTAAATATGGAAACGTTGGGTAATTATACGGTAACCGCAACGGCTGACCCCGGTACCGGCTGTACCCGTGCTACTACTATTCCGGCAGATATTTTGGCTGGATCAGCAGGACAAAATGTTACCATTACTTACAATGATGCAGACAGTATCCTTTGTACCGGCCAAACGGTGAGCTTTACTGCAAACCCTACCAGCCTGGGTACCAATGAGTATTATAACTGGTATAAAAATGGAGTAGCCGTAGGCTTTGGAGGTAATGGCCCCGGCTATAAAGTATATACAACTTCAGGCCTGGTAAATGGAGATAAGATAAGTGTGAACTATGGTTTGTTATTGCCCTGTGGAGGCTATTCATTATGGAGCGTGATTACCATGACGGTACAGGGGTACCCCAGCATTAGTTCTATTACGCCCAGCCCGGCAACCATTTGTGCCACCGATCCTCCCGCCAGCTTAACGGCTGTAGTTAGCTCAGTGGCTCCTTATACCTATCAATGGTATAATAGCGGGGGCGCCATTGGCGGCGCTACTGCCAACCCTTATTCAACCAATATAGCTGGCAATTATGGTTTACTGGTACAAACCAGCGGCGGCTGTAAAGACAGTAGCAGCGTAACATTAGCGCCTACCAGCACGTACAATATTGTTTCTACTGCAGGGCCCAATGGCAGCATCAGCCCCCTGGGTACCACTACCGTAAACTGCGGCGCCGACCAGTCTTATATTATTACTGCCAACATCGGGTATAGTATTGCCAGCATTGTAGTAGATGGAACTCCATTGACAGGACCTTTTACTTCTCCCTATACCCATACTTTTACCGCTGTTGCAGCACCACATACTATTTCGGTAACCTTTGGCGTAACCGATTGTGCAACTCCTTATAGCGCCAATGCCGGGCCGGATAACAGCATTTGTTCTAATACGAACTTTACCCTGCCTCAAAACCCGGTGGCAACCCATACGGGTACTTCGGCCAGTTGGAGCAGCAGCGGAACAGGCTCTTTCAGCAATAATAATTACGGGGCAGGCGGAAATTATATCCCCTCTGCAGCAGATATCCTGGCAGGCGGGGTATATCTTATTCTTACCACCAATACCCCTGTAAGCCCCTGTATTGCGGCATTTGATAGCATGTACCTGGCCATTAACCCGGCGCCCTCAGTAAGCATATCGGGTATATTGGGTTATTGTTCTGGCAATACAACCACCATTACGGCCAATACAACCATACCTACGGGTACGCTAAGCTACCAATGGTATAATTCCGTGCCTGCCCTGGTGGGCAGCGGCAGCAGCCTTAGTTTTGGCGCTTCCGGGCCCAGCCAGCCCGCAGGAAATTATTCTGTGCTGGTAACCGGCGCCCCCGGTGGCTGTACCGCCAGCCAGAGCTTTACCATTATTGCGGCTGCAAGCCCCACGGTGAGTATTGCGGGCAGTAATCTGTTATGCCCCGGCGCTACCAATATCCTCAATGCCATTGCCACAGCAGGAAGCGGCAGTATTTCGGGCTACCAGTGGTACAACCCGGCCATGATCCCGGGCGCCACCGGCGATCAATACCCGGCCAGCACAGCCGGTAACTATACGGTACAGGTTACCAATACATATAATTGTACCACCACCAGCACACCGGTATTTACCATTGCGATGGACAACAGCCCCATGCATGGCCTCTATACCATTAGCCCAGCGCCGGTAAGCTGTACCAATTTCCAAAGTTTCGATAGCGCTTTTTCGAGTTTAAACCGCAGGGGTATAGATGCCAGCGTGGTTTTTGATGTAAGCAACGGCCTCATAGAAACTGCACCTGCCAACGGCTTAATACTGGGCTCTGCTATCCTGAACCCCTCCGTGGGCGCCTTTACCATCCTGTTTCACCCGGCAGGCGGCGGGCCAAACCCACTCATTAAAGCCCAAAACCCGGGTACCAATATGGGTATCGTAAGTATTAGCGGGGTAGAAAATGTAACTTTTGACCAAATAGACCTTTTAGATGAAAATACTGACCTGGCAACTTCGGTGCGTTGGGGTTATGGCCTCTTTAAAAGGATCGCAAGCGATGGTATCCAAAACAATACCATCAGCAATTGTGATATTAGTTTAAATGGGGCAAATACTACTGCTGTAAATGGTATTTTATGGCCCGGTTCCACCGGCATATATCTAGCCAACAGTGCAGTAGCAACACCGGGCAATACACTTGGTGCCACTTCGGCAAACAGTGGTAACAAGTTTTATGGTAATACCATTCACAATGTGAATACAGGTATTTATATTGCCGGTTATGCCAATGCTACTTATACCGATCAAAACAACGATATTGGTGGAAGCGCTGCCGCCACCGGGAATACTATTTTTAATATAGGCGGAGCAGGCACTACAGATCCCGCCGGCATCCGTTTTACCAACCAATGGAATTACAATATTGCGTATAACAATATCCGTGATACCCTTAATGCTGCTTCCCTCTCCAATAATCTTTACGGTATTAATGGAACCAATTTTGCCACAAACCCAAATGCCAATATTGAAAGAAACAATATTGTTCTGTTGGCAAATACTTCAGGAAAAGTTTCAGGGATTGAGAATGGTAGTAACACGGCAGCAACCAATTTGAATATCATTAATAACCAGGTAAAAATTGTTAACAGTAATGCCGCAGCAGGTGAGGTAAATGGTATTAAAAATGATGTACAGGCTACTACTTTGTTAATGAATGCCAACAGGGTATATGATTGTAATGTGCCTACCGGAATAAATGTCATCAGAGGAATTGTTTCTCAGGGAAGTACTTCAGTTGGGAATAATACTATAACTAATAATGTTATTGAAAATTGTAATTTCATCACAACACTTACCAGTATCTTTGGACTTGGTGGATACACTGCTTTTTCAAAAACTGCCAATATCAGTAATAACAGAATTTCTGGTAATACAATAACCAGCAATGCAACTACTTTTCATCTGATTAATGGGAATGGTTCTACAACACTTACTATGAATAATAATACGGTTACCAATAATATTTTAAGTGCAACCGGGGCCGATGCTACCATTAATATGATAGGTGGCTCAGGCACTACTACCACCTCACTAACCGTAAATGGCAACCAAATAATTAATAACCGGGTTCTTGATCCTTCAGCTTCTACTGTAGTAACCTTTAGCGGAATTGGTATGCTTTGTAATACTCTTTATGCAACTCATGGTATTATTAGCAATAACATTATTCGTAAACTATCAATTGGCGGTAGTTCCACCGGTATCCATAATTTAAGCGGCATACGTCCGGCAGTAACTTCCGGCGCTTCTCAATCTATTTATATTGAAAATAACCAGGTGGACAGCCTTTATTCAGATGCTGTAAATACCGTGGTTTCAGGTATTAATGCTTATAATGGTACTGCTATTATAAGAAATAATAAGATACATAGCTTATTCTCAGGTACCGGCGCCAATGCGAAGGCTGTGGGCATCCGGGTGAGCCCTACGAATGTTGATTCTATCTATAATAATTTTATCAATCTTGATCTTACCAAAACCTTTACCCCCGTTGCCGGTTATGGTAGCTTAAGTGGTATCGCCCTTAGTACCAATGCATCTTTAATTGGCATTTGGCACGAAGGTGGAACAAATCACCGCATATTTTATAATACCATCCGGTTGGCAGGAACCGGTTCTGCTAATTTTGGCGCTACCGGAATTGTAATAGGCGGGGGAACCGTGAATGCGCTCAAAAATAATATTGTTACCAACCTCGCCACAAACCAGGGTACGGGTACCATAATGGCCATAACAAATAGCGGTACCATTACCGCAAGTGGCGCCAATTACAATAGCTGGAATGCATCTGGCCAAACCCTGGCAGCCATACAAACCTTAACCGGCGGCGATGCAAACTCAATAAGCCTTAACCCGGTATTTGTGAGTGATATGGACCTGCATATTGATGTGAATTCAGCTATTAATGTGCCTTTAGATGCAGGAGCCACTCCAATTTTACCTAATATACCCACCGATATTGATAATGATACCCGTGATGTAACCACCCCCGATATTGGCGCAGATGAATTTGTGATAGCTGCCACGCCGCCATATTACCGCAGCCGGTATGCAACCGGCAAATGGAATACCGCCGCCGATTGGGAAACCGCAACCAACTTATTAGGCCCCTGGAACCCGGCTACCAACCCACCTACAGCATCTACTGCATCGGATATTTTTATCCGAACAGGACAAACCATGACCATTAATACTACTGTAAATTTTGACCAGTTGGTGATTGATGGAATATTGGAGTTTGCTATCGGTGGCAATATGACCATTAAAAATGGTACCGGCGATGATATTACCATCAATGCCGGTGGGCAATTATTGGTTACCAATACAGCGTCCTTTGGTACAACTGTATTTTTTGATGCAAGTACTACGATGCATATATTGGGTACGGGCAGGATCAGTATCAGTCCAACTTCAGGTGCAGGTGGCATGAATGGATTTGCAATAAGAACGGCTGATATTTGGGAAACGGGTTCTATTTTTGAATGGAATAATACGAGTGCATTTGGAGCTACGGGGGTTACTTTCTTCCCCAATGCGCCAGTTGGTACCAGCCCGATATTCTTAATCTCAAAAACACCCGGCGGCGGGGTTGGAGGAGGTAGTCCTACCACCATCAATGGTATATTAAAAGTGGATGCAAATATTACATGGAATGGTTCATCTCCCGGTACAAAAACTTTCAGGGATGGAATTACAGGTAAAGCAACATTTACTACTATTTCAACGGTTGGTACTCTTTATATTGGTGATGGCGCTTCACCTACACCGGCCTTGCTGGGTGGTGAAAGCCTTGTAATCAATACAAATGGAAAGCAAATAAATATCCCGTCTGGCGCTACTGTTATTGTTCCAAAAGATTCGATGGTAACCATGCTTACTACTTCAGGGAATTTTGCCAAAGCCGGTACTGCGAACTTTATTGTAAATGGCACAGCAGATTTTACAACCGTATCTATGTCGAATACCGGTGGATATGTAGAAATAAATGGTAAATTGATAACCGCACACCTCGGTGGCTTAGAAGGAGGAATGGTGAGCACAGGTTCTTCTACCGTAAATGTAAATACCGGCAGCACGATTGAATACAATGCAGCCGCCGGCACCCAAACCATTACCAATACCAATGTACTGGAAGGAACCATGCCATACGATACACTCATCCTTTCAGGCGGTGGAACCAAACTACCCGGAGCTGCCAGTTATGTAGAAAGTAAGGTTAAAATTACGGGTACTGCTTTTGTGGATGCAAGCGCAAATAACTTTGGCAAAACCGGGCTCAATACCACTTTATTTGAAATGGATGGAGGCCGTTTAAAATTGGGCAGTACGGGCACACAGCCCAATATGAATGGGCTATACACACTTACCGGTGGGGTAGTAGAATTTGCAAATAATTCAGCAACAGCACAAACCATTAATAACGGCGGTACTCATTATTACCAAAATATAGAAGTTTCAGGCTCTAATGTGGCCAACTCAAGTGGTTATACCAACCTGAATGACCTGGGTACCTTTACCATTAAAAACGGGGGCGTATTTAGTATCAATAATTACAGCATTAATGGCCCTACCGGCACCCAAACATTTACGATGGAGTCAGGCAGCCTGTTAAACTGCGGCAATGAACCCGGGTTTAATGGCCCCAATGCCGGCTCTAATTATTTTTCAGTGAACAGTAATATTGAAAACATTAGCCTGGCTGCCAATAGTACCATTAATTACAATAGGAGTAGCCCGCCGCTATCCGGCACAGGCGCCCAGGATATTACCACTACCTTGCCATACCAAAACCTGGTATTGAGCGGAACGGGAGATAAAACCCCCGGCAGCGCCAGTATTGTAGAAGTAAAAGGCAACCTTACCAAAGATGGTACTGCGGTATTTGTACACAACAACAGCACCCTGTTACTGAGTGGTACTGCATTGCAGGTATATAAAGCAATTACCGGCCCCATTATAGATGCAAATGATGTAACCAATAACAATGCCGTAGGTTTTGATATAAAAAGCGACCTGGGAGTTGCCGGGAAATTAACATTTGGATCGGCTTCTAAAATAAGCCTGAGAGATACATCAGATGTGATACTGCGTTCCAGCGCCGTACAAACTGCGAATGTAGCGCCCATTCCTACCAATGTAACCATTACCTATGCCGGTACATCGCCTCTAAAACCAGATTCCGGCCGGTTTGTAGTAGAACGCTATATGTACAGCGCTAAAAAATGGCGTTTCCTAAGTGTACCTACCGTTACACCACAAACCATTCGGGAGGCCTGGATGGAAGGAGCAGCCAATAGTGCCAGCAACCCGAAACCCGGCTATGGTACCCAATTGGGCAGTTATTATTCAAATTGGGCATTCCGTGGCTTTGATTTTAATACACCCGGCGGCCACGATATGAAGTATTGGAGTAACGATGCCAATCAAAAATACATACCGGTTCCCACACCGGATAGTATTATTAATACTAACCTGGGTTATATGAAATATGTGCGGGGCGACCGGAGCGTAATTGCAGGCCCGGCCAGCGCTACCATATTAAGAAGCCGGGGCCAGTTAAAACGAAATGCAGTAACGGTATCGTTTACTGCTACAGCGGCAAATGAGTTCTTCTCGGCGGGCAACCCTTATGCATCTGCCATTGATATGCGCAATATTACCCGTACCAATGCCTCGGCTAAGTTTTATGTGTGGGATCCCCGGCTGGGCGGCTCTTATGGCCTGGGTAAGTTCCAGCTATTTACCCTGAGTGGCGGCAATTACCAGGTATTCCCCGGTGGAGGAAGCTATGGCGCCGCCAACTCGATAGATAATTTAATGGAATCCGGCGCCGCATTTTATGTACAGTCAAATGGAGCAGGAGCAGGCTCGGTTGCCTTTGATGAAAATGCAAAATCTGATGGCAGCCGGGAGGTGTTCTTTACTTCGGGCAGGTATCAGCGGCTGGTAAATATTTTGGAAACCACTACCGCAGATGGAATAGAAACAGTAGATGGGGCAGGCGTGGAATTTGATGATACGTATAGCAATGAAGTGAATGGTGATGATGCGGCTAAGATGACCAATACGGGTGAAAACCTGTACATCCGCAAACCGGGCAATTCACTCATGTATGAATACCATCGCAGCGTGCAGGAAACAGATACCGTATTCCTGGGTATGAAAAATATGGCACAGCGCAATTACCGATTTAACCTGCAGGTAGAAAATATGGATAAACCCGGTTTGCAGGCCTGGCTAATAGATCATTTCAATAACAGCCAAACCGAAATTGACCTGGTAAACGGAACCATTTATCCTTTTGAGGTAAATGGCAATGCAGGCACTGCTGCCGAAGACCGGTTCATGATTGTATTCAGGCAAGCCGGCGTAATACCTGTAAAAATTGTACGCATCCGTGCCGAACATGCAGCCGAACATAAGAACCATATCATGTGGGATGTAGAGAATGAAACCGGCATCCTGGCTTACGAATTGCAACACAGCAGCAATGGTACCCAGTTTAGTGTTTTGGAAACAGGTATTCCTGCCAGGAATAATAATGGTGGCGCCGCATCCTATCTTAAAACTGACCAGCTACCATTTGATGGAGACAATTATTACCGTGTAAAAGCGATAAATGATAATGGCCAGGTTGCATATAGCGCCATCGTGAAATTAGCTTCGGTTAAGGGCAATCCTGTTATCTCGGTAAGTCCCAATCCGGTAAAGAGCAAGACCTTACAATTGAGTTTCAGCAACCAGCCAACCGGTAATTATATAATACAATTACTGGCGGCAAACGGGCAATTGGTTTACAAGGATATCATTACGCTGGGCAATGGCAATGCCAGCGAAGCCATCCACTTAAAATCAACCATTGCACAAGGGTCTTATACTTTACAGGTAACCGGGCCGGATGGGCATGGTACCAGCATAAGCTTGTACCTTGAATAAGAAAATGATTGGATACCCATACGTAAGGTTATTAAGGCCTGGTATGGGTATCTCTTTAAAAACAGGCGATAAATAACAAATAAAAAACCTTATTTTTCGTTTTGTACTCGTATTTTAAATAAACAATCCTTATTTTTACGATTCTTAAAATGGGAGCAACTAACATGAGTAACCTAAGAAAATTTTTCGCAATTTTTATAATCACGGCTTTATGCAGCCTGGGCACTTTTAATGCAATGGCCGGCGACCCTGATCCGGGTTGTAACCCCGATAACCCCCTTTGCCCGATAGATGGGGGTTTGAGCTTGCTTATTGCGGCCGGTATTGGGCTGGGCGCTAAAAAAGCTTATGACAGGAAAAAGAAGACAACCGGGGATATTTAATCTCTCAGAAAAAATTATTACAAGGCCAAACCTGCGGGTTTGGTTTTTTATTTTCAGCAAAATAAAATTCCTAACACCCGCTTGAATAATTTAATTGTAATAACATAGCAAATAAAATATACATTACAAACTGGCTTTTGATGGGCCGGTAATATAAAGCATCAAAATATTAATTTTAATTAAATGTTTTCTCAATGAAGATCAACCCGGTTTCCTATATGAAAATCCGGTATATTCACTATTTTTAGCGATATTTGCGCATCGTTTTTTAATTTTTTTTCATCGTCATCCAAAACCAGTTCAAACGATATATGTATCAAACCTCCAATGGCTCCGGGAAAGCTTTTTCAGCAATCAAATGGGGCATCATGGCGCTGTTTATCTGGGCATTTTCTTCCTGTAGCACTACCCGTAATTACACATACCTGAAAAATATTCATTCAGATACCAGTTTTAATGACCTGGTTTCAAAAGATTTTGAATCTAAAATAAAAGCCGGCGATTTGCTCAGCATCAAGGCAACCAGCCTGAGCCCGGCCGAAGATGATCAATTTAATAAAGCAGCAGCCATCGGGAATGGCCAGGGAGAAGGCGCTGGCTATTTGGTAGAACCAGATGGAACATTATTATTTCATCGCCTGGGCAGGGTGCAGGTGGCTGGTTTAACCCGCCGGGAACTGGCGGCACAGCTTCAGCAAAGCTTATTGGGTTATATGAAAGAACCGGTTGTAACTGTAAATTTCAGCAATCACCGCATTACGGTGATGGGTGCTGTGGGAACACCCCGTGTAATTCCGATGCCGGAAGAACAAATGAATTTATTTGAAGCCCTGGTGCAAAGTGGCGATATTAAAGAAGAGGGCATCAAAGACCGGGTAATGCTGATACGGCAGGATAACAGCAGGAAAACCATAAAGATTTTAAACCTGGAAGACCACAGTATTCTTACCAGCCCTTATTTTTATTTGAAACCGGATGATGTGATCCTGGTAAAAGCAGATACGAAGAATACAGAAGCAGAGCAAAAAAGACGTAACATTCAAACCACAATGGCTTTAGCAGCATCCGGCATTACGTTAGTGGTATTATTAATTGACAGAGTGTTTAAGTAAACCATCCTAATACATGGCAGAAGAACAATTTTTTGATGAGAAGCCGCAGGCAAATATATTGCAGCAGATCGTACAGCGGTATCTACCTTTCTGGCCGGTATTTATTTTATTCTCTGTTGCCAGCCTGGTAGTAGCCCATATATACCTTCGTTCTGAAACCAGGATGTATGTGGTAAATGCAAAAGTACTCATTAAAGACCCCCAAAAAAGCAGCAGTGAATTACAGGTACTGGAAGGCCTCGCCAAATTTGGCGAAAAAAAGTCTATTGACAATGAGATCGTTGCTTTACGCTCGGGTAACCTCATGCGCAAAGTAGTAGAAAAACTACACTTGTATAACACGGTATATAATGAGGGGAATGTACAAACTGAAGAACTGTATAAAAGAAATACACCGATAATTTTTATTGCCAAAAATGTAGATAGCATCAGAGCCGCAGGTAAGTTTTCATTTGAAATGGACTGGCCCCGTAACCAGGTTGAGATCAACGATCAAAAAGTAAGTATAGACAGTGGCATTGTAAAAATAGGTGAACAGGAATACATTGTAGTGGCCAATAAAAATTATAACCGAAATGCCAAAGGAAAAAACTTTTTTGTGGTTTTCAATTCAGCATCAGGCGCCAGTAGTTCAATCATCTCAAAATTAAAAGTAGCTACCAATAGTTATGGATCCAGTGTGTTGAATGTTACTTTACAAACACCGGTACGGGATAAAGGAGTAGATATTTTAAATACCTTATTTGAAATTTATAATGATGAAGGGATCAATGAAAAAAACCTGACGGGTGACAAGACCATGAATTTTATTGATGAGCGGCTTGCCGTAGTAGAAGGCCAGTTGGATAGTGTGAACAATAATATCATGAATTATAAGGCACGTGAATCTGTTACTGATTTAAGCGCCCAGGCCAGCCTTTATTTTAATACCGTAAAAACATTAGATCAGAAGAATACGGATCTCGACCTTCAATTAGATGTACTGCAATCCATTCAAAATTATGTAGGCCGAAAAGGGTCCGACCGGGGAACGGTTCCTTCACTTACGATGGTAACAGACCCCATCCTGGCAAACTTACTTAGCCAGTTATATACCGCAGAGTTTGATCTTGAAAGCGCCAATGCAGTTGCCGGTAACAAAAGCGAAACGGTTGAATTAGCCACTGATAAAGTAAGTAAAATAAAAAAAGACATCCGTGAAAATTTAAACAACATCCGGGCTAGTTATTTAACCGAACTCCATAGCAACAATGCCGAGATTGCGAAAAACAATTCGCTATTGCTGGGGGTACCGGCCAAAGAAAGGGGGCTATTAGACATCAGCCGCCAACAGGCCATCAAGAATAATATTTATACTTTTTTACTACAGAAAAAAGAAGAAACGGCGCTTGCCGCCGCTGCTACTGTGGCAGACTTAAAAGTACTTGAAAATGCATACGCCGGCGGCCCCATCAGCCCCATTCCAAAGAATTATTATTTAACCGGTTTCTTTATTGGCCTGCTCATTTTCTTATTGTATGTACAAATACAGGAACAGTTCAACAACAAAGTATTGTTCCGGTCAGAAATAGAGAAAAAAACAAGGGTACCGGTAATTGCCGAAATTGTACAATCGCCCAATAAAGATAATATCGCCATCAGCGAAGGCAAGCGGACTGTAATTGCAGAGCAGATCCGCAGCCTGCGTACCAACCTGGCATTTATGGGCTTTAATGAAACCCATAAAACCTTATTGGTAACCTCCAGTATATCGGGAGAGGGAAAAAGTTTTGTGGCCATCAACCTGGCCATCAGTATCACGCTTACGGGTAAAAAAGTGGCGCTGATGGAAATGGATCTGCGTAAACCCCGGTTGAGCAAGCAACTAAAAGTATCCCGCAACCCGGGGATCAGTTCTTATTTGGTGGGCAAAGCTGGTATTGATGAGATCATCAAGAAAACCAGTTTTGAAAATCTTTTTGTAGTATCTGCCGGGCCTATACCGCCCAACCCCACCGAGCTTATCCAGCTTCCTGAGTTTAGTGTCATGATGGATGAGCTGAAAAAGAAATTTGATTATATCATTATAGATACGGCACCCATTGGGCCTGTTACTGATGCGCAATTGCTGGCGCCACATATAAATACCACGCTCTACGTGGTGCGCCATGCCGTTACTCCTTCTACATTTATGAATTTAATTGATAACCTCAATAAGGAAAAGAAATTTCCTGCCATGTGCGTGGTGTTCAACGGCATCAAGCCCCGTGGGGTTAATTTATTCGGGTATGGCTTTGGCGGTTATGGCAATGGTTATGGCTATGGCTACGGCTATGGCTACAGTTACGGTTATGGCTATGGCGAAGATACGTACGGATATTATACTTCCGATGGCGGCTTCCCGGGCTTTAAAAGTGTCTGGGGCTTTTGGAAAAAAGTGAAAAATGTATTTAGAAGAAGATAATAATCCCGCTTCGTAAACCGGTAATAAAACGGCTCAGGAAGGGGATGGCTTCACACCGGATTTTATTTTATTTTCCTCACCGTTACAGGTTTGCCTGTGACTGAGGAACAGCGAAGCTTTGGCCTGTATGGAAATAAAATTACATTGGTACGCTGTTTATACCCGGCCCAGGAATGAAAAAAAACTTTCAATTCGCCTGGATGAAACCGGTATTGTGAACTATTGCCCACTGCAAAAAGTACAAAGAAACTGGAGCGACCGGAAGAAAATAATTTTAGAACCCCTCTTTAAAGGTTACCTCTTTATACAAGTACCCGAAAAAGATAAATGGGAACTCAGGAATATTGATGGGATCGTAAATTTTGTGTACTGGCTGGGCAAGCCCGCCATCATAAAAGACATTGAAATTGAGAACATCAAAAAATTCCTGAATGAGTTTGATAAAGTGGAAGTACATAACCTGAATTTTAAAAAGCAGGATATGGTTACCATTACACAAGGGGTGCTGATGGATTACAAAGGCAGCATCCTGGAAATTGCAGGCAACAAAGCATTGGTAAGGATAGAGCGGATGGGTTTGGTATTAAGCGCACTGATAGAAAAAAAGAACCTGGCATTATTAAAATCCATTTAGCCGGAGCCACCGGTGAAAGATATTTAAATAAAGAATTTAAGTGTGTAGGATCGCTGGCATATTAGCATCAAAAGAAAATCTTTCCGGCAGCCGGCAAGCGGTACAGCAAATGTGTACCATACAGCAGCATGGCGGCCCGGATGATGAAGGGATTTGGGCAGATGAAGAAGCCGGGTTGGTACTGGGCCACCGCAGGCTAAGCTTGCTGGACCTGAGTGCTGCCGGCCACCAACCCATGTGCTGGAAAGACAGGTATTATATTTCATTTAATGGTGAAATATATAATTTCCCGGTTTTAAAAAATGAACTGGAACAAAAAGGCCACCGGTTTAAAACACAAACTGATACCGAAGTGATCCTGGCAGCTTATGAGCAATGGGGCACACAAAGTTTTAAACGACTGCAGGGCATGTTTGCTTTTGCAATTTGGGATAAGCAGGAACAAGAGTTATTGCTGGTACGGGATGCATCGGGCATCAAGCCATTGTATTATCACCAGCTTCCCGGCATGCTGGCATTTGCATCTGAAGTAAAAGCTTTTCAATTTATACCTTCTGCTAAAGAACAAAATAACCACTGGCCTGTTTTTATGATGGCTTATGGCCACCTGCCCGAGCCGGTTACTACATTACAAAAAGTGCATCCTTTGCCCAAAGGTTTCTTTTTAAGTTACCGGGTAAAAACAGGTGAAACCAGTTTGCAAAATTTTTCGTTTTACAGTTTATATAAAAAAGAAAAAAATTACCATCAAGTAAAAGAAAGATTGGCCTCGTTGCTACGGCTTTCTGTAAACAGGCACTTACTGGCCGATGCGCCCATTGGCGTATTTTTAAGCGGAGGTATTGATTCAGGTATTTTATTCTTACTGGCGGCCGAACAAAAAAAAGAAGGCCTCAACAGTTTGTCATTATACTTTAATGAGAAAGCCTTTTCAGAAAAAAAATACCAGGATATTTTATTAGATAAGGTAAACTGTAAAAGAAACCAGTTCTTATTAAAAGAAGATTTATTCCTGGAGCAGTTGCCTCGTATTTTAACCGATATGGATCAGCCGAGTTGCGATGGCATCAATACCTGGTTCATTAGCCGCTATGCCCGTGAACAGGGGCTTAAAGCTGTATTAAGCGGAATCGGCGCCGATGAGTTGCTGGGTGGTTATCCATCTTTCCGCCGCCTGCGTATCGTATCGGCATTGCAGCAAACGCCTGGCCTGAGCGCTGCTGCAAAATTCTGGAAAGGCCGCAAACTTAGCCGGCTGGCATATTTAAAGCTGGAGGGCATTAAAGGAATTTATTTATCGCTTCGGGGCCAATATATGCCGCTTGATATAGCCCGCCAGTTAGATGCTTCAGAACAGGAAGTATGGCAAATATTGGAAGATAGCCCGGTATTGCCAGCCATTCATCGCTTTGATAGTGGGAACCAGGCTAGCTGGATGGAAACCCATTTATACATGCAAAACCAATTGCTGAAAGATGCCGATGTAATGAGTATGGCACATGGTATAGAAATACGGGTTCCTTTCCTGGATGCTGAATTTTTACAGTATTGTATGAACATTCATCCGGGGATTAAATATAGTGGCCGGTTGCCAAAATCTTTATTGATCAATGCTTTTAAAAACGAACTCCCGGCGCCGGTATGGAACCGCCCCAAGATGGGCTTTAGCTTTCCATTTACTGAGTGGTTTAAAAACAGCGATTATGTAACGGAAAGCATTCAGCGGGCCGGCCCGCTGGCACAGGAAAAATACAATGCTTTTTTACAGGGCAGCCTGCACTGGTCGCAATTACTTACCCTGATGCTGGTACACAATAAAGCCAATGAAAACTAATACACTTTTTCTTACTTTAAATATTTTTTCTGCTACGGGTGGTATCGAAAAAGTATGCCGTATTGCAGGCAAGGCTTTATATGAGCAGGCAATGGCCCACAATCAAAGTTTTATGATATGGAGCATGCACGATAAAGATGTTGATGTAACCGGCAATGCTTATTTTCCCGCAGAATATTATACCAGCTTTGCCGGAAACCGGGCCAGTTTTGTGAGCCGGGCAGTAAGGCAGGGCATACTAGCCGATACGGTGATCTTAAGCCATATCAATATGCTGATGATTGCCTGGACAATAAAAAAAATATCTCCCAGAACCAAGATCATCTTAATGGCGCATGGTATCGAGATTTGGGGTAAGATCAGTTTTTTTAAAAAAATTCATATTGCTGCTGTTGACCGTTTTTGGGCAGTAAGTTATTTTACAAAAAACAGGATCATTGAGCAGCACCATATTCCTGCAAAAAAAATTGAGGTATTAAATAATTGTTTGGATCCCTACCTGCCGGCACCTAAAAATATTTTCATGCCTGCCGGGTTAAGGCAACGATACCGGCTGGGCGAAGATGATAAAATATTATTTACACTTACCCGGCTTAGCAGCAAAGAAAAATACAAAGGATATGTTGATGTATTGCAGGCATTAAAAGAATTGAACGATCCCACCATTAAATATATATTGGCAGGTAAGGCCGATCCGATGGCGCTTGCTCAAATAAAGCAACACATAATAGCACTTGGTTTGCAACAGCAGGTGATATTGGCAGGCTTTCTTCCCGAAGAAGAACTGGCCGCACATTTTACATTGAGTGATTGCTACATAATGCCAAGCAGTAAAGAAGGTTTCGGCATTGTATTTATCGAAGCCATGTATTATGGCATCCCGGTGATAGGCGGCAATGCCGATGGTACTGCCGATGCCCTGCAACATGGTAAACTGGGTTGTATGGTAGAGCCCGGTAATATTACGGCCATTAAAAATACCATTCAAAAAGTATTGGCAGCAAAAGAAACCTACAAGCCCAATACTGATTTATTGAATGAATTATTCAGTTACCGTGCCTATAAAAAAAAGTTAGAAGCGCTTAGTTATATAAAACATCAGCCCATTTAATCAGAACAAAGTGGCGCTTTGTGTTTTCTTCGTGTTTTCTTCGTGTTTGCTTCGTACCATCTTCGGGACAGCTTCGGTAATTCTTTCAGGCTGCTGTTGCCGGCTGCGAATATGGATACTATATTGGATAAACCAACTGCATACACATGCAACTGGTTATGCACCAGTAACTTAACAAAAAATGCAAGAACAGGATAATAGAATGGAAGAAAATTGGGACCAGGTGATAGTACCTAAGGGCAAACTGCTTGATTTAAATTTAAAAGAAGTCTGGCGTTACCGTGACCTGCTCTGGCTTTTTGTAAAGCGGGATTTTGTAGCCCAATATAAGCAAACCATCCTGGGCCCTGTTTGGCATTTTATACAGCCCATTTTTACCACGCTGATGTTCTTGTTCATCTTTGGTAAAATTGCCAACATACCCACCGATGGCATTGCCGCCATTCCTTTTTATATGAGCGGCATCACCATCTGGAATTATTTTAGCGCATGCCTTACCGCCACTTCAGCCACCTTTGTGGCCAATGCCGGTATTTTTGGAAAAGTTTATTTTCCCCGCCTCGTACTTCCGTTGAGTACGGTAATGAGCAATATTATAAAATTCGGTATCCAGTTTTTGCTCCTGCTTTCAGTAATGATATATTATGGTTTTAAAACCGGGCATTTTCATTTTGGAATCAGTTGGTTATTAATTCCATTATTGGTTTTAATGATGGCCGGTATGGGGCTGGGCCTGGGCATCATCATCAGTTCACTCACTACCAAGTACCGTGACTTTACCGTGTTGCTTGGGTTTGCGGTGCAACTTTTAATGTATGCCACACCGGTTGCCTATCCTTTAAGTTTTTTAAAAGACAAATCTTACGCTGCCTGGGTTGCCTGGAATCCTTTGAGTCCGATAGTAGAAAGTTTCAGGTATGCTTTGTTTGGAACAGGCACTTTGGATGTTGCGGGTTTACTGTATAGCGGAGGATTTATTTTAGTGGCACTGTTTTTCGGAGCACTGCTTTTTAATAAAGTAGAAAGAACGTTTATGGACACTGTTTAAATTTAATTCGTAATTCGTAATTTTTAATTCTTAATTCTTAATTCTTAATTCTTAATTCTTAATTCTTAATTCTTAATTCTTAATTCTTAATTCGTAATTCATATTTTTACCTCATTGAATAATTAAAAATTACGAATTAAGATACTCCTCATCATTCACAATTCACAATTATAAAGTGCCCACTGTAATTAAAGTAGAAAATATAAGTAAACAATACCGTCTTGGTAATGTAGGTACAGGTAGCTTGAGCCACGATATCAACCGCACCTGGCACCGTATGCGTGGTAAAGAAGACCCTTATTTAAAAATTGGTGAAGCAAACAACCGGGCCGTAAAAGGCAATAGCGAATATGTATGGGCATTGCAGGATATTAATTTTGAAGTAAAGCAAGGCGAAGTATTGGGCATTATTGGCCGTAATGGTGCAGGTAAAAGCACATTGTTAAAAATATTGAGCCGCACTACCACACCCACTACCGGACAAATAAAAATTAAGGGCCGTGTTGCAAGTTTGCTGGAAGTTGGTACCGGCTTCCATCCTGAATTGACAGGCCGTGAAAATATTTATTTAAATGGTGCCATATTAGGCATGACTAAGGCAGAAATTAAAAGCAAGTTTGATGAAATTGTTGATTTTGCCGGTGTAGAAAGATACATTGATACTCCTGTGAAAAGATACAGTAGTGGTATGTATGTTCGTTTGGCATTTGGTGTTGCTGCACATCTTGAGCCTGAGATTTTAATTGTAGATGAAGTGCTTGCTGTTGGGGATGCAGAGTTTCAAAAAAAGGCCTTGGGAAAAATGAAAGATGTGAGTGCGAAAGATGGGAGAACTGTGCTTTTTGTGAGCCATAATATGCCGGCGATTAAACGATTGTGTTCCCATGGGATTTTGCTGGAGAACGGAAACATCACATTAAACACAGATATTAATACCATTGTAGAACATTATTTAAATTACGATAAATCGGAAGACTGCATCCCCGAAGCCTTTTTTGAAAACTCAGGGAAAGTGTTACAGGTACAATCCTGCCAGCTTCTTGACCAGAATTTAAAATTGGTCACTAAATATTATGATGTAAATGATAAAATCATACTGAAAGTCCGATACCGGTTTTTAGAAAAAATACCCAGGGTAAACCTTACTGTCATCATTTATAATAGTGAGTTAGAAACCGTCTATTTTTTAGACAGAAGGGATTATTACCAACAATATGCTGCAGTAGAGGCAGGTGAATATGAATCACTCATTGAAATTCCCAATCCTTTATTAAAGCCCGGAAAGTATTCAGTAACCATTGGTTGCGGCAATATTGAAAATGGAGAACAAGATCATAAATTTTATGTTTTATCTTTTATCATTTCAAATGTAAACCTGGTGCGTGCTACCAGGGATGGTTATTTGTTTTTACCTTTAAAATGGGATTTAAACATTCTTTAATTATATAAAAGGATTTTCTTTTGAAACGAATTGCATATTTAATTTTTAATCGCTTTTTTTTACTGGCATATTATTATAAGGGTTCCAAATTAAAATCATTCCTGGAGGCTGAATTTATAAATACCCAACAGGGTGAACAGGAGAAAATATATTATGGCTTTAGAAATAAATATAGCTTAGATGAAAGTTTCAGGTTTAATGGAAAGTTTATTCAATTGTATGGGGATGGTATTATACAAGCAGGGGCAGGAAGCTATATCGGTAGTTTCTCTACTGCCTATTCACATAAAAACAATAAAGTAATCATTGGCAAAGGAGTGAGGATAAGCCACAATGTGAGGATTTATACACTTTCTTCTTTTCCCGACCAGGATTTCTCTAATCCTCAAATCCAAAACAAAGCGGGGGATGTTATTATTGGCGATTACAGTTGGATTGGTGCTAATGTATTTATAAACCCGGGGATTAACATTGGTAGTAATGCTGTTGTAGGCGCCAACAGTGTAGTTACAAAAGATGTTCCTGATTTTGCAATTGTAGGAGGTGTTCCTGCCACATTGATCAGGATGAAGAAAATAGACCAAAAATTATGAAACAGAAATATTGAAATACATGCTATCAAATAAATCAATTTTAATTACAGGCGGTACAGGTTCTTTGGGGAAAGCGTTAACGGCCACTATCTTAAAAAGGTACCCGGATGTAAAGCGGTTAGTCATTTATTCAAGAGATGAGCAAAAGCAGTTTCAAATGGCGCAGGATTATCCTGATACAAAATATCCGCAAATGCGTTATTTTATTGGCGATGTAAGAGATTATGAACGGCTAAAGCGAGGTCTTGCTAATGTTGATTATGTTATTCATGCGGCGGCTATGAAACATGTTCACATAGCCGAATACAATCCTGATGAATGTGTAAAAACAAATATTGGCGGTGCTGAAAATGTAATAAGGGCTTCTTTGGAAACAAATGTAAAAGGGGTAGTAGCGCTCTCAACAGATAAGGCCTGTGCACCCATAAATTTATATGGCGCCACCAAACTTACTTCCGATAAATTATTTATTGCTGCAAATAATATTAAGGGCAATAAAGACATAAAATTTAGTGTGGTACGGTATGGGAATGTGATGGGGTCTAACGGGTCGGTGATTCCTTTCTTTATCAAAAAAAGAAAAGAAGGCAAGCTACCCATCACCAACGATCAAATGACAAGATTTAATATTTCGCTCAGCGATGGGGTAGAAATGGTTTTACATGCTTTGGAAACGGCATGGGGCGGCGAACTGTTTGTACCCAAAATTCCATCATATAAATTAATGGATGTAGCAAAAGCCATTGGGCCAGATTGTGAATATCCCATTGTGGGCATCAGGCCGGGTGAAAAAATACATGAAGAAATGATCACTTCATCAGACTCATTCAGCACTTACGACCTGGGTAAATATTATGCCATCTTACCTTTAAAGCCTTCCTGGAACATAAAAGATTTTATTACAACATTCAATGCGGTAAAAGTTGCGGAAGGATTCAATTACAGTTCGGGTAATAATAGCGAATGGCTTACCGTGGCAGAGTTAAAAAAACTAATAGATGAATTTATAGAAGAAAATAATTTATCAAATTGATGAAACCAATTCCTTACGGTCGCCAGCATATTACAGAAGAAGATATTCAGGCAGTAGTTGAAACACTTAAATCAGATTATCTCACGCAAGGGCCAAAGATCAATGAGTTTGAATCTGCATTTGCAAATTATATAGGTGCCCGTTATGCGGTTGCCGTTTCCAATGGAACTGCGGCTTTACATTTATGTGCATTAGCACTGAATGTACAACCCGGTAAAAAAGTAATTACTACGCCGATTACATTTGCCGCTTCCGCAAATTGCATCAGGTATTGTGGAGGCGAAGTTGTTTTTGCAGATATTGATCCGGTAACTTATTTACTGGATATTGAAGCAGTAAGAAAAATATTGGCAGCATCTCCAAAAGGAACTTATGCAGGTATAGTGCCTGTTGATTTTGCAGGCAGATCAGTAAATATGGAAGCATTTAAAATGCTGGCAGATGAATTTGGTTTATGGATTATTGAAGATGCCTGCCATGCACCCGGCGGTTATTTTACAGATAGCAAGGATGTGCAACAAATGTGTGGTAATGGAAACTTTGCAGACCTTGCCATATTCTCTTTTCATCCTGTAAAACATATTGCTTGTGGTGAAGGTGGCATGATTACCACCAATAATAAAGAGCTGTATGAAAAATTATTAACGCTGCGTACACATGGTATTACCCGCCATGATCAATTATTTATAAATCCTAAAGATTGGGCGGCAGGCAATACTACTGAGCAGGTAACCCATTTTCCCGGCTGGTATATGGAAATGCAGGAGCTGGGGTATAATTACCGGTTAACCGATTTCCAGGCGGCATTGGGATTATCACAATTGAAGCAGGCAGAAAAGGGATTGGAACGAAGGAAAGAAATTGCACTTAACTACGCAAATGCCTTTCACGGTAAACCCTGGTTAACCGGGCAGTCAGGTTTTAAAGAAGGCCATGCTTACCACTTATACATCATCGAAGTAAAAGAGCGGCTGGGATTATACAATCATTTAAGATCAAAGAATATTTTTGCACAAGTGCATTATATCCCTGTTCATGTAATGCCGTATTACCGTGAGCAGGGGCATACTTTTGGCGATTATCCAAATGCAGAAGAATATTATAGCCGCTGCTTAAGCCTTCCTATGTATCCTACTTTAACGGCACAGGAGCAGGAGTATGTAATTAAAACCATCCTGGAATTTTATAGTGAGTAAAGTTGCCATCATAACAGCGAGAGGGGGCAGTAAAAGGATTCCCCGCAAAAACATTAAACATTTTTTGGGCAAACCAATCATTGCCTATAGCATTGAAACAGCGATACAATGTGGTTTGTTTGATGTGGTAATGGTATCTACCGATGATGAAGAGATAGCCCGGATTTCAAAAAGCTATGGAGCAGAAGTTCCATTTTTAAGAAGTACAAAAGCATCTGATGATTTTGCTACTACTGCCGAAGTGATCTCGGAAGTACTCACTCAATTGGAGGAGCAACATCATCATTTTGAATTTGCCTGTTGTCTTTATCCCACGGCGCCATTTATTACAAAAGAAAATATTACGCTTGCTTTCAACTTGATGGTAAGTGAAAAATATAACACTGTATTTCCGGTAACTCATTTTAGCTATCCTGTTTACAGGGCCTTACAATTTGGGAATGATCATAAAATAGGAATGGTATGGCCGGAAAATTTAAATAAGCGCTCACAGGACCTTCCTGCTGCTTATCATGATGCTGGTCAATTTTATTGGATCAATACAGATTATTTTAAAATAGACCAAAAAATATTCACGGATCATTCAGGCGCCATTATTTTAAATGAAATGCAGGTGCAGGATATTGATTCGGAAACTGATTGGAAAATGGCAGAATTGAAATATTCTCTTTTACAACAAATATTGTAATTAACACAATGAAAAATTTTAAAACAGAGCAGGAAAAATTTTGGGCAGGTGAGTTTGGTGATAATTATTTAGAGCGGAACCAGGGTGAAAAATTACTGGCATCTAATCTTAATTTCTTCACAAAGGCATTAAGCCGGGTGACCCCATTATCTAACTGTATTGAGTTTGGAGCCAATATCGGTATGAACCTAAAAGCACTTATTTTATTAATGCCTGCTTTACAGGTAACAGGAATTGAATTGCATGAGGGTGCGGCTAAAAAATTATCTGAAGTTATAGGCGAAGAAAATGTTTACAATGGTTCTATTTATGATTACCCTGTTTCTGAAAAATTTGAGTTGGCATTTATAAAAGGTGTATTAATTCATATCAATCCTACCATGTTACCGCAGGTGTACGATAAATTATATAATGCCTCTTTAAAATATATTTTAATTGCAGAATATTATAACCCATCGCCGGTTACTATCAATTACAGAGGGCATGAGGATAGATTATTTAAAAGAGATTTTGCAGGTGAAATGCTTGATCAATACAGCGATTTAAAATTGATTGATTATGGATTTGCTTATAAAAGAGATGTACTCTATCCGCAAGATGATATTACATGGTTCCTGTTAGAAAAAAAATAATTGTAATGAAGCCATTATTCATTCAGTGAAAAAGAAAATAATTGTAAGGGCAGATGGCAATCCTTTAATTGGTTTTGGGCATATTTACAGGATGCTGGCTTTGGCCGACATGTTGAAAGATGAATTTTATATTGTGTTTGCTTTATTTCCCACAGCAGAATTTATTTTAAATGAAATAAAAAATTATAGTGATGAAGTAATATTACTTCCGGGGGCACTACCTTTTAAGACAGCAGATGAAATTACAGACACTGAGACAATCCCTTTTGATCTTGCCAATATTTTACAGGGTGACGAAATTGTAGTATTGGATGGGTATTATTTTGGTGACAACTATCAGCAGGCTGTAAAAGAGAGAGGCTGCCGTTTGGTTTGTATTGATGACCTGGCGAGCAGGCATTTTTTTGCAGATGTAGTAATGAACCATGCTCCCGGCCTGAATCCGTTAAAATATAAAAAAGAAAATTATACACGACTATTTACGGGGCTTGATTATGCAATTTTAAGACTGCCATTTTTAAAATCTTTCAATATTAAAAAAAATGGTTTTCGAAAAGCATTTATAAGCCTGGGTGGGGCTGATCATTTTGGATATTCTGAAAAATTATTAAACTCAATTTTACAATTAGATATATTTGATAGTGTACAAGTTTTATGTTCATCTTCATTTAATGATGAATTAATAAATACACTTAAAAAAACAGAAGGCGAATCAGGGAAAGTACAATTACATTTTGATCTTAATGCAGAACAGTTAGTAGAAGTGATGGATAATTGTACTCATGCATTTGTTGCTGCAAGCACGGTGTTATTAGAAACTTATGCAAGGGGGCTAACCTGTTTTGCAGGATTTTATACCCGCAACCAGCAATTCATATACGATGGGTTTGTAAAAAATAAATGGGCCGGAGGTTTAGGAAATTTTAAATCACTTGATACAAACTCAATCCATAGAGTTTATAAAATGGAAAATGAAATTGAACCATTGAAATTCCCGTTGCAATCTGCAAAAAACATACACTCGCTTTTTAAAAATTTATGAAAATTCAAATTTTATGTGATAACAAAAATTCCTGGATGATGCCTTATGCATTGGAGATCGTTCAGGAACTGCAAAATAAGAAGCATGATGCCACTTTGATCAATGAGGCAGCAGGTGTAATGAAAGGCGATGTACTATTCTTACTCTCCTGTGAAAAAATATTTACCCAATTCCATTTAAACAAACACAACCTGGTAGCACATGCAAGCGATTTGCCAAAGGGCCGGGGCTGGTCGCCTTTGAGCTGGCAAATAATGGAAGGAAAGAATGAAATCCCGGTTACTTTATTTGAAGCCGTTGAAAAAGTAGATGCCGGTAAAATCTATTACCAGTCAGTAATAAGGTATGATGGCACTGAATTGATAGATGAACTTAGGTTTAAATTAGCAAAAGCAATTGAAGGCCTCCTGCTAAATTTTGTATCGGCATACCCGAATGTAACTGGTACAGAACAGAGCGGTGAACCAACATATTTTAAAAAAAGAAAACCTGGAGACAGTATGCTTGATATCAATAAAAGTTTGGCTGACCAGTTTAATCTTTTAAGGATAAATGATAATGAGAGATACCCATCCTATTTTGAAAAAGATGGTGTAAAGTATATTTTAAAAATATATAAAGATTAATAATGCAGGATATAAAAATTGGTAACATAACAATCGGGGAGGGGCATAAGCCTTTCATTATTGCCGAAATGTCTGGCAACCATAACCAATCATTAGAGCGAGCGATAGAAATTGTACAAGCCGCAGCCACAGCAGGTGCACATGCTATCAAATTGCAAACATATACGGCTGATACTATGACCATCCCTTCGGGTGATGGATTATTCAGCATACATGATGAACAATCATTATGGAAAGGAAAAAAATTATATGATTTATACCAGGAAGCCTGCACACCCTGGGATTGGCATAAAACATTATTTCAAAAAGCAAATGAATTTGGCATGATTGCCTTTAGCTCCCCCTTTGATGAAACTGCAGTAGATTTTTTAGAAACATTGAATGTTCCCATTTATAAAATAGCATCTTTTGAAAACACCGATTGGGCTTTATTGAAAAAGGTTGCTGCTACCGGAAAACCGGTGATTATGTCAACAGGCCTGGCAACCTTAGCGGATATTGATGAATCGGTTAGGATATTGAGATCAAACGGCTGCAAAGATTTGGTCTTGCTAAAATGTACCAGTACGTACCCGGCTTCTCCCGAAAATTCAAATTTAAAAACCATACCATACCTCAAAGAAATCTTTCTATGCCAGGCAGGTTTATCAGATCATACGATGGGTACCGGCGTTTCCATTGCTGCTGTAGCTTTAGGTGCAACCGTAATTGAAAAACATTTTACACTTTGCAGGGCCGATGGTGGAGTGGATAGCGCTTTTTCGCTTGAGCCAAAAGAATTATCCGATTTAGTAATTGAAACCGGCCGTGCTTTTCTGGCATTGGGTAAAGTACAGACAGGCATACAGGAAGCAGAGCAAAAAAGTTTACGCTTTAAGCGTTCCTTATATGTAGTAAAAGACATACGCAAAGGAGAATTATTTAATAAAGAAAATGTACGGGCCATTCGGCCGGGAGATGGGCTGCCGCCAAAATATTTTGAACAGGTATTGGGTAAAGCAGCAAAAGAAAATATTAAGGCAGGAACTGCCCTGTCCTGGGATTTAATTTAATTTTAATAATACCAAAAATGAAGTTGACGGGGAATGGATAAAAAAGTGGAATTAATAATTGATCCAATCGCTTTGCAGGAAAGAGTAGGAGAGATAAACCAAAAAATAAAGGATCCTTCTATTTTCTTTTTCGAAAGCATGAATTGGCTGCACCCGATCAATATTAATATTGCACTGTACAATAGGTTAGCGGCAATCAATTCAAAAAAATCGGGAGTTGAGACGCCTGTAACAGCTTCACAGCCCTCAATAGCAAATAAAATAAAATTTAAATTCAGCCAGTTCATCAATAAAGCAAAGTCAGTATTTTATGAGTACAAAACAGTAAAAATCATAAAACATTATAAAGAAAAAGTACAGGGGAACCCACTCAATTTTTTACTGGATAATTATAATGCTTATTACAACGGGAAATATTTTAATACTTTCGGCGACAATGTAAACTGTATTGAAAAAGGTCTTACAAATATATTTTTATCAAATAGCAGCAACCGGGATCGTTGGCAACAAGCACATTTTAAGCCGTTACAAATTAATGAATGGATAAAACACTATCCGCATCCTCATAAAAAAAAGGAAGATTTTCCAATTGCTTTTACTCATTTCCTGGAAACACACTTAGAAACGGCTGAATTTATATTTGTAAAAGACACGCTGCAAAGAACCTATCATTATTATTGTTTTTTTTTGTGGCTGTTAAATGAATGGAAACCTTCTAAAATTTATTTATACGATTCGTATAATGAATTTAGCCTGGGCTTAATAGGTGCAGCTAAAAAGCTAAAAATAAAAGTTATTGAACAACAGCACGGTATTATTTATCCCACACATTATGGTTATCAATACCAGTATGAAAATATAGGGGATCGTTTTATTTGCGATGAACTGCATTATTATACCGCTCCTCTTTTTAAAGGTTTACCGGCGTTTTGGAAATTCAGCCCGCAATTAAAAAGGATCAACCATTCTCCTAATTATGAAATTTGGAAAAAATTTGGGAAAGATCAAAATATAGATGCGATAAACAGTTTAAAACAAAAAGCGGGAGATAAAACAATCATCAGTTTTGGGTTAACGATTTATCCGCTGCCCGGTTGGTTGGTAGATGCCTTAGTTGGATTAGATAAAACCGGTGAATATTTTTTCTGTTTCAGGAGCCACCCACACCACCGTGAGAAATTGATGGATCATCTTTGCCAATTGGAAAAGTCGTTGACAAATATGGATCATGAAATATGTTCATCGTTACCTTTATTTACTTTTATGAATATCTCAGGTTATTTTCTATCAGATGGCTCCAGTACTTTATTAGATGCTTTGGAATTTCATTTACCTGTTGCTTGTTTTAACCAACTATCAGCAGTTGCTGTTTTTCAACCATATATTCAGTTGGGTGAAATTACTTTGCTAAATGACCGGGAACAATTCATTGAATTCCTGGCATCGGGTAAGAATAAACGGGTTGAGATTTGATCCTGGTACTATTGAAAATAATTTTAGAAGGAGGAAAGGCTGATGCAAAATATTGGTACAAAAAATTTGGTTTCTGTAATTATACCAACATATAACCGGGCAGCTCTTCTAAAAGAAGCGGTTGAGTCAGTGATCGCACAAACCTACCGGCCCATTGAATGTATCGTTGTAGATGATGGTTCTACCGACAATACCAAAGAAGTAGTAAATGATTTGATTAAACACAATACAGATTTATTTGCATTAAAGTATATCCATCAACAAAATGCAGGTTCACAGGTAGCCCGAAATACAGGTACGGCTGCGGCTTCCGGTGAATTCATTCAATACCTTGATTCAGATGATTTATTATATCCGGGTAAGTTAGAAGCTCAGGTTCATTATTTTAATCAGCATCCCGGCTGTGATGCAGTTTTTGGTGATTGGGAAAAAGGGACCACAACAAAGAATGAAAAAATAATGGGGTATAAAAATGATAACCTCGTTGAGCAGCTTTTGTCAGAGAAATGCATTGCTAATTTTGCCATGCTGATGCGGAGGATTCTGGTAAAAAAAATTGGGGATTGGGATATCAATATCAAGCGCAACCAGGAAATTGATTTTCATTTACGGGGCGTTCTGGCAGGGGGCCAATTTGGATACGCATCGCTGAATTGTGGTTTGTGGAGGGTACATGATAATGAAAGGATCGCAAATAAGGCAAACTTGTTTCAGGCAATCCGGTTTTATCAAAAATGGGAAAAATTACTTTTGGAGAAGCAGCTTTTTACAGGCAATATTCAACAAGGCATCGTAAAAAATTATTTATGGTTTTTAGGTGAGTACCCGGGAAGTAGTAATAAAGAACTTGCTGCTTTATTAAAAGAAGTGTACCGGCTAAAACCATCGTTTGAAATCTTTCATTCTGCTAACTTTTCTTTTATAAAAAAAATTGCAGGCTTTAATATGGCAGTAAGAATATGGATATTCAGGTATAAGCAAATGCTAACAAAAAGCGATAAAAAATTAAACTGATGACGAACCCGGGAAACAAGCCAGGTAATGAGAGAGAAGTTATTTTCTTTACACATACAGCCCCTTTGCCGCCAATCGGGGGCGGAACCAGGTCTTTTTATACATTAAAATCATTGGCCCAACAAAGGAAGCTTACGCTGGTAGTCTTTACTTCATTAAAAGAAAATGAGCTTGCATTATTACAACCGGTATGCGATAAAATATTATGTATAGATGATGTGCATCCTCTTAAAAATAATTCCGCTGAAAATAAAATTAAAACTGCTTTTAAATTTGTGATGCCTTTTTTAATGAGCAGTTATGAACTCAATGGCAGGCTCCTGTATTTTTTAAGGAACCCTGCTCATACATTTTCAATCTTTAATAATGTATTCTTTTTTTGGCTATTCCTATGGTTTAAATTTAGAAAGACATATCCTGCTGAAGTGTACCAGGCTACTAAGAGTATGGATGCCCTTAACAATGAGATAAACGAGCTATTAAAACCCAAGGGCAAACTTTTGTTTTTCGATTTCAATTATTTTCTGCCCGCAGTGAGTAAAAGATTTGATTTTACTGGCCATACCATTATCTGCAATTCGCAAAATGTGGAATATGATATATTTAAACAATCATTGCAAATAGAAACCAAATTTACAAACAGGGCCTGGCTGAAAGCCCAATACAGATCAATGAGAGAGGCAGAAATGACAAGCCTCACATTGTGTAGTAAAGTATTCTGCTGCTCAAAAAAAGACAAGGAAACTTATCAGTTACTGCAAAAGGGTGCAGCGGTTTTTGTAGTGCCCAATGGCGTAGATTCCCATTATTTTACTCCGGCATTTAACGAAGACAGCACGATGTCTTTATTATTTACCGGCACCATGAATTATTTCCCAAATCAACAAGCCGTAGCATGGTTTATTA
This sequence comes from Niastella sp., assembly GCA_016710595.1. GTDB lineage: Bacteria > Bacteroidota > Bacteroidia > Chitinophagales > Chitinophagaceae > Ferruginibacter. The sequence continues at coordinate 70,405 of JADJVM010000010.1, forward strand.
CTAAAATATTCCCCCTAATATTGACTAAGCATCCGCAACTTATTTTTACCATTGCCGGCAAACATGCCGATAAACTCATGCTCGATGCACACCCCAACATCAGGGTAGTAGCAAACCCCGAAGATATGCGCCCTTATTTTAGGGCAGCCTCAATATATATTGTTCCCCTGCAATTGGGCGGGGGTACCCGTTTAAAAATATTGGAGGCAGCCGCAATGGGCTTACCGGTCGTAAGTACACATCGTGGTGCAGAAGGACTTGAAAACTTAGACAGCTCAAATATTTTACTTGCAGATGATGAACAGGAATTTGCACGGGCCATACAGGTATTAATTGAAAATAAAGAAATGCGTGAAAGCCTGGCATCTAACTTAAATGCCTGGGTGAATGAATGGTACTCCTGGGAAAAAATATGCAGCAATATGAATGAGATCGTTTTTAATTAAAACTATTTTGAGGTATAAATTTTAAAAATAAATTGAAGACAGCATTAATAACGGGCATTACAGGCCAGGATGGAAAATACCTTGCTAAATTTTTAATTGAAAAAGGGTATCGTATAATCGGAATGGTAAGAAGTACCGGTGAAATAAATTATACAGGATTTGATTATCTTGATATCACCAACCAGGTGATTTTTGAAAATTGCGACCTGCATGACCTTACCCAAATTATAAGCCTGTTTAAAAAATACCAGCCTGATGAGGTTTACAACCTTGCTGCCCAGAGTTCGGTAGGCCAATCTTTTTCTCAGCCGATAGGAACCATACAGTTTAATATTATTTCGGTATTAAATTTATTGGAAGCCATCAAGATCATTGGCTATCCCACCCGTTTTTACCAGGCATCCAGTAGCGAAATGTATGGTAAAGTAAGTTCGTTACCGATAAACGAAAATACACCCATGCACCCATTAAGCCCCTATGCTGTATCAAAAGCATCTGCTCACTGGATCACTACCAATTACAGGGAAGCTTATCGTTTGTATAATTGCTGCGGTGTATTGTTCAACCATGAATCATTTTTAAGGAAGCCTTCTTTCTTTGTAAAGAAAGTGATTTTAGGCGCCATAGATATTAAGTACAGGAACAATGAAAAATTGTTTGTGGGCAATATCAATTTAAAACGTGATTTTGGTTTTGCACCTAAATATGTAGAAGCCATGTGGCTGATGATGCAACAGGATAAGCCTGCTGATTATTTAATCTGCTCAGGCGAATCCGTTTCTTTAAAGTTTATAATTGAATATATTTTTGACCGCCTGGGATTATCCATGCAATGTGTGGAAGTATTGCCCTCGTTGCTAAGGCCTACCGAAATAGAAGATATTTATGGAGATAATACAAAGGCTAAATCTGAACTGGGCTGGGATTATCATTACCGGTTTTCTGATGTGCTGGATATATTGCTGCAGGAAGAACTGAAGTTTCAAAAATTGATTGATAAATGAAAAAAAAGGTTTTAATGATAATCCCTTTTGAAAACATCTACCCACCTAAAAATGGCGGGATGCACAGGTGCTTTCATGTTTTTCACCAGCTTTCAAAATATTGCGACCTTACGGTGGTTACACATTCCGGTAAAGAAGATTTATTAGCGGCAGTAGCCAATTATCCTGCCATTGCCAATGCAACGGTTTATTCCACACGGGATCAAAAGGCGCCAAAAGATATTTTTTCTTTATTGCCCGCACGCATTGGGGATGCTTTAAAATACAGGTTCATCACAAAAAATTTAAGCAGGGATACTGACAGTTTTTTTTTGAAACTATACCCCATTTTAAAGAATCTCCTGAGCGGCCATTCATTTGATTACATCATCCTCGAAAATTTGCAGTTAACTTATTATGCTACCTGGCTTAAAAAATTGAATAGCGGTGCTGCCATTTTTTTTAATGCATATAATGTTGAGTCAACCCTGGCAGAACGGAATAAAAATAAAACAGCAGCCCAGCAAAAGGAAGCCGATGAAATCCTGCGCTTAGAAACAAATCTATATCAGATTGTGGACGGCATTTTCTGTTGCAGCCAGTTAGATTTAGATTTATTTACCCAAATGAATCAAAATAAGATCAAGTTAGGGTATGTGTTGCCGAATGGTGTAGATACAACCATGTTCTCCCATTCCATCAATACATCTCCGGGACAATTAAGAAACATTCTATTTTGTGGGAGCCTGGATTATGAACCCAATAAAACAGGTTTACTTTGGTTTTACAAAAATGTTTGGCCCATCGTAATGCAGCAATTACCCGGTGCATTATTATTTGTTGTTGGCAGGGGTAACAAGCAGGATTACGAGGCATTGCAACAGGACCCTGGGGTGCAATTTATAGGTGAAGTAGAAGAAGTAATTAGCTGGTACAGGAAATGTAATGTGGCCATAGCGCCTTTATTAAATGGGAGCGGTACAAGATTTAAAATATTAGAGGCAATGAGTTTAGGTAATCCTGTTGTCACTACAAGAATTGGGATTGAAGGCATTGAAGCCACAAATAAGATACATGCCATGATTGCAGATGATGCAGTTGAATTTGCAAATCAAATTATAGCATTATCTACACATCCCGATATGAGTGCGCTCATCAGCAGCAATGCAAGGCAATTGGTAGAAGCTAAGTATAGTTGGGATAATATTGGTGAATCATTGATTCGTTTCCTGGAATCGGCACACTGAAAAAATAAATAATATAATGAGTGTAAAATCTTTTTTAAAGAAAAAAATATTTCCTGCTGAGGCTAATTTTTATGCGAAAGATATTTATATGAATTTGTTGCTCAACAATGCTTTTTCAAGAAGCGCCGTTTCAGCAACAATACGGAACATAAACCCTGTAAAACCTGGAACATGGGAGTTTAGTGGGTTCAGTCAAAATGGTGAAGATGGTATCATTGAATATTTGCTCTCAGGATTACAACATTCCAATAAATATTTTATTGAAATAGGGTCAGGAAATGGTTTGGAAAATAATACAAGTTATTTGGCGCATGTTAAAAAATTTGCCGGCATCCAGGTAGAGGGGAGCGCTTATACACACAATGAAGCTTTGATCATTAAACCCTTTTTAGTAGAAAGCCTGAACCTTTTTGTAAATGAAATTACGGTGCAGGTCATTTATGAAAAAGCATTGTATAAAAACCCTGATGTATTTTCAATTGATATAGATGGGATGGATTATTACATTACCCGGCATTTATTTGAAAAAGGGCTAAAGCCTAAAATAATTGTGGTGGAGTATAATTCTGCTTTCGGCCCGGAAAGAAGCAATACAATTCCTTACAATCCGGAGTTTAATATGTTTCACACAGATCACCCTTATTTATATTACGGTGTATCCATCAGCGGATGGAAAAATTTATTTGCCAAATATGGGTATCAATTTATAACGGTAGAAACCAATGGTGTAAATGCTTTTTTTATAAACCCCGAAGATTTTAATGAAAATTTTATGAATAATATCCAGGCAATTGTGTTCAAAGAAAATATACATCAACTGCGGCTTTTCAGAAGAGATTTTGAAGGCCAGTTTGAAATGATTAAAAACCTTCCTTTATTAACCATAGAATAAATAAGCGGGATACATTTTGCCTATTTGCAGTTTTATTCATTAGCAATTATTTTCATTCACAGAATTTTATATGAATTTTCAGGATCCATTGGTTTCCGTTCTCATGACCGCCTACAACCGGCAGCAATTTATTGCTGAAGCCATTGAGTCTGTATTGGCTTCCACCTACCAAAATTGGGAGTTGATTATAGTAGATGATGGTTCTAAAGACGATACAGTAGCCGTTACAAAAAGTTATGCAGAAAAAGACAATCGCATTCACGTGTATGTAAATGAAAAGAATCTTGGGGATTATCCCAACAGGAATAAAGCGGCATTTTATGCGAACGGTAAATACCTGAAATACCTCGATTCTGACGATCTGATCATGAAGGAGCGTTAAAAGATATGGTAGGTTATATGGAGCAAAATCCAGGTGCAGGTTGGGGAATCAGTAATTTTTTACATGCAGTGGATGAATCGGTTTTGCCTTTATACCTTGATAAAAAGGAAGCTTATGAATTTCATTATTTTAAGCAACCGATATTTTTTGCTTCCCCCGGATTAGCCATAATTTCTAAAAAAACTTTTGAGGCAGTTGGTGGTTTTGCAGAGAAACGCATGGTAACCGATTTTGAAATGTGGCATAAACTTTCTAATCATTCTCCTATGGCACTTATGCCCGGCAACATGCAGGGCAGGAAGTACAGGATCAACAACAATTTGTGGTGGAATATGAAAAAATCAAACTCAGGTTTTTGTCTAATAATAATTGTCCATTCACTCACCAACAAATAAGATTAATAAAGGCAAGGCGCAGGAATACAGCCTTTAAAATAGCCATCAGAAAATTATTAAAATTGGAAATTAAAGCGGCAATACCCCGTTTAAAAGTTTCTTGGTTTTATTTATGGAATTAATTAGCCCTTTAAAAAAAGCTACCCCAAATAAATATTACAAATATTTAGACAGTTTCAGATTTATAGCTGTTATGCTTGTTATATTTTTCCATTGGTTACCTGAATATTTTCAAGACACGGGTTTCGGAAAATTGGGTGTTGATATGTTTTTCGTTTTAAGCGGCTTCTTAATATCGCAGAATCTTCTTTTACAAAAGGAAAATATAAAATCGTCAATTAATTTGTTCCAATCTTTTAAAACATTTTATATCAGGCGGGCACTTAGGATTTTCCCTATTTATTATCTGGTGGTATTTATATTTTTTTTCCTTTCTATACCTATCATAACAGATAATTTTATTTGGTTCATATTTTATCTTACTAATTACCTAATCATTTATAATGAGCAGTGGCTAGGCATGTTTTCTCACCTTTGGTCCTTAGCAGTGGAGGAGCAGTTTTATCTTTTTTGGCCCGCAGTCATTTTTTTAGTACCATTAAAATATTTAGGTCATGCTTTAGTTGGTTTTATTTCATTTTCTCTTATATACATATTATTAAACTATTACGATAATAGTTTTAAAATCTTTAGTCTACAATCTTGCATGAGTACATTGAGCATGGGAGGCTTACTGGCATTTATTAAGAATACTTCTTCCAAAACATTTAGTTTACGTTTTGATGTTCCGATTTTCATTCTGCTATTTATAATTCTGATGTACGGTATACTTAAAGGTTTCGGAGTAAACTTAACCCAGATAATTAATGCATTATTTTCTTTCTATTTTATAAAGTTGTTAATCACCAGAGAGAATAAAATTTTGGATAAAATTTTTGCTAACAGGATAACTTCTTTTTTTGGTAAAATAAGTTATGGATTGTACTTATATCATAATTTTATTCCATGGCTATTAAGAAATTTAAACGGCAGTGAAAGACTATATGTTTTAGAAAAGTGGAGCATTATTCCAGAATTTAAAAACGGAATTTTAATTTTTTTATCACAATTTTTACTTCTTGTAGTCATTGCTATACTTTCTTGGATTTTGGTTGAAAAGCCATTGAATAACCTAAAAAAGAACTTCAGATATTTACATGGATAGTCTTCCTTTAGTCTCTGTTCTTATGACCGCCTACAACCGGCAGCAATTTATTGGCGAAGCCATTGAGTCTGTATTGGCTTCCACCTACCAAAATTGGGAATTGATTATTGTGGATGATTGCTCAAAAGACGATACAGTGGCAATTGCAAAAAGCTATGCAGGGAAAGATGATCGAATAAAAGTTTACGTGAATGAAAAAAATTTAGGCGATTATCCTAATCGGAATAGAGCGGCTTCTTACTCAAAAACTGAATTTATTATGTTCTGCGATTCGGATGATAAAATGCTGGCAGATACCATTCCCAAAATGTTACAGCTTGTTAATCTTACACCCGATTTTAATTTCGCCATGCAATGGTCACATTCACCTGAAACCTTTGTTATAGAACCTAACGAAGCCTTACGAAAGCATTTTTTTGAGCAACAATTTTTATATATAGGCCCAGGTGGTACATTTATCCGGCGCACATTCTTTGACGCAATAGGTGGCTACCCAGAAAAGTATGGCCCGGCAAATGATATGTATTTCAATTTAAAAGTAGCATGTAATACAGCTATTTTGTTAATTCCTTTTGACCTTGTTTTTTACAGGCGCCACGATGGGCAGGAAATAAATAACTATTTCAGTTATATGTATAACAATTATATGTATTTAAGAGATGCGCTTGTTGAATTGCCCTTACCATTTACATCCAATGAACTTGAATGGCTTAAGAAAAAGAACAAACGCCGATTTGCTGTACAGCTTCTTAAACACCTGCTTATAAATCGTAATTTTAAAAAAATAAAAGAGGCCTGTACACTTACTACATATTCTTTTAATGATTTTATACAGGGTTTATTGTATTTCAAAAAGCATCCCAAACAATTGTAAGTAGCAGGAGATGCTATTACAAATAACTGTTACATGAATAAAAAATTTAAGTATTACCGTTTAATATATAAAAAATTTGGGGCAGCATCAATCTGGTTTTTGTTGCAATCAAAGATTTTAAAAAATAAATTATACAACAGAAAAATAAAAGGATTAAAGCACCCGGTTTTTTTAAGCAATTTCCAGGCAGATGTTACTACTTTATTTCAGATCTTTTTTGCAAAAGAATATAAAGTACCTAAAGATTTATCTCCGGTTTTTATTATTGACTGTGGTGCCAATATTGGGCTTTCAGCCATTTATTTTGCCAGTAAATACCCTGCTGCAAAAATAATAGCGATAGAACCTGATAAACAGAATTTTGAAGTCTTACAGAAGAATGCATCATTTTATGGAAACATCACCTGTTTAAATAAAGCGGTATGGTCAGGCCCTGCATCAATGGAAATGATAGATATGGGTACAGGTAACTGGAGTTTAAGGGTGAAAGAGTCTGCGCCCGGAAAAGAAAATACAATTGAGGCGGTAGGTATTTTTCAATTAATGGAAGAGTATAAATTTTTAGTAATTGATATTTTAAAAATTGATATTGAAGGAGCAGAAAAAGAATTATTTAGTAAAAATTACATTGATTGGCTATGTAAAATAAAATGGATGGCCATAGAACTACACGAAAATATTGATGAAATGATTCCATCCATATTTTATAAAGCGCTTCAGGGATTGAAGTATAAAAAATATCAGCAGGGAGAAAACCTGATTTGTGATTTTAGATAAAAAGGATTTAAATAAATGAGAATAAACGGTGAATAAAGTACTGGTATCAATTGTAATTTCTGCGTATAATGCTGAAAAATATATTGAGCAAACTTTAGATTCAGTGCTGAATCAAACCTGGAAGCCGCTTGAAATTATTGTAGTAAATGATGGATCCATTGACGGAACTGCTGATATACTGGAGCGGTATAAAGAAAAAGGAATTATCGCATTGGAACAGGAGAATAAGGGACAGGATGCAGCTTTAAATACCGGGTTCCGGCATAGTAAGGGTAGTTATGTTAAGTTTATGGATTCAGACGATTTGTTGAACCCCGAAATGATAGAGAAGCAGATGGATGTAGTGGGCGAATCTGAAGAATGTGTAGCATACGGCGAATGGGCAAGGTTTTTTAATGATGAACCGAATGAAGCCAATTTTACGCCTCTTCATTATTGGAAAGATATGAAGCCACTTGATTTTTTAACCGCTTCTGCTTCGGGAGTTATGCTGCAATGTGGAATTATGCTTATCCCAAGAAAACTAATTGAGATAGCAGGATTGTGGGATGAGCGGCTGATTTTATTTAATGATACAGAATTTTTCAACAGGATTTTGCTTGCTTCAAAAGCTGTAAAGTTTTCGTCGGGAGCAAAACTATATTACCGGTCCGGTATGCCTGGCAGTATTTCCGCCGGCAGATCAAAAAAATATTATGAGTCAACCTATCTGGCTGCTTGTCTTATTGGAGAACAATTACTTGCTGTGGAAGATTCTATTAGAACCCGCAAACTGGTAAGCAACACTTTTTTAATGCAGTACTACCACATGTATCCAAAATATAAGGAGCTTCAAAACAGGTATATTGAAAAAATAGAAAAATATGGGAATGGCTCTTATATACCAGATGCTGGCGGGGTTTTATTTTTACGTTTAAAAAAAATATTTGGCTGGAAATGGGCTAAAAGAATTCAATCTTTTTTTTATCAATTGGGCTATTTAAAGCTTTTATACAAATTAAAAAGAAATAAAACCTGATTATTTAAAGTACGCTTTTATTGTTTAAAAATTATATTTAATCCTTTCGAACACATTGTTTCTCAAACTTAATTCTGAATTCATTTAGATTATAATTAACTTAAAAAAATCCAGCCCACAAATGCAGGAAGCTTTTAATCTAAAACCGGCAGAAAAAATTCCAAATAAGCTAATTGACGAGCGGCTGGAGGCTCTATTGCTGCCCTGATGTTGATGGGGAATTCTTTGCAAGAATATTGCTGGGAGGAAAACAGAAAAAAAAAGTTAAAAAAATCTTTGGCTGGAAAACGGCTCTTTTTATTAAATCATTTATTAAATAAAGATGTTTATTTATAATTCCAATTACTTTTTTAATGGCCATTAAAATTTGTCTTCTTTCTGATCATCATGTGTGCATTAATCCACGGCTTTGGAAAGAAGCTTTTTATTATGAAAAGAAAGGTTACGAGGTTGTAATACTTTCCATGAGGCAATCGAAACAATTGCTTGAAAAAGATTTTGAAATACTGAAAGGCCACCGTATTTCGTATAAAGCATATCTTAATTTAACAGCAGGAGAGATACAGGGAATAAAACGTTTTTTTTACAGGCTCAGGAACCGGTTGGCTGCTGAAATGCAACGGTTTCTAAAAATAGGAATCAAATGGGCTATTAGCGCTGCGCCGGAGTTAATGCTGAAAAAGGCAATTGAGGAGAATGCCAATTTGTACGTTGCTCATCTTGAATGTGCATTTTATGTTGGCAGAGATTTAATAAAAGCGGGTAAAAAAGTGGCTTTTGATTTTGAAGACTGGTATTCTCATGATTACCTCGTGCCACAGCGGGCAGTTTCATTATTGAATAAAGTAGAACGCTATGCGTTGATGCATGGATTGTTTTGTACGACTACTTCACAAAGTATGGCGGCCGCATTAAATGAATATCATCATATTGATAAAAATATCACCGTTATATATAACGGTTTCCCGGAAGATGCCCTCAGCGAAAAAGAAGAGCCTATAGAATCATCCAATGGTGATAAAAGAATAAAGTTGTTATGGTTTTCAAGAAATATAGGCCCGGACAGGGGGATAGAATACTTATTAAAAGCTTTGGAAAATTGTACTGTGCCGGTAGCATTGCATTTGCTGGGAATGTTGGATGTGGGATACAAAGAATTTTTAAATAAGAATTTTCCTTTTCAGCAGCACCAGTTAATATTACATTCCTTTATGCCCCATCATTTGTTAGCAGGGTTTATTTCAAAGTTCGATATTGGACTGGCCATTGAAGAAAACATAAATGAAAATAAAAGTCATACTATTTCAAATAAGATATTACAATACTTACAAGTGGGAGTACCCGTATTAGCTACCAATACAAAAGGGCAAAAAGAAGTGGCCGATTACTTTCCTGCCACAGTTTGCCTGGTTGATATTGAAGACGTGCATCAATGGGAAGATGCCATTCAATTCCTTAGCAATATTGCTGAAGCGGAAAAACAAAATCAAAAAAAAATATACCAGCAAATTTTCTCCTGGCAGGCACAGGAAAAAAATTGGATGGATTAATTGAAAAATACTTATGAGCATTAAAAATGTAATAATTCAGTTAGCGGGTAAAATACCATTTGGCATTCGGGATAGTATCCGCAAGATTCCAGTTTTAAAACAATTGCAGCTGTTCCTGCTCCGGAAATGGGTGAACAAAGAATCATTCGTAGCCACTATTTCCGGAGGGCCGGCAAAAGGACTTCAGTTCCCGGTGCAAATGCCGGATGATAAGTTAATGTGGATAGGAACCTTTGAGTTAGAGTATGCGAAGCAACTTCAGCAAGCCATTAAAAAAAATTGGGTTTGTTATGATATTGGTGGTTATAAAGGATATTATGCAGGTATTATGGCATTAAATGGGGCTTCTGCTGTTTTTGTATTTGAACCCATGCCGGCAAATATTGAGAGAATAAAAAAATTGATTTCATTAAATAATAACTTGCCGATTACACTTAAGGAGTATGCAATTTCTGATGCTCCCGGTAAAGCGGTATTTAAAATAATGCCTGAAGCCACCATGGGCAAATTAGAACATAGTACTTTTCAATCTGCTGAAGCTCCCCTGCAAGAGGTGGAAGTGGAGTGCATGAGTTTAGACCAGTTAATAAAAGATGGAATGCCTGAGCCTGATTTTATTAAGATTGATGTAGAAGGCGCTGAAGAGTTTGTGCTGAAAGGGTCAACTGAATTAATGCAAAGAAAAAAGCCGGTTTTAATGATTGAAGTACATTCACCTGAAATTGGTAAAAGATGTTATGCTATTTTGAAAAAATATTACAATAACATCACGGTTGCTGAAACAGGTAAATCACCTGAAATGGGAACGCCTGAAATATGTCATTATATTGTTTCGGATTAAATTGTTTCAAGAGTAATGAAATGTGCAAGTCTATGGCAAGTCTATTAATTTTGACAGTTTTACAAATAAGTCAATCAAAACAAAAATGCTTGCTGTTGAAATGCAGCAATTGATTATGTTATTCCAAATCCACCTGCAAAAGAAAAGGTTAAAAAATACCTGGTTGAGGTAGCTATCAGGGCTTTCTTAGTTTGAAAAAAATTCTCATTTTATATCCTCATTTCCCGCCCGGTAATTTAGCAGGGGTACACAGGCCAAGATTGTTTGCGCAACATTTACCGTCATTTGGCTGGCAACCAACCATTCTTACCGTTCATGAAAAATATTATGAAGAAACCCTGGATTGGAACCTTGCCAAACTATTGCCAAATGACCTGCGGATAGAAAAAGGTAAATGCTTACTCCATTACAAAACCCAGGCTTATTGGCGACATTGGTCTGCGGGCATTTTCTCAATTATATAAAAAGGCAAAGCAATTAATAAAATCGGAAGGTTTCGATTTTTTATACATTTCCATTCCCTCTTTTTATTGCGCTTTGCTAGGAAGGATGTTACACCGCAGCACGGGTATTAAATATGGCATTGATTATATAGATCCCTGGGTACATGATTTTCCCCGGGAGCAATAAAACATTTTCAAGGCATTGGTTCAGTAAAAAGATGGCTGGCATCCTGGAACCTGTTGCTATTAAAAACGCTTCTTTAATTACCGGTGTGGCGGCAGGCTATTATGAAGCAGTATTGGAACGAAACCCTCATTTAAGAAAACAGGCAAAGGCAGGAGCTATGCCTTATGGTGGTGAACAAAAAGATCATGAATTGCTTCAGTCTTTACATTTGGAGCCTTATCTTTTTAATAAACAGGATGGCAAAATAAAGTTAATGTACGCCGGTGCTATGTTGCCAAAAGCATATTCAGCATTAGAATCAATTTTTAAGAACATCACTAAAAACAAAGAGCTGTTTAAGAATATTGAATTTCATTTTATCGGCACGGGCAAAACACCGGATGATGAAAATGGGTTTAATGTAAAACCACTGGCAGAAAAATATGGTTTATGGCAAACGGTCATTTATGAATACCCAAAAAGAATCCCTTACTTAGATGTATTGGTTCACTTGAATGAGGCAGATGGGGTGTTTATTTTAGGCAGTACAGAACCCCATTACACCCCTTCAAAAATCGTACCAGGCGGTACTTTCAGGCAAACCTATTTTGGCAGTGCTGCATAATAAAAGCACTGCAGTACAGGTTTTGAGAGATTCCTGTGCAGGCATTGTATTGAGTTTTGATGGTGAAGCCGGCATTGGCAGTATTGAAAAAGAATTTGATATTTTTTTTACATCATTCCTGCAATTTGCCGAAAGTTTTAATAAAGATTCAATTAACCAAAAAATATTTGAGCAATATTCTGCCTTTACTGTTACCAAAAAATTAGCAACATTATTAAATGAAGCGTTGCAAAAACCCAATGAATAAATTGTTATCCGTTTATAGGTCACTGCCCTGGTTTAAAGGAAAAATGCGATTGGGAAAAATGATCTTCAATTCAGGCATCAACCAGTCAGCCCCGGTTTCCTTTACGGCACACGGTGGCATAATATATAACGTACCCAATACCAAAGAAAACTTAGGGTTGGAGCTTTTGATCAATGGAGTGTATGAACAGGATATTGTAAAGTTTTTAAAAAGGCAGGTACCAGGCGATGCAGTGTATTTTGATATTGGCGCCAACATAGGGTCTATCGGCTTACCGATTGTAAAATCGAAACCGGGCGTTCATTATTTTGGTTTTGAAGCTTCACCCATGGTATTTGAATATTTGGAGAAAAATTTTAAGGACAACCAAATTTTACATTATGAACTGTACAATAAATTAGTGCACCAGGATGATGAACAAACCATGAAATTCTACCAGAGTGACCTGTACGGTAAAAGTTCATTGGCGCCTACTTATTCACAGGAATTTGTGATGGTAAAATCAATCAGTATGGATGGTTTTTGTGCAGAAAAAAATATACCAGTTATTGACTGGATGAAAGTGGATGTACAGGGTTTTGAGATATATGTTTTTGAAGGCATGAAAAGATTATTGAAAGAAAAGAAAATAAAAAACATTTTGTTTGAATTTGAGCCCTGGGCCGAAGACCAGGCGCAGGTTGCCATTGGAGCAGCCAAAGATTTTATAGAAAATATGGGCTATGCATTATTTTCTTTACAGGGCGAACCCTGGGAACAGCATGAAAGAGGTACCGATACCATGATTTGGGCAAAGCCAAAGGATATAAAAATTGGGGCATAAAAAACTGAATAGGGTATATGTCATGCTTCCCAAAACCGGGTTGGGAAATAAATTATTGGTATGGGCAAAGGGAATGGTATTCTCAAAATTAAATGGTTTGCCCCTGGTGACTTCTGCATGGTGGGGTTTGCAATGGGGCGCTTTACTGCGCAGGGAAAATAAATCCCGGTTGTATATGGGATATTTTAAAGAAACAAGTTTTGCCCAAAGGCTTCTTGTTAAATTCCAATTATTGTTTTACAAAAACATTGGTGAGCCAAAAGTGGATTTGTATGAAAATGATAATCACACAAAAACGATCTTCCTCTTTAATAAAGTAATAACCAATGAAGATTTGTTTGGTGAACTGAGGCAGCACCGGGAATTGATATCAGGTGAATTATATGGGATGTTAACACCCAGGATGCACACTCAATTAGCGGGCTATGCTACACCAGTAGTAGGTGTCCACATCAGGCGGGGCGATTTTAAATTGGGGAACCAAACAACGCCCTTAGATTATTTTATGAATGCGATAAAATTGATCAGGCAAACAAGAAACGAAGAAATGCCGGTAACTATTTTTACTGATGCCGATCCATCTGAAATTAGTGAAATATTAGCATTACCTGGTATCACAATCGCAGCATCAAAGCCTGACATTTTAGATATCTTATTGTTGAGTAAAAGCAAAATAATGATCCTGTCAAAAAGCAGCACTTTCGGCTATTGGGCTGCATTTTTATCTGATGCATTGGTGGTAAGGCCGCATTACGATTGGCAGGAGAAGTTACGGGATAATAATCCGTCTTTAAACTACCAGGAAATCAAGTGGGATTTTACAAATAATAAATCAGTTGAAGATTTTAAAAAAGCAATATGCAGGGCAAAAATCAATTAACAATAGATAACATACTTAATTAATGGGACGGATGGGATTTTCTAAATCAATAAAAAGTATCGTAGGATATATTTGGCAAAGCCCCTCTAATAAAGGGCAAAAACTATACCGTTTATTTTTAGCTGCTGTATGGCAAATTTATAAAAGGCTTGTCGGGCTCCCTATTATCTCACGCTTAGATAATGGGTACAAATTTATTTTAGAACCAAATTCAACAAACAGTACCGGTAATATTTATGTAAAGACTTATGAAGCAGAATATATTTACTTTTTTGAGAAAGCATGTTGTAAAAGGAGGGTTGATCCTTGATATTGGCGCCCACATGGGGATTTATACGCTCTTATTAAAAGATTTATTTACGGGAGGGTATTGTTTTGAACCTGCTAAAGACAATTTTGTGGCTTTAAAAAATAATCTTTTTATAAATGGGATTATCGAAGAGTTTATACCGTTAAATGCTGCTGTTTCAGAAACTAATTCAAACCAGGTATTTAAAATAGAAGGAGGGTTCTCGGGTATTAATTACTTAATTGAAGAAGATGATGGCCACAATTCCCAAACAGAAATGGTTCATGCCGTATCCATTGATGATTTTTTAAACCAAAAGGGAAATAAAGAAGTTATAAATTTTATAAAAATTGATACTGAAGGGCATGAATTAAAAGTTTTGCGTGGTAGCTTAGATACCATTAAGAAAAACCCCCAAATGATTATATTGTTTGAAAATTCTGCCCCATCGGGTTTGCATCAATTATTCTTATCCATTAATTTTAAAGTTTTCTCAATTGATAGAAATGGTACAATATTATCTGATGAAAACAATATTTTGAATGCTTATAATCTTTTTGCTATAGGAATTGAGCATCCATTATTTAAAGAAATTCCTTAACATTTGTTTTATTTATTGAAAGTATATCCTCCATTCGTAAATTGAAAAGACTCGCCATTATAACAACTCATCCCATCCAATACAATGCACCTTTATTTAAATTGCTGGCAGAACAGGATAAGTTTTCAATAATGGTTTTTTATACATGGGGCCAGCAAGTGATGGAACATAAATTTGATCCCGGTTTTGCAAAAGCGATACAATGGGATATTGATTTATTAGAAGGCTATCCTTATACATTTGTAAACAATATTGCAAAACAACCTGGCTCACAGCATTACAATGGGATAAACAACCCAACCCTGATCTATGAATTGCAGGTATGGAAGCCGAATGCCATATTAATCTTTGGTTGGAATTTTAAAAGCCACTTGAAAGTGTTGAGGTTTTTTCACAATAAAATACCCATTTTTTTCCGGGGCGATTCTACCTTGCTCGATAAGCAAAATGGGGTAAAAGAATTTTGTAAGAAAAAAATATTGAACTGGGTTTATCGTCATGTGGACAAAGCCATATATGTTGGCCAGGAAAACAGGAAATATTATAAGTATGCAGGTTTTCAAGATGATCAATTGGTTTTGGCGCCTCATGCCATTGACAATACAAGGTTTTGTTTTGATGAGCAAGCAAGAAATAAGATCCGTTCTTCATTAAATATACCTCAAACTGCAATTGTATTTTTATTTGCCGGTAAGCTGGAACCTAAAAAAGACCCTGCTTTATTGTTAAATGCATTTGTGCAGTTAAAAAAAAATAATGCCCACCTGCTGATAGCGGGCAATGGTGTTTTGGAATCGTCATTAAAAAATGAATTTGAAGAAAACCCAAACATTCATTTCCTTCCATTTCAAAATCAAACACAAATGCCAGGCTTGTACAGCGCTTGTGACATTTTTGTATTACCTTCCAAAGGGCCCGGTGAAACCTGGGGATTATCAGTTAATGAAGCAATGGCATGTAGCAGGCCGGTATTGGTAAGCAATAAATGTGGTTGTGCCTATGACCTGTTGCAGGATGGACAAAACGGCTTCATTTTTAAAAGCGGAGATCAAAAGGATCTTCTTAAAAAAATGGAATATTTTTTAGATAACAGGGCACAGTTAGCCCCAATGGGAAATACTTCCTTTAAAATTGTGAATGAGTTCACTTACCAAAGAATTTGTGACTCACTTGAAAATTTAATGAATAACACATTTTGAAAAGCATCGTTACACCAAAGTTTAATTGGAGCATTTTTATAATAGTGGCAATCTTCATCAGGCTTGCTTTTATTGATTTGCCTGTGCTTGCTTATATTGCTATTTTAATTTCATTGTTTCAATTTGGATTGTTATTTGATTCCATCGGCCATTTTATTCCGGTACGGTATTTATTGGGTGCCTTCATGTGCTTACAATTTTTTATAGGCCCTGCTTTTGCTTATAATGGCCTGGAGGAGTACGCATACTATATGTACCAGATGAAGGTGCCTGCCACTGAATATTTTTTATATGCCATTCCCTCGGTTTGTGCTTTTATTGTAGGCTTGCACCTGTTTGCAGGAAACCTTGACGGCGAGGCTGTAAACGAGGAAGGGATTAAACGGTTCGTCCAGAAAAATGGCAGGATCCCTTATATCTTTATCATCCTGGGTTTTTTTGCGAGTGTAATATCTAATTTCTTTTCATCAGAATTTGGTTTTGTATTTTATTTATTAGGTAGTTTTAAATTCATCGGCTTGTTCTTACTCATACTGGGTAGCAAGCAATTAAAACCCTTACCGATGGTACTTGTAATGGGTTCTATCGTTTCATCATCACTGGGTGAAGGTATGTTTCATGACCTGCTCACCTGGATTATTTTTACAGCATCTGTTTTTGCCATCAAATACAAAATTTCTATCAATGTAAAAATAATAGGCGTGGCTTTGTTTATTTTATTAGCGCTTACCATTCAACTGTTAAAGGGAAGTTTTCGGAAAGCCATTGGATCGGGCGAGGAAGGAAGTGTAGAAACACTGGCGAATGTATATGAACAGGAAAATGCTGAAAAAGGGTTCTTCAGTTATGAAAATATTGCTTCTGCCAATACACGTATTAACCAGGGATGGATTATTACAAATATTATGATTACCGTTCCTGACAGGGAACCCTATTCTAATGGAAAGGAGTTAATGCAATTATTAGAAGCTGCAGTACTTCCCCGTATTTTGGCGCCTGATAAATTAAGGGCAGGTGACCCGGAAATTCTTTATAAATATTCAGGTGTAAGGGTTACCGTCGGCACTTCAATGGCTTTAGGGTCTATTGGTGATGCGTATGTAAATTTCGGGGCATGGGGTGGCTGCATTTTTATGTTTATTATGGGCCTTGTATATAGTTATATTTTATGCCAATTTAAAAAGTTCAGTAAATATTACCCCGTGCTTATATTGTTTACCGCACTTTCTTTTTATTATCCTATCAGGCCCGATTGTGAATTGCAAACGGTATGGGGGCATCTCATTAAATCGTTATTTATCATTTTTGTAATGATAAAAGTTTTTGAGCATCAATTCAGGGTACGCCGTGTAATGCCCCGGTTGCAGGCCAAAACTGACCCTTACCTACCAGGAAGCAATTTATCGGGGTAACAACACTAAATGATTGAATATAAAAATGCTTTTAAGTTTTTAGTATTCAATCTTCAAATAAAAAATAAAAACCGGCATCGTGCCCACTATCTTCATTACCATCCCCTGGTTTAGCCCGGCTTTTAAAGCCGGTGGGCCCATACAGAGTATAGTAAATATGGTGAATGAACTAAACAGCGGTTACCGTTTTTATATTTATACCAGTAACAGCGATTTAAACGGGGAACCCATTGCCGTTGCTACTGTAAATGAATGGGTGCCTTTTAATGAATATACTAAAGTGTGGTATGCTACCAGCAAGAACAGGAGCGAAAATTTAATAAACCAGGTACAAAAGATCAAGCCGGACTGGGTTTATATGATCGGCATGTTTTCCTGGCATTATACCATTGTGCCTTTATTATTTGCAAAAGCGCCTCATAAATTATTATCGGTAAGGGGTATGATGCATCCGGGTGCGCTGGAGCAAAAATCATGGAAGAAAAAAGTGTTTCTCGTACTGATGAAAACGATGGGCCTCGCCAGGCGTACTATTTTCCAGGCAACAGACACCGTAGAGGCAGGCCATATAACCTGTGCATTGGGTACGGAAGCACGGGTGAGGGTGGCTGCCAATTTTCCACGCTTATTGCCGGCTCAAATACCGGTACAAAAAGAACCTGGTAACTTAAAGATGATCAGCGTAGGTATTGTAAGCCCCATGAAAAATTATTTGCTGGTATTACAAGCATTGGAAAATGTAAAAGCAAATGTGGAATATCATATTTATGGCCCAGTGAAAGATACTGTTTATTGGGAGGCCTGCTTAGAACAAATAAAAAAATTACCGGGGCATATCACTGTTTTTTTTCACCGTGAAATACCTGCGCATAAAATACCGGAGAAGTTACAGGAACAGCAGCTTTTTATTTTACCCAGTGTAAGTGAAAATTATGGCCATGCCATTATCGAAGCGCTGAGCGCCGGGGTACCGGTAGTAACAAGCTTAAACCTTCCCTGGTTGCATTTAGAAGAAGCGCAGGCGGGCATCAATCTGCAACCATCAATAGATACCCTCGCTGCAGCTATTGAAAACTTTGCGGCCATGGGGCCTGATATATTTTTTACCTATTGTGATGGTGCAGCCACTTATGCACGGCAGCATACGAACCTGGAAGAACTCAAAAACAAATACAATGAATTATTTAATGCAGCGGATAAATTATGAGTAAATATCAATTTGGGATAGTTGGCTGCGGCAATATTGGTACCCGGCATGCGGCACATATTCATATCCAGGGCAACCTCTTATGCGTTTGTGATGTTGTAAAAGAAAAAGCGGAGTTATTGGCTGCTCAATATGGGGCAAGGGCTTACACATCCCTTTCGGAAATGCTGGCAACTGAAAAAGAATTGCAACTGCTGAGTGTTTGCACTCCCAACGGGCTTCATGCAGCACATAGCATTGAAGCTATGATGCAGGGCTTGCACGTGGTATGCGAAAAGCCGATGGCTATCCACTCCGGTGATTGTAAAGCCATGATAGATGCTTCACTTAAAACCCAAAAGCATTTATTTATTGTAAAACAAAACAGGTTTAACCCACCGGTAGTTGCCGTAAAAGAATTATTGGATGCAGGCAAGCTTGGTAAAATTTTCAGTATCCAGGTAAATTGTTTCTGGAACCGTCCTGTTTCTTATTATGATAATAGTTGGAAGGGAACATTGTCGCTTGACGGGGGAACGCTATTTACACAGTTCAGCCATTTTGTTGACCTGATGTATTGGATGTTTGGCGAAGTAGAAAAAGTGCAGGGCTTTTCGGCTAATCTCAATCACGGCGATCATATTGAATTTGAAGATACGGGTGTGCTGAGCCTGAAATTTAAAAACGGTATCCTGGGCAGTTTTCATTATACAGTGAATAGTTATGAAAAAAATATGGAAGGGTCACTCAGTATTTTTGCTGAGCAGGGAACCATAAAGATTGGTGGTCAATACCTGAATGAGATCAGTTATCAATGCAATAACGGTTTTTATATTGATGAACTGGAAGCCGGTAAGCCGGCAAATAATTATGGGCCATACCAGGGCTCTATGAGCAATCATGATAAGGTTTATGAAAATGTAATTTCTGTTTTACAAGGCCATGAAAAAATTGCCACCAATGCTTATGAAGGATTAAAAACAGTTGAGATGATTGAACAATTTTACCAAACTATCCGCAAATAGGAAAACCCCATGCAGTTTTTAAAAGATAAAAAATTTATTTATTTCGTAATAAAATTCTTATTGTTATTTGCCATATTTTATTATGGAACCCTTGCCATGATTGGCCTGGCGGCACCTGTGGGGTATCATAGCCCCTTTGTAGAAAAATATTTAGATTATGTGAGCTGGCTTAAATACTCGCTGATGTATGCTACCAAAGGGATTTTATGGATCGGTGGCGTAGATACCGTTTTTGCCCCCGATTATGTGATCAGGATTGTAAATGGCCGGGGCGTAAAAATTGCGATGGATTGTGTAGGTTATGGTGTATATAGTTTTTGGGCAGCTTATGTAATTGCTAACGATGGCACTATGAAAAGGAAAATGATATGGGTATTGGGAGGTATTTTTTTGTTATGGCTCATTAACAGTTTGCGCATCTCCTTGTTTTTATTATCCGTAGATGGAGGTTGGCCTATGCCGCTCGGGCTCGATCATCATACCTGGTTTAATATATTTGCTTACCTCGCAATTTTTACGCTGATATATTTTTTTGAGAAAAGAGGAAAGATAACATAACCAAACCCGGGATGAATAAACCCGGAGAAAAATATAAATATTTAGATGATTATTATTGGAATTAACGCTTATCATGCGGATGCATCTGCTGCTATATTTGTTGATGGTAAATTAATTGCCGCTATTGAAGAAGAAAGGTTCACCCGCATAAAACATTGGGCAGGGTTCCCAAAACGCTCAATAGAATTTTGTTTACGGGAAGCAGGCATTCACTGGCAGGATGTAGATTATTATGCTATCGGCAGGGACCCTAAAGCTAAAATGTGGAATAAACTTTTTTACCTGGCCAAAAATTTTGGTGGCAGCTTTAATGCTTTAAAAGACAGGTATGCCAATAGCCGCAAAGTGGCTTCTACCGCCGAAGAACTTTCTAATGCCTCCGGTTTACCGGTTACTGTTTTTAATAATAAGATTAAAAACGTGGAGCATCACCGCAGCCATTTGGCATCTGCATTTTTTGCTTCTCCTTTTAAAAATGCAGCCTGTTTGTCAATTGATGGATCGGGAGATTTTAGTACCACCATGACGGCGGTTGGAAATGAAAATCATATTTCAGTTTTAAAATCAATTGACTTTCCACATTCACTCGGGATTTTTTATACTGCTTTTACACAATTATTGGGTTTTCCCCATTACGGTGATGAATATAAAGTAATGGGTATGGCGCCGTATGGCAATCCCATTTATGCAGATGCATTGGATGATGTGATCAGGTTGACACCCGATGGGTTATTTAAGTTGAATCTTAAATATTTTAGAAAAGGCACTTCCGGCGTTATTTCTTATAATCAGGATCATGTACCTGAAGTGGCGCCCATGTATAGTGGACTTATGATTGAAAAATTTGGCGCTGTGCGTAAAAAGGAAGAAGCCTTATCCCAATATCATAAAGATTTAGCAGCATCGGTACAAAAGAAAACGGAGCAGGTAATATTTCATTTGCTCAATCATTTGCAAAAGCAAACAGGTTTGTTTGATGTATGCATTGCCGGTGGTGTGGCACAAAATAGTGTGGCCAATGGAAAAATTACCAGGAATACAGCTTTTAAAAATGTTTACATTCCTTCTGCCGGGCACGATGCAGGCATCTCTATAGGAGCAGCACTGTTTGTGCAACATGAAATAGCAGGGCTTGCACGTCAGCCAATTTTTTCTGCCTATACCGGAAGTAAATTTAGCAATGAGCAGATTGCTAAAATGCTGAATGAAATGAATATCCCTTTCACTCAAATGACTGATGAAACATTGTATGATGTGGTAACCGATTGCCTCATTGATGGGGGCGTGGTGGGCTGGATGAGTGGCCGGGCAGAATTTGGCCCAAGGGCATTGGGTGGAAGATCTATCATTGCAGACCCACGAAGAAAAGATGCAAAAGAATTATTGAATAGTAAAATTAAGAAAAGGGAAAGCTTCAGGCCTTTTGCACCCTCTATTTTAAAAGAATATGTAAGCGAATATTTTGAACTTGATGAGCCCGTTCCATTTATGGAAAAAGTATTCCCGATAAAAAAAGAAATGCAGCAACGGGTGCCGGCAGTAACCCATGTAGATGGTACCGGAAGGCTGCAATCTGTTGACAAAGAAATTTCTGCACGCTATTATCAGCTTATTGAAACCTTCCGTAAAAAAACGGGTATCCCGATCTTGCTAAATACATCTTTTAATGAAAACGAACCGATTGTAAATGATCCCGAACAGGCGCTTAATTGTTATTTACGTACCGATATGGATATGTTGGTGATGGAAAATATCCTGCTACAAAAACAAAAAAAGCAAACTTAAAAACGGATAACAAAGATTTAAATTTTATTTCAGGAGAGACCGGCTTTAAAAATCAGATCCAGGTATTAAAATAAAATTTTTCTTCTTTCGTTCAATAAAAAGATAAATTGTTTCTTATTTTATATCATTCAATTAAAAATAAAAAAACGCATTTACGGGTCATCTAAAATAAAGATTACGAGTTACTTGTATTGTATATATAAAACTTTTAAGTATATATATATTCTATATTTTTTTATAAAAATTATAAAATAACTTAAAAATTATACTATCTTACCTTACGTTTTTTTAGTTATTTACAATTTTAGATTTTTCTAACCAGGTAAATAACTTTTAAATAGTAAAACACCGAGCCCCCTTTTTTAAATATTTTAACTTATGAATGAAGTGCTAGCGGCAACTGCCACACACACAATCTCAAGGGAGCGGGAATATGTACATACAAAATTGGGAACTCCAAAAGTTTCTATTATTACCGTTACCTATAATTCAGAGAAATACTTAGACGATTGTATTCAATCGGTAAGAGGCCAGGATTATAAAAACATTGAGCATATTATTGTTGATGGGAAATCAACCGATAGTACACTTAAGATCATTCATAAGCATAAAGATCATTTAGCCAACTGGATTTCTGAAACAGACCGGGGTATGTATGATGCCATCAATAAAGGAATGAGTATGGCTACGGGGGATATTATTGGTATCTTAAACAGCGATGATATGCTGGATACCCGGGATGTAGTGAAAGCGATTGTTGCAGCATTTGAAAGTGACAAGGTAGAGGCTATTTATGGCGACCTTGAGTATGTAGATAAGCAAGATACGAACCGGGTATGGCGTATCTGGAAAGGTAAACCTTATAAACGCTCACTTTTTAATATCGGTTGGATGCCTGCACATCCTACATTTTATATTCGCCGCAGCCTGGTAGCAAAATACGGCGGCTACGAAAATCATTATTTTACGGCAGCCGATTATGAATTTATGGCCCGCTATTTATATAAATTTCATGTACCTGCCTTATACCTGCCAAAGAATATTGTAAAAATGCGGGTAGGCGGCGCCAGTAACAAAGACGTTTATCAGCGCTTTAGAGCCAATCGCCGGGATTACCTCGCTATGAAAAGAAATAGCATTCCATTTCCATTTATTGTTTCTATTTTAAAACCATTGAGCAAGTTGCATCAATTTTATAAAAAGCAATAGAAGCAATTGCCTGGTTTTGATTTCAAAATAAAATAAGTTTTGCTTTCCCTGTTTAAAAATAAAAATTCCGGTTCACCGGGTTATTTTCCTATTGTAACAGATATGCACTCGCATATTTTACCGGGTATTGATGATGGTTCACCCGATGTGGATACATCTATCGCTTTGGTAAAAGGATTGATTGAGATTGGCCTTACCCATTCCATTGCAACACCGCATATTATTTCTGATATGTACCGCAACACACCTGAAACAATACAGGAAGCATTGGATAATTTAAGAAACGCTTTGGCTGATGAAGGGATTGACTACAGCATAGATGCTGCAGCAGAATATTTAATGGACGACCAGTTTTTTGAAATGGTTCGGCAAAAGCAAAAATTACTAACGGTAAAAGACAAATTGATCCTCACTGAATTTCCCTGGTCTTTTCCACCTGCTAAACCAGAAAAAATGTCCTTCGCCATTATCATCGAAGGCTATACCCCCATATTGGCGCATCCTGAGCGCTATACTTATTTTCATAACGATTATAAAATTTACCATCGCTTAAAAGAACTCGGCTTTTTATTGCAGGTAAATATTTTATCTCTTTGCGGCTACTACGGCCCCGCCCCTGCAAAAGCTGCCCGTTATATTTTAGATAACGACCTAAACAGTTTTTTGGGTACCGATCTTCACCATCATAAGCACTTGCAGGCCTTGCAGGATGCATACAATTCCACACCGTTTCAAAAATTATTACAAAACAAAACATGGAATACAGAACTTCAAAATAATTAATACGACATACCGCAGGTTTTACAAAGCCAGGTAATAACTTTTCAGCAGCAGCATTGCTTCGCTACTGTATGCATCATTTATTTTAATACTAAAATTTTCAATACAAGGTTTTGCTTTATGCTGTCCTACTTTTAATATCGTTCTAAATGGGTTGTGAGCTTGTGTTTGGCTGATATGGATCACATGCTGTTCATATAAAAAATTTTCATTACAAAGTTTTAATGATTCTTTATAACGGTGATAGGGGAGCAGGAAGGCGGCCTCACCATCGGGCCTTAGCCATTTGCGGGTGATGCAGAATAATTCTTTCAGTGATAAATGAGTGGCATGTTTCGCTTTATTTTTTGCATCATCATCTGCCTTTAAATCGTTATCATAAAAAGGTGGATTGCTTAAGATGAATGAATATGGTTGGGCGGGCTTAAAATAATGGATATCGCCATGGATAACCTGTATGCGGTTCGCCCAGGGGCTTGCTTCAATATTTTCTTTTGCCTGTGCAGCACAATCGGCTTCTATTTCTATGGCATCAATATTTGCATTTGATTGCTGTGCCAGCATCAGGCTTAGTATTCCGGTACCGGCGCCAATATCCAGTACCTGTTTGTAATGGGGGTGTTGCTTTACATAACCCGCAACCCAGGCACCAAAGAGGCATGCATCCGTACACACTTTCATCGCACATCCTTTTTGCTGTATGCTGAATTGCTTAAAATTAAAATGAGTATTACGCAAGCAACAAAGCTAAAGGTAAACCTTGTATTGAAAATGGGTGAAGTGCTAATGAAATTAATTTTTTATATTCCAACTGCTCCTGGCACTGGGTACTACATCTAAATCTGCAAAATCTTTGGCTATATATTTATAATAAGCGGTAATGGCAATCATGCCTGCATTATCGGTACAATATTCAAATGGCGGAATAAAAGTTCTCCAACCATTTTTAATTCCCATGGCAGTAAAAGCATTTCTTAACCCCGAGTTGGCGCTTACACCGCCTGCAATACAAATTTGATTGATACCGGTTTGGTCGGCCGCCTTCTTTAATTTGTTTAATAAGATACTTACAATACGGTGCTGCACACTGGCACAGATATCTGCTAAATGGTGGTTGATAAAATCTTTTTTTTCTTTTTCAGTAGCCGTAAATATTTCTTTATATACGGTGGACTTCCCGGCATTTTGTAAAAAATATAAGATCGCAGTTTTTAATCCTGAAAAACTAAAGTTAAGGCCGGGTATCTGTGGTTCCGGAAATTGAAATGCCTGCGGGTTCCCTTCTTTGGCATAGCGGTCAATTAAGGGCCCGCCGGGATATGGAAGGCCAAGTAGTTTTGCTGTTTTATCAAAAGCTTCACCGGCGGCATCATCAATGG
This sequence comes from Niastella sp., assembly GCA_016710595.1. Classification (GTDB taxonomy): domain Bacteria; phylum Bacteroidota; class Bacteroidia; order Chitinophagales; family Chitinophagaceae; genus Ferruginibacter. Next base: position 95,621 of record JADJVM010000010.1, read on the forward strand.
TTTCGCCAATTACTTCCATTTGCTGCGGGCCATTGCATTTTACAATTTGGGTATGCCCACCACTTACCGTAAGGCATAAAAATGGAAACTCCGGCCGTTCTGCTGGTATCAGGTTGGCCAATACATGTGCCTGCATGTGATGTACTGCAATTAAAGGTTTGTTTAATGCCAATGACAATGATTTTGCAAAACTAGCGCCCACTAATAAAGCGCCGATAAGGCCGGGAGATTGCGTAAAAGCAATGGCATCTATTTCCTGTAATGTAATAGCGGCTTTCTTTAAAGCCGCATCAGTAACTGGTATTATTTGCTGCAGGTGTGCACGCCCGGCAAGTTCCGGTACCACACCGCCATATTGCTCATGAATTTTTTGGGTAGCTACAATATTGGCTAATATTTTATTACCCCGGCTAATGGCTACCGAAGTTTCATCGCAGGAAGATTCTATGGCTAAAATTACAGGTTGAATAAAACTTAATTTTTTGCAAAGATAAGAAGCCGGGCGGGCTTAACTTCTTATGGCAACTACCGGGTTCATACGGGCTGCCCTGGATGCCGGGAAAATGCCGGCTAAAATGCCCACTGATACGCATATCACAATACTTATTACAAGCATCGGGAGTGAAATAAAAATCGGGAAATTAAGTAAACTGGTAGAAATTTTAGTTCCGATAAATACAAATAATAAACCAATAGCGCCACCCAGTAAACAAAGGATGATTGCTTCGGCCAAAAATTCAAACAGGATACTTCCTTTTTTGGCGCCAATTGCTTTTTTTAAACCAATGACGGACGTACGCTCTTTTACCGTAACAAACATAATATTGGCAATACCAAATAAACCTACAATTAAGCTAATACCACCAATAATACTACCGATTACATTCAGCACCGAAAAAAATCCGGTAATCGCCTGGCTGAATGCTTCTACACTATTGAGAGAAAAATTATCTTCCTGCGTGGGGCTTAGCCTGCGTACCTGCCGCATAGCTCCTTTGAGCTCCTGCACCAGGGCATAAGTGCTCACATTGGGTTTGCCTTTTGCAATAAGGATACTACCGCCATTTTCATAATTGAACAATTGCATGCTGAACTTGTATGGAATCATAATACAATTATCATAATCCCATCCTATAAAGTTTTGCCCTTCTTTTCGGATCACACCTACTATGGTAACTTTATTTCCTTTAATGTCTATTTGTTTGCCCAGCGCCCTTTCTGCAGTTCCAAAAAAATCTTCTGCATTTTTATAACCCAGCACACCCGTATGGGCACCACTGTTAAATTCGGATTGTGATAAAAAACGACCTGTTGCTAAATTGATTGGCTGTATAAGTACCTGTTGTGGCGTAATACCATAAATCGTACAATTTCTTTTAAGATCATTATTGTGAGATAGTGTACTTGAATTTTGCATCAGGTAAGCAATATTTTCAAGTGCATCGGTTCGTTCGGCTACTAAGCCTGCTTCTTCATATTTCATGGCAGGCCTTGCCCGCATTTTCCAGAATGGTTGGTTGGGGCCACCACTATAATCCCATTTATCAATATAAACCGTATTGTTGCCCAGCGACTTTACTTCGTTTTGGATATTGATTTCCAAACTGTTTACTGCTGCCAATACCCCGATGATACAAAAGATGCCAAATGCTACACCCGTAAGGCTTAGTGCCGTACGCAGCTTATTTACTTTTAGTTCCTTAAAAGTGAGTACGATAGAATTTTTTAAAATATTCCAGGAAGCGGCCATGGCTCAAAGTTAATAGAAAGCATCTTGTTTTAATCTTAAATTTTGCTAAATACATTCCCTGGATTTTATTCTTAGAAAGTATTGTAAAAGCGCCTTATGCTTATCTTTGCGCCCTTTATGAAATATATTCCGGAAATTAACAGGCGTAAAAGCTTTGCCATCATAAGTCACCCCGATGCCGGGAAAACAACCTTAACAGAAAAATTTCTTTTGTTTGGAGGCGCCATTCAAACGGCAGGTGCGGTAAAAAGCAATAAGATAAAAAAACATGCTACCAGCGATTTTATGGAAATTGAGCGGCAGCGGGGCATTAGTGTGGCTACCAGTGTAATGAGTTTTGAATACCAGGGATATTTGGTAAACCTACTGGACACACCAGGCCATAAAGATTTTGCAGAAGATACATACCGGACCCTTACTGCTGTGGATAGTGTAGTACTGGTGGTGGATAGTGTAAATGGGGTAGAAGCACAAACCCGGCGATTGATGGAAGTGATTGCGATGCGTAAAACACCGGTAATCGTTTTTATCAATAAAATGGACCGGGATGGTAAGAACCGGTATGAGTTGCTCGAAGAAATAGAAAATGAATTAAAAATACAATTGCATCCAATGACCTGGCCCATCAATAGCGGCAAAGATTTTAAAGGGGTGTACGACCTCAATGAAAAAAGCCTGGTACTGTTTGCGGCCGGTACTAAGGCAAACGAAGAAGATGTAGTGAAGATTGATGATTTATCAGACCCACTCTTACAAAAAAAAATTGGTGAAAAAGAAGCGGCTACATTAAGAGAAGATGTAGAATTGATAGATGGCGTATATGGCCCATTGAATAAAAAGGATTACCTGAGTGGCCAGACTGCTCCCGTATTCTTTGGTAGCGCTGTAAATAATTTTGGCGTAAAAGAAATGCTGGATACTTTTATACGCATTGCGCCTACGCCAAGGCCCCGGCAAACCACTTTGAGAGAGGTAAAACCCGAAGAAGAAAAATTTAGTGGTTTTATTTTTAAGATACATGCTAACCTGGATCCCCGGCACCGTGACCGTATCGCATTCTTACGGGTTTGTAGTGGCAAGTTTAGCCGCAATACTTATTACCATCATGTAAGGATGAATAAAGATTTTCGCTTTAGCAACCCTTATACTTTTTTGGCCCGCCAAAAGGAAGTAATTGAGGATGCTTTTCCCGGCGATGTAGTGGGCTTATTTGATACCGGTAATTTTAAAATAGGCGATACCATTACCGAAGGTGAAGATTTTTTCTATACCGGTATTCCCAGTTTCTCGCCTGAAATATTTAAAGAGGTAGTAAATAAAGATCCGCTTAAAACCAAGCAGTTAGAGAAAGGTTTATTGCAATTAACGGATGAAGGTGTAGCCCAGCTTTTTACCCAGTTTGGTGGTAATAAAAAAATTATTGGTTGTGTGGGAGAATTGCAATTTGAAGTAATTCAATACCGCCTGCTGCATGAATATGGCGCCTCGGTACAAATGAATAACCTGCCTTTTTATAAGGCCTGCTGGCTTACCAGCAAAGACCCTAAAAAATTAGATGAGTTTACAAAATACAAACAGGCCAATATTGCCCTGGATAAAGACGGACATATTGTGTATTTAGCACAGAGTGAATGGTTCCTCAATACCGAGATACAAAACAACCCGGATATTGAATTTCATTTTAGCAGCGAAATACATAAATAAAAAACCAATATTTCATTTTTTTCACAATCTTGCAGTTTGGTATGATTTTAGACTTTAATCATAAAATTTATTAAATAACTAAATTTGAAACATTATGAAAATGAAAGCAAGATTTTTAACTGTATTGTCTATAATGCTGGCACTCAGCTTCAGTGCTTGTAAAAAGGATGATAAAAAAACGTCAAATACTGATTATTTAACTTCCGGGAACTGGAAAATTGTATCTGACCAGGAAAAAGTAGGAGCTGCAGCATGGGTAGAAACGATTGGTGATTATGATGCTTGTGAATTAGATAATTTCTACAAGTTTAATACCAATAATACGGCTGTTTATGATGAAGGAGCTACGAAATGCGATCCAGCAGATCCGCAAACTGCTGACCTTACCTGGGAATTTTTGAATAATGGTTCTCAGCTTAAAATTGGTACCTTACTTTATTCAGATACAGCAGATATCGTTACGCTTAATACTACTAACCTGGTAATACAATCAAGCGATAATTCTGGTGGGGTAGTATCTTTATACAAACTTACTTTCGCACATTAATCAGTTGTAATAAAATGATTAAAGGGTAATTCAAGCAATTGAATTACCCTTTTTTCGTTATTAGATTAACCCTATTGCTATACTACATCATTTTTACACATTATTCTACAAGATTATTTAAAGTATTTAATTTTTTTTGCACGCTTACAAAAAGCAATTATGGCATTTAGTTTGCATTATGCACCATAAAATATCCTAACCTCTTGAAAAGTTAATTTACTTAATTTTTTAAAGATTTAAAACCTGGCTAATTATGAAAAACCTACGATCCGTTAGTTTTTTGGTATTCCTTCTTTTTAGTGTAAATAGTTTTGCACAAACACACACCGCCAAACGTGGCGTTGTTACCTGCCCTATTAGTAATGGTTATTATGAGTACCTGCCACAGGGTTACTGGGATAATCCAAATGAAAAATTCCCAATCATCATTTTTGTTCCCGGTGTTGGTGAATTAGGCAATGGTACTACCGATCTGGACAGGGTATTGGCACATGGCCCTGCCAATCAAATTGCATCCGGGCAATTCCCAAATTCATTTACGGTGAATGGCCAAAATTTTAAATTCATTGTGATTACACCACAGTTTACACAAGGCCCATGGACGGGGCATTTCAATACATTCTTAGATTATATCATGAGCCATTATAAGGTAGATATCAACCGGGTTTACTTATCAGGTTTTAGCCTGGGTGGGGGCACTTGCTGGAGCTATGTGGGCGAAAAAGCTGAATATGCAAACAGGATTGCTGCCGTAGTTCCCATTGCCGGGGCATGGGCACCCAATGATGCTTATTGCCAAACGATAGCATCTGCAGGTTTGCCGGTTTTAGGGATGCATAACAGTGTAGATAATACTGTGCCTACCTGGTACACCAATAGTTGGGTAGATGGCATTAATGCAGCGCCTATTGCACCCACAATTCCTGCAAAGAAATTAATTTACCCATTAACGGGTCATGTATGTGTATGGAGTTTCGATTTAAATTTAAATATTAACGGCCAATGGGATTTCCCTGCAAAAAATGTGTATGAATGGATGTTGCTGTATCAACGTAACCTGGCCATTCTTCCCGTTACTTATACCCGTTTTGAGGTAACGAAACAAACCGGTAAAGCGAACTTGATATGGAGTACCGCACAGGAAACCAATAACCGGGGTTTTTATATTCAAAGAAGTGAAGATGGTATAAATTGGCAAAATATTTCTTATGTCAATAGCCTGGGAAACAATGGTGGAGATTATAATTATACAGATGAACATCCACTGGCCGGAAAAAATTATTATCGTTTATTGCAAAATGAAACAGATAACCAACTTCGCTACAGCGATACCCGTATGATTGAGTTTAGTAATAGCGTTCAAATAACTGTTTATACCAACCCGGTAGCAGATATGCTAAATATTAATACAAATACCCGTTTACAAAATGCCAGGGTAAGTATTTATAATATGAGTGGCCAATTGGTAAAGCAACAGGTAATAAACGGTACGGGTATCATACCGGTATCATTGGTAGGGCTGAGTGCCGGCGCTTATATTGCACACATCCAAAATGAAGTGGTGAACGAAAAATTGAAATTCATAAAGCCGTAGTAACCTATTTTAAATATTGTAAAAGCATACTAACCGGTATGCTTTTTTTATTGAAAAATATTTTTGATTATAACCTGTACCTTTGGCTATAAATTTTTAAGAAATGAAATTATTTTTTATATGCATGTTAGCATCCGGGATTTTGTTATCCTGTAATAATAAAGTAAAGAAAGCAAATGATACAGCCACCCAAACTGAAAATTCTACCAGCATGCAACAAGCTGCCAGCATTCATTTGGATGCTTCGATGGTAGATAATAAGAAAGATTTTATTTGTGGTATGCCCACTTCTGCAGGCATCAGTGATACTTCGCATTATAAAGGGAAAGTGTACGGCTTTTGTTCGCCTGAATGTAAGGCCGACTTTGTAAAAGAGCCTGAAAAATACCTGGCAGAAATTAAATAAGAAAAATCCGGGGCAATTAATTCTTGCCCTTCTTTTTTTTACTTTTTTTCATATCGTCTAATATTTGCTGTTCTGTTTTTAAAGGGAGTTCATTGTCATTGTTCCGTTTTATATACATATCAAATTGGCTCAGCAAAGAAGCATTATCTTTTCTATAAATTGTAAGTGTTACTTTTGCGGGCTTAAAGTTGGCGTCAATCCATAAACTATTTCCATAAAAATGGCCGCCATCTGTTTTAAATACCAGTTGGTTGCTATCTAATGGTTGGTAACTTCCATCACTCATGCGGGCATCTACATTGATGTAATTGTAAGTACCTTTTTTCAGGCTATCAGTGTACAGGTTTACAAAAATGCTGTCAATTTTTTGCGCAAATGTCTTTTGGGCAAAAGCAGTGAGAAGTAGAGAGAGTATAATTATTTTCATTGTTGAATGAATGCAATAAGCTTTCCAAAAAAAAGATTATATAGTTAAGCCCGCCTTAAATTCTTTATGTATTCCAGATAGCAACACGTTTCCTTATGTATAATTCTTTTTCCAGTTCGTTTAGCATGAACAACGAAAGGTCACCCGCATTAATGTATGGATTGTTAAGGGCAGGAGCAAAATCAACTGCTGTTTTATATAAACCGGTAGGATCGGCATTTCTTATTTCAGGAGGGCATACCATGGTCCAGTCTAAACCCGAGGCGCTTAAGAAAGTAAATGCTTTATAATGATCCATATCTGCTTCTTTAAGCTTTTCGGGATAATCTGCCAGGTCCATCATCAACCCGTTTCCTTCTCCCGGATCATCTAAAATTCCCATACTACCAATGGCTACAATCCGGCTAACACCTGTGTTTATCATCTGGGTAGCGATATTTTTCATACCCAGAGAGCGGGTTTTATCCATGCCTGAAGATGGCCCGCCAATAGCAGAAAGAACCGCATCTGACCCTACTAAGGCACGGCTTACCTGCGTTTCATCAAACAATGCACCAGGTACCAGGGTTAAGTTTTCATTTTCCCTAAAATCGGCCGTGTAAACATTGCGGCCAAATGCCTTTACCTGGTGCCCCATTATAAGAGCTTGTTTCACTAAATGCCTGCCCACTATTCCGGTAGCGCCAAAAATTGTAATAATCATAATTATAAAATATAATACACTGTAAAATTAAGCTTTAAAACTATTATTAGCACAAAATTGCCTGAACTTCCATCGTAATTTTGGTAAATTTTTCAATGTATTTATCTTTTTATATTTACTGTTAATATTTTATTTACAAATAAAAATTAGCGCAAAGAAAATTATCTTGCAGGTTATTGTATTTTAAATTTTATAATGTATTTCATGAAAAGATTTTTATTTCTTTTTATTTTAGTCCCGGGTATTGTATCGGCACAAAAGACAGGCAGCAAAAAATTGAACAATTCAAAAAATATGCCTGTTGTTGTGAGTAAAACTGCATCATCAACTTACAGCATCAATGGTACGGTATCAGGATATGCCGATGGGGTACAGGTAAACATGCTCAACCCCAATACCGGCGCACAGGAACAAACTACCAGGATCGGGAATGGTAAGTTTACTTTTAAAGGAAGTATGCCTTACCCCGATTTGAAACTCATTAACTTTAATAATGAACAAAAATATATCACCCTTTACTTAGATAATAGTGATGTGACCATTGAAGTTAAAAAAGATGCAGTAGAGCAAGCTGTAATAACCGGTTCCCCTTCACAGGATGATTTTGCTGCATACATGGCCGCCATAAAACCTTATGAAGGCGTAGTAAACCAGCAGGGCAGGTACGATGCCGCTACAACAGAGAAAGCAGTTTCTGTGCTGGAAAAATTTATAAATGAACATCCCGATGCTTATATTTCGCCATTAGCCGTATATCGTTTTTTTCAATTGACTTCCGATGGCCAAAAAATGGATGCTTTATTCAGTTCATTAAATGTGGCTGTAAGAAAAACACCGGTGGGCGAATATGTAAATCACATGATTGAAGAAGATAAAAAATTGCCGATTGGCCAGCCCCTTGCAGATTTTAGCCAGGAAGATGCCGATGGTAAACCCATTTCTTTATCTTCTTTTAAAGGTAAATATGTACTGGTAGATTTTTGGGCTAGCTGGTGCGGCCCCTGCCGTGCAGAAAATCCGAATGTAGTGCGTACTTACGAAAAATTTAAGGATAAAAATTTTACGGTATTTGGTGTTTCATTAGATAAAGACAAGAAAAAATGGTTAGATGCCGTAAAAGCAGATGCGCTCAACTGGGCACAGGTAAGCGATCTTAACGGATGGAGCAATGCCGTAGCTTTAAAATTTCAAATTACATCTATACCTCAAAATTTCCTGGTGGGCCCGGATGGTAAACTGCTCGCTAAAAACCTGCGTGGCCCGGCATTAGAAGCAAAACTGCAATCTATCCTTCAATAAATTATTAAAGTAAAAACATAAAAAAGCTCATGATCCTTCATGAGCTTTTTTAAAACAGTGCATTCCTGCAATCAATGCTTTTATACTATAATATTATTTTCCTTTTAATTTTTTTACGGCTTCAATAATTTTAGGCATTACTTCAAAAGCATCGCCTACAATACCATAATCGGCTGCTTTAAAGAAAGGGGCTTCGGGGTCTTTATTGATTACCACAATTGTCTTGCTTCTATTTACACCTGCTAAATGTTGTATGGCTCCCGAGATGCCTATTGCAAAATATAAATTAGGAGCAATAGCAAGGCCGGTTTGGCCAACATGCTCATGATGAGGGCGCCAGTTTACATCTGCAACCGGGCGGCTACAGGCGGTAGCGGCTCCCAGCAAATCTGCCAGTTCGGTAACCATTCCCCAGTTTTCAGGGCCTTTTAATCCACGGCCGCCACTTACTACAATTTCAGCTTCACTCAATGGGATCTCACCTTTTATTTTGTTTACAGCATCTACTTTTGTTTTTGCAGCCGGAACTGCAACCGTTATGTTTTCGGTTACTGCATTTTCAGTTCCTGAAGTTTTTATGCCAAATGAATTAGGGTTTACTGAAATTATTTTTTTAGCGCTGCTAATACTGATGTTAGCAAATGCCTTACCGCTAAATACTGATTTTTTTACTACAAAGCCATTGGAAGTATCGGGTAGCGCTATGGCGCCGGCTACCAACCCTGCTTTTAATTTTGCACTTAACCGGGGTGCAACGGCTTTACCATTTGCGTTATTGCTAAAGACAATAATATCAGCAGCAACTTTTTCTGCTACCTGGGCAATCACAGAACAATATACCTGTGAATCAAAAGAATCAAGCGCAGCATCGCTAACGGTATATGCTTTTTGAATTCCATAATTTCCCAGCACCGCAACATCAGTAGGGGGCGTTCCTAAGATAACGGCATCTGCCTTGCTGTTTGATTGTGCAGCCAGGGCAGCCGCATAAGCAGCCGCTTCTAAAGATTGTTTTTTTATATGCCCATCAGAATGATCAATATATACTAAAATACTCATGGTATGTTTCTTTAATGATTTATAAAAGTTTTAAATTAAATAACCCGTGCCTCTTCATGTAAAAGCCTTACGAGTTCTTCGGGTTGATCCGGTGAAACCAATTTTACGCCTGCTTTGGCAGGTGGTAACTCAAACGAAGCAATACTGGTGAGGCTTTCAGCATCTACCGGCTCTACTACTTTTAATGGTTTGGTACGGGCGCCCATAATGCCTTTCATATTTGGTATGCGCTGTTCTGCCATACCTTTCTGGCAACTTACTATTAATGGCAAGGCAGCTTTATCAGTTTCTTCTCCTCCATCAATTTCTCTTACTACGATAACTTCACTGCCACTTAAATCTAATTTTATAGCATGTGAAATATAGGGTAGGTCCAGCAGTTCTGCCAGCATTCCACCAATAGATGATCCATTATAATCAATGGTTTCTTTACCCGTCATTACCAGGTGGTATCCGCCGTCTTTGGCAACTGCTGCAATTTGCGAAGCCACATTATAAGAATCGGTATTTACGCTGTTTACCCTGATAGCTTCATCGCCACCCAATGCAAGCGCTTTACGAATAATGGGATCATTATCGGCGCCACCTACATTTATCAAATGAATGATGGTTCCGGCATCTGCTTCTTTTAATTCTATGGCACGCACTAAAGCATACCATTCATCATAAGGATTTATGATCCATTGAACCCCATCTCCTGCAAATTTCGTATTGTTGTCAGTGAAGGCTATTTTTGCCGTGGTATCCGGCGTTTTACTTATGCAAACTAATATTTTCATTGAAGTTATTTTTACTCTCCTGAGAGATTAGAAAAAAGGTTGTTTATGCAACTAAGTGCAAATATATAGATTTCAAAGATACCGGATACCATTTCTACAAAAAAATTTGAATGAACAGAATAGAAAAACTTACTGAATTTTTACAAGCAACACCGGATGATAGTTTTTTAAAACATGCGCTGGCATTAGAATATATTAAAGCAGGCAATGATGCAGATGCCAGGAATTTATTTGAAGAACTGTTGATGAACGACCCGGATTATGTAGGTTCGTATTATCACCTGGGTAAACTACTGGAACGGGCTGCTGAATATGAAAAGGCAATTCAGGTTTATACCAACGGTATTTTAGTGGCAAAAAAATTGGGTGATGCCCATGCGGCCAATGAACTGGTAATGGCAAAAGAAGAAATTGAAGAAGATTAATATTGATTTAATAATATTAAAATGACGCTGCAACAGCAATTTGAACATACAATTCAGCAGCAACAGTTTTTTTCTAAAAATGATAAACTGTTGATTGCCGTTAGTGGCGGTGTAGATAGTGTAGTACTCTGCGATTTATTGTATAATGGCGGATTCTCATTTGCCATAGCACATTGTAATTTTAAATTAAGAGAACAAGCGTCAGACGAGGATGAAATTTTTGTAAAAGCATTGGCAGAAAAATATAATGTAGATTTTTTCTCCCGGTCTTTTGATACCGATTCGTTTGCAAAAAATAACAATATGGGCATACAGGAAGCAGCCCGTAAATTGAGATATGATTTTTTTACAACCCTGGTAAAAGATGCATCACCTCATTTATTTGCATTGGCTACTGCCCATCATGCTGATGATAATGTAGAAACATTTTTAATGAATTTTTTTAAAGGTACCGGTATGGCTGGGCTCACCGGCATAGCGGCAAAATCTAAGCAATATGATATTTTAATAGTAAGGCCCTTGTTATCTTTTAACAAAGAACAACTTGTACAATATGCCAGGCAACAGGAACTACTGTGGCGGGAAGATGCTTCAAATGCTACGGATAAATATACCCGAAACTATTTTAGAAATACACTGATCCCGGGTTTGCAAAATGTATTTCCACAGGTAACACAAAATATATTGGGCAATATGAAACGATTTGCCGGGGCCAACGAAATTTATCAATATGGCGTACAGCAATTGTGGAAAAAGCAACTGGTACAAAAAGGGGAAGAATGGCATTGGCCAATCTTGATGTTGCAAAAGGGGCCCGGTACATCCACATTATTATATGAGTTTGTAAAAAATTATGGTTTTTTACCCGGCCAGGTGCCGGATATTATGAACCTATGCCAGTCGCTGAGTGGTAAATTTGTTTCCAGTGAAACCCATCGCATATTTCGGAACCGCCGCTGGCTGGTGCTGGCTCCTTTGAGCCCGGCCGCTTCTCATTTTATAATTGATCATGATTGTACGAATGTTTTTTTTGATAAACAGGTACTCAACATAAAAAAAATTACAGCTCCCGTTAAAATCAATAGGGATGAATTTATTGCACAGTTAGATGCAGGTAAATTGCAATACCCTTTATTGCTGCGTAAATATAAAACAGGTGATTATTTTTATCCCCTGGGCTTACCTAAAAAGAAAAAGCTGAGCCGGTTTTTTATGGATCAAAAATTATCAGTTTCTCAAAAAGAAAAAGTATGGGTAATTGAAAGCCAACGAAAAATTGTATGGATAATTGGTTATCGAATTGACGACCGGTTTAAAATAACTGACCACACAAAAAATGTAGTACAAATAAGTGTAACCGGGTTATAATCAAATTTATCTCCCAAAAATACTGGGATGTTTTAATTCTTCCAGGATACCATTAAACAGTTCAGGTTGTTTGGCTGCAATCAATAAAAGCGTAAATGCAAGGCCAAATAAAGAACCCCATAAATGGGCATCATGGTTCACATTATCGCCTCCCTTTTTACTCATATACACACAATATAAAAGATACAAACCGGCATATAACATGGCCGATATTTTTATGGCTCCATAAATATAAATACTATTCCAGGGATCAAAAATAATGGCAGCAAAAACCACTGCTGATACAGCGCCTGAGGCTCCCAATGATCGGTAACTGGGATTGTTACTGTGTTTTAAATAGCTTGGCAAATCCGATGCGATCAACCCTAAAAAATACAGTGCCAGGTAAGCAGCCGTACCGCCCAGTAAATAATGTGAAAAATAAATTTCTACTGCCCGGCCAAAGAAAAATAAAGTAAACATATTGAAGAACAAATGCATGAAATCTGCATGTAAAAAGCCGGATGAAATAAACCGTATATATTGGTTTTCTCTTTTTACGCCATACGGCCACATAATAAATTTACTTACAAAAGAAGGGTTACTAAAACCAATCAGTGATACAATCACATTTGCTGCAATAAGTGCAAGGGTGATGGGCATTGCCGAAAAATCCATAATTGTTATAATTTTTCCAAAAATAGATGAATTGAACCATAATGGTTAACTTGCTATATATGTTACCAAAGTATTTTTAAAATGCGAAACATAAAAACATATCAATTCATCCTCTTGTCTTTCTTCATCCTCCTAACTACCGGTTTTATAATGAGCGATGTTAGTGAAAGCAATCATTTTGTTCAAACTTATAGTTTAGCCGGGGAGTGGGAACTGGTGAGTAATACACCCGAACAAACGCTGGTAGGAAGCCGGGTAAAAGTAGATGACGGCATCAAGGAAGCTGTTTTTACATTGCTAAAAGAAAATTCGCAGTGTTATGAATTGGGTAATATTCATTGGCGGGCTTTAAAAGCTAAGAGAAAAAATAATTTTCAATTACAACAATTATTAAGCAATTGTACACCGGCAACCAAATCGTATGCACCAGCCAATATTGAATTTGTGAATAACAATGAAATAAAACTGGTAGGAACAAACCTGGCCGGCCAGTTCAGTACTCAAATTTGGCACAGGGTAATGGAATAAAACAATGCATTCTATTGCTTTTGTTATAGGATGGTTATTTACATCACAATTTTATAAACTAACTTGCAATATTATATAGCCTCCCCGGCAATGCGTTATTAAAATTTTTATGAGTAAAAAGAAGAAAGAAAAAACAACCAAAAAGACAGCCCCTTCAAATATCGTAAAAGGCACACTGGATATAAGCCGCAGTGGAATGGGCTTTGTAGCAGTAGATGGTTTCGATAAAGATATCATGGTGAAACCCCATGATTTTGGAAAAGCATTTGATGGAGATACCGTTGCAGTAAGGATAAATCCCCATCAACAAAATGGCAGGCGAATAGAAGGCAATATCATTTCAGTAGAAGATCGAAAACAAACCGAATTTTTAGGGCAAATCCAGCTTAATGGCAAAATTGCTTTTGTGGTAATAAACGGTGATAAACCCATGCCCGATTTTTTTATTGCACCCGATAAATTAAATGGCGCTGTAAATGGCGACCGGGTATTGGTGAATTTTTTGAGATGGGACCCGCAAGACCGCAAACCACAAGGCGAAGTAGTACAAGTAATAACAGCCCGCAATGAAGCCGATATGGCAATGAAGGAAATTTTATTGCAACATGATTTTTCACTTCAGTTTGATGAGGATGTATTAAATGAAACGGCTACACTCAGCGAAGCCATTACAGAAACCGAATTAGCTAACCGAAAAGATTTTAGAAAAGCGCTTACTTTTACGATTGATCCGGCCGATGCAAAAGATTTTGATGATGCCCTCTCTATACAATATCTTGAAAATAATACTTACGAAATAGGGGTGCATATTGCTGATGTGAGCCATTTTGTAAAGCCCGATTCACCGCTTGATAAATCAGCTTATCAAAGAGCTACCAGTGTATATTTGCCGGACCGGGTAAACCCCATGCTGCCCGAAAAAATTTCGAATGAACTCTGCTCACTCAGGCCAAATGAAGATAAATATACTTTCTCTGCCGTTTTTATAATAAACCAAAAAGCAGAAGTGAAAAACGTATGGATTGGCCGGACTGTGATCCATAGCGATCAGCGCTTTTCTTATGAAGAAGTGCAGGATAGCATCGAAAATAAAACGGGTAAATACCTTAAAGAAATTTTATTGCTCAATGACCTGGCACAAAAATTCAGAAAAAAACGATTTGCCAATGGGGCGATCAATTTTTCATCACAAGAAGTAAAATTTCAGTTAGATGAAGAAGGTAACCCGATTGGTATTGTGATAAAAGAAAGCAAGGAAGCACACCAGCTTATTGAAGAATTTATGTTATTGGCCAATAGGAGTGTAGCAGAATATGTATCTAAAATAAAAGTAAATAAAAAACCCATCTTATTCCCTTATCGTATACATGATGAGCCTGATGAAGAAAAGTTGAAACCCTTTGTGGCATTTGCAAAAAAATTCGGCTATCAATTTGATCTAAAAGATGAATTTACGATTGCTGCTTCCTTTAATGATTTAATGAAGAATGTAAAAGGAAAACCGGAACAGCATGTTTTGGAATTGCTTGCCATCCGTACCATGGCGAAAGCCTATTATACTACAGAAAACGTAGGCCATTATGGACTTGGCTTTGAACATTATTGTCATTTTACTTCTCCCATCCGGCGATATCCCGATGTGATGGTGCATCGCATTTTACAACAATGCCTCGATAAAAACCTGCCGGTAAATAAACAATTAGAAGAAAAATGTAAACATTGTAGTGAAAGAGAAAGGGCCGCCATGGAATGCGAAAGGGCAGGCAATAAATATAAGCAAGTGCAGTATATGCAAAAATTCCTGGGAGAAGAATTTGATGCAGTAATAAGCGGTGTTTCTACCTTTGGCTTTTGGGCCGAAACAGTCTTGCATAAATGCGAAGGATTGGTAAGTACCCGGGACCTGAACCTGTATGATGATTTCAGGCTTGATGAAACAGACTACGCATTGCTGGGAGAAAGAACAAAAAAGAAATTCCGTATTGGCGATAAAGTGAAAATAAAAGTGGCGGCTGCTAATCTTAGCCGCAGGCAATTAGATTATGATTGGATACCCGACCGGCCATTACGGGTAGCAAAACCAAAATCAAAATCCGAAAAGAAGAAAAAAAAGAAATAAACGATGAAATCATTTGCACAAATATCTTCATTGTTCGAAGAAAAATTTAACCGCAATCATTTTCCTGCAGAACCAGCAAAACTTTACCAGGCTGCTCAGTATGTATTGGGAATCGGTGGTAAGAGGGTTCGCCCTGCATGTGTATTAATGACAAATGAATTGTTTGCAGAAATTAATGAAGACACTTTTCATGTTGCCATGGCAGTAGAATTGTTTCATAATTTTACGCTGGTACATGATGATATAATGGACAAAGCCCCCATTCGCAGGGGATTGCCAACCGTACATGAAAAATTTGGCGAATCTACGGCCATTCTTGCAGGCGATGTATTGTTTGCCCAGGCTTATGATTATCTCATGCGCATAAAGCCCGTTTTCCTGCAACCGGTTTTACGAATTTTTACAAAAACAGCAAAAGAGGTTTGTGAAGGCCAGCAATTAGATATGGATTTTGAGCAGAAGTCTGATATAAATATGGATGAATATGTGCAGATGATCACACTCAAAACATCGGTTCTTTTAGCTGCCAGTATGCAATTAGGAGCCATACTCGGCGGGGCAGGAGCTGGTAACCAGGATCAACTTTATGAGTTTGGAAAATACCTGGGCATTGCTTTCCAGGTGCAGGACGATTATTTAGATACATTTGGCGACCCTCAAAAATTTGGTAAACAAATAGGCGGAGATATCCTTTGTAATAAAAAAACATTTTTATGGCTCTATGCAATGGAAGTGGCAAGTGCAGGCCAAAAAGATCAGCTGTTGGAATTATCAAAAAATGATGACCCTAAAAAAGTAGAGAAAGTAACCGCCATCTATAAAATGTGTGAGGTAGATGCATGGGCCACTTCGTTGAAAAAGAAATATTTGGAAAAAGCACTTTTCCATCTTGATGAAGTTGCAGTACAAAAAGTGTATAAAGAGGAATTGAACAAAATTGCTTTACATTTAATGCAACGGGAAAGCTAAAATTATGAGTTGATTCCCTATTTTATAAATAGATTCCCAATTATTCTGTATTTTTCCCATATCAAACCAACTGCATTATATGGCAAATTCCTTATTTCGGAAAAAAAGTATTGAAAGGATTTTAAGAGAAAGCGAAAAAGAGAACGCTCATCATAATGGTTTAAATAAAGTGTTGGGGGTAAGGGACCTTACCTTTCTCGGTATTGCTGCTGTAGTGGGCGCCGGTATATTTTCTACAATTGGAAATGCTTCGTATAATGGAGGGCCGGGTATCTCACTATTATTTGTAATAACTGCTGTTACCTGTGGCTTTTCATCGCTGTGCTATGCCGAGTTTGCCAGCAGGGTACCTGTGGCTGGTAGCGCTTATACCTATTCTTATGTGGCATTTGGCGAATTGATTGCCTGGATTATTGGCTGGGCGCTCATTTTGGAGTATGCTATTGGGAATATTGTGGTTGCCATTAGTTGGAGTGGTTACTTTAATAACCTGCTGGTACATGTTTTTCATATTCATTTACCCGACTGGATGCTGGTAGATCCACAAACAGCTACTGCCGCTTTTAAAACGGCCACACAAGCATTAGCAGGAACTGAAAGCCTGACACCTGAAATGCGTTCGAGTTATGATTTTGCAATACAGGCCTATCATAATGCACCCATGATTGGTGGTTCACATATCTTTTTTAACCTGCCTGCATTTATTATCGTAGCACTCATTACCTGGGTTGCTTACATCGGCATTAAAGAAAGTAAGAACATGGCAAACTTTATGGTGATATTTAAAATTGCCGTAATTATTTTTGTAATTATTGCAGGCGCTTTTTTTGTAGATACCAACAATTGGAAACCCTTTATGCCAAATGGTTTTGAAGGAGTATTAAAAGGGGTATCGGCTGTATTCTATGCCTATATTGGCTTTGATGCTATCTCCACCACTGCAGAAGAATGTAAAAACCCGCAACGGGACATGCCGAGAGGCATGATTTATTCTTTAATTATTTGTACCGTACTTTATATTTTAATTGCATTGGTATTAACCGGCATCGAAAATTATTCAGCGTTTAAAGATGTGAATGATCCGTTGGCATTTGTTTTTGAACACCGTGCCCCCTGGATAGAAAAAATAGTTTCCATTAGTGCGGTTGTAGCTACCACTTCTGTGTTACTCGTTTTCCAAATTGGCCAGCCCCGTATTTGGATGAGTATGAGCAGGGATGGACTATTGCCGAAACAATTCAAAAAAATTCATCCTAAATATCATACCCCTTCATTCTCTACTTTAGTAACAGGTGTAATCGTTGGCCTGGGCGCCCTGTTTATTGAAAGTGGCCTGGTGACAGACCTTACCAGTATCGGGACACTTTTTGCGTTTGTTCTGGTTTCGGGTGGCGTATTGTTTTTACCCCGTTTGGTAAAAGAAAAAGGAAAATTTCAATTGCCATATATTAATGGCCAATATATTATTCCATTATTGGTAATCCTATTCATCTTTGTTTCAAGGGGGCGCATGGTAGATGCTGTAAATAATATTAGTAATGAAGGGTACCAGGAAGTTTTGTTTTTATTATACATTCTTTTGGCTTCACTCATTAGTGTGTTTACATTTATGAAAAAATATTCTTTCATCCCGGTGATGGGGGTACTTTCCTGTATGTACCTAATGATAGAAATACCTTCTGTAAGCTGGCTTTGGTTTTTTGTGTGGATGGGGCTGGGCCTTACCATTTATTTTTTATATGGTTACCGAAACAGTGTATTGGCAAAGGAAGGCAAAGCCTAATGCAGCAAAAAGATTTTTGACCGTAACTTTGCCTGTTCTGTGAGCAGGCAAAATTTTTAATATGAAATACCAGGTAGGAGATAAAATAATTGTGTTACTCTCCGATGAAGAAGGGGTGGTAAAAGAGATCATCAACGAACAAATGCTGATGATAGAAGTACGTGGTGTACGTTTTCCGGCATATATGGATCAAATAGATTTTCCTTATTATAAAATGTTCACCCAAAAAAAGCCGGTTGAAAAAAAGAAAATTTATGTGGAGGATATAAAAAAAGAAAAAACGGGCCCCAAACAAATTGCTGACAAAAAAGTTTCGGATGGGGTTCTGCTTAGCTTTATACCCATTTACGATAAAGATATATTTGATGATGATATTGTAGAAAAAATGAAAATCTTTTTGGTGAATCAAAACAACGAAGCGTACCAGTTTGACTACAATGTATATTTTACGGGAGAAAGTTATTTCCAGTTAAAGAATACCATCAACCCGCTATCAGAATTTTATTTACACGATCTTGCTTTTGAAGATTTGAGTGACAGCCCCCGGTTTAACTTTGAGTTTAGCCTGCTTGAGAAAAATAAAAAGAAAGCACCCTTTTTTGAAACCAATTTAAAATTAAAAGCCCGCCAGCTTTTTAAAAAGATTGAAGAAATTAAATTAAAGAATGAACCCAGTTTTGCATATGAACTTTTTGTGGAATACCCTGATAAGGTAGAAGAAGAAAAAGTTGACCTGGGCAAACTGGGCAGCGCCGGTTACCGGGTATATGAGGCGGGGAAAATAAGGAATAACCTGCCCCCGGCTCGTTCTGTAATTGATTTACATATTGAAAAACTTACTGACGATCACAAACGCCTTAGCAATCATGAAATTTTGATGATGCAGCTTCATGAATTTGAAAAATATTACCAGTTATCTGTTTTACATTTTCAACCTTCGCTGATTGTTATCCATGGTATTGGTGAAGGGCGATTACGGGACGAGATTCATCAAATATTAAAAACAAAAAAGGAAGTAGCATCATTCATAAACCAATTCCATCCTTTGTATGGCTATGGCGCTACCGAAATTTATTTTAAGTATTAGGATGATTGCAATTTTTTAAAATTTAATTTTTTTAATCAACGCTTGTGTATTCTGCTTCTCAGTTGGCCAAAAAATATATTTCCTTTTATCTAAAAGCTTCCAGCCGTAAAGGGCATGGCATCCATTCTCCTTTTGTATTTGATTTTATAAAGCATATAAAAAACGATAAGTCAGATTATGAAGCTTACAAGCCGATTGAAGAAATTAGAAAACAACTTTTAAAAAATAAATCAATCATACCCGTGCAGGATTTTGGGGCTGGATCTGCGGTTATAAAATCGAAAGACCGGTTCGTGTATAAAATAGCCCAAAGTTCACTTAAGTCAAAACGCTTTGCACGACTGTTTTTCAGGATCATCAAAAAGTTTGAACCTCCTATTATTATTGAGTTAGGTACTTCTTTTGGCATTACCACAGCCTACATGGCAGCAGCCGGCCCACAATCAAAAATTTACAGCCTGGAAGGGGCTCCTGCTATTGCAGCTATCGCCAAAATGAATTTTGAAAAACTACATTTACAAAATATAGGATTAATAGCGGGAGATTTTAAAGATAGCCTACCCAAATTATTGGCTCAATTACCCTCTTTTGATTTTGCTTTTATTGATGGCAACCACCGGAAAGCGCCTACCTTAGATTATTTTAAACGGTTTAAAGAAAAACGAAATGACAATAGCCTCCTTATTTTTGACGACATCCATTGGAGCAATGAAATGGAAGAAGCATGGCAAAGCATTCAGCAGGATGCAGAGGTTACCCTTACGATTGATCTTTTTTATGTAGGAATTGTTTTCTTTAAAAAAGAATTTAAAGTGAAGCAGCATTTTTCTCTTCGTTTTTAAATTCAATTAGTTTTGAAAATGAATACCACAGATGTTTTTGAAATGAAACTTGTTATTGATTAGCACATAGCCTAAAACTTTCCATGATTACCTGTGTGGGCTCATTTGTCAATTAAGAACTTGATTTTCCTTTTTGAAATTATTTACTATTATTTTTGTTGTATAAAGATGGATACCAGCTTAAATAAATATATCAGCGATAGTGGCTTCTGCAGCAGGCGGGAAGCTGATAAATATATAGAAGATTGCAGGGTGACGATAAATGGTAAAGATGCCCATAAAGGAAACCGGGTGATGGCAGGTGATATTGTAGAAGTAGATGGTGAACCTTTAAAGAAAAATGTGGAACGGGTGTATATGATGCTGAATAAGCCCAAAGGAATCACCTGCACTACAGACAGGAAAGACAAATCAAACATTATTGATTATATAAATTATAAGACACGGATTTTCCCGATAGGCAGATTGGATAAGCTTTCTGAAGGATTAATATTCTTAACCAATGATGGTGATATCGTAAACAAAATATTAAGGGCCGGCAATGGCCATGAAAAAGAATATATCGTAACAGTGGATAAACCCATTCATCAAATATTCATAAATAGTATGCGCAATGGCGTTCGTATTTTGGGAACTACCACCAAAAAATGTTTTGTAAAACAGGAAGCAGACAATCGTTTCCGGATTATTCTTACACAGGGATTAAACAGGCAAATAAGAAGAATGTGTGAAGTATTAGGATTTAAAGTTACATCCTTAAAAAGAATAAGGATCATGAATATGACAATAACCGGGATTGCCCCGGGTAAATGGCGTTTTTTTACCGCTCCTGAAATGGCCATGATAAATGAAATGCTTATGAACAGTAGTAATACCTCGGATGGAGAAGGGATGGGTGAATGAAAATATCGGTTGTATATAGTGAAATAGTTAGGATCGTTCAACCGAAATTGTTTTTATCAGCAATCACATCAATTTTTTTTATATAGTATCCAAATTCACAAATTTGGCAACAACTAAAATTCGGGAAGTGAGTCATAATATTTATAAGAATTAACCATGTTTCTTTATCATTGTATTTTTTACCTATCTTAGAACCAACAATTTGTTTATGATCATTGCTGTATTGAAAGAACCTGCTCCAGAAACAAGAGTTTCCCTATTACCTGAACACATAGCAACTTTACACAAATGGAACTGTACGGTATGGATCGAGCAGGATGCAGGCAGAGCCTCATTTGCACCCGATCAAAAATATATTGAAGCTGGTGCTGTTATTCAGGACCGGGCAGAGATATTGAGTGATGCAAATCTTATTCTTTCTATCAATCCATTACCGGAATCCGATCTCTCTCAATGCCAAGCGCCCATCTTGCTTGGCTTTTACCAGGCATTGGTAAATGCACCTGTTATTAAAAACTGGGCATCTAAAAACTTTACAGTATTTAGTATAGATATGTTGCCACGCACTACCCGTGCACAAAGTATGGATGTGCTCAGCAGCCAGGCAAATATTGCAGGCTACAAAGCGGTATTGCTCGCAGCCAATTTATATCCCCGGTATTTTCCTATGTTTATGACGGCCGCAGGTAGCATTCCTCCTGCCAAAGTATTGATACTGGGCGCCGGGGTTGCGGGTTTACAAGCCATTGCTACTGCAAAAAGACTGGGTGCTGTAATTGAAGTATTTGATACACGCCCTGCCGTAAAAGAAGAAGTAATGAGCCTGGGCGCAAAATTTGTAGAAGTAGAAGGCGCTGCCGATGCCAGCAAAGCAGGCGGATATGCAGTGGAACAATCGGCAGATTTTCTTGAAAAACAAAAAGCAAGAATAGCTGAAGCAGTTGCCAAAGCAGATATTGTAATAACTACTGCACAAATACCAGGTAAAAAAGCCCCCATCCTTATTACCGACGATATGCTGCAAACCATGAAAAGTGGTTCGGTAATTATTGATATTGCAGCGGTAACAGGCGGCAATACCAGCCAAACAAAAAATAATGAAACGGTAGTATATCATGATGTAAGTATTGTGGGAAATAGTTTCTTGCCATCTGCCATGCCAGGCGATGCCAGTAAACTGTATGGAAAAAATATACTTAATTTTTTACAGCTTATCATTAGCAAAGACGGGGAACTGCACTTGAATTTTGAAGATGATTTGGTAAAAGGAACCTGTGTAGCCCATAACGGAAATATTACCAATGAACGGGTATTGGCTTTACTGGCCTAAGCAAAAAACATTAAAATGGAAAATTTTTTAAACTGGATCATGCTGAACCAACAGATTATTTACATTGTAATTCTGATGATCTTTGTAGGCATCGAAGTTATTGGACGGGTACCAAGTGTATTGCATACACCGCTCATGAGTGGTGCCAATGCCATACATGGCGTAGTAATTATTGGGGCCATTATTGTAATGGGTGAGGCCGAAACTGATAATTACCTGGCATTAATCTTAGGTTTTATGGCAGTGATCCTGGGTACACTTAACGTAGTGGGCGGTTTCGTAGTTACTGATAGGATGCTTGAAATGTTTAAAGGAAAAAATAAAAAGAAATAATCGCTGTTTGCTCAAATCCAAACCAAATTTATGGCTCAAATTCTTACGCTTTGTTACCTGGTTGCTTCCGTAACATTTATCATAGGCTTAAAGATGCTCTCCGGCCCGGCTACGGCACGCAAAGGGAATTTAGTAGCAGCAGCCGGTATGACGATCGCTATTTTTGGAACTATTTTCTTATATGAAAATGATGGCGTAAAACTGGGAAATTATATTTGGATATTTACTGGGCTTACCATTGGTGGTTTCTTTGGCACATTGGTGGCTAAAAAAGTAAAAATGACGGCGATGCCCGAAATGGTGAGCCTCTTTAATGGTATGGGTGGCGCTTGTGCCGCTTTAATTTCATTGGTTGAGTATAATCATCTTTCGCATGAGATACAACTTTCAGGAATAGAAACCGGCCACACCGGAAAAATGATCATCATGGCTTTGGGGCTTATCATTGGTTCTGTTTCTTTTTCGGGCAGTATGATTGCCTGGGGTAAACTAAACGGTAAAATAAAAGATTTTAGTTTTGCGGGGCAGAATATTCTTAATATGATCTTATTGCTGGTTGCTTTACTTGCCGCTACCTGGGTAGTAATGCATCCCGGTAATACGATGTTAATGTATATAATTTTTATTTTGGCATTACTCTATGGCGTTTTATTTGTAATGCCAATCGGTGGTGCAGATATGCCCGTTGTAATTTCTTTACTCAATAGCTTTACCGGTATGGCGGCTGCTTTTGGCGGTTTTCTTTACGATAATAAAGTAATGCTTACGGGTGGCATATTAGTGGGCGCAGCAGGAACTTTACTTACCATGCTAATGTGCAAAGCCATGAATCGCTCTTTAAAAAATGTACTCATTGGCTCTTTTGGTGGTAATAAAAAGGGCCATGCTGCCGGCACAAAAGAACAGGGTACATACAAAGAAATTTCAATAAGCGATTCGGCTATGCTTATGAGTTATGCCAACAAAGTAATTATTGTACCCGGTTATGGTTTAGCAGTAGCGCAAGCGCAACATGCCTGCCACGAGTTAGAAAAATTATTGGTTGATAAAGGCGTGGATGTAAGTTATGCCATTCATCCCGTGGCGGGGCGTATGCCGGGCCACATGAATGTATTACTTGCCGAAGCAGACGTGCCTTATGAAAAATTATTAGAGATGGAACAAGCCAATGATGAGTTTAAAACCACCGATGTAGTATTAATCCTGGGCGCCAATGATGTGGTTAATCCGGCAGCAAAAAAAGATCCGGATTCTCCTATTTACGGGATGCCTATTTTGGAAGTAGAACAGGCAAAACATGTAATTGTGAATAAACGCAGTATGAAGCCGGGGTATGCAGGTATTGAAAATGACCTTTTCTTTCAGCCTAAAACTTCTATGCTCTTTGGCGATGCCAAAAAAGTATTACAGGACCTGGTTGCCGAAATAAAATCTGTTTAAATTATTTAAACAGGAAAGATTTCATC
Source organism: Niastella sp. (assembly GCA_016710595.1). Taxonomy (GTDB): domain Bacteria; phylum Bacteroidota; class Bacteroidia; order Chitinophagales; family Chitinophagaceae; genus Ferruginibacter. The sequence continues at coordinate 119,699 of JADJVM010000010.1, forward strand.
AAAGCAAAAAACTTAGGTCTTTCCTCAACCTGTGGATTATGGCCACTTTTTTCAAACATTACAAATTGGGCCTGCGGGCAATATTCTTTATATTTTAATTGCATCATCGGTACCGCTACCCGGTCGTATCTCCCGGCAATGATCAATACAGGCATTTTAAAATCTTTTAATTGAGTTCGGTAATCAAAGTTCCCAATATCATTCCCCACTATAAAATCTCCATCTTTACCCACCATCTGGTAATAAAGTTTACTATTAAATGAATTGGGGTAGGGTTTAGATCCTCTCCTGGTAAAATTTTCAGGATTGTATGCATATAAAAACCCATAAGGCACTTTACTATAAATTTCACCATGAATGGCATCGCTTGATACCACACCCTGTTCCCTTACTTTCATGAGGGAATCCCATACTTCGGGATAATTTATTTTTATTTCATGGTTGCTATTATCATCATTTGCCTGCCACATAATAAAACTATGAAAACCATTTGCAATAATTAGGTGGCTTGTATTTTCGGGGTATTTTATAGCATAGCCTTGTGCTACCACACTTCCATAAGAATGGCCATAAAGGCTAATTTTATGCAACCCCATGGCTTTACGCAATCCTTCTACATCTTCTATATCCCTGGCAATAGTATAGTCTTTTACATCTTTAGCAGTATCTGATTTACCCCTGCCAAATGCATCAAAATAAATTAATTGGATATTGCTGTTCAATGTAAGTGAATCTAAACCCCTGTAGGGAAAATGAGTGCCACCCGGACCACCGGGAATCACAAAAACAGGTTCGCCTTTACCCACTGTAACGGTATAAAGTTTGGCGCCATTTACTGTATAATATTTACCATCGGTAAAACTATCAGGAAATTGCTGTGCATATAATTGAAAGCCTGAAAAGGCTAAAAAAAGAAAGAAAAATATTTTTTTCATAGATCTGTTTTTTAAAATGATAAAAAAATGTCACATTTTTTTTAGGTTTATTACTTTTGGGTTAACCAAATATACTCAGTGCAGTTAGAATTACCTTATTCATTCTTAAATTCTTTACAAACGGTAAAGGGGTTTGATCGCAATAATTTTATTGAAGCACATACACTTAATAAACCTGTAACTTCCATAAGGCTGAATCCTGCTAAATTAAAAAATGCAAAAGATGATTCATTTTTAGCTTCATTGCTCGATGAAAAAGTTCCCTGGAGTAAATATGGATATTATTTAAAAGGTCGCCCTTCATTTACATTAGATCCCTGGTTTCATGCGGGTGCTTATTATGTACAGGAAGCCAGCAGTATGTTTTTAGAACAGGCTTTGGAACAATGCCTGCCAAAAAACATTCCATTACGCATTCTTGACCTATGTGCGGCACCGGGAGGCAAATCTACCCATATCCAATCTGTTATTTCACCCGAATCATTGTTGGTAAGTAACGAAGTAATAAAACCGAGAGTAAATATCTTAACTGAAAATATCACGAAGTGGGGTGCCTGCAATGTAGTAGTTACCAATAATGATCCAAAAGACTTTAATCGCCTTCCACATTTTTTTGATTGTATTGTAGTAGATGCACCTTGTAGTGGCAGTGGCTTATTTCGTAAAGACCCCGATGCAGTTACAGGTTGGAGCCTGCAGGCAGTAAACCATTGCAGCCAGCGGCAGCAGCGCATCCTGGCCGATGTTATGGGTGCTTTAAAACCCGGCGGAATCTTGATTTATTCCACTTGTTCTTATTCTTATGAAGAAAATGAATTGATCAGCGATTGGATTTGTGAATCTGGTGAATTTACCGGCATGCCTGTCAACCCGTCTCAGCTTAATGGAATTATAGAAACAAAAAGCAATCTTTCAAAATCACCCGGCTATCGTTTTTATCCTGATAAACTTAAGGGCGAAGGATTTTATATTTCTGTTTTTAAGAAAAAAGGGGAAGCCAACCTGTTGCATGAATTTAAAATTAAAAACAAACCGGAATTGGTATCAAAATCAGCACAGCAAATATTGGCTGCTTACTTTACCCATAAAAATTATTTTAATTTTTTAAAGTGGCAGGATGATATATTGGCAATTCCAGCCCCTTTATTCAACGCAGTTTTATATTTACAGCAAAATTTGTATATTAAAAAAGCCGGGATAAATATGGGGCAACTTATAAGAGACCAGTTAATCCCTTCTCACGATTTGGTTTTGAGTAAAGCCATGGCCCCGGTATTGCCGCTGGTAAAAGTAAATGAACAAACAGCATTAGACTTTCTTCGTAAAAAGGAAATTCACATCGAAGCTTCTCATAAAGGCTGGAGCATATTGCAATACAAAGGGTTGCCTCTCGGCATTATTAAAATATTGCAGGGTCGCATCAATAATTATTATCCTGCAGCATGGCGTATTCTTAACAAGTAATAAGCAGTTTAATGAATGTTTTTCTTGATATTTGCAGGAAATATTTTTTAATGAGGAAATTGTTTTTTGTTTTTTTCTGCTTTCCTTTTTCACTCTTTGCACAAGAAGGAAAAACATTTATTACGCATACTGTGGCCCCTAAAGAAACATTGTATTCATTGGGCCGTGAGTTTAATATTCATCCAAAAGAGATAGCCAGTTTTAATAACCTTGATTTTAATGTGGGCCTTACCATTGGACAGGTTATAAAAATACCCACAAAGGGAACCCCGGCTCCCAAAGTGCCGGCGCCGGTAACAACCACAAATGAAACAAATGCTTTTTATGTTACTGCCGGTAATCCTATCTATCATGTAGTTCAAAAAAAAGAAACACTTTATTCAATTAGTCAGCATTATGGAAAAGTATCTATTGCAGATTTAAAGAAATGGAATAATCTTAACTCCGATGCTGTAAACGAAGGTGTGAATTTAATTGTAGGATACGAAAAAAGCACTCAAAAGCAAGAACCGGTTGCTAAGAAAGTAGATAAACCTGTAACGCAACAACCCATTGCAGAGGCACCTAAAAATACGGAACCTACTGCAATACCATCAAAAAAAGCAGAAGCACCAAAAACGGCTCCGGTAGCTAAAGCTGACAATAATGCACCTGGTGGTTTTTTTAAATCAGCCTATAACAGTTCGGATAAACGGTCAGAAGAAAAAGGAGTAGCTGCTGTATTTAAAAGTACCAGCGGCTGGGACGATGGAAAATATTATTGCCTGCACAATACTGCACCTGCAAACTCAATTGTAAAAATTACAAATACGGCAAATAATAAAGTTGTGTATGCAAAAGTGCTTGATGTAATTCCTAACTTAAAACAAAATGAAAAAATCAGTATCCAGTTAAGCAATGCTGCTGCAAATGCATTAGGAGCCGCAGAGGAAAATTTTGAATGTATTATTAACTATTAAGTTTAAAAAATGACAAATCGTGTTTTTATCGGATTATCTCTTGTGTTTTTAAGTAATTGTATTTTGGCGCAGGATGTAGCTACTCCTGAAAAAAATACAGGGTTTATTGTGGAACAAATAAATACAGCAAGCCCCGTAAAAAACCAGGGGAGCACTGGTACCTGCTGGGCATTTTCTACAACATCCTTAGTAGAAAGCCAGTTGCTTAAAGCAGATGCATCACCGGCAGATGTAAGTGAAATGTTTACAGTAAGAAATATTTATTTAGAAAAAGCCCGCAACTATTTACTGCGCCAGGCTAAAACACAGTTTGGTGAAGGAGGATTGGGGCATGATGTGATCAGGGCAATAAATAATTATGGTGCCATGCCCGAAGCTGCTTATCCTTTTACTCAAAAAGCAGGGGGAGATGCCTTTGTAGCCAGGCTAAAAAACTATTTAGATAGTTTGTTGAAAAAACAACCTATTGCTGAAGATTGGCAAAAGGGCTATGAAGCTATCCTTGATGAAACCATGGGAAAGCCCGCTGAAAATTTTGAATATAAAGGAAAAAATTTTACGGCTCAATCATATGCAAAAGAAGTTTTGCATTTTAATGCAGATGATTATGTAAATCTTACTTCATTTACACACCATCCTTATTACAAAGCTTTTGTATTGGAACAACCCGATAACTTTAGTAATGGTGAATATTATAACCTGCCATTAAATGAATTTGAGGATGCCGTAAAACAAGCTATTGATAAAGGATATACAATTATGTGGGATGCTGATGTAAGTAATAAAGGTTTTCGGCAACAAACAGGTTTAGCAATGAATGTATCTGCCACAATAGGTTCCACTTTTGAGCCGGATATGAAAGAAGATCCTGCTGATGCATCCATCCGCCAGCAATTATTTGAAAATCTTACTACACAGGATGATCATCTTATGCACCTAACAGGAATGGTAAAATCAAAATCAGGGAAGACATTTTTTGTAGTTAAAAATTCATGGGGCAATATAGGGCCACTAAACGGCTATATCAATGTATCTGAAGCCTATTTTAAAATTAATACTATTAGCTTGGTAGTTCCAAAAGCATCGCTAAACTCCGCTTTACTGGCAAAGTTGAATATGTAATTTAATTAAGTATCTATTTTTTTAAGGCAATTGTAAAACCAATTGCCTTTCTTATTTATACTACTTTCTCTTTAAAATAAATAACAAAGCCTCAACTGCTTTTTTAATTACGAATTTTACACTGTAAAAATATTACGAGACTATAAATCAAGAAAATTAAATTGGGGATCTGTTTACACAACAGTTAATCTGACATTTATTTTATTCAATCATTCATTTACCTTTGCAATCATGATAAAAGTGGAAGTAAAGAAAAATGAAACCGGGCCTGCAACATTTAATTTAACATTAAAGCCTTTACGTATTGTTTTCATGGGAACCCCTGACTTTGCTGTTACTTCATTAGAAGCTTTAATGAAAGCAGGTTTCAATATTGTAGGTGTTATTACGTCACCGGATAAACCTGGTGGCAGAGGTCTGCAACTACAGCAAAGTGCGGTAAAAAAATATGCGCTTGCTAATGATTTATTGGTTTTACAACCAGAAAAATTAAAGGATCCCGTTTTTATTGAGCAGTTACAGCAGTTAAATGCCGACCTGCAAATTGTAGTTGCCTTTAGAATGCTTCCTGAAATTATTTGGGATATGCCCCGTATGGGAACCTTAAATTTACATGGAAGTTTATTGCCTCAATACCGTGGCGCTGCTCCCATAAACTGGGCCGTAATAAATGGAGAAAATGAAACCGGTGTAACAATATTTAAACTAAAACATGATATTGATACCGGAAATATTTTATTACAAAAGCGGTTTCCTATTTTGCCGAATGAAAATGCAGGACAGGTACATGATAAAATGAAAGTGATTGGAGCTGAAGTTTTAGTAGAAGCAGTAAAAGGGTTGCTAAATGGTAGCCTGGTTGAAAAACCACAAAGTGAATTTGATATTGCTGCCCTTAAAGCCGCTCCAAAAATATTTAAAGAAGATTGTCAAATAGATTTTACAAAATCAGTTATACAAATTTATAATTTCATTAGGGGTTTATCACCTTACCCGGGCGCTTTTTGTATTGTGGAAGGAAAAGTGTTAAAAATATTTAAAGCAGAAATGGGCAATGGAATAATTTTACCGGATATTGCTCAAATGCAGGCTGGGCAAATAATTACAGACGGTAAATCATATTTGGCTCTTGCTTGCGCTGATGATTTTATCTTTGCTAATGAAGTACAATTGGAGGGAAAAAAAAGAATGTCGGTAACCGATTTTTTAAGAGGCTGGAAAAAATTTGAAAAATAAAACTGAGTTTCTTTTTTTACTTTGGATATATTATTTCTTTTTTAGTTCTCATTTTATTAATAAATAATATTACATCTTTCTTAACATGCATGTTGATTGTATTCTCTGTAAAAAAGTAATATTTTTAATATATTCTTATTATTCTAATTGATTTTCTAAAAGTACTTACATGAAATTTTCATACAAGGTTTTAATATTCTTCCTGGCTGTTATGATGATAATCTCTTGCAGTAAGGACAATACACCGGTGCCACCGGATACTTCAAATAATCTTATTTATTTTTACGACCGTAAGGAAAACGGGAATTTACAAGTTTATTCTTATGATGGAACTGTCGAGAAAAACTTAGTGAATGATGCTACTTATGATTACTGGTGGATAAAAGTAAGTCCTGATAAAACAAAGTTTCTATGCTACCGATCACCAAAAAATGCCGGGCTTAATTCTTACACAGTCTCCGATTTAATGGTTTTTAATATAGATGGATCTAACGGCCATGTAATCGTTGCAAAAGGAACATACGGTTGGGAGTTGCAGGCTCATGCAAAATGGTCGCCCGATGGAACCCAAATTTTAGGCACAGCAAAATGTAAAGACCCTTTAATTAATGATATGGTATCACGGGGGCGACTGGTGGTTTTTAATGCTGATGGTACAAGCCCAAAGATTATTTCAAAATTTCTTTATGATCTGGCAGATCCTGCGTGGTCGCCTGATGGCAAAAATGTAACCTATGTAGGCCTTTCAGATCTAAACGATCCTACCAATACTGAAAAGGCAGAAATATTCCAGGCAACATTAAATCCTGTTACGCAGTTGATGGAAAACCAGGTACGGTTAACTTTTGATGATAAATATTGTTATGATCCTTGCTGGTCGCCCGATGGCGAATGGATCGCTTACAGTAAAGGAGCTTTTATAAATTTAATTTTTACACAAGACCATGATATATATAAATGCAAACCAGATGGCTCAGCCGATGTTTTGGTTTTACACGATGGGAAAGTTAATGGGGTTCCCACCTGGACGCCCGATGGAAACCGCCTTTTGTTTCATGTAATTGGTTATTTTACGCCTCCACCCTTTAGTTTATATAGTTGTAGTGCTAATGGTAACGATAAAAAGGAAATCTTGGCCACAACGGGAGTAGAACGGACAACGGTTTCAGCCATTTTAAAATGATAAATAATGAATTTGAGTGATTGAAGGAAGCACTGGATTTTTAAGATTTAATGAATTATAGTTGCTATAATTAACAAGGACAATTTTTCAAATCCCTACAGCACTATGGGGGTGACAGGGCAGCACTCTAACCAATTCTATAATTTATAAAAACTGGGTTACAATATTTTGAGAAGAATTAATTATGTGATGCAGTCTATCAGTTGTAGCTTTTTTTAAATTCTTTTCCCTCCTTAAAGCCTCTGTTTTGTTTTCAAATAATTCAACATATACTAATTTCCAGGGTGATTTGTTTGAGGTATAATGTGTTTCACCGTTATTGTGTTGCTGCAATTTTTTATTCGATTTTCTGTAAAACCTTTATAAAAGCTTCTATCAACTACGCTTTGTAATATGTAATCATAAAATTGCATCACATAAAAAAGCCTCACATTTGTGAGGCTAAGCGGACCGGACGGGACTGCAAAAAACCTTCTCACTAGCCTGCCAGTATGGCTTTTAACAGGCCAGTGCTTTTGACTCACCTCGTTACTCACTTTTTATTTGATACTTTTTATTTGATTTTGATTTACGAAAAACACGGCTTGTACACGTTAACCGACTAAAGCGGACTGCACCTGGTCCACCTTAAAGCCGGTATAATTGCAAAATTCTTCGATAGTTACAAACTGGTGTTCCTCCTTATTTAGTACCTCCCTGATCTTTAATAAAAGCATACGCCCCCATCGCTCACTTTTGCCAGTGATACGCTGTACATCTTTAGGGTAAACACAAAGCCTTGTGGTTTCTGTTTTCATACTATACCTATACTTTACCTATGCCTTTAGGGAGCCGAATCAGTAGCCGAAATCGGCATACAAATTTAATAAATACCTATAACATACAATAACAGCAATAAATGTTATCTGCGGCAATAAGTGCCGTTATCGGAAGTGGTTTGATGAAAACACTAAGAATGCTTTGCAGATTTGTTTTTGAAAATTCCTGATCAGTTTTTTTTAAGGCTTTATGAAATGTGCCGAAAAACATTACGATTGATAATTTTTAAAACAAAAACAATGGCAAAACAAAGAGGTATAATTAAACTGGAAGGTACCATCGGAGATATTACCTTCTACAAATCGCAGGACGGCTTTTTAGCCAAAGGTAAAGGCGGTATTCCCAAAGACCGCATTGAAAACGATCCTAATTTTGCAAGGACCCGTGAGAACGGTGCTGAGTTTGGAAATGCCGGTAAGGCCGGTAAAACTCTTCGCACTTCATTCCGGGGGCTTTTGCAGAATGCATCTGACAACCGTATGGTTGGCCGCCTGGCTTCCAAAATGGTGGAAGTGGTACAGGCCGATGCTACAAACCCCCGTGGCTTACGTAATGTAATTGACGGGGAGGCTGAACTGCTGGAAGGCTTTGATTTCAACAAAAACGGTAAACTGGGAAGGACCTTATACGCTCCTTACACAGCTGCTATTGACCGTGTGACCGGCGCCTTGACTGTTGATATTCCATCATTCGTACCGGCGAACATGGTTGCTGCACCGGGTGGTACTTCACACTTCAAAATCATTTCCGGCGGCGCTGAAATTGATTTTGAAAACGAAACTTTTGTTGTGGATACCAACGAAACAGCCATCCTGCCATGGGATAATACTGCAACCGCAGTTATTAACCTGGCAAATATTGTAACAGCAAACAGCACTCATCCCCTGTTCCTTGCATTGGGTATTGAATTTTACCAGGAAGTAAACGGCATTAAATATCCGTTGAAAAATGGCGCATTCAATGCATTGAACCTGGTGAAAGTTTCAGGCATTTAACTTTTAACCCTTTCAAACATGGAACTGGAGCTTATCAGGACATATTACCCAAATGGCACGAACGGAGAATTTCTATTCAACGGAACCCGGGTTTGCAGCTCAATAGAGTTGGCCTGGAAAAATAACCAACATCGTATATCGTGTATTCCGGAGGGCAGGTATGAACTGAGAAAAAGGCACATTGCAGAACGAAGTTGGCATCTTATCCTGGCAAATGTGCCGGGCCGTGAATTGATATTAATCCATGCGGCAAATGATGCTAATAAAGAATTGCAGGGTTGTATTGCTCCGGTTTCCATTTTAACTGCAGAGGGAAAAGGTTTAGAATCCCGAATTGCGCTTAAGAAAATAAATGCAATTGTGTTTCCTGAGTTAGACCAAATGAAACAAGTTTTTTTAACTATTAAATCTTAATCACATGTTGTCAGGTCTTATTGATCTTTTTATCAGCCTGGTTACGTTATAATGAACCCGGCAAATAAACCCCATTTTTTAACCATTTAAATCAAGAGCATTATGGCAAGCGGAATTATTGAGGCCATCAACTCAGCCTTATCAATCTTTTTGAGTTAATGAAAACAAATTTTTAAATCTTAAAATCGAAGCAATATGCTAAACGGCATTATTGAGGCCATAAACTCAGCCTTATCAATCTTTTTGAGTTAACGAAACCCGTTTTTTAAACTATAAAATCAAGCCCAAAATGATAAATCAAATTTTAGAGGCTATCAACTCAGCCTTTGCAGTTTTTTTGAGCTAACGAAACCCTTTTTTTTAACCATTAAATATTCGCAACATGTACAGCGGAATCATCGAGGCATTGACCTCAGCATTACTAAGCTTTATTAGTTAACCGAAACCCGATTTTTAATCTAACCCTGCAAAAATGAAAATTAAACAAAGAATCAAGTCACCAACACCATCATTCTTTAAGAAGATCCGGAATATAGGCCTTACTGTTGCTGCAGTTGGAACGACTGTACTGGCGGCACCGGTTAGTCTGCCGGCAATTGTTTTAAAGATTGCTGGCTACCTGGCAGTTGCAGGAACTGTTGCAGGTGGTATCAGCCAGACTGCAGTTAAAGGAGAATAACATGAACCAGCATTATTTTGACAACAGCACAAAGGCAGGAACCATTGGAGGAACCATGTTGACCATCCTGGTAAACATTCATGGCGCCGATCTTGTGAAAACAGGTATTCTTGCAGCCGTTGGCGCCATTGTCAGCTTTTCAGTTACGCTGTTCCTGAAATTCTTGATTAAGCTTTTCAAAAAATAGTGCATCGGTTGTGGTGGCCGAAGTATAAGCAAGGCCCCGGCGTAATTGCCGGGGTTTTTGATTATCCAAAATTCAACTGTAGTTTCATCATGGCTTTTGCTTGCTGGTGAAATACGTATGCAACAGGAAGCTTTGTAGGTTTTCGGATGCCAACAGTTGCTGACCCAAAGAAGACTTCAATTTCTCCAATTTATCAAGTGTGTTTAGCAGTTCCTGGAATTTTGACCAGTCATCATATACAGCCGGTGCCACTTCTTTTAGCACTGCAGCAATATCATCTTTATTGATAAATGGAATGGCTGAACCCCGCAGGCGGACCTTAAACTTTTTTGCTTTGAACAGCGCATACACCAACCAGAAATAAAACTGGAAATACTTTTCATTAGGGCAAACCATTGCAAAAGAATTTGCCCAAGGCTTTAGGGAAGGCTTACCGGCATTTTCACCTTTTGCAAGAATGAAGAAAACATTTGGCTGCAATATTGCATTTGCCTGATAGCAGCGGATTTGAGGAAACATCATAAAATAAGCTTTAAATGATTCTCATTTCCTTTTATAAATTTTAAACAAAAGAAAAAAGAGAAAAAAAGAAAGCTCAATTACCAAGCGGCGTGGCTGGGCGGCAAGGAGGAACGGAATAAATGATGGCTTTGTGCGTCTGGGTTGTGTTTATGCTGTAGTTCCTTGCCGAGCCAATTTAATTGGATTGTGGTAGCCGCTTAACTTTGCCGATTTTTTTTATTCCAACTAGCGTATATTGGTATTGACTAATTACTCATAATGCCCTCAAACGCTTACATAACATTTCTTCATATCAGGATTGATGTCATCAAACTAATTGAGACACATACCAATTATTCAAAAAGCACAAAGGGTAAAAAGAATTTGGGGCATTTAACCAGAAGTGCCGTAGTTATGCTTTGTGCAGTTTGGGAAAGATATAATGAAGATTTACTGATTGAGTGCATTGATTATATCTGCAATGGGATTGCTGATATAAACTTATTAAATAAAGAAATTAAAAAAACGATCAGCAGAAAAGTAAGAGATGATAAAAATGAGATTAAACCGATTGAACTGGCTGGCGATGGTTGGAAAACCATATGGAAGAATTATGCAAAGACTGAAACCGAATTACTTAATACACCAAAGAAAGATAACTTAGATAAATTATTTGAAAGATACTTGGGGTTATTAAATTATTCGGGCATCTGGAAAAATAATTGCTCACAACTAATTAATGATTTTGTTGGTGAAAGAGGAAACATAGCACATAATGGGAACAGGGCAACTTATGTAAGAATGGATACTTTAAAAAAGTACCAGGATTTAGTCGTTGAAAATGTCATTGAGATTGATAGTAAAATGTCTGAAAGAGTGCGGGCTATGACAACCGCAGTTAATTTACCTTGGATTCAGGATTATTCCAAAGACCTGAGCTACTATAAATGAAATGATTAATCATAGTGATAAAAATATAATCATTATGATAAAAATTCTACCTTTGAAAAAAGATAACTATGGGAAAGTTTGTAATTAAAACAGGTACGAATGGGCAATATTATTTTAACCTAAAAGCTGATAATGGTTTAAAGATATTAGCGAGTGAGGGTTATACTTCAAAGGCTGCTTGTCAAAATGGAGTTGCTTCGGTAAAGTCTAATGCCAGGGCTGATAGCAATTATGACAGGCGAAATTCAACCAATGGGAAATACTATTTTAACCTGAAAGCATCAAATGGGCAAATCATTGGCACGAGTGAAATGTATGAAACTTCATCAGGACGGGATAATGGTATCGAATCGGTGAAATCGAATGCACCGGGTGCCAGTGTTGTTGAAGAATAAAATCAACTAAATATTTATTTTTATAAAGGCAGTCAATTTGATTGCCTTTTGTTTTTGTATTTCTTGCGGTAAAAGCGCCTGCGGCAAAAAAGAAGCATGGCCGTGCGGCACACTTGTCCGCACTGTAGGGATTGCGAGCCATTTGACGGCCGCCGGAATAAGGAGGCACGACGAAATGGAGGCGGACGGCGAGCCCCCACAAAGGGGGTGGCAGTAAAGCATGAGGAACGAATGCGATGCCAACTACATAGGAAGCCACCGAAGTAAATTTCCCGAAGGGCACGAAGGTGGCTGAACTATGCAAGTGAACCTTAGCGATGCTTTGCGAAATGAGGTACGAATGAGCAATTAGCAGTCGCAAGGTGAACGCAGCCTAAGTGGGGCTGCCGGCGAGCAAAATAAAAGTTGGCAGCGGGTGGACTGAAGCCTGCTGAAATGAAATAGCGAGGAAGCAGTGAAATGGAGCCAAGTGAGCCGTGCAGTGGGCTTGTGAAAGTGACTGTGCATCCTGCCCGGTTTTGGGATGTGCTTAGCGGCAGGATGCCAGGCACTGAAGCAAAAGTATGGCAGTGAACATGGTGGAATGGAACGGATGAGGAGCGGTTGAATGAAGCTGGCTGAAGGACACAGTAGCTGCCGTGAGGAATGAGGAGGAATTGCAAGTAGTATGACAAACCTGCGATAGCTGCCTGCAAGGCAACCCACTTTTACAATTGCCTTAAAAGTTTATAACAAGGAAAATTGTAATAGTGGGTTGGTTTGGCATATCTACTTGCTGACGACGATTGACGAACACCGCTTTTTTACCGGGTTTTGCTGCAGAATGGAATGGGCGCAGCAAAAAAACAGAAAGTGGCGTAGCCACACAAAATCCATCCTATGTTTAAAATACAATTGATTATCTAAAAAGGATGAGTAATAAAATGTTGATTGCTCTAATGGCCAGACAGCCTTGCACCAAACTCAATCCGGATGGGCTTCTGTCTGCCCGAGACTGTGTGATTTTGTAATTTCAGTTTATTGTTATAGCTGTACTTCTATTAAATTAAGCGTGTCTTGTATAAGGTTATCCAATTCAGGAGCCGTAATTGTATTTGGGTTCATTCCTAATGTTGTATAATCTGGATTTGGGTCACCATGATGTTGTTTCCATGAAACGCCATTAATTAAATTCAGATTGGCAATTATAGTTGCTCTATTTCCATTGTCTCTGAAAGCCACACCAGATGTGTTAAGGAATGAAATTAGGTTACCAAATGTTTTTTGTACAGTCATTAAACGAATTTCTTTATAAAACTTGAAACGCAAATGCGATTCTAAAACATTTCGTAACCATCCTAATACAGTGTCTTTAATTGAATGGTCAGGATTAGTACGAAACGCTTCCAACGCTTCAATATGTTTAAAGTAGTCAATTTTCACTAAGTTATCTAAATCACATTCTTCAATTACCGAAGCTTTAGCGGCAAAGTTTTCAGTTATCCGCAATGTCTTCTTAATAGCCGCTCCAAAGTCCTTACCTATTTCATGTAGGAAATATTCATTGTGGCTCAAAACAACAACTTGTTTCATTTGTTGAAACAATGCTTTAATTATTCCAATAGTATAAGTTCTGCGATTAGTGTCTAAGCTTGATAGAGGATCGTCAAAAATTAAAATCTTGTTTTGACGATTTGTGTCAATATCAAGTTTAGATAAAAAGAAAGCTAAAGCAATTGTGCTTTTGTCTCCTTCACTCAAACATTCTTTTGCACTAAATGGTTGATTCGGAGCAAATGAAATATCCTTTCCGTCAATTGTCAATTTATAAGCGATTTTACTTTGTGTTGCTCTGCCTTGTGGTGCAACATGAACTACATCATCAATCCTGAAAAGTGTTTTAAATACTGCTCCCAAATAATGATTTATTCGTGTTTGGTAGCTATTAAAAAAAGTTGTTGCTGCTGTTTGTTGTTGTAGAGACAACTGTGTGTAAGCGGTCTCTAAACCTCTTAGTGTTTGTCTCTCAGCAGCCAGTTGAGTGCAAAGTGTAATTATGGGTACTGCAAATCTCTTTTTTATTCTTTTCAATCTCTCAACTTCAAGGAATGCATTTGCGACAGTCTGAATTCCCGAACGAAAAGTTGCTATTGCGGTATTGTAAGCTGTAACGCTTTGATTGTAGCTATCAATATTTGTGTTAATGGCCTGTCCAGAAGCCTGAAAAACAGTAGCGGTTGCGGTAGCCACCTCTACAGTTGGATTTTGTATTTTTTGTTGAACCAAAGAAATTAAACTTTGAAATTCTGCTCTTAAAACAGCTTCGTCAGGAATGATGTTAAAGGTTGGTGGCTGAACAGCATTTGGCAAGTGTGTTGCCCAAGAAGCAATTCTTCCTGTGTTTGTCTGATTGATATTGTTTATCGTTTGTATAGCTGCATCTAAATTGAAGTTTTGAAGCGATGTAAAATGCGTTTGAAGTCGCTGAACTAAAGCGTTAAAGTTGGCATTGAATTTACTGATATAGGCGTCGAGAATGTCAACGTTACTATCAATAGACTGTTTGCAAAATGGACAAAAAATCGTAGGCTCATTTGCCGTTTGCTTACTTTCCACATATGCAAACCCTCTTTGCAACCAATTTTCAGGTCCCGCAAGTGAGTTGTCTGCCAAGTCTTGACAATGCTTTGAAAACAAAGTTTCCAAAGCTGTATTTTGAATTGATTGTGATGTGGTCTGTAGGTCTGTGACAAGAGAAGTGAAGTCTATGCCCGAAGTTATTCGGGTGAGAGATGAAAGAGTTTGTAATGTTTGAATTATTGAATTGGCATTTGCACTCGCTAGTGCAGCCTCTGCAATAGTAATCTGTTGGTCAATACCAGTCGCATGGGCAGGTGGAATTGCAAGAAAGGAAGTAATTAAATCAGTGGTCAAGTTGTTGCCTACTTGCTGAAATAATTGTTGTTCAATATTTGCTTGGTTTTGTTTTGATATGACTTTGGAAGCTTTGTTTTGTTCAATTTGGTTCTGAATAGCAATTCCTTGTGCACCAATTACAAATTGATGAAGTTGTTTTTTATGTTCATCGTTAAAGTCAAAACCCGAATAAATATTGTCATTGACAAAATGAATATCAAAAATCTCAATGTCAGCAAAAGGAGTTGTCCAACCTGCGGCACCAAAAGTGTGAAATATATTAGGTGTCCCTATTTGTGTTAGCTGAGCTGCTTGAGGTGCAATATGATTTGTAGAAATTCTGCTCCTAACAATAGCGGGATTATTCGTTGTCAAGGAACGTAAAACAGAAGTCAGTGTTGTTTTACCACCACCATTGTCCCCATATATTAAAGTTAGTTTTTGGAAATTAACCTGTCCCGTCGCTTGGTAGTTACGGAATTTTCCAATTGAGACAAGTCGTTCAACTTTATTTATCATGGTGGAAAAGTGCTGTTGTCAAATGATTGAGTTATGCAGTCTGTTCAAAGTTAGCAGGATCGTCGTAGCCTTGCCTGTAACTCAAAAATAGACGAAAATTTTGAATATGTTTCAGCAGTGACAATACAATCCGTGTAAAACAAAAAAATAAAACCCCCTAAAGGGGGATTTTATAAATGCCTGATGAATTACTAAGGAAAACCTGCTGGCTACTGAAATGTAAATACTTACCAGATGCTGGAATGAAATAAACACTAACCAGATACTGGCGGGAACCAAAGAATGCAAATGATGCATAACAACCGATGAACTGAAACATAATTTTAAAATTTAATGATGAAAAAATGAATAAAAAAAAAGCCCCGAAGGGCTTTAACTAAGGAAGCATAGCTAACCAACGCTTGGAACCCGGAGCAGGATAACGAACCTTACCAACAAGCACACCATTAACTACATAAGCATACCAACCATTAGCTGAACGCCAAACTTTACAATTGGTAGATGAACACCATAACTGATACATAACATAAAATTTGAGAAATGAAAAAATATAAATACAGAACTGTATCAGCCATTGGGCATCGGCGCACTCCAAATTTTTTTAGTATAAATGTTGGGGCTGTGCGCTGGGGCTGTGTTTATGCCTAAAAAAAATTGGATGCGTCCGGTTGGGTTTTGTGCGGGGGCGCCAATGGCTAACTTTGTGTAGTATTTGTTTTTTTGCAGGACGAAAATGTTTCTTAGGACAGTTACGGAGAGTAATGTTGAAACTTATCGAAATCCAATTATGAAAGATGAAGCAAGGTGCGTTGGTTACGGCAGTTGTTGGCCGGGCGCAAGTGGGCGGCTTTGCCGCCGCTGCGAACGGGCAAATACTGCCGGGGGTGCAAATTGGAAAGTAATGTTGAAAGCCTTAAGGTGGCCTACGGAAGTGCAAGGATGAGGAACGAAGCTGCAGCACTGAGTAAGGCGACCTGGAAGCATTAACGGATGCATGTTGCCTATTGGTATGTAGCACAAGAGTGCGACGCAACGATGATCCTATGAAAGACTGGAGTTCGGTACAAAAAAATCAACTATGTGTAATTAGCAAACGAATATAATGCTTTACAAGATCGGCGAACTAAAACTTATAAATCACTCCTGGCATTAACCTCCCGTTTGTATAATTAACTGTATAAGATAAAGTTGCTTTCCTATGTCCCGATGAGGTTGTTTGCACAACCCGTCTGTTATTTTTAACAACCTGCCTGGCACATAAATATCCAAGAGCAATTGCCAACGGATAATCACTTGCCCAGTGTACCCTGTTATTAATCATTGAATACCCCACAAGCCCGATAACTGAATATCCGACAGGTTTTATCCATTTCTTTTCAGGGTAATTGTCTGCAAGAATTGTTACTGAACTCATGAGCGTTGCCAAATGCCCCGATGGGAACGCATCGTAAACAGGAGTATGGTTTTGATAGTTTTTAAAGGAAGGAAAGGGGCGCCATGATCCGTCTAAATCAACTGCTTCACTTGGGCTTTGCCGACCTGTAATTCTTTTTATTAATTGTGTGCCAACTCCCATTAAGATAAAAGCTTCTGCCAATTGGCTTGCCGTGCTTATTGCCCTGTAATCTTTATGTATTTTGCCATAGGTATATAACCCGGCACCAATTAATAAACTGGGAAAGCCCTGTCCCAATTGATACAAAGCTGTATTAATATTTTGTGGTGCTTTTAGTAAACTGGTATTTGTCTTCCCTAATTTGATATTTAGAACATCCTTATATTTTTCATCTGGAGAGAGGTGTATATTTCTGGAAAATTGTCCTACAGCTTCACTAATTGCTTCGTCATTAAGCATTAATAATGCAGTTGAACCTGCTATCCACAGCAAAGGCTTTATACTTTTTTTCTGAAAAGGTGCAACCGCTATCCCTGCGGCATCTTTTGGCAGCTTAGTTAAAAAACTGAATAATTTTGGTTTTTGATAAATTAATATTTTTCCATTACCAACATCATACTGTTTCTCTAATGGTTTTTTTCTAATTGTGTCAGTAACGATAGCGATGACTTTTGTTGAATCAATTATTGTTGATTGAGAAAATGATACTGGCTTGCAGCAAAAAAATACACAGATGCAAAACATTATTCTAAGTGCCATGAAAAGAGTTTTGTTTAAACAGATTAATGCCTGAAATTATAAACCAATGCCAAACCGCCACCACCACTTTGATAATAAGGCATTAGCATTGTGTTCATTGGTTTATTCTTAAAGAATTTTCTTTTAATGGAAGGATAAATCCAGTATGCCAGTTTTGTTGAGAGGATTCCAAAACCTGCCCCTGCAACCACATCACTTACCCAATGCTTATTATTATACAATCTCAAAACGCCTGTTGTTACCGCAACAGTATATCCGGCTATGCCATACCAGGGGGAAACATCTTTATACTCCATCCTTAAAAATTCTGCTGCAGCAAAAGCTGTAGTGGTATGCCCTGAGGGAAAAGAATTGAAACCCGAGCCATCGGGCCGCTGTACTTTGGTTATCTTTTTTAAAGGCAAAACAATTGTTGAAGAAATAATTGTTGATAACCCATAAATGATTGTTCTATCCCTGAAATTATTCTTGCCTTTTACGCCCAAAGCATTTAGCCCATATACTGCCAAAGCCGGCGAATACTGGAGATAATTATCCAGTTTGGTGATAAAGGTTGGATGGTCTTCCCGTATTTCCAGTTTAGTATTATTATCTAATTTTTTCAGGCCATCATTCTCCAATGCAATAAAGCCATAAGCAATTAATCCTGCAGGAATAAATAAAGATTTAATCCTTCGGTTTTCTTCTTTAATTATATCAAAGCCAGTAAATGGTTTCAGTTTTGGCCGCTGAACAGTTGTATCAGTTTTAATAACAGGAATAGTTTGCTGTTGTGCATTAACAAGGTTAATACTACATAAGGCGGCAATAAAAAAGATTGATTTCATCATAAATTATTTATTCAGGGTAAACAAAAACAACTGAATCAGAAACAGCATAAGCACCAAATACACCAATGGCATCTTTAAATTGCCCTGGTATAATAAATACCGGCTCAACAAATGGATTGTATTGTGCTAACTTTTGTCTGTCGAGGTTGTCGTAAAAAGTAAAAATATTTTTATCTACTGTTTGTAACCGAATATAACCAGTATCATTTCTTTTGTGAGAGAAATTTGGCTCAAAAGTAAAAGTCAATGCCAACCCTTCTACATTTTTATCAGGGTAAATTGTTCTGCCAATTTCTTTTACATAATACTTTTGTCCGAAAGTGCAACTGCTTTTTACAGCATCAACGCTTTTAACACTGCTGTCAATCATCCGACTCATTTCATAACGGTAATAATTTTCTTCCCCAGCTTTATCGGTATAACCAACAATAACCCCTTCATGCTCCCCATATAAATCCTTAAATACCGGTACATAGCTGGTAGATGTAACAGGTACTTTTGATTGGTTGGTAGTTGCCTGTGCCGTATAAGTAACTCCATTAAAAACTATATTCAGGGTGTAGGTCTTATTTGCCTGGATGGTTTGTGGATTGCTATAAAAATAATCGTACCGGCAGTAGTGATAATTATAGGTAGAATCAAAACCAAGCGGATAAGTTGTTGCGCCATCATTTAATGTAACGGCTGCATTATCTATTGTAAGCTCTCTTGTATTTACTTTCGGATCAAAGTATGGAACCGTTCTGTTCAGGTAAATCTGCGGCTTTTGATTTGGTGTAATTAAACCCTGGATTGACAATTTACTCTGGTAGGACTGTTGCTTTATTGTAATTGTTTTTTCGCAGGATATAAAGGCAACTATGCAAACTGTAAAAGCTATGATTGATATATTTTTCATTAAACTAAAATTTAAAGTTGTAACTGATACTTGGTATGACAGGCAATAAAGAAACCTCCTTTGCTGAAATTGCTTTTGTGACCGGATCTTTGGTTAAATAAATGAAGTAGGGATTATGGCGGCTGTAAACATTATATACACTTATAACCAATTCCGATTCATATCTTTTTCCAAACAGTTTTGGATTACCATGCCGTATGGCACTCAAATCCAGCCGGTGATAAGAACGATAGCGGTAATTATTTCTTCCGCTGTAATCATAATAAGTACCATCATACAAAGAACCATCGCCATATACACCTGCCCTGCCAGTTGGCAAAGTAAATGCTCCACCAGATGTAAATACAAATGCACCCGAAATTGTCCAGCGTTTATTCAGGTCGTAAGTGCCAACAATTGAAAGATTATGGCGTTTATCGTAAGTGAATGGAAATTGTTTACCTAAATTCAGTGAATCAAATTTTTGGTTTGTCCATGATAGCGTATAGGACAACCAACCAGTGAACTTGCCTACATTTTTCTTAATAAATAACTCTGCTCCGTAACTGCTTCCTTTGCCAAAAGTAAGTTTGGTATCTATATCTGCACTTTGTAATGATTGTGCGCCTTCTTTAAATAACACCTGGTTATTCATTGTCTTGTAGTATCCTTCAATACTTGCCTCAAAGCTATTGTCTTTAAAGTTTTTAAATAAGCCAATGGCAATTTGCTGGCTGGTTTGTGGCTTTACAATCTTGCTGCTGCTTATCCAGATATCCGTTGGTAAAGATGCTGTACTGCTGGGTACTAAATGCTGAAACTGGTTCATTATGGTGTATGCAGCTTTAATAGAAATAGCATCATTCAATTGATACTTTACTGTTGCCCTGGGTTCGTAACGCAGGTATTGTACATCAGATTTTATAAATACCGGAACTCTTATTCCCAGACTTGCACTAAATTTTTCGGAAACGGTAATATCATCATTCACATAAAATGAAATCAGAGAAGAGTATTTTCTTTCTATGCTGTCTAAGTTTGGCTTATTAATATTGCCACTCCTGGGGATCTTTGCTGAAGTTGTGGAGGGAAATAAGGTACTGTAAGCATAATTAACGCCTGCTTTAATAGAATGAGTAGAAGAAGGAAAATAGCTAAAATCAGTTTTTACATTTACATCTTTAATGCCAGTGTAAAGCTGTGCATAATACTGGTCTTGTGTGGTGGTAAGGCTTAAATGATAATCATTGTAAATAAACGAAGTATTGGCAAATAGTTTTTTGTTAAATAAATGATTCCACCTTACTGTTCCTGTAGTATTACCAAAATTAATTCCATAATTCAGGCTACTGGCTCCGGCATACTTTGCATTATCCAACCCTTTAAAAAAACTAAGAAATAATTTATCTTTTTTTCCTAATTCAAAATTTGCTTTTGCATTAATGTCATAAAAATAATAATTGGTATTGTTTTTATTTTTAGGAACTACTGCTTTGGCAATTAAATCTAAAAAAGTTCTTCTTGCAGAAATAATAAAAGATGATTTGTTTTTTGTAATTGGGCCTTGCAGAGTGAGGTTTGAAGAAACTAATCCGATACCGCCTTCACCGCTAAATTTCTTTTTATTACCCTCTTTCATGGTAATATCCAGGATAGAACTTAACCTGCCACCATATTGAGCCGGATAGCCGCCTTTTATTAATGTAACGCTGTTGATAGCATTGGTATTAAAAGTGCTGAACAAGCCAAACAAGTGATTAGGATTATAAACCGTTGCTTCATCCAGTTGCACAAGATTCTGATCTGTATTACCTCCTCTTACATAAAACCCTGTTGTACCTTCCTGCCCCGATTGCACACCAGGCAGCAACTGAACAATTTTTAAAATATCCCTTTCCCCAGCGATAGCAGGTAATGTTTTTATCTGCTTCATGGGTATGTTAATCACACTCATTCTAGCCTTAGTAATATTGTTATTATTTTTAGATGCGCTTACAACAACTTCGGAAAGGCTATTTGATTTTTCCTGTAGGTTATAATCTAATGCCTGATCGGCTTTTCCGCTGATTGTTGTTAGTTGTGGCTGGTATCCCTGGTAAGAAATAACAACCCCAATTGAATCTGCCTGTTTTACAGAGATAGAATAAAATCCGTATGAATTGGTTGTAGTACCCCTTTTTTCATTGGTAACATACACACTTGCGCTAACAAGCGCTTCACCGGTTTTAGTATCTTTTACATACCCACTAATTGTGATTTTCTTTTGTGCCATTACCAAGAGAGGGAAAAAGGCAATCAGTAGCAGTGTAATTTTTTGTTTCATTTGCAGAATTTATAAAAATGAAATTTTTAAAATAGCCCCTCACAATAAACAAGGAGGGGCTATAACCCTGATACACCCTCATAGTGTATTAAAATACTGCCTAATTACCTTCTTTATGTGTTTCACATTCACAACTTGTTGTTGTTTTACCACCTGTAGTTGTACTGTCTTCCTGCTCATTATCATTATGTGTTTCTATTTGCTCCTTTATAAAGCTGCCATTGCTTGCAAACTCTGCTAATGTTTCTACATTAGTAGCCGTTTTAAAATAGGCACAATAATTAACGCTGTCTTTATTAAACCATGTAATTACAACCGTTGCCGGATACCTTACTGCAAATGAATCTTTAACCACCTGTGGTAATGCACTGGCAGCAATTACCGGGCAAAGGTTTTCTGTTTTTTCTTTTTTATCTTTTTTGCACGACACAAAAAAGGCTGATATAGAAATTACAATCAGCAGTAAAAAAAAATAAACTGAAGTTGACGTTAGAAATAATACTTTTTTCATACTTATTTTTTATAAATAATTAAAAATTTGTGCTAAATTAAATACAACCTTATTGATACGCTGGATTCTTAAATCACGGATTTCATCTTTTTGGGTTGAGTTTTTTCGTTTATCATTTTGTGCTTTACCAGTAGCATCACTTTTAGTAACAATAGATGAATCTGTACCATTCCCTTTTATTTGTGTTTCGGTTATAGGTTCAAACTCAGGCTTTGATCTCTCTGCTACAATTGTTGTTGTCGTTATTAAAGCAGGGGGTGTTTTACTCAAATCTGTTTTTACCTTGTCATCGGGTTTCCCCAATGAAGTTTTAAAAGTTTGAGCCATACATAACACATTTATTGAAATCAATACAATAAATGCGGCTGCTGCTTTTTTCATTTTCATCTTTAATATTTATGAGAATGCATGGATGAGTATTCTCTTATTTGCTTTTCCCTTTTTTATTTTTGTTGTACCGCATATCCGGTGTACCATCTTTTTTTACAGGGCCAGCAGGCGTAGGAGTAGTATTGTAGCGTTTGTCGGGGGTGCCATCTTTCTTTAAAACTATAGGGGTTTTTGTAGTAGCTGCTTGCGGTTTAGCAACCGCTGGTGTAGTTGCAACTGGTTTTACAGCGGCAGGTGTTTTAGCAGCAGTTTTTGGCATTTCTACTACTTTTGCAGCAGCAACTGGTTTTACTGCCGTTACGGTCTTTGGCTTATCATCTGCTTTTTTAACGGCTTGTGCCATACCAGGTAAACTAAACCAAATTAATGCTGTAAATGCGATTAATACCTTTTTCATTTTTATTTTGTTTTAATTGTTAAAATTAATTATTGAATATTTCCGTTTGCCACTACCGTATTTATTTGTGCTGCACTGTAATGAATATTAAAATATCTGCCCGGCAGAATAATGTTATCATAGGTTAAGGCAACAGTACTTCCGGTTGCCGATAAGCCTGATGTTATATTAAGTGTTGCTCCCGAAGCCTGGCTGCCTGTGCCGGTAATATTGGTTAATGGAATTGAAATATTACCCGGTGCTGCAATGCTTCCATTATGGATGTGCATTACCATTACCGTATCCTTAACTGTATTTTGCAGCGTAATATTTACATTGAATGAGTGGTCGGCATTTTCTGCAATTATTGCTTTACCAGTTACTGTGTTTCCGGCTGTTGAGGTTAATGTAATTTCTTTTGTCCGTAATGTTGTGGTGGTAGCTGCTACATCCGGCTTTTCGCAGGAAGAAAAAGAAACGGAAAAAATAAGAGCTAACGCAATTACAAGAAATGTAAAACTAATTGTGTTAAATGTTTTTAAACTGATTGTCTTCATAACTATGATTTTAAATTTTAAAATGATGATTCAGGGAGCATCCCTGAACCTATGCAGCATTATTTCATTAACTGCTTTATTAAATAGTAGCAGATATTCAACGGATTGGTTGGGTGTAACCAAAAATATTTTTAAACTCTTCCGAAAAAATAAATTCATTTAGCTGCTGCACCTGCTTTTCACTGTGAGTTTCATTACTCGGTATTAGTAAAATTGGGATGAAGATTACTAAATTAATTTTATTGTGTACCAGCGAAGGCAGTGCGACTTTTAATAGATTGCTGTATGATTCATTCGCAGCAATCAAAAAGGAACTATTGGGTAACTTTACTTCGTGTCTTGTATATTCTTCCAGATCGGATAAAAAAACTAATTCGTAACCACTACTATTAAGCAACTTGCTATCTTGTTCTAAATTGATTGCTGTAATTGTGGTTATTTTATTTTCAGGCAATTCAAGTTTGTAGTACATTAAAACATTATTCCCTTCAGACTTTTTTGCAAATGGGAAACGTCTTATGAATAACAAAAGAAAAATAAAGCCCAGAAATAGTGCGGTATATATAATGGCACTATCCGACATTTTTATAGCCCAATTTTTAAACCAACATTAAAGCCAAACGACATTGGATAAGATTTTACCGGGGCATCTTTATTAATTGAATTCAAAGCAAAACGCATAGTAGGTTCAAAAACAAGTG
Organism: Niastella sp.; assembly: GCA_016710595.1. Taxonomy (GTDB): domain Bacteria; phylum Bacteroidota; class Bacteroidia; order Chitinophagales; family Chitinophagaceae; genus Ferruginibacter. Next base: position 143,673 of record JADJVM010000010.1, read on the forward strand.
CTGTTTTCTTAGTTAATTTATAATCAACTCCAATGCCTGCCAAACCACTGAAATAGACCTTCTTCAAGCCTCGTATATTATCAAGGGTTTCTATTGAATTATTAAATCCTTTTTCCAATGTTGCTTCCAACTTAGCCTTTGTTAAAATATTTGCAGCTATTCCTGCCAGGGCATTGAACTTAAATTTGCCTTTTGTAATATTATATGTAACCGCTAATGGAATGCCAATGTATTGCAAAGAATGAGTAGAAGTAAAAGCATACAAGCTGTCGCCAATAGCTGGATTGGTACTGAATGATGGTAATACATAACCGTAGCCAGAAGATGTATTGATACGGTATTTAACACCACCGGTGTTATCCTGTTGGGCATAAATTGTTTTTGGGTTTACTGTAATATTGGTGTTAGATAATGTAACCCCCGATTGCAGGCCCCAATGCTTGTTTATTTTATAATCAGCCAATATTCCAAACGTAGATGAAAACTCATGCTTTTCTTCTTTTTCAATTTCACTGGCATTGTCTGGTTGGCCTGTTTTGTCATCCTGTAAGCGATACCAGGCAATATCAGGGGAGAAGAATGGTGTAAATGAAAATCTTGATGACTTGCTCGTTTTTTTACTGGCAGTTTTTGCAATTGTATTGTTGCTGGAATCAGCAATTTTAGGTTTAGCAGATACAATCAACGTAGATAATTTTTTTGTATCAGTTGAATCTTTTGTTTTCAGTTTATCTTCTTCAGGCGGCCTGGTATTTTTCTTTGGTAAATATGGAATTTGGTTATCTGCATAATCATTTTGATCTGTAGATTCCTTGTCTTCCACAGGATCTGGACTTGTAATTTTTATCCTGTAAGAACCTTTGGTGTTTCTTTTTTTCTTTTGGTTAGAGGTAAGGTCTTCCTGGGTTTTCTTTATATTTTTAGAGGAGTATATTTTTTCAACTTTATTTAGCTTTTGCAATTGCGTTTTATCAATAGGCACATCCTGATGCTGATTAGTTAGCTTTTGATTATTGGTAGTAATATCTTCAGGCGAAGGCTTATCTTTCCTGTCATTAATGTTGCTACTGGTATCAGTTATTACAGCAGAATTCGTTTCAGTGTTTTTTTCTGAACCCTTACCTGTTATTATGTTAGATTTAGATTGCTTATCTGACTTGATACTATTATCATATTTTGCCAAACCGTTCCCTTTACTTAATGTGTTGATTTTATACACATCAAATAAAGCAAAACTTATCAGCAGCAATAATAGCATTACTGCAAAACGCTTAAGATTGGTATATTTTCGCTTGATACTAACAATATTATCCTTATCAAGCTGCCTGTCTATCTTCTCCCAAACATTTTGAGATGGGGTTTCTTCATTGTCATCAAGAGCAGCGTGAAACAAATCTTCTATGTTGTGTAAATTTTTATCCATATCAATAATTTTTTGCAATTTTTAAACTATTAATTACTGCTTTTTGTAAAAGTTGTTTAGCATCAAAGAAATTGGATTTAGATGTACCTTCCGAAATACCCAGATGTGCTGCAATTTCACGGTGTTTCATCCCTTCAAAAACATAGAGGTTAAAAATCATTCTATAGGCCGGTGGTAAAGCCTGTACCATTTTCAATAATTCTTTCTTATTCAGGTAGCTCATAATTTCTTCGTTACCCAAATCCTCTGCCTTTGCATTTTCTATATCTACAACCATATGCATTTTAGGCTTTGTACGATAATGATGTATGGCACTGTACACCATTATCTTTCTTATCCAGCCTTCAAAAGAGCCTGCAAATTTGAAATTATTCAACGACTTAAAAACCTGTACAAAGCCTTCCTGCATAATTTCTTCCGCTTCCTCCCTGTTCTTAGCATACCGCATACAAACCCCGAACATTTTTGTGGCAAACTGCTCATACAAAACACTTTGGGAATATCTATCCCCACCAATACAGGCTTGTATCAATTGTACAGGTTGTTCCAATAACTCAGTTGGGTTTATATAAACAGTGGTATCAACCATTAAAAAAGGTTGGGTTGGTTAAAAAATATTTTTTACGAAAGGATGACAAAGCATTTTGCCATTTACAAATATTAAAGTCAATTCTGTTTAAATACTGAAGAAATGGATCGTCTGCCGGTATTCCGGGTAATTTAACAGCACATAAACAGTTTCACTTCATTAACTTTTTCTTCACCCAACTATTTTCGTACATCTATACTACTCAATTTATAAACCATCCATAATTCTGTGAGTGGTGATATGGAATATATTATGAAGAAAAAACTGTTACAATTATTTTTTGCCTGTTTGTTTTTCTGCTTTGTTTATTCGGCAAATGCTCAAACCGGCTATACCATTTCTGGTAAAGTAACTGAAGGAGCAAGCGGCAAACCAATTCAAAATGCCACTGTGCATTTGAAAGGTAGCACCACAAGCACAATGACAAAAATGGATGGCACATTCAGGCTGCATACAACAGAATGGAACGATAGCCTGGAAATTACCTGTGTAAGTTTTGAATCTTTTACAATTGCACTGCAACAAGGGCATACTTTAAATATTGCTGCTGCAATGAAAAGTAAAACCAATGCTTTGCAGGAAGTGGTTATCGCCACTTCTAAAAAACCGGGGAAATCATTTATGCAGAAAGTGATTGACCATAAAGCCAATAATAACCCTGACCGTTTTCGCAGTTACAGCTATCAGCGTTATACCCGTAACGAACTGGATATTGATAATATTGATTTTCAAAAATCAAAGGGAACTGGTTTGAAAAGTTTAATGCTTCAAACCTATGCAGGTTTTGATACCACTGCTAAATACGATAAAGAGTTGCCCATTTATTTTGCAGAAAGAATTGCCAATAATTACCATTCTGTTTCACCAAACATTGACAGGGAAAATATTATTGCCAAGAAAAACCTGGGACTTAAAACAGATAACCTGTTAAGCAAATTAGATAAATTTTACTTCAACTTTAATGTATATGAAGATTGGGTTCCCATTTTTGACCAGACTTATGTAAGCCCACTTAACTCTAATGCGTTCAACTATTATAATTTTTTTGAAGGAGATAAGATGGAGGATGAAGGAGATACTTTACAGCAAATACGTTTTACACCAATGCGTTCTTACGAAAGAGCTTTTAGTGGCACTATGTGGATTAATACAAAAACCTTCGCCATTACCACAGTAAACATGCACTTAAATAAAACGGCTAATCTCAATTTTGTAAATGATATTAGTTACTACGAAGATTATAAACAGGTATATGACAGCTCTGCTGATAAACAGGTGTACATGCCTTTCAAATTCTCGTCTGAAGTAAAGTTTGAAAGCGGACTTGCCCTTTTAGGTTTACCAGTACCTGAAAGTAAAAACAGCATGAAATTTATAGTTAAGAACACCACAGTAACTGACAAGATAAAACTAAACACCGGAGAGCCAACCGCTATTGTTGCCAATCTTATTAAAAAAGAGCAAACAACTAATTTGGAAAAATCAGAATCGTTCTGGCAACAAAACCGGTCTGATTCATTAAGTACTCGTGAAAAAAATATTTACAAAATGGTTGATTCGCTCAAACAAAACAATCGGTTTAACAGAGATGTAAAATTGGTTGCATTTGCAGGCACGGGCTATTGGGATTTTGGTAAATATGTACGGGTTGGCCCATACTCATCATTCATCAGCAGCAATAATATTGAAGGCTGGCGTATAAGGCTTGGCTTTTGGACAATGCCTGGTATTAACAAAAAAATAAACCTTTTTGGTTATGGCGCATACGGTACAAAAGACCAAAAACTAAAAGGCATGTTAGGGCTTAAATATGTTTGGAACGCCGCAAGGTGGACAAAAACAACCATCAGTTACGGCAGCGATTACGATTTTATTATAGATCAGGATGATGAACTGGATAAGGATAATCTTATCAATTCCCTATTGCGGAAAAACATACCCTATACAAGAACATATACCAAACAGGCTATGATAAAACATGAGCAATATCTTACAGCAAATTTTTCTGCAAAGGCTTCACTTAGTTACAAAGAATTAAATCCCGTTTTTGATTTTCAATACCGCCCAATCAATCCTGTATTAGACAAACCATACGACAGTGTGTTTGAAAAGAAATTACCTGTTGCAGAAGCATCAATAGGAATACGATATGCACATAAAGAACGTACTACCATCCTTAATTATGATAATATCAGGGTAGGTACATTTTATCCTGTAATTACAGCAAACTATACTTATGGTTTTGAGCAGGGCAAAGCACAATTTAGTTTTCACAAAGTAAATGTGGGTATTGAACAGCGGTTACGTTTACCACCCAAAATGATGCTGTATTATAAATTAGAGGCAGGAAAAGTATTTGGCACAATCCCTTACCTGTTGCTGAATATACCATCGGGTAACGAATACTTTGTAGCCAGTAAATACCAGTTTAATACAATGGCACCTTACGAATTTGCTGCCGACAAATATGTAAGCCTACATACAAGATTTTATTTGGGCGGTGCATTATTTGATAAAATTCCACTGCTACAAAAATGGGGCTGGAGGGAACGCTTCTCATTTAATTCTTATTGGGGTAGTATGAGCAAAGCCAATATTGATTATAACAAAAGTTCCAATTTTAACCAGATAAATAAAGTTCCTTTTATGGAGGCCAGTGTAGGAATTGAAAATATTTTTCATGTTCTGTCAATTGAATATTACAGAAGGCTTAATTATTTAAACAACCCTTATGCAAAAAAAGATGGCATTTATTTAGGTTTAACCCTTGCATTTTAAAGACATAAATTATTTACAATGAAATATATTCTTTTCGTTTTTCTTCTTGTGCCTTTCTGCTCTTTTAAAAGCAGTACAACTAATAATACAGATGCTATAATAGGCAAATGGATGAATGCCGAAGACAACAACCTTGAGGTGGAGGTTTACAGGATCGGCACTGAATATAGGGCTAAAATAGTTTGGTTTGATGACAGTGATGATAAAAGCAAGCCTATGGCTGAAAGGTGTGATACAAAAAACCCTGATAAAGCATTACGTACCCGTAAAATTATTGGGCTGGAAGTAATGAACGGATTGGTATATAATGAAGATGATGACGAGTGGCAGGATGGGAGAATTTATGATGCCAGCACAGGAAAAGACTGGAACGCCAAAGCATGGATAGCCAAAGACGGTAGTTTGAAAGTTAGGGGCTTTTGGAATTTTGAAATTCTGGGGAAAAATATGCGCTTTAAAAAAGTTTTATAAACCATCTTTTAACTAATGAAAAATTTGCAACAATTTATAAATACTAATGGCCCACAGATTCAATTATTTCTATTTGTCGGACTTTTCTTTTTAAGCTGGAATATTGAGAATATTTTTGGTGTACTTTTTAATTATAAAAAATGGAAACATGCTTTTTTAAATGCCCCGTTTATTTTTACGGCCATCCCGGGCCAACTGTTGATAGGTTTGGCATTTGTAAAAACCATTGAGTGGACAACCCTACATCAATTTGGGTTCCTTTACTATTTACCTGTGAGTAAAAATTCACTTTTATCTTTTCTGATAACTTTTATTTTTCTTGATTTAGGAGAATACGTTTACCATGTAACCATGCACAAGGTAAAAAGGCTGTGGATGTTTCATATAGTACACCACAGCGACCAGGTTGTTGATGTATCTACCACATTGCGGGAACATCCGGGAGAAAATTTTATACGCTTAACATTTACACTGCTTTGGGTATTTTTAAGTGGTGCTGCCTTTTGGGCTTTAATGTTAAGGCAGATCATACAGGCATTTACCACTTTATTTGCCCACATAAATTACCGCCTGCCGGAGAAGCTTGATAATATTGTTGGGCTGATTTTTATAACCCCCAACTTACACCAGGTACACCATCATTACAAACAACCTTACACCGATTGTAATTATGGCGATGTATTAAGTATTTGGGACAGGTTATTTGGCACTTTTAAAAAACTACCTGCCGAAGATTTAATTTTTGGGGTAGATACTTATATGGGTAAAGAAGATGTGGGAAATTTTAAGTCATTAATTTCAATTCCATTTGGAAAATATCGTAAGGCAACCCAAAATTTGAACCCTTAAAATATGTAAATGAAAAATACAGCGGTACCAATAGATTTATTCATCCCTGATATTTTGTTATACTTAACTGGCAGGGATAAAGTGAGTGAAATTGTATTGAATACTTGTAAAATAATAGTTGAAGATAAAAGCCAAAATGTTTCACTTACTACAAAACTTTTTAAAGACCTGAATTTTAGTACCACGCAAATAATTACTCTTATGGCGGAAGCAGGAAATATATTGATGGTAAAATTTTCATACACCCTGCTATACCAGCAAGATGATAATTTTACTATTGAAGATATGGGTAATCAGTTATGGAAGTATATGGTTAGGGCAATTAAAAATAATTAGTCTTACACTTTTAAAGAAATAGGTTATAAGATGCAGTTGGGTAAAGTTTTTGTATGGGGGATGATTATAAGTTTTTTGGGCTCTCTTCCGTTAGGGCCTTTAAATCTTATTACTACTTATATATCAGTTTCAGATGGAACAAATGCTGCTATTATATTTTCGGCAGGATGTATTGTTGCCGAAATAATTTTTGTACGCCTGGCCTTAACTGCTATGAATTGGTTAAGCCAACACCAAAGTTTTTTTAAAACCTTAGAGTGGATAACTGTAATAATTATTCTTTTACTAGCTTTTTATAGTTTTAAAGCCGCAATTCAAAAAACTGAGTTTACCTCTGCTATGCTCACTACCATTAATCACCACTTTTGGGCGGGTATATTATTCAGTGCTGTAGATCCAATGAAAATTCCCTTTTGGTTTTTGTGGAGTACATTTTTAATGGGTAATAAAACTTTGCTGCCGAATAACAGTAATTATAATTTTTACGTTGTTGGTATTGGGTTAGGGTCTCTGTTTGGTTTTCTGGTTTTCATATATGGCGGAAACTATTTAATCAGTATCATTAAAACACACCAGGATATAATTAACTGGAGTATTGGCGGCATATTGCTACTAACAGCAATCATTCAAGTTTACAGGCTACGAAACCGTCAAGCTGAAAAAGTAAATAAAAGTAATAAAACCAAGATAATTGAAATGACATTAATGCCCATTCAACCATCTGCATAGTATGAAATTAAGACACTGCCCATTTGCATTAATAGTATTATATCTGTTTAGCTCCTGTAAACTAATTAAACCCATCGTACTTAATCTTCCTGATGAAAAAGATGCAAAACGTTTTCCTTACAGAACTGTAGCTGCTGCTGATAATTTGACTGTATTTAATTTTATAAAAACAACAGATACTTTAGCAGAAATAAAAAATATTAAGGTAGAAAACAGGGCTATGAATTCAACAGGTGTTTCACTTAATGAATTTGTAAAGCTGCACAAAACAATTTCATTTGCTATTATACGAAACGACAGTATTTTGTACGAATATTATGCTAACAATTATAATAGCCAAAAAAATGTCAGCAGTTTTTCTATTGCCAAAGCATATATTACCATGCTCACGGGTATTGCCGTACAAGATGGCTTAATTATAAGTATAGACCAGCCAATAACTGACTTTATTTCAGAATGGAAAGATAGGCCCGGTTACAATTTGATTACCGTAAAAGACTTACTAAGGCACACATCTGGGTTAAAATTTACAGAGAACCCCTTTAACCCAAACTCTGACCAATTGCAGTTTTATTACGGAACACATTTAAGAAAAAATATTTTAGCTTCCGCCATTACAGAACCACCTGGCTTGCATTTTGATTATGAGAGTGAAAACACCTGCCTGTTAGGGATTATATTAGAAAGGGCAACTGGCAAAACCTTATCAGCCTATTTACAGGAAAAAATTTGGAGCCAGATCGGTACAGAAGCTCCGGCATTATGGAATACGGACAGAAAGGACAGCAACGCCATTGAAAAAGCCTTTTGTTGCTTAAATGCCCACACATTAGATTTTGCAAAATTTGCAAGACTACTTTTAAATAAGGGTAACTGGAATGGTAAACAAATTATACCTGTAGCATGGATTGATGAAGCAACGAAAAGAACTAATGAAGCAGGCGGTAAATTGACTTACGGTTATAACATGGGAATTGGTCCGGCTCAGTATAATAGCTTTTATCCTGTAGGCTTATATGGACAATGGCTGTATATCTATCCAAAAAAGAATCTGATCATCGTAAGGTTTGGTAATGCAGATATAAGGTATAATCCAAATTACTGGAAAGAAATAATGCTGCAGTTGATTGACCAGTTGTAACTACATAATTTTTCTATTAAGCGGTATAAAATAATCCGGACACAACAGCCAAAAGCTTTCTTTGAATTTATTATAATTCTCCATTGCTATTTTTTAAAAGTTATACTTAATTCCAAACTGTGCCTGAAAGCGACTATTTAATGGATCCACAGTATAATAATGATTGTTTAGACCGGTGGGTTTAATAAAATTGTATGTTGGTAAATAACCACTTGACGGTTTGCCTGGTGCAAGCCCGTTTGCATCTTTTGCAAAAGTAAACAGGTTAACAGCATAGTTATTTACGTTGGTTACAAAATATACGTGGCCCCAGTTATTATTCAACAAGTTTAGTACATTAAATATATCCAGGCTTAATTGAAATGAATGGGTATTGTCTTTTCCAAATTTAAACTCATGCATTAATTTCAAATCCAGTTCATGGTTCCAGGGTGTACGTAAGCCATTTCTTTCTGCATATTGTCCCCTTCTTTTGCTTAAATATTTATCGCTTGAAATTAAATTATCCAGGTCAGTCCATTGCTGTGTAGCAGTGTACACTTGTCCATTAACTGTATAATCTGCTAACTTAATATCATTTTGATTAGCCGGTATATAAGGCAGGTTAGCATTGGCTGCATTACCAAAGGGATTACCACCAGCATTGTAAACTACCGAGTAAGGGTTGCCTGACTGGCCTGAATAAAAGAAATGCAGGGAAGTGGTGTTCTTTTTATTCCATAAGAAATTACCGCCCATTGTTGCTACTATTCGGTGGCGCAAATCAAAATTTGAATAACCAAGCTGTGGATTGTTTGGCGTAATGGCAGGGTTTACTTCAAAATTAGATTGAAAAGAATTTCTGATACCATTGCTTACATCTTTACTTACGCCATAGGTGTAAGCCAGGCTCCAGTTGGTATTTAACTGATGGTTGTTGCCTAATTTTACATTGCCGGATGTTTTACTTAATTGTGCTGTTAAATTATACCTGTAACCTTCTGTTGTATTACTTAGCAGATAAACATTAGAATACTGGCTGTTTAATTTGCCGCCAACATATACTGGTGATTGTGTAGGGCCTGAGGCAAAATATTGCACACTATCTTTAATATTAATCTGCTGAAATTTTACATCGTACAATGTTTTTGTAAACAAGGCATCCAATGTTAATTTATATCCTTTTCCAAATTTAATATCAGCCGCAATATTTGACCGCCAAACCCTTGGCAATTTAAAATTATTGTCTATTACATCTACCTCCCTGGTAGCAGCAGCATTTGCACTTGCCAATGCGTGGGTATTGATAGTGTCCTTAAGATAGAGCGGATTGATTGCTAATGGGATAACTGTGTTTCCACCAATAGTGTTTGTTGCAGTTGGCCTGAAATCAATATTATTATACACACCACCTGATAAGGTTTCTGCATAGCCCAGCCATGCAAATGGCATCCTGCCAACAAACACACCCGTACCGCCTCTTATCACTAAACTTTGGTCGCCTTTTACATTCCAGTTAAAACCCACTCTTGGTGAAAGCGTTGCAGCCCCCAGCCATTTATTGGTGAACTGGTTAAAAGAGGTATTGCTGTATGTTGGATTAGTGGTATTATTTTTTGCAGTAGCAAAGTCTTTATCAACAGGAATCTGCTTACCAAGGAAAGAATAATCAACTCTTAAACCCGTCGTGAGTTTAAACTTACGGTTTACTGCAATTTCATCCTGTGCATACACGCTCATCAAATTTACATTGTAAGGATTGGGCGAATTATTATATAAATCATCCCTGGTGTTTGGATATTTTGCATCAGTAGAATACGCACCCCGAATACGGCCTGGTTTATCTGCTAAAAAATTAGCAAGGTTGGAATATTCCCAACGTCCATTCCATGAGTTTACAAAGCCATAAGTAAGATTGTAAAATTCATTGTGTGTACCTACTGTAAATCTATGAATACCTTTTGTGTAAGTAAGATTATCGCTTAACTCTATTGTTTGTTGCTTCATGTTATAAATAGAAGCTTCACGCCATGTACCCACCCATGCAGCACCACCGCCAATATCCATAAAGGGAGAAAGCGTGCCAGGAAAATCCCTGTACTCATGCACATTGATGTAGCTTGCATTAAACTGGTTATTGATGTTGCCTGAGATTTTTGTTTTTAACTCAGCGGTAAGATTTACGTTTTTTGTATGCTGTGTAAAATCCGTAGAACCAAACTGGAAATTGGTAGAAGTGCGTTCTAAGTTATTTCCCGATCCATTTGTATAAATGCCCCTGAGTGTTAAAGTATTTTTTGGATTAAGATTAAAATCCAGTCGTGCAAATATCTTATCACTGTTGGTGACTATCTTATATGCTCCCTGGTAAGCTCCTGCATCATAATTATATTTTGTTTTCAAATTGTTATAAATACTTGCAGCATCTGATAGGCTGATAGCTGCACCGGGGTCTCCTGCATTATAAAAAGTAGGTTCCTGCCGTCTTGTTTGCTCAAAGTTTACAATAAAGAATGCTTTGTTTTTTACAATTGGTCCACTGAGGGTGGCACCATATTGATAGTCGTGAAAATCGGAACCAATTTTTGTTTTTAATCCATCAACACTTTTACCTGTAAGCAATTGATTTCTTCCATATCCATAAACAGAGCCATGAAAATTATTAGTACCGCTTTTGGTTACCGCATTTACAGAACCGCCGGTAAAATTACCCAGCTTTACATCATATGGAGATAATTGCACCTGCACTTCCTGTATCACATCTATACTGTATGGATTTGTTCTTGTACCAGCACCGGCAGCACCTGATTGGCCACCACCACTTACACCGCCAAATGAATTGCTGAAACCGATAGCATCGTTATTGATGGCACCATCTACCGTTAAATTATTATACCTGAAATTTGTTCCGGCAAATGAATTGTTGTTTGATTGAGGTGTAAGTCTTGTGAAGTCGGATAAACTTCTGCCTAAAGTAGGTAATGTATTTAATTGTGCTTTACCTACTGATAATCCGCCGATTTGTTTACGTGATGTTCCTGTTACTACTACTTCAGTAAGGCTCTTGTCATCAGCTTTAAGTATTACATTCAATTCCGGATTATTACCTAAAGAAAGTGATACATTCTCTACTACTTCGGGTTTTAATCCTACAAAAGAAATAGTAACGGTATAAGGCCCGCCGGGTTTTAAATTGGGTAAAATAAAAATCCCTTTGCTATTGGTTTGTGTAGTGGTTTTATAGCCTGTAGGTTCATGCTTTACCAAAACAGAAGCTCCAGTAAGCATCATGCCTTTGGCATCTTCAACGATACCATTTAAGGTAGAAGATGTTTCCTGGGCAAACAGTTTATTTGTAGCAAATAGTGCTACTGCAGCTATAATAAAAATCTTTGTAAAATTTTTCATCTTATATTTTTTACAAAGAACTTATCCGAATGTTATGTGAATGTATCTGCCCGGTTAAGCGGATGTTAAACGGAAGGCAATTCAGGAAAAGATAATAACATAAAAGAAATATTTTTCAACACACCCAACTATTTTAAGTTTTTATACAACTTGAGATTTCGCTGTAGCTTCCTTTTTATTTGAGTAAAAAATAATCAACGCCAATAAACCGGCGGCAATTAATGTTGCAGTACCTCTTCCAAAATTTAAACCACCTTTGGCTAATGGTTTTGTTAGCAAGTCTCCAAAGGTTGCACCAAAAGGACGTGTAAATATAAATGCAATCCAAAAAAGTAATATCTGGTTTATTTTAGTATAATAATGAAGCAGTATAACTATCAGAATAATTACCCCGGTTACAATAGCACCTGTTAAATAACTTAATCCCATATTATCGCTCAGGTAATCGCCAAATGCAGTACCAAGGCTGTTTGACAATAAAATAGCGATCCAGTAAAAAACTTCTATCCTTGATTTTGTTATGGGATAAACCTTTATTCCATTTTCAATTTTATGCCATAAGTACAAAGTAAATAATAAACAGGAGAAAAGAATAAGTGAACCCCAGGCATAGCCAAGCCCTAAAGTTCTGTCCATCAGGTCTGAAATTTCTGTGCCAACGGTAGTAGTGCCAACAATGGCCAACCAAAAAACTGCGGCATTAAATTTTGAAACTTTTAACTGGATAATTAATACTACTATAAGAAACGCCACTGTAATGGCAAGGCTTATAATATATCCAAGATTTAATGTCATCGAAAAAAAGTCTCCAGCCATTTCACCCAGGGTGGTAGCTATTACTTTCATAATCCAGAAATACAAAGTAATCTTTGCAACTTTATTCAATTCAATGTTTTTGCTTTCCATCTTTTATAGTTTAGACTGTTTATTTTTTATTTTTCACAAACCACATTACCATCTGCTGTAAATATTACTTCTTTAGTAACACTGCCCCTGGTCAAGTCAGCCAGGTATTGAACTGTCTTATCTGCAAGTATCAGTTTTTCAATTTGAGTACCTACGGCATAATCAGCATACTTTGTTTTTAACACTTTCATTATTTTATTTGTAGCTGTAGATAATGGCACATCTTCTTCCTGTTGAACAAAACTTCCATCGGGTTTAAAGATAAGCGACAAATTAGGTGCGCCGGCTTTGGCAATAGCTAAATCAATAGCATCACCTCCCTGGCAAAGTGGATCAGACAGTGCCTTTACCATTTTATATCCGGCATAATTCTTAGTTACAAATTCTTTTACACCGGCATGTAATCTATCTAATGTTATTTCACCATCAGGTAAAGCTGTTGTAACCGTTGCGGTGGTATTAGTTTTTTTAGCCTCTGTTTTTTCCTGCTGTTTTGTTTTTGTAGCTTCATTCTTTTCATCTTTTTCATTTTTCTCGCCATCGCAACTTGCAATTGTACATGTAAGTGCCAGAGCCATCAGCGGTAATGTGATATTTTTAAAATTCATGATTGTATTTTTAAAAGTGAATAAATTATTTAAAAAGTGTAAAGATGAATTACAATACTGAAGAGAACCTGAAGTTTAAACCAAAATAAAAGAAATACGCAGGTGTATCAGTTGAAAATGTTTAATAGAGATGAAAAATTAACAAGTAATATACCTCACAGGCTCCGAATACAAAATAATTACTATAGTTGCTGCAAAAATCAGCGGCCCCTAAAGCTGCTTTCCAGGTAAGTGCTATCGATCAAAGAAATAAAGTGACTCGGTAACCTGAACTGGGCAAAGAAGCTATTTTGAACTACCGGCTGCAACTCCAGGCCCTGGCATTTGTGTGTGCAAAATTAATAAGGCAATCATCAGCCACGCAAATCCTAAACAAAGTCCTGCGAACACATCAGAAGGATAATGCATCCCTAAATATATCCGGCTTGCTCCTATCAATAATGAGAGCAGCAGTAAAAATACCGACAACATACATTTATAAGCAGTTTGAAGTTTGCTTTGCCATACCAGGTAGATGAGCAATCCATAAAACACAAATCCAGAAGTTGTGTGTCCGGATGGAAAACTATAATCTTGTAATTTTTCTGTCAGTGGATTTAACGGTCTGTTGCGTCGGAAACCAATTTTCATTACAAAAACCAGTAAAAAACCAATGGTGCCAATAATAGCAACACTGAACGCAACAATCTTTTTTTTATGATGAAACAGGAACCAGCCAATTAAAACTGCATAGCCTGCGATCAAAAAATATTTAGATGCCAGGAAACTGATTAATTCCATAGTGTATGTCAGGTGCGGATTTGTATGGGCAGAGAAGACAGATATTACAGCGGTATCAATATTGTTCTCTTTTTCAATTAACACCTCATGCACTATAAACCATAAAATACCTAATGACAATAATATAAAAAGAAGTATAAAAGCAAGTCTTGCTGATATTTTTTTTATAAAATATTTCTGTAAATCCATAATTACACTTGTTAATTATAATAAACTGTTATCAACTTTGGTACGAACAAAATCAATATTTTTTTGTTTGCCTTCCTTCAACAATTCCCGGCAGTAGGTGGTAAAAAAGTGATGTTTTTCCAACATGAAAAGTGTTGTTTTATCCCAATCATCTCTTGCTGTTCCCTCTATTAATTCAAATTCTTTTTTTACAAGATCGTCACTTATAAGAAAATGATTAGTGCCTAAGTGATAAGAATCTGCATCGCAAAGAATTTCAGCCACCAATGATTTGGGCTCATACGGAAACCTGGTTGCAAGGATACAATCTTCAATTAACTGCAAAGTAACATCTTCAATTCCTTCAATAGCCAGGAAGGCACGCATCACTATAACAGATCTTTCTTCATGTTGCTGAACCGGCCCAAATAAATGTCCGCAATCATGAAACCAAGCTGCTACAATCACTGTAACCATATCCGTACTGTTCAATGAGCAAAATGTTGCAATTTCTTTAGTTCTTTTAACAACATCCTGTGTATGCACAAGGTTGTGATATACAAGTTCTGGCCGCAGAATCCGGTCGAATAGTCCTGTTACATAATTTGCCACCCGTTCCTGTGTTTCCTTGTTATACATTGTTATGACATTTACCTGAAATTATATGCACCAAAATACCAAGCTGTTTATTTGGGTACGTTTGAAGGGTAAAAAATAAACAGATGCCAGTAAAAAAAAGTCAATTACTTTTTGATTACAAGAAGCAGACAATTTATTTTCCGCTAAATGTATAAGCTGATTCTGGAGGAAATCTGTATTTTGAATTGCCTATTTCCATATAACCACCAACATGCCGGCCAGCATCAGCCCGGCTCCCAGCAGTAGTTTGGCAGTTACAGGCTCATGCAGAAACAGGAAAGAAAGTAAAATTACAAATATCAAGCTTCCTTTATCAATGGCTGATACTGCTGATGTATTGCCTAATTGCAATGCCTTATAATAAAACAGCCACGAAAAGCCGGTTGCACTGGCGGACAGAATTAAAAAGAGCCAATTGCTTTTTGAGAGCCCGCTTATATCCTGATTACCTTTTACAAAAACAATACTCCAGGTGATAAATAAAATAAATACCGTACGAATAGCAGTGGCAAGGTCGGAATTCACTTCCTTTAATCCAGCTTTTGCAAATATGGCTGTTAATGCAGCAAACAAAGCGGAGAGTAAAGCATATATCCACCACATGGTTTTTAAATTTATTTTCTGTGAATTATCCTTAAAAAAGTTGGCAACACAATCAACAACAGTGGCAGTGCAAAGCACAACCCGCCAATAACTGCAATAGCAAGCGGCTGGTGCAACTGAGCACCGGCACCAATGCCCAATGCTAAAGGAAGCAGTGCCATAATAGCCCCGAATGCCGTCATTAATTTTGGCCGCAGCCTGGCGCTGATGGCAAATACAATACTCTGCTTTGTGTCCATCGTTAATTTAGCCTGTACATATTGCTGGTAAGTAAAAATGACGTTCTCCCCAATTATACCCACGATCATTATAATACCTGTATAGCTGCCTACATTTAATGGCGTATTGGTAAGATACAGTGCCAGCAGGCATCCGGCAACACCCAATACTGCCAAAAGAATAATAAAGAACGAAACAATGAACTCCCTGAACAAAGCCAGCAAAACAATGAAAACCAAAATACAGGCAGCCAGTAAAATATATAACAGTTCGGTAAATGCCTGCTGCTGTTGGGCATAAGAGCCACCATATTCGATATGATAACCCGGCGGCAACGCAAGTTTTTGTGCAATCTCTTTTTGAATATCTTTTAAAGTACTGCCCAGGTCCCGATTTTCTAAACGGGCCGTAATTACTCCAATCATTTTTTGATTTTCCCGTTCTATTTCTGCTACACCTTTTTCCAGTTTTACCTCCGCCACGGTATTTATCGGTTTTAATAAACCGTTGGGTAAAAATATATTTCCATTGGCCAATGAATTTACATTGGTACGCTGCGCATTGGGATATAACATACGGATATCTACCAATTGCTCCTTTTCCATGATGGTACTGATGACATTACCTTCCAGCTGGGTTTGTAACTGAAACTGAAAATCGTTTGGCGTTACGCCAAACTGTGCCAGCTTTGCAACATCAGGTTGCACCAAAACAGTAGGCCCCGCTATTACAATACCATTAAATACATCGGCTGTGCCCTTTACTTTTCCTACAATTTCACCTGCCTGCCTGGAAAGTGCTTCTAGCTTTTGCCTGTTATCTCCATAGATCTTAAGCTCTACCGGTTGTACACTGCTCATCAGGTCTCCCAGCATATCACCAATTACCTGTCCAAAATCAACTTTAAGCTGCGGCAATACCGCTTCTATTTTTGTGCGCAGATCTGCCGATACTTCATCGGTAGTTTTGTTGCGTTTCTTTTTTAACTGTATTAAATAATCGCCCCGGTTGGGTTCTGTTATAAAAAATCCCATTTGTGTGCCCAGGCGACGGCTGTAGGTTTCAACTTCGGGATCTTCCTGGATAATTTTATCTACTACTTTTAGCATTCTGTCCGTTTCCTGCAAGGTTGTTCCGGGAGGACTATCAAAATCGAGTACAATACCACCTTCATCCATTTCGGGCAAAAAGCCAGATGGCATTTTACCCGGTAACACATAGATAATAATGGCACAGGCAACAGCAAATAAAATGCTGATGTAAGAATGGCGTATAAAAAAACGTATCCACCCCCCGCTTTCTTTTTGTTTTTTACCAACCGTTGCTGATTTTTTTGCGACTGTTGTTTTTAACTTATAAGGGAATAATAAAAAGAATGCAGGCAATACCAGCCAGGTAACCAGGAAAGATGCGGTTAAGGTGATGATCATGGTAAATGCCAGCACTTTAAAATAAGCCCCGGCAACGCCACTCATTAAAATAAAAGGAATAAAAATTACAATGGTACTTAATGAAGATCCAATCATGGCCGGAAATAAATATTTAATGGCTTTACTTACAATGGCCGGCATCGGTTCTCCGGGATGTTCTTCGTGGCTACGGTGAATTTGTTCCACCACAATTACTGCATCATCAATCATCAGGCCAATGGCCGCTGCCACTGCACCCAGCGTCATGATATTAAAGGTATATCCAAATACATACAGGCAAACCAGTGTTAAGGCAAGCGTAGTGGGTATGGTGAGTAATATTACCAAACTCGATTTCCAGGAACGTAAAAAAACAATCACTACAATAATGGCGAGTATTAAACCGATCCATAAAACATCTTCTATACTTTTTACACTGCTGTTTACAAAATCGGCCTGTAAATAATAAGGCTTTAGCTTTACATCTTTGGGCAAAATGGATTCCAGTTCTTTTACCTTTTTTAAAACCCCGTCATTTACATCAATCAGGTTGGCGTTGGGCTGCTTAATAATTGCTATTAATGGTACATCTTTGCCATTTGCATTGATCTTTACATATTCTTTGGTTTCCGAAATTTTTATATCGGCAATATCTTTCAGCCGCACCACTCTTTTGGAAGAATTTACAATCACCAGGTTTTCCAATTCTGTTTTACTGTCGATGGCGTTGTCGGTTATGGCCAGGTACAAGCGGTTGTAATCGCTGATATAACCATTCGATTGCAACACATTGGTTTGCCCTACTACTGTACTTATCTGTTGTGGCGTTATGCCCAATTCTGTCAGCTTATCCTGTTTTAAAAGGATCTGGTATTCTTTGGTTTTACCGCCAATCACCGCAACATCTGCTACGCCGGGTGTGGCTGCCAGAAAAGGTTTTACCTGTAACAGTGCTATCTTCTTTAATTCGATAGGAGACCTGTTACTCTCCATACAAAAGCCCATCACCGGTAAAATGGAAGGGTTCATTTTTTCTACTTTGATCTGTGTACCGGGCAACAAACTGCTACGCACATCATTGATCAGCGATTCCATTTGCAGGCGGGCCAGGTCAATATTGGCATCCCATTTTAAAAACACAGAAATTTCGCAACTGCCTCTTGAGGTAGTGCTCCGGATATAATCGAGCCCTTCGGTACGTTTAATAATATTCTCTAACGGAACAGTAACCGTTGCCATCATTTTATCAACGGGTTGCTGACCGGCATCGGCAATTACTTTAAGTTTAGGAAAAGTAATATCAGGGAATAAGCCCGTTTTTAAATTGGAATAACTGAAAGCACCTGCCAGTATGATTAATACGGCCAACCCCAGCAATGTTTTTTTATGATAAGCATGTTGCGGTTTCATCATTGGTCTTTTTCGTTTTGCAGTTTTACCAATGAAGAATCTGTTAGTCCATAAGCACCTTTCACAATAATTTTATCAGTTAAACTTACGCCTGAAATAATTTCACGCAGGGAATCATTTTGTAAGCCCGGTGTTACCGGCACTTTTATCGCCAAAGAATCATTTACCAGTTTCATAACCCAAAACTCATCCTGTGTTTCGTTGGTCTGTATAGCTTCCAATGGCAGCGAAACCGCATTTTGTTTTTGCTTTACGGGAATATGAACAATCAGGTTCATGTTTTCCGGCAATAACTGGTTACCTGGAAACCTTATTAAAAAAGATTGGGTTTGTGATAAAGAATCTATAAAAGGAGATTCTTCCTGAATGGTTGCGGGAATTGTTTTTCCATCCGGAAATTTAACCGTGCAACCCTTTCCTTTATACACATAATCGTGATACTCGTATGGCACATTTACCACCAGCACCATGGAGGCAGGATCGGTGATGGTAGCCAGCACATCGCCTTCGTTTACAAGATCGCCTGCGCTGTAATTAACCATCGTAATTATGCCCGATGTATTTGCAAATACCTGGATGGGGGTTTGAAATTGTTTTAGAGATGGCTCCCTGCTGTCAATATTTTTAAGCGCATCCTGCTCTTTGGTTTTTATGCTGCAGAATAAAGTGCCGTTTACAATTTTATCGCCGGTTTTCCATTTCATGGAAATAAGGTAACCGGTTATGTTTGCCCTGATGGTTAATTTATTCTGAAACCGGGTGTTGCCGTTTAACTGTATGTAATCAGTAAAACCCTGTGTAATAGGTTCAATAACAGTTACCGCAGTTTTTGCAGGCTCCGGCGCTGCTTCATCTGCTTTATTGTTTGAGCAGGATGCAAAAAACAATATGCCCAAGCAACTTATAAATTTGATGACATTTTTTACTTTCATATTCATTGTTGTTTACCAGTTGTAATAATTATACTGGTTAATATACAGCAGTAAATTAGTTTCGGCTATCGCTTTATTTTTTTGCAGTATAGCATATTCCTGCAGTGCGTTAATATAATCCATCACGGTAACCTGCCCTTTAATTACTTTGTCTTTAATAATATCTAAAAGCAGTTCTTGTTTTTGTATGGGCTCTTTTGCCATTTCAATGGTTTGTTTCCATTGAGATATCTGTTGCTTTGCATTGCGTATGTTGTTCTGCTGTTGCAATGCAGTACTGTTGAGGTAAAGCTGTTGATTGGCCTGTAAAACTGCATTTTGTCGTTGGTATAATTTGCGTTGCTTGCCATCGCTGATTGGTATGCTGAGGTGAACAGCCGCACTAAGCCCAACATTATGCGGCACGTTTCTTATATCGGCAGCATTAAGGCCTGTTGACCCCAACAAACTTACTTGTGGTTTGTATTTACTGTTAAATACATTTTGCTGAGCAACCAGGTTTAAACTGTCTAACTTAAATTTTTGAACATAGTTATATGCTGCCGGATCTGTCATTTCAAAAATGCCCGGCTTTTCCAGTATATAATTTGCCGTATCACTTACCAGTGAAAGATTTTTTAACAAAGCCAACCCGTTGTTATAGGCAAACTGCAATTGGGTAAGATCATTCCGGTTTGCTATTAATTGAATATCCAGCAATAAAAAATCGTTCTGCTGCAACAGCCCGTTTTTTACCAATGCTTCTACCAATGGTTTGCGGCTCTGCAACTGGTCGATAATTTTTTGCAGGTAGCCAGTTTGTTGCTGAAACTGGTAAGTAACAATGTACTGATCGGTAATTGCTTTTTTTAAGTCATGCCCAATCTGGTTGCGGCTGTATGCTGAAATATCGGATTGTATTTTATTTTGTTCGTACAATCTTTTTACAGATGCAGCATTAAACAAGGGGATTGCCACATTCAGTTGTGCCGCATATAAACCGCCATTGGTTAATCCGGCATCGTAGCCATAAGCTTTGGGTGACGGGTTAGGGGTAATACTGACTGGCCGGCCATTATCAAAAAAGAAAGGGGCAAATAAATAATCGGCTGTAAAACTTACCTGTGGTTTTTTATTCTGCGCAGTGATAAATTCATTTTGTATCTGAAAATATTGTTGCAGGTTATTGATCTCTGCTATATTGGGGTTATTCTTTAATCCTTCATTAACGAAATAATCAATATTTTTTTGCTGGGCAAACAACTGCACCGGAAACAAAAGGCACAATAATAATTTTCTGTTCATCGTAATTTTTTTATTTGACCCTTAGACTATCCACCGTTATCAAATTCCAGTTTGTCGTCTTTTTTGGCTTTTTTAGTTTGCCCAAAGCGGTAACTTACCCCAAGGTAAAATATTCTTGCATCTCTTCTTCCTATTGAGGTTTGATTGAGGTATAAAGTATTAAAATCCCTTTTCTCTTTTGCTGATGCAAACAGGTCGGATACGGTAAGTGTTATGGCCAGCTTCTTTTTCATCAGGTCCTGCCGCATACCGATGTTGGCTATAAATCTCGGATAATCCTTTCCCTGGGGCGTTAACCTGGCCGAACGGTAGTTGCCGCTCAACTGTATCATGCTGTTTTTAATAACCGTAAAGCTTGTATTAATATTTGTGCTGAACGAAACAATTGACTTGCTTTGGGAATAACCCAGATTTGAAGCATCGATCTGGCTGTAAAAAACATTGCCGCTCATATTACCACTAAAGAATTTTCCGGCTTTGGCAGAAAAGATCAATTCCAATCCGGCAGACTGATCGTTAGCTAAATTTTCGGATGTGGTCAATAATGTAGAATCGTTAATTGGTTTTATAACTTGTGTAAACCCATTGGTTTTATAGCGGTAATAAATGCTTGGCACAAATGAATAATTTTTGTTTTGCCACTTATATCCAAACTCAACCGAGTTTATGATCTCCGGCTTCAGGCCGGGGTTACCTGCCCGCAGGTTTCTGGGGTCACGATACTCCGGGAAGGGATTCAGGTCATCGGCTTCCGGCCTGTTTATTCGGCGGCTGTAATTTAACTGCAGTTCTTTTGCATCACTTAATTTATAAGACAGGTGCAGGGTTGGATAGATTTTAAAATAATTATTCTTTATTAATGAGTCAAGTGTTACCAGGTTACCATTAATGTTAACCTGCTCTGCCCTTAGCCCGGCAGCATAACCAAATTTTTTATAGCTTTTCTCATAAGTTATGTAGATAGCCTGTATATTTTCTTTGTATAAAAACTGGTTTGATTTAGTAAGGTCTTTTATAAATTTTGCCTGGGTAGTATCATAATATTCTCCATAAAAATCCATGTTCTTTTTATTAAAAGATCCATCATAACCGGCTTCCAGTTTGGAATTTTCATTGATCGGTAAAGTATAATCAATGGTAAGCTGGTTCTCATTATCTGCCTGCTTTATCCGGGTATTATCGTAAGCTGTTGGCCTAACCGGTGTTTTATATACATCCCAATAATGGTTATCTTCCAACTCATCTGATTTAGAGTTGTTAAACTCCACCCTGATCTCATGGTCGTCTTTTTTAAATTTATGTTCAAAGAAAACTGTACCATTTATCTGTCTTTCATACTCCGGATCATATCTTAACCGGTCGTAGTTTTCAATTAAAATTTGCTGATCGCTGTTTGTAAACTTGTTTACAATATCATGCTTGATGAGTTTGCGGTAATAGTAATTACCGCTGATTCCAAAACTGTTATGATCATTGAGGCTGTAATCCATTCCCAGATTAGCAACATTGCTTACCGGCCTGAGTTTAGAAACATTATACTCATTATAATAACTGGCTGGTTTGCCGGTAGAATCAAAATATACCCTGTCAATTTTATTGGTGCGGTTCCTGCTATCTTTTCTCAGGCTGTAACTGCCAAACAGGTTTATTTTTCCGGGGTTATAGTTTAACGATACGTTTCCACTGTACCGGTCATTATTTCCTGCATTTGCTGTAACTGAACCGTTCCAACCAAGTTTGGTATTTTTTTTAAGTACGATATTAATGATGCCCGATGTACCGTCGGGCCGGTAACGTGCCGAAGGATTGGTAATGACCTCAATGCGCTCAATAGAATTAGCAGGCAAGGATTGTAATACTTCAGCTCTTGTTTTGCCCATTAGTGGAGAAAGTTTGCCATTGATGAGGATCATCACATTAGAAGAGCCCCGGAGGCTAACCTGTCCATCTATATCCACTTCAACAGAGGGTATATTTTTCAAAATATCGCTTGCTGCTCCTGATTTACTCATGATATCCTGGTCAACATTATATACTTTTCTGTCAATAGCCGTATTTAATGTGGTTTTGGTTGATGTAATAACTACTTCATTTAGCTTTTTGGTATCGCTGCTCATATCAACCATACCCAGGTTAATATTTTGCTGTTGGCCGGTAACACTTATATGTTGTGCATAGGAATTGCTGTACCCGATGTAACTGTATTGCATTATGTAATTACCAGGCAGTATATCTGTAATAATGAATTTTCCCTTTTTATCCGTTATTGCTGCCTTAACCGTTGTACTGTCTTTTTGATTTAGCAAAACCACGGTTACAAATTCAATGGCTTGATGAGAAATTTTATCAACAACAGTTGCGCTGATATTTGTTTTTCCCGGTTGAGACATTACCGGTAAAGCCATGAAAAGAAAGCCTGTTAAAATAAAGCACTTCATAGAAATGATGTATTGTTTTGATAAGTACGCATGCCTGAACATCATGCATGAGTTTTAAGTATTTAAATGAACCGTTATTTACCTATCACCAAAACCTGGAAAGTGCCGGGTTTCATTTTTGGCCTTCCTTTTTGATTTGGATCCTGTGGTTCAAATTCTGCAGTTGGTAAATAGATAAGATGCGTTTGATTATCCAATGCGATTGTTCTGGCTCCTTTTTTAGTTGGCACAGTTTCAAGCAGGGTAAACTTAGCCGCAGTTTCTTCATGAATTACGGTGATGGTTCCTTCACCATTAGAGGTATAAATATTTTTTGTACCGGCATCAAACGCCACGCCATCACAACCATCGCCAATAGTTATTTTATCTACGATTTTGCCATCTGTTGCGTCAATTACCATCAGTAATTTTTCGCAGCCCGCAAATAATCTTTTTGTCTTACTGTCATAAGCAAGGCCCGTGGGCCCTTCGCCGGGTGCAATGCTCCAGTGATTAAGCACTTTAAATGTTCTGGTATCCACCACTACGATCTCGTTTTTATCTTCTACGTTTACAAACAATCTGCCCATTCCATCGCTCATAGCCTCTTCAGGCACACCGCCCACGTTTACACTGTCTGTAACTATATTATTTACCGGGTCTATAATACTTAAATTTTTGCTTCGTCCGTTACAGGTAATTATTTTTTTTGAAAAGGGTTCGTACATAATAGCATCAGGGTTTTGCCCGGTTGCAATTTGTGCCAGTATCTTATTTGTATTGATATCAAACACAGTAACATTATTTAACCTGCCATTACTGGTAAAGCCATTTTTATCGGCTACATCAAATGCAATACCGTGTACACCGGTTGTGTTTGCAATTACGCCAACAGAATCGCCTGTCTTTTTATTAAGGATATTTACCTGCGTGCCGTGGCTTATATAGAGCCAGTCATTAACAGGCCCTACAGCCAGATAATCCCAACCGCCTGGGCTGGCGATGTGAAAATTGTTTACGATACGCAATCCTGTAGTTGTCTGTGCATTTGTTAATGCCACAATTATAATAGTGGATAATAAAGCGAGTGTTAGTTTTTTCATTGTATTTTTTTACTGTAATATGAAAACAAAAACAGGGCGGATTTTTTTCTCCGCCCTGGTAAGGTTCATTTAATCTTTTGCTTCTTTTATAAATTTACCATTAGCATCAAAGATCACATCTTTGCCATTTACTTCGGCCTCGTAATTTACAGTACCATCTGCTTTGGTGATTTTTGCAGCTTCTTTAACCGTTTTACCTTTATAATGCTCTTTTACATAAGCCTGCACTGTTGCAGGCAGGTCAGCAACTTTAATGTCCATTTCGGTTTCAGCCAAGGTTCCGTTTGTTTCATAAAGGGCACTCATGGTATTGCCATTTTGTTTAAAATTCACTTCGTACTTTCCATTTTCCTTTTCCCAACCGGCAACAGCGCCAGGATATTGCTTTGCAAATGCGGCTTTTACCGCAGCAGGAACTTTGGACGCATCTAATTTTTGGGCACATGCTGCAAATCCAATGGTTGCAAACAGGGCCGACATCATCATTAATTTTTTCATTTTTTAGATTTTAAATTGTTTAAGAGAACACAAACCTAAAATCTGATTCTGTAGTAAATTTGAAGTTGACTGTTAAATAATTGTGACTATAAACCGGTTGATTAAGGAAACAGGATACTCAGCGTATGAATACCATTTATAAAACTATAGGAGACTTTAAAATTATACTGTTCGCATATCTTTTTTACAATTGACAATCCTAATCCCAACGATTCGGTTTGATGGGTATCTTTCTTAAACCTTTCAAATAATTCTTCGGGCCTGCAGCTTAGCTCACTACCGGAATTTGAAACAGATAAGCGGTTTTCTTTCAAAACAACCTCTATTGACCCATGATCAATGTTGTGTTTAATGGCGTTGGTAATTAAATTGGTAATTAATACCCCGGCCAATGTTTCATTCATCAAAACCGGCGGAGTTTCACTGATATTTTGTGTGAGTGTAATTTGCTTTGCCGCAATTAATTCCTCATAATTATTCAGTTGTTTGACAATTATTCTTGCCAGGTCAACTTCTTCCGTTTCTCTAAACTGGTGGTTATCTATCTTGGTTAATAATAATAGCGACTGGTTTAGCCTGGAAAGCCGCCTGATCTCATCATATATTGTTTCCACGCCGTTCATTTGCTGTTCGGTAAAATTCTCTGACTGCATCAGCAATTCCAGTTTTGAATTTATAACAGCCAGCGGTGTTTGAATTTCGTGTGATGCATTTTCGGTAAAGCTTTTCAAAGACTCATAATCTTTAAGCACCTGGCTGCTCATTACCTTAACTGCTTTATTAAGTTCTTTAAATTCATTGATTCCACTATCGTTCAGCTCCAGATTTTTTTTAGATTGCAGATTGAATTGCCTGAGTTGCTTAAGTGTGTTGTTAAAGGGAAGCCACAGTTTATTAAGAACAAAGCGGTTAATGATAAATAGTACCATTAACAGCAGGATTACCATCGCCAGTGTGATGGAAACGATGAGTTGTATAAGGTCTTCTGTTTCCTGTTGTGACTTAGAAACTGAAACCTTGTAATTAACACCCGAAATATTTACCGGGAACATTAACCGGCGTATGGTTATGTATTCGTCGTCTTTCTTTTTCAGAATATCAAAACTCCCGAATTTTCTTTTAGCCGCTTCTGCCACCTGTTCAAATGCAACCTGCTGGTCATTATAATCAGCAGAATCCGGCAGGCTGTTGTGGACCATTACATAGTCAATTATTTCCTGTTCTTCCACCCGTAAATCTTTATCAAGTTGTTTTATCAATACCAGGTGCAGTATAAAATAATAACAAACACCACCGATCATAAATACAATGCTGGTAGCCAGAATGTTTACCCTGTTATATTTTGCTAAAAGCTTCATCAGTCTGTAAATTTATATCCCATGCCATAAACCGTTTTAATGTAATCGGCCTCGCCGGCTTCTACCAGTTTTTTACGCAGGTTTTTTATGTGTGTATAAATAAAATCGAGGTTACCACTCATTTCATCGCCCCATAAATGTTCAGCAATGGCAGTTTTGGAAATTACCTTTCGTTTGTTACTTATAAAATACAGCAACAGTTCATATTCTTTTCTTGTAAGGTCTAAGCCGGTATTATTTACAGCGGCAACTTTTGCCTGCGTGTCAATGCTGATATCATTAAACCGAATAATACTGCTGCCGCCAAATCGTTTTCGCCGTATGATGGCACCAATCCTTGCATTCAATTCAGAAAGATGAAAGGGTTTGGGCAGGTAATCATCGGCCCCTAATGTAAGCCCGGCCACTTTATCATCAATAGAGTTTTTAGCCGATATTATAAGAACGCCATCCATTTTATTATTAGCCCTCAATTCCTTTAAAACAGACAGCCCACTGCCCCCGGGCAGGGTAATATCCAGCAGGATGCAATCATAATCGTATAATTCTGTTTTTTCTATTGCTGAATTGAAATCGGTGGCAATCTCACATATATAATCCTGCCCCTTCAAGTAGGTGGCAATACTTTCACTTAATGCTTTTTCATCTTCAATTATCAATATTTTCACTGAATTATTTTTTACAAAACAAGATACAAATTCTGTGGAGAAGTTGAAGTAAGGGTAAAATACGTATAGTTGTTGTTAAATTAGTGCTGGTTGATGTTTTAAGGATATAATAAAATTGCCCTTGCATTTGGATTTACAAACTGACTCTCGCCGGAGGAACAGAGGTGAGGCACTGAGTAAGACGACCTTAAGGCGTTAAAGGAGATAAAAGTTTTTAAAATAACTTTAATTGCAGTTCTTCTTTTACTGGTTTTGGAAATGTAGGATGAAATGTTCCGATAATAACAAATGGGTTAGGATAGTTTTTTGCATGGCTTTCATAAACAGTTCCCAAAAACAAATACAAATCCTTTGTTAAAGTAAAATCATCCCAATATTTTTTCCTTACATCTTCACAGGCTTTTGTTTCCCGGTCATGACCATCATATTTTGCCAACATCTTCCAATACAAGGCTCCAATTTCCCAATCTTCTATCATTAATTTGGAAAGGGTTCCTGCATCATCTTTAAACCTGTAAGAAAACTTGAATGGCAATTTATTTACCACTTCAAAAGGGTTCTCGGCGTTCTGAAACAAATGTAATTGTTGGGCTTTAGCTTTAAGTGTTGCCAGCTTTTCTTTGTCCCATTCTCGTTCAACCGGCTCTATGGTAAAATCAAGTATTTCCTTTGGCTTAAATGTCGCTAATGAGGTAGCTATCTTTTTATCTTTTGCTTCGGCTATAAGTTGTGTAAGATTGGTATAAACCTTTTTTAAAACGATATCTTTTCTTTGCTGCCAATTGTTATGAGTTTCTATGTGGCCAACTACCGTAAAAGCATTTTCAATAGACCGTGGCTTATGACTTTCCGGCCTGAAGTCACCGGTATTTTTTGTCAAATCAATTTCTACCCAATCATATTTACTGTAACGCTTATCATATTCCAGTTTCCGGAAGGGAATAGGAAAAATCCTGATCCAATTGCCGTTCTCTAAAAAGCCGGCAGTGCATACTAACTCATCATATTTTGAAGATAATGCCGGGTAGGTTTTTACAGCAATTAGTACTTTGGTAAGGGCCATTCTAAATATGCTTTAGTTCATAATTCCATTGGGGTAGTTGAGTAATTGCCTCAGCCAAATGCTTTCTATGGCATTGGCAAATATTTGCCTCAAAACAGGTTAATGCGATCCTTTTTTTATCTTTTAATAAAGCCAGAATTTTTTCCTGGGTAGAGATAGTGTTGTTAAGTGTTTTCTTTTTATAACTTTCAAAAAGATTATCGTAGTCGCTTTGTTCTTTTAATTCCTGCCGGTATTCGGATTGGATACCGACCTCACCAAAATGTATGTATTCAATATTTAATCCTTCACAGTAACGTATCAACTGGCTTTTTGAAAAACCAAATTTCTGGCTCAATGGATTATTGCGAACGTCAACTAATACCTTAATATCACGCTTTATTAATTTATTCAGATACGCTTCAAGCGATATGCCTTCGTAACCTATTGTGTAAAGCGTTGTAGCAATTAAAGCAGGGCGAAAAGTATTAACCTTATTTAATTGCTCATTGGTTAAAAGCCTTTCAGCTGTAGTACTGTTTATTGCGTAATAAGGGAAGTTTGTGTAAGTATGCTTCATCAGGCCATCGCCATCCATTTTATTATAAAGTACATAAGCCTGGTTTACCAGCTTCCTATCTTCTTCATCTAATAATCCCAAATAGTTTTTGCGGTCTTTTTTTGAGTAGCCCGTTTCATCTTCGGTTAAGAAATCTTTTTTCACCATTGTAAACAAATCTGCCTTGGCCGAATGGGAATAACAGCCGTACAAATAGGGTATAAAATCGTACTCCGGCTCGTTTTGTTGTTGGCACACCAGGAACAGTAATTTTTGCAGGTTGATTTTTTCCAATCTGCCACCAAATACCTGTAACAAGGCCAATATAATTTTTCTGCGATAGAACATGATGCAAAGATACTTTAAGTTCCCGGGCTTTGAAAAAAAGCATGAAGTACCATCTGAATGGCAAGCCTGGCATCACTTTCCATTTGTTTTCTGTTGTTGTATTGGTCATCAATGGTCAGTGCAGGATTGTCAATATCAACATGTACATATTTATTTCTCAATTTACGCAACCAGTTTATATCTTTTCCAGTAAAATATTCGTCTAATAGTTTTGCCGTACCGATTTTATTATCCATTGCTTCGGTTTCTCTTAGCTGGGCATCAATTATTGAGACAGATAAAATAATTACTGCTAAAAAAGCTCCTGCACAATAGCAACTCTGTAACTCTACCAGTAACGCAGTTCCCTGGTCACTTACAAGGTAGCTTGCCGTTGGGTGCTGCTTATTTTCCAATTCATTTTCAAACCATCCGTTTCTTTCTTCCCATATTTCAAAATCTGGATGCTCAAGTTGTTCCATAATTTCAATTTTAAGTTACAACACCTTGTCAAGTCTTTTGTGTATATATGAAACAAGATTCATTAAATCCAATGCCTCATCTTCTTCACTTGCAAATTTAATTTTTGGTTCATGTGCTGTTGGGTTTCTGATTATCCCAAATAGTCCTTTTATAGCATTCATTAATCCTAAATGTTCACTCCGGTCAGTATCACTTTTAATAAGATTAATTTTTATTAAAGGGTTGCTTGTAGAAAAAGCTGTTTCAATTAAGGCATTGCCATCTGCATATAACCCAGTCATATTTCTTATTCGTTCAGCTACACTTTTGACAGCTTCAAATACAGAATGGAAATAGTTTTCGTTAAGTAATTCAGGTTTACAATATTCGAATATAATCTGATGAACATTTCTTACTTCAAGCTTATATTTAAAATGACTTGCTCTTTGTTGAGCTTCAGAGATTGTTGTGGCTTTATATTGAAAGGTTATTTGAATAAAATTAAGGGTTTTGGGTAGTTATAGTATTTGTTTTTTCTTTACTGCAAGGCACCATGTGATGGGTAGCAAACTAAAAAAAAAATGTATATAGAAATGTGCTGTGATTCAATACCAATAAAGGTTTCAGCCGATTTTGCCCGTTTTAGCAAATTGGTGATTTTTATTTAATCCGTTGATTACAAATATTTTAAGTCATTTTTACCTGCAAAAAAGTGGCAATACCCCTATCTGAATGTTAACTTTTAGGACAAAAAGCCATTAGTTTGAGCAAAATTTCGGACATGAATAAAAAAGCTGTATTTTTGTAGTCAAATTATTTGGACCGGGGTGTCCCCGATCGGTAAAAGGTCAAGACTTGTCTTGACTTTTTGCTTTTTAGGGATAGAGCTTAAGACCGCCAAGATTGCCATTGTTTCTATAAATTTTTGATTCTAATACTTCAAATGCCGGGTTTGCTCTATCGGGTTCTATTACATACCGTGCGATTGGATAAGCGACTAAATCGGCCAACTGAATTCCGTTGATGTTCTCTTTTTTATTTCTGAATGTAAACGTTGGTGATACTTCGTGTAGTTGCCCTGCAGTTAACTTACCGGTTCCTCTTGCGCAAAGACGTTGAAAATGATCGTCTAACTGTTTATCTTCCTTTTGCCCACGCCGTTCAATGACAATCGCTAATTCACTATTAGGGTCTTTTTCATTTAGTATCATTACGGCCTGTTCTATAACAAAAGAAAGGGCAACTTCATACACATCATCCTGCAACTTTCCGAATTTCTCTATGTAAGCATTTTTTTGGATTGCTTATGCAACAATAGTATAATCAGAATCAGCAACTATCTTATTGATGCCTTCATAGAATTTCTTCTTCAAATCGAGATCAAATAATTTCTGAAACTCTTTTTCGCATTTACGAATATCCCTGGAATGAAAAATAACAGTTTTGTTACCCCAAATGGACTCTTTAAGTTTATTGATCTCCTGCCGGATAATCTCATAATTGTCCTCAGTAGTAAGTACCCCGCAAAGCAGAAATACCGGAAAATCCGGGTCTGGCTTTGTTAGTCCGTGGTCACCGCTTTCATCAAGAAATAAATAATACCTCATATTTAAATATCCACAAAAATACCTGCAATTTTTAATTATCCCTGCAACAACTTCACCTTTCCACTACTCACTTTATCAAACAGTGTTTCATTGGTTTTCATGTCGTACATAAATGGCAGGAACATTTGCAAAGGTTTTGCCTGGCCAAGCAGGATCATGGTACATTGTACCTCTGTCCAGTCGGAAAGAATTTTCCAAGCAGTACGGCTGGCCTGCTGCTGAATGGCTGCCCTGGTTTCCGGCCGGGGGCGCTTTACATCCTGCCAAAGAATATTGAAACATCCTTCTACCTGTGCTTTTAAATGGAAGGGCAAGGTTTGCTGCAGTTGCTCGTCGAATAGTAAGAAAGTGATGCCGGTGCATATTTTATTTACATACTGCTTATTGATGTTGTTGGCTCCGATCTCTACCAGCAGTTCTTCAATTTTTGACATTGACCTTGCGGCTTCTACTGTGGATGTGTAGTTTTTGATGTTCATTGATTTTGAGTTTAATGGTTATTATAAATTATGTAATTATTCTTGTAAATTATTTTCCATAATGTGCAGCAGCCCCTGGCAAACCGGTATAATTTCATCGTTGCAGTACCGGTCCCAAAACGCTTCCTTATCTTCCCAGTATTTTTCCATAATTTCTGTTGTTTCGGAATCCAGGACAATACCCTTTATCAGGTAAAACAGTGTGTCTGCCAATTTTTCGATATCATTTGTGCTTATTTCATAAGTGAATGGAACCTCACAGTATTCTGATGGCACGTTATAACAGAAATCATTTGAAAGCTCAGATAATTTCTCCCCGAAATAAAGTGCATCATAGTACTCGGTTACAATCATAATCTTATCATCTTTTGGCTCTTCAAAGTGTCTTTCCATGGTGATGTGGAAAGCCGTTTCGTTTTGCATCATCAGGTAGGCATACAGATCTTTAAATTTATAATCTGCAAATTCCATGAGGTTTATTGTGAGCATAGCTTTTAGGTTGAGGTTAAGGTTGAGTATTTGAGTGCAGGCCCTTCGACGGGCTCCCCGAAATCATCGGGACAAGTAGGGAGACAGCTAAGGCGGATTTTCGGTTTGAGATTGGAAATGTTTGTATACTGCTATCCGCTTTGCCAGGTTAACGAGATTAGGTTTGTCTTTTAAAAGCAGTTCATTTTTTTCATTGCCATTCAGGTATGCATCCCATAATTGATTCAGGGAATGTTGGTTAGTACCCGTAAGCTGGTTGATCCTTTCTTTCCAGGCATCCTGCATGACAGTTTCTGTGAGCTGCAATTGCAACTGCTGGAAATGTTCAACTGTTATGAGATTAAAAATCTTTTGGCCTTGTAAAAAGCGTTTTAGCAAATCGTCAGCAGCCGGCCCGGCTTCAGGGCTTTGCTTTTTTTCTTCATTGTTTTTGCCAATGCCCAGCATCCATTTGTGGGCAAGAGATTGCCAATCCTTAATGGGAACTTTATCCCTGAGCATCCATCCTCTGCCCCGGTTGTAATAAAAGAATTTTTGGGCTTCAGCAACCGGGTAGTTTGCAGATTTAAAAAACTCTTCGGTTTCGCCCAAAGTTGGGATAATTGCTGTTCGGTTCTGCCCTGCATGGTGTACCGAATTTGAGACACCGGCCGGGTAGTTTATTTCTTTTTTTTGTTTTTCATTTTTACTAAAATTTTTTGTGGGTGTGTTGGACACAGTTTTATCTTTTAAAAAGTTTGGTTTTATATTGTGTCCCATTTTTGGGACTGGTACGGTATCAAAATCGGTACTCGCAGCGGTCAAATTTGGGACACTACCGGTATCAATTTTGGGACTCGTAGAATCAGGACTTTCTTCGCCAAAAAGACCGAGTTGTTTGTACCTACTGACCGGATCTTCCTCAATATCTAAACGGCCAATACTAACTTTTACAGGTAGAAACTTTGAAGGTGAAGGATGATAATAGATATACCTGGCATCATGCAGTTCTTTGATGCATTTATGGTATGTATTCTTTGAACCAATTTTACTGAGGTTCATTATATTTTCACGGTAAACAGGAAAAGGATTTTGAAACCGGTTATAATTCCAGTATTGGAACAATGCCATGTACAGACTGATATGCGACGAGGTAAGCGCTACATCATTTTTTACAATTGTGAAAAATGAATTCATATGACGGATGTAGTTCATGACCTCCGGGCCTCATCCCCGTGACCACTGGCCGCTTGCTGGCATTTGTTATTGACTGAAACTGCAGCATTTACTACCAGGTAATGTTGGTGCTTATGAAAACTGAAATTCGGAAAAAGGTTTGCTAATTTTTTCTCTGTGGCCCTCTTCTTTCGTTCGGAAAGTGTGAGCCTGGGCTTTAGGTTGTTTTGCTTTTTTGTGTGGCAGCGGCCACGATAGAGGGAATACATGGTTAGGATTTTTAGTTTATGGTGAAATACAAATGCTTTGGCAGCCTATTCAGGGTTTTGTTGCAAGGCGCAGGTTTTGTTCCATAGTCTTTTGGATGTGCTCATAATCGTAATAAATAATGCCCCCGATTTTTGTGTACTGGAGTGTACCATTGATACGAAGTGTTTGTAAAGTGCCGGGAGAAACTTTAAGTATTTTTTTTACTTCATCGGATTTGAGCCATTTTTTTATTGGCGTACTGTCTGCTTTAAGAAGGGATTTAAGCTCAGTAAATAATTCGGACTTAAAATTCTGCAAATCTTCGGTAGTGAGAATTTGTACTGACATAGTGGTGAATTTTATGAAAGCAAAAGAAGTGAAAGGGGAATTATAAAAACAGTTGCAGGGGTTGCGCAACCCCTTAAAAATGCAGGCTGGATAAGGGAATTATCTAAAAAAATTAATGCCGACCGCCTGTAATAAAATGAGTTTTTAAAAAAATCAGGGTTATCAGGACAGATATTTTTTAACGCTTTTTATTTTGAATATTTATTTGAATTTAATATTTTGTAATACTTTCTAATGATCCTACCGAAAAGCACTTAACAGAAATGTTACTGTACCAATACAAATTCGCAACCCTAAAAAACTGCAATGGCATTGGAAAACGAGCTAAAGGTTTTAGAACATCTGATAATTGTAACCCTAAACCCTGCAAAACTTAAACCTGGTAAACTAAATAACACATTTATTAGTGAATGCAGAGTTTTAGCAAATACTGAAAAAGAAAGGATCAAAAATCAATTTGCTTCGGTGATCTTTAATCCGGGCTCGGAAAGCCTCATTGAAATTTATTTCCGTCATCATCAAACTTCCCTGGTTAAACTTTCGGATACAGTTTTCAAATACCTGCAACAAAAAACGGAGGATAGTATTTACCGGGTAACAAATAAGAGTTTGGCCATCAACTTTTACAAAGAAATTTTAATGGTGCCTGAAGAACTTCTGCAATTTATTGCAGATAATTACCCTGGATATTTTAATAGTGCAATTAAGATACCTGATGCTCAAAAATGGAAGTTGGAACCAGAAATAAAAAGCAACCTGAAACAGGCAAGAGCTGCATTGTTAAAAACTGATTTGAATAAGAAGGTTATAGATATTATCTGTGAGCCAATTGAGGCATTACTATCTGCAACAATAGAAACCACTTATCGGGAATTGGCTTATCTGAAAGCATTCATAAACGGGTTGCAGCATTTCATCGTCAGTCAAAACAGCAGCAACATAAATGAACAGTTCAACCATTTATTATTGTACTTAAATTATAATAAACTTCGACTTTTTAACTTTTATATCCAGGAACTAAAAGAAAGCGGAGATCACCTTAATAGTGTTAATGATCAAATAGACTTTTATTCTTTGCAACTAAAACTAATCAATCAGTTGCCAGTGAAGCCGGGATTAATTTATAAACCAGGGTTGCCATCGCTTAAAGAACAAATTGGAAACTGGATTTGTGAAGAACTATATTATCTGGAAAAAAAAGCAGAAGCTTACTTTTCCGGTTGCGATGCAACGTAATAATGAGTTCGATAATACAGGAAAAATTCATACTAATTTATCAGTGTCGCAGCTTGCATTGGGTGTGAAGTTATTGGTGGATGCAAAAGTGATCACCAATAAAAATTCAACAGAATTAATGAGTATGGTTGCCAAAACTTTCAAAACTGACAGGCAGGAAGTTATTTCGGAGGATAGCCTAAGGAATAAATCTTATAACTTCGATACATCCACAGTAGAAAAATTGAAGGATAAAATTATTACATTACTTAACATAGCAAGAGCCATTAAATGCATACTATTCTTTCAGCAGGTTGGCCAGATCTTTTCCTTCCAGGAACTGGATCAATTCCTGTAGTAAATGGTAAGAGAAGCCATCAATCTTTAATAGTTGAGCGGCTGGTTTATCTATTATTTCTCCTATTTTATTAAAGCCAGATTGTTGAGAAACGGATTTGAAACCTTCTGAAAAGGGAAGATTTTTGATACTTTGATTTAATATTTCTTGTTCTTTTGTGGGCATAAAAAAGACGTGGCACATACTACCGTCTCTGAGGCACCCGCTAAGGGCCTGGTCCACAATAGCTGTTACCACGCCGTAGCGTGGCGACAGACTATCACTGAGTGGACTCGAAAAATTAGCGGGTTTTCAGAAACTCAAATAATAGCTAATCGCTAGCAATATTTTTTTCCGACCTAAGGCCGGATCATAAAGGTAGTTTAAAATGAAAAAATGAGGTTTACTTATTTGCAGCCTTCTTTAGTTTCGGCTTCGGATTGAATTTTTTGAAAAGGTTACTCATATCCTGGCTGATTTTTGCATCCAGGATTTTTGCATAGTGCTGAGTGGTTTGCAATTTTTTATGCCCCAGCATTTTGCTAACGGTTTCAATGGGCACTCCATTGGTTAAGGTTACAGTAGTTGCAAAAGTGTGCCGGGCAACATGGAATGTAAGTTCTTTATTTATTTCGCAGAGGTCAGCAATCTCTTTTAGATAAGCATTCATTTTTTGATTACTGAGCACCGGTAATAACCTTCCTTTATTTACTGCAGCCGGATGATCTTTATACTTATTGATTATAGCCATAGCCGGAGGCAAAATGGGGATATGGGAAGCTGTATTGGTCTTTTGCCGGCTGGTGAAAATCCATTTTTCACGGTCCATCCCAATGGCAATCTGGTTAGGTGTTAAATTAACCACATCAATAAATGAAAGGCCGGTGTAACAACTAAAAACAAAAATATCCCTCACCAGAGCTATTCTTTCTACT
This sequence comes from Niastella sp., assembly GCA_016710595.1. Classification (GTDB taxonomy): domain Bacteria; phylum Bacteroidota; class Bacteroidia; order Chitinophagales; family Chitinophagaceae; genus Ferruginibacter. The sequence continues at coordinate 179,582 of JADJVM010000010.1, forward strand.
TTCAGTTCTTTATTGGCCAGGATATCAAGTTCTGATTCAGAAAGGAAGTTTCTATCAACTACCTTGGTCGTGATCTTGTAATTGGTAAATGGATTCATTTTAAGCCACCCTTTTGCCAGGCAATCATTTACCACCTTCTTAGTATTCTTGATATACTTTGCTGTTGTATTATGTTCGATTGATTTTTCAGTTTTGAGGTAGAATTCGAAATCGGCCAGGAACTCATATTTAAGCTGACTGAGGTTGATATCAGATACTTTATACTTCAATTTCAGAAAATTCTCCAGGTGTGTTACTGTTGTAATGTACTTAGTAAGCGTTGGCTTTGCATAATCCTTGCCAATAAGCTTCTCAATATTGCTATTATGGGCCTTAAAAATCTCGATCAGGTACCTAGGTCGTTCTCCCTTGCCGGTGAATGAATTTCTTAGCGCTTCTGCTGTGATAGGAACACCTATTTGTAGTAGTTCTTTGTGGCAGTCATAAAGCTTATTTTTTAATGTATCAACATATGCATTAAAGGATTTAGCCTCCTCTTTGGTACCCTTCATTTTGCCGCTTTCCCATTTATCCGGATCGATCTCAAGTGAGGTAGCTGTTTCACTTCGTTTACTGTCAATTGTAATTCTGAGATAGAGTGTTACGGGGCCTTTTTCGTAGCCCTTTGGCTTCTTGGGATAGAAGATAAAATCAAAGGTTCGGGACATAAGTGGTGAGTTTTAAATTGTATCCTAAATTTACAAAATAGTACAATACTATGCAAATTTAATTTGCTAATAAAACTCAATACTGCAAAGGATTTCAGCACAATCAGGTGAGTAATTTTAAGCTCATTTTTGACTCACCTAATCACTCACTTAAAAGCTGAATTTATTGAACATTTTGGTGATTACTCACCAAACAAAAAGCCCGCAAACTTAATGTTTGCGGGCTTTTGCAAGGATTTGACATCCTCTTAGCGGACCGGACGGGACTCGAACCCGCGACCTCTGCCGTGACAGGGCAGCATTCTAACCAACTGAACTACCGATCCAAATATTTTTTTAAAGAACTTTTTGGGCTGCGTGCTTACCCTTTTTCTAATAACTTATCTCCTGAAAAACAATAAGATATTGTTTTTTGGACGGCAAAGATAGGTATTTTTGTATTTTACAAACAAAAGTTTTTAAAAAAAGTTACTTACCATACTTTTACAAATCACGTGCGAATATTTAATTACATGTAACCTGAATTTATATAATATGCCCCAATTACAGAATCGACAATTTCTTGATTTTGAGAAGCCAATTAAAGAATTATACGACCAAATTGAACAGCTAAAACAAACACAGGAAAAAAGCAAGACGGATATGAGTAGTGCCATATCTGCGCTTGAAGAAAAGGTTATAGAAGCTAAGCAGCATTTAACTGAAACTCTTACCCCCTGGCAGCGGGTTCAATTGAGCCGCCATCCCGATAGGCCATATACTTTAAAATATATTGAAAAAATGACCACCGGTTTTATCGAACTGCATGGCGACCGCTTTATAAAAGATGATCTTGCCATGGTAGGTGGTATGGCTCGCCTGGGTGATGAAACTGTTATGATCATTGGCCAGCAAAAAGGCCATAATACAAAAACAAGGCAACTTCGAAATTTTGGTATGGCCAATCCTGAAGGATACCGCAAAGCATTGCGATTAATGAAATTGGCAGAAAAATTTAATAAGCCCATAATTACCATGATTGATACGCCCGGTGCTTACCCGGGGCTTGAGGCTGAAGAAAGGGGTCAGGGTGAAGCAATAGCCCGGAATATTTATGAAATGATGAATCTTAAAGTGCCCGTTATTTGTGTGATAATTGGTGAAGGTGCCAGTGGGGGTGCGCTGGGAATAGGAGTGGGCGACAAAGTAGTGATGCTGGAAAATACATGGTATAGTGTAATATCACCCGAAAGTTGCAGTAGTATATTATGGCGTACATGGGATAAAAAAGAAATTGCAGCGGAGCAACTTAGACTTACCGGGCGTGATATGCTAAAGTTTGGATTAGTAGATGATGTAATTCCTGAACCCATGGGAGGTGCTCATTGGGATTATGATGGTGCTGCCAATATTTTAAAGAATTACCTGATTCCAGCCATACAGGAGTTAAAAAAGAAAACAGCTCAGCAAAGAATTGATGAGCGAATTGAAAAGTTTAATAATATGGGTTTTTGGGATGTAACAGATCAAAATCCTGTTTCGGAAAACCTCTCATAATAAATCTTCGCTATGTTTAGAATTGCGGTATTTGGTGTAGGCCATCTTGGTAAATTCCATTTGAATAACTGGAAAGAAATAGAAGATGTAAAAATTGTTGGTTTTTATGACCCCGATGAAAATAATGCGAAACAGGTAAATGAAAAGTATGGGATTCCTCATTTTAATAACCCCGAGGAACTGTTAGATGAATGTGATGCCGTTGATATTGTAGCTCCTACAATAAAGCATTTTGAGTTATGCTCATTGGCACTTCGTAAAGGCAAACATGTATTTGTAGAAAAACCTTTGGCCAATACCATGGATGAAGCACGTGCCTTAGTTAAACTGGCAAAAGAATCAAATGTAAAATTCCAGGTGGGCCATGTAGAAAGATTTAACCCTGCTTTTATGGCATTGAATGGAAATATCCTGCAACCGATGTTTATCGAAGTGCATCGTTTGGCTCAATTTAACCCACGGGGCACCGATGTAAGTGTGATTCTAGATTTGATGATTCATGATATTGATATCATATTGAGCCTCGTAAAAAGCAATGTAAGTCATATTTCGGCAAATGGGGTAGCAGTGATGAGCAATACACCGGATATTGCCAATGTGAGAATTGAATTCGATAATGGTTGTGTTGCCAATCTTACCAGTAGCCGTATCTCGATGAAGAAGATGAGGAAAATGCGTTTATTTCAAAAAGATGCTTATATCAGCATTGATTTCTTAAACAAAAAAACGGAGATCATCAGGCTGGATGCACCAGGTGATAAAAATGTTTTTACTTTTGATATTGATACCAACAATGGTAAAAAAACAATTGCTATAGCCCACCCCGATGTACAAGACAGCAATGCTATTAAAATGGAATTAGAGGCTTTTAAAAATTCAATTATTAATAACCAGGTTACCCCCGTTACTGTATTTGATGGTTTTAGTGCGATGGAAGTAGCACACCAGATCCTCAATAAGATAAATAGTAATCAATAATATTTTTTGTATTTAGTTTCATGAAAAAGCAACCCAGGTTAAATACAACTGTTTATCTTTTTGCAGACCTTATGGTTTGCCTGGCCAGTTGGTTGATTTTTTATTATTTACGTACCCGCATCTATGGCTATACATTTTATTTACCGCAAGGATTCTATTGGGGTTTATTGTTATACACCGCAGGTTGGGTAAGTTTAGATCTTGTGGCCGGAAGTTACAATTCGCTTTATTTTAAAAGCCGGCTGGGAGAAGTTTTAAAAACAGTTTTAATTGGAATTATTGGTTGTTTAATATTACTCTTCTTTTTTATTTTAAAAAATCCACAATCCGATAATTACCGGTATTATGTAGAGTTTTTTATTTTACTTATTCCATTTATTGTATTGAAGTTATTTGTAAGGATGCTAATCCTGAATTATACCAAGAAGCAAATGCTTCAAAAAAAAGTATTCTTCAATGTCCTTCTCATTGGGTCGGGTATGGCAGCAAAAAGGTTGTATGATTCTTTTTTAAAGAGTGAAGAACATACCGGTTATATCATTACGTCATTTTTAAATGTAAACGGTTCCTTACATAATAATGTGCTTTCTTCATTGCATTATTATGAGGGCATGGAACAGTTGGAACGGGTGATTAAAACGGAAAAAATTGAAGAGGTCGTAATTGCAGTTGAAAAGAATGAACGGGTATTAATCAGTGAAATATTAAACCAGCTTAGTGATAAAAATGTAAATATCAAAATATCCCCTGATACAGCCGATATTCTTTCCGGCGCCATACAAACGAGTAATGTGCTTGGGGTTCCTCTTATTGATATCCATAGTGGCCAGCTTCCTGACTGGCAAAAAAATGTAAAACGGCTCATTGATTTTGTAGCAGCATTTGTGGGAATCATTCTATTAAGCCCTTTAATGTTTTATACCATCATACGGGTAAAACTATCTTCACCAGGGAGCGTGTTTTATAACCAGGAAAGGGTAGGGTATAAAGGAAAGCGTTTTATGATGCATAAATTTAGGTCTATGTATATGAATGCAGAGCCAGACGGGCCTCAGCTAAGCAGCGATGACGATCCCCGTATTACAGCCTGGGGAAGAGTTATGCGTAAATGGCGCCTTGATGAACTACCCCAGCTTTGGAATATCCTAAAGGGGCAAATGAGCCTGGTAGGGCCAAGGCCCGAAAGAAAATTTTATGTGGACCAATTGATTTCTATTTCACCTGAGTACAAACATTTATTCAAAGTAAAACCTGGGCTAACGAGTTGGGGGATGGTGAAGTTTGGTTATGCATCAAACATTGATGAAATGATTCAAAGAATGCCGTTTGATTTGTTGTATGTAGAAAATGTATCCCTTGCACTTGATTTTAAGATTATGTTACATACCATTACCATCATACTTTCAGGAAAAGGAAAATGATCTTTTTGATATAAGTTTTTCCTTAATTATTCAATTATTATTTCATCTGTAAAGATATGCGTATTTCCACCGGCGCCTTCATGCCAGGAGGGGAGTGTACCATATTGTAACGCTTCAATGCGTACAAATCTTGCTGGTTGCCTGCTAAAGACCGCTTGTACTGTAATTATTTTCGGATCTAATTCTTCAATGGGAATGAAATGTTCTCCTGTATAAATAGGTTTAAATTTTTTCCCATCTTCAGAAATTGAAATGATTACCTTTTTAGGAGCAACAATCCACGCTTTTGTATCTTGTAAAAATCGAATTGAAACATGATCAATTTCTGTATTTTTTTTAAGGTCTATAACTGCATCCAGACCCTTATGCTGGTAACCCTGCCAGTTTCCCCGCCTCCAATCTGTTGTTCCTTCTATACCATCTATTAATGCATTTACCCCACCACCATCATATTGTTTACTGTATTTAGTACGTAAGTTCACTTCCCAGTTATGTGGTAATTTTTTATAGGCACCTGTTTGTATTTTACTTTCTTTGGCATTTTTATCAACGGCTACTACTTTTATTGTAGTATTCTTTTCAATTTCAAAAGGAGCTGTATATATTTTACTTTTAATGGTAGGTGCACTGCTATCGGTCGTATAATATAAATTAGTTCCCGGTTGCCTGTTTATCATTTCAATTTTTCTTTTATCAGAAAAAGAAGTACGGCCGCCATGTAATATTGGGTTTATTACAATTTCATTTCCTTCCTTATTATTTCCCGCTTCTGTAAGATAAGGGTGAGCTGAGAAGAAGTTCATGGGTTTGTTTCCCATATTAAAAATAAGGTTACCACCGTTCATGATATTGGCGTGAGGTATATAACTATTATAGTCAAAGAAATTTTTTCCATTGGCAAGGGGTAGTGTGGCAGATTGCACATAATAGTTTTCATTACTTAAATTATTTGCCTGGATCGTAAAATGATTTCCATTTTCTAAACGGATGGATATTTTGTTAAAAGATGGAGTACCCGGTACATAAACAGGTGCGCCCGGAGTAAGTGAATAAAATCCCATTGCAGTTAGTACGTACCATGCACTCATTTGGCCACAATCTTCATTACCAATTAATCCATCAGGACTGTTTTTATAAAAATCATTCATTACCCGATGTAATAAATTTTCTGTTTTGTGGCTATTGGATGTATAGTTATATAAATAAATGATATGGTGGCTGGGTTCATTGCCATGTGCATATTGGCCAATTAATCCTGTAATATCACTTTGATCACGCCCCGTAGTTTGAGACGAGGCACTAAATAATCCATCTAAATGCTGTTCTAGTTTTTTGGGCCCGCCCATCAAATTTAAATAGCCTTTAATATCCTGTGGAAAATAAAAAGAGTATTGCCAACTGTTGGCTTCTGTAAAATTATTATTTACTTCACGTGGGTCAAAAGGCTCTATCCAGTCGCTATTTGAAATGGGACGCATGAAACCCGAGGTTTGATCTAAAATATTTTTGTAATACTGGGCTCTTTGTATATACTCATTGTAGTCTTCTTTTTTATTAATGGCTTTTGCAAATTGAGCAATGCACCAATCATCATACGCATATTCTAATGTTTTGCTTACACTCTCATGTTCATCATCTGCAGAAACATATCCATTTTTAATATAGGATGGTAAACCTAAATGATTCCAGGTGGCACTTTTCTTCATGGCTTGCAATGCAAGTTGGGTATCAAAATTTCGGATACCTTTCATATAAGCATCTGTAATTACTGAAACACTGTGGTAGCCAATCATGCAATCGGTTTCATTTCCCAACAGTTCCCATACAGGCAAGCGCCCCCCTTGCTGGTACATGGCCAAAAATGTTTTGATATAATCCAGCGATCGTTTTTGATCAATAATTGTGTAAAGCGGATGGGCAGCACGGTATGTATCCCAAAGAGAAAAGACAGAATAATAATCAAAACCATCAGCAGTATGAATTTTATTATCCATACCCCGGTATTGATGATCTACATCCATATTAATGGTGGGTACAATCGCAGTATGATACAGCGAAGTATAAAAAATTGTTTTCTTTTCTTCATCCGTTCCCTGCACATCTATCCTGGCTAATTCTTTATTCCAGATGGTAGTAGCTAAAGATTTAGTTGCCATAAAATCCCATCCTGGTAATTCTGTTTCCAGGTTTTTCTTTGCACCTGTTACGCTTACAGGAGAAAGCGCCACTTTTGATTCAATTGTTTTTGTATCGCCGGTTTCAAAATAGAAATAAGCTTTTATGTTTTTACCTGATATTGTTTCTCCAATAGATACCTGTGTGGGTTGATCGTTTTGCCAAACCCCAAATTTTAAAATGGGGTTTGAAAATTTAATTACAAAGAAAGTTTGCTGGTCTTGTGCCCAGGATTTACTTCTTCTAAAACCACTAAGCGTAACACTGTCTTCTAAAGTGAGTGAGGATTCTAATACTTCATCCCGATGTTTTAAATCGAGCAGGATATAATTTTCATTTGCCTGGCTGAAAATGTATTGATGGTAACCTACACGGGGTGTAACGGTAAGGTTAGCCCTGATATCATGTTTATCCAATTTTACAGCATAAAAACCGGGTTGCGCAACTTCATTGTTATGGCTAAAAGAAGATCCATATTCTTTATTATTGGGTGAGGCAGTGCCGCTCCCCGGCATCAATAAAATATCACAAAGGTCTGGCACGCCCGTTCCGCTTAAATGAGTATGCGTAAAACCATAAATAAAATGATCATCATAATGGTAGCCGCCACAGCCATCCCAACCTTCCAGCCTGGTATCGGGGCTAAGCTGTACCATTCCATGTGGCATTACGGCGCCCGGGTATGTATGGCCATGGCCGCCTGTACCAATAAAGGGATTTACATATTTTACATAGTTCTGCTGGGAATATGCAAAACCAAATGTGGTGATCGCAAATGCGGTAAATACAATTTTTTTCATTTTCTATATTGTATTGCTAAGTTAACATTTATTGATCCGGGGTAAAGTAATGAGTAAAAAAAAAGCACCATTTAAGTGCTTTATTAATTTATTCTTTAAAATGGCAGATCATCGTCGGGCGCCGATTCGGTATTTGCTGTTTCGGGTTGTGTACGTGCAACCGGTGCAGAAGTACTACCTGCATGGGTTACATTCCCCTGGTTGCTACCAGCATTGTCGTTGCCACCCAATAATTGTATGTTTTGCACCCGCATACGAAGGGTAGCAGCTACCTGTCCATCTTTATTGGTATATGCATCGGCTTCAGGGGTACCTTCGGCATACACCGTTTTTCCTTTGGTAAGGTATTGGGCAATAGCAGTACGGTCAGTCCAGTAAGCGCAGTTAACCCAAATGGTACGCTCTTTTAAAACACCCTGCGAATCTTTAAATTTTTCGCTATGTGCTACATTAAAATTGATAACGGTCTTACCGCTAATATCTTTTTGAATGCAGTCGGCACCAAGGTTTCCGATTACTTGTAACTTAATCATAATTGTAATTTTTAAATGTTATAAATCGATGTATCTGTTTGCTAAAATTATGGAATAAAGTTTTTGGAATAATCTTTAATTCATTTTCTTTTTTAATGTAGTAACCTGGTTGTGTAAATTATTTACGAGGCTGGCCAAGCTATTTACATCCCAGCGTTGCTGGGTGGATACTTTACCAATTACCACCTGTGCCTGCCAAAGCTCTACAATGTCTTCGGTATTTATTTGATAGGGTTGGTAGCTGGGATTATCGCTCACCAGGCTAACTTTAGATTTGGAACGATTATTCTTTACGATGCGTTTATATACAATACCTTCATTACGGCTTACAACAATATAAGCCATATCATTTTTCACTTCATCAATACCATTTATTTTTTCACCAACAATTACGCTACCGCTAGGGGTTGGCAACATACTATCACCCACAATTTCAAATGCACGGTACTGGCCCCCGCTTAACATGGGTAAGGTGAAAGTATTGAGTTCATCAATAAATTCACTATCTGCATAACTGGTTAAATAACCTGCTGCAGCTTTTACAGGCACAAAGTGGATGAGGTTCCTATCGGCAGTAGCCATCTTTTGTTGCCTGCGTTTTTGCAGGTAACTGCCTCCCTGGTTATTTAAATCTTTTAATAATAGCTCATCCAGCGTAAGCTTAAACATATCGGCTATTATTTCAAGCACATCTAATCGGGGGTCTGCTCTTTCTTCTTCATAGGCGCCTACTAACGATCTTTTGATGCCTATTTTTTGTGCAAACTCTTCTTGTGTCCATCCACGCAATTTGCGCAGGTATTTTAAATTTAAACCAGCTTGTGACATAACGGCTAATTTGATTAGCACAAATATACTAATAAATTTAGTTTAACAAAAAATATTTTTTTATTACCTATTATTTTAATTTTAAATCTTTAGTAAGAATTGAAAATAAATAGCAACACCTACATTTAATAACCATGTAATTTATGATATTCAATTATTTTGTTGTGTTTATTCAGGGCATTTACAATATCGCAGATCACTTATCTTTGCTTCAAATTAAAATGTAGCGTATGCAATTAGTTTTAGATTTACATAATTTATTGCGTTGGGCAATTTTATTGTTTGGTGTATGGACTGTGATAAATGGATTGACCGGGGTATTGAGTAAGCGCATTTTTACGCCTAAGGATAGCCGGATAAATTTATTATTTATGATTGGTTGTGATTTACAATTATTATTAGGCCTCATCCTTTATTTTTCAAACGGTTGGTGGGATAAAATGAAAGGTGGAATGGGAGAAGTGATGAAAAACAGTTATGACCGCTTTTTTACTGTAGAACATTCCTTAATGATGATTATTGCCTGGGTATTGGTACATATTGGCAGGAGCGCTGTAAACCGTGCAGGAACTGATGCAGCCAAACATAAAAAAATGCTACTGTTTGCCGGCCTTGCACTGTTAATAATTTTAGCCGCCATACCCTGGCCGTTCCGTACCGAAATAGCCCGTCCCTGGTTCAGGGGTTTTTAAGATTCAACTAAATATAATATGGCAAAAAAAAAAGAGAAACCCGTTATCTTAATAACTAACGATGACGATATTACCAGCAAAGGAATAAGAAGTATGCTGGAAGCAGTGAGTGATATTGCAAAAGTGGTGATTGTGGCACCCGATAAACCACAAAGCGGGATGGGCCATGCCATTACCATTGGCTCGCCTTTACGTATGAACCAGGTAAATTTATTTGGTGATGTGGAAGCCTGGCAAACAAATGGTACACCCGTTGACTGTGTGAAACTGGCAGTAGATAAAATCCTAAAACGTAAACCCGATCTCTGCCTGAGTGGGATTAACCACGGGGCCAATCATTCTATAAATGTATTATACAGCGGTACCATGTCTGCTGCCATGGAAGCTGCTATTGAAGGTATTCCGAGTATCGGCTTTTCTTTATTAGACTATAGCTATGATGCTGATTTTACGGTAGCCAAACAGGTAGTGCATAAGATTGTAAGCGCCGTTTTGGGAAAACAAATTCAAAAACATTTATTACTCAATGTAAATATTCCTAAATGTACCCCCGAAGAATTAAAAGGTATCCGTATTTGCCGGCAAGCTTATGCGAAGTATGATGAGGATTTCCTGGAACGAATAGACCCGCATCATAAAAAATATTTTTGGCTTACCGGTGAATTTAAAAATTTTGATAAAGGAAGGGATACAGATGTGTGGGCGCTTGATCATAAATATGTAAGTGTGGTGCCGGTTCAATTTGATCTTACCGATTATACCTTAAAAAAGAAACTGGAAAAATCAAAATTATTCTAATGAAAAAAGATAGTATCGGCCTGGGATTGTTATTGGGCGCTGTAGCACCTATTATTGGATTGTTTCTATTTAAAGCCTATAAGTTTGGCATATTCAGTTATAAGGAATTCTTTCAATTCCTGGTGGTAGAGCCAGGCTTTAGAACACTCTCTGTTGCCCTCTCTTTATCCCTGCTCTTAAATGCATTGATATTTACTGTTTTTATAAATGCACATAAAGATAATACGGCAAAAGGGATATTTATTTTTACCGCTATTTATGGCCTGGTAATCTTGCTCATTAAAACATTTTACTAAGTTTGATTTAACTAAATCATAGAAATTAATTAGCGATACGTTAACACGTATTGTTCTGTAAAAATGAGAGATTTGTATTGTTGATTTAAACAAGTAATTCAAGAATTTCTCATAAGCAGTTAGTTTTGGTAAACGAAGCCCTTAGTCTTAAGGGCTTCTTCTTTTTTAAGCACTATCCATTTTTTTTAAATTAGTTCTTATAAGTTTGCAAAGTGCAATTATTCTCAGGTACATCAAATATCATTATTACATGCAGTAACCGGTTATCTGCTTATTTACTTATGGAAGTAGAAGCGCTGGGTTTTAAACCCGCCCGAGTCTTTAAAACGGGGGTAGCTTTAAACGGTTCTTTAAGCGATTGTATTTGGCTGAACCTAAACCTGCGTTGTGCAAGCCAGGTACTCTTTTCACTCGAATTGTTTAAAGCTGGTAATGCAACTCAATTGTATGATCATTTACTTATCTATCCCTGGGAGAACATAATCCCATTGGGTGGTTATTTTTCTATAAGTAGCAATGTGAACAATGAAACCATTACCAATAATCTTTTTGCCAATGTAAAAGTAAAAGATGCCATTGCAGATCGTTTCCGTAATAAAGGATTTGAACGGCCCGATTCTGGCCCGGAGTTGAATGGTGTAGTTATTCATTTATATTGGATGGGAGATGAGGCCGAAATATTTTTAGATACTTCGGGTGAAACACTTTCAAAACACGGTTACCGAAAAATTCCGGGTAAAGCGCCCATGCTGGAATCGCTGGCTGCGGCTACTTTACTGGCTGGTAAATGGGACCGTAATAGCCCATTTATAAACCCCATGTGCGGTTCGGGTACACTCGCCATAGAAGCAGCCTTGCTGGCTACCCGCAGGGTGCCGGGTTTGTTGCGTAGCAATTATTCATTTATGCATGTATGCGGCTACGATGAACAAATCTATAATGAACTGTATAAAAAAATAGAGCAACAAGTTACCGGGTTGCCGGGTACGGTAAAAATACTGGCAACCGATATTAGTACCGATGCCATTTCTATTTCAAAAATTAATGCCGGTATTGCGGGGGTAGAACAATATATTCAATTTGAAGAATGTGATTTTGAAGATACGGATTTGCCACCCGGAGAAGAAGGTGTTGTGTATTTTAACCCGGAATATGGCGACCGGCTGGGTGAAGAAGTGGTGTTACAAGCAACCTACAAAAGAATGGGCGATTTTTTAAAACAAAAATGTAAAGGCTACCTGGGATATATCTTTACCGGTAACCTGGAACTTGCTAAAAAGATCGGCTTAAAACCAAAGCGGCGAATTGAATTTTTTAATGGTAAAATTGATTGCCGGTTATTGGAGTATGAATTATATTCCGGTAGCAGGGAAAAATAATTAAAAGATATTTTAAGCTATTAAATTACGAAAGTATTTTCTTTACTCCTGCAATTGCAAACTATCCTGTTGATTTTTTTTATCTTTTATTTCCTGTAATTTTTTCTTTCCTTTAAATAAGTCAGAAAGCTTGTCTGCATCTTTTCGGTAACTAAGCTGCACCCCCCAACGGTTTCGCTGGCCGGTTGTAAAATCGGTGCTGGTACGGTTAAAGCCTACCAGCCGTAAAGACCCATCAGTTCTCAGTAACCATTCCATACTTATGTCTGGTGTAAATAACCCACGCCGGTTTAAAAAATAAGGATTGTTATAATCTAAATTTCCACCCAGGTACACAATGAATTTTTTGCCGGGCATCAGTTTTAAACCGCCCCTTACATTTGCCTGCAGCTGGTTATTTGGGTATCGGGGATCGTAATTGGGATTGATATCAATATAAGAACTCACTACGCCATTGGTGGCTTTTTCTAACTCTCTGTTAAATGTATTGGTAAGCCACCCGCTAAGTATGGAGCCAATGGTGTTGGTAGCAAGGCCAATGGTGTTTTGCTGCGAAAAAAAGTTTTGTTCGTCAGAAATAAATGTATTGAATAAGAGCAGGCTTGCTACTTGCTTGTTCATTGTGTTCTCATCATTCTGAAAATCTGCCAGTCTTTTAGTAACAATATAATCTTTGCGTAAAGGGCTTCTTTCCGGCAGTTCAAATTCAAATGTTACCAAAGGCTTTTTTAAACTTCCGGATAAATGAGAAAGGATAATGATATCATCTTTTAAGCGTAAGCTACTGCCGGAAGAAAGGTTACTCATGTCAACATTCTTAGCGAGATATTCTGCATCCATATCAATAATGGCTAAGTAAGGGTCACCATTCCAGGTAATGGTACCGCTTTTTAATGTAAATGGCCTTTTAAAAAAAGTCTGAAAATTAAATGTGTATTCACCTTTACTTATTTCATACTGGCCTCTTATACTTAATGCTTCCCGGGTGCCTACCCGTATGTTTAACCTGCCATTGCCTTCTCCTTTTATTACATCTCCGGTTTCCTCATCTAATATTACATCTATCTTGCAACTGGGATTGGCTACAATATTCATGTTTACGGTAATGTTGGCTGCCTGCGTAATATTTTTTACGCTTTGCATTTCAGTACCAAATTTTACGAAATCAATATAATCAACGGCATTGCTTTCTTTGCTTTCGCCTGTTGGTAAATATATATGGCTACTGTCGAATATACCGGGTTGCCCGGAAATATTCATACGGATATCAGATACCGGCCCATCAATTGTCATAAGCGCACTCCCGATTACTTTTCCATAAAACTGGCTATTATCTTTTTTTGTAGTGTTGAGTAAAAGCATGTGTTGAGATTCTACCCGGATATTTTCAAATTCAAAATTTTTGAAAAAACGGTGATGGAGTTTGCCACTTACTGTTCCTTCATTGCCCAGTGTATCTTTAATGGTCGTTAACCCAAGGTCTATTACATCATCCCCAAAATTGATTGATTGGTTATTGAGCAGGTAAGTTACCTGGGTATAGGCTACTTTTAGCCTTCCATCTTTTATTTTTGATAACCCGGTGATGTATTGGTTTCCATTGTTACTGTATATCCTGATATTCCCGGTTGCTGTTCCGCTCAATTCACTAAATATAGAATTCATATATGGTGCTAATATCCCCAGGTTGAATTTTTCGGCATCAAAATTCATATCAACCTTTTTGCCCGTGGTATCTTTATAATTAAAATATCCCTGCAGTTTAAATTTATTGGCTTCATCATTGGCATCTGCAACAAAATTTATTAATCCATTATTGGTATTTACAATGGCATCAATATCGGTATGGCCAATATATTCCCCATCCAGGCTCAGGCTATCTGCCAGCCCTTTAAATTTAATGATGGGTGTTCCGGTAATATCACTGATGATTCCCTTGCCATTTAAAATTCCTTTTAAAGCAGGCCGTACAATTACAAAAGGTGCAAAATCATCAATGTTGATGTTTCTTAAGTTTGCTACAAGATGGGTTTCATCTGTAAGTTCATCCATTTCTGTTGAGAGTGCGATCTCCTGGTCATCATGAATAAATTTTACTTCGCTGGCATCTAAATATTTTTTTCTTAACGTAAGTTCACCGTCCTTTTCGAGGTTCCATTTTTTATTGTTTATTACAAAGGAAGAAGGGGAGAAGTGAAGCCTCACGCCATCACTCATTGTGTAAACGGTAGCATTTAATTCGGCGTTGTTTAATGTTTTACTTGCACGGGTAAGCACTTGTACAGATGATACATCATGATGTGCGGCTAATGTAATTTTAGAATTTGGAAAATAAAGGCTGTCATTCAGTTTGAACTGGTCTATCAATACATCAGCAAACAAGGTATCGTGGTTACCTTTCCCATTTAGCAGGGTATTGGTAAACAGCCTGCCATCATATCCAAACTGGGGTACCTGCGCCCTGATACTAAGTTCGTTGGTTTCAGATTTTAAACTGCCTTCAATGAGCGCATTATTAAAGCCCGTAAGTTTTTTAGAGAAGAGTGGCGTATAGCTATCGAACTGGTATGTTTGTACATGAAAACTAAAATCCTGGTTACTTAAATTGTTTTTAGGTTCTTTAAAATAAGAAGGGTAATAATTATATAAAAAGTGCTGGAATGCATTGGGCAGTTCCATAATCTTAAAGTTTCCTGAAATATTGGCTTCTATTTCATTTGAACGTAAACGCAATTGTTTTTGACCATCCTCTATGGTGGAGGTGAGTGACAGGGAATCGAAACGCATCTGATTGCTGTCTATCATGAGTGAAGCCTGGCTAATGCGGGCATTGCCGAGAAAATTATCAATATTATTCCCTGTAAAATTCAAGCTTAGCAAACCGGATAATGAAATATTATCTTTCATTAAACCAAGGTTCTTAAAATTGATATGTGTTACGTTGGCATTGGCTTGTATAACGGCTTCTTTTTGTGAAAGATCAATGGTGCCATATAATTCTTTTACCTGGATGTTGGGATCATTTATGGCAAAGTACCCATCAAATTTTCTTTTTGTGAACTTTCCATTCATCGTAATATTGCGATAACTGTAATGGTTATAATCAATCCTGCTGATGGTACCATCTATCGTTGCATCCAATGTTTTAAGGGTAAAACCATTTCCTATTATTTTAGTATCCACCGCAAGTATGCCCACATTGGGGTCTCTTAAAAAACGGCCCAGGTTAAAACCATTGGTTTGTATTTTACCGCTATAAACAGGGTCTTTTCCGGCTTGTAATTTCATGTTCATATCAGACTGTACTATGCCGAGGTTGGTATTAAATGTGCCATAGGTTACAAAATCGAGTGGGAAGCCGGTAAACCTGCCTTTGTAATGGATGGTTCCCAGGCTCTTGAAATCGGGAACAGCACTACGTTTTAATGCGGGAACCAAAACCGCAAGATCATTATAATTACTGGTAAGCTCATTGGCTTCAAGGTCAATAAATGTACTGTTGATATCCGGCAATCCATGCATGGATAAATTACCATTCAGGTAAGTAGGTCCCGATTTGATTTTCATATTGCGGGCAACAAAATTATCAATTGTGCCTTTTGCATGGCCGCCTAATTCAAATACCCGTTTCCATGTTTTTAATGCAGGTGCAAACAAGGCAATATCATCACTAAATAATATACTGTTCTTAAAATTCATTTCGAGGGTTACCTTATTTAAGAAACGGCTCATGTCATCATTAAAAGTATTATACCGCATCGCATAATAATCACCCAGCTTACTATTATTGGTTTGCAGGTCCAGGTTATTAAAAACCATTTCATCGGGTGTGAAGCGCACATCGCTTTTTAATTTCTTAACCACTAAACCACATCGTTCATTCGCTTTTAACTGAATAGAAGCAGAAAGTGTATCATTTAAAAATTGCAGACCATCAATGGAGCCAGTAATGCCTGAAAAGAAAATATGCTGGCCATCAAACTTATCATTAAATTCAGGCCTTTCGGTTTCTTTATCACTTCTAAAGCTACCATTATCAACCGTAATTTTTTTTGAGCTTACAACCCATCCTGAATTATTCCATTTGAATGCTGAGATTACCGGTATCTTTTCTAATACTTCCCTGATATCGGGTTGGGGTGGCCTTTTGCCGGTAAAATTCGATTGCCAAAATTGTGGTTCGGAAAGATAGACCTCTTTAATGGCGACTCTTTTTGTATCAAAATTGATTGAGTCCATCAGCAGGTCGAATTTTTTGAGGGATGCTACCAGGCTTTGGCCAATCCAATAATCTGCTTTTGTAAAGTGGATATTGGTTAGGTGAATTTGCCTGAGGTCTATTTCCAGGTTTTGCTTTTTCTTTTTATTTGCATCTTTGGGTGGGGCAAAAAAATCAACCAGGAATTGATAATTCCATACTGAATCGGTGCGGTTCATATTGATGATCGCATCATCAAGCTGAATATTTTTAAGTGATATTTTATCTTTAAAAATAAACCAATCGTTTACATTTGTTTTAGCAGACCGGGCAAATAAAAGCGTGTCTTTTTTTTGATCTTCTATCAATAAACCTTCCAGGATAAGCTGATTAAAAAAACGAAATTTTACTTTATCTACACTCACTTTAGTATGTAATTTCGCCGAAAGGTTTTTGGCTACTTTTCCTACCACCCAGGTTTGTATGGCCGGTATTTGAAGCAATCCATAAAGCAGTAAGATAATAAGGACCAGGGTTAATAAAGCCCGTAATGATATTTTTGTAAATTTTTTCAGTGTGTTATTCAATTAGCTGTAAAAATAGCCAATAACAGGGCATCGCTAATGTTCGGCCAAAATTTTATATTATTATTTAATATCCCCGGGCATCATCATCTCCCCGGTGATCTGCCACGGCTTCTATTTTCTTTTTTTGAACAGGGTTTATTTTAATGAGTTCGGTACGGCCAATAGCGCTGCGTTGTTCAATGGTATAGCCCATATTCCTAAGCGAATCGGCTACGGCCGGCGAAAACCCCTTTTCGATGTACAGTATATCAGGCAGCCATTGGTGATGGAATTTTGGTTTGTTTACCGCATCATCAGCATTCATATTAAAATCAATAATGTTTACCAGCGATTGTATTACACTGGTAGGAATGGTAGTACCACCGGGTGTGCCTACCACCACAAATGGTTTATTGTTTTTTAAAACAATGGTTGGTGTCATGCTGCTGAGCATTCGCTTTCCGGGTGCAATGGCATTGGCTGCATTGCCTACTGCTCCATACATATTGGGTACTCCTTCTTTAATACTAAAATCATCCATTTCATTGTTCATGATAAAACCGGCACCAGCAATCACCACCCGGCTACCATAGCTTCCATTCAATGTAGTGGTAACTGATACGGCATTGCCTGCTCCATCAATGATGCTGATATGTGTTGTTTCTTCATGTTCCGGAATAAAACCGGCGCCAGTTTCTTTACTATTTCCTGCTTTACCGGGAACGTAATCACTCATGCGTTTTTGCAGGTAAGTGTTATCTAAAAGTTGTTTTACGGGAACCTGCACAAAATCTGCATCACCCATATATTGGGCACGGTCAGCAAAGGCACGCCGTTCTGCTTCTGTCAACAGTTGTACACTGGCTGCTGTTTGAAATTGCATGGCTTGTACATCTTTATTTTCAATCATCTTGAGTACCTGTTGTAAAATAATGCCACCGCTGGAAGGTAGCGGCATACTGATAATTTGATAACCTCTGTAATTGAATTGGATAGGATCCCTGAATTTTGCTTTATAATTTTTTAAGTCTTCCAGGCTAATGATACCAGCATTTTTTTTTAAGTCGTTTTGAATCATCCGGGCAGTAATGCCTTCATAAAACCCTTTTTGGCCTAATTTACCAATTCGTTTTAAGGTGGCTGCCAATTGAGGTTGTATCAATGTATCGCCAGCTTTCCATAAACCTTTTTTTACAAAAGCAACGGGTTCTTTGTTGAGTTCCATAAAATCTTTACGGGCACTGTTGAGAGATGCGGCTTCAGCTTTGGTAATTACAAATCCTTTTTCGGCAAGTTGTATGGCCGGGGCAATTAATACCGGCATTTTAAATTTTGCGTAGGGCAGTGCTGCAAAAAGGCCTGCTACGGTTCCCGGTACGCCACTGGCTTTATATCCCAATTGCGACATATCAGTAACGGCATTGCCATCGGCATCTAAATACATATTTTTAAATGCAGCAGCAGGTGCAGTCTCTCTGTAATCGAGGCTAAAGTTTTTTCCATTTTTTAAATGCGCTACCATAAACCCGCCGCCACCAATATTGCCGGCACCGGGATATACCACGGCCAATGCAAATTGAGTGGCAATGGCAGCATCAATGGCATTGCCTCCTTTTTTTAAGATGCTTTCACCCACCTGGCTGGCTATGGTATGTGCAGAAACAACCGCAGCGCTGGAAACCTGAATGTCTTTTTGTGCTTTGTAGTGGTAAGGCGTAATTTGTGCTGTAACCAACAAACAATTTGAAACGAAAGCGATAATTAAGAAATAAAACTTTTGCCTCATATAAATGATTTTATACAAATTTATATTTTAATAAGTAAATGGTACTTGTAGAGGTAACCCATGCTCATATTTCAGGGAACCTGGCGCTTGCTGTATTTTATTTATCTTCATACTACTTTTACAAGCATGATAAAAATTGATTATCCCTTAAAGAAACCGGCAATCAAAAATGAAGATGGCAAAGAATATATTTTATGTGGAGTGCGTAAGCGTTGGGTTGTGCTTTCGCCGGAAGAGTGGGTAAGGCAAAATTTTATACTATATCTCACCGGGATCCTTCATTATCCCTTATCATTGATGGCAGTTGAAAAAAAAATTACCATTGGCCAAATGCAAAAGCGGTTTGATATTGTTTTGTATGCTACCGCCACAGAACCCTTTATGCTGGTGGAATGTAAAGAAATGAATGTAGCCCTGGGTCCTGCTGTACTGGAACAGGCCATGCGTTATAATATTGGCATACAAGCGCCTTACCTTGTTATTAGTAATGGACTGTATATGGCAGCTTTTAAAAATGAGGCGGGCCAGTTTACCGAATTAAAATCATTGCCGGTATTTGAGTAATATTTAATTTTTTAAAACCTTTTCAAATAATTTAAAAATTCGTTTATACTCATCCATCCAGCTTGTAGGTTCCACAAAGCCATGGTCTTCCAGGGGATAACTGGCAAGCTCCCAATTTTCTTTTTTGAGTTCAATAAGCCGTTGTGTTAGTTCTACCGCATCCTGGTAATGTACATTTACATCTACCATACCATGGCAAATGAGCAGGTTGTCTTGTAAGCCACCGGCAAAATAAATGGGTGAACTTTGCCGGTAAGCAATACTATCTGTTACAGGTTCATTTAAAATGTTGGAAGTATATCCCTGGTTATAATTTGCCCAGTTAGTTACCGGCCTTAATGCAGCACCCGCTTTAAAGGTACCAGGTTGCGTAAATAAGGCCATGAGTGTAATAAAGCCACCATAAGATCCACCATACAATCCAATATGATTTGGGTTTACACCATAATTTTTTACAAGAAAATCAATTGCATCCAAATGATCGGTTAGATCTTTACCTCCCATGTGCCTGTATATACCGGTTCTAAAATCCCTGCCGTACCCGGCGCTCGCCCGGTAATCAATATCCATTACGGTGTAACCCGCATCGCAGAGCATATTGTTGAACATATATTCTCTAAAATAAAGGCTCCACCATTTATGTGCATTTTGTAAATAGCCGGCACCATGAACAAAAAATACAGCAGGATGGTTTTTATTTGCTATTGCAGGTTTATACACACGGGCATAAATAGTTTGTCCGTCACGGGCAGTAAAAGTTACGATCTCAGGATCCCGCCAGGGGTAAGCTGCAAACTCGGCACTTTGTGCTTTAAAAGTAATTTGTTTTGCTTTTGTGCCTGCTTTATTGGGCTGTAAGTAAAGCTCCCAGGGCTTATTGGTATATGAATACAGGAAAGCAATTTGCTTTTCGTCCGGCGAAAGGACTACCTTATTGGCACCAGCCATTGCTGTGATCCTTTGTTTTTCCCCGTTGGCAATCTCTATTTTATAAAACTGTTGTTCGCCGGGATGTACTTCATTGCTGCTGATGTAATAATATTTCTTATCAGCACTTAAAATTGCATTTTGTACTTCATATTTACCTGAAGTAAGCGCCTTGCTATTTTTATTTTTTACATCTGCAATATAAATGTGGGAGTAGCCTGTGCTTTCCGATTGGTACCCAAAATGGTTTTCGTCAATCCATTCTAAATTGTACATACCCGGGCCGCCAATCCAGGCGTCATCGTGCTGCCGGTTGATGAGTTCTAATTGATTGTTTTGTTTATTCCATAATGCAAGCCAGCGGTCTTTATTATCTTTTGCCCAAATATTGAGCACTAAATAAGTACCTCCGGGTGACCATGCATAGTTTACCACCGAAACATCTCTCTTAGCATTTAATTTTTTTAATTGTTCATATTGCAAAGGGTAATTTTTTACATATTCGGGAATGTCTCGCATACCGGGTAAGGTATCGGGATGAATTAGGTATAAGGTATCATCTTGCCGGTCGAAAATATAAAATTGAGTTGAGCTTTCATGGCTTCCAACTTTTGTGCGCCCGTTAATGGTTTCGCTGTACCCGCTTTCAGTAACAAATTCGGGAATTATGGTACGGCGGGATGGCGCTGTGATACTGAGTTGATAACCGATATACCGACCGGTAGGATCAATACTTAGTTGTTGAACCCGTTTATCGCCTATATAAATACTCCTGGTTTCTTTTTTATTGGTAGCTTTTAAATATTTTTCAGTTGACTCTTTTTTCTCTTTACGTTCTTTTAAAATTTCAAATATGGAGAGTTGGTCTTTGGCTAACCATTCATCCTGCGATATGGTTTCCTTCTTGTCATTTTTTGCAGGCTTGTTTGTGCTACCCGTTTTCAGGTTGCAAAGTTGCTTTGTTTCGCCGCTGGCAATATCCCATGCATATAAATTAAGGTCCCGCTGGTAAATTATTTTTTTATCATAAAAGCTAAACTGTACATTGTACTCCCATTCCTGTGTTTCTGTAATACGGATTGTTTTGTTTTTAATTAAATCGTTATAATATACATCGCCAAGTTTATTAAATACATAAGCTGTTCTGGCATTATTATAAATTACTGTGGCAGTATTCACAATCTCCTGCTTTTGGAATGCGGCTACTTTCTTTGGATTTATATCTGTGATACTGATGCAATAAAGCGAATCAGCAGGTGCTGCACCGGGGTTCCAGTAAAAATATAATTTTTGATCGGTACCCCAATAAGGCTCTGACGGTGAAGCCCCGATCCACTTAGGGTCACGCATTATTTTTTCTACCGTTAAAGTGCCTTGCTGGGCTTGTACGCCCAGGTATAGAAAAAGGCATAAGCCCGCCGCTAACATTTTCATCTTACTTTATTTGCAATGAGTGATAAATATATTGAGAATAAAGCAAACGAAAAAAGCAGGTAAACAATAATATTTTTTTCTGTTAATGGCTTGTAATAAACTTGCTTATGACTTAAAATCTCTTTGTACAATTTTTTTTACTATAAATAATTGTATTTATTTATGTGTTTTCCTTTTACATTTGTAAGTTCAATACTAACCCGGATGTGGAATAAAAATAACCTGAGTGTCAAAACATATTAATAAGGTAACTGCAATAGGCTTATTCGTTGCCCTTGGAATTATTTATGGTGATATTGGAACTTCACCTTTATACGTATTCAACTCTATCATAAAAGACCGGTTGGTAAATGAGGAACTTATATTAGGTACCTTATCATTGATCATCTGGACGCTAACCATACTTACTACTATAAAATATGTAGTATTGGTCCTCAGGGCCGATAACCGGGGAGAAGGTGGTATTTTCGCTTTATATGCATTGGTTCGCCGCAGGCGAAAATGGCTGGTAATACCCGCCATGATTGGGGGTGCCGCCTTACTGGCAGATGGCATTATTACCCCTCCCATTACCATCACTTCTGCAGTAGAAGGTTTAAAAGAATTACCTCGCTTTGCAAGTATGGAACAAAATACTATTGTAATCATCGTGCTGGCCATCATTGGTATTTTCTTTTTCTCACAACAATTTGGAACCCATTCCATCGGCCGGTTATTTGGCCCGGTTATGATGATTTGGTTTTTGATGATGGCGGTGTTGGGATTGATTCATATTTCTGATGATTTCTCGATCCTGCATGCATTAAATCCTTATTATGCACTACACTTTTTATTTAATTATCCCGAAGGTTTTTGGTTGCTGGGCGCCGTTTTCCTCTGTACTACGGGTGCAGAAGCATTGTATAGCGACCTGGGACATTGCGGCCGGGATAATATTCGTGTATCATGGGCTTTCGTAAAAATTTGCTTATTGCTCAATTATTTTGGACAGGGCGCCAGTCTATTAAAACATCATAATGGTAAATTACTTACCAGCGATGTAATTTATGCCGATGGCATCAATGCATTTTACGACCTGATGCCGCAATGGTTTATCATTCCCGGTGTGCTTATTGCCACAACAGCGGCTATTATTGCCAGTCAGGCAATGGTATCGGGTTCTTATACCCTCATCAATGAAGCCATGCGATTAAATCTTTGGCCAAAGATGCGGATCAATTATCCTTCAGAAGCCAAAGGCCAGCTTTTTATTCCCGGCATCAATTTATTGTTGTTTTGCGGATGTACCGGCGTAGTACTTTATTTTAGGGAATCGGCCAGGATGGAAGCGGCGTATGGATTAGCGATCATCACCACCATGATCATGACCACCATTTTATTCGCCAACTACCTGGTGATACACCGAGTAAAATCCATCATCGTTTATTTTTTCCTTGCTTTTTATCTCACAGGAGAATTGGGTTTCTTACTGGCATTGATGGATAAGTTTAAGCATGGGGGATATATCACCCTCATGATTGGGTTAGTGATGTTTAGCATTATGTATGTATGGTTCCGCTCCCGCAGAATTAAGAACAGGTATGTGGAATTTGTAAGAGTAGATGAATACATCCCTAAATTAGAAGAGCTGAGTAACGATTCCTCAGTACCAAAATATGCAACACACCTGGTATATCTAACAAGCGCTAACAGCTATCGTGAAATTGAGCATAAGATCATGCATAGCATTTTAAATGGAAAGCCCAAGCGGGCCGATATTTATTGGTTTGTTCACGTAGATACTTTAGACGATCCCTACACTTCGGAATATTCTGTAAACCACATTATCCCCAATGATATCATTCGGGTAGAATTTAAACTGGGCTTTAGAGTACCACCACGCATTAACCTGATGTTTAAAAAAGTGGTAGAAGACCTTGTTGCCAACAAGGAAGTGAATATTATGAGCCGGTACGATAGCCAGCAAAAAAATAATGTAGTGGGAGATTTTCAATTCATAGTATTGGAAAAATTCTTAAGCCAGGATAATGAACTTCCTTTTTTTGAAACCATTATCATGCGCATGTATTTCTGGCTAAAAGCCTGGAGTGTGAGTGAAGAAAAAGGCTTTGGCCTGGAACAAAGTAATGTGGCTATCGAGAAATTTCCATTGGTGGTAGCACCTGTTAGTAAGCTTAAGCTAAAAAGGGTGTACGAGAATGAAGAAGAACATTAATACCCGGGCATGCAAAACATAAATGCACAAAACCTGTATCAGCAATTAAAAAATGAAGAAAATATTTTGCTGATTGATGTGCGGGAGCCACATGAACACCAGCAGTATAATATTGGTGGTAAATTAATCCCCATGAGTACGGTAATGCAAAATACAGGTGAAATACCGAATGACAGACCCGTAATTTTTTATTGCCAAAAAGGGATTCGCAGCGCCATCGTCATTCAAAGGTTACAGGAAAAGTTTGGGTATAATAACCTGCTGAACTTAACCGGCGGTATAGACGCCTGGCAAAAAAAATATCCAGGTCCATTCGTTTTATAAAACCGGCAATCCGCTATAAGTCCATTGCAATCCACGATGAATGATTATCTTTATTGATAACGATTTTTTTACTTGAATCATACATTACTTTATATAATAGGCGGCTATCTTGTGTTAGTGGCATTAATTTACCTTTTACAGGAACGGTTTATTTTTAAACCTGAAAAATTAGAGCCCGATTTTAAATATGAGTATGATGCCCCCTTCAGTGAATTAAATTTTGATGTGGAGCCCGGTGTTCGCATCAATGGGTTGCATTTTACAACAATCAATCCGCTGGGCCTTATTCTTTATTTTCATGGCAATACCCGGAGTATAAAGGGCTGGGCAAAGTATGCCAAAGATTTTTACCGGTATAACTACGATGTAGTATTGGTTGATTACCGGGGTTTTGGCAAAAGTACCGGTAGGCGTAGCGAAACAGATATGCTAAAGGATATGCAATTTGTATATGAAAGATTGGCAGAGCAATATGGAGAAACTCATCTTATTGTGTACGGCAGGAGCCTGGGCAGTGGCTTTGCTACCAAAGTGGCAAGTGATAACAATCCCCGTTACCTCATTTTAGATGCTCCTTATTTTAGTTTTACAAAAGCGATAGAACGTTTTTTGCCCTTGCTGCCGGTACGCATCATCTTAAGGTTTCATTTACGCACAGATATTTGGATTGGGAAAGTAAAATGCCATACCTATATCCTGCATGGTACCAAAGACCGCTTAATTCCTATCAGCAACAGTGAAAAATTACAAGCCATCAATCCAAAAAAAATTACATTAATACGCATCGTAGGCGGAAGGCATAATAACCTGCCTACGTTTAATGAATATCATAATTTCATCAGGGATATTTTAAAATTTTAAGTAGCAGGGAATGATAAAGAGGATCATTAATATTATAGTAGTTTTATTGTTTATTTATATTGTGGTTGGCGTGCTTTTATATTTTATTCAAGACCGATTTTTATTGCATCCTAAAAAATTAAAAAAGCAATATCGCTTCGCTATTACTGTCCCGCACCAGGAACTTAATATACCCGTAAATCAAGAAGATACAATTAACATCATGAAATTTTTACCAGCCAGCAATAAGCCCAGGGGCGTGGTACTTTATTTTCATGGAAACCGTGAGAATATTGAGCATTATGTAAAATATACAAATCGGTTTACCAGCCGTGGTTATGAAGTGTGGATGGAAGATTATCCCGGTTTTGGAAAAAGTACCGGCGATATAAGTGAAAAAAAATTATACGACCAGGCCAGGCAAATAAGAACATTAGCAGCTTCACGCTTTTGTAATGATAGTGTAATAATTTATGGAAAATCTTTTGGTACCGGTATTGCCGCTTATACCGCCCGTTTGCAGCCTGCTAAAATCCTGGTATTAGAAACACCTTATTACAGTATCCCATCTTTATTTGGCCACTATGCATTTATGTATCCTGCCGAAGTAATGAGCAATTATTCTATCCCTACTTATCTTTTTATACAAAATTTAAAAACGCCCATTATTATTTTTCATGGCACAAATGATGAAGTGATCCCACTTTCACAGGCTTCCCGGTTAAAAGAAATGCTAAAACCCGGTGATCGGTTTATTGAAATTGAAAATGGCAGGCATAATAACTTAGTAAGTTTTCCGGTATATGGGCAGGTGATGGATTCTGTTTTAAGCCTTTAAACTTCGGCAAGGGTCACCTTTTTTTTGGTAA
The DNA here is from genome assembly GCA_016710595.1 of Niastella sp. GTDB lineage: Bacteria > Bacteroidota > Bacteroidia > Chitinophagales > Chitinophagaceae > Ferruginibacter. Next base: position 205,448 of record JADJVM010000010.1, read on the forward strand.
CATTCAAGCTGTATTTTACTCCAATTTTTAAAGCTGCATTTTCTTTATTGTGGCTTACAGGAAAATTAAAACAAACGGGTACTTTTAATTCCTGTGTGTATGAATGTAATATTTCATCTATCGTTTTTCCAAATGGCCGGTCGGTATCTTTGATGTCTGTAAACCCTCCCAGCACAAGTGCTTTTATTTTTTTAAACTTACCGCTTCGTTTCAATTGAAGCAGTAACCTGTCGCTGCTATAAAGGTATTCGCCAATATCCTCGATAAATAATATGCATTGATCGGTATTATAATCAGAAGGGGTACCAATCATATTGGCAAGCAGGGTAAGGTTGCCGCCAATGAGTTTTCCTTCTGCTTTACCTGTGTTGTTAAATGGATGCGGGTTACAGGAATATTTATTTTTTTTACCGGTGAGCGCTTTTTTTAAGGATAAGATATATTCATTTTTAAAACCTTCATCATTAAAAGCCGCAGCCATGGGGGCATGTAAAGTGGCAATGCCCATTTTACTAAAAAGATGTGTATGTAAAACAGTAATATCGCTAAAGCCGATGATCCACTTAGGATTTTTTTCTAATTTTTTAAAATTTAATTGATCAATGATGCGGCTAACTCCATATCCGCCACGGCCACAGAGTATGGCTTTAATAGAAGGGTCGTTGATCATTGCCTGCATTTCATCTCTTCGTTCTTCATCCGTTCCGCTAAAATAATTTTTAGAATTACTGCCCAGGGTTTTTCCTACCATTACCTGGAAACCCCAGTTTTGCAGGGTTTCTATACAGGTTTGTGCTTTTTCATAAGCCATATACCCGGCAGGACAGGTAATACCAATGGTATCATTTTTTTGTAAATAAGGAGGTATTAAAATCATAGCGCTGTTTTAAAAAAGGCTCAATAATATTTATGTAAATATCCGGCAAAGAAAAAATAAAAAGTATAATAAAAATAGCAAACACAATTTTATCTTTAACTTTAGCCTATTGATTGCTTCAATATGAGGGATAATAACAATTCCAATATAAACAGGAAGATTAATGAATTAAAGTACCAAATTAGCAGGTACGAGGATCAAACAGCCTATAAATCCCTGTTTTTTATTTTATTTCCATCCCTTCAAAATTTTATTTTCACTATTTTAAAATCAAGGGTGTGGGCCGAAGAAATAGCATCAGACTTAATGATGGATGTATGGATTAAACGGGAAAGGCTCCAGGATATTGAAAACCTGAAATTATACCTTTTTGTAAGTGCCAGGCATGCTGCTCTTGCCCGCCTAAAGCAGGAAAATAAAATAGATGTTTTTTCATTGGATGAAGTAGAAGTAGAATTTATATCAGATTATATCAATCCTGCCCAGGCATCAGAATGTACGGAACTGGAATATAAAATTGCAAAAACAGTAAAAGGCCTTCCGCCTGCTTGCCAGCTTATTTATAAACTTGCCAAAGAAGACCGTTTAAAGTATAAAGAAATTGCCGAAATACTCCACTTGAGTGTAAAGACAATAGACAATCAACTCGCCATTGCCTTAAAAAGAATTGCAGAAGTCATCGGCACGCATAAAAAAATATTTCCTTAGCCTTAGGGGATTTTCTTTTAAAAGTACTCTCTATCTATAAGGACTATGAGTAATGACCGTATTTGGATGCTATTGACCCGGAAACTTTCGGGTGAAGCCACTCAAACAGAGTTGGAAGAACTATATGCTATCCTGGCTGTTCATCCGGAACAACTCCACAGTATTGAAGAAATTACTCAATTGTGGAACCAGGTAACTCCACAAGACACTGATTTTATGGAAGCAACATTCCTGGCTCATGTAGAAAGAATGAAAAGCCGGGGCATCATCTTAAACACCGACGAACCGGTTTTGGATGAAAATGAAATTGAAAAAGTAAAATCAATTTCTGCCTGGAAAAAATTTCGGATAGGCATATTTGCTACACTCGCCATCATCATCATATTTGCAGGCTGGTCCTTACTACATTCTAAAAATATTACAGATACTCAATCCATCGCAACAAAAACAAAAGAAGTTAAAACCTTAAATGGAACCAGGACGAAAATAATTTTACCGGATGGCAGCCATGTATGGTTAAATGCAGGAAGCAAACTAAATTACCAAAAAAAGTTTGATTCGAATGTGAGAGAAGTTTTTCTTTCCGGCGAAGCCTATTTTGATGTAGTTCATAATGCAAAAAAGCCATTCATCATTCATACTGCAACCATCAATATTAAAGTATTGGGTACCCAGTTTAATGTAAAAGCTTATGATGACGATAAAATAACTGAAACCAGCCTCATTAAAGGAAGTGTGGAAATATCTTTGAAAAAGAATGCTTCAAAAAAATACATCTTAAAGCCCAATCAAAAATTGGTCTTGCTAAATGAAATATTGCTTGATGGGGATATGAAAGTAAAAAGTACACATAAAGATTCAGGCGATATAGCAATGTATGCCCCACAAATAAAAGAACTCACATATTTAAAAAATGATAACAATACGAATGTAGAAAGTAGCTGGACAAGAAACATTTTATCTTTTGAAGATGAGCCTTTTTATGAAGTAGCCAAAAAACTGGAGCGCTGGTATGATGTAAGTATCATTTTTGAAAACAAACGCTGGGAGCATCAATATATGAGTGGCGCTTTTGAAAATGAAAACCTGGCACAGGCTATGAATGCGCTGAAATTTACAACTGGTTTTAATTATAAACAAGAAGGGAATACGATCATTATATATTAATAAACTATGCCAATACGATTATTTATGAATTTAAAATATAAATATGGTTAACGCCATGTAATTAACTTACTTCCATTAGATTAAATCAAGTATTTAATTTAGTGGCCGGTTCTTCAAATAAAATTGTTATATTGTTATTACTAACTACCAAACACAAAACTGATAATGAAAAAAGCTAAAACAATTGCAATGGCGCTCAGTGAAATCAAGAAGCCATTACTCATTATGAAACTAACATTACTTTTTATGATCGTCTGTACCATGCAATCCATGGCAGGCTCCGGTGCCAATGCACAAACAGTATCTTTAAGAGCTGAAAATAAAGAAATCGGAAAAGTACTTTCTGCCATACAAAGGCAGGGTGACTTCCGTTTTGTATTCAACAGCAGGCTTGCAGATATGAATAAAAAAGTAACTGTTGAGTTTAAAAATGTTGACATTACAAATGTGATGCAACAATTATTTTCAGGAACCAGCCTTACCTATAAAGTGCTGGACAATAACCTGGTTGCTATCCGTTCTGTAAATCCTGCGGAAGCAGATATTGAAGTTACGGGCCGGGTAGTAAACGATGCCGGTGAGCCTGTACTCGCTTCCATTACTGTAAAGGGCAGTAATAGGGGAACCACTTCAGGCGTAAATGGTAACTTTAGTATTAGTGTACCCGAAAATGCAGTACTGATTGTTTCTGCAGTAGGGCATAATACCGTAGAAGTTGCAGTAAATGGCCGGCAGCAAATCACCATCACATTAACCCGTTCAGATAAAAAAATGGACGAAGTCGTAGTGATTGGTTATGGTACTGCAAATAAAAGAGACCTTACCGGTTCTATTACAAAAGTTGCAGGAAGTGAAGTAGCCGATAAACCAAACACAAACCCCGTTGCATCTTTGCAAAGTAAAGTGGCAGGGCTTAGTGTGGTAAATAGCGGTACGCCGGGGCAGGCACCCGATATTCGTATCAGGGGTACCAACAGCCTGGGCGGAAACTTAAAACCTTTATATGTAGTAGATGGTATTTTTAATGATAATATTGATTTCTTAAATCCCGCTGATATTGAGTCTATCGAAATTTTAAAAGACCCTTCTTCACTTGCCATCTTTGGGGTAAGAGGGGCCAATGGCGTAATTGCTGTAACCACTAAAAAAGGTAAAGCAGGCCAAACTACGATCAACTTTAATAGTTCTTATGGATTTAAAAAACTGGTAGATAAAATTAAATGGGCCAATGCCAGCGAATTCCAAATGTTGTTTGATGAAGAAAAAACAAATGATGGAACCATCACTTCATCTCCTTTTGATTATAATTTATGGAATGCCAATACCGATTGGATTGATGCTGTAACCCAAACCGGCACCTTTAGCAGCAACAACGTAAGTTTAGCAACCGGTAGCGATAAGAATAAATTTTACATTGGCCTGGGTTATGTAGTAGAAGAAGGAATAATTAAAAGAGAAAAACTAAAAAAATACCTGATCAATGTAAGTGATGAAGTGAAAGTAAAACCCTGGCTTAAAATGGGCTTCAATTTAAACATCAATAAACAAGATAACCCTTATGGTGCATCCTGGGTATTGGATGCTGCCCGTAAAGTATTGCCACAAGTACCTGGAGGTACCAAAACGGTTTATACTAAAGACCCATATTCATTAGATAGCGCTAATTATAATTTATATTATGCCTTGCCATCCATCCAAAATTCAGGCGTAATAAATCCATTGCTTATTTTAGAAAATGAATGGGATAAAACCATTAGCCAGGAATATAGAACCGTGGGTAATGTATTTGCTGAATTTACATTCCTGCGCAACTTTACTTTCAGAACTGCATTTTATGCTGATATGAGCAATGTAGATACCAGGGTTTATACCCCTTTATATAATGCATGGGATGCAGAAGGAAATAAACCTTACTTAGAAAGTTACAGGACCCGGGTAAATGAATCGAACTTAGATTATAAAAAATTCCAAACCGATAATATTTTGACCTGGAAAGGCAGGTTTGCACAAAATCATAATTTAACGATGATGACCGGTTTCACCACTTTTGATGATCGTTATGCAGGCCGTTTTGCCGGCGTAGCACAGAGTGCAACGGGTAATGCAATACCTAACGATCCTCGTTTCTGGTATATTACGAATGGTTTTGAAGACAGGACAACCGCAACCAATAGTTCTGGCCAAAGAAGATGGACTACAGCTTCTGTTCTCTTGCGTGGTATTTATAATTACCAAAATAAATATTTCTTAAATGCTTCTTTACGCTACGATGGTACATCTGCATTCCCTAACAACACATGGCAACCTTTCTGGGCTGTAGGTGCTGCATGGGAAGTAACTAGGGAAAAATTTATGGAAAATCAAAAGACATTTGATTTCTTAAAGATTAAAGCATCTACTGGTATATTAGGAATTCAAAACAGGGGTAATTACGATTATCCTGCTTATCCATTGCTAACTACTGGTGGGGGTGTTCCTTTTGGTAATAATACATATACCGTAGCACAACCTCAATACAATGCTGATAAAGACCTGCATTGGGAAAAAAACAGGGCGATAGAAGCAGGGTTTGAATTAGAATCATTTCAACGCAGGCTGCATGTAGATGCGGTTTATTATAATAAGAAAACAACCGATTTACTTGCTTATGTACATAATATCGGTTCTTTTGATGCCTTACTTAACCAGGGCTCTATCCGAAACAACGGGGTAGAATTAAGTGCAAGCTGGAGGCAACCCATTAACAAAGATTTTGAAGTATCTGTGTCAGGAAACTTTACAACATATAGTAGTAAAGTATTAGAATTGGCTAATAATGGCACACCTATTATAAACAATGCCTCCATTATACAAGTTGGTGCTCCCGTTGGTGCATTTTACGGATATATTGTAGAAGGTATTTATCAATCTTATGCCGATAAATTAGCTTCTCCTGTAAATACCGATTTCTCCTACGGGCCCGGTGATTTTAAATATAAAGATGTAAATGGTGATGGAGTTATCAGTTCTTTAGACCGTACTATTATCGGTGATCCTACACCAGATTTTGCGTATGGTGGTTCTGTGAATTTAAAATACAAAGGTTTCGATGTGGGAGTTGATTTTGGTGGCGTATATGGAAATGAAATTTACCGCATGTGGGGTGGTACTGAATCTCCATTCCAAAGAGTAAATTATCCCCAGTTTAAAATTAATCGTTGGCATGGTGCAGGCACTTCTAATTGGGATCCTATTTTAGGCCAGGGCCACAGGATCAATTACGAATATTCTACGTATGGTATTGAAGATGGAAGTTATTTCCGCTTAAGAAACATACAAGCTGGATACAATTTTAGCAATGCACTTATTTCTAAAATCAGGTTGAAGAGCCTGAGATTATTTGCCAATGTGCAAAACCTGAAAACCTGGAAAAATAACCTGGGTTATTCACCCGAATTTGGTGGAGATGGATTGCAGTTTGGTGTAGATAGAGCGGGCAATGCGATTCCCATGGTAACAACCTTTGGTATCAATGTAAATTTTTAAACAGACCATTCAAATTTTAAATATGAAAAAAATAATAAATTTTAAAAGTATTCTTTTCCTGCTCCTGGTAATGGCAACGATGGGCAGTTGTAAAAAGTTCTTAGATCAAAAACCATTTGGTGCCACCATTGATGATTTAAACCAGGGTGGTATTGAAGCTGAAGTTTTTGGCTGTTATAGTTATATGCGAAGCAATACAGGTTTCGTAGGAATTTCCTGGCTGGCTTTTCATGATTTCCGGTCAGATGATTCTGAAAAAGGAAGTGATCCTTCTGATGGACAGGAATGGGTTGCACCCTTTGATAATTTTCAATACGTAAAAAATATATGGGCAAATGATGTGTATTGGGAAAACCATGTGCAATTAATAAACCTGGCTAATATTGCCATTGCAAAAGCAGATTCATTGGGCGCTACAGATGCTACTACTATGGCAAACCTGGGTGAAGCCCGGTTTTTCAGGGCCTTCTCATATTTTGATATGGTTCGTACATATGGTGAAGTTCCTGTTTATCGTACACCTACCAGTTCCGCCAATGATTTATGTGTTACAAAATCTACCATTCCTCAAGTGTATGCACTCATTGATGAAGACCTTAGTTTTGCTGAAGCAAACCTGCCTGCAAGCTGGGGAAGCGCCTATGAAGGCCGTTTAACAAGTGGTGCAGCATTGGCATTACATGCAAAAGCACATTTGTATCGCCAAAACTGGGCTGCTGCTTTAGGTCTTTGTCAGCAAGTAATGGCTCGTCCCCAATACGGTTTATACAGTCCTTATTACATGATATTTAAAGATGCAGGCGAAAATTGTAAAGAGTCATTATTTGAAGTACAAGCTTATGTAAGCCCTGATGGTTCTAAAGATTTGGGTTGTGAGTTTGCCACTACGCAAGGTGTAAGAGCTTCACAAGCTTCAGGCTGGAACCTGGGCTGGGGCTGGAATACACCTACTGATAATTTAGTAAATGCGTATGAACCCGGTGATCAAAGGAAACCATCTACTATACTTTTCTCAGGCCAGTCTGATGATCCAACTTATGGCGGATATGGAAGAACATTGCCTGCTGATGTAAGTAATGGCGGTCCTTTACCCCGTAAATACTGGAATAAAAAAATATATGCTGATCCTGCTTACCGGGCTTCTACAGGAATGAGCGATAATCCCCGTTGGATTAATAAAAGGGTTATCCGCTTTTCTGATGTGGTACTGATGGCAGCAGAAGCAAGTAACGAACTGGGGCAGGGTGCTACCGGAATTGATTGGCTCAATGATGTAAGAAGCAGAGCCGGGCTCAGTGCAAAAACCTATACTACCAAAGAACAATTGAGAGATGATATTAAACATGAAAGAAGAGTAGAATTTGGTGTAGAAGGAGAAAGATTCTTTGACCTGGTACGCTGGGGCGACGCAGAAACAGTTTTGGGCGGTATGGGTTATACGCATCGTTGCAGGTTCTATCCTATTCCTCAAAAAGTAGTGGATGCATGTCCAGGAGTTATTCAACAAAACCCAGAATGGTAATTCTTATTCAATTTAAAAAAATTAAAATGAAAAAATTAATTCAATCAATGTTCGCAGCAACCGCATTCATTTTCTTGCTGGTAGGTTGCCAAAAAATGGACAGGCCTGCGTTGGGCGATTATCCTCAGGACGTAAATGTTCCCGGCGGCCCTTTAAAATTCTTTGCCGCTTTTGATGGTACCAGTCCCGATCCGTTGCGGAATGCTGTGGATAGTATCCGGGCAAATTTTGCATCCTCAAATCCTTATACAACTGTAGATGGAATAAATGGTAAAGCGATGCAAAGTGTAGATAAAAAATTCATAAAATATCAAAAACCCAACGATTGGGCTTCTACTTCAAAAAGCTTTACAATCTCGTGCTGGTATAAAAAAGACGGGCAAACAAAGAATAATGCTGGTGGCAATGGCCCCGAATATATCATGAGCTTTAAATCTAATAACGGCCATTGGTCGGGTGGAAGTTTCCTGCTAATGTTAGAAGGAAACAATGCTGCTTGTGCCGTAAAAGTAATGGTGGTAGATAAAGATATGCACGATGCCTGGTTTACCTGGGAAGGCGGAAACACCATTCCCGGTTTATTAGACAATCAATGGCACCACTTGGTAATTGTGTACGATAATACTTCCAGTACAATGAAATTATATATTAATGGCGTTCAAAACAGTGTGGTTCCATCATGGGGCGGGCATGGCGATATTAATATGAGTGATGCAGCCATTAGCGAAATGAGAGTAGGAGCAGGCCCTCAAAATAATTTTGATAGTGATGATTGGTTATCCTCTTCTCTAAAAGGTTCTATTGACCAGTTACGCTTATATGGAGTAGCGCTTACTCAAAGTGAAATAAGTGCTTTGTACACCAATAAAGAGTAATGGATACCAGTAACTTTTTTTAAAACAGGATTCGATTTCGAGTAATTAAGAAGGGCTGGTTGCTACAAGCTGCCAGCCCTTCTTATATAATAGTCATTATTTAAATAAAAGATTTTCCGGTAAGGAAAAATATTCCACATGAAAAATAAAATTTCTCATATAGGGTTTTTGTTGATAGCGGCATTATCTCTTTCTGCCAGTTGTTCTAAAGAAAAAACAGGGCCGGTAACACCTCCGGATCCTCCCCTTAGCAATGAAGTAGATTATTGGCTTACCCGGGGTGATAAAATTTCATTGCTCGAAAAACAAAATACCGTTTTGGGGTTTGCTGAAGTTGCTAATGGATTTACCAATATTATGGTAGATTCTGCAGTTACTTATCAAACCATTGATGGGTTTGGTTTTACATTGACGGGTGGAAGCGCACAACTCATAAACAGTATGGGAGCTACAGAAAAAAACAATTTGCTTACCGATCTATTTGGTCCCGGTGGGATAGGAATCAGTTATCTCAGGGTAAGTATTGGCGCCTCCGACCTAAGTGCATCCGTATTTAGTTACGATGATATGCCTGCAGGCCAAACAGATCCCAGCCTGGCAAACTTTAGTTTATCTGAAGACCTAAACCACCTGGTACCGTTGTTACAAAAAATATTAACCATCAATCCCAATATTAAAATATTGGGTTCGCCCTGGAGCCCGCCCGTGTGGATGAAAGACAATGGAAGCAGCATAGGTGGCAGTTTACAAACCCAGTATTATGATGTGTATGCAAAATATTTTGTAAAATATATACAGGCCATGGCAACGCTCAACATTCCGATTGCTGCCATCACAATACAAAACGAACCCCAGCATGGGGGCAATAACCCCAGCATGATTATGACTTCAGCGGAGCAAGCTAATTTCATTAAAAGTAACCTGGGCCCGGCATTCCAGGCAGCATCAATCCCTACTAAAATTATTATTTGGGATCATAATTGCGATAACCCCGGCTATCCTTTAAGTATTTTAAATGATGCTACTGCCAGGACTTTTATAGATGGTTCGGCGTTTCATTTATACGCCGGTGATATCAGCGCACTTTCTACTGTGCATGATGCTTATCCCGATAAAAACATTTATTTCACTGAACAATGGACCGCTGCGAATGCTGCTTTTGATGGCGACCTGAAATGGCATATTAAAAATGTGATCATCGGGTCTATGCGCAACTGGAGTAAAGTTGCATTAGAATGGAACCTTGCCAACGACCCCAATTATGGGCCACATACACAAGGCGGTTGTACTGAATGTAAAGGGGCACTCACCATCAGCGGATCAGGTGTAGTGAGGAATGTTGCTTATTATATTATTGCACAGGCTTCCAAATTTGTACCCCCGGGTTCTGTGAGGATCAGCAGTACCTCTGTTGGGAACTTGCCTACTGTTGCATTTAAAACCCCGGCGGGTAAAAAGGTACTCATGATATTAAATGAAGGCAGTACCCCTCAATCTTTTAATATAAAATATAAAAACAAATGGGTAACGCCTACTTTACCTGCAGGGTCTGTGGGTAGTTTTGTATGGTAGTGTATGTGTACAATAAAAATTATGATTCATTAAAATAGATTCACATGAAAAAAGCAGGGATATTTTTGGCTGGCATTATTATTTTTTCTTGTTCACCACAAGAAAAAAAATTGAATGAAGAAAAAAAAGCTACGACTGAAAATGATTTTTCGGCCATTGGGAAAAAAGTAATTTCTTTTACCACAGCCGATAGTACAAACTTTCGGCTTACGGCTACAGATACTCTTGAATTTTCTCCCATGAGCCAACCAGTTGAAAGCGATATTACTGTTTTTGTAGATCCCGGTAAATCATTTCAATCATTTTTTGGAATCGGGGCAGCCCTTACCGATGCTTCTGCAGAAACATTTTATAAGCTCCCTAAAGAAACTCAACAGGAATTATTAAAAGCTTATTTTGATAAACAATCCGGTATTGGATATACGGTAGCCCGAACCAATATTAATAGTTGCGATTTTAGTAGTGATATGTACACATATGTGCAGGACGGAGATAAAGAATTAAAAACTTTTAATATTGCACACGATCAAAAATATAAGATCCCGTTTATTAAAGAAGCCATGTCTGCCGCAGGTGGCGCTTTACATTTATTTGCAAGCCCCTGGAGCCCGCCTGCATTTATGAAAGATAATAACGATATGCTTCATGGCGGAAAACTGAAACCTGAGTTTTATAATAGTTGGGCTTTATATTATACCCGTTTCATAAAAGAGTATGAAAAAACAGGTGTGCCGGTTTGGGGTATCAGTATTCAAAACGAACCGATGGCCACACAAAAATGGGAGAGTTGTATTTATTCGGCAGAAGAAGAAAGGGATTTCTTAAAGAACCACCTGGGGCCGGTAATGGAAAAAGAAGGATTGAAAGATAAAAAAATAATTGTGTGGGATCATAACCGGGATTTGATATATCAAAGGGCAGAAACTTATTTCAATGATCCAGATGCCAGCAAATTTATATGGGGCATAGGTTTTCATTGGTACGAAGACTGGAGTGGCGGTACCCCGATGTATGAAAATATAAAGAGGGTACATGAAGCATATCCTGATAAGAATATTTTCTTTACAGAAGGTTGCGCAGAAAGCTTTAACCCAGCCCGATATCATGCCTGGGCTTTAGGTGAAGAGTATGGCCGCTCTATGATCAACGATTTTAATAATGGCATGGTGGGCTTTACTGACTGGAACATTTTATTAGACGAAACCGGTGGCCCTAACCATGTGCAGAATTTTTGTTTTGCACCCATTCATGGCGATACCAAAACAGGTAAACTCATTTATACGAATGCCTATTATTATATTGGCCACTTTAGTAAATTTATAAAACCCGGTGCAAAAAGAATAATAGCTTCATCAAGCCGAAGCCAGTTACTTACCACTGCTTTTAAAAATGAAGATGGCAAATTGGTTGTAATTGTTATGAACGATAGTGGTATTAAAACAGATTATGCTTTATGGATTCATGGCCAGGCTGCTAAAACAACTGCATTGCCACATTCTATCACCACGTTAATTCTGTAAATAATTTAGCATGAGGAAGCTACTGGAACTTATTTTTCTAACTATGCCATTTTTGATGGGATGCAGTAAAAGCGGTGGTGAGGGCACGGGAACACCCGATCCGCAACCTCCATCATTAATGCTCAGTAGTGTGCAGGTGAACCAGGTAATGGCCAATGCTTCTGCAACCAATTATAACATAGATCCTGCTGCTACCATCAAATTAAAATTTAATAATAAAGTAAGCCGGGCTACCGTAGTTACAGCTATTGCAATTCGTGAAAATGGCGCCGCTGCAGTGCCTGCCAATATTGGCTATGAGAACAACGACAGTACCGTAACTGTATCTGGTACTGCAGCCTTAAAATATCTTACAAAATATACACTTTCTGTAAGTACTTCTTTACAATCAATAGAAGGTAAAAACCTGGTAAGCCCATCTGAATACCGGTTTAATACCAAAATAGATTCATCCAGAAAATTTCCATTGATCAGCGATGATGCATTACTCACCAAAGTTCAACAACAAACCTTTACTTACTTTTGGGATTTTGCCCACCCGGTAAGTGGCCTCGCCAGGGAACGAAATAATTCAGGTGATGTAGTTACAACCGGTGGTTCAGGCTTTGGCATGATGGCCATCCCGGTTGCTATAAACAGGAATTTTATCAGTCGGGCAGAAGGCCTTGCCAGGATGCAAAAGATTGTTGGCTTTTTAAAAAACACAGCCGTAAAAGTAAAAGGTGCATTTCCTCATTGGCTTAACGGTGCTACCGGCGCTATTGTTCCCTTTAGTTCATTAGATGATGGCGCCGATTTGGTGGAAACCTCTTTTTTAATGATGGGTTTACTTACAGCAAGGCAATATTTTGATGATGCAAGTTCTGCTGAAACCACGCTGCGGAATGATATTAATACAATTTATCAAAATGTAGATTGGGATTGGTTCAGGCAGGGCGGCCAGCAAGTATTATACTGGCATTACAGCAATAATAATGGATGGGGCATGAACCTTCCTGTTAAAGGATGGAATGAAAGCCTCGTTACCTATATATTAGCAGCTTCATCGCCCACGCATAGCATCCCCGCATCGGTTTACCAAACTGGATGGAAATCTGGGAGCCAGTATTTGAATGGCAATAATTATTTCGGGTATAATTTGCCACTTGGGCCTCCACAAGGCGGGCCGTTGTTCTTTTCACATTATTCCTTTATGGGGATTAACCCCACGGGGCTTTCTGAAGCCGGCATAAATTATGCAGTGCAAACAAAAAACCATACACTCATTAATTATCAATATTGCCGTACCAATCCGAATCATTTTTATGGTTATAGCGATTCAGTGTGGGGGCTTACCGCCAGTGATATTGAGAACGGTTATACGGCCAGTTCACCCACAAATGATGTAAGTGTAATTGCACCTACAGCATCAATTTCTTCTATGCCATATACGCCAAATGAATCAATGGCGGCTTTAAAATTTTATTATTATGTGTTGGGAGATAAAATGTGGAACCAATATGGATTTACGGATGCATTCTCTTTACAAAATATATGGTTTGCAAATTCCACGTTGGCCATTGACCAGGGGCCCATCATTGTGATGATAGAAAATTACCGCAGTGGATTATTATGGAATTTATTTACCAGTTGCCCGGAAATTGTATCGGGTATGCAACAATTAGGTTTTACGGCTCCTTATTTATAAAAAATCGAATAAATGATGCTTAAAAAAATTGCACTAGTATTTTTCCTTTTTATCAGTATCAATGGATATACACAAAAAACAGCAAGCACTGTTTTTGACCCGGTAAGCAGGCCAAAGAATTTATCTGACTCGGCTTTGCTGGATTTGGTACAAAAACAAACTTTTCGGTATTTCTGGGATTTTGCACACCCTGTAAGCGGACTGGCAAGGGAAAGAAGCAATGAAAATTTTGGCTATGGCCATGAAACAGTAACCCTGGGTGGCAGTGGCTTTGGTGTTATGAGCGTAATTGTGGCCACAGAAAGAAAATGGATTGGTAGGGATACGGCAGTAAAATTTTTATTAAAAATGGTAAGCTTTTTATTAAAAGCCGATTCTTATCATGGTGCATTTCCTCATTGGCTCAACGGAACCACCGGCAAAACAATTCCCTTTAGCAGGAAAGATGATGGCGCCGACCTGGTAGAAACATCACTTTTTTTCCAGGGATTATTGTGTGCAAGGCAATATTTTAATGGCGACAATCAAACAGAAAAAGCATTGCGTGGCAGAATTAACTGGCTTTGGAATGATGTAGAATGGAATTGGTTTACCAAATCTGGCCAGGATGTTTTATACTGGCATTGGAGCCCAAACAATGGGTGGGCAATGGACTTCCCGGTACGGGGATTTAATGAATGTTTGATCATGTATGTACTGGCAGCCAGCCAGCCTGGGAAATATGCAGTGCCCGCATCAGTGTATCATAAAGGCTGGGCAGAAAGTAATTTCTTTATTAATAAAAGAAAATTTTATGGTTATACTTTGCCATTGGGTTTTGATTATGGTGGGCCATTATTTTTTTCGCAATATTCCTTTTTAGGATTAGATCCCCGTGGGTTAAGCGATCGTTATGCCGATTATTGGGAGCAAAACCAAAACCATACGCTCATTAACCGGGCCTATTGTATAGATAATCCCAAAGATTTTAAAGGCTATGGGCCAGGTTGCTGGGGCCTTACAGCGAGTGATACCTGGAATGGATATACTGCTCATTCTCCTACAAACGATAATGGTACCATTACACCTACGGCTGCACTGTCAGCCTTTCCATATACCCCGGAATACAGTATGCAGGCACTAAAACATTTTTATTACGACCTGGGCGATAAGTTATGGTCGCAATACGGTTTTTATGATGCTTTCAATCAAACAAAAAATTGGATTGCTCATTCACATCTTGCCATAGACCAGGGACCCATTATTGTAATGATTGAAAATTATCGCTCAGGCTTATTGTGGAAATTATTTATGAGCTGCCCCGAAGTACAGGGAGGATTAAAAAAATTAGATTTTAAAAGCCCTTATTTTCTAAATAAAATGCATGAATAAGATGTGGCCTTATATCATATTGGTAGTTTTTGTTTGCATTGCATCATTCAAAGTATGTGCACAGGATTATACTGCCTATAAGAAAGAAAGTTTTATAAAGGATGGGGATACTTTACCTTACCGGTTACTCATGCCTTTACATTATGTACCCGGGGTAGCCTATCCCGTTATCTTTTTTTTGCATGGCGCAGGTGAGCGGGGCATTGATAATAACAAACAGTTAGTGCATGGCGGTAAATTATTTTTAAAAGATTCTGTTCGGTCCCAATTCCCTGCAATCATTGTATTTCCGCAATGCTCTGAAGATTCTTATTGGAGTAATGTTTTAATAAAAACAGATCCTGCAACCCAAAAAAGGACTTTTCATTTTTCAGTAAACGAACCACCTACTAAGGCCATGCAAATGTTGATAGCCTTAATTGATAAAATTGAAAATGAATTTACCATTAAAAAAGAACAGGTATATGTAATGGGATTATCTATGGGCGGTATGGGCACTTTTGAACTGGTAAAAAGAAAACCAAATGTTTTTGCAGCAGCCGTAGCTATCTGTGGCGGTGCAAATCCTGCAACAGCCGCCGCATTAACGCATACAAATTGGTGGGTTTTTCATGGTGCAAAAGATGATGTGGTAACTCCTGATCATTCTATAGAAATGGTTGATGCTTTAAAAAAGGCGGGTGCCAACACAAAATTTACGCTTTACCCCAATGCAAACCACAATAGCTGGGATGCGGCATTTGCAGAACCCGGTTTATTAAACTGGTTATTTAATAATAAAAAAAATTCAAGATGAAATATGGTATCAGCTTCCTGTTGCTATTCTTTTTTATGGGTGCCATGCAAGCGCAAACTACGATGAAGATGATGAGTTACAACATCCGGCTTGATGTAGCCTCGGATAGTGAAAACCGATGGGATGCAAGAAAAGAAAAACTGGCAGCATTGGTAAATTATTATGAACCCGATTTTATGGGCGGACAGGAAGTACAGCATCATCAACTTACTTATTTACTCAGTGCATTGCATGGTTATGATTTTATTGGTGTGGGCAGGGATGATGGTAAAACAGGAGGCGAATATTCATGTATTTTTTATAAAAAAGATAAGTACAAATGCGTGAGCCAATCTACTTTTTGGCTATCACCAACACCCGATTCTGTTTCTTTTGGATGGAATGCAGCATGCAGGCGGGTTTGTACCTATGGTTTATTTAAAATAAATAAAACAAAGCAATACCTGTGGGTATTCAACACTCATTTTGATCATATTAGTGCGGAGGCAAGGTTGGAATCTGCAAAACTTATCATCAAGAAAATAACTGAACTGAATACAAAAAATTATCCTGTTATCATTTCAGGAGATTTTAATTCTAACCCCGGTGAAGCGCCTGCAAAATATATGATGGAGTATGTAAATAATAGCAGGGATATCAGTGAGATGGTATTTGGGCAACTGAATACTTTTAATGCTTTTCAATATTGTAAAGAGGCAGCGGGCAGTATTGATTATATATTTGTTTCTAAGGATCCACACATACATGTTGCCAAATTTGCAACCCTTACAGATTCTTATGATTTGAAATATCCTTCTGATCATTTTCCTATTTTAGCTACAATAAAAATCAACAAATGACTTTTAAATATTTATTCATCATCTTATTTTTTTTAAGTAGCAAGGCAGTGGCGCAGCAGGAGAGTTATTGCAACCCTGTGAACTTAGATTATGGTTATACCCCGTTTCCATCTTTTACCCAATGGGGCAGGCACCGGGCTACTGCAGACCCCGTAATTGTAAATTACAAAAGCGATTATTATTTATTTAGTACCAATCAATGGGGATATTGGTATAGTAGTGATATGTACCACTGGAATTTTGTGCCTAAGAAATTCTTGCGGCCATGGAATCATGTATTGGATGAATTATGCGCCCCGGCGGTAGGTATCATTGGAGATACGATGCTGGTGTTTGGATCTACCTACTCAAATAATTTTACATTGTGGATGAGTACGAACCCAAAAGCAAATGATTGGAAACCATTGGTTGACTCTTTTGAAATTGGGGGATGGGACCCTGCCTTTTTTACTGATGATGATGGCCGTTTATATATGTATAATGGCAGCAGCAACAGGTATCCCGTTTATGGTGTGGAACTCGATAGAAAGACTTTTAAACCAATCGGAACCCGCACACCCATGTATTTATTGCAGGATTGGCGATATGGTTGGCAACGCTTTGGAGAGTATATGGACAATACTTTTTTAGATCCGTTTATAGAAGGCGCCTGGATGACCAAACACAATAACAAATATTATTTTCAATATGGGGCGCCGGGTACCGAGTTTAGCGGATATGCAGATGGCGTAATAGTAGGAGACAAGCCATTATTTGAAACTGCCAATACAGAACCACAAAGCGATCCATTAAGTTTTAAAGCCGGTGGCTTCTCACGGGGAGCAGGCCATGGATCTACCTTCCAGGATAATTCCGGAAATTATTGGCACGTATCCACCTCAATAATTTGTGTAAAAAATACCTGGGAACGCAGGATGGGCATTTGGCCGGCAGGGTTTGATGAGGACGATGTGATGTGGTGCAATACTGCCTTTGGCGATTATCCCCACCGCTTACCCATTGCAACAAATGAAAAGAAAAGAAATTCTTATGAAGAGTCCGGGTTTATGGGTTGGTATTTATTAAATTATAAAAAGCCGGTAACCGTTTCCTCAACCCTTGGAAATTTTAATGCTAACCATGCGGTTGATGAAAATATTAAAACCTATTGGAGTGCAGCTTCTGCCAATGCAGGCGAATGGATACAATCTGACCTGGGAAATATTGCTACCATACATGCAATACAAATTAATTATGCTGACCAGGATGCTGAATTTTTAGGTAAACAAACAAATATATATCACCAATATAAATTATTCTATTCTGTTGATGGAAAAAAATGGGAGATTCTGGCAGATAAAAGCAAGAATAAAAAAGATGTTCCGCACGATTATATTGAACTTGCAAAACCTGTACAGGCTAAGTATATCAAGCTTGTAAACCTGCACATGCCTACGGGTAAATTTGCCATTAGCGGTTTACGGGTATTTGGAAATGGCAATGGAGATAAACCTGCCACAACCAAAAATTTAATTGTATTAAGAACAGAAAAAGACAAGCGGAGCGCCTATATAAAATGGGCTCCGGTAGATAATGCCTTTGCTTATAACCTGTATTACGGTACGGCTCCCGATAAAATGTACAATTGTATTATGATCCACGATTTTAATGAGTATTGGTTCAAGGCAATGGACAGTAAAAAGAAATATTATTTTACCCTGGAATCAGTAAACGAGAACGGGGTGAGTGAGAAATGTAAAATCATAGAAGCAGAATAAAATGAAGATCAAAAATATATTGTTATTATTTTTTATTGCTTGTTTTCATTTTTTGCAAGCACAGCAACAAGCTCCATTCTGGAACGAAATACTGAATTTTAAAAAAGGGGATAGTATTGATTTTCCAAAGCCAAATCAAATTTTATTTGTGGGTAGCTCTTCCTTTACCAGTTGGACGGATGTGCAAGATTATTTTCCACACTATCCCATCATCAACCGTGGGTTTGGTGGTTCATCACTTCCCGATTTAATTCGGTATGCCTCCGAAATCATTTTGCCTTACCATCCTAAACAAATTGTTATTTACTGTGGTGAAAATGATTTTGCCATTGATGGAAATCTTAGTCCACAAACTGTTGCTGACCGATTTTTTACATTATTTTCTATCATTCGGAAGAAGTATAAAAAAATCCCGGTTGTATATGTATCTATGAAACCAAGCCCTTCCAGGCAGCAGTTAATGCCTAAATTTGATGCTGCTAATAATTTAATAAAAGTATTTTTAAAGAAAAATAAAAAAACAGCATTCATAGATGTATATCACGCCATGCTCAATAAAGACGGGGCTTTGCGGAATGATATTTTTTTGAAGGACAATCTTCACATGAACCCTGCGGGGTATAAAATTTGGCAAAAATTAATACAACCCTTTTTAAAAAAATAATTAGAAAAGCCACACGCATTAAAATGTAAAATATGAAAAAGACTTCTTGGTTAATTCCCTGCTTCCTGGTTTTATTTTCAGTGAGTTCCTTTGCTCAGCAAAATGATAAAGGAAAAATGAACCTGTTCATTAATAATTTAATGAACAAGATGACGCTCGATGAAAAAATAGGCCAGCTTAATTTACCGGGTTCAGGCGATATTGTTACGGGCCAGGCAAAAAGTTCAGACATCGGAAAAAAAATAAAAGATGGCCAGGTTGGTGGCTTGTTTAATATTAAAGGAGTAGAAAAAATAAAGGAAGTGCAAAGAGTTGCCGTGGAAGAATCAAGGCTAAAAATCCCTTTACTCTTTGGAATGGATGTGATACATGGTTATGAAACCACTTTCCCCATTCCCCTGGCATTAAGTTGTGTGTGGGATATGAATATGATACAGCAAACTGCTCGTATTGCAGCCATAGAAGCAAGTGCCAGTGGCATTAACTGGACCTTTAGCCCGATGGTTGATATTTGCCGTGATCCCCGCTGGGGACGCATTTCAGAGGGAAGTGGAGAAGATGCTTACCTCGGCTCGCAAATTGCAGCGGCCATGGTTAAAGGCTACCAGGGCGATTATTCTTTAAACAGCAATATCCTGGCATGTGTAAAACATTTTGCATTATATGGCGCCGCAGAAGCAGGAAGGGATTACAATACAACCGACATGAGCAGGGTAAGAATGTACAATGATTATTTTCCTCCCTATAAAGCTGCAGTAGATGCAGGGGTTGGAAGTGTAATGGCATCTTTTAATGAAGTAGATGGCATTCCTGCAACAGGAAATAAATTTCTGATGACCGATGTTTTGCGTAAGCAATGGGGTTTCAAAGGCTTTGTAGTAACAGATTATACCGGTATCAACGAAATGATAGATCATGGTATGGGCAACTTGCAACAGGTTTCTGCTTTAGCGCTCAATGCTGGCATTGATATGGACATGGTGGGAGAAGGGTTTCTCACTACATTAAAAAAATCATTGCAACAAGGTAAGATTACGGTTGCACAAATAAACAATGCATGCCGTTTGATATTGGAAGCAAAATATAAACTGGGTTTATTTGATAACCCTTATAAATATTGTGATGTAGAAAGAAGTAAAACCGATGTTTACACAAATGCCCACAGAAAATTTGCACGTGATGTGGCAGCAGAAAGTTTTGTTTTATTAAAAAATAAAGACGGGGTGCTTCCTCTAAAAAAATCCGGTAAGATTGCATTGATAGGCCCATTAGCCAATACAAAAGAAAATATGGCAGGAACCTGGAGTGTAGCAACCATTCTTAAAAATTGCATCAGTGTAAAAGAAGGTTTAGAAGATGCGATAGGTAACCGGGCACAAATATTATATGCTAAAGGTTCCAATATAGCAGCAGATAGCAACCTGGAAAAAAGAGGAACATTGTTTGGCCGTGAGATAAACCGGGATAACCGTTCTGAAAAAGAAATGATAGACGAAGCCCTTTCAGTAGCCAGCCAAAGTGATGTGATAATTGCAGCCTTGGGCGAAGCTTCAGAAATGAGTGGTGAAAGCAGCAGTCGTTCGCATATTGATATACCACATACACAAAGAAAATTATTAGAGGCGCTTGTAAAAACCGGGAAACCGGTTGTGCTGGTATTATTTACCGGAAGGCCATTAACATTGCCCTGGGAAGATAAAAATGTGCCGGCTATATTAAATGTATGGTTTGGCGGAAGTGAAACCGGGTATGCCATTGCCGATGTTTTATTTGGTGATGTAAACCCGTCTGGAAAATTGAGTACCACTTTTCCGCAAAATATTGGGCAGGTACCACTTTATTATAATCATAAAAATACGGGCAGGCCGCTGGGTGATGGAAAATGGTTCGAAAAATTCAGGAGTAATTATTTAGATGTTAGCAACGATCCACTTTATCCTTTTGGATATGGGTTAAGCTATAGCAATTTTGAATACAGTGATGTTTCGGTGAGTTCAAAAAAATTAAAAGGAAACCAAACATTAACCGCCACAGTAACCGTTACCAATACCAGTAAAGTTGTTGGAAAAGAAGTGGTACAACTATATATTAGGGATATGGTGGGGAGTATTACCCGCCCGGTAAAAGAATTAAAAGGGTTTAAAAAAATAACCATTAAAGCCGGTGAGTCTAAACAAGTAAGTTTTCAAATAAAACCTGCTGATCTTAAATTTTATAATTATAATTTAAAATTCGATTGGGAACCCGGTGATTTTAATATCATGATTGGCTCCAATTCCAGGGATGTAAAATCTGTAATGATCAATTGGGTAAAATAAACCCTGTCTAAAAAAGTATAGGATTAGAAATAAAAAGAATATTGTATTTTAATTTTTTTATTTATTAAATATGTATTTTAACCGGCAAATAAGTCTTGGGTGCAAGATTTAATTATTCATTCAGTTATCTTTAAATAATGGTGTTTAAGAAATATTTGCTTTTTATGGTCCTAGTTTTATTTATTATCACACAGGACTTATTAGCGCAACCCTGTAGCGGGCCTGGTAGAACGCCACAAACGGCAACCGTGGTGTGCGGTACCCTTGTTTTTAGCCAACCGGTGGTAACTTCCTGTACCGGGCCCAGTTTGCCTGCAGCAGGATGCACAGATTTATTGCCCTCTACAAATTCTATTTGGTACCGGTTTCATTGTTATCAATCAGGTACATTGGGGTTCCTGTTAACGCCCATTTTAACTTCTGATGATTATGATTGGGAAGTGCTGGATATTACCGGCCATGCCCCGCAAGATGCACTTATAACAAACCTGGCGATATCTGTAAATTTTAGCGGTATAAGCGGGCCTACGGGTTGTACGGCCGCAGGCTTACTTGATCTTCGCTGTGCAGGAGGCGCAAATGGAACGCAATTTAACAGGATGCCCGCCATTACGGTCGGGCATGATTATTTATTGGTTGTAAATAATTTTTCAAACACAGGCCAGGGCTATAATCTTTCATTTTCAGGCGGCACCGCTGTGCTCTCAGATAATCAATTACCCACCGTAACTGCCGTGGGGCCGGTGGGTTGTAATACTTCTCAAATTAAAGTTCAATTTTCAGAAGATATATTGTGTAGTAGCGTAACGCCAACGGGTTCAGAATTTGTGATCACCGATGGAACCAATATTTTTCCCTTTACAGGCTTTAGTTCTCAATGTTCGGGAGGCTTAAATGCCATTACTGAACTTACTTTTAATATGCAAAACCCTCTACCGCCCGGCAACTACAGCCTGGTTGTAAATACAGGTACGGATGGGAATACTTTATTGGATGTTTGTTTAACAGAATTAATCCCGGGTACAATGTACCCGATCACGATTACCGCACAGCCTGCACTGGCCATCGCAGGCATTACGCATGCCGGTTGTGCCCCTACAAAATTAAAAGTTGCATTAAATAAACCCGTGCTTTGCAATAGCATTACGCCTTCAGGCAGCGAGTTTACAATTACTCCAGGCAACCCGGCGATAGCATCTGTACAATCTAATTGTGGGGGTAGCAATACATTTACAGATACGATCGAAATACAATTACAAAACCCATTGCCTCATGGCAATTATCAATTGGTTGTAAATAATGGAAATGATGCCAATACCTTGTTAGATACTTGTACAATACCTTTACCTGCAGGATACAGCTTTCCCATTGCTATTTTGCAAACAACAGTTGCCCCGGCAATACAATCAATCAATTTTGATGAATGTAAACCTTTTCGGGTAATTATAAATTTTGATAAGCCCGTTGACTGTAACAGCATGACTGCAACAGGTTCAGAGTTTTCGGTTACTCCCGGATCTTTAACCATCAATACCATCCAAACAAATTGTGTGGCTGGGTTTACCAGCCAGGTAATTTTAAATCTTTCAGGGAACTTACCAGCCGGTAATTTTCATGTAAACATCCATGCAGGTACTGATGGAAATAGTATTTCTGATTCTTGTTTTGCATTTACGCCTGCTATGTCAACCTTTCCTTTTACAACTACGCAAGCACCGGTGCCTGTTTATGATTCTCTGCAATATGATAAATGCTCACCTTCTTCTATAAAAGTATATTACAGCAAGCCAGTATTATGCAGCAGCATCAATACAGATGGCTCAGAGTTTTCAATTACCGGCCCGGCTACGGTAAATATTAATTCTGTGAGTACTGATGCTACCTGTGGAAATGGATTCACTCATTGGGTATTGCTGAACTTATCGCAACCCATCAATACTTTTGGCACATTCATCCTGCATAATAATATGGGGGGAGATGGAAATAGCGTATTGGATACCTGCTATGCGGCCCAACTTACGACTGAAACATTTTCGTTTAATGTATTGGGTTCTCCATCTGCAAATTTCCGGGACTCAGTACATTTTGGTTGCATAAACGATACATTGGTTTTATCACACCCGGGTGGTAATGGTATTAATTTTTATCAATGGACATTTAGCGATGGAACGAGTTTTAATGGGCCATCTGTTTCACATACTTTTCCTGTTTCTACGGTTGCGGCATCTGTTCAACTGCTGATATCAAATGCTGTATGTTCTGACACTTTATCCCGTACCTATCCGCTCAACAATGCGATTAAGGCGGGTTTTAGCATCAATGCGGATACAGTTTGTCAAAATAAGGCAGTCCGGTTTACCAATACATCTTCTGGTACTGCTTTAACCTACAACTGGAATTTTGGAGACGGAAATATTTTTAATGGAGAAACAGCGCCTCCTCACCAGTATATCCATTCAGGAAATTATGCCATCACACTCACGGCAACCAATAATCATTATTGTACAATGGATAGTATCATCATGTTGCATGTTACCGATACGCCTATGGTGCGGTTTACGGGGTTGAATGCACAGTATTGTACCGGGGAAGCCATTATTTTACATACCAATATCAGTTCATTATACCTTACTGGTTATATTTGGAACAATGGCAATGGTTTGCTTAGTAACAACCAAACCCCATTTAGTTTTAATTATGCATCACAGGGAAATTATACCATTCGTTTAACTGGTACTGATCGCTTTTGCGGAGATTATGAATTTTCTTCACCCGTTCAAATTTACCAGGTACCTGTGTTTACTTTGGGTAATGATATTACATTATGCCCCGGCATGAGTGTATCCATAGGCATTGCTTCAGCAATAGGTTATACGTACCTTTGGAATACAGGTGCTACAAGTTCCATGATACCCACCGGCCTTTTAACGAATACTTATATCCTTACTGCAGATAACCATACCTGTACCGCAAGCGATGAAATATATGTGAAAGTTTTAGATAATTGCCTCATTAAAGTGCCAACAGCTTTTACGCCTAACGGCGATGGCATAAATGATGTTTTAAAAGCCATCAATTCGGACCTGGCTAAAAGCTTTACGCTAAAAGTATATAATCGTTTTGGAGAAATGATGTACATAACCAATATACCAACCCAGGGTTGGGATGGTAGATATAAAGGGCAGGAGGCAGATGCCGGAACCTATGTGTGGTTGTTAGATTATATTCACCCGGTTTCAGCAAAACATATTTTTGAAAAAGGCACTTCGGTATTGTTAAGATAATGATGGAATTAAATTTCCGTCAATTGGCTGCCATTGGCAGATACGCTAAGCTGGTGCTGCATTCCACACTTTAATGCAAAATTATTTCGTTGATGGCCTACCGGGAAATCAAAACAAACCGGGAAATGGTATTCCTTTATTTTTTCCAAAACAATATCTTCTAACGAAATTCCAAACTCATCACCTGCATCATCTTTTTTTGCTTTAAAACCACCAATGATCAATCCTTTTAACTTACATAGTTTGCCACTCCGTTTTAAATTCCAAAACATACGGTCAATACTGTAAAGGTATTCGCCGGTATCTTCTACAAATAATATTTTTCCATCAGTAATAATATCGCTATCACTGCCCGACAGGTTTTCAATGGTTTTTAAATTACCGCCCACTAAATTGCCCGATGCCATACCCGGCTTATTGTTAAGATTTGCACCAGCGGTATAACTCATTTTTTTTCCTTGCAAACATTGGTGGATACTTTCTATGGTTTCTATCTGGATGGGTTCGGCTTTTGCCCAATCATCAGGAAAGCTGTTGCACATTTTAGAATGGATACTGGCAATATTATAATTTCGGTTTAGGTGGCTATGAAGTACGGTGATATCACTAAAGCCGATGATCCATTTCGGATTTTTTCTAAATTTCTTAAAGTTTAAGCCATCCACAATTCTTACAGATCCATAACCGCCCCTTGCACATAATATGGCTTTTATTTGTGCATCGTCCATCATTTGTTGTAAATCTGACATTCGTTCTTCATCGGTTCCACCAAATGTAAAATATCGTTTACCAATGCTGTTACCGATTTTTACACCGTAACCCCATTCTTTAATTTTGCTGATGGCAGATTGAATTTCTTCTAAAGTAATATAGCCCGCCGGGCTGCAAATGCCAATTGTATCTCCCGGCTGCAGGTATGCAGGTACAGTCAAAACCCGCTCTGGCTCTGCTATTCCCTTTGAAATAAGGTTAAAAGATGCAGCAGCAGGAACTATTGAAGAAAGAAAATGTTTTCGATTCATGGAATGAATTTACTCAAATTTCGGTATTGATTATTCATTGATTATTTTTGCGCAAGTTTGCAATCTATAAGTTGTAAATAAATACTGTTTTACATGTTGAATAATGTGCTGAAGTACAAGAGTGCGACGCCCATGCGGCCGATACCTGTACCAAGGCCGGGTACATAAAAATAAAATGAACAATCCAAAAAGATACCTCATCACATCGGCCTTGCCCTATGCCAATGGCCCAAAGCATATTGGCCACCTGGCCGGTGCTTACCTGCCAGCAGATATTTATGTGCGTTATTTACGTGCACAAAAAAGAGATGTGGTATATGTATGTGGCAGCGATGAACATGGTGCAGCAATCACCATACAGGCAATGAAGGAAAACACAACGCCTAAAGAAATTGTAGATAAATACCATGCGATGCTGAAAAGCAATATGGCCGACCTGGGTATTTCATTTGATATTTATCATCGTACAACTGCGCCGATACATACCGAAACGGCACAGGAATTTTTTACTGCACTGAATGATAAAGGCGAGCTGGAACAAAAAGAAACTGAACAATATTTTGATGAAGAGGCACAAACTTTTTTGGCCGATCGCTATATTGTAGGCACATGCCCTGTATGTGGAAATGAAAATGCATACGGCGATCAATGCGAAAAATGCGGCACTTCATTAAGCCCCGAACAATTAATAAATCCACACAGTACACTTAGTGGCAAACCGCCGGTGAAAAAAAAGACCACCCATTGGTTCCTTCCTTTAAATAAGCATGAAGAATTTTTGAGAAAATGGATTTTACAGGAGCATAAACAAGACTGGAAACCCAATGTGGTAGGGCAATGCAAAGGATGGATAGAGGCAGGTTTACAACCCCGTGCTGTAACCCGGGATTTAAATTGGGGCGTACCGGTACCCATAAGAGGGGCTGAGGGCAAAGTATTATATGTATGGTTTGATGCACCCATAGGTTATATCAGCGCCACCCGGCAATGGGCATTAGATCATAAAAAAGACTGGAAACCTTATTGGTATGATAATGATACCAAACTGGTACATTTTATTGGGAAAGATAATATTGTTTTTCATTGCATCATTTTTCCGGTAATGTTGCAACTGCATGGAAATATTTTACCAGACAATGTGCCTTCTAATGAATTTATGAACCTGGAAGGAGATAAGATGAGTACCAGCCGGGGATGGAGTATTGAGATGAATGAGTATATAGAAGATTTTGTGAAACCCGAAAATGGCGGTGGCCAAATGGTAGATGCCCTACGGTATTATTTAACGAGTATTGCCCCCGAAAATAAAGACAGCGAATTTATCTGGAAGGGTTTCCAGGATGCAGTGAATAGTGAACTGGTAGCCATCTTTGGAAATTTTATAAACCGCAGTTTTGTTTTGATGCATAAATTATGCAAAGGTAAAGTGCCTGCATTTTATAATGAGATCATTGATGATAAGGACAAAGAAATGGTAAAACGTATTGCTGATGCAAAGCTAAAAATAGAAGATTGCATAGAGCATTATCGTTTTAGAGAAGCATTGTTTGAGGTAATAGACCTGGCAAGGGCCGGCAATAAATACATGCAGGAAAAAGAACCCTGGATAGTAGCCCGGCAAGCAACAAAAGAAGGGATTCCCACGCCTGAAGCGCAAGCCCAAATAGATAATTGTATGCATATTTGCCTGCAATTATGCGCCAACCTGGCAATTTTCATAAATCCATTTTTACCCAATACAGCAAAAAAAATGTGCTATATGATGAAGGTGGTAGAAAAAATGCTGGACTGGGAAAATGCAGGTACCATGAAGCTCCTGAGTATTGGGTATAGTTTAAGAGAACCCCAGTTGTTATTTCGCAAAATTGAAGACACTGAAGTAAGTGCACAAATTGAAAAACTAAAACAAAAAACGACTCAAATTAAATCCATGACAGAAAATATTGAATCACTTGAAAAATCGCCACTAAAACCTGAAATCATTTTTGATGATTTTGCAAAAATAGATTTGAAAGTGGGAACCATTACTGCCGCAGAAAAAGTGGAGAAAGCAGATAAGTTATTAAAGCTGGAAGTAGATATGGGTTTCGAAAAACGCACTATCGTTAGTGGTATTGCTATGCACTTTGCACCGGCTGATATTATTGGCAAGCAGGTTACCGTTGTGGCAAATTTAGCGCCTCGTAAAATGAGGGGCATCGAAAGTAATGGTATGATTTTGATGGCAGAGGATGCCAACGGAAAACTGATATTTATAAATCCTGATGAAGCTGTCAGCAATGGAAGTGTTGTGAGCTAAGGTTTTCGGTAAAGCAGCGAGGCGCTTTGTAAAAATGCTTTTATGTGTAACGTAAGAGTATCTGCTACGGGGGTGCCGAGTAAACTTTTTTGTGGTAAATTTCTTGCATAACAACTTACGGCTTTTCTTTCATCTACACTAAATACAAGGACTTCGTTTTTATTTGTAGCCTGGTATAAATTATTATTCAGTTTGCTAAATACAACCCGGTTTTCATCTAATGCCGTATCGGTAAGGGCAGTGCCGAAGCTGGTAAATTGCTCATGGGTACCGGTATAATGCAACACAGTATTCATAATATCAAGCTGGCTAACGATAGTATTTATTTTTTTTGCCTGTGGCTGTTGTGGATCAAAAATTAAAATGGGAATATGCAGGCTGGACAGGCTATTGTCTCCATCAAGCGCAGGAGCAGGAGCACCCCAATGATCAGAACAAAAAATAAATACTGAAGTCTTATACCAATCCTGTTTTTGGGCTTCATTAAAAAATTGATGAAGGCAATAGTCGTAATAGGTCATTGCCTTCATAGCATCGGATATATTGGGTGTTTTAATTTTATTTTTAAATGCAATGGGTATATCAAAAGGAAAATGTGTGCTGATGTTATATAGAATGGATAAGAAGGGTTGCCTCCGGGCAGCTAGTTTGCGTTGCATGAACGAAAACATATCTTCATCCTGCAAGCCCATCGTATGTTTTTTTAATCGCTTATAACCGGGTACATCCTGCATACAATAATAATGCGGTATGCCAATCCAGTTACAACATTTTGCAAAACCAAAATCATCGTAATTATCGCCAATAAAAAATAAACTTTGATAACCTTTATGGGTTAAAGTAGTTCCCAGCTCTGTTTTTTTAATATGGGTAAATGCAGAATGGTAAAGGGGAATATCGGTAAGGGTTGGTATGCCAGTAAGGATGCTGGTAATACCCTGGTTAGAATGATATCCAAAACTATATGCCTGCGTGAACAGGGTAGATATTTTTACCAATGAATCAAAAAAAGGAAGACTGGGTTTAAAGATACTGCCACTATCAAAGTAATCGTACGGCACACTTTCCATGATAAACAAAACAACATTTTTCTTTTCTAATGAGGTGGTTTGGTTTTTTTTAATAGTAGAAGAGAGACTGTCTTGTAAAGAAAATGGAAGATAATTTATTGGAGGGAGCGCTACTTCTTTATTTCTGAATACAGAGTAAACAAAACAGTGAAATGAGTTTTGGGTAAGCGGTAATTGGTTTGATGAAATACTGGTGAGCGGACGGTTGGGCAACATATTGTTAGAATGCCCCATAAAAAGGCTTACTGCCAGAATGCTGCAAATAAGAAAAGCGGTAAAAAACAAGGTGCCGGATTTCTTTTTTTGAATGATTTGCAGCAGCGACCGCCAGCACCAATGAGCCATGATAGTGAACGCCAGCAGTATAATTACAATAAGTGACCACACTTTAAACGAACTATTTTTTAAAGGGTTTCGCAATACATAAAACAAATCTGCATCTGCACGTTGGCGATGAAAAGGGAAATAGAAAATATCTGTCATATTTAGCAAAAGCATAAACGACAGCATAAAACTGGTAATTACAGCGAGCGTTTTGAATAAAACAGAAAAACGGTTGGGTAAAAATAAAACAATAAGAAAGGGGAGCAATAAAACAGATATTGTAATGGCATCGTAATAAAGTGACCAACCCATTACCGGTAAAAGAGCCGATAAGGAAGTGATGCCAAAAGAACTATGATCGGTAGAATTATAAAAATAGAAGATACATTTTACTAAGCACAGTAAAATAAGTAGCTTTAATAAAAATGATAAAGCTGGTTTTTCATTTCGAATCATTTTTTTAAGCCCAATCAAAATTTATCCTTTAATGAAAAAAGAGGGTTTATTAACAAACAAATATACACTGTCTGCACTCATTTTATTGGCTATTGTTGTAGGCGATGTAATTATTCATAGAGGTCTCAGCCGGGTAATGCTGCCGGCAAGCTTTACCAATCAACGAAATCCTGTTACGGATTATATGCGTTGCCAGCAAACAGTTGATTATGGAACGCATTGGGCAAAGGCGATCAATAACCCTGCAATCGTAAATAATTTAGATTCATCCATTAATGGAATTGAGATGGACGTTTACTTTGATACGAATCAAAAAATATTTTTTGCGTATCATGATAGCAGCCATTTATCAAACACCAGGGTGGAGGATATACTTAAATTGTTTCAACAAAAAAACAGGCACTATAACTTTTGGTTCGATTTTAAAAACCTGGACTCATTAAATGTAGCGCCGGCTTTACAAGCTTTGATCTTGCTTAAAGATAAATATCACCTGGAGCAAAGAATGATCATTGAATCAGCACAAATAAACTGCCTGCAACATTTTTGTGATGCCGGTTTTTTTACCAGCTATTATGTTCCGTTTTTTAATCCTTATACCGAAGATGAACCAGCGATTATTGATTATATTGATTCTATAACCCATCAAATAAAAAAGTACAAGGTATCAGCTCTATCGGGTTATTATTTTCAAATGCCGCTTTTTGAGAAATTTTTTCCCGGTATGCCATTACTCACCTGGGCAAACAATAGTAATTACAGCATCATTGGCCTCGCCTTCAAATACCAGATGAAAAAAGATACACAAATTAAAATTGTTTTATATCCTCCTGTAAATTAGGTTCTTAACTTACTTTTTGGGTCATTTCCGGTTTTTCAAAGAGTTTGGTAAAGCTTTTGCATAGATATACCTGAACCAATAAAATAAAAAGATGATAAAAAGATTAATAGGGAGCTTCATTGTTTTAATAATGGCAACTAACCTAATGGCCCAGCAAATAGATTATTCTTACATTCCATATAGAGATGGCGATAAATGGGGATTCTCAAGCCCGGATAAAGAAATCATGATAAAGCCCGCTTATGCCGATGTACATTGGTTTTCTTATGGATTGGCAGCCGTAAAAATTGGCAATAAATGGGGGTATATCAATACATCAGGTAAAATGGTAATACCTGCCCGCTACACCGTTGCCAAAAATTTCACCAAAGGTTATATGCCCAAGGCCAACAACCCAAGGGGCGATACGCTCATTTTTGCCGGTGTTTCTGTAAGGGCCGATAAATATGAAATCTGCATCAACGCTAAAGGCGTTACCATGCCACAATGCCCGGCTATTTCTGATAATGCAGGCCCCAATGGTGATCAGCCAATGAGGACCATAAAAATAAAAAAGACATATTCCTTAGATAACAGCAGTGGCCTGTTTGATAAAATTGTGGATGATTACACAATAGCAGATAGTAACGAAACCTATTATATAGCAGCAAAAGGGGGGAAGTATGGCGTATATAATTCAAAATTTGCTACCATCGTTCCATTTGAATATGATGATATTTCAATAGATGATAGTACGGGTGAAACATATTTGAGGGTTACAAAAAATGATTTAATTGGCGTACTCAGTAAAAACGGGAAAGTATTAATACAACCCGAAAATACAACCTTGCATATTGTACGAACCAGTGATGGTAAAGATTATGTAGTTACACAACGTGGATTAAAACATTATGTAAAAGATATTAATAACCAGGATATCATTTCAGATGGTTTTTTAAATATTGTGTATGATGGGCATGGGTTTATTTATACTAATGATCAAAATATGGAAGGGTATTATTTCTTAAATAATGGCAACCGTATTTTACCCCGTTATAAAAGCATTGAATACCTGCCCAATGATAAATTTTTAAAAGTTATTACGGCATCCGGTAAACCCGGTTATGTAAGTTTTGATGGCACAGAATATTTTAAAGATTAGCTTTCGTCGCTCCTTAAAGCCCGGTTTTACCGGGCTTTTTTAAAAGTTACAACTATGCTGATTTTTCATGTATTGAAAATAAATCATTTTTTTTGTTGATAATTTCTGCCAGCGCCTGGTCTCCCGACCAGTGCTTTTCTACCCTCTATAATCTGTAACAATATCAAATTTTTCAGTTTGCAGTATAAAAACAGTACCATTGGGATGGGTATATGAATGCCATGCTTCTAATTTAAGCATTTCGTTTTTCGCTGGCAAATTAAAACAACTCAACATGCTGCTGGTCGGGAGACCAGGCAGCGGCGATACGTTTTTTATTAAGCACCTTCACTGGCGAAAAAAATATATTGTTCTAAACCATTACCATCACTAAACTCATTGCTATTTAATTCCTTTCGTCCAAACTTGTATTTATTGGTAAGTGACCCCGCAGCCTTCGAACTTATCCCCGCCATTGTCAACCCACCCGGATAATAATAAGTTTCTTCCAAAATAGAACCACGGGTATGCACCACTTGCATATTGTCATAGAACACATTTACCAGACTTTCATTGCTGCAATAAATATCCACATAACCCCTTTTATTTGCAATTAAATTTTGTAGCTCGCAGTAATGGTCTTTTACTACACTAATGCATCCTACCATGCTAATGCTAAACCCTCCTTCGTAAGTTTTAAACTGTTTCCCGAAAAAGGGATAGCTTCCCGGGACAGGCATCAGATATCACATTTATAAATGCACGTAGCGTGGACATAAATGCAAATGTTTAATGCTTTACCCATATTAAAACCCGGCATTGTTTCTTATCATTTCCAAATTTTAAAATTCAGTTTAAATTTTTTCTTTTCAATAAGTGAAAACCAATCAATAAAAAGCAACGCACAAATAAGTAATAATCCGAGAATCAAACTTCCAATTGATTTCCATGATAAAGTTGCGCTTGCTATATCCTCAAGATTTTCGAACGTAAATATGCCTAGATGAACAGCTATAGAATCACTTATAAATTTACCAATAAAAAAAGCTGGAATAATTTGAATTGGTTTTATTCGAGCCATTCCACCAGCTAAAAATAGCGGCGTAGTAGGTAATGGTAATAAAGAATAAGTAAGTATAATCAATTGGCTTCTCCACCCTTTCTCTTTCATTTTATTTCCAAGAAATTGAACTTCTTTATTTTTTTTAGGTTTAAATATTTTATCTGCCAACCAGGGAATATAGAGCGTTAACGTATATCTTCCCAGGATTGATCCTGCCACCCCAATGATTACTATTAGCCAGGGATTCAAGCCATATATTACCTGTAAAGTTACCATAATTGTAAAAGCGGGAGGAAAAGGGAAAGGAACGACATCAAATAAAAATGCTCCAAAAAAAACTAATAAATATGGCCACCACATATTTTAATGGATATTAATTCACAACTTATTTATTTCGATGCTAAGGTGCGACAATAAAACTGCTTATCCCAAATTTGATAGTTTTGCTGGGTTGTCATACTAATAATTCCAGTTTTACACAAGGAAACAATCACTTTCAATTTATTTTCATTTCTGATTAATTCATACCTTCGTTGTCAAATAGTTGTTTAACTAACTAATTTCAATATGGCAAACAGGATTATAAAAAAAGTTGCAGTTTTAGGTAGTGGCGTAATGGGTAGCAGAATTGCCTGTCATTTTGCAGGTATTGGGCTTCAAGTGTTATTATTAGATATTCAGCCCAAAGATTTGCCTGCTGAAGCAACACATGCACAAAAAAATAAATTGGTAAATGATGCTTTGCAGGCAGCATTAAAATCGAACCCTTCGCCTGTTTATACCAATGATGTAGTAAAGAGAATTACTACCGGCAATTTTACTGATAATATGAAAGATATTGCATCAGCAGACTGGATTATTGAAGTGGTAGTAGAAAGGCTCGATATCAAGAAATCTGTTTTTGACGAAGTAGAAAAATATCGCAAACCCGGAACATTGATCACATCAAATACTTCAGGAATACCTATACACATGATGGCAGAGGGGCGAAGCGAAGATTTTAAAAAACATTTTTGTGGTACTCATTTTTTTAATCCACCACGCTACCTGCGTTTATTAGAAATTATCCCCACACCGGATACTGACCGGGAAGTAACTGATTTCTTATTGCATTATGGCGACCTTTTTTTGGGTAAACAAACCGTGCTGGCAAAAGATACCCCCGCATTTATAGCAAACCGCATTGGTGTATTTAGTATGATGGCTATTATGCAAATCATGACCGATATCGGGTTGAGCATTGACGAAGTAGATGCATTAACCGGGCCGATCATTGGCAGGCCTAAATCAGCCACCTTTCGCACCGCCGATGTGGTGGGCTTAGATACGCTCATAAAAGTTGCCAGGGGCGTGGCCGATAATTGCCTGGAAGATGAAGCCAGGGCTTATTTTGAAATACAGGGTTGGCTGGGTGATATGGAAACCCGGAAATGGCTGGGAGATAAAACCGGCCAGGGATTTTTTAAAAAAATAAAAGATGCTTCCGGAAAATCCGAGATACAGGTGCTCAATTTACAAACAATGGAATACGAGGCCCGTAAAAAGCCAAAATTTGCAACCGTAGAGACTGCAAAACCCATTGAAGACCTCTCACAAAGAATAAAAGCATTGGCTGCAGGAACCGATAAAGCGGGTGAATTTTATCGTCTTTTTCATTATGCTTTGTTTTCTTATATCAGCCTGAGGATTCCCGAAATAAGTGATGAAATATACCGGGTAGATGATGCGATGAAGGCTGGCTTTGGTTGGGAAATTGGCGCTTTTGAAAGTTGGGATGCATTGGGATTGGTAAAAACTACAGAAGCCATGAAACAGAAAGGCTATCTTGTAGCACCCTGGTTAAATGAAATGCTGGCGAAAGGCTTTACAAATTTTTATAAAGTAGAAAATGGAAAGCGTTTGTGTTATGATCCTGCCACCGAAACCTATAAAACCATTCCGGGCGCTGATGCATTTATAGTGATGAAGAATTTTTCGGATCAAACCGTTTGGAAAAACAGTGCTTGCCGCACCTATCATTTGGGGGATGAAGTATTGGGCCTGGAATGGTACACAAAAATGGGAAGTATTGGAGGCGAAGTACTGGAAGGAATTCAACGATCTATAAGTTTAGCTGAAGAAAAATATAAAGGGCTGGTGATTGCCAACGAAGGCGCCAACTTTAGCGCCGGCGCCAATGTGGGCATGATTTTTATGCTGGCATTAGAACAGGATTATGATGAAATTGATATGGCCATCCGCATGTTTCAAAATACTATGATGCGGGTACGCTATTCCGCAATACCCGTAGTGGTTGCACCGCATGGGCTTGCATTGGGCGGGGGGTGTGAATTAAGTATGCATGCCGATAAGGTAATTGCTGCAGCAGAAACCTATACCGGATTGGTAGAAGTAGGAATAGGCGTGATACCCGGTGGTGGGGGCACAAAAGAATTTGTATTAAGGGCATCTGATGAAGTGCAGCCCGGCGAACCCGAAACCATAAGTTTACAAAACCGCTTTCTTACAATTGCCACGGCTAAAGTAGCTACCTCTGCTTTTGATGCTTTTGAAATGGGAATTTACCGCAAGGGTACCGATGAGGTAAGCATCAACCTGAACCGCCGCATTGCCGAAGCTAAACAAGCAGTGATAAATTTATATGAAGATGGCTATGTGATGCCGGTACAGCGTAAGGATATAAGAGTACTTGGCAGAACCGCATTGGGTGCCATGCATGCAGGTATCAACGGAATGTGGAGGGCGAATTATGCCACAGACCATGATGTGCTGGTAGCCAAAAAATTAGCTTATGTAATGTGTGGCGGCGACCTTACAGAACAATCCCTGGTAAGTGAGCAATACCTTTTAGATTTAGAAAGAGAAGCATTCTTAAGCCTTACCGGCGAAAAGAAAAGCCTTGAAAGGATACAGGCTGTTTTAAAAACAGGTAAGCCGTTAAGAAATTAAAACTACAGTTTTTATTTTATTCTTTATAACGCCTTACAGTAGGGGGATTTTAGTTGCTTCTATTGATTGCCACACATCCTTTGCGCATCCTTCATTATATTTGTTCTAATTAATCGTTTAATTATGAACAAAATATTTTTATTGGCCATTGCCTGTATTTTTTCTGCTTTTTGCATAGGCCAGCAAAAAGAATTGAGTATGCAGGATGCCATGTTGAATGCCCGTACCAAATTGGCGCCTGAAAATTTAAAGCAGCTTCATTTTATTGCCGGCACAGATGATTATATGTACCTGGCAAAAGAAGGCGAACAGGATATTTGGCGAAAAGGGAATTTTAAAACAAAACAGGAACAACCTTACTTGTCCCTGGGAAACTTGAATTCACGCTTGCGTTCAGCAAGCCTCGATACGTTTACGGCGATGCCTGCCATTAAATTTACAAAAGAGGGCTTGCAGCTTACCGTAAAAGGGAATAAATACAACTTAAATAACAACAATACCTCAGTACTTACTGATGATAAATCTATTTCAGGATTTCCTGCTTATGAAAGGAGCAATGCCGGGTACAGCGCTTATTTGAAAGATCATAATTTATTTGTGAGCAAAAACGGATCGGCCAAACAGGTGACTACTGATGGGTCGGCAGATATTGTATATGCCTCTTCTGTACACCGGGATGAATTTGGTATCAACAAGGGTACATTTTGGAGCCATCAGGGCAATGTACTGGCATTTTACCGGATGGATCAAAGCATGGTAACAGATTACCCGATCATAAATTGGGTTCCCATACCGGCACAAAATGAAAATATAAAATATCCCATGGCCGGCGATAAAAGCCACCATGTTACCGTTGGCGTTTACAATTACGATAATAACAAAACCATTTATCTTAAAACCGGCGAACCTGCCGAACAATACCTCACCAATATTGCCTGGAGCCCGGATGATAAATTTATTTTTATTGCCGTTCTGAACCGGGATCAAAACCACATGTGGTTGAAACAATTTGATGCCAGCACAGGTGACTTTGTGAAAATTATTTTTGAAGAAACCGATGAAAAATATACAGAGCCATTGCATCCCATGTTATTCTTACCCAACAATCCCAATCATTTTTTATGGCAAAGCCGCCGGGATGGCTGGAACCATTTATATGAGTACAATGTAGATGGTACATTTATACGCCAGCTCACAAGCGGGCCCTGGGAAGTAATAGATGTAAAACAATTTGATGCAAAAGCGAAATACTTATATTTTATTTCTACAGAAGTTTCACCTATCAATATGAACTTATACCGGGTTAATATGAAAACCGGGGTTCGTCAACGTATTACGGGTAATGATGGCATGAATACCGTAATGATAAGTGATGATGGAAATTATGTGTTATCATCATCTTCTACCATATACAATCCAAGAACGATACAACTAATAGAAACCAAATCCGGTAAATCAAAATTGTTATTGCAATCCGCCAACCCATTGCAGGATTATACACTGGGAAAGATTAATTTATTTACCATATCATCAAAAAGCGGCGAAGACCTGGTGTGCCGTATGTTTACGCCAGTGGGTTTTGATAGTACCAAACAATATCCTTTAATTGTATATTGGTATGGTGGCCCGCATGCACAAATTATTAATAACAGTTGGAATGGCGGCGCCGGCGATTATTGGTTTCAATATATGGCAGAGCGGGGATATGTGGTTTTTTCTTTAGATACCCGTGGAAGTGCAAACAGGGGCAAGGCTTTTGAGCAAACTATTTTTAGGCGGGCAGGCCAAATGCAAATGCAGGACCTTGAAACAGCTTTGCAATATTTGGATACAAAACCATACATCAGCAAAAAAAACAGGGGATTATTTGGATGGAGTTACGGTGGGTTTATGACAACCGATTTTGTATTGAACCATCCCGGGGCTTTTAAAGCTGCCGTGGCAGGCGGGCCTGTTATGAACTGGCGTATGTACGAAGTGATGTATGGTGAAAGATATATGGATACGCCCCAGCAAAACCCAGAAGGCTACGATGCTACAAACCTGGTAAAACAAGCCGGTAAATTAAAAGATAAATTATTATTGATACATGGTTTACAAGACCCTGTGGTGGTGCAACAACATTCGGTTGATTTTGTAAGAGCCTGCGTGGATGCCGGTGTACAGGTAGATTATATGATTTACCCCGGCCACGAACACAATGTATTGGGCAAAGACAGGGCACATTTATATCAAAAAGTTACTGATTATTTTGAATTGTATCTAAAATAAACGAGATGGGTATTGCTGAACTTAATAATGAAGAAGGTACCTTAACTGTTTCAGCCCGCTTATTTTTTTATGGAGATGCGGTATGGCCATCTTTATGTAATACAATTGCAGATGATATTGAGCGGTATTGGAACGAAACAAAAGCAACTGTGAGCATAAAAGGCCGTACTTATAGAGTGCACTTTAATATGGAAGGCATTTATAAACCTGCGCTTACCCCCGAAGAAATATTTGAAAATACCGATCCACGGAATAACTATTTCAGGATAGAGGAATATTCTGCAACAGATATTTCATTTGTAGATGGTATAGGTTGTAATACAGGCTATTTTAAATTAGATAACCTGTTGCATAATTCCACTACAGCAGCTCATGAATTTGGTCATACCATTGGGCTGGATCATCCCGCTGATTTAGATATCCGGGGTACAGGTACACCGGGTATCATGTATCCCAGGGGCACGTTGGTAGATCCTTCATTTCAATATAACCCGGAAGTGGCTGCAGGTACGGTAGGGGGCACTTTAAATCCTTTTCTTCGCAAAGTATTGCAAACAGATTTTGATGATTTAAAATTAAACAAACTCAGGTTCGATGAACAAGGCAGGGCCGTACTGGGAGATTTTTCTTCTCTTTGGCACCCAAAACACAACCACCTGTAATTGTATTTTACTTTTTATCCTTTATTAAGCATTATTTTATTTTTCATACATTATCTTGTTGCTCAAATTTAGTCTATGTCAGTAGTATCGCTCCGGCAACTCTCTAAAAATTATGGTAAAATACAAGCATTAAAATCGGTGAGTTTTGATGTACCACAGGGAAGTGTGTATGGCATCCTGGGGCCAAATGGAAGTGGCAAAACAACCCTCCTGAGTGTTGTTATGAGTATTTTAAAACCTAATTCCGGAAGCTATACACTTTTTAATGAAGAGCCCACCGATGCACATCGCAGGCGAATGGGCACCTTGCTTGAAACGCCCAACTTTTATCATTATTTATCAGCAGTTCAAAATTTAAAAATTTCAGCAGCTATTAAAGATCAGCCGGGGGCAGATGTTGAGAAAGTTTTAGAAACGGTGAATCTTTTGCAACGAAAAAATTCATCGTTCAGCACCTACTCATTGGGTATGAAACAAAGGTTGGCCATTGCAGCCGCATTACTGGGCAACCCCGATGTTTTAATTTTTGATGAACCCACCAATGGCCTGGACCCGGTAGGCATTGCCGAAATCAGGAGCCTGATAAAAGATCTTGCCCGGCAGGGTAAAACAATCATCATGGCAAGTCATTTATTAGATGAAGTTGAAAAAGTTTGTACGCATGTAGCCATTTTAAAACAAGGAAACCTGATTGCCTCCGGATCGGTAAACGATATTTTTGTTACACAAGATTGGGTACAGGTAGCATCGGCAGATATGCCGGGATTAAGAGAAATAGCGCATGGTATGGCAGGCTTACAGGATATAGCAGAAAATGATGGGCTTTTAGAACTTGGTTTTGCGGCAGGTACATCCAAACTGGCTGATATTAACAGTTATTTTTTTGAAAATGGAATTGTACTTTCTCACTTACAGCCCAAAAAGAAAAGCCTGGAAAACAAATTTTTTGAACTGACTAACGGAAAATAAATGAAAAAACTCCTTGCCATAGAATGGCTCAAAATAAAAAATTATAATGCTTTTATAGTCATTAGTCTTTTATTTATCCTCGGCATTTTCCTTGCTAATTACATTGTATATAGTGTAAATAAAAACATTGTAAGCGATCTGGGGCAGGCAGGTAAAATGATTGCATTTAAGCCTTATGACTTTGTAAATACCTGGCAAACCACCAGCTATGTTACCGGCAATATCCTTATCATTCCGGCATTGCTGCTCATTATTCTTATCACCAATGAATTTAGTTTTAGAACAAGCCGGCAAAATATAATTGATGGCTGGAGCCGCAATCAATTTATAAATGTAAAACTCATCCAGGCATTTCTGGTTGCATTGGCTTCTACCATACTGGTTATTTTCACAGCCTTTTTATTTGGTTTGTTTTCTGGTACTGAAACATCTTTTAATCATTTTTCAAGTGTTGGATTTTTCTTTTTAAAAGCATTTACTTATAATTCGTTGGCGGTATTTATTGCTGTATGGATCAGGAAAACGGGATTTTCAATTGGTCTTTATTTTATTTATATGGGTGCAGAAAATATCATTTCTCAGTTGTTGGATATACTTAGTATAAGATTAAAAAAGGATGGCGTGGGCGATTTTGGTAACCTGGGCGACCTCCTGCCCATGAATGCCTCTGACGGTTTACTTGCTTTTCCGGACAACCCTGTAAAATCAATGACAAAAATGATTTTACCTGCAGAAAATACAAATCTTGTATTTGTTGTTGCACTTGTTTACCTCGCCTTATTTATTTGGGGTAGCAGGATGCTATTTATAAAAAGGAACTTGTAAAATATAAAATATTCCACATTCTTATAAATTATCATTTTCATTGCAGCCATTTCAAATACTGCTTGTCTTATATATAACTTACACTTGTAAAAGTTGTAAATTTATATAAATGTATATTTGATAATTATGAAAGTGACCTTTCTGTTTTTTATGCTGATTGCAAATTTTGCATCCACAAGCCAGGAAATTATTTACTCTACTCCCCACCGGGAAGATAACGTGGATATTAATTTTGAAATTATTGGTAAAGTATCAGGAAATTTCCTCGTCTTTAAAAATGCAGGAAACCGGAATACCCTGCAGGTATTTAATCAAAATATGGTAGAGCTTAAAAACGACCGTATATCATTTTTAAATGACCGTACCCTAAATGTTGACTTTATTGCTTATCCCGATTTTTTTTACATGATTTATCAAACACAAAAAGGTACCACGCTTTCCTGTTATTATGCCCGCTTTAATGGAGCGGGGGAGAGGGTGGACGAACCTGTTTTATTAGATACTACCAAAGTGGGTGTATTTTCCGAAAATAAAATTTACAGCATTGCTTTTTCTGAAGATAAAAATTACATATTGATATCAAAAAGCCGGGCCGATAACAATGAAGTGTTTTATGTAACCAAGCGATTTTCCAGGTCAATGGAATTAATAGATAGTGCCAAACAGATTTTTAGGTACAATCGCAGGCATGATACCTATACTGACCTGCAAATTGATAATAAGGGTACAATCATATTTGCAAAAGAAAAAATAAAAGGCGCCAGGGAAATGATCAATGAAGCTTCGTTAATTACCCTGCCATTGGGTGCCTCAAACATTATTTTCACCCCGTTAAATTTAAATGAGAAATATATTGATGAACTTAAAATTAAAATTGATAACCTGAACCAAAATTATATTTTGAATTCACTTTATTATACCCGTATTTCTGGGAATGTAGAAGGGTTATATACTGCAAGGCTGAATGATGGGTTGAATGAAACAAAAGCAAGCTTCATCCCATTTCCTGATTCTGTACGAGCCAAGTTTAGCGATGCCCGTTATCGTTCTGCATTTGATGACATGTTCCTGCGGAATATGTTTTTAAAAAAAGATGGCAGTTTCCTGGTGATCGGTGAAGATTTCTCCAGCCAAACAAGCGGCTCCAGGTGGGACCGTTGGGATTATATGTATGGTTCACCATATCCTTACGATTATTATTGGTACCGCCCG
The DNA here is from genome assembly GCA_016710595.1 of Niastella sp. GTDB lineage: Bacteria > Bacteroidota > Bacteroidia > Chitinophagales > Chitinophagaceae > Ferruginibacter. Next base: position 247,013 of record JADJVM010000010.1, read on the forward strand.
GGTTATTACAATTATTATAGCCCTTACCGCAATTATAGCCGCTATACCAATACACATTATATGTATGATAATATTTTAATCATGGATATTGACAGTAGCCTGCTTCCCCGCTGGACGAAACTCATTTTTAAAAACCAGTCAGATGATAATAATGACAGCTATCTTTCTTACAGCACCATCAATACGGGTTCAGAGATTTTATTTTTATTTATTGAGAAAGGAAAAAATACGCAAGTGGTAAATTGCCAGGGTTTGTCTCCCGATGGTAGTATTAACCGCTATGCTACGCTTAAGAGCCGTGAAAAAGGATTCCAGTTTATGCCCAGGTTGGCCAGGCAAACAGGTTTAAAGGAAATAATTATGCCGGTGGTGTACAGGAGTATGATTTCTTTTGCAAAAGTAGATTTCTCGAAACCATCTAATTAGCGGCAGTTTTTTTCATTCATTATTGCAAATAAATAAGCAATTTTGTAATCATTAATTTCGTTCGTTAATAAACGTTTAATAGTGATAGGTACTTTTAAGGCCAATATTCCATATAATAATTTTTTTCTTTTTATTTATGCGCTTATAATCAGGCTGCCCTCACTTGTATATCCTACCGTGCCGCATTCTGTAGATGGCGATGGGGTAATTTATACCGCATTATTAAACTGGCTGAAAACCGGGAATGAGGCAGCTATATGGTATCCCGTTATTAGCTTACTGCTTGTGTATATACAGGCATTATCCATAAACAGGATTGTAAACAGGCAAAGGCTTTTTACAAAACCACATTATCTTACTGGGATGAGCTACTTGCTTATTGCAGCACTTTTCCCCGATTGGTATGTATTATCTGCTGCTATGCTGGTAAATACATTAATGATTTGGGTATGGTCAAAATTAATTGGTTTAGGAAATGATGCACGTCCTAAATCAACTTTATTTAATCTGGGTTTTATTGTGTCTGCAACTACATTTTTTTATAATCCCACATTTGCTTTTTTTATTTTGATCATTATGGGGCTTAGTATCAGCAGGCCTTTTAAACCGGCAGAATGGGTAATTGTATGTATTGGGGTGGCAACACCATTTTATTTTTATTTATCCTGGTTATATTTAACCGATAGATGGGCTGCATTTCAATGGCCACGTTTTGGTTTTTACCTAAAACATTTCCAGGATTCTAACTGGGTATATTGCGGACTGGCTTTGGCCTTATTTACCACCTGCCTCGGTATTTATTTTGTGCAAAGCAATATGCGCAGGCAAGTAGTACAAACAAGAAAAAGCTGGCATATATTATACCTTTATTTAGCAACGGCTCTGCTCATTCCTTTTTTAACTGCTGTTTCAGGTTTCGGTCATTGGATATTGGCAGCCGTACCACTGTCAGTATTTGTATCTGCAGCCTTTTTTTATCCTGAAAAAAAATTCTTTCCCCAGCTTATACACTGGGCGCTCTTTATAGTAGCGTTGATAACAGGTTTATACAAGAATTTCAATTTTTGATACCTAACTTTGCACTGAATTTTTAAATCTTTGCAAATGAAATTTGGGTTATTGGTTTTTCCGGGTTCTAATTGCGACAGGGATATGGCAACTGCCCTGGAAAAAGACCTGGGTCAGCAAGTAATTTTATTGTGGCACAAAGACAGGGGGCTTCAGCAATTTTCTACTGATGATTGTATCGTGTTACCCGGGGGCTTTAGTTATGGCGATTATTTACGCTGTGGCGCTATTGCACGCTTTAGCCCCATGATGCAAAATGTAATTGAATTTGCCAATGCTGGTGGTAAAGTGTTTGGGGTATGTAACGGTTTCCAGGTATTATGCGAAAGTGGTTTGCTGCCCGGCGTTTTATTGCGTAATGCAGGCCAAAAATTTGTATGTAAAAATATTTTTATAAAGGATGAAGAGGCTACCCTAAAAATACCTATTGCACATGGAGAAGGAAGGTATTATGCAGATGAAAGAACCTTACAAAAACTAAATTCAAATAACCAGGTAATTTACAGGTATTGTAATGAAAATGGCGGGGCCGATGGAGATAGCAACCCCAATGGGGCGCTGGATGATATTGCGGGCATTTGTAATGAAAAAAGAAATGTATTTGGCATGATGCCGCATCCTGAACGGGCTTGTAACAACTTGCTGGGAAATACCGATGGCAGGCAGGTATTTAACAAGTTATTTAATATATAGGTAAATTAACATTGTTTAGCATACAGCTTGCGATAGTTTTTTTAATTTTACAATTCATTTATTTAATCATCATGAAGAAAATATTACTTTCTCTTTCTTTCATCACATGTATGGGCAGTTTGGCCTTTGCACAAATTGAAAACCCTGTTAAATGGAATTTTTCGGCAAAGAAAATATCTGCAACAGAATATGAATTACACTTAACGGCTACTTTAGATAAGACCTGGCACATGTACGCACAAGATGCGGGTGAAGGGCCCGAACCTACTTCCATTGCATTTACAGCAAACCCATTATTAAAGTATAATGGTAAAGTAAAAGAAGTGGGAAAATTAACTAAGGAATTTGACGCCAACTTCAACAGTGTTTTAAAGTTTTACGGCGATAAAGTAGATTTTGTACAAAAAGTTACCGTTAAAGCAGGCGTACCCACAGTTGCAAAAGGAAACATTACCTATATGGTTTGTAATAACAATAAATGTTTACCACCCAAAGCAATACCTTTTAGCATAAAAATAGGAGGTAAATAAACAACCAGGTTCATGATTTTGAAAGCCGCCATTGAGCGGCTTTTTTATGCCTGAGGGCCATAATTTATTTATCAGTATCTGCCCATTATAAAATCTTCAAGCTTTATTTGATAAAAAGCAGTTTTTAAAAATTCACCTTGAATGTTTGTTCAATATTCATATTTTTTTACACTTAAAGAAATCAAATGTATAGCATGCAAATATTTTAAAGTAAAAAAAACTGCTCAATTAGAGCAGTTTAATTTATAAAATATGATGGCTATTAAAATATATATCGCAAACCTAACTGCATTCCCCATGTGCTGCTAACTGAGTTATTGTTGATGTAAGTTTTATCAACCAATATCTGCGTTGTGGCACCTGCAGGTAAATAAGTAGCCATTTGAAAATTAGCCTGTCCTGAAGATACAACTTTAAGAGGGTTGTTTACAATATAGAATTTCCTAACACCCCAATTATGGTTGAAGAAATTCAAGGCATTCAACATATCTACAGTAAACTGTAAAGTGTTTTTACGACCACCTATGTTTGTGAAAATATCCTGCATAAATTTCATATCTACTCTATGAAAGAAAGGATAATTTTTTGCATTCCTTTCTGTTACCTGTCCCTGGTGCTTGCTTAGGTATTTATCCTGAGCAATGTATTTGAAGAAAGCATCTGACTGTTGCTGTGCAGTGAAACCGGGGTTAGAACCTGATGCAGAAATTGGAACGAAATTAATTTCTGATGGATTTTTTGGAATGTACATAAGATCAGCACTGTTACCATCATTGTTAATATCACCGTTATACTGGAAAGTATAATTTCCCTGGCTGGATCCTTCGTAGAACAATGAAATAGAAGTAGCCAAATGTTTCAGGTATTCAAAGCGGTAAGACACACTTCCCACTATCCTGTGTGGAACCGCAAAAGAAGAGTAAGATAATTCAGGCGTATTTTGATCTGTAGATGTTGGGTTTGCAGACCACACGGATGTTGCCTGGCTACCAGGGTTTGCTGTTATATCAAAAGCTGCGGTATAAGTATAGGCTAATGAACCATAAAAACCATGACTGAAGCTTTTAGTAACCTGGGTAGTGAATGCGAAAGAGCTACCTTGTTTTGAATTGGTTAACACTACGGCATTACCACTTGATGCATTTAATTTTCTTGCTGCACTATTGGTAAATGCAGGCCTTGTGGTTGGTCCTATTGCCACAGTAGTATTTTCAGGTGCCTGGTTTGCATTAAACATATAAATTGAATTGATATCTTTTGTGAAAATACCTTCTAAAGTTAAACCCCAACCATTTCCAAAATTCCGGTCAATAGCGAGATCTGTACGCCAAACCTGTGGAAATTTAAAATTAGGGTCTATCAGTGCATAAGCGCCAGTGGGTACTACTTTTCCACCTACTGTGGGGAATTTGGTAGAATCCAGGCTTGTGTTATAAAAAGGATTATATGTATGAGGATCTGGATTAAACAAGAAGTTTTGTAAATTAGAAGTCACCAATGCACCAAACTGGTAAGGACCACTACCTGTAGGTAAGTTAGTCAGGTACACAAACGGGATACGCCCGGTGTATAAACCAGTACCCCCTCTAAAGATAATCTTCTCATCAGGCATATTGTAACGGAAACCAAATCTTGGAGACCAGTAAATGGTACTTTTTGGCCAATGTCCTGTATTATATTTGGTAAGATTACCGTTTTTATCATACAATGGTAAATTTGCAATAGCTTCATTTCCCAAAGGTTGTTCAGGATAAATGGGTTTATCTATTCTAACGCCAAATGTTAATTTAAGCCTGTCGTTTACATTAATATTATCCTGTGCATATATTCCTAATTGACCAATTTTTAAAGAAGCTGAAAGTACAGATTCCTGGCCGGGGATAAGTGAATAGGTTTGTGAGAATAATTTTGGTGCTCTATTATTTATGAAATCATCCAGGGATCCAAATACGTAATAACCCTGGTTACCAGCCATAAAGCCATTACCTACTTTTTGAAATTCATAAGAACCACCTGCCGTAAGGGTATGTTTACCTGCAAAATAAGTGAAATTATCAGTAACTGTATATACATCATTTATTACAACATTGTAATTACCATTAAATGGTTCATTACCAAAACTAAGATAATTGTTTTTACTACCTGGTGTTTGACCAATTATGTCAACAAATGGAAACTTTGCACCCGGATGGTCTTTGGTTGTACTGATCTTGGTAATGGTAGCTAACAATTGGTTAGAGTATTTACTACGGAAATTACTGTTCAATTCAAAACTACCTGAACGTACTATATCTTCCTGTGTGTAAATTGTATTTCCAAAAGCCATAGCTGTTGAAGAGAACTTAGGACCATACGTTACAATTCCTGTACTGCTGGCACCATTGATACCCCCACTTTGGCTAGGTAAAGATTGCTGTGAGCTCACCAGTTCACTATATTTTAAAGTAACCTTATGAGATTTGCTGATATTCCAGTCTATTTTACCTAAAAGTTTATGATTTTTTACAGGCACACTGCTCTGGAAATTATCATACGCTCCAGGATCGAAGTTGTATTTAGATATGAGATAATCTGATAACTTCTTTAAAGAATCAATAGGAACTGCTGAAAGATTGCCAGTACCACTACCACCTGCCGGGGTATAATAATTTAGGGTAGCCGGTTTTTCTTCATATTCTCCATTAATGAAGAAGAATAATTTATTCTTGATAATGGGTCCACCCAGGGTACCTCCATAAATTTTATTATATGTCTTAGTCTGTTGCGGAAGTTTAACACCTGCTACATTGGTTCCGTTAAAAGATTGGTTTCGGTAAAAACCATATAAAGATCCTTTAAAATTATTGGTACCACTTTTTGTAACTGCGCTGATACCAGCTCCTGTAAAGTTTGCCTGCCTTACATCATAGGGAGACACATTTACAGAGATTTCTTCGATGGCATCTAATGAAATAGGATTAGCGCCACCACCGGGTAATGGATCACTACTTAAGCCAAAATTATTATTCAGGTTGGCACCATCTATTTGTACATTATTATAACGTCCATCACGCCCCCCAAAACTAGTACCATTTGCCTGGGGTGTAAGCCTGGTAAAATCTGTAATACTTCTTGAAACTGTAGGCAAAGCAGTAATCATCCTGTTATTGATATTGGTAGATGCGCCAGTTTTATCTTTTGCCAGTCTGCTACCAGTTGTAGTAACAACAACATTTGTTAATACATTGTTTTTGTCAACCATCGTAACATTCAGATTGTAAGGCTCACCCAATGCAAGTGTAATATCCTGAATTTTTTGAGGGTCTTTTCCTACATAATCAACCTCTACTGTGTAGGGGCCACCAATTCTTAAGTTAGGTAAGGTAAAATTACCTCCTTTTTTTGCAACAGTAATATATACCGATCCAGTCGGGATATGGGTTGCTTTTACTGTGGCACCTTCCAGGGCTTCATTTTTGTCTGATTTTACAGTACCTGAGATACTACTTGTAGTTACCTGGGCCAGCATAGCCATTGGCAACATAAAAAGGAATACCAATACTGGTAATAATTTCTTTATAAGCATATAGTTCAGTTTTATGAAGCAAAGAAACTAAATAATCATGTAAAAACGACCAATTTACAATAATTTAATATCATCATTTAGTAATAAAGATTTCTCATATTGCCATATTTCGAAAAGCGAAATCCTTCTTTCAATTGCATGAAACCTTATTAACTTTGTATTTTAAAGAATGTAATTATGCTCAATAGGATAGAAGATGCCCTTATAGATATTCAAAATGGCAAAATGGTAATTGTGGTTGATGATGAAAACCGTGAAAACGAAGGTGATTTTGTAATTGCTGCACGCCATGCCACTCCTGCTAATGTAAATTTCATGAGTAAATATGGCGGGGTTTAATTTGTACGCCACTCACCGAAGCAAGATGTGCCGAACTAAACCTGCAGGCTATGGTAAATAATAACACATCGCTTCACGAAACTGCATTTACTGTAAGTATTGACCTGCTGGGCCATGGCTGCACTACCGGCATATCTGCTCAGGACCGCTCAAAAACAATTCTTGCACTTATTGACCCTGAAACAAAACCCGAAGACCTGGGCAGACCCGGACATATATTTCCATTAAAGGCTAAAAAAGGCGGCGTGCTCCGGCGTGCCGGCCATACCGAAGCCACCATTGACTTAGCCCGGCTGGCTGGTTATGAACCTGCCGGTGTATTGGTTGAGATTATGAATGAAGATGGCAGCATGGCAAGGTTGCCTCAGCTTCTTGAGATCGCTAAAAAGTTTGACCTTAAAATTATATCTATCGAAGATTTAATTGAATACCGATTAAAAACAGAAAGTTTAATTGAGGAAGAAGTTACCGTGAGCCTGCCAACCAAATATGGAAATTTTTGAGCTTACCGCTTTTAAGCAAACCAATACAGGAGATATTCACCTGGCATTAAAAAAGGAAGTTGGGCGGCTGATGACCCATCCTGGTGAGGGTGCATAGCAGTTGTATTACAGGCGATATACTTGGATCATTACGCTGCGATTGCGGCGACCAGTTGCATGATGCCATGAAGATGATAGAGCAGGAAGGCAAAGGCCTCATCCTTTATATGAACCAGGAAGGAAGGGGCATAGGTTTACTCAATAAATTAAAAGCTTACAAACTGCAGGAACAAGGTCTTGATACCGTGGAAGCCAATATAAAGCTGGGTTTTGGAATGGATGACCGGGATTATGGTGTGGGTGCACAAATACTCCGCCACCTGGGGATCTCTAAAATGCGGTTGATGAGCAACAACCCAAAGAAACGGGCCGGCTTATTGGGATATGGGTTAGAAATTGTAGAAACCGTACCGGTAGAAGTGCCGCCAAATTCACACAACGAAAAATACCTCGCCACCAAGAGAGATAAAATGGGCCACCATATTTTAAAAGGATAATTTATTTTCTGGATAAGCTTCTCTAAACTACAAAAAAGCAATCGTTTTAAATGTTGATTACAACCTTCTCCGCATAAGGATTTGTGGCTGTATTCCTGCGTACAGATATGCCTTGAATCTTTGGCAGGTTTGTAATTGGTTATAAAAATTAAATATAATATAATGAGGTTGTATTTATGTATATTTATGAGTTCCTGGAATTATTAGGAACGCATTTCCAGGTTAACCTTGAATGATACCGTAACAAATTATTTAAACAATTTTAAATTAAAACAATTATGGGATCACAAATTATGCAAGGAAAATTTTGGGGGCAACGCCCTAAAGATTGAGTCTTTTTTGCAAACTTGCGGTTGACAAAGGGTTTGATGTAACCGGGCTGGATGCCACACCTGAACTGATTGCTGAAGCAAAAAAAAGGGCGTCTGGTAAAAATTTCATAGTAGGAGAAATGGAGCAACTTCCATTTGAAGAAAATTATTTCGATATTGTTTGTGGGTTCAATTCATTTCAATATGCAACCGATTTTAAAAAATGCACTGAAAGAAGCAAAAGAGTTTTAAAAGATGGCGGAAAATTATCTGTGATGATATGGGAAATAAAAGAAGACTGCGAAGGCTGCAACATATTTAAAAGCAGTGGGTAGCCTTACCGCCACCAGCACCGGGTCTAGGGATCCATTTGCATTTTCAGAAAACCAGTTATTAGAGAATATTTTGGGCGAAGTTGGTTTTAAAATTCTTAGCAATCAGGATGTAATATCGGTGTGGGATTATGCTAATATCGAAACCGCTTTAAAAGGGTTAATGTCTGCGGGGCCAGTATCAAGAGCCATTGAACATTGTGGCTTTCAAAAAGTGCATGAAACATTGTTACAGGCTGTACAACCTTTCGTTCAAGCCAATGGTCACATAGTATATCATAATAAGTTCAGGATTGTGATTGCAGAAAAATAATCTTTCAGAATTTTGGTAAATAAATTCTGTAACTTTTTTTTTGAAAGGAGAACAAGATAAGTTACGGGCAATAAAAATGCCGCCTATTAACCTTAAAATATGTTTGTGAGCAAACCTATGAGCGTATTTTTTTTAATTTTAAATTAAACACTTATGAGAAAATATTTTATCTGGGCAATCTTGCTATTGATGACTACAAGTACATTTTGCCAACAAAAAGAATTAAGCCAATCTTTAACCAAAACAGACTATTTACAAAAAAGCAAAAAGCAAAAAACAGCAGCATGGTCACTTCTGGGAGGAGGCTTTGCACTGGGAGTAGGAGCAATTATATTGGATGTTAGTAGTGATTGGACAAAATCTGAAACCCCGTATCTTGTAGCGATTTATACCGGCTGTGCATCAATGATTGGGAGTATTCCTTTATTTATTGCTTCGGCACGGAATAAAAGAAAAGCGATGAATGTTTCTACCTATTTCGAAATTCTGCAAGATCCTCTTCCAGCAAACATAGGGATAAGTGTACATCGGACAGCTAATGTATCATTAAAATTTAATTTTTAATGCTCTAAGTAACTAAAAAAATTTTGTAAAATTAGATGAAGATATTTAGTTGTATGGTTATAATTAAATTGTAACCATTCTAATTTTTCTACAAGCGGGCAGGAGAGTGATAAATGAATTCTCACATAAGGCATCGGTGAGCAATTATAAAATTCCAGTCCTTTGGTAAGTCATAAATGTTTGTGGGTTGGTTGATTTTTTCTATGCCTATTTAAGAAATGGATTTATGAAATTGCTTATATTTATAAGTTAACGAACATTGTAAACTACACTCTATCATAAAACGAGAAAGTTTATGGCGGCAATAAATAAAACGACAGAAACAAAAGCCAGTGTAATTGACTTCATAAATTCATTTGTTGACAACGGGCAAAAGAAACAAGATAGTCTTTGCCTTATTGAACTCATGAAAAAATGGTCAGGCTTTGAGCCCAAAATGTGGGGGCCCACCATAATTGGCTTTGGGAGTTATCATTATAAGTATGCAAGCGGACACGAAGGCGACGCTATGATAATTGGCTTTTCACCGAGAAAAGCTGAGTTCTCTCTGTATGTTCTTGCAGCAGGTAATGACGATAAAAAATTGCTTGATAAACTGGGAAAATATAAAAAGGGTAAAGCTTGTATTTACTTCAAAAAGTTATCGGACCTAAATCTTGATGCATTAGAGAAGCTAAGTAAAGCTACAATCAAGTACATAAACGAAAATCACGGATGAGTTTGCGGAGCGTAAAGGCAACGGAGTAAAGTGTTTTCCGGGATTGGTTTTGTACAAGGCAGTTAGGTACTTCACCTTTCTTGCTAAAATAATTCTCTTAACTTCATTTAATGAGGAAATTCTATTTTCTGCACATTGGAAAATATTAATCCTTTGATTGTTAAATACCCATAATACTGTAAGCTTCCCCTTTTTAGTACACTTCAAAAGTAGAATAATTTATCATTATAGTATAATATCCAGCTATTGGGCGTAGTGAAGCCAAGGCGTAGCCGAAGCGCAACGTAGCCCAATAGCTGGATGAGCTTTTTTATTTTGCTCCCTGTATATTTTTGGAGGAAGCCCACCCAATGCATCATGAGGTCGTCTGCAATTATAATCATCTACCCATACTTGTGATACTTCTCTTACCTCATCTATATTATCAAACAGGTAAGCATCCAGAACGCCACCCCGATAACTTTTATTGAATCGCTCTATGTAGCCATTTTGCATGGGCTTCCCAGGTTGTATATATTTAAACTCAATCTCATTAGCCTTACTCCATTCCCTGGCTAATTTAGCCACAAACTCAAGGCCGTTATCCATCCTTATTTTTGCGGTTTACCATAGCGGCTGATCAGATGTTTTAGTACCCATATCACCCGGCTGCTTTTTAGAGAATAATCAGTTTCTATAAATAATACCTCCCGGTTGTAATCATCAATTACATTAAAGGAGCGGAACTTTGTACCGTTGCTTAGTGCATCACTCATAAAGTCAATGCTCCAAGTTTGTGTAAATCCTTCCGGTATGGCCAATGGATCCTTTACTCTTGCAGGCAGGCGCTTCTTCACTTTGCGCCGTAGAGGTAAACCCATTTGCCGATACACCCTGTGTAATTTTTTATGATTAATAACGGTTCCCGCATTGCGGATGCGGTGATAACACTTCCAAAAACCTTCAACCGGATGCTCCCGGGCAAGTTTCTCTAATTGATTCATAACGGTTTCATCATTTTTAATGGATTGATAATGCAGACTACTTCTGCTAAGCTTTAAAAGGCGACACGCCTTGCTGATGTCTTTGGGCCGCTCTTTACGCAGCTCAACAATAACTCTTCTTTTTTCGCAAGGCTTTAAAGCTTTTTTTCAATGATGTATTTTGCTACGTCAAGCTCCATCGCCAGGTTGGCATACATCTTTTTTAAACGGCTGTTTTCTTCTTCCAGTTCTTTTATCCGTTTAAGTTCAGAGGCTTCCATACCTCCATAACGCTGTCGCCATTTATACAAGGCAGCTTTTACTTACCTCCGTGTTCACGGTTAATTTCTTCGGCTGATTTGCCAGCATCAAATTCTTTTAAAATGCCTGCAATCTGGGCAGGGCTGAATGTGCTCTTTTTCATATTTTACGTTTTTAAAGTTACTAATTTTGTCTACTTTTAAAACGTACTATTTTTGGGGGAGCTTACACAACACTCTATGACAGCTTAAAAAACATTATCGTTACTAATATTGACACAATCTTCAAATATAGAAATAGCCGTCACTTCGTATTTCATTCTTACAGCAATGGCGACACAGCAACAATTCAGGAAGATGAAAACTTCTTTAGCTTTTATTATAATTATGGTGGCGCGACAGCACTTAGTTACGGCACGGGACCAAATGACCAGAAGCTAATAGATGAAGTAAGTGTAGAAAATATGCCAGAATTTATTTATCCTTCAGTTGAGAGAATTTTTAAAAAACTTGGTAAAAACAAAATTCGCGGCTTCACTCTTCAAAAAGACAGTACGATAGAAATTGCAGCCAAAAACCTTCACAAAGAGAAAGAAAATGTTGACGTGGGACATACACTAACTTGGAAAAGAATTTCAGCAGTTAACAATGACCCTGATAACTTTACCGCGACACAATAATTGCACCTAACTGGACTTATCAAATTTGGGTGGACGAACATTATGGATGGTGAAACAGCATACAACATTCGCATTTATACAAGCCTGGCTGAAGTGCTAATAATGAGCTTTGGTGGATCTTTTCGGCAGTAGTTCCGGGCAGAAAAAAATTAATGAGCGATAGAATAAACAATGAACTTTTTAATTAAAATTTGGCAACGGTTCCGGCAGAAGGAATTCTAATTCCAGTCCTGCATAAATGCGTAGCCGTTATGCTTTGGCGACAGTGCTAACTTTGAACCGACATGCAAAACTATCACAAGACATCCACTAACTGACAATGACAAAAACAAAAAATTTTATGTAGTATGGAATGGACGACAGACAGGGGTTTTGAAACATGGGAGGACTGTAAAGCACAAACCGACAAGTTTCCCAAAGCGGTTTACAAATCTTTCAAGACACGGCAATTAGCAGAACAAGCATTCAAAGACGAGTGGTGGGATTACATCGGCAAACACATTTTTGAAAGCGAACTCACAGACGAGCAACTCAAACTAATTGGTAAGCCAATTGAGGAAAGTATTTCAGTTGACGGAGCATGGAACACTTCAACTGGTGTTGTAGAATATCAAGGCGTTCACACTACGACCAAAGAAGTAATTTTAAAATGGGTCCGTTTGAGGACGCTTAGAAATAACATTGTTGAGTTTTTTAGGAATTGTTCATGCACTTGCTCATTGCAAAAAGAACAATATCAAACTTCCAATCTATTCAGACAGCAGAAATGCTATAGGTTGGGTTCGTGACAAAGAAGCAAGAACAAACCATAACCGCAGCGATAAAAACACAAAACTTTTTGAACTACTTGACAGGGCAATAAAATGGCTCAAAGAAAACGAGTATGAGAACGAAGTTTTAAAATGGGAAACAAGGGCATGGGGTGAAAACCCTGCTGATTTTGGAAGAAAGTAACTATTAAATTTTATCTTGCTGACATAATTTATATATGCAACCCACAGAGACCAAAACAAATTTAGGTTCCCTTAACGACAAGCAACGAGAAGCAGTTGTAAGCGAAGACAAGCGGCTTTTAGTTTTGGCGGGTGCAGGCTCAGGTAAGACTAAAACACTTTTGCAGAAACTCATCTACTTGATTGAGGAAAAAGGCGTAAGTCCGTCAAGCATTCTTGCAATTACTTTTACGAAGAACGCAACTAATGAAATGATTGACCGCTTAATCATTTCAGCCGACCAAACAGGAGAATATGAAAAACTTCTTTTTGATAAACGACTAAGTAAAGCGGACAAAGACAAAGAAAGATTTCTGCAACAGAAAAAAATAAATGGATTGACGGTTTAACTGTCAGAACATTTCACAGCTTTTGTTATAGCATACTTCGCAATTACGGAGTAAACGAGTTTGACAATAAATTCCGAATAATCGGAGATGAAAAGAAAGACGAAGAAGATGAACTTTCAAAGCATGTAGCACCCGAAACAGTTTTTGAAGTAGTCCATAAACTTTTGATTGAGCAATGTGAGGACACAGAATTTTGCTTCCAACTCAAACGCTACTTTTTAGATTATATCATTGACAAAATTCACCTCAAGAAAACAGATGGAAATTATGTGCCGAAAGACGGCAAGTACTTCACAACTCTTGATGGAACAAAAGTTCGTTCAAAATCCGAGCAATTTATTGCCGATTGGTTTTACCGACACAGCATTAAGTATGAATACGAGCCTTTGCTCAATGTAAAGGACTTTCGCTTTTCATCCTGACTTCTATATTCCCGAAGCCAACCTATATATTGAGCATGTAAGCGACAAAAGTTTTTCAACCAAAGACAAAGAGGAGCAATTTCAAAAAGGGAATTTGCTTTTAGTGAAAACTTTTGAAGCAATGACAAAGGATTCTGCATTGTTCAATCATACACTTGACAAGGTTGTGAAAAATCGTTTGCCAGCAAACTATCATGCAACCGTGGCACTCACATACAAGGGAAGAATTTAACGGCTACCATGAAGATGTAAAAGATTTTGTTGCACAAATCATGCGTATCACCGACATGATAAAAGTTGAAAACATTGACTTTGATTTGGTTTTGGAAAATGCAAGGAAAGACCAACACGAAAGAGTTCGGAACTTTTACGAGTTGGGAATTCCAATCGTAAAAAATATGTTCACTATTGCACCGACAAATCTTATCTTGATTTCAACGACTTGATTTCACGAAGCACTTCCCTATTTCAGAATCATGAGGACATTGCAAACAAATACAAAAGCAAATACCAATACATTTTTGGTTGACGAGTTCCAGGATGTAAATAATTTACAGGTTGATTTAATAAAACTTTTACTCACAGACCAAACGCAGCTCTTTTGTGTTGGCGATGATTGGCAAAGTATTTATGGGTTTAGAGGTTCTAATGTGAGTTACATAGTTGATTTTGAAAATCACTTTCCTAATTCAAAAGTTATAAAACTCAATTTAAATTATCGGAGTACAAAAATATTGTCGGAGCAAGTAATGAGGTAATAAAACACAACAAGTTCAAAGTTGAAAAAAGAGATTCAGGCATCAAAAAGTCAGAACACAAAATTGTTGTTTATTCAGGAAGTAACCAAGATGAGAACATTCAATTCTGCTTTGACAAAGTAAGAGAATTGTTAGAGGACGGATTGACTAACGATGATATTTTATTCCTCTACCGTAGAAGTAAAATGTATTCGCCTTACTTCTTTCGTTTTAAAACGAGAATGTGAGAGTCCAATCAAAAACAATTCATGCAGCGAAAGGACTTGAAGCGAAAGTCGTTTTCATAATTGGTTTGACAGAAGGCAATGGAGGTTTCCCTGACATTTGGTTAGAAGATAGAATTTTTCAAGTTATTAAAAAAGCAAACCACGACTTGCTTATGGAAGAAGAAAGACGATTGTTCTATGTTGCAATTACCAGAGCCAAAGACAAACTCTTTCTTATCACAGAGAAAGGTAATGAATCAAGTTTCTTAAAAGAAATTCCCGAAACATTTACAGTTAAAACAAGCATTCCAATTAAGTCAATTGTTGAAAGTAATTACTTGCGACAAGTGTTACAGTCAACTTGAAAAACTTTGGGTGGTTTGCCCTTACTGTGGCGAAAAAGTTAATGGGCAGACAGAGTAGCACGAACGCACAACACGAACTGTGCATAAAACCAAACAAATCAGGCAATTTTTTTATAATAATTTCTATCGAACAAGCATTTGTTTTTACTACTCCGAAAACCTGTTTTAGAAGCTTATTTGCAACTGCAATAATGGCTAGTTTTTTATTTTTCCTTTTGCAACTAACCGGTCAAATAATCCTTGCAGACTCCATTTGTTTCTTTGGCATTAACGGCGCACATGTAGAGTGTATGACGCATCAATGAGCCACCTTGTTTGCAGATGCGTACTTTGCCTCGTATGTTGCTTCCACTGCTGTATTCCCTGGGACTAAGCCCTGCGTAGCTAATGAGTTGCTGGTACGTTTCTGTGTGTTTAAAGCCTTGTGTAGCCACGATATAGGGGTCGTTGAAAAAAAGTTCTATGAGTGAACAAATAAAAGATTTGCCTGATTTTGACCAAGTAGAAAGAGAAGTACAACGACACATGAAAAGATACAATTTTAATTTTTCTTCTTCCTGAAATACTTTTTCTTCTTCTTTGAATCATTTTCTCTGCCATACTCTATTTCACTTACCGACCATTGCCGGGCAAACCTTATTCTGCTTTTAGTAATCCAGTAATGTGAATTGCATCTAAAATTCCAGTTCCCAATAGCAGGACTAAGTGAAATAGTTTTACCGTCAAAAATGATTTTCCAATCAGTCGGAGAAATTTTTTGCCTCTATCAGTACCACCCCGTGAAAGCCTGCCGCTGCCTGGCATCCGGCCAGCAGCTTATAAACGAGCAATGAATTCCAGCCCTTTGCCAAACTTCCCATTACAACCCCACAAAAAAACATCACCTCTATTTATTAAACCATTTATTATGGTGTGCCATATTTATAATTTCTGCCAGGATTGTACATATAGTTTTTCGTAAATATTGGCAATATGTTTTCTTACGTAAGAACACTGATGTGTAATACGGTTGAAATCTTTTTGCATCCAGCCATCAACCATATATTTTTAAAATTTCTTCTTCCCGGTTGGTTATCATTTCGGGTAAGTGATTGCTGATTGTTTCATTAGGCATGGTAGCACGGCTCATAAGTTGAAGCGCTTTTCTTGCAATGGCTGGGCTCATCGGGGCGCCACCAAAATCTATCCCGTTCATTACAGATTCCTGTAACACGCCTGAGGGTCATGTTTAAGCAGGTATCCCGATGCACCGGCTTATAGCATCAAATATTTTATCATCATCATAAATACAGTTAATACAATAAAATGTATTTGTGGGTAAATAGATTTTGCGAGGCGGATAGTTTCTATACCATCCATCAATGGCATCTCTAAATCTATAAAAATTACCTGCGGAAGTTTATCAACAGGCATCCCTTTTAACTCTTCTAAATATTGCTGGCCATTGGCCACTACAAATACTACCTGCATATTTCCAAGCATTTGAATTTTTTGCAGAAAAGTATTCCTGTTTAGTTGGTTGTCTTCGGTGAGTGCTACTGTAAAATTCATAATAATTTAAAATTAGGAAACCTGCCATTTTGAAAATAATCAATCTGTAGTAAATAAAATTGAGTAATCATTGGCTAGTTTTGGCTGAATACTTACCCTTGTACCCCTTTAATTCCTGCTTGCCAGCTAACAATTTGCCACCTGCTTCGTAGTTCTTGAGTTCATATTATAAATACCATTTCCATTTTGCATAGCTGCATTAGGCATACCCACTCCATCATCTTCAATCATCACTTCCCAATCTCTGTTAGAAATGATATGTACCAGGATGTTTTTTTCCTTCACTGTGTTTTTTAATGCATTGTTTACCCCTTCCTGTATAAGACGATATAAATGGAACGCCTGAGAAGTGGCAGTAAAATATTATCAGTGATATTTTCTTTTACATTGATTTTTTACCTGGATAACTTCGTTTTATCCTGTTTATAAACTGCTTTACCCGATCACTGATAGCGGTAGCTAGCGACTTTTTTAAGTACCCAAATCGTATCATTCAATTCCAGAAATAATAGCACCCGAATTTGATTGAAGTTCTAGGAGTGCATTACGTATTCGGCTTCTAATGTAGGTTGCAGGTAATTGAGATTCGCAGCAAGTGAAGCGGCATAAGCACCCAGGTTATCGTGCAGGTCGGCAGCATGCGGTACGTTCTTTCCTCTGCCATTCACTTGCACGGCTTCTGCTTCGTTACGTTTTTGATCCGCAAAGCCTGGTTCAATTTTAATGTTTGCCGTCGGCGACAATTCAAAATAGTAACAGGGCTATTACAGCGATGAGGTTCCAAAAAATGGCAGAACCAATGAGTAAATAATTTTTTTGAGTGAGATCCATTTTTGGCCTTTAGTATTTCCTGCTTTTTTTTTGTGCTTCCGTATTGGCTTGCTAATGCGCCCAGTAATTTGGCAGAATTAATATTATTGAATGAGTCTTTTAGTTGTATGATATCTTCCAGTGTTTGGGCATACACCGGTATTACCTGCTGCTTTATAATTTTCAGCAAGGCTATGGTACATCATTAATAATTGGGAAGAAAGTTTATTTCTTTTGCAATTTGAATCCCCTCCATACATAAACGAATCCTTTTGTGTTTGGCCAATGCTGGCATAAGCTCGCCAGGCTACTCATATCAAATACGGGTGTAAAAGGGGTCATTAAATTTTTTTCTGAGGTTTACCACTTCTGTTAAAAGGTTTCCAGCAAGTTCCTGTTGGTTATGGTCTATTAATATCTTTGCCTTAACACTCATTGCAGCTTCCAGGAACAGTTCATTGTCTGTTGCCTTTGCTTCCGCATCGCAATATCAATGTATTTGATATGCTAATGCGGTTTTACCCAGTGCATTGTAAGTAGATGCAAGGTTGCTGTACAGTGCGCCATAACCATGATAATAAGAATTATTGGATGATGTATGCAAGCTTTCTAACCAACGGAGCGCTTCGGGGTATTGTTCCATTTCAATCTGCACCCAGCCGATACCGGTTTTTGCCTGAATGATGGTAAGTGTATCTTTTTGAATTTGGGCTACTTTTAAAACAAGATAAAGCTGGCGTAATGCATCGGTATAGCGATTGCCCCGGTCTAATATTTTGGCTTTAAAAAATAGCATATCCAGATATTGTCTTTTATTTACAGCATTGTTTTCATACCCGCAAAATACCGTTGATGATAAATAGGGCGCTATCTACATGATTTTCCTGGTGCAATGAGTAAAGCACACATGAATTCTACATTTCTTTTTCCTGTTTGGTTGAGAAACAGCAGCTATAGAATCACGGCCCATAAGGAGATAGGGTAGCAGCGTATCAGGAGTTTATGGATTGGTTTTGAAAGCTGCATGATAAGCCACTATTTTTCGGATGCGGGTAAGGTTTGTGACAATTTAATGCGCAAACTATCAGCCAGCCTGGTTTTGTGGTTGACCCTCCGTACCACAAAGCAATACAAGGAGGGGAAAGTAATAATTTATTAGCCTTCATATAAATTGCTACTATCTTTTTATAATTGCTAATTCGTTAAAAAATTATTGACTTCAATACTACTACTACAAATTTGGTATTGGGATATTCATTTAAAATTGAATTTTACATGGTTGCATTTCGAAGAAAATTATTATATACCAACTTTATCTGTAAGTTATC
>JADJVM010000011.1 GCA_016710595.1 Niastella sp.
GTACTATAACATCACGGCTATTATAGATCTTGATACCGGCGTAATCTTCAATACTTGAAATGCCTGAATTAATAATTTTAAATCCATCTACCACTACACCATTAGCTTTAATAGAAATATTTTCATACTTATTTTCTCCATCTATTACAGGATAGTTACTACCTAATAAAAAATTGATTTTAATATGATCAGATTTTTTCACGGTACCTGGTTGGGCTCAACCAATATTGTATCGCCATTGAATGAAAGGTCTAAGGCCTGTTGAATGCTTGTACAAACCCTGCCCTTTTCCCACCCGTATAGTTTTTGCTATAGCAGTTAAAGAGATAAAGAACAACAGCGATATGGCAATAATGGTTTTCACTATTTTGTAAGATCGGTCCAGTTTACAATAGTGCCTTCGAATCTTTGTTTTATTTTTTGGAGGCTATCGGTATTATCAAATGCTGCAATATTGCCACCCATCGGGCTTCTTAATTGCTCACTTTTTAGCAAGTTCGATTGATTAACATCTATCAACTGATGGTTGCCACAATAATTAGTGAGGAAAACAGATTTTATTTTGTTACCATCGACCGCTGCTAATTTTAAGAAAGACAAGATACAATGTACATCATCGAACTTGTATATTTTTCCTTTGGCAGTGATCAATTCGGCGCCAAAACGTTCATCAGTGATAGTCATTTTGCAATTGTAACAATTATCAGTTCCTGTTTTAATAGGAGTGGGGCCAGAAGAGCAGGAAGAAAAGAAAAAAAGAAAAAATGATGATACAAGAGCCGACGTTATTTTAGGTAGTTGTTTTTTTTTTCTACTGCCTTTCCAGGTAAGTACTGCACAAAGAACTAAAGCGGCACCCACACTGATAAAAATCCATCCGCCCATATCCGGCATCGAATAGGCCCCAAAATTTAGTAATTGTTTGAACCCAATTAATGGAGGTTGATAAGCCATGCCTGGTACAATGATGGCAGCATCAGGGTTTAAATTATGACCATAATTATACTCCCATCTCCAAAAATCGTACATGGCTAACAGTCCAAAACTTACAAACAGGATGAGTAATACGTATAGTAATTTTTTACGCCCCAGTGCAGCAACTATAATAAACGCACCTGCAAAAAAACTGATGATATACGGAAGGAGGGTAAATTCAATAAAATCTGCGGTGTGCAATGTTTTCATGCCAATATAATGGTTGAGGCCATTGATAATATCCACATTGCCACTCAGTTTATCAGGGAAGATCAACAACATTAAACCTTCAGGATATTGCGGAGCTACCAGATCTATTTTCCAAAGCGGAACAAATAAAACAAGAACTAGGGCTAAACCACAAACAATCAGTAATATTCTAATCCAGGGTTTCAGTTTTTCATTTTTCATGAGATGGTATTTTCTATTCAAAATAAAGAACAGGCTACTATTTAGCCTGTTCTTTAAAATGATTCACTATTTCTTTTTAGAAGTGTCTGCTACCGCATAATTTTTACCGGTACTGAATATCAAGGGAACATTACTACCTGCAGGGGATACCCTGATATACCCGGTCATTTCCTGGTGCAAGGCACTACAGAAGTCGGTACAGTACATTGGGAACACACCCACTTTTTCAGGTATCCACTTCAGGGTTTGCGTTTCCCCGGGCATAATCAGTAATTCGGCATTGTTGGCTCCTTTAATAGCAAAACCGTGCGGCACATCCCAATCCTGTTCAAGATTTGTAACGTGGAAGTACACTTCATCTCCAACTCTTACTCCTTCAATATTATCCGGATTAAAGTGTGAACGAATAGAGGTCATATATACATGTACTTTATTTCCTTCCCTAACAACTTTTGTTGTCCTTCTCCTTTGGATGCATAAGGATTTTTATTTTCTTCTATTTTAAAGAATTTCACGGCTGTTTTTTATCAGGTCTGCCGGGACTGCTTCTGCATAGTGTGGTTCACCTATGGTTGGAAAATCAAGTAGTAGTTTCATTTTTTCACCACTGATATCATAAAGCTGTGCACTTTGTGCCAGTTCTGGCCCTGTAGGTAAATAACGGTCTTTGGTAATTTTATTATAAGCAATCAGGTACTTGCCATGCGGTTTTTTTGTAGGTCCGCCGGGCACACTCAGGTGACCAACTGAATAATAAGTGGCTATCCTGTCGAGAACTTTCAGTGATTGCACATTCCATTTTACCACTTCAGATGATACAAAGAAAGAAGTGTAAGCATTGCCTTTATCATCAAACTCGGTATGTAAAGGGCCAAGACCTGGTTTTTTTACTTCACCATGCAATACGGATTCATATTTTAAAACCGGAATACCATCAAAATCGCCAATAAAGTCTTTGGCTGCAATGGCTTTTTGTAATTTATCGAAACTGAACACAGGTATCAAAGCAGCTAATTTCCCACTGCCTACTATATATTCGCCTGTTGGACTTACATCACAACCATGTGGTGATTTGGGACAAGGGAAAAAGTAAAACATATCTGTCAGTTTTTAGATCCAGTACCATCACTTCCATTCTAATTTGAAGTGGCTGAATGTGTTTTTTCATTGTAGGTATTATGTGCATATCTTACTGCCTTTTTTCTCCTTTGCCTGCTTTTAGGTACTCTTCCGCTTTTTCCAGTTAACCGCCATGATGAAGTCTTTGTCTTTTTGCGAAGCATTTACTTCCAGCAGGGTGTTTGCTTTTTCAGAATTATAGCAACTGAAGAAGAACCAACCAGCTGATTTTCCTTTACCTGCACGGGCAAGGTCAAAGTTGACACCCTGGGGCAAAGAATTTGAAAAGCGATATCCATTTTACCTGATCTTTTATCTACGCCGATAAAACTTAGCGTGCCCTTAAAGTTTTCGTTTGTAGGTAATTGATTGGTACATCCTGCTTATCACCAATTGGTACACTAAACCTCGTACCAGCCACTACGTATTCAGAATTTTCTGTAATAAAAGGAGAGGAGTGGTTACCGGCACTGTTGGGTATTTCAATTATTTCTGCAGTACGGAATGTTTTTAAATCAACTCTTGCAATACGGGGTGTATTGTTACCGTTGGCAAAAACCCAACGGCCATCATGTTCGCTGTTGGTAACAGATAGTGCTATATGGTGCAGGTCATCCCAGGGTACAAAACCATGTGAAGTGTTCAACATTGGTTTTGTTTCTTCGCTGTAACCCCATCCTTTTCAGGATCAACAGAAAAAACAGGAATCACACGTAATAATCTTCCACTGGGTAAACCATACACACTCATTTGTCCGCTGAAACCACCTGAAACAAAATTGTAAAATTCATCGTATTTACCGGGTGCAACATACACTTTACCGGCTGCATCGGCACTTACGGTGTTACCTGCATTTTTTGGTTTACAGGAATTAAAAGACATGCTGATTGTAAAAGCAACCAAGGCTAGTACAATGATTTTTAATTTTTTCATTTTAGTTATATTTAGGATTGTATTTATTTAAAGCGGGTTTCACTGTGTAATTTTGTAATTACTGATTAACCACCATTATTTTGAATCATCATTTTTACGCATGAACTCGTACAAAGCCCTGGCATCATCATCTGTGAGGTTTTGGTTAGGCATACGTACCAAACAAATTTCAAGCTGCGCCTGTGCCTTGGGGTCTTTACTCAACATTTCGTCAGTATTGGTAATGAAATTCATGATCCATTCTGCTGTATTTCTGCTGGTAACACCTTTCCAACCAGGGCCCACCAGTTTTTCTTCAGAAAGTTTATGGCAGCTGCCACATTTTACGCTAAACACTTTATTGCCATTTTCTGCCATAGCAGCATCAATGGTTGCACCTACTTCTACTTTTTTAAACTTTCCTTCACCGCGGTTAGGATCATAAGAAGGGTTTCCGTTAGCCGTTTTTTCTCCCGGAACGGGCGTACCCGAATTACTATTACCTCCACCGCAGGAGTACATGATTATACTGATCAATCCAACAATACCGATAATGATTAATTTTTTCATAATTCTTTTTTTAATTTTTAATTTAACGATACAAGATTACTGCGGTATTGTTTTTAATCTTATGAGTCTGGTCATAAGTATTCAGTAAAACAGCTAACGTTGATATTTTTGCCAATAAAATGGCATCAAATGCACCATTTAGCTTTAAAAATTTCAATAAAATGATTAGAATCATATATAAACTTGTTGAAAATCATGCCAAAGCAAAGTGGAAGGGATTAGATTTGGTCATTCATAACCATTGTAAAAACGATTCCTGTATATGATTGATATAGATGTTCTGTTAGCCTACGGTGCTGCTTTTAAAAAAGTAAACAAAGGGGAAGTTATATTTAATGAAGGAACCTCTTGCAGTTTTTATTATCAACTGGTATCTGGGCGTGTAAGGTGGATCAATATTGATGAAGAAGGGAAAGAATTTATTCAAATATTTGTTGAGCCGGGAG